>NZ_AP031590.1:0-2515657 GCF_041154755.1 Moraxella sp. K02 | reverse complement strand
ATTGTTGATAAGTTAAAATTGGAAGTTACTAACAAACTATCAACTATTTATATACAGGTTTATCAACATCATAAATAATTGTTTTTTATTATTATTCTATTAAATATCCACTGAAATACAGGTGATTAATAATAATAATTAATACTTATTTAATATATAATAATAAAAAAATTTTTTGTGGATAACTTTTTGTCACGTTGTATTTGTCACACAAAAATGTTATTTTAGATAAGCAAAATAATTAACTGTAGCAGTAATTTTAAGAAAGAAATTAATCGTTAAGCTTAGTTATTCTTGACCTATTGGTTAAAATTGAGGATAATACGAGATTAACTGTTTTGAAATTTTGTATTTTAACCGCTATCGGTTAAATGTCACGTAAATTTAGCCAAGGTGAATCGCATGAAACGCACTTTCCAACCAAGCGTAATCAAACGTAAACGTACTCACGGTTTCCGTGCTCGTATGGCTACCAAAAATGGCCGTCAAGTTTTAGCTCGTCGTCGTGCTAAAGGCCGTCATCGTTTAACGGTGTAATATCTATTTTGTTAACTTGATTTAATGTTGATATTAAAACAGGTTATAGTAAAAAGCGATATACTTCTTATATCGCTTTTTTTATTGTTATACTAATCGTTATGCTAAAAGTGCGTTTGTAACTAGTGCTTAGCATACTCCCCTATTCTATTATTTCAGCCTATTTTTTACCCTATTTATAAAATCTTTATAGCTTTAGCTTTTATTTTAATGGTGCTTTGAGATTGATTTGGACTTATCCTAATGACGGCAGACAAACCTTTTAAATTTGATAAATCACAGCGGTTGCTAACGCCTAAAGATTTTAAAGCGATGTCGGGTCGTCATACCAAAACTGGTGAAGGTCAGTCACAGCCTGTTGTGATATTTAAAATTCATCAGCCTAATTTATTGTTCTTTGTCAAAGTGGTTTTAGCCGATACCCAAAGACAAGCTGCAGTAAATCGGTTGGGTCTTGCGATCACTAAAAAGAAGGTTAAACGTGCCCATGAACGTAATCGTATTAAGCGATTAACGCGAGAGCATTTTCGGTTGCATCAGCACAAGCTTAATGCTCAAGTTGATATTTTGTTAACTATCAAGCAGTTTTCTGAGGATATGCCAAATGAAGCAATTACGCAGCAATTAGCGATGAGCTTTAACTTAATCAACGATAAGATTAGAAAGTTGAAGCGGAGTTAATTTTTTGGGCAGTTCGTAATATCTCTACTTAAATGAAGGTGATAAAAAATCTGGTTTTAATCCATGGATAAATTATTAGCAAAGTTTTTACTGTGTATGATTATATTTTATCAGCGTTTGATTAGCCCATGGTTGGCACCTCGTTGCCGGTTTTATCCAACGTGCTCTAGTTATGGTTTAGAGGCGGTAAGATTGCATGGGGGGTACCGGGGTGGATTATTAACAGCCAAGCGTATCGCGCGCTGTCATCCTTGGGGTGGGCATGGGATTGATTTTGTCCCTAAGCCATTATATCGCTACCGCTATCATTATATTGACACACGCCCGTCTTACTTTTTGGTATATGCTTACCACTATCATTAATTGATGTGGCTAATTAAATTATAAAAATTTATCGCCAGTCTCAAATAGCGTAATTGAGTCAACTATTTATAGAATATCTTTTTTAACTTTTTTTTAGTAGAATGTCTTCTATTTTTTAATTGTTTTTCCTTTATTAGCAACTAGTGATTTCAAGCAATATCATTAGATAGGATAGCTATATATGCAAAAAATTTTACGGACATTGATTATTATCGCAATGTTGATTACGGGTTATTTGCTGATTCTGGCATGGCGGGATGATTATACCAATGTAAATAAACCCGTGGCGATAACCCCAACAACCACAGCCGTCAGTAGTAATGATGTGCCAGTGGCGGGGGCTTCAAGTACGCCAACGGGCGATATTCCCACGGCAACAGCAACCACATCAACCGCCGCTCCCACTACCCAGCAAACGGGCGCACAGCTCATTAGCGTGACGACGGATAAATACGATATTCGTATTAATCCAGTCGGTGGCGATGTGGTGTACGCCGCGCTTCGAGAGCAGACCCAGACATTAGATAGCAAACAGCCATTTGTACTCCTTGAAGAAGATAGTAATCGCGTATATGTGGCTCAGTCAGGGTTGATTGGCGCCAATGGTATTGATAATAGCAATGGCCGTGCGACTTTTACCGCACCTAGTAACCAATTTGTCATGCAGCCTAACCAAGCCGAATTGGTCGTCCCTTTAACTTATCAAAAAGATGGCGTAACCGTCATCAAATCCTATAAGTTTACCAAAGGTCAATATCCAATCAACGTCAGCTATAACATCACCAATAACGGCACGCAGCCTTGGCAAGGACAAATGTATGCGCAGTTAAAACGTGATAATAGCGAAGACCCGGGTAAAGGTGACAAAGGCGCAATTAGCCTATCGACTTACCTAGGGGGCGCATGGGGTACACCAGATCAGCCTTACAACAAACTCAAGTTTGGTAATTTCAATGAGGGTTTAAAAGCCAGCAGTGATAAAGGCTGGATTGGCATGGTACAGCACTATTTTGTCACCGCTTGGATGCCAAAGGATTACACAGCGAATTTTTATAGCCGTGAAGCTGGCAAAGATCACATCATCGGGTTTACCAGTAACCCTGTGTCAGTTGCCCCCAACAAGCAAGTGACGTTAACATCTGCCTTGTATGCAGGTCCAAAAATTCAAGCCAACTTAAAACCTTTGGCAGAGGGGTTAGATAAAACTGTTGATTACGGTATTTTATGGCCGATTTCAAAAGTGCTATTTTGGATTTTGGATAATGTACATAAAGTCTTGGGCAACTGGGGTTGGTCAATTATTGTACTTACTTTATTGGTTAAAATCGCGTTAATGCCAATTGCCAATAAAAGCTATCACTCCATGGCAAAAATGCGTGCAGTGGCACCACGATTGCAAGCCTTAAAAGAAGAATATGGTGATGACCGTATGCGTATGTCACAAGAGATGATGCGCATCTACAAAGAAGAAAAAGTTAACCCAATGGCAGGTTGTTTACCGGTATTGCTGCAAATGCCGATTTTCTTGGCGTTGTATTGGGTGCTAGTTGAATCGGTTCAATTACGCCATGCCCCTTGGATTGGTTGGATTCGTGACTTATCATCCATGGATCCATTGTTTATCTTGCCACTGATTATGGGCGCGGCGATGTTTTTCCAGCAGATGCTAAACCCACAGCCACAAGATCCTATGCAAGCCCGTGTGATGAAATTTATGCCGATTATTTTCACCGTGTTTATGCTATTCTTCCCAGCAGGTCTAGTGCTTTATTGGACAGTCAACAATTTGTTTAGTATGGCGCAGCAATACTTTATCAATAAGAAAGTTGAGCGTGAGCAAGCAGCAAAAGAGGCAGCACGTAACGTGGTTTAAATTCATCAATCAATAAGTTAACCGCCCTTTAAACAACTGTTTAAAGGGTTTTTTATTGGCAAAAAATAATCATGTTGTAATCAGTGAGCGGATGTTAAAATATCAGCATTAAGTCAATGCTGGCTACCCAAAATATTAGATTGTAAAAAACTATGTTAAATAACTCTCAGAAAGCGCTTACTTCAACCATTGCCGCCATTGCAACACCAATGGGTCGTGGCGGGGTTGGTGTGATACGCCTATCAGGTCCAAACAGTTACCAAATTGCCTTGGCGTTAACAGGTCGTCAAGCTTTCAAACCGCGATTTGCCCATTTTTGCCGATTTTATGATAGGGATGATACGGTGATTGATGAGGGATTGGTGTTATATTTCCCTGCCCCCCACTCTTTTACAGGTGAAGATGTGATTGAGTTGCAAGGTCACGGTGGTATGATTTTGCAGCAGCAGCTTTTGACCCGTGTGTTTGAATTGGGTGCAAATCAGGCGGTAGCCGGTGAGTTTTCGGCGCGTGCTTTTGATAATGATAAGCTTGATTTGGTACAAGCAGAAGCGATTGCTGATGCCATTGATGCCACCAGTGTGGCTGCCGCAAAAAGTGCCATGCGCTCATTGACCGGTGATTTTTCACAAAAAATTAATGCGCTGCTTGAGCAGTTAATTCAGCTACGGCTGTATGTTGAGGCCGCTATTGATTTCCCAGATGAAGAAGGGGTTGATTTTTTGGCAGATGAACACATCGCCAATCAATTACGCCAAGTTTGTGGGCAATTAAACAATGTGTTAGCTACTGCCAAACAAGGGCAGCTGCTGCGAGATGGTGTCTCAGTTGTGATTGCCGGGCGACCCAATGCGGGTAAATCTAGCTTGCTCAATCGCTTAGCAGGACAAGAGCGTGCGATTGTGACCGATATTGCCGGGACAACCCGCGATATTTTGCAAGAAACTATTGTGTTAAACGGTCTAACGCTGAATTTGACTGATACCGCTGGGCTGCGCCAAACCGATGATATCGTGGAACAGGCGGGCATTGAGCGAGCACGACAAGCCATCACCCAAGCTGATTTACTGCTTATGGTGTATGATGCGCACCGTGAGCATGAGCCATTACGATTGGCAAGCGAATTATTTGGTAGTTTACCCAATGCCAATTCGATACTAATGATTGCCAACAAAATTGATTTATCCGACAATCACCAAAATTTGCCCAAGCAATTTTCATCACAAGAGCAGATTTATCACCCCGTCTATGTGTCTTGTAAATATGGTACAGGGCTTGAGGAATTGGTCAATCAAATCTGTGATAAAGTCGGTTTTCATCCCCCTGAAAACAGCTTGATTGCACGAACCCGCCATCTTGATGCGCTGCGCCGTACCCAAATGGCGCTGCAAGAAGCCGATGAACAACTGCATTTGTTTCATGCCGGTGAATTGGTGGCGGAAAGCCTACGCCAAGCACAGATTAGCCTCAATGAAATCACCGGTGAATTTACCGCTGATGATTTGTTGGGTAAGATTTTTGGCAGTTTTTGTATTGGTAAATAAATTAAAAGGTTTAAACTTAGCTAGGAAATCGCATGCACTGTCCATTTTGTAATGCTGAAGATACCAAAGTCATTGATTCAAGACTCGCGGCAGAAGGTGCGCAGGTGCGCCGTCGTCGTCAGTGTACCGTGTGCCAAGAGCGATTTACTACCTTTGAAATCATTGAGGCAGTAATGCCCCGTATCATCAAATCCAATGGTCGTATCGAGCCGTATGATGGACAAAAACTGCGTCGCTCAGTGCAGCTACCGTTACAAAAACGTCCAATATCGACCGACAACATTGAAGCCATGATTAGCCGCATTGAAAAACAGCTCAGACAGCTCGGTGAGCGTGAGGTGCCCAGTAAAATTTTAGGTGAAATCGTCATGAAAGAGTTGGGCCAAATTGACGATGTCGCCTATGTTCGATTTGCTAGCGTATATCGTGATTTTCAAGATATTGAAGCGTTTAAACACATGGTGTCAAACCTCACCACTGACGCCAATAAACAAGAAATTAATCAACGTATCGAAGACTTGACTCACCCACACAAGCTCAAACATCTACAACCCTAAGTTTTATTATGATGGCAACTTTATCATCCGCTGAGCGCTATCAGCACCAATACTACATGTCACGCGCCATTGAGCTGGCTAAAAAAGGACGTTTCACCACCCGTCCCAATCCTAATGTCGGCTGCGTCATTGTCAAAGATAATCAAATCATCGGCGAAGGTTTTCACTATCAAGCAGGACAACCCCACGCCGAAGTGTTTGCCCTTAGCCAAGCGTATGAGCGTGATGCGAAGCAATTGCAAGGCGCAACAGCGTATGTCACGCTTGAGCCTTGTAGCCATCATGGACGTACCCCGCCCTGTGCGGATGCGCTAATCAAAGCGGGTATCAGCCGTGTTGTGATTGCTGTTGTCGATCCTAATCCTAAAGTCGATGGTGGCGGTATTGCCAAACTGCAGCAGGCGGGTATCGAAGTCATTACTGGCATTTGTGAGCAAGCGGCTTATCAATTGAATGAAGGGTTTTTTAAAGTCATGCGTGGCGGCCTGCCTTTTGTGCGCTTAAAGATAGCGACAAGTCTAGATGGACGCACCGCGATGGCAAATGGCGAGTCAAAATGGATAACAAGTGACCAATCACGCGAGGATGTACAGCGTTTACGAGCGCAGGCAGGGGCGATTATCACGGGTAGCGAAACCATCCTGCAAGACCATCCTGCGCTAAATATCCGTAGTCAGCAATTAGGGGTGAATTTAGACGATATACCACAGCCGTTACTGGTAGTGCTTGACCGTCGTCAGCGCATCCAAATGACGGATGCCTGGTATCAAAGTCAAATCACCCATCGTCCCGTTTTGCTTATCCAAGATGCAGCTATGAGCTTAACCGCCCTACTCACCAGTCTAAAAGACAATTACCAAATCAATGATGTGTTGGTTGAAGCGGGTGCAACGGTCGCTGCTAGTTTCTTACAACAAAGTTTGGTAGATGAATTAGTCGTGTATCAAGCGCCATGCTTTTTGGGTAACAGTGCTAAGCCCATGATTAACTTTACGGCGCAGCATATGCACCAACAAATTATTGCTTCACTAGTTTCACATCAAACAATCGGTGCTGATATTAAAACAACCTATCGCTTTGATAAGTAAATCCACACAATCGGCTAGGTAAATCTTGCACGAAAAACCAGTCAAACTGGTATATTCCTTGCTTTTTAAAACTTATCCACATCATCAGCTAAATTTAATAACTACGTTAAAACTAATATTTCTTTTGTGGATAAGTGTTTCACATGAAACAATGATTAGAGTCAAATTCTACTGTAATACTAGGCTATAAGCGTTGTTCCACATGAAACATCTTACAAAATATCCATTATTTATTATACTCATTATCAGTGGATAAGTAGATAAATAAGGTGATAAGTAGTCTACGATGGTAACTTATCCACCAAAAGCTACTCTACCATTTTAATTTTTTGAACACTTGATGCTCGATTTGAATTAGAGTTGCTCACTAATTATAATTTAATTATTCTAAATAATATTTTATGTTTGTGATACTTGTAAAAGTACATTAAAATGCATTGATATCATAAATAAATAGGATAAACAATGTTCACAGGTATTATTGAAGCCACTGGAAAAATCGTTGCGATTACGCCAACACAGGGTGATGTACGCTTAAAGGTTCAATCTGACTATTTGGACTTTGCTGATGTCAAATTGGGTGACTCGATTGCAAGTAACGGGATTTGTCTGACTGTTGTAGAACAAGGTAAAGACTGGTACGCTGTTGATGTTTCACGTGAAACACTGAATAAAACAGCGATGCAACAATGGCAAGTTGGCGATGTATTAAACCTTGAAAAAGCTATGTTGCCTACCACACGATTTGGTGGACATATTGTCACCGGTCATGTTGATACCACGGGTACGGTTAAACTGATAAAAAATGATTCGCGCTCGATTTACATAGAGATTGAGATTCCAAGCGAGTTTACCAAATATGTCGCTACCAAGGGTTCTGTAACGGTCGATGGTATTAGCTTGACCAGTAATTTGGTGGAAGGTAATGTGATTAGTTTAAATATCATCCCGCATACAGCGCAGGTCACCAACATAGCCAGACATTGGAAAGTGGCAACAAAAGTCAACATCGAGGTAGATGTGGTAGCCAGATATTTAGAAAAGCTTCTTGTGTCAACACCCGACAACATGTCAAATTCTAACCATGAAGGCATTACCTTAAATTTCCTACAACAAAATGGATTTAGCAAATAACACCGATATATCCCCCTGCTAAACTTTTAGCTGAACAAAAATCGTCAAGTTTGCAGTTTTAGGCGGTAAACACGATGCGCTTACTTTAGTGGCTACAAAGGTCGCCGATTAATGGATATTGGTGGCCAAATGATATTGGTAGTTAAAAATAACAAATAGCCAGTTGCTAATCGCAAAGCATAAATTTGTCAGCAATTGACGAAAAATTTTGAGTATGGTGAAAGATTGAACTTCTTTTTTCTCGAAAAAAGTGTAACAATAACTCAATCAAATCAATCTGTAATGATACATATTGAAACATGAGGTTAAGGTTAAAGGGAGTTTAAAATGGACACGCTACTATCAAATAATTTTTTTAACCGTGCTATCATCTTAACACTGTTAGCGACTTCATTAACCGCTTGTGGTGGCGGCGGGGAAAGCGGTAACAGTGATAGTTCATCAACCCCGTCATCACCCACTTCACCAATCCCTATTCCTACATCTACTCCTAATAGCACAGTAGAATTGGCTGCGATAAAGTTATTGAATGAAAATCGCAGTCAGTGTGGTTTTGGTAGTCTGACAGCCAATCAAAATCTTAACCTTACAGCAATGAATCATGCTAGCTATATAGCATCGGTAACTGAAATAAATAAACAGCCATTTGCAAGTCACGAAGAGCAAGCTGAAACGGGTTTATTAGATACAGGGATTATCAACCCCTATTATTCAGGTATTGATTTAGCCACTAGACTAAATCCTTCTACCTTGGGTAAAAATGCTGTTAGTACTCATTACGATGATCAAGCGCAAGGTGAGAATATTTCGTTATCAAACTTCTCCACTAAGGATAGTGGTTATACGGTAAATGACACTGCCACAGTCGAAGCCATGTTATATAATCTATTTGCTGCCCCTTATCACCTGCGCACTTTAGTTTATCCGCAATTTACTGAGGTAGGATTAAGCTATCAATTAGTCAAATGGACCGCCAATAATGAAATTAATCATACCAGTCTATTAGAGATTGTATCTGCATTACCTTCCAGCCAAAAATATATAGAAAATACCAAGCTATTAAATTTCCCTTGTCATGGGGTCACTACTGGCTATGAGCTCACAGATGAAACCCCGAACCCATTTGGTACAACCCGAAATTTAAAAGACCAGCCGATTGGACAACCTGTATATGTGTTAGCACCTTTTGATAAAATTATCAAAGATGCGACAATTAGCATGACAATCAATGGTCAATCTGTAGGCGTAATTCATAAATTAATGGCAGCCAATGACCCAAATCGCTCATTAAAAGACAATGAAATTGTATTTATGCCTGACCGTGAGCTACAGCCATCAAGCACCTATCAAGTGAGCTATCAGTTGTCTTATACAGATGGTACGTATAGTCAACCGCGTAGTTTTAGTTTTGCAACCCAACCTAAACTTTGAACCAAAAATAAATGATATGAATAACCAAGGACAGCTTAAAGGCTGTCTTTTTTTATAACATATAATGATGAATCACTTCGATGAGTTTTTGCTTATTGATAGGTTTGGTTAAAAAACTGTCCATGCCTGCTTCTAAACAGATATTTCTATCATCATCAGAATCGTTGGCGGTTAAGGCAACAATCGGTACACTATCTTTATTGAGACGAATAATACGTGTCGCTTCAATACCATCTAAGATTGGCATACGACAGTCCATCAACACAAGTCCGATTTGCTGACGATTTTCACTAAGTAACTTAACCGCTTGCTCGCCATCATCGGCTACAAGATATCGATAACCCAAGGTTTCCAAATGTTTTTTGGCAATTTTTTGGTTAACGGGATTGTCTTCTGCTATTAGTATCAATTTTTGACTAGAGTGATGGGCATTGGTTGGGCTATCAAGACTCGTTTGCCCGTCATCAACCAATTGAATTGGTGTATCCAATAATACATTATAGTTATTAACGGGTGATGGTGCGGATGCTACACTAACGCTAGAATGAGAGAGATTAGGGTACTGCTGCAAAAATTGCTTAAACGCCAGTTGTACAGGGAGATGGGTGTTGGTTTTTTCTTTTCTTATTCTTAACTCATATAGATGATTTACCTCCGCAATCAAGTGGCTTAAAGACGCAGGTTTTTGCAAATACCCATCAAATTGTAATTGGTATTCGGGTGGCAAAGTTTTAGGTGATTCCATGCTTAAAATAATTTTAATCGCATCAGCATAAAAATGAATATGATCTAATAAATGGTTATTGGCTTTGAGTGCTACATCATCAATCACAAAGACCGGCATCAAGCCTTGTAAATCAAGATTATTAATCGTATCGATAACGGCTTCATCCATAGATGTGAAGATATGGTGCGATAATTCCACATAATTTAAAACTTTATTCGCTCGCTCAAAGATAGAAAATGGCGAGATCATAATCAGTGTTACCCTTAAATTACCAGTTTTATATTGGTAAGCAGACTGCAGACTAAACTTTGGAATCGGTAAAAATAATTGGAATTCACTGCCTTGACCAAATTGACTTTTTAAATGAATAAACCCGCCCAATAAATGTGAAAAACTATTTGAAATAGCTAAACCAAGCCCTGTACCGCCAAACTGCCGACTAATGGAATCATTGGCTTGACCAAAATAAGAAAATAACTTTTGTTGGTCTTTTTCTGTAATGCCTAAGCCCGTATCTTTTACTGATATTTTTAACCAATCTTTGCTGACAGTGGTATTTTGGCTGGTTTTAGCCTTGATTAATGGGTGATGGCTATCGGTTTTATCAACCGTGATAGCCACGTAGCCCTCTCGGGTGAATTTCACCGCATTGGTCAATAAGTTTAAAATAATTTGGCGTAATTTACCTTCATCACAATCAATAAAACGGGGGGTAAGGGGATCCACAAAAATATACAGACTAATTTTTTGACGTCGGGCATTACCAAGCATCAGCTCAGTGGTTTGGCGTAGTAGTTTCAAGAGATCAATAGACGTGACATTGGTTTGTAGCTTACCTGCGTCTAATTTGGCAACATCCAGCATATCATTGAGCAGTTGAATCATGGTCTGGCTAGATTGTTGCAAGGTTGCGATAGTTTCTTGTTGCTCGCTATTAAACTGCGCTTTATCTTCAGCAAGTAAATCTATCATGCCGACTAGACCACTGAGTGGGGTACGCAATTCATGTCCCACTACTGCCCACATTTTATTAAAACTGGTTAATTTATCGGCAGTAAATTTATCTTCGACCCACGCTTTTTGCAGCTTATCGTGATAAGCGGTGGTATCTTCTAAGCCACAGCTATAACCTTGTAGTTGACCAAAACGGTTATAATACGGGGTAATGCGTAAATCAAAATACAGATTTCGCTGTAGATTGGTCACGGGTAAAGTCGCATGAGTCTGAATATTCTCAAGCGAACTGAGTAGCTGCTGCGTGGTTTTATTGGCACCGGTGATAAAGTCGCTGAGAATATACATCGATCCCTGTTGAAACGGGGTATAAAACACTTGCGAAAATTTATGGTTAAAGTACACAATCCGACCATTTCTGCTCATGATGAATAGCAAAATTGGTGAAGTATCAATCAAAATATTTTGTCGATAGGTTAACTCGCGAACCTTATCATAATATTGCCCCATCTTATAAGCATATCGGTTAAAAAGCTGAGCTAAATAGAGCGGTTCAGGGTGGTTACGAAACTCATGAAGCTTGGCAGGCTGATAACCTTCACTAATTTGCAATTGCAAATTTTGGGCATAATCGAGAAATTTATACCAAACCTCGTAACTCTTTCGCAGCTGAATCATCACATATAAAAATAGGCAAAGCGCTAGTAGCAGCGGCAGCAAATAGATAGGGTTGGCAAAATTACTCCAAAGCGGGAAGTATTGTACTTTAACGTATAAGCGGTAGCCCGCTGCCAGATTCTGCCAAACTTCAAAGCCACGAGCATCATAAAATATTTTATTGCTTTGTTTGGCAGATAGCGTCCAATTCGGTAAGGCGTCAGAGAAATCGTTATGGTCGTTTTTGACAACGGTAGTATCACCCGTCGGCTCAAAGACAATCAACTGATAATTTTCAATCACTTCATATTGGTTTAAATTAACCTGACTCCAATCGTGCTCACCGTGGGTAATTTTATGATTGATTTTATCAACCAGTTCAAAGAGGTAGCTTTTACCAAGCTGCTGTTGCTGCTGCAACGCATAAAGCCAAAGCAGTCCATAACCTGCCACTATTAGTATCAGCTCGATAGCCACCAAGGTTATGATGAGTCGCCGAGCTGCTGGGCGATTGTAGAGAGAAAACTGGTTTGACACAGCGTGATATACCCAATAAAGAAAACGGTCAATGAAGGTAAAAGAAAAAAACCCATCATCACAATGCTAGATTTAAGTATTGTGCCAATTCATATTATAATAGCAGAAATTTATTGTATTTAAGACGAAATTTATCATGTCTCAAACCCCGCTTAGGGTTGTATTTGCTGGTACACCCGAATTTGCGAAAGTCGCCTTACAAGCACTCATCAGTCACCAAAAAGCCCTTAATATTGATATTGTGGCAGTCTATACACAACCTGACCGCAAATCTGGTCGTGGGCAAAAAATTAACGCATCGCCCGTGAAGGCACTTGCCTTAGCAAATAACATTGCGGTGGAACAACCCGAAAGCTTTAGCTTAAAATCAGCCAATGGGAGTGTTTCACGTGAAACACTTAAACACTATCGACCCGATGTGATGATAGTGGCGGCATATGGGTTGATTTTACCGCTTGGCGTACTGCATACCCCAAAATTTGGCTGTATCAATATTCATGGCTCATTATTGCCACGCTGGCGCGGTGCAGCGCCCATTCAGCGTGCGATTTTAGCGGGTGACGACACTACAGGCATTACCATTATGCAAATGGCGCAGGGACTCGATACGGGCGATATGCTGTATAAAATAGAATGCCCAATCACTGACACAGATACCACCCAACTATTGCATGATAAATTAGCCAAATTAGGCGGTGAAGCCATTGTGACGGTGCTGTCTAATTTAGAAAACTATCAACAAAACGCGCAAAAACAAGACGACGCTTTGGCTAATTATGCCGAGAAAATCACCACGGCAGACGGTGAGATTAACTGGCAAAATGATGCCATCAGTATTCAGCGTCAAATCCGTGCGTTAAATGCCTTTACCTATCTTGATGAACATAAAGACCCCAACAGCCGTATCAAAATAATAAAAGCCGCACCGATTAAACTCGACCAACAAACCCATGAACCCGCAGGTAAAGTCGTCAGTGTGGGTCGTAATGCAATTTTAGTTGCCTGTGGCAAAAACGCGACCAACCACCAACATCAGGGTGTGCAACATCTGATTAATATTACCCAAATGCAGTGGCCAGGTGGTAAGCCGTTAACCGCTGAGCAAATTGCCAATGGAGATAAACTCAACGATGGTGATATTTTTCACTCATAACCAATTAGGCACATCATGACCCAATTACATCCTCAGCTTAACACTCGCGCCAAAGTTGTCGCCACCCTCGAGCGTATCCAACAAGGTGAGTCATTATCTAGCTTGCTTGACCCACTACTCAACCAAGTGAGCGAAAAAGACAAAGGCTTTGCCCATGAATTATTGCTTGGCACACTGCGTCAATGGTGGGCACTCGCTCGTATTGGTGAAAGCTTGATTGAGCATGAAGTCACTGACAAAGGCGTATGGGCAGCACTCAATATCGGACTGTACCAACTGTTGTATATGGACACGCCAGATTACGCGGCAATTGGTGAAACGGTCGAAGCAGTCAAACAACTCGATAAAGGTTACGGTGCTGGACTTATCAATGCCATACTGCGAAAGGTGCAAAAAAACCCTGCCAAATTTGCCAAAAAAATTGAGAAAAATCACAGTCTACCTAACTGGCTTGCCAAACAGCTCAAACAGGATTGGGGTGAATACTATGTCGAGCTTGGACAAGCGCTTCGCCAACCTGCGCCCATATTCTTACGCGTCAATCGCAAATTTTGTAGTGTAGAGGATTATGCCGATATATTAACCCAACAAGGCATCGGGTTTGCCCTAGTGTTCATCGGCTTTGACGAGGTGCAAACCATTCAACTGACTGACTCTCTAAGAATCACCGATTTGCCTAAATTTGCCGAAGGATGGATCAGTGTGCAAGACAAACATGCCCAGCTATCAGCACATATTTTGGCAAGCCTCGCCTTGGATAAATCTTTGACTGTACTAGATGCTTGTACTGCACCCGGGGGTAAACTGGCGCATTTATTGGAGCTTGATCAGTCAAAAACGTTTCACGTGAAACATCAAAATATCGCGCATGTAATCGCTTTGGACAACGATGAAAAACGTTTACAACGGGTAAGCCAAAACCTTGAGCGTTTGCAGTTAAACCAAGAAAATTTACAATTAGTATGTGAGGATGCCACAACGTTTCAAGCAGATACCCAATTTGATGTGATAGTGCTTGACGCACCTTGTACTGCAACGGGTGTGATTCGCCGCCATCCTGATATCGCACTGCTACGCACCGAACAAGATGTGGGGCAAACTGCCGCGTTACAAGCCAATATTTTAGCCAACTGTTGGCATAATTTAGCTGATAACGGCTATCTACTCTACATCACCTGCTCGATGTTAAAAGCAGAGAATGAAAACCAACTACAAGCGTTTTTAGCCACACACAAAGCGGCGCAAATCGTGGATTTTAGCCTTAATTTATCCAACCAAATCAAACGGGACATCGGTTATCAATGCTTGCCGCTTCATCAAAACGATGGCGATGGATTTTATTATGCCTTACTGCAAAAACGTGGCTAAAAAATTGGTATTCATCGCAATGCAAGGTTTATGCTAAACTGCATCAAATTGATTAAATGGATGGAAAGATGAACTATATCAGCACCCGTGGCAAAACGGCCCCTATGCAATTTAGTGATGTGTTACTGATGGGGCTTGCTCCAGATGGCGGTTTAATGCTACCTGAAGAATACCCACAGATTAATGAAGCAACCCTCACCCAATGGCGCACTTTAAGCTACCCTGAGCTTGCCTTTGAAATCATGCAATTATTTGCCACCGATATCCCAA
The DNA here is from genome assembly GCF_041154755.1 of Moraxella sp. K02. NCBI lineage: Bacteria > Pseudomonadati > Pseudomonadota > Gammaproteobacteria > Moraxellales > Moraxellaceae > Moraxella > Moraxella sp. K02. The sequence goes on along the minus strand of NZ_AP031590.1, from coordinate 2,500,783 downwards.
AAGACGATTTAAAAACACTGATTGATAAAACTTACACCGTGCAGGCATTTGGCAATCCCGATATCACCCCTGTTCGTACACTCAAAGATGGCATCAAAATCATCGAATTATCAAACGGTCCCACATTGGCATTCAAAGACATCGCCATGCAGTTTTTGGGCAATGCTTTTGAATATGTGTTAAAGAAAAAAAATGAGCGTCTGACCATCATCGGCGCCACATCAGGCGATACAGGATCGGCCGCTGAATATGCGTTGCGCGGCAAAGACAATATCGAAGTGTTCATGATGTCACCCCATGGCAAAATGAGTGAATTCCAACGCGCACAAATGTATAGCCTCGATGACAAAAATATCCATAACATCGCTATCAAAGGTATGTTCGATGATTGCCAGGATATCGTAAAAGCCCTGCAGCAAGATGCTAAGTTTAAAGCCAAATACAGCCTTGGGACTGTCAACTCTATTAACTGGGGTCGTATCCTCGCGCAAATCGTCTACTATTTTAAAGGTTATTTTGCCAGCACCACCGACAACAGCCAAAAGGTCAGTTTCTGCGTGCCATCGGGTAACTTTGGTAATATCTGCGCGGGACATATTGCCCGTGAAATGGGATTACCCATCGACCGTTTAATCGTTGCCACCAACGAAAACGACGTTCTGCACGACTTTTTTACTACTGGCAAATATAGCCCCCGTACCGCCGACAAGACTTATGTGACATCAAGCCCATCGATGGATATTTCAAAAGCGTCAAATTTTGAGCGTTTTGTGTACTTGCTCGCTGAGAAAAATGGCGAAAAAATCCATACGCTTTGGCAGGATGTCAACGCAGGTAAAGGCTTTGATATGTCGGATTTGATGGCGAACATCAATGGCAAATATGGCTTTGCATCGGGTAAATCAACGCATGCCGACCGTATCGCCACGATCAAACAAGTGTATGCCGAAGACAATCAGTTAATTGACCCGCACACCGCTGATGGGATAAAAGTGGCACGTGAAGTACGCAAAGAGGGTGAAGTCATTGTCTGCGCTGAAACCGCCTTGCCAGCAAAATTTGCCGAGACCATCACCGAAGCTGTCGGTCAACTTGACATTCCCCGTCCCAAGCATACCGATAATATCGAAAGCTTGGCGCAGTATGTGACTGTGCTTGATAATGATGCAAATTTGGTGCGTGCGCAAATTGAACAGTTTGTCGTAGCCAAATAATGCCTATCTAATAAATTGGCTAATAAATTGACTCAAATAAATGCCTTTTAATTTGCTAGTTAAAAGGCTTTTTTGCATTATTGTTCTCTTTTGCTTTACTATTTATGGACAAATTTGCGCAGTATCGCTTTAACTTCATCCGTCTGCAGACGGTTACTAAAGTGAATGTTTTCTTGTTGGATACGCGCTAGGATTTCCGTGGCATTACGCATCAAGTCTTTGGTTTGTCGTACCGATGACATCGATTTTTTGGCAAGTATTTCTGCTTTTTGGCGCGCCGTGCTTAGCACCTCATCGCTACTAGCAAAAGCTTGGTTGGCTAAGCCCAATTCAACTGCCTGTTTGCCTGTGATTTTTTCACCCATCACAAACACCTCAAAGGCACGCTGATAACCAATTTTTTGCGTCAGCAAAAGGGTCGAACCTGCTTCTGGCACCAACGATAAATCCACAAATGGGGCTAATAATTTAGCGTTTTCTACGATATACACCAAATCACAATGAAGTAGTAGCGTCAAGCCAATGCCAACGCCTGAGCCTGTCACCGCTGCCACAATGGGTTTGGGATAATCACCCAAAAACTGCACAAAATCTAACGCATTAAGCTTGGCATCGTCATTTTCTGCTTTGTTTAAAAAATCGACAAGATCATTGCCTGCGGTAAAAAAATCACCGGTTGACGTAAACAAAATCACTCGAATATTATCGTCACTTTTTGCCTGCTCCATCGCAGTTTGTACGGCTTGGTACATGGCATTGGTTAGGGCATTTTTTTTATCAGCACGATTAAATTGGATTTCTAAAACGCCATTTTGCGTGTCAAAATTGACAAATTGTTCCATGAAAGTGTTTACCTTAGTATCTCATCAGTGTCTAGTAGGGGTCTAGTAGGTATCTGGTGCTAAAAACCAAGTTAACAATATAGCATTATTCTAAGCTGAGATTCTAAACTTAGTGAGACAATGACCGCAAAAAAAATTAAACTGAAAAAAAATTAAGCCCAAAATACCAAGCTGAGATACCGTGTGTTCAGAAAATTTTAGCCAATAAAAAAGGCATTTAAATTAAATGCCTTTTTTTAATTGATTTTTTGGCTGTGGTATAAAAAGTATGCTCACTATACCCAGCCATAATTGACATAGTGAAACAGTAAATCGAATACTTTAAAATGATTTTCTAATTTCTTAGAAAAACAACACGTCTTTCGGAATACACGCCTAAGCCTTTGCCTAAAGCGATTGTTGTTGCCTTCAATATCAACCGTATGGCGTTTACCTACTTGTTTAAAGTCAAAATCAAAGGCGGTTAAAAAACTATCCCAGTTATCACAGCAGATATAGCCAAAGTCAACGCCCATTTTTTCAAGCTTGGCTCTTAGCTCTCTAGCCGTCTTTAGATTACGTTTACCCCATACGAAGGCAACAATCTCACTTGTTTCTGGGTCATAGGCATAAACAAGCCATACCTTGTTTTTCTTGTGCCCCACATATGTCCAAAACTCATCAACTTGCAGTTTTCGATAATACCGTTGTTTGGGTTTTATATCATGGTTTGAATTGACCAAAACGCTTAATACTTTGTACTTGCTAACTTTCTCAATGACAACAATGTCAGCAACACTACAGCCTCGTACTAACATTAAACGTATCTTGTCATCAATATCGCTTTTACAGCCTTGGTAACTTAGCTCCGTTTCATGAATGAATTGTCGATGACAGTCTTTGCATTGATAGTTCTGCTTGCCATAGATTTTCCAGCCGTTTTTCTTTATACTTAAGCCAAGACAGCTTGGGCATCTGATTGTAATTTGTGTCTTCATAACCTCAAATTATCATCTTTTTCTCAAGCTGTCTTTTTTATTTCTACTTCAGCATACTTTTCAAACCACTACCGATTTTTTAAATTGATTGCTTAATTAATTAATACAGCATTAACCAATACGGCGTTTACCCGTCGCTAACTCATAAACGAATAGCACAATAATGGCGCCAATGACTGAGAAAATTAGACCGGTAAAGCCACCATTGGCATTCATACCTAGCATACCTGCTAAGAAGCCGCCTACTAGCGCACCAATAATACCCAGTACAATGGTAAGAATCCAACCCATTGCGTCCGCACCTGGCTTGATAGCACGCGCGATAACGCCAACGATAAGACCCATGATAATCATATAAATAAAGCTCATTTTAACACTCCTAATTTTTTAACTTGTCTAATTTTTAACTTATTTTGTTGCCTAATCGATTGGCAGGCGTTACAGCGCTAAATTGTTATAGTCAATCCTAAATTATAGTAAGCACCGTTTGCCCTGAGCTTGTCTAAGGGTAACGGTCGTTATGGTTCGACAGGCCTACCACGAACGACCCTGTTCGATATAATTCAGTTTTCACTATATATTTATGGTTTTAACTAATAACTGCCTCTCTGATGACTGTCATTTTATAGACAAGCTATCAGGATTTAAAATGTTGGTTTGTTAATTATGTAAGTTCTCTTTGAAGTATTAAGAGGATTTTTTATTTAATGTAATGCTATGTCAGTAGAGACGATTAAATGTAAGTTCCGTTATCTGGATTCGATTTCTTGATAAAGCGCAGCGTATTGCTGGGTGAGTTTATGTTTAGCGTCCAAATAAATCAGCGGTAAGCTTTGATGGTGGGATTGTTTCATGATAATCGAAGGGCTAAGTTTGGTGTCATACACAGGATAGCCTTCATTGACCAACGTTTGTACCACTTCTTTGGGTAAATTGGCGCGTGGGTCAAACTGATTGACGATAATGCCTTCAATTAACAAGTCGCTATTATGGTCTTGGCGCGTCTCTAAGATATTTTGCACCAAGGTTTGTAGCGCGCGTTTGGAGAAAATATCACAATCAAACGGGACGATAACACGATCAGCTGCGATCAATGCCGACAAAGTAAAAAAGTTAAACGCCGGTGGTGTATCAATGTACACCCGATCAAACTGCTGACTTAAAAGGTTTAAGCCGTCTTTTAATTTATAAATTTTATGTTTGCTTTCAAGGGGCTGCAAAATATCGGCAAGCATGGGACTGGCTGGAATCAGTGATAAATTATCAAATCGGGTGGTGTGAATACAGTGCTCCAACCCTTGATGGCGACTACCCGTCATACCGCCAAATGGAAATGCAAACATCATCGGCATGGGGCTGGACGTCGCTTGCAGGGTTTGCGAAAAGAAATTTTCAATATTGGGTTCAGTGATATGAGCGGGATGAATGTCTGTGGCCGCATCGCCGATGATATATTGGGTTGCGTTGCACTGGGGATCAAGGTCGATGAGTAAGGTACGCAAACCTTGATGGGCACTCATCGCGGCAAGATTGACAGCAATGCTGGATTTACCAACACCGCCTTTTTGATTAAAAATGACTCGGGTAAGCATTGTGTAACCTAATATTTGTACAAATAATCATGAGTATGCTAAAAAATCACGATTTTTGCTAGCAAATTTACAAGGTTAAAACAGTTAGGCTTGCTGTAGTGCCTTCACCAGTCGACCATGAATACCTTCAAAGCCGCCATTTGACATCACAATCACCGCATCGTCATCGCCAATGTGGTTTGCAATATGCTTAATAATCGCATCGGTCGATGTCATCACTTGTTGGTTGGCAGCATTGCCAATCGCATCGGCAACTGACCAATCTAGATTGGCAGGTTGATACCAAATGACTTGGTCGGCGATACTCGCTGACGGCGCAAGCAAACCTTGGTGGGTACCGAGTTTCATGGTGTTTGAACGCGGTTCAATCACCGCCCAGATTTTACGCTTTGGGTTATCCGCAAAACGTTTTTTGGCACCATCAAGCGTGGTTTCAATGGCGGTTGGGTGGTGGGCAAAGTCGTCATAAACTTCTATCTGTTTGCCGTTGTCATCAATTGTGCCGACCAGCTCCATGCGGCGTTTGATGCCCGCAAAATTGGATAAGGCTTCACAGGCTTGTGCAACCGATACGCCAACATTGTAGGCTGCTGCAATTGCCACTAAACCATTATTGACGCTATGTAACCCGCTCATCTGCCAATGGACTTGTCCTTTGTGACCATCAAACATAACTTCATATTGGCTGCCGTCTTGTTTCACTAGCTTGGCTTGCCAATCGGCGTGGGGATTAGTGCTAGCAATCGCTGTCCGCCAAATCGGTGTCCAGCAGCCTTTTTCAAGGGTTTCTTCCAAGCTTTCGGTATTTGCTGGCATGATGATTTTGCCATTTAACGGTATCATGCGTACCATGTGATGAAACTGGGTTTGGATGGCGGCAAGGTTTGGGAAGATATCGGCGTGGTCGTATTCAAGGTTGTTTAAAATTGCGGTGGTTGGGCGATAGTGGACAAACTTAGAGCGTTTATCAAAAAAAGCACTGTCATATTCATCCGCTTCGATGACAAAGTAACCTTCATGATCCGCAGTTTTATCACTACCCAAATAACTACTGTGGGCAAACGCTTGTTGTAGGCGTTCATCTTGGGTATCAACAAGTGGCACGCCACCAATCAAAAAGCCGGCATCAATGCCTGCATAGTGTAAAATCCACGCCAGCATCGTGGTAGTGGTGGTTTTGCCATGCGTGCCTGCGACGGCTAATACATGACGGTATTGCAATACCTGCTCTGCCAAAAACTGCGGGCCTGAGGTATAAGGAATACGCTCATTGAGCATATATTCAACCGCTTCGATGCCGCGCTTCATGGCATTGCCGACAATCACCAAATCAGGTGCAGGTTGTAAATGACTAGCGGCATACCCTTGCATAATCTCAACACCCGCATTTTCAAGCTGGGTGGACATTGGTGGATAGACATTGGCGTCTGAGCCTGTCACGGTATGTCCAAGGTCACGCGCAAGCAGCGCCAACGAACCCATGAAGGTACCACAAATACCAAGAATATGAATGTGCATAAGTTTGCCTTAGGTCAAATACGCATTAGCGGCTAACCAAAGCCGCTAAACCTTGCTAAAAATTAACAATTTTAAAGGACAAATCAGGCTTTGTCAGCTATTAAATCCAGTTGCAGGTAAACTTGCTCGCAAACACCCATGTCTAGTTTTTGTCAAACCATCGTGCCAAAGAGGTACAGAAAAATAGTTTTACAAATTACTATGACAGTGCTAAGTTACTATAAATTCACCAAAATAGTGTTTTTGCACTATTTTTATGAAGTTAAAGAATTGAGGAGTGGTATGAAAAGCAGTGAGTTATTAAGCATTTTAAAGCAGTGTCATAGCAATGAGCCAGAGTTTATCCAAGCGGTCGAAGAATTCTGGGAAGATATCGCAGCGGTTTATGACCAATCCACTGTTTATCAACACCTTAATCTATTTGACCGCTTAACCAACCCTGACCGTGTTATTCAATTTCGTATCAACTGGGAAGATGACCAAGGCAATGTTCAAGTCAACCGCGGTTGGCGTGTGCAATTTAACAATGCATTAGGCCCTTACAAAGGCGGTATCCGTTTTCATCCCAGTGTGAATCTTTCGGTACTAAAATTTTTAGGGTTTGAACAAATCTTTAAAAACGCATTGACCGGTCTGCCCATGGGTGGGGGTAAAGGCGGTTCAGACTTTGACCCAAAAGATAAATCAGATGCCGAAATCCGTCGATTTTGCTATGGCTTTATGCGAGAATTAGCGCCCTATATTGGTGCAGATATAGACGTACCTGCGGGTGATATCGGTGTCGGTGGTCGTGAAATTAATTATATGTTTGCCATGTATAAGACGCTTAATCGTGAGTTTACGGGGGTATTAACCGGTAAGACAGTGGGACAAGGGGGTAGCTTGATTCGTACCGAGGCAACGGGGTTTGGTCTTGTGTATTTTTTACAAAACATGCTAGAAGCCCATCAAGACGGTTTGATGGCTAAGACTGTTCTGGTCTCAGGTGCGGGCAATGTATCGTTACATGCGGCACAAAAATGTATTGAGCTTGGCGCACAGGTACTGACATTATCAGACTCAAAAGGCACCTTATATCTCAAGCATGGTTTTACCTTAGAGCAAATTGAAGCGCTCAAAACTTATAAAGCGCAAGGCAAACGTTTAAAAGATTTCGTCGGCACCAGTGATGACGCAGAATGGATCGACGGTAGCCGCCCATGGCATATCAAAGCCGATATTGCCCTACCTTGTGCCACCCAAAACGAAATCAACGGGCACGATGCGCAAAATCTGGTCAATCATGGCGTTAAATATGTGGCAGAAGGTGCCAACATGCCCAGTGATGCCGATGCCATCGCCATTTTCCAAAGTAATGGCATCATCTATGCGCCGGGAAAAGCCTCGAATGCCGGTGGGGTCGCGGTATCAGGTCTTGAGATGTCACAAAACTCGGTACGTCAATACGCAACCTTTGCGGTGCTTGATGAGCAATTAAAAACCATCATGAAAAATATCCATCACGATTGTTTTAACCATGGTAAACAAGCAGATGGGAGCATTGATTATAAAAAAGGCGCCAATCTAGCAGGTTTTAATAAGATTGCTAAAGCCATGGTGAATTACGGCATTTTATAATGTTAAAAACCCCTCATTAACTTTAATAAATAAAAGCTCCGTCATTGTGATGGGGTTTTTTATTGAAGCCATAGCAATCAGTCAGTACAAGCCTGAAAAAATTTAAAGCTGGTGGTAGGCAGCCAATTCACATTGAGTTTTTTGTTTTGTAATTGCACAAAGCCCACGTGTCCACCATGCTGACTATACAGTAAGCGCACACAAGGTGACACATCGGCTTGGGTGGCAAGAATGCCCAAAAATGGGTCGTCTTTGGCAGTGATAATCAGCGTGGGTTTAGTGATGTTTTTGAGTACAGGTAGGGCAGAGGCTTGGATGTAATAATTCGCCCCTGTACCAAAACCATGGCGCGGCGCGGTATATAACTCATCAAACTCATCAATCATCTTGATATTTTTTAATGCATTAATTAATGATGGATCATCCACTTTTTTGAAGGCTTTTTGTAATAAAGGATTGAGCAAATAAGGCGTATACACCCGTTTGGCGACAAAACGATGCATGGCTTTTGCCGAAGTCGTCAAATCGACGGGCGCAGAAATCACCACCGCTGCTTCACAGGCAGCTGCATCGCCTTCTTCACCCATATAACGCGCCAGCATATTGGCGCCGAGCGACACGCCGCTGGCTACAATTCGGCTATAACCGTACTGAGTTTTTAGCAGGTCAAACATATGCACCGCTTCGGCAGTATCACCCGCGTTATAGTCCAATTCTGAGGTATTATCCACCCCGCCGCAGCCGCGAAAATGGACGATAACCGCATCATACCCCAATCGATGCGCTTGGTGGACAAAGGCAATGGCATAATGGCTGTCGCTACTGCCTTCAAGCCCATGAAACATCACCGCCAATGGCTTATCAAGGTTTGGCTGATTATCGGTATTGGCAAACACAAAGTCATAAGCCACTTGGGTGGTGCCGGTACGGTCAGGGTGAAGGTGACGCTGATAGTTAGGTTTTGGCAGTTTGATAAACTTGGGTAAAATGGTTTGAACGTGGGGGTTGGCTAAGAAAAACGGGGTACGAAATGGCGTTAGGGGTAGTTGGTGAATATTCATAATATGCCTAGTGATTGTTATGATTTTTGACTATTTTACGGCTTTTTGACAGTTTTTTCATGGCGACTTATGAGGTAAGTTTAGGGTGTTTTGTAGGTTTTTTGAGGACAATTTTGCTAGGCTAGCACTTTTACGCTACTGCTGTGGTTATTGGCTTTTGGTTATTCACTGGCTTTCACAGTCCCGTAAAAGCCGATTTTTTCGCTGAGTGCTTTAACCGACTTTTGCGTAGCCTCTACGGTCAAAACGACATTTTTACCATAATCAACCTTCAAAATCGTGGCATTAAAGCCGTCTAATGTATGTCTGACAAAGGACTCATTGGCAAAATCGGTTTCAATCAGTATCACGCTTAACGGCACAAACGCGTGCAAATTCATGTTATCAACCACGGCTTGTGCGGTGCTACTATAGGCACGTGTCAGGCCGCCTGCACCAAGTTTGATACCGCCAAAGTAACGCACCACAATGACCACACAGTTACCAATGCCCTTGTGTTGTAACACGTTTAAAATCGGCTTGCCTGCCGTACCACTGGGCTCACCATCATCATCAAAGCCTGCCGAGGTGGTGTTATGCGGGTCACTAATGGTATAGCCATAGCAGACATGGCGTGCATCGGGATACTGGTTGCGTAATTGTTCCACGTGAAACATTAATTGCTCGCGGCTATCAATGGGATAGCCAAAGCCCAAAAATTGGCTTTTTTTAATCTCAAGTGTGGCAGTACATGGGGCACTAAGCGTGTAATAGGTCATGGTTAATCTATGTTACAATAAACAAAACAAGCACTAGGATAACAAAAAAATGCGTTTAGACAAATTTTTAAGCAAAGCCACCGAGCTATCGCGTAAAGACTGCAAAAAAATCTTGCACGCAGGCGAAGTCACTGTCAATGGCGAGGTGGTCAAAGATTCAAGCCTACATATTGATGAAGTGGATGATGATATCGAATGGGCGGGTGAGCCATTATCGGTTGCGATGGGTAATCGCTACTTACTGTTATATAAGCCAGAAGGCTTTGAATGCACCCTAAAGCCAAAAGAGTGGCCGATTGTCACAGACTTGATTGATGTACCCCAGCTAGGTAGCTTGCGGATTGCCGGGCGACTCGATGTCGACACCACGGGTGCGCTGCTGCTTAGCGATGATGGTGGCTTTTTGCACCGCGTCACCAGCCCCAAACATCATGTGGCAAAGGTGTATGAGTTGACCCTTGCCGAGCCAATGACTGAAGCACAACAGGCATTTGCTATCAAAGAATTGGCAAAAGGCATCATGCTTGAGGACGAGTACGATAAAACCAAACCCGCTGAGTTAAGTTTTTCTGATGCTACCCATGCCAAGCTGGTACTCACGGAAGGCAAATACCACCAAGTCAAACGCATGATGGGCTACTTTGGCAATAAAGTCATTGAGCTACACCGTGCCAGCATCGGTAACATTACCTTAGCAGGATTAGAAAAAGGCGAAAGCCGATTTTTGACTGCTGAAGAAATTGACCAGTTTTAACCATTTAGCGGCAGCGTCACACCCACGATTTTCCAATGAATAAGTCCTTGGCGCTGCAAGCGGAGCGTTAACGGATAGCCACGCACCTGTCCGGTGACTTCAAAACAGTTAAAACCACAATAGTGTGTGGTCGGTTGGGTCTGCGACGTTGCTGTGGTGGCATTGGGATTAGGTGATTGCAGTTGTTGTTTAATTTTTTGATTCAGCTCAGCTGAATTGCGCGCTAAAATCAAGTCTTTGATATCAATCTTATCCATCGCTACTGCCACCAAGCCCCCCAGCAGTTTGACATTTGTTTTGAGCAACTCGGTGGTCGCTTGTCCTGTCAACGCATACTGTACGCCCGCTGGCGTAACGGTATTATCGACGGCTTGATTGACCATTTTGTTTACTAGGTCATCAGGATTTAATTCGATATTGAGCATCTGAAAAATAGGGGATTTTGCCACATGATTGGCTTTTTCCACCAGTACAGGGGTTAGCTGCGATTTGACACTTTGCTGTAGTTGCGTAAATTCAATCGCTGCACTGATGGTGTCTGCTTGTTGTGCATTATAGGCTTTTTTCAGCTGGTACACAGCCCAATAAGGGGATGCAAATACCCAAGCGATGACAATCAGTGCGAGAATGATTAGCAAAGATAATAGTTTTTTCATAAATCATTATCAGGGTTAAAGTTTGCTAATTAGTTTAAAACAACGGGCTAGGCTGTTGCGTATTTTTCTTGCAAAAAAAGGAAAATATTTTTGCGCTGATTGCCGATTATTTGCTTGATTATTTAACAAAAATCGCCACTATATTGCATATTTTTAAATTTTAGTCTTTCAAAGGTTTGGCAGCTGTTAAACGTTGCTACTGGTCGAATCCACTCTTCCGTACTGTCAAAACTATGCTGCCAAAGGAGTTACTATGTCAAAACGCGATTTTTATGAAGTATTAGGGGTAGATAAAACCGCTAATGAACAAGAAATCAAAAAAGCCTACCGCAAACTTGCGATGAAATATCATCCAGACCGTAACCCTGATGACCCTGCCGCTGAAGAAAAATTCAAAGAAGCCTCGATGGCATACGAAGTGCTCAGTGATGATAGCAAACGTTCAGCGTATGACCGTATGGGGCATTCCGCGTTTGAGAATGGCATGGGCGGTGGCGGCTTTGGCGGTGGCAACTTCCAAGACATTTTTGGCGATATTTTTGGTGGTATGGGCGGCGGTCGTGGTGGCAGTGCGGGCGGCTTCCAAGACATTTTTGGCGACATTTTTGGCGGTCGCACAGGGGGTGGACGTAGCAGACGCGGTTCAGATTTACGCTATATGCTCGATTTGACGCTTGAAGAAGCGGTGCAAGGGGCAAAAAAAGAAATTACCTTTACCGCACCTGCCCCTTGTGAAACTTGTGATGGTAAGGGCGCCAAAGACAGCAGCGATATCGTGACCTGCACAACTTGTGGCGGCGTAGGCGTGGTACGTATGCAGCAAGGCTTTTTTGCTGTGCAACAAACCTGCCCCAACTGTGGCGGCTCAGGTAAACAAATCAAAAATCCTTGCCATGACTGTCATGGCTCGGGTGTTAAAGAAAAATCACGCACCCTTGAAGTCACCATTCCTGCCGGTATCGACAATGGCGATCGGGTACGTTTAACGGGCGAAGGTGAAGCGATTACAGGCGGTGAAAGCGGTGACTTGTATGTTGAAATCCGTGTGGCACAGCACCCTATTTTTACCCGTGAAGGCGCTGACTTATACATGGATGTGCCAATTAGCTTTGCAGATGCAGCTTTAGGTCGTGAGGTGGAAGTACCAACGCTTGAAGGACGTATCAATTTACGCATTCCCGAAGGCACCCAAAGCCACAAAGTATTCCGTATCAAAGGCAAAGGCGTTACCCCCGTGCGCACGACGATGAAAGGTGACTTGTTATGCCGTGTGGTGGTTGAGACACCAACCAATCTCAACAATGAACAAAAAGAGCTACTTCGTCAGCTACAATCATCCATGGGTGACCATCAACAATCGCCCCAGAAAAAATCTTTCTTTGATAAACTTAAAGAAGATGTCAAAGACTTGTTTGACTAGGTTTTATTGGTTTATAGTGTTTTATAGATGTTTCACGTGAAACATCGAACCCTTGTAATGATTGCAAGGGTTTTTTTTGGCATAAGTCAGTATTGAGTTAAGCTAGGATTCAGCGAAACAAGCTGTTATGATTTGAACTTAAAAAGTTATGCTAGGTAATCAGGCTAGAAAATCAGATTAGAAAGTTACACTAGGTAATCAGGCTAGATAAAGGATAAGCAAATGGTAAAAATCGGGGTCATAGGCGCAGGTGGGCGCATGGGACGTATGCTGATTCAAGCGGTGGCACAAAACCCACAAACTACCCTTGCAGGGGCGATAGAGCGTCAAGGTTCAAGCTTGTTGGGCGTGGATGCAGGCGAGCTAGTTAATCTCGACAAAACTAATGTGGCTTTGGTCGATGACTTGGCAGGGGTCATTGATGATATTGATGTGCTCATAGATTTTAGCTTGCCTGAGTCGACTGCCAAAAACTTACAACTTTGTGCTGCCAAAGGTGTCAATATGGTCATTGGGACAACAGGCTTAAACGATGAACAAAACGCCATCTTAAAACAGGCAAGTGAAAAAATTGCCATCGTGTATGCGGGCAACTACTCAACTGGAGTAAATTTAACCCTTAAACTGCTTGAAATGGCTGCCAAAGCATTTGGCGACAGCGCCGATGTTGAAGTTATCGAAGCCCACCATAAACACAAAATTGATGCGCCATCGGGCACCGCTTATATGATGGCTGAAGTGGTTGCCAAAGGACGCGGTCAAAACCTAAAAGACGTGGCGATTTATGGCCGCGAAGGTCAAACTGGCGCACGAAAAGCAGGCGAGATTGGTATCCATGCCATTCGCGGTGGCGAGATTGTCGGCGACCATACGGTGATGTTTATCGCCGATGGCGAGATGGTTGAAATCACCCATAAAGCCCGTGAGCGCATGACCTTTGCTGCAGGTGCGGTGCGTGCTGCGGTGTGGGTCAATGAGCAGCAAACAGGACAGTTTGATATGCAAGATGTTTTGGGCTTGAAGAAATGATATAAAATTTGTTGACAAAATTACTTTTTACAATTAGCATTGAGATGCTGCTGAAAAGTGGCTGAAAAAGCTGAAAAGCCTACTGAAAAACTTAAATATTGTCTTTATTGAAATGATGAAGTATTTCAATGGCTTTTCCAATTTATAATTATTGATTGGAGAAGTATTATGAATTTTGTTACTATCAAAACTGAAAACCACGCTATATTTAATTTCGAAGAAATTAATAAAGTGATAGCTACAGCTAACCCTCAAAATGTAGCTAAGCTCATTGATACAATGCAGCTTACTGCTAACCCTCGAAAATCTAAAATCAATAAGATTACAAATTCAATTCAAGAAACTTTGGATCATTCACCAGAATATATGGTGTTTAAATCTAAAGGATTTCTTCTATCTACAGGTGTATGTGAGCCTTTAGAAAGAGGAAGATTTAAAATGAGAGTTCAAGATCCAATTACTGATGGCTTATTAGATGGCGGACATAATATGTTGGCTATCGGAATGTATTTACTACAAAAATATTTTGAGTCAAAAGAATTACCTGAGCCCATTGAATTTAAAAGAGTCAAACATTGGGATGATTTTAAGCCAGTATGGGAAAAGTATAGAGAAGGTGTTGAAACCATTCTAGCGGATTTAGATTTTTTAGTTTCGATTGAGATCATCTATCCTCAACAAAATAGAGAGGACATTTTTTCTGATAAAGTTTTTGAAATCTCTGATGCGAGAAATAATAATTACGCATTGAGTAGTGGAACCAAAGCTGATCATAAAGGGTATTATAATGTACTTAAAGATGTTATAGATCCAGAACTTGATGTCAAAGTTGAATGGAAAGACAATGATGTTAGAAAAACAATTAAAAGAAACGATATTGTCTCTTTAGCTTTGATTCCTTTAATAGCTTTACAACGAAATAATAGATTAGAAAGTCATTTTAGAACAATTAACCCTACCATGATTTATAACAGTAAGGAACAATGTGTTGAAGCATTTTCATTACTTATTGAAAGATACACTGACCAAGATGGTGAGTTGAAATTACCAGCAGTCATATTAAATGCATTTAAGTTAATGCATGATATACCTAAATTGTATGATTTGATTTATCAGAAATTTCCCGAAATTTATAATAAGTCTCAAGGTAGCTTTGGAAGAATTTCAAGCGTAACTCAGAAAAAAGATAAAGAAGGTAAAGTAATTAAAAATTTCTACAAGACAAAATTTTATTCTTTAACTTCAGAGTATAAGTATCCTGATGCCTTTATTATGCCAATTATTGTAGCTTTAAATGAGCTAATACAAATTAAAGCTGATGAAGTTTCTTGGAAAATTCCTAATATGGAAGGTTTCATCGAAAATAACCTTAAAGATCATTGTGGAATGTTAATTAGTACCATTAAGGATAATAATTACGATCCACAATCTGTAGGAAAAAGTTCAGCTGCTTACAAAGGCATGGAAATGGAACTTGGTCTAGCAGAATTAAGAATGAATAATAATCTTTAATTTAATGACGCTTAAAAAAGGTAGCTTAAATTTTAAGCTACCTTTTTTTATGTTTAAACTTCTTTATACAGCTGCTTACCTTCCTCAATAAATTTTTGCTTCATCTGCTCCATACCTAGGCGGATTTCATCGGCAGACGCTTCACCGACTTGCCCGACCAATTCAGTATCCACCTGCTTGATAGCGTGGCTGGCATCCGATAACTCGCCTGTATCAGGGGTAATGTCTTGCCCAAGCTGTGGTTTATTAAATTCAAGCCCTGCGGCATAATCCCGCACGTTTTGGGTAATTTTCATCGAGCAGAATTTTGGACCACACATCGAGCAAAAATGCGCTGATTTATGCGCTTCTTTTGGCAAAGTTTCATCATGGAATTCACGAGCCGTGTCTGGGTCTAGGCTCAGATTAAACTGGTCATCCCAGCGAAACTCAAAACGCGCTTTTGACAAGGCGTTATCCCGCGCTTGGGCACCTGGGTGTCCTTTTGCCAAATCTGCCGCGTGCGCCGCGATTTTGTAAGTGATGATACCGTCTTTGACATCCTTTTTATTGGGTAAGCCCAAATGCTCTTTTGGTGTGACATAGCACAGCATGGCCGTCCCGTACCAACCAATCATCGCCGCACCAATCGCAGATGTGATATGGTCGTAGCCTGGCGCGATATCCGTCGTCAAAGGTCCAAGTGTGTAAAAAGGCGCTTCTTTACAGACTTCAAGCTGTAAATCCATGTTTTCTTTGATACGGTTCATGGCAACGTGCCCTGGACCTTCAATCATGACCTGTACGTCATGCTGCCATGCCACTTGGGTCAGCTCGCCCAAGGTTTTGAGCTCACCAAACTGCGCATCATCGTTGGCGTCTTGTAGGCAACCGGGGCGCAAACCATCACCCAGACTAAACGCCACATCGTAGGCTTTCATAATCTCGCAAATTTCTTCAAAGTGGGTATAAAGAAAATTCTCTTTATGATGGGCAAGACACCACTGTGCCATAATCGAGCCGCCGCGTGACACGATGCCTGTCAAACGATTGGCGGTCACCGGTACATAGCGCAGTAGTACACCCGCGTGAATGGTAAAATAATCGACGCCTTGCTCGGCTTGTTCAATCAAGGTGTCTTTAAAGATGTCCCATGTCAAATCTTCGGCAACACCATCCACTTTTTCTAGGGCTTGATAAATCGGTACGGTACCGATGGGCACGGGGGAGTTACGGATAATCCATTCACGGGTTTCATGGATATGCTTACCGGTTGATAAGTCCATGATGGTATCCGCGCCCCAACGGGTAGCCCAGGTCATTTTGGCAACTTCTTCATCAATACTAGAGCCCAGTGCTGAATTACCGATATTGGCATTGATTTTAACCAAGAAATTGCGCCCAATAATCATCGGTTCTAATTCGGGATGGTTGATGTTATTGGGGATAATCGCCCGTCCCGCAGCGACTTCGGCACGCACAAATTCTGGGGTGATGAGTTTGGGGGTATTGGCACCAAAGTTGTTACCAGCGTGCTGACGCCCATCAGTTAGGTCGTGCTGCTTTTGGGTTTCACGGATGGCGATGTATTCCATCTCTGGGGTGATGATGCCTTGTTTGGCGTAGTGCATTTGGGTGACGTTTTTGCCATTGATTGCCCGTCTTGGCTTGTCGATATGCCCAAAGCGCAGGTTAGCCGTGGCGATGTCATTGGCACGCTCATTGCCGTATTGGCTTGACAGTTTGGCAAGCTGCTCGGTGTCGCCGCGCGCTTCTATCCAAGCTTGACGCAGTTTTGGTAAGCCTTTGGTCAGGTCAATTTCGACGTTGGGGTCAGTATATACTCCTGAGGTGTCATACACATAAAACGGTGGGTTTTTTTCGCCTTCTGCCTTGCCAAAACCGCCCACCGGGGTATCGGTCAAGGTGATTTCCCGCATCGGTACTTGGATGTCAGGGCGTGAGCCTTGGATGTAGACTTTGCGAGATGCCGGCAAGGCGCGCGTCAAATCACGCGCTTCTTCTTCAAAGCGGTCATCGGTAGGGTCACGGTGGGCAGGGGTTTTGTGAGTAACGTTGGTAAGTTGGTTCATAGCGAGTCCATGTTATGTTATGAAGTGATGGTTTGCTGGACTCGGGCGAAGATAGGTGAGTGTGACTGTTTCTAAAAAAACTGATTCTAGAAAAAACTGGTTCTAGTAAAAGGCTGATTCTAGAAAAATACTGGTCTAACTAACCTAATAGACGACTTCCCTACAACGGTATTAACCGTGTCAGGTTCGGCGGGTATGTCTCAGCCGTTGGTATGTCATCCAACTGCACCCCGAGTCAATACCTCCATATTAACAAAAACTCACAGGTTTACCTAATAGATTTTTAGCCATTTTGTACCGATGATTTACTGCACTAAATTACTGATTTTTTTGACAACTATCGGTATGATAGAGGCTCCTTGGTTGTTGAAAATGTTGTAATTATTGATATGGAATGCATCTGTTTGTGGAATCGTAAAGCGCCTGGCGCCCGATGGCGGTTAGGGGCGATGGCAGTGTCATTGATAGGGTCGATGTCCCTCAGTCCAGCCGCGATGGCAAAGGATTTGTGGGAGTTGTATAGTGCCGCCCAGCGCACCAATGGCAATTGGGCAGGGCAGCAATATGACTATTTGGCAACGCAAAAAAATGTGCAGCTAGCGTTTGGCGATATGCTGCCGCAAGTGGGACTACAAGGCAGTGTCAAACATAACCAGTTTTATCCCAAAGACGATAGCATCCCTGACACGGGCAATACCGCAAGCCAAATTGGTATCGGACTGCGCCAAGCCTTGTTTCGTGCTGATAAATGGGCAAACTATGAAAAAGCCGTGCTCGCCAGTCAAGCCAATGACATCCAGCTATTACAGCAGCACCAACAACTCATCGAGCAAATCAGCAAAGCTTATCTCAATGTATTGCGCGCTGAAGCGATGACAGATAGCCTCAATGCCGAGTTCACCGCACTCAAAGCACAAAATGACATGATGCAAGCGAGACTCGCACAAGGGGTAGCGGCGCGGGTAGATACCGAAGAAAGCCGTGCAAGGCTTGAAAGCGTCAGCGCCTCTATCGCCAACAATGACGTGGCAATCGTAAATGCCAAACAGCAGTTATCACTGCTCACCGGTCAACCAATCAATCAGCTAGACAGTATCAAGTTACCGCCTGATTTGAATCTTGTGGCAAGTCAAAGTATCGACAACTGGATGCAGCAGTCACAAAATAATAATCTCGATATTCAGCTAGCACAAACCCAAGTGGCGATTGCTAACAAACAAGTCGATTATCTCAAAGCCAATACCTATCCCCGTGTCGATTTGGTAGGCAATGTGGGGTGGCAAGACTATACCCATAATAATGTTAGCGCTATTGATGGCACCAATTATAGCTTTGGGGTGGAAGTGGATTTTCCGTTTTATACCGGTGGCCGTACACGCGCAGGCGTTGAGCAAGGCAATCTACAAGCGCAAGCGGCAAAAAGTCGCCTCGCCTATGCGTACCAAGCTGCGATGACTCAAACTAGCCAAGCCTATCTAAATTTGATCGCACAGCGTGCCACGATTAAAGCCCAGCAAGTTGCCGTGGAGGCTAATCGCCGCGTCGCCCAAGCGTCAAAAACAGGCTATGATTTGGGGGTGCGCTCGATGGTAGATACACTACTGGCAGAACGCCAATATCACGCTGCCAAACGCGATTTGATTAATGCGTATTTTGATTATCTAAATGCCTACATTGACCTACAAAAAGCTGCGGGCAATCTGACCGATGAGACGGTCAAAGTGCTAGATAATCAGCTGATTTAAAGCGGGTTTTTGATAAGGTATGTTAAAATAAAAAACCCTACCTATCGGCAGGGTTTTTATGTTTATGCGATTATGCAACGCTCTATTTAACTTTAGTCCACTCTTTACGAACCGCAGCTTTAGTTGCTGCTGGTAGTGGTACGTAGTCAAGAGAAGTAGCCATTGCGTCACCATTGTTGAATGACCAATCAAAGAACTTTAACGCTTCTTTCGCTTTAGCACCGCCCGTACGAGGTACGAGGATGAACGTCGCTGCAGAGATTGGCCAAGCGTTGGCTGCTGGCATGTTAGTAATCGTCACCGCAAAACCAGGGTATTGTGCCCAGTTAATGTTTGATGCTGCGGCAAAGGTTGTGTCGTCTGGCATCACAAATTTACCGGCGCGGTTTTGAAGTTGGGTATAAGCTAAACGGTTTTGTTTTGCATAAGCGTACTCAACATAGCCGATTGAGTTTGCAACACGTTGTACATTGCTTGATACGCCTTCGTTACCTTTACCACCCACGCTTGCTGCAGCATTGGGCCATTTAACGGTTTTGTCTGCGCCTACTTTTGATTTCCAATCGCTTGATACTTGGCTTAAGTAAGTTGTAAAGACGTGCGTGGTACCTGAACCGTCTGAACGGTTAACCGTGGTGATTTTAGCAGAGGGTAGGGCAACGCCTGGGTTTAATGCTTTGATACGTGCATCGCTCCAGTTGTTGATTTTACCCATATAGATGTCAGCAAGGACGGCGCCCGATAGTCTTAATTGACCTGGTTTTACGCCAGCGATGTTAACCACAGGTACAACACCACCGATAACGGCTGGGAACTGTATTAAACCACTTGCGTTAAGCTCTGCTGGGCTCATTGGCGCATCAGTGGCACCGAAATCAACCGTTTTTGCTTGGATTTGTTTGATGCCGCCAGAAGAACCGATACCTTGGTAGTTGATTTGGTTACCCGTGGCTTTTTGATACGCGCCTGCCCATTTTGAGTAAACAGGTTGTGGGAAGGTTGCACCAGCACCTGTAATGTTGACAGCATTGGCTTGTACGCCTACAGCAGCTAACGCCACACTGACGATTAAATGTGATAGTTTCATAATGATTCCTTGATGGACAAATGAGATGATTGTCAGGGAAGATGGTAACTTAGCTTGGGAGTCGCCAACCAATATGTCGCGTTTTAAATCACCCAAAGCTGAAAAATTGTTGCCATGTTAATGTAACAAAATGTCAAATCTATTACGGTTATGTTAAAGTTTGATGACATTGAAATGTTTGTTAGGTTTTTTGCTCGGTTTATATGATGCAATATCAGCGAATAGGCGCGCTATTTTTCATCATTTTGTCGTAATTTTTAGTTATAGTTAGCTTTTCTTTAACGTCTTTTTTAATCACAATTTTGCACAGTCCATGAGTCACAATCCATGAGTTAGGAAGGGAAATATGAATTTAATTGGTGAGCATTTATCAAAAAGTTATGACCAAGATTTACAAAACTTGGTCAATTTATTTTTAAAAATGGGTGGCATGGCAGAAGCCAATCTCACCAAAGCAATTGAATCTTTGGTAAAAAGTGATGTGGCGCTTGCCGAAGATGTCATTGATGGTGACAAAGAAATCAACTTTACTGAGCAGCAGCTTGATGATTCGGTGGTCAAAGTATTGGCACGTCGTCAACCTGCTGCTACCGACTTACGCCTAATCATGGCAGTGAGCAAATGCAGTGCTGACATTGAGCGTATTGGTGATGAAGCCAAAAAAATCGCCAAGATGGCGCGCCGTGCCACCCGTGAAGGTCAATCACCGATTGGGTATCATGAAGCGCATCAAATGGGTAATTTTGTGCAGATGATGCTAAAAAATGCGCTAGAAGCCTTTGCCAAGTTTGATGCAACAGGTGCTTACCAAGTGATAGAGCAGGATAGTGAAATTGATGCAATGTACAAATCTGCGTCACGCGCGATGATGACCTACATCATGGAAGATGGTCGCTATGTAGCAAAAGTCATTGATATTTTATGGGTGCTACGTTCGATAGAGCGTATTGGTGCGCATGCGCGTAATATCTCTGAGCAATTGATTTTTTGTATTACCGGTGAAGATGTGCGTTATCAAAAACTGGGCGCCAAAAAGGACAGCGCGCTGAATCCCGAAGCTAGCAATGAAATCGCTGATGCCTCACTAGATTATCAACCGAGTAATGGCGAAAACTAACGTTTTTTAGTCAAACCTGCTCTTAGGCGGAATTGGTTGTCAGGGTTAGGTTATTTTAATGGACGGTTGCATGGTATTTTTAAGTGATTCTGCTACACTGTAGCCTATCAATTTTGGTGAAAAAACGATAGGAAACACCATGTCTAGCGAATCACTTAATAGCCCAATCCCCCCATCCACTGGGGAAAATATCACCCAAAAATCGTTACTTATTTTTGACTTGGACGGTACGTTGATTGATAGCGTGCCAGATTTGGCTGACGCCGTCAATGCGATGCTAACCACGCTTGGCAAAGCCAACTTTAGCGAACATGTCATCCGCAACTGGGTGGGCAATGGCGGCAAAGTGCTAGTGCAACGTGCCTTATCAGGCTCACAAACTATTGACCCCAATCTCACTGAAGACGATACCAATCAGGCGCTTGCCCTGTTTTTTGACTACTACCATCAAAATACCTGTGTCAGAACCCAGCCTTATGTAGGGGTGAGTGAAGGGTTGCGTCAGCTTAAAGAGCAAGGCTATACCCTCGCTATTGCCACCAATAAACCCATTGATTTTGTTCCTGCGATTGTCGAAAAATTGGGTTGGCAAGCCCTTTTTGCCTATATTTTGGGTGGCGATAGCTTGCCTGCCAAAAAACCTGACCCGATGCCGCTACTGCACGTCTGTGACCAATTAGGCTTTAGCATCGCTCAAAGCTATATGATTGGTGACTCCAAAAACGATATTTTGGCAGGGCAAAATGCGGGCATGGATACCTTGGGATTATCATACGGCTATAACTATGGACAGGATATTCGTGACTATCACCCGACCCATACCTTTGATGACTTTGCTACGCTGACTGAGTTTTTGAGTCATGCACGAGTTTAACTATCATCTCAACTTTGACACGCTGAATTTTCGCGAGCATCCAGCGTTGTATCGGGTGGGACGCGGTGAGCAGGGCGTATTATTGGTAGAGCCGTATAAATCCGAGATTTTGCCGCATTGGCGATTTGCTACGCCAGAACTTGCGCACGAGAGCAGCGATACCATCTATGCGATGTTTTTGGACTACCTTGCTCAAGGGGATTTTGTCGGTGCTGATATGGCGCGTAAATTTATCCAAATGGGTTATACGCGCTCGCGTCGTTATGCCAATCACAAAGGGGGCAAAAAATATGACGGCGCTGTCCCTGACGCTAAAAAAGGACAAAGTGGCGCGCATGGGCGTGAGCAATTGCCACAGCAATCACAGCAGCTTGAATCCGCGCAAATCAAAGCCCAATCCGCGCAAATTTTTAAGCAAAAATGGGATGAATGCCGAGCCAATGCGGATTATAAAGCGCTAAAAAAACAGTTTGAAGCCAAATACGTCAACGACACCCAATACGATAACCTGCCGCCCACATTTTTTCGCGAGCATCCGTTTTTATAGGCTAGTTGTATGGTGAGTTAGCACGAAAATTAGGCATTCGTTAATTGACTACGATAACTTAATGCCTCTGTCAGATGCGGTGTCTGAATATTGTTACTACCTGCCAAGTCCGCAATCGTGCGGGCGACGCGAAGGACGCGATGATAGCCGCGCGCGGACAGATTCAGCCGACTTTGTGCCATTGCCAAAATACGACTTTCTGCATCGCCAAGCGGCGCAAATTGGTCAAGTTCACTGGGGGAGAGTTCATTATTGGCTTTGCCCTGTCTGGTTTGCTGACGCTGATAGGCTTGTATCACCCGCTCACGCACTACCGCAGAAGACTCACCCTTCTGTGCTGATTGCAAATCACTGGCAGGCAGGGCAGGCACGGTAATATGCAAATCAATACGGTCCAGCAAAGGTCCTGATAGTTTTTCTTGATAGCGTTTGATTTGCTCAGGTCGGCACTGGCAGCGACCTGATTTATCCCCATAGTAGCCACAGGGGCAGGGATTCATCGCTGCTACCAGCTGAAAATTGGCGGGAAAGCGTACCTGAGAGTTGGCACGGCTGATGACAATTTCTTTGTTCTCAATGGGCTGTCTGAGTACCTCAAGCACCTTGCGATCAAACTCTGGAATCTCATCCAAAAATAACACTCCCCGATTGGCGAGCGTGATTTCACCGGGTTTGGGCGACGAGCCGCCTCCCACGAGCGCCACCGCTGAGGTGGTATGATGGACTTGGCGAAAAGGGCGTGTGCCGTAGTCATAATCACTGTTGGCAATCGAGTAAATACTGGCAACTTCAAGCGCTTCATGGTCGTTGAGCGGTGGCAAAATGGTGGGTAAGCGAGATGCCATCAAGGTTTTGCCTGTCCCCGGTGAGCCACAAAACAATAGGGAATGTCCGCCTGCTGCCGCAATCTCTAGCGCACGTCTGGCTTGGTGTTGTCCTTTGACATCGGCTAAATCTAGCTGATAATTGGCTGATTGGTAAGATGCCTTGTGCTCGGCTTGGCTGAGTTGCTGCTCATTCATCAAGTGTTGGCACACAGCTTTGAGGGTATCGGCTTGCAACACCTTCACGCCATCGACTTTGACCGCTTCATCGGCATTGTCTTTGGGAACAATCAAGGTGCGCTGGTCTGCCTTGAGTGCACGTGATACTGCCAACGCCCCAGCAATGCCTCGTAAATCGCCATTGAGCGCCAATTCGCCAATAAACTCGTACTGCGCAAGCACGGTTTCATCAATTTGACCACTCGCTGCCAAGATACCTATGGCAATGGGCAAATCAAGCCGTGCGCCATCTTTGGGTAAATCCGCGGGCGCAAGGTTGATAGTTAATCTGCGAT
This sequence comes from Moraxella sp. K02, assembly GCF_041154755.1. Lineage (NCBI taxonomy): Bacteria > Pseudomonadati > Pseudomonadota > Gammaproteobacteria > Moraxellales > Moraxellaceae > Moraxella > Moraxella sp. K02. The sequence goes on along the minus strand of NZ_AP031590.1, from coordinate 2,477,052 downwards.
TGGGAAATTGAAAACCCGAGTTGATAATGGCAGAGCGCACCCTATCTTTACTCTCGCGCACCGCTGCTTCAGGTAAGCCGACCATGGTGACTGCAGGCAATCCTTGCGATAAATGTACTTCAACCATTACGCTTGGCGCGTTTAAACCCACCACCGAGCGCGTATATACTTGAGCAAACGACATTTTTAAAATCCTTTTTCAACCACTTGGCGGCTACCTTGACATACAGCAGGCAGTTTTTTTATGGCAGCAACTAGACAATTTTTGATAAAAAACGACTAAATCATAGCATAATTCATCTATTTTCTCATCATCGGCTATCTATGATGACTATGTTATAATCACAACCAATATTCCGAGAATTTTACGCTACACGCTATACGAGACTATTATGACAGACCAAACTCGCCCTTTATCTGACAGCGAACTGCCCACCTTTGATCGTCCTGTCGAAATCATCGAAAATCCGTATGCCAATGCCAATCGTAGCTACACGACCCAAACCCATTTGTTTAATGAAGCTATCATCAATAAATACAACCGCTCAGGTCCCCGTTATACCTCGTACCCAACCGCACTAGAATTTGCCCCGATTGCTGACGGCATGGAAGCCCGCGTTTTGGCAGAAAAAGACCCACGGGTGCCAGTGTCCTTATATTTTCACATCCCATTTTGTCGCCATCTGTGCTATTACTGCGGCTGCAATAAAATCATCACCAAGAAAAACAGTGATTCAGGCGACTATTTAGCGTATCTTTTTGCCGAAATTCGGCATAAACGCAGCTTGATGCAAGGGGACCCTATCGTCGAACAAGTGCATTTTGGCGGCGGTACACCCACCTTTTTGACCGATGATGAGCTGGTCAAATTGTGGAACTTTTTGCAAACCCAATTTACTTTTAGCGATAAACCTACCGCTGATTATTCGATTGAAATTGACCCACGCGAATTGCGTCCGACCACGCTTGAGATATTGCGTGGACTTGGGTTTAATCGGGTGAGCTTTGGTGTGCAGGATTTGCAAGAAAAAGTACAAATTGCCGTCAATCGCGTGCAGTCAGAAGAATTGATTCGAGGTGTGATGACGGAAGCTCGCCGCCTTGGGTTTCATTCTATCAATATTGACTTGATTTATGGGTTACCGCACCAAACGGTGGATAGCATGCGCAATACGGTTGAGCGCATCATTGCTATCTCACCAGACCGTCTGTCTGTTTTTAACTATGCCCATTTGCCAGAGCGATTTAAAGGTCAGCGTCAGATTAATGAAGCGGATTTGCCAAACCCTGCCGACAAACTAACCATGCTCGGTAATACCATCCATGCGCTGACTGACGCAGGCTATCAATATATCGGCATTGACCACTTTGCCAAGCCTGATGATGAGCTTGCGATTGCGCAACGTGAAGGTAAATTACACCGCAATTTTCAAGGGTATACCACGCATGGCAATTGTGATTTACTGGGGTTTGGGGTGTCGTCGATTAGCCAAATTGGTCTGCATATTTTGCAAAATCCAACGGATTTGAATGATTACCAAAATCTCATCAATGCGGGAAAATTGCCTGCGGTTAAGGTGATTTCTGCGCGCTTGCCTGACTTGCTGCGCCGTTATGTGATTATGAATCTGCTATGCCATGATTATATTGATTTTAAAGATGTGAATGCGCGCTTTAGCATTGACCCGATGACGTATTTTATTGATGAAATCCGCCAACTGGGCGAGATGCAGGCGGATAAACTGGTGGATATGGACGCCAAAGGCATTCGGGTGCTACCAAAAGGGCGACTGCTCGGACGCAATGTGGCGATGGTGTTTGATACTTATTTGGCGAGTAAAGAAGGCAATCGTTTTAGTAAGGTGATTTAAAAGGATTTTAAAATGTTTTCAAAGTTAAAAATGGTTGGTTTAACGATGGTTTTTGGCTTGTATGGTTGTCAGCAAAATACGCTTATAGAAAAAGCTGAAATTCCGCCAGCTTCCACACCAAAACCTGTTGAAATAGGTAAAGAAATTCCCGATTCAAGAGTAGCGACTTTTGTACGCCCCAAACCAAAACCCAATGAAATTCCTACTTGTATGGCAGCAGCATTAAGTGGTCGTTTAAAAGTACAAGGTAGTTGTTTGGTAATAGCGAATGGAAACGATTATACCCAACCTATTTTTGAAAAGAGTTCCATAAATTGGGATGAAGCCAGTAAAACACTTACTTTTGAAGGTAAAAAGTATAAGGAAGGCGATGAAATTCGTGTTGGAGGCGGTGGTTTACCGACTGATGAAACTTACCCAAAAAAAATGAGTATGGGTATTCCTGACTGCCCAAACTCTCATTTATTTCTTGTTTGTTAATAATAGATTTAAGGAATAAAATTGCAAATCACTAATCCAAGCCCAACGATTGCCCAAGCCGTTCACCAATTGCAAATACTGCCGCCTGCAAGTCAGCAAACAGCATTGGATTTTATCAATTTTTTGGTCACTCAAAATTTAGGAAAATCCTCACAGCCTAGCGAAAAACCAAACGCCAATTTGGGCAAATGGTTGGCAAAGGCAGTTTTACCATCAAAGATGATTTTGAGATGACCGAAGAAGAATTTATCAATCTATGAAAAAGCTGTCAAAAAAACTAAAGCCCCATTTTATCGTTGATACGCATATTTTACTATGGCTTGTTTTTAGTCCGCCGGCAAATTTAGCACGTATCAGCCATTTGGCTTAACCCTTCTTTAATTTTTGGAATAAACATGCACCCCATCGACCCTGACTTACTCAAAAAATCTGCCTACTGGCGCGAAGACATCCAGTTCACCCAAGATGTGCTTGGCAAGCCGTTTCACTTTACCAGCACTTGGGGAATTTTCTCGCCCGAAAAACTCGATGAGGGTAGTCTTATGCTGCTTGACTATATCGAGTTCAAAGCCGATGACCACTCAATCGACCTAGGCTGTGGCTATGGCGTACTGGGTATGACGGCCGCCCGCGAATGCCCAAACGGACAGCATTTGCTCATCGACAAAGACTTTGTGGCGGTAGAATACGCCAAACTTAACTGCCAAAAAAATCATTTAAATAATGCCCAAGTTCAGCTATCCAATGGCTTTCGGGATGTTGAAAAAGACAAAAAATTTAGCCTAGTCATGAGTAACTTACCTGCCAAAGCCAGTAAAGAGCAACATTATCTGTATTTGCTCGATGCCTACAATGCGATGGAGAGTGGCGCACGGTTCTATGTGGTGACCATCAACGGCCTGCGGGACTTTATGAAACGCTCATTTACTGAAGTTTTTGGCAATAGCGATAAGCTCAAACAAGGCAAAACCTATACCATCACCATGGCGGTCAAAGACTAACGCCCTTCCGCTAAATTCTGACCGTTTGGGTTTTTGATTTACTGTAGGCTCGTAACCGAATGTACAGGGTTTTGGTGACAGTGGCGACCACCTCATTCTGGTCGTCAACCACCTGTACGTCATAATTGCGGAACACCGCTTTACCATCCTTTGCTAAGGCTTTTATGGTATCGATTTCGGTGTCATCAAGGTGAAAATCGGCAAACACATCGCTTTTGCCCGCTTTAACAAAATCAATGCTCGCCGACTTATCCCATACCACGTACTCATTGCCCAATGCTTGCATCAACAAAATCATCAAAAATGGGTCGGTCATCGAATACAAACTGCCCCCAAACTGGGTGCCGACGATGTTTTGATTGAGTTTGTTTAAGGGTAAACGCACCCGAATATGGTGGTTGGCGAAATCAAGGCTGTCAACACGGATACCCGCCCCAAAATATGGCGGATAAAAGTTAAAAAACTGCTTTAACAACTTGGGGTTATGAAACGGATTAAAGTAATCTTTGGCTTGAGATTGAAAGGTTTGGCTTAGCTTAGATAGCTTGGATAAATTGGATAACATGGCAGACTCGTTTTTAACATGAAAAAAGCATTGCACAACACGCCATTGGCAAGGCAACAATGCTATTGTATGATGGATACAACTGATAGCAAAGCGTGACAAATTAATGGCAAAAGGTAAAGCAAAAAATAATGAAGATGCAGCATTCTGGGAGGCGATTTTGGCTGAAAAAGTGCCATCGCCACCGTGTGAATTGTGTGGACGTGATGAAGTTGAATTAACCCAACATCATCTGATTCCCAAATCCCGCCACGACAAAGCCCGTACCAAGCGCGAATTTAGCCGTGATGAAATGAAAAACGACATCGCCATGCTGTGTCCTGCTTGTCATGCACAAGTGCATGAAGTGTTTAGCAACCAAGAATTATCCAGCTACTACCATACGGTTGAGCGGCTTGCAGAGCATAGCGAGATGCAAAAATTCATTAACTGGATCAAAAAACGCCCCGCAGGACAAACCATTCGGGTCAAAAGCGGCAAAGATTTTTAACGAATGGATTTTTAGCAGATAGTAACTACTTGTGCAAGTTTTTTTACGATTATCATTATACCTTGCCTGCAGCTAGGACATAAGCGATTACATCGCATAATGACTTGTTAGGCGGGTAGAAGGGTTTTGTATCTGGCTGTCCCTGTTAAAGTTTAATCTTACTTGCATTGAAAAGTGATTGAATTAACTTAATATAGTATAAAAATCGTGAAATAGTAAACAAGCAATGCCCAAAAACAAAACGCCCAGTATCGACCCTGCAACCATTGAAATTGCTGCAGCGACTGCCGACCGCAAAGCGCGATTGGATCACTTGATTAAGCGCCTGCCCAACTTACCAGGCGTGTACAAAATGCTGGGCAAAAATGGCGACATCATCTATGTGGGCAAAGCCAAATCGCTCAAAAGCCGCGTCAATAGCTACTTTGCCAAAACCATCGACCATCCCAAAACGCGGGCGCTGGTGCAACGTATCGACAACATCGAAACCATCATAACCCGCTCTGAGACCGAAGCGCTGCTGCTTGAGCAAAACCTTATCAAGCTGCATCGACCGCCCTACAACGTGTTACTGCGTGATGATAAATCCTATCTATACGTGTTTATCTCAGCCGATAAACCTTATCCAAGACTTGCCTATGGGCGCGGTAAAGGCCAGCACCAAAAAGGCAGATTTTTTGGACCTTTTCCTTCGGCGCATGCTGCCAAGCAAACCTTATTAATGATGCAAAAAATGTTTATGGTGCGCCAATGTACCAATGCATTTTTTGCCCAGCGTCAACGCCCTTGCCTAGAGTACCAAATCAAACGCTGTAAAGCGCCATGTGTCGGGCTGGTATCGCCCGAAGAGTATGCCGATGACGTCAACAATACCATTCGATTTTTAAAAGGCGAAGGCACGGATTTGCAAGTCAAATTGGTAGGTAAAATGGAGCAAGCGGCTGAAGACATGAACTTTGAGCAAGCCGCCTTGTATCGCGACCAACTGTCGATGCTACGCGAAGTACAAGCCAAGCAAGCAGTATATACGGTCAAAGGTGAAGCTGATATCATCGCCATCGCCAGTCAAGCGGGCATTACCTGTGTGCATGTCATGAATGTGCGTAATGGGCAGGTTTTGGGTGGCAACAATTATTTTCCTGATGTGGATAGTGAAAACGATATAGCGGATAACTTGTCTGAGTTTGTCAGCTCATTTTATTTTCAAGTCAGTGATGATTTACCCGAAGAGCTGATTATAAGTCATGAGTTGCCCGACCAAACCGCAATGACAGAAGCCTTAATTGAAACCTTTGGCAAAAAGGTGACAATAAAAACCAAAGTTCGTGAGCAGCGCAATGAATGGCTCACCCTTGCCCAAATGAATGCCAACAACGCCCTGCAAACCAAATTGGGCGATTATTTGGAAGTCAAATCTCGCTTTAACGCGCTCAATGAGGTATTAAAAGAGGCGCTGCAAGGCAAATCGCTCGACCGTATCGAATGTTTTGATATCTCGCACACCATGGGTGAAGCCACCACCGCCAGCTGTGTGGTCGCTGACCAAGGCGGACTGCGCAAACGCGACTATCGCCAATATGCCATTCATGGCATAACGGGCGGTGACGACTATGCCGCCATGAAGCAAGTATTAAGCCGCCGCTATAGCAAACAGCCGCTGCCAGATTTATTGCTGATCGATGGCGGTAAGGGGCAGCTTAATATGGCAAAAGAGGTACTGAGCGAGCTGGGGATTTTAACCCAAACCTTGCTCGTCGGGGTAGCAAAAGGCGAAGGTCGCAAGGCTGGGCTTGAAGTACTGCATTTTATTGACCGTGAGCCGCTCGATTTGCCGGCTGATAGCAAGGCACTTCATTTGATTATGCATATCCGTGATGAAGCGCACCGCTTTGCCATTACTGCACACCGCAAAAAACGCGATAAACGCCGCTCAAGCTCGGTGCTAGAAGCTATCCCTGGGTTGGGGGAAAAACGCCGCCGAGAGTTACTCAATCATTTTGGCGGCTTGCAGCAGCTGCTTGGTGCGTCACAAGATGAAATTGGGCAAGTAAATGGCATTGGCAAGGTGATGGCCAATACCATTTATAAAGTGTTGCACGGCTGATATTAAATTTTTAGCCGTTTTTGATGAAACGGGTAGTTAACAATGATAATGACATGGCATTGTAACAATGACAGAAATTTTTTTTAAACCAATCGCAGCGGCGGATAGCGATATCTGCATGCACTGTGGCGCATGTTGCGCTAACTATCGGGTGTCTTTTTATTGGGCAGAAGGCGAGGCACTCGGTATTCCCGAAGAGATGACGGTCAAAGTCAATGATTTTTATACCTGTATGAAAGGTACCGAAACAAAGCCGGTCAGATGTATTGCATTAGCGGGCGAAGTTGGTAACTCGGTAGCCTGCCAAATCTATGATAAACGCTCAAGCACCTGCCAATCGGTACAAGTCGGTGACGAGCAATGTATCAAAGCCCGTCATCATTATGGGTTATCTAACGATATCTTTAGTCAAGCGCCTGCCTAATGGCTTTGATGGCTTTGTGATAAACGAACAGTCAGCTGTTTTTCCACTTCGGTTTTGAGCCATTGATTCAAATCCTCATTCATCAGCGTCATTGATTCGAGTAAATAGTTGTCGATATAGCCTTGTAGCTGTTTGACGATATCTTGTTTGATTTGTTCAATAGCGGGCGTGGTGGCGATAGATAGGTTGTCAATATCGGCAAGTGGGTCAGTAACGCGCGTTTCTTGGGTCAGCACTGCCGCTGTTGGGTCATCAGCTAACGGCTCAGCCTCAGCAAAGTTATCAGTGTTATCAGCGGTATCAGTGTGATCAATGGCATAGACCATCTCACTGCGATGGCGCTCAATCGTGACATCGCTGGTTGCAGTATCCGTGGTTTGCGCTTGTTCATCTAGCTCGTGATTCGCGACCTCGATTGAGCCAGTTGATAGTTGCGTCGCTGGTTTTGCAGGATTGCTTTGTTTTGCCAGATGCGCTTGTTTGGCAATGGCGCGTTCTTGCTCGAGTAGCGCAATGGCTGCGTCATCTTGTGCTTGGCGTTCGCGTTGTAGACGTTCTTCTTGCGCTTGGCGTTCTTTTTCGTTTTCTTGTGTTAACTGTGCTTGTTCAAGGCGCTGTTGTTCAAGTCGTTGTTGCTCAAGGCGTTGTTGCTCAAGGCGCTCTTTTTCCAAACGCTCGGTTTCTAGGCGTTCAGTTTCTAAGCGCTCCTGTTCCAGCCTGTGTTGTTCTAATCTTTCTTGTTCTAGGCGTTGTTCTTCAAGCTCGCGCTCACGTGCTTGTACTTGTAATTTTTCTTGGTGGTCACGCTCGATAGCCAGTAATTCTTCGACTTTATCATGCAGATTAGGCACGCTAAACTCATACTCATCAAGGTCGGTATCGGGATAAAGCAAGGTAACGATATCATCGAGTTCTTGAATAATAGCATGTTTGACAGGGGTAGGGGTGGCAAGCCAGCGCTTTGAAAATTGGTGGGAAAAGGCAAATCCTGACATGAATGGTGTCCAGCGTTAAGGATGAAATAGGATAGCCTCATTTAACGAAAAAACGGCTACAATTTCAATAGCCGTTTTCAAAATTCACACCGTTAAAATATTAATGTTATCATCGCTGTGATTGCTATTTATCGTTACTGCCATTTGGCAAACAACAGCGAGCCATTGGTGCCACCAAACCCAAAGCTGTTAGAAATCGCATGGGTTAAGTGGTCAACTTTACGGGCCGTATGCGCTACATAGTCAAGCTTGCACTCAGGGTCTTGATGATCCAAATTAATCGTCGGTGGCAATATTTGTTGTTGCAGCGCCTTAACGGTGAAAATCGCTTCGATACCGCCTGCAGCACCCAGTAGATGACCGGTCATCGATTTGGTGGAACTTACTACCATGTTCTCACCAAAGATACCCGCAATCGCGCGGCTCTCTGCCACATCACCCGCTGGGGTACTGGTGCCATGGGTATTGATATAGCCAACGTCAGTGGGGGCAATGCCAGCATCACTCAAGGCGTGACGCATCGCCATAGCCGCACCTTCACCATTTTCCGGTGGCGCGGTGATATGACTGGCATCATCACTCATGCCAAAGCCGACAAACTCTGCCAAAATCGTTGCACCGCGCGCTTTGGCGTGGGCAAGGCTTTCCATCACTAGCACGCCTGCACCATCACCCAACACAAAACCATCACGGTCTTTGTCAAATGGACGACTGGCTTTGGTGGGTGCATCGTTGCGCGTTGATAACGCTTGCATTGCTGAGAAGCCACCAATACCCAGCTGGCTTGAGGCTTTTTCACACCCCCCTGCCAAAATCACATCGGCATCGCCATACGCAATCAACCGTGCCGCCAAGCCAATCGCATGAGTCGCTGTGGTACAAGCGGTAGAAGTGGCAAGATTTAACCCTTTAATCCCATGACGAATCGCCACTTGCCCAGCTGCCATATTTACAATGGCTGAGGGCACAAAAAACGGCGAGATTTTACGCGGACCTTCGCTATTAAGTTTTACCGCTGTGTCTTCAATGGTGGTGATACCACCAATCCCTGAGCCGATAATCACCCCGATACGGTCGGGGTCAACCTGCTGTACAGGCGCGGCTTGCAACTCACTGATAAAACCTGCTTGCTTCAAGGCTTGTGCTGCTGCGGCAACGCCGTATTGTACAAAGGTGTCATACCGACGCGCGTCTTTAGCGTTCATGTACAAGCCGATATCAAACCCATCCACTGTGCCGGCGATTTGTGCGCGGTAGTCAGTGGCGTCAAAATGGCTAATCGCTTTGATACCGCTTTCGCCATTAATGAGCCGTTGCCAAGTGCTCTCTACATCGAGTCCTAGCGGGGTAATGGCTCCCATGCCGGTGATGACAATACGCTCATGGTCAGGGCGTTCGTCGTAGCGGGGCTTTTTTGGGCTAATTTTTGTGGTCATTTCATGCTCGAATTTTTGAATAATATTTTTTGAATAACATTTTATGAAAGTTTAGCAAAAATAGTGTACGAGTGTAAACACAATAACTTTAACGTCTTTAGGTTGATTGTATATATCTATAGCTAATTGAACAACATTAGCCCTTACCCAAAGATGACCGAAGCCCAGTATAAAGGCTATAAGTTAAGGGCTATAATTTAAGCGCTATAAGTAAGTGCTATCAATGTCATTGTCGACGTAAAAAATACATGCCGTGTTAAAAACACACCTGCCCCAACACCACTTTTTTATTTGCCCCTGTGACACTCGGCAAGTTACTCGGTACGTTCAAAATCGTCTGCTGAGCCAGCCACGCAAACGCTACGGCTTCGACCCATAACGGCGACAACCCAATTTTGTCGGTAGTTTGTATGCTCCAAGTGGCTAAATTATCTTGTAAACGGCTCATTAAATAGGCATTTAACGCCCCACCACCACACACAAACAGCTCGCCTTGCGCACCATCAGTGACGGACACAATGGCATCGCTGACGGATTTAGCGGTAAGCTCCACCAACGTCGCTTGCACATCGGCAGGTGAATACGCCAAAGTGGGGAATTGCTGACCCAATTGTTCTAGCATAGCGTCAAGCCAAGCCAAATTAAACTCCTCTCGACCAGTGCTTTTTGGGAACGGCTTGGCAAAAAATGGGTGGGTTAAAAGCAAATTTAATAACGGCTCAAGCACTTGCCCCGACTTCCCCCAATCGCCATTGTGATCATAAGCTTGTTGGGTATGACGCTGGCACCAACCATCAATGAGCAAATTTGCCACCCCTGTATCAAATCCAATCACATCATCACTGCCATCAAGTACCGTGATATTGGCGATACCGCCTAAATTTAAAATCACTTTTGGCATGACTTTATCGGCATGATAAGGCGGTGTAGCAAACATGGCTTGGTGAAACGCAGGCACGAGTGGCGCGCCTTGCCCACCCACTGCCATATCACGGCGCCGAAAATCGCTCACCACCGCAATAGTAGTGCGCTCAGCGAGTACATTCGGGTCAAGCAGTTGCAAGCTAAATGACCACTGTGGGCGATGGCGCACAGTTTGCCCATGACAACCAATCGCGGTTACTTCATCAGGGGTCACCTGCGCTTTCTCGAGCAATTGATTGACCAAATTTGCGGCAAACTCAGCATAAAATACACTCGCCCAACCGAATACATCCAGTTCGCTCTCGAACGCCAAATTATCATCAGCGATGAGTTGTGCCACCCCGTTTGGTTGGGTGAGCGCTAACAACACCGCGCGTAAATCAGCAGGAAACGGCTCGCTTACCGTCGCCAAAATCTCGACAGGCTCATCATTGTCTTCATCAATCTCATAAAACTGGCACAGCACCGCATCGAGTCCGTCAAGGCTAGTGCCACCCATCATGCCAATCACATACGGTGAGTCGGCAAGCGGGTTTTCTTTGATGGTCATCATATCATCCATGATATCAGTAAAATGGCTAAAAAATCCTTCATCAAAAGGCAGGTTGGCAGGTAGTCCAGTCGGCAACGTTTGGCTCATAATTATTCTCGTTAGGGCTGTCAAAGTAGAGAGTGCCTTGATTATAGCATACTAAAAGCCTGCCTTATTTTATCTGCAAATTTGCTATAATGGCTAAACTTCACTTTTTTTTCAGCCGTTTTAACCCGCGCTTTTTTCGAGGTAAGCATGACCGATTCTACTCATAGATTTTTAGCAGCAGAAGAACAACTCAAACTCATCCAACGTGGTACGCACGAAATTATTTCGCAAGACGATTTAATTAAAAAACTTAAAGAAAACCGCCCACTGCGAGTCAAAGCAGGGTTTGACCCGACTGCACCCGATTTGCACTTGGGCCATACGGTTTTAATCAATAAACTCAAGCATTTTCAGGATTTGGGACACCAAGTGTTATTTTTGATTGGGGATTATACCGCGCGCATTGGCGACCCAACGGGTAAAAATACCACTCGTCCGCCGTTGTCTGAAGAAAAAATCCTGGAGAATGCCCAAACTTATAAAGCGCAAGTATTTAAAATCCTTGACCCTGCCAAAACCCAAGTGATGTTTAACTCTGACTGGTTTAGCAAAATGTCGGCAGGCGACATGATTGGTTTGGCAAGCCAGCAAACCGTGTCTCGTATGCTCGAGCGCGATGACTTCTCAAAACGCTATGCCTCACAAACGCCGATTTCGATTCATGAATTTTTGTACCCACTGGTGCAAGGCTATGACTCAGTCGCCATGCAAGCTGATGTTGAGCTAGGTGGTACTGACCAAACCTTTAATCTACTCATGGGTCGCACCTTGCAATCCCGCTATGGTCAAACGCCACAAGTGTGTATCACTGTGCCGATTTTGGAAGGCTTAGACGGTGTACAAAAAATGAGTAAATCGCTTGGCAATTACATCGGTATTTATGACAGCGCAGGCTCCATGTACCAAAAAATCTTGTCTATGCCAGACACTTTGATTGCGCGTTATTTTGAGTTACTTAGCTTCAAACCCATGGATGAAGTCGAAGCCTTGCTAAGAGACATTGAAAACGGGCGCAATCCGCAAGAAGTCAAACGTATTTTGGCACTAGAGCTGATTGAGCGTTTCCATGACAAAGAAACCGCCGAAAATGCTCACAAATCAGCGGGCAATCGCTTGGTAGAAGGTGAGTTGCCAGTGGATTTGCCAGAGGTGACGATTAGCCTTGATGGTCAAGCGCAGTTATTTATCACCCAAGTGTTAAACCAAGCCAATTTGGTAAAAAACTCAGCGCAAGCGAAAGACTTTTTGAAAAACCAATCGGTGAAAGTGGACGGGCAGGTGGTGGATGCAGGATTTGCCCTCAGTGCAGGACAAACGGTGGTGATTCAAGCAGGCAAAAAAGCGTATGCCAAAGTGACGATTTCCTGAAGTCTATTGCTTAACCAAGGGTTTTATTTTAAAATGTAGTGACAATGTCACTACATTTTTTGCTTTTTATAGAGGTCAGTAGCTATGACACAATCAACTATGTATCAATTTCGACTTGATGCCGATGAAAAGCGCCAAGCCTTTGAAGTGTTTGATGAACTGGGTATTAAGCCTGCGCAAGCGATTCGTCTATTTTTACGTCAAGTTACGGCAACAAAGTCTATTCCGTTTGACGTCGCAATTCCTAACGCCACCACGCAACGTGCGATGCAAGACGTTGAAGCCATGATTGCAGACAAGCAAGCCCGATTTAGCAGTAACAAGGAATTGTTTGATGCCCTCGAAAAAGCCGATTAATTCAAAACGCACGAATTTACCAAGAGCCTCAGATTTTACCAAAGATTTTTTGAATGATTGGCAAAGGCTAGTGAAAACAGGACGTTATGACATGGTCAGGCTCAAAGAAGTCATGCTGTTATTAATTGCCAATAATGAGTCGTTAGGGGCAGAGTGGAAAGACCATGAACTAAAAGGAAATTGGGCAGGATTTCGAGAGTTACATGTGGGTGGCGATTTTTTATTAATCTACAAAATTCAAACCATCACAAAATTTGAGACAGTTTATTTTACTCGTGCAGGAACACATAGCGAACTATTTGAATAAAAAGGAATTTAAAAATGAAAGCCATCTTCCTCGACCGAGCCACCTTTTCCACTGATTTAGCATTAACACCCCCACACGGACTGAGCGACTATCAAGTCTATGCGCAAACGCCCAATGACCCCAAAATCATCATTGAGCGCTGCCAAGACGCGGATATTGTTATCACCAATAAAGTTGAGCTTACCGCCGAAATTATCGCGCAGCTCCCAAAGCTTAAACTCATCCAACTGACCGCCACAGGCATGAACAACGTCGATAAAGACGCTTGTGACAAACACGGCATTACTATTAAAAACGTCGCAGGCTATGCGGTCAAAAGCGTCCCCGAACATACCTTTATGCTGATACTCTCAGCCATGCGAGCGGCTCGCCATTATCATCATGAAGTGGTCAATGGAGACTGGCAAAAAGATGGTCGCTTTTGTCTGCTCGACACGCCACTCATTGACCTTGAAGGCAAAACACTGGGCATTATTGGCTATGGCACGATTGGTAAACGGGTTGGGGAAATTGCCAAAGTCTTTGGTATGACGGTATTGATAGCCGAACACCAAAACAAACCGCCAAGAAATAGCGACTATAGCGCGTTTGATGATGTCCTTGCTCAGTCCGATGTCATTACCCTACATTGTCCATTGACGGAGCAAACGCAGCATTTAGTGAATGCCGATACCATTGCCAAGATGACAAAAAAACCGTTGATTATCAATGTCGCGCGCGGTGGCGTGGTCGATAGTCAGGCAGTGGCTGATGCCGTTACACAAGGTAAATTATTAGGCTATGGGGCAGATGTGTTTGAAGATGAGCCGATTAAAGATAATGACCCATTACTCACACTTAAAGACCACCCAAGAGTGATTTTCACCCCGCATAATGCGTGGGGCAGCGTCAATGCCCAGCTTAACCTATGGGACATACTGTGTCAGCAAGTACAAGAGTTTACCCAACTCTCCCATAAGGGAAAATAATGAAAATAACGGAAAATAAATATGACAAGTAAACTGCAATTTCAGGACCTAATTATCGGCACAGGCAAAACCGCCGAGCGTGGGGCACTGATTACTGCGCATTATACAGGCTATTTGCCAGATGGCACGGTATTTGACTCATCGCATCACCGCGGGCAACCCTTTGAAGCCGTGATTGGCACAGGGCGGGTGATTAAAGGTTGGGACGTGGGCGTTTTGGGTGGCGAATACGCCCAAAAAATCGGCTATCAAGCCCAAGTTGAAAACCCTGCCCATCTCATGCCCATGCAAGTCGGTGGTAAGCGCAAACTTATCGTGCCAAGTCACTTGGCGTATGGTGAGCGCCAAATCGGGAAAATCCCGCCAAATTCAGACTTAACCTTTGACATTGAATTGTTGGATGTTAAAACTCGTGATTGAGATTAAATTGGGCATTTATCAGCACTACAAAGGCAATCTGTACCAAGTGCTGCACATCGCCAAACATAGCGAGACTGAAGAGGAATTGGTCGTCTACCGTGCGCTCTACCAAGCGTATGGGGTTTGGGTACGGCCGCTTGCGATGTTTGCCGAAACGGTGGCAGTCAATGGCGAAGCTGTGCCAAGATTTAAGCTGATAAAACCGCTAGACAGTTAAGTTTGGCGGTAATTGATAGGGGTCAATGATATAAAAATAACCGACAACAAAAAACCCCAAACTAATAAGCTTGGGGTTAATAGATGTATACCTAAGACAAATGATGGTGGCGTGGGGCAGGATCGAACTGCCGACACACGGATTTTCAATCCGTTGCTCTACCGACTGAGCTACCGCGCCATGTTTGTCAGCATCAGTATTTGAGCGGCTATTAAACTAAAAATCGCCAAAGGTGTCAAGCACTATTTTAAACTTTTTGCAAAAAGTTGCTACCGAGTGGCAAAATCTGCCTTTATATCAATTCGTACATGGCTAAAATACGATGAATGGCGCCGCAGCCGGGTACAAACTTGGTATTGCCTTTTTTGCGCTCAATGTCGGTGACTTGTTTGACGAATTTTGGGGCAAGACCGCGCCCGCGATTGGCGGGATGCAGCACAATATACTGTAACAATCGGCTAGACTCGATGCCTTCATTAAAGCAGCCCATCGCGGCAATCGGTTTTTCATTAAACATCCCCACATACAGGATATCACCTTTGGCGAAGGCTTTTTCAAAAAACGCCACAGCATCACGACCTGTAGCAAACTCAGGCGAGCTGTCGTACAATTTTTCCACCCGCAATTTGAGTTCAGGATCGTCAATGCTGTTGTTTTCAAAGTGATTGATGGCAACGGATTCTAATGGCATAAAGCCCTCCTTTTTAATTCGCGCACGTTTTGGTTAGGTCATGGTGATTTAGTATAAAATAGTCACTAGGATACCGATAAACTTGTAATTGTTATACCGTATTTTTTGATACAAATAAAAGCCTGCAATGCTTTGGCAATGCTTTAGTAAGGCTTTGGCAAGGCGCGATGGCTTTTTTGGCTTAACCAAATCTTGGACAAACTCTGTGAAATGATGATGTGTTTTTCAAAACAACCTGCTCGATGCCGTCCACTAACCGAGGGCGAAAAAGCCATCGCGGGTAGCGTATTTGGTGATACGTTACAGCTTGATAGTATACGCCTAAAAACCGCATGGTGGGTGCTTAAAGGCTATGCGGTCAGTCCCAATGGTCATGTGTATTTTCATCCAGCAGATTTTTGTGATGATTTTAGTCAGCAAAATGTCTATCTGCGCGCGTGGCTGGTGCATGAATTGACCCATGTCTGGCAAATCCAACAAGGCGTTAAGGTGTTTCGCCGCGCCCTGCTCAATCGGCGCTATAGCTACGAGCTGCAAGCGAATAAGCCATTTGGTCGTTATGGCATAGAGCAGCAAGCGCGTATGGTAGAAGATTATTATCGAAAACGTGAGCTCAAACAGGATTATGAGCCATTACTCGCCTTTATTCCGTTTGCCAGTTTACAGGCTGCCACCGCCTAGCGTTATCAACTCTCTGTGTCGCTGTCACCACCCAATGTTTGTAGCGATGGCGGTGGTTTTTTTGGCATAATTGCTTGATGGATGGGTGTCTTAAGGTTCAGTTAAGCTAAATCTGTATGATAGCCTCATCCTAAATTTGGTTATTATATAATGGCTATTTTTTGGTGCATTTAGATAAGGTGAGTAATCGTATGTCAGTGAATAACTCTCGATGGTTAGCAGGGCGTCAGCAAGGTATTAATACTAAAAGTGGCAATGCTCAAGGTATCAGTACTCAAGGTATCAATGCTTATGTGATGATGGGTATTGTCGCGCTATTTTTGACCCTGACCGCCAATATTACTTTCTTTGATAAAGCCACTGAAGTCTATCCGTTTGCCCAGCATATTGGGTTTATAGGCTCATTGCCATTGGTGCTATTCGGTGTCATGCTACTGGTTATTGTGCTGCTTAGCTATCGTTACACCCTTAAAGCGGTATTGATTTTTTTGCTATTGACCGCGGCAGTCACGGCATATTTTACTGATACTTATGGCACTGTCTATGATGTCAATATGCTACAAAACGCGCTACAAACCGATAAAGCAGAAAGCGCTGATTTGTTTAACGTCAATTTTATCTTACGGATTTTATTGCTTGGGGTATTGCCTAGTGTGTGGGTGGCGTGGCAAAAGGTCACATTTCCCCCCATCAAGCGCAGTCTATTGCAGCGCGGCTTGACGTATTTGGTCAGCCTCGGCTTGGTGGTGTTACCGATTTTGGCGATGAGTAAAAATTACGCCAGTTTTTTCCGTGAACATAAACAGCTTCGTAGCTATACCAATCCTGCCACCCCTGTATATGCACTGGGTAAACTTGCCAGTATACAGCTCAAACAAGCACAAGCTCCCAAAACACAAATCATGCATGCCACCGATGCGGTGCAGGTGAAGAACCCCACCACCCGTAAGCCAAAACTGATGGTATTGGTGGTCGGGGAAACCGCGCGCGGTGACCATGTGCAGCTAAATGGGTATAACCGAACCACCTTCCCGCAGATGGCAGCGATGGCTGGGGTAACTAATTTTAATCAAGTCATCGCCTGCGGTACCTCAACCGCTTATTCGGTGCCTTGTATGTTTAGTTATGTGGGTATGAAAGACTACGATGTGGATACCGCCAACTACCAAGAAAATGTACTTGATACTTTACATCGCCTAAAGGTCAATATCTTGTGGCGTGATAACAACTCAAGCTCAAAAGGCGTCACTAATCGTTTGCCAGCGGAGAATTTTGTCGATTATAAAACCGCGCGCAACAATACGATGTGTAATACCAACCCCTATGGCGAGTGCCGCGATGTGGGTATGCTAGTAGGCTTAGATGACTACGTCAAACAACAAGCTAACCAGAATACGCTTAACCAGGACACCCTAATTGTGCTGCACCAAATGGGTAATCACGGACCTGCGTATTTTAAACGATATGATAAGCAATTTGAAAAATTCACCCCAGTCTGCCAAACCAATGAACTTGCCAAATGCGACCCACAAAGCTTGATTAATGCCTTTGACAATGCGCTACTTGCCACGGATGACTTTTTGGCAAAAACGGTGAACTGGTTAGACAAATATGACAGCACCCACCAAGTGGCAATGCTGTATGTCAGTGACCACGGTGAAAGTCTGGGCGAAAACGGCATTTATTTACATGGCATGCCTTATAAAATCGCGCCTAAAGCGCAAAAACACGTCGCATTGATGTTTTGGGCAGGTAAGCACTCAGGCATTCAAGCAGTGCCATCTAATACCGAACTCACCCATGATGCCATTACCCCAACTTTGTTAAAACTGTTTGATGTGCGTGCGCAAACCGTACAAGGCAAACCATTATTTATCAAGTAAAGTTATCTAGTAAAGCCATTTGGGTAATTAGAGCCATTTAAGTAATGTTAGACATAAAAAGTGTGTCCAACTTCAGCGACAGTGACGGCAAGATAGATGGTTCAAAATAGATGAGTATACAAATCGCTAAATTAAAAAATTTTGCCAGTAGGCAGACCGTGCTCGGACTGGTGCTGGCGATTATCTTTACGCTAACGCTGGAGCACAGTGCCATCGATGTAGCCATCAGTCAGTATTTTTATTCCCCCACAGATGGCTGGCTGCTTGCCAAAGAATCACTACTGCCTAACTTAATTTTTTATACCCTTCCCAAAAGACTATTAATTGCGTTTGAAGTCTATATGGCAATCGCATGGCTACAACGCTATTTATTACAACGCCGTCCTTCAAGTCACTGGCTTGCCAAGCAACAGGCATGGTTTAAGCCTTTTAGCCCACTATCACTGGCTGAAATGGGCTATCTTTTAGTCGCGATGGTGTTGGTACCTTTGATTATCGCATCGCTTAAAGGGGTGACTCATGTGGTGTGTCCCAATCACTTGCAAATTTTTGGCGGTGAGTATCCCTATCTAACGATACTAGAAAACATCCAAGCCGGAACCCGCTCAAAATGTTTCCCTGCGGCGCACGCCAGTGCTGGGTTTGCCCTGTATGCTTGGGCGTTTATCCCAAGTCTTTGGCACAAGCGCTGGCAAATCGCAGCGATGGTGACGGTGATAGCTTGGCTAATGGGTGGGTATAAAATGTTGATAGGTGACCATTTTTTCAGTCATACGCTGGTATCTATGAGCTTGGCATGGGGGATTTGCGCGGCAGTGGCATGGGCTTGGTGTCGGTGTCGGTTGTATGCTAAAAATACGTCCGCAAAAAATTCATAATGCTAACAGTTGGTGGTATAAAAAAGCGTTGAGGAACACCCCACGCTTTTTTTTGGTTTCATGGTTGCATGGCTAGCTTAACCGATTGATGGTCATCACCACTTTATAGCCATCGGGATGGCTGGCAGTTAAGCGAGAAGGCAGTTTATCGTTACTGTTGCTATAGCTAAAGGTGGCTGTCCAATCGCCATTTTGGGCACTCACTAGGCGATTAGTGCTGTCTTTTTTATCATTGGCATCACTGGGCGCTGGCTGACCTTGAATCCAGTAAGGCAGCTGTGAGATGGGCGCTTGCCAACCGGTTGCACGTAATAGCAATTCTTCAGGGGTAGCGGCATTGATGGTGCCTTTTTCGTTGGTTAACGTCGCAGATTGACCATTGTAGCTGATTTTGGTTTGACCGGCATTCATCGCACCGGCAATTTCAATGGCAAAGTTTTGACCTTGCTGTGTCCAAATATAAAACGCGCTACCTGCCTGCTGCGGCGTGGTCATGCCAATTTTACCATTGATGGTAAATTGCGCGCTTGGTAGCGTACTTGTAGCCGCTTGCTGATTAGTGGTGGTCGATGGCGCTGTGGCTGTTTGGGTATTGACCACAGGGGTTGTCATCACTGTGGCGACAGGTTTGGCTGTGATGGGTTTGGTCGTTGCCTGTACTGACTGACATCCTGTTAGCAGTATACTACTGATACCCAAACAGGCAATAGTTAATCCCGTGATTTTGCTGGTGATTTTGCTGGTGATAGCTGGTAATAAATGCATAATATCCTCAAATGTTAATCAAGTTTTCATCAAATGTTAACGGGTTTTGCTCAAGCATGATGGTTTAAAAAACTGATGGGTAAACTATAAAAAATAGCTATTGTTAAGCCTGTTTTGCTTAACTGCTCAAATTGGTGAAAAAGCGGTTATTATTTATCTGTCGTTTTCCTGCCATTTATCTGTTGTTTATCTGGCTTACAACCGTCATTACTTGCTAGTCGTCATGCTTAGAGTCATGCTCAGAGACGATTTTAGGCAGTGCTATTGCAGATTTTCGGGCTGATAACCAAGTTCATTGACCAAGATTTGGTTGATGCGCTCAGCTTCTTTTTGGTTGCCCAAATTTAAGTAGGCTTGTTGTAGCAGCAAGCCGCTAATCACATCGGGTACGATATCAAAATTATCCGATAACAGACTAATGACGGTAGCGTTATTAGCCTGATGCAGCGCTTGCTGGGACAATATTTGCCGCGCCTTTAAACCGACTTCTTTGTCATTGATTAATGCCGTCAGTAGGGCGGTCACTTCTTCATTATTTTGTTTTAAATTGACCAAGGTTTGCGCATACTCGAGTTGATAATCCACGTTTGCCGGTGCAAGGCGAATCAACTCTTTTAACAATCGCAGTTTACTGGCGTAATCATCATCGGGCAGTAACAATACTTTGGCAAATAAGATATCGGTATTATTGGGTAAACTGGTTTGTGCACTATTAAGCAAGGCTAACGCTTGCGCGGTTTGGTTATTTTTTTGCAAAATATTGGCTTGCATGATGTAGCTTTGCGGCGCAAAACTGTCAAATTGTTCCCGTAATTTGACGCTACTGGCAATTGCTTCCTCAAAACGACTTTGCGAGATTAATAAATCAATCTGTTGCTGTCTGGCTTTGAGTACCAAGTCAGGTTGCATCACTTTGCCATAGTAGCCAATCGCATCATTGAGTAGGTTCTGGCGTTCGGCACTGACAGCCAAATAATAATTGGCTTGGTCCTTAAAGTTGGGGCTGGCAATCAATGCTTTGAGCAAGCGATCTGCTGCGGCGTATTTTTTCAAATCAATACCTACCAAAGCCGCCAGTAGTTTGATTTCTTCATCTGCTAAAAACTGCCGATTAGCCGTGGCATTGAGCTGTTGCCATACTTGCGCGCTTTTGCCTTGCTTTAGCATGTAGCGAATTTGATAGACGAATAGCGCTTTATTGTCAGGCACGGTTTTACGCGCCTGCGCAATAAACGCAATCACTTGATTACTGGGCGATAACGCTTGCAGGATATCTGCTTTTAAAATCAAAAAAGCCGGACTTTTTGGGTTGGTTTTAAGCGCCCGATTAATCGCCATTAACGCGGCTTTGGGCTGTTGAAACTGTAGCAGCAGACCTGCTTTCATCACCAGCAGTGAAGGGTTGTTTTTGATATCTAATCGATTGAGCGTAGCGAGCAGTTCAGCTTGGTCTTGGGTTTCGGTGGGATAAATCCCAATCAAAATCTGACTTAAATCAGCGTCAGGATCGTACTGCAAAATTTGATTGAGCTTTTCACCGGCTAATTCATACTCGTGCGCTTTGAGTGCCAAATGGGTCACATAAAAAATCGCAGGCACATGGTCAGGGTTTTGCTGCTGCCACGCATTGGCAAAAGCGAGTGACAACTGTGGTGGTTCATTTTGTAAAGATAAACCGAGTGCGCGTTCAAATACGGGGGCAGCATCCGCCAAAAAAGACTGCTGCTTATAGGTCGCTAACGCCTGATCTATACGACCGCGATCTGCGGCAAACTCTGCCATCAAAATCGCATACAGGCTTGGCTGGGTGACCGCACTGGCAACGTTTTTCCCTAGGCTTGCGGGCTGCAATATCGGCGGCGCAGGACGCCCTGTAGGTTTGGCAGCAGCTTTGTGGGTGCTGGCCACAGCACTCGGCTTATTAACAGACTGACTAGCGAATGCAAAATTTGCCCCGGCACTAAAAACCGCTGGGCTAAACAATAAACTTGCCAACGTGAGCGTAGTCGCGACTACATTTTTGCCTAAAGCGGTAAAAGGTTTAAATACATCAAGCGGTTTTAGGTTAGATTTCAGATTGGGCTTTAGATTGACAAAAAGTTGCTGCGGTGTGGATAACTGCATCGGTAAATAAATCGATAAACAATAAGGCTTGACATATTTCGACGCAAAAAAGCGTGGATTGAGGGGACAACCACGCATAGCGCAATAAGCCGATGAAATAACCGCTGGAAACAACTTTCGCATTTAGCCCGCTTGGACAGTAACGTACCTAAAAATTACAGTCACTATTACAATTAGTAACAAGTAAGATGTAACAAAATGTTCATGATAAAATTAAATTATACGGGGTCAACTGATCAAACTATGTAGAATTATGGTTAAATCGTATGGGTAAATAGCAACCAAACGAGCAGATGTGGCAGAGTTAAGTAAAAAAATATGATGATAGCTCGAATGACTGTTCAAAATGCTAGGCATGCTAGATATGTTAATGCTTCAAATTGTAATGCTTCAAAGCGTGGCTAAAGAATTTCCCTGAATCAAAAAAGCAGGATGTTTTTCATTTGTTATTAGCAATGCTATAATAATCCACTTTTCTAATTTACTTTTATTAAGTGTTTATTATTAAGTTGCTGTAGGTTTCTTTATATTGCCACTTTTCCCCCTGTGTTATCAAGCATGACAAATGTCGATAGGCTGATATAGGCTGGATGTCGCTTAGCTAGCACACTTAGCTAGCAAACTTGGGTTCACAAAAATCGGCTTTGATAAACGCGGTCATTTTTAAGGTCAGTACGTTATATGCAGCTTCTGGTTATTGGGTTAAATCATAAAACAGCACCAGTTGCCATGCGTGAGCAATTGGCGTTTGCTGCTGAAGATTTGCCGATTGCCTTAGATTCGCTCAAAGCGATCACCCAAGGCGCGGTGATTTTATCGACCTGCAACCGCACTGAAATCTATGCCCTTGCCCCCGAAGGACAGACCCTCACTAGCACGATGTCACAAGTGATTGAATGGTTAGCGGCTTTTAAAAACACGCCCATGCAAAAAATCGCGCCACACCTGTATCAATATCAAAATAACCATGCACTGCTACATTGGGTGCGGGTAGCGTCTGGGCTAGACTCGATGATTTTGGGCGAGCCGCAGATTTTGGGACAAATCAAACAGGCGGTGCGCCAATCCCGTGCCAAAGAAGCTATCTCGAGTAAGCTTAGCTGGGTGATTCAGCAAGTATTTGCCGCCGCCAAACAAGTGCGTAACGAAACGCGGGTAGGCTCACAAGCGGTATCGTTAGGCTTTGCCGCCGCCAAATTGGTGACCCAAATTTTTCAAAAACCTAGCAACAACACTTTGCTGGTGGTCGCGGCAGGTGAGATGAATCGGCTGGTTGCGACCAATATCGCAGGTTTAGGTGTCGGCAAAGTCATCATCTGTAATCGTAGCCTTAAGCGTGCCGCGCTGCTTGCCTCTGAGCTTGAAACGATTGTGCCGCAGATTGAGATTACCCCGCTTGATCAATTACCCAGCGTGTTGCCGCAAGCGGATATTGTAACTAGCTGTAGCGGTAGCTTATATACCTTGATTGATAAAACCATGGTGAAACAGGCGTTAAAACAGCGCCGTCATCAGCCCATGTTAATGATTGATTTAGCAGTCCCTCGCGATATTGACCCTACCGTCAGTGAGCTAGATGACGTGTATTTATACTCAATCGATGACTTACAACATGTGATTGCAGGCAACCTTGAACAGCGTCGCCAAGCTGCCGTAGAAGCAGAATTATTGGTGAGCCAAATCGTGGTGGCGATTGAGCGCAAATACTTGGTGCGCCAAGTGGGTCAGGATATTCAGCAGTACCGTGAGCAAGCCAAACATCACGCGGATATGATTTTAAGCCAATCCTTACAGCAGCTTGCCGATGGTCATGCAGCCGAAGCCGTGTTGACCGAACTGACCCGTAAACTCACCCAAACATTAACCCATGCACCGTCCAAACTATTGCGGGAAACGGCTAGCGAACAGCCCGTAGAAACTGTTAATTTTGTGGCACAACATCTGACCCATGCCTTTCGCAAAGACAAATGCCCCTATATCACTCATAACAACACCCTGCTTGATGACGAGCCAGCGTCAGCGTCTTTTGACAATCAATAATTTTCTTATCCTAAGCTTTTAAGCCCAAGTTTCTATTAAGCTAAGCGTAAGCCCAAGTTTTCGCTACAAGCGGTGGCTAGCTTTTTTGCATCAAATTTGTAATACTTAAAATTGCTCTGCTAACTCTGATAACAATGGCGTCGATTAGGATTTGCTATGTTTACTTGCCCACCGATACTACCGTATTTTACCCCACTGCCTGCGCTTAGCTTGCAAGGCGAAGCCAATCTTGGCATACCCGCTTGGTTAGCAGCAGTGGAAGCGGACTTGGATAAGGCGCTGGCATCTGGCACACCGATTCGCCAAGTCGTCATGGGGCGCTGCTGTGCGATTGATAGCATGATGGCAGCCTTATTTGAGTTGTATGAGCTCGATCAAACTGATTTAACGCTGTTTGCCACAGGGGGGTATGGGCGTGGGGAATTGCACCCGTTTTCAGATGTGGATTTATTGCTGTTAAGTCCAAACCCGATTGATGAGGCCTTGAATCAAAAAATTTCCCCGTTCGTCGCGAGGCTCTGGGATATTGGGATTGATCCGGCTTTGGTGGTGCGCTCTGTTGAAGAGTGTGATGAGGCTTGTCACGATGATATCACGGTCGCAACAAGTCTGTTAGAAGCACGAATTTTGGCGGGCAACGTTGCCCAAGCTGGGTTGCCGATGCAGCTACTCAATAAAAACTGGTCACAAACCAAGTTTTATGAGGCCAAAATGGCAGAAGCCAAAGCGCGCTATGTTAAACATAATTCGACGGAGTATAACCTAGAGCCTGACCTGAAAAACGCGCCAGGGGGCTTGCGAGATATTCATACTGTCGGCTGGATTAGTAAGCGCTATTTTCGCGTGACAAACTTGTTTGGACTGGTGCAGCAAGAATTTATTACCGAAAAAGAATTTGATGAGCTGCAAGAAGCGGAAGATTTTTTGTGGTTGATTCGCCATCATCTGCACAAAATTGCCAAACGCAATGAAAACCGTGTTTTATTTGACTATCAGCGCCTAATTGCTGAGCGCATCGGTTACCGTGACAATTCGCATCCCAATGCCGCAGTCGAGCAGTTTATGCGCGATTATTACCGTTATGCCATGTCAAACTCAACATTGTCTGAGATGCTCACCCAGCACTACTATGAAACGTTGATTGAGGCGCGCTTACCCGATGAACAGCGCCCAGTACATAAGGTGATTAATGAGCGCTTCAAACTGGTCGGTAATCGCATTGCGGTGACGCATACGCGGGTGTTTGCCCAGCATCCGACCGCGATTTTAGAAATGTTTTTGTTGATGGGTCAGCAAAATATTCGCCATATTCGTACCCGCACGCTACGGATTTTGAAAATCGCTGCGCGCGGCATTGATGAGCATTTTCGCAATGACCCTGCCAACAAAGCCATGTTTATGGACAATCTCAAAGAGCAAAATCTGCTATTTTGGCGACTGCGAGTCATGAAGCGTTATGGTGTGCTAGGTAGCTATTTGCCTGCTTTTGGGCAAATTACGGGTTTGATGCAATATGACTTGTTCCACCGTTATACGGTGGATGCCCATATTTTGATGTTGATACGTATGTTGCACCGCTTTACCGATGACAATTATGTTGATACCTATCCGCTTGTCAGTGGTATCTACCGCCGTATTGACCGTAAAGAGATGCTGGTGTTGGCAGCGATTTTCCATGATATTGCCAAAGGTCGGGGCGGTGACCACAGTGAACTTGGCGAGCAAGATGCCATTAAGTTTTGCTTGTCACATGGCTTGAGCCAAGCCGATGCTGAACTTGTCGGCTGGTTGGTGTCTCAGCATTTATTGATGTCGATGACCGCGCAGAAAAAAGACATCTCTGACCCCGAAGTTGTCGCAGAATTCGCCGATAAAGTCGGGAATGTGACTTATTTGAATTATTTGTATGTGCTCACCGTTGCCGATATGAATGCCACCAACCCACAGCTTTGGAACAGTTGGCGCGCAACCTTGATGCGTCAACTATATACCCAAACCCGCCGTATCCTGCGAGCTGATATCGATGCGCCGATGAACCGCCAAGACATGATTGCCAGTAACAAGCAAAGTGCCCGTGATTTGCTAGCGGGTGATAATGGCTTGGCTGACATTGAAAACCTGTGGGAGGGGCTAGGGGAAGAGTATTTTTTGCGTGAAGTCCCAAGCGATATTGTTTGGCATTCCAAAGCCATCATGGCGCATGATGAGGCACAAAAACAACGCACAGAGAGCGAGCAACCTGAGCCGCTGATTATTTTGCGTGAACATCGCGAGTTGGCACTCGATGCCGTGCAAGTGTTTATCTACACCCATGACCAATCCAATTTATTTGCGGTGACCATGACCGTGTTTGACCAAATGGATTTGGACGTACTCGATGCGCGCGTCATCACCGCTTCGCGAGATTTTGCCCTAGATTCTTACGTACTGCTTGACAGACATGGCACGCTACTCACCGATACCGAGCGCCAAACTGACCTCGTTGAGCGTCTAAAACAAGCCTTTACTAGTCCAACGCTGCCTGAGGTGGCACAGCGACGCATGCCTAGACAGCTCAAGCATTTTCATGTGCCCACCAAAGTGTCTTTTAGTTTTAACCCGCAATCCAATCAGCATATGATGATTTTGGAAACCCTTGACCAGCCAGCCTTGCTTGCGCGTGTGGGGCAGGTGTTTTTGGCGCATGATATTGAAGTGCATTTTGCCCGCATTACCACATTGGGTGAGCGCGCCGAAGATATGTTCTTTATCACTGACCATGAAGACAAACCGCTATCGGATGAGCGACTAGAAAAACTCAAACAGGCATTGGTAGAAACGCTGAATGTCAGTTAACTTGTCAGTGGAAAAAGTCGAAAGTCGGCGGCAAGCAAATCCAATCGTAAGTCTAAGCGCAAGCGCAATTACAAGTAAGCTCTGTGTTTGATTACTTTTGGGTGCGCGCCAAATACACCATTAGGCAAACCATGGCAATGAGCGCGATACCTGCCCCTACATAACCCACCATAGCCAGTCCTAGGCTTGCAATCACCAATCCACCGACGAACGCGCCGCCGCCGATACCGATGTTATAAATCCCTGAAAAAATTGACATCGCTACATCAGTGGCATTCGGCGCAAGCTGCAATACGCGTAGCTGAAAAGCAAGGCTAATCGCCGTAATTGCCAAGCCCCATAGCAAGGCTAGGGCAAGCCACAAGATTGGCACATGGGGCAGCCAAGCAGATGCTAGTAACGAAAACAGCAGCGTTGCCATCGCGCTAATCAAAAACGCCCGTGGAAAACGGTCATAAAAGTGCCCAAATAGCCAGCTCGCTAGCAAACCTGCCACCCCAAAACTAAGCAAAATCACTGTAGCAAATTGCTGACTAAACTGACTAATCGTCAGCATATAAGGCTCAATATAACTATACGCCGTAAAGTGTGCCGTCACACATAGCACAGTGAGTGTATAGACAGTGAGCAAGGGGATATTGTTGAAGATACTGGGTAAACTTGCGGCTGAGCCGACATCTTTGCTCGGCAGTTTTGGTAAAATCCACCACACCATAATCATTGCCAAGAGCGCAGCCACACCAATCGTGCCAAACGTCATCCGCCACCCAAGCCACTGCCCAATCATCCGACCTAACGGCAGCCCAAGCACCGTCGCTAGCGCGCTACCCATGGATAGTAGCCCCAAGGCCTTGGTTTGACGATCTTTGGGCGCAATACGTACTACAAGGCTTGCGGTAATTGACCAAAACACTGCATGTGCTAGCGCAATCAATGCTCGCCCAACCAACAGCATGGCAAAACTTTGCGCCATCACCGACACCGCATGCCCCCCGATAAAGATAACAAATAATGCTATCAATAGCTTACGGCGTTCGATACGGGCAGTGACAAGCATGGCAGGGAGCGACAAAATAGCCACAATCCAAGCATAGATAGTGATCATATGCCCCACCGTTTCTACCGGCATGGCAAAGCTATGACCAATGTCAGAGAGCAGCGCAATCGGCACAAATTCGGTGGTATTAAAAATAAATGCCGAAATCGCCATGACAATCACGCGCCACTGGCGAATTTGGTTGGGATAGTTGGGGTTGGACTGGGTGTGTTGACGTAACTGGTGAAAATGACTCATTGCGGACAGGATGGCTAAGGCTGATGGCATACCTTAGCGGCTCACTCTATAAAATAAAAGCAATTTTACGTTATTTTATGATGAAAATAGCTTTGGCAGTAAAAAATCGACTTATAGGCTAGCGCGCCAACCCCAACCCACCAAAAAAGCAATACTCACTAGCCAAGCCACATAGGGATAAGGGGTCAGAAAACTGGCAGTCAATCCGACTATTTACCTTTGGACAAAATCGCCACTTGGCGGATATAAGTGTGTAAATCCGCCACACTCTCTTCCATCAGTTCATCATCTTGGGTGTATTCGGCGTAGGCAATCCAAATCAGCAGCTGCTTGATGGTGTTGAATTCACTGTCAAAAAAAGTTTTGGTAAATTGTTTTAAGGTATTGTCATCTTGCAAATTTAGGCGCGTTTGCCAACTTTCAATTTTGGCTTGTTGCTCAGGGCTAAAAGTATGGCGAAATAAAAATTCGACAATCGCATGCGGTTCTTCTTCAGCCAGCAATTTGCCCAAACGCTTGATGTGACGTTTACGTGCTTCATGGCTGGTGATATCGGCAAGCTGCAGCAAGTCATCCAAAAAAAACTCACTGGCAGGCAGTGCCTTCATTTGTTTTTTTGACAAATTGGCAAGCGGCTCAGCCAGTCGCTGTAGGCGCTCATGGGCTTTTTTTAGTTCGGTACGGCTAACCGCCATATCCATTTGGTCAAAATTAATCATTTATTAATCTCAAAGTTATCAATCATCAGTAAAAAGTTGATTCAAAACGTGCTACCAGCGATTTTTTTCACGGTGCTTGATACGTACCACCATCTCTTTGGGTAGCGACTGGGTCAGTGACTCACCCAACTTTTCTGCGATATACACAGAGCGGTGTTTGCCCCCAGTACAGCCGATAGCGATGGTCACGGTATGGCGATTGTTGTGCAAAAAAGGCGGTAACCATTTTTTAAAAAAAGCGATAATATCATTCGCCATGTCATCGACTTCGCTGTAGTCATCAAAAAATGCTTTGACATCATCATCTAGCCCTGTCTGGTTGCGCAGTTCAATTTTCCAATGGGGGTTTGGTAGGGTGCGCACATCAAAGATAAAATCGGCATCAATCGGTGCCCCATATTTAAACCCAAAGGATAAAATATTGACGGTTACCGCATTATCCACACCCAAATGATCGCGAATGACTTCTTTGAGTTGGTGGATATTAAGTAGGCTTGTGTCAATCTTGATATCAGCGCGAATAGCAATGGGTTCTAAGATATCGATTTCTTTTTTGATGGCATTGGGTAGATTGCCCGATACCGCCATTAACGGATGCAGACGGCGCGTGGCGTCAAACCGTGCCACCAGGACGCTTTCCTGGGCAGTCACATACAGTATTTTAATCGCCGGTTTGCTATAAGTCTCTATCAGCTTATGATAGACCTCAGCAAACCGCGATAAGTCCGCCTGTGGTGAGCGTACATCCACACCAATGGCGATTTTATAAATTTGGCTGTCATGTACAAGTTTATCAATGGCACTAGGGACTAGCGAGAGTGGCAAATTATCAATTGGATAATAGCCAAAGTCTTCCATAATATTGAGAACCGATGTCTTACCCGAGCCTGAACGTCCTGAAACAATGATAACTTGTAGCTTTGACATAGTTAATCCTTCACAGATGCGGTGGTAAGTTGTTGATTAAAATCGCTAGCCGATGGCTGATTCAGTTCCTGATTCAGTTCGCGACTAAACTCTAGGTTATCTAAAAGCCGTGTTTTCTTGCCCAAAAAAGCGGCGGTCAAAATTACCAAATCTTTATCAGTGGGCTTCGGCGGTTGTAATAAGCGATTTTTAACTGCCAAATAATCCACTTTAAAGCCTGAATCAGCCACCGTCACGCGATTTAACTTATCAATTGCGCCGGCAATAATCTTGTCAAAATCGGCAAAATTGGCAGTTTTTAACTCACTGGCAAGCTGTTGCAAGCTTTTTTGTAAGGTGGGGGCAAGTTGACGTTCTGCTTCGCTTAGGTATTGATTGCGAGACGATAATGCCAAACCGTCCTCAGCCCGTACGATATCCACCCCGACAATCTCAATGGGGAAATTGAGCTCAGCGACCAACTGGCGGATAATGGCAAGTTGTTGATAGTCTTTTTTGCCAAATACAGCGATGTCAGGTTGGACGATATTAAACAGTTTACTCACCACCAAGCCGACACCATCAAAGTGGGTGGGGCGAGTGTTGGCACACAAGATTTTGCTGATATCGCCTGACAGCACTTGCACGTTGTTAGGGTAGGTCGGGTACATTTGTTCCACGCTTGGGGCAAATACAAAATTTGCCCCCGCATCGGTAAGTTTTGCCACATCAGCCGCTAGCGTGCGTGGGTAGGTATCAAAGTCTTCACCCACACCAAATTGGGTTGGGTTAACAAACACACTGACCACCACGATATCGGCAAGTTCCTTGGCTTTTTTGACGAGGGTCACGTGACCGCTGTGCAAATTACCCATCGTGGGAACCAGCGCTATCTTTGGCGCAGCCGCTTGATGGCGTAAAGGTTTTAAGGTGTCACGTAATGCGCTGATGGTATGAAATACTTGCATTTTTTTGCCTTTATGATTACTAAAAACTATGCGCTGGCGTTGGGAACGTACGGTCTTTGACCGCCTGATGATAGGCTTTAAACGCCCCGGTGATATCCTTGGTTTCGTTATGCTCGTCGGTCAAAAAGTCTTTGACAAACTTGGCAGGTTTACGGGTATATACCCCAAGCATATCGTGCATGACCAGCACTTGACCATCACACGCCACGCCCGCACCGATACCAATCACTGGCACGGGGAAAGTGTCACGCACTTTTTTGGCAAGCTCAGCAGGGACACATTCGAGCAGTAAAATGGCGGCGCCCGCCTCTACCACTGCTTGACAGTCAGCCATAAGTTTTTCCGCCTGAGCATCGGTTTTGCCTTGTACTTTGTAGCCACCAAACACATTCACGGATTGCGGCGTCAAACCTAGATGCACGCACGTCGGCACGCCGTTGTTGGCAAGCACTGACACAATTGTGGCAAGCTCGGCACCGCCTTCGATTTTGACCACATGCGCGCCTGCTTGCATCACCGCTTGGCTGGCATCGAGTGCGCGCTCCAGCGTCGCAACGCTCATAAAAGGTAAATCACATAAAATCAGTGCATGACTGTTGGCACGAGCCACGTTTTGGGTATGATATACCATGTCTGCGATTGTGACCGGCAAGGTTGAGGTTTGTCCTTGCACTACCATGCCAAGGCTATCGCCAATCAAAATCGTATCAATCGCTGCAACTTGCATGGCTGCTGCAAAACTTGCGTCATAACATGTCAAGCACGAGAACGTCTCGCCATTGGCTTTGAGTTTGTTTAAGGTGGATAAGGTCACAGGTAATTTAGGCTTGGTCGTCGTTGCGGCAGATGTTGACTCAGTTGTTGAATCAGGGTTAGATTCTAGGTTGCTAACGTAGCTCATGCGGTTTCCTTTAAAAAGCAAGGTTAAAAGAATCAAGGGTAAAAGAAGTAAAGCTAAAAGAAGCAAGGGCAAAAGAAACAGGCAAATACAAGAAATAGGAAAAACAAAAAACGTCAAACGTTACTTTATCAATGGTTTAATTTTTTGCGATTTCAAATCCATAGCGCCCATAATTTGTTAATTTTTACAAAAATCAATGTTAACTGATATGGGTTAAAGCACGGTTAATTTTTCCAAGCCCTGCCACTGTTGACTGGTCGGTAAATCTGCCAATTTTTGCCCATTTACCATAAGGGTTGGGTCAAGCTCTAGCATCGGAATTAGCACAAAATTACGCGCAAATAAGCCCTTATGTGGCACGGTTAAACGCGCATGGTTGATTGTGTCATCGCCATACAACAATACATCGACATCCAAACTACGCTCACCCCAGTGACGCAAACGCGTGCGCTTGGCAGCGCTCTCCAAACTTTGGCAAAAATCCAATAGCGCTAAGGGCGCCAAATCGGTATCAACTTTTACCACCGCATTAAAAAAATCGGGCTGGTCGGTGACCCCAAAGGCTTTGGATTGATACAGTGAGGATGCGGTAACATTGGCAAAGTGCGGCGATGCGTAAAACGCCGCAATAGCATTGGCAATATGCTGCTTTGGCGTACCAAGCGCGTTTGCGATATTGCCACCCAAACCGATATAGCAGGTAATCATGGCTGATGACCGTCGATTTTGACCGCGCGTTTGCGAGTGCGTTTTGCCGCTGCCTCGTCCTTAGTCACCGCTTCTGCTGGGACTTTACTATCAGTAACCGCTTTTTTACGCGTCCGTGGCGCTCGCTTTGGCTTTGGCTGTACCATGACATTTGCCGTGATATTTTCAACCGCTGATTCATTTTGTGGCGAATCATTGACGGTCTTAGTCACTGTATGAGTGTCGGTAACGCTGTTATTTTCACTGCTAAGGCTGACAGATTCGCCACGCAAATCACTAGCGGATGTTGCGATATCCGCTTGCTGACGTTGCTCCAAAATCGACCAGTTTGAGCTAGGGGTACGTCGCGTACGTTTGGCAGGTACACTGGCTGCCGATAAATAGGCTTTGTCGCGTTTGCGTGAGCGACCTAGGTTCGAATTATTTGGGTGTGAACTATTTGGGCGTGCGCTTGTCTCAGTATAAGCTGATACTGAAGCAGAAACTGTCGGCTGATATGGGTGGTCATCGTTTTGTGGCGCTGTGATTGGCGCTACAATCAGTGACTTAGCGGGTGCTGAGTTGGTGTGACTGGCAAGCGATAATTGCTGCAGCTGGGCTTTTTCAAGTTGCTGCTGCTGTGTTGGTTTGTGCGCTTTGCTAGACAGCGCTGTATCTTGCAGCAGTTCATGCTCGATTTGGCTATTTGCTGCCAACGGCAAACGACGTCGTTCGCGGCGGCGCTGTCCATGACTCAAATCGCTACCCATGTCTGCCTCATTATCACGCACCGTATCGCTAGTTTGGTAAGCAACACTGTCGTCCTCAAAACTGGTTTGATTGACAATATTGGCAAAGCGCAAACGTACCGATTCAAGGTCAAACTCATCAATCGCTTGCTGCTGCTGCTTGGCACCTAGGGTTTGAAACCACGCCCACCAATGCCCCATGCCATTGGTGCTTTCATCATCCAACGTAATCGCTGCGCCATGCTGCTTGGCAAGCGCTTGGTTTTTGGCTTCCACTTGCTCACGCATCATCAAAAAGTCATAGGCAGCCCGAAAACGTGGGTTTTCAAACAGCTTTTGCAGATTTTTTTTGCGCGGCTGGGCAAGTCTTGGCTGCATGAGCCAAATATCTTTAATAAACTGCTCGGCAAACTTGGGCATGGCTGTGTGCTGGCGCTGCTTATCCAAGACTTTATTGGCGGCTTGGTTTTGCGCGTCGCTAAACGGTGTGTTCTTTTTAAACTTATCCAATAAATACAGATAGTTTTCCCACAAAATAGTCGCATAAAAAAACGCAGGGTTAATGCTTTTACCACTACCTATGCGCCTATCGGTGTTTATGGTGACTTGGTTGAGTAGCGGTGTCACGGTTGTCGGTGGGTAAAACAACAATTGAGAAAACGCACCATAATCAAATAGCAGCGGTAACATCGGCACCAAGTAGCCGCCTGTGAACATTTTTTGCGTTTCATCGTACAAGCGGTGAGGGGATACTTGCGCCAATAATGCCCAGTTTTGCGCGTTGAATTGTTGGTTTAAGGCGTTATCAAAATCAAACTGCAATTTTGCTTTAAAACGCAGGGCACGTAACAGACGTACAGGGTCTTCTTCCACCCGTTTTTGGGTGTCACCGAGCAGACGAATGGTGCGGTTTTCAATATCGTTGAGACCCCCACAAAAATCATAAACGATGTCGTCAAATGGCTGATAGTACAGGGCATTGATACTAAAATCGCGGCGCACCACATCCTGATAGATATCACCCCACACATTGTCACGCATGATCATGCCGTCTTCGGTGAGATGATTGTTGTCCTTAGGCGGCGCGCGAAAGGTGGCAACTTCAATCATATCGCGACCAGAATACACATGACACAGCTGAAAACGCCTTCCGATGATGCGGCAGCGTTTGCCAAATACTTCTTTGATTTGGTTGGGGGTGGCGTTGGTCACAGCATCAAAGTCTTTGGGCTTTAAGCCTAACAAGGCATCACGCACCCCACCACCGACGATGTAGGCTTCAAAACCCGCCTGCGTCAGTGTGCTAATCACTTCTTTGATGGAGTTAGGTAAATCAGCTTTGTTTAAGCCCAGTTTTTTGGCATCACGCCGAGCCGACTGTCTATCTAAAATATAATCGGTTGGGATATTGCCAGCAGCGGTTGCCGTGCTAGGTGATTTGCGAGTTTTTTTTGCCATGTATAGTAACCAAAATCCATGAAAACGGCAGAAATTTATTAGCGGTTAGTGTACCAAATTTCTGCCTAACTAGGGATATTAATTCACGGTTACAAAAAATCCAGTGAGCGAAAATATTGTCTACTGATTGATTATCTGTAGGACGTGAGCGCTACAGGATGAGACGGTTTGCTTGCTAGTACAGAATATATAAAAGATGAGAATAGGCTTGTGATAATTGCCCATGCTTTGCTATCACTATTGGGTGGTAATGCGGTGGCGATTTTTATCGACAGTCGCTTTACCGATACCTTTGACGTTGGCTAGGTCATCCGCTGTGGCAAACGGCGCTATCATTTGCCGGTATAAAATAATTTGCTGGGCTTTTTTGGCGCCGATACCATCAAGCTGTGTAAGCTGTGCTTCACTGGCGGTATTGATATTAATCACTTTGGGCGAATTGGCAAGGACATTTGCAGAGGATTTTTTGGTATTACCGTTAGTCCCCGTCAAATTTGTCACTGCCAAAAAAGCCTGCTCGGGCGTCATGGTTGGGGTACAAATTGGTTGGGCATAAGCAATGCCACAGTAAACTACAAAAGCATTGGTAAGCAAAACGTTTTTTAACCATCGGCTAATCATTATTGAAACCTAAATCTTCTTGTATTGCTTTTTTGGTTTTTGCCAAGAATGGGGCTTGAGAAATAAACACAATAGACCACTGAAATGCGCCTTTTTGATTATATTCTTCCGCAATATAGTGATACTGATAATAACGCAAACTAAATGCCACGCTTAACCATATCATTAACATGGCAATAAAATACATTGGGTTTGGGGTTTTTCCCTTAAAATACTGATAAAAAATCAAAGCAGCCAATGCAAACAAGCTGAAAAACCAAAATACCGCCCCAATCCCCCAAACAACTATTTTCCCACTTGACATATAATGGACTTGGTATGATTGAGAAAAACTAAATCCGCTTAACACTAACATAAATAAAGCTAATGATACCATCAAAAAATTTGCGTGATTTGTTTGAGTGAGTATTTTGATAAATAGAAACAGAAATATAAAATTGGCATATATGGCTAATATTCCATAGTAACCTTTTATAAGGGCGAAAGGTGAGTAGATTGTCCCAAAAAGAACAACCGCAATTCCAGGCAAAATGCCCCCGCTCATAGTAGAAAAATCGATAGCGGGTAGTAGCAGTGAAAGCGAATAAGTCGCACCAATGAAGAATAGTAATAGGCTATACCTTTTTCCATTAGTGTTCAGATTTAATAATAGTGGCTTTAAGTCATTAAGGTTTGTCATGTTTTTCCTTTAACTTTGCCAAATCCCACAAGTTATCCATTTCTGCTAAGCTAGCAGTTTCAGGGGTTTTACCCATTTTAGCGAGCTCATCTTCAATAAAGCCAAAACGAGAGCGAAATTTATGCACGGTGGTCAAAGTTGCTTTTTCGCTATCAATGCCCAGTTTGCGGGCAATGTTAACTAGGGCAAAAAAACAATCCCCCAGTTCTTTTTCTAGCAGCGCTTTTTGCTCAGGCGTCGGTTTTTGACCATCGATTGGTAAGATTTCTTTGAGCTCTGCCACTTCTTCATCCAATTTGTCCACCGCACCCGACACCACATCCCAGTCAAAACCGACTTTATTGGCAGTTTTTTGTAGTTGTTGCGCTTGCATTAACGCTGAGCCTGCCTTGACCGCATCAAGGGTGCGGCGATGTTTTACCAGTTTACCCCGTTTGGCTTTTTCGGCATTTTCCAAGGCTTTGATTTCATCCCAGCGTTTTTTGACATCTTCATCGGTTTTTAGATTTTCTTTGTCAAACACATGCGGGTGACGGCGAATGAGTTTTTGTTGTAAGGTGAAAATCACCTCACTGATATCAAACTGCTGCTGCTCTTGGTATAGACAAGTGTGAAAAACCACTTGTAGCAGCACATCGCCAAGCTCACCCTTGATGTCGTCAATGTCGCCCGATTGTATGGCTTCGACGAGCTCATAGGTTTCTTCTAGGGCATAGGGAATGAGGCTGTCGTTGGTTTGTTTTTTATCCCAAGGGCAGTCTTGGCGCAGTCGTGCCATTAAGGCAATGAGGTCGGCAAAATTGGAAGTTGGTTGCATCGTTATCTCTAAAGGGTGATTGATAGTAAATGATGAAAAATTCACAATATAATTGACCTAGCTATTTTAGCGCATTTGACATGGCAATCTAAGTCCATTGGTAAGTATTTGCCTTGACAGTCTAGATGCCTAAAATACAGAGGCTTTAAATACAAATACTTAAAACACAGAGGCTGCAAAATAATCGTTGTCATCGCTATGCCATTTTGTCAAACTATAGTGATATTGGCAAAAACTTACCTAATTTAAAAATATAAGAAATATCAATGCTGAAAATAAGCGACGGTGTCGCTAATTTTTGCTGCGATTCGTAAGGTTCCATCACCCATGATTACAACTATTTTTGTCATTGGGGCAGGCTATGTCGGTCTGTCCAATGCGGTACTTTTAGCCCAGCCAAAACTTGCTAACCAAGTCACCTTGGTCGATATCGACGCCCAAAAGATTGCCCAATTACAACAGCAAGCGTCGCCGATTGACGATGCGTTGATTGCGCAGTTCTTGGCAACCCAGTCCTTGAATTTAGCGGCGCAGTTGGTAAGTGAGGCGGATTTTTCAACCGCAGATTTGGTGATTATTGCCACACCGACCAACTACGATGTCGCCACTGGCAAATTCGATACCTCATCGGTGGAAGCCAGTATCCAAACCGTACGCGCTCACAACGTACAAGTGCCGATTGTGATCAAATCGACTGTGCCGATTGGATTTACCGTTGACATGCAGGCAAAATTTGATACGCGTATTTTGTTTATGCCGGAGTTTTTGCGGGAGGGCAAAGCGTTATATGACAACCTGCATCCGTCACGTATTATCGTTGGCTGTGATATAAACCATGTGCCAGCGCTGCAAGATGTTTGCCACCAACTAATCGTCCAATACCAAACTGCCAGCGAACAAACTGACACGCTAAGCCAAACACCAAGCCAAATTATGCCGCCCACCGAGGCGGAGGCGGTCAAACTATTTGCCAATAGCTACCTTGCCACACGTATTGCATTTTTTAACGAGTTAGATAGCTTTGCCGAAAGCATGGGGCTTGATAGTGAGTCGATTATCACCGGTGTGAGCTTAGACCCGCGGATTGGCATGCATTACAACAACCCATCATTTGGGTATGGTGGCTATTGTCTACCCAAAGATACTCAACAGCTCAAAGCCAATTATGAAGGGATTCCTGCCAATGTGATTCATGCGGTGGTGGATGCCAACAATACCCGCAAACGCTTTGTTGCCCGTCAAATTATCGCCAAGCAGCCTAATACCGTGGGTGTGTACCGCTTGAGCATGAAAAAAGATGCCGATAACTTTAGAGATTCTGCAATTTTGG
The DNA here is from genome assembly GCF_041154755.1 of Moraxella sp. K02. Lineage (NCBI taxonomy): Bacteria > Pseudomonadati > Pseudomonadota > Gammaproteobacteria > Moraxellales > Moraxellaceae > Moraxella > Moraxella sp. K02. The sequence goes on along the minus strand of NZ_AP031590.1, from coordinate 2,439,459 downwards.
ACATTATTGAACTGCTCAAACAACATGCCATTGATGTAAAAATCTATGAGCCCAGTCTGTCGTCACCGCAGTTTATGGATTGTCCCGTAGTCAATGATTTAGCGAGTTTTTTGGAAACGAGCGATGTGATTGTCGCGAACCGATTACATCCCGAATTAGCGCACGTCAAGACAAAAGTGTATAGCCGCGATGTGTTTGGTGATAGCTGATCATTGCCAGTGAATAACTGATTGTGAATAATTAACAGTTAATTGAATGACATTCTTAATTCTTAATCCCATGAGCCACGTATATGAATGATTTTTCTCCCATCACAATTTCGTCTTTTAAAGCCTATGACATCCGCGGCGAACTCGGTAAAAATCTTGACGAGGACATTGCCTACCGTATCGGACGTGCTTTCGCTCAATTTTTAAGTGCACCGCTATCAAATCAGCAAAAATCAGCGATTGTGATTGGCTGTGATATCCGCCCCAGTAGTGAAGCCCTTAAAAAAGCCACCATTCAAGGCATATTAGATGCGGGCATCGATGTGATTGATTTGGGCATGACAGGCACTGAAGAAGTGTATTTTGCCACCAGTCACTATGGCGCGATTGGCGGTATTGAAGTGACCGCCAGTCACAACCCCATCAATTATAACGGGCTAAAATTGGTGCGTGAACAGTCCAAACCTATTAGCGCGGATACCGGCTTGGCAGACATTCAACAAATCGCAGAAAAAGGCGCATTTAAAGCGGCAGCCAGTAAAGGCGAGTATCAGTTAAAAGCAGACAAAACCGCCTATATCGACCATCTGATAAGCTATATTGACGTCAACGCGTTACGACCTTTGACAGTGGTCGTCAACTGTGGCAACGGTAGTGCCGCGCCAACGATTGATTTGCTTGAGCAGCGTCTACAAGCTGCCAACGCGCCTATTAATTTTGTCAAAATCAATCATGCGCCCGATGGCAGTTTTCCCAATGGTATTCCCAATCCCATGATTATTGCCAACCGTAAAGTGACGGCAGACAAGCTGTTGGCAGAGAAAGCGGACTTAGCGATTGCGTTTGATGGCGATTTTGACCGCTGTTTTTTCTTTGATGAAAACGCTCGATTTTTGGAGGGCACCTATGTAGTAGGGGTGCTTGCCAAAGCTTTCTTGGATAAAAACCCTGCCGAGGCGATTGTCTATGACCCGCGCAATATCTTAAATACCGAAAGCGTCATCGCGGCGGCCGGTGGCAAAGCGATCATCAGTAAGTCAGGGCATTCTTTTATCAAACAAGTCATGCGTGAAAACAACGCAGTGTATGGCGGCGAGATGTCTGCGCATCATTATTTTCGCGATTTTAACTACTGCGATAGTGGCATGATTCCTTGGTTATTGGTGATTGAATTGCTATCAAAATCAGGCAAAACAGAGGCGCCAAAAAAACTGTCGCAACTGGTTGATGAGATGATTGCCGCTTTTCCCATCTCAGGTGAGATTAACTTTAAATTAGACGGTATCACTGCGCCCGCAGTATTGGCAAAACTTGAAGAGAGCTACCCACAATTTGATAGCCAAACGGCGACCCTCGATAAACTTGATGGCTTGTCGGTCAATTTTCCACGCTGGCGCTTTAACGTCCGCGCTTCTAACACCGAGCCACTGATTCGTCTCAATGTCGAAGCAAGCGGTGATAAAACGCTATTGGATGAAAAAACCAAACAGCTAGAAAATTGGATTGTGGCACAAGGCGGCACGCCAGCCGACCACTAGGTTTTATTAACTACCATAAAAAAGCCGCTCCTATAAAAAAAGCCGTTTCAATGCTAATTCATTGAAACGGCTTTTTTACTATTTAAGCTAAAACCATCTAGGCTAAAACTATTAATCCTCAGCAAATGGCTGTCGGATTATTTACCACCACGCTCAGCACGGGCTTTATTGATGAGATAGTTAACCACTTGTGGCACTTTACCATCCTCACCCTCAACAACGTATTTGCCATCAACCACAACCGCAGGTACCCCTGATAGTTGGAAGCGCTGCGCCGCATCTTTTGAGCGTGCGATACGGGTATTCACTGCAAAAGAATTGTACATGCTGTTAAATTTATTGATATCCACGCCTTTTGATGCGTACCATTGACCGATAGAGGCTTGATCAAACAATTTTTGACGGTCTTTTTGAATGGCGTCAAACATCGCTTGGTGGGTTTTGCCTTGATAACCTAACAACTGCGCAGCATAAAAACCGCGCGCGTTTTGTTCCCACACAGGGTTCATCGCAGCTGGTGTCTGCATAAATACCACATCAGCGGGCAATTTTTTCGACCACTGTGCCATGTAAGGTTCTAATTTGTAGCAGTGTGGGCAACCATACCAAAAAAATTCACGAACAATGATTTTATTGCCTTCAATTTTTTCTGGGTTTGCAAGCACCTTATAGTCTTGACCCGCTACAAAATCTGCAGCTTGGGTTGATAAACTGGTCAAGCCGATAGCGGCGGCGATTGCGGTCATTGCTAATTTTTTCATGGTTGCCTCATTAACAGTCAAATCATAGGGTCTAGCACGGCTCATATCTTATAGTATCTTATAAAGAATAGTATCTTATAAAGAATAGTATCTTATAGAAAATCGCTTGCTAGCAGGGCTCAAAATACGAAAATACCTGCGCGTTATACTATCATAAATTGAGGACGTGCCTAAGTGTAATCCTTTGTAAACTAAAAAAAACTACAGTGGTGAAAAACATAAGCAATATGTTAGTTAAATTTTCTAAATTACAAAGTATGCTTTTTAAGTTTATTTTATTAGTACTGTCCAAAATTGGGCAGTTATGCGGCTGGGTAGTAATCAGCTATTTTACGCTACAATTTTACGCTATCAGCCTGCCACATAAATTCTACAGCGCATGGGCTAAAAACTGTTAGAATAAGGCTATTTTTGATAGCAATTGTGGTTAGCAAGCAACCGCATTTCAAAAAACGCGATAACACGCTATTGAAGTAACGCTATTAAAATAAAAAGTATCGAATTAAAAAAATAGCGAAGTAAAAATCAAACGGAACTATCATCATGACACAACCGAACCTACAGCAAAACGTCGACTTACAAGAAGTACAAAAATTCACCGACCTTGCCAATGAATGGTGGGACAAATCAGGCGCGTTTGCCACCTTGCACCAAATCAATCCGCTACGCTTAAACTGGATTGAACAGCAAACCATCGCCCGCCAGCAATCAGGCTTAACAGGCAAAAAAGTGTTAGACGTCGGCTGTGGTGGTGGTATTTTGTCGCATAGTATGGCAGTGCGCGGTGCCACGGTGACGGGTATTGATTTGGGAGAGGCGAACATCAAGGCAGCACAAATCCATGCCGAGCAAACTAGCCAAGCGATTGATTTTGCTTGTGTTGCGGTAGAAGATTTTGCCAAAGCGCATGCTGGTGAGTTTGATGTGGTGACTTGTATGGAAATGCTCGAGCACGTGCCAGACCCGCAGTCCATTATCAATGCTTGTTTTACCCTGCTCAAACCCAATGGCGTATTGGTACTATCGACCATCAATCGCAACCCAAAATCCTACCTGTTTGCGGTGATTGGCGCTGAATACTTATTACGCTTGTTGCCACGCGGCACACATGATTATGAAAAATTCATCACCCCAGCTGAGCTAGATCGTTTTGCCCAGCGCGCAGGCTGCAAACGCCAAGATTTAATTGGTTTACATTACAATCCCCTTATCAAGCACTATTGGCTGGCACAAAATGTTGACGTTAACTACATGATGGCAGTCTACAAACCTCAGTAGTTGGCTTTACTTAAATATTAATTGTTGATTTGAGCAAAAAATGACTGAAAAATGCCAAGCTGTATTGTTTGATCTTGATGGTACCTTGATTGATACCGCACCTGATTTTGTCCGCATTATTAAAGTGATGTGCGCCAAACATCAGCACCCAGCGCCCAGTGATACTGCCATTCGCGAGCAAGTTTCTGCAGGCGCCAGAGCGATGGTCAAGCTGATGTTTGGCGAGCTTGCCAATGTGGCTGAGGATGAACCAACCTTGTTGGCTTATCGGCAAGAGTTTTTGGACACCTATGAAGCTGATATCTGTGTCGATAGCCGCTTGTTTGATGGGCTTGATTCGCTGTTAAAAAATTTGGAATCACACGGCATTGTATGGGGCATTGTCACCAATAAGCCACGTTATTTGGCGGAAAATTTATTAGAGAGACTTCAGCTAACTGAGCGCTGTGCTGTACTGGTATGCCCTGATGATGTCAAACACACCAAACCTGACCCAGAGCCCATGTATTTGGCAGTAGCGCGTTTGAATCAACAACTTGGGCGTCAGTTACAGCCTAAAAATTGTGTGTATGTCGGTGACCATATTCGTGACATTCAAGCGGGCAATGCGGCGAACATGCGCACGATTTTGGCAGCTTATGGTTACATTCCCCCTGAAGACCAAGCGGATTTGGGCAGTTGGGGCGCAGACAACATCATCCATAGTGTCGCTGAATTGACCGCTTTGCTGGGCGATTGGACGGATGCTTGAGCGGACACTTGAACAAGCGACTAGGCGGTTGATGCATAAACAAGGTGTTAACAATTTGACCAATTTTTAGGAAATTTTTTAGCAAGCTTTTGAGAAAAATTTTGAGGAAACTATGACTTTAGCAACGCATGATGATATCCGTAACTTTATCCCACCTGCCGACTGCCTAACGGGCAAAAATATCCTTGTCACAGGGGCAGGTGATGGCATCGGTAAAGCAGCAGCGCTAAGCTATGCAAAATATGGCGCGACTGTGCTACTACTTGGCAAAACCGCGAGCAAGCTTGAAGCCGTGTATGACCTAATTGAAGCAGAAGGCGGTGCACAGCCTGCCATGTTACTGATGAATTTAGAGAGCGCAAGCTACACAGAAATGCAGCAATTGGCGATTTTGATTGAGCGTGAAGTCGGGCATTTGGACGGTGTTTTACACAATGCAGGGTTGCTCGGTGTATTGACCCCACTTGAGATGTATGACCCGATTATTTTTGAGCAAGTGATGAAAGTCAATTTTAATGCCACCTTTACCCTTACCCAAGCTTTGCTACCGCTACTCAAATCTGCGCAAAGCGGCTCAGTGGTTTTTACCTCTAGTAGTGTTGGCAGCCGTCCACGCGCATTTTGGGGGGCGTATGCGCTGTCAAAATTGGCGGTAGAAGGGATGAGCGATATTTTTACCCAAGAAACCCAAAAGACCACCACCCTGCGTTTTAACTGCATCAATCCCGGTGCCACGCGTACCCAAATGCGTGCTGCTGCTTATCCGAGCGAAAACCCCAACACCTTGCTTGCGCCAGAAGACTTGATGAGTGCGTATGTTGCCTTGATGAGTGATGAAGCGGCAGGTATCAAAGGTCAGGTGATTGATTTACAGCCACAATAAAATGGCGCGATAACGGCTTTAATACGCTATTGAAATTTGACAAAATCACTACCATATTATGATTAACCTATTAAAATCTAAGGAAAAATATGGCAAGTGGTTGGGCTGCGGATGGCGCAGAAAACGAGCAAATTGAAGCGACTATTAATGACGCGATTGAACGGGCAAAACGGGCATTGCCACAGGGCGAGAGTCTAACCCATTGTGAGGAGTGCGATGCCCCGATTCCCGAAGCACGGCGTCTTGCCATGCCTGGGGTGCGCTTGTGCGTGCGTTGTCAACAATCCCTAGAACAGCATCAGCAAAAAGTTGAGCTATTTAATCGCCGTGGTAGTAAGGATAGCCAATTGCGCTAAGCGTATTGGCGAATGCTGTAGTTCATAACAATGACAGCTTATAAAAATTTTTCAAGCGGCAGGTGCGATAGCATCCATACTAGCGTACGCTGCCAAGCCTTGGTTTGTGGCTCTTCATCATACGTGACGATTTGACCGTTTTCGAGCGTTGACCACTGAATATTGTCATCTTTGAGCGACAAGGTGTAGCTGGTTGTTGGCAAGGCCTGCAAAAATTCATTGCGGATTTTGTTGGCAAGTACAGGGTGGGCGATGGCAACGCCAAGTTCGGTATTGGTCAAGGCTGAACGCGGATCAAAGTTGAATGAGCCGATATACACCTTTTCACCATCGCTTTCAAACGTTTTGGCATGCAAGCTGGTTGCAGAGCTTCCTGTCAAGTATGAATCACGCAGATTGTCTTTGATGGCATTGGGCTTTAATTCATATAGCTTGACCCCAGCTTTGAGTAAGTCTTTGCGGTGTTTGGCATAGCCAGAATGTACGAGCTTGACATCGGTGGCGCTCATGGCATTGGTTAAAATATTCACCGCTACGCCTTTTTTTGCAAGGTTGATAAAATAGTCTTTGCCTTGCTCCGTGGGTACAAAATACGCAGAGATTAAATTGAGTTCACGACTGATTTTACCTAAGCTTTGGTTGATGTCTAACCCTTGGGTATTGGCTTTGCTGCCCAGTTTGTCAGGATTGTCCGTCAATAGCTGGACGTTTGCCCAGTAGAGCGGCAGTTTTCGTTGTTTGATTTGGTTGACAAAGTCGATTGCCACCAAGCGCTTTAGATAGTCGTTTTTCAGCTTTAGCACAGGGTCGAGTTGTTGCGACGCAGGTTTATCGGCTTTTTGGGTTTTTGGAATAAACACTTGGTTTAGGGCGGATGCCTTAGGTTTTTTGACCAAATCGGTGATAAGAAAAGCCAGTTTATGGTTCCAATATTGGTCAAATGCTTGTGACATTTGCGGCACAATATGCCCAACCATCAGCACATCTAGGTCAGAAAATACTATCTCTTGGTTTAAAGAAAAATACTCATCCCCGATATTACGCCCGCCTGTGATGGTGATTTGGCTATCAGCGGTGATAGATTTGTTGTGCATACGATGATTGAGCCGCTCAAAATCGCCCACAAACCCTAGCCAGCGCCACGAGCGAAAACGATTGGGGTTCATCAATCTCACTTCAATATTGGGGTGTTCATTGAGTACCCACAGCGTTGGGTCGAGACCACGGGTATTATTGTCATCTATCAATAATCGCACGCGCACACCGCGCTCTGCCGCTTCTTTGATGGCTTGGAACATCAGATTGCCAGTGATGTCGTTATTCCAAATATAATACTGCACATCTAGCGTTTTCTCTGCGGTGCTAATGAGCAGCATACGTGCGGCAAACGCATCCATGCCATCGGGCAAGGGATAAACGCCCGTTTTTTGTGGATTGCTTTTAACCAATTCTGCGATGCCATCGGCCATGCTTTGCGAGCCAAATTGGCGAAAACGGCTGGAGGGCTCATCAGGTGGCATATCGGTTGCCACCGTTTTTTGATGGTCTTTGGTAATGACAGCGGTTTGATACGTGCTGGATTTGCCCGTGTTGACAGGCAGACGACCCCACCAGGCGATAAAAAACAAAATCGCCATAGCTACCAAAAATAGGCTGGCTAAAAAAATAAGACGACGTTTGAACAGGGGTCTTAGCATGATGGCACCCACCAAGGTCAATTAAGCCATGGGTTAAATTAGTTAAATTGACGCCCAATAAATTTGACGGTTTCATCCTTGGCTTTTTTGACGGCAAGCTTGCGGTTTTGTCCCAGCAGTAATTTGATTTGCCACAGTTTTTCTTGATACAAGGTTGTTGCAGGCGTGTGATACATGGCATTGATGATGCGTTTGCTCGCCAAGACGGCATCGGGGGAGCGATTACTTAATTCTGTGACCAAATTCTTCGCAACTGCCATTGGCGTGTCGCTTAGATGGCTGACCACACCGTAGTCAAAGGCCTGCTGACCATCAAAAATCCGTGCGGTCATCGCTAACTCCTTGGCGATGTCCGCGCGTAGCACCCCCATCGCAGACCGGGTCAATCCCATATCCGCTACCAGTCCCCATTTGGCTTCCATAATGGCAAATTGGCAATCCGCTGTGGCGATACGGATATCGGTCGCCAGTGCCAACTGTAGTCCTGCGCCAAGGCAATGTCCATGCAATATACTGATGACAGGCATCGGCAGTTCTCGCCACACAAGGCACACTTTTTGAAATTTACTTTGAAACGGTTTGATAAGCTCCCAAGCGACCTGTTTTAGGTTTTTTGGGTTGTTTAAATCCGCCAAATCAATGCCGGTAGAAAAGCTTTTACCTTCACCTGCCAAAATCACCGCCCGCACGTCCGTCCATGTGGTGAGCAGGTGGGCTAAATCAGTGAGTTTATCCATCAACGCAAAACTTAACGCATTGCGCTTGTCAATCCGTGTCAGCCAAACAATGACGCTATCATCACCGCTAAGTTCCAACCGCACATCGGGCGCAAGGTTATCGTTTGCCGCTTTGATCCGCTGCGCTAAAGACACAGCAGTAGCACGCTGATAAAATGGCAAAAACCCTACACCCGGCAATATTTTTGATACCGACAAAACCGACATACGCATCCTTAAAATTTAACTGTCCCAATAAACTTAAAAAAATGTTGCGAAAACGCAAAGATTTGCAATCATTAATCTCACTTTACTGATTTTGTTGGTTGGGCACAAGAGGCGATATCGGACGATACGTTTAAGAAAGGTAACGTGGAATAGTAAGTATGCCAAACCTAGGTGGCATTGTGGTGATGGGTGTCAAATCATCTTCCAAGTCATGTCGTTTTCTTTGAGCTGGGCATATTTGAGTGCAGGGAATTGGCTCAAATCAGCCTGTGCCAAGTTATCGAGCGCTTGTAGCATTTGCTCATAATAAGGCGCCAAAATGGCAAATTGCGCAGGCGAGCTATTGTTGATATTTAGCAAGCACTTGTCTTCAAGATTTTGACTGGCTTGACGTAGCTGTGGTACGCCCGTATAACGACTCGCCCCTAAAATGCGATGCGCCACGTGGGATAAGGCTTGCCTGTCGTGGCGCTGCCAAGCCTGCTGCAAGTCACTTTTTTCCTGCTCAATTGATTCAATCAGCAGGGTAATTAAATTGGCTGCCAAATCAGGCTTACCTGCTACCCGCATCACCGCATCATCCCAATCAATGACCGCAAGACTTGCTAGTGACTCGGCGCTATGCTGACTGCTGACCGATGGTAGGCTTGGCAAATTAGCGTTGTCATCGGTGGTAGTTGCTGAGGCGGCTAATGGCGTATGAGCAAATACGGCACTCTCTTTGGGGGTTGCAGGTGCAGTACGCAGGTTATTTGCCCTAGACGCTATAGGCGCTATCGACCGCACTGAGCTAGGTGAGTTGATAGCAGACATGTCAGAAGCCACATCAGCGGTTGAGTCAAAAGTCACATCAGCGGATACGGACGTGCTGTGTTTACCCAACCAGCGTTGCAGGATTTGCAATAACTGGGCTTGACTGATTGGCTTGCCCACATAGTCATCAATCCCAGACGCCAATAATTTATCGCGTTCATCCGATAGACTATGCGCGGTCAGGGCAATAATCGGAATATGTTTATGTCCTGCTTGCGTTTCAACCTTACGGATTTGGATGGCGGCTTCACTGCCTGACATTCTTGGCATTTGAATGTCCATAAATATCAAATCCACAGCGGTATCGCTTTGTGACTGGTGGGTAGTGATGTATTCAATGGCATCAAACCCACTATTAACCGTCACCACATTAATGCTCAGCTCAGCCAATAACGCTTCTAGTACCAACAAATTGGGCAGATGGTCATCCACGGCAAGCACAGTAAAGCCATGCCACTGCGGCAGTGTGGGCTCTTGGCTGCTGGCAGAATTGCTATCGAGCAGCTGATAAAGTTGGCGGCGATCGAGCGGCTGATACAAGGCTTGTGCCTGGTAACGCGACAACAATTCTGGCTCAAGATTGACTTGATAGCCAAATAGTAGCAATTTACCAGCATAATGTAAGCGTACTTGTTTGAGCAGCGACGTGGTATCCTCAGTGGTGCCATTGTCCACGATGACCCAATCCCAATGATTGCCTGTTTCTTTGAGCGATTCAAGTAGGCTGGCTAGCGTACTTGCGGTAGTAATGGCGATCGGTAATTCACGCAGCGAGCCTTTTAACACTTGTAAGCTTGCAAGATGGTCAATCCAAACCAAGATATTTACCGCAGCAGTGGTATCAGCCGCCACATAACCGGCATCGCTTTTTGGCGGGACGATGGCGGGTAACTGCCAAATGGGGTCATGGATAAGCAGGCGCTGCTGCTCTTGGTTACTGATGCTCATCGGCAAAGTAAACCAAAACGTCGTGCCTTTGATTTTGTGCGATTGGCTCGCATCACCCGCTTGCTCAGTGGCGTTGTCATAAAAACCAATATTGCCGCCCATCAGATAGGTAAGCTGTTTTGAAATCACCAATCCCAGCCCCGTACCGCCGTACTGACGAGTAATCGAAGGATCGCCTTGGGAAAAACTTTGGAACAGCACTTTTTGATGCTCAGGCGAAATCCCGCGTCCTGTGTCTTGCACACTGATATGAATTAAATCATCGATGTCATCATCCAGACTGACCCGCACAATGACCTCGCCATCATCGGTAAATTTGATGGCGTTATTGACAAGATTGGTCAAAACCTGCTTGGTGCGTAACGCATCCCCCACTAGATAATGCGGCACATCGTCATAGAAGAACACCGCCAGGCGTAAATCTTTCTCTGCCGCCAGTGGCGATAGCATATCCACCACATCGTAGATACTGGCATACAGGTCAAATTCATGACTATCCAGTACCAGTTTGCCGGCTTCAATCTTAGAAAAATCAAGCACATCATTAACCAGTGCTAATAGGTGCGCTGAAGATTTACGAATCGTTTGCACGTACAAGTCTTGCTCGGCATTTAAGCCGCCATGACGGGATAATAGGTTGATAAACCCATCAATACTGTTAAGTGGGGTGCGTAATTCGTGGCTGATATTGGCTAAAAATGCCGATTTGGTTTGACTGGCTGAAACCGCGGCATCACGCGCATTGCGAATTGAGATGTTTTGCATTTCCATCTCATCAAAAGCCAATCGCAAATCATCTTCGGTCTGTTCGGCGTGATTTTTGAGCTCTTGGAAACTTTTATGCAGACGTCTTAAGGTCTTGACCAAATCCTGTTGCAGTTGGTTGATTTCACCACTGGCGTTGATGGTCATCGGTTTATACAGGTTGTTGGCGTTGGTGCGCTGCAAATGTAACCGCATCTCATAAATCGGCGCAATCCAGCGTCTGGCATATATGTGGGTGGTCAATAGCAGCAGTAAAATAGTAAAGAGTCCGGTAATCGCTAACGCTAACATCACTTGATAGCGAGCCACTTGTAGCGGCTCATTATCAATATTGACAATAAGCCATAAGGTCGGTAGTGGGGCAGTCGCATTGGCGGGCGCGCTTAGTACCAATTTTCGACCAAATAAGCTACTGCCCTTGCTATTAAACAGGCTTTTGGATTGGGTGTTGAGCTGCGTCAGCAAATAAGTTTGCTGCGTATTGCTTTGCGCTTGCAGGTGTCGTCCCAAAAAAGGCAACAAGCGCGGATTGGGCTGTTGTGACAAATCACCAAAACTGACCAACACTTTACTTTGTTCGTTGACAATCGCCACGCCTTGCAAGTGTTTGTCGTTGATGGCATTTTGTAGGGCAAATTTCACATTGGCTTGTAGCGCCGCCAATTCTTTGGGTGACAGCTCAGCTTTATTTGCGCTGCCTTTGTTTAAGTTATCTTTATTTAAGCCATCTTTACTTGAGCTATTATTGCTATTAGGCTGAGTGCTAGTTGTAGATAGCGCTTGGTTGATTTTAATCAGATTCGTCTGCATAGAAGCGGCGACAGGCTGCAGAGTCACCAGCAAATTATCCGCGGTTGATTGCTGAATGGTACGCGCAGCACGGCTGGTATCCGATAACACCAAAAAACCACCTGTCAACGCGAGTGCGCTAATCGGCAAAAACACCAACAGTATCAACTGTCCATAAGCGGTGGAAAAATCCAAGTGAAATCGTTTGCTCACATTGCTAGCCTTGCATCAGCCTAATTTAGGCATCAGATTTTTTATCAGGGTTTTGGGGTATAGCGTTTCATTTTATAGGATTTTAGCCAATTTTGCTTGTGTCGCTGGGGTTTTTGTCGCAAGTAAATTTTTGACAAGTCTATACCCCAGCAAAAAATCGAGATAAAATCAGATGGGGTAGCGGTTGAAAAATGACTGGCACAATAATCATGATTCGCCACTGACGGGTGATACGAATTTTGCTAAACTACGCGCGCAATCTAAAAAATTTACTGTTAAAAAAACTAATTAACGCTAGCTAATCTATAAGCTAGACTAAATGCGTCTACTCAAAACTCGTATTATCAAAAGTTCATGGCCAAAAACTAAGGTTGTCTTATGACCCATAATAATTTCATCACTGAAACCAGCACGCTCAATGACTGCATTGGACATACGCCACTGGTCAAGCTGGCGCGATTTGCACCGCAAACCGACCAAGGCACAGCCACCCTGCTTGCCAAACTTGAAGGCAACAATCCAGCGGGCTCAGTGAAAGACCGCCCTGCCTATAACATGTTTTATCAAGCGGAACTGCGTGGCACTATCAAGCCAGGCGACACCATCATTGAGGCTACCAGTGGCAATACAGGCATCGCCCTTGCCATGGTCGCAGCAATGCGCGGCTATGCGATGACGCTGATTATGCCTAGCAACTCTACCCAAGAGCGTAAAGACGCTATGGCAGCGTATGGGGCGACACTGATTGAAGTCGATAACATGGAATCGGCACGCGATCTTGCCCAGCAAATGCAGGCAGAAGGCAAAGGCATCGTACTCGACCAGTTTAACAACCCTGACAACAAACAAGCGCATTATCTGACCACAGGTCCTGAGATTTGGCAGCAAACCAATGGCACGATTACCCACTTTATTAGCTCAATGGGTACCACAGGCACCATCATGGGCGTGTCCAAATACCTAAAAGAACAAAACCCAAACGTGCAAATTATCGGTTTACAGCCCGCTGAAGGCGCTAATATCGCAGGGATTCGCCGATGGCCAGCCGCCTATTTACCAAAGATTTTTGAGCCAAGTTTGGTCGATAGGGTGATGGACATCGAGCAGCACGATGCGGAAGTGTTTATGCGTAAGCTTGCTCGCGAAGAAGGAATTTTTGCGGGGGTGTCATCAGGTGGTGCGGCATGGGCAGCGTACCAAATCGCTAAAGAACACCCGGATGCGGTGATTGCATTTATCGTCTGTGACCGTGGCGATCGTTATCTATCAACAGGGTTGTTTGGTGTTAAAGATGACGCTTAATACTCAATAACCTAAAGCAGAAACTAACAAGGAAGTATTATGGCTACGCCATCGCCGATTTTAGTATTTGATATCGAAACCATACCCGATGTTGCCACAGGCAAGCGGCTATACCCTGAGTTGGCTGGGTTATCGGATAACGATGCCATGACCAAGCTTATGGCACTGCGTGAGCAAGATGTTGGGCATCCTTTTATGCCCCTGCCTTTGCACAAAATCGCCTGTCTTTCGGTGTTGTGGGTGGCGGGTGGCAAAATGACCCTCAAATCGCTGTCGCTGGCTGAGCATAGCGAAGCGCAAATGATTCAAACCTTTTTTAATGCCATCGAAAAAAATCCATTGTTGGTGAGCTGGAATGGCAAGGGCTTTGATATACCCGTCATGGTATATCGGGCGTTACAGCATGGTCTAACCGCGCCCAAGCTGTTTAGCCAAACCGGTGAGATGAGATACAACAACTATATCAACCGCTATCATGACCGTCATACCGATTTGATGGTGAAGCTTGCCATGAATAGCACGTCGCAAAAACTCGATGTCGTCGCATCCCTATGCGGCTTTGCAGGCAAACAAGCGTTGGACGGCTATGATGTGGTGCCTATGGTGCAAGCAGAGGCATGGGATAAGCTCACCACCTATTGTGAAAGTGATGTGCTCAATACTTGGCTGATTTTTTTGCGCCACCAACGATTGACGGGACAATTTTCAGCTGAGCAAAGTGAGCAATGGGAATCCACCACCCGAGACTATCTGCAATCGTTCACCAATCAAGACAATAGCCTGCGCCATGATAAGTTTTTGCAAGCGTGGCAACCTGCTAGCAATTTAGCCGCTGACCAACATGTCACTGATATTGCCATCACCCAGCCGCCATCTGATACCCCAATAACCCAAGTAGAATCACCATGAATACGATTTTTCCACCCAGCCAAGTGGTGGCATTGCCCATCCATCAATCTGAGCAAACTTTTCCTGTCCGCCGTGTGTATTGCGTGGGGCGCAACTATGCCGACCACGCCCGCGAAATGGGTAGTGACCCAGACCGTGAGCCGCCATTTTTCTTTTGTAAAGCCGGTGACAGCGAGTCGATTATTGCGGTTCGACCCGATAGCGTTGCCCACTTGCCTTATCCGACTAAAACGCAAGCGCTACATTATGAAGTAGAATTGGTGGTTGCGATTGGCAAAGAGGGCGCCAATGTGAGTGTAGCACAGGCACATAACTTGATTTTTGGCTATGCCGTGGGGCTCGACATGACGCGCCGTGACTTGCAAAACGCCATGAAGCAAAACGGTCGCCCGTGGGAGATTGGCAAGGCGTTTGACTATTCGGCACCGATTGGCGAAATTTATCCCGTTGCTAGCGTTGCTCAGATACAACAAGCAAATATTTCACTGGCGGTGAATGGGGAGCCTAGACAACAAGGCAATATCAATCAGTTAATCTGGAATGTGGCAGAGACCATTGCCAATTTATCGGATTTTTTTGAACTCAAAGCAGGGGATTTGATTTTTACAGGGACGCCAGCGGGCGTCGGTGCGGTGGTCAAAAGCGATACCATACTGGCGCAAATTGACGGACTGGGTAACATTGAATTGCTGGTGGTTTAGAATTAAGTGATGTTAATCATGAAAAAATTAATATTAGCACTTATGTTGTTTATGGGTTTGACATGTCATGCAGAGACAAAAAATTCTGACATTGAAAAAATTCTTGTCAATTCATATTTTGAAAAACCTATTGATAAATCACAAGTTGCTTCTTTAGACCAACAAATTATTTTATCCAATTTTGCGGTATCTGCCACAGGCTATTTTTATCACCGCTGCTCTAAAATTTCATCTGATTATGCTGATAAAATTCAGTTTGTAACAGATAATTTATTAACAATTTTTCCAACGATACAAAGCGATTTGGCTCAAACGCATCAATGGCAAGATAATTTTGAAAAATTGGATAAAAAGGCATTGGCTACATTTGGAGTCATTACCGCAGTTAATCGCCTTGACGAGAATTTTATCAATGAACCGTTAATTGAAAAATCGCTATGTGATGGTTTTATTAACAATTATGGGGGTAACACTGCTAAACAGGCTTGGTTACATTATTACCAACAAGCATTGCCTGTTTTGATTGATGAATTTAATCGAGTGTATATAAAATAAACTAGGCGAGAATTACCTAGCCTAATTGTCCATAATTAAGTAATAAAACAAAATTCAATATATCGTTGTAGGTCGTGTTATGCTGTCGCTAACACGACCTACAACGATATTATCATTTAACATGGTATCACTACTTAAATTATTAAATCACCTTTTCCACTTTAAACCCCATTTTTTGCATGAGTTCAGCTTTATCAAACGGCGCAAGGCTGGCACGAGTAAATGGCTTGTCTTTAAGATAAGTTCTTGTCACCCGCTGTAAGTCATCAAGGCTGACCGCCAAGATTTTGGCACGCATCGCTTGTTGCCACTCTTTGCCGCGACCATGTAACTCAGCAAACAGCGCCTTGACCGCTTCACCCGCAGGACTTGCGGGCTTATCCATTCCTGCCATCAATCCTAAAATCGCTTCTTCAATCCAAGCATCGGTTTTTTCGCCTGTGGTTTGCGCGAGTAACCAATCAATACTACCCAAAAAATCATCAAACGTGGCTTGGTCACGCGGGTCACGGTAGCTATAAAACTTGAAAGAGCAAGCATTGCTATCATAGCTCGCGCCGCCGCCATATGCCCCGCCTTGCTCACGAATGGTACGATGCAGATAGTTGTTGCGTAGTACGCTTGAGAGCACCATCAAGGCAGGGGCATCGGGATGGTTGGTCGGCACGGCGTCAAAGACAAGCGCATGATGAAACACATTGGTTTGCGCAAGCCACGCGATATCGCTACCGTCAGTGGTAATGGGCGATTCGATTAAAGTAGCGGTAGGCTCATCAACAGGGGCTTGCCAGCTCTCGCTGATTGCTTGCTGCAGCGTCGGTAATACCTCTGCTTCGGCGATGATGAGCGCTTGTTTTGGCAGGGCTTTGATGTAGCGATGTAAACTGGCTAAGCGCTCTCCGAGCTTTTGCCACGCACTGCTATCTTGCTCCGCTTGCTGCAAAAATTCAGTTAAGCTATTTAATGCAGGCAAACCACCGCGTACATATTCAAGACGGGCGATTTTACTGGTGTTACGGCTCGCTGTTTGCATGGCATACGCATGACCTGCATTGGCAAGGCGCGATTGCCAGCCCATTTGTTTTTGGGTCAGTAGCTCTTCCATTCGCGCATATTCAGTAAAAATAGTGTCGTTGAGCACTTCTTTAACCAGCTCAATCGCTTCAAATTTACGTGACAATGAACGGGTAGCGACCACTAAGAAGCTATCCATTTTTTCGGGGTTGTCAGGTGACGTGCGCTGGCTGATTCTGACCGTCACACCGCTTGAATGGCGTGCTTGCCGCGCTTGAAATGCCAAGGCATCGTGTTTGCGCGTGCCTACTTCACTAATCAAGCTCAGATAGGTTGGTAAATCTGGGTGATTGATAAGCGCTTCATGACCTTCTAGGGGTATAATCACTTGATAATAGTACAGACCATTGGTGCCTGCTTCATATTCATACAACGTACTTGGCACACCACTTAAAGTGATATCGCGTTTTGTACCTGTTTTAAATTGAATTTGGGCAGGAATATCCGCCAATCCCACTTTGGGTAGCAAATCCACATCATCAGGCGTAGCTTGGCGCTCGGCAAGGGCTTTGGCTTGGGCGATGAGCGCATTACGCGTGTCATCGGTGAGTGCCGCTGCGATGGTGTCAAGTTTGGCTTGCTCATCCTTGGCTTGTTGCTCAGATTTGCTGGCATCAGGGATGAGTGTCAAGCGCACGCGATGCGGATTGTCGAGCAAAAATTTGCGAATCAAATCGGCGATAAAATCCGGGTTTTGTACTTGCTCACGTAGCCAGTTTAGGTTTTCATCGATATCCCACACATGCATGGGGTCGCCGTCGTGGATAGCCGTACTAAAGCCTTCTAGCATCAAATTTAGACCATATGGCATACTATCGCCACCGATATGACGCTGGTCGATTTCGATTTGGTGCAAAATGGTTTCAATCGCTTCACTGTCCACAGGCTGGTCCGCCACTTGTTTGAGTAAGTCCAAAATTCCTTGCTCAATGGCATCGCCATGCTCAGGCTCAGAGCCACGGACACCCGCATAAAACACCATCTGATAATGGCTGTCATCCAAGCCCAGTAGCGGCGTTGGGGCAGATGCCAGCGGATGGCTATCGAGATACGCCCGCAGCGGCGAACCTGCATGTTCAACCAATACGCCTTCAAGTAGTCGCATAGCCAAGCGCTGCTTACCGTCTAAAATTGATGGTAATAACCATGCCATGACGTGATGGGTTTGTTTGGGTTTCACCATATCGACACTGTAAGTGTCCGTCACGCTGATTGGCGCGGTCAATGATTTTTCGAGTCGTGAGGCGTGTTTTTGCCCTTTAGCAAACGCTTTGCCTGCCACCGCCAATGCATCCTCATGGATACGGGCTTGGGTCTCTGCCACAGGGATATTGCCAAAGCTCATCACCACCGCATTGCTTGGATGATAGTGACTTTGATGAAACTTGACCAAATCAGCATGAGTCAGCTCAGTAATTGCAGCAGGCTCACCGCCAGAATTGTAGTGATAAGTGGTTGTGGGGAATAAATGACGCGCCAGCGTATGATACAACTGGTCAATCTCGCCACTCATCGCGCCTTTCATTTCATTAAACACAATGCCCTTGTAGTGTGGTTTGCCGTCTTCATCAAGCTCCACGCGAATCCCTTCTTGGGCAAAATCGAGCGGATTTAAACTTGGGAAAAATGTCGCATCTAGATACACCGACAACAAGTTAAAATAATCTTGACGGTTTTGGGTGGCAAACGGATACGCCGTCCAATCTGCCGCGGTAAACGCATTCATAAACGTATTGAGCGAGCGCTTAATCATGCTAAAAAACGGGTCGCGCACGGGATATTTTTCAGAACCACACAGACTGGTATGCTCTAAAATATGCGCTTCACCGCGGTCGGTCATCGGCTGGGTGCGAAAGCCAATCATAAAGGCATTTTCATCACTCGGGTGGGCGAGGTGATAATGAATCAACCCAGTGGCGTTATGTTCGCTCACCAGCACATCAAGCGATAGCGCATCGATACGCTCATGAGAGCGTAGGGTAAAAGCAGGGTGCAGGGTCAAATCTAAAGCAGAGTCGTGAGAAGTTGCGGGCATGAAGTTACCTGTGTGTCATCATAATATTTGTCAGAATTTATCAGCAAAACTAACTGTAAAAACAGAAAGTATAGCAGTTTTGTCGGATTTATTTTGAGTTAAATGGGGTCAAAACCTGCTTTATAAAGGCAAAAAACACAGATACCACAGATAACACAGCGCCAATCATTTGCCCGTGTCAGCCAATTTTCAGATATTAACTTTGACGGTTTTAATTTACAATGACACCACGTTGAATTTAACTCATCTATTTTTTTTAAAATCGTTAAAAAGGAACCACAATGGCAAAAATCGTCGCCATCGGCAATGCGTTAGTCGACAGTGAGTTTGTCGTCACCGATGCACAGCTTAACGCCACAGGCCTGAACAAAGGTAACATGACCCTAGCCAGTCACAGTGAGCAAGCTGACCTCATCGCCTCGCTCACTACGCAAAATATCACCGCAACCAAACAAGCCGGCGGTGGCTCGGCTGCCAACAGTATTTATGCCGCCGCAAGCCTTGGTAGCGACTGTTTTTACGCGTGCCGTGTCGGTGAAGACGATGCAGGGCATTTTTATTTGGCGGATTTAAATGCCGCAGGTATCAAGACATCTACCAAGTCATTTGCTGATGGTACCACAGGTAGCTGTATGGTGATGGTGACCCCAGATGGCGAGCGCACCATGCAAACGCATTTGGGCACTTCAGCAGAAATCAGTGAAACCGATATTGACTTTGATGCGCTTAATGATGCTGATTGGTTGTACCTTGAGGGTTATCTTGCTATGTCACCCTCGGTACAGCAGGCGATTGCTCAGCTAAAACAACAAGCCAAAGACAAAGGGGCTAAAATCGCGGTCAGTTTTGCCGACCCTGCCGTGGTCAAATTTGGTCGTGAAGGACTTGATGCCATGCTAGAAGGTGGCGTGGATGCGGTGTTTTGTAACTGTGATGAAGCGCAGCTATTTACCACCCAAACCAGTCACTCGCAAGCGGCAGCAGCGTTATTGTCAGCTGCCAATATGGCAGTGGTGACCAATGGCGCAGCAGGGTCAATCATTGCAGTAAGGGACGATGTTTCACGTGAAACAAAATTGATTGACGTGGCATCGCTACCCGTTGATCAAGTGCTAGATACCAATGGCGCAGGGGATAATTTTGCGGGAAGTTTTTTATACGCGCTATCGCACGGTCATGCTTTGGCAGATTGTGGCAAATTAGCCAGTAGCGTCGCAAGCCAAATCATTCAGCAGTTCGGACCCCGTCTCAAACCGGCGCAATACCAAGCGATTTTACAATCAACCTTAACATAGCAACAGCTGATCAGGCGGATTTTGACAACCTATTTTGACAATCTAATAAAAAAGCCCTAGTTTTAGCTAGGGCTTTTGCTGAAAAACCTAATCAATTAGGCGGTTTCGTTGAACAGCTCACGACCAATCAGCATACGCCGTACTTCGCTGGTACCTGCGCCAATCTCATATAGCTTGGCATCACGCCAAATACGACCCAGTGGGTATTCATTGGTATAGCCATTGCCGCCAAAGATTTGGATACCTTCTCCTGCCATCCAAGTGGCTTTTTCCGCTGTCCACAAAATCACGCTGGCGCAGTCTTTGCGTACTTGGCGCACATGGTCTGAGCCTAGCATATCCAAGTTTTTGCCCACAGTGTAAAGAAAGCTGCGTCCTGCCTGTAAGGTGGTGTACATGTCCGCCACTTTACCTTGAATCAACTGGAATTCACCGATGGCTTGACCAAATTGCTTGCGGTCGTGGATGTAGGGAATGACATTGTCCATCACCGCTTGCATCAGCCCAATGGGACCTGCGGCGAGTACCGCACGCTCGTAGTCCAAGCCACTCATCAAGACTTTAACGCCGTTGTTAAGACCGCCCAAAATGTTGTCGCTTGGGACTTCGACATTGTCAAACACCATCTCGCCTGTGTGGCTGCCGCGCATACCGAGTTTGTCAAGTTTTTGCGCGGTATAAAAGCCTTTCATGCCTTTTTCTACCAAAAACGCGGTGATGCCTTTTGCCCCAAGCTCTGGGTTGGTTTTGGCATACACCACCATCACATCGGCATCCGGTCCATTGGTAATCCACATTTTTGAGCCGTTTAATACATATACGCCACCTTTGTCTTCGGCACGTAGTTTCATACTGGTCACGTCTGAGCCGGCACCGGGCTCACTCATGGCTAAGGCACCAATGAATTCACCGCTGATGAGCTTTGGCAAGTATTTTTGTTTTTGGGCGTCTGTGCCGTTGCGTTTGATTTGGTTGATACATAAGTTGGAGTGCGCGCCATAGCTTAGCGCCACTGAGCCGGATGCGCGGCTGATTTCTTCCATGGCGACCATGTGCGCCACATAGCCCATGTCCACGCCGCCGTAAGTTTCGGGTACGGTGATGCCATGTAGCCCAAGCTCGCCCATTTTTTGCCACAAGTCCATCGGGAATTGGTCGGTGCGGTCAAGCTCGGCAGCGCGTGGGGCGATTTCGGCATCAGCAAAGGCTTTGACGGTTTCGCGTAGGGCGTTGATGTCATCGCCAAGTTGGTAATCGAGTCCTAAGTTCATAGTCATTCCTTGTTTATTAACTGACTGTTAAAGCTTTACGTTTATTTAAAATCGCTGTTGCCACCTTTGAGCCGTTTTGTCTGCCCAAAAACGCGCTAATTTTTTGTCCGACATCGACCAGTTTATCGAGGTCAATGCCCGTCTCAATACCCATGCCATGTAGCAGATATACCACATCTTCGGTGGCAACATTGCCAGTTGCGCCTTTGGCATACGGACAGCCGCCAAGCCCTGCCACCGAGGTATCAAACTGCCATACCCCCATTTGTAATGCCGCTAAGGTATTGCTAAGTGCTTGACCATAGGTGTCATGAAAATGCCCAGAAATATTGTCAATATCAATATAACGCAAGGCAGCATCCAACGCTTTTTGCACCTTGATAGGGGTGCCCACGCCGATGGTATCAGCAATGCCAATATGCTGAGCGTCAATGGCAACGAGCTTTTCTGTCACATAGGCGACTTTATCAGCTGAAATATCCCCTTCATACGGGCAGCCCACGGTACAAGAGATGACACCGCGCACTTTGATGCCATGCGCTTTAGCAGCGTCAGCCACGGGGGCAAAACGCTCGATACTCTCAGCGATGCTACAGTTGATATTTTTTTGGCTAAAAGCTTCACTCGCTGAGCCAAAAATCACCACTTCATAATTGGCAAATTGGTCACGGTGGGCAAGGGCGGCATCAAACCCTTTCATATTGGGCGTGAGTACCGAATAGACCACGTCATCGCGCTTGCTAATGCCATTTAATACGGCATCATTGTCTGCCATTTGTGGTACCCACTTTGGCGACACAAAGCTAGTGGCTTCAAGTTTGCGTACCCCTGCATCAATCAAGCCGTTAATCAAATCGATTTTGACGTCGCTGGGTACGGTTTGTTTTTCGTTTTGCAGCCCGTCTCTTGCACCCACGTCAATGATTTTGACAAAGTTTGGATAGTTCATGATTGGCTGCCCGTATCAAGTTTTAATAGCTCATCGCCATCGGATACCAAATCCCCTGCTTTGAACAGCAACTCTGCCACCGTGCCATCACTAGGGGCATTGATGGTATGCTCAATTTTCATCGCTTCAATCACCGCCAAGGCTTGACCTTTTTTCACTTCATCGCCCACATTGACCCGAAACGCCACCACTTGACCCGGCATGGGCGATTTTAAACTGCCGCCATCTTGGGCTTCCTCACCCACATGCGCCATGCTATCGACTAAAGTAATGGTATCGCTGGCATGATTTGAGAACACATGCATTTGCTCATTGTGTCGCCATGCCTGCATCTGTTGGCGCTTGCCGGCTGTTTCTCCGTCACTTAGCCATAGGGTAAAAGTATCATCGGCAGTGGGCAAATAACGAACATCGCCTTGATAGATGCGCGTGACAACGTCCGCGCCTTGTTTTTCCGCTTTGGCAATGGCGTTAATCGTTAGATGAAATGCTTGATCCTTGGCTTGCCCCTGAACTTGCTTGTTAATTTGGCTGATAACCGCCCACAATGGCTTGTCGTGATACACCAAATCAAACGGACGCTCATAGTGGCTATACGCGCGCCATGCGTCAGTTTTGCTAAAGGGGTCGTGGTTTTGGGTTTGCGTTTCTTGGGCAAGCTCGTTGACAATCGCGGTGGCTACCAGCCAAGGTAGCTCACCACGCTGCTGCCCAAACAGTACGTCTTTTTCACGTTCAATCAATGCGGTGTCAAGATTGGCGTATTTGAACGAATCTGATTGCACCACATGACGCAAAAACGCCACGTTGTTGGGCAGACCGACAATACGGGTTTCTGCTAAGGCTTTGTCTAGTTTGGCAAGCGCTTGCTCACGGGTTGGCGCATGGACAATGAGTTTGGCAATCATCGAGTCGTAGTAAGGACTGATGATATCGCCTTCGCGTACCCCATCATCTATACGCACATCTGACACCCTAAACTCGCTGTGAGTTGGCGTGCGATAAATATTTAGCGTACCTGTGGCGGGCAAGAAGTTGTTGTCTGGGTTTTCAGCATTGATACGCGCTTCAATCGCATGACCGTTGATGGTCAAGTCTGCTTGTTGTTTTGGTAACGGCTCGCCGCTGGCAACACGCAGTTGCCATTCGACAAGGTCAGTACCGGTAATTGCTTCAGTGACGGGATGCTCAACTTGCAGGCGGGTGTTCATTTCCATAAAGTAGAAATTCATGCCGCCAAATTTATCTTCGGGTGAACACTCACGCTGCTCCACGATAAATTCAACCGTACCCGCCCCCACATAATTGACCGCTTTTGCCGCCGCGATCGCCGCCGCGCCCATTGCCTCCCGCATTGCTACGCTGACACCGGGGGCAGGGGCTTCTTCGAGCACTTTTTGGTGGCGGCGCTGTACCGAGCAATCACGCTCAAATAAATACACATAGTTGCCGTGGCTGTCCCCAAAGACTTGAATTTCAATATGGCGGGGACGCAGGGCGTATTTTTCAATCAATACGCTGTCATTGCCAAAGCTACTAATGGCTTCACGTTGACATGAACCTAAGGCATCAATAAAATCTTCAGTTTTTTCAACTAACCGCATCCCTTTGCCGCCGCCACCAGAACTGGCTTTAATCAGCACAGGGTAGCCAATTTTGTCGGCCTCGCTATGTAAAAAATCAGGGTCTTGGTTGGTACCATGATACCCTGGAATGAGTGGTACATTGGCAGCTTCCATCAAGCGTTTGGACTCGGCTTTAAGCCCCATGGCGGTGATGGCAGACGCAGGGGGACCGATAAACACCAAACCCGCATCTACGCACGCTTGGGCAAATTCGTCGTTTTCACTCAAAAACCCATAGCCAGGGTGAATCGCTTGTGCGCCTGTTTGTTTGGCAGCCTCCAAAATGCGCTCCCAACGCAGGTAGCTGTCTTTGGGCGCAGAACCACCTATATAAATGGCTTCATCACACACGGCTACGTGCTTGGCAAAGCGGTCAGCGTCTGAATAGACCGCAACGGTACGCACGCCCAGTTTTTTGGCTGTGGCTGCCACGCGGCAAGCAATCTCACCCCGATTGGCTATTAAGATTTTTGAAAACATAATCGTCCCTTTTTATTTTTTCAACACCGCATCACCGCGGATCTAACTTGGTATTCTGATATAATATAGCTTATAAAACCTAGCTTTTTACCCCAGTCATTTGGGCTCAGTTATTTTGGCTCAGTCATTCAAGCCAGCTTGGTTTACGTTTTTGCAAAAATGACTGTACCCCTTCTTTACCCTCGGCGGATGCACGAATATCGGCAATGCCTGCAACAGTATCTTTGATTAACTGCTCATTAATCTCGGTATACGCCACATCCTCCACCAGTTTTTTACACACCTTGACAGCATTTGGGCTGGCGTTAACCAAGTGTTTGACCAAATTATCAAGGGTTTGTTTAAACTCTTCTTCATCCACCCGCTCATGGATAAAACCGATTTTTTTGGCTTCTTTGGCATCAAATATTTCAGCGGTTAAGAAGTAGCGATGCGCCGCACGTGCACCCATCGCACGAATCACATACGGGCTAATGGTCGCAGGAATCAAGCCAAGTTTGACTTCACTTAAGCAAAAATTGGCATTTTTGACGCTAATGGCGATATCACAAGCTGCAACCAGACCCATACCACCGGCATATACATCGCCTTGAATGGCAGCGACAGTCGGTTTTGGACAGTGGTAGATGGTCGCTAGCATTTGCGCAAGCTTGCCAGCGTCTGCCAAGTTCTCATCGTGGCTATAATCCGCCATCGCGCGCATCCAGTTTAGGTCTGCCCCGGCACAGAAAGCTTTGCCATTGGCAGTCAATACCACCGCACGCACTTCGTCTTGCTCAGCGCAAAATTGAAACACATCGGTTAGTTCTTGAATGACATCGTCATTAAAGGCATTGCGTTTGTCGGGGCGATTGAGGGTAATAGTCGCCACATGCTGGTCAATGTCTAACAGTAAGCTATCATAAGTCGGTAATTTCATCGTGTTCTTCCTTTTTTATTGTTAGGTAAAGTTGAAGCGTTTTTGATGCTTGCTCAATGGTGATAGAACAAACAACCAAGACTTCCGATTTTACACGCTGAAAATTACATTCTAAATACACCAAAGGTGGTGTCTTCAATCGGTGCGTTGTAGGCGGCACTTAAGCCGAGTGCCAATACTCGCCGGGTATCGGCTGGGTCAATCACGCCATCATCCCACAGTCTAGCCGAGGCATAATAGGGATGACCTTGCTCGTCAAATTGCTGACGTACTGGCGCTTTGAACGCTTCTTCGTCCTCGCTTGACCAGTTCTCACCTTTAGCATGGTATTGGCTGCGTTTGACCGTTGCTAATACCGACGCGGCTTGCTCGCCACCCATCACCGAGATACGCGCATTTGGCCACATCCACAAGAAACGTGGACTGTACGCACGACCACACATACCGTAGTTACCTGCACCGAATGAGCCGCCGACAATCACGGTAAACTTCGGCACTTTGGCATTGGCAACTGCCATGACCATTTTGGCACCATGACGGGCAATCCCTTCATTTTCGTATTTGCGCCCCACCATAAAGCCTGTGATATTTTGCAGAAACACGAGCGGAATTTTACGTTTGCAGCATAGCTCGATAAAATGGGTGGCTTTTTGCGCTGATTCGCTAAATAAAATACCGTTGTTCGCGATAATACCCACTGGCATACCTTCAATATGCGCAAAACCACACACCAGCGTCGTGCCAAAACGGGCTTTAAACTCATCAAATTCACTGCCATCGACGATACGTGCAATGATTTCACGGATATCAAAGGGCTTACGGGTCTCAGTTGGGATGATGCCGTACAATTCTTTGGCGTCGTATTTGGGTGGACGCGGGGTTTTTTGCGCGGTAGCGTGGTGGATAGGCATTTTTTGTTGGTTTAAATTGCCGATGATGTTGCGCGCAAGTGATAACGCGTGCAAATCGTTTTGGGCAAGGTGGTCAACCACGCCTGATAGACGGGTATGCACATCGCCACCGCCTAAGTCTTCGGCGGTCACTTCTTCACCTGTGGCAGCTTTGACCAGCGGCGGTCCACCCAAAAAGATCGTCCCTTGATCTTTGACGATAATCGACTCGTCACTCATGGCGGGTACATAGGCACCACCCGCGGTACAGCTACCCATGACGACGGCGATTTGGGGAATGCCTTCGGCGCTCATGTTGGCTTGGTTAAAAAAAATACGACCAAAGTGGTCTTTATCTGGGAATACTTCATCTTGGTTGGGTAAGTTCGCGCCGCCAGAGTCGACCAAATAGATACATGGCAAGCGGTTTTCTCGCGCGATTTCTTGCGCCCGTAAATGTTTTTTGACCGTCATCGGGTAGTAAGTCCCGCCTTTGACGGTGGCATCGTTACACACAATCATACAGTCAATACCAGCGACGCGACCAATGCCAGCAATCACACCTGCGGCAGGGATATCGGCATCATACATGCCATACGCTGCCATCGGTGAGACTTCCAAAAATGGCGTACCGGCATCTAGCAAGCGCTCGACGCGCTCACGCGGCAATAGCTTACCCCGAGCCACATGTTTGGCGCGGGCAGACGCTGAACCACCCTGAGCAATGACCGCAAGTTTGGCTTTGAGGTCATCAACGATAGTTTGCATGGCAGCGGCATTGGCTTGAAATTCCGCACCATTTGGGCTTAATTTACTTTGGATAACCGTCATTGTAAATCCTAATTCTGTCAAAGGGTGCAGCTAAATTGCTATCAGATGCCCCCTGTATTTATGTTAAGTTTTTGCTGAAGTTGAAAATTTAGAGTCCCAATTCTTGTTTCATCGCTTCCACGATTTTGAATTTTTGAATTTTACCCGTGACGGTCATTGGGAACTCGTCGACAAACTTCATATAGGTTGGGATTTTGTAGTGGGCGATATGGTCGCGGCAGAATTCGCGAATTTCTTCCTCGGTTAAGTTACAGTCTTTCTTCGGCACAATCCAAGCCGCCAAGACTTCACCAAATTTCTTGTCAGGTACGCCCACGATTTGGACGTCACGGATTTTTGGGTGGCGATATAGGTAGTTTTCGATTTCAACAGGGTAAATGTTTTCACCACCGCGAATCACCATGTCTTTACTACGCCCGACGATTTTGACATAGCCTTCTTCGTCCATGGTTGCCAAGTCACCGGTATACATCCAGCCATCGACAATGGCTTCCGCCGTTTTATTGGTGTCATTCCAATAGCCGAGCATGATTGAGTAACCTTTGGTACACAGCTCACCTGTCTCACCGATGCCAAGCGTTTCGCCTGTCTCTGGGTTGACGATTTTGACTTCTAGGTTTGGCTGTACCAGACCTACGGTTGAGACTTGTTTTTCAAGTGGCGTGTGCTGGTTGGTTTGACAAGATACCGGCGATGTTTCGGTCATGCCATAGGCAATGGTGACTTCTTTCATGTGCATTTGGTCAATCACGCGGCGCATGACCTCAATCGGACAACTTGAGCCTGCCATGATGCCAGTACGCAAAGTCGATAAGTCATAATTGGCAAAATCTGGGTGGTCAAGCTCGGCAATAAACATGGTCGGTACCCCATGCAGACCTGTACATTGTTCTTTTTGCACGGTTTCAAGTACAGTGATGGGGTCAAAGCCATCATTGGGATACACAATCGTGCCACCGTGGGTCAAGATGGCAAGATTGCCCAGTACCATGCCAAAGCAGTGGTAGAGCGGGACAGGGATACACAAACGGTCATCGGCAGTGAGGTTCATGGCTTCACCGATGAAATAACCGTTGTTTAAAATATTGCGGTGGGTAAGCGTCGCGCCTTTGGGCGTGCCTGTGGTACCACTGGTAAATTGGATATTGATCGGGTTATTGGGGTTGAGCTTTTTGGCACGTTCCGCCACTGCCGGATCATCGGCATCGCCTTCGGCAATCCACGCTGAGAATTTTTGCATATAGCTAAAATCCTCAGTGGACTTTGGGCTATCAATCCAGATGACCCGTTTGAGATTGGGTAATTGCACGAGCTCTAAATTGTGGTAACTTTGGTGACGCGCTTCAGGGGCAAGCTCTTGAAGCATCACCGCATAGTCGCTAGATCTGAAGTGACGCATCAATACCAGCACTTGGCAGTCGACTTTGTTGATGGCGTATTCAAGCTCAAAGATACGATACGCGGGGTTGATGTTGACCAGTATGATACCGGCTTTGGCTGTCGCCAATTGCATGATGACCCATTCAACGTTGTTGTGTGACCAAATACCCACGCGGTCGCCTTTTTGCAGACCCATACGAATCATGCTGCTGGCTAACTGATTGACTTTACGCTGTAGCTCGCGGTAGGTGAGACGAATGTTTTGATGAGCAGAAATTAAGGCGTCTTTATCGGGATTTTGTTCCACCATCTGATCGAAAAAATCACCAATGGTCAATTCTATCAGTGGTGTGACAGGGCCTTTATCATAACTTTGGGTGAGTGGGGCATTGGCAGATTTCGCACCCATTACGATGCGTGGCAGGGTTAGCACGTCTTTGGTCATGGTAGCATCCTTACTATCGTGTCTTTTTATCGTGTTTTTTTATCGTTTTTTTGGGGTGTTTACTAAAGGTATTGACGAAAGCTAGGGAAAACCTCGTGCTTACCTGAGTAAAAAATTTTACCCACTGATTAATACCCAAGTATTCCTTGACTTAAAGTATTGTTATAACACTTGTTTTAATGCATTTTTTTAAAATTTTTACCGTGTTTAACCATCAATATGTGACATATTAATCAATAAATTATGAACTTGTCAATCTAAAACGAGACAATCTTTATCGAAATAAAAATTATCTTTAGGCTAAAAAAATATTCAATAAATATTCCATAAATACTCAATGACACTTACTAGCGCTAACCTAGCCGATGATTTGGCTGACCATAAAAAAACCCATCTCACTATGAAAGATGGGTTTGGGTGTCAACTGGTAAAATGGGATAAATTATTTTTCGCTATAGAGTTTGATGCCGGTAGCAAAGGGGCATTGTTTCAACCGAGCGGCTTGTAGCATGGCATCACGTTGTCCCATAGCAATCGATAGATTATGACGGTTGCCGCCATTGATTGAGCCTAAACCGACACTCACGGTAGGATAAATACCATGGCGATTGCCCGATACGCCAATCCCAATGCCTGAAGCTTGCAAACCGGTGCGCTGGTTGGCATTGGCATCAATGTATTGATTGACGCGTGTGTATTCATTGGCAAGCGCAACACAGTCATAGCTTTGGTAATTGTTGGCGGATACGTATTCAGGGGTAGGCGTGGTCATACACCCTGTCAAACCTGCCGTAGTGGCAGTCGCTAAAAGTATTGAAATAGCTAATTTTTTCATCATCCTACTCCCTTATGTTCACTGCTGCATCCTCAAAATAGGTTGAGCGGTTTAACAAACGCTAGCGTCAAAATACCCAAATAGGCAATAAAAGCAATCAACATACCTATTTTGGCTTGATTGGGCGTAGTCGTCTGCCGCGTGGCTTTGACAGTCGCTGATATGGCAACAATGAGTAACACCATCTTGGCAATCAACCAATGCGGTACTATACCTGCGCCAAACAAAGGCATCGCCGTCACCGCGCCTGTTAAAATCACCAAGGCATACATCACGTGTGCGCCGATTTTGGCAGATCTTGGCAAGCCTTGTCCTTTTGGTGCGGTAAATACCAACACGGCTTGCCACAAGAATAAGGCAATTAAAATCAATGCCATCAGCATATGTGCGTGTTTCATACATCAACCTTTTTTATCATAATATAGCGTAAATTAACTCAAGAGGTCTGTGGTTTTAGCTTATGTTGACACTCTTTTTTATCATGTTACTTTTATCTTGTTACCCTGCGTTTTGTCCCGCGCAATTGGGACTTTCGGGAGATTGCCCAATCGCTTGCCATTCTGCTTGTGTATAAGCATGAATTGAAAACGCGTGAATTTGCCCACCGCCTTGTGACAGTAACGCATGGATAAGTCCATACACCAACTGATGACGCTGTACCAAGCGTTTGCCTGCAAATGCCTCACTGACAATGGTCAGTTTAAAATGGGTTTCTTTGCCTTCAAAATAGCCAGCATGGCGCATTGACTCGTTTTCTAGCTGATAGACACTGGGTTGTAACGTTTGCAAACGCGCCGTCACGGCATCGGCAATCGGGGTAGCAAGTTGACTCATGTCGTCCTCGGTTCACTAATTTTATGCATCAAAAATGGGTAGCCAATGACAAACCTAACTGGTCACCACTTACCGCATTTTAACCATTTTAGCATAGTTTTAAGGTAGCCTAATCTATCAAATTGGCTCGACTGGCAAAAATAATCTTGTGTCAATCGCTCTCAAATTTTCTCTATGTTTGATGGCTCACTAGCTTCTATGATTCACTTAGACCAATATAGCAAGGATAAAATCCCTGCGGCAATTAACGGACCCACCGCCACCCCGCGAAACAATACCACCCCTGCCACTGTGCCAATCATCAAACCCGTGACCACGTTGGGGTCAACTTTCATTAAATTCACTCCTCTTGCGCCCAGCCAAGTCACCAGCAATCCCACGGCGATGGCCAATAATGAGCGCCAACTGGCAAAAGAGGTCATCAAGGCTTTGCTACTGACTTGTTCGGAGGCGATAGGCGCAATGACGGCAATGGTGAGCAGCAAAATACCCAAGTTGAGTCCATATTGCTGAATATAAGAAAAGATAGGTTGGTTGTGGGGTAAAAATTTGATGATAATCAGCGCAGTCGCACTGACCCAAATCGTGGGGTTGTGCACAAAAATACCGCAGCCCAAAATGACGAACAAGACTAGCAAATTAATATCAAGCTGATTCATGAATTTACCCTATAACTGTGACCAAACGCTTATTATGCCACTGACGATGCCGCTGTGCTGTTGAGATAGTTAAAAAACTTCAATCCATCGGTTTTTTTGACAACTTGTTAGGCTGGCTAGATAAATTGATGGGTAGGTAAATTGTTGGGTAGATTGATGGGCAATGGATTATTAGGGATCAGCAATTTTTTAATCAATCCCTTATTTTGATTACTAAATTTGCTCACTAAAAAAGCCAATATCAACCGAATATTGGCTTATAAAATACAAAGTTAAAATTAACGGTAACGGCTTTGTTGGTACAATGGCATCACACGTGGCAATAATGATTGAATGGTGGCAATACGTGTCGAGCTCACCGGGTGAGTACTTAAAAACTGAGGTGGCTCACCGCGACCGCCCGCACTCTGCATTTTACGCCATAGGCTAATTGCTGCATTAGGGTCGTAACCTGCCCGTGCCATCAACTCTAGCCCCATCAAATCAGCTTCCGTTTCTTGGGTACGGCTATTGGGACGGGAAATACCCAAATCCCCAGCTAAGCCTGCTAATTGTGCCTGACCTTGAGATAAACCTAAGACGCTCGCGGCAATACCAATCCCTGTTTGGGTCGCCACCTGACGCGATAGACGCTCACGGGTATGCTCACGCAATGCGTGCGCCATCTCATGACCCATAATCGCAGCAATCTCAGCATCGGTTAGATTCAAGCGATCGATAATACCTGAGTAGAAGACAATTTTACCACCTGGTAGTACGTGCGCATTGAGCTCATTACTCTTAATGACATGCACTTCCCAAGCCCATTGTCTTGCATCGCTGCGATAGGCACCTGTCTGTGCAATCAAACGTTGAGAAATTTTCTTCAAACGTGCCAACTGAGCCGGATTGGTATCAAGCAGACCTTTGGCACGGGCAGCGGCAATTTCTTGTTGAAAAGCTTGATTTGAAAGTTGTTGCACCTGCTGGTTAGATACCACCAACAGCTGATTGCGGTCAACGCCAATTGCACCCGTATCAGTGGTAGTCGAGCAACCGGTGGCACCTACCGCAATGACCGATGCCGCCAAACTTGACATCATGAGTTTTTGTGAAATTTTCATCTTATCGTTATCTCCAAATACAGCAAAAAGGACCAAGAGAAATAGGAAGTTTAAACGCATTATAGCGAAGTCGCTAAAAAACAATCTGCTGAGATTTGCAGTAATTGCGTAACGATAGATACATGGTGTGTTTCAGAGTGTGATAAAACAAACTAATAATTATGGTTAGAAAGGGAAAAGGTCATACGAGAATAGACATTTAAAAAAGCTATTTCTCAATAAAACCCAGTAAAAACAGTTAAATTTAAAAAAAACGTATTTTTTTAAATTTTTTTTGCAAAAATGCTTGACGCAGTGTCAAAAATCCTTATAATACGCATCCACAACGACGCAACAAACATTCAAAATTGCTAGTTGACCACCTAATGCGGGAATAGCTCAGTTGGTAGAGCACGACCTTGCCAAGGTCGGGGTCGCGAGTTCGAATCTCGTTTCCCGCTCCAAATTCAAGAAAGCCTAACTTAACAGTTAGGCTTTTTTATTGTCTATAAATCCGCCTGCATCAAGGCTTTCAAGCTTTGTTCCCCTTTTTTTACTAAAAATGCTTCGTTAATTTAACTAATCAATTTTTTGAAAAATTTTAGACCGTGACCAAAACGTGACCATTTTGTGACCACGCTTTTTTTACAAATTTTTAAACTGACCCCGACCGTGAAATCAGGGTTTTAAATGAATTTAATAATAATTTAAGTTAATCTAAGTTTTGAATTTGTTTGATAGCAAACAAAGTTTGTTTAAATGTTTGGGTTTTGCCGTAATACGGAAATTAAAAATTTTATAAACAATCACTGTCTCAATTTTTTCTTTCAAAATTTGTAAGCATTTGCAATATCACCCTTCTGCCACTTTTATCCATATTACTTACAATGCCTTCCGCTTCCATTCTATCGATTAACCGAGCAGCACGGTTATAGCCGATACTAAATTTGCGCTGAATACTCGATGCTGAAACCTTACCACCTTCTCGGATAAACCTTACCACTTTATCATATAGTGGATCTGGTTGAGATGGGTCATAAAACCGCATGGGTATTTCCTGCATATACGATTCAATCAGTTCATTAATTTCCTGCGACTGAGTCACCACATAATTTTGCCTTTCATCGAGTTGCCATTTTTCACAAGCTTGATTAATTTCAGTTTGTGTTGCAAAAATAGGTTGTAGATATTTTGATTCATCGCTACCAGAAGGTAAAAATAGCATATCCTCACTGGTTAGCAGTTCTGCACCCGAACTATCTAAAATGGTTTGTGAATCAGATTTAGTATTGACTTCAAAGCTTAGCCGAGTTGGGATATTGGCTCTTATTAATTCTGTAATCACATCCACAGAAGGATAATTAGTCGATAAAATCAAATGAATTCCCGCTGCACAGGCTTTCTGCGCAATGTTGATTATCATTTTTTCATTCGATAATGTACCATCTAGTATCAGCTCTTTTAACTCACTGACGATGACCACAATTCTTGGTAAGGGTTGAAATAGGGCTGAAATCTGCTCAAAATCAATAATGGGATTATCAACCACTCGGTAACGAGCTATTAATTTGCTAAGTTCGTTAGTTTCTTCCATCTTTTGATTGAAGTCCACCAAGTTTCTTGTTTTGGTTAGACTCATTAATTGATAACGACGTTCCATTTCTAACTGACACCAAGCCAAATTTTGAGCGGCATTTTTCCTATCATTAATTGGGGCTATCAGATGGGGTAAGTTTTGATAATCCGTAAACACGGGTTTTTCACTATCAATGAGCATAAGCCTAACTTGCTCAGGGTTATATTGCATTAAGATACTCACCATTAAGGTGTGCAACATTTTAGTAATCGTCTCTTTTGAGCGGCCCGCCATTAATAGATGTGGCGCTTTAGTAAGATTTAAATAAGTTGCCTGTTTTGGGTATTGGTACCCCATGAATAAGTAAATGGCATTATTATCAAATGCAGATGGTTTACTGGCTAGTAGCGAGAGCAAGCTCACATCCCATTGCTCTTTGCATAATGGTAATTGGTTTTGTGATTTTTTTGACGACAGCTTTGGTCCGTTATTGTCATACCAAAAAGCGAATGTCGCAATATCACAGCGATTATCTCTACCCGTAAATGAAATACCATAAAAAATACTGCTTTGCTCTGCGATAAATGTTTCCATCGCTTTACTAATCTTTTCTTGGTTACCAAAGTCAAAGTTATCAGCTGCACTAATATGCATAATAAGTGCTTCATATTTTGGTGATAAATCTGCTACAACCTGAAATTTATTAGCATACCTAGATAAATCATTAAAATTATCATTGGTAGTGCGATAAGAAATAAATCTTGCGGTATTAGTATTTTCAAAACAAATCAAAAAATCATTTTTATCAATAATTATAAAGTTCTCATTGCTAGTTACATGGTTGATTGTCGCCACCAAAATATCAACATCATCAGGTTCACACCACATAATTTTGTCAGCGACCTTTACACTGTCGTCACTCATATCATCTTTATTAGTTACGATACCAACTAATAATTCAGCACCGACTTGTTGTTTAAAATCTAGTAATTTTTCGCTATCAAAGTGGGCATTTACAGTAAAAAAAGCAAAATGTGCTTCAACGCCGTTAAAATTACTATCTTGTTGGTATAAGATGGCAGTCACAGGTAGGTCAGTCTTTGGGTAATAGTTAGTCATTAAGTTGTCCATGATTGATAATCCTGTAGTCACTATGACAATGACGAATCATTTATTTAAGTACCCAGCTATGGACAAGATCGTATTCTTCTTGTTCACAGCTAAAGCGTTTTGATATGACGCGGCTTTTCTTGCCCACAGGGGGTAAGCTGTAATCCCAAAATTCCACTTCTAAAATGGCAAATCCTTCATAATCTAAGGCAATTAAAGTAAAACAAAACTTATCATCGCCATAGCCACATTCTTCATTTCTCTCAATTGGCTCTTCAAAGACCACCTTACATTTGAGACTTAATTGATAGCCATCAAATTTTTCAGGGTGCATGGGGAATTCTTTCCACTCAATGTCAGTAATGGTGAAATGATTCATTTTTTTCTCGTGTTGACAGGATGAATATTAGGTTTAAACAAGATGAGAATATATATCTCATCTTGTTCATGTTAAAAAGTGTTAGAAATCTAGAGTTTTTAACTACAGCCCTGATAAATCTTTTTTGAATTCTTTTGATAATTTTATTGCTAGGTCAAAATCAAACTGCTCTGAAAGTTTTTTATCATTTGATATGTCATAGAATAAAGGCTGATATTTGGGCATATCTAGTAGTTTCTTTATTTTTTCCATCATAATCGCAGTGTCAATTTTGAATGGTTTTTTAGTTGGAATTTCTGTTAAGTCATCCTGAATAATCATAATATCGTCATCTTCATTGACACCTTTAGCGATACTATTTATAAATAACCATGAATAAGGCGTTTCAGCCTTTTTTCTCTTATCTACTTGTAGCACCCAAGAATTTAATTTGACTTTCCCATCATAGATTTCCTTATCAAGTACAATTGATTGATAATTATCAAATGCTGCTTCTAAATCTTCGATGTCTCTATACTGCGGATTATTATCTTTAAGTTAGGACTTACGCAAAAAGCATAAAATTTTGCGAAAGCGGATAAAAATATAGTATAGTCAATCCTAAATTATAGTAAGCACCGTTTGCCCTGAGCTTGTCTAAGGGTAACGGTCGTTATGGTTCGACAGGCCTACCACGAACGACCCTGTTCGATATAATTCAGTTTTCACTATAGCATAAAGAGATGAAGAAAAAAGCTATCACCCGCCTAGACTACTGTCAATATTTACTGGTAAGCCAAACCAATTACACCCTTACCAACTACGCAGAACATCATCCTGAATCAATTAGTCATGACCGCATCAATCGATACCTACGTCATGACAAACTAAAACCCAAGCTCGTATGGGAAAAAGTCAAAGACGACATCGTATTAGACGACGATGGCTATCTTATCTTTGATGACAGCATACTCGATAAAAATCATAGTCACAAAATCGAATTGGTTAATCGCCAATACAGTGGCAACGCCCATCGCATTATTAAAGGCATCTGCATCGTTAACTGTATCTATGTCAATCCAAAGACCGAACAATACTGGCTCATTGATTACCGTATTTATGACAAAACCACCGATGGCAAAAGCAAACTTGACCATCTAAAAGACATGCTACAGCACAGTATTGAACACAAACAAATTAAATTCAAATATGTGCTCATGGATACATGGTATGCCACCAAAGACATTATGCTGTATATTGATAACTTACAAAAAATCTATTATTGTCCTTTAAAATCCAATCGCAAAGTCGATGATTCAAAAGGAGTAAACCCTTACAAAGCAGTCAACGAATTAACTTGGACTGACCAAGAGCAACAAAATGGCAAACTGATTAAAATACATGCCTTTCCTAAAGATTACAAAGTGCAACTGTTCCGAGTAGTGGTTAATGAAAACCGCACGGACTGGATTGTCACCAATGACACCAATCAGGATTCATCAGATGGCACACGATTGGTGTGTGCCATCCGCTGGAAGATTGAGCAGTTTCACCGAGAACTTAAACAACTCACTGGTATTGAAGCTAATCAGTGTCGTAAGGCTCGTATTCAGCGGAATCATATTTGTTGTTGTATGCTGGTTTGGCTGCAGTTAGCCAGACAAGCTAAACGGTTAAAACAATCTTTATATCAGGTTAAAAGGGGTTTACTCAGTGATTATTTGCGTGAGCAGTTACGCTCGCCTTCGGTCGTCTTTGCGTAAGCCCTATAAGTAAATCTTCATCATATTCACCATCTTGATTTACTACCATAATATAAAAGTTTTCATCTGTATTATGACCATCCCTATTTGAACTCTCATCACTTACAAAAGTTGAATTATTTTTATAGAAATTTAAAGATTTATGTTTTTCAAAAAGGTTTTTCAGTGCTAATTCTTTTTCTTCAACGGTTCTATACCTATTAATGGCTCTATTTTTACATTGTTCATAAAAACTTTTAGCTTGTTTAATTCCATCGTTAGCGATACAACCAAATTCAACTAATATTTCATCTGCCTCAAAAGCGTTCGCAGATAAATTAAAACTACCAAACGCATATCTATCAGAACCAATATATAATTTGGCATGAAGCTCATCCAAAAAATAAACGTTCTCAAATCCAATTTCTTTCACTATTGATTCGATTGCAAAAGGATTTGAACCTATCGTTGGACTAACAATGATTTCTTTGACAAACTCAATGTCAATATATCTATGCCAGTCTTTGCCAATATAACCTACAGCAATATACTGTGGATTGATCCTTTTCACTTCTTTAGCAATATCACCACCAGATAAAATTTTCATATTCTCTCCTAAATAAATTTTTAAATTTTGTTTGAAATTTTTTGTTTGATAAGAGCCTTACTCTCATCAGACAGACCCAAGAACACCTTATAAATCAACTCCACTAAATCTTTTTCCAGTAACTCATTATCCTCCTCACGTTTGAGAACATTAATACGAAACAACGCATTTATCGTTTTACCAGTTGCAGAAAACACGGCTAGTAATTTACGATTTAAAAAATCGAAATCTTCTTCACTTTCATCTAACATCTCAAACCATTCTGACAAAACCTTTTCCGTTTTTCTTCCATCCATATAGGCGTAGGTTTCTACATATTTACTAGCAGTCATATCTTGATAACCGATATATTTAGACGGAGCAAATAAATAAGTGCCTGTTTTTTCATCTTTATAAGCATACCAAGCTCGATAATGCGACATATTTTCCATCACATAATCAACATATCGGTCACCATCGCCCTCTTCATAAGATTCTAATTCAAGACTAAAGTTCTTAATATTTTCGATTACTTCATCCAGAGAATTAACCAATTTTGGTCTGTCATTTGGTAATAAAACTTCGTAATTAACCATTGATTCAGAGACCTTTGTATTAGTCCGTTTTGTACTTCTTTTTGGTTTAGTTCGTAATGCCACAATTAACCCCTATAAATTTTATTCAAAATATTATTGAATTCATTGTATTCATGAATAGAATATTAAGCAATATAGTTTTTAAAATTTAATTTAGAAATTTTTTAGTATCAAACAAAATTTGTGTAAATCTTTGCGTTTTGCCATAATGCAAAGATTAACAATTTATCTCAAAATGCATAATGACAAATAGTCTATCCAATCATATTCCAATTACCTCAATCATCTATCAAGTCTGCCAAGACAAAGGTGTCAAGCCATTTCATGCCATTGAAAGTGGTAGCAGGGCATGGGGCTTTGCGTCTCCTGACAGCGATTATGACGTGCGTTTGATTTATCGGCATGAGCCAGACTGGTATTTACGGCTGTATGCGGGCAAAGATACCTTTGAATTTATCGAAAATGATCTGTTTGATGTGCCATTTGATATTGGTGGCTGGGAGGTGCGTAAAGCCTTGCAATTATTGCATAAATCCAATGCCGTGATTTTTGAGTGGCTTAACTCGCCGATTGTGTATCATTCGGATAATCAGTTTTTGCAAGCTATGCAAGCGGTACAAAACGAGTTTTTTGATGGGAAAGCAATTTTTTATCATTACCAAGGTATGGCAAAAAATGCCAGTGGCGAGCTTGAGCTGGATAGACCGATTAAACTAAAAAAATGGTTTTATTTGTTGCGGGCGTTATTAGCCAGTATTTGGACACTTGAGCAAGCTTGCTCACCGCCTGTAGATTTTAATTTGATGTTGCCGTTATTGACTGAAGGCGAGAAGCAGGAAATATTGGATTTGGTTAAAGTTAAGCAAAGTCAAGATGAAAATTATCGGCATCAGTTGTCAAAGTCTTTGCAGGATTTGACGGCTAAACTGTGGCAACGTTGTGAAAATCCAAGTTTTCCGGATAAAAAACAGGGTGATGTGGCATTACTTGATACCATTTTTAAAGCAACGGTTTTTAATTAAGCTATTTCATTGAGTAAATTATGTCTCTGACTATTGATGATTTAAAAGCCCAAAACTTAATCCTATTTGAATGTATCTCAGGCTCTCGTGCCTACGGGCTTGATACACCAACATCGGACACCGATATCAAAGGCGTGTTTTATTTGCCCAAAGAACGCTTTTACAGTTTACAAAGCGACTATATCCCTCAAGTCAGCAACGAAACCAACGATATCGTTTATTACGAGCTTGGACGGTTTGTCGAATTACTTTTGCAAAACAATCCCAATATGATGGAACTGCTTGCCACCCCTGCCGATAAGGTGCTGTACCGTCACCCCATCATGGATAGCCTAGAACCTGAATGGTTTATCAGCAAACTGTGTGAAAAGACCTTTGCGGGCTTTGCAAACAGCCAAATCAAGAAAGCCCGTGGCTTAAATAAAAAAATCGTCAATCCGATAGCAAAAGACAAAAAAAGCCTATTGGCTTTTTGCGTGGTGTTTGTCGATGGTAAAAGCATTGATTTACAGCAATGGCTTGATAAAAATAACTTAAACCAATGCCAAATTGGTCTAGCCGTCATGCCCCATGCAACGCAGATGTATGCCATGTATGTTGATGATGGCAATCAAGATTTTCATGGCATTGTGCAGAAAGAAACTACTAACCAAGTGAGTTTATCGAGTATTCCCAAAGGCATGAATCCTGTGGGTTATCTGTCGTGTAATCTCATGGGATACAGCAAATATTGCAAAGACTACAGCGAGTATTGGGATTGGGTCGATAATCGCAACGAAGAACGCTACCAAACGACTGTTTCACATGGCAAGCAATACGATGCCAAAAACATGATGCACACCATTCGCTTGCTACAAACCGCCCTTGATATCGCCAAAACTGGTAAAGTCATTGTTAAACGTGAAAACCGTGATGAACTCTTGGCGATTAAATCGGGACAAAGCGATTATGAAACCTTGGTAAAAATGGCGGATAATTTGACTAATGAGATTAGCCAAGCGTTCGCAACAAGTGATTTGGAAGATGAGCCGAATCGTAAGAAAGTTTTGGAACAGCTGGTAAAAATTAGACAGTATCTTTATAGCTAAAATGTTGAATATATTTATCAACTTGCCTTGAATGTATTGGCTAAATTATATAAATTTGTTCATATCTACTAACTTATGTGCTTTAAATAGAGTATAAGTATCATTATTAGCATGTTTTTTTTTGGAGAAATTTTGTGGATGGACTAGCTGGGCAAACAATGGCACTGAATAACGATGACCCAGAATACAAAATAAAGCTATCTGCATCATCACCGGCTGATTTTGATGTGGCTTTGTTTGGACTGGACAAAGATTTGAAGCTGAGCAATGAGGATTATATGATTTTTTATAATCAGCCGCTTAGTCCTTGTCACAGTTTAGAGCTAGTCGATCATACAAAAAACTTCGCCAGCTTTCGAGCTAACTTGCATACGTTAAATTCCCAAATCCAACATCTGTTTTTAACTTTGACGACTGATAGTCATCAACCCATCTCTAAAATCTCCAATTTACATATACAGCTGTACAATAAACAACATCTCATCAATAAATTTGAAATCAATACCAACCCATTTCAGCAACAGCAATCTATTTTGTTATTTCGGCTTGATAAAGTTGATGGTACTTGGATCTTGAAACCTACAAACCAAGGATTTGATGGGGATTTAGCCGATTTAGTGAAATTTTTTGGCGGGGTAATTGAAGAAGAGAATGATTTGACAAGTGGTAACGAGAGGATATCGCAAAACGAAAATCACAATTACGATGACAGTCACAATTCACTAGCTATTGAAGCGTCGCTATCTACTATAGAAGATAGGCAATCAAATGAAAGTGGTGGCGAGCTACTTTCAAGGGAAGAACCAGTCATGGCCAATCATACAGATACATCATTAGTAGATGATATCAACTTATTACAAGATAAAGCAAAAGATTTTATTAACTATATTAATAGCTTACACAATCTAAATGCGTCAGGTGTTAATGCCTTGGCTGAGTCTCAATCCAACTCACCTTATTTTGACGAGATTTATACGCCTTTTCCTGTGGTCGATACCATCAGAAAATTGATTGAAGGTCATAATAATAACATTGTCGTTTTAACAGGTCATGCAGGCGATGGTAAATCAACGATTGCGTTTGATATCTTAGAAACCTTACAAAAATTAGATACCAGTTATCAGGCTAAAACTTTTAAAGAGTATGAATATGTAGATAAACATAATCTGCACGTGTTAAAAGATATGAGTGAACTGAGTTCCGACACCCGCTCACATTATCTTTCGCAAGCGTTTGGTAGCAAGGGAAATTGGATCACTGTTAGTAATACCGGACCCTTGCTGACTTCAGTAACAGATGCTTTAGAAAACACCAATCTTCAAGGCAAAGACAATTTATCAAAAATTTTAGAAATTCTCAGTCAAGACTTGGATATATTAGACGATGCAGCAGAGCTTGAACGATTAAAACTCGATGTTGATGGTAAAAATCTATACATCATCAATATTGCCAAGCTCGATAACATTGAAATAGCCCTGCAAATTTTTCAGAAAATCATTGAAAATAAAGCATGGGATTTAATCACTCAGAATTATCCAACGCACCCCATCACGTTAAATCGTCAGACAATCTATAATCATTTCGATGAAGTAATAGATAGCATTCGTCTAACCTACCTGTATCTTATCAATTACGAACGCCGTTTAACATTAAGACAGATGCTGGCACATTTAGCGTCATCTATCACGATGGGCTATACATTAACTGACGACATTGAACATACTATTTTGTTTAGTGATGCGTTCTTTGGACGGGTAGAGGCGGATATTTGGCATAAAGCCAAAAATTTAAAATTAATTGAGCTTCTCTCACGTCTAAATCTTGGCGGATATACCAGTTTGGAAGTAGAAAATATCATCACCAGCCATGATGCTTTTAGCGACATTGATGAACCATTAAAATCCATTATACAAGGCTATATTCAAAGGGATAACGATAGCTATTCATCGAAAATCAAATCTTCGCTACGACGTATCCTATTCATGTATGGCTTAAATGCCAAATCGAAAGATGCTAAGGCTCACTTTTTGGGGTCACCGAGCATTCGCAAATTTAGTAACTGGCGATTAGACCAAGAAAGTTTTTCAGACGATGCAAGAAGCATTAAAAAGGCTTGTTTAACTGCCTTAAACCTATTCTATAGTAGTAGTCAAGATGCTAAAAATCTCAATATCACCTTAAAACGCTCGGACTCGTCCGTATTTCAAATAGCCCAATTACGCATTTGTAGTGTTCCTGAAAGTTCGTTTTCTGTGGATTATGATGCTGTCAAAAATCTTCCATTTTTTTATGTCAAATCCAATAAAAAAATTCGTTTAGATTTGAGTTTACCGTTACTTGATTATATCGATAATATTTTGGCAAATGATATTTCAGATTCCTTAAATCCCATCTATAAGACCCAGCTTGAGAAGTTTAAGTTGAATCAAATTGAATTAAAAGCTGCTTAATTATGAACTTTGTCGATGTTGAACCCACGCTAGAAAACTATTGGCGAGCCATTATCTTATTTGGTAAAAATACCGCTTCATACAAATTTGCCCTTGCCAAAAGCTTAATCGATGTCAGTTTGGATAGAAAAAGCGACTTAATTACCCTTGATGATTTGGCGTTGCCGTATGCGTTGCACCTTGCCGAACACCTTAAACATAGTCCTAAACAATCTACTTTTAAAACCAGTCAATTTATCCAAGCTTGCCAAGAATATAACGAAGGCAAAATTGACGAAGATAAATTAATTCAAATTACCAAGAAAGAAGGCTTCAAATATGTTTTAGACGCTTTTCATGTGGTAAATACCAAAGCCATTCAAGAACGATTTTATGACGTTGTTAATAAGGAATTCTTTATTGATGAACGCAAATTTAACAAAGGGATTCGCTTAACCGATAATCTTTTTAAACTATTTTATCTGTATGACAACTCCGCAAAAGATTTAAACCAAGAAACTGAATCTCGTTGGAATTTGGTTGAAAAGGCATGGGAATTAAACCTTAATAAAAACTTGATTGCCGTTGAATTTGACCAAGAAACCAAACAGCTTTTTACCCATGATACCAAGCACCGCAGAACCAATATTACCACCTCTCGTGGGGCGTTAAATGGCTACCAAAAAAGTCGGTGTTTTTACTGTTTTAAAGAAATCAGTATTTCATCAGATGATGATTTACTCGCTGATGTTGACCACTTTTTCCCGCATATTTTAAAACCTGACGTGTCAACCGCTGGGTGTTGTCGTCCTGTTAATGTCGATGGGGTTTGGAATTTGGTTTTATCCTGTTCTGAATGCAATCGTGGCGAGAGTGGCAAGTTTGCCCAAGTACCGACGATTGAGTTGCTAGAGCGTTTGCACACTCGTAATGAATATCTGATAGGTAGTCATCATCCGCTTCGTGAAACGCTTATTATGCAAACAGGAAACAATGAGCGTGACCGTAAATACTTTTTGGACAAATCCTATCGTTTCTCAAAGGAACGCCTTATTCATAACTGGCAACCAAAGCCACAAGGGTTGAGCATTTTTTAATGACTATCTTAGATTACTATCAAACCCATGCTAAAGATTTTTTTAGCCAAACGATTAATGTAGATATGCAAAATGTTTATCAGCCATTTTTAGAGAATTTGCCAAGCGGTAAGCAGACTATTTTGGATGTTGGTTGTGGTTCGGGGCGTGATAGCATTTTTTTCTCAAACCAAGGTTTTGTTGTTACCGCCATTGATGGTAGTCAAAATTTGATTGATTTAGCCAAGCAAACTGATACGCGTATTAATTGGCAATGTTTAACTTTTGATGAAATCACTAATCAAAACTGGCAAAGTCATTTTACAGGTGTTTGGGCGTGTGCGTCTTTGCTTCATGTACCTTTTGATGACTTGCCAAAGATTCTAAATGATTTACTCAGTTGCTTAAAACCCAATGGCGTTCTTTATGCTTCTTTTAAATATGGCGACAGCGAACGAAAAAAGGAGGGTCGATTTTTTTGTGATATCAATGAAGAAAGATGGCAATTTATAACGCAACACCTTAACAAGGTTATTTTAATTCAAAATTGGCACAGCCAAGATAATCGAGCCGACAGAAGGGAAACTTGGTTTAATTGCCTTTTAAGTAAAACATAGCTAGAAACCCTCATTCAAATCATATATTTGGTTATGAGAGGCAGAATGTCATTGACGAATGCATTGAAAAATTAAGTGAAATTTATAATTGTTTAGATGAAAATGTTCTTTTTACTTCAAGTGCAACTGAAGCAAATAATCTAGCGATTTTTTCTGGTATTAAACTGGCAAGACACGAAAATCCGTTGGCAGATACAGTTTTAACCAGTTTTTTGGAGCATAAATCCGTCTTAGCTCCATTAAAGGTTGTTACACAGCAATTAGGTCTCAATTTAGTCTTTTTAAAGCTGACTCAAGAGGGGCGAATTGACTTGGAAGATCTTAATAAAAAAATTGAAGAATATAATGTACTTTGGATATCCGCTTGTATGACAAACGGCGAGATTGGCACAAATCAACCAATACAGCAACTTGCTAA
This sequence comes from Moraxella sp. K02, assembly GCF_041154755.1. Classification (NCBI taxonomy): domain Bacteria; kingdom Pseudomonadati; phylum Pseudomonadota; class Gammaproteobacteria; order Moraxellales; family Moraxellaceae; genus Moraxella; species Moraxella sp. K02. The sequence continues at coordinate 2,394,825 of NZ_AP031590.1, read as the reverse complement.
GATTTGTTCCGAGAATGGTATTGTCATTCATGTTGATGCGTCACAAGCAGGATATTGTGACATTGATTTTGATGAATTGGATATTGATTATCTAACGATTTCAGGACATAAAATATATGGACCTACGGGTATTGGCTTACTTATCTCAAAGCATTTGCAAAATTCTAAATTTGAACCGATGATTTATGGTGGAGGACAACAAAATGGACTTCGTTCTGGCACATTACCGACACCATTGATTGTCGGATTGACGAAAGCTGTAGAAATTCTGCAAGAAGTTAAAGAGAGTGAAACACAGCAACTTGCTGAGTTAAAAAGTTATTTATTACGTCAGTTGCAAGCTAAGTTCGAAGTTAAAGTCCAAGGTAGTTTAATTAATCGTCATCCCGGTAATCTGCATGTGTCAATACAAGGGATAGATTCACTACAATTACTCAATAACTTGCAACCTCATATCGCATTTTCTTTAGGTTCTGCTTGTAATGGTTTAAATCGTGATTATCCTTCACTGATGAAGGAAATTGGCGTCGATAAAGACGAGTTTGAAAGTTCATTTCGTATTACTGTAGGACGAATGACAACGAAAGAAGAAATTGATTTTGCTGTTCAGAAAATTACTGATTTCGTAGAATTCCAGAAAAAGAATGCGTCTGTTTAATAAATATCTAGACCATATATTATTAAAGTTATTGAAGTTATAAATATATCGGCACGCTGAAACTCGCTATATTAGCGGTTCTTAGGCTTAATAAGTGTACAATTTGTTTGTTTGCGATGTACAATTTATTGGTTTTTAATGTACAAATGATTGGCTAAAGATGTACGTTTTATTGGTTTGTGATGTACGCTTTATTGGTCGATTTTTAAAAAATAATTATTCATCGAATCTTAAAGATAAAGGATTTTTGTTATTACTTCGTAATCTTTAACAGTTGGTGTAATTTAAGGTATTTTGGCACTTTGCCTCCCAAAAATGGCACTTTTATAATGGATTTCGTAAAATTCATTATGAGTATGACCATGTCTGGGCAAAATTCTTTTTATTTAAAATCTGATTCTATCATGATAACTAAATCAAACACACTGGTGGAAGCTTGCTATGACTTATCTGTAGCCGAACATGATTTGATGACGCTTGCTATCAATAAAATGCACAAACGGCCCACAGGCACCAATAAGGTGACAATTAGTGCCAAAGAATTTGCTACTGCTAATAAGGTGACGGATAACTATGCCTACAAAACCCTAAAAGATACAGCCAAAACTCTAGCAAAAAGAAAACTTAAATTCCCCCTCTATGTTGATAATAACATTCAAGGTGATGATAAATCTCAGAAACTCTGTGTTCTAAAGCCTAATCACAAAAATTTCACCATTCTAAAGGCAGAATATCACTGGCTCCAAGGTATTTCTTACCAAGACCAGGAAGGTTATATTTTACTGCATTTTTCTGACCCACTCGCCTTTTTGATTGACCACACCAATCAAGCCTACACCAAATATGACTACATCAAGACGGTTAATTTTAAAGGCTTTAGCAGTAAAAGAATGTATGAGCTAGTCAGCAAATGGAAAGACTTGGGCAAAACACCCGAGATAAGCGTATTTGAATGGAAAGAATATTTTGGTGTAGCAGACAGCTATCCTAAGGTAGCAGAGTTTAAACGTCGTGTGTTAGATCCTGCCATCAAGCAAATTAATGAGCAGGGTGAATTCAAGCTGACACTTACCTCTAGAAAAGAAGGGCGGGGTATTAGTCATTTTATGATTAAGATTAAAGTATTAAAAAAATCAGTCGCGTTACTTCCAGTTAATGCTGTTTCTCAATCCCAGCCGCCTAGTCGTCTTCTAATCTCCGCCCAAGCCGATATGTTCGCCAAAAAACTCGTCAACGATACTGCTTTCGGCAGTTGATTAATACGTCCAATATCTTCGGCGTTCAAACCATCGATACAATCATCATTTACACCAATCAAGCCTACACCAAATATGACTATATCAAAACCGTCAAGTTTAAAGGATTTAGCAGTAAAAGAATGTATGAATAGCCACCTTCTTGACCCACAGCCAAATCTTTCATACCCCACAACCAACTAACCACAAAGCAGATTTACTCTGTTTGGTAATCTGAGGTGTGGATAGCGGTGTTTGGCTAATATCGTGGGTAAGCTCGCTCACATTAAGACCGCAACTGGTTAAAAGCGCAGATAACAGCTGATATTTGACTGCATAATTCATGTTCTGGGTATTGGCAATGGTGTGGGTAACCATACCGACGACCTCGCCTGTGGGAAGCAGGAGCGGACTGCCACTTGAGCCAGGCTGAATTGGCGCAGTAAACTGCATAAAACGAATATCATTGCCAATCCCTTGTAGCCCTGCGATGTTGCCTTGGGTGACTTGTAATTGACTACCAAGACCTGTTAGCGGAAAACCAAGCGTGGTAATCTGTTCACCCAGCAAATCATAGCCACGTTCTCGCACGGGCAGATAACTTGGTAAAGGCTGATTGACTTTAAGTAACGCTGTATCACTACCTTCATCTGCTAGCACCACTTGGCATTCCATGTCGGGATAACCTTGTTGACGCAGTGCGATTTGCGTTGCGCCGTCCACCACATGCTCACAAGTGAGTAAATGATAGGGGTCAATCGCAAAAGCCGTCCCAGTCCAAGTGTCACCTGGCTGAGGGCGAGGACGTCTAGTGTCTGGTATGGCGTGCAAAACGTTGCCTGTCGTCATGTTATTAGGGTAACGGGCGTCAAGGCTGATTTGTAAACGTTCGGCAAAACTGGCTAGACTTTGACTAGATGTTTCCGCGAGTGCTCGGCATTTATATTGCCCATTACGCTGGTAGATCTCCAGTACAATACTGGCTTTGATATGGCGCTCTGGGGTATGAAACGCATAGTCAATATCGCTAGCGACTTTGATACCCAGATCATTGACTTCCACAGCTGGGGCAATCACACTAGTGTCTTGGTAAGCATACACGATCAGTTGCAGATACTGGGTTTGATTTTGGGAAAACACATTGGCTAAGTCTAATGTCCAAACATGGCTTTTCTCACTCTCGACTGTCACCGCTGCCCAATCTTTGCTTTCATGCAGATAAGCAGGGCTGGTAGTTGCTCGGCGACTTGCATCCATCGCTATCCAAACGCAGCCCATCTCAACCCCAAAACGACTAGCATTTTGGTTAGTTACTACCACTTGGCAAGGCGTGTGGGGGATAGGCGTATTTGCCCCAAGTACCAAAGTTAGCATCGTGTTTCCTTATTATTTTTTTTATTATCCGAATAAAAAAATACCCCATTGACAGCAAATAGGGCATTTTTATCTACAATTAGACGTTAGGCATGTGGTGTAATGGCAGGCATCAAATCATGAAAGGTACGACCACTGGCAATTTCACCAATGGCATGCATTTTCCATTCACCATTATGGCGATAAATCTTTGCTAAAATCAGCGCGGTATGACTGCCTTGGGCTGATAAGTTATAGCGAGCCACTTCGCTATTATTGCCGGCATTAACGATACGACAAAACGCATTGGCAACTTTCTCAAACGTTTGACCCGTAAAGCTATTTACGGTAAACACCAGTGACTGTACATGGTCAGGGATACGAGATAAATCGACATTGATGACTTCATCATCGCCATCCCCTGCGCCTGTGCGGTTATCGCCTGTATGAACGATACTACCGTCCTTTGACTGCAGTTGACCAAACCAAATTGCATCGATGGGCTGTTTGCTCGCGTCAAACATAATGCAAGATGCATCCAAATCGATACTATCATTACTACCGCCGCCACCAAATAGACTGCCCAAAAAGCCACCGGATTTTGGGGTGGATGCAACATCCCACCCTAGACCCATTTTGATACGAGTCAGTGCCGTGCCTGCTTCTTTATCGAGTGAAATTTTTTGTCCTTTTTGTAGACTAACCGCCATCTTCATATCCTTTATTTAATAAGTTTTTATCATTATTTTAATGGTAAATTGCTGCTTAAAATCCGATTTAGCCGATATTTACGCCATATTGTTGGCACATAGCAGCTAAGCCACCTGCATAGCCTTGACCCACCGCACGAAATTTCCATTCGCCATTGTGTTTGTAGACTTCGCCAAATACCATGGCATTTTCGATGGAATAATCTTCTGCTAAGTCAAACCGTACTACCTCTACCCCTGTTTCTTCATTGACCACACGAATGAAAGCATTGGATACTTGACCAAAGTTTTGATTACGGGCTTGGGCATCGTGGATGGTCACAGTGACAGCAATTTTTTCAATATCGGCGGGTACTTGGGAAAGATTGACTTTGATTACTTCGTCATCACCGTCACCTGCCCCTGAGCGGTTGTCCCCGGTATGTTCAACTGCACCGTTGTCAGATTTTAGTTGGTTATAAAAAATAAAATCATGGTCGCCGCGTACTTTGCCCATATTATTAAGCAAAAATACGCTGGCATCTAAGTCAAATTCTGTCCCTGATGTGGCACGCTCATCCCAACCTAGACCAATTAATAACCGTGTTAGGGTAGGATCTGTTTTTGACAGAGATAAGTTACCGCCTTTATTGAGTGAAATGGCCATTTGGCTCTCCTATACTATAGTCTGTATTATCCAAATTTATTTGATAATGTTTTTCTCTATCAAATTAAACAATTATCTGTATAAAGTCAAAGTTCTATTCGTTATTTTAATGCCTTTATCATCATATTTTTTTAGAAACTTAAAAATGAATTAAGTAATAACCTGTTCAAAATCTTTTCAACAATAAAGCAATGAAAGCGAGACTGGTAAATTGAAGGCTTGTATTTAAAAGCGACTTGACTAATCACTGTGTGGCGAAAGCTATGGAAGCTAAAGTCAAGTTCTTCAATTAAACTATCCCACAGTATCGTTGCTAAATTGGCAAAAAAGGTTAAGGGTAATGGCTGATTATTATCACCGATTGAGAATAAGTAGGTATGTTTTAAGCGTCTTTTACGAGCGACAAATTGCTCAAAATTTTCAAATTCAGAAAAGGGCTCGAAAATGGTAAGTTTAGTAATTAAATTGCTATCGCATAATTCTTTTTAATTTAGCCTCATTTAACCAACTGGGGAACTCTTCTAATAGCAGCTCATACAAGCGCTCATCGCTGATACCGGTGATACGCTCTAACTCGAAAAAATTGCAATTATCAATAATACGGCCTGTCATATCATCGAGTTTTTCAAGCACCCCATAATTGCGACCGCCAATCCCAACAAACTGCCAAAAAATGGGTAGCATTGCTGCCTGCGTTAAAACCTTTTGCATTTGCCGGCCACTGCCGACACCACCATCAGAGATAAACAACACATACACAGGAATACCATCGTCAAACTGCTGATAGTAGTTAATTACTGCTTCAATCGCTGGTATCTCTTGATTGATCCTTGCGCCCACCTGCCAGTTGCGCCAACCGCGCTTGGTTGTTTGAATAAATTGATTTACATTGGTTAAAGTGACATCATCAAGCTGCGTGGTATATTGAGCAAATGCCCAACATTCAAAACTACCGTCATTGTCAAAGTTAATTGCCAATGGCATAAGACGATCAACCACTTTTTGCACATCACCATTATGATATTGATGGTTCATTGAGCCTGAGGCATCTAGCACTAAAGCGACACGTGCTTGTACATCAAGTAGGTTTTTCTTTTCCAGTTGTACCAGTGACTTTTTGGTTAAATCAATAATGCTGGCGTTACCTGTTTTCTCTGCTTTTTCTAAGGAAATCTTCTTTTTTAAATCAATTTTGGATAGTTGTGGGGTAGTTGGTGCGGCTTGGGTAGGCGTTTCTTCAGCCACTTCACCACCGAAATGCTTGATTAAGGCTGCCAATCCACCATTAAAACCTTGTCCCACTGCATTCATGCGCCAAATATTATCTTTTTTATAAAGTTCCAGTGCCATTAACGCCTTTTCTTGCTGAAACATACTGCCGTCAATTGGAAAGCTTGCGACCGTCTGCTGCTGAGATTGCAAGTTGATTGCCATTGCTGGCAACTGTGCCATGGTTTGATGGCCATCAATGGTCAAGGTTAATACCAAGCGCTCAATTTGCGGGGTTAAAGTGGCCAAATTGACATCGAAGCTGAGTATTTGACTATCATTTTGGGTGAGCGTTAGGCTACCGCACGGGCTTTGAGGCTGGTTATAAAATATCATGTAGGCTTCGTCGCTAAGCTTACCCTGACTGTCTAAACCAAACAGTGCGATGTCTAAGTTTAAATTGCTTGGTGGAGTAGTTGCTAAGCTAAAAATTAGCTGATTGTTTAATACATCTGATAGTTTAAGTTTTTGTCCACGAATAAGCTGCATCTGTAAATCCTTATTTATTGTTGTTGGTCATTGTTATTTTATTAGCGCAACCAATTAACATGCGAGCATCTTTATAGGGCTAAATACTAACGGTTTAATTGTTGACCCAATTGCATCGCCATCGCGATATTATAGGCAGTTTTTTCAACATTCTGTTTTGCTAAAGCAAGTGCCTCATCAAGCGAGCCTAAAGTTTGAATACTGGGAATCGCTATTGTAAAACCATCGTCTTTCCAATGGCTGTGGGGGTCATCGACCACGCCACAAATGGCGATAACGGGCACATTAACTGCTTTGGCAAGTGATAGCACGCCTGATGCCACTTTGCCCATGGACGTTTGAAAATCCATCTTCCCTTCACCGGTGATGACCAAATCTGCTTGCTGAATCATTTGCTCAAGATTACTAAATTCACTTACCAACTGAAACCCGCCAGTCAGTGTTGCCGATAAAAACGTCATTAACGCAAAACCTAAACCACCTGCGGCCCCTGCGCCTGCTTCATTGCGATTATCGGGGAAATTTTGACGGCTGGCAATATTGGCAAAATGGCTAAGGGCATTATCTAAAATAACGATATCGTCTAGCGTCGCCCCTTTTTGCGGGGCATACACATGGCTAGCACCGAGTTTGCCACATAATGGATTGGTCACATCACAGGCAACGGTAATACTAATATCAGCGATTTTATCGCTAACCCCACTGCTATCAATAAACGCCAATGCCGCTAACGCTTTACCGCCTTGCACAAGCTCATGATGCTGTGCATCCAAGAAACGATAGCCCAAGGCCTTTAGCATACCTGTACCTGCATCATTGGTGGCACTGCCACCGATACCTAGGATAATATTTTTTGCGCCTTTATCAATCGCATCAAGTAGCATTTCACCCACGCCATAAGTGGTAGCGATACTTGGGTCTCGCTCTGATTGTGTCAGCAGGTGCAAGCCAGCACAGCTTGCCATCTCAATAATGGCGGTTTGATTGGGCAGTAACACATAGCTTGCCTCAATCGGGCGCATCAAAGGGTCATGTGCAATGATACGTTGCCATTCGCCAGACAGCGTTTCTTTAAGCGCTGCAGCCGTGCCTTCACCACCATCTGCCATTGGGATTTTAATCATGTCAGCTTCTTTAAAAACAGTGGCAAATCCTGTCTCAATGGCATCACATACTTCACTGGCAGTGAGACTTTCTTTAAATGAATCTGGGGCAATAACAATTTTCACAGTACTTTTCCTAAAGTTATTTTATGACAGGCTATGACTTAAAGTAGAATAATCGATAATAACCAGATAAACACCATGCTAACGACACCTTGAATACCTGTAGTGACAGTATGTGCTTTATAGGCTTGTGGTACACTCATACGACTAAACTGACTGACAACCCAAAAATAGCTATCGTTGGCATGTGATACGGTCATCGTGCCTGCCCCAATAGTACAATCATCGGAACATCCTTTTTACCGTAGTTTCATGAGTTAACTGAGTTTACCCATCACATCAGCTAACTGTAGCAAATATGTACGAAATAATATCAGAACTTTTGACTGACATACCGTATTATTTCTAGAGACAATTTTTTCTAGAGGCAATGTTAACGTATTGCGATAATTCATTTAACACTAAAAAGGACTTTGACACGATGAACCATCAAATAGAAAATCAGCACGACCTTAGACAGTATGAACAAAATTTTCCTTTAAACCTCCCTAGCAGCACCTATCAGATGCTATGTGAGAGCGAAGCTCAGTTTAGCGATAAAAAAGCACTTACCTTTGTTTTAAATGCTACGCAGTATCAAAACAGCACAAGCTATAGCTATCGGGATTTATTGGAATATATACGTCAAACCGCCAATATGCTTTATTCATTGGGCGCGGATAAAAATACGGTTATCGCGATTTTATTGCCAAATTTACCCGAAACCCATTTTTGTATCTGGGGTGGCGAGGCAACGGGTATTATTTTTCCGATTAACCCATTGCTTGAACCTTCTGTGATTGCCGGCTTATTAAATGAAGTCAAAGCCACGTTACTCATCACGCTTGCGCCATTACCCCATCAAGATAATAAGCCGCAGCTTTGGGACAAGGCGGTCGCGGTTGCCAAGCTTACCCCAAGTTTGCAGCATATGATTGGGGTGACGATGGCTCATCATGTTGCGCATCAACTTAATATAACCCTGCCAGATACAAGTAAAGAATTTGTACAGCAATTACCAGAGAGGGTAACCTATCATGATTTTTACACTGGGATTGCAAACCAGCCTAAAGATAGATTAATTAACCCCCGTACCATTGTGCCTGAGGATCTATCTTCATTCTTTGGAACCGGTGGTACAACTGGCATGCCCAAAATCGCCATGCGTAATCATAAAAATGAAGTCGCCAATGTCTTACAAGCACGGGCATTGTTTGGTGATGACATGCTAAATCAGGGCAATGTCGTGCTGTGCGGACTACCCCTATTTCACGTCAATGCCGTCATGGTTACAGGATTATTACCGTTATCGATGGGTGGTGAAATTTTGCTAGTTTCGCCAGAGGGCTATCGCGGCGATGGGATTATGGCAAACTTTTGGGCGATTATTGCGCATTATCGCGTAAACTTTTTTAGTGGTGTACCCACGCTTTTTGCTGGATTATTAAATCTACCAGTTGGCGACCATGATATTGCTAGTTTAAAGCACTGTTTGTGTGGCGCGGCCCCGATGCCGATAGAAGTATTTAAACAATTTGAAAAACACACAGGGGTACAAATCATTGAAGCGTACGGTATGACGGAAGGTAATTGTGGTAGTTCAGCCAACCCAAGATTTGGGGAGAAGAAAATTGGTTCAATAGGGCTACGTTTCCCGTATCAGCCTATGCAAGTGATGATGCTTGATGATAATGGCAAGTTTGTGCGAGTTGCTAACACAGGCGAGGTGGGCAATATTTGTATTCGCGGCGATAATGTGTTTGTCGGCTATTATTTGGCGCAGCAAAATCAAGGAATTTGGGTAACTGACTCTGACAATCAAACTTGGTTTAATTCCGGCGATTTGGGCTATCAAGATGCAGACGGCTACTTTTTCTTAACGGGTAGAAAAAAAGAGTTAATTATCCGTGGGGGACACAACATTGACCCAAAAATGATCGAAGAGGTGGTTTATCAATATGACGGGGTAGCTGGCTGTGCCGCCATTGGTAAGCCTGATAGCTATACAGGCGAGTTACCTGTTTTATTCGTTGCCCCTAAGCCGGGTGTTAGCTTAGATACTGATAAACTCATGCAATTTTGCCAACAAAATATTGGCGAAAAAGCGGCAATTCCTAAAGCCATCTACGTGATTGATGCATTACCTTTAACGGCAGTGGGTAAGGTATTTAAACCTGCACTAAAACGTCAAGCGACCGTGATGGCTGTCAGTGAATTACTGCAACAACATCATATCAAGGCTACTGTCAGCAGCAAAGACCACCCTACTTATGGGTTTATTGTGCTAGTCAACCTAGAGGGCGATGCTTCACATCAACAACAAGTCAAAACCGTGTTAGACCAATTGGCGATTCATTGGCAGTGGGATGAATAGGTTTTTAAATAATAAAAGCAATAACCTGATTAAGCGATGGTACAAGACGCATTAACCCTTACAGCGCTTTTCGAAAATCACTGGCTGACATATGAAACTGCTGTTGAAAGGCTCTGGAAAAAGATGCCAGATTAAAAAAGCCAGTCGCCATTGAAATGGTGGTCACTGGCATGGTGGTATGTTTGAGTAGGTTTTTAGCATGCTCTAATCGTAAATTCAGATAATACTGTTGGGGTGAGACCCCTAGCTGTTTGGCAAATTGCCGCTGTAGTTGTCTTTCAGAGACGCCGACGTATTTAGCAATGTCCGCTAGCGTGAGCGGTTCTTCGATATTGGTTTTCATTAACGTGATAGCATCGATGACATGAGCGTAGCTATGACTGAGGGTTTTTGGTTTGGGTAAATGCTGGATGCTCGCTGGCTCTCGGATAGCCGTGATGACAAACATGTCTTGAATTTTTTCAACGATTTCTCGCCCGAAGTGCTGCTTGATGATGTGCAGGGTCATATCGAGCGCACATACTCCGCCAGAGCAGGTGTAGAGCCGATCACCAATGGTAAAAATATGGTTTAAGAATTTTACATTGCCAAATTGTTCCTGAGCCAGCGTAACATTTTCCCAATGCAGCGAGGCTGATTGATTGGCTAACAACCCTGCATTCGCCAGCGCTATTGCCCCCGTACAAAGCCCCCCTAACGCAATATCCCGAACGGCTAAACGCTCCACAATTCCCTTTAGCGCTTCTGTCATTAAATTTTCGGCTTCATAGCCACCGCAGATAAACACGAGTTCACAATCAAATAGATGTTTGATTTCAGCGGTATGAGTGACTTGTACCCCATTACTGGCACTGGTCTGATGACCCGAAAAGCCACTAATAATCCAGCTATATAGTGGCTGACTACTGACATAGTTTGCCATTCGTAACGGCTCGATGACATTGCTAAAAGCCATCATGGTAAAGCCATCAATCAATAAAAAACCAATTTTTTTAATATTCGCTGTCATAAATAAAGTATGAATGGACAAGCTGTGTTGTCGTAATTAGTCAAAAAAATGTCGTCTTATGAAAAACTGACTTTTTAAATTTGCGTATGATGAGGGATGTGGAGAGCAAAGAGTTTCTTAACATCAACCTAAACCTAGTGAGGCGCAAACAATGAATCAGTCAGTTGAACATATGATAAGTAAAGCGGTTAGCCTAGATACTGCACTTAGCATGCCAAGCTTAATCCAAATCAAAAACGGCGAGAAAGTCAAGCCGACTTTTAGCGCCCAAGAATATCAAAACCGCCAACAAAAGCTTAAAGCCTATATGGCAAAAAGCGACATTGATAGCGTGTTATTCACCTCCTATCACAATATCAACTACTACGCAGACTTCTTGTATTGCTCATTTGGACGCTTCTATGGTCTGGTCATCGACCAAGACAAAGTAGTGACTATTTCTGCCAATATAGACGGTGGACAGCCTTGGCGACGTACCATGGGCGATGACAATATCGTTTATACCGACTGGCAACGTGATAACTATTTTAAAGCCGTGGCAAGTCAAATCAAAAATAAGGGCAGAGTGGGGATTGAATACGATCACTTACCCATCGAACGTTTGAAAAAACTACAAGACGCCTTGCCCAATGTCGAATTTGTCGATATCAGCCAAGCTTGTATGAAAATGCGAATGGTGAAATCAGCCGAGGAAATCGCCCTTATCAAGCAAGGTGCACAGGTTTGTGACATTGGCGGTGCAGCGCTCGTCAACGCCGTGCATGAAGGGGTTCCTGAGTATGAGGTGGCGTTAGCCTCTACCCAAGCGATGGTACGAGAAATCGGGCAGCGCTTTGAGCATGTCGAGCTCATGGATACTTGGACGTGGTTTCAATCAGGTATCAACACCGATGGCGCACACAATCCTGTGACCAATCGCAAAGTGCAGCGCAATGATATTTTAAGCTTAAACTGCTTTTCGATGATTGCAGGCTACTATGTGGCGCTTGAGCGTACGCTGTATTTTGGTGAACCTGATGCGGCAACGCTCAACTATTGGGAAATTAACTGCAAAGTGCATGAAGAAGGCATAAAACTCATCAAACCTGGCGTTCGTTGCTGTGATATCGCTTTAGAGCTCAACAAAATCTATGCCGAATATGGCATTTTAGACCGCCGCACCTTTGGTTATGGGCATTCATTTGGCGTGTTGTCACACTATTATGGCCGTGAGGCAGGGTTAGAACTGCGTGAAGACATTGATACGGTACTTGAGCCAAATATGGTCATCTCAATGGAACCGATGATTATGATTCCAGAAGGTATGGCAGGGGCAGGCGGTTATCGTGAACATGATATTTTGGTTTTAACTGAAACAGGCGCTGACAATATCACAGGCTTCGCCTATGGCCCTGCGCATAACATTATCAGTTAGCTTACTTTAGCATGACTTACTACCAACCAAGGGGAAACTAAATGACAACTTTTGCACTTTCACCCACTGCCGTAGCAATGCAACAACCAGCTGCAGAGCCGTATGTTAAAGATCCTGTGTTACTCAAAAAAGCCGCCAAAGCCAGTTTTATTGGTAACTTTGTCGAGTGGTTTGATTACGCATCGTATGGTTATTTTGCCACTGTCATCGCCAGCGTATTTTTTGCTAAAACCGATGCAACCGTCGCATTGATGTCAACTTATGCAATTTTTGCGCTATCCTTTATTGTCCGTCCGTTTGGGGGTATTTTTTGGGGACATATTGGCGATAAATACGGTCGAAAAGCGGCTTTATCTTGGTCGATTTTGATTATGTCGGGTGCTACTTTCTTAATCGGATTGTTGCCAAGCTATGCCACCGTGGGTATCTTAGCGCCTGTGTTGTTGTTATTGTTACGCATGATTCAAGGTTTTTCAGCCTCGGGAGAGTATGCAGGGGCATCAGCATTTATGGCAGAGTATGCACCGCCCGACAAAAAAGGGTTTTATACCAGTATCGTACCTGCCAGTACATCGGCCGGTCTATTATTAGGTTCGCTGATTGCTGCAGCTATGACCGCCTTTATGGATGCTGACTTTGTACAAACTTGGGGATGGCGTATTCCGTTTTTATTGGCTGCACCGCTGGGCTTGGTAGGTCGATATATGCGGTTGAATCTTGAAAAAACCCCGGCTTTTAAGGCGTTTGAAGAAAGCACCATTGAAAAACCCGTGCCAATCAAAAATTTGTTTGCCAACCATAAAAAAACCTTGTGCATTGCGTTTATGTTATGTAGTTTGAATGCGGTGGCTTTTTACTTAATCCTAAGCTATATGCCGACTTATTTATCGACCCAAATGCACATCAATGAAACGCAGTCGCTGCTAGCTGCCTCCATTTCATTAGTCGCTTATATCGGTATGATTTTCACCATGGGTAAACTGTCAGACAAATATGGTCGCAAAACCATGCTGATCATCGCATCTGTATTGTTTATCGCGTTGACAGTGCCTTTGTTTCATATGCTAAGCCTGGGTGGGTTTTTAACCATTGTGTTGATTCAACTGGTGTTCTCGCTCTTATTATCCGTCAATGACGGTACACTACCGGCATTTTTAAGTGAGATTTTCCCAGTCGAGGTGCGTTATTCAGGTTTTGCTTTCACCTTTAACTCAGCCAATGCGCTACTCGGTGGCACAACCCCCTTGATGGCAACTTGGTTAATGAGCAAAACAGGCAGTCAAATCGCACCAGCTTGGTTATTGGTGATAGCAAGCGTAATCGCGCTGGCAGCAACGGTGATGTATAAAAAATCCGATAGTGTGTCGATGTTAGAAAAAGGTTAGAAAGACGTTAGAAAAATAATTGATTAACCAAGGTTATCAATAACCCCATGAAGTTAAGTTAAGTTTTTTCCCAAAGTGGTTTTAGCCAACCTTGTTTGCTAGAATCACTTTTTTTATCCCCCATTTTTTAGGAATTGCCAGTGACTCGTAAACCTGCTTTCGCTACCAACCAATCCCCTAACACGCGCAATCATGCGACAATGGGTGGCTTGCAAGTCATTGTGGCGGCTATCTGTTGGGGCACGCTTGGTATCTTTACCACCTATCTACATCAACTGGGTTTTGATAGTGTGCAAATTGCCATTTTAAGAGTGGTGACGGCTGCTATGATGCTACTGATGTTATTGCCATCTTTGTGGCCGTCTATTAGGCAGTTGTCATTTGGCGAGATATTACAGTTGAGCCTGCAATCGTTGATTGGCGTGCTAGGCATGACGGTTTGCTATTTTATCGCGGTCAATTTTGTGGGGGCGGGCATTGCGGTATCGCTACTATATACGGCGCCGATTTTTAGTTTGGTACTGGCATTTTTTTTATTAAAAGAACCGATAACAAAAAAATCATTTACCTTAGCTTGCATCGCGGTATTAGGCGTGGCACTGACAACGCTCAGTAAAAATTTTACATTGAGTTGGGGGATTGTGTTTGGTCTATTGTCTGGGGTGTGCTATTCACTGTATGGCATTTTAGGAAAAAAAGCCTTACACAAACACTATCCACCGACCTTGGTGTTTTTTAGCTCAGTGGTGATTAGTGCGATAGCTTTATTATTCCTACCGATGACCTATCAAACCTATGCCAAAGCGCTCAGCATGCCTGCCATCACTTGGTTGTGGGTGATGGGGCTCAGCCTAGTGGGTACCGTGATTCCGTTTTTCTTGTATATGTCAGCTCTGCACAAACTCCCTGCGACCAAAGCCTCGGTATTCACCGTGTTTGAGCCGTTTACCGCGATTGTATTGTCGATCGTATTACTGCACCAATCGCTCAATGGCATGCAGTACTCAGGGATGGTATTAATCCTTTTAGCCACCCTCCTAAACTCTATCAAATTGCCCATGCAGCGTCATCGGCAACTGACAGAAGTCGATACTCAAGTCTAATAACAGCCCAAACCGTGTAAACATCCCTGATTTGGGCCTCACCATATTAGTATCAATGCTCAATGCCGCAATGTGGCACAGCCCTTGCATTCTATAAAACCATATATTTTTCATATAGTTAGATAGATATGGCTTGGCACTCAGTCCTTACCTTAGCTTTTGACACCCAACATGCGGGTGAGCATGCGCGCACCAATTTGGTACAACGCCACCACCAAGGCGCCTTGCGGGTACAAAAAGCCTTGTATCCTGAAAGCGGTGAACAGCAAGGTATTTGTCATGTCATTATGCTGTATCCACCCGCCGGCATCGCCTTAGGCGATAAACTCGATATTGACATTGGCGTAAAACATTACGCCCACGCCGTGATTACCACGCCCGGGGCAAATAAATGGTACGGTAATTTACCAAGTTACACCGCTAACAAGCAAACCGATGATAGTCCATCAGCCAAAAAAACTCAACAGACCCAAAAATCTCAAATAACCCAAGAAAATTCAAATGGTTATGCTGTACAAAATGTCACGGTTTATCTGCAAGATGACAGCCGTTTTGAATGGCTACCGCAAGAAAACTGTTTTTATAACGCAAGTTTTGCCCATGCCACCAATCAGTTTTTTATCAGCCCAGCTGCCAGTGTTATCGCTTGGGAAATTAACCTGTTAGGGCGAGAGCATCATGGCGAGCGCTACAGTACAGGTGAGATGCGGTTATCAAACCTATTTTGGCGCGTAGATAAGCAGCCCAAATTGCTGCTTGCTGATACCTTACATCACTGTGCCGAACACGATTGGTATGCCTCACCCGTGGGGCTAAATAACCACAGTGTCTTTGCCAGCTTATGGGTTGTGCCAAGTGTTGATGCGCAAAAACAGCTGATTGAATGGGTTAAGCAATTACGATTATTTATCGACCAGCATAGCTTGCCTGTCTCTTGCACCCAAACAGGGGAGGTGATGATTATTCGCTATTTAGGGGATGATGTCCGCCAATGTTTTGACAGTTTTGGTGCAGTTCGTGATGAAATTCGCACTTTAATGTGGCAACAAGCCAGTTATTTGCCCCGAATTTGGGCAACCTAGTGGCAGTGAAGGTCTAATTTTTAACACTAAAAAAATAATTGGAGTAACCCATGCATTTAACCCCCGCCGAAAAAGATAAATTACTCATTTTTACCGCAGGACTGGTTGCCGAACGCCGCAAACAACGTGGCTTAAAACTTAACTATCCAGAAGCAATAGCCTATATCAGTATGTTGGTACTCGAAGGGGCAAGAGAAGGCAAAACAGTGGCACAGTTGATGGGCGAAGGCACCACGTGGCTGACGGGTGAGGATGTGATGGAGGGCATCGCCGAGATGATTGACGATGTACAAGTGGAAGCCACCTTTCCCGATGGTACTAAACTGGTGACCATTCACCAACCGATTGTGTAATTTAAACAGTATAAGGGGTAAACCATGAAAGTTGGCGAATATAAGCTAAAAGACCAAGCCATTATCCTTAATGAAGGACGCGCCGTCCAAACTATTTTGGTCAAAAACACTGGCGACAGACCGATTCAAATCGGCTCTCACTACCATTTTGCCGAAGCCAATGACGCACTGGCGTTTGACCGTGACAAGGCGCTTGGGTTTCGCTTAAATATCTTATCGGGTACGGCCGTGCGCTTTGAGCCCGGGCAAGCGCGATCAGTCGAACTGGTCGAGTTTGGTGGCAATAAGGCGATTTTTGGGTTTGCTGGGCGGGTGATGGGACAAGCCACCGCATCTGTTGATATCGCAAGTTTACCAAAATCACAAAAAACCGTACCCCGCCAAATGTATGCCGAGCATTTTGGCTTAACCGTGGGCGATAAACTGCGCCTTGCTGATACCGAGCTGTGGCTCGAAGTGGAAAAAGACTTTACCAGCTATGGTGAAGAGGTCAAATTTGGCGGTGGCAAAGTGATTCGTGACGGCATGGGGCAAGGTCAGCGCCCGTTTGCCGAAGTGGCTGATACCGTGATTACCAACGCGCTTATCTTGGATTATACCGGGATTTATAAAGCCGATGTGGCGATTAAAGATAGCCGAATTTGGGCGATTGGCAAGGCGGGTAACCCCGATATTCAGCCCAATGTTACCATTGCCATTGGCGCAAGCACTGAGATTATTGCAGGTGAAGGCAAAATTTTGACCGCGGGCGGGATTGATACGCATATTCACTTTATCGCGCCACAGCAGGCGGAAGTTGCGTTGATGTCTGGGATAACCACCATGATTGGTGGTGGTTCAGGGCCTGCCCAAGGCACGCTTGC
Organism: Moraxella sp. K02; assembly: GCF_041154755.1. Lineage (NCBI taxonomy): Bacteria > Pseudomonadati > Pseudomonadota > Gammaproteobacteria > Moraxellales > Moraxellaceae > Moraxella > Moraxella sp. K02. The sequence continues at coordinate 2,377,677 of NZ_AP031590.1, read as the reverse complement.
CACCACCTGCACCAACGGCAAATACCATATCGAAACCATGCTCAAAGCCCTTGATGATATGCCCATGAACATTGGGCTACTTGGCAAAGGCAATGTCAGCTTGCCGCAGCCGATTATCGAGCAAATCGAAGCGGGCGTGGTCGGGCTAAAACTGCATGAAGACTGGGGCACCACGCCGCAAGCGATTGACAACTGCTTGAGCGTTGCCGAAGAGTATGATGTGCAAGTGGCGATTCATACCGATACGCTCAACGAAAGTGGCTATCTAGAAAGCACGCTAAATGCCTTTAAAGACCGCTGTATTCACACCTTTCACACCGAAGGCGCAGGCGGCGGGCACGCCCCTGATATTTTGCGGGCGATTGGCGAGCCGCATGTGTTGCCGTCTTCGACCAACCCCACGCGACCGTTTACTATCAACACCATCGATGAGCATCTCGACATGCTGATGGTCTGTCACCATCTGAGCCCTGCGATTGCCGAAGATATCGCCTTTGCTGAGAGCCGTATCCGCCAAGAAACCATCGCCGCTGAAGATATTTTGCATGATTTGGGGGCAATCTCGATGATGAGTAGCGACTCGCAAGCGATGGGACGAGTGGGCGAGGTGATTATTCGCACTTGGCAAACGGCGGATAAAATGAAACGCCAACGCGGATTTTTAGCACCCGATACAGTGAGCCAAAATGCGTTTAACAGTGACCTTCATGACATCGACCCAGTGACCGAAGATACAGTGACAGAAAATGACAATTTTCGCATCAAACGCTATATCGCCAAATACACCATCAATCCCGCCATTACCCACGGTATTGCCGAGGAAGTCGGTTCGGTAGAAGTCGGTAAATGGGCGGACTTGGTGCTATGGTCGCCCAAATTCTTTGGGGTCAAACCTGACACGATTTTAAAAGGTGGTAGCATCGCCGCTTATCCGATGGGTGATATTAATGCCTCCATCCCAACCCCGCAGCCGGTGCATTATCGTCCGATGTTCGCAAGCTTTGGCAAAGCCACCCACCAAACCAGTATCACCTTTGTATCCAAAATCGCCTTTGACAACAATATCCAACACAAACTTGGTTTGCAAAAAGTGATTCGACCCGTGCAGGGTATTCGCAACATTCGCAAAAAAGATATGCGGTTTAATAGCTATTGCCCTGAGATGTCGATCAACCCAGAAACCTATGAAGTGCGGGCGGATGGTCAGCTTCTCACTTGCGAGCCGTCGGCCGTGTTGCCAATGGCACAGCGGTATTTTCTATTTTAACCATTTGAATGTAGGGGCGTATCGCATATTCCCAATGCAAAGTTAGGCATTAAATATATGGTAAAACAAAATATAACTATCAAAACTTGCGATGAATGCAGTAGTGAATTTTTTGAATAAGTTTCACCGATGTCAAATTTATGTCCTAACTGTTCACATCAACTTTATGGGTATGAAAAGTGCGTGCATGAATTAAAAAATGGTCGTTGTCAAAAATGTGGTTGGAATGGCAACATTTCTGAATATCTAGAGAAATTAGAAAAGAGTAACAATGAAAATTTATAACAAGCGAATCAATCCATCAGATTTAACCCAAAATCAGATTGAAAAATTAAAGCATCAAAAAGAAAAAGGAAATTATCTACAAATAGACTTTGACACACGCCAGCGGTCACGCTTTCGTGCGAACCTGCAAAATGGTGAAGCCATTGGCATAGATTTGCCCCGTACTGGCACGTTAAAAGATGGTGATGTGGTACAAAATGCGTCAGGCGACATGATACAAATTTTTGCCAAACCACAAACCCTCACCAAAGTCACCGCCGACAATGCCTTTGAACTGATGCGCGGGGCGTATCATTTGGGCAATCGTCATGTACCACTGATGCTCGTTGAGCAGGGTCAAGCGCAGTATGCCTTGTACTTTGAGCCCGATTATGTGCTTGCCGATATGCTGGTGAAGTTAGGCTTAACCGTGAGCGAAGTGGCACACGCTTTTGAACCCGAAACAGGGGCGTATGGGCATGGCGGGCATTCACATGGGCATGATAATCGGTTAAGCCATGCCGACACGCAAAGCCCAATCGTCGGTGATTTAACCAAAGCCACGTTTTTTTTATGAAAACGATGACAACAACATCGCACCTCACACAGACGACACCGCCACAACAATTGCTTAAGCTGATGATGCTGGCGTCGAGCAATTTGCCAATTGGTAGTTATACCTATTCCCAAGGCGTGGAGTCTGCCATTGAGCAAGGCTTTATTCATGATGAAGCCAGTAGTTTGGCGTTTTTGCAGGCGTATCAGCAAGAAGTCTTACTGAATTTTGAATTGCCGCTGATGGCAAGTATGATGCAGCTATCAGCGTACAAAAATCACCACAGCTTGGTGGATAGTCTAGCCAATTTTTATGGGGCAAGCCGTGATAGCCATGAATTTTTATTAGAGAGTCAACAATTGGCGCAGGCATTTTGTGCTTGGCTCGATGGCGTGCTCGACCTTGCGATGCCACAAGATTGGATAGCGCAAGGCTATTTACCGTTATTCGCTCGCTTGGCGTATTTTTGGCAACTGCCGATAGCCGATAGCCTGACGACCTATGCGTTTGCTCAAATGGAAAATCTGACCTTAGCGATTGTCAAAACCTTACCGCTGGGACAAATGGCAGGTCAACGTATTATTTGGCAATTGGGGCAAGCGATGGATGAACCGATTGCCAAGCTTTGCCAAACGCAAGCCAGCAAAGTCAAAATGGCATTGACAGCCATCAATCATCCGCAAGATGTTATGGCTGCTCTAAAAGACATTGCGCCACAATTTTTACAAGCACAGCAGCATGCCCAAACATTACTTATTTTAATCAACCACTTGCAACTATCAGCGTCTGTACCGTCGTTGGCAGAATTATCCTGTCATCATGAACAACAATATAGTCGTCTGTTTCGTTCCTAAACCCTGTCTTTAACAACCCGTCTTCAACATCAATCACAAGGAAACCCCATGACTGGCTTTACCCAAAAAACCTCAACCCAACAACCTCGCTTATCCCCGTTACGCCTTGGCATTGGCGGGCCTGTTGGCTCTGGCAAAACCGCTTTGACCTTGAGTCTGTGTCGCCGTCTCAAAGACGTGTACAACATGGCGGTGATTACCAACGATATTTATACCAAAGAAGATTCGGAGTTTTTGACCCGCCATGATGCCATGCCCGCTGAGCGGATTATTGGGGTGGAAACGGGCGGCTGTCCGCACACGGCGATTCGTGAAGATGCGTCGATTAATCTTAATGCCGTGGCCACCTTGCAAAATCGCTTTGACGGTCTTGAGCTGATTATCATTGAATCAGGCGGTGATAACTTGGCGGCGACCTTTAGCCCAGAGTTGTCGGATTTGACTATTTATGTGATTGATGTGAGTGCAGGCGACAAAATCCCCCGCAAAGGTGGACCCGGGATTACCAAATCAGATTTGCTCATTATCAATAAAACCGACCTTGCGCCACTCGTGGGCGCGGATTTGTCGATTATGGACAAAGACGCCAAAAAAATGCGCGGCGATAAGCCGTTTGTGTTTAGCAACATGAAAACTCAAGACGGTTTGGATGACATTATCAAATTTATCCAACAACAGGGCATGCTAACAGCGCTAGAGATTCCGTCACAGCCTGTCCAACATTTACCCAGCTCAAGCGAAAATATGTAAAAAATGCGATAAAATCAAGGAGACCTAATGAAAACTTTAAACCAAAAAACAACCCAAAAAACAACCCAAAAAACGATGTTGGCAACCGCGCTTGTTAGCCTTTCAAGTGTGGCAGTGGCGCATGTCGGTCATGGTTTAACCCAGCATGCAGGTGCAAGTTCGGTAGATTTAATGCAGGCCGTCACCGCAGGGCTCATGCACCCAATTTCAGGTCTTGACCACGTGGTGCTTGCAGTTGGCATGGGCATGGTGTTTGCCCGTCACAAAAAACTGGGTCTAGGCTTGTTGGTGACAAGCTTACTGTCAGGCTTTGCTTTGGTGCAACTATTTCATGTGGCGATTGGCTCATCGATTATTGAAGGTGCGATTTTGCTATCGGTGGTGTTGACAGCGGTCGCAGTTTTGGCGCAGCGCACCAAGATAGCACAAGCCAATCAGAAAAGCTTTTCGCTCATGATGGCGCTCAGTTTATTTGGTTTGACGCTATTTCATGGTATGGCGCATGCCGTGGAGATGCCAGTCAGTAGCGTGAGTCAAGGATTTGGCTTAGGCATGATAACCGCGATGTCCGCCTTGTTTGCTGTGGGTGCAGGGGTGATGAATTGGGTAAAATCACAATCCCATGCGCATCCCAAGCTGTCTTGGCTACCTTCAATTATGGCGGCATTGGGCATGGCACTGGTATTGGCTAACTAGGGATTAACAACATTTTTGATAAAGAGTGCAAGCTGTCGGGCTTGCACTTTTTTTATGCAACAAATTGGGTAATGTCATAAAGACACTGACGATAAAGCGTTGTTTAGCGTCAATCAATGCTAGATGAATGCCATAGGAATGCTAGAGCAATGTCAAATAAATGACAGGTGAATGGTAATAGTGCAAAAAATCCCTCCAGTTCATCAGATTGGTGAAATCGCTAAGGTCGCCAAAGTTTGCCCATTTTTTACCTAGTAGCAGCATTTAGGCAATGGGCGATTGTTTGAAATAACTGTTTTTAACTATTCCAATTCAACCTTTTGATTTAATTGATAAAATTTTCAAAAATAGCTTTTAACATGCAGATTGGCACACTAATTGAATTGTCATTATAGTCAGTTAAGACAACCAGCAACCGATAGCCAAAGCCTATCCGTTACGCCCTACCTTAAAACGGCAATCCATCTATTTTAGGAGTGACACATGTTAGACAAAAAAACCACCGAGCTAACCACGACTGAGCCTCAATTAAGCCGTCGTGCATTTGGCAGATCCTTGGTTGCCCTAGCGGTAACGGGCAGTATGATGTTGACAGGTTGTTCAAAACCGCAATCATCAAGTGACGCCAAACCAGCCAGTGGCACGTCAACCACTGCTGCCACCGGTAGTGCACCTGCCCCTAGCAATGGTGATACCATCAAAGTGGGTATCTTGCATTCACTTTCAGGCACCATGGCAATCTCTGAAACATCGCTCAAAGACACCGCATTGATGGCGATTGACGAAATCAATGCCAAAGGTGGGGTGATGGGCAAAAAACTTGAGCCTGTGGTTGTCGACCCTGCCTCAGACTGGCCATTGTTCGCCGAAAAAACGCGCCAGCTACTGACACAAGACAAAGTCGCGGTTATCTTTGGTTGCTGGACATCGGTTTCTCGTAAGTCCGTGTTGCCTGTGGTTGAAGAATTAAACGGCTTATTATTCTACCCTGTGCAGTACGAAGGACAAGAGCAGTCCAAAAACATCTTTTATACTGGCGCCGCGCCCAACCAACAAGCCATTCCTGCGGTTGAATACTTGATGTCACCAGAAGGCGGCGGTGCCAAACGCTTTGTGTTATTAGGGACTGACTATGTATATCCCCGTACCACCAATAAGATTTTACGGGCTTTCTTAAAGTCTAAAGGCGTGGCAGATAGCGACATCATGGAAGAATACACCCCATTTGGCTTTAACAACTACCAAACCATCGTGGGTAATATCAAAAAATTCTCAGCGGGTAAAAAGACTGCGGTTATCTCCACCATCAATGGTGACTCAAACGTCCCTTTCTACCGTGAGCTGGGTAACCAAGGCATCAAAGCGGCGGATATTCCTGTGATGGCGTTCTCTGTGGGCGAAGAAGAACTTCGTGGTATCGACACCACGCCATTAGTCGGACACTTGGCCGCATGGAACTACTTTCAATCAGTCAAAAACCCTGTAAACATCAAGTTTGTGAACGCTTATAAAAAATACGCCATTGACCACAAACTGCCAAATGCCGATAAAGTAGTGACTAATGACCCCATGGAAGCCACCTATGTGGGTATCAATATGTGGAAACAAGCGGTTGAAAAAGCGGGCTCCACCGACGTGGATAAAGTCCGTGCTGCCATGGCAGGTCAAAGTTTTGCCGCGCCATCGGGCTACACGCTAACCATGGATGCCGAAAATCACCACTTACACAAACCTGTGATGATCGGGCAAATCCGTGCCGATGGTCAGTTTGATGTGGTTTACAAAACCAAAGATGCCATTAAAGCGGAACCTTGGAGTCCTTATATTCCAAAATAAGTATCCCGAAATAAGCTTTTCAAATAAGCTTGAATGAAGTTAACAATCGATGTTGTGACAGCCATACCGCGCATCAATACCCCAGCTGGTATGGCTTATTTTTTTGCCAAAATTTTACGATTTCACCTTTTATTGATTTAAACATTGATCCGTCACACCACCAAACAGATGGACTAATCATAAAGATTAATCATACAGACTAAGGAGCGACCATCATGCTCAATGGTAATCATTCTCTCGGGCAGTTTTTGCAAAAAAGTAAAAAAATTGTGCTCGGCATGTCGCTAGCGACCACGATGGGCATTGCGTTGCCAAGCGTGAGTAATGCACAGGCAACTACCGCTTCGGCCACTACGATGACCCCTACAGTAACCACAGCAGTCCCAACTACCGCAGCTACAACCACTACAGCCAGCGCAGGCGATGATATTCAAAAATTCGTAGCCGCCGATTTTGCGGGGCGTCAAGCCATGCTCAACAACTGGACAGGCACCAGCCAATCCTATGACAAACTGGTCGAGCTGATTAACAAAGACGAGCTGTACCGTGATGATGCCGGCAATGTCTATACCCTAGAAAATACCGACCAACTCTACCGCTATCCTGCCCATACCTTGGTAAGCAATTGGCCAAGCGACCTAAACCAAGTCACACTCAATAACGCGCTGCGTTCGGCGTTGACACTAGGGCAGACCAAAGCCAAACTCAAATCCGACGATGCCAGCGAGCGTCTTAAAGCGGTGGATATCTTAGCCGACAACATCGCCACACTCGATAAAAAAACCGTTGCCGATATTTATGCCAATGAAAAAGACAGTACGGTAAAAGCAGCATTGGCGCAACTGCAAGCGCGTATGGATTTGCAATCGGGCGATGAGATGGCCCAGATTGCGGCATTAAAAACCTTGGCGTCCAGTAACAGTCCCGATGTATTAGCCGATATCGAAGGGATGGCAAAACAAACCAGCCATTCACCCGAGCTCAAACAAGCCTTACAAACAACCCAAGACAAAGTCAAATCGCGTATCAAAGCCAGTGAGTGGACAGGACACGTGTTTTCTGGCTTCAGCACCGCCAGTATTTTGTTGTTGGCGGCGTTGGGGCTTGCCATTACTTACGGTCTATTGGGTGTCATTAACATGGCGCATGGTGAGCTCATTATGATTGGTGCCTATACCACCTATGTGGTGCAAAGTTTTTTTAAAAGCCATTTGGCAGGCTATGTCGATTGGTACATGCTTGCAGCGATTCCGCTGGCGTTTTTGGTGAGTGCGGTCATTGGCATGATTATTGAGCGGGTGGTGATACGTCCGCTATATGGCAGACAGCTAGAAACCTTGCTTGCCACGTTTGGGGTGAGTTTGATTCTGATGCAGTTAGTTCGCATGATTTTTGGGGCACAAAACGTCGAAGTCTCCAATATTTCATGGCTAAGCGGTGCTGTCGCCTTGACCCCAAGTTTGATGTTGCCATATAACCGTATTGCGATTATCGGTTTTACCATTATCGTATTGTTGTTACTGGTGTTTTTACTCAAATACACCCGTTTTGGTTTGTTTGTACGTGCCGTGACCCAAAACCGGCAAATGGCGCGCGCAGTGGGTATTCGCTCTGCGCGTGTCGATATGATGGCGTTTGGGCTCGGCTCTGGCTTGGCAGGTTTGGCAGGCTGCGCTTTGGCGCAAGTGGGCAACGTCGGTCCTGATTTGGGGCAAAACTACATCATCGATGCTTTCTTGGTAGTAGTGGTCGGCGGTGTCGGTCAAATTTGGGGGGCAGTACTGGCAGCCTTGGGTCTAGGCGTGAGTGGCACCGTGCTTGAGATTGGCATGGGTGCGGTAATTGCCAAAATCATTTTGTTGGTGCTGGTGGTGCTATTTATCCAAAAACGCCCACAAGGTTTGTTTGCCCTTAAAGGTCGTTTTGTCGAGTAATCATTGGAGAGTTAAAAAATGCGTATTTTACAATTATTTGCAGATAAACCAGTGAGTCGCTTGGCAATTATGGGCTGTTTTGCGGTGTTGATGGTATTGCCTTGGTTGCATTTGCTGCCTGCCGATTCGGCGCTGCATTTATCCGCTTATTGGGTCACTTTGATTGGCAAAATCATGTGTCTGGCGATGGTTGCATTAGCACTGGATTTGGTATGGGGATATGCGGGGATTTTGAGCCTTGGGCATGGCTTGTACTTTGCCCTTGGCGGGTATGCGATGGGTATGTATCTGATGCGCCAAGCATCAGGCAACAGCTTACCGGAGTTTATGCGGTTTTTGAGCTGGGATAAAATGCCTTGGTTTTGGGCAGGTACAGACAACTTTGCTTGGGCGGCGATATTGGTGGTGCTGGTGCCGGCATTGGTGGCTTTTATATTTGGGTTTTTTGCTTTTCGCTCAAAAATCAAAGACGTGTATTTCTCAATTATCACCCAAGCCATGGTGTTTGCCGCATCACTCCTATTTTTCCGTAACGAAACTGGGTTTGGTGGTAACAACGGTTTTACCGGGTTTAAAACCATCTTGGGCATGGATATCGCTGCTCCCATGACGCGCACCTTGCTATGTTTTGCCACAGCGCTCGTGCTGATGCTTGCCTACCTTGGCTTGCGTTATTTGATGCACAAGCCGTATGGTCGCGTATTGGGCGCCGTGCGTGATAGCGAAAACCGTTTGCAATACCTTGGCTACCGTACCCTATGGTACAAGCTATCTGCGTGGGTGTTATCGGCGATTATCGCAGGGATTGCTGGCGCGTTGTATGTACCACAAGTGGGCATTATCAACCCCAGTGAGATGAACCCTGTCAACTCGATTGAAATGGCGGTCTGGGTTGCCACAGGTGGACGCGGCACGCTGATTGGGGCGATATTGGGCGCAGGTGTGGTCAATGCGGTGAAAACTTACTTTACCGTGGCATATCCCGAAGCTTGGCTATTGATTTTGGGCGGGTTGTTTGTGGTCGTCACCTTGTTTTTACCCAAAGGCATTATTGGTCTATTGGACAACATCACGCATGGCAAAAAAACGGTCGAGCCAAGCGTAAAAAATATGGAAACAAACATAGAAGCAAAAAAAGAATCTTAGGCAGCAGGGGCTTCAGGGGCGGCAGCGGCGTCATGCTGACCGCCTGCAACCAAGTAGTTAGTTTGATTATACTCGATGACTAATACCCCATAAACACCCCATTAATAACACATCAAAGAGTCTGTTATGAATACAAACGATAATAATATCAATGACTTTGCTGAGAGCAACTACGGACGGCTAAAGTCACCAGAAGCGGATTTTAGCAAAGGCATTGCCCTATATATGGAAGATGTCAGCGTGTGGTTTGATAAATTTCGCGCCTTAAACAACTTATCCTTGTACATCAAAGAAGGCGAGCTGCGTTGTATTATCGGACCTAACGGTGCGGGTAAAACCACGCTGATGGACGTGATTACCGGTAAAACTCGCCCCACGGAAGGGTCAGTATATTTTGGACAAACCCACAATCTTGCCAGCATGACCACCGAGCAAATTGCCGAAGCTGGCATTGGGCGAAAATTTCAAAAACCCACGGTGTTTGAAAATTTTACCGTCATGGAAAACCTATTGCTTGCCGCACCCAAAGACAAGCGGGTCAAAAAAAGCCTGTTTAGCAAGCTTGACCCAGATGCCCAAAATGCCCTTGACCAGACTTTAGCCACGATTCGCTTGGGTGAGTTTGTCAATAAACCTGCAGGATTGTTGTCGCACGGGCAAAAACAATGGCTGGAAATTGGGATGCTACTGATGCAGCGCCCCAAGCTGATTTTGCTCGATGAGCCAGTGGCAGGCATGACCGATGCCGAAACCGAACGCACCGCCGAGCTATGTTTGGAGCTCAAAAAAGACCATACCTTGGTGGTGGTTGAGCATGACATGAGCTTTATTGACACCATCAGTGAGCAAGTGACGGTATTGGCGCAAGGGGCAATTTTGGCAGAAGGGACGCTTGCTGAAGTACAAGCCAACGACGATGTCATCGAAAAATATCTAGGGCGATAGGGGATAGCGATGTTAGAAGTAAACACAATCAATCAATATTATGGCGGTAGTCATATTCTGCGCGATGTCAGTTTGACCGCGCCTGTGGGTGAGTGTTCTGTGGTACTTGGTCGCAATGGCGTGGGTAAAACCACACTGTTAAAGTGCCTGATGGGGGTTTTACCGATTAAATCGGGTCAAATTTTGCTCGATGGTAAAGACATCAGCAAATTATCGCCCGAAAACCGTGTGCGCGCAGGCATGGCGTATGTGCCACAAGGGCGAGATATTTTCTCAACCTTAACCGTAGAAGAAAATATCTTGATTGGCATGGCAAAGTTTAAAGGTAGCAAAGCCAAAAAAGTCCCAAGCCATTTGTACGAGATTTTTCCCGTGCTCGATGAGATGAGCCAGCGCCGCGGCGGTGACTTGTCAGGCGGTCAACAACAACAATTAGCGATAGCCAGGGCGCTGGCTTCTGAGCCACGGGTGCTGATTTTGGACGAGCCGACTGAAGGGATTCAGCCATCGATTATCAAAGATATCGGGCGGGTGATTCGTCGCTTGGCTGACCAAGGTGATATGGCGATTATTTTGGTCGAGCAGTTTTATGACTTTGCCGAAGAACTTGCCGACAACTATACGGTTATGTCACGGGGGCAAGTCATTGCCCAAGGCATGGGCAGTGATATGCCAGAAAAAGGCATCAGGGAGCTAGTGGCGATTTAGTAAATAGCCAACGATACGTGAGTTAGCTTTTAGCCAGAAGGTTGTCATCTGGCTAAAAATTTGCTGATAAAAATTGATTGATCAAACAGTGCGATTACGCTGCATTAACCTTCACATTACTTTGGACTCGTCATGGCTTCAGGTTTGACCCACTCATCAAATTGGGCGTCAGTCAATAAACCTAACTCAACCGCGACTTGTTTTAAGGTTTTATTTTCTTTATAAGCAGTTTTGGCAATTTTTGCTGCATTTTCATAGCCGACATGGCGATTGAGCGCGGTGACTAACATCAACGAGTTGTGCAAGAAATAATCAATTTTTTCTGTCACAGGCTCGATGCCTACCGCGCAATGTTCATTGAAGCTGTCACAAGTATCGGCCAGTAAGCGAATCGATTGTAGTAGGTTGTAGCCGATGACTGGCATAAATACATTGAGTTCAAAATTACCCGACGCCCCCGCCATATTGATGGTGACATCGTTACCCATCACTTGTGCCACGACCATCGTCATAGCTTCAGACTGGGTCGGATTGACTTTACCTGGCATGATGGATGAGCCTGGCTCATTTTCAGGGATTCTAAGCTCGCCAATCCCACATCTAGGACCTGAAGCCAGCCAGCGCACATCATTGGCAATTTTATTGAGGCTCGCTGCCAAGGTTTTTAGGGCACCTGAGGCAAAAACTTCAGCGTCTCTGGCCGCTAACGCTTCAAATTTATTGGGCGCGGTGACAAAAGGTACACCGGTCAACGCAGCTAGGGTTTGCGCGACCTGCTCGGCGTAGTCAGGGTGAGCGTTTAATCCGGTACCCACTGCAGTACCACCTAAAGGCAGTTCATACAGACCCTGTAGCGCGGCATCTAGACGAATGAGCGCATGATCTAACTGACTGACATAGCCGCTAAACTCTTGTCCTAGCGTCAAAGGGGTGGCGTCTTGCAGATGGGTACGTCCGATTTTTACAATGCCAGCAAACTGCTCGGATTTACTTGCTAAGGTGTTACGCAGTTTTTGCACTGCAGGGATAAGCAGATAGACAATCTGACGCGCCGCCGCTACCCGAATCGCGGTGGGAAAACTGTCATTGGTAGATTGTGCATGATTGACATCGTCATTGGGATGAATCGGCTGATAACGACCTTTGCCTTGACCGACAAGTTCATTGGCACGGTTGGCAATCACTTCATTCATGTTCATATTTGACTGGGTGCCAGAACCTGTCTGCCAAACCACCAAAGGAAATTGGTCACGCAGCGCCCCGTTGATGATTTCATCGGCGGCCTGCACAATAAGGTCACGTTTGTCATCACTGATACGCCCTAATTTGGCATTGGTGATGGCGGCGGCTTTTTTGACCAGTGCCATGGCTTCAATCAGCGGCTGTGGTAGGGTTTCGCCACCGATTTTAAAGTTATTGCGGCTACGCTCGGTTTGCGCGCCCCAGTAGGCATCTATAGGGACATTGACGGCGCCCATAGTATCTTTTTCGCTGCGAAATTGCTGGGTATCGGTTTGGTTGTCGGTTGTCATTATTGTTCTCTTTTTTAGTGAGTTTTTTGATTCTGTCATTATCAAAGCGGCTGGTTATCGCCACTTATGCACCAAAGCACAGGATAAAGTTTAACAGAGTTATCGACCATAAAAGTTTGAGAATATGTGTCGTTTGTTATCTTTGTTAAAGTAAGCGGTAAAATGACGAGTGATAACGAAAGATAGTTAACATTTTATTGCGATATGTTGTTGGGCAATCGTTTACCATGAACGAAATTTTGCCAGCGTCGGTAGATTTTGGCCTTTCGATACGCTTTGGGTTGACATCTAACATTGTATAAAACTTACCTAGCAGGTCAGTAATAAAAAAATAATTAAATTAGCCATCGTTATCATTATTATTAAGATTATTAAGTAAATTTGACGGTATGAAAAAATCACAACAACTTCCAGATTTTAGTTCAGTTGGCACGCTATGGCGACCGTTTTTGTTTTTCTTGTTGCCTTTACTGCTGACCAATATCTTGCAATCGCTGTCAGGGACGATTAATACCATTTTTGTTGGGCAGATGCTAGGGGTACAGGCGATTGCCGCCGTATCGGTGTTTGCGCCAGTGCTGTTTTTTTTGATGGCATTTATCATCGGTATCGCTTCAGGCTCATCGATTTTGGTAGGGCAGGCTTGGGGTGCCAAAGAGTTGGATTTGGTCAAACGAATTACGGGCAATAGCTTTGCAATTATTTTGATATTAGGGGTGATGATTGCGATTGCAGGTAGCTTGCTCAGTCAATTTATCATTGTGCAGATGGGCGTCCCTACTGAGATTCAAGGCTTGGCAAACCGTTATGCCAAGTTGATGTTGGCAGGAAGTCCGCTACTGTTTTTATTTATCGCTTATACTTCGTTATTGCGCGGGGTTGGCGATTCGGTGACGCCCCTGTTTGCCGTGGGTATTTCCATTGTGATTGGGATTGTGGTGACGCCTGCGCTCATTCAAGGTTGGTTTGGGTTACCCAAGCTCGATATCCAAGCCCCTGCGATTGCGACTTTATTGTCACAGTTGTTGGTATTGCTGTTTTTGTTTTTTTATACCCGTGCCAAAAATCACCCCTTACAAATTGATACTCAATTGCTCAAATATATACGCATCCAACCTGATATCGCGCGTAAAGTGATTCGGTTGGGTTTACCTACCGCGTTTCAGATGGTCACGGGCGCGATATCCGGTTTGGTGATTATTGGGCTGGTCAATGGCTTTGGTACCAATGCCACCGCAGCTTATGGCGCAGTCAACCAAGTGTTGAGCTATGTGCAATTTCCTGCCATGTCGATTGCGATAGCGGCATCAATTTATGCCTCGCAAGCGATTGGCGCAGGTAAGGCGACAGCCCTAAACTGCGTCACTCGCACTGCCATGATGACCAATCTCATTATTACGGGTGGGTTGATTGTTTTGGCGTATCTTTTTTCCCGTTATTTGATGGCGATGTTTATCACGGTGGAAGGCGTGATTGTACTGGCGCAGCAGTTATTACATATTGTGTTATGGAGTTTGCTTTTCTTTAGCAGTGGCATGATTTTTAGTGGCATGATGCGCGCAACGGGCATGGTGTGGCAGCCCATGTTTATCAGTATCGGCACTATCTTATTGGTAGAGATTCCCAGTGCGATTTTACTCAGTCGTCATTTTGGACTCCAAGGCATTTGGTGGGCGTATGTGGCGAACTTTATAGTGATGAGCGTTTTACAAGGCTTGTACTACCAATTTGTTTGGAAGAAAAAAGCGGTCGAGCGATTGGTGTAAGCTTGATTGTTTTTAATAGCGACTTAGCCGTCATTGACGAGACGATGGATATCGACGATGGAATAGCATCAAATGGGGTTGTTAAAAATTTTTTCATGGTGGCGACCGCTATCAACCTCATCAATCAAACCTAATGAATTAAAGGAATCAAACTCAAGCAATCAAAGTTATCTTTAATCAGCGAGCTATAATAATCAATGCACTATGTAGAGTTTTGCTGAGCAACTGGTATGGGAAATGCAAGCTTTCGGCTATACTGTGGAATAAATCATCTGACAAAAGTAAGCCATCTCTATGCCGACACCGACTATTGCTCGCAATACCCATACGCCAAGCTTAGATAGCGACAGTGAGATGTCGCTGTATCATTATCTGGCAGCGGCAGCGCTTGACATCCCAACCCCAACCAACAATCATGCCTATCTGACTTACAAGCTTGACGTCATCAAAATCCTTGTGCTTAATGCCGCCGAGCCATTGTACCGTAAAGCTTGCGGGCTGCGAGTCAAAGAAATACGTCTACTTAGACTGATTCATGATTACCCAAATATCACTTCAAGCGAACTTAAAGTAAAATTAGTACTGGATAAAACGCTGTTATCCAAATATTTAGCCGGGCTTGAGCAGCGCGGTATGATAGAAAAAATTCCAGATAAACAAGATAACCGTATTCAGCAGCTACGCTTGACAGCGACAGGTGAAGAGGCTTGGCAAACTTGTGAGACGATTGGTCGCGGGCTTGAAGCAAAGTTTTTTAATCAGATGAGCGGGCAAGAATGGGATCAGTTGCATCGTCTGCTTGATAAAGCCTTGAATTCATTAACGGATTGGCACAGCCAAGCCACATCTTATGGCTACCAAATCTGATGGATGGCTACCTAATCTGTTAACTACCCTATCTGTTGACTAAGAGGCGCTTTTTTTCCAACCGGGTAAATGATAATTAAACACCAGCGCGGCAATACGCAGCCCTGTGGTAGTGACGGTACTGATGAACATAATCACCCAAGCGGCAAGCGAGCTGTAAACCGCCAAAATCGCATACACCCAGCCGCCAACCAACGCACACATGGCATACGGACGATGGTCAAAAAACGCGGTGGGCATCTCACCACAGGCGATATCACGCATCACCCCGCCGAATACCCCAGTAATAATCCCCATAATGACTGATACCGCCATCGGCATACCGCTTGCCAGTGACGCTTGTACCCCAGAGGCGACAAACAAGCCCAACCCTAACGCATCTGCCAATTGAATCGCCGCAGGCGTGATACGAAACGGGCGGCGGCTATTGACTAGCATCACCACAATACAAAGCGCAAACACCAGCCATAACATCAGCTCTTGGGACACCCAAAAAAACGGCCGCCGCTCTAGCAAAATATCACGCAGCGTGCCACCCCCATACGCCGATAAAAATCCCAGCACCGCTACCCCAAACATATCCATACGTTTGCGCACGCCTGCCAAGATACCTGACAAGGCAAAAGCAATGGTGCCGATGACTTCTACGGCGATTCTGAGTGATTCACCCCAAGGTGCCAAATCAGTTAGCTGCATAGCATAAAAACCAAACAATCATAAAAAATCACATGATAGCATACCCACCAAAATTATCGCCTACCAAAAACCCAAGGTATTTGCATTATCTATGGCAATATAGCCATTCAATTGCCTAGGATTGATCGATATAGACGGGAGCACATTATGTCTCAAGAACGGTATATGCCAAAAACGCTATAACCAAAAGCGCGGTATAACCAAAAAAGCGGTATAAATCGACAGGCGAGGGCACAGTGAAGAACCTGCTAGATGGTTTGACGTATGGTTGATTTTTAACTGTGTGACACTTGCTATTGCCAATAGCTCACCGGTGAGTCTTCAAGTTCATTCAGAATTTTTCTCAGCCCATCTGACCAATGTTGGCGGATGCTAGCAAAGTACTCATCGTTTTCATCAATGCGATACCCTTGTGGCATCTGTAGGCTGTCATTGTGATAGACCAACACATCAATGGGCATACCGACGGATAGGTTGGAGCGGATGGTTGAATCAAAAGAAATCAGAATGGCTCGCATTGCTGATTTGAGTGATGCGTCATAATTCATGGAACGGTCTAAAATAGGTTTGCCATATTTACTTTCCCCTAACTGGAAAAAAGGCGTATCGGTCGTTGCTCTGATGCAATTGCCTTCAGGGTAGATAAAATAAATTTCGGGGGATTGCCCCTTGATTTGCCCACCCAAAATAAAACTGCTTCTAAACTTGGTATCCGTTTCTTGTGCGATGGTTTGGGCATGGATGGTGGTTTCTCGCAGGCATTCACCCACCAATTGCGCAGCATCATACAGGGTAGGGACGGTATGCAAATTACGCTCTTGCGCAAGTTTGATGGCGTTATCTAATTTGGTAAATACCGCTTGTGACGTAGCCAAGTTGCCTGCGGTTTGTAGCACCAAAAACCGCTCGCCTTCAATGCCGTATTGATACATTTTGCGAAACATCGATACTTGGTCGACGCCCGCATTGGTGCGAGTATCACTGGCGAAAATCATCCCGTCTTTGAGTCTGATACCCACACAATAGGTCATGGTTGTTCCTTTTTAGCAAATATTGGTTTAGCAAATATTGGTGAATCAATAGTGGCAAATTACTGCTGCGCTGCAAACTGCGCGTTAAGCTGCGGTATGTACTGGGGGCTTGTAGATACCATGACTTGACTATAAAGTCGCTCATCACCGCCCCCTGTGCGCACCCCGCGCACTGGCGCCGCATCGGCATAGTCACGCCCAAAGGCGATATAGACATGGGAATTGGGGGTAAAATGTTGGTTAGAGATATCAAAGGTGTACCAATTACCCGCAAGCCAGACCTCTGCCCATGCATGGCTTGCCATATGCGCTTGGGTCGCTTCATAAATATAACCCGATACATAGCGCGCTGCAATGCCTTTATCCCGCAGCAGCGCCAAAAATACATGGGTATGATCTTGGCACACCCCAGCCGCCATCGCAAACGCTTGCTCTGCTGTGGTGCCGACATGGGTCACGCTTTTGGTATAGGGCATTTTATCGAGCAAGTCTTTTGCCAATGACTTGAGGATGGCTAACTGCGTATCGATGTCCTCACTTTGCAAAAACTGCGCAAGCGCGTCATGAGCAAAGTCACGCATGGCTTCGGAGCATTGGGTCAGCTTGGTGGGTACGGCAAAAATCTGATATGGCACTTGCTGATTATCAGGGATCAATAAGGTATCAGCGTTAATTTCCACTTCGCCAAAGGCTTGAATTTGCAAGTTGTTGTGCGGTTCATGACGGCTTAGGGTGAGCCATTGGTTGCCAAAGCCATCCGTTTGCATTTGTGCGACTTTAGGCAGCATCACTTGCCAGTTATGGATGGTCTGGTGGGGTAGTGTCATCGGCGTCATGCGGATGTATTGCACACTGCGTAAGGCAAGTTGTTCATAAAAATAATTGGTTTGGTGGCTGATTATAAGTCTCATTGTGCTCTCACTAACTGCTTATTTTTGTCGAAATGATGGTAGTCATCTAATAGATTTGGCTTATACACCTTGCTGTAAAATATTTGAAAACGCACCTGATAGTGACTGAAAATCTTTGGGTTGATTAGACTTTAACAGTTGATTGACCAATCGATCCAGCTCACGCCAGCGGGTGTTTTCTGGCAAGGTATTAACAACTTCTTTAAGTTTTTGCACGCACTCACGGCAATCTTTTTTCATTAGTATATGACAGTCCAGCGATTCAAAACATTGTCCGAGTTGCCAAAACGTGACCACAATCGGGTTTTCTTGTTGCATTGACGCATTGCAGGCATAGAGCTGTAGGCTAGCAGCGCGGTAAGCTCCCGTATTGGCCAAACGTTTGATAAGGTTATAGAGTTCAGCCGTATCTTTACCAATAACGCCTTTGACGTCTTGGACATTTTGCTCGATAAAGCCGATGGTTTCAGGCACCTTTTTGTTGGCAAGATAGTCATACAAGGCATCGGCATCGGCTGAAATCGGCAAGCCAAGATTGTGCACGATTGCATCGACGTCTATTTGGCTGCACTGGTCATTTGACAGCCGTGTAATGATTTGTTCATAGTAGCGTAAGCGCTCACTGTATCGACCTAGCCACACTAAGTAACTCGCTGTTGATAACAGTAAAATTAAGCGATTATGGTTGATATTTTCATACGCCAATAAAGTCGATGATTGCGATTTTCGTTCATGGTTGGTTTGAATGGTGCCCAAATGAGCAGTGCCTTGTTTGCCGCTGAGTTTGCCATTGACGGTATCGACCACCCAAGTGTCTTTGACCCCGCCGCCTTGGGATGAGTTGACCACCAATGAGCCTTCGGTCATTGCCACCCGCGTCAATCCGCCAGGTACAATATCCACCGTACCGTCGCCATGCGACAATACAAAAGGACGCAAATCAATATGGCGCGGTGCGATGCCACTGGCGACCGCGGTTGGGTTGGTGGACAAGCTAATGGTCGGCTGGGCGATAAACCCTGCTGGGTTATCTAGTAAACGTTTGCGGTAAGCGGCAATTTGCTCTTTGCTTGACGTCGGTCCTATCAGCATCCCATACCCCCCCGAGCCCTGCGTTTCTTTAATCACCAACTCTGGCATATGGTCGAGCACATATGCCAACTCATCGGCATCACTGCATTGATAAGTTTGCACATTGGGTAAAATCGGTTTTTCACCCAAATAATATTCAATCATCTTGGGTACAAACGGATACAGGCTTTTATCGTCAGCAATCCCTGTGCCTGGGGCGTTGGTAATCACCACATTGCCTGCGCGATACGCGCTCATCAGCCCTGACACCCCCAAGATTGAATCGGGTAAAAACGCCAACGGATCCAAAAATGGGTCGTCAATACGGCGATAAATCACATCTACTTGTACCTTGCCGCGTACCCCTTGGATATAGACATGGTTGTTTTCTACAATCAAATCATAGCCATGCACCAAGGGCACATTCATCTCACGCGCCAAAAACGCATGCTCATAATAGGCACTGTTAAAACGTCCTGGGGTGAGTACCACGATTTGTGGGTCGTATTTGTTGGTGGTGCTCGATAGACACGCCTTTAACCGTTGTGGATAGTCCGCCACCGGCAACACTGACTGAGATTGGTAGAGTTTGCTTAGTAGGGTTTGCGACACATTGCGGCTCTCGAGCATATAAGAGACGCCAGAAGGGGTGCGCAAGTTGTCCTCGAGCACACAATATTGTCCGTGCTGGTCGCGAATCAAATCAATGCCGCTGATATGGGCATAGACGGGTTTATCCAAGTTGATACCTAGCATCCACGGCTCGTAGCCACTGTTTTTAAACACAAACTCGCTTGGCACAATGCCTTCTTTGACAATCGTCTGTTCGTGATAAATATCATGGATAAATTGATTGAGCGCGCGAATACGTTGTTGGCAGCCTTTTTCCATCACTTGCCATTCTTGAATGTCAATGATGCGCGGGATGATATCAAAGGGTATCATGCGCTCAATGTTGCTGGCATCGCTATACACAGTGAAGGTCACGCCGCGGCGATAAAAAATATCCGATGCTTGGTTATTCAAACTAATTAACGTGTCTGAATTCATCTCTTGAAGCCAAGCACCCACCTGTTGTGCCGAGTGTCTATATTGTCCATCGGCGAGTTGCAGTTCATCAAATGCTTTGGCAATTGGCATTATTGGCTCCTTATGTATGACAAAAGATGGAATAGTTTTTGCCTCACGATGGCAGACATTTTCTTGATAAATTATTCTATAGATAACTTATTAAATAATTCATCAAGTTTCATGCCAAAAAAAGCAAAGCGAAAGGCAATTAAATAGTTGAAAAATAAATTAAAAATCGCTCAATTTTGCCCCAAAATTAATCGAATAATTGAAGTTGGTGCAGTGTAAAACAAAAAATCTATGCCATAGGCACATAAAAATCATGACATGAACCAAATTGATGCACGAGAAATATTTTGGTGAAAAATTAAACCAATATTTTTCTACTAAGTTGTTATATGAAAAATTTTTTTATTAAAAATTATTGCAATACATCATCAGATAATGCGCATACTAATAGCAATAGTCAATACCCAACTTGTACAATTCAAACAACATGAACCAGTCAGATGCCGGCTTCGTCGATTACTCGACCCTAAGGCTCGTGAGCTAAAGGATAAAAACAGTTAACAGGCTAATCGTTTTTTACGCTAATCGTTTTGTATTAAGTTATCCCCCAAAAAATCAATGAATAAGCGTATTTTTAAATTTAAAAATGCCCGATTCATATAGACCGCATAGATTGATACGCTGCTAAATGGCTGCTCAAACAATTTGACCAGTCGTCCTTGCGCAATCTCATCCTCAATCAGCCATTCGGGCAATATCGCAGCGCCCATGCCTGTCAGTGCCATCTGTGCCATCATCACGGTGTTATTACTGCTGTTATAAGGTTTGAGTGTGGTTGCCATGTGCGTATAGTTGGGTAAAATCCCTGGCAGTTTACTGAGCGTGTCTGCAGACGTAGGCGGCTCGTGCTGCGCAAGAAAACGCGGACTTGCGACATAATAAAAATCTATTTTGCCCAGCGGTTTGACAATCAAATTATCTTGTGGCGATGTTTGATGGCTTGCAATACTCATCAACGCCCGAGCATTTACTGCCTGTATTTTTTGCGCGAGGGGCAGGGGATGTGATGTCGGTGGTGCATGAAAGCTTTGCTCACTACAATCTGGGTATGGATATTTATCGGTTTGATTAGTGGCTATAAAAAAGGCGAATTAACCGTAACCGCAGTAAATTTACCTTATCATCAATCTATCGCACAAGCTTTATAAGGTTTCATAAGAATGTCATTTGTATTGCTTTATTTTAGTACTTTTACCCAATATTGTAGCGGCTAAACAAACCTCAAAAAAAGCTATTATTCTAGGATAATGGCTTTTTTATGGCGATAGAAAAGTTTTGATAACTACCGCTTAGGGATTAAGTTGAAAATTGTTTACTTGTATGTAAAGGATTGTAGCTCGCCGTCAGCAACCCTGCTATCAATCCTCAATATCTGCTAAAATAACACAGATAATTTTAAACTACTGATAATCAATTATGGGTTTATTTCGTTTTTTTGAAAATCGTCTGGAAGTCTATCCAGAAGACAATTACAACCTACCGACGGATAATTTTTTGAAGTTTCTGTGGGCGTGTACCAAGGGTCTGCGCGGTTGGATTTTTGCCTTCATGTTCTTGACAGGCTTGATAGGTGTGTATGAGTCGCTACTGTACAAGTGGATTGGCGATATCGTCAATTGGCTGGGCGCTTATACGCCCGCTAATCTGTGGGCAGAAAAAGGCGATAGTTTGCTAATGATGGCGGCCGTGTTGGTGGTCAGCCCGATTTTGGTGGGGTTAAGTTCGCTGATTCATTTTCAGACCTTGCAAGGCGTGTTCCCGATGCAGATGCGCTGGCGTTTTCACCGTCAAATGCTCGGTCAATCGATGCAGTTTTATCAAGACGAGTTTTCCGGTCGGGTGTCTGCCAAGGTGATGCAAACCGCGCTTGCGGTGCGCGATACCATTATGACCATTGCCGATATGCTGGTGTATGTGTTGGTGTATTTTGTCAGTAGTGGCATTATTTTATTTCACCTTGATGGTTGGTTACTTATCCCATTTTTGTTGTGGATGGTGATGTTCTTTGCCACTGTGGCGTATTTTATCCCCAAGCTTAAAAACTCTGCCAGTCGCCAAGCCGATGCGCGTGCTTTGATGACAGGGCGGATTACGGATGCGTATGCCAATATCACGACGGTAAAATTATTTAGCCACTCTCGCCGTGAGCTGACTTATGCCAAAGATGCGATGAGCCAGTTTTTGGGTACGGTGCATGAGCAAATGCGCTGGGTGTCTCGCCTTGAGCTGGTCAATCATTTGATTAATGTGGTGTTGGTCGGTACTACGGTAGCCCTCGGTTTGTACCTGTGGTATTACAATGGCCTAAGCGTGGGAGCGATTGCGGCAGCGACTGCGATGGCGATGCGTCTTAACGGCTTGACCCATTGGATAATGTGGCAAACGGCGGCATTGTTTGAGAATATCGGTACCGTGCAGGACGGCATGAAAACCTTGTCAAAACCGCATACCGTGGTGGATAAGCCGAATGCTAGGGATTTAATCATCACGCAAGGCGAAATCAACTTTAGCCATGTCGATTTTAATTATGGTCGCAGTGGCAATAAAACCAATGACGCCGATGCCAAGCAAAAACTACTCGATGATTTTAACCTTGAGATTAAAGCAGGGGAAAAAATCGGTCTAGTGGGACGCTCTGGGGCAGGTAAATCAACCTTGGTGAATTTGCTACTGCGTTTCTATGATGTCGATGGTGGCGCGATTTTGATTGATAATCAAAATATCAGCGATGTCACCCAAGAGAGCTTACGCCAACAAATCGGCATGGTCACTCAAGATACCTCACTACTGCACCGCACCGTGCGAGAAAATATTGCCTATGGTCGCCCAGATGCCACCGATGAAGAAATCATCAGCGCCGCCAAACAAGCGCATGCGTGGGAGTTTATCCAACATTTAAGTGACGCCAAAGGCAATGTCGGCTTGGATACCCAAGTCGGTGAACGAGGGGTCAAGCTCTCGGGCGGACAACGCCAGCGCATTGCCATCGCCCGTGTGATGCTCAAAAATGCGCCGATTTTGCTGCTCGATGAAGCGACCTCAGCACTCGATAGCGAAGTGGAATACGCCATCACTGACAGCCTTAACGATATGATGGCAGGCAAGACGGTGATTGCGATTGCCCACCGATTATCGACGATTGCGTCGATGGATAGATTGGTGGTGATGGATAGAGGGCAAATCGTCGAGCAAGGTAGCCATGCCCAGCTTTTAGCTCAAAATGGTGTGTATGCCAAATTATGGGCAAGACAAAGTGGCGGTTTTCTTGGCGAAGATGATTAAATAAAGGCAGTGCTAACTTACGCTAAATTTGATACTACCTAACGGCAAGCGTGAATGCTAAGTCACAAAAGGCTTAGTCATAACTTTTCACTGGGTCTTATAATCAAGTCACCAAGTCAACTTTTTAGTCACTAAAAAGTGGCTAAAAAAGTGATTAATTAGGACAATTGGCATGGAAGAACAACGCATCAATCTAAACGGCAAAAACGCCAAATACTATAACATCAAAAACCCCACCGCCAGCCAGAATGCCCACTTTTACGGCGGTAACGGTTTTGCATTAGGCGTCTACGAGCCACTCTTGAACGACTTAGCGCAACATCTTAACATCACCGCGCTAACCATGCGGGGGGAATGGGACGATAAACCGACCGAAAACGCGCTGACGCGGGAACAAGACGCCGATATCTTGATTGAGTTCTTACAAGCCACCCTAGCAGAGCGAGACGGCAAGCCCGTCATCGGTATCGGGCATTCACAAGGGGCAACTGCCACCACCATGGCGGCTGCCAAACGCCCAGATTTGTTTAGCGCGCTTTATTTGCTTGAGCCTGTCACCTTTACCAACCAGCAAGGCAAGCTTTATAGCTTGGTGCCACGCGTGGTGAAAATGACCCGAGAACCCTTTAAAAGCACCCAAGTCAAACAAGCCGACTGGCCCAGTGTGGATGCGTATTATCAGTTTCTTCGCCGTCATAAAGCGTACAAACGTATCACCGATGAAAACCTTTTAACCTATGCCAAAAATAGTTTAGAGGCAGGTGAGCAGGCTGAACTCACGCTACGTTTTTCACCCAAGCAAGAACTCGCCAATTATTTTGGCACACCGCTGAT
This sequence comes from Moraxella sp. K02, assembly GCF_041154755.1. Taxonomy (NCBI): domain Bacteria; kingdom Pseudomonadati; phylum Pseudomonadota; class Gammaproteobacteria; order Moraxellales; family Moraxellaceae; genus Moraxella; species Moraxella sp. K02. The sequence continues at coordinate 2,353,591 of NZ_AP031590.1, read as the reverse complement.
TATGAAGCCATTACAACAGCTCATTGCCGACAACAAAGTGCCTGTGCAGTTAATCATCGGTAAGCCGTCGATGTTTATCAGTCAGCAAGTGCGCCAAATGTGGGATAAATTCGTGCCCAGTGAGCAAATGACGGTGCTCAATGACTATGGACATTTACTGCCACTTGAAGCACCAGAATTATGCGCCAAGCTCATTTTTCAAAAGCTGAAGTTGACCTTCTAATATGACATTATTTACCGCCAATCCCAACGAGAATTTGTTGCCATACGATGGCATTGTCAATGATTTTGGGCAGGTTTTTGACAGCCCCGCTGATGAGCCCAATGCGCTTTATCGGCATTTTTTAACGCAGTTACCTTGGCAGCATGACGTTGTCACAATTTTTGGCAAAACCCATGTCACCCACCGCCAAATCGTGTGGATGAGTGAAAACGATTATCACTATTCTGGACAACGCAAGACGGCAACGCCTTGGACAGCGGATGTTTTGGCATTAAAACAGCACATACAATTGTTGCTGGCTGAGCAACACATGAGCGCAAATTTTAACGCCTGTTTGTTTAATTATTACCCCACAGGCGATGATGGTATGGGCTACCATGCTGATAATGAAAGCGAACTGGGCAATGAACCCATTATCGCCTCTGTCTCATTAGGGGCAACCCGTAAATTTGTATTTAAGCACCGCATCAGCAAGGAAAAAGCCGAGATTGCCTTGCAAAATGGACAGCTAATTGTCATGCGCGGACAGACCCAGCGCCATTGGTTACACAGCCTACCTAAGACCAAAAAAGTAACGGAAGGTAGAATTAATCTGACCTTCCGTCATATAGTGAATTAAATGTCATTTAGTTGTCGAGTAGCGCCTGCTAGCTATCGAGAAGCGCCTGCGCCGCAGCAATATCGAGGGTACCTTCATAAATGGCACGCCCTGTAATGATGCCTTCAAGATAATCACTGTAGGGTTTTAGATTTTCGATGTCTTGTAAATCCGTCACCCCACCCGAGGCAATCACCGGAATACCGCCTTCTTTTGCCAAGTTGACCGTTTGCTCGACATTAACGCCTTGCATCATACCATCACGCGCAATATCAGTATAGACGATAGAAGATACGCCTGCATCAGCAAAGCGTTTTGCCAAATCCACCGCTTTAACATCGGTGACATTTGCCCAGCCATGCGTCGCTACCATACCGTCTTTGGCATCAATACCCACAATGATATGACCGGCAAATTGTTGACACGCTTGTTCAACAAATTCAGGTTGTTCGACTGCTTTGGTACCGATAATAATATAGGTCAAACCTGCTTCTAGATAATGACGGATGGTATCAAGGCTACGGATACCGCCACCGAGTTGAATAGGTAAATTTGGGTAGGCTTTGGCAATCGCGGTGACGACGTCTTTATGCACCGGCACGCCATCGAAAGCACCGTTTAAATCCACCAAATGCAAGCGTCGAGCACCTTCTTTTACCCAGCGGCTTGCCATTGCGACAGGGTCGTCACTAAATACGGTATCGTCTTCCATACGCCCTTGTTTTAGGCGCACACATTTGCCGTCTTTGAGGTCAATGGCAGGGATAATTAAAGTTGGCGTAGTTGATAACGTCGTCATGGGGTTGTCCTGTTGTCGGTTAGCGCAAATTGAGCTAGGTTGGTCAAAATACGTGTTGCTATAATTTGGCGATAATTTTACCGTATAATGCCAGCTAAGGTTAAGATATTTTGCATGTGGGTATTAGCATAACAGGGGTCGTGATAATGTTATACGTGGTGATAGCAGGGATTTTTATATTAGGGTACATGGCGATTGCCTTTGAGCACAACATCCATGTCAACAAAGCTGCGCGCTACTGACTGCGATTGCGTTATGGGTACTGCTGAGCTTTGGTATCGATACGCTTGGTCACCTGTGGGTGGTGGCATCGCTTTAATGTGATTAAACTTGCGCTAACTATAAAAAGTCAAAATTTAGCCCAAAAAGCTATTGATTTTGATAAAAATATGCTAAACTACTGCCCTTTTTGGTGTACCTAAACTTTGCTAAAACTGTATTTATGCTGTTTTTCAATTGTTTGGGTCTTTTAGGCTCTAACCACTGAACTAGATTCAATTGATTGCATTTACAGAGAGAACATTATGGTAGTTATCCGTTTACAACGCGGTGGTGCGAAAAAACGCCCATTTTATCAAATCGTGGTAACCGACTCACGCAATGCCCGTGACGGTCGTTACATCGAAAACATCGGGTTCTTTAACCCACTAGCGCAAGGTCAAGAAGTGCCATTACGCATCAACGCTGACGCTTACCAAGCGTGGATCAACAAAGGTGCCCAACCTTCTGACCGTGTTGCCGCTTTATTTAAAGCAGCTAGCAAAGCACAAGCAACGGCTTAATTTTTTATAAAAATTAGGTACAGCGGACTTTAATATGGCAAAACAACCGACAGACTTGCATACCAATGAGGCTAACGCATCGCTGTTTAAAATCGGCGAGCTAAAAAAGCCTTATGGCATTCATGGCTGGCTATGGGTATTTAGCTTTACTGAAGACCGTGAAGCGATATTTCATATGCAGCCTTGGGTCATCAATACTGCCATGGGTCAAAAGACCTTAACGGTAAAAAACTGGCGACAACAAGGTAAAGGCTACGTGGTACAACTTAACGAAGTGCCCGACCGCAATATCGCAGAAACTATGTTTGGCGTGAGCCTTTGGGCAGAAAAAAACAATCTGTCTGAGCTTGCAGAAGACGAATATTATTGGTCAGATTTGATTGGTTTGACGGTGATTAGCCAGTCAGAAAATGTCATTTTAGGACGGGTAAAAGAGCTGTTTGAAACAGGGGCACATGCCATTATGGTGGTCGAGCCGACTGCTGATAGTGTGGATGGCGAAGAACGATTGATTCCTTGGCACAAACAGACCATTGGCGAGGTAAATTTAGCCAAGCAAACCCTGATGGTTGATTGGGGCAGTGATTATTAAACGTTGATAACTAGCATTGATGATTAATCATTGCGTATTTATCCTTGATGGGTGCTTAGCATTTATTTGATGGGAGTTGTCAATCAACAAGGCGTTGTTAATGCCAAGCTAAAGTGAGTGTAGCGTATGTTTTTTGCGGTAATAACCATTTTGCCCGAAATGTTTGCTAGTATTACTGATTTTGGCATCACTGGGCGGGCGCTGGCTCGCAAGCAAGCGGAAATCTTGCTGATTAACCCAAGAGACTTTACCACAGACAATTATCGGCGTATCGATGAGCGTCCGTTTGGTGGAGGGCCTGGTATGGTAATGATGGCAGAGCCTTTACAAAAAGCCATCGACTACGCCAAAACGCAAGCCAATGCGCGCGGTAAAACCTGTCCTGTGGTGTATTTGTCGCCACAAGGCAAGACACTGAGCGAAAGTGGGGTGCTTGATTTTTGCCAATATGACGGCTTGATTTTGTTATGCGGTCGTTATGAAGGCATCGATGAAAGACTACTGAGTCAGTATGTCGATATCGAATGCTCAATTGGTGATTATGTGCTGACAGGGGGCGAATTGCCCGCGATGGTATTGATGGATAGTGTGATACGCCGATTGCCCAATGTGATGGGCGATGATTTATCGGCGCAGCAAGACTCCTTCGTGGATGGCTTGCTCGATTGTCCACAATATACCAAACCGACTGAATTTCAAGGCATCAAAGTGCCTGACGTGCTGTTGTCAGGGCATCATGCCAATATCGCCAAGTGGCGATTTATTCAGCAGGCAACACGCACCCAGCTAAGACGTCCTGATTTGTGGCAAGCCTTTGTGCCAACCAAACAGCAACAAAAATGGCTGACAGAAGCAGCGCAATCTGCTAAAGACAGCCACCCAGATTCATCCACTTGACGGATGCCTAATCGTGTCGATTGCTATCAAGACACATAAAATTAGCGGGGAGTATGCGCATTTGCTGACATCAACTAACTTTAGTCAGCTTAGCCTCTGTCCCCAGTGAGAGGAGAAAATCTCATGAGTAACAAACATCCTTTGGTTCAACAAATCGAAAATAGCCAGCTTAAGCAAGACGTACCAAGTTTTGGTCCTGGTGACACTGTTGTCGTACAAGTAAAAGTGCGTGAAGGCGACCGTGAGCGTCTACAAGCATTTGAAGGTGTTGTTATCGCTAAACGTAACCGCGGCTTAAACTCTGCGTTTACCGTACGTAAAATCTCTAGTGGTGTAGGTGTTGAACGTGCGTTCCAAACCCATTCACCACAAATTGCAAAAATTGAAGTAAAACGTCGTGGTGATGTACGCCGTGCCAAACTTTACTACCTACGTGAACGTTCTGGTAAATCAGCACGTATCCGTGAAAAACTGTCAGTGCGTAAAGAAGAAGCGCAAGCTTAAGTCTTTAACTGCGTTATTTATTATTTGCCTAAATGGGTTAAACTTTGATTATCATGGTTTAATCAACACCAAAAAAGCAAAAACCCCAAATAAATCTATTTGGGGTTTTTTGTTGTTAGCGATTATTTACTTTTGCGCTGTCCAGCCTTTTGGGCGTTCATAGTCTTCATTATCCAAAAATTTATTGCGCTGCTCGGTAATAAATTTTTTGGCTTCTGGGTCAATCATGCTTAAGTGATTTTCATTGATGAGCATGGTTTGGTGCTCTAGCCATTCGTTCCACGCTTTGGCAGACACGGTGTTTTGCAATTCTTCACCAAGCTTGTTAGGAAACGGCGGTTTTGGCATTTTGGGTAGCTTTTGTTTGTATTTACGGCACATGACCATGTGGTCAGCGGGGTTATAAGTTTCCATTTGTTATCCTCTTAATAGTTGCTAGGCTGTGTCTCTTGCATCGGCGTAAATCCACGCGGTAGCGCCACTGTCAAAGTGACCTTCCACTCGTGCGTAGGCATCGACTTCGTAGCGGTCGGCTTGGGCAAGCTCATCATCGGTAATGTCAAAAATCACACCTGCCACTTTGTCAGCTGAGTTATTGGTTTTAAGTAGTATCGGATGAAAACGTTTGCCACTTGTGGCGAGCACATCTTCATCGGTGATTTCAATTTCACCCAACTGGTAGCCAATGAGTTGGTCTTTACTACCCACCAGTGTACGCCCAAAGGTGGCAAGCTGTACATTTTCTTGTTGTAGTGTGCCATACGAAAACAGTTTTGGCATATTAATGACCTAATTGTTCGATACGATGACGCCCACGTTCAATCGCCATTTTGACTTGATTAGGCGCTGTACCGCCGATGTGGTTACGGGCATTGAGCGAACCTTCAAGGGTCAGATATTCAAAAACGTCCTCACCAATCAAGTCGCTAAAGCCTTGAAGCTCATCAAGCGATAATTCACTCAAATCTACGCCTTTTTGCACACCTAACGCTACTGCTTTACCCACTACTTCATGCGCGTCGCGGAAGGCTAAGCCTTTACGCACCAGATAATCCGCCAAATCAGTGGCGGTCGCATACCCTTTCATGGTCGCGGCACGCATGTTTTCTTTGTTTGGAATCAAGTTTGGCAGCATATCAGCAAAGGCAAGTAGTGAGCCGGTTAAAGTATCTACCACGTCAAATAGCGGCTCTTTATCTTCTTGGTTGTCTTTGTTGTAAGCCAGCGGTTGGTTTTTCATCAAGGTCAATAGGGTAATCATATCGCCAAACACGCGTGCTGCTTTACCCCGTACCAGCTCTGGCACATCGGGGTTTTTCTTTTGTGGCATAATCGATGAACCCGTGCAAAAACGATCGGGGACGACCACAAACCCAAATTGCGCTGACATCCACAAGATGATTTCTTCACTCATACGTGACAAGTGCATCATTAACAGGCTTGCGCTACTGGCAAATTCAATGGCAAAATCACGGTCGGATACGGCATCTAATGAGTTTTGACAAATCCCTTCAAAGCCTAATAGCTGTGCGGTAAATTCCCGCTCAATCGGATAAGTCGTACCTGCCAGTGCTGCGGCGCCTAGGGGCATTTGGTTGATACGTTTTCGACCATCAATCAAGCGCTCGCTATCCCGCATTAGCATCTCAAACCATGCCATCACATGATGACCAAAACTGACAGGCTGCGCGGTCTGCAGATGGGTAAAGCCTGGCATGATAGTGTCGGTATGCTGGCTTGCCAAATCCAGTAAGCCCGTTTGTAGACGTTTTAGTAATCCTAAAATAATATCGGTTTGGTCACGCAGATATAAACGGATATCGGTTGCAACTTGGTCATTACGGCTACGCCCTGTATGCAGTTTTTTGCCGACATCGCCAATAATAGCGGTCAGACGAGACTCTACATTCATGTGCACGTCTTCAAGCGCCACCGACCAAACAAATTTGCCATCGGCGATTTCTTGTTTGATTTGGGTCAAACCGCCAACGATTTGGTCTTTGTCCGCCTCGGTAATAATCCCCGCTTTAGCAAGCATAGTGGCATGAGCAATCGACCCTGCGATGTCTTGATTGGCAAAACGTTGGTCAAATCCGACAGACGCGGTAAATTCAGCGACAAAACTGTCAGTGGCTTCGCTAAAACGTCCACCCCACATACTAGATGTGCTAGAATCAGCGGAAATTTGATTGCTCATAATACGTCCATTTTTTGTGTAAGTGTGAAAGGAATAAAGGCAATGAGATTGCTAGAGCTGCTAATTCCCTCTGCAAAATCTAGGGCTAGTATAGCAAAAACTGAGGATGCCTCACAAATTTCACTCAAGCGGATTAAAGAGCCGCTCACCAGTGCCTTTTTCCTACCCAATCTAAGTGAAAAACAGACCATCAAACTGTGGGCAAGTTATATCGCGTTTTTCTCACTGGTTTCGATTTTAACCTATTTAACTTTTACCAATGATATCAGTTTGATTATCCGCCATAGTATTGAAACGGTGGTGATGACTAGCTTAGTTGTGACAGGTGAAATGGTTTTTGTGGCGAATTCTGCCAAAAAATTCAGAGAATTTAATTGGCGTTCAAAACAAATCACCGCCTATCTGCTGTCAACCGTGTTTATTATCGTGCCGGTACTGAGCTTGCTAGGTCGGTTGATTTTATTCTTTACGCTCGGCTATGAAGTCAGTTTAAATGCGCTGATCCTAGAAACCATTGCGAATACTTTGTTTGCTTTTTTGATGATAGCGGTGCTGCTCACTTATTTTGAGATACAGTACCAAAATATTCGCCGCGTTGAACTGCGTACCCAACAAAAACTTATCGAACAAAACGAGCAGTTGAAAGCGCGTATCACCCCGCATTTTTTCTTTAATTTACTCAATACTATGCAGTATCTGATAGAAACCGATCCGTATGAAGCAGAGAGAATGATTCGTCATATCTCAAATCTGTATCGGGTGAGCTTTGATGAAACGCGTGAGATTGCGCTCCTTGATGAGATGGCGCTATGCGAAAGCTATTTGAGCATTGAAAAATACCGTTTTGATAAAAAGCTGAAAGTAACTTGGCAGTTGCCCGATGAAGATTTGCTCTATGATATGGTGATTACCTCGTTATCGCTGCAAATGGTGATTGAAAAACTGATTGTACTGATTGTTGAAAACAGCACCGACCCCATTCACATTACTATTAGTATCGATTGGCAAAACGATGTTGCCAAAATTGATATCGAAATTGAGCTGCCAACCACGACGTATCCGCTGATTTGTCAAGATATTCACCAAAAACTGCAGTTTAACAGTCAACTGGCAATTCTGCGTCAGTATTTTGGTCATGAAGCTAGCATTCACTTTGAATTATCTGGACATGTGTTAGTGACTCAAATTCGCTATCCTCTCAAAGATGTCGCGGCTTTTTAGCCCAGTCATTTTGTTAGTCGAAATGGGCATAAAAAAGTCACCAATCTGACGCGGCATTTCACATTTTATCTAACAAACTATGGTATATTAATTTGCGTCTACTTAAAACAATGCGTTTATTAGTTTATCTAATCAGTTAAGCGCTATTTTATGAGTGTTTGATTGCTCACCAAGCGGTTGTGTTGGATTTGGCATTAGATTGTGAAGAAAGTAAGACTTGTAGGGTCGAATACAGGTGTTTTTGACCTCAAAGTAGCAAAGGAGTAAACAATGAGAGTTGTGATCTGTGACGATGAGCCACTGGCCCGAGAGAGGCTAACGCGCATCGTAAGAGAAGAAGGACATGAGGTTGTTGCACAGGCAGCCACAGGTATTGAGGCCATTGCAAAAGTCAAAGAAACCGCACCCGATGTAATTTTGTTAGACATTCGTATGCCAGAAATGGATGGTATCCGCTGCGCTAAAGAGCTCAATGAACTTAACAATCCACCAGCCATTATTTTTGTGACCGCGTACGACCATTATGCGATTGCCGCATTCAAAGCACATGCGATTGGCTATTTGCTAAAGCCTGCCAACAAAGAAGAGTTGTTACAGGTACTATCAAGAGCGTCATTGCTTAGTAATGCACAGCTCAATGAAATCAGTCGATTAGAAGACCCGTTAGCACAGTCCAATCGTCAGCATATTGCAGCGCGTACCCATCGAGGGGTGGAGCTGATTGCGCTGCAAGATATCTATTACTTTACAGCGGACCAAAAATACGTGCAAATCCGTCATAAAGGCGGCACGGTTTTAATTGATGAAACCCTCAAAGAGCTTGAACAAGAATTTGGGGATGCGTTCTTTCGTATACATCGCAATGCGTTAATCAATGTTAACTACCTAGAAATGCTTGAAGCGATTGACCAAGGTCAGTACCAAGTGCGTTTCAAAGGTTTGCCCGACCAGCTTGCCGTTAGTCGCCGTCATTTGCCATTACTACGGGATAAAATCCAATCAATGTAGTGTATGTAGTGTCGTCTTTCGTATGTTTGCGTGTGCTTTAGCGAGCAGTCAGAGAAATTATCCTGACATTTTGCTATACTGATGGCTAACTCGCTGAATTAATGACAGATACCCATCTGACAAATGCCTAGCTTAGAGAGTTAGGCATTTTTATTGCTTGCTAAAAAAGATACTGCTATGACTACGTTAACCACTTTAAATATCGCCACTCGCCAAAGCCCGCTTGCATTGTGGCAAGCTGAACACATCCAAGCGCGTTTGCAAGCGCTGTACCCAAGCCTGACCGTCAATCTAGTACCGATGGTCACCAAAGGTGACAAAATCCTAGATACCCCGCTAGCCAAAATCGGCGGAAAAGGTCTGTTTGTCAAAGAGCTTGAGCAAGCCTTGTATGAAAAACGTGCCGATATCGCCGTGCATTCACTCAAAGACGTACCTATGGTGCTTCCTGAAGGTCTGACGCTTGGCGCTTATTGTGAGCGTGAGCAGCCAACCGATGCCTTCATCTCCAATCACTATGTGAGTCTAGATGCGTTGCCACAAGGGGCTAAACTTGGTACATCAAGTTTACGCCGTCAATGCCAAATTCAGCAATATCGTCCTGACTTAGAGATTATCAGCTTACGCGGCAATGTAGGCACGCGCTTATCCAAGCTAGATGCAGGTGAGTATGATGCCATTATTTTGGCGACCAGTGGCTTGACGCGTTTGGGGCTTACCGATCGTATTCGCCATGAACTTGATACGCATATCAGTTTACCAGCGGTCGGACAAGGTGCGCTTGCCATTGAATGCCGAAGTGATGATGCCGATGTGCTGGCACTATTAAAACCGCTCAATGACGAGCCAAGCCGTCTATGCGTGATGGCAGAACGCGCCATGAATCGTCATTTGCAGGGTGGTTGCCAAGTACCGATTGCAGGCTTTGCTACCATTCAAGATGGACAAATTTATTTACAGGGTCGTGTCGGCAGTGTAGATGGTAAAACCTTGTTAAAAGCTGAGCATCATAACGCGTTAGTTGATGATGCACGCGAGTCTGAGCAAATTGCTGAAGCCATGGGCGTGGTGGTGGCTGAAGCGCTGATTGCACAAGGTGCGGACAAAATCTTGGCGCAGATTTATCAAGACCGCTGATATTGAACGATACGCATAGCCATGCAATTTATCAATACCAGACCCGATCATCGAGCCAAGGCACTAAGTCTATTTTTGCGCCAGCATGGCGTTAAAGTGATTGAGCTGCCGCTGTTGGCATTGGTAGAAAAGCCGTTGACAGTGGCAGAGTGGGCAGTTTTACAATCGATTGACCGTTATCAAGTGGTGGTGCTAGTCAGTGAAGCGGCAGTAAAGTATGGCTTAGCGAGGCTTGCCGCCTTAGTTAAGCTAACGGAATTATCCAAAAAGATTACATGGGTGGCTGTGGGTGACAAAACCGCGAATTACTTTAACCAGACCTGGCAGCAGCTCACAGAGTTGCCACCACCTACCATTATTTTTCCTGATGAAAGACGCGCGCAAAACAATGAAGGGCTATTAAATTTGCCGGTAATCCAAGCGCTTGGTAAAGGCAACTATTTGCAAGTATGGCGTGGCATCGGCGGACGAGAATTATTGGCGGATACGTTGACGGCAAAAGGTGTGCAAGTGCATTTGCTAAACTTGTACCAACGGGTTTTACCAAGCGCAACCACCCAAGCATTCGCGGTTTGGCAACAAACGCAGAGCCACAACCAACCCATCATTGTACTCATCTCAAGTTTGACCGCCTGGCAAAACTGGCAACAACTAACAGCAGACAATGAAATGGTTGCCAGTTGTTATTATTTGGTATTGCAATCGCGTATTGCAGAGCAAATGTTATTACAGCAGGCTAATCTTAACATAACTATCATCCCTGATTTAATGCCTGAGACGATTTTACACGCACTAACCACTCACCAATAGCTGCATGGCTTTCGGTTTTGCCAAACTATTTATCTGCGTATTTTTCACCCAAGACAACGACTGCATCGCTTGTTGCAATTTTTTAGTCAATTTTTCATGTTGCTCGGCGTTCAACGAAATCGTTAAGGGGGTTAACAACCAATGAAAATGGGTAAGGCTATGTTTGACAGTATCAGCGCTATCTAAATTAACCTGCTCGATATTTAGCAGCTGCTCGGCTTGTAAAAACTCAAAAATAATCTGCTCAGCGATATTGTATTCTGCTTCAAACGTCGCCTCTTGCTGCCAGGTTGCCAGTAGTGGCGCGCCTGTGCTTTTTTCGCCCGATTGTTTTTTGACAAATGCCAATGGTAGACACCACAGTCCACCCCAAATCCCATTGTCAGGACGTTGTAGCCACAAGGTTTTGTCATCGCAAACCAGCTTTAACGCTAGCGAAAACTTAGACGGATTGGGCGATTTTTTACTTTTTACCGGATAAAAACTTTGCTTGCCTTGGGCATTTGCCACGCAGTCGCCTTGCACGGGACACAGTAGGCAGGCAGGTTTGGCTTTGGTGCACAGCGTCGCCCCCATATCCATCATCGCTTGGGCGTAGTGCCCGCTATCACGGGTCGGTGTTAGGCGCTCGGCGAGTTGCCAAAGCGCTTTGGTTGTGGCAGTTTTGGTGATATCACCGTCAATACCTGCCCAGCGGGTCAGCACACGTTTGACATTACCATCGCAAATCACCCCCCTGTCACCGCCATATTGGTCAGCTCTGACACCCATCGCCACAATCGCGCCTGCCGTAGATTGCCCCACCCCTGAAATCTGCTCCCAGTGGGCAACCGTTTGCGGAAATTTACCAGTTTGCTCGATGATATCCACCAGCTGCTTGGCACCTTTATGCAGATTGCGCGCACGCGCATAGTAACCCAGTCCTGCCCAGTGCTCAGCGACTTGCTCCCAAGATGCGTTTGCCAAATCCTGCACGGTGGGAAAACTTGCTATAAATCGCTCAAAATAAGGAATCACCGTCGCCACTTGGGTCTGCTGTAGCATGACTTCAGATAACCACACCGGATAGGGATCTGGCGTGTCAAGCTGATGCTGTTGCCATGGTAAATCATGACGCCCGCTATGGTCAAACCAGGTCAAAATACGCGGTGCAAAACTATCAAGCTGCGTTTCGGTATGCGCTTTGGTATAATTGTGGCTTAAGTGTTGATTGGGACTTGGCATCGTTGAGTGGCTGGTGTTCGGATGTGCGTTCAAAATTCACCATCGGGTTACTATCGTGATAGCTATATAAGACTTTCTAGTTGGGATTCAATAGTGACTGACAACAGACTTAACAAAGCTGCACTCAAACTGGGACATAGACATAAAAAAAGCAATATCGTCACAGATATTGCTTTTGGGACTAACGATGCAACTGTATGTTATACAAGATTGTCTTGCATAAACGCAATCATTTCATCCCAGCTGGCTTTTGCGGCATCGGCATCATAGCCCAAGTCCACGCCATTTTCTTCGGCGCGTTTGTCAGCATTAGGATTGGTAAAGCCGTGTTTGGCACCTTCGTACACATCGACTGTGTACTCTACATCGGCGTTGTCCAACTCTTTTTTTAGCCCTTCAATGGCATCCATTGACACCATGCTATCGGCTTCACCATGTGCCACCAACACTTTGGCGGTGAATTTGCCTTTTTGTGCCGGTTGTTTTGGGTCAGGGTTGCCGTGGAAAGTCGCCACTGCTTTGAGTGGGAAGCCTTCACGCGCCATGTCTAAGACGATTTTACCGCCAAAGCAAAAACCAATCGCGCCCAGACGGTTTTTGTCAACCGCTTCAAGGTCGGTAAAGTCATCCATAATGAGTTTACAGCGCGCCATCAACATGTCTTGGTCAGCGAGCATTTGGCTCATCCATTCATTGGCTTGGGCGGCATCTGTGGTCAGTTTACCTTCGCCATACACATCCATGGCGACGGCAGCAAAACCCGCTTCGGCTAAACGCTCAGTGACTTTTTGTGGGTGCGCGGCGGCGCCCCACCATTCAGGCGCCACCAAAATTGCTGGGGCAGGGTTGTCATGGCTCGCTGATTCTGGTAGACAGACATAGCTTTTAAGCACCACGCCATCGCTGGTGGTAGATTCGAGTTGTAAAATTTGAATTGGCATCATGCATCCTTATGTTACGGTAAATGATATGATTGATTGCTATTGTTATAAAAAGCTGGCGTTATAAAAACGCTGGATTCATACGTTGCTTTATACGCTAATGAGAGCGTGGCAAGTCAGTGCAACGGTTAATACAGGCACTACTGTATACTGAAATCATGGCATTTTCCGTTATAATACTGTCACTGTTTTATACAAGCCAAAAGTTGAAAAAAATAATGAGCCAATCTGTTACCTTACGCCCGCAATTTTGGGAGCGATTTTCGTTAGAACAATTGACCCAAGCTGAATGGGAAGCCTTGTGCGATGGCTGTGGGGCGTGTTGTTTGATTAAATTTAAAGACGATGACACCGATGAAGTTGAATACAGTGATGTCGCCTGTCGACTGCTCGATTGTGCCACAGGGGCTTGCCAGCATTACCCAACAAGGCGCGACTATGTGCCCGACTGCATCAGCCTAACCATCGATAACATTGGCGAGATGTACTGGCTACCGGCAAGCTGTGCCTACAAGCGCTTGTATTACGGGCAACCACTGCCAAGCTGGCATTTACTCCTCACTCAAGATGCTGCCGTGACACAAGCCATGATGCGCCAAAAAAATATCAGCGTGGCAGGCCGCTGTCAGTCTGAAACAGAAGTTTCTGAGCTAGAGCAAGAACAACGGGTAATCCATTGGATTTGCCAATAGTGCTTGTTTACTCAAGGCTTTACTAGCACTGAACAAGCTGATAGGTGAGTAAAATCAGCCAAAAAATACAATAAAATTAAGAAAAATACCATTGCAATCATCATGGGCTTAAGGTAAGGTAAAAAAATCTTTCGCCATATGAGGGTCTCGTCGGCTATGTCAGACGACAATTCGAGTTCACACCTGTCAAACAAACAGCAAAGCAGTAGCTGGTCACGCGGTCTGAAACGCTGGCTATCCACCGCCCCTGAAACCCGTGATGAACTAGTCAAATTGGTACATGATTCACGTCGATTTTTGGCGCCCGACACCGTCGATATGTTAGAGGGTGTCTTAGATTTACCCGCCATTCAAGTGCGAGAAATCATGACCCCTGTCAGCCACGTTGCAGGCATCACCCAGCACCAAAACTTGCAAGACATCATGTCGCTCTATATGGAAACCGCCCACTCGCGTTATCCCGTATTTACCGATGACAACAAAGACACGGTAATGGGTATCTTACTTGCCAAAGATTTGATTCCGTTTTTGGTCGCCAAGGCGCAAGGTCAAAATATTGACCATTTTAATCTTGAAGCGATTGTACGCCAGCCAATTTATATCAGTGAAACTGCGCGCTCTGACAACCTGCTGCGTCTGTTTCAAAAAAACCAAATTCACATGGCAATCGTCATCGATGAGTTTGGGGTGACAGCAGGCGTGGTGACGATGGAAGACTTACTCGAAGAAATTGTCGGTGATATCATCGATGAGCATGACGACATCGAAGAAGATACCGATATTAATCATATAGTGCCGGTGCCCAACCAGCCTGACACATGGATTGTGCAATCCATCACCTCAGTCTCAGACTGTAATGAACAGTTAGGTACCCATTTTGATAGTGAGGATGTCGCTAGTATGGGCGGACTGGTCATGCAAGAGCTTGGCGAAGTCAATGAGGTGTTGGGTCAAACCGTCTTTATTGACGATTGTCGTTTGACGGTATTGTCAGCAGATGGTCGATTTATCCAAGAAATTGAACTGGTTAAAGGGTATAATCAGCTCGACGATTAGTCCCATTACTTATGTTTGCAAAACCGTTTAACCCTAAAGGCAATACTCGCCAATGCGTCTTACTACCCAGTCCCTAAAAAAGCAACTTTCTGTACAATCTCATCACGATAGTGCCACATCTGCAAATACCAAACAGCCCCTGTTACCCAAACTGGTGCTGGCTTGGCTTGCGGGTGCGGCATTTGTCTTCGCCTTAGCGCCTTACGATTTTTGGATAGTGGCACTGTTGTCGCCACTGGTGCTGTATTGGCTATTATTGCCCACAATGTCAAATTGGCGGGCGTTTTGGCTTGGTGAAATGTATGGCATGGGATTGTGGAGCGTGGGCGCGTTTTGGTTGTTTACCTCGATTCATACCTATGGTGATACCCCTACCTTGTTAGCCTTGCTGATGATTGGTTTTGTTGGCTTGGGGATGGGATTGTTTCATGGCGCCTTGGCGGTCATTTTTAACCGCTTTGTGGCAAAACAGCCGCTAAGCTTTGCATCATTATGGGTGGTACAAGAGTGGTTAAAGACCTGGCTATTTACAGGTTTTCCTTGGCTATTTGTGGGCTATGCTTATACAGCGCAACCTTGGCTGACGAGCCTTGCGCCAATTTTTGGGGTGTTGGCGCTGAGCTTTGTATCAGTGTTCGTCTCAGCCAGTCTGGTGGAAGCGGCGCGAAAAAAATACCGTTTTTTAATTCCCTCGTCTGTGATGTTACTGGCAAGCGTGGCGCTGTGGCTTATTGCCCCGCAATGGACGACCCCCAAAGGCACACCAAATCTGAAAGTCTCCTTAGTACAAGGCAATATTCCGCAGGACTTAAAATGGCTGCAAGAGTACCAAATCCAAACGCTGGGTATCTATGCAGGTTTAAGTAAAACAGAATGGGGGCAGGACATTATCTTATGGCCAGAGTCGTCGATTCCGATGTTTCAAACCGACGCCATGCCCTTTATCAGTCAAATTGCTGCCCAAGCCCGCGAAAGCAATACCGCATGGCTCACCGGTATTCCGTATGTGGATGTCAATGAATACGACCCAAAAGTTGATAAGTACGAGCCATTTTACAACAGTGTGATTGCTTTGGGCGCCGATGCCAAAGGCTTATACAAGAAACAAAATTTGGTACCCGTGGGCGAATATATCCCATTTGAAGGAATGTTAGATTGGGCATTGCCAAACTTGATGGGCGGCACCATGAGTTTTCGCAGTGGGTCTGCGCACCAAGCACCCTTGCAAGTCAAAAATCACCCAGTTGGCGTGGCGATTTGTTATGAAGTCGCCTATCCTGATACCACCCGCCGCAATGCCAAAAATACCGACTTTTTATTGACCGTATCCAATGATGCTTGGTTTGGCACATCGGCAGGTCCATTACAGCATCTACAAATGGTGCAAATGCGCTCGATTGAAACCGGTCGCTGGTTTATGCGCGCGACCAATACGGGCGTGACCGCAATCATCAATGATAAAGGCAATATTGTTGGCAAAGCGCCAGCCTTTGAGCGCACGGTGTTACGGGGTGAGATCCAATCGCGCGTTGGTAATACGCCATTTATGCGCTGGGGTAGTTATCCTATCTTGGCACTGGCAGCGCTATTGCTACTGATTAGTTGGCTGATTCGTAAAACACGTTAAAAACCTTAGATGCAGTAAGGTTTTGTCACCAATTGCAAAAATTTAGTATATAATGGTTACAAAGTTCCGTATAATAGTTAAAAATTAGACTTGAATTCATTTAGATTCAACAACTCTTGACCCAATGATTTACAGTGAGGTTTACGATGGCTCATCATGAAGTCGTGGAAAACAATGTCAAAAAAGAACTGAGTTACTCTTTAATTGGCGTTTTAGCGTTTCTAGGCGTGGTTTTATTAATCCTTATTTCAGCAATTGTTCGCCCCGCTGGTAACCACGTTGACGTTGCAAAACTCAATGCTGAAGTGGAAGCCAAAGCCGCCGCATCTGCTGCTGCCGCTGCCAAACCAGCGGGTTCGACGCCTGCGGCAACCTCACCTGCGGCGGGTGAAATCACCACCGCCACTGCCAATGCAGACACCGCAACAGGTCCAAATACCACGGTTGCCAGCCCAGACAATGCCTCTATGACGCCATCTTCTGCACCAACGGCTACTGCAAAAACATCGACCATTGAAGCGCGCAATGCCTCAACGGCTGAAGCCAAAGCAGAGATTAAAGCCAAAACAGGTGAAACCCCAAATATCGCACCACCTGTTGCCTCAGCGGTCAAATCTCAAGAACAATCAAAATAATACATTGGCTGCATAAAAAAACCACGTTAGATAACGTGGTTTTTTTGTGCGCTAAGTCGTCACTGTCAAGTTTAAGCTTTTTGGTAAGTGACAAACTGATAACTCAACCCACTTTGCTCATCCGTGAATTTTTCACTTTCTGATGTTTTGACAAAATCACTGGTAATCTCTGGATAAAATGCCGTTGCGTTGTCAATCACGGTATCGACCTGAGTGATTTCTAAGCGATCACTAAACAGTAGGGCTTGTTGGAAAACTTTTTCACCACCAATCACCCAAATCGTTTGCAAACCTTTACCATGCGCGAGCGATGAGGCTTGGGTCAGTGCGTCATCTAGGTTGTGCATCACAATGACGGCATCATCATCCACTTGGTAATCCAAATTGGTGGTAATCACAAAATTGGTACGGTTGGGCAAGGGTTTTGCACCCATGGATTCAAAGGTCTTGCGACCCATAATCACGATACCGCCATTGGTATGTTTTTTAAAATGTTTCAAGTCCTCAGAGATGTGCCAAGGTAATTGATTGTCTTTGCCAATGGCGCGATTTTGGCTCATCGCCACGATTTGGGCGACTTCCACATTAGAATAACTCATGATTTATCCTTATTGCTGTGAGTTTTGGTATTAGGCTGCAAGCTTATACAGAGACTTCAGCCTTAATTGTGGCATGGCTTTGATAATTTTCAATTTTTATATCGTTAAAATCAAACGCAAAAATGTCAGTAATGTCAGGATTGAGCCAAAGTTTGGGTAGGGCAAACGGCTCGCGGCTAAGCTGCTCATGCACTTGCTGTAGATGATTGTTATAGATATGACAATCACCGCCCGTCCACACAAACTCACCGACACAAAGACCCGTCACATGGGCTATCATATGGGTAAGCAAGGCATAGCTGGCAATGTTAAAAGGTACACCCAAAAACAAATCCGCCGAGCGTTGGTACAACTGACAAGATAATTTGCCATCGGCGACAAAAAACTGAAACAGGGTATGACAAGGGGGCAAGGCGACTTCGTTGGCCTCCAAAGGATTCCAGCCCGAGACAATCAAACGGCGCGAGTTTGGGTTGTTTTTGATTTCATTCACCACCCAACTGATTTGGTCAAAACCGTCTGAATGGTAGCTGCCGTCCGCTTTTTTGCTTGCCCCGAAGTTGCGCCACTGGTGTCCGTATACCGCGCCAAGTTCGCCTTCAGGCTTGCCAAAGCGGGCAGTTTGCTCGGCGGTTGCCCATTCATTCCAAATGCGTACCCCATTGTCCTGCAAGTATTGGACATGGGTATCGCCTTTTAAAAACCAAAGCAGCTCATAAATCACGCTTTTGGTATGGATTTTTTTGGTGGTCAGTAGTGGAAAACCCTCATTCAAATCAAACCGCATCTGCGCGCCAAAATAGCTGATGGTGCCGGTACCCGTACGGTCGCCTTTTTGTACGCCGTTATCTAGCACCAGTTTAAGTAAATCCAAATAGGCTTGTTCATTTTTTGACGTAATCATGGGTGATGAGTTCCTTGGTTAGTTTTGTTTGTTAGTCCGCATTCTTTTGACTGCCCCAATCGTAAATTTGGTTTTTATACGCCCAAATCAATAAAACCAAACCCCCGATAATCATCGGTAGGCTCAAGATTTGCCCTTTTGTCATCCACCCTAATAAAATAAAACCTTGGTCAGCATCAGGTTGGCGGAAGAATTCGGTAATAAAACGTGCAATACCGTAGCCCATCACAAACAAACCACTAACCGCCATACGCGGACGCGGCCGGCTGGCAAACCACCAAACCAAAACAAACAGTACCACCCCTTCGGTAAAAGCTTGATACAGCTGTGACGGATGGCGCGGGAGTAACAAATAATTGTTGCCATCAATCATAAAGGTTTGCGCAAGGCTTTGCAGGGCAGGGCTTTGTTTGAGCAGTTCATTGTCTTCATTGACCGCTTGCGGGAACAGCATCAGCCAGTTGTAACCACCATCAGACACCCGACCCCACAATTCGCCATTGATAAAATTGCCAATACGACCAAACAGCAGTCCGGTTGGCACGCAGGGAATAATAAAATCTAGCACATTCCAAATATTCTTTTGATATTTGCGGGCAAAAAATAGCATTGCGATGGCAACACCCAAAAATCCCCCATGAAACGACATGCCGCCTTGGTTGATTTTGAATAAATACATCGGATTGGCTAAAAATTCGCTCAATTGATAAAACAGCACATAGCCGATACGCCCGCCTAGAATCACGCCCATCGCCCCGTAAAATACCAGGTCAGCGACCATGTCGGCATTCCAGTCTGGGCGTGACTTAGTGCGATACCAAGCCAACGCATAAGCGGCAGCAAAAGCCAGTAAATACATTAGCCCGTACCAGTGGGCTTGGACAGGTCCCAAATGCAGAGCGACAGGATCCCATTGCGGGTGAGTTAAAATTAGTGGAAACATGGCAATTTAGTCATTATCGAAAATGCCAATATCATAGCAGTTTTGGCTAGTTTGGGCTAGCTTGGGCTTGGGCTATTTTTTGCTGTGCCCTTTTAGTTATTACCAGCGGCTATCATTCTCACAAGGCTCGCCATTACAGGCGCATTTCAATGCCTTGCTGTGCCATAAACTGCTTGGCTTCCCCCACGGTATATTCGCCAAAATGGAAAATACTCGCCGCTAGTACCGCATCAACACCGCCTTGCAGCACCCCATCTGCCAAGTGTTGCAGATTGCCGACCCCACCTGAGGCAATCACTGGCACATTTACGCTATCTGTAATGCGCTTCATCAAGGCGATATCATAGCCGTTTTTGGTACCATCTGAGTCCATCGAGGTCACAAGCAGTTCACCCGCCCCAAAATCTGCCATTTTGACCGCCCATGCCACCGCATCAATGCCAGTCGCTTTGCGTCCCCCATGGGTAAAGATTTCCCATTGATTGTCAGCCACTTTTTTGGCATCAATCGCTACCACGATACACTGACTGCCAAAACGCGCTGCCGCTTCACCGACAAATTCAGGGTTAAAAATCGCGGCTGAATTAATCGATACTTTATCCGCGCCCGCGTTTAGCAAGTGACGAATGTCATCGACTTTACGAACCCCGCCGCCCACAGTCAGCGGTACAAATACGGTTTCTGCCATGCGTTCAACCGTGTGATAGGTGGTGTCGCGTCCATGATGGGTAGCGGTGATGTCCAAAAAAGTGATTTCATCCGCGCCTTGTTCGTTGTAGCGCTGCGCCACTTCAACAGGGTCGCCCGCGTCTTTGATGTCGACAAATTGCACACCTTTGACCACCCGACCATTGTCAACATCAAGGCAAGGGATAATTCGTTTTGCTAACATATTCGATTTCCTTCTATAATAGCCGTAAGTTTATCAAATTTACTTTGCCATTACCGCAGTTTTATCGGTGTGCTGCGCTTCAAGGATGCCTTATGTCTGTATATACCCAGTTGACTGACCAACAATTTAGTGATTTTTGCCAACAATTTGGCGTGGATTTTGCCAAAGCCATACCTATCACACAGGGTATCAAAAACAGTAATTGGTTTATTGAAACAACCACGGACAAAGCCGGCGAGCCGTCTTATGTATTTACCTTGTTTGAAGAACGCAAACCGCATGAAATTCAAAAAATGGCGATTATCCTAAACCGCCTAAAAGACCAGCTACCCGTAGCCGCCCCGCTAGCCGCCAAAAACGGCGAGTTTTTGCTGTATTTTGACAACAAAGCCATTGTGGTGTCACCAAAACTCTCGGGCGGTCACCCGAAAGCAATCACGCCTGATATGTGCCGTCAAATGGGCGAGGCTTTAGCCGTTCTTCACCAAACCTTGCAAACCTTGACCCCTGCACAAAACTATGGCGTTGAGTTATATCCTTGGCATTTGGTGCGTGACCGTGAAACCAAGTTTATGCCAAGCGATGAAGCCAAACTGATGAATGATATTTGGCAAGCCTACGAAACGGTAGCAAGCAAAAATTTGCCAACAGGCTTATGTCATCTGGACATGTTTGCCGATAACACGCTGTGGGATTTTAGTGATGAAACTCAGCCAACACTCACAGGTTTGCTTGATTTTACCGAAGTCAGTGTTGAGCATTTTGTGATGGATGTGGCGATTACCATTAATGATTTTTGCACCACTTGGGGTAACGCCAATGATGGCGAAGCGGTGAATTTTGATGACGCCAAGATGCAAGCGTTTTTACAAGGGTACGAGAGTAAACGCGCTTTGAGCGATGATGAGAAAAAGGCATTGCCGATTATGCTTGCCATGGCGGGCGTGACGTTTTGGCTGCTGCGTTTGAATGTGATTTATTATAACCGTCAGCAAGGTCGTACGGGCGATAATATTATGGTGAAAAATCCTGATTTGATGAAACGCCTAGCCAGCTTTCATTGGGGGAAGGTTAAATAAGGCATTGCGGTGTTTTTTTCGCATGGCATAATTTACCAAATCGTCAATAGGCACATTAATAAAACAAATAAATTGGTAAAACAAATAGATTGGTAAAAAAAGGACAAAAGAGAGCCCCGATTACGTTTATCCTAAAAAGAATAACGCAGGGTTGGGGGTGTATTACCTCTAATTGTTATACTATCTTCACAGTCAAACCCATGTTTACAGGACATATGCTTACAGGACAATAGAGATGAACGATAGCAATCACTGGCAAAAACTTGCCCAATACCCGACCAACTTATTGGCAGAAACCCACGCCATCTATTTACAAAACAACGGCATCAACGTACAGACTCAACTCGTTGATTTGATGGGATTAAACACAGGCGGTGTGCTATGGGTTGCCCCTGAAGATGTTGAGCAAGCCAGAGCTTTGCTCGATAATATCGATGACACCTCGCAACTAGCGGATGACGACTTGGTAGACCATAACGACTCAGCAAAATTGCAGTAGAAAGGAACCCTAATCACCATGTGCCAACTTCTGGGTATGAATTGCAACACACCCACTGATATTCATTTTAGCTTTGCCGGGTTTCGTCAGCGGGGCGGGCAGACCGATATCCATACCGATGGGTTTGGTATTGTGTTTTTTGAAAAAAATCCCGACCCATCACAGGGTAATCGTAAAGCTGGAGTACGTCAATTTCACGATGACAAGCCCAGTTTCTGCTCACCGGTGGCGGATTTAGTCAATAGTTATCCGATCAAGGCAATGAATGTGATTAGCCATATTCGCAAAGCCACGCAAGGCACAAATTGCTTGGCTAATACCCACCCATTTGTCCGTGAGGTATGGGGCGAGGAATGGGCGTTTGCGCATAATGGGCAGCTGCAGATGGATTTTATGGACCAGCTCAGCCCTGTGCCCACCCACTATCAGCCCGTAGGTACAACCGATTCGGAGATGGCGTTTTGTTATCTGCTCAATCGCCTCAAATCACAGTTTAGTGAGCCGCCCAGTTATGAGGTGTTATTCCAGTTTTTGACCAAGATTTGTCGTGAGTTATCGGTGCTGGGCTTGTTTAATTGTCTCATTAGCAATGGTGATTGGCAGCTAGCCTATGCAGGGAGTTTGCTATTTTTTATCACCCGTAAAGCGCCATTTGGTGAGGCGAAACTCGCTGACAGTGAGTTGGCGATTGATTTTAGTGAAGTGACCTCGCAGACCGATAAAGTGACCTTGATTACCACCATTCCTTTGACTTACAACGAACACTGGCAACAGCTGTATGTGGATGAATGTTTGATGTTTCGGGATGGTGATATTTTATTTAAAGATACCCCTAATAATCCGATCCGCTTAACGATTGAAGAAGGCATTGCCATCGCCCGCAAAGTGGGGGCGAGCTTATAATATGATAAAAGTCGCTTATTCTGATATTTTTAAATATGACGTTCCTGAGCGTCACCGTTTCCCTATGCAAAAATATCCGATGATTGCGGCGCGGTTATTGGCGGAGGGTACATTCAACCCAGCCAATTTTTTTACCCCGCAGCGATTGAGCGAAGACGAAATTCTCACCACACATACACAAAGGTACTGGCAGCATCTAAAACAGCAAACATTGCCCGCCAAGGACGCGCGTGCCATCGGCTTTGAGATGACGCCAAGGCTCGTTGAGCGGGAACGTGTGATTGCCCACGGCACTTATGAATGTGCGCTATTCGCCAAACAATTCGGTGTCGCGCTCAATATCGCAGGCGGTACCCACCATGCGTTTGCCGATCATGGCGAAGGGTTTTGCGTGTTTAACGATGTGGCGGTGGCGAGTAATTTATTGTTGGCACGTGGACAGGCGACCCAGATTCTGACCGTGGATTTGGATGTGCATCAAGGCAACGGTACAGCGCATTTGATGGCAAATGAACCCCGAGTATTTACCTTTAGCATGCATGGCGCAAAAAACTATCCGTTTCGCAAGCAAGCATCCGATTTGGATATTGATTTGCCAAACGAGACAGGCGATGAGGCGTATTTAGCCATATTAATGGATACACTGCCCAGACTTATTGCAAAAGTGAAACCCGATATGCTGTTTTACCAGTCCGCTGTGGATGTGCTCGCCACCGATAAGCTCGGTAAACTTGCGCTCACCCGTGACGGCTGTGCCAAGCGTGATGCGTTTGTATTTAGCCAAGCCAAAGCCCATGGGATCCCAGTGGCGGTGGTGATGGGTGGCGGTTACTCAGAAAACATCGACGATGTGGTGGAAGCCCATTGCAATACCTTTCGCACGGCAAAAAGGCTGTATGAGTGAGTGTTAAGAGATAAAAAAAGCCCTGTTTCCCAGAGCTTTTAAATTTACAGAGCTTTTAAAATAAACCGTTGTTCTGCTAATCAATGCGCTAACACGTACGTTGATAATTAGGCTAATACTTTCTCAAGCGCTTGCTTAAAACGGCTGACTGTACCGTCGACATCCGTTAGTTTATCTAACCCAAATAGCCCCAAACGGAATGTTTTAAAGCTGTCGGGTTCGCCAACTTTCAGTGGCACGCCGCCTGCAATTTGTAAGCCTTGGGCTGCAAATGCTGCACCTTTGTGCATATCATCACGGTCAGTGTAGACCACAATCACACCGGGCGCTTGGTAGCCTTCAGCTGCGACGCTGATAATATCATGTTGATTGAGGACAGTGAGTACTTTTTGACCCAATTCAAATTGGGCACTTTTGAGTTTATCAAGTCCAATCGCTTCGGCTTCTTTGACGGTATCGCGGAATTTGGTCAGCCCATCGGTTGGCATCGTCGCATGATACATGTGACCGCCATTTTCATAAGCGCGCATGATAGTGAGCCACTGTTTGAGATCGAGCCCAAAACTGGTCGATTCGGTGGCTTCCACTTTGGCAACGGCTTGTTCATTCATCATCACTAGCCCCGCACATGGCGTGCTTGACCAGCCTTTTTGTGGCGCAGAGATGAGCACGTCAATGCCCAACGCTTTCATATCAAGCCACACGCAGCCTGAGGCGATACAGTCGATAACCAGTAAACCACCGACGCTATGCACCGCATCGGCAAGTTGTTTGATGTAGTCATCAGGCAGCATCAAGCCTGCCGCGGTTTCGACATGGGGGGCAAATACTACCGCAGGTTTTTTGGATTGAATCTCAGCGACAGCCGCCTCGATTGCCACTGGCTCAAACTGCTGTTGTTGCACAATTGAATCGCTGTTGTCACCGATGTGTGCAGTCAGGACAGTCACGTCATCCGTAATACGACCTTTTTCAATGATTTGCGTCCAGCGAAAACTAAAAAAGCCGTTGCGGATGATAAGCACCGTTTGGTCAGTGGCAAGCTGGCGCGCAACCGCTTCCATACCGTAACTCCCTGTACCGGGCACGATTGCCACCGCATCGGCGTTATACACGTTTTTTAAACTTGTGGACAAATCATTCATCACGGTTTGGAATTTTTTGGACATGTGATTGAGCGAGCGGTCGGTGTAGACCACAGAGTATTCTAATAAACCGTCTGGATCAATATCTTGGCGTAGCGCTGGCATGGGACTCTCCTTTAATATCGTTGTCGTTATCGCAAAATCGCAAATAAAATTAGTCTAGCAAAAAAGCCCTTTTAAAAAACAAAAAAATTGTAGAGCGGTTGTTAAAGTTTTTGTTATCAATGGCGCAGCGATTAATGCAAAAACTGTCCACAGCAGCGTTTGTATTTCTCACCACTGCCACAGGGGCAAGGCTGCTTTTGGGTGACAGGCATGACCACTGTCGGATCCAAAAAATACCAACGGCTGGTGCCATGGGTGGGAATATTCACAAAGGTGGATAGCTCATGATGGACGCCTTTGCTGTCTAAAACCGCTAAGTCCAAACCCGCTGCATGAGGCAAGGTGACATATGTATCATGTTAATGAATGTTCGGTAGGTTGATGGCGGTAGGCAAGATATTTTTCTTTAAAATAAGCCAACTAATCGGGTCTTGTAGCGTCTGCCAAAATAGTTTAAACGGCGGGGCAAACACAATCAGGGCAGCCAACACGGCATATAAGCCCAAATACCAGCCTACTTGATCGAATTTAAACACTTTAAACGCAGTACCAAAAGATTTTTTGACACTCAGCCCTAACAGATTGACGCTAAACATCTCATCTAACAGCAGATGAACAATGGCGCCAAACATCAAAAACAGCCCCAAAAACCAACTGATAACAGCGCCTTGCTTAAACCCATAAAAGCTGGCGTACACGAGGGTCATCGCCATAATCCCCAAATAGGGAATCGAGTGCACGATACCGCGATGCACCGTCAATTTGCTATATAAATTAAACACACCGTAGCGCATCAGCAAATAAGAGGCTAACCACAATCCTGCCAATGCCACCAACGAAAACTGCCCGACACACAAGATAACAATAAAAAATGCCGTCAGCAGCGATACGACATTAAATCCTACGGTCGCGGGTACCGAGTGGTCCAAATCAATATCGGGCAGCAAGCCACCAATGGTACCAGCCACCACACACATCAAATATTCAGGCGCGGTCAGCATCCCTGCCTTATAAATCACCAAGCCAGTGACGCCACTTGCGACAAAAGCGACGCTTATGTGGGTGTTAAAATTTGCCATAGTGTTCGCCCAGTTTCCCAATAGCTTAAAATCAGCGAGTCAAAACTCAAGTGGTAAAATCCCGAGTGGTAAAATTTAGTGGCTTAAATCAAGTAGCTAGAATCAAGTAGCTAGAATCAAGTAGCTTAAAGCAGATAGCCAAAAATTATTTATCACATACGCAATTGCGCGCTCAATTATATGCTAATTTTGATGACAAAGCGTCAACTGAGCGCAAGGAAAATTGATTTTGTGGGGTAGGGCATACGGCATAGAGAAAAGCAAAACATTGTAAGCTATGTAACCTATTTAACCTAGGATGTGGCAAGGCAACACTACACACCAAAAACGCCGACTATAGACAGATAGCAAAAACAAAAAAGCCATCGTCCGTCAGACAATGGCTTTTTTAAAATAAGTGGCGTCCCCACGGGGATTCGAACCCCGGTTACCGCCGTGAAAGGGCGATGTCCTAGGCCTCTAGACGATGGGGACGCAATCGCACGAGGTGCTCTAAGCAGACTTAATAGTGGTGGAGCTAAGCGGAGTCGAACCGCTGACCCCTTGCATGCCATGCAAGTGCTCTACCAACTGAGCTATAGCCCCATTTTTGGGAATTATTTAGACTGCTTTGCCTAAGAGTGCGCGTATTTTATTGAAAACTGATTTTGCTGTCAAGATGATTTTTGCCTAAAAACACAAAATTTTTACCCATTCTTGCTATAATGATGGCTGCTTAATGTTGCCTTCATATAACGACTGTAGATTAGTTATATTTTGTTGTTTTGTCTAAATTTATAAGGATAGCCCATGTGGTTGGTTGATTTTATTTTGCATATTGGTGACCATTTACAAGAATTGGTCAAAAATTATGGCAATTGGATTTATGCGATTTTGTTTGCCATTGTGTTTTGCGAGACGGGTCTGGTGGTGTTACCATTTTTGCCCGGGGATTCGATGTTGTTTGCGGCAGGCACCATTGCCGCAGTGGGCGATATGAATATCTTTGTGCTGATTGGTTTATTGATTGTGGCGGCAATATTGGGTGATTTTGTCAATTTTGAGATTGGCAAACACTTTGGACAAAAGTTATTTTCTAATCCCAATTCCAAGATTTTTAAGCAAAGCTATTTGCAAAAAACCCACGATTATTATGAAAAATACGGCGGACGCACCATTATTATTGCCCGTTTTATTCCCATTGTACGCACGTTTGCGCCGTTTGTAGGCGGTATGGGTAACATGAATTATGCCCAGTTTGCTCGCTATAACATCGTTGGCGCGGTATTATGGGTGGTATCTTTTACCACGCTAGGCTATTTTTTTGGTCAATTACCCTTTGTCAAAGAACATTTTTCGTGGATTATGATTGCCATTATTGTGTTTTCGGTGGTACCAATGATTGTCGAAATCATTCGCCATCGCAAGGATAAATAATTGAATTAGTGTTCAAAAATAACGCTAACTGCCAAAGTCAATCTAGCATTTAGCGTTGCCTTCCAAATTTATATTTTATCAGCCAGCTATCATCGCTAGGATTCAATTTATAAAAATTCGATAGTCGGCTATAATAGCCGCTAATTTGAAATTTTTGTAAAATTGAGAAATCCATGTCAAAAGTCCGCACCCGTATTGCCCCAAGCCCCACAGGCTTTCCCCACGTTGGCACCGCATATATCGCCCTATTTAACCTTGCCTTTGCCAAAGTGCATGGCGGTGAATTTATCCTACGCATTGAAGACACCGACCAAACGCGCTCCACCGCGCAATCTGAACAAATGATTTTGGACGCGCTGCGCTGGGTCGGTCTTGACTGGTCAGAAGGTCCAGACGTCGGCGGTCCACATGCACCGTATCGCCAAAGCGAACGCAAAGACATCTACAAACAATACGCCGAAGAACTGTTGGACAAAGGTCATGCATTCCGCTGTTTTGCCACCAGTGATGAACTCGACCAAATGCGAGCCGAACAAATGGCGCGGGGTGAAACCCCAAAATATGACGGTCGCTATGCGAACATTTCCCGTGAACAATCGGACAAGCTTGCCGCCGAAGGCAAACCATTTGTCATTCGTATGCGTGTGCCAGACGAGGGTGTATGTAAGTTTGACGATATGCTACGTGGCGAGGTCGAGATTCCTTGGTCACAAGTGGATATGCAAGTGCTACTTAAAACCGACGGTCTACCAACCTACCATTTGGCAAACGTCGTCGATGACCATTTGATGCAGATTACCCACGTCATTCGTGGCGAAGAGTGGATTAACTCTGCCCCAAAACATCAACTGTTGTATAAATATTTTGGTTGGGATATGCCAGTGCTTTGTCATATGCCACTGCTCAGAAACCCAGACAAATCCAAACTATCGAAACGCAAAAATCCAACGTCTATCACTTATTACCGTGATGCAGGTGTGTTGCCAGAAGCCTTGCTCAATTATTTGGGACGGATGGGCTACTCCATGCCAAATGAAGCCGAAAAATTCACGTTGGATGAAATGATTGCCAGTTTTGACATTAAGCGGGTGTCGCTTGGTGGTCCGATTTTTGACGTAGAAAAACTCACTTGGCTCAATGGCGAATGGTTGCGCTCACTGTCACCCGAAGCCTTAAAAACCAAAATTCTTGATTGGGCCAATGACAGCGACAAACTCACCGCCATTGCCAAAGCCATTCAGCCACGCATTAACTTGTTGTCGGATGCGGTGAATTGGTCGGGCTTTTATTTCCAAAACTTGCCAACCATTAGTGAGGTGGACTTTGTACATAAAGTGTTATCCACTGAGCAAACCGTGGAGATTCTACAACTTGCGCAATGGCAGTTAGAAACCCTGCCTGTGTGGACGGAGGAGCATATCCAAGCGGTATTGTCTGGTTTGGCAGGCGAGATGGGCATTAAATTGCGTGATTTTATGTCGCCATTTTTTATTGCCATCGCAGGTAGCAAGTCAAGCACGCCTGTGATGAATTCAATGTATTTGATTGGGGCGGATATGACATTGCAGCGCCTGCGTCATGCCATTGAGGTATTGGGCGGTGTCAGTAAGAAAAAAGCGAAAGAATTGGAAAAACGTCATAAAGCATTGCCAAGCTTTTTGACCCAATAAGCTTAATTGTTTTTTATAAAAGTCCGTCGCTATGGCGGATTTTTTATTTTAATGGCAGTAACCTAGGGTCATGCTAAATAACATGAATAAACCTAACAAAAATGGTATCATACCTAGCAAAATCAGATTCTAATTTTTACAATTTAAAGGTAATCATCATGGCAAATCTTCAAAACGAGCTCGCCCAAGTACAGCATATCAGCGGTGAATTACACACCAATGCCCACGCCAAAATCGGTATGGTGGTAGGACGTTTTAACAGCTTTGTGGTAGAAAGTTTGGTCAGCGGCGCGATTGATACCTTACTGCGTCATGGTATCGCAGGCAGCAATATTACGGTCGTGCGTGTACCGGGTGCTTGGGAAATTCCACTGGCGGTTGCTCGTATGGCACAAACCGATAAATTTGACGCTATCATCGGTTTAGGCGCGGTCATTCGTGGTAGCACGCCGCACTTTGATTTTGTCGCTGGTGAATCTGCCAAAGGTTTGGGCGCGATTGGGTTGGATTATGACGTGCCTGTTATTAATGCGATTTTGACCACAGACAGCATCGAACAAGCCATTGAGCGCTCTGGCACCAAAGCAGGTAACAAAGGCTCAGAAGCAGCCATGGTCGCGCTTGAGATGATTAACGTATTGGGTCAAATTGACGCACAAATGGCTGGTGAATAAGGTAGCGATATGACTGACAATTCAACCCACACCACACCACAGCAGGCGAGTCAAGACAACGCCGTCAATTATAAAACCAGCCTGACCGCGATTCGTAAAGCACGCCGTTTTGTGGTGCAAGGGTTATATGAGTGGCTGTTGACAGGCAACCCATCGCACGAAATCGAAGCGCATACCCGCAGTGAGAATGCCATGCACACGGTGCATTTGGGCTATTATCACGAGCTACTAAGCAAAATCATTGAGCAAAGCGATGACTTAATCGCCTATATCGACAGCCTACTTGATCGCCCTTGGACACGTCTAGATAAAGTTGAGCAAGCGGTACTGCTTGTCGGTGCCTATGAGATGAAGCAGCACTTGGAAGTGCCTTACAAAGTAGTGATTGATGAAGCGATTCAGCTCAACACCCATTTTGGCTCATCAGATGGCTATAAAATGATTCATGTGGTGATGGATAAAATCGCAAAAGACGTGCGTATGCCTGAAGTAGAGGCAGATGCCAAAAAAGCCAAAACAGAGGACGCGCCGCAGCCGCCATCTGAAACGACCACTCAAGAAGAAAAATAATACCGTAAAGGGCGTACTCGCTACGCCCTTTTATGCTCGCTACGGATGGCTAAGATGTCCGAATTTTCTTTGATTTATCAACATTTTCAACACTGTACACGCAAAAATCCTTTGACCCAAGTGGGTATTGGGGATGATTGCGCGATAAGCAGTATGCCAAGTGATTGCGAACTGGTGAGCTGTATTGATACGCTGGTTGCAGGTCGACATTTTCCCTTATCAACATCCGCTTATGCCATCGGCTATAAATCGGTCGCGGTCAATTTATCCGATTTAGCAGCGATGGGTGCGACGCCCTATGCGGTATTGCTAGGCATTAGTTTGCCCGCTAAGCTTGCACAGGATGACTGGCTCAAACCATTCGCCCAAGGCATCGCGGACATCTGCAACCGATTTGATGTCGAGCTTATCGGTGGCGATACCACCCAATCAAACACTTTAACCATCTCTGTCACTGCACTGGGCTTTGTGCCAACTGGGCAAGCTATTACCAGAGGTGGCGCAAAAGTCGGTGATATCATCTGTGTGAGCGGTGAGATTGGCTCAGCAAGTTTTGCCTTACAGCAGATTTTAAACGCTGAAAAATCTGAGCAGCACAATATCGCTTTACAACCAATCGCTTTACAGCCGGCACTCGATTTACCTGTTCCGCAAGTTGAGCTCGGGCAAAAATTACGTGGGTTTGCCCATAGCATGATTGATATTTCAGACGGGCTAGGGCAGGATTTGGGTCATATTCTAACCGCATCACAGGTGGGTGCGGTGGTTGATTTAGCCAATATTCCAACGCATCCACAATTACAAGCCTTGCCAAATACTGAAAAGTGGCAACATCAGCTCAACGGCGGTGATGATTATCAGCTGTGTTTTACTATGAGTGAGCAAAGTTTTGTCAAATTTAATCAACAGTTTTCGGATAAAATTTTTGCCATTGGCAAAATTGTCACAGAAAACGGCTTGAGGCTGACTTATAATAACCAACCAATTGAATTTTCGATTACTGGCTATCAGCATTTTTAGCCAAAGAACGCCCTATGACTCAACTGCATAAACCCGACGTCCGTAAAGCCAATGTTTGCCCGCCTTGTCCGCCAACCGCGAGCGTTTGGGAAAAGCTGATTTATTGGCTCGGTATCGGCTTAGGCTCAGGATTGCCAAAGCGCGCTGCTGGGACGTGGGGCACGGTGGGTGGGCTAGTGGTTGCCATTCCGATGTTATGGCTGGGTTTTTGGGGGTTTTTGGCAGTTACGGTGGTGGGCGCTCTAGTCGGTAGTTATATCTGCGGTAAAACGTCTGATTTGATGGGTGTACATGATGACCCGCATATCGTGTGGGATGAATGGGTCGGCATGTGGGTGTCACTCCTGCCAATTTTATGGCTGCATTTCTACGATGATGCTTTATTGCAAGGTCATCAGTTAAGCTTACTGCTACTATACTTTGCTGCATTTGTCGCGTTTCGTTTTTTTGATATTTTAAAACCTTTTCCGATTAAATGGGTGGATAAAAATGTGAGCGGCGGTTTTGGTATTTTGATTGATGACATTTTGGCGGGGCTGATGGCGGGGGTTGTGCTAATAGTCTTTGTGAGTGTGCTCGTTACTTATGTTTAACCTGTTGTATCATTAAAATTAGTTTAAAAAAAATAAGGGATTCCCATGACCAACTTAACCACCATTATCATGGCAGCGGGTAAAGGCACTCGCATGAAATCGAGCAAGCCAAAAGTACTACAACCGCTGGCAGGCAAGCCTTTGCTACATCACGTACTCGCCACTGCCAAACAATTGGGTAGCCAAAAGAATATCATTATCTATGGTTTTGAAGGTCAGCAAGTCAAAGATGCCTTTGCCGATGAACAAATTGATTGGGTCGAGCAAGCTGAGCAATTGGGCACGGGTCACGCGGTGCAAATGACTTTACCAGTGTTGCCTACGGATGGGAAAAGCTTGATTTTATCAGGGGATGTGCCACTCATTGGCGTCGATACCTTAGAGAAATTGGCAAATACAGACAGCCGTTTTGCCATGCTAACCCTAAACTTAGCCAACCCATTTGGCTTGGGTCGTATTGTGCGTGACAACAACCAAGTAATCGCCATTGTCGAAGAAAAAGATGCCAACGATGAGCAAAGAAAAATCACTGAAATCAATAGCGGTGTGTACTGTGTCGCCAATGATATTTTGCATCAATATCTCAATAACTTGACCAATAACAATGCCCAAGGCGAATATTACCTGACCGATATCGTCAAAATGGCGGTGGATGATGGCATCGAAATTGCCACCGTATCGCCGACCCATCAGTTTGAAATCGAAGGCGTGAATGACCGTCTGCAGTTGGCAAATCTAGAGCGTACTTGGCAAACGCATCAAGCCCAAGCATTGATGCAACAAGGCGTACATTTGATTGATCCAAGCCGTTTTGATTTACGCGGTTCGCTCAAAGTTGGTAGAGATGTGCAAATTGATATTAATGTCATCATTGAAGGTGACTGTGAGATAGGTGATAACGTCAAAATCGGCGCAGGTTGTATCATCAAAAACAGCAAAATCGCCAGTGGCACTGTGGTGCAACCTTACAGTTTATTTGACAATGCGGTAGTAGGCGCAGACAACCAAATCGGACCTTTTGCCCGTTTGCGCCCCGATGCAGTCACCGCCAATGACGTGCATATCGGTAACTTTGTCGAGCTTAAAAACACCCAAATGGCAGCAGGTGCCAAAGCCAATCACTTGGCATACCTAGGTGATGCCACGATTGGACAAAGGACCAATATCGGGGCAGGTACGATTACTGCCAATTATGATGGCGTCAATAAGTTTAAAACCGTGATTGGTGAAGAAGTACGTATTGGCTCAAATGCGGTACTGATTGCCCCTGTGACCATTGGTGACCGCGCCACCATTGGGGCAGGCAGTGCCATCAGTAAAGCCTGCCCTGCCGAAAAACTGTCTATCGCCCGTGGTAAACAAGTCACGATTGAGGGTTGGCAACGTCCTGAAAAAAAATCTTGATATTTGAATTTTTGCCTAAATTTAACAAATTCTTGCTTAATGCGATAAACTTGCTTTATAAGATAAAGCCGTTTGGTTAAGCAACAATGAAACAATCTAACGACTGTGTAAACGGGGGGATTGTTTTTCACAGCAATCAAAGTTGATTGCTCACACCAAAAACTGGATACTAAGGAACAGTTATGTGCGGTATCGTTGGCGCCATTCGTGCGCAAGACAATGTGGTAGATTTTTTAACCGATGGCTTAAAACGCCTAGAATATCGGGGTTATGACTCATCGGGTATTGCAGTGCAAACCGATGAAGGACTCAAACGCGTGCGCCGAGTGGGGCGTGTTGCCTTGATGGAAGCCGCTGCCAAAGAGCGTGGCGTGTATGGTCACACCGGCATCGGTCATACTCGCTGGGCGACCCACGGCGGCGTCACTGAGCCAAATGCGCATCCGCATATCTCGGGTGATTTGATTTCGGTGGTACATAATGGCATCATCGAAAACTTTGAAGCTGAGCGCGCCCGCCTTCAGCAAAATGGCTATCATTTTGAGTCACAAACCGACACCGAGGTCATCGCCCATGCGGTGCATCAGCACTATGTACAAAACGGCGGTGATTTATTCAATGCAGTACAAGCGGCGACCGAGCAATTTCATGGCGCGTATGCGATTGCGGTGATTGCCAACGATAGGCCACAAAACATGGTGGTGGCGCGTATGGGCTGTCCATTACTCATTGGCTTAGGTGAACATGAAACCTTTATCGCATCGGATGTCTCAGCAGTCGTCGCCTTTACCCGTCAAATTATGTATCTTGAAGATGGTGATATTGCCCAGTTGACGGCAGATGGCGTGGCACAAATGATTGATAAACAAGGCAATCCAACGACCCGCAAAGCTACCACTTCGCAAGTGTCCTTAGCGTCTCTTGAACTAGGGGCTTATAGCCACTTTATGCAAAAAGAAATCTACGAGCAGCCAAAAGCGGTGTCAGATACCGCCGAAATTTTTTTGGATGCCGGGTTTATCGCCAACAATTTTGGTGAAAATGCTGAAGCCGTTTTCAATGATATCGACAGTATTAAGATTCTTGCCTGTGGCACGTCGTATTATGCTGCATCGACCGCCAAATATTGGTTGGAAAGTATTGCCAAAATTGCCACCGATGTCGAAATCGCTAGCGAATACCGTTATCGTGAGGTGATTGCCAATCCAAAACAATTGATTATCACCATTTCGCAATCAGGGGAAACGCTAGATACCATGGAAGCGCTAAAATACGCACAAGCCATGGGGCACAAACACAGTCTATCCATCTGTAACGTGATGGAATCTGCCTTGCCTCGCGCCAGTGAGCTGGTAGTCTACACCCGAGCCGGTGCAGAGATTGGGGTCGCCTCAACCAAAGCCTTTACTACCCAGTTAGTGGCTTTATTTGGTTTGGCGGTGACACTTGGTCGTGTGCGTGGCTATGTGGATGACACTAAACTGGTCGAATACACCAATGCGCTGCGCAGCTTGCCCAATGATATTCAATATGCGCTCAATCTTGAGCCACAGATTAGCAGCTGGTCAAGCAAATTTGCTGATAAGCCAAGCGCGCTGTTTTTGGGACGTGGTATTCATTACCCAATTGCATTAGAAGGGGCATTAAAGCTCAAAGAAATCACCTATATCCATGCAGAAGCCTATCCCGCTGGCGAGTTAAAACACGGTCCACTGGCATTGGTTGATGAAAACATGCCTGTGGTGGTGATAGCGCCAAATGACAGCCTGCTCGACAAAGTCAAAGCCAATATGCAAGAAGTCTCGGCGCGTGGCGGTGAGTTGTTTGTATTTACCGATCTTGACAGTGATTTTTCCGATAGTGAGGGCGTACACGTGATTCGCACCCCACGTCATATTGGCGTGTTATCGCCCATAGTACACACCATTCCCGTACAGTTGTTGTCTTACCATGTTGCGCTTGCCAAAGGCACAGACGTTGATAAACCCCGTAATTTGGCCAAGAGCGTCACGGTGGAATAAGCTAAGCTGATACGAAAAAAACCGCTAATCGTTAGCGGTTTTTTTGTGGACAAAGTATTAAGAAGGGTCATCATCATAGGTATAGTAGCTATTTGCGGTTTCATCAAAGCTGTCGATACGCTCAGGGTAATTGCCTTCATTAAAGCGCTTTTCGTTGTGCTCATGGGCGTGACGCACATCGTGATTATAAGCAATTAACGCCTCGTTATTTGCCAAAAAGCTATCAGGATTTGCCATGACCCACATTTGGTTAAAAACATCTGAGCGCGCCGACAAATTCAGTAACACGCCAGGTTCCGTAAAATAATAAAACTTGGATAATAGCTTAATCTGCCCATTTTCCAGCCGTCTGGCAATATGATATGCTTGTAAATCTTTTGGGTGGTGTAAACCCACCGCACCCACAATCGCTGCCAATGATTTAAGCGTGTTTTTATGAAAATTATAGACCCGCTGTGCCTTATCAGGAATATGTAATGCCCGCTGACGATAGGGGTCTTGGGTGGCAACCCCAGTTGGGCATTTGTTGGTATGACAGGCACGTGATTGGATACAGCCCACCGCAAACATAAAGCCACGCGCTGAGTTACACCAATCTGCACCTAGCGCTAGCATGCGCGCGATATCAAAGGCAGAGATGATTTTACCACTGACACCGATTTTGATTTTGTCACGCACCCCCGCACCCACCAACGTGTTGTGTACAAGCAAGAAGCCATCGAGTA
Organism: Moraxella sp. K02; assembly: GCF_041154755.1. Classification (NCBI taxonomy): domain Bacteria; kingdom Pseudomonadati; phylum Pseudomonadota; class Gammaproteobacteria; order Moraxellales; family Moraxellaceae; genus Moraxella; species Moraxella sp. K02. The sequence continues at coordinate 2,317,503 of NZ_AP031590.1, read as the reverse complement.
GCGGCATGCCAACATTATCCATAAACTCAACAGGCGCAGCCCCCGTGCCGCCTTCTGCACCATCAACCACGATAAAATCAGGGTAATTATCTGCTTCAATCATGGCTTTGACAATCGCCATAAACTGCCAAGGCTGCCCGACACACAGCTTAAAACCAACCGGCTTGCCCCCTGATAGTTCACGCAGCTGTTGCCAAAACTGCACCATTTCACGCGGGGTAGTAAAGGCTGAATGGCTGGCTGGGGAAACGCAGTCTGCATCCATCGGCACATCACGGGTTTCGGCAATTTCGGGGGTGATTTTTTCCTTGGGCAATACCCCGCCTTTACCAGGTTTTGCCCCTTGCGACAGCTTGATTTCAATCATTTTGACTTGCTCAAGGCGCGAGCGTTCAGCGAATTTTTCGGCGCTAAACGTACCATCGTGATTACGGCATCCAAAATACCCGGTACCCAGCTCCCAAATCAAATCGCCGCCGTGTTTTTTATGGTACGGACTAATCGCACCTTCACCTGTATCATGAGCAAATCCACCAAGTTTTGCGCCCTGATTGAGCGCTTCGATTGCCGCGGCTGACAGGCTGCCAAAACTCATGGCAGAGATATTAAACACCGACATCGAGTAGGGCTGTAGACATCGTTCACCGCCCACCATAATACGAAAATTGGTTTCTTTGAGAGGATAGCTAAGGGTGGATTGTAAAAACCATTCTTTGCCAGACTGGTATAAATTTTCTAACGTACCAAAAGCATTGGTATCACTGACGTTTTTGGCACGTTGATAGGCAAGCGCACGCTGCTGGCGCGAAAACGGCACGGCGGCTTGGTCATCTTCAATCAAATACTGGCGCAGTTCAGGTCGGAATTCTTCCAATAGGTAACGAATATGTCCCGAAATTGGGTAGTTACGCAAGACGGCATGGTGTACTTGCATCAAATCATAAATGCCCACCACAAAGCCCACCAGACCAATCACTATCAGCCACCATTTGAGTAGCACAATACCCAAAGCAAGGATAGCAAAGGCAATGGCAAACACACTGTAGCGAAACATAACGCCTTGCAAATAGGGCTCTTTATGGGTAGGGGTTACCGTGATATCAGTGCGCTTGTTAACCATGACAATCTTCCTTATCAGATAAGATCGCGGACAAAATAATCATCGCAAATTTGTTATTTTAAATGATGGAGGGGGTAATGCGATGGCAAAATGAAAATGGTCAATCACTTGTCAGCCGTGTGGTGTGACAAGTGATTGTGTGTGTGCTTAAGCTTGAAGGGCAGCGGCGTGGTGCGCAAAATGGTCAGCGATAAAACTACTGATAAAATAGTAGCTATGGTCATAACCGTCCTGCATACGCAGCGTCATCGGATAATTGGCATCTTTGGCAGCTTGCGCAAAGAGCTGAGGTTTGAGCTGCTCAGCCAAAAACTCATCCCCGCTACCTTGGTCAATCAATAGCGGTAATTTTTTGCTATGCGCTGACTGCTTCATCAACGCTAAGCTATCGTAATTTGCCCAGGTGCTTTGGTCATCGCCTAGATAAGCGCTAAAGGCTTTTTGTCCCCAAGGCACTTGTGACGGTGCGACGATGGGGGAAAAAGCCGACACGCTGGCATAGCGCTGCGGATTGCGCAGGGCAATCATCAGCGCACCGTGTCCACCCATACTATGACCAAAAATACTGCGCTGGTCATTGGCAGGAAAGTGCTGTTCGATGAGATTAGGCAACTCATCGACGATATAATCATACATCTGAAAATGCGTTGCCCAAGGCGCTTGGGTGGCATTGACATAAAAGCCTGCCCCTTGCCCCAAATCATAAGCGCTGTCATCAGGCACATCGTTACCGCTTATATCGACACCCCTAGGACTGGTATCGGGTGCCACCACAATCACGTTGTGACGACTGGCATACTCAGCAAACCCAGATTTTTGAATAAAGTTTTGCTCAGTACACGTCAGCCCTGATAGCCAATACAGCACCGCAAATTTTTGAGCTGTTGTTTCAGCTGTTTCAGTGGCTTCATGGGCGATGGCTTTGGGTGGCAAATAGATGGCAAATTTCATCTCCGTGTGTGTGGTCACACTGGTATGCTGCCACACTTGTAGGTCACCACCGTGCAATTTATGCGATTCAACTTTTTTCATGGTGAATTTCCCATTCTGTTTAATGCTAAGTTCGGTAATGTTTTAGTAATGCAACACTGAACGAATGGACTTACCTTTATGCATCAAATCAAATGCGGTATTGACATCTTCAAGACCCATGGTATGGGTGACAAAAGGTGCCAGTTGGATATCACCGTGCATGGCTTGCTCAACCATACCTGGCAGTTGTGAGCGACCTTTCACCCCACCAAATGCAGAGCCTAACCAGCGGCGACCCGTCACTAATTGGAACGGACGAGTGGAAATCTCTTGACCTGCAGCTGCGACACCAATAATCACGCTTTGACCCCAGCCACGATGCGCGCATTCAAGTGCCGAGCGCATGACATTGACGTTACCGATACATTCAAAACTGTGATCCACACCCCAACCTGTCATCTCAACAATCACTTGTTGAATGGGTTGGTCATAATCTTTTGGATTAACAAAATCAGTCGCGCCAAACTCACGGGCTAACTCAAATTTTTCGGGATTGGTGTCAACCGCAATAATACGGCCTGCTTTGGCAAGTTTGGCACCTTGAATCACAGCAAGCCCAATACCGCCAAGCCCAAACACCGCGACGCTATCGCCTTCTTGTACTTTAGCGGTGTTTTTTACCGCACCTAGTCCTGTGGTCACGCCGCAACCTAATAGACAGACCTGCTCAGGATTGGCTTCAGGATTGATTTTGGCAAGCGACACCTCAGCAACGACAGTATATTCACTAAATGTTGAACAGCCCATATAGTGATAAATTGGCTGACCTTGATAGCTAAAACGGGTGGTACCATCAGGCATCACCCCTTTACCTTGGGTAGCACGCACCGCGATGCATAGGTTGGTTTTGTCACTTTTACAAAATAAACATTCACCACACTCAGCCGTATATAGCGGAATGACATGATCACCAGGTTGTACACTGGTTACCCCTTCACCGACTGCCATCACAATACCTGCGCCTTCATGACCCAAAACCGCTGGAAAAACCCCTTCAGGGTCATCGCCACTCAAGGTGAATGCGTCTGTGTGGCAAACGCCCGTATGGGTAATTTTGACGAGTACTTCGCCTTTACGCGGTGGCTCAACGTCGATTTCGACGATTTGTAATGGTTCTCCCGCAGCGAAAGCTACCGCAGCACGGGATTTGATGGGTTTGCTAAAATCTAATGGCGCTGTGGCCGCAGTCATATCAGTCATCGGTTTATCCTTGTTTATCGGTTTTATTAAAAATGCCTTTGATCGGCATTATAACATAACCAATTATCGCATGATTAAGCGCAAAATTGTAAGCAATTGAGTTTAATTAAATCATCATTAAAATTAAAAATTTGAATTGGATTTTTAAATATATTTAACAATTGAAAAACATTGAAAAACGATGAAAAAAAAACGCCTGTAGCTACAGACGTTTTTTAAATCTAAGCAGAAATTAAGCAGGTTGTTTATCAGATTTAACCACATTGATGAGGTTATCAACCACCTCGGGTTCTGCCAAGGTTGAAGTATCACCCAAACCTTCAAATTCATGCGCGGCAAGTTTACGCAGAATACGGCGCATGATTTTACCGGAGCGCGTTTTTGGTAAGGCTTCGACCAAATATAGCGAGTCTAAGTTGGCGATTGGACCAATCTCACTACGGACATGACGGTTGATTTCACCTTTGAGCATCTCGCTTGGCTCTTCGCCTGATTTTAAGATGACGTAAGCGGCAATGCCTTGTCCTTTGAGCTCATGCGGCATACCCACAATCGCCGCTTCAGCGACTGAAGGGTGCGATACTAAAGCACTTTCAATCTCTGCTGTACCTAGGCGATGCCCAGAGACGTTTAAGACATCATCCACACGACCTGTAATCCAATAATGACCGTCTTCATCGCGCAGGGCACCGTCACCTGTGAAGTAAGCGCCGGGATAGGTGCTAAAGTAAGTTTCTAAAAAGCGTTTATGGTCTCCCCAAATGGTACGCATTTGACCTGGCCAACTGTCTTTGATGATTAAATTGCCTTCGGCGGCGCCCGTTAATTCAGCACCTTCGGCATCAACAATCGCTGGCTTGATGCCATACAGCGGATTCATCGCGGCGCCTGGTTTGAGATCAACCGTATTGGGGATTGGCGTCATCAAAATACCGCCTGTTTCAGTTTGCCACCAAGTATCAACAATCGGACAACGACCTTCGCCCACCACCTTATAATACCAGTTCCAAGCTTCAGGATTGATAGGTTCACCCACCGAGCCCAACAGACGTAAGCTGGAACGGTTTGATTTACGAACGTAATCATCGCCTTCTTTCATCATCGCGCGAATAGCAGTTGGCGCAGTATACAAGATGGTAACGTCATGCTTATCAACGATATGACCGATACGCGCCCAATCTGGGTACTGCGGCACCCCTTCAAACATCACGGTTGTTGTGCCGTTGGCAAGCGGCCCATATACCACATAGGTGTGACCAGTGACCCAGCCCACATCCGCGGTACACCAAAATACGTCATTGTCTTTAATATCAAACACGTCACGGAAGGTGGATAGCGCATAGGTCAAATAACCACCGGTGGTGTGTACCACGCCTTTAGGCTTGCCAGTTGAGCCTGAAGTGTAAAGCAAAAATAGCGGGTCTTCGGCATTCATTGGCTCTGGTGGGCAGTCTTCAGAGGCGTTGTCGATTAAGTTGTGATACCAAATATCGCGGCGACCGCTCATTGGGATGGATTCACCGGTACGGTACACCACAATGACATTTTCAACACATTCGGTACCGTCATGGTCTAGCGCACGATCCACATTTTGTTTAAGCGGCGTATGTTTACCACCACGCACAGATTCATCAGCGGTGATGACAATTTTTGATTGGCTATCGATGATACGGCTAGCTAGACTGTCTGCTGAAAACCCGCCAAATACCAATGAGTGAACCGCGCCAATCCGCGCACAAGCCAGCATCGCAACCGCCGCTTCAGGAATCATCGGCAAATAAATGGTGACGCGGTCGCCTTTTTTGACGCCTTTACGACGCAGTGCGCTACCAAGGCGGCATACTTCTGAATGTAGCTCTTTGTATGAGACAATTTTATGAAGTGAGGGGTGGTCGCCTTCCCAAATAATCGCAGGCTTGTAAGGGTTTTCAGCAACGTGACGGTCAAGACAGTTGACCGATAGATTAAGCTCACCATCTTCAAACCATTTAATGCTAAAATTGTTTAGGTCATAGTTGACGTTTTTGATTTTGGTGGGTTTTTTTATCCAATCAATCCATTCAGCGCGTTTTGCCCAAAACGCTTCGTTATTTTCGACAGATTCTTGATAGGTTTCGGCGTATTTTTGGGGAGTGGTATTGGCTTTAGCGGCAAATTCAGCGCTATGAGGGTAGCTCTTCATAAAACATTCCTTGTTATGACTCGTAGGTTGGTGGGGTAATACTCTAAATGGCTACGAACTGACAAACGGCTCAAATAGGTAGCGGGCTTAACTTCAAAAATAACATTTTCACGTTGATAAGCTAACAGTAACACGGGGTATCAACAGAGCGATGAAACGAGCCATCAATAAACGTCCGCTCACTATGAAAATGCAATACAATCTAATCCTTGATTCTAGAGTGCCTTTTCCTTAGTTTGGCAAAAAATCACAAATTTTGCAATGTTACTCAGGATATTTTTAAGGATATTTTTTCAGATATTGGGCAAATATCCTTATTGTAAGCGGATTCTTATTTGGTCTTTTACCTGATAAATAGCGGTCATCATGCAGCAACAACATACTTCACCAAATACTTCACCAAAGATTGACACGGCTCAAAATCATGCTGGGTCAACAAACGCACCATCCACGTTTGCGTATGATGTCATCATCATCGGGGCAGGGGCATCAGGGCTATTTTGTGCATTGACAGCGGGCAAGCGCGGACGGCGTGTGCTCGTGGTAGATCATGCCAATAAAGCGGGCAAGAAAATCCTTATGAGTGGCGGTGGGCGCTGTAATTTTACCAACTATGACATTGAGCCCAAGCATTATTTAAGTAGCAATCCGCACTTTTGCAAATCGGCGTTGTCACGCTATCTAAATTGGGATTTTATTGGCATGGTTAGCCAGTATCAGATTCCCTATCATGAGCGTGAGCATGGACAACTGTTCTGTGATACCTCTGCCAATGATATTTTGCAAATGCTGCTGACCGAATGCCGCGCCAACCAAGTAACTATTCAACTAAAAACCGCCATCCAGCAAATCCAAGCGTTACCCGATAATACGGGGTTTGTTTTAACTGTCAATCAACCAGCTAGTCAACAGCCTCATCAACAGGCTAATCAACAAGCCAATCAAAAAAGTAGCGAGCAAATCTTAACTTGTCAATCCTTGGTAGTCGCCACAGGCGGGCTGTCAATTCCGACCATGGGTGCGACAGGGTTTGGTTACCAAGTAGCGCAGCAATTTGGGCATACCATTGTGCCAACATCGGCAGGACTCGTACCCTTTACCTTTACCGATAAGATTGGCGATGCGATTAAATCGTTATCGGGGGTTAGTTTTGAGGTCATTGCGTTTAACGAGCGTATCAGTTTTAGGTTGCCCGTGCTATTTACCCATCGCGGTTTATCCGGGCCTGCGATGTTACAGCTATCGAATTATTGGCACGTGGGCGAGCCGATTTTTATCAATTTATTCCCAAGCCTTGATATGGCAGCATTTTTAGCTGAGCAAAAAAAACAGCACCCAAAACAGCTGATCAGAACCGTACTAAATGACCACATAGGCGCGGCGGCGCTACCTAAAAAAGTGGTGGCTACTTTGCAAAATTTATTGTGGCAAGACATGGCTGAGACTGAGCTTGCCAATATCAAAGACGAGAAGTTAGCGCAGCTTGGTGAGCAGCTCAATGCTTGGCGTTTGACGCCATCAGGCACTGAAGGTTATCGTACAGCTGAAGTCACCCGTGGTGGCGTTGCTACTGATAAAGTTTCTTCAAAAACCATGCAAAGTCAGTTACAACCGAATTTGTATTTTATCGGCGAGGTGCTCGATGTTACTGGTTGGCTAGGTGGCTACAATTTTCAGTGGGCTTGGGCAAGCGGGTTTGTGGCTGGCGAAGTGGTTTAGCTATAAATATAAAATGAAAGCGGTTTAGCTATAAAATAGGTTAGGTTTGAAGTGGTTTAGCTATTAATAAACCTAAAAAAACGGTTAAAAAAGGCATCAGCAAAATGCCTTTTTTATTTTAACCCACATTTATTTTCACTTATTTACGTTAATCAAATTTGCTGGGTGTTTAATGTTGGCGCGCAACCGGTTGTTGCAGTGCTTGAGGTAACTCAAGAATGGTCAGGTTACTAGCGGCAATATCATCGGGACGCGCCACCACCAAGGCTTCAAAACCTGTCTCAGTAGCAATGCTATTGACCACATCGACACTGCCAATTTTTTCACCTGCGTTGGGTACATCACCGGTACCTGCTACGCGGTGGAGCCAAGCTTTTGGGCTGGCTTTAAAATATAACCGCGCAATGATTTCTTGGCCTAAATAACAGCCTTTATCGTAGTCAACCCCGCCTTGTTGGTGTAGACGCAACTCTTGGGGTTGCCACAAGCCTGCGGTGGCTTTGACAATCCAGTAATTGCCTGTAGCGATACTCGCTTTTTGCCATGCTTTGCGGTTAGCGTCGCTGTCAGAGCCATTCTCTGATTCACTAAAACTAGGTACCCCATTGTCCACAACCGTAAAAATATCACGTGGGGCTGATAGGGTAAGTTTTGAGAACGCCGCATATTTTTTGATATGCTTGGCAAACTCATCGGCACAGTCTTGGCTGATGACGATTTGGTAAGCGTCATCCGCTATTTTTCTAATCCAAATACCCAATGCAACGCGCCCTTTGAGATTACTAATCGCGGTCGCTTGGTATTGGTCGCTGAGTTTGGTGACGTTGCAGGTTACTTGTCCTTGCAAGAATTTTTGGGCATCGGCACCGGTTATATCAAAGACGACGAAATCTGTCATGGTGGTTCTCTTTTTATTTGCTAAAAAAATTATGATCAAAGTTTTGCACAATTGGGCTCGGACTGCAATCATGCTTTATTAGGTTATGCTTAACTAAGTTCTGCTTTAAGTTCTGCTTGACTAAGTGCTGTTAGTAGGTCATTTGTCAGAGGATTTGTCTGTGCTGGCTGATTACTATTATTGGGGCGACTTATCGCGTACAATACCCTACCTAACGACTGTTAAATTCTTTCTAAGATAATTGAGCGTGTGCTATGAGTTTACCTGCCTGTCCCCCATGCCCCAAGTGTAAAGAAAATTATACCTACCAAGATGGTGATTTACTGATTTGCCCGATGTGTGGCTTTGAAGCACAGCAGCAGGCATGGCAAGCGGGCGAAACCGAAGCAGCCAGCGAACAAGTTATTAAAGATGCCGTCGGCAATGTGCTACAAGATGGGGATAGTGTGACGGTTATTAAAGACTTAAAAGTCAAAGGCGCAAGTACCCCCATTAAAGTTGGCACCAAAGTCAAATCCATTCGCCTGCTCCATGATGCGCCCGATGATCATGATATTGATTGTAAAATTGACGGTTTTGGCGCGATGAAACTCAAATCCAGCGTCGTCAAAAAAGCCTAGTTCGGGGATGGTTTGGGGCTCTGGGTTTGCAACAGATATTGACACCCAAAGCTTATCTTTTTTTATGGCCTCCCAAAAGCTGTCGCAATAAATTCAGTAGGTGATTGTAGAAAAATACGTTACAATAAGGCTATTTTTCTACAAATTTAATCATATACTTTTTTGTTAGTAGGTAATTGTGACCGCCTTATCTCATATTCGTAATTTTTCTATTATTGCCCATATTGACCACGGTAAATCCACGCTTGCCGACCGCATTATCCAAATGTGTGGTGGTCTACAAGCACGTGAAATGCAGGCGCAAGTACTTGACTCGATGGATATTGAGCGCGAGCGCGGTATTACCATTAAAGCCCAATCTGTCACGCTGTATTATAACCACCCAAACGGTGACAAATACCAATTTAATTTTATTGATACCCCAGGGCACGTCGATTTTTCGTATGAAGTGTCGCGTTCACTGGCAGCTTGCGAAGGCGCTTTGCTGGTGGTTGATGCCGCACAAGGCGTAGAAGCGCAGTCGGTTGCCAACTGTTATACCGCGATTGAGCAGGGGCTTGAAGTATTACCGGTACTCAACAAGATTGACTTACCGCAAGTCGATCCTGAACGTGTGATTCAAGAAATCGAAGACATTATCGGGATTGAAGCGATGGATGCACCGCGCGTGTCGGCCAAGACAGGGGTGGGCGTGGATGATTTGCTACAAGCGATTGTTGAGCGTATTCCCGCGCCTGAAGGCGACCGTGATGCCCCTTTGCAAGCGTTAATTATTGACTCATGGTTTGACAATTATCTTGGGGTTGTGTCACTGGTACGTGTGCGCCAAGGCACGCTCAAAAAAGACGATAAAATCTATATCAAATCGACCAAAGGCACCCATATTGTGACGTCAATTGGGGTATTTACCCCAAAATCGTTTGAGACCAATATCTTAGAAGCCGGCGAAGTGGGGTTTGTGATTGCCGGTATCAAAGACATTGGCGGCGCGCCTGTGGGTGATACCATTACCCTTGCCAAAACCCCAGATGTCGATAGCATACCAGGGTTTAAAAAGGTCAAGCCGCAAGTTTATGCCGGTATGTTCCCTGTCGATTCGAGTGATTTTGAGGCGTTTCGTGAAGCGCTACAAAAACTGCAAGTCAATGACGCTGCGTTGTTTTTTGAGCCTGATACCTCTGATGCACTTGGGTTTGGTTTTCGCTGCGGTTTCTTGGGGATGCTGCATATGGAAATCATCCAAGAGCGTCTTGAGCGTGAATATGACTTAGATTTGATTACCACCGCCCCGACCGTTATCTACGAAATCAAAAAACGCGATGGTGAGATTATCCAAATCGATAACCCATCAAAAATGCCTGACCCAGGTCTGATTGATGAGTTTCGTGAGCCGATTGCGCGCTGTCACATTCTGGTGCCACCCGATTATCTGGGTAACGTGATGACATTATGTATCGAGCGTCGTGGTATCCAAGTTGATATGAAGTTTATGGGACAGCAAGTGCAGTTGACCTTTGATATTCCGATGGGCGAAGTGGTCATGGACTTTTTTGACCGTCTAAAATCGGTGTCACGTGGCTTTGCGTCACTTGATTACGGTTTTGAGCGCTTTGAAACAGATAAATTGGTGCGGGTAGATGTACTCATTAATGGCGAAAAAGTTGATGCGCTGGCGATGATTTGCCATGCTGAGCAAGCGCGCTATCGCGGTAATCAGCTGGTTGAAAAAATGAAAGAATTGATTCCGCGCCAAATGTTTGATGTGGCAATTCAAGCGGCGATTGGTAGCCAAATCATCGCCCGTAGCACCGTCAAAGCCATGCGTAAAGACGTACTTGCCAAATGTTATGGTGGTGACGTGTCACGTAAGAAAAAACTACTGTCAAAGCAAAAAGAAGGTAAAAAACGCATGAAGCAAGTGGGACGTGTTGAGATTCCACAAGAAGCGTTTTTGGCAGTGTTAAAAGTGGATAATCAGTCATAGAGGCAAGTATGGATTTTGATTTTAATTTGATTCTTGTCCCTGCGACCTTGATTTTGGGCGCTATTTGGCTACTGGATAAATTGGTACTAAAGCAAAAGCAAAGCAAAGGATTGGAGAAATCGACTGCGCCGGTGCGATGGGCGTATGATTTTTTTCCGATTTTAGCGATTGTGCTCGTAGTGCGCTCGTTTTTGATTGAGCCGTTTAATATTCCCTCATCGTCGATGGTGCCAACCCTGTATACGGGTGACTTTATTGCGGTCAATAAATACGCGTATGGTATTCGCTTGCCACTGGTGAATACCAAGGTGCTTGATTTAGGCGCGCCACAGCATGGTGATGTGGTGGTATTTCGCTATCCTGAGAACCCAAAAATTTATTATATCAAGCGGGTGATTGGCGTGGGTGGTGATACGGTGAGCTTTAACAACGGGCAGTTAAGCATCAATGGCAAAGCGATTGCGACCACGCCAGCAAGCTTTACTCCCGACCCTAAGATGACAGCGCAGCTATATCCGCCAGGTAAAACCGAGACCGGTGAGGTTGTGACAGCTGAGCAAGCAGCGCAACTGGGCAATCAAGAAGAATTGTCTGCCAAATACGTGCAAGAATCACCTAGCAGCAATCATCAACATTTGGTGCGCTATTTGGGTGACAAGAATTGGTATCAATATGCCAGCTTTTTGCAGCAAGCGTCACCTCAATTGATGGCGAGCCAAGGTCAACAATGGCAAATCAAAGTGCCTGAAGGACACTATTTTGTGATGGGCGATAACCGTGATCGCAGTGCTGATGGTCGTTTTTGGGGGTTTGTGCCCGATCAAAATTTAGCGGGTAAAGCCGTGTATGTGTGGACGCACAAAGCCAGTGGATTAAGTCTACCCACCTTTAATCGCAATGGCGCAATACACTAACCGCTTACTCTAAAAAATTGGATATCAAAGCCTTTGTTGTTGAGAATATTTAATTAACTAAGGCTTACATTAACCTATCTTGAGCGATGGTCAAAGGAGAATACGGCATGAACCTACCAAGTCATCAGCGCGGCGCCAGCGTCACGGGTATCGTGATTATGATTGTACTCATCGTCGTGTGTGCCAAAATTGGTTTAGCTATTATCCCTGCCCAAGTCGGTCACTACCAACTCAAAAAATCGTTGGCTTTTGAACTCAAAAAGTCCAATGACAACAAAGAGAGCGTCAAAGAGTTTTTAGGTAATGTCAATTCCCAATGGCATATCAACGGTGTCAGCCAAAAGGCAGAAGATGTTGTGGAAGTGGTGGATAATACGCCAGGTGCGATGTCAGTGAAATTAAAATACGATGAAGCAAACAACTTTTTTGGTAACGTCGATATCGTCAATCGCTTTGAAGATACCATTAGCGCAGAAGATGCCAAAGTCGCCAAGCCCTAGTTAAATAGTTAAATAGTTAGTAGCTATTGAGCTTATAGCCCCAATCTTAAGTAAGTGATAGCCATGTGATGATTTTACTGGCTAATACGTTTTCTAACAATTTGAAGCAGATGAATTTACCAATCACTATCCCTACCTTTAATCTCAAAAAACTACCGCCACAAGTGCGTCAATTAACCGCGCTTTTTTATCAAATGGGTTATCAGTTTGATAATGTGAATTTACCCATTATGGCACTCATGCATCGCTCATTTGATAGCGAACACAATTATGAGCGATTAGAGTTCTTGGGAGATGCATTGCTCGGTGTGATCATCGCAGAAGCTTTATTTTTGCGCTATCCCGACTATAATGAAGGTCGGCTCAGTCGCTTACGTGCATCGCTTGTGCGCGAAGAGACCTTGGTAATTATTGCAAAACAGCTCAATTTGTCAGATTATTTGATTTTAGGGGTGGGTGAGCGTAAAGGCGGTGGTCGTCAACGCGCCTCAATCTTGGCAGATAGCGTTGAAGCCTTGATTGGCGCTATTTATCTTGATAGTCAAAATTTTGACACGGTTAAAGCTTGTGTACTGGCGTGGTTTGAAGATTTGTTCGAAAAAGTGAAAGAACAAAAAGTGCTAAAAGATGCCAAAAGCCGTTTACAAGAGCTGTTGCAAGCACACCAACTTGCGCTGCCACGCTATGAAGTGACCGAAACCATTGGCAATGCCCCCAATCAAATTTTTGTGGTCAGCTGCCAAGTAGATATTGTTTTTGACAATAAAACCGCCAAACCCATAGCACCAACCCAAGCTTTAGTCACAGCCGAAGGGGAAAGTCGCCGTATTGCCGAGCAGCGCTGCGCTGAAGCCATGCTGACTAAAATCAGTGATTTGTTACCGCCGCTGCGCTAATTTGCCGACCTGCTATACCGTCAACACCCAAATTTGCTGAAATGCTTACTGAAATTTGCTCAAAACTCTTCTACAATAATTTGTACCCTTTAAACCAATGTTGAGATCCCACTTTATGTCTAACCAAACAGACACTACCCAACAAACAACCACTGACCCAGCTGTCGATATTCCATCAGCGGACAACAACCATGATGTCATCAGTCAATTCTTCAGTGGGCAAAGTGAAGCAGCGCTCGCGCGTGCGGTGGATTTTCGCACGGGGTATGTAGCCATTGTCGGACGTCCAAACGTGGGCAAGTCAACATTGATGAATCATGTGTTGGGTCAAAAATTGTCGATAACCTCGCGAAAACCCCAAACCACCCGCCATCGTATTATGGGGATTTTGACCAACGAGCAACTACAAGCGATTTTTGTTGATACCCCAGGTATCCATAGCCGCGAAGTGCGCGCTATCAATGAGCGGATGAATAAGGCAGCAACCTCGGCTTTAGCAGACGTTGATGCGGTATTGTTTGTGATTGATAGCCTAAAATGGGTGGAAGATGATGAGCTGGTGTTTGCCAAAGTGCAAAATTTGGGTGTCCCTGTGATTGCAGTGATTAATAAAAGTGACACGATTAAGGACGAAGCTCAGCTGTTTGCGCTACTACAAAAACTGCATGACACCCAAGTATTTAGCGATATCGTGCCCGTATCTGCATTACGTGCGCATAACTTAGATGAGCTAGTACGAGTCATCGGTAAGCATTTACCGATTGCAGCGCCAATCTATGATGCAGAGCAGGTGACTGACCGTTCAGAACGCTTTTTAGCCAGTGAAATCATTCGTGAAAAAGTGATGCGCGCATCGGGCGATGAGATTCCTTACGATTTAACGGTACAAATTGATACCTTCAAGGATGAGCCCGCGCATCAAGACCCAAAAACAGGCAAATGGCGTAAAGCTGTGACCTTTATCGATGCCACGATTTTTGTCGAGCGTCAAGGTCAAAAAGTGATTGTCATCGGTGATAAAGGCGAAAAAATCAAACAAATCGGCATCGAAGCGCGCCAAGATATGGAAAAAATGTTTGATAAAAAAGTGATGCTAACACTGTGGGTCAAAGTCAAAAAAGGCTGGTCAGATGATGAGCGTGCGCTAACAAGCTTGGGCTACTAGGCTAAAGGCTAAAGGCTACTATGCGCAATCAACTGCTAACAGGTTATATTCTGCACCAAAAACCGTATGGTGAAAGCCGTAGTTTAATTCACCTGTTTAGTGAAGAATGGGGCATAGTACATGGTATCGGTAAAAAAAACTTACCGCTATTTGTCCCTATACAATTTTTTGGCAATGGTAAAAACAGCCTAAAAACTTTTAGTCAAAGCCAGATTTTGCAAAATCATATTACCCTCACAGGACAAAGCCTCTATGCAGGCATGTATCTTAACGAGATTTTGCAAAAACTATTGCCTATTGAAGAGCCATTTACTGAAATATGGCAAGCATATCAGCAGTGCCTTGCAAACATGGCAAATCTATTTGTCGAGCCAGCGCAATCGTCACATGACATGATCTTTTTAAAGTGGCATTTAAGACGCTTTGAAAATGTATTGTTTGAACAATTAGGCTATGGGTTCGATTTTGCTAAAGATGCGTTGGGGGATTTAATAGCACCATCGCAGCGTTATCAATACCAGCTACAGCAGGGATTTATGCCAGTTTTACCTTTGGATAAACCTGATATGGCAATAACAGGTGAGCAGCTGCTAACTTGGTATCAATGTTTGCAAGATGAAGCGAGCTTTAACCAGGTGATGCAACAAGATTTTGATTTAGCCAAACAATTGGTCAATAGCATCAGTGCCATGCACCGGTATTTAATGGATAATTTACTCAATTATCAAACCTTGCAAAGCCGAGAACTTTGGCAGCAGCTTACTCAGTATCAATAAGCTTACCCAGTATCAATCATAGACAAAATAGGGCATATTATGACCAGCAATCAACCCTTACTCGGTGTCAATATCGACCATATTGCTACCCTGCGTCAAGCGCGCGGCGTGGCGTATCCCGATCCTGTAGCAGGGGCGTTAATTTGTGAGCAGGCAGGGGCGGATGGTATCACGCTGCATTTGCGTGAAGATCGTCGTCACATTCAAGATGATGATGTTTATCGGCTTGCCAAAGTCATAACCACTCGTATGAACCTTGAAATGGCGGTCACTGACGAGATGGTAGCGATAGCCTGTGATGTTAAGCCAGCTTGGGTGTGCTTTGTCCCTGAAAAACGCCAAGAATTGACCACCGAAGGCGGTCTTGATGTGATTGGTAATCAGGACAAAATAGCCAACGCGATTCAACAGTTACATCAAGTCGGCACTCAAGTGTCACTATTTATTGATCCAGAGTTGGCACAAATTGATAAAAGCATTGCGCTCGGGGCAGATGCCATTGAACTACACACGGGCGCCTATGCGGATTATTGTTTGCAACATGACCAAGTTAAAATTAGCCATGAAATCACCCGTATCAAAGCAGCCGTGACTCATGCCCACGAGGCAAAAGCAAGTTTACTGGTCAATGCGGGGCACGGTCTTACCCGTGATAACGTTGCACCCATTGCTAATATGGGTGGCATCCATGAACTAAACATCGGTCATGCCATTATTGCAGATAGTGTGTTTATGGGACTTAGCGAAGCGGTTAGCGCAATGAGAAAAGCATTTACCGCAAAAGCCTAGCTGTTAGGGGCAGTTAAATTGTTCGACTGAGTAGGGCTTGTATTTAATAATGCCTGTTTTGCTAAAACTTACCTTCAGTCGATTATCGACCTTACCATCTAAAGGGCAGTATTGAATATTGCCCATATAACCAATGGGTCTAGCGTTTTCTGGCTTAAAAATAATGTAGTTGTTATTCAGAGAGATATTTGCTGTAAGCACACCCCAAGACAAGTCTAACGTAAGCTGATGATTGAGTTTGTCTACCGCTGCCTCATAGCTGTTATTGTTGTTTTTATCGATAAAGCTAATCAGCTGATGGCCGCCAGTTGTTACGCAAGCCAAGCTATCACTAGCCACACAGGCAACAACAGGATTTTGATAAATTAACGCCTCTTGTTTTGCCCTGCTTAAAAAATTCATTAAACTTGAAGCGATGTTTTTTGCTTCCATTTGCTTTAAGCTGTTGGTAATAGTAATCGAAGCCATCGCCACCATGATAGATAAAACAGCCAAAACGACGACTGTTTCAATCAAAGTAAATCCCTGTCTTTTTATTGAGAACACGTTGGCTTTCGAATCATTCATACTATTAGAGCTACCGGCTAGACCATGATGGAATAATACAATAAACGATTTTAGTTCATCATTATAGAGAGTTTTGCTGAATTAACAAACAAATATTGATATAAAAGATAGGGGTGGCTGACTATAAAGCTAATAACTAACAGTAAAGCTAATAAAAGCGACCAAAAGGCTGGTACTGTCTGACATACTGAAGTTTTCAAAACCGATTGATGGGTTTATATGTTAAAGTATCTATACCATATTATTAATGTTAAGCCATTATCTAGACGAAACTGTTTTAGTGGTATGGCAAATGTATCAGTTAGACATTAAGTAAATGAATGTCACCAGAATGTATCATTTAGTGACAGTATGAATTTAAGATATGGTAAATTTAAATAGACTGTATTAAAATCCTTCTCAAGATGAGTGTATAGTTTTGATGTGTAATTTCGAATCATTATGATGGTTGTTGGATTCTTAGTATCGAGCGTAATTAATAAGCTTAGCTACTAAAAAATAAAAATATAACATATTGTGATGTTCGTGTAATATTGTGTAGCAATGTAAAAAAATAGTTGTAAACACAATTTTTAGGCGTTAAGCTATATTTAACAAGTTCATAAATTACATATGTTTTGATGTGTTATTTTGTGAATTAACTGTCAGGTTATTTTAATTTAAAATGAGCCAATCCTTTGGAGGACTTCTATGAAGCTAAATAAAATCGCTCTAGCAGTTGTTGCTGCAGCTGTTATGCCAGTAGCCGCTAACGCAGGCGTTACTGTTACCCCTTTACTATTAGGTTATCATTATGTAGACGGTATCAGCAAAACTGAAGACAAACAAGGCGAGCAATTCGCAGGTACTCACCAAGATAACGACTTGTACACTGGTGCAGGTATTGGTATCGAATTGACACCTACTATCGCACTTGAATTAGAGTACGGTGAAACTGATTCTGACGCATTGGATGCTAATGGCGATAATGTAACCGGATGGGGTTTTGAACAGAAATCATACTCAGGTAACTTTACTATCGGTACTGAAACCTTTAGTGGCTACACTAACAGCCCATTCAAGCCATATGTGTTAATCGGTGCAGGTCAATCTAAAACCTCAATGGCATTTGATGATGGCAGCAAAGCAACTTCTAAAGATACAATTGGTAACTTAGGTCTTGGTGCTTACTACCGTATCAATGATGCATTAAGCTTACGTGGTGAAGGCCGTGCAATTTATAACTTCGATAACGATTGGTGGGAAGGTCTAGCATTAGCAGGTCTTAACGTGGTTCTAGGTGGTCACTTGGCACCAGCAGCGCCAGTAGTTGAGCCTATCCCTGTTGAACCAATCGTTGTGACTGATGGTGATGACGACCAAGATGGCGTATTAAATAGCGTTGACAAATGCCCAGGCACTCCATTAAACGTTGTTGTAGATGCTGATGGTTGCCCACGTGAAATTACAGCTGATGACGCATTACGTATGGAATTACGTGTATTCTTTGACAATGACAAAACTGTCATCAAAGATCAGTACAAACCAGAAATCCAAAAAGTTGCTGAAAAAATGAGTGAGTATCCAAATTCAACAGCTTCAATTGAAGGTCACGCTTCAAAAACTGGTCCATCTGCGCGTTATAACCAACGTTTGTCTGAAGCACGTGCAAATGCGGTTAAATCAATGTTAGTTAACCAATTTGGTGTTGCACCACAACGTATTAGCACAGTGGGTTACGGTTATGATCGCCCAATCGCAGACAATAACACTGCTGAAGGCCGTGCAATGAACCGTCGTGTATATGCTATCATCACTGGTAACAAATCTAGCACAACCGTTCAAACTAAAGACATGAACGTACAATAATTAGTTATTAAATAAAAAAAGCTACCCTCGTTGGTAGCTTTTTTTATTTTTATTATCAGGTATAAACTCAACTTAGATAAATTTAATCTATTTTTAATGATAAGATGTTATACTACCGCGTGTTTTAATTTCCCTTCCTAGCCGAATTTTCAAGAGCTATTTTTTTATGTCAGATTCAATCAAAAATCTTCGCAATATTGCGATTATTGCCCACGTTGACCATGGTAAAACTACTCTAGTCGATAAACTGTTACAACAATCTGGTACTTTTGGCGAGCGTGCCGCAGAAGTTGAACGTGTCATGGACTCTAACGCATTAGAGCAAGAGCGTGGTATTACCATTTTAGCCAAAAATACGGCGATCAAATGGACCAATCCTAAAGACGGCGTTGAATACCGTATTAACATCGTCGACACCCCCGGTCACGCCGACTTCGGTGGTGAAGTTGAACGCGTGATGTCGATGGTTGACTGTGTGTTGTTATTAGTTGATGCCGTTGATGGTCCTATGCCACAAACCCGTTTTGTGACCTCAAAAGCATTTGCCCGTGGCTTAAAGCCAATCGTGGTGATTAATAAAATTGACAAACCAAGCGCACGCCCAGACTGGGTAATGGATCAGGTGTTTGATTTGTTTGATAATTTGGGTGCGACAGATGAGCAGCTAGATTTTCCAATCGTTTATACCTCTGCCATGAATGGTATTGCAGGATTATCACCTGACGAGCTTGCAGAAGATATGCAGCCATTGTTTGAAACCATTGTTAATGTTGTTGAGCCACCACAGGTGGATACGGACGGTCCATTCCGTATGCAGATTTCAAGCCTTGACTATGATAACTTCAAAGGTTTGATTGGTATCGGTCGTATTCAGCGTGGGTCAGTTAAAACCAATACGCCTGTAACGATTGTTGATAAAGAAGGTAATAAACGTAACGGCCGTATTCTACAAATCATGGGTTACCATGGTCTTGACCGTATCGAAGTACCTATGGCGCAGGCAGGTGATATCGTCTGTATCACGGGTATCGATGCGTTAAATATTTCTGATACTATCTGTGATCCACAAAACGTAGAAGCCTTACCACCGCTAAGTGTCGATGAGCCAACCGTATCGATGACTTTCCAAGTGAACAACTCACCGTTTGCGGGTAAAGAAGGTAAATTCGTAACGTCACGCAATATTCGTGAACGCCTAGAACGTGAGTTGATTCATAACGTAGCACTTCGCGTAGAAGATACCGACAGTCCTGATAAATTCAAAGTATCAGGTCGTGGGGAACTACACTTATCTGTATTGATTGAGAATATGCGCCGTGAAGGTTTTGAACTGGGTGTGTCACGTCCAGAAGTGATTGTTCGTGAAATCGAGGGTGAGAAACAAGAACCATTTGAAAATGTGATTTTTGACGTTGAAGAACAGCACCAAGGCGCAGTAATGGAGCAAATGGGCTACCGTAAAGGCGAATTAACCAATATGGAAGTTGACGGCAAAGGTCGTATCCGTATTGAAGCGGTAGTACCGTCACGTGGTTTAATCGGTTTTCGCTCTGAGTTCTTAACCATTACCTCAGGTACCGGTATCATGACTTCAAGTTTCTCACATTATGGTCCTGTGAAAACAGGCGATGTGGCAAAACGCCAAAATGGTGTGTTGATTTCTATGGTGAATGGTACGGTATTGGGCTATGCGCTATTTAATCTTCAAGAACGTGGTCGTATGTTTGTATCACCACAAACTGAAGTCTATGAAGGTATGATTGTCGGTCAAAACTCACGTAGCGATGACATGGTAGTCAATCCAACCAAAGCAAAACAGTTGACGAACGTGCGCGCCAGTGGTACCGATGATGCGATTATTTTAACGCCGCCAATCATTTTTACTCTTGAACAAGCGCTTGAATTTATTGAAGATGATGAGCTGGTTGAAGTGACACCAAAATCAATTCGTCTACGCAAAAAATACTTGACTGAAAATGAGCGTAAACGTAACGGTCGTAAATAATAGCAGATTTAAGCTATAAAATTTTTAAAAAGCCTAACATTTATTTACAAAAAGCTTGTACCTGTTACAAGCTTTTTTAATTTAATCTACACGCTTGCAAAGCAAAGGTTTAAAATTTTATAAAATTTCTTATGATGATAAGGGCTTTTTAGTCAACGATTGTAGTAACTATTTTGAAGATAGGAGAAGTTATATGAGTATGATGTCAGAATTTAAGGAGTTTGCCCTCAAAGGTAACGTGATGGATTTGGCAGTGGGTGTCATCATCGGCGGCGCATTTGGTAAAATCACGACGTCATTGGTAGAAGATATTATTATGCCGATTATCTCTGCGATTATGGGCGGCAAAATCGACTTTACCAATATGTTTATGGTGTTAGGTGATGTACCTGCAGGCACCGCCATGACGTACGATGCACTGAAAAAAGCGGGCGTGCCTGTGTTTGCATATGGTAATTTTATTACCATCTTAATCAACTTTATTATTTTGGCATTTATCATATTTATGTTGGTGAAAGCCATGAACCGCCTACGCCGTCAAAGCGAAGCGCAAGAGGCTGCTGCGCCAGAACCTTCAGAAGAAGTACTATTGCTGCGTGAAATCAGCAGTAAATTAAGTAAATAACGGTTTGTACTCACGCTGATAGATTAAAATTTCAGCCCATGTTATTTATAAATGAAAAAAAGCCTCCATGATAACTGGGGGCTTTTTATTGATTGCTAGTCAATCTACATTTTTTATCTATACATATTAATCAGCTAAAGATAGTAAGGCAAGTTATGACAAAGCAGGTAATCGTGCTTGGTGCAGGGGTGGTGGGTGTCACTACTGCTTGGCAGCTTCGACAAGCAGGGTTTGAGGTAACGGTAATCGAGCGTGAAAGCAGCGCTGCATTGTCAACATCGTTTGCCAATGGTGGGCAAATATCTGTATCACATGCTACGCCTTGGGCAAATCCTGATACACCCTATAAAGCGCTAAAATGGTTACTGCGAGAAGATGCGCCATTGTTGTTTCGCTGGCGTCGGTTGTTGGGTTTGCCGGGCAACGCGGGACAAGATACAGTCCCTGATATGGCGCTGTGGCGATGGGGTTGGCAGTTTTTGCAGCAGTGCAATGCGAAAAGTGCCGATGCTAATTTGGTGCAAATGGTCAATTTAGGATTATACTCTCGGCAAGTACTGGGGGATGTTAGGGCGCAAACGGGCATTGATTATGACTGTCTGACACGCGGTATTATGCATTTTTATACCGATCATGCTGAGTTTGAGGCAGCCATAGCACCCACTAAGCGGATGCAGCAATTGGGTTGTGATCGGCAAGTAATTAGTGTGGATAAAGCGATAGAACTAGAGCCTGCGTTAACTGGTATTGGCAAAGAATTGGTTGGGGCGACTTATACCGCACTTGATGAATCAGGGGATGCCCAAAAATTCACTCATCGCTTGGCAGCACTTTGTCAACAGCAAGGGGTAACATTTTTATTTAATACTGCCATCAAACGACTTATTTATCATAACCAACACATTGACGGTGTAGAAGTAATGTCCGTTGATAGCAAAGACAATGCTGCTTTGCCAGCGCAGTCACAGATACTGTCCGCCGATGCGTATGTACTGGCGTTAGGGAGTTATAGTCCAGCCTTAGTCAAAGATTTGGGTATCAATCTACCTATCTATCCTGCCAAAGGCTATTCAGCCACGTACCCCGTGTTGCGACCCCATGAGACACCTTATGTAAGCTTGATTGATGATGAGCTTAAACTGGTATACTCGCGCTTAGGCGAGCGCTTGCGAGTAGCAGGAACGGCTGAATTCAACGGTTTTAACCTTGAGCTTAATCCCATTCGTTGCCAAGCGATTACGCGGCGGGTGAGAGAGGTGTTTGGGGATGCGGTAGATTTGACCCAGCCAAATTATTGGACAGGGCTGCGACCGATGACACCGTCAAATGTGCCGATTATCGGTCGCGCGGTCAATCGTCAAGGACGTATTGATAATTTGTATCTCAATACCGGACATGGCACTTTGGGCTGGACGCACTCGAACGGCTCAGCAAAAGCGATGGCTGATATCATGCAAGGGCGCCAGCCACAAGTAAATTTTAACTTTGTGGGACTGCAGGATTAAGGGATTGGGTTGGAATACTGGCAGATTTTGGAAAGGTCACAGTAAAGGTTGAGCCTTTGCCAACTGTGGAGGTGATATCCAAGGTGGCATGATGCTGATACAAGACATGCTTGACAATTGCTAGCCCCAAACCGGTACCCCCTGTGTCACGGCTTCGACCCGTGTCCACGCGATAAAAACGCTCGGTTAAGCGCTGAATATGGCGCTGCTCGATACCAATGCCATTGTCGGTCACGCTAAAACATACCCCGGCGTCACACTCATGCCAGCTAATACTAATCTCACCCCCTTTGGGAGTGTATTTCATGGCATTGGTAATCAGGTTACTGAGCGCACTTCGCAGATAATCTTCATAACCCAAAATATGTAACGTGCTGTCGATATGCAAATGAATCATATGGTCGTATGACTTGTTGTACATCTGCGCATCGTCAAACAATTGCATCAGCATTTTGGGAATGTCAATGTCTTTGGGTTCAGCGGGCTTTTCATCGTTCTCTAGTCGAGATAATAACAGTAAGTCATTGATGATATTATTCATGCGCTGACTTTGCTGCATCATCTGAGTAAACGCGCGAGCAATACGCGAATCTAAATCAGGCTGTTCACTCAAAGTCTCCACATACCCCATGATGACAGTAAGCGGCGTGCGAAGTTCATGCGAAACATTTGCCACAAAGTCTTTTCGCATTTGTTCTAAGTGCTGAAAACGGGTGACATCATAAATCAGCAGTAATTTTTCTTGCCCGAATTTGGTAATCTTGCACTGCACATAGCGCTCGATATTAGATGGGCTATGGATACGCACACCATCGGGATAGTCTTCAATGTGGTGATAATATTGATGAAAAAGTGGGTTGCGAATAATGGTCAACACATTGCGACCTTGGTCGGGCGCTTTAAAATGAAAAAGCCGCTCGGCAGAGTTGTTCCACCATTCGATACAGTCGTTTTTATCAATCAGCATAATCGAGTCTTGCAATGCGCTCAGCGAGTCGCGCACTTTTTGCACCAGCGAAACGGTCTGCTGATGCGCCAATTTCTCTTGGCGATTGACTTGGTAGATATTACTGGCGATGACATTAAGGTTGGGCTCAAATGCAGGTGGCGGCTCATCGGGGTTTTTGTTATACCACGCTTTAAAGCGTTGTATCGACCATAAAAAATATAGCTGATACAGGCAAAGCCCTATCGCCAGTCCCCAACCCCAAAACCCTAATAGCCCGCCAATCAACAGCCCGGCAACCCCAGCTGTCAATACGGGTGAAATGCTCGCCCACATATTAATTTTTCTAGCATCCATTGAGACAGCTTACTATAGCGAAGTTGGGATAAGTTGGCAAAAATTTCAATGCGATTAATCAGGCTATTTTTAGTCGATTTTATTAGAAAAGCGATAGCCTGTGCCACGTACAGTTTGGATATAGTCGGCAAACCCAAATGGCTCAAGCACTTTACGCAATCGGCGGATATGCACGTCAATGGTACGATCTTCGACATACACATTGCCACCCCACACTTGATCGAGTAGCTGGGTGCGGGTATAAGCCCGCTCGGGATGACTCATAAAGAAAGCAAGGAGACGATATTCTGTCGGTCCGATATCCACCGCTTTGTTATTGGCACTCACGCGCTGACTGGCAGGGTCTAGGGACAAGCCGCCTACGTCAATGGGTTTTTCGCCTGACAATGCGCTACTACGGCGCAATACCGCTTTGATACGGGAAACCAATTCACGGGTAGAAAACGGCTTGGTGATATAGTCATCTGCCCCTGCGTCAAGTCCTTGAACTTTGTTGTCCTCTTCGCCTTTGGCGGTGAGCATGATGATAGGAATTTCAGAGAGCATTTCATCTTTCTTTAGGCGGCGGCATAAATCAATGCCTGATAGCCCATTGGGTAGCATCCAATCTAATAAGATAAGGTTGGGGCGATGATCGACCGCCAAATGATGGGCTTGAGAGACCTCTGAGGCTTGCAAACAATCAAATCCTGCCATCTCTAGTGTGGTTACGATCATTTCTCGAATGGCAGGCTCATCTTCCACTACCAAAATAGTTTCATTTTTCATAAATTTCTCAAGCGATAAAAATAGGCAACTGTTTGTCAAAATAATTTTATGACAACAATATTACAATGCCCATATTACAACTTCAGAATATGACAAAAAAATGACAACGATAAGTTTTTAAGGGTTTTATTTGTGGTGTTGTAAAAAATTCGGCGTTTCACTCAATTTTTATTACCTAATACAGGTCACATCACAGTTCAAAAATAAAATTTATCGGACCATCATTGCAACTGCTGACTTGCATATCTGCGCCAAATTCGCCTGTTTGCACAGCGGCATATTGCGTCTTGGCATACGCTACTATCTGGGCAAACAAAGCTTTGGCAGTGTCGGGCGCCATCGCGGGCTTAAAATCAGGACGTCTACCCGATTGGGTATTGGCAAGGAGAGTAAACTGCGACACTAACAATAAGCCGCCATTAACCTCTTGCACGTTTTTATCCATTTTGCCTAGCTCATTTTCAAATACGCGATAGGTGAGGATTTTATCAATTATTTTTTGCCCCATCGCGAGCGTATCATCATGCCCAAGGCCAAGGTAGACCAGTACGCCGTGTGCAATCTCGCCGACGATTTGTTGTGGGTGAGGCGCTTGGTTGACTGCTACTTTGGCAAATTTCACCCGTTGTAATACTGCTTTCATGATTTTTCCTATCCATCAGTTTAAGCGTAAGCGGCTTAACTTAAAAGCTAGCTTGTCGCTTAACTCGTAGCCCAGTGTTTAATATACCGTGATTCTAAGGGGGATTTTGATTATAATAAGCCAACTTTAAAATGCCAATCTCGAGTAACTTATGACCTTGTTTACGACGTTACAATCGCTTGTCCCACAACAAAAAATCAGTGAAATCGCAGGTCGTCTTGCCCAAAGCCGTCATCCGATGGTGAAAAAAACTTTTATTCGTACCTTCGCTTCGGTATATGGCATCAAGCTAGAGGAATATGCGCGCGGTAGTTTTTCTCAGTATGACAGTTTTAATGATTTTTTTACCCGCGAGCTCAAAGATGGCGCGCGCAAGATTGATGATGACCCAGATGCGCTGATCTGTCCTGCAGATGGCATGATATCGCAATTGGGGCAAATCGATAAAGACCAAATCCTGCAAGCCAAAGGCAAATCGTATGAAGTCGGGCA
Source organism: Moraxella sp. K02 (assembly GCF_041154755.1). Classification (NCBI taxonomy): domain Bacteria; kingdom Pseudomonadati; phylum Pseudomonadota; class Gammaproteobacteria; order Moraxellales; family Moraxellaceae; genus Moraxella; species Moraxella sp. K02. The sequence goes on along the minus strand of NZ_AP031590.1, from coordinate 2,291,952 downwards.
ATTGCTCGCGGATTATGAACTTGGCAAAGCCATGCAAGAGGGGAGTTTTGTCACCGTGTATTTGGCACCGACCAATTATCACCGCGTACATATGCCGTTTGATGGTACTTTGGTAGAAACCATCTATGTGCCAGGACAGCTATTTTCGGTCAATAATGAGACCGCTGAAAACATTACCGATTTGTTTGCCCGTAACGAGCGCTGCGTGTGTGTGTTTGATACCGAATTTGGGAAAGCTTGCGTTGTGCTAGTCGGGGCGATGATTGTAGCAGGAATTGAAACAGTGGCTACAGGCAAAATCAAACGTAGCGATCGCGTGCAGCGTCAAACCCATCACATGACGTTGAAAAAAGGCGATGAACTTGGGCGGTTTTATTTGGGCTCAACGGCGATTGTGGTATTACCAAAATCAGCGGGCATGGCTTGGGACGCAGGTCTTTCTAATTCAGTGCCGGTGACAATGGGTCAACGTCTAGGTACTTTTTTGCAGTAAGCTGTCAAGGTATTTGCTAAAAAAGGTAGCAAAGGCTGCCTTTTTTATTGGGTCTTTTACGCAATCTGCATGGTTGATTGCTCACATAAACTAAACGATAACGAAAAATATTTTAGGAAAATTTGTTTATAATAGCCGACTTATGATTTTTGCCTGCTTTTTTATTTAGACGCGCTTTTTTAGTTAAATTGATCACTATGAACCTACCGCCAACACCACACCCCCAACCATCGCACGACTTAGACTATCCAACAGTTTGGATTATGATTTTGGGGTTGATTATTGCCATCGGCCCGCTGTCGATTGATATGTATTTGCCGGCCTTGCCCAGTATGGCACAAGATTTTGGGGTGGCAACGGCTTTTATGTCCAATTCGGTACCTGCTTATTTTGTGGGCTTGGTGGTCGGGCAGTTGTTTTATGGTCCGATTTCAGATCGAATTGGGCGCATCAAGCCCTTGTATGTGGGCATGGTTCTGTATGTGATTGCTTCGGTGATGTGCGCCACGACTACCAATGAATACGTGTTGTTTGTCTCACGAACGCTACAGGCGTTGGGTGCATGTGTGGGAACAGTGGTGTCGCGGGCGATGATTCGTGACCGCTTGCATCCCAAGCAAATGGCAAAGGCATTTTCGCTGATGGTCCTAGTGATGGGGATTGCGCCGATTTTGGCACCAAGCTTGGGGTCGTTGCTGTTAAAAGTCGCCAGTTGGCGGGTGATTTTTTGGTTTTTGGCAGGGTTTGGTATTTTAAATATCGTGCTGACCCGGCTGTTTTTGCATGAAACCTTGACCGATGAGTTTCGCAACAGCCGTCCGATGAATGACGTGCTCAGCCAATACTGGGATTTGCTCAAAGACACCCAGTTTAATTATCCTGCGATTGGCGCAGGACTGCTGATGGGTTCGATGTTTGTGTATATCAGCGCCGCACCTGAGCTAATTATGGAAGGGTATGGGGTCACGCCGCAGCATTTTAGCTGGATTTTTGGCATGAACGCGGCAGGTTTTATTGGGTTGACACAGGTCAACCAATGGCTGGTGAACCGTTATCGTCTAGTCAGCTTGCTGCGATTTGGGGCGGTGATGCAAGTAATTGCAGCAGCGTGTTTGATGCTGCTAGGCTTAGTCTTTGGCACGCAAGCTTGGCTACCGTTGGTGCTCGCCAGTATTTTTTGTTGTATTGCAGGGTTAGGACTCACTCAGCCCAATTCAGGTGCCATTGCTTTGGCATTTCAAAAACGCCGTGCTGGCATGGCGAGTGCTTTGCAAGGCTCACTCAACTTTGTCGTCGGTATTTTTGGCGGATTAGTGTTAAATATCCTGCCCTTTAATCCGGTCGCCAAGCTGGGTATTACCATGTTTATATTGATGACTATCGGCGCATTTTTGGTATTTCAAATCGACAAAAATCTCGATGTGGCGGATGTGGACTAAGGATTAATCAAACCGATACACATCCATACCCAAACTAAAATGGGCAAAACTTTCATGCACGATACTCATCTTTGAGCCTGCGCCTGCCGCAAAAAATAACGGCAATAAATGCTCAGGGGTGGGGTGATTGTGATGGGCAAATCGATGTGACCGCCAATCTAAAGCCGTTGGCATATGTTGTTTGAGTTGATGAATCAACCAATATTTAAATTCACGTGCCTCAGCATCCACCTCACCACTATCAAACTGTACCTGCGCCAAATTATGGGTGACACTGCCAGAACCGATGATTAATACTTGCTCTGCCCGTAGGGGCGCCAATAAAGCCCCCAACTGAAAACACGCATAACTATCAAAATGCTGCGGCAGCGAAAGCTGCACAATCGGCACATCTGCCTGCGGATACAAATGCACCAGTGGCGACCATACCCCATGATCAAATGGACGCAGTCGATTGACCGACGTGATAACGCCCAAAGCCTGCAACTGCTGTGCCAGCTGCTCAGCAATCTGGCTATCGCCTTTGACAGGATAATCGATTGTATACAGTTTCTTTTGAAAGCCGCTAAAATCATGCCAAGTAGCGGGCGCCGCATTGCCATTGATTTCTAGATGCTGGCTTTGCCAATGTGCAGAGATGATGATAATCAAGCGCGGTTTTGGCAGATTTTGCCCAAATTTATTCAGCGCTTGGGTAGTACGGTTGTTTTCGATAGCAATCGTCGGCGCCCCATGTGAGATAAACAAACTGGGCAAGGTATAAAGCTGGTACGGTGTGTTGGGTAAAAATGGCTGCAGGCTGATTGGTTGTTTTTCGGTTTTTTCCATCAATTTTCTTAAAGTTGCCGTGATAAATAGAAGTGATAACGAATTAATAAGGATTAACTAAAAAGGATTAATAAGTTAAATAAGGGAAAAATTCGCAAAAACAAGCCATTTTAGAGATTTCATACATAATCAGATATAACAGGTTAACTGGAAAAACTTAAAAATAATCACCGCGATGATACGGATGATGATGGATAATGGTCATAGCGCGGTACAGCTGCTCCATCAGTAGCACGCGCACGAGCGGATGCGGCAAGGTAAGATTGGACAGCGACCATTTGAAGGTCGCATGGGCTAATACCTCTTTTGATATGCCATCAGCACCCCCAATCACAAACGCCATGTCATCACCCAACTGCATGGCTTCGCCAACTTTAGCCGCTAAATCTTCGGTTGATAGATTCCTACCGCGGACGTCTAGGCAAATCAGCTGCTCGCGTTTGCCTGCTGAATTTTTGGCTTGGTGCGCTTGCAGAATTAGCCCGCCTTCGGTGATGGCATATTTTTCAAGCTCGGCAGGCGAGGGGTTTTTGGTACGTTTACAGGCGGGGATTTCGACGATTTCGGTGCTGAGCATGGGCTGAATACGTTTATAATAGTCGTCAAATCCCGTCTGCACCCAAGCTGGCATTTTTTGTCCAACGGCTAAAATTCTTGCTTTCATGGGTTCCCCTTTGTTAGTTTTGACCAATCTATGTCACTGTGGCGATTCACTGTCAGCCATTGAACATTCATTAGTGAAGCCAACTATATTTTCGCTATCGAAGCCAGCTATATTAAAGCTTACTTAAAACTTAAATTAAAACTTAAAACGAACCATTTAAAAACCAACCATTTAAAAACGCTTGCAACGCACCCATATACAATGCGATAAAGCCTAAAGCAACCTAAGCTGAGCTAAAGCCTGAACTAAAGCTAAGCTGAGCAACAAAATTTTAACATGATTTTATCGCTGTGATGGATAATACTTCCCCTAGCATTTAACGAAAATGATAAAATAATTTGACTGACAAAGTTTAAATGACAAATTTTAAATGATAAGAAAAGACGACAACAATATGAAAAATTGGCAAGACCCCAATGCCGCTGTTGAAGCAGCCAACTATGACAACCCGATTCCAAGCCGTGTACTGATTTTGCAAACCCTACTTGAGCGCGGACAAGCTACCCAACACGAGCTTGCGACGATTTTTGATTTAGATGATGATGAGTACGACGCACTGGGCAACCGCTTAAAAGCCATGCTGCGTGATGGACAATTAAGCCGTGATGCCGACGGTGGCAATCCTTACATTTATCGCCCATTGACTGAGAACGATGCCGTGACTGGCGTGGTCGCTGCCCATGCCAAAGGCTTTGGCTTTGTCGTGCTTGAGGATATGCCGGATTTGTTTTTGAATGAAACCGAAATGCGCTGGGTATTTCATGGCGATAAAGTAAAAGCTATCGCCACTAGTACCGACAACCGTGGTCGTATGATGGGTCGTGTACTGTCGGTGGTGTCCCATGCCCAGCTACAATATATCGGTAAACTTGCAAAAGATGACGATGGTTATTTCGTAGAACTCATTAGCCCAAACAATCATCAACCGATTACGGTGACGGAAGAAAACGTCGAAGCGCTACAACTTAAAATGGGTGACCCCGTGAAAGTCGATATCATCGACTATCCCACCCAACATGAATACGCGACGGGGAAAATTACTGAAAGCTTGGTCGATGATAACGAGCGTGAATTGATTATCAAAACCACGCTGCTAAATTACGATATTCCCCATGATTTTAGCCCAAAAGTCATGCAGCAAGTCGATGCGTACAAAGAGCCGACACAAAAAGACTATCAAGACCGTATCGACTTACGTGCCTTGCCGCTAGTCACCATTGATGGCGAAGACTCGCGTGACTTTGATGATGCTGTCTATGCCGAAAAACGTCGCGGCGGTGGCTACCGCTTGGTCGTCGCGATTGCCGATGTCAGTCATTATGTGACTGCCAACTCAGTACTTGACCAAGAAGCCTATGAGCGTGGTACATCGGTGTATTTCCCGCATTTTGTGGTGCCGATGCTCCCTGAAAAACTCTCCAATGGGCTTTGCTCTTTAAACCCAAGTGTTGACCGCTTGTGTATGGTAGCCGATATCGTACTATCGCGTAGCGGCAACGTGACTAGCTATGAGTTTTATCCAAGCGTGATGCACTCTCAAGCGCGATTGACTTATAACCAAGTCAATGATTATTTTGCCCAAGCTCAAGGGGAAACGCCCAAATCCGAAGTGCCTGTCACTATCACCGGTAATAAAGCGGTCAAAAAATCGATTGATGTGCTGTATGATTTGTACAAAGTGCTATTGGTCAAACGCGAACAGCGCCATGCGATGGAGTTTGAAACCCAAGAGACTTATATTAAGTTTGATGAAGCCGGCAAAATCAGCGCCATTGTGGCACGGACGCGTGGTGACTCGCATAAGCTCATCGAAGAGATGATGCTACTTGCCAATACCTGCGCGGCTGAGTTTTCGCTCAAGCATGAATTGCCGGTTTTGTATCGCAATCATGATACCCCAGAGGCAGAAAAAGCCGCTCGCGTCAGTGACTTTGTGAAGCATTTTGGTTTGTCATTTCCTGAAGAAAACCCGACACAGGCAGATTATCAGCGTATCATTGAAGCGACACGTGAGCGTCCTGATGCGATTAGTATCCATAGCGTGTTACTGCGCTCCATGCAGCAAGCCAACTATGCACCGACTAATATCGGACACTTTGGGCTTGCGTATGAGGAATACAGCCACTTTACCTCACCGATTCGCCGTTATCCCGACTTGATGCTACACCGTGCCATCAAAGCGAAAGTGACGGGCAAAAAAGCGCCGCTGCCAGATTGGTCACTAGAAGATGCGGGTGAACAGACCTCAATGACAGAGCGCCGTGCCGATGAAGCCAGCCGTTTTGTTGAGCAGTGGCTCAAAGCCCATTATATGAAAGACCATATCGGTGAAGCGTTTGATGCGGTGGTTACGACAGTGACCAATTTTGGCTTGTTCGTGACTCTCACCGATTTATTCATTGATGGCTTGATTCATATCTCGCATTTGGGCGAGGATTACTTTGTATATGATGACAAGGCGCAGCAGTTATTCGGTGAAAAATCAGGACTGGTGTTTGGACTCGGTGATAAAATCCGTGTCAAAGTCGCTGCCGTCAATATGGAGACCCAGCAGATTGATTTTGATTTGGTGGCACAGCTGGAAAAATCGTCATTTAATAATCGCGGTAAAGGCAAAAGTCGCGGTCAATCGCAAGCGTCATCCACTCCTAACGCGCCATCTAAGCCAAATGAGAGCGTCAGGAAAGCAAAAAGCGCTAAAAATAAAAGTAACGCGCGCAACAAATCTCGTTAATGAAAAAAAAGGGCAATACAATTTGCCCTTTTTTTTATCGTTGAGACAAATACCTGCTAGAACAAAAAACGCCTTTGACTATTCAATCTTAACTATTTAACAATAGCGATTTAATATTAGCCACTTGATGCCCTTTAACCAGTCTTGCGTGGCGGTACTAAAATCAATTACGCGAACTGATTATTGCGTGGTTTTCTCTGCGCTTGCCAAGTTGTTGGATGAGGTTTGGGCGGCTTGATTCAAATCTGTTGTTGCCTTATCAAGCGCTTGTTTGGGCTGCTCGCCAATCGATGGCGTATCGTTTGATGCTATGGCTAGGGGCGCCGAGGCGGCACTACTATTGGCTTGATTGGATGCAATGACTTGCTGGGTACGATGTGATGATATTAGGTTAAAAATAGCGAGTGCAGTGATGCCTAATATCGCAAAAATAATGAGTAATTTTGGTTGCATGGGGATTTCCAGTGTAGCGTCAATTTGGCTAACCGACGTCTAAAGTCTGACGTCTAAAGCCTGAGGCTTAAAACGTCAAATCGGGTTTGGCTAGGACAAAAATTGACAGTCGTGTCTATAAAAATTGCTAGGCTACCTTTGTGCAAAAATCATGCAAATTTAATCTGTTAATCTTTTAATCTTTAATTTGGCAGCAGACTGACCTCGGCACTAACCGGCAAATGGTCAGAGAGATTTGACCAAGGTTGTCCCTTATGCACCCAAGCACGGTGTACTTGTAGGTTGCGAACATAGATACGGTCAAGGCTTAATACCGGAAGCTTGGCAGGGAAGGTGGGCAGTAATTTGCCATGGTGGGTCAGCACAGCTTCTTGTAAATTAAGGTCACAGCCAAGCTTTCGACAGGATAATTTTTTCCAGTCATTGAAGTCGCCTGCCAATATCAGCGGCGTGGATTGGTCGATTTCGTTATTGATATACTGGCTCATCACCTCATATTGTTTTTCACGGTCATTTTCCCTTAAGTTTAGATGCGCGCAAAGCACGATAATGGGCGTATGCCAGCCTTTGGGCAGGATTTCGCAGTGCAACACACCACGCTGCTCAAGGCGGCTCACTGTGATATTGACATTGTGTTTGGGGTCGAGCGGATGGCGACTTAGCACCGCATTGCCATGATGACCGTGATTATATTCGACGTTTTTGCCATAGCTGTTTTCAAGCTGTAAATACTCGCCAAACCATTCATGTTGGGACTGGTCGGGAAATTCATTGTATTTCACCACGCGTTTGAGATTTTGACCTTGGACTTCCTGCAAACAGATAATATCAGATTGCACTTGGTTAAGGGCCGCAGCGATGCCTGCCATTTTGACAAAACGATTGAGGGGTGACATGCCTTTATGGATGTTATAACTGGTGATGATTAGGCTGTTTTTTGGTTGTTTGGCGCCTGCTACTTGGTTAGATACTATTTCGTCAGATGCTACTGGGTTAGGTGTTATTTTTTTAGGTGTTAGTAAGCGCATAATAAAATCACAGTGATAAACATGGCATTATTTTAACGTGAAATTGTACCGCTGGCTTGTTTTGACAAAAAATTGTCACAATATAATGGTTGTCGACATTTATGTCGCAAACGTATGTCGCAAAGCCGTGTAGCAAAATGGGGTAGCTTTGCCAAGCGTTGCGGTTTTTATGCTAAAATTTTGGGCAATGACGACTTTTACTCTCAATCATCAACGAGCGATAAAAAATTGGAAAACAGTATGACCAACGATGTAGAAAATCCGACAGAAAATTTGCACCTTGTTGAATTTAATCAATTAGCGCTTGAGCGACTCAAGACGGCAATCGATGGGGCGTTGGCGAATGGACATGCGTTTTTGACTATGCTCGATGATGAAGCTGGGCTCGATGACCTCGATAATACAGCTGGGCAAGCTAATAGCCAAGTTAACGATGCACAGCTCAGCAGCCAGCAAGCGCTCAATGATATTATCGCCTTTGACCATGTGAATTTGGCATTGGACCGTAGTTGGGGCTTGCTATCGCACTTAAATAGCGTGGTCAGTGATGAGCCAATTCGTGCGCTGCATCATGCATTATTGCCCGCGCTTTCTGCTTACGGCACCGCGGTTGGTCAACATCTACCGCTGTATCAACGCTATCAGCGTGTGGTGAGCGATCAGTCATTTTTTGAGCGTTTAGAGCCTGCAAGACAACGCTCGTTGACTTTGGCGCTACAAAGTTTTGAGTTATCTGGTGTGGGTTTAGCGGAGGCGCAAAAACAGCAATTTGCCACCCTTGCCAGCGAGTTATCTACGCTATCGGCTAAATTCTCCGATAACGTGCTCGATGCTACCCAAAGCTACTTTTTACCGTTAAGCGAATCGCAACTGGCAGGACTGCCTGAATCTGCGCTTGCCATGCTGGCAGATGCGGGTAACCGATACACAGAAAAATTCCCGGAGCAAGTATTGGCAACGCCTTATGTCGCGACACTTGATATCCCAGTCTATCTTGCGGTGATGACCTATGCCGATGACCGCGAGTTACGCGAAACCTTGTATCGTGCGTATGTCACCCGTGCCTCTGAACTGTCAGCGCAGCCAGAATTTAACAATGCCGATATCATGGCGGATATCATGGCAAAACGCGCACAAAAAGCCCAGTTATTGGGCTATGACAATTTTGCTGAGTTATCGCTTGCCACCAAAATGGCGGACAATGTCGACACTGTAGAGCAGTTTTTACGGGATTTGGCAGACAAAGCACGACCCTTTGCCATGCAAGATTTAAAACAACTGCAAGTTGAAGGGTTGGCGTTTGGCATCGGTGATGAGGGCGATGAGGTGCGACCTTGGGATACGGCGTATCTGGCAGAAAAGGTTAAACAACGTCAATTTAATCTATCGCAAGAACAAGTGCGTCCGTACTTCCCAGTGCCGACGGTCATCGTAGGCTTATTTGAGATTGTGCAAAAACTGTATGGCATTCAGATTGAAGATAAAACTGCAAGCACGCAGCGCTGGCATGATGACGTGCGTTTTTATCAAGTTTTTAATGAACATCAGCAGCTTATCGGTGGTTTTTATTTTGATTTATATGCCCGTCCTGGCAAACGCGGTGGCGCATGGATGAGTGGCTTTCAAGCGCGTTATCAACACGATGATAGCGGTTATCAGCAGTTACCCGTTTGTTTTATGGTGGCAAACTTTACCCCTGCGCCAACGGGTGCACAGCGCGGCAAACCCAGCTTATTAACCCATGATGAAGTGTTAACGCTCTTTCATGAGTTTGGACATGGGCTGCATCATCTGCTGACTGAAGTGAATGTGGGCGATGTGGCAGGCGTGAATGGCGTCGAATGGGATGCAGTTGAGCTACCCAGTCAGTTTATGGAAAACTGGGCATGGCACCCTGAAGGCATTGCATTAATCAGCCGTCATGTCGATACAGGCGAAACACTGCCAGAGCGCATGCTACAAAGTATGCTCGCTGCCAAAAATTTCCAAAGCGGCATGCAAACACTGCGCCAGCTAGAGTTTGCGCTATTTGATTTGTTATTGCATGCCAAAACCCCAGCACCCGACTATCCCCAGTTATTGGCGTTACTTGACAGCGTGCGTGCCGATGTGTCGATTATGCCGACCGCCAGTTATAACCGTTTTGCCAATGGTTTTAGTCATATTTTCGCAGGCGGCTATGCGGCAGGGTATTATTCTTACAAATGGGCAGAACTGTTGTCAGCCGATGCGTTTAGCAAGTTTGAAGAGACCAGTATTTTTGATAAAAACGCTGGCAAATCCTTCCGCGATAACATTTTAGCCAAAGGCGGTAGCCAATCTGCAAAAGCCAACTTTGAGGCATTTCGCGGTCGTGAAGCCCGTATTGATGCGCTGTTACGCCACTCAGGATTTTTAACCAGCAGCTATGATGAACTGCTGAGCGATGACACCGATAACGCCAACACCCAAGCTTGGTAACAAGGTTGTCAAAATACAGGCTAGTAAAAAGAAGAAACTATGAGATATCAATCCAATCGCCCCAAACGTCAATTTTTGGCAGGGGTGGCTTGTCCAAGCTGTAAAGCACTGGATAAAGTTGTTCAGATTCAGCTATATCAGCCCGAGTATGATGAGTATATCGAGTGTACGGCATGTGGCTATACCGAGCGTCGCCCAACACCTGATGAGATCGTTGACATTCAGCAATCCAATCATCAGGAAACTGTTCATTATGGAGACGATGGCGCGGGTATTGTTAGGTTTAAATAAGCCAAGTTTAAGCGGTTTGGGTAAATTTTGGCAAGGTTAACTATTTAAGTGCCCGTCATACAATTAGGCTGGTCAAAGTATGGCGGTTAAAGTAGGTTTTTGTCCCAAAAGTTGTTATTTTTGATTGCGGTTTGTTATAGTAACAAGCAAACGAATGTACACCATCATTTTCATGCCAGCTTGGTATATACATCGCTAGCATGAAATCGTACAGACATCTGACCCGCCCGACATGGATAGGGATAGTGATCCAACATGAAATTATTTAGCCTAAAAAAAGACAATGACTCTACAGCCCCGTCTAGCGAAGATGCCAATCCATCATCACAGCTGGCTGAAAATCCAATGATAGACGTGTCAGATAATCCGTTGCAGCTTGATACAACTAATCAGCCGCCGATGCAATCGACTAAATCCCCAGAAACGACAACAATCAAAGATGCGTTTTCGCTAGATAGCATTGATTTGAACCAGTTAGAAGATGAATTACTTCATGGCAAAACGGACTATACGGCAGATAACACAAAAGCGGCTGATACTGTCGCGCCTAAAAAGCTGAGTTTTGATGATTTTGATTTGGATGAGCTACCCAGCGTTGTTGAACCCAACACCACTGTGACTCTCCAAGACACTGCTAATACAGCGACAGTGTCACAGCCCGTACCGTCACAGACAACCGATAACGCGCTGATATTTGGTATTGATAACCTACCGTTAGCAGCTAAGCCAGACCCAGACCTAAACCTAGGTCTAGAATCAGACACGCATAGCGCGCAACCACAGCCCATCGCACCAGAAAGTAATGATAAAAAAACTATCGAGACTATCGAGAAGACGCCACCCGTTGTATTAACCAAAACAGAACCCGAAATGAAAGCGTTTATCCCCCAAACCCCAAACCCATTTTTAAGACCGCCAAGTCAACCACTAACAAAACGGACGTTAAAAAAACGCAATCAACTTGGGTTGCTAGTGGGTGCAGGGTTGGCACTGGCTGCCTTGGCATGGTTTTTTATGGGGCAGTCAAGCGAGCCCAACAAAGCTACCGTGCAATCACAGACGCAGACCCAAGCACACGCAACACCCAAAACTGCAGCGCCTATAGTAAAACCACAAGCTAGCGCTAGCTTGCCTGCCGCGTCAACCGTCGCAGTGGATGCAACCACTAGTTCAGTCCATGAGACCGCAGCGCTACCGGCAATCACGCCAGAAGAAATTCTTACGCCGACACTGCCTGAAGATCCGGCGCTTGCCAAAGAAGAGCTGAGCCGATTGTCAGAGCAGAGCGCGCAGCTAAAAGAGCAAGAAACCATGATGCAAGACCAGCTGCGTATGATGAATGAGCTGAGTAGTAAAAAAGAAGAGCGTATTCAGCTGCTAGAACAGCAAGTCGCACAGCTTGAACAGCAAAAAGCCGCCAACAAATAACCACCAACAAATAATTGGAAAGCTAAGTAGTGCTGACCCAAGTCGATAAAAAAACCTTGTTTCAAGACCGCTATCAAGCGCTCATTATGCCCGTCCCGGTGTCAGGTATTTTTCGTCATCGCGCCTTACTTAAGTACCAATCGCTATATCCTGAGCATTATACCATTTACAAGCAAGCCTGTGAGCGTTCGCAGCTGTTACTCGGTGATGTGTTACAGTTTAACCCGCAGCGTGATTTGGCGGGTATGGCAGTCGGTGGGGCATTGTCAAAGCCACAGTTCATCGTGGATATGGCAATCACAGAATTTGCTGAAAATCCGCCGCATGTTGAGTATATGGTGTCAGCGTTACAAAAGTTAGAGAAAATTGTGTTTGATTGGGGACGGTATCAAGGTATTCGCCGTGTGGCAATATTGGCAAGTGATGAGCTCATTTTGCCAAAGGATAAAATTTTTGATGAAGATATTTTGCCATTAATGGAAAAATACCTTCAGCCTGTGAGCAATTTGAATGTGATGGTTTATCGTTAACGCTATTATTTTAAATAGTTTTCAATGGTTAAGATTTTATCGAGGGCTACTCAGCGATTCACTTTCGTTATCGGTATATTGCAAGTAGTAAAATATCAACGCGGTCAAAACCTTCTCATCATCGGGCATTTTTTTAATTACTGTAATGATGTTTTCATAGCGTTTGCCAAAATTTATTCCAAAAAAAAACGCTTTACCATACGATAAAGCGATTTTCATTTTTTGACAATTAAACTTTAATAAAATTATTCAGCCGCTGGCGTTTCAGTATCAGCAGGTGCAGTTGGCGCTATGGTTTGATCCACGCCTTTCATGGTAAGTTTAATACGTCCACGGTTGTCGATGTCTTGTACCAGTACATTCACCATTTGACCTTCTTTTAGCACATCATTTACATTCTCGATACGCGCATCAGAGATTTGTGAGATATGCACCAGACCGTCAGTGTTAGGTAATACATTGACAAACGCACCAAACTCAACAATACGAGCCACTTTACCTGTGTAAGTCTTGCCGATTTCTACTTCTGCCGTAATCGCCTCGATTTTAGCAATCGCGGCTTTGGTCGCGGCTTTGTTTTCACCAAAGATACGAATGGTACCGTTGTCATCAATATCAATCACTGCGCCTGTTTCTTCAGTCAATTGGCGAATGGTTGCACCACCTTTACCAATCACGTCACGGATTTTTTCAGGGTCGATATCAATCACTGCAAAGTTTGGTGCATGGGCGTTGATTTCTTTACGGCTGGTTGCAATCACTTCATTCATCGCATTTAAAATATGGATACGACCCGCATGCGCTTGGTGCAGGGCTTTTTCCATAATCTCTGGCGTGATACCTTCAATTTTGATATCCATTTGTAGTGCAGTCACGCCATTGGCAGAACCCGCGACTTTAAAGTCCATATCGCCTAGGTGGTCTTCATCACCCAAGATGTCAGAAAGCACGGCAAAACGTTCGCCTTCTTTAACCAGACCCATTGCGATACCAGCAACAGGCGCTTTTAGTGGTACGCCGGCATCCATTAACGCCAGTGATGCGCCACAGACGGATGCCATTGATGATGAACCATTGGATTCAGTGATGTCAGATACAATACGAATCACGTATGGGAAACGGTCACTATCTGGCAGCATGGCTTGTACACCGCGGCGTGCTAGACGACCATGACCGATTTCACGGCGTTTTGGACCGCTGTCACGACCCGTTTCGCCCACTGAATAACTTGGGAAGTTATAATGCAGCATGAAGTGGTCTTGTTTGGTGCCCGCAAGGGTGTCAATCATGTTCACATCACGGCTGTTGCCAAGCGTGGTGGTAACGAGCGCTTGTGTTTCACCGCGCGTAAATAGCGCTGAACCATGCGTGTAAGGCAGTACACCAACTTGGATGTCTAAGGCACGGACAGTTTGCAAGTCACGACCATCGATACGGGGTTTGCCAGACAAAATATTGTCACGTACTGTACGGTATTTTAGCGTCTCAAATAGCTCTTTGATTTGTGCCACGTTGTCGGCATAGCCTTCGGCTTCTGCGTCACCGGCTAAGGCTTCAATCGCTTGGTTTTTGATTTCATCAAGGCGAGTATAACGGCTGGCTTTTTCGCTGATGGTATACGCCTCTGAAATCGCTGCAGCAAATTGATTTTGTAGAGCAGTTTCTAAGGCTTCGTTGACGGCAGGGGCAACGAATTGGTTTTTTTGTACGCCAATTTCTTTGGCAAACTCATTAATGGCATCAATCACGACTTGTTGCTGGGCGTGACCGTATAGTACCGCGCCAAGCATTTGGTCTTCTGATAGTTCTTTGGCTTCAGATTCGACCATCAATACCGCAGACGACGTACCCGCGACCACCAAATCGAGCGAGCTTTGTTTTAGCGCTTCATGGTTTGGGTTTAGCACATATTCATCGTTGATAAAACCGACACGTGCCGCACCAATCGGACCATTGAATGGCGCTGATGAAATCGCCAATGCCGCTGAAGTACCAATCATCGCTGCGATATCAGCATCTTGTTTTTTGTCTGACGAAATCACCGTGGCGGTCACTTGGATTTCGTTGAAGTAGCCTTCAGGGAACAATGGACGAATCGGGCGGTCAATGAGGCGTGAGGTCAAGGTTTCCATCTCAGATGGGCGACCTTCACGTTTGCCATAGCCACCTGGGATTTTACCAGCAGCGTACATTTTTTCTTGGTAGTTGACGGTCAATGGGAAAAAGTTTTGACCCGCTTGCGCCTCGTCTTTTACCACAACAGCGACTAGTACAGAGACGCCGCCCATGTGGACGACGACTGAATTAGCTTGGCGTGCGATACGACCTGTTTCTAAGGTAACTTGTTGATCACCATATTGGAATTCTTTAGTAATGATATTAAACATAATGCGGTTTTATCCTTAGTGTGATGAAATAGGGCGATTTAAGTTTTAGTAATAGCCCCTAACGTTTGTGTTCTTTTCAAAAAATACAAACGTTAGAAGCAATCTACCAATTCGCTTGATAGCAGCCTTAAATCAGCCTAAATTAAAAAATACTTTTAAAAAGTAAGTGTAAACTGCAATTGTGCAGGCACAATGCGTTGTCTATTTTACCTAGTTTTGTGGCGAATCACCACCTTTTAACTGCGCTTTAACCACTAATAGCAAACGATGGGTAATGACTAAGCTAACAGCGAGGGTAAAAGTGAAAAGAAATTCACTAAAAATATTGAACCCATAAAAAAGCGGCTACCCAAAAGCAGCCGCTGATTGAATAAAGCTCATAATGCGCTGATAGATTAGCGACGTAAGCCTAATTCATTGATCAATGCAGTATAACGGTCTGCATCTTTACGTTTTAAGTAATCAAGCAAAGTACGGCGTGAGTTAACCATACGAATCAAACCACGACGGCTGTGATGGTCAGCTTTGTGTGCTTTAAAGTGTGGTTGTAAGTCATTGATACGCGCTGTTAATAACGCCACTTGAACTTCAGGTGAACCTGTGTCGTTTTCAGCGCGTTGGAATTTTGCGATTACGTCTGCGCGGTCTTGGTTAGTCAACATAATATTTTCCTAGCTTTTTTAGCATAAAATGAGAAGCCTAATCGGCTAACAATCGAGTCGATTAGTGTAAAAAAATCAGGATAACCACGCTTCTCAGTAGTTAACCGTCAAAAAGGAGCACTATTTTACCAAATATTGCCCAATAAAAAAACCCTAATTTGCATTAGGGTGTTGAATTTATTAAGGCTTTCAATAGATTCAAGTTTTCAATTTACTGGTTACCCGTGGGCTGTTTGGGTATTTCGCTATGAAGCTGGTCAAGCTGCTCTTGTGGCGCGGTGGTGAGTTTATCAGAAGTCACTTCATCCGCATCATTAGGCGTTATGTCAGCAACAAACGTCGCGTCAGGTGCTTTCTTTTCCATTTTTTCAATATCTGTCATGGTAGTCGGTTGCATGGCAATCTCCTTTTTTTCTTATGTTCTATCAAAATCAAAGCTTATTTATTCAATGCTTGGTCAATCGCTTCAGCAAAATCTGGAATATCTTCAGGTTGACGACTGGTAATCAAATTATCGTCTACCACCACCGATTTGTCTTCAAACTGCGCACCCGCATTTTTTAGGTCAACAGCAATGGTTTTATAAGCGGTTAATTTTTTACCACGGGCAATTTCGGTATCCGCAAAAATCCACGGTGCATGACAAATCGCTGCGACAGGTTTATCCGCATTCATGAATGCTTTTACCATCGCTTGAGCATCAGTATTCGCCCGCAACGCATCGGCATTGGCACCGCCACCTGGTAACACAATGGCATCATAATCGGCGGCGTTGGCTTCACCAATTAATAAATCAGCGGTAAAAGTGTCAGCAGGATCAGTATGATTAAGCCCGCGCACTTGTTTTTTTGGTTGTGTGGTGATTAACGTGGTTTGGTGACCTTTAGCTTTAAGGAGTTCATTGGTTTGGGTGTATTCGACTTGTTCAAAGTCGGTATCAAGTAAAATAGCAATCTTAGCCATGGTAATTATCCTATTGATGTCATTATTTAAGTGAGTTAATTAAAGTTAAAAAAATTGTTGTTGTTATCGATTCATCTTTTGTAGTTTGGGCGTTTTATTTTGAGATTATTATTTGATTTTTCTATTTAATTTTTATTTTATTAATGATATTTTTATTAATTATATAAAGTTCTCTAAATAAGCCGCTGTATGGTGTTTATTAGCAAAGCTTCATTAGAAAAGTTTGCTAAGCAAAGAAGCAAGTGAATCAATACCATTAAGAATATTAAGAATAAAGAAATCGCCGGATAAAAACTGCTACTAAAGCGTCATGTTTTGTATCAATGCATAAAAAACGTACTCGCTTTGTGACATCACATCGCCCATTGAGCAAATTATGTGAACACAGCAAAAAATTAGCAAGATGGTAGGTTTACTGACTTACTGTGGCGGGTTTAAATTAACCAGCTTCATCGGTTGTAAACGCCCATTGGGTTCAAGTAGTCCCGTGCCCAAAAATTGCTGATGGTCGTCAAACAAGCGAAACGTTTGATTGGCGGTTAAGTTAAGCTGCTGAGTTAACATGGTTGTCTTGACGTTTAAGCGTTGACCCTGTCGGATGCGCTTTGATTGGCTATCGTCTAATAGTAAGCTTGGTAGTGAGTGAACGCAGGCATCCACTGCTAATAGCTGATCAAACCGCGCTGCAAAATCGAGCGCTGCAAAGTCGGCTAATGGGATGGCATCGGCAATTTCAAAATCACCCGTCTGTATACGCCTAAGCGCTGTCAGATGTCCTAGCGTGCCCAGCGCTTTGGCAATATCTTCAGCGAGCACGCGCACATAAGTGCCTTTGGAGCAAGTGACGGTTAATTCCAACTGTTGAGCGGATAGGGGAGTAAGTGAAAGCTTATAAATGGTGAGAGGACGTGCTGCTCGCTCCACTTCAACACCTTCACGCGCAAGTTCATAGAGCTTTTTGCCGTCTTTTTTGAGCGCGGAGTACATGGGCGGTACCTGCATTATCTCACCCAAAAATTGCTCAGTGACGCTTTGTAGCATCGCTTGTGTCACACGCGGTAAAGGAGAAGTGGCAATTATCTCACCCTCAGCATCCCCTGTATCGGTTTGCTCGCCAAGTTTGATAATGGCTTGGTAAGATTTGATGGCATCGAGTTGGTAGTGGCTAAACTTGGTAGCCTCTCCCAGACAAATCGGCAGCAAGCCTGTTGCCATTGGGTCAAGGGTACCGGTATGACCCGCTTTTTTACTGTCGTGCATATCAGATTTGAGCAAGTATTTGACTTTTGATACCACTTGCTGGGATGTCATCCCTTGCGGTTTATCAATCAGTAAGACACCAGAGACGATGGATTTGGCTGTTTTTGGTTGGGTCATCATGTTAGGGATTTATCAATTCATTAAAAGTCGGTTCGAATCAGCTGCGAGTAATCTGCTGCGCTAATAGGGTGGTTGACAGAATACGGCTTTGACTTTGGGTTAATGTGTGCCCGTTGTTGCCACTGCTGCAAGCTATAGCGGTTATCAATCAATTGCTGGTCATACAGATAACTGGGAATATAGCCTGATAACAGGATACGATAATCAAATGGCAAAGGTTGGATATCATCAATCAGCTCATAAATTGCCGTGGTACAGTTATTTACCAATGAATTATACCATGTCGGCTGCGTTTTTAAGGACTTAGCTTTCGCTAGATACGCAAGCAGCAGCGCTTTAATATGGTCTTTTGGCATATTAATGGGATAAATATAAACATCTTCATGACGGATATTACTACGGGTATAAATAATATCTTTTTCATCGGCAGCGATAATCACCAATTCAAACTTGCGAAAAAATCCACCCAGCGTACTAAATTCTTCATTGACTTCTTTGCGAATCTCGATGGATAACGCAAGCTGCTTTCCATCACTAAACCCAAAACTCACTAGCGTATGGGCAATGGCATCGCCCATCCAATAAGAGGCTATAAAATCGACAGTTTGCAGCTTTGCCAAGTCGTATTGTCTAGTTTCCCAGCGCGGCTGAAAATAGGTTTTATCTTGCCAATCAAAATTTCTAACATTGCTAATGGTGAGTGTGTTGCCATCACTGTCAAGCCGATAGTCTAACATTTGGGCAACTTCAGGGTTCCAATCACGCGCATTGCTAGCTGACATCGAAAAAAAACTGGCAATGGCAATCGCCACCACCGCAAAAAAAATCAATAATAAAGACTGGTGAGAAAGTAGGGGTGAAAATAGGGTTGGTTTGATGATACTGACCAAAACAGCGAGGGTAAAAAATACCCATACACTAATCAGTGCCAGACTGACATATTTGCCTAAGGGCTGATGCGTCCATACAAACACCCCGACCCACAGACTTGAGAGAATAATGATGATAAACTTAATGATACCCCAAAGTAACTGCATTCAACATCCCTGTTAATGACTTAAAGTGACAAATAGGCTCGTCTAGGCTCGTCATGGCCTACAACGCATCAGTCGTCTGATGGCTGACCTTCGCTACTTTGTACGGCTTTAGAAATCAGATTCATCATATAGTTAGCGTTAGCGGTCACTTCATCATAGTGAAAGCGTAGACGTGGGGTAGTGCGGGTTTTTAGCAAATGACTGAGCTCAGTACGCAAAAAACCTGATGCTTTGTTCAGCACTTCTAAGCTCTCAGTATGATAATCTTTTGCCATGGCATCATCCATCGACTTTTCCATGATGGTGACATAGATATCAGCATAACCCAAATCTGGGCTGATTTTGACACTAGAAATGGTCACAAACCCAGTCAAGCGTGGGTCGTTAATCTCGTCACGAATCAAAACCGCTAGGTCGCGCTGAATTTGATCGGCAAGACGTTGTAAACGTTGATTCATTGGTAATCCTTTTTATAGTAAAAAAAGGTCTAATTAACCTAGATTAATTAGACCTCTGGGAAGGTTGCTAATAGCAAGCTGGCAGTATTAGGTTGTCAGCTTAGCTTATAAGGTACGTTTGACTTCATGAATTTCGAAGACTTCAATCTTATCGCCTTCTTTTACTTCATAACCTTTTACCGCTAGACCACACTCCATACCAGCGCGCACCTCATTAACATCCTCTTTAAAGCGACGTAATGATTGTAATTGACCTGTGAAAATAACTTGGTCATCACGCAATACCCGAATTGGCTTGTTACGGATGATATTGCCTTCCGTCACCATACAACCCGCTGCATAACCAAAGCGACTAGAGTGGAAGACTTCACGTACTTCTGCGATACCCAAGATTTGCTCACGATGTTCTGGCGCAAGTAAACCGCTCATTGCCGCTTTCACATCATCAATCAACCCATAGATAACACTATAATAGCGAATATCTAAGCCTGCTTCATCCGCTTTGCGTTTGGCAGCGGTATCAGCACGAACGTTGAAGCCTAATAACACCGCTTCACTTGATTCAGCGAGTACCACATCCGATTCGGTGATTGGACCGACACCCGATGAGATGACTTTGACTTTAACTTCATCGGTAGATAATTCATCAAGCGCGGTTAACAAGGCTTCTAGTGAACCTCGAACGTCAGTTTTAAGAATCAAATTAACGGAAGGCAGTTTTGCATCACTCATTTGGTCAAACAAGTTTTCTAAGCGTGATTTGGCTTGACGTTCAAGCACTTTTTCACGCTCACGCACCGTGCGATATTCTGCCACTTCGCGCGCACGTTTCTCATCTGAAACCACCATAAACTCGCTACCAGCCGCTGGTGTATCAGGCAGACCTAAGATTTCAACAGGAATCGAAGGACCCGCTGAGGTGATTTTTTGACCGTTTTCATCGGTCATAGCACGGACGCGACCATAATATTCGCCAGCAAGTACCAAGTCACCTTGATTTAAAGTACCTTGTTTAACCAGCAAACTGACCACGGCACCGCGACCTTTTTCAAGACGTGATTCAATCACCACACCTTGCGCTGCACCGTCAGTAGCGACTTCAAGTTCCATCACTTCTGCTTGTAGGTTAATCACCTCAAGCAATTCATCGATGCCTTGACCTGTTAACGCAGAGACCTTGACCACCGGTGTGTCACCGCCCCATTCTTCAGGAACGACTTCTTTGGTGGTCAGTTCGTTGAGCACGCGGTCTGGATCGGCGCTGTCTTTATCCATCTTGTTGATAGCCACGATAATCGGGGTACCTGCGGCACGCGCATGGTCAATCGCTTCAGCCGTCTGCGGCATCATACCATCATCAGCTGCAACCACTAACACCACGATATCTGTTGCTTTGGCACCGCGAGAACGCATCGCGGTAAATGCGGCGTGACCTGGGGTGTCTAAGAAAGTAATAACACCTTGATCAGTCTGCACATGATAAGCACCGATATGCTGAGTAATACCACCTGCCTCGCCTGATGCCACTTTACTTGAACGGATCTTATCGAGCAGGGACGTTTTACCGTGGTCAACGTGACCCATGATGGTAACCACAGGCGGACGCGCTTGGACGTTGCTACTTTTCTCGCCCACCGCCTCACGTAATGAGTCTTCAACTTGCGTTGAACTCACAAGCACTGGGTTATGACCCATTTCTTCAACAAGTAGGGCAGCGGTCTCTTGGTCGATAGATTCGTTTTCACGGACCAACTCGCCCATTTTCATTAACATTTTGACGACTTCGCGTACTTTGATTGCCATTTTTTGGGCAAGTTCAGATACCACGATGGTCTCACCGATTTCAACGTTATGCACGATTTTCTCAACCGGTTTCTCAAATTTATGTCTATTGGCCTGCGATGATTTTAAGCCGCGACCACGATTCTTAATTTCTTGCTCACCCTCATCGTCACGGCGACGACGACGGTTTTTGTTCGCAGTGCTTGCGGTTCCGCGTTTAATTTCACGGCGTTCTTGTTCAAATGAGTCTTCAAGCGCTGCGCCCACCAAACCTTCTGCCAATGGCTCATCTTTTTTGACAACCATCGTAGTTTCAGTATCGGTTTCGCTGTATTTACTCGCCATTTGGCGCATTTGCTCAAGGGTACGCTGCTGAGCTTCTTCAGCGGCTTTACGGCGATTTTCTGATTCGATTTGACGTAAGCGTTCTTCTTCTGCTTCACGCGCTTTGCGTTCACTATCCGATTCTTTTTTCGGCGCAGGTTTTTTCTCAGCTTTTTTGACTTCGATTGCAGCAGTTTTGTTGCCTTTTTTGACTACCACACTGGTGGTTGTGTGCTCTTTGGCAGCTTGACTACCACCACCTAAGTTAGCACGCATTGCTGCAAGGGTAGCTTGTTGACGCGCTTCAGCAGCTTGTTTGGCCTTGTCTTTTTCAGCTTGTTCTTGGGCGGCTTTTTCTTTTGCCAAACGCGCTTTTTCTTCAGCGTCTTTCGTCGCTGCCTCACGAGACGCGAGCTCCTCAGCAATTTTATTGGGATTTGGTTTATCAAATACCATTTTTTTGCGCACTTCAACATTGACACTTTTGGCTTTACCAGAAGTGCCTGTCACACGTGCAGTAGAAGTAGTTTTGCTTTTTAAGCTAATGCGAGGTTTGTCATTTTGACCATGACTTTGTTGTAAAAAGCTGACCAGTTTTTGTTGTTCGCTATCGGTGACGATGTCATTGTCACCGCGCGCAGACAGCCCTGCCTTGACCAGTTGATTATTAATTGCTTCAACGGTCTTTGTGGTCATTGCTGCAAGTTCTTTTACGGTTTTATCTGCCATTCATACACCTTTTTTAATTAAACCATGATTCACGGGCTTTCATAATAAGCTCACCTGCGGTCTTTTCATCAAGACCTTCGATATCTTGGATATCAAAGATGGCTTGTTCGGCAAGGTCGTCGACGGTGATGACATCACGTTCGGCAAGCTTGTAGGCCCATGCTTGAGTCATGCCTTCAAGGTTTAGAAGCTCTTGGCTTGGCTCTTTAATATTTTGTTGTTTGACCAATTCATCGGCAATCACCGCTTCTTTGGCACGTTCTTGGATTGCGTCGATGGCGTCATCATCTAGCCCATCAATGTCATAGAAAGTCTCAGCAGGGACATACGCCACTTCTTCAAGTGAGGTAAATCCAATATCCACCAAGGCTTGTGCCAAATCTTCATCGACTTCAAGACGTGTGTAGAATAGGTCGCGATATACTTTGGTTTCTGATTCTTGTTGAGCATTGTACTCGTCTTCGAGCATCATGTTAAGACGATAGCCTGTTAATTCTGATGCAAGACGCACGTTTTGACCTTGTGAGCCAATTGCACGGGCCAACTGATCGTTAGTGGCAAAGATGATATCTGCCGTTTTGGTATCTTCATCAAGAATAATACGATCGACATCGGCAGGTTCCAAAGCGCTGATAATGTACTGCACCGGATCATCCGACCATACCACTACGTCGATACGCTCGCCTTCAAGCTCTTGTTGCACGGCTTGGATACGAGTGCCACGCATACCAATACAAGCACCGACGGGGTCGATACGATGGTCATTGGTTTTGACTGAAATCTTAGCACGTAAGCCAGGTTGACGCGCAACATCACGAATTTCAATGATTTGCTCAGCAATCTCTGGTACTTCTTTTTGCATCAGTGCTGTCAGCATTTGGGGTGAGGTACGAGACAATACGAGCTGAGCACCACGGTTATCGCGATTGACTTGCTCTAAAATCGCATTGATACGACCTTTGATGCGTAGTTGCTCACGCGGCAACATTTTATCGCGTGGTAGATAGCCTTCGACATTATCGCCCAAATCAATAATATAACCATCGCGCGCCGGTTTTTTGACTTCACCGGTAATCATCTCGCCGATACGATGTTCAAACGCATCTGCCACCAGTGAACGTTCAGCTTCACGGATTTTTTGAATGATGACTTGTTTTGCTTGGGTAGCGGCAATACGACCAAATTCAATGGATTCGATTTGTTCTTCTTTGACGTCGCCGATTTTCCACTCGTTTTCATCCAAATCGCTAATCGCTAGTTGACAGGCAGGCATTTCATGATCTTCATCTGCCACTACTGTCCAATAGCGGTAAGTGTCATAGTCACCTGTTTTGCGATTGATATGCACGCGAACAGCAACTTCAGGTTGCTCACTATAAACTTTCTTTTTGGTCGATACCACCAAGGCTTGCTCAATCGCTTCAAAAATATCTTCAGGATTTAAGCCTTTTTCATTACTGACGGTTTCAACGACCGTTAAAATTTCTCGATTCATGTAATCACCTATAATTTAAGTCATTCTAGACTTTATTCTTTAAAATCTTGCTTTTAGCTAGAAAAAAGTTAGCTAGAAGACATAGCGTAAAAAAGGCGTTAACCCCAAATTTAAAAGCTAAAATTGGTAGACCAAATTGGCTTTATCAATATTATCAAGCTCGATGGCTAAAAGTTGGTCATTGACTTGATCGTTTTCGGTTTTGACCGTCAACTGGCGCTCGTCAATATTGACCAATTCGCCTGTTACTTTACGGCGCTTATCACTACCTTGTCCAATTGCATGAATCAATCGTAAGCTGATGGTTTGCCCCACATAGTCATGCAGCTGCTCAGCAGAAAAAAACGCGCGGTCTAAACCGGGTGAGGACACCTCAAGTAGATACTCGCCTGCAATCGGGTCGTGTAAGTCTAACACACCACCGACTTGGTGGGTGACCGCAGCACAGTCTTCAATGGTGACTTGTTTGCCTTCGGCACGGTCTTCAGGTAGGGCTTCAATATAAATACGAAGAAGAGAGCGTCGACCTTGTGGTACAAATTCAATACCCCACAAGCTCACATCACAGGCAGTTACTGCTGGCTCAATGATTTGGGTCAGTTCAGCAACTTTCGTTGATAGTTTCATGATATCCTTTAGAGTTGATTATTAACATCTTTGTTGATTTTAAAAGCTGATTTTAAAAATTGGCAAGTTACTAAAACGCAACCGCTAATTTAGCAAAACTTAAGTTTTTTCGAAACCAATAGATACAAAAAAACCCACAAACTAATTGGTGGGCTTTTAAATCAATAAAAGTGTGTCTAAATTGATTTTTCTAGTAATGATACCAAAGCAATGCTACTAGAAAAGTGGTAGCGGGGGCTGGATTTGAACCAACGACCTTCGGGTTATGAGCCCGACGAGCTACCAGACTGCTCCACCCCGCAACAATTTAGAGAGCGTATTATAGAGTGAGATATTAACCTTGTCAACAGTTATTTAAAATTAATTTTAGTTGGTGCGAATGGAGGGACTCGAACCCTCACACCTTGCGGCACTACCACCTCAAGGTAGCGTGTCTACCAATTCCACCACAATCGCAAAAAACCAAACTACTTTAACCAAGCTGTTTTTAAATAACAACACTCTAAAATAGACGCTGTATTCTAGGTCAAAACTACCAATAACGCAACATTTTTTTTAATAACTTATTTGGCAGGTGTAGGCGTGGTTGGTGTAGGGCTTGCAGGCGCAGTATTGGTCGCTAGACTGGTATCAAGGGTACGACTAGATAGCGATTGCTGTTTGGCAAATACTGCCAGTGTCATACTGGTGATAAAGAAAATTGCTGTTAAAACTGCCGTCAAGCGCGTCAAAAAGTTGGCAGAGCCAGACGCACCAAATACGGTTGCCGAACCGCCTGCACCAAATGAAGCGCCCGCATCGGCACCTTTACCATGTTGAACCAAAATCAGACCAATCATTGAAATCGCGACAATGATATGAACCACTAAAATTGCATTATACATACTTATCTCTACAAAACTTGATAGCACTGATGCCCAACAAAAACGCTGTCAGTGGCAAAAGTAAGAAATTTTAAATGGGTGCCATTTTACCTTAAATTTGGGCAAATGCTTGAATAATTTGTGTAAAGCTCGTCGCGTCTAGTGATGCCCCGCCTACCAAAACCCCATTTACATTTGGACATTGGGCGATTTCTGCGGCATTATCCGCTTTCACGCTGCCGCCATACAATATCGGTGTGGTCGCTAAAGAGGCGTCTATGTCCGTTAAGGTGGTGTTGATAAAGGAATGAATGTTTTGTACTTCTTGTATGGTTGGGATTTTACCTGTACCAATCGCCCAAACCGGTTCATAAGCAATAATCAATCGCGATGCTAAGTTACCCAATTGGGCGTTATCAACTTGAGCGCCTTCAAATTTGGCGTTAGCAAATTCGGCGGCTAGTTGTTTAACTACCATTAATTGTGCTGCTAGCACATCTTGGGTCTGATTTTGCTCATACTGGGCTTGTGTTTCACCGATACAAAAAACAACGGTTAAATCGTGTGCAAAGGCATTGCGAATTTTTTGGATTAAACAAGCGTCATTTTCATTAAAATATTGACGGCGTTCTGAATGTCCGACTAAAACATAATTTACTTGAGCGTCCTTGAGCTGAGCACCCGAAACTTCCCCAGTAAACGCGCCTTTATCGGCGTGTTGTGCACATAAGTTTTGCGCAGCTAGCCCGATGTTGCATGAGCCATGTTGGATGGCTTGTTGCGTGGTCGATAAATGCATAAAACTCGGGGCGACAACCACGTTACAGCTTTGCAGTGCATCTGCCGGTATCTGCTGGTGTAAATCGGTCATGAGGGCTGTGACAGTCAGCTGTGTGCTAGGATTCATTTTCCAATTAGCAATCACCCAAGAATTCTGCCAATTTGCTACATAATCAGATGCTTTCATAATGTCCCTGTCAATTGAGGTAAGTGGTTATCTAAGAATTTGCAAATTATAAATGTCAAGATAACCTTAAAGTATAAGTAACGCTATTTAACCTATCATGATATAAAAAATCACCCTTTAAAAATATCAAGATATGCCAATAGGAGGATTTAAAATACCAAGCGTAAATATCAGGCGTAAAATGGTACCTATTATATAAGCAATTGCCGCGATTTGCCGAATAAATTATTGGGTTATGAAAGCGAGGTGTTTAAAGAAAGGATAAAGAAGGGATAAAGTATAAAACAGTTTTATCAAGGTTGATGGATGGAGATAAAATGCGATAACAAATTATTTATAGTTGAATTCACGGATTTGTCGAGAATGATTTGTTAATATATAAATGAATAGTTTACACTAACAAACATTAGCCAAACATTAGCCCATTTGAATAAATATTGAGTAAACGAGAAAAACGATGGCAGCATCCCTTCCTGGTTTTGGTGGCATTGCCTCGCGATTAGTGCATGAAGGACTAATTAGCGAAGCGGCAATGCAAAAAGTATTGGCAGAATCGCAGCAGCAAAAAACAAATTTAATCGCCTATGTGGTTGAAAATAAGCTCGCGCAAGCTGACGCAGTAGCGTGGGTAATTTCGCGAGAATTTGGCGATCCCCTCATTGATTTGGATGCCATCAATGTCAACTATATTCCAAAAGAAGCGGTTGATGAAAAAATTATTCGCGAATTTAATATTCTGCCGATTTTCCAACGAGGTAGCCGCTTATTTGTTGCCATGAGTGACCCGACGCGGGTGGATGCTTTAGATGCACTGCGATTTGGTACAAGATTTACTGTAGAAACAGTGGTTGCCGAACACCACAAAATCAAATCACTCATCGAAAAAATCTTTGCTACCAGCAATTTAGCTGATTTTGATGATATGGAAGCGGTGGAGTTTGATGAAAACCGTGCCGATGACGACAATAGTGCCACCAGTCATTTAGATGTCAATGATGAAGCGCCTGTCGTCAAGTTCGTTAATGGGATGCTCATCAAAGCCATTACCATGGGCGCCTCAGACTTACACTTTGAACCCTATGAAAAATCTTATCGCGTGCGTTTTCGTATTGATGGGGTGTTACAAAAAATGGCAAATCCACCGACGCAGCTAGCGGGTAAAATTGCTGCCCGCCTGAAAGTCATGTCACAAATGGACATCTCTGAACGCCGCGTGCCGCAAGATGGTCGTATCAAATTAAAAATTTCCAAGGATAAGGCGATTGATTTTCGTGTCAACTCACTGCCAACCTTATTTGGTGAAAAAATCGTACTGCGTATTTTAGACCCATCATCAGCGATGCTAGGCATTGATGCACTCGGCTATGAGCCGGACCAAAAGCAACTATTTATGGATGCGCTGGCAAAACCGCAAGGGATGTTATTGATTACCGGCCCTACTGGTTCGGGTAAAACTGTCTCCTTGTACACGGGTCTTAATATCTTAAACACGGTTGAGACCAATATTTCCACCGCAGAGGATCCCGTTGAGATTAACCTTGAAGGCATCAATCAGGTCAATGTGAACAATAAAGTTGGCTTGACCTTTGCCAGTGCGCTCAAATCATTCTTGCGTCAAGACCCTGATATTGTGATGGTCGGTGAGATTCGTGACTTGGAAACGGCTGAAATTGCTGTCAAAGCTGCCCAAACAGGGCATATGGTGCTGTCAACCTTGCATACCAACTCAGCGCCAGAAACCTTAACGCGTCTGCGTAATATGGGTGTGGCATCTTTTAACATTGCCACCTCAGTCAATTTGGTAATCGCACAGCGCTTAGCCCGTCGCCTTTGTAAATCCTGCAAAAAACCGACAGATGTGCCAA
The DNA here is from genome assembly GCF_041154755.1 of Moraxella sp. K02. Classification (NCBI taxonomy): domain Bacteria; kingdom Pseudomonadati; phylum Pseudomonadota; class Gammaproteobacteria; order Moraxellales; family Moraxellaceae; genus Moraxella; species Moraxella sp. K02. The sequence goes on along the minus strand of NZ_AP031590.1, from coordinate 2,264,065 downwards.
AAAATAGCTTGCTTGAAATGGGCTTTATGGAAGAAGATTTGGCAAATCCCAGCAATGTCATTTATGAGCCCGTTGGCTGCGCTGAATGCCGCGATGGCTATAAAGGACGTGTTGGTATTTATGAAGTGATGAAAGTAACACCAGAGATTGCCCGAATTATTATGGAAGACGGCAACGCTATTGAGATTAAAGACGCGGCTTTAAAGCAAGGGTTTAGGGATTTAAGGCGCTCTGGCATTTTAAAGGTTCTACAAGGCACGACCAGTATCCAAGAGATGTATCGTGTTACTAGCGAATAGTGCGTTTTTCATCCGTCTTTATTGAAGATTAGTTGAGATAGTAAGGGGTTAAGGGTATGGCAAAAGTCCAAACAGAAATGTTATTAGACTTTGTCTATGATGGGGTCAATCGCCGTGGTGAAAAAGTCAAAGGCGAAACCACCAGCCGCAATATTGAGCTGGCAAAGGCGCAACTACGCAAGCAAGGCATCAAAGTCAAGACGATTAAGAAAAAACCCAAGCCTATTTTTCAAATGAAAAAAAGCATCAAGGCAATTGATATTGCTATCTTTGTGCGGCAGTTGGCTACGATGATGAAAGCGGGCGTCCCCCTTACTCAGTCGTTTGAAATCGTTGCAGATGCGCTCGATAACCCCTCAATGAAAGAGTTGGTGCTTAGTGTCAAGTCAGAAGTGGAATCGGGGAGCACCTTTGCTGCAGCGCTGCGCAAACATCCCAGATATTTTGATGACCTATTTTGTTCATTAGTAGAGGCAGGTGAGCAATCAGGTGCGCTGGAAACCATGCTTGAGCGTGTCGCGACGTACAAAGAAAAAAGCGAGCTACTAAAAGCAAAAATTAAAAAAGCCTTGAAATACCCGATTGCGGTTATCGTGGTTGCGATTATCGTTACCATTATTTTACTTGTTAAAGTAGTACCAGTGTTTGCTGATTTATTCAATTCATTTGGCGCAGAGTTACCCGCGTTTACCCGAATGGTAGTCAATATGTCGGAGTGGATGCAAAAATGGTGGTGGTTATTGCTATTTAGCATTGCAGGTGCTGTTGTTGGCTTTTCTGAAGCTAAAAAACGTAGCAAGCCCTTTAATGATTTTTTAGACCGACTTACCTTAAAATTGCCAATCTTTGGCAATATTGCTTATCAAGCGGTGGTTGCCCGTTTTTCCCGCACCTTGTCTACCACTTTTGCGGCAGGTGTGCCGCTGATTGATGCGTTAGATTCAACTGCTGGGGCAACCAACAATGTGGTATTTTATAATGCCACGCAAAAAATCAAAGGTGATGTTGCGACGGGTCAACAGCTGCAGTTTTCGATGCGTTCTACTAATCTTTTCCCCAGTATGGTTATCCAAATGGTCGGTATTGGTGAGGAGTCAGGTAGTCTAGAGGAGATGCTTGATAAAGTGGCGACTTATTATGAAAACGAAGTGGATAACGCCGTAGACGGGTTAACAAGTCTGATGGAACCGATGATTATGGCGGTTTTGGGGGTGCTGGTAGGGGGTCTAGTGATTGCCATGTATCTACCAATTTTCCAAATGGGCTCGGTGGTGGGCTAACAATCATGGCATTGATTCTAGATTTTGTATTATTATTACAGCAGTCGCAATGGCTGACGTTGATTATCGTAGCTTTATTGGGATTATGTGTGGGCAGTTTTCTCAATGTGGTAATTTATCGCACGCCTTTGATGATGGAGCAGCAGTGGAAGAACGAATGCCAGCTATTGCTCCATCCAGAAACCATTGTTGACCATCATGAATCCATTACCTTAAGCCGTCCTGCTTCTCGTTGCCCGCATTGTGGGTACTCAATACGTTGGTTTGAAAATATGCCTGTTATTAGCTGGCTACTGCTAAAAGGGAAATGTAGTCAGTGTCATCACGCCATTGGTTATCGTTATCCGCTTGTAGAAATCATCACCGCTATTTTATCTGTACTGGTTGTTATGAAATTTGGTGTTACTTGGCAAGCGCTGGCAGGATTAGCACTCACATGGACATTAGTGGCTTTGACAGGCATTGATTTTGATACCCAATTGTTGCCTGACCGATTTACATTGCCGTTAGCGGGATTAGGCTTATTTGTCAATGCCTTTGGCTTGTTTGTCAGTCCCACAGCGGCTATTTTTGGCTATGTGTTTGGGTTTTTATGCTTGTGGATTGTCTATCAACTGTTTTTGCTGATTACGGGCAAGCACGGGATGGGGCATGGCGATTTTAAATTATTAGCGGCTTTGGGGGCTTGGCTAGGGCCTTTGATGCTACCGTTAATTGTGCTTTTATCTGCGTTTGTCGGCTCGGTTGTGGGTGTAATATTGATGAAGCGCTCAGGTGAGAGTAAACCTTTTGCTTTTGGACCTTATATCGCGATTGCTGGCATGATCGCACTGTTGTATGGGCAACCAATAATGTCGTGGTATCTAGGCAAAATGTCATGACGTCATATATGGGTCAGTTATCCGTGAATCAAGGAGGGGTTGTGATGTTGGTAGTTGGGCTTACAGGTGGCATCGGTAGTGGCAAATCACAAGTGAGCCGTTGGTTTGCTGAGCATGGAATTGTTATTATTGATGCCGATGTATTGGCACGTGAAGTCGTTGCCAAAGGTTCGCCAACGCTAAAAAAAATTGTCGCCAAATTTGGTGACTGGGTGATTGATGAGGCAGGTGAGCTTAATCGCCGTGCTATGCGAGAGCATGTATTTGGTAGTGTGCAAGCGTTAATGGATTTGGAACAAATCACCCATCCTGCCATTCGCAGCCGTGCCAAAGAATTACTAAGAGCTGCCCAGTCGCCCTATGTAATTTTGGTAGCACCCTTACTGTTAGAAGCCTCCGAAGCGGGGCTGGCCAATCTGTGTGAGCGAGTATTGGTGGTCGATAGTCATGAATCCTTGCAGATTGAGCGCGCCAGTCAACGCGATGGTCAAACACCTGAACGTATTCAAAACATCATGGCAAATCAACTGTCGCGTCATGACAGGCTCAGACAAGCCGATGACATAGTCGATAACAACGGTAGCTTAGACGATTTGTATTTAAAACTTGAACAGTTGCACCAAAAATATTTGGCAATGGCAGGGGTTAATTAGCGCTAAAGATAACAAGCCGTCTGATTAAGACGGCTGTTGAGATTGCGACAAGTTCAATTAAGATTTTACCGATGAGCGTTGACGAATCGCGGTTAGCGTATCATCAACTAGTAAATCACCGTTCAAAAATACATCTTGCAACAAATTATTTTGCTCGGCAAGCTCATCTTCACGCAGCGTCATATAACTACCCTGATGTTTGACCAAGGCTAAACGCCCGCGTTTGCTGCGTTTGCTCACACTGGTAATCGGGTCTTTATACACATCTCGCCAAAAACCGTCCACCCGTGCGCTGCTGGTTTTCATGGCAAAATTCAAGGTATCGCGGTTGACTTGTTGCAGTAGCCCGCCACCCATCCCAAAGGTGATATTATCACTACTAAAGCCTGCTTTAATCACTGCATCAATTATTTTACCCATGCTGGTGGGATTAATACCATCCCCTTGGATGAGTCGCACATAGCTAGGTAGTAGCTTATAGCCTTTTGAGTTGGTGGTAGTGCCAAATTTTGCTGCAAGGCGCTGCAGGGCTTCACGAACCACTTTAATCGGATCGCCACTATCAGGGCGAATGACCAACGTGCCGCCTGTTTGCGCCACTTTTTCTTTTAGCTCACCGCCCCAGATATTATCGATGGCATTCCATAAATCGTAGCTATCACTCACCACCGCAAAGGTTTTACCTTCACCACCAAATTTGGCAATCATATTGCCATAGGCGTCCGCTTCATGCTCACGTCCCCAAGTGGTCATGGTGCTATGCTCTGCTGCGGGAATGGAAAAAGCCGTCATGTCATTTTGCATACCATACCAACGATTGGCAGCCACAATCGCGCTTAAGGTATCCGTACCAGAAAAATTTACCAAGTGCGCAAGAGCGCCAAGCGCAGCCGATTCAAGGCTAGACACCCCACGGGCGCCAAAATCATGCAATTTAAACGGTAGATTATTTAAGTTATCAGCCGATTTTTCCAAGCCTGCTTTGATGATTTGCTTACAATAATAAGAAAGGCTTGCCACAGTGCTAGGATACCAAATAGCGCGCAATAGCGTGGTTTCGATATAGCTCGTCAACCAGTAAAACTCAGGGTCGGTATTCACTACCTGACACAATACTTGACCTGTTGGTACCACCATGCCTTCTGGTATCGCTTGAATGCGAAGCGGTAATAGACCGCCATGTTTGGCGACTAATTGTCGCCAGCCTGCTTCATTAAACGGTACGCCATGAGCAGCAAGTAGCACTTTGGCTTCATCTATATCAGCGTCGGTAATGGGTTTGGTCAAATACTGTTTTAAAAAAGCTTGTAGCCCAAAAAATAGCACATTTTCAAAGTTGCTATTGCCGCCACGCGCTTCAATATAGCTAGATACATACTCGGTATTTGGCGGGTATTGCAGCCAATGCGACGTCTTATAGCTGTCAGTATTTAAAATAAAATTGTCAAAACTTTGACTAAACATCACAGAACTCCTCTGGTGATTGCTTGCGCAGGTTAAAACCAAACCGTCTATCAGTTTGGCGGGAAAAAATCAGAGACCGACCATTTTACAAATAATGGCATAATGGTCTTCAAACAGTTTATCGGCTCTTAATTCAGCCAAGGGTAGCCAAAACGCTTTTTTGGCATCATCGCCACCTTTCACCGACGGTAAGCCTTTGGGATCGTTTTTGAGCACAAAGTAAAACGCTTGGGTGATGGTGCGACCACGAGCTGAGCGATACGGGTCATCAAAGGTGTGTTGACTATGGCGCGAGCCGCGCAGAACTGCTTCAGGTACTTTTAACCGAGTCTCTTCACGTAGCTCACGAATACAGGCGTCAAATAGCGTCTCTTTAGGGTCAATAAAGCCGCCAGGCAATGCCCATAGCCCTTGACCTGGCATGCCACGACGCTCCACCAATAAGATGTGTCCTGATTGAATGACCACGGCATCAACCGTCATAAAGGTGGGCGGGTAGGGGCTTGATTCCCATTGTTTTTTGTATTTATCAATGAAGCCAGCCTCTTCGTGTAGGCGCTTAAATGCTTCAGTCTTTTTAAATGCCTTCATGACATCGGCTGTCGATTGCGGTACCGTATCGGTTAACGGATCGGCACCCAGCAAAAAGCCTTCGCGAATTGGCGTGGCAGATAATTCATGGAAATTGGGCACAGCCACAGACTGCCAATTTGGAAAAAGTGACAAGTAATATGATGAGCTGTCTTTTGAATGTCCAATTAGACCAATATTGGCGTTTAAATCGCCGGTAACCGACTTGACGCACTGCTGCACATATTGAAGCCATTTTGTGTCATTGTATAAGGCATCATCCAAACCGACACAATGAATACGTTTGGCATCTTTTTTGTCAAAGGCGCCCAAAATCATCTGGCTACGTGCTTCGACGCTAAAGCTATTACGGATACTACTTGGTAAATTGGCAGAACCAATGAGCATAATCACATTCTCAGCAAGCTTTAATGCTTCATCGACAACCGATCTATGACCTAAATGAAACGGCTGAAAACGGCCGATAAATACCAAATAATCATATTGATAACCTTTTTTATTTTTGGGTGTGCTAAAACGCCCTTTATCTTCGGTAACGTCGTTTTTAGTAACCGTGATAGTGTCATTAGTGTTATTTGGCATGACGCAAACTCCTTGCGAATGATAACGCCCTCGGTCTATCCAATAGCGTTTTGGTGATAAAGTTCGGTGATAAAGCATGTTTTTTTAACTATCTTGCCTAAACTTTCAACCAATGCCAAGTTATTTTTGGTTAAAGATTTTTGGTTAAAGATAATGGCTAGACTCAATTTTTAGCTTGACTAAAAAATATTGTGACGACCCTTGATAAGCCAAACAACGACCCCCAATAAAATCCGAGTAAATTACTCAAGTTTATGCTAAAATATGGGTAAAAATTGATGACAAGTTAGGGTGACATATGAGCGATACAGAAAAAACCACAAATATCAAAATTACCGATTCAGCGCAAGGTTATCTGACTGAGTTGTTGGCAAAACAAAATACTGACGGCATCGGCGTACGTATTTTTGTTGAACATCCAGGCACGCCGCGAGCAGAATGCTGTATGTCATATAGCCAGCCAGATGAACACAATCCGGATGATTTAAAATTGGATTATGAGACATTCACCGCTTATATAGATACCCCGTCTATTCCTTATCTTCAAGATGCAGTGATTGATTACAATAAAGACCGTTTTGGCGGTCAATTGACATTTCGTGCGCCCAACTCAAAAGTGCCAAAACTGGGTGAAAATGCGAGCCTAGAGGAACGTATCAATTACGTGTTGTCTTCAGAAATCAATCCAAATCTAGCGGCGCATGGGGGTAACGTGCAATTGGTGGATTTGGTACATGAAGAAGGCGTTGGTATCACCGCCGTGCTCAAATTTGGCGGCGGCTGTCAAGGCTGCTCTGCAGTTGATATGACGCTAAAACAAGGGGTTGAAGTTTCGCTAAAACAGCAAATACCAGAATTAACCCAAGTGATTGATGAGACTGACCATACGTATACTGCCAATGCGTTTTATAAGTAAGGTGAAGAGATTAGCAAGTGATACTTAATTCAAGTGACACTTGATTAAAGAAAGGGTAATTCAAGAAAGGGCGTCATAAGACGTCCTTTTTTATTATTAAATTATTATTAAATTTTACTCAATAAAAAACCCAGTTGTGCACTGGGTTTTTGGTTTGACGTATTGGCTTAATCGCGGTCTTCAACAGCCACAAAATCACGCTGGGTATAGCCAGTATATAACTGACGTGGACGACCGATTTTGTAAGGTGCAGAGTGCATTTCTAACCAGTGACTAATCCAACCAGAAGTACGTGCTAAAGCAAAGATTACAGTAAACATAGAGGTTGGAATACCGATGGCTTTTAGGATGATACCTGAGTAGAAGTCAACATTTGGATATAGGTTACGCTCTTTAAAGTACGGGTCATTCAAGGCGATTTGTTCAAGCTTCATCGCAAGTTCAAGTTGTGGATCTTTGATGCCAAGCTCGCCCAATACTTCGTCACAAGTTTCCTTCATCACTTTGGCGCGTGGGTCAAAGTTTTTATAAACACGGTGACCAAAGCCCATTAATTTTACTTCTTTACGTTTTACTTTTTCCATGAATTCGTCAACGTTGTCTACGCTGCCGATTTCATCCAGCATTTTAAGTACAGCTTCGTTGGCACCACCGTGCGCAGGTCCCCATAGAGCCGCAATACCTGCCGCGATACAAGCGTATGGATTAGCGCCCGTAGAACCTGCTAGACGTACAGTTGACGTCGAGGCATTTTGTTCGTGGTCAGCATGTAAGGTAAAGATTTTGTCCATCGCTTTTGCAAGAATTGGATTGACTTTATAGTTAACATCCGCTGGGGTTGCAAACATCATGTGTAAGAAGTTTTCAGCGTAGTTTAAATCATTACGCGGATACATGAATGGTTGACCATTGCTGTATTTGTAGCACATGGCGGCGATGGTAGGGACTTTAGCAATCAAACGAATCGCAGTGATTTCACGATGGTCTTGTTTGCTTACATCAAGATTGTTGTGGTAGAACGCAGATAATGCACCCATCACACCGACCATAATCGCCATCGGATGTGCGTCACGGCGGAAACCTTCAAAGAAGCGACGTAATTGGTCATTTACCATTGAATGCTTACGAACTTTTTCATAGAAGTCAGCTTTTTGCTCAGCATTGGGTAATTCACCATGAATGAGTGCATACGCAACTTCTAAGTATTCTGCTTTATCAGCTAATTGGTCGATTGGGTAACCACGGTGTAATAAGATACCTTTGTCACCATCAATGAAGGTGATTTTTGATTCAGTGGAAGCGGTTGACATGAAACCTGGATCGTATGTCCAAAAACCAGCTTGGGGTACTGCCTTAATATCGAGTACAGGATCGCCTAATGTTCCTTCAATGATAGGAAGCTCATAGTCCTGGCCATTGACGTGCAAGGTTGCAATATTGTCTTTCTCTGACATAAAATCCTCTCAGACGTGTAAAAAAAAGAAGACCTATACTTGCTCAAATGCATTGGCGCAATGACAAGGATAGGTAACTGCCCAGCCACACAGAGACGTGCAGGGCGACTTTATTAATAGCGAAAAAATAGCGAAAACCCAAAACTAAAACATATCTATATTAACAGCATTTTTGCCAAAAATGAAAGTAAATTTACGCCTTACGCGTACAAACAGTTAGTTATAATTAATAGGAGTTAACTAAAACTATGCTCCATGCTTCCGACATTCTATCAACCCTTGATGCGGTTAAATATCTAGATAGGTAAGTAGCAAAACGCTGAATCTTATCAAATTATTTCTGAATTTTAAGGGTGTGCTACAGTGGTTTGATAAAAGATGGTTTTTTTTCTGTTTTTGTTTGTATTTGTAATCAAAGACTCTTATAATTATAAAAATTTTACTGGTGGCTAGCTTTGTATTATTAATATTTGCTAAACATAATTTACTTTTTAGCTTTGTGATTTAACAAAATTAAAAAGTAAGTTGTGGGTGGCTTTTTGTCGATTATTAGTTGGTAATTGTTTGATGCGATTAGGTTTGCGGCTAATAACTATCTATGTGAATAATCCAAAGTACGCTAGCTATTCCTTATCTTCGATTTACCTGTTATTTGACAGGCTATGTGATTCATCAAATCCTGCAAGTGATGTGAAGTTCGTGCTTGATATTTTGGATATTGGCATAGCGATAACACAGGTAAGTTATAACTGCGAATAAAGGATGCCCGCTGTGAAAAGCAACCGACCGATTGACCTTCCTTTAAGCCAAGTAATTAATGTTAATTCAAAAAACCCAATTGCTTTGGCTTCAATTACCCACCGTGTTTCTGGTGTGGTGCTATTTCTCTTAATTCCTGTGATGTTATGGATTTTTCAAACGTCGCTTGCCAGTGCTGAAGGCTTTGCAGATATTTTCACCAACCCATTGGTGAAGTTTTTGGCTTGGATCTTTGTGGCTGCATTAGGCTACCATTTTGTGATGGGTTTCAAACATTTATTTGCCGACATGGGCATGAATGAAGAATTAAACAGTGGTCGCACTGCGACATTCATTGGCTTTGTACTTGCAGCGCTTTGGGTTGTGGGTTCATTTGTATGGGTGATGTTCTAATGAAAAGTGCAACAGGTTTAACAGGCTCAGGCTCTCGCGATTGGGTGGTACAACGTATTAGTGCGGTTGTATTGGCAGTTTATTCATTGGTAATGTTGGGCTGGTTCTTAACCCACCAACCAACGTTTGCATTATGGCAAGGCTTTATGCTAAGCCTACCGATGCGCTTATTTACGCTATTGATGGTACTAGCATTAGTGGGTCATGCGTGGGTAGGGATGTGGACTGTATTAACAGACTACGTTAAGTCAAATGGTTTACGTTTTGTGCTGCAATCTGCCATGATTCTTGCAGTCTTGGTTTATTTATTTTGGGGCGTGATGATTTTCTTCTAAACATCCTGTTAGATAAATTTTGTTAACGTATTTATCGATTTTAACTTTATCGCTTTTTAAGCATTTATGGGGATAAAATCGAACCATCATTTAGGAAATTAAAGCAATGGCAACAAAACAAGACAACACCATTAGCAATATTCAAACCTTAACCTTCGATGCGGTTATCGTTGGTGGCGGTGGCTCTGGTATGCGTGCGTCGCTACAATTGGCGCGAGGCGGTATGAATGTTGCGGTATTAACCAAAGTGTTCCCAACGCGTTCTCACACGGTTGCTGCGCAAGGTGGTATTGGCGCAAGTTTGGGTAACATGAGTGATGATAACTGGCACTTTCACTTTTATGACACCATCAAAGGTTCTGACTGGTTAGGTGACCAAGACGCCATCGAGTATATGTGCCGCGAAGCACCAAAAGTGGTATATGAACTTGAGCATATGGGTATGCCATTTGACCGTAACGCGGACGGTACGATTTATCAGCGTCCATTTGGCGGACATACTGCCAACTACGGTGAAAAAGCGGTGCAACGTGCATGCGCGGCAGCTGACCGTACAGGTCATGCATTATTGCATACGCTATATCAAAAAAATCTTGAGCAAGGCACAGAGTTTTTTATCGAGTGGATTGCGCTTGATTTGGTCAAAGATAGCAAAGGCGACATTAACGGCGTTATCGCGCTGGAGCAAGAAACAGGTCGTGTTGCGGTATTCCAAGCGAAAACAACTGTGCTAGCAACGGGGGGTGCAGGTCGTATTTTCGCTGCGTCTACTAATGCCTTTATTAACACCGGTGACGGTCTCGGTATGGCAGTGCGTGCGGGTATTCCACTACAAGATATGGAATTTTGGCAATTTCACCCAACAGGTGTCGCAGGTGCGGGCGTATTATTGACCGAAGGTTGTCGTGGTGAAGGTGCGTTACTTCGCAATAAAGATGGCGAAGCTTTTATGGAGCGTTATGCGCCAACCCTAAAAGACTTGGCACCGCGTGACTTTGTGTCACGCTCAATGGACCAAGAGATCAAAGAAGGTCGTGGTTGTGGTCCACAGGGTGATTACGTGGTACTTGACATGACGCACCTAGGTGTGGATACCATCATGAAGCGTTTACCATCGGTTTATGAAATTGGTAAAAACTTCGCGAACGTTGACATTACCAAAGAGCCAATCCCAGTTGTACCGACTATCCATTACCAAATGGGCGGTATCCCAACCAATATTCATGGTCAGGTTGTCATGCCAGATCTTGAGGCGGGTACGGATGCGGAAGGTTTATACGCCCAGCAAAAAATCGTGAAAGGCTTATATGCGATTGGTGAATGTTCATGTGTATCGGTTCACGGCGCCAACCGTCTAGGTACTAACTCATTACTCGACTTGGTAGTATTTGGTCGTGCAGCGGGTCAACATATCATTGATGAGTTCCACGCCGCTGACCGTCATGACTATGAGCCATTATCACCGCGTGTTCTTGACAAAACCTTGGCGCGTTTAAATGTGTTACAGCAATCTACGCAAGGTCTCAATGCGCAAGATGTGGCTGACGAAATCCGCCGTACCATGCAGCAACACGCAGGTGTATTCCGTACCCAAGCGTCCATGAATGAAGGTGTACAAAAAATCTTGGCACTTGAAAGCCAGGTCAATAGTCTTCACCTAGCTGATAAATCGCAAGTGTTTAATACCGCACGTATTGAAGCGCTTGAAGTGGCGAACCTCTATGAAGTTGCCAAAGCGACAATGATTTCAGCTTCACTGCGTCAAGAATGTCGTGGCGCACACACTGTCGTTGACTACGAACGCGCGGCAGATGATGCGTATGCCCCGCTTGGTCGTAATGACCACGAATGGATGAAACATACCCTTTGGTTCTCTGAAGGTAACCGTGTTATCTACAAACCTGTTCGTAAGAGCCCACTGACGGTAGACTATGTTGAGCCAAAAGTACGTACATTCTAATTAATATTTTTTGGTCTTTGCAGACTGTTGTAAAGACCCTATAAACCAATACCATAAACGTGTGGAGTTTAGCATTATGAGCAGAGGTACTCGCACCATCGAGATTTTCCGCTACGATCCAGATAAAGACGCAGCACCCCGTATGCAGACATACCAAATTGAGCTTTTAGACTCTGACCGTATGTTATTAGACGTACTTGTCCGTTTGAAAAAAATGGACGAAACCATCAGTTTCCGCCGTTCGTGCCGTGAAGGTATTTGTGGCTCTGACGGTATGAACATCAATGGTAAAAACGGTCTATCATGTCTTATCAACATGAACACGCTACCACAAAAAATTACTTTACGTCCGCTACCTGGTTTACCTGTCGTGCGCGACTTAGTGGTAGATATGAATCAATTCTATGAGCAGTATGAAAAAGTTCATCCGTACTTGATTAATGACCAGCCAGCGCCACCGACTGAACGTCTACAATCACCTGAAGACCGCGAAAAGTTAAACGGTCTATATGAATGTATTCTATGTGCGTGTTGTTCAACCAGCTGTCCATCATTCTGGTGGAACCCAGACAAGTTCTTAGGTCCATCTGCGTTGTTGAATGGCTACCGCTTTGTGGCAGATAGCCGTGATACTAGCACACAGGAGCGTTTAGCACGTTTGGACGACCCATTTAGCTTGTTCCGTTGCCGTGGCATCATGAACTGTGTATCGGTTTGTCCAAAAGGCTTGAATCCTACCAAAGCGATTGGTCACTTACGTAACATGCTGTTAGACCAAGCCGGTTAGTACCAAAGTTTGGTGACAAAAAAGCTCTGTATCGACAGGGCTTTTTTTATTGGGATGTGATAAATTCATAGTAATTGGCTATCTATTAATGAAAGTAATAAATGATATCCAAATATCATAATATTTTTTATACCTTTTCAGCCTAATGAATGAGATAAATTATCATTAATTTTGTATAATATACGATAGGTATCTATAGGGAATATTCATTTAGGTTTTCTAAGGAAGGAAAAAACTAACTTTCACATTACTCTTCTTTTACTGCCATTTGATAGCCATTTCTCCACACGCCAAGCCGCGTGAATCGCTATATTTAGTAAATGAATGGTAACTATTACCTTAACAAAATTTTTTGTTAATTATAAAAATGCTAGGCTATTCCCTAAAATTTTATTTCCACCTTTAAATACTACAGTAGAAAGAATCATGGCTAACCAAAACCAAACTTCTGTCTCATCTGCTCAGTTTACCGAACTGTCAGCAGATAACGCAGTCTATCTTGAATCACTCTATGAACAGTATCTTCAAGATCCACAAAGCGTTGATGAAAAATACATTCCTTACTTTGCGCAGTTTGCCAAAGATGATGATAAAAACGCCCTTCATCATACTATCCAAGACCAATTTTTGCTATTAGCTCGCAACACCACTGCCCACAAAGTTACCGGTCAATCAGCTGCAGGCGCCGTCAGCCCTTCTGAAATTCGCGAATTTGCGGACAACCAAATGGGCGTGCAAAAACTGATTACCAGTTATCGCCGTCGTGGGCATCGTATTGCTAATCTAGATCCCTTAGGACTGATGCCACGTCCAGAAGTTGAAGAGTTGACTTTAGCTTACTACGGTCTTTCTGAAGCGGATTTAGACACTGTTTACCCTGTCAGCGACCTAAATATCGGTAAAGACAAAGCCACACTGCGTGAAATCATTCAAGTGTTAGAGCGAGTTTATTGTAGCAGCATCGGTGCAGAATATTTCCATGTGACCACCGCCAAAGAAAAACGCTGGATTGAAAAATACCTAGAACAAAATCTTGGCTATGTCAAATTTGACAATGAAAAACGTAAATCTATCCTTGAGCGTTTGACAGCAGCGGAAGGGTTAGAAAAATACTTAGCGCGTAAATACACGGGTGTAAAACGTTTTGGTCTTGAGGGTGGTGAAAGCTTTATCCCGATGGTCAATGAGATAATTCAGCGTGCAGGTGAAAACGGAACCAAAGAAATGGTTATCGGTATGGCGCACCGTGGACGTTTAAACTTATTAGTAAATATCTTAGGTAAAAACCCTAAAGATTTGTTTGATGAGTTTGATGGTAAAAAACAACCGACCGTGGGTTCAGGTGACGTAAAATACCACAATGGTTATTCATCTAACGTAATGACACCGGGCGGCGAAGCACACTTGGCGTTGGCATTTAACCCCTCGCATCTTGAGATTGTATCACCTGTATTGATTGGATCAGTGCGTGCCCGCCAAGTACGCCGTCAAGATAAAACCGGTGATGCCGTTTTGCCAATCGTGGTACACGGTGACGCCGCGTTCGCCGGTCAAGGTGTCAACCAAGAAACTTTCCAAATGTCACAAACCCGTGCCTACTCAACAGGTGGTACGCTGCATATTATTATCAATAACCAAGTGGGTTTTACCACTAGCCGCTTAGAGGATGCGCGTTCAACTGAATATTGTACCGACATTGCCAAAATGGTACACGCACCGATTTTTCATGTAAACGGTGACGATCCAGAAGCGGTAGTATTTATGGCGCAGCTTGCCCATGACTATCGCCAAACTTTCCATAAAGATATCGTGATTGATATGTACTGTTACCGTCGTAACGGTCACAATGAAGCGGATGAACCTTCAGCCACTCAGCCACTTATGTATTCGGTGATCAAAAAACTGCCAAGTACTCGTGAGTTATTTGCCAATAAATTGGTTGCCGAAAACGTTATTAGCAAAGCAGAAGCTGTGGCATTTGAAGATGACTACCGTGAGTCACTCGATAAAGGCGAATATGTTGCTAGCGCACTCGTGCGTGAGCCAAATAAAACGCTGTATGTAGATTGGACACCTTATATTGGGCATAAGCTTGAAGACAATTGGGATACGGGCGTTGATATCAATCAATTAAAAGCGTATGGCGAAAAAATGGCGCAAATTCCGGAAGGCTATGAGCTACAACGCCAAGTGCAAAAAGTGGTTGAACAACGTAAAGCCATGCAAACCGGCCAAGAGCCATTGAACTGGGGCGCGGCAGAGACCTTGGCTTATGCGTCACTGGTCGAAGAAGGCTACCCTGTGCGTATCACGGGTGAAGACGTGGGTCGTGGTACTTTCTCACATCGCCATTCAGAACTGTTCAACATGAAAGACGGCAGTATGTATGTACCGCTTGCCAACATGAGCCCTAACCAAGCACGTTTTGACACCTTTAACTCATTGTTGTCAGAAGAAGCAGTGTTGGCGTTTGAATATGGTTACGCAACGACAGTACCCAATGCGCTAGTGATTTGGGAAGCGCAGTTTGGTGACTTTGTCAATGGGGCACAAGTGGTTATTGACCAATTTATTTCTTCAGGTGAAACCAAATGGCAACGTCTATGTGGTCTGACCATGCTGTTACCACACGGCTATGAAGGTCAAGGTCCTGAGCACTCATCAGCGCGCCTAGAGCGTTTTTTGCAGCTATGTGCCGAAGACAACATGCAAGTAATTACGCCGACAACCCCGGCACAGATTTTCCATGCCCTGCGTCGTCAAGTGGTTCGGCCAGCGCGTAAACCGCTGATTGTGATGTCACCAAAATCACTGCTACGTCATAAATTGGCAGTGTCAACGCTTGAAGAGCTTGCGCAAGGTCAGTTCCAAACCGTGATTCCAGAGATTGACCAACTTGATAATAACCAAGTGACGCGTTTAGTGTTGTGTGGCGGTAAGGTATATTATGACTTGCTTGAAAAACGTCGTGAATTGGGTCTCAATCACGTGGCGATTGTGCGTATCGAGCAGCTTTATCCATTACCTGAAGCACGTATTTTGGAAGAAGTGGCAAAATATCCAAACCTTGAAGGTATTGTTTGGACACAAGAAGAGCCACGTAACCAAGGCGCTTGGTACTATCTAGCACCGCACTTATTCCGTTTGATCGCACCGCCAAAACCAGCGACTCGTCCGACCAAAGCCTACTTGCTTGAGCCAGTAGCTCGCCCTTCATCAGCAGCACCTGCTGCAGGTTCGATGCAAATGCACGTTGCCCAACAACAAAAAGTTATCAACGAAGCATTGGGTTTGCCAAAGAATGAAGATTCAACCGAAGATAAGCTAGAAGCTAAAGCGGAAATCGCAGAAAAGCAAGCGACTGACTAAGCGTTTTAAAGGATTAGTACCCAATAGATGCGTACTAATCCTTCTTGTTTTTTGGTATAGGCAATTGCGCCGAGTGCTAAGACAACAATGAATTTAACCCATTAAAAATGAAAGAATGTGAAATTAACTAGGAGTTTTCCATGAGTGAGATTAAAGTCCCCGTTTTCCCAGAATCCGTTGCTGACGGTACAATTGTTGCTTGGAATTTTAATGAAGGCGACCAAGTAAGCCGTGACGCTGTATTGTGTGAAATCGAAACCGATAAAGTTGTGATGGAAGTGGTAGCACAAGCTGACGGCGTGCTTAGCAAAATTCTCAAACAAGTTGATGACACAGTGCTTTCTGCTGAAGTCATCGGTGAGCTGACTGAAGGCGCAACCGCGGCTGCACCAGCAAGCCAACCTTCTGAAACCCAAGCACCGGCTGCCCAAGCTGAAGCCGCGCCTGCAGCTGCACAACAAGCGCCTACCGCTCAAGCGACTGCTGAAGCAGATTATAAAGACCAAAGCCCAGCGGTTCGTAAAGCAGCGAATACCACAGGCGTTAATCCTGCAGACGTTGAAGGTTCAGGCCGTGGCGGTCGTGTCACCAAAGAAGACATGGCAAACCCAACCTTAAAAGCCAACAATGCAATTAAAGCAGACAACGGTCAAGTGGTCGCCAATGCAGTCGGTCAACGTGCAGACAAACGTGTGCCAATGACGCGTTTACGCGCCCGTGTTGCTGAGCGTCTGTTAGCCGCTACCCAAGAAACTGCAATGTTGACGACATTTAATGAAGTGAACATGAAACCCATCATGGACTTACGTAGTGAGTTCAAAGAGCGTTTTGAAAAACGTCACGGTGTAAAACTAGGCTTTATGTCATTGTTTGTAAAAGCCGCCACTGAAGCGTTAAAACGTTTCCCAGCGGTAAATGCCTCTATTGATGGCAGCGATATCGTTTATCATGGTTATTATGATGTAGGTGTTGCGGTATCGAGCGACCGTGGTCTTGTGGTGCCGGTATTACGTGACACTGACCAAATGGGTATGGCAGATATCGAACGTGCGATTGGTAACTATGCATCAAAAGCGCGTGAAGGTAAATTAGGCATTGAAGACATGACGGGTGGTACTTTCACCATTACCAATGGTGGTGTATTTGGCTCATTGATGTCAACCCCAATCATCAATCCACCACAAACAGCGATTTTGGGTATGCATGCGACAAAAGAACGCCCAATGGCTGTTAATGGCGAAGTGGTAATTCTACCAATGATGTACTTGGCATTGTCGTATGACCACCGTTTAATTGACGGTAAAGAAGCTGTACAATTCTTGGTCACTATCAAAGAATTGGTTGAAAACCCAGCGATGCTACTTCTCGATTTATAATGAAAAAAGCCTGTATTGGCAAAGGTTGATACAGGCTTTTTTGTTTAACAACTTTAACAATAACAACTCAAATTTTTGGTGAAGATTATGAAAGAAAGCTATGATTTGGTAATTATCGGTGGTGGCCCTGGTGGCTATGAAGCAGCTATCCGTGCAGGCCAATTAGGTATGAGCGTGGCTTGTATCGAAAAACGTATTAATAAAGGTGAGCCAGCGTTAGGCGGTACCTGTTTGAATGTCGGTTGTATTCCTTCAAAAGCATTACTAGACAGTTCACATCGTTATGAAGCAACCAAGCATGACTTAGCCGACCACGGTATCACCACAGGTGAAGTGGCGATTGACATCAGCAAAATGTTAAGTCGTAAAGACGCTATCGTTAAACAATTAACCGGTGGTGTGGCTGCGTTATTAAAAGGTAACGGTGCTGACTGGCTACAAGGTACAGGTAAATTACTTGATGGTAGAGGTGCGGCTAAACAAGTTGAATTCACCCCATTAGATGGTTCTGCGCCTACAACTATTACCGCTAAAAATGTGATTTTAGCGTCTGGTTCTGTGCCCATTGATATCCCTGTTGCCCCGATTGATAACGAATATATCGTTGATTCAACCGGTGCCTTAGACTTTACCGAAGTACCCGCACGTCTAGGCGTCATTGGCGGTGGTGTGATTGGTCTTGAACTGGGTTCGGTATGGCGCCGTTTAGGTAGTGAAGTCGTGGTATTTGAAGCCATGCCAGAATTTTTAGCAGCGGCTGACAAAGCCGTGAGCAAAGAAGCGGCAAAACTACTAAAAGCCCAAGGCATGGATATCCGTATTGATACCAAAGTCACTCAGGCTCAAGTAGAAAACGGTCAGGTAGTGGTATCGTTTGACGCAAAAGGTCAAGCAGGACAAGAAACCTTCGATAAACTCATCGTTTGTGTGGGTCGCCGTGCTTATAAAGAAAACCTGCTTGGTGAAAATTCAGGGGTAGAGCTTACTGAACGTGGTTTAGTAGCGGTGAATGATTTCTGTCAAACCAACCTTGATGGCGTCTATGCAATCGGTGACTTGGTGCGTGGTCCAATGCTAGCACACAAAGCGATGGAAGAAGGCATGATGGCAGTGGAACGCATTCATGGTGAAAAAGTTCAAGTCAATTATGACACCATTATTAGCGTGATTTACACACACCCAGAAATTGCATGGGTGGGCTTGACTGAAGAACAAGCCAAAGAGAAAGGTCATGAAGTCAAAACAGGTCAATTCAGCCTAGCGGCCAATGGCCGTGCGTTAGCCGCTGGTGAAGGCCAAGGCTTCATCAAAGTGGTCGCCGATGCCAAAACGGATCGTTTACTGGGTATGCATGTCGTGTCAGCGGGTGCAGGCGATATCGTTCATCAAGGCATGATTGCGATGGAATTTGTGTCAAGTATTGAAGACTTGCAGTTGATGACGTTTGCTCACCCAACCATTTCTGAAGCAGTACATGAGGCGGTGCTATCAGCGGATGGTCGTGCGATTCATGCGATTCAACGTAAGCGCAAATAACCCAGTTCTAAGTAACTTAGTTTACAAGTAAATGGGCTAATTAGTTTATGGGTCAATAGTTTGGATAAAGTAGGTGAGCTAACTAGATTATCAAACATGTTAGCTCACTGTTGAACACAATATTCAAAAATAATTTTAAAACAATGTAAACCAAAACCGAGAGGATAAATTCATGAATTTACATGAGTATCAAGCCAAAGAATTATTAAAAAGCTATGGATTGCCAGTACAAGAAGGTATCATCGCTAAAAATGGCGACGAAGCCGCCGCAGCGTTTGACAAAATGGCAGGCAACGCCGGTGCCGTGGTTGTTAAAGCCCAAGTACATGCCGGTGGGCGTGGTAAAGCGGGTGGCGTAAAAATCGCTAAAACGCGTGAAGAAGCCAAACAAATTGCTGAAGAATTGATTGGTAAAAACTTGGTAACTTACCAAACTGACGCCAACGGTCAACCTGTTAACAGCGTACTTATCGCCGAAGACATGTATCCAATCGCAACTGAATTGTACTTAGGTGCAGTCGTAGACCGTTCAGCCCGTCGTGTGGTATTCATGGCGTCAACTGAAGGCGGTGTTGAAATTGAAAAAGTTGCCGAAGAAACCCCAGAAAAAATCTTGAAAGTAGAAGTTGACCCACTGGTAGGCTTACAACCTAGCCAAGCTCGTGAAGTGGCTTTCAAACTAGGTCTAAAAGACAAGCAAATCAACGAATTTGCCAAATTGATGACAGGGGCTTATAAAGCCTTTACGGAAAATGACTTTGCGTTGTTTGAAATCAATCCATTAGCGGTTCGTAAATCTGGCGAATTAGCCTGTGTTGACGCCAAAATCGGTATCGACTCAAATGCCCTTTATCGTCTACCAAAAGTCGCTGAACAACGTGACAAATCACAAGAAAATGAGCGTGAATTAAAAGCCTCAGAATTTGACCTAAACTATGTTGCGCTTGAAGGTAACATCGGCTGTATGGTGAATGGCGCCGGTCTTGCAATGGCAACCATGGACATCATCAAACTATATGGCGGTCAACCTGCTAACTTCCTAGATGTAGGCGGCGGTGCGACCAAAGAACGTGTGGTTGAAGCGTTCAAATTGATTCTTGAAGACAAATCAGTCCAAGGCGTACTCATCAATATTTTCGGTGGTATCGTACGTTGTGACATGATTGCTGAAGCAATTATCGAAGCGGTGAAAGAAGTTAACGTCACCGTACCTGTGGTTGTGCGTCTTGAAGGTAACAACGCTGAAAAAGGTGCGCAAATCCTACGTGATTCAGGTCTTAAATTAATTCCTGCTGAAGGTCTTTCTGAAGCCGGTCAAAAAATTGTTGATGCGGTTAATAATGCCTAATGAAGAAAGTATAGGTATGAGCGAGTAGGGCTATGTGCCCTACTGGTTAATCGTTTAAATCAAACATAAAAAGTAAAAGGAAAAACAATGAGCGTATTAGTTGGAAAAGACACTAAAGTATTAGTGCAAGGTTTCACAGGTAAAAACGGTACTCTACACTCAGAGCAATCAATTGCTTATGGTACCAACATCGTTGGCGGTGTTACCCCAGGTAAAGGCGGTACAACCCACCTTGATCGTCCAGTATTCGATACCATGGATGAAGCAGTAACAGCAACGGGTGCCAATGCCTCGGTTATCTTTGTACCAGCACCATTTGTATTGGACTCAATCGTTGAAGCGATTAACTCTGGCGTAAAATTGATTGTAGTCATCACCGAAGGCGTACCTACACTAGATATGCTAAAAGCCAAACGTTACCTAGAAAACGTCAACGCTGACCTACAAGCCAAGGGCGAAGAAATCATCCGTATGGTAGGTCCAAACTGTCCAGGCGTCATCAGCCCAGGTAAATGCAAAATCGGTATCATGCCAGGTCACATTCACCAAGAAGGTAAAGTCGGTATCATCTCACGTTCTGGTACATTGACTTATGAAGCGGTGGCTCAAACCACTAAACTTGGCTTTGGTCAATCAACCTGTATCGGTATCGGTGGTGACCCAATCCCAGGTATGAACCAAATCGACGCATTGAAATTGCTTCAAGATGACCCACAAACCGAAGCGATTGTATTGATCGGTGAAATCGGTGGTACGGCTGAAGAAGAAGCGGCTGCATACGTCAAAGACCACGTGACTAAACCCGTTATTGGTTATATCGCAGGTGTCACAGCACCAAAAGGTAAACGTATGGGACATGCCGGTGCGATTATCTCAGGTGGTAAAGGTACAGCGGAAGAAAAATTCAAAGCCTTTGAAGAGGCTGGTATTGCTTATACCCGTGACCCTTCAAAAATCGGTGAAAAAGTAAAAGAAGCCACTGGTTGGTAATCATCCGCTATTTTGACTAATCAAGAGCAGATAATCATTGGGTTATCTGCTTTTTTATTATCCGCTGGTGTTAGCAAACACTGGTGTTAGCAAAATACCCTCAATCAATGTTAATAATGCGTTTAAAATATTCGGGCAGATAAAATATTTGCCATAAAAATATGTTAAGCTTGATATAAACTATTTGAACAACTTATCTTATTAAGAGTTAATATGTCGACAAAAATCACTCACGCTGTTATTCCTGTGGCAGGGTTTGGCACGCGTATGTTACCACTATCAAAAGCAGTGCCAAAAGAGTTACTACCGCTTGGCAATAAGCCTGCCATTCAATATGTCGTTGAAGAAGCGATTGCCGCAGGTTTAACCAATATTGTTTTGGTCAATCATGCGCAAAAAACTGCCATTGAAAACTATTTTGACATCAATAGCGAGCTTGATACCCAGTTACGCGGTAAAGGTAAAGCGGCGCTAGCAGATAGTTTAAACTGGCTACCTGCAGGGGTCACGGTTACCAGTGTGCGCCAAGGCAAACCGTTAGGATTAGGGCATGCGGTATTGCAAGCCCGTGCCATTGTAGGTGAAGAACCCTTTGCTGTGCTGTTACCGGATGTGATTTTAAACCCTTATAACACTGACTATACTCAGCAGAATTTAGCCTACATGCTACAGCAGTTTGCCAAGCAGCAGCATTCACAGATATTGGTTGATCCTGTCAAAGAAAGTGATATTCATAAATATGGCATTGCCAAGTTAGCCAGCACACAAATGGTAGCAAAGTCTGAACAGAACCAGTCATTTGCTGTGACGGGTTTTGTGGAAAAACCCAAAGCTGAGGACGCGCCCTCTAACTTAGCTGTCGTTGGGCGCTATGTATTTAATAATGCTATTTTTGAGTATCTAGCGAACACGCAGCCAAGTGTGGGTGGGGAAATTCAGCTGACCGATGCCATTGACGCGCTTATTAGCACACAAGGGGTAGACGTGGTTAGCATGGTGGGTAACAGCTTTGATGCAGGTGACATGAATAGCTACTTACAAGCTGTGGGGTATTTTGCCACCCAATTGGGTATTGAAGCGTTTCAACATACAGCAAATTAATATAGGGTCATAGACGAATGTCAACCGATACAAGTGCGAATCGTACATGGCAAACACTGTCTACCCAGGCAGATAGTATGGCCACGCTTAATCAACTGTTTAGCCAGCAATCCAATCGCGGCTTACAGTACCGCGTTGCCACGTGCGACATGATCATGGATTTTAGTAAACAAAAAATTGATGAAGCGGTGCTCAGTAATTTAATCACCCTGGCAAATGAGCGTGAATTAGCGCAAGAAATCCATCGGCTGATGACAGGCGAAATCGTGAACGATACTGAGCATCGTCCGGCATTGCATACCGCGTTAAGACAGCCGCAAGGTGAGCAAGTTTGGGTCGAAGGTGTCAATGTCATTGAGCAGGTACATACCAGCCTACAAAAAGCGGAAAAGTTGGTTGAGCGGATTCGTAATGGGGTCTGGCGTGGTTATTCTGGTCAGGCAATCACCGATGTCGTGAATATCGGGGTCGGCGGCTCAGATCTAGGGCCAGTGATGGCAACAACGGCACTAAAAGAATGGACAGATACCCCTATCAGTGTGCATTTTGTCTCCAATATGGATGGCACCCAGCTCGATAGTTTGCTTAAGGTATTAAATCCGCAAACCACGCTATTTATTATCTCGTCAAAATCTTTCTCCACCATTGATACGCTGTCCAATGCCAAGACGGCGATGTCGTGGTTGTTAGCCAGTCATGATAACAAAGCCACTATTTTGCGTCGTCATTTTATTGGGATTTCTACCAAAGCCGATAAGATGACAGAATGGGGTATCCATGTCGATAACCAACTAATGCTCTGGGATTGGGTTGGGGGTCGATTCTCCATGTGGTCGGTGATTGGACTGGCGATTGCCATAAAAATTGGCATGCACAATTTCTATGAGCTGCTAGCAGGTGCCTATGAGATGGATCGGCATTTTGCTACCGCCGATTTTGCTCAAAACATGCCTGTGTTGTTAGGGCTACTCGGTGTTTGGAATAGTACGTTTTTGCATATTAACGCCCATACGGTTTTACCTTATGATGGTCGGTTATCTTTTTTTCCCAACTACTTAACCCAGCTTGAAATGGAGAGTAACGGTAAATCCGTCAATCGCCAAGGTGAGGCAGTGGTTTACAGTACTTGTCCGATTTTGTGGGGTGATATTGGCTCCAATGCTCAGCATGCGTTTTATCAGTTGCTGCATCAAGGCACACAGGCAGTCAGTTGTGATTTTATTGCCCCAATCAAACGCTACGCAGATGCCCAAACAATCAATAAAAACTTGCTTGAGCAGCATGGGCTTTCGCTTGCCAACTGCTTAGCGCAAAGCCAAGTGCTGGCGTTTGGCAATGCTGCCATCAAAGACAGCAATAATGGTATGGATAAATTCAAACATTATCGCGGCAATCAGCCGTCAACAACCATTCTACTTAAACAGCTGACCCCAAGAACGTTAGGGTCATTGATTGCGCTGTATGAACACAAAGTGTTTGTTATGTCAGTCATTTGGCAGATTAACCCATTTGACCAGTGGGGAGTTGAAGTGGGTAAAGTAATGGCTAATGCCGTTTTTGATGCCTTGGTATCAACGCAAGAATTATCGCCACAACAGGCGCAGCCGTTTGACAGCTCAACCAATCAGTTGCTAAATACCATTAAAACAACCTTTGCAAGCTGATCAAGGATAGGGATAAAAGAAGAAAACAATGACAAAAACTGTATATGTAATTGGCAGTACCAATGAATCAATCAATGCCTGTATTTTACTTGCCACCCTTCAATACCAAGTCAGGCTATTGACCGATGACGATAGCCTTCAGCAGGTCATGAATGATTACCAATTTGACCGGCAGATGGTGCTACTGTGGCAGTTGTACCAATCTCAAGGCAACATCGTTACCCAGCCTTTGCCAACCCATGATTTTTCAGCCTATGTCAGCGCAAATGATATTTGGTTGTTTGTCGATGGTGTGTCAGCGCAGGCGCTTGACCAATTTGGCTCATTTCATTTTAACCCAACGACCCAGATTATCATCAGTGGTGTCAAAGCCATTGGTGAGATTGAACAATTCGCGCGCAAATTGACAACTACTTGGGTGTATTATCTTCCCTTTATTTTTATGAAAGATGGGGCGAATTTTAGTTCTTTTTTCCAAGCCGATTTGGCACTGATTGGTGAAAAAACGCAAGGCAGTAGCGCGCACAACAACATTTTACTGTTTTTTATTGAAAAGAGTGACAAGCACTTTATTACCGATATCAAAACGGCAGAATTTGCGCGCAGTAGTATCATGGGAATGCTGGCAACGCGCTTGTCTTTCATGAATGAAATGGCACGTCTCGCCGCCAGTGAACAGGTCAATATCAAACAAGTTGAGCAAATCCTTGGGCTGGATAAACGCATTGGTAAAGATTATCTTAAAGCAGGTTGGGGGTTTGGTGGCAAGTCATTACCGCTAGAATTGGATTTTTTGATTGATAGTTTTAAGCACAATCAAGTGGAAACGTCGCTGCTCGAGGCGGTAAAATCCATTAATGAAGACCAAAAAGAACTGATTTTCCGTGAATTTTGGCAATATTTTGATGGCTTTATCGAAAATAAAACGGTGATGATTTGGGGCTCAGGCTATCGTAATGGTACAGGACGCACCACCCATTCAGCGTTTCATCCACTCATTAAATTGTTATGGTCATACAATATCAAGACGATTGTGTATGCCAACAATACCAAAGAAGAATTGTTAGAGTTATACGGTAATCATCCGCTGTTTTCATTGATTGACGATGCCTATGCGCCGCTTACGCAAGTGCAAGCGTTGTTTATTGTCAACTGGTCGCTACCGATCAAGCCGGATATCAATCGTTTAAATAACATTGCATTACCCATTTTTGATGCAAAAAATACGTTAACCGAACCACAAATTCAGCAGCTCGTTGGTTTTTATACGGGTATAGGCTGTAAAAAATAGGCAAAACAATGATAAATCAAAGCAAAAAAATCTTAGTCACGGGCGGCGCAGGCTATATCGGCTCACATACATTAATTGAGCTAATTGCCGCAGGCTTCACCCCCGTGGTGTATGATAATTTATCCAATAGTAGTCCCGCCTCGCTGGCGCGTGTCCAGCAAATTGTAGGGCAGTCTATTGAGTTTATCGAAGGCGATATTTTGGATACACAGCTGCTTGCCAAAACCTTTGCCGCGCATGACTTCACTGCGGTGATTCATTTTGCAGGGCTAAAGGCGGTCGGTGAATCGGTTGCCAAGCCGCTTTGGTATTATCAAAACAATGTCGCAGGCACGCTCAATCTACTCGATGCGATGACCAACGCCCAAGTAAAAAACTTGATTTTCTCGTCATCAGCAACCGTGTATGGCGACCCAGAAGCCTTGCCGATTGTCGAATCCTCACCGCGTTCTGCGACCAATCCGTATGGGCAAAGCAAGCTGATGATTGAATATATACTCGAAGACTTGGCAAAATCAGATAACCAATGGCAATTAATTTCACTGCGCTATTTTAATCCCATTGGTGCCTACCATACGGGAACCATAGGTGAAAATCCCAATGGTATTCCAAACAATTTGATGCCGTATGTCAGCCAAGTGGCAGTGGGTAAGCTGCCGCAGTTAAGCGTGTTTGGCAATGATTATGATACCGTAGATGGCACAGGCGTGCGAGATTACATCCATGTGGTCGATTTGGCAAAAGGGCATGTCGCCGCTTTACAGTATTTGGAACAGCAAACCCAGCTAGGGTTTGAGCCGATTAACTTGGGTACAGGTAAAGGAACATCTGTATTAGAATTGGTCAATGCCTTTATCAAAACCACTGGTCAACCCGTGCCTTATAGCATAGCGCCAAGACGACCTGGCGACATTGCCAGTTGTTATGCCAGTAGTGACAAAGCCAAGCATCTGTTGGGCTGGCAAGCTGAGTTTGATATCGAGCGTATGTGTACCGACACTTGGCGTTGGCAAAGCCAAAACCCTAATGGCTATGACGATTAAGCACCCCTTTAATACTGGCGAGTATTAACGAATATTAACGACGGTTTTATAACCGTCTTTTTTATGGCTAGGTTTTATCAAAGATGACCATTTTTATCATAAAAACTTAGTCAAGGTTATGATTTTACTTGACCCTAGGCTTGCTTCAGCGATAATAGGGGGTTAGATAAATTATGATTTTTAGTTGTTTTCACCCTAGCGATTGTTTAGCGAATTTCTTTTTTCTTATAGCCCCATTGAGCCTGTTATGACTGTTAGCGCACCCGAATTTATCCATGAAACCGTTTTATTAAAAGAAACGGTGGCAAGTGTGCTCAATGTAACTGTAGCGGCGCTAGAAACAGGAACCATCAAAAAAACGGGCACCTTTGTCGATGCCACATTTGGGCGCGGTGGGCACAGCCGATTGCTGTTAACTTATTTGGATAAAGACAGTCGTCTGCTGGTATTTGATAAAGACCCCCAAGCCATACAAACGGCGCAAGCATTGGCAGCCAGTGATGCGCGCGTGATAGTGATTCATGATAGTTTTGCCAAGCTACAGGACAATCTGCAGCGATTAGGGATTGAACAGGTCGATGGGATTATGGCAGATTTGGGCGTGTCCTCGCCGCAGCTGGATGACGGTAGCCGCGGCTTTAGCTTCATGCGCGATGGTGCGGTCGATATGCGCATGGATACCACCCGCGGTGAATCGGTCGCCCAATGGTTAAAACGCGTGGATGAAACCGTGCTTGCCGATGTGCTGTATAACTATGGCGAAGAACGACACAGCCGCCGTATTGCAAGGGCAATCAAACAAATGGACCACTACGATTCTACCCTAGCGCTGGCAGAAACCATCAAACAGGCGCATCCCAACTGGCAAAAAGGCAAGCACCCTGCCACCCAAAGTTTTCAAGCCATGCGTATTTTTATCAATAATGAACTCGGTGATATCGATAGCTTCTTGGATCAATCGCTCATGGCGCTTAAGGTAGGGGGACGCTTGGCGGTGATTAGTTTTCATTCGCTAGAAGACCGCATCATCAAGCAGTTTTTGCAAAAACACAGTAAAGGTCAATATCCTGAAGATGCCAATTTGCCGATGCCGCCCAAACGCCCCAAACTCCTATCTAAACCTGAGCGTGTCGCCCCGTTGGATACGGAAATAAAAACCAACCCGCGCGCCAGAAGTGCTTGGCTTCGTTCAGCCACCCGACTGTAAAAGTAGCCGTTTTTGTAACATGATATTTATAACAGACAATAAAAAACGATTGCATTAACCAAACTTAGATGGGTTGCGTTATAATGACTTGTTTTACCTTGATACCCTGCTCTTTGATATAAAAAGCTCTTTGATATAAAAATGCCAAAATCTCAGCCCCTGCCTCCCATGACGAGTGACCCCATGCCGAATGGCCGCGATAATCAAAATTCGCCCAAAAAAACGCGTCTTTTCTCCGCCAAAAATAAAGAAGCTACGGTAAAAAATAATACGACGATGAAAAAAAGCAGTGAAGGCTTGGGTGCCAGTATTAGCGAGATGCTCGATACTGAGTATCGCGGCGTTAGTCTATATACGGTTGCGATGATGCTATTAGTGATTGCGATTTTGTGGACAGGGGTGAGTGTCGTCGAGCAAATTCAAACTTATCACCAACAATATGGCGAGCTGCAAAAACTCAAAAAACAATTTCGCCAGTTGCAAATGGAACACCAACGCATGCTGATTGAGCAGCAAACCTTTAGCGCTACCCCGCAAGTGACCAATCGCGCGGTGACTGAACTCAATATGTTTTACCCTAACTTGTCCGATCGTATGATTATTCACGACAACAAAGTCACGGTATTTACTAGTGACGCCGGCAGCAACGAGTCAAACACTCAAGCTATCAATCCAGAAACGCAGCATTGATGAGGCAACCGCTTGACTACTCGCAATAAAAAATCGATAACCACCAAAGTCGCCAATGCCATGTCAGGGCGACCCACCAAAGTGCCTGTGCTTAAAGTCACTGCCCCTAAAATCAATGCGTCAAAGCGTCGTAGTGGTGCCTCACGCCAAGGCAGTATCGAAGAAGATGCTATTCGATTTAAGTCCATTTGGATAGCGATGGGGCTGGTGTTTGTGGCGATTTTTGGACGATTGGCATACATCCAAGTCATTAATAAATCCTACTATCAAGATAAAGGTAATTCGCTCATCACCACCGTAAGAAAAGAACCGTCTTACCGGGGTATGATCACCGACCGCAATAACATGCCGCTTGCGATTTCAGCCCCGTTAACCTCGGCGTACTTTAGTCCGCATGAATATGCGGTTGAATACTATGAGCTCAAAGCGCGCCAGCAAGAATTGCAAAAGTCTAAACCGAGTAAATCGGTCAATCGTGAGCTTGAGCGCGTTGCAAAACGCTTGCAGAACATGGATTTAGCCAAACTTTCGGCATTGACAGGCATTAGCGTGAGCGAATTTAAAAATGCGGTGCGTATCAATGACAACATCAATCTTGCCGATAAAGAGGCAATCAAAGCCGTATTGCCCACGGGCGCAGGGTCGCATTATTTTCCATTAATGAAAAATGTGCAACCTGAAGCAGCGCAGCCGCTCATTGATGCCGATTTTGCTGGGGTCAGTACCGACACGTTTTATCAGCGCTACTACCCACAGCCACAGCCCAATGCCCAATTATTGGGCTTTATGGCGCGTACCAACATGACAGATGGCACGCATTATCAAGGGCAAGCTGGGGTAGAGCGCGTATTTAATGACATGCTATCGGGCAAAGATGGCGAAGTCATGGTCATGCGTGATGCCAAAAACAACAGTATTAAAGAAATCGAACAAGTCAAACCTGAAGTCGCTGGCAAGGATTTACAATTAACCGTTGATTCACGGCTACAGTACATCTTGTACCAAGAGCTTGAAAAAGTCGGACGTGTACAGCAGGCGCGCTGGGCAGCGGGTATGATTGTTGATGTCAACTCGGGCGAAGTGATGGCGATGTCCAACTGGCCGTCGTTTAACGCCAATGACTTAAATAGCTTATCCAATGAAAACCAGCGTAACCATGCCTTGATGGATGTATTTGAACCCGGTTCGGTGATGAAACCCATCACCGTTGCCACGGGCTTAAAATCAGGACAATACAATGCCAACTCACTGGTTAACACCAGTCCAGGTAGCATGGTGGTGCAAGGGCATACTATTCGTGACCATGGCAATTTAGGTACCATTAGTCTGCGTACCCTACTGCAAAAATCGAGTAATATCGGCTCAGCAAAAATAGCCCTTTCTTTGCCAGCGAGTGCGATGAGTGATATGCAAAAAGCCTTTGGGTTTGGCGCAAAAACCAACCTAAAATTACCCGGTGAATCTGCAGGTCTAGTGCCAACGCCTGAGCAAAATGAAATCGCACGCCGCGCAACTGTGTCGTACGGTTACGGTCTACAAGTCACGTTAGCGCAGCTTGCGCAAGCTTACAGTGTGTTAGGTGCAGGGGGCGTGATGCATCCGTTGACGCTCCTCAAAAGTACCCGTGATAACGCCCTCAATAGCAGTAGTACCAATAATGTCTCCGTTCCTTTTGCCAAACCTGCCGCCAAGCAAGTTATCAAAACCAGCGATGCCCTCACCATTGTCGACATGATGACGTCAGTCACTGAGCCGGGTGGTACGGCAACCTTAGCCGCCATCGATGGCTATCGGGTGGCGGGTAAAACAGGTACGGCAAGACGCACCAATCCCAAAGGCGGCTACTATGATGACCAATACCGCACCGCGTTTGTCGGTATTGCCCCTGCTTCCAATCCGCGTTTTGTGGTCGCCATTATGGTTGAAGACCCGCGTGTTGACAAATTTGGTGGTTTAGTTGCAGCACCCGTGTTCCGCAGTGTGATGAAAGAAGCCTTGCGTTTGTACAATGTGCCGTTTGACAAGCCGCTATCAGGTAAAGAAACCACTGCCGCCAGCATCGAAAGCGTCAATGACTTATAACAACCCTATGGAACAAGCTATGATTACGTTGCAACCGATGATGTCTGCACTATCACTACCAGAAAGCGTGCGACAACTGTTAAACCCTGTCATGAATCAACCGTTTGGGCAGTTTGTGGTCGATAGCCGTCAAGTGGGTCAGGGCGATGTATTTGTATTGCTAAAAAGTCAAAACGCGACCGACAGCCTCGATTTAGAAAAAGCTGCAGGTTATCTTGCCCAAGTCGCCAACAAAGCGGCGTTTGTGTTGTCAGAAATTGATGTATCCGCGATCCAGTCGCAGTTTATGTTGCCGATTATTTATTTACCCACCATTCGTGATTTTTTAGGTTCTTTGATTCAAACCAGTTTGCAACAGCAACATCCCACCAAGTTACCAGCGGTCATCGCGGTGACAGGCACCAATGGCAAGACCACGGTAAGTCAACTGGTCGCCCAACTCATCAGTCAATCGGGCATCAAAACTGCGGTGATGGGCACGGCAGGTAATGGGGTTTTGCCAAATTTAACCCCAAGTACCCACACCACCCTAGAAGTGTTTAATCTGCAACATGCGATTAATGATTTTGCCAAGCAAGGCGTACAAGCCTTAGCCATTGAAGCCAGCTCTCATGGTTTGCACCAGCAGCGGCTGCAAGGCGTACCCATCAATGTGGCGATATTTACCAATTTAAGCCGTGATCATCTCGACTATCATACTGACATGGACGATTATGCGCAGGCGAAAGCGCGATTGTTTGATAAAGCGCACTTTCCCACCCTCACTCACGCAATTATTCATTTAGATGATGAATTTAGTGCGCTGATGATTGAGAAGGCTAATGCGTCTAATTTAACCGTGTGGACGTATAGTTTGATCAATGACCAAGCTGATTTTTTTGCCAAAACCATCCTGCCTAGTTTGCAAGGGGGTGATTTGACCATTGCTCTTTCAAAAGCTGTCACGCCACAAGGTGAATTAATGGTGAACAGTCCACTGTTAGGGCGATTTAATGTGGCCAATTTGCTCGCGAGTATCGCAGGTGCCTTAGCGTTATCGCAAAGTGCTGCCATGGGATTGAGTGTGGCGCAAATCCAAGCGGCAGTGCCAAAGCTTCGCGGCGCCACAGGTCGTATGGATCGGGTGCCATCGACCAGCAGCTGTTTTATCGTGGATTATGCGCATACGCCAGATGCGCTAGAGCAGGTGTTGACCAGTTTAAAATCGCACTGCACAGGTGAGCTGTGGGCGGTATTTGGCTGTGGTGGCGACCGTGATAAGGGTAAACGTCCACTGATGGCGCAAGCAGGCCTGCGCCTAGCTGACAAAGTGATTTTGACTGCCGATAACCCACGCAGTGAAGACCCCAATGCGATTTTGAACGATATGCAAGCGGGCATGACTTGCCAGCAGCACTATCAAGCCATTATTGAGCCAGACCGTCAAAAGGCGATTGAATATGCGGTGCAACATGCCAAGCCTAGCGATATCGTGGTGATTGCAGGCAAAGGGCATGAAACCTATCAAGAAATCAAAGGAGTACGCCACGATTTTGATGATAAAGTGGTGGTAAAAAATGCCATTGACAAATTTGGCAAATAACTTAGCCTAGCATCATGAAAAAAATCTACCTAATCCGTCATGCCCAAAGCGAGTCCAATGCAGGGCAAGCGGTGCGCCCCAATCATGCCATCAATCTTACTGACGTTGGTAAGACGCAAGCGCAAGCATTGGCGGACTGGCTCACTGACCATATCAGCGAGCCAGTCACCGAGATTTTTGTATCCCAGTATCTTCGCACCCAGCAAACGGCTCAGCCTTATCTACAAAGCACTAAGCGCACAGCCATTGTCATCGACGAATTGCACGAATTTAACTTTTTGGATTTTGACACCATCAAGGATTTGTCATTTGATGACATCCGTGTGATTGCCGATGATTTTTGGCAACAGCATTCTACGCACCGAGCCAGTGAGGTGACGGACAGTTTTGAGCATTTCGTAGCGCGGGTACAAAAAGTGCGCGCGTATTTTGATGCCTTGCCCGATGGTACCTATCTAGTATTTACCCACGGCATGTGGATTGGCATGCTTATCTGGCAACTGCTACTTGGCGATAGCCCGCGTCTATATAATATGAAAAAATTCCGTGAGTTTGAACTGGCAACGCGCCCCAAAAATTGCGAAGTGTTGTTGCTCGCTCCTGCAGGAATCAAGAAAGTATGGGTGCGCAATGATGGGCAAGATGACGAGATTCGCTAGTAATAAACTATAAAGAGACGCGAATAAAGAGACCCCAATAAAGAGACCACAATGACTGCATATATTTGGCAATCTGCCAACTTAACCGAAGCGATGAAAGACCTAAACCCAACCTTTCACAGTGATTTTACCCAGACATCCACAAGAATTATCACTGACACCCGCAAAATCGAACAAGGCGATATTTTTCTAGCGATTAAAGGTGACAACTTTGACGGCCATGATTATGTAAAAACTGCCAAAGATAAAGGCGCGGTCTTAGCGATTGTCAGCCGTGCAGTCGAAAGTGACTTGCCGCAACTTGTAGTGACTAACACAAAATTGGCACTCGGCAAATTAGGTGCTTACCGCCGTGACCAACATCCCAATCTAAAAGTTGTTGCGATTACAGGCTCGAGCGGCAAAACCACCGCCAAAGAAATGCTTGGCAGTATTTTAAACCGTATTGCGCCGACACTTATTACTCGCGGCAATCTCAACAATGATTTGGGCGTGCCAATGATGCTACTAGAGCTGACCGATGATCATCGTTACGCTGTCATGGAGCTTGGCGCCAATCATGTCGGAGAGATTGCTTATACTACCCAGCTTGTCAAACCCGATGTCGCTTGTGTGCTCAATATCGGCACTGCCCATTTGGGGGAGTTTGGCGGGCGTGATAATATCGCCAAAACCAAATCTGAGATTTATCAAGGATTAAGTGACACAGGTACAGCGATTGTGCCATTTGGTGATGATTATTTTGATACGCTACTCAACAATGCGCAACAATTTACCCAAAATATTCTCACCTTTGGCGAGCGTGACGTGTCCTTGGCGGATGCTGGCGTGGATATGCAACAAGCCAAAGAAATTGGCTTAACCGATGAAGATACGGTGCTACTGATGGGCGATGTGTTTGCCGATGATGTGGAAGTCGGTAATACCAGTACCTTTAGCCTAAATTTCAATTTTGAAATTGATGAAATCGAGACTCAAAACGTCAGATTAAACTTTGCAGGTGAACACAACATCAGCAATGCCTTAGCCGCTGCGGCCTGTGCGCAAGCTTTGGGGCTGTCGATTGATGATATCGCCAAAGGACTCGATGCCGCCAAACCTGCCAAAGGTCGACTCAATTTTATTGAGTTTGGCAAACATACGTTAATTGATGACACTTATAATGCCAATCCCAGTGCTGTCGTTGCTGCCACGCAAGTATTGGTGAGTCAAGGTGCGCCAACCCTATTGGTGTTGGGCGATATTGGTGAGTTGGGTGATACTGCCCAAGAGGAGCATCGCAAGCTCGGTGAGACTATCGCCGCCTCTGGCGTGACTGTGCTGTATACGGTGGGGGAGTTGACGCCTGTTACCGTCGCGCAAGCGCAAACATCCGGCATGCAAGCACAGGCTTACCCAGACAAAGCCTCCCTACTTGCAGCGATCAAAGATAAGTTAGCGAATAGTGATGACGCCTGGCATATCTTGTTTAAAGGCTCACGCTATATGATGATGGAGCAAGTAATGGATGCGTTAATCCGTCAGCCATCCTAACTAAAAACAGCGCTTTCATCAGCCATTTGATAAAAATTGGCTGATTTTTTGTGAATTTTTACTTAAAATAGTCAACTTTTTATGATGGGTTTTTGCTAATGAGTCAACGTGAGACGGTTTTCATAGCGATTTTTCATTTATCCTATCATGATAATGACAGGGACCTTAAGTCCCTGTTTTTACCCAGAACCCCCTAAGGAGTCCACTCGTGCTATTGTGGTTATTTGAATGGCTAAGCCAATTTTATTCCCCATTTTCGGCTGTGTCATCGCTGACCTTACGTGTTTTATTAGCGGTACTGACTGCGCTGGGTATCAGTATGGTGTTTGGTGGACGCGTCATTGAACGGCTGCGTGCGCTCAAATATGGACAAGCCATTCGTAACGATGGCCCACAGAGCCACCTTGCCAAAACAGGCACACCCACCATGGGCGGGATTTTGATTTTAGGCAGTATTTTGGTGACCACGCTATTGTGGGCGAATCTAACTAATCCTTACGTATGGATTTTGCTGGTGGTCTTGGTGATTTTTGGCGCGGTGGGCTGGGCAGATGACTGGCTAAAAATCAAATATAAAGACCCAAAAGGCTTGATTGCACGCAAAAAATATTTTTGGTTGTCAGTTGGCGCTTTATTTGTTGGTGTGTCCTTGTACTGGATTGCCAGTCAGCAGCCGCATGTGGCGACAGCTCACGCCATGCAAGATTTACTGATTCCATTATTCAAAAACGTGTCAATTCCTTTCTCCGCTGTACCATTGGGTTTGGCGTTTATTATCTTTACTTATTTTGTGATTAATGGCACCTCAAATGCGGTCAACTTAACCGATGGTTTGGATGGTCTCGCCATTTTTCCTGTGGTGTTGGTCGCCGCAGGCTTAGGGGTGTTTGCTTACGTGTCAGGGGATTTTCGCTTTGCTGAATATCTCCACGTGCCCTATATTGCTTATAATAGCGATGTGACAGTGGTGTGTGGCGCCATGGTTGGCGCAGGGCTTGGGTTTTTATGGTTTAATGCGCATCCCGCCCAAGTGTTTATGGGTGATGTTGGTGCATTAGCCTTGGGTGCGATGCTTGGCACCATTGCTGTGATGACGCGTCAAGAGATTGTGCTGTTCATCATGGGTGGTTTATTTGTGGCAGAAGCGGTATCGGTCATGCTACAAGTAGGCTCTTACAAACTGCGTAAAAAACGCATCTTTCGCATGGCGCCGCTGCATCACCATTTTGAAGAAGGCGGCTGGAAAGAAACCCAAGTGGTTACCCGTTTTTGGATTATTACCATTGTCTTGGTTATATTAGGGCTGATGACGTTGAAACTTCGCTAACTTTGCTACGTTCGCTAACGGCGCTTTATATCAATTGGGTTTTTAACGGTTTTTTTTGAGATATTTTTATGGTGGCATTGCCTTCGACATTTTCTGCAAATTTTCGCTGCCCGATTTGCCAAAGTCCGCTAAAGGTGGGTGAAAAAGTTTGGCAATGCACCGGTGAAAATGCGCAGCAGCGGCAACATGATTTTGATGTCGCCAAACAAGGGTATGTGAATCTACTGCCGGTGCAAAATAAGCATAGCAAAAACCCCGGTGATAGTGATGAGTCGATTATGGCGCGGCGTCGTTTTCTGCAAGCGGGGTTTTATCAGTCGCTGCAAGATGGGTTGTATGACTTTTGCAAAGGGCTATTATCCTCCCAACCATCGGTAAATTGGCTAGACATTGGCTGTGGCGAAGGATATTATACTGAGCGATTTTTACAGCTTAACCCAAGCAAGTTAGTTGCGGTTGATATCAGCAAACCTGCCGTACTTGCCACTGCCAAACGACTTAAACCAATTAGCACGACCACGCAAAAATATTGTTTAGTGGCATCTGCTTCGCAAGTGCCATTGGCCAGTCAGGCGGTGAGTATGTTAACCAGTATTTTTAGCCCGATTTTGGCGGATGAATTTCATCGGTTGGTCAACGATCAGGGTTTTGTAGTGATTGCCAAGCCTGCCGTCAATCACTTGATTGAGATGCGTGGCGGGCTATTTAAACAAATCGTGGCGCACGACTCAGACAAATTTATCGATGAATTAGCACCCTATTTTGAGTTGGTTAAGCAAACGCGGGTGGAAACCACGATTTCGCTTACCGCTACGCAGTTACAAGATTTATTGACGATGACGCCCTATGCATTTCGGGCGCAGCCACCCAGACGTGAGGCGTTAATCGACCGCTGCGAGCAGGCAGGGTCAATGCGCTTTACGACCGATTTTATGATTTATGGGTTTCAAAAAAAATGTCTGTAAAAAAGCGCCCGTCAGTGGGCTATTTTTTTACCTTAAAAATAGCCTTAAACAAACAGCCTTAAGCGCGCGGATGATGCTGCTGATGCAGCTGTTGCAGTCTTGCTGTCGCCACATGGGTATAGATTTGGGTGGTTGATAAATCACTGTGACCCAATAACATCTGTACACTGCGCAAGTCAGCGCCGTGATTGAGCAAATGGGTGGCAAAGGCATGACGTAAAGTATGCGGCGAAATTTCACTGTCGATGCCGGCTTGCTTGGCGTAGCGTTTAATGACATACCAAAAGTTTTGGCGGGTCATGTAGCCGCCTTGTTGGGTCAAAAATACCGCTTGGCAGCGACTTTCTCGCCCATTTTTCATGATACATAATTGCGGTCGCGCTACGGTCAAATAATCGGTCAATACATCAATCGCCACTTCGCCAAGGGGTACCAGCCGAGTCTTATCACCTTTACCGGTAACCTGTAACCAGCCAGCATTGAGATTGACTTCACTGAGCGATAGATGAATAAGCTCAGAGACACGCAGCCCGCAGGCATAGAGCACTTCAAACATGGCTTGGTCACGCATGCCCAATGGGGTCGATGTGTCGGGGCTTGCGAGTAGGGCATCGACATCATTTTCGGATAAATCTTTGGGCAGCGCGCGCCCAAGTTTTGGGGTCTTGATATGCTCACACGGGTTGTCATCACGCTGATTGGCGTTGATTTGCCATAAGAAAAACTGTTTGAGCGATGATAAGGCACGTGCTTGGCTGCGTGCTGTTTTGCCTTGTTTATAGAGCGCTGCTAGGCAAGCCAACACGTCACTGGCGTCCCAACGGGTGATGGCTTTGCTACAGGTGGCTTCACACAGCATCAAGTCACGAATATAAGCGTTGCGCGTATTGGTGGCAAGTCCCCGGGTTAGCAACTCTTGGCGAAACTGCTGAATATAACTGGGCTCATCATGAAGGTGTAAGGCTTTGACTTGGCGGGGTTGGCGCGCGGCGACTTGGGACATAAATGACTTGAAATCTCGGGATAAGGGGGCGTTTTTTTAACTAGCTTTTTTCTTAATCCAGTAATGATACACATTGGCATACGGATCAGGGTTTTGGTGTTGTTGCGGGTTAATGATGTCTTGCTGCTCGATAAGCTCATGCCCCAGATGACGACAAAAATTGGGGATATCGCGTGTGGTCGCAGGGTCGGTTGCGATGACATGAATCACCTCTCCCGACTGCGCTTTACGAACGGTTTTATGCAGTAGCATAATCGGCTCTGGGCAAATCAGCCCTTGGGTATCGAGTTGGTAATTGGCATCAGGCATGTTGAGTCTCTGTTGGTCGACTTTCTTGGATAAAATTAAAAAAACGGGTTAAATTGGCTTTAAACATAAACGCCACCCCAATCCAGGCGGCTAGGGCGACATAGCTACTGATAACAAACAAGCCAAATCCCATACCGATACACAGCGCAAGCATGCTCGGCTGGCTTAAACGGTAACGGTATAAAATAAACGCCACATAGCAGGATAGCGGTATGGTCAGTCCAACAAGTCCGTAAGGCACCCAATGAAACAAAGTATAAATTGTTTGGCTGTCCTTAAACTGTGACAAGCTCTTTAGGGTACCAAATAATAAAAATAGCGCAATTGCCAAATAAACCACATAAATTGACCATTTGTTGAGTCGCTGTGCGTGCTCAATCAAGCCAAGAACAGGGGCAGAAAAGCCTTTGGTCGTTGGCGTAGCAGGCGCATTCAATTGAGTCATGATAACAGCGCTCCTTCGCCACTTCTAAGCCAACTGCCAAGCATAATCGCCGAGGCGATACTATCAATCGGCGCTTTGTCACTTTTGATTAGCCCATATTCCCAAGCCAAATTTTTGGCTTCACGGCTAGTTAAGCGCTCATCCGCCAAAATAATCGGGCGTGGTCGATGCGCTTCTTCGAGCTGGTGCTTGAGCCTACGAGCAAATTTTTTGGCACGATTGCCAAGCTCAGATGCAGTGCCATCCATATTCAGCGGCAAACCGATGATGATGGTGCTCACTTGCCATGACTCGATAAGTTTTAGCAATTCATCCCAATTGGGTTTGCCATTATCCATTTTAAACTGCATCAATGGGCTTGCGGTTTGGGTTAAGGTATTGCCCAAGGCGATACCCATTTTTGCGATGCCAAAATCAAGCCCCATCACCGTTTCGATAGTGTGGGTGTGATGGGTATCTTGCGCCATAGTCAGGTTAAGCATGCCCGATATCCGTACTTAGTTTGTTAAAATCAACGCCCAACTGCCGAGCGGCGACTTGCCAGCGAGTCTGATGGTCGATATCAAATAGTAGCCCCATTGATGCCGGCAAAACAAACCAATCGCCTTGGTTGATTTCTTCTTCTAGCTGCCCTTTTCCCCAGCTGGCATGACCCAAACAAAGCTCAAAATGCTCAACGCCTTGACCATTGGCGATACTTTGTAAAATATCCTTGCTAGTGGTGATACAGACGTTTTCGGTGATGGCAAACGAAGATACCCAATCGGGCTGTCCAGTATGGAGCACAAACCCAACTTCCGGGTTCATGGGACCCCCATCTAAGGGTAATTTTCGGTGCAAGTCAGTGATGGTCACATCAATATTTAATTCTTCAAACAATTTGGCAACGTTGCTGGTTTCGATGGGTTTGTTAATGACTAGCCCTAACGTGCCTTGTTGGTCTTGACGGCAAATATAGACCAAGGATTGATAGAAAATCCCGCCGTCAATATTGGGCGAGGCTATCAAAAAATGGTTGGTAAGATTTTGGTTTTTTGACATTCAGTGGCATACCTAATTAAAAGCGACTTAAAAACGGCAAACATTAAAAACAATAAGCATTAAAAACAACAGGCGATATTAAATTAACTGACACGGCGACTTGCTAGCAAACTGCGCGCGTGTTTGAGCGTGTCTTCGGTGATATTGACCCCGCCCGACATGCGCGCTAATTCCTGCACTTGGTCATCGCCCGACAGAATTTTTAAGTGAGACTGGGCTTTCTCTTGCTGGGTCTTGTACACCAAAATATGCTGATGGGCTTGTGCTGCGACTTGCGATTGGTGAGTGATAGCAATGATTTGTTGTTCTTCACCCAGCTCACGCAGTAATTCGCCCACCACTTGCGCCGTGCCACCACTGATACCTACATCTACTTCATCAAATACCAATAACTGACGGGTGGTGGTTGCCATATCGGTCATCGTATTACGGCAAACCCCTTGCGCATCAATGACTTGCATGATAAGGGCTAGCCGTGATAATTCACCGCCTGAGGCGATTTTGTGAATCGGTTGCATCGGCATGCCGACATTGGCACTAAATAGCAAATCGATTTGCGATAACCCGATACTTTGTGGTTTATCCAGTGGGGTAAATTCAAATGCCGCTTGCACATTGGGCAATGCCAATGCTTTTAACCGTGTGACTAGGGCTTCAGCTAATGTCGTGGCATTGGCTTGGCGACTGTCATCCAACGCTTGGGCTTTTTGCAAGTAGGCTTGATAAGCTTCTTCAATTTGCTCTGCCATCGCTTCAGGCGACATCACCGATTGCAAATCATCTAATTGCTGTTGCCAGGCTTGGCTGTCTTCAACAAGGCTTTCAGGGGTGGTGTGATATTTACGCGCCAGTCGGTGGAACGTCGATAACTGCTCATCAAGTAACGCTAACCGTTTGGGGTCAAGGCTTTGTCCTTCGGCATAATTGCTCAGGGTGCTAGCGACTTCAGAGATTTGGGTATGTGCTGAGTACAACTGTTCAACACAATCAGCATAGGTTTGGCTAAGCTCGGTTTGCGCTTCACACAGTTTAATCGCCCGATTAAGCAGGCTTATCACATCGGGCTCATCACTGTCATTATCGAGTAGTTGCACCGACAAGGCGGCTTGCTGCATGAGGTTTTCAAGGTTAGATAATTCATCGTATTCGGCTTCAAGTTCACTGTATAAGACAGTGGCAATTGGCTCGATATCGGCTAATTGATTACTCAATAGCTGAATTTGCTGCTGGCGCAATTGCTCGTCTTTGGCGTGCTGCGCGGCTTGTGATTTAAGGCGTTCGTACTGCAAAAACGCTTGTTTCACGTCGTTTGCTTGGCTATTTAAGCCCGTGGCGCTATCCAGCCATTCCATCACAAATTGCGGACGCAGCAAACTTTGCTGGGCATGTTGGCTGTGAATATTCACCAGTAACCCACCCAAGGTTTTAAGCTCATTCATACTAATGGGCATGCCATTGAGCCAAGCTTTACTACGAAGCGTACCGTTTTGGTTGGCAAGTTGCCGGCGAATCAGCAGTGTATCGTCTTCAAATGGGTAATTTTGCTCGCTCAGCCATGCCATGACTTCGGGTAATTTACCGATATTAAATTCTGCAAAAGCGTCTGCCGTGGTCTGTCCATGCCGAATCAAACCTGCGTCACTACGACCACCCACGCACAAGGTCAAGGCGTCAAGCAACAGTGATTTACCAGCACCTGTCTCGCCAGTGATAATGTTAAATCCAGCATTCATCTCAACCTCAGCATTGGTGACGAGTGCTAAATTTTGTAAGGTTAACTGTGTCAGCATATCAATCCTATCATTGACGTTAAGAGTGGCACATTGGCGGTCAAATTTGCAAAAACTTTATTGTAACCTTGTCATGAAAAGCTCACAATAATCCTAGACAAGTCTTCAAAAATCAGTAAAAATTCCATCTAGCTGTTTCACACTAAACAATAGCATAATTGGGACAATTACAAAATAAGCAACGCAAAAATCCAACTTTCAGTCAGCTGAGTATTTTTAGGATATCTTTATTGGTTATCTGTGTATAGCAATCTTCGCCTAGTCAAGTTGAGGGCGGTTTCATCGATTGTCATAAAACATAGATTGTTATAATAGATTGTCATAAAAGTTGACTAAATTTGATGCTATCCTATTGGTCTAAACAACGTCTGCATAAGGATAACGGAACATAATTTTTTATCAACCGTTAACAATCTATCGGCAATAGCATTGGCTGATTGCGACAAGTCACGGACTGCGTTTGATTATAAAACCCATTTGTCGACTAAAAAAAGCGGGTTGCCGCAAAACGACTTGCCAATCTTTATAATTCTTTATAATTTTTTATAATAAGGCAGCGTTATCAAGTCAACTGACTGTGTATTTTAAGGAGAATCTCATGACGTCACCTAATCGTTTCGACCA
This sequence comes from Moraxella sp. K02, assembly GCF_041154755.1. Lineage (NCBI taxonomy): Bacteria > Pseudomonadati > Pseudomonadota > Gammaproteobacteria > Moraxellales > Moraxellaceae > Moraxella > Moraxella sp. K02. The sequence goes on along the minus strand of NZ_AP031590.1, from coordinate 2,222,736 downwards.
TGTATCGGTAGAAAAAATAGCGAATGTTTACTATGAAGGTCGTACTTTTAGTCGGACCGTTTGGTTTGAAGATGGACGCAAAAAAATGCTAGGAATCGTGCTACCTTGTGATGCCGATGTGCCAGCCTATGAATTTAAAACCGACTCATCTGAACGTATCGAAATCTTGGCAGGCGAGTGTGAAGTCAAACTGGCAGGCGAGGAAGAGTTTACCTATTACCGTGCCGGTCAAGCATTCTTGGTCGAAGGGCATAGCAGTTATGAGTTACGTAATGAAGCAGTCGTGCAGTACATTTGCCACCTAGAAGGCTAGGGGCAAGGCAAATATAAAATTGAAGAAAAGGGTCATCAATCATGGCAAAACCGAGTTATTTTTATGGCATTCATGCCGTGCAATCCATCTTGCAACACCGCGGTATCGATGGGTTGACACTCTTTATTCAAGACGGTAAAAAACAAGATGATGCCACGGTAGCCAACATCACCGAGCTTGCCCAAACCTACGGGATTGCGATACAAATCAGCGCCAAAGACAAACTCACCAAACTTGCAGAGAGTCCGCAGCATCAAGGCGTGGTATTACAAGCCCGCCCTGCTGAGCTCCAAGATGAAGCAGATCTCAAATACCTTGTTGACAAACACCAAGCCGAGCGAAAACCGCTATTATTACTGGTGCTTGATCAAATCACCGACCCGAACAACCTTGGCGCGTGTTTGCGTACCGCCGTGGCAATGGGCGTCTCAGCCGTCATTATTCCCAAAAATCATAGCTCAAGCATCACCCCAGCCGTGGCAAAAGTCGCCGTTGGTGCGGTGGAATTAATGCCTTTTATCCAAGTCACTAATCTTGCGCGTACGCTCACTGACATCAAAAAACAAGGGGTGTTTGTGTTTGGTACGGCACTCGATGACACGGCAAAGCCCGTGCAAGACTGTGATTTGACAGGTGATGTGGCGATTGTGATGGGCTCAGAAGGTGATGGTATTCGCCGCTTGACCGCAGATACCTGTGACCAGCTGGTTTATATTCCGATGCCTGGCAATGAACATGGGCAAATCCAAAGCTTAAATGTCAGTGTCGCCACTGGCATGGTGCTGTATGAAGCCAGTCGTCAGCGTTCTAGAAAATAATAAGAAAATATGTTATCTGTATTAATGATTTAAAAAAATTTGCTCAGGAAATGGGCTAAGAAAGGAAAAGTCAAAATGCAATTTGCCATTATTGGACTGGGTGTTTTTGGTATTACCTGTGCTAAAGAGCTTGAAAAATTGGGCAACCAAGTCCTAGCGATTGATATTGATGAAAAACTGGTCGATGACATCAGTGAATATGTCACCCGTGCCGTGATTGCTGACGCTACCGACAAAGACACCATAGAAGAGCTTGACCTTGCAAGTTTCGACGGGGTGCTCGTGAGCATTGGTGATAACCTTGAAGCCAGCTTGCTATGTACACTCAACCTACTAAGCCTGAACGTACAAAACCTATGGGTGAAAGCCAAAACCGACTCCCATCACCAAATCCTGCAAAGCTTAGGGGTGAATAATATCATTCATCCCGAACAAGACATGGGGGTTCGTATTGCCCAAAAGATGAACTATCCGATGGTCAAACAATACATGGCATTGGGCGACGAGCAGTTTTTGGTTCGTTTAGACCCACCTGAGCAGTGGCGAGGGCACCCGTGGTCGGATGTACAACACAGCCATCCCGATATTACCTTTATCATGCTAAAACGCAACCAGCAAATCTTTAACCAATTACCCGATGGCTTTTTCTTTCAAGGTGGGGATAAATTGGTGGTAGGGGGTGATACCCAGGCGCTGCGTCGCCTTGCCAAAGCCATTCGCCAAACGGCTATTTAGCCCACCACTCACGCAAAAAAGGTAATTAGGTGTAGATATGCCGTTTCGTGAAGTCAAAAAAGGCGACAAACCAAAGATTGTTGATAAATCAAAACCCAGTGCTCACGACCTAGACCCACCTACCAAACAAGGACTGCAGCTGTCATCGCCTGCTATTTTGTCCTTGGGATTTTTAGCGTTAATTGTGATTGGGACGGTTTTGCTGTCATTGCCAATCGCAACGATTCAACCGATTAGTATCCTAGCGGCAGCCTTTACCGCGACCTCTGCGGTGACCGTCACGGGGCTAAATGTCGTAGATACCGCTAACTATACCACGTTTGGACAACTGGTGATTGCCGCGCTGATTCAATTTGGCGGACTGGGCTTTATGACCTTTGCAATTTTGGTATTGACCAGTTTGCAAGGTAAAATGGGGTTATCTGGCTCAATCACGGCGCAAGAAGCGTTGGGTACTCATAGCAACCAAATTGGCAGTACAGCCAAAGCGGTAATCAAAATTGCCTTTATCACCGAGGGCTTGGGTTTTTTAGGGTTAACGCTATTGTTAGCACCGCTAAAAGGGCTAAAAGATGCGATGTATGAAGCGTTTTTTCTGTGTATCTCAGCGTTTAACAATGCAGGTTTTGCGCTAAATGGCAACAATATGACTGCCTATGTGCACCAGCCGATGATTAGTTTTATCATAAGTTTGCTTATTATCACGGGTGGTATCGGATTTTTGGTGATTTTAGATATCATCAAACACAAGCGCTGGCAAAAATTTACCCTGCACACCAAAGTCATGGTTTTGGGGACGTTAGCGCTCAATATCATTGGTTGTATACTGTATTGGTTACTTGAGCGTCATAACGCCAAAACGATTGGCGGATTGAGCGAAGCTGGGCAGTGGTTTGCATCTTGGTTTATGGCGGTGGCGTCACGTACCGCAGGTTTTAATAATGTTGATTATAGCCAAGTGACAGATGCCAGTACGTTATTGACCTTTATATTGATGTTTATTGGCGCAGGCTCAATGTCCACAGGTGGCGGTATCAAAATTGGCACCTTTGTGGTTATCCTAGCATCGACTAGGGCATATTTGCGTCAGCACCCGCAAGTGACGATTTTTCATCGTGCTATCTCTGATCACTTGGTAAAAAAATCGTTTGCGGTGATGAGCACCTCGATTTTGATGATTGCTTTAGCGGCGTTTATTTTAACCATATCTGAGCCAGAAGGGCATTTGACTGATATTTTATTTGAAGTGATATCGGCATCGTCGACGGTCGGTTTGTCACGAAATTTCACCCCGACCTTGAGTGAGCCCGGGCAATGGGTGATTATGTTTATGATGTATATGGGGCGTCTTGGACCGTTAACCTTGGCGTATTTTATCGCCACCCCTAAACCGACCCGTATTCGTTATCCTGAGACCCATACCCTTGTTGGTTGAGTTGGTTAAGCTGGCTAATTTAACAGGATTGGCGAAGTAGCAAATACCAAGCAAAACCTTTAGACAGCGGTTGGTGTACCCAAGATACTGAGAATAAGATACTTAAAACCTAGGATAGCGAAAACTCAAGATACTGAAAACCTAACGAAGCTATCGCCAAATCGTGTATGATGATTGTCTACAACTGGTGAATTGAGCGATTTAGTAAGTTTTAAGGTTATGAGTAGTTATATTTTAGATACAGAAGCGCATGGATTGGTTGAGCCACATGCGACCGAAATTGCCTACATTGGCGTGGTGTTTAGTCCAGCAGACGAGTTGATACTACAGACCCACAACGCCTTTGAGCAGCGCTTTAACCCACACAAAAAAATTACTTTGGGCAGCCAAGCCATCACAGGCATTTTTGACGACGATGTGGCAGACAAGCCGCCGCATACTGATTTTCAGTTACCAAAAGACTGCGAGTATCTCATTGGGCACAATATCGACTTTGATGCTGACGTGCTCACCAATGCCAAATGTGATTTATCAAATATTAAGCGTATTTGCACTTTGGCACTGGCGCGGCATTTTTTTCCGCAGTTAGATAGCCATAGTTTGGGTGCGCTACTGTGTTTTTTTGAGCCGCAGGTTGCCAAAAAAAATATCAAATTCGCGCATGGTGCCAAATACGATATTTGGTTTACCTTTTTGGTATTAAAAGCTATCTGCTATCAGCATCACATCACCGATATGGCACAGCTGCATCAAGCCAGTGAACATGCCCGAAAACCCACGGTAATGCGCTTTGGCAAACATAAAGGGGTTGCTATTAAAGACTTGCCGCCTGATTATGTCGATTGGCTGCTCAAACAAGCTGACCTTGACCCGTATTTACACCTTGCGCTCACCGAAAATAGCGCAGGTAATCACAGCAACCTTCTATGATTGAACCCTTGCGCTATGATTTGACCCATGAAGTGCCAAAATGATTACGCGCCAAATTGCGGTTTAACAATCACCAAAATCACCACGGCGACCAAAATAAACACAGGCACCTCATTAAACCAACGCCAAAAAACATGGGTTTTATAGTTAGGATTGTCAATGAGTTTTAAGCGAAATCGACCGCAAGCTACATGATATACCGTCAACGCAATGACGCAGGCTAGCTTGATATGTAGCCAAACTTGGGTTTTATAACCGTCCCAATTGGGTAGCAACATACACAAGCCAAAAATCCAAGTGGCAATCATCGCAGGTGTCATGATGCCGCGATACAGTTTACGCTCCATCAATGCAAATCGCTCTTGACTGATTTTATCGGCGCTCATGGCATGATACACAAACAAGCGTGGTAGATAAAAAATCGCGGCAAACCAACACACCAATGAAATCACATGCCAGGCTTTAAACCATAAAAAATATTCTGTCATTGCTTACCCCGATGATGATGCAACTAAACAAGCTTACTCAAAATAAGCTTATTCTAAATCAGCTTACTCTAAATAAACTTGCCCTAAAAAAGTCTGCAAATAGCCGTTATTTTAAAGTCTGCATGATGGCAAGTAAATCCGAGATTTGTTGTTCGCTATGGCGAGCGCTTACGCAAAAGCGTAGCCGTGCTGTGCCTACAGGCACTGTAGGTGGACGGATTGCCGAGACCCAAAAACCGCGAGATTTTAATGCGTTGGCAAGCTGCAGGGTTCTATCATTATTGCCAATGACCACAGGAATAATGGCGGTGGTCGGTATTTGATTATCAATAGCTACTTGCCAATTTTGCTGCGATAGCCCTTGACTGAGCTGTTTAATGTTGGCAAGTAATTGCTCGCTGCGCAAAGTATCGGTGTGTGACATGGCTATGCTAGTTTCAGTCACGCTAGCAAGCACAGGGGGCATTGCCGTGGTGTAAATAAATGAACGGGCAAAATTGGTCACATAGTCAATCAACTCACTCGAACCTGCGACAAATGCGCCACTGGTACCTATCGCTTTACCAAAGGTACCGATATAGATATCCGCTTGCGGTTGGGCTTTTTTATAAGCTTGATAGGGCAAACCAAAACCGTGCGCATCATCTACCATCAAGGCGCACTCATAACGAGTACCTAACGCATACAGCGCATCCAAATCGGCAATGGTACCATCCATACTAAAAATATGATCGGTGACAATCAGTTTTTGCTTAGCGCTACTTTGCGACAGCAATTGTTCTAATTGGCTATAATTGCGATGCCCAAAACGCATGATTTTGGCACGGCTAAGGATTGCCCCATCGACAATGGAGGCATGATTGAGCTTATCACTAAAAATCACGCTGTCTTTACCACACAACGCTTGAATCACACCGACATTTGCCATATACCCTGTACTAAAAGTTAATGCCCGCTTATAGCCTGTCGCTTGGGCAAGCGTGGTATCCAACTGTTCATGCCAAAGCGTATGCCCCGTAATCAGGTGCGACGCGCCACTACCCACTTGCTGGATGATTTTTGCAGCTTGGCTAAACGCTTGTATAAGCTGCGGGTCGGTGGCAAGTCCCAAATAATCATTGCTGGCAAAGTTGACGTAGGTTTTGCCACCTATGTCAATGGTGGGCGTCACGCCATGACTAATAGGTATCAGTTGACGATACAGGTCTTTTTGGCGCTGTTCATCAAGGGCTGATTGAAGGGAAAAATTGGCTAACATACTGTTGAACTCTGTTAAAGCATCGTTAAAGCATCTAAGAAAAAACCGCCAATTCGGCGGTTTCTTGGCATATCAAACGACAGCCAAACTCCCGATGCGACCATTCATCGCATTGGTCACCGGAATTTGTCTAGGCTCGGCTTGTTCAAGCGTCAATCCTAAATCGGCAATCAACTGATCATCATGATTGGTGGTAGCATTATCGGTGGTCAATAAACGATTCCCATAAAAGAAAGAATTGGCACCTGCCATAAACAACATGGCTTGCTCGGCATCGGTTAAGCCTTCACGACCTGCGGCAATACGCACATAGCTGGTTGGGCAAGCAAGACGCGTGACAGCAATGGTGCGAATCCACTCAAGCACAGGCAAGCGCGTGCCTTGCAGCTGATCTGCAATCGGCGTGCCTCCAATGGGTACTAGCATATTGATTGGGACTGATTCAGGGGGTTTTGGCAGATTAGCCAGTTCTGTCAGCAGATTGATGCGGTCATCACGACTTTCACCCATACCGATGATACCACCTGAGCAAATATTAATGCCTGCTTGACGCACATGGTCAAGGGTAGTTAGACGGTCATCATAACTACGGGTGGAGACGATATGGTTATAGTACTCGCGTGATGTATCAAGGTTATGGTTATAATAATCCAATCCCGCCTCAGCAAGTACTTGCGCTTGGTTACCCGATAACATCCCAAGCGTCATGCAGGTTTCTAACCCTAATGCTTTAACTTCTTTAATCAGCTCAACCACATAGGGCATATCTCTATCGTTTGGGTGCTTCCATGCTGCACCCATACAAAAACGGCTAGAGCCAGCTGCTTTGGCTTTTTTGGCCTCGATAATCGCTTTTTGTACTTCGATTTTCTTTTCAGGTTGTAAGTCGGTGCTATGGTGTCCTGACTGTGAGCAATAGCCGCAATCTTCAGGACAATTGCCTGTTTTTATTGATAGCAGGGTGCTGATTTGTACCGCATTGGGTGGAAAGTGTTCGCGAAGTTTGTTTTGCGCGAGCAACAATAAATCCATCAAAGGTAATTCAAACCAAGCTTGGATTTGCTCACGAGTTGGGCGGCTTTGGGTGGTCAGTGTGGTGCCAATCGGTTGTTGTGATTGTTGAATTGCTAATAAGTCTGCCATGACAGCTATAATCCTAATTAAAACAAAACTTAAAATGATAAAAGGTGTCTCATCATACCAAAAAAAAACAACCACCTAAAGTGATTGTTTTTTATAATTTAATGACAATGGCTTATTTATCTTGAGAGCTATCACCACGGGTAATTGAAATATTGGTGATGGGTGATTTATCATCAGTGACTGCACTAGTTTTGACATTGTCGGCAATGACCTCATCAGACGCATGCTTTGCCTCAATTTCAGCCGATTTACGCAGTGCAGGCGTTAAGTTCTCATTATCGGCTGATTTAGCAAACACGTTGTCAGGACGGATGCTATCATCATCTGCCGTACTATCTTCAGCTTTAGCCGTACTATTTTTAGCCGCCTCATACTTCTCTTCGATGGCTTTGTTATCGGATGCGTCAGAATCACTGGCTGTTTCGTCGGTAAGCTTTTGCCTAACTTGTTCGACTTTATCTTTTGCCTCGCTGACTTTTTCTTTAGCTTCATCGTTTAGCGCATCTAGTTTGTCATCGGCTTGGGTTTTTAATTCTTCAACCTTTGATCTAGCATCATCTAGTTTTTCACCCGCCAAGCTTTTAACATCGGCTAATTTTTCAGCTGCTTGGTCTTTGACGTCTTCAAGCTTGGTTTTAGCATCGGCAAGTTTATCATCTTTGGCTGCTTTTGCTTCATCAAGCTTTTGAGTGGCAGTTTCTTTAGCGTCATCAATTTTATCAGCCGCTTGCGCTTTAGCTTCATCCAATTTTTCTTTGGTTTCGCCAAGTTTTTCGTTAGCGGTGTCTTTAATATCCGCTAATTTTTCGCTCGCATCTTCTTTAAGTGCATCGATTTTTCCTTTGGCTTCGGTTTTTAACTCATCAAATTTTTCCACCGCGTCATCTTTGATTTCAGCCGCTTTCGCTTTAAGGGTGTCTAATTTGCTTGCAGCTCCGGACTCGCTGTCAGCATTAACGTCTTTGGTATTTGATTCATTAAAGTATTTGCTACTACCAGATGCTTTACTTGCGCTCGCGCCCCCAATCATTGCTAGGGCTTTGCTGCAAAGTTCTTTGGCAAAAGGTGTGGCTTTTTCAATCAAGGGTTTTGCTTGTTCAACCACAGGTTTAAGTGGCTCAGGTACTTTTGGCACAATAAATTTTGCGATTTGGTTAAACCACATCAGCAGTGAATAATCACCCGACATTTTTAAATCGCCATTTTGGATGCCCGTCATAAATGCCGTCGCTTCACCTTTAGTGAGCAATTTCACACCCGTCATTGAGTCTTTAAAGGTAATCGTCAACGTTGGGTCTTTGGCTGGACCTGCATGTTGGCTAAAAGTACCGTTATTGATTTGGTAGTAACGTGACGTTTGTTCCGCGTCGCTGCCTAGTTGAATAGTAAAATTACGGTTTTCTAATAAGCCTTTAAATTTGTCATCGCCCATTTTGGCAAGTTGGGTTAAACGCAAGCCAACTGCAAACAATAATACGTCAAGGGGATCTGATTTGATTTGGGTTAATTGAGATAACATACGTGTCCTCCAAAATTATAGATTTTATAGATATTGCAATGCGCAAGGTCTTTAAATAAATGACGATACTTAAGTCACTCATTTCAAAGAAATTATAATTCGCTACTACAAAGAATTTAATAGCTTTGTTATACAATATATTATAAGGTCATCGATGCCAAGTTACAGTAATGTTTAACATATCAGTATCATTTTTTGTAATCGAAGCGTTTGATTTGTGTATTTAAGCAACGTTATACAGCGAACCTCTTACTTTTTTCAAACCAAAGCGCATAAAAAACCCACCAACATGATGGGTCAAATAATTTGCTACTAATTGGCAATAAGGGGATAGGGTTGTTATTACTGTTTTGAGTCAAACACAGAGGCATGACGAACAAAGTTTTGATGAAAATCGGTATCTTTTTCTAATACCACAGGACGATGACCGGCGCTCATTTGAACACTACTTTTTAACATAGCTTGGTTGGTAGCAACTTGACTTGTGGTTTTGTTGAACTTGGGTTTTCCATTTAACGCTATCACAATCGGAATCATCGATAAGCCAATTGCCGCCACATACGCATCTGTGCCAGTCAACGATGACAGCGTGACGACTGCCCAGTGCAGACCTTCCACCGAAATCCAGTACACCATACCCAACATAAAATAGCCCAATACAAAACGATAAGGGGTAAACGCAATCGCTAGCATACCGACAGTCACTAGAACGATTAAAAACAACCAATTAGAAGTTAACGACGTAGCAGCTAATAATAGACTTGCCGAAATAAGCATGGTTGACCTCATGAAAAGTTATTGAAAACAAATACTTAGGATAAATTAAGTAAAAGCTTGTATAGGTTATTATGGCGGTAAAAGATGAAAATTAAAAGTCAAAACCCAACTAAAACGACAATGGATGACGTATCAAATTTGGCTGATTTATCTCAAAAAAAAGCGATTAAAAAGGCTAAAACCTGCTAAAAAAAGGCAATAATCAATCGTCGAAATCTCTTGTTCAAGGGTAGCAGGAATTTTCGTAAATCTAGTAAAAAAGTGCTAAAATGCGGTAACTGATTTGTCGCGAAATGTATATTGTTTTAATACTTTGTAGTTTTGTCCACCGCTTAATTTGCTCAATAATCATGGCTATATATCTAGCTAAAAAATTGGATAAGTTTGCTATTTTGGGCGTTTTAAGTAAAAATATCGTTCGGCAATTGTACCGCCTATTTTAAGTGCTATTTGCGACGCAAAAAAATTTAAATTTTTAATGTGACTAATTAAAAAAACTGACGCTTTATCAAAATCACGTGGACAACTATTTTGATAAACACGGTTTGCCTAATCACCGACTATATAGTGGTAATTCTCGTATGATGACGTTTCAACAATTGATTTTAACTTTGCAAAATTATTGGGCAGAAAAAGGCTGTGTGGTGTTACAGCCTTACGATATGGAAATGGGTGCAGGCACGTTTCATACCGCCACTTTCTTACGAGCATTAGGTCCAGAACGTTGGCATGCCGCCTATGTACAGCCATCACGCCGTCCCACGGATGGTCGCTATGGCGACAACCCAAACCGGTTACAACATTATTATCAGTTCCAAGTGGTACTCAAACCCAATCCACCTGATATTCAAGAGTTATACTTGGGGTCACTCAAAGCGATTGGCATCGATACCTTAACGCATGATGTCCGCTTTGTAGAAGACAACTGGGAATCACCAACGCTTGGCGCATGGGGACTTGGTTGGGAAGTTTGGCTCAATGGCATGGAAGTTACTCAGTTTACTTACTTCCAGCAAGTCGGTGGTATTGAGTGTTTCCCAGTGACAGGAGAAATCACGTACGGTCTTGAGCGCCTTGCCATGTATATCCAAGGCGTGGACAGTGTGTATGACTTGGTATGGACGGATGGCGAATTTGGTCGTGTCACCTATGGTGATGTATTCCACCAAAATGAAGTAGAGCAATCGACCTACAACTTTGAACATGCCGATGTGGCAAAAATGTTTGAGTTGTTTGATTTTTATGAAAGCCAGGCCGACAAATTGGTCGGTCTTAATCTGCCGCTGCCTGCGTATGAAATGGTGCTTAAAGCGTCACATACTTTTAACTTGTTGGATGCGCGTGGGGCGATTTCGGTGACAGAGCGTCAGCGCTTTATCTTGCGTGTGCGCACCTTGGCGCGTAAGGTAGCACAAAGCTATGTAGAAAAGCGCGCCAAATTGGGATTCCCATTGGCGGATGACGCACATAAAGCGGATGCGTTAGAAAAATATCTACCAAAAGAAGCTATTTCAAAACAAGAGATTAAAGAAGTGGATAAATCACAATAGCTTCTGTCACACTGACGAAAAAATTTTCTTTGAACGGTCAAATTAAAAAGGGCAATAGATAGATAGTTTCTATTGCCTTTTTTCTTGCCTTATTTTATTGATTATTTTGTTGTCAACGTTAATAAAAAATATCAAATTATCAGAATATTCTAATCTCGCATATTTATATCAAAAATCGCCACAGGGAAACAACGCGCTATTCTACTACAATAGCCGCAGCAAGTAAGCCAGGTAACAAGGGGCGGTGAGTGGAACTTTATTTTATTTTAGCGGGTATTTTTGTCGGATTCTGCGTGGGTGTGACGGGTGTGGGCGGTGGGTCACTGATGACGCCGATTCTGATTTTACTGCTAAAAGTAGAGCCGCATATCGCTGTTGGCACCGATTTGCTATACGCCGCTATTTCCAAGTTTTTTGGTGGTGTGGTACATTTTAAAAAATCAAATGTCGTTTGGCCAATCGTGCTATGGCTAGCGATTGGTAGTATTCCAGCCTCTATTGTCACCAATTATCTCGTCGCTACTTACTTGGGTAATATTAATGCCATCAAACTAATCATGACCTTGATATTGGGCGTGATGTTGACCATTACCGGGATTTCGCTGATTTTTCGCAACCGTATCGAAGCGTTTTTTGACAGATACCGCAAAACTGACCAAACTGACAGTCTCACCTCCCAAATCCCCAAATATAAATTGGTGCTGATGGGCATATTGCTCGGGGTAGTAGTGACCTTATCGTCGGTTGGGGCAGGGGCATTTGGTGTCATGGCGCTGGTACTGATTTTTCCCCAATTGCCACTCATTCGTATCATCGGCTCGGATGTGGTACATGCGGTGCTATTAACCTTGGTCGCAGGTCTCGGACATTTGCTGTCAGGCAGTGTGGATTTTCACATGCTGACCTTTTTGCTCATTGGCGCGATTCCTGCCATTATTGTAGGGACATTATTGAGCAGTAAACTGCCTGAGAAAAAATTGCGCCCGATTTTAGGGGTAACGCTGTTGTTGTTAGGGATTAACTTTGTGGTCAATCCTGCCAAAGCCAAACCAAAAGCGGCGGTCAATACGCCAGTCGCCACAACCGCTGTAACAACTTCGGCAAGCGCCCGTCAATAAGTTTAATTTTCGTTTTACGATGATGGTTTTCTTGATTTGCCCCGCTGATGGGGCATTTTTATGGCTTAAATTTCTGCTATAATCGCCTATATTTACCCTATTTGAATCAACAAGGCTTTAGCATGTCTACTATTTTATTTGAACTTGGCACCGAAGAATTGCCCCCAAAAAATCTAAAAACATTGCGCGATGCACTTAACGACCATGTCACCCAAGCGCTAAAAGATGCCAATATTCGCTTTGATACCATTAAAAGCTTTGCCGCCCCGCGTCGTCTTGCCTTACAGATTCAAGGAATTAGTGAAAAACAGCCCGATAAAATCGAACAAAAACGCGGTCCTGCAGTCAAAGCTGCCTATGATAAGGACGGTAATCCAACCAAAGCGGCACAAGGGTTTGCCCAAGGCTTGGGTATTGACGTCAAGGATTTGATTACCATCAAAGGTGATAAAGGCGATTATATCGGCTATGAAATGAATGTCATCGGTCAGCCTGTGGCTGAGTTACTGCCGAGTATTTTTCAAAAAGCCTTAGATGAGTTGCCGATTGCCAAACGTATGCGCAGTGGCGCAGAGCGTTCTGAGTTTGTTCGCCCTGTCAAATGGTTGGTGCTACTAAAAGACGACCAAGTGCTGCCAGCGACGATTCAAGGATTAACGTCGGGTGAGACAGGATCCCACGGCGTTGAATTGGGTCGTTATAGTCTTGGACATCGTTTCCATCATCCTGATAGGGTTAGAATTGACACGGCGGACAGCTATGAGCAAAACCTTGCCGAGGCACACGTCATTGCTGATTTTGACAAACGCCAACAACAGATTAAAGCGCAAGTCCAACAGCTTGCCGATGAAGTAGGGGCGACCGCTATCGTACCGCAAGATTTGCTTGATGAAGTCACTGCGTTGGTCGATTATCCAGTAGCGCTACGCGCAAGCTTTGAGCCACGATTTTTACAAGTGCCGCAAGAGGCCTTGATTAGTACCATGCAGGCGGATCAAAAATATTTTTGTTTGACTGACAGCCAAGGTAAATTACAGCCTTATTTTATTTTTATCAGTAACATCGACAGTAAAGATAAAGCGCAAGTGATTGCCGGTAATGAAAAAGTAGTGCGTCCACGCCTTGCCGATGCTGAGTTTTTCTTTTTACAAGACCAAAAACAGCCATTGTTTGCGCTGACTGAAAACCTAAAAACCCGCGTATTCCAAGATAAGTTAGGGACAATTTGGGAAAAATCTGAGCGTATTGCCAAGCTAGCTGCCTTTATTGCTACCCAAATTGGCGAAGACGTTGAGCAAACGGCACGGGCAGGCTTGCTGTCAAAAGCAGACCTTGCCAGTACCTTGGTGGGTGAGTTTCCAGAATTGCAAGGCGTGGCAGGGACTTACTACGCGCGTTTAAATCAAGAGCCAGAAGCGGTGGCGGCGGCAATTGAAGAGCAATATCTGCCAAAATTTAGCGGTGATAAATTACCGGCGACCAACATTGGCACAGCGCTGGCATTAGCAGATCGTTTGGATACGCTGGTCGGTATTTTTGGCATTGACCAAGCGCCAACGGGTTCAAAAGACCCGTTTAGTCTGCGCCGCGCGGCGATTGGGGTACTGCGTATTTTGATTGAGAAACAACTGCCATTAAATCTGGTAGTATTGCTTGAGCAAGCTTTATTGGGTTATGTAGGCAAAATTGACGACTTACCAAAAACGTTCAAACAAGTGATGGCGTTTATTAATTCGCGCTACCGTGCTATGTATGAAGACCAAGGCGTGAGCGTGGATACAATTATGGCGGTACAAGCGCTACAACCGCAACTGCCAATGGACTTTGACCATCGCATCAAAGCAGTCCAAGCCTTCCGTGATTTGCCACCCGCCAAACAACTTGCCGAGGCCAATAAACGCGTTGCCAATATTTTAGCCAAGGCTGAGAGTGAGATTGTAACCCAAGTACAGACGGCTTATTTACAAGAACCTGCCGAAAAAGCATTGTATCAAACAGTGCAAACTGCAGCGCAAAGTATTGAGCCCCACCAACACACTGACAACGCCAACTACACCCAGATTTTACAATCGCTAGCGACATTGCAGCAGCCATTGGATGACTTCTTTGAGCAGGTGATGGTGAATAGTGAAGATGCTAACCTCAAAGCCAATCGGTTGGCGTTGCTAAAAAAAGTGCGTGGGTTGTTTTTAACGGTTGCAGATATCAGTGAGTTACAGCTATAAGCTAATTTAGACACGAGTCAACGCTTTAGTCATATGGCTTCGATACTATTGCTTCGATACTATGGCTTTAATACCCCTGCTTTAATATCATTGGTTAAACCCATACTGACAACGGTCATTATGGGTTTTTTTACAAGCTAAAGATACTTTTACGCTTGTTTTTGCTAAATTGGCAGGCTAGTTTACGCGTATTTGATACTATTTTAAGGATGTTTTTGTCTGAATTGCTCTTTAGGGTTTAGGATGGTATAAACAGTATAACCAAGTTCAAAGCTTTTGGTAAATTGTGTATTTAACGGTGGGGTTTTAGCTATTATTTATTTTTTTTAATTTATCTTTTCTAATTTATCTTGGTATAGGGTAATTACGTGAAAGTCAGCAATAACGATAGCTTGTTTCGATATATGGTACGTACCAAAAGGTATCGGCTTCTTTTACGAAGCTTAGTGTTGCTGTCTTTGTTTGTGCTATCGTTCGTGATTATCAATGTATATATTGCGCGCTTCTTGACCCAGTCTACCCAGCATATGGATATCATCGGCAACATCAGTGATTTGACGCTTGAGATAGCAACCGGTGCGCAGTATCTAACGATAACGCCGCACAACGATAGTCAACAAATCATTGAAACCTTACAAAAACAGGCGGCTGAGTTAGACGGTTATATGGCACAGTTGTCCCGCTATCCAAAGCAAGAAACGGCAATGGATGAATTTGCCATTATTTGGCAAGACTATCGCCAAAGAATCGCGCAAATCTCTGAGCAAGATGAAAAAGGCAAAGTTGAATTGGCTGAATTTGCTTATCATAACCAAGCCAAAATTTGGTCGTTGATGAATATTGGCTATGACACTTATCTCAATGACACCTACCGTACCGCAGATTATTCGCGATACTTGACCTACTGCAGTTTTTTTGCCTTGATAGCCTATATCATCTTTTTTATCCATTACACCATCAGACAGATGTATTACGATGACGTGGCGATTGATAAAGCGCAGACTGATATGCGCGATATCATGAACACAGTCAAAAAAGGCTTGTTTCTCATCGATGATAAAATGGTCATTGGTGAGCATTATTCTAAAAAACTAGAGCAGTTATTGGGGCGCAAGCAGTTAGCTGGTCTGACATTACCCCAGCTGTTACAAAATATGGTCAGCGAAAAAGATATCAGAGCGACACAGCATTTTATCAATTACCTGTACCAATCCAACGTGGATGAAGAGTTGATTCAAGATATCAACCCACTTAAAACAGTCGAATTGATTTTTTTAGATGAAACAGGCGTTACCAACAAGAAATACCTGCATTTTGAATTTTTACGGGTAGTGAAGAGCGCCAATAAAAAATCCATTCATCTATTTGTCAGCGTGGTAGATATTACCGAAACGGTGCTTTTAACAAAGCAAATCGATAAGGTAAAAGATGAATACCATAAATTTATCAGCCGTGCCGTCTATCTATTAAGTTTAGATACACAAACAGTTGATGATTTTATTGCCACCAAAAAAGCCACTGTTGCGGCTATAACCGATATCTTATATGGTCAGGTATTGGACAAAGAGCATTTAGTGACGAAAGCCAAGACCTTGCTAACAGTGACACAAACACTAGCAGATGATACCCAAGTTTTACGTCTCAAACAATATGATGATGTTGTCAATAGTTTGGTGTATGAGCTAAAGCGTTTAACGCGGTTATCCCATATTCAAACCAATGATTTTACTAGCTTTATGCTTAAACTTGATTCCTATCAAGAAATGTTGAGTTTAACTGAACATTTAATCAATGAACAAGCCGAGCAAGCCTGATGGGTTATCTACAAAAAATTAAAACTTCCATTAGCTATAGTTTACGACATACTATCTTACATCTGTGTTAAACGCGGGTTTTTAAACGCCAATTCACCACGAATCGATATTCCAAAAAACAGCATTAATGTTCCAATAATGCTCTATTGTGAATTTGCAAAACTGATTAGTAACTCGTTACAATGCAAAAGAGATTTTTTTGCTAATTAAACTAAATTCAAGGAATATATATGAGCCCACCGCATCGCCCAGAAACGCTCGCTATTCATGCAGGGTACGAACCAGAACCAACCACCAAAGCTGTCGCTGTCCCTATCTACCACACCAGTTCGTATGCCTTTGATAACACCCAACACGGTGCTGACCTTTTTGATCTTAAAGTTGCTGGTAATATCTATACCCGCATCATGAACCCAACCAACGCGGTGCTTGAAGCGCGTATGGCAGCGTTAGAAGGCGGCATCGGTGCATTGACGGTGGCATCCGGGATGGCGGCGATTACTTATACCATCCAAACGCTATGTGAGGCAGATGATAACATCGTCTCAGTATCAACTTTGTATGGCGGTACTTACAACTTATTTGCTCATGCGTTGCCACGTCAAGGTATCGAAGTGCGTTTCTTTGATTATACCCAACCAGAGACCTTGGTTGATTTGATTGATGAACGTACTAAATTGGTATTTGGCGAAAGTATCGGTAATCCATTGGGTAACGTGCTGGACATCGCAAAAATTAGCGAATTTGCCCATAGCAAAGGCGTACCTGTGGTGATTGATAACACCGTCGCCACGCCAACATTGTGCCGTCCATTTGAGCATGGTGCTGATATTGTGATTCATTCATTGACCAAATATGTGAGTGGTTCGGGCACGTCGGTGGGTGGGGTGATTATCGATAGTGGCAAATTTGATTGGGGCGCTCACAAAGAACGTTTCGCGATTTTAAATACCCCAGATGCCAGCTATCATGGTGTCAATTTTGTCGAAGCCATGGGTGCTGCGGCGTTTATTGCCCGCGCACGCGTTGCGCCCTTACGTAATACCGGTGCGGCACTAAGTCCAATGAACGCTTGGCAAATTATGCTTGGGCTAGAGACGTTAGCCTTGCGTATGGAGCGACATTGCCAAAATGCCCAAGCCGTGGCAGAATTTTTAAACCATCATCCGCAAGTGGCTTGGGTCAAGTACGCAGGATTAACCGACCATCCAGAGCATAAGCTTGCGCAAACATACTTTGGTGGTAAGCCATCAGCGATTCTAACCTTTGGATTAAAGGGCGGTCGTGAAGCAGGGGCGAAGTTCATTGATGCGCTACAATTAATTACCCGACTGGTCAATATCGGTGATGCCAAGTCACTCGCTTGCCACCCTGCAACTACCACGCACCGCCAATTAAATGCTGAAGAGTTGCAAAAAGCAGGCGTTAGCGAAGACATGATTCGTTTATCCATTGGTATTGAACATATTGATGACATCAAAGCTGACCTTGAGCAAGCGTTAGCCGCAGCCAAATAATCTATTCAAATAAAAAGCGAGGATTAAGCTCGTTTTTTATTTGGACCAAATTTTTTAGATCAGAAAAATGCGAATGATAACCAAAAAAATTGGATTATGGGTAAAAAGTGTTGCCATATATGCCTTGGTGTTTATCGCTATCTATAATGTGGTTAATTGGTGGCGACAACCCGTGATGCCAGCCAATCCTGTTTTGCAATTTACTACCATTCACGGTCAAACCATCGATTTGCAACAAATGAGTCAACAGCGACCTATTTTGGTGTATTTTTGGGGTAGTTGGTGTGGCGTATGTCGCCAAACCTCACCCAGTGTGGATAAACTGGCAAAATCAGCGGATTATCCTGTGGTGAGCGTCGCAGTGAATTCAGGCGAGCCAAATGAAGTGCAACAATACTTAAGTCAACATGGGTGGCAATTTGTAACGATAAATGATGAAGATGGCAAAATTTTCACAGACTGGCAGGGACAAGTGACGCCATCTTTCATCATTTTAAAAGATGGCAAAATGGTACAAGGTCTGACGGGGGTTCATCCAGCGTGGGAACTAAAATTGCGACTGTGGCTATTACGATAATATTTATTACGACAACATTTACTTGCCCTGCCAAACTGGAGGACGTTTGGCAATAAACGCATCTATGCCTTCTTGGGCATCTGCCGCCATCATATTATCCGCCATGGTACAGCTAGCAAATTCATACGCTTGTTCGATAGGCATATTTAATTGTTGATAGAACATTTGCTTACCCACTCTTACCGCTAAAGGTGATTTATCTAAGATATGTTGGGCTAGCTGCTTGACACAGTCATCAAGTTTATCACTTGCGACAGCATGATTAATTAGTCCAAACTGCACCGCTTTTTCTGCACTGATAAACTCACCTGTCATCAGCATTTCAAAGGCTTGTTTGGTAGGTAGGTTACGACTAATTGCTACTGCGGGTGTTGAGCAGAATAAACCCACCCGAATTCCTGACGTAGCAAACATCGCAGTATTGGCAGCAACAGCCATATCACAGGTGGCAACTAACTGACAACCAGCTGCAGTCGCAAGTCCTCGTACTTTAGCTATTACAGGTTGCGGCAGTTGCAAAATTTGCTGCATGACGCTACTGCAACGGGTGAATAGTTGCTGCTGATACTCGTGCTCAGGATTGGCACGCATTTGTTTGAGATTGTGTCCTGAGCAAAATGCCTTGCCATTGGCAGCCACTACCACCACTCGCACGTTGTCATCGTTGGCTATTTGGGTCAGATGTTGGGACAAGGCAGTCAGCATTTCTTCTGATAGCACGTTGTATTCTTGTGGACGATTGAGTGTAAGCGTGGTCAATCCATTATTATCGCTGCGTAAGACATAATCAGTATCTGAGTTTATAGCGATCATTTTTACATCCTTGTAAATGTTATTAATCATTTTATCCTAACACAATTGATTATTCTGAAGCCAAAAAAAATACCCCAAATTTATGGGGTATTTTTAACAAGTTAACCGCTCAGCGGTTGTCGCTTATTATTTAGCTGCTGCTGCTTGAGCTGCCGCCACTTCTTCAGCGAAGTTTTCTTGTTTTTTCTCGATGCCTTCACCCACTTCTAAGCGTTTGAATGCTTTAACCGTCATACCTTCAGATTTTAATATATCGCCAACTTTTTTCTCGTTGTCGATAACGTAAGGTTGGTTCAACAAAGTCACTTCGTTCAAGTACTTTTGTAGACCACCGGTAATCATTTTTTCAATCACGGCGTCTGGTTTGCCAGATTCTTTCGCTTTCGCTTCGATGATGTCTTTTTCACGTGCTAGCGTATCAGCAGGTACATTGGCTTCATCAACAGCGATTGGGTTGAATGCCGCAACTTGCATCGCTACATGTTTTGCGGTGTCAGCGTTACCGCCTTCAACAGAAACCACTACACCAATACGAATACCGTGACGGTAAGAGGCTAGGTTGTCACCTTCAATCACTTCTGCACGACGTACTTGGATGTTTTCACCGATTTTTTGTACGAGCTCAACACGGGCTTCTTCAACCGTTTGACCGTCGCCATACGGCAATGCAGAGATAGCCGCTACATCAGTGGTATTGTTGGCAAGTGCAAGTTCAGCTACTTTGTTTGCAAATGCGGTGAAGTTAGCATCTTTTGCCACGAAGTCAGTTTGACAGTTTACTTCAAGTAGTAAGGCTTTGTTACCTTCTTGGGCAATAATGATAGCGCCATCAGCAGCAATGTTACCTGCTTTTTTAGCAGCTTTTGCTTGACCTGATTTACGCAGGTTATCGATTGCGGTTTCGATGTCGCCGTCTGCTTCTTGCAGGGCTTTTTTACATTCCATCATACCAAGACCTGTACGGTCACGTAATTCTTTTACCAGTTTTGCACTAATTTCTGCCATGAGATACCTCAATTGATTATCATTATAGATGAGAATTGGGTTGTTTATTGTCTAAACAGTTGGAAATTAAAGGACAAAAATGGGTGATTTTTGCCCTTTAATATTACGCTACAAATTCGAATTTTTAGAAACCAATTTTGTGTTTACCCATCAAAGTTAGTTTACAAAATTTTGATGACAGTATCATAACAACTTAAGTAATGCGCTGCTATGATACTGCGGTAACCCTTATTCTGCCACAGCTTCTGCTGGTGCTTCAGTTACTGCTTCTTCTTGATTTGCTGCTTTGCCGCCTTGAGTTTTAGCGTATTCTTTACCAGCGATAATTGCATCTGCAACCGCTGATACGTATAGCGTTACCGCACGAATCGCATCGTCATTGGCAGGAATGACATAATCTACGTCATCTGGGTTTGAGTTTGTATCAACGATACCAATGACAGGGATACCTAAGTTTTTTGCTTCTTTGATTGCAATCGCTTCATGGTCAACGTCAACCACAAAAATTGCATCAGGTAAACCATTCATGTTTTTGATACCGCCTAACGCACGCTCAAGTTTTTCCATTTCACGAGTACGCTCTAACGCTTCACGTTTGGTAAGCTTAGCAAACGTACCGTCTTCAGCTTGTTTTTCGTATTCTTTTAAACGAGTAATTGACTGACGGATGGTTTTCCAGTTGGTTAACATACCACCTAACCAGCGATGGTCAACATAAGGCATACCAGCGCGAGCCGCTTGTTCGCTAATAACGTTGCTTGCTGCACGTTTAGTACCAACAAATAGTACTTTATTGCCACGCGCTGCTTCACGGTTAACGAAGTTTAGTGCTTCGTTCATCGCTTTAACGGTATGCTCAAGGTTAATGATGTGGATTTTGTTACGTGCACCAAAAATAAATTTGCCCATTTTTGGATTCCAAAAACGAGTTTGGTGACCAAAGTGTGCACCGGCTTCTAAAAGATCACGCATTGAAACTTGGGTAGGATTAGCTGACGCCATGAGATTTCCTTAAGTAAAGTTGGGTTATGCCTCCACATTACCGATTAAGCCGATTTGCAAACACGCATCAAAATCTACAGGATTTTAATTAATCAAATTTGCAAACACCCAGCTTAACTCTTATCAAGCTTTTTAGCTTGAAATTAGCAATGTGTGTGTCATGTTAGTAAATAAAAAAAGCAATTTGCCATTTCAAGATAAAATGACAAACTGCTATTTTAACACATTTTTATATGGTTAAGCTATATGTTTTAGCAAAATCACATGGCGATTATTCAACCAATCCAATTAAGTCACCATAACCTTCTTGTTCCATCTCGTTCACAGGGATGAAACGTAGCGACGCGCCATTGATGCAATAGCGCACGCCGCCAAGCTCAGGAAGACCATCATTAAACACATGGCCTAAATGTGAATCGCCAACACGGCTACGCACTTCAGTACGTCGCATACCGTGACTGTCATCAAACAATTCACTGATTACTGCTGTATCAATCGGTTTACTAAAGGCGGGCCAACCACAACCTGAGTCATACTTGTCTGATGAGCTAAAAAGCGGCTCACCACTCACAATATCCACATAGATACCACGTTCAAATTGGTGGTCATATTCATGGCTAAAAGGGCGTTCGGTGCCGTTTTGCTGTGTCACATAATATTGCTCATCAGTCAAATTTGCCTTGATTTCAGCTTCAGAAGGTCTTACATACTTCTGTATATCGATATTAATTGAATTAGCCATAGACGTTTCTAACCCTTGTTGTCATTGTAGAACATCACAATAGTTACAACCCGTCCAAAATTCAAGTAACAACTGTTTAAACAAATAGTAGTTTTGTGAAAAAGGCGAAAAGGGCTATAATACGTCTTCTTAAATTTTTGCAAAATCAGATAATTATTGTATGAAAACACTATTAAATAACCCTGAAGCCGTTGAAAAAATGCGCGTCGCTGGTAAATTAGCCGCCGACGTTTTAGTGATGTTAGATGAATATGTCAAAGAAGGTGTAACGACAGGGGCATTAGATAAGCTTGCCCATGACTATATTGTCGATGTCCAAAAAGCCATTCCTGCCAATGTCGGCTATCATGGCTACCAGCATACGCTTTGTACTTCAATCAACCATGTGGTTTGTCATGGTATTCCCGATGACAGTCGTATCCTAAAAGATGGCGATATCGTCAATATCGATGTCACAGTGATAAAAGATGGCTATCATGGTGATACTTCAAAAATGTGGATTATTGGTGAAGGCTCTATCATGGCGCAGCGTATCTGCAAAATTGCCCAAGACGCACTATATGCAGGGATGAAAGCCGTTCGCAATGGCGCCTATGTAGGCGATATTGGCGCAGCGATTCAAGCGGTGGCTGAGCCAGAGCGTTTTAGCGTAGTAAGAGAATATTGCGGACATGGTATTAGTGACGTATACCATGATGAACCACAAATTCTGCACTATGGTAAAAAAAATACCGGTCTACAACTGACGACAGGCATGACATTTACCATTGAACCAATGATTAACCAAGGTGTATGGCAAACCAAAACCTTACCCGATAAATGGACGGTAATTACTAAAGACCGTAAATTGTCCGCCCAATGGGAACACACACTGATGGTCACTGAAAACGGCTGTGAAGTGTTTACCAAGCGTCCAGAAGAAGATTTGAGTTTTTTAAATAGTTAAAATATGAATAAAATCATCAGTATAAAAGAAAGTTAGTAATTAATTTAAAATTATTTATATTTTCCTGTTGACACCCATTCGAATTCACGTATAATACGCCACCACTGAGCGACGAACAGTTTACAAACAAGTAAAACAAGTTACGAAGCTTAGAAAGAATTAAAATAAAGCTTGACAGAGTAAAACAAAACGTATTACAATATCAAGCTCACCAAATGATAGACGATATCTTTGGTACATTAAATAACAACAAACACAAGAACAACTTGTGTGGATTTTCACTTAGGGCGATAAAATTAAGACTTTAATTAATTTGTATTGTCAGAGTGAAGATACTCGTAAGTTTATTTGAGCAAAGACAGTATAAATAATTGAGTCAACAAATTAAATCTATTGACACCGCGTAGCGGTGACAATAGATAGAAAGATTAAACTGAAGAGTTTGATCATGGCTCAGATTGAACGCTGGCGGCAGGCTTAACACATGCAAGTCGAACGATGAAACTCTAGCTTGCTAGAGATGATTAGTGGCGGACGGGTGAGTAACATTTAGGAATCTGCCTAGTAGTGGGGGATAGCTCGGGGAAACTCGAATTAATACCGCATACGACCTACGGGTGAAAGGGGGCGCAAGCTCTTGCTATTAGATGAGCCTAAATCAGATTAGCTAGTTGGTGGGGTAAAGGCCCACCAAGGCGACGATCTGTAACTGGTCTGAGAGGATGATCAGTCACACCGGAACTGAGACACGGTCCGGACTCCTACGGGAGGCAGCAGTGGGGAATATTGGACAATGGGGGCAACCCTGATCCAGCCATGCCGCGTGTGTGAAGAAGGCCTTTTGGTTGTAAAGCACTTTAAGCAGGGAGGAGAGGCTAATGGTTAATACCCATTAGATTAGACGTTACCTGCAGAATAAGCACCGGCTAACTCTGTGCCAGCAGCCGCGGTAATACAGAGGGTGCGAGCGTTAATCGGAATTACTGGGCGTAAAGCGAGTGTAGGTGGCTCATTAAGTCACATGTGAAATCCCCGGGCTTAACCTGGGAACTGCATGTGATACTGGTGGTGCTAGAATATGTGAGAGGGAAGTAGAATTCCAGGTGTAGCGGTGAAATGCGTAGAGATCTGGAGGAATACCGATGGCGAAGGCAGCTTCCTGGCATAATATTGACACTGAGATTCGAAAGCGTGGGTAGCAAACAGGATTAGATACCCTGGTAGTCCACGCCGTAAACGATGTCTACTAGCCGTTGGGGTCCTTGAGACTTTAGTGGCGCAGTTAACGCGATAAGTAGACCGCCTGGGGAGTACGGCCGCAAGGTTAAAACTCAAATGAATTGACGGGGGCCCGCACAAGCGGTGGAGCATGTGGTTTAATTCGATGCAACGCGAAGAACCTTACCTGGTCTTGACATAGTGAGAATCTCTCAGAGATGAGAGAGTGCCTTCGGGAACTCACATACAGGTGCTGCATGGCTGTCGTCAGCTCGTGTCGTGAGATGTTGGGTTAAGTCCCGCAACGAGCGCAACCCTTTTCCTTATTTGCCAGCGGGTTAAGCCGGGAACTTTAAGGATACTGCCAGTGACAAACTGGAGGAAGGCGGGGACGACGTCAAGTCATCATGGCCCTTACGACCAGGGCTACACACGTGCTACAATGGTAGGTACAGAGGGTTGCTACACAGCGATGTGATGCTAATCTCAAAAAGCCTATCGTAGTCCGGATTGGAGTCTGCAACTCGACTCCATGAAGTCGGAATCGCTAGTAATCGCAGATCAGAATGCTGCGGTGAATACGTTCCCGGGCCTTGTACACACCGCCCGTCACACCATGGGAGTCTATTGCACCAGAAGTAGGTAGCCTAACGAAAGAGGGCGCTTACCACGGTGTGGTCGATGACTGGGGTGAAGTCGTAACAAGGTAGCCGTAGGGGAACCTGCGGCTGGATCACCTCCTTAACTAAAGCACTAAGTGAGAATTCACAGCAAGTTGTTCTTGTGTATAAATAAGCTAATAATCGTTAATCTACAGCAGCGCAAATAGCAAGGCTAAGACTAAAATCCTTAGCAAAGGATTTTAGCTCGAACCTAAAATTGCGATGCAATTTTTTAACGGTTCTCGGGGTCTATAGCTCAGTTGGTTAGAGCACTGCCTTGATAAGGCAGGGGTCATAAGTTCAAGTCTTATTAGACCCACCATTTAACCAGAGGTTAAATGCTTTAGAATTTACTTGGTAAATTCTCTTGCACTCGGGCAAAGCGATGCTTTGCTGATCCTTGCTCAGGGGCCATAGCTCAGTTGGTAGAGCGCCTGCCTTGCACGCAGGAGGTCAGGAGTTCGACTCTCCTTGGCTCCACCATAATTAGCTTAAC
The DNA here is from genome assembly GCF_041154755.1 of Moraxella sp. K02. Lineage (NCBI taxonomy): Bacteria > Pseudomonadati > Pseudomonadota > Gammaproteobacteria > Moraxellales > Moraxellaceae > Moraxella > Moraxella sp. K02. The sequence goes on along the minus strand of NZ_AP031590.1, from coordinate 2,197,635 downwards.
GTAATAAAGCAGACAGAGTAATTTAGTAAGTGTATTAAGAGATTACTTCAATCTGTTTTATCAGAAATCACGACCTGACGAGGGTCTGATAATTCAATAACAACATAGAGAAATGAGTCTGGGTTAATTATCAAGTTCCAACGAAGATAATTAACCTTAGTAATCAGCCAATCAGACCCAAAGAAATGATTGGAACAACTGATTACTTAAAAGTAAAGAGAACTGAATCAAGCGTAAACATAGGTGAAGATCGTTACCATTACCTATACGACCCTTTAGGGTTGTATAGTCAAGTAATGAAGTGCACATGGTGGATGCCTTGGCAGTCAGAGGCGATGAAAGACGTGACAGCCTGCGAAAAGCGTCGGGGAGGCGGCAATATCCTGTGATCCGGCGATATCTGAATGGGGAAACCCACTTGTCATAAGACAGGTATCGTAAATTTATTTACGAGGCAAACCGGGAGAAGTGAAACATCTCAGTAACCCGAGGAAAAGACATCAATAGAGATTCCCCTAGTAGCGGCGAGCGAACGGGGAGGAGCCGACGAGTTTTAGTGTAGAAGAAAGGTTTGGAAAGGCCTACTGTAAAGGGTGATAGTCCCGTATTCGAAACACTTTAATGAGCATATTAAGTAGGGCGGAACACGAGAAATTCTGTCTGAAGATGGGGGGACCATCCTCCAAGGCTAAATACTCCTGACTGACCGATAGTGAACCAGTACCGTGAGGGAAAGGCGAAAAGAACCCCTGTGAGGGGAGTGAAATAGAACCTGAAACCGTGTGCATACAAGCAGTCGGAGCATCATTTATGATGTGACGGCGTACCTTTTGTATAATGGGTCAGCGACTTATATTCTGTAGCAAGGTTAACCGAATAGGGGAGCCGTAGGGAAACCGAGTCTTAATAGGGCGTCTAGTTGCAGGGTATAGACCCGAAACCGAGTGATCTATCCATGAGCAGGTTGAAAGTGACGTAACAGTTACCGGAGGACCGAACCCACTGTCGTTGAAAAGCCAGGGGATGACTTGTGGATAGGGGTGAAAGGCTAATCAAACTCGGTGATAGCTGGTTCTCCCCGAAAGCTATTTAGGTAGCGCCTCGGACGAACACCATTGGGGGTAGAGCACTGTTTCGGCTAGGGGGTCATCTCGACTTACCAAACCGATGCAAACTCCGAATACCGATGAGTGATATCCGGGAGACAGACGGCGGGTGCTAACGTCCGTCGTCAAGAGGGAAACAACCCAGACCGCCAGCTAAGGCCCCAAATTCCTAGTTAAGTGGGAAACGATGTGGGAAGGCACAGACAGCTAGGAGGTTGGCTTAGAAGCAGCCATCCTTTAAAGAAAGCGTAATAGCTCACTAGTCGAGTCGGCCTGCGCGGAAGATGTAACGGGGCTCAAACTAGGAGCCGAAGCTGCGGATTTAATTGTTTCAATTAAGTGGTAGGGGAGCATTGTGTAAGCCTGTGAAGGTGTGTTGTAAAGCATGCTGGAGGTATCACAAGAGCGAATGCTGACGTGAGTAACGACAATGCGAGTGAAAAGCTCGCACGCCGGAAGACCAAGGGTTCCAGTCCAACGTTAATCGGGGCTGGGTGAGTCGACCCCTAAGGCGAGGCCGAAAGGCGTAGTCGATGGGAAATCGGTTAATATTCCGATACTTGTTTATGATGCGATGGAGGGACGGAGAAGGTTATGCCAGCTTGGCGATGGTTGTCCAAGTGGAAGGATGTAGTTAGACTTAGTAGGCAAATCCGCTAGGTTATTAATGAGATCTGATAGCAAGCTGTACTTGTACAGCGAAGTGGCAAATACCCTGCTTCCAGGAAAAGCTTCTAAGCGATAGTCATAAAGAAATCGTACCCTAAACCGACACAGGTGGTCAGGTAGAGAATACCAAGGCGCTTGAGAGAACTCTGCTGAAGGAACTAGGCAAAATGGTACCGTAACTTCGGGAGAAGGTACGCTGCCGATGGTGAGTAGACATGCTCTACAAAGCTATTGGCAGTCGCAGATACCAGGCCGCTGCAACTGTTTATTAAAAACACAGCACTCTGCAAACACGAAAGTGGACGTATAGGGTGTGATGCCTGCCCGGTGCTGGAAGGTTAATTGATGGGGTTAGCGTAAGCGAAGCTCTTGATCGAAGCCCCAGTAAACGGCGGCCGTAACTATAACGGTCCTAAGGTAGCGAAATTCCTTGTCGGGTAAGTTCCGACCTGCACGAATGGCATAATGATGGCGGCGCTGTCTCCAGCAGAGACTCAGTGAAATCGAAATCGCAGTGAAGATGCTGTGTACCCGCGGCTAGACGGAAAGACCCCGTGAACCTTTACTACAGCTTTACATTGAACTTTGACCTTACCTGTGTAGGATAGGTGGGAGGCTTTGAAGCAGGCACGCCAGTGTCTGTGGAGCCATCCTTGAAATACCACCCTGGTAATGTTGGGGTTCTAACTCAAGCTTAACAGAGCTGAGGACAATGTATGGTGGGTAGTTTGACTGGGGCGGTCTCCTCCTAAAGAGTAACGGAGGAGTACGAAGGTGCGCTCAGAACGGTCGGAAATCGTTCGAAGAGTATAAAGGCAAAAGCGCGCTTAACTGCGAGACCCACAAGTCGAGCAGATACGAAAGTAGGTCTTAGTGATCCGGTGGTTCTGTATGGAAGGGCCATCGCTCAACGGATAAAAGGTACTCTGGGGATAACAGGCTGATACCGCCCAAGAGTTCATATCGACGGCGGTGTTTGGCACCTCGATGTCGGCTCATCTCATCCTGGGGCTGAAGCAGGTCCCAAGGGTATGGCTGTTCGCCATTTAAAGAGGTACGCGAGCTGGGTTTAGAACGTCGTGAGACAGTTCGGTCCCTATCTACCGTGGGCGTTGGAAATTTGAGAGGATCTGCTCCTAGTACGAGAGGACCAGAGTGGACGAACCTCTGGTGTTTCGGTTGTGACGCCAGTCGCATTGCCGAGTAGCTATGTTCGGATGGGATAACCGCTGAAAGCATCTAAGCGGGAAGCCCACCTTAAGATTAGATTTCCCTAAAGAGCCGTTGTAGACTACGACGTTGATAGGTTGGGTGTGGAAGCACAGCGATGTGTGTAGCTAACCAATACTAATTGCTCGTTTGGCTTGACTATACAACGCCTAAATGGCTTTGTAGGTAATAACGATTATCACCTCGCTTGATATAGCTGATACTTTACTTTTAAATTAACTCATTCCTCTATCCCCCTTTGCTGACGATAATAGCTTGGAGGTCCCACCTGATCCCTTCCCGAACTCAGAAGTGAAACTCCAATGCGCCAATGGTAGTGTGGTTCGCCCATGTGAGAGTAGGTCATCGTCAGCTCCCTATACCAACCCCCCTTACATAAGTAAGGGGGGTGTTGCTTTGGGGTTTTCCGAATACCACACAAGATTTAGATGGTTTATATTTAAAAAATTGGGGTGAAAGCATTCTAATGAAAGATTCCACCTTAAACATCTACCCTCAAATCAGTCAATTTTTTCTACATTAACTTTCATATCTTTTAACTCAAATGGCGCGAAGAAAGTCGCAAAAGCAACATCCGCAGCATCCCTTCCATAACCTAAGATCACACGACCGCCTTTGGGCGATGATTGCGTTGCGTCAAATGTGTACCATCGCTCGCCAATAAAAACCTCATACCATGCATGTAAGTCCATTGGGTCAAGTTGATATAAGTAGCCAACCACCATGCGAGCCGGCATATCTAATGCCCGTGACAGACTAATACCCAAATGGGCAAAATCACGACAAACGCCTTTTTTATGTTGCCAAGTGTCTAGTGCTGTGGTGTCTGCTGTACTGCTACCATATTGGTAAGTAAAGTTTTGGTGAATATAGGTGCAAATTGCCGCTGCTTTGTCATAACCGTCGGCAAAATCTTGGGTTATCATTTGGGCTTCTTGAAGTAGAAATTCTGGCAGACAATAGCGACTGGGCAGCAAATATACCATTGTATCTGAAGGCAGATGCTCAATCGGTGTTTTTGGCATACCGGGTGCGACATCTATCCATTCGCTGGTGCATAGCTCAACTGTTAGGCGAACTTGGTAATCCCCCATCGGAAATAAAACCCTATCACATAAGTTACCAAAGTTATCGTTATAGCTTGTAACTGCTAGGGGTGGCGTGACTTGCCATTCTTCTTGAATGATCTGCTGTGCTAACCCTGATTGCGGTCGTAATAGGAACACTGCAGGGGTTGGCTGGGAAAAGTAATAATCGAGTTGGCAAGTGGCGCGTAATTTCATCATAGATTTTTCATCAAATAAGGTGACAACACTAACTAAAAATTGCAAGGTGGAGTGATTGCTGCAAAAAAATAGCAGAAGGCTTAGAATTTATGCCATTATCATTAAAATGGCAATCAATATTTATAGATTTTATTTCCACTTAAATTCTCATAATTTAAAGCTTGTTTATCAAGGGCTATCAATGCTCGTGGCAGTAGATATTGTGAAAATTCTAGGATTAATCTATGGTAGAATGAGAAAATTTTTTATAACCCAATGACCACCATGACATCACCTAGTTCAAATCAGCGTCCTGATAAATTTGCTAGCTATTTAGAAGGATATGCCGCGCAGACCAAGGGAAAAACAGGGCTCAAGCGTATCATCAATGCCGTAGGTTACTCAAAAGATGGTTTGGTTGCGGCGTATCAAAATGAAGCGGCTTTTCGACAGGTTGCATGGCTCAATAGCATTTTATTAATTGCGTTGATTTTTTTACCTTTTATGATGCCGATTAAAATGATACTGGTGTTTTCATCGTTTTTTTCTCTTATCGTTGAGTTGTTTAATACCGGTATTGAAGCGTCAATTGACCATACATCGACAGAACGTCATCCGCTGGCAAAGATTGGTAAAGATGTAGGTTCTGCCGCGCAGCTATTAGCCTTGACGATGCTGTTTTTGTTATGGATGATGGCGTTATATACGACTTTTATTAATTTCTATTAATCAATGATGTGCTAATTTTGCAATTAAGTAGAACCAATTTTCTATGAGCATCTATATCGGAACAGGGGGATACAGTGATACGGATTTTTTGGGAATCCTATATCCTGCTGACACCAAAAAAACTGAATTTTTAACCGAGTATAGTCGTCATTATGCCACTGTTGAAATCAATAGTAGCTTCTATGCGCCTTTAGGTCGAAAAGCGTATGAAGGTATGCTCAAAAAATCCAACGGAAAGCTAAAATTTTCGATTAAGATTCACCAAGATTTTACCCACCGATTAACCGCCACTGCAGAGACCGCGCAAGCTTTTTTGCAGGCAATTGAACCTATTTTAGCGGCAGATTGCTTGGCTGCGTTATTGATTCAATTTCCGCATGGTTTTGATAGAACGGTGGCACATCGTCAGTATTTGGCAACCTTAACCAGTTGGTTTGATGGGTTACCATTGGCGATAGAGTTTCGCCACCAAAGCTGGCATATCCCGCAAGTTTATGCCAGTTTTCAGCAGCAAAATTTGATTTGGTGTAGTGTGGACTATCCAAATATCCATGGTTTACCGCCCAGTCGGCTGTTGTTTACTAGCCGCATCGGTTATTTACGCATGCATGGGCAAAACTTAGACTGGTGGGATGCCCATTCGGCGGCCGAGCGGCATGATTATCGCTACAGGAATGCAGAAATGCAAGCTTGGGCAAAGACGATTGCCAATCAACAGGCCAATTTTGATACTTTGTATATTTACTTTGAAAATACGGTAAAAGGTCACGCGGTGTATAATATTGAGATGCTCACACAAGCGCTCATGACCGAAGGTATGCCAGTCGTCAGTCCGTTGGTAGTGAATGATGAATAAGTAAACAGCCACTATCAACAAAATCATTCACTTGAAAATGTAATTTTTGCTATCATAAACAGTTTTACTTTTCATCATTTAAATTTCTAATTTGGAAGCATGGTTAAGCGGTATGACTGATTTTGCGATTGGACAACGTTATCTGTCGGATACAGAGAATGAATTGGGGCTGGGCGTCGTCGTGCTCGTTGATGAACGCTGCGTGCATATTTTGTTCCCGCAAAGTGAAGAAACGCGTGTGTATGCCAAGACATCGGCGCCTTTGTCGCGTGTGACTTTCAAAGCAGGGGATACCATACACGACCAAGATGGCGCATCGTATGTGGTCAGCGATTTTGAAGAAACCAATGGCGTCTATAAATACTCGGTTGAAGGTCATGACCGTGCGATTATGGAAACCCGCCTTGCGGCTAATATTAATTTGGCAAAACCCCTTGAGCGGTTGCTCGCCAGTCGTATTCACCAAAATGATTGGTACGAACTGCGCCAAGAGCTACTGCGTACCCAAGCCTATTTGGCATCTCATCCATTAAGAGGCTTGATGGGTGCACGTGTCGATGTTATTGAGCACCAGCTGTATATCGCCCATGAAGTCGGTAAACGTATCGCCCCGCGTGTCCTGCTCGCTGATGAAGTAGGGCTTGGCAAGACGATTGAAGCGGGTCTAATTATTCATCAGCAACTCATCACCGGCAAATCTGAGCGTATTTTGATTTTGGTACCTGATAGTTTGCAGTACCAATGGATGATTGAAATGCGTCGCCGTTTCAATCTTGAGTTTGCGATTTTTGATTTGGTCAGAACCGCAGCGATTGCAGAGCATGGCCCTGAGCAAAATCCCTTTACCACTGAGCAGTTGATTATTGCCAGTATCGATTTGCTACTTGACCATGAAGATTTGCATGAAAAAGCCTTGGAAGCGGGGTTTGATTTGTTGGTTGTGGATGAAGCGCACCATCTGCATTGGGACAGTGAACAGGGGGGTAATGACAAATATGATTTGGTTGAAGATTTGGCCGAACAAACCGCAGGTGTGTTGTTACTCACAGCAACCCCTGAGCAGTTAGGTTTAGAAAGCCATTTTGCGCGGTTACGATTGTTAGATCCCAATCGTTTTAATGATTTGGACGACTTTATCGATGCAGAAGAAAATTTTGCGCAAACCGCAGCAATTGCTGAGGTGTTATTGAGTGACCAATCGCTGTCAGATAAGCAAAAATCAGCATTAGCCCAGTTGTTAGGTCATGACATCAGTGATGATGAGCAAGGTCGTGCGCGCGCCATCAATGAATTGTTAGATCGTCATGGTACTGGTCGTGTGCTATTTCGCAATACCCGTGAGAGCGTGTCTGAGCTTATTTCTGGCTTCAAAGGTCGGCGCTCAATGGCGTACCCGCTGCCGCTACCGATAAGTTGGCAAGACAGCTATCACACCCAAGGTAAATTGCGCGAACAATTATGGCCAGAAGAGTTACAGCCCGATGGCAGTTGGCTGGAACAAGACCCGCGAGTGCCTTGGCTGGTTGACTTGCTTAAAAACACCTTAAAACATCAAAAGGTGCTGCTGATTGCGCGCAGTGGGGCAACGGTTGAGAGTTTAGAGGCAGTATTACGATTGCATGCGGGCATTAAAACCGCGATTTTTACTGAGCAAATGACTCTACTGGAGCGCGACCAAGCGGCGGCATATTTTGCCGATATTGAAGGCGCGCAAGTATTGTTGGCTTCTGAAATTGGCTCTGAGGGGCGTAATTTTCAATTTGCCAGCGATTTGGTGTTGTTTGATTTGCCCGCCAATCCTGACACATTAGAGCAGCGGATTGGTCGTCTCGATCGGATTGGCCAGCAAAACGAGATTACCATTCATATGCCTTTCGTCGAAGGCACGGCAACTGAACGTATGTACCGCTGGTATAACGAAGCGCTAAATATTTTTAACCAAATCTCACCCACGGCGCAAACCGTTCAAGAGCAGTTTATTGTGGATTTAAAACCGCTGCTTGAAGGGCAAAAAGTCGAAGATGATGGTCAAGAAATTACTTTAGATCAGTTGATTGAAGAAGGCAACGCCCAGCGCCTCGCACTAGAAGCAGCCATGCAAGCAGGGCGTGACAGACTGCTTGAATACAATTCTTGTCGCCCGCGTGTCGCCAGTAAAATCGCTTACACTATGCGTGATTTTGATGATACCCACATGTTGCCACGTTTGTTTGAACGCTTTATGTCGTCCATCAATATGGAATATAGTGGACAGCGTGATGGCTCATTGATGCTGCATCCTAGCGATGAAGTGCAAGTGCAAGGACTGGCAGTCCCCGAAGATGGTATGACCTTGACCTTTGAGCGTGACCAAGCGTTACTACGCGAAGACATGGAATTCATGACTTATGAGCATCCTTTGATGCAAAGTATCTTTGAAACGGTCAACGCAGGCACGTTTGGTAATACCACGGTTGCAACTTTACAAAGTAATGCCATGCCTGAAGGACTGGTCTTGGTTGAAGTCAATTTTCGTGTTGAAGCGATTGCACCAAAGCTCCTTAATTTACCCGCATTTTTGCCAAAGCCGCTCATTCGGGTGTTTTTAAGCCAGCAAGGGACTGATTTTAGCGATAAAATTGCGCCTGATATGATTGTGTCGCATATTCATCGTTTGGATAAAACCCGTGCGCGTCAAGTCATCAAAGCGCGTAAAGACATCATCGAAATGCGCTATGAGCAAGCGGTAGCATTGGCAAACCAGCAATTACCTGCGATAAGTGAGCAAGCCAAAGAGGTATTTAATCAGCGCTATGAGCGTGAAGTTGAGCGCCTGCAATATTTGCAATCCATCAATCCGAATGTACGAGACGCAGAAATCAATCAATTAAAACGTTTACAAGAACAGGGCTTACATGCACTGGGTCATTTATCCTTAATTCCTGATAGTATCCGTGTGCTAGTCGCTGTCAAGCCCGCTTAATTGTTTTGAATTTAGGTTAATTTAGGTTAAAGGTCAGCTTATATTAGGCTGACCTTTGTTATAGGTTTGCATTTTTTGGTTAAGACCAGTTACCAGGTCTAGTTATCAGGTCTAGTTAGCAAAGCTAGTTATTTACCTCTCAGGATTCACCACACTTATACTAAATTTAAGTCCGATACTAAGCAGTACAATCGCCAGTGGCAACAGCACCATCGCAATGCGTTGGGTTTTATACCTGACAAGCGGCTCCTTACTGACTTTAGATAATAAAAAACATAGCATACCCGCGACCAATGTCAAAATCCCTACGCCCAAACAAAGAAAACCTAAATAATTCATCTGTTTACCCATTACCTATACTGATATGTTTGACTGGTTTAAATAACACCACGACCCATCGATATTTGTTGAAACATGATTGTTACCTCAAACAACTTTGATTATAATCTAACAAGACTCATAGGACATGAGATTTATTTTTAGCCGCAATACAAGGATGGTGAGATGAGTGGCTCAACGATACAGAATTTGGACATACGACATCTACACCAGCCCCCGTTTGATACCCTAAGCGCTCAGCAGCGAACCCATCTGCAGCAGCACAGTAAAATCGTCTATTTGGACAACTTGCAGCCTATACCTGCGGGATGGCAAGGGGATTTTTTTATTATCCTTAAAGGCTTTGTTCATCAATTACAAGGCGATGCGTTGATTTCTACCTTAAATGCAGGCGATTGGTTTGATACTAAGGTCAGGCAAAACGGCGTGTTCAACTTTATCACCCAGCAGCAAACTTTGATGTACCGTATCGATGGGCAAGTGCTAAGTGCAATCACTGAGCAAAATCCCACCTTAAAAAACGCCTTGTTTGCCGATGTCGCTGCCCGTCTTAACCATCACCAAGCCCGCCTTGCCCAAAGTGAAAGTCAAAAACTGCTATATCAACCGATTGCCAATTTGGGACAGCATATCAAACCGCCGCATTTTGTCGATGATACGGCAACGCTATACGATGCCACGATGGCGATGAACCAATTTGACATCAAGCATATTTTGGTTAAGTCACAAGCGCGAATGACCGAAACGGAGCGTGACAAACTCATCGCACAAGGCGTGGAAAAATCCACCATTGCAGCGTATGTCGAGCGCATCGGTATTTTTACCCAAACCGATGTATGCCGAGCGATTGGACAAAAAGTTGATTTTGCAAGCACGCCCGTGCTGGACTTTACCAATTTTAAAATCCATACCGTGCATCAATCGCAAGATGTCAGTGAAGCCTTGCTAACCATGCTACAAACTCGTACCCACCGTTTACCCATTATTGACAGTCAAGGTCAAATCATTGGGATTTTGGGGCAAACTGAATTACTGAGCTTTTTAACCAACCATTCTAATCTTATTGTTGCTCGTATTGAGCAAGCGCAGAGCTTAGAGGATGTTGCGGTGGCGGTGGAATTGATTGGTAAATTTATCCGTGAGCAGCACGCCAGCGGCATCAAAATCCATGTTATCAGCCGTATGGTGCAAAGCTTGAATTTACAAGTGTTCGCCAAGGTGTGGCAGCTGATTGTGCCTGCTATCACCTTCTACAATACCTGTCTGTTTGTGATGGGCTCAGAAGGGCGGGGTGAACAAATCTTGCGTACTGACCAAGACAACGCGCTAATTATCCGCAATGGTTTTAAAGATGACACTCTGCCCAGCTATGCCGCGCAGTTCAATGAGGCATTGGCAAACATGGGTTATCCCTATTGTGATGGCAAGATTATGCTTAGCAACGAGCGTTGGCGAAAAACTTCAACCGCCTTTGAAAAACAAATCACCGCATGGTACGTGAGTGGCAGTAGTGAAGATATGATGTGGCTTGCGACCTTAGTCGATGCGCATTTTGTTTGCGGCGATATTAAGCTTTTTGAGCAGCTGCAAAAACACTGGCAAGTCAGCGCAAAAAATGTGGCGACTAGCAACTTTATCAACCGTTTCGCCAAACCGATTCTACAATTTGGCGATAGTAGTGGTTGGTGGCAAAAATTTGTCGGTGGCAGTGAAACCGATATTGACCTAAAAAAAGCAGGGATATTCCCGATTGTCCATGGCGTGCGAGCCTTGTCATTGGAATATCATATCACTGAGACCAATACCAGAAGCCGGCTGCAACAGCTGGCACAGCAACACGTGCTAGATGACACCATGGCGCAAAATCTGGCAGAAGCACTGGATTTTTTTATGGCAAAACGACTGGATGTGGCATTGACCACCCAGGATAGAACAGCGCGAGCGGTAAATCCCAATCACTTATCAGCACTGGAAAAAGATTTGTTAAAAGAATGTTTGGCGATGGTCAAAGATTTTAAAACCTTTATTACCCATCATTATCGCCTAGATATTTTTTAATTGGAGATATTTTTTAATTGGAGATATTTTTAACTAAATAGATAGTGTTAATTGCTTAGAGAAAAGCCATGTTTCATCGCATCAAAAATCTGTTCGACGGTCAAAAACTTGAGCGACAAAAACAGCGGCTCAGCAAGCCTGAGTACGCCTATCTGTTTGATACCCCGCTATCTAAAGTCGCCAATGAGTGGGTGAGCCTAGATCTAGAAATGACCGGGCTAAATGCCAAACAAGATTATATTTTAAGTGTCGGTGCAGTACAGGTACGCAAAGAAAGTGACGGGTTTGTGATTGATACCGATAGCGCGCTGTCCTTGGTATGCCGTCCGCCTGTGATGCCCACCCACGACACCATTGTGATTCACGGATTAAGACCGATAGATGTTGACAATGGCTTATCGTATGACGAGATGCTCACCCAATTATTGCCAATGCTTAAAAACCGTCCCATAATTGGGTTTTGTGTGGACATGGACATGGCGTTTTTAAATGCCATTGCCAAACCGTTTTTGGGTGTGGAGCTGGCTAATAAACTTGTCGATGTCAGTCGCTTGTATCAACAAAATCAGCATCGACATGACCCCAGCCAAGTTGGGCAGTTACCACACCTTAATCAACTACTAGAAGAATACCAAATCCCGCGATTACCTGCCCATAATGCCTTGAATGATGCCATCATGACTGCCATGTTGTTTACCCACCTGATGAAGTCATAGCAGGCTTATGAAGCCATAAAAGCTAACCGACATAAAAAAACTCTCATCATGAGAGTTTTTTATTTAAAAATGACTTTATTTTTTACTAGCAGCGGCGTCTGCGCCTTTTGGCTTGATGCCTGCTTCCTCAGTTAATTGCATCAACATGGTACGGGCTTCTTCAGCGGATTTTTGCGCTTTTTCCATCGACTTAGCAATTTCTGGATTGGTCTCTGGGGTTGCCGTTGGTTTTTTGATTAAAGCCGCTGTACCCGCACGGCTATTGGTAATACTTTCAACCATTTTATCGCGGGTTTGTGCGACACGGGGGTCATTAAATTTTAATTTGTTGAGTGTGGCTTTTTGCAAATCTAACTGTGCCACCACTTCTTTAAAGAAAGCTTGTTGATCGGCAGGGGTTTTGGCGTTTTGCATTTTTTTCGCCATTTCTGCTTGTTTGGCTTGGGTATTGCGGTCAAGCTCGTTTAAGGTTTTAAATAACTGCGTCAAATCCGCTTTTAGGGCAAGATTGGGGGTCGCAGCCGCGGCATTTTTGGCGGCAACTGTAGGGGCGCTGCTAACATTGGCATTTTTTTCTGCAGTCGCTGGCGTAATGACAGTTGTCGTGATTGACGAATCTGTGGTGGTGACAGCAGCACTAGCAGGCGCGCTAGAGGTGGCTTGGGAAGTCGCCACAGGTGCGGTAGTCGTAGAGGTGGCCGTAGTCGTAGAGGTTGATGTGGTGGTGGTCATCGTTGCAGAAGCAGTGGTGGTCGCGGCTTTGTCATCTTTTTTTGAGCATGCAGATAACGCTAGCACAACACTGATAGCGCCTATGGTCATGGCAGAGGTGGCGGTAGATTTGTTTAACATAGAGTTTTTTTAACCTAAATAATTTTTTAATCTAAATAATTTTAATTTAAATAATTTTTTTCACCCAAATCAATGGGGTCAGAATCCTCAACTGAAGTTTGAGTCGGCAATAGCAGTGACTGAAATGTGGCAATTAGGCGACAGTTTAGCAAATATCTGAAAATTGAAATGTAGAGAATTGCAACAGAAGGCTACGGCAGTTTGTCTAAATGCCTTAATTTTAGCCGATTCGTTATGAAATCCAGTGGATTTTTATGACAAAAAGCGATAAGGTGGCAGCTTATTTTTGCCTAATAAGATTCGATACCTAGTATAGATTCGTTACATTGTTGCTGTTGTTATGAAAAATTCGCGCCAATCCGTGGGTGTGCAAACCCGCGCTACTCAATTATTGTCTTTAAAAACGGGTTTGTTGCTAGGGATGGCTTGTCTGTCCTTGGTGGGTCATACGTCAGATACCACACCAGTACCGCCAATACTCACTGATTTAGTGACCAAGCAAAGCCATGCAGTCATGGGTCAGCGCGATCCAGTCAACAAGCTACCTCAAGCGATTCAAGCCAAACTTGCCCAAGCCCATATTCCGACCGATAGCATGAGCATGGTGGTACAACCGTTAACGGACAATCCGCAAAATGCAGCGTCGACTGCGCCCCAAACGCCTTTGTTTAGTTATAATGCTGATGTGCCGCGCACCCCTGCATCTACGCAAAAACTGATTCCCACTTATGTGGCGCTCGATAGTTTGGGCAAAGATTTTGTTTGGCAAACCAAATTGTATCAGCATGGTTTTGTGTGGAAAGGCACGCTTTATGGTGATGTGATTGTGCAGGGCAGTGGCGACCCAAAACTGGAAAACGAGCGCTTGTACCAGCTGCTTGCCATGATTAAAGCACAGGGTATTAAGCAGGTGCAAGGCAATTTAATCATCGACAATCGCCAATTTGAAGGGGTGGATTTTGATGTTAACGCGTTTGATGGTAAAGGGTTACGCCCTTATAATGCCCAGCCCAATGCTTTATTGACCAATTTTGGTACAGTGGAAGTGGATTTAGTGCCACTGCCAAAACCCAATGCCACACCGGTCGTAAAGCCTAATACCAGTAGCGTCACGCGATCCACAACATCAGCTTCGACAGAGATCGACAATCCCGCGGCAAATCTCGAGCAAATCCAAACCAAACCCTCGATTAATCCCAAAGACGTAGTGGCGTATCAGGTCATCCTAAAGCCTGCACTGGCAAACTTTACTATGCCTACAACACTTAAAGCCAGTCAAGCGCCTTGTAATAGCAACCAAGATGATTGGATTGGGACATTGACGTCCACAGGGTTGAGCTTTCACCAAACCGCGTCCGCCTTCTGTGGTGAGCAAAAGCGCTATCTGACGTTTCCTGATGGGGATGTACTGGTCAAACAACAAATCATCGCCGATTGGCAAAAAATCTTGCCAAACTTTACAGGGAATATTGAATTTGCCAATCCTGCAGTGCCCTATATGCAGCAAGCCAAGGCGATACCGCAAGCGCTACCTTGGTATATGCGCTTATACCTAAAATACTTTGGCAAACCCCTGACCCCAAAATTGGTTGGCTATGTCGCCTCCAATCCATTGCACGAGCAAATCAAAGATATCAATCAGCACTCCAACAATGTGATGACGGAACAAATCGCCTTGTCGCTACCGCTGTATGCCGACAAGCAGCGTATCAGCACTTATCCAAAAACCTTTGCCTACATCCACCAGTGGTGGCAACAAAAGCTGCCGCAAGCACAGCCCCCAGTGATGACTAGAGCCTCAGGCTTATGCCGTGATTGCCGCGTGGCGCCCAATAGTATGTTAGCGCTGCTAACTCTTGCCTATCATTCACCCAATTTTACCGTATATCGTGATTCGTTGGGCGTGGCAGGCGAGTCAGGTACCATCAAAGCGCTGAAACTGCGCCAGCCAAATAACCCTGCGATTGGGCATGCTTGGATCAAAACAGGCACGCTCAATAATGTCACCAGCATGGCAGGCTATGTTCAAGGCAAATCAGGAAAATGGTATGCAGTGGTTGGGATGATTAATGCCGACAATGTCAAAAATAATAGCAATGCCAAAGCCGTGCTGGATGAAATGCTAGCGTGGACAGCGCTGCAGTGATTGGTTTGTGGTTGATTGGCTATTTATCGTGAACATTAAAATACCAATCAATCTGGCGGTCAAATCCCATTTCCAGTAGGCTTGCGGTGATGCGCCCAGTCAAGCCCCACACGGTCTCGCCATCAATGATAAAGCTCGGTGATACCATCACTTGGCGACCCAAATCATACGCATAATCGATGGTTGGCTGGTGAATGAGCGTGGCTAAATCTGCCCAAAATAGCCTTGCAATTTCGCACATCTCTGGCGCAAGGTTAACACCGGGTGGTATCACCCCCACAATCGGCTTGACAGGTCTGCCACTTTTGGCAAATTGTAGTGGCAATTCGCCCAACACAGTCACTTGACTGGGATGAATACCTGTTTCCTCATGCGTTTCTCGTAACGCGGTAGCCTGGTTGCTATCGTCTGTGTCTTCGCGTCTGCCCCCTGCAAATGATACTTCGCCGGCATGTTCTCGCATATCCGAAGCGCGCAACGAGTACAAAATTTTTGGCTCAGCTTCATTGGTAATGGCGATGAGTACCGAATACGGCTGCGGTGTGGGGTCGAATGGCAGTTTTGCAATTCGCTCAGCCAGTTGGGTCAGTAAGGGACTTTGAAATCTAGTTGTGGACATATTTTTTAATTCATCAAAATTTAATGGGCAATTTCGCAATGTTTATAGGGCGCTTTGAGTTGACCGAATTTATCTAAAACTCATTGTCTATTGTCGATATCACTATCAAGCGGTAAAGCTGGCATAGCTGAGACAGGCTTTTGCATACTAGGCTGGGTATGCAGCGCGTTACAACCTGCTAATAATGCTAAACTTAATACCCAGCTAAACACTATGCTAAACTTTCTCATAATCGGCTGCTCAAATCATTTTTATCATGTAAAAACCTGCAATCAATGCTACCATACTTAAAACGACTTTCACCTCACAAAACATAAAAATAATAGGAAAACGCCATGCCTTACTGCCTGCAATGCGGTCATCTAGCCGAAACCAAAATCCCGCCGATGGACAGTCTGCCGCGCATTGTATGCCCGTCTTGTGGCTACATCCATTACGAAAATCCCAAAGTCATCAATGGCTGTTTACTCATCCATGAAGATAAAGTTTTGCTCTGTCGCCGCGCGATTGAACCGCGGCATGGTTATTGGACGTTGCCTGCAGGCTTTATGGAGCTTGGCGAGACCATGAAAGATGGGGGCAATCGTGAGTGTTTTGAAGAAGCCGAAGCTATCGGTAGTGCATTAGAGTTATATTGTCTATACGACATACCCGATATCGGACAGATTCATATGATATTTATCGGCTCGCTCAAAGATGGCAAATTTGGGGTGGGCATCGAGAGCCTAGAATGTGCGTTGTTTGCCGAAGAAGACATCCCTTGGGAAGACTTGGCGTTCCAAAATGTCATTGAAACACTGCAACATTATTTTGCTGACCGCAAAGCAGGGGCGACGCTCGGTAATTTCCCCATCCATCAGCAAGTAATTGCCAAATACGTGCATTTGGGCGATTAACTGTCCATTTGAACGGTAAATTTTAAACGGTAAATTGTTCGCTAAAAAGATACGGGCGTGGCGCATACGCTCTAAATAGCTAGGCTTCAGATAGCTAGGCTTCAAATTTCCATGTCCCAAATACCCCAATGACGGCGCCGCCGCTTTTTTTAATACAACAGTCAGTTTTTTAAAAATTGCGCGTATTCACTTTGATACAACATAGAGATTCAAGCAACAATGTTGCTGTTTAATCAAAGGTTCATAAATGACAAAATCATCAAAAAAGTCACGCATATAGTAAACCCTAAATTAAACTGCACAGTATTTAACACAATCATGAAGCGAATCGAAGTCATTAATCGAGAGTTTTACCTTTTGCTTAACCACTGCCCACTTATGCTCCACAGGATTTAACTCAGGAGAATAAGGTGGTAAATACAGTAACGTTAAGTTGTATTTTTCGGCAATCTGTTTTAAATCACCACCCCGATGAAAGCGCGCATTATCCATGATTAAAAAACGCTGTGGGTAGCTGTCGAGTTCATCTTTAGGCAAAGATTGACCAAGCGTGTGAAGCCAATTTTCTACCGTATCACGCTTACACCCACCTTCAAAGGTCACAGGTGCAATCAGTTTAAATTCAGCCATACTCATTGCACCGATAAGATTTAAGCGTTTGCCTTTATTGGCATCCATTTTAGCATAGCAAGGTGTGCCAACCGGTGACCAGCTACGATGATAGCCTTGTCTTTGGTAAAAGCCTGTTTCATCCATAAATAGGATGTTGGTCAGACCAAACCAAAAAGCCATGATAGCTAAACATACGCTAAAACCTTGCTGTTTTACGGGGTCTGATTCTTTGTAGGTGAAGGTCTTTTTTTAAATGTCCAGTTGATACGATGTAAGGTATCGACAAACGCATTGTAGGATATACTGACATCAGGATGGTCTTTTAAATATTGTTCCCGTAGCTGTTTAGCGGTATCAAATTGTTTAGCTTTGACATATCGTTCAAAGCTATCAAGGTCGGTTATGATGTGTTTTACACCCGTTGGTTGTGCTTTCTTAGGTTCGGTATTGCCTTGGTCGTGGTACAAGGCTATCCAACTGTTAAGCGTGTTGCGACAGATGCCGAATATTCTCGCTGTTTTGCTTTTGTTATTTGTTTCTTGCCAGTAGGCTATGGTGCGTTTGCGTAAGTCTTGGTCGTATAGGTTTGGCATGGTGCTATCTATGAAAGTTTAAGTTGTGTTCATTATAATACAGGATTTACTATATATCATTTTGTCGCTATAAAATCTTGCTACAATACTTGAGTGATATATATTCTATACTAGATAAAAACCACTATACTTACGGATGATGAGATTATTATGTCAACTAGAAAAACCATCCCCACACCTGCGCAACCATCCAAGCCATCACCTGATAATTTATCACCGCTTAAGGCGATAGAGCCACCAAACCCAAACCCCAATCAACCCACCCCACAAGGCACGCCACCGCTCAAAGAATTGGTCAAACAATACGATAGCGTGTCTTTGCTGCTACAAGGTGGCGGTGCGCTCGGTGCCTACCAAGCAGGGATTTATGAAGGACTGCATAAACAAGGTATCAAAATCGACCGTATCTCAGGTATTTCAATCGGCGCGCTCAATACCGCCATCATCGCAGGTAACCGTCCAGAGAACCGTTTGGCGGCGCTGCAAGGATTTTGGAACACCATCACCCATCGTAACTACACCCCTGCAGGGCTGAATGTCTACCGTCAAACGGCCAATGAGCTAGATAAACTCAGCAAGATTGATATGGTAAGCCATTTTATGCCTTGGATATTTGAAAATGGCTTTTTAAAGCAGCAATTGCGGGTGATGGAATCTACCGCTGAGGCTTGGCAAACCATGATTGAAGGACAGCGTGGCTTTTTTAAACCGCGTTATTTTGTGCCGTATGACACTACCCCCAACCACTTAAGCTATTATACCACCGATAAGCTGCGCGAGACCCTTGAGCGTTATTGTGATTTAAAACTGGTCAATGACGTCAATCGGATGAAAGTATCGGTGTCTGCGGTCAATGTGCGTAACGGTAACTTTGCTATTTTTAGCAATGAAAACGAAGAATTGCGCTACGATCACTTCATCGCATCGGGCGCATTGCCGCCAGGTTTTCCAGCGGTTGAGATTGATGGGGAGTATTATTGGGATGGTGGACTGGTGTCCAACACGCCACTCAATGAAATCTTAAGCCATGAAGAGCACCTCAAGCAATTGATTTTCCAAGTGGATTTGTGGAATGCCAAGGGCACGGTGCCAGAGAATATGATGGAGATTGACGAGCGCATCAAAGACATTCAATATTCTAGTAAAACCCGCATGGTCACTGACTTTATGGCGCAAAAATTGCGTTATACGCGCCTTATCAAAGAGTTACTCGAAATCATCGATGACGATGCCAAAATTGATAAAGTTGAAGAATCGTGCGTCAATAAAGCCCGCGAAATGACGGAAGTCGGTGTCAAAAACGTGATTCATCTGATTTATCACAAAAAGACTTATGAGCGTGGCTATAAAGACTATGAGTTTAGCGCCTCAACCATGCAAGAGCACTGGGAAAGTGGTTTACAAGATATTGAGAACACGTTTCGCCACCCAGATTGGTTTATGCTACCTGAAACCGATGACATCTTTGTCACCCATGATATTCACCAAAAACGCAAGAAATTGGCACAGGTCAGTTCCCTGCTAAAAAATCTTGAAGACTAGCAGTCGTTGCACGCTGAATACTTACAAAAAGTCAAAAAAAGTGATGGTAGCTAGCCCTCACTTTTTTTATGAAAAATTACACCAAATTTGATAAGTCCAAGCTCAGCAATCGGTCAATCGCCTCGCTGCTTTGTGCGATATCTGCGACCAATGCCATGCGCACATGGTTTTTGCCAGCGTTACCGCTGTTGTTTTGGTATGGGGGCGTATCGCGAGATAGGTAACGCCCAGCAAGCGCATGGATATTTAGCTGTTCATAAATCACTTTGACAAACTGCTCGTCATCTTGTACCGGCAACCAAAAATAAAAACCCGCATCAGGACGGCGTAACGGTAATTTGTCTGACAGCTTGTCCATCCACAAATCAAACTTTTGGCGATATAGTTTGCGGTTTTCTGCCACATGGGCTTCATCTTGCCACGCGGTAATCGAAGCCAGCTGATGATGAATCGGCATCGCGCAACCTTGATAAGTGCGGTACTGGGCATACGGCGCTAGTAGCTTGGCATCACCTGCCACAAATCCTGAGCGCATGCCAGGTAGATTGGAGCGTTTTGACAGCGAATGAAACACCACGCAATTGGCAAAATCATCGCGTCCGAGTTTGGCGCAGACTTCAAGTAGTCCAATTGGCGGCACCTCAAAATATAGCTCACTGTAGCATTCATCACTGGCTAGGATAAAGCCGTATTTATCCGATAGCTCAACCAGACGTTGCCACTGCGCCATATCCATCACCGAGCCAGTTGGGTTGTTTGGACTACACACAAAGACCAGTTGGGTTTTTTCCCAAACCTCGCTTGGCACACTGTCATAGTCACCGACAAAGTTATTGTCAGCGGTACAATTGACAAAATACGGCTGTCCACCAGCGAGCAGCGTCGCCCCTTCATAAATCTGATAAAACGGATTGGGCATCACCACGTAAGGTCGTTTACTATCCTCACGGTTAAATGCCGCTTGCACAAAACTAAATAGCGCCTCACGTGTACCCATCACAGGTAGCACTTGGGTGTCGGCATTTAATTGTTTGACCTGAAAACGGCGCTGTACCCAATCGGCAATCGCTTGGCGCAGCTCGGGCAAACCGTTGGTGGTGGGGTAATTTTGGATTTTAGCCAGATTGTCTTTGATGACGTCTAACACAAACTGTGGCGGTGTGTGCTGCGGTTCACCGATACCCAGTTTAATCGGGGCATAGTTGGGGTTTGGGGTGATGCCTTGTAGCAACGTTGCCATCTTGGCAAACGGATAAGGATGCAAAAGTTGTAATTGGGGATTCATAAGGGGTTGGCTGTCCATATATGCGAGAGAACTAATTTTAAAATACTGTGATTTTAAAAGTACCGGGATTTTAAAAACACTCTAATTTTAAAAGTACTGGGGTGTTAAAAATACTGTGAAAAATGAGATTACTTTACCCCGAATCGCTGAGTTTGCCAAGATTGAACCAAAAGTTTGCTAAAAGTTGATAGCCAATTAATGTTTTGAACCATGAGCTTGGGCGATGTTTCGCTCAAAAAAATGGGTAAAGGTAAGTATCAAGGTAAAAAGGGTCGGGAAAAAGCAGGTGTTTACTATATCATGCAAACTGCCTTGCCAGTACCAGTGCTTGTCGATTATAAGCTGGTCATGTCTGTCTAGCACTTCACCCATGATGGCAGCAGCAATCACCGTGAATAAGGCGATAAGCCAACGGTAGCGGTGATTTTTAAAAAGTAGGCTTGTGATAAGAAATATCACAATGCCGACATAAATATGCAGGGCATCTTTTTCTAAACCTGTGAAGCTAATGATATGGGTCTTGATGTCTTGGAATACGGAGTCATACATAGGAAGATTAATTTTGATTGCAAAGTTGGCAGAGGATAGCGATTTTCTGCCAACGGTTAAATGCGGTTTTTGTGTTGATTTATTACGGGACTTTAAGCACAAAAAATGCCTTTAAAAAAAGGCATTGATTCAACAGCGAATGAGCTAAAACTAAATCAGCTAGAACTCAATTAACTGGCTTTGCTGATAGCACTCACCTTTTGAAACCCTTTTGGCAAAAGTGTGCCGCGTCGACCGCGTGTACCCATAAAATTGGCAATATCCATCGGTTTGAGCGTCAAGGTGCGTTTACCACTGTCCAATGACAAACTATCCCCTTCGGCAAATGTGGTGATGGCGACCACGCTGTCACCGTCTTTTAAATCAATTAGCTTATTGCCTTTACCTTTTTTCATCATCGGTAACTCAGTCAATGGGTATATCAGCAAATGCCCCGCCGAGCTGACCACGCCAACTAGCGTATCTTGCTCACCAATTTGGTGGGTTATTAAACTACAGGCATCATCAAAATTAATCACATTTTTGCCCGCTTTTTGGTTGGTATCAAGATCAGCAAAGGTGTTAATAAAGCCATATCCTTGCGAGCTTGCCATGATGAGCTTACTGTCATCTTGTCCCATCAGCACGTTGATAAAACTTGCCCCGCCCGTGGGTTTTAGCAGGCTTGTGAGCGGCTCGCCTTGCCCCCGAGCAGAGGGTAAGGTATAGGCATCGAGGCGATAGCTGCGACCGGTGTTATCCATGAGGTAGACTTTTTCATTGGATTTGCCTTGCGCATGGGCAAGATAGGCATCGCCCGAACGGTAATTCATATTGGCGGCATCGACATCGTGCCCTTTGGCGGAGCGAATCCAGCCTGATTTTGACACGATGACCGTTACAGGCTCGCTTGGGGCTAGGTCAGTTTCTTTAAGCGCGGTGGCTTCCGTGCGTTCTACAATCGGCGATTGGCGTTTATCGCCATGCTCTTTCATATCAGCAGTGAGCTCTTCAATCATTAAACCCGTCAATTTATCTGGGTTGTTCAAGTATGCTTCGATTTGGGCTTTCTCTGTTTCTAGGTCACTTTGTTCACGTTTGAGCTCGATTTCTTCAAGGCGTGCCAGTTGACGCAGACGAATATCCAAAATCGCGTTGGCTTGGATTTCGGTCAAATCATAGCGCG
The DNA here is from genome assembly GCF_041154755.1 of Moraxella sp. K02. NCBI lineage: Bacteria > Pseudomonadati > Pseudomonadota > Gammaproteobacteria > Moraxellales > Moraxellaceae > Moraxella > Moraxella sp. K02. The sequence continues at coordinate 2,175,446 of NZ_AP031590.1, read as the reverse complement.
TCATCAATTCTGCTTTTGGGTCGTCTTCCTCACGGATGATACGGATGACCTCATCAATATGCAGATAGGCAATCAGCAAACCCGCCAAGATATGCAAACGCTGCTCGATTTTATCCAAACGGTATTGCAAACGCCGCGTGACGGTATCTCGGCGCACAGAGAGCCATTCGGTGAGAATGGTAAGCAGTGATTTGACTTGGGGTTTGCCGTTGGTGCCAATCATGTTGAGATTAACGCGGTAATTACTCTCAAGGTCGGTACTGGCAAACAAATGGCTCATCATCGGCTCGATATCAACACGGTTGGAGCGCAGCTCAAGCACGATACGGCAAGCGTTTTGGTGGTCGGATTCGTCATAGATGTCGGTCACCCAAGGCAATTTTTTGGCATTAATTAAATTGGCAATTTGCTCAATGATTTTATTGCCGGAGATTTGATAGGGTAGCGCATCGATGATGACTAAGTTTTTTTCTTTGTCATCGACATGATAAGTAGCGCGCATTTTGTAGCTACCACGACCCGTTTTATATAGCTGTAGCAAATCCTCAGGCGAGGTGATGATTTCTGCTTTGGTTGGCAAATCGGGTGCAGAGATGTACTTTGCCAGCTCTTTTTCCGTCATTGTGGGTTTTTTAAGTAGCGCAATGCAGCCTTTGACCACTTCAGACAAGTTATGTGGCGGGATATCGGTTGCCATACCCACCGCAATGCCCGTTGTGCCGTTGAGCAAGATGTTCGGCAGACGGGCAGGCAAGGTGACGGGTTCTTGCAAGGTGCCATCAAAGTTGTCTTGCCAATCGACAGTGCCTTGACCAAGCTCGTTTAGCAAGGTATTGGCATAAGCCGATAGCTTGGCTTCGGTGTAGCGCATCGCAGCGAAGGATTTTGGGTCGTCGGGCGAGCCGAAGTTGCCTTGACCGCTAATGAGTGGATAACGGTAGCTAAACGGCTGACTCATGAGCACCATCGCTTCATAACAGGCTGAGTCGCCATGCGGATGGTATTTACCAATGACGTCACCAATAGTGCGCGCTGATTTTTTGGGTTTGGCAGTATTTTTGAGCCCAAGCTCGCTCATCGCGTAAACGATACGGCGCTGCACGGGTTTTAACCCGTCGGCAACGTGTGGCAATGCCCGGTCCATGATGACGTACATCGCATAGTTCAGATACGCGTTTTCGGTAAATTCAGCGACTGAGCGAGTGGGGTTGTTCAAATCGTTTGGTTTGGTAATTTTTGCTACAAGGGTATCGGACATAATGGTTACTTAATCAATGACAAAAAATAAAAGAAAGTGCAAAAGAGAGATCAGAAGTATGAGGAAATATCATAAAGCTTGAGAGTAGAAAAACAAGTATTAATCCATGGAATGGCAAATTTGCCCAGTTTTACACGTCAAAATGTGTCGCAAAAACGCCTTTTAAAGATGACTGGACACTGTAACCGCTTTAACGGTCAAATAACGGATAACTATTTCGACGCGAAATCATTTTTATCATCCCATAAGTACAGAGAATAGGCTTGAGAATTAAGTAAATATTTAGTATGTTAATAGTACATTTGGCCGCGATTTTTAATATAATTTTTAGCAGTGGGATTGACCTTTTTATAAAAATTCTTTTAATTATCAATATGCTATTCGCTGATAGACCGCATACCTAAGGAAAACATTTCTCATGAATGAATCAACCACCTCAGCTCAAACCCCTGACAACAACGCCCAATACAATGCGCCCGTCGATACTCCCATTGATACTCCCGTCGATAATATGGAAGCGCAGCCACATGCGCCAAAGCTTACCGATCATCATGAGAAACCTTGGTTAAAGACTTACGAGCATTACGGCATGAACTATAACATGCAAATGCCCGGTGACGAAGTCAACCTAATGAATGTTTTTGAAAAGAATTTCGAACAATTCAATGGTAGTGATGCCTTTGTGTGTATGGGTAGTAGCATGACCTATCGTCAGCTAGATACTTATAGCCGCCAAATCGCGGCGTATTTGCAGGGATTGGGTCTAAAAAAAGGCGATACCGTTGCAGTGATGATGCCAAATATCTTGCAATACCCAGTGTGTATGATTGGTATCATCCGCGCAGGTTTTATCTTGGTCAATGTCAATCCACTATACACCGCTCATGAATTAGCGCATCAGTTAGAAGACTCACAAGCCAAAGCGTTATTTATCGTTGAAAACTTTGCCAAAACCTATCAAGATATCGGCAAAAAAATGGTTGATCACGTCATCGTCTGTTCAATCGGTGATTTGATGGGTACGTTTAAAGGTATGCTAGTCAATACTGTGGTCAAGTATGTCAAAAAAGCCATTCCAGCTTGGCAAATTGACGGGCATGTGACCTTTAAGAGTGTTATCAAGCAAGCGTCTGCCAGTCGCTATCAGCGACCAGAAGGTATCAAGGGCAGTGATATTGCGGTACTACAGTATACTGGCGGCACCACAGGGGTTGCCAAAGGTGCGATGCTTACCCACAGTAACTTGGTATCCAATATGCTACAGTGCCAAGAGTTCGCCAGACAAGTATTCCCTAATCAAATGGTGGGTGAGTACGTCGTCGTTGCCTTACCGCTTTACCATATTTTCTCATTTACCGCCTGTGCGCTACTATGTATGAACATGGGCTTTACGGGTGTATTGATTCCAAACCCCCGTGACCTGGACAGTTTTGTCAAAGAATTAGCAAAATATAAGCCAGTATTCTTCCCAGCGGTGAACACATTATTTAATGGCTTGGCGCACCACACCGGTTTTCGTGCATTAGACCACAGCAAATTGCGTCTGTCGCTAGGCGGTGGTATGTCGGTATTGCCTTCAACCGCTGAAGAGTGGAAACGTATTACAGGTACCAATATCCTAGAAGGCTACGGCTTGTCCGAAACCTCACCCGTTGCCACCCTAAACCCCTTGGCACAAGAGCAATTTAGCGCCAAAATCGGTATCCCGATGCCCAACACCGACGTCAAACTGCTCGATGACAACGGCAATGAAGTCGCAGCAGGTGAGCGTGGTGAGATTGCAGTTAAAGGTCCACAAGTGATGAAAGGCTACTGGCAGCGTCCTGAAGCCACTGCAGAAGTGATGACAGCAGACGGTTATTTCAAAACTGGCGACATCGCTGTCATTGATGAGCAAGGCTATTTCAAAATCGTTGACCGTAAAAAAGACATGATTTTGGTATCAGGATTTAACGTCTATCCAAACGAAGTTGAAGAAGTACTAGCGGCGCATCCCAAAGTGTTGGAAGTCGGGGTGATTGGGGTACCGAGTGAAAAAAGCGGCGAAGTGCCAAAAGCGTTTGTGGTACGTAAAGACCCAAGCCTCACGGAGCAAGAGTTGCTACAATACGCGCGAAGCGAATTAACGGGTTATAAACGTCCCCGTAAAGTTGAGTTTGTGGATGAATTGCCAAAATCAAATGTTGGCAAAATCCTGCGCAAAGAACTGCGTAAACTTGAAGAAAAAAAGTAAGCTAACGCTTGTTGCCAAGACCCAGCTTTTCTATATCAGATTAGTTGGGTTTTTTATTGCATCGCGCCCCCTAACCTTATAAAATTGGGAATACCAATCGGCTGTTACGAGCAATACTGAGTTTATGGATGACGCTATTTCACCAATCAATGACCGCCCGATGCATGAGATGTATGAATGGGAAGAAAATCAGCAACCGTGGCTGATTAGCTACGAGCGCTATAACATTTGTAGTACCATCGATATGCCAGATGAACAAACGTCGCTGATTGACATCTTAGAAGCGGGGTTTGCCAAACATGCGCGGCAAGTGGCGTATTATTGCGATGATCAGCAGATTAGTTACGAGCAGCTAGATAAACTGAGTCTAAAAGTTGCCATTTATTTACAGCAGTTAGGGCTCAAGGTCGGTGACGCGGTTGGCGTAATGTTGCCCAATATTTTGCAATATCCGGTGATTACACTCGGCGTCATCCGTGCTGGCATGGTACTGGTGAGTATGAATCCTTCCTACACCAGTCGCGAGCTTGAGCACCAAATGGATGATGCCGACATCAAGGCGTTGTTTATATTAGATAAATTTATTTATACCTATAAAGACATTGCCGATAACCTTAACCGCGATTTACATCATTTAATCATCTGTCGGTTGGGCGATTTGAAAAGTAAGCTCAAAGGCGCGTTAATCAATCTGGTCTCAGCGACTACCGATTTGCCGCCAAAAGGTAATTGGATTTATTTTAGTCATTTATTAGCGGGCGCTAGCAAGGCTTATCAACGCCCAACTCTCACGTTATCGAATATCGCATTAATTCAATATACCGGTGGTACCACAGGGACGGCAAAAGGCGCGATGCTCAGTCATGGCAATGTGATTGCCAATTTGCTGCAAATCGATGCGTTGATTCGCAGCGCGTACGATGAAGAAGGACAGGAAGATATTATTTTGGCGTCATTACCGCTGTATCATGTATTTTCATTCACCATTTGCTGTGTTTTTATTTTATATCGTGGGTTTGCCTCAAGGCTCGTGCCCAATCCACGTGATATCAATGAACTGGTCAATACGCTAAAGCGTACACCGCCGCATTTTATTTTGGGGGTCAATACGCTATTTAGCGCCTTGATACAGCATCCTGAATTTCGAAGGCTCGATTTTTCCCAACTCAAAGCCACCATTGGCGGCGGCATGGCAATCCTCCCTAGTGTTGCCAAAAAATGGCATACCATCACAGGGTTGCCGATTATCGAAGGCTATGGGCTCTCAGAAACCGCGCCTGTAATTACCTTTAATCCATTAACTATCGCAGAATTTACCAACAAAGTCGGGCTGCCAACCCCTGCCACTGACATCATCTTATTGGACAACAACGACCAACCTGTGCGCATTGGTGAACGCGGAGAAATCGCCGTCAAAGGCCCGCAAGTGATGGTGGGGTATCGCAATCTACCTGTCGAGACTGCTAATGCGTTTACCGCAACAGGCTATTTGCGCACAGGCGATATTGGCATCATTGATGAGCGCGGTTTTATCAAAATCGTTGACCGTAAAAAAGATATGATTGTGGTGTCAGGGTTTAATGTCTACCCAAATGAGATTGAGTCGGTGATGCTCGAGCATGCCGACGTGCTCGAGTGTGTGGCGATTGGCGTACCAAGCGCGACGCGCGGCGAAGAGCCCAAAATATTTGTGGTCAGAAAACACAACCGCGTCACCGCTGAGCAGCTACTGGCGTTTGGTAAACAGCATTTAAGTGGCTATAAACGCCCACGCTATGTTGAATTTGTCGATAGTCTGCCCAAGTCCAATGTTGGTAAAATTTTACGTAAAGAGCTGCGTAAGCGCGAAGGGCTTGAATAGCAACCTGCCATGTTGCCGACGGAATTGTCTTGCTAAAACTGGGTTGGCAAGGTAGCATAAAACCACTGTAATTTTTGCCCATTGCTTAAAAACTATCTACCAAACCGTCAAGGCGGTCTTTTAGGGAATCTTATGCGTATCGATAATCGTGAAAACAACCAACTTCGTCCAATTAGTTTTGTGCGTAACTTTACCAAACATGCCGAAGGCGCCGTGCTGGTCAGCTATGGTGATACCAAAGTGCTATGTACCGCCAGTATCGAGACCCAAGTACCGCGCTGGCTCAAAGGTACAGGTAAAGGCTGGATTACCGCTGAATACGGTATGTTGCCACGTGCGACCCACGAGCGTACCCAACGCGAAGCCGCGAAAGGTAAACAATCAGGTCGTACCCAAGAGATTCAGCGGTTGATTGGTCGTAGCTTACGGGCGATGGTAGATCTTGAAAAGCTTGGGGAAAATACCATCCATATCGACTGTGACGTGCTGCAAGCCGATGGCGGTACCCGTACTGCCAGTATCACAGGTGCAGCTGTGGCATTGGTCGATGCGTTAGAAAAACTGCAAGCCGCCAAAAAACTCAAAGCCGATCCTTTGGTTGGCTTGGTAGCAGCCGTCTCTGTGGGTATCAAAAATGGTGAAGTGCTTTTGGATTTGAACTATAGCGAAGACTCAAGCTGTGACACAGATCTTAACGTCGTGATGACGCAAAAAGGCGAGTTTATCGAGATTCAAGGCACTGCCGAAGAAAAACCGTTTACCCGTGCGCAAGTGGATGAAATGCTAGCGATTGCTGAAGAAGGTATCAAACAGCTGATTGCTGAACAACAAGCGGTGCTAGGTTGGTAAAACAGCCTAACAAAACAAGATAGGCTAGTAAGGGCGTAGCACATACGCCCTTTTAATTGTCATAGAGATGATTATGTTAAAAGTCACCGACACAGGCGTTACCATTGGTTTGCAAAGTCAAGCGGTGACACCAAACAAGCTGATCCAAATACTGTGGGTGGGTATCGCAATTGCGGTAGTAGGGCTATTGATGGCATTTAAATTGCTCTCAGTTGCCATCGGCTCGCTGATGATTTTACTAGCCATCATCGCAAGTGTTGCGTGGCAAGCACTCAAGCAAAAAAAAGAGGTGCCTACTTTAGCAGGGGGTGAGCTGCGACTGACCCAACAGGGTTTTAGCCATCACCAAGGTGCTAACGTCACAAGCTATCAGTTCTTGCCCGGCGATAGCATTGAGCCTACCATCGATGGCATGACCATCTACAATGCTGGCGGTCAAATCTTGTATCGTATCACAGGTTTTCATGACCCTAAACATATCAAAATCGCCCAAGCCGTCCTACAAGGTAAGCCCATCAAAGCCCAAGGCAAAGCAATCAAACTACAAAGCACTTAATCAAAAAACCATACCCTATCTCAAAGAGTGCTTAGGCTTAGTTACCAAATCATAATAATTTTTTTGCCAATACTTGTTAAAATCCTTAAATATTATTAATCCACACTCTGATAATAACATTCATTATTAAATTCATATAAAAAAACACGGAAGGAAAGGACGATGTCAACTGCATTAAAATTTGCCCCCCCATTAATCGTTGCGATGGCGCTGGTGGGCTGTAATAAAAAAACAGAAACCACAACCACAACGACTGCTTCAGCGCCTGCTACCACAGTTACCGCTAGCGCCAATGGTGCAACGGCAACCGCTACGGTAAGCACCACGACAACCTCGACCACGGTAGTTGACCCTAACATGACGCCAGAAGACCACAAAAAAGCGCGTGAAAGAATCATGAAAGAGTGGAAAAAAACCAGCCAAACCATTGGCGCCATGGTCAAAGATCCAAGCAAATTTGATGCCGCGCAAGTCAAAGCCGCCGCCGACAAACTTAACCAAAATCCTTGGGTGCATTATCCAGAGACCGCCAAGGGTGGTGAAGCAAAAGATGAAATTTGGCGCGATGCTGCAGGGTTCCAACAACAAATTGATAAATTTAAAACCGCTGCCAGTGCCCTCAATGCCGCCGCTGCGACTGCAACCAGTGTTGATGGCATCAAAACCCAATTTGGTGATTTGGGCGCCAGCTGTAAATCCTGTCATGACAAATATAAACAAGATTAATTTGTTATCCCCCATAAAAAAGGCAGCGTTCAATGACTGCCTTTTTTATGGGTTTAATTCAGTTTGATAAAATTGTGAGAGATATCAAACGAGGTCAATGGTAGCGGGCGCAATTTGGTTAACTGGCTTAGCAAGACTTTGGCATCGGTTGACAGTTTTTGCCCCGTTTGCCAAAACTTCACCGCTTGGCCTTGTACATCGTCTTCAAAAGTGCTCTGACTGGTATCAAAATCAGCAAACAAATTATCTTTAGACACGCTAAAGGGTTTGTTGCAGGTGAGCGTCAGTAAACATTCAATCGCCTGCGGCAGGATTTCTACTTGTTCAAACTGTTGCTGCTGCTCTTCATTACGTCCATCGGGCGCATACCAGTAGCCAAAGTCATTGAGCAATCGGCGTTTTTGACCTGCCATACACCAATGGCTAATTTCATGCAAGGCACTGGCAAAAAATCCATGCGCAAACACAATTTTGGCAGGCTCGGTATCGGTCGCGGCAAAATATTCAGGCTCATGCCCGCCTTTGACCAAAATCGTATCACGATGGCAAAACCACAGTTTGAACCAACCTATCAGCCATTGCACTTGTAATGCTTCCACCGATACCCATTGATAGTCAATCAGAGGGCGATTTTTTGTCTTTGATATACTGGCGAGTACGGGCAAAAAATTAACCTTTAATGCTAACTGCGCACTTTGTTGGTCAATCATAGTTGTGTCAACATCACTGGCTAACACAGGCGCCACCGCGAATTGACTGACAAAAGGCAGCGTCATAAAGGGAAAAATAGCAAGGGTTCGTGGTGATATTTGTGCGGATATTGGCGATAGGTGTGTGGACATAGCAAAAGTAGGGTTGATAAAAATTGCTATTATACAATTTAACAGCCAGCATCGACTAGGAAATCACGCCAACAACATGCTACCATGCAATAGACGTCAGTATGCTTTATACTACAGCGTAAAATAACTAACAGGAGCGGTGAAATGACGCTACATTCTTCATCAAACTCTTCATCAAACGTGCCAGCACAATCATCGCAAGATGTACCGACAACTGCCCCATCCAAAACCGCCAATAACACCACCAGTGAGATTGGCGCGAGTGCCAGCTTGGTCAAGTTTATTGACTTGGCACGTTGGGAGCATAACAACGATAACCATTATCACTGGGAAGGCAAGGTGAGTCTCAAAGATTTGCCACGTATCTATGCCTTGGGTGATGAACATCATGACAACGATCAGCCACTGGATGTGATGTTAGATATTCAGAAAAAAGGGGACGTGGTATTTTGGCAACTACACACCACGGGCGTGCTTTGGCAAACCTGCCAGCGCTGCCTAGACCCCGTCGCAGTGAGTCTGGATGTCGATAGTGAGCTTGCGCTACTTGAAGATGAAAATCACGTCGCATTGCTTGATGAAGGCACAGAAATCATCCTGATTGATGAGCTAACGGATGACAACAAGCTGTGGCTATTACCAATGATTGAAGATGAGTTATTGGTTGATTTGCCATTAGCGCCCAAGCATGATGACTGCGAAATGGCAGTCACTGAGGTAGGCGAGTTGCCAGAGGCAGTGGCGGAAAAAGAAAATCCGTTTGCGGTACTGGCAAGCCTAAAAAGTTAAAAAGAACCACGCCATTATATACGCCGTCATACAGGTATTAACAAAAACTTGCCACTAAATGTCGGTTAAGGCTTTGCTAAATGGGTTTTTTTACGTATAATATGGCGTTTATAAATTTATCTGATTGTCTGTTCCAATAGTTTGCCTTATATCCATGCCAAATATCGATACCAAGTTGTTTGCATGATGATGTAATGAGGTTAAGGGAACGATGTTTTAATAGCGAGAAGCACAGGAGCTAACCTCATGGCTGTTCAACAAAACCGTAAAAGCCGTTCACGCCGTGATATGCGTCGTTCACACGACCGCATCACAATCAATGCTGTTGCTGTAGATGCAACTACCGGTGAAAAACACATCCGTCACCATGCGACCAAAGACGGCTTTTACCGTGGTCGTCAATTATTCAAAGTAGCAGCCGTTGCTGAATAATTAGCGCAAAATGCAGTGCTTTGACATGGCTTAGTATGCATTGGCTAAGCACCAAAAAGGCTGATGATAATTCATCAGCCTTTTTTTATTGGTTTTTTATGTAAAAATACCCGAAAGAAAAAGCTAGAATTTTTTTTTCAATATGCCATAATAATCAGAGTACAATTGTACACATAAATTTACTGGCTTACTTTTGTCTTCTTAATAGTAAGTTATATTATTGCCAGCCAAGTTTGATAAGCTTATAACATCAATCCAAGCTACTGACGCCATTTTGATTTTGCTGATAACTTTTGGTAAAGTAATCGACCAAAAAATCGCCTAAGCAAATTTTTTTGACCGTGTTTTTTAGCGGTGCATTAGACACGATACAACATAAGCAGTACAACATAAGCAGTACAATATAATAAGTTAGGACATTATGGATAACCCAATGCAAAGCCAAACCAGCGCAAATCAACCAGCCAATTCATCACAAGATAATGCTGCATCTATGAAATATGCTGTGATTTTTCCAGGACAAGGCTCGCAGAGTGTGGGCATGCTACACGATTGGGCAGCCCAGTATCCTATCGTCAAAGCAACGTTTGATGAAGCCTCAACAGCCCTTGGGTTTGACTTGTGGGCGATATGCCAAGGGGCATCAGGTGCCGCGTCTTTAGATGATACTGCGTATACCCAATCTGCACTATTGACCGCCAGTATGGCGATTTGGCGGGTGCTGCGCGATGAGCTTGATTTACAGCCGGCATATGTTGCAGGGCATTCACTGGGTGAATACAGTGCGCTGTGTGCCGCTGGGGTATTGAGTTTGGCAGATGCTGTAAAGCTGGTGCATCAACGCGGTCAGTATATGAGCGCCGCCATGCAATCACAAACAGGTAAAATGGCAGCGATTTTAGGTCTCGCTGATGAAGATGTGCAACAAATATGTGATGCTGTGGTAGCGGCGCATACGCAGGCAGTGGTCAGCCCAGCCAATTTTAACGCGCCAGGGCAAGTGGTGATTGCAGGCAATGTCGCAGGCGTGGATTTAGCGTCAGAGCAAATCGTTGCGCTCGGTAAAAAAAGCATGCCGCTTAAAGTCAGCGTACCGTCACATTGCCAACTGATGACACCTGCCACCGATAAGCTTGCCGCAGAATTAGAAAACGTGACATTTAACCCACCCAGCATTCCTGTGATACAAAATCGCCATGCACGGGTAGAAACCGATGTCACCGCAATCAAACAAGCCTTGATTGAGCAGCTCAATATGCCTGTGTTATGGTCGACTATTGAGAATAATTTAGCAGACGCGCAAATCACCTTACAAATCGAATGTGGCAGTGGTAGCGTGCTGACAGGACTAGCCAAACGCCAAGCGCAGAAAATTAACACACTAGCGACCGATACAGTTGCCAAACTAGACAATATAAAACAACAATTATCAGCCCAATAAAAAAACCAAGGAAGTATATGACTCAACGTATTGCATTAGTGACAGGCGCTAGCCGTGGGATTGGTCAAGCAATCGCCAAACGTCTGGCAAATGAAGGCTATCTTGTCATCGGCACTGCTACCAGTGAAAAAGGCGCAGCGGCAGTCAATGATTACCTACAGGAATTGGGTGGCGCAGGGCGTGTGCTCAATGTGCAAGATGCCGAGCAAATCAACCAGTTATTTGATAGCATTGAAAAAGAATTTGGCAATGTACAGGTGCTAGTCAACAATGCCGGCATTACCCAAGATGGTCTGCTCATGCGCATGGACGACAATGCCTGGGAGCGCGTGCTCGACGTGAATTTGACCTCGGTATTTCGTACCAGTAAACGCGCCATGAAAGGCATGATGAAAGCGCGGCAAGGTCGTATCATTAATATCACCTCAGTAGTCGCTGCGATGGGCAATGCCGGACAAACCAACTATACGGCAAGCAAAGCAGGCATTGAAGGATTTACCCGTTCATTGGCTCGGGAGATTGGGTCACGTCAAATCACCGTCAACTGCGTGGCACCAGGCTTTATCGACACTGACATGACCAGCGAGCTTGATGAAGCATTGATTAAATCCATGCTTAATGCCGTTCCGCTAGCCAGACTGGGCAAGCCTGAAGATATCGCCGCTGCGGTAAATTTCTTGGCAAGTGAAGAAGCAGGTTATATTACCGGTACCGTGCTTGACGTCAATGGCGGCATGTACATGTAAATGGTTTAGCCTGCCAAACACCAACCTAACGGGCCTTAAAATGCAGTTTTTGAACTTAAAATACAGTTTTTGAAATAGTAACAGGTTGCATTATTTTATTTTGAAATAGGCAATGAGCATGATAATATGCTCTAATATGTAGTTTACTCGATATATCATATACCCCAATGCAAGGAGAGAAGCATGAGTAACGAAATCGAACAAAAAGTAAAAGCCGCAGTAGCTGAGCAATTAGGCGTGAATGCAGAAGACATCAAAAATGAATCTTCATTCATGGATGACCTCGGCGCAGATTCACTTGACCTTGTTGAATTGGTGATGTCTTTTGAAAACGAATTTGGTATTACCATTCCTGATGAAGACAGCGCACAATTAACCACGGTGCAAAGTGCTATCAGCTACGTACAATCAAAATTGGATAACTAGTTACTAGTTACTTAATTTAGCAGCTTACTTATTACTTAGTTTAGCGGCATTTTACCCCAGTTTTAGCGATGAAATTGGGGTTTTTATTTATTTAAAACTGTAAGGTCGCGTTTTTTTGTGCATAAATTTGCATTTAATTGTGCATAGAAAAAATAGCGATTTGTGATTAATTGTGCATAATTATGCAGTATTAAATGCAAGAAATAAAGGCATAAAAACCCCGTTTAAATATCCTTTAAATGGGGTTTATTTTTGATTATCTAGCCAAACGTTTAGCTTCATCCATCAATTGCTGTGCAAGTAAATTAGCTCCTTCTTTCTTGGCTTGTTCAATCAAATCTGCAAATGAGTTGGCAACGTCTTTAGCATTGACTGATTGGGTATTGCTAGATGTTGACTGGACGGGCTGATTATATGAGCTATTCGCTTGGGCTTGTTTCTGAGCATTGGCTTGTTTAGCTTGTTGCTCCTGTTGTAGTTTAACACTGGCTTGACGATTTTCCTCATCATTGATTTGTTTTTGTAAATCAAAGGCGCGTTGCAATTGCGCGATTTCTTCAGCGTTACTACGTTTACGTGCTTCATTAATTTTGTCTTGTAGATCGGCAAGTTTTTTGGTTTGCTCAAGTTGCCGAGCGGTTGTATCGTCACCTTTAAGCCTTGCAAGCTGTGTTTGTAAACCATCGGCGGTATCTTTAGCAGACTTAGATAAGTCATCAAATTTTTGTTTTGTGCTATCAATCTGGCGTTTTAAGTTATCCAGTGTAGCATTATCCATCTTGACGATGCCTTCTACGGTACGGGTAGTAGCTTGGTTAAGAATAAGTTGGGCTTTGCCTAGGTCATTTGTTGTGACAGTGGCACTACCTAGTGTTTGGGTCATGCCAAGGGCGCTATTACGCACTTCGTTAAACGAATCGATGCTGGCTTGTACACGTTCACGGGCATTGGCAAAACCTTTAAAAAACCCATCCCAACTATTCATCATATAGGCTTGCCCTTTAAGGGCGTTGTTCATGAGCTGAATACTCTGTTCACCTGAAACACCTACATTTTGCAGTCCTTTAGCAATGCTGCCAGTGAAACTATCATACATTTTGGCAAGCCCGCCCATAAAGCTAGAATGCGCCTTCTCTTGCTCTGCGGCAGCTTGTTTTCCTTTCTCAGCAGCTTCTTTGGCGGCGTCGCCTGTGTCTTTGTAGGCTTGACGAGTAGACTTTTGGCTTTCAATCCATTTTTTGTTTTCAGCAAAAACCTGATCAAAAGTGACTTTTGTATCGTTCACTATTGATTTATTATATTTTTCTATTTCTTCACGGCTTGCCTTTGCCGCGGCGCCGCCACCAGCGATACCCGCGTTTAGGATTTTTAATTGGTCGGCTGTTAGGCTACTTGCCACACCTGCATCATCGATGGTCTTTTTGATAGCCACAAAGTCGCCTTTAGTTTTGGCGGCGGCGATGGATGTTTCAAATGCTTGTTGCAGTGATGTTTTAAGCGCAGTGGCGCTAGTGGATTGTTCTTTTATCGCAACCACGCCTGCCTTCAGCGTGGATATCATCTCCATACCGCCTTTGCTCATGCCGTTATTGGCATCAACCACGCTAACACCGAGTTTGTCGAGAGCAGCGGCTTGCTCTTCACTGGCGGATTTGGCTTCTTTCTGTTCTTTGGCAGCTTTTTTGATGGCTTCGGCAAGTTGGGTATTGCCTTCAGTGACTTGATTTAGTTTATTATTGAGTTCGTCCTGTGCGGCTTGGTTATCACCTACGGCATCTTTGGCGGCATTATAAGCTAAGGCAAGTTTGCGGATGTCACCATCAGCTAGATGTGCGACGTCCACAAATCCATTAAGGGCAGCGGTGGCTTTACCATCAATTCCTGTGGCAAACTCATCAACATCAAGCCCCAAGGCTTTAAAAGATTCAGCAGTTTTGTCAAGGTCGGTTTTGAGCAGCTCACCAATACCTTTTTTTTCAGCCTCTGCCTTGAGCGCAGCAAGTTTGTCTGTGGTTTTTTCAATTTCTGTGGATAAATTTTTATATCCTTGGGTGTTTTTTTGTCCACCTGCTTCCATTTCAGCCAAGCGATCCTTCATAGCTTCAAGATTTGCTTCGGTAAGCTTGATGTCATTGGCAAGTTGTAGGTTGGCATCGGCTTGTAATTTTGCAGCTGATGCGGCTTTGGCTTGTTCAGCAGCCAACTCTTCAGTGGATTTGGTAACATTTTTAGTTTCGGCAGCTAAACGTTTTGCACTTTCTTCGCTAGTTTCAAAGTTTTTGCGGAATTGGTCAAGATTGCCTGTGGTTGAAATCGAGTGAATGGCAGCCGGTATCATTGCCAAGTGATCACCAAATCCCCGTGCTAAATCGCTGTTTTTGTAGAGCCAATCCCCAACACTTTCACCTGCATCAAATGCCATTGTCACAGCAAATGCTTGGGTCGCAAGTTTGGCAAAGTTACCTGCTGCCAAATCTGCCCCAACTGTGACTTTATTTAGACTGGCGGCAACCCCTACCACACCACCCGCAGCTGCGCCTAATCCACCCATTGCCGCATTTAGACGAGTCGCCGATACAGTAGCAGCATTGAGACCTGTGGTCGCGGCAGCCGCGCCTTCAGCAACTTGTAGTCCAGAACGTAATCCAATAGCCCCTGCTAACGTCATCGTACTATTTAATGCAATCAATGCCACTTGAGCTGATGCAATAACCACCGCAATTTTGGTCAAAATAGGATGCGACTCTGCAAAGTCACCGATACCTTGAGCCAATCCACCGACTGCTTTTGCCCCCAGTGATACGACAGGCAACAGTTCTTTGCCCACGGTTTGAGCTAATACATTGATAGACTGCTTGGCTTGATCAATTGACTGTGCAGAGGTGTCCATCTTGGCATTAAATTCTTTTTGCATCGCCCCTGCGATTGCACTTTTATCTTTGACAGAATCTAACGCTTTGTTGTAGGTATCAAGTCCACCGACCAACGCATTGACATCATCCACATACTCCTGCCCAAACAGCTTAAAAGTTGCCACTGAGCGCTGCTGTTTATCCATCGACTCCAGGGTCTGCAAAAAATTTGATAAGGCTTGTTGTGGGTTGGCTGCAATATCATCAGCCATTTTATCGGCATTTAATCCAATCCCTGCCAAAGTCTCTTTAAAATCATCAGACTGCACATTGGCGGTTTGTAGCTTGGTTAATAGCGCGTTAATCGCTGTCCCTGCCACTTCAGGTGACTTACCTAGACTAATAAAAGCAGCTGATAATGCCGCAGCTTGCTCAGTTGCAAGTCCGAATTGTTTGGCTTGTCCCCCGATACGCTGCATGACATCGACAATTTCAGACTCTTTGGCTGCTGATGTGTTGCCAAGCGTGTTAATGGCATCGCCAAGTTTACCCACTTCTTCGATTGGCAACCCAAATACGTTAGCGATTTTTGCCGCGGCATCACCCGCATCTTCAGCCGTCATGCCAAATGCGACTGACATTTCACCTGCCATCTTGGTAAATTCGCCTAACTTTTCGATAGGAATACCCAATTGACCGCCTTGGGCTGCAATCTCGGCAATGGCATCTGTACCCATCCCCATGTCGATTGACATCTGCTGTATTTGGGCTGATAAGGCTTGGATTTGCTCGGGTGTGCCATCGACGACTTTTTTCACCCCAGACATAGCGGTTTCAAATTCCATCGCCGCATTGGTCACATAGGCAAGACCGCCAGCAGCGGCGGTGACTTTACCAAATTCTTCAGCTAAGGTCTCAAGTGTAGGGGCGGTTTCACCGAGCTGCACCTCAAGCTCTGCGACGCGCTGCGTATGTAGCTCATTGGCTCTTGCTAATTCTTCGGCTGTTAGTGTACCGCTATCACGCAGTGTCTCATACGCTGCGGTGACTTCTTCGATTTGACGACGTGCGTTATCATCAGTGTCGATACCTAACGTGACACGGGCTTGGGCAATAGCATTAAGGCGTTCGGCTTCGGCTGTCAGCTCACCAAGTGCAGCTTGCGCTTGCTCACTTTCTCGGGTTAAAGCTTGCTGTTGGGCATTGAGCCCTGTGGTTGATAGCCCGACATCATGCATAGCAGAGCGGGTTCGTACTAGTTGGCTATTGAGGTCATCGTATTGTGTGCTTAATTGGCTAGCTCTGGTTGCTTGGTTGGCTTGTGCTTGTTCAAGATTGCGGATTTCACGCACCATCGCATTGTATTCTGCTTGGGTAGCACGGGCTTCTTCTTGTGACATATCGCCTTGATTGCGCATTGCGACCTCTAAGGCTTCAAGGCTATCTTTGGCGTCTTGGATTTGTGATGTATAGGCAGCGGTAGCATCTTGAGCGGCTCGCCATTCGGCATTGGCTTCACTGGTGACTTTTTTGAGTTCACGAAATTGGTTAATGAGTGCTTGTTTTTGTTCAATTTCGCCAAACTGCTTGGCAAGTTTTGCTGATTCTTCGGTTAGACCTGTGACGTCAACACCTGCTTCACTGATTGACTTGGCGAGTTTGTCAATGTTGTCTGTACCTTCAACCCCTGCTTTTATGCGGAGTGATGCTTCAAAATTCGCTGAATTTGCCATAATAAAAAACCCTATTTGTGGTAAATAGGGTTAGTTTGATGGTTTTGGCTTTGTGCGGGTAGTTGAAGTAGTTCAGTAGGTTATTTGGCTTTACAACGCTCTAAGTTCTTAGCAAATTCGGATTCATGTTTACTTTTATTAGTTTGATATTCAGCGTAATCTTCTGCCGTATCCATTCTATCGCCAGCAAATGCCGTCATCATGTTAACTTCTGTGTTTGCATATTTAACCAATGATTCTTTAGCTTGCTCAAGGCATTCAGAAACTTCCACGGAAGAGGCTTCAGTTTTAATTGTTGCTAAGTCATTCAAAACAGCTCCGAGACCTATCCTTGGCGTCGAGCTTGCAACAGCCATTTTGTCATCAAGTTTTGTCTTCAAATTATTTAAAGTAGATATACTTTCGGCATTTGCCTTTTTAACCGCACTTTGCTCATAAAAGTGATAGCCTAAAAACGCAAAACCTGCAATTATAAGCAATATAACTACATGAATGGCTGAAAAACCTTTTTGTTTATTCATAATTCTTACTCAATTGTTTCTGATATCTAAATCATAAACATAATTTCGCTTTAAGTAAATAAACCTTATAATAAAAAACCCCTATTGAATAAATAGGGTTAGTTAGATGATGGGGTCAGTGAATTATTTTGCTTGTGTCACTCACCATGCAACTTCATTTTATCTTTATCAAAATTATTGGCATCATATTTGAACACAATTGAGCCATTTTTTGTATTCTTAACAGGCACAGTTATGACCGCATTACCGTTTTTGGTCATTAACTCATAAAAGCCTGCATTTGTCGCAGCGTCAATGCCAGTAATAAATGGTTCAGTGGAATTGGTCATGATGAATACTTTGCCCCCCGTCGTAACTTTGCAAGACGGAGTGCAATCTAACTTCGCACCTGTACCGCCGTAAATGGTCACTGACTGTTCAATCGTTGACTTATCAGTATATTTGGCTCGTTTCATTTCCAAATATCCAGATGTAACTTTGTTATTATCTAAATCAGTGTAGTCAGCCAAACTACTAGTAGTGGCTCTTGCTACAAATGTTTGATTGTTACTATCTTCTGTAGTCGTATAGACCCATGCACCCATTCCCGTAAAACCATCACTCGATGCCCCTGAAGAACCAGCACCATTTGGGTAATTATTCCTGACATAGACACTTGGTAATTCTTCAAAGCCATCAGTGTTGCATCCAACTATTCCTAAAGTAGCTAATAAAACTAGAGCAAATCTTTTCATGAACCTTACTCAATTGTTTCTGATTGATAAATCATAAACACGATTTGACTAAAAGTAAAGTTAAACCCCATATTCTGTAAACGTCACGTTGGGTGCTTCTTCAAGCACCTTATTTGTCACGCGGTCATAAAACACATTTTTACCGATATCAACATTACCCTCGAGTAGCACAACTGCACCCGCTGGTGTCGTAGCAATTAGCGTCCCATCTTGCTTAATACCTGTTATCGTAGCAAAACCTTTTGGATTATCCGCAAAAATTTGCTGAAATTGGCTTAATAAATTCATACGTCTAAGTACCTATCAATATTAACCGTCTGCCACACGGTAATTGCGTCATTGTCGCGCCCCACATCAAGCGATACGCCTGTCACTATGCCTTTCCACGCGCCTTCGGGATCAGATATTTGTAAAATCTGTCCAAGCTCAACAAGCGGCATATTGTACTTATCAGCAACGCGTATTTTGAGCGTATAAAGCCCATGGGTGCCGCTATCAGATAGTATCTGTATGCCACGCGGTATCACACAATCCCTATCCGTGTATAGATACCAATTTGCAACCGGTGCGATGAGGTTGCGCCCTTCACGGGCACGATACACTTCAGAGCCTTGCGTGCGTCCAATTAAAGTCACGGTGTTATAACGTGGGTTTACTCGTTTTTGGTCGCTGATTGATTGCACAACGCCCATTGGTATCACTAAATCAGCCGTGGCAGTCGCCATTTCCCACGCAGGTTTTTTCCAGCGCGGGATGATTGATAGTTTAGGCTCTAGTGGGTCGCTAATCGCTTCAGCACCACACGCTTGGGCAATTTGACTAATGATACTAATCGGTGTTTGATTGCTCGTATTTAGCGTGCCCGCAGGTATCAGCCAGTCGGTCACCTCAAATCGGTCAATACTAAAAGGCAAATCAGCCAACTGCATATTGATAATTTGACTCGCGTACAAATCTTGATTAATCGTGCCACCTTGGCTGTGTGCGTAATCTTTGCCCAGTTGTGCCGTGCTACTGCGTCCACTAATGCTATACGAGTAATTACCAAAGACGCGGTTACGGCTGATCTCCTCAGCGATAAAGCTATACGACACGCCATTGACAGTGACAATCACTAGCGGCTCACTGCCCCGCGCTACATCAAGCTTGGCTTTGACCTTTTGATACTGCTTATCGCTGATTTTTATGCCACCCTGCCAGCAGTAACTATCAAGGTCGGTTTTGATGTTAAAGTCGATGGGGTCAATCGCAATGCCGCCTAGTGTCGCGGTGACTGTATTTAACACAATATAACTCCGTAAGTCGGGGACAAATGCAGGGGCTTGGTCATGCCAGCACGTTAAAGCCAGTGGCAGTTGTGACGATGGCAAACCATTACGCTTGCGGGTCAATGCAAGCGGTAAACGGCTCGATGGCGGACGGATACGACACGCGCCAACAATCGGCGGCGGCGTATCATCGGGTATCGCATAATATCGCCAAGGTACAGGCACAGCGGCTTGAGTGCGTGATTGACTGCGATTGCCAACAAACATGCCATGCTCATTGTTCGTTAAACTTGTCGCTAAACCAACTGCAGGCTGCTGCGGCTCAAATTGCTGTTTATCAAAACTTACTGCACTTGCGCTATCATTGATTAATACCGTTGCAAGTCCAACCGTGTCCGACACATTGACGCGTGTTGCATTAGCAAGTAAAACATACTGATACCAATAGCTATCAAACTGATTTGCTAGATTGACAACATCGCTATACTCGGTAGCAGTCGCATTGCCTAGATTGATAAACGGCTTTAATAGCGAGTAGTAATCATCCGCCACAGTAATGCCCATTTGACGATAAGCGCGGGCAGTCTCAGCAATAGTGATAGCAAGCTGCAAATTGTTGTTACGCTTTGCGATATCCACCGCCGCCGATGTACTGCCCTGCATGGCGATACTAACGCCTGATATCGTGCGTTTTGGCGTTGTCGGGTCGGTAGGGTCAGTGGGTGTAACAATAACCGCGTCAAGCGTGCCAAGTTTGCGGTTAAGTGCTAGCGGCAACCGATTGCTGGGCGGCTGCTCACTGATTTTTTGGGTTAGGGGCAATGGTAAAGCGGCTGCAAAGTATAGCTTGGTAAACTCACCCAGTTTTGCGCTTAATGTTAGCGGTAAGCTGGCAGCACTGGGTTGTTTCGCAATTTTAAGATACAGTTGCAATGGCAGTGCATTAGATTCTACGGTGATGTCTGCCATGATTGCCACAACTCCTGTTGCTGCTGTATTGTTAAGTCAGTTGCAGGGGTAACGTAATCCCATGCCACAGGCTCATATTCTCTTTTGTAATCACGAGCCATAACGACATATTGCTTAGTTGCATCTAATGCACGCACGATATAATGACCATTGCTTAGCGATAAAACACGCTGAATAAGCTGCATATTTTCTGCATCTAGTATATAGATGTATCTTACTGCTGACAGACCATTAACTGTCACAATGCCGTCACCACCGCCAGCGATGTAGCCATTCGCTCTATCGCTTATTTGTATGGTTACTTTGGCAATAATGTCCATTAATTAATACTCCCAATAATCCAGTGGAAGCAACATAACTTGACTATATAAATATACATTTTCTGCCACAGTGTCGGGAAAACCGCAACAGACACGCAAAACAGGTCTGCCGTTAAATACTTCTTCGCTAACACCAAACATTTTTGTCTTGTCATTTACCATTTTTCCAATCAAGCCCGGTAACTCACCGAGTAAGATGTTGCCGCCTGATGTCACAAGATAAAATACGCTGTGTAAATCCATGATTGATATACTTGTATCGTAACGCGAAGGAGCGCTACTATTGTTTAATGACGATACAAGGCGCGGTAACGCTGTGCAAAATCTAATATTGCTGTAACTCTCAAGTTTTATGTGTAAATAATCGTATCGGGTGTAAAAATTTTGGTCAGCAGTAAGCCCGCTATGCCCCGTATTAATAAAAGCAATATTAATACCGCCCGTATCAGTAATACCAGACTTTATAGCACCAAAATAAGTTAACCTTGCTGACAACTTGCCAATTGCGGGGTGCTGAACTAATTCAACAAATAAAAAGCCACGTTGGGTTATCAACATCCGCCAACCATTATCTGCGTGAGATGCATTAATGTAATAAAAAGACTTTGCAGGGTTGTTTTTAGCTGGTGTGGTTTTTACCCCTTTAAAGTTATAGTACCAAGTTGTCTGCGCTGTAGAAGTGTCAGTAACGCCGAAACTATAATCTGACATTGCAACACTTGGTGAGATAAACTCTGCCGCAAAATCAGTCTCATTTTGTATTGACCAACCTGCGCCTTGTTTTGTGCCATAGCCCGTTACAAGACAGGCTTTAAGCACGGTTTTAATATCACCTGCCGCGCGTGCAGCGTAGTTAATTTTCGGTGCCTGGTCATCCGTGCTGCTATACATCAACACAGGCTCACTAATTGGATTTAAAAAACTCATACTGTTATCTCCTATGCTGTGATTTCAGTGGTATCGCCAAATAAATACTGCTCAAAGCCATCTGTGCCTGTCGGTGGATTCGGGTTTGGCTGCACTGCACATAGCACCCAAACGGGCATTAACGTCCCCCATGTATTAAAGCGGATAACATCCTGCACCGCCCAAGGCGTATCTGTACCAAATGCGCGTTTGTCGATGGTAAAGTAAGGCTTGCCAGTGGCAGGGTTAATTGGCGCTAAGTTAGTTAACACATCAAACTTACCGACAAAGCCCAATGCCTCGCTATAAAGCTCAAACTGACTGCTAGACGTAAACTTAATCATCCACTTGTCAGTGATTGCCCCATCGTCTGTGAGTACCATCGGGTAATCGGTGAGTTTTAGCTTATTCAAAAGCTGGTCGCCCACTGGCGTATCTTGCCACACGTTATTCCATGACCGCTGAATAAAAGGCACAGACACACGCACCGCCAAGTCATCACCGATTAAAAGGCTAGACACATAAGTATTTTCAATCGGATAATTGCGATTAGCGGCAAACAGTAGCGACAACGTGCCATCAATATCCAAGTCAACCACGCGGTTACGCTGCTCTTGTGCGTGGATGGCTTTCAGCGGCATTTTGTACGATGACAAGTCGATGCTTGTCTTAAAGGTAATCGTGCCAGCGTCCAAGTCATAGTCCCACAACTCGCCCAACACAGGCTTATTGTCTGCATCAAGCAAGCTGATACGGTCAACATCTTTACGTGATAGGTTAATCGTTTGACCACCGGTAAACGCGCTGCCTAAGTCATCGGTTTGGGCATTGCGAATCAAAATACTATCGCCACGTCTAAAAATCGGCACGCGCCCATCTTGTGGTAGTCGTACCGTGTCGATTTTAACCACACCACTATCAATCGGCAGATAAGTGTAAGCATCCGCGTTATAAGTGATTGTCTCAGCAAATACGGGTATCGGCTGCCATGTTTTACCGTCGCTATCGGTTGATGCGTCATACCAAGGCTGCTGTATAACTTGGTCAGTAATATCTACTTTTTTACCAAATTTTACCGTTGCTACGCCGTATTCAAAGTCCACCACGCCTGTAGCAAGCGCGCCTGTGATTACGCCGCTATACGCTGATGACGCAGTTATTTTTGTGCCATCAATCGCAGTTGCACGGATTTGCAGGCTACCCGCACGGATTGGCGCGGCAGGGGTGCGAAAAGTCGCTTGTGATACAGGGTTGCCATCAATAGAGGTGACAAGCGAACGCACAAATGGGGCTTGACCATCTTTCCACGACCAGTTTTTTAACGTGCCGATGCCGGTTTGATAGTTAATCACGCCTGATGTAACCGCGCTGCCAGTGGCAGTATTTAGGTCAGTATATAAACTACCCCCTCTATCAAAATAGGTTTTATTGCCCCACGTAAAGTTAACCGCGCCGGGTGCAATCACCTCTTGCGCGGTTGGCAATAAATCAATCTCGATAGTGTCCGATTTAAGATTTTCGGTTACTTGATTATTAGGCGTGGCTGTAAAAAAGCTTGCAGCAATCCCACCAATAAGCGTTGCATCTTTTGTCACTTTAGCCGAGTATGGGAGTAACGCCATGCCCCACATATTGTAGCTATAAATCGTCTCATACACCGATACCGTGACAGTGGGATTAAATTTAACCTCTGCTGTCGTGTAGTTGACTGTACCGATTACTTTGTTGTCTTTGTCGATGATATTACCATTGCCATCATCACTGACTGATATAACGGCGGACTTGTTATTACTGTTTACAACATAATTTACCGTATATCTCAGATTAACCGTGCCAGCCATCAGCGGGGCATCGCCCAAATCAATGGTCACTTTGCCATCAGCATCGACCAATGGACTATCAATAGTAACATTGGTTTTGTCGCCTTTAGCGTAAGTCACGGTCACATCGAGCACGCCCGCAGGATGATTAAAGTTACTGCCTGTATCAATCAAAATTCGCTTGGTATCGGGGTCATATTTACCCGTCCAGTTACCTGTAATCGCACCGCCGACTGTACCTTGTGCTGTTTTGGCTGTACCATCATTCCACGATAATGCAATGCTTGACGGGATGGTATCGTTGGCAAGTTGTAAGATTAACTTTGCAGTAGCGGCAGTATTAGCGCGGTTAAAGTAAGTTGCACGCGTCCCCCAACTCCAAAGAATTGATGAGCCAATATCGGGTAAATTGCTGATACTGATTTGCGCTGTCCCTGTCGTAAAATTAACATTACCCGAGCCGTGCTGTGATGACGCACCATGTAAAACGCCTGAGCCATCATCTTTGAGCGTGTACCATTTACCCAGTGAGCGGTAGCTAACTTGTAGCGTCCCAACCGCAGGGGCAGGGTCGATGTTTAGCGTATAGCTGCTTGACTGGCTGTTGATGTCAACGGGCGTACTTGCGGTATTGGCAATTTTTAATTCAGCAGATGCCGCGTGAAATGTTGCAATAGATAAGTTACCGCCAAAGGTTGGCTCATTAATCGTTGCAAAGCCGCTTGCGTAATCAATCGTGCCGATTTGCGCCGTGTTATAGATTAACGCCCCGCCTTTGTCAGTGATGCCATTACCTGTGCCGCTAATTTTAAGCGTGCCAGGCGTTACTGCATTACCAAAGTAAATCGTGCTGATTGTCCCTGCGCTGTGATTGCGATTGATAGACAATGATACATTACCGTCACTTGCTGTACCGTCAAATAAGGTTTGTGTTTGCCCTGCGGCTGTCAAGTCAATTAATGGCGTACTAATCTGATTAGTCGGCACTAATTTTTCCATTAAACTAGTAACTTTGCATTGCATGGCATCTTTAGCAATCGCAGCCGCTAATGGTTTGACCCCATAGTATTGCGCTGCGTCCGCAACGGCTGTTTCGCGCACCTTGCACGGTGCATTGGCATAACCCTCAACTGGGTAGTCAACCCCCACAAAATCAGCGATGAGTTTTGCGCTAATTTCAAGTTGTACGACCTGTTTTTTAAAGGTCTTTGTACCTGTGGTAAAAGTGCGTACTTCTGACTTCACAATGCGAGTGATTTGCACGTATTGTTCAGCTTTTGCGTAACCTGCTTTGTCTTGTCGCAAACAATACACATCGCCCACAAAAGGCAAGCTTTCATCTTCGCTGATATAAACCTGTATCACGCGGCTGTCTTTGGCTTGGGTTGACATTAGCGTCATGGGTGATTCAATCGTGGCGATATTGTACGCCTCGATGCGCTTTAAAATCTCAGCGCGTGACTCACCAAAACGAGTTGCCTCAAACATCAAATACGATACAGTCGGGTCACTTGGTGGCTTGGTGATTGCGGCAAACGCACCAATTAACGGCTCGTCATCTGCACGCAATACGCCCATGTACTCTAAGACAGCATAAAATGCCCCATTAACGCGGGCAATGCTAGAGATGGGCTGAAACAACTCGTTAAGCTCACCGGTTAATGGCGTGCCAAGCGGCATACCACCGCCATCATCTGTTTGGGTCAAACGCTCAGACGGATAGATTTTTAAATCTTTCTGATTTACTTTAGTTTTAAGTGCTGTTGCCATGGTGTGTCTTTAATCCTTGTTTAAAGGGCATTTAAACGGTGCGAAAGTGGATATTGGCTTTCATCTTGTCGGTGGGCAGTTCGTCTTCTGGACGGACAGGCTTAATCTCTGACACGTTGTCAATAAACGGTGCGCGGAACATCACATTGAATGTGCGCTCATCTGGATGAGTTAGCGTAAAGGTCAGTTCTGGTACCGATGCCCAGGCTTGTAGTTGTTGCACGATTTGACGCTCAATCCATACGTGCGTGCTATCTAATGTGATAGGTCGATTAGCGAGTAGTGTGCCTTGTTGGATATCGATGGCGCCCGATAGCGTGATGACAGGGCTTGACTGCACAACTGGCGTCCAGCCGTATTCATCCGACCATTTGTATTGTCGGTGCAGTTCAAGCGTTTGCCCGTTGTCATTGCGTTTGAGTGTCCAGTTGATTGGCATTGATTACTCTTCTTCTTGTTGTGCAATTAATTCAAGGATTTTTTGTTTGCCCCGAGCGTTATAAATCGGCAAATCTGTATCAAGTTTGGGTATTAACGCTTCTCGCACGTACTTGGCGTCAGCATGGTAGCCTTCTTCTTCGAGTTCATTTGCCCAATTTTTCAGATGGGTTTTCATCTTTCGCCAATGCATAATTTTTCCTTAGACAAAAAAAAATACCGCTATCGTGATAGCGGTATTTTGGCAGTCTTGGCATATGGCGGTTAGTTGATGGTGTTCAGTAGAACAGACATGTTATTTTATGTCGTGTTATTTACTATTCTATAATGATTTTTAAGACTATAACTCATATAATCATCTATCAAAGTTTTAGTAAGAGGAAGCTTGATGAGCTGACTTTATGCAATTGGAAGGAGAAAAAACCATGAGCTTAGTTACTAATTTAAAAGGTAGGATTCGAAATACTAATTTACCTAGAAGCCATGGTTTAATGCCTGTTTTTGAAGCAGTGGTTAATTCAATCCAAGCTATTGAAGATAGCCCAAATTCACATCAAGGGACTATTACACTTGAAATAGTCAGACAGCAAGGTGCTTTAACAGAATTAGACTCTAAAATTAAAGCACCTATTTCAGGGTTTGTTATAACTGACAATGGTTGTGGTTTCAATGAGAAAAATTTTCAATCATTTGAAACGCTTGATTCTGATTATAAGATTGATAAGGGTTGTAGAGGTCTAGGACGCTTGATATGGCTCAAGGTTTTTGAATCAGCAACCATTTCAAGTACGTATGCAGAAAATGCTACATTTAGAAAAAGAGAATTTATTTTTAACGAAAGCTCAGCCATTAGCATTCATTCAATAGAGGATGTGAATTCTGCGCAATATAAAACTATTGTAACATTGAAGAACTTTGATGAAAAATACAGAGGCGTCGCTCCAAAAGATGCTTATAAAATTGCTGATAGTTTACTTGAGCATATTCTCTGGTACTTTGTTAGGGAGGGAAGCTCTCCTGAGATTATATTAAGAGATGATCAGGAAGAGATAAATCTATCTTCGCTATTTGAAAGGTATATGGCTGATAGTGCCGAAACAGATACTATAGATATAGGCGGCTATTCTTTTGATTTAACACATATCAAATTTCGTAATATACATTCCTCAAGCAGTAAGTCTCAACATAAACTTGCTTGGTGTGCTTCAAATCGACTTGTAAAAGAGGAAGTTATACGACCAGAATTAGTTCCTGGATTATACGGCAGCTTAAAAGATACTAAAGGTGATTTTTATTACACTTGCTATATAACATCAAATTATTTAAATGATCGAGTCGCAAGTGAAAGAACAGGATTTAACATTGATGAAGATGTTCCAGATATGCTTGGTGAAATTTCGTTTAAAAACTTACGTTTGAAGGTAACTGAAAAAAGTGCAGAATTTTTAGAACCTTATCTGGAATATAAAATCACCGCAAGCATTGATAGAATTGAAAATTTTGTTTCAGATCTTGCTCCTCAGTATAGGCCTATTATTGGACGTATGAAAAAGGAAGATTTGATTATTGATCCAGAAATTACCAATGAAAAACTAGACGTTCATTTACATAAGCAGAAATATAAATTAGAGAATGAAATTCTAAATGAAGGTCATGGGATAATGAAGCCCAAGGAAAATGAAAGTCATGAAGATTACTCTGGGCGATTGACTAACTATTTACAAAAAGTTCAAGATATTAAAAAATCTGACTTAGCTAATTATGTATCTCATCGTAGAGTTATAATAGACTTATTAAGAAAGTCCTTAGATGCACTTGCAAATGGCAAGCATGAGAAAGAAGAAGTCATTCATCGTTTAATCATGCCAATGATAGCGGATTCTGACAATACATCCGAATTAGATTGTAATTTATGGTTAGTTGATGAAAGACTTGCCTTTCATAATTATTTGGCTTCAGATAAAACTTTAAATTCAATGCCAATTACTGATTCGGTGTTGAATAAAGAACCTGATATATTAAGTTTAAGAGTGTTTGACAATCCGCTTTTAGTTAGTGCTGATAAAAGCCCGCCATTTGCTTCATTAACAATTGTTGAAATTAAACGCCCAATGCGCAATGATGTTTCTAATGATGAAGATAAAGATCCTATATTTCAGTGCTTAAACTATTTGGAGAAAATTAGAAGTGGAAAAGTTACAACTAAAAACAACCGTCCTATAAACGCTGGGGGTGAAATACCAGGATATTGCTATGTTCTATGTGATTTAACACCAACCATGATTAAAAGATGTAAACATTATGATTTACAATCAACTTCTGACGGAATGGGTTATTTTGGCTACCATAAATCTTATTCAGCTTATATTGAGGTTATAAGCTTTGACCAATTAGTCAAAGGAGCTACAGAGAGAAACAGTGCTTTCTTTCATCATCTTGGGATACCAAGTACGTGACAAAAAACCGCCTAACTTAGGCGGTTTTTATTTTCTCTAACATCAAACGTGACGATTAAACCGTGGTGTTTAGCTCTTTAAACCGCATGGTCGGTTTATCTTCATCTTTAATCAGCGTGCCTTTGAAGCCGTTTTCCCACCACTTATCACTAAACCAATCAATACTGCCGTCGCTCGACAAATTGGTATGCGGAATCCATAAGCTACCATCTTTTCCCGTGATACGGTCTTTACCATCAAGTTTTAACTCAAGCGGTAGCGATTGCAGCGTGTTGGCATCAATCTGAAAACCCGCCGAGCCTTTAGTCTTGCCATCAACGGTAAAGGTTGAATCCGATGCTAACGTGGACAACTCAGTAAAACGTACCATACCAAGGCGTGGATTTAATTCGTAATGCGTTGGATCTACCGTCGCACCCGTGCTGTCTTTTAAGGTAAAGTTGGCAGTATCAATGTCATCGTTGGCAAGGTCAATCCAGCCCAGTTTGACCTTGTGAGATTCATCGGCAAATGTCACAGGCGCGGTGGTCAAATCAACCGCTTCACCCATCAGTGCGCGTGCCAAGCCAAATTTATCAAAAGTATTAAATTTTAAGCTAATCGTGGTCGGTTCTGGGGTGATCTCGCTGTCAATCGGTTGACCATAGTCTTCACGCCCTGTACTAGGTAGCGTATCTTCTTTGACTTTCGCGTCAGTCTTTAACTCAGTCACGTTGCCGAGTGGCTGAAACGCATCATTACTGCCATATTTACGACCCAGTAAGTCACCCGAGTATTTTTTACCATGTAATGCCATAGGATTTATTCCTTGTGGTTGTTAAAATTAAATTGTTAGTCAAAATCAGTTGCATACGTCGCCACGGTCGTGACATAGCGTAAGCTAAAATAACCAAATCCGTTTTTGTACTGTACAGGCAGTGGGTTACGTTGCTCAAAGGGTGATAGCGTTAAGTTACGACCATCTTTGGCAGGCTCAAAGCCATTCATACATTTGCCAATGCGTGCCAACACCTTTCCCACAGACATGCCAGACAAGCCCCGAAAGTTATATTTTTTGACGGTATAGACAAGGCTAAAGCCGATTTCGTGTTCCTGATTCTTGCCATTGTCGTTGTTGTCGCCCGTTGGGTTGACACTGTCAAAGATTACATAAATCGCGCCATCGAGTGGCAAGCGACGTGAGCCGTTTTCACCATCAGGGAACAAATCACTGATATCATCGGCTTCTTTGATGATTTTTACCGTGCCATCTTTGACCAGCGTTTGCAGGCGCTCAATCATCGCAGGATAGCAAGCAAACAAATCATCGTGCCAAAGGGGTAAATCACTCATCATAAATTCCCAGCCAAAAAGTCGTTAATCAAATCGCCAATCTCGCTTTTATCGTCTTCGGATAATCCCAGAAACGGACGGGCGACCATCTTGGTAGTGCCATTGGCTTTTTTAGTCCCTGTCTGGTGGTACTTACCATACGGTCTATCTGTACCAACCACCACGCTGTCACTAGTCGCGTGAAACGTGATAGAGCGGATTAAGTCGCCACTATCTACCAAGATATTGCTACGCCCGTTTTTTGCCTTGACGGTTGACGGCATTAACACCGCCCATGCCACGCCATTGGGTGACTGCTTATCGGCAAAACGTTGTCGGGTTGAGCCTTCTAGTACCGAGCCAATCGCTTGCATCAATGGCGTTAAATTACCGTTTAATCGCTGTTGCAGGCCTGTTAAATGCTCATTTAATGCAGGGATATCATGAGTAATGTCTATTTGCATTAGATTTTCCACATATTGGGTGTGGGGTTTGCCATTACTGCAATACCGCTATTGATGCCATCGGTGTTGCCGTTTTTGTCATCAATGCCTGTGAGCATGACAGGGTTTTTTTGCACCCGCTCAAACCACTTAATTGCTTCATCATAGCGTTTTTGTACTTCGCTGGTGACTTGGTCGTCGTGTAGGTACCAGCGGGCAATATCACAGGTTTTTGACTGCAATACCTCAGGGACAGTTGCGCTCGCTATGTAGAGTAGCTCACCGTCCAGACTACGCTTGACCAACCCCACGGCATTAAGATAAGACTCGACCACACCTTCAGCATCACGAATAGCCATATTGACCACAGCGACATCGATGTCAGCGTAGTTCTCACGGTCGGTCAACTCGGCAAGCTCGTTGTCTTTGTTAAAGCGGGTGATTAAGTCGTTTAGCGTAATCATTTTTTACCTTAAAACGTTTCTGGTTGGGCAATACCACGCACCAACGCCATTAAGCCTGTTTGTAAGTCAGTTTTACCAATGCTAATCCAACGCTTGTCTAAGCCGTCAGCATTTATCAGTTTTTCGACCAATTCACCCAATTCAACGCCTTTTGCCTTAACTTCATTCATCAAGTCAATTTCGGCTTGGGTCAGCTCACGATAGCCTTTAATTTTTTTGTGTTGATTGTCCATTGCTATTCCTTATTTGCGTTTAGCTTTGGTTTTGCGGTTGTTCCGTGGGTTATGCGCAATTAGCAACCAATAAGCACTTAAATCATGTAAATTAATCGGGTACATTGTTTTATCTCTTCAGTAAAATAGGGTCGCCCGTATCGTGGGCTAGCCGAGTTAATCACCGTCGGAGGTCTGCTTGTTAGCATTACGGCTTAACTTGCGGATGTTTTTGCTCACAATGCACCGTCCGCTGGCACTGTCCACAGTATCGGCTATACCGCCCTTGTGGCTAGGGACTTAATCACTTAAATCTTCAACGTCGCCAATGCGAGCGGACGTAATGCCACAGGTAGCGGATTTGTCTGAGCGTGTAAGCTCCAGCCTTTATCATGTAGTAGCTTTTCACGGCTGGCATAGTACGGCAGCGCTTTGGTGTTTACCGTTGCATTCATGTCGGCAGGGGCAAAGTATTCTTTGAGCGTTTTTTTCGTACCCACTGGGGAAAGCAACGCTTCACCTGCTTTGATATCCACCTCTGAGCCAAATTGATAGTCATATTCGACAAAATCAACATTGCGATAGCGGAACGCTACTTCCGTATTGCTATTGTCCTGCGTATAGACTTTGGCTGAGTCTGCAAAACGGGCGTACAAATCATAAATAGACTTATGATAAATGAACGCTTCTAACCACTCAGGTGACGCATAAACCAACCAACCTTTAAAGGTATCACCTGCCAAGGCTTTTTTACGCTCACGCAAGAATTTATCCAGCACTGACCCCGCTTTGGTCGTATCGTTTGATAAACCTAGGGCAAGATTCGGACGGGTGATGTTAAATTCTTTGTTAAAATCAACAATTACCGTGCCATCTGCATCTAACACTTTGCCTTGCAATGCCTCCAATTGCAGATGCTCACGGGTGTATTCAAGGTCGCTTTTCATGCCAGCCAATTTGTCATTGACCTTGTCATTGACCGCAGCGGCAGTATTTTCCGAGCCAAAGGCACGCACGTTTTGTACGTCATCAGCACGTACCACGTCATCTTTGGGTAAATGCACGCATTGGAAGGTCTTTTTGCCCTTACGGCTTTCAGCCACAGGCTTACCCGGCGTACCGCGCGGGGCAGATTGTACTAGGGTGAGTTGATTACCTTTTGATTCGACATCGACATAGGTCGTGGTCAGATATTCAGGTACAAACAAGCCCGATTCACGGATGGTTGTCGGGGTGACAGGCAGATTATTAATCGCATCGGTTAAAGGACGCACGCCAAAATTGGCTTCATTGGATAAAGGCATAGGATTTTCCTTGCATTCAAAGAGTTTTAGTTAGTTAACAGGAATGTTGTAAACACCATTCAACATAATAAAATTAAAGACCTGTCGTATAGCCTTATTCGCCAGTTGTAGCAGCCGCAGGCACAATGTTTTTGCTCAAGCTGATATACTTGATACCGTGAGCTTCGCCTTCATTGGCAAGCTGTTGCACCGTTACTTCAGTCGCTGTCAAACTGGCTTCACTGATATTGTCAGCAAACATCACACAGTTAAACGGTTGTACCAGCGTTTTACCGTTAATCTCATCGGTCAAAGCGACCAAATACTGGTTGCGGGGTTCATACTTAACCAGTTCGCCCGCTTTTAAGCCGACAGGGGCAGGGATATCGACACGATTGCCTGTGGATGCTTCATCTTTGAGCAAATCGCCAATGGTAACAAATGCGTTTGGCATAGGGTTTTTCCTTCTAATTTTAAAATTGCGTTTAAATGCTGTTTAAAAATTGGTTGCGGTGAGAGCCGTTAAAACAAAGCACCGCTTGAAATAAAATTAAATAAAGGTTTGTTTGCCGCTTGCGCGTGCCTTGGCATTGTCAACCAAACTATTGCTAAATTGATTACCGCCTTGGTTGATGCCGTTACCATTTGGCTTATGCTGCTCACCAAATAGATAACCGGGCGCGTCTTGACGATTAGGTTGTGATAGCTTTAAGTCACCAATCATTGCACGGGCTTTGTCTGCATCTTGCGACAATAGCACTTGATAAGTCGTATCTGATACGCCTTGCCATTTGCCGTCTTCAGACTTGCTAAAACCTGCTTGGCTTAACTGGGCATCGACATTCGCCTGCGTTTCAGACGCTTTGAGTTTGGCGTTTTCTTCCTCCAGCGCTTTGATGCGATTATCTTTTTCAGCTTGGGCAGCTTTGTGTTTTTCGATTTCGGCTAGGGCTTCTTCTAACGTCATGGTGTTGTCCTTTGGAGTAGGCGTTGATAAATGATTGTTACCGTCATCACCCAAGATTACCGCTGACGTTTCACTATCCACGCCAGTGGGGGTAAATGACACTTCAGGGATGCGGCAATTGCGTAAGATGGTAATTGGCGCGGTCACGGTCTGACCATTGATGATAGCGGTACTATTGCCTGTTAAGTTCTCTTCGGTTTCGGCAATGACATGGGCGGACATCTGCCAAGGAAAACCGGCATCGGCATCATCAGCAACTTCATTGCCAAAGTCATTGTCCAAAAGCGTACCGTTAATCATTAGCTGGTTGTTTTCGACTGACAGTACGCCAAAGCCTGCCCGTTTACTGCGCTCATGTTCTACCAGTGCAGGGACTTTGTCGCTAAAGCTCAAGTTTTCCAAGTCAACGATGACCCGCACGCCATAGTAGTTAAATGGCTTACCAGAGTTAGCAACCCCGCTAAACTGACGCGGCGCACTGCCGTCTTTGGATGGCGCAACGTTTACATCGCTAAATAGATAGACGTGGGGCTTGTTTTTGGTGCTTTTAGTGGCTTTTGGCATAGGCTTTCCAAAGTGATTAATTTTTGGATTAAATTTTGATGAGCCTATTATGGAATGGTGGATTTTTTGCGGTTAGATGATGCAGTTCAGTGGTTTCATGATAAGATTTAAATTCGTCTGTAAAATACAGATGTGGATTGAAACAGTGGTTTTTTGATAGATGAGATTTTAAGGCGTTTTTAGCGCATTTAGATTTTAGACAAGCAAATATGCGTCTTAATTCTTTTAAACGTTTCTCACGCAATTTAAACGGGTTTTAAACGCTATTTAGGATAGTTTTGTATAGGCAATAAAAAACCCACGTAATTGTGGGTTTTTTAGCTATTTATTTCGTTGTTTAAACAAAGTCGCTCGTTGCTTAAAAAATCCGTCGCCAAATTTAACTGCTTGCTTCAAGTCTTGCCGCAATGAGCTTATCTCGGACGGCGTCAATACCGTCCCTGTGGATTTGTTTGTTGATGTACCTTGCTTCTGATTCTGTAAGTTTAGAGAAGTCATAGCCAAATTGCTCCTTCCACCATTGTTCGAGTTCTTTTCCAGCTTGTTTACGCAATTGTCCAAGCGTTGACTTTGTAATAGCCATTTTAGCAGAGTTTGCCTTACCCGACAACGTACTTGCCGCTACGACTTTTCCGCCATTTAGCTCAACATAGCCTTTCAAGTCTGCCAAAGTTCCGCCTTGAGTGACAACATCATCAACAATCAAATAATTTCTGCCAGCAACAACATCACCTTCAAAACTAACGCGTTTGACAAGACGTCCAATACCATCAGATTGAGTTCTAAAAGCTCTAGTTGCTTGAACGATATCATCATCAAGACTTAAACCCAGTATCTGATGTATAGCTTGCGCATAGGCAACAGGAATTTTATTTCGCCCAGCCATTTCTTCAGCATGTACGGGCAATACATGGACATCGTCAAATTTTTTGATAAATTTATCAAGCTCATTCAAAAAATCATCATCAAGATAATCATTAACTAACTCAAGAGCAGGTTCCATATCACCTGCTTTGGCAGCAGCATATTTTTCATGACTGGTTATCGTGTTTGCTGAATGGGCAATGAAAATATCAGGGAAATCCTTCCAGTCAGTACGCATGCTTATTAAATTCCCATTAACTTCTTTAGCACCTATCATAATTGATTTAGCTTTTTCGGCAAGCCTTTCACTAAAATCTGTCCCATGCTTATCTTCAGCCAACTTAAACAACGCTGTCAAACGGTCAAAATTATGATTAAAACTTGGGTCAATCCCCATCGGCACGTCAGACGTTTTCCCAGTCTTTGGATTGGTATATTCTTGGGTGTCAAGTTCGGTCTTTTCGCTAATCCCTACTTTTTGAGCTTGACTTTTTGTAAGCTGCTTCACCCAGCATTTGCAGCCCCAGCCATTAGGTGGCATGATAGATTGCCAAATCGTATCATCGGCAGGGCGACATAGCCCATAATAACGCTTATGACTAAGCCGTGGATTTTCTGACACGCTTGGCATATATTGCAGATACGGCAAAAATTCTTTAGTCTGTTGGATTCGCTCCCATTGCCCAGCGCTATAGGCGGTTTGCAGATTGGTACTGTAGATTGTTCGCAATCGTCTGTTTGACCCTGCCACTAGCTGCTGCGTGCCATCATCCAATGTTTCAGCCAGCCAACCTTTTGCCATGAGATACGGCTTTAACGTGCGTTTAAACTCCCTAAAATCTGTGCCATTCTCCATCGCTGAGGCAACCGCATCACGCACATCTTTGAGCAAGTCTTCATCCATCAGCCCTGCCACGGTAAATGCCAAGGCGTGTTCATACGCTTTGACATCAAGATAACTTTCAGCCGTGAGCAAGGTTTTACCATTAAAGTGGACAATCGCTTCTTTGTTTGGCAAGGGCTGATAATTATCGGGCGTATAGCCGTGTTCGTCTTTAGTTTTAACTGGCATAACACACCTTACAACTGATTTTCGCCATTGGCATTGGTGTACCCATCAAGCCCTTTGATGTAACTATCCGTCGTTTTATCCGCCAAATCTTGGGTAAAGCCAGCATCGGGCAAGGTCAAATTATTCAAACTTTGGCTAAACTGCTGATAATCGTCACTGTCATTTAAGATAGACAAGATAGCGCTCAATTTTGACTTGCCGATTTTGGTTTCCATGTCTGTTGGCATTGGGTCTTCCACAGGCTTTTTAGCAAGTACGAATTGCTGATTACCCAAATCAACATGGCCGTCTGGTTGACTCGTTGGGGCAGTCGGGTGTGGCAACGTGGTAGGCTGTGTCGCATGGGGCGATTGTGATAGCTGCTGACCCTGCTGAGGTTGCTCAATCATTTCAAAATGCTTCTCATCCCATCCAACGACATCGGTATAAAACGCCTTGGTCATGCGGACGCTGCCGATTTCGCTATAGATTTTGACCACTTCCGCCAAGGTTTTATTCGGTGGATTTTTGGATAAGTACTCAAACCAAATCCCTTGAGGGGCATTGATAGGCACACCCCAGAGGCTATTTACCGCAATAATCGCATTAATCGCGTGTTGGATGCCTTCCGTCATCAGGTCAAGATAGGCACTGACACGGTCTTCACGCACTTTATCGTCAGTTTCTTGAGCCGAGCGACTGCCACCAGTCAGTTCACTGGTTTTTACCCGCCCCAGTAGTAGTTTTTGGATGCGACGGTTCGCCATGCGCTCAAAAATTTCAAACGCTGAGCCGTCACCGCTTAACTGGTGCATTTGAATATCGTCATCTTTACCGATGCCTGTTGCACCGCCATTCAAAAACCCAAAAAGCGAATTGGTAAATACTTTGACGTCGGTATAGCCGCCTTGCTTACCCACAATATACGGCACAGCATAACGTGCAATAAACTGACCTGCATATGCCCAGTCACGGTTACGCAGAGCAACGGCTGGATAGATACGGATAATCATCAGCTCACCGGCTGGATTGGCGGGCGTGGCTTTGGATTTTAGTACCAAGTACTTGAGCGTTTGGTCGATAGCGATTTCATCCATCTCACCTTTGTATAACATCTCACCGTCACGCTGTGGCACGTACTTGTCCAGTTCGCCATCTTTTGATAGGATTTTATCTAGGGTCAAAAATCCATTTGGCTCTTTTTTAAACACGTATTCAGCAACCATATAGCCGCCAAACTTGGCAAGGATGGCAAGCTCAGCAAACTCTTTGCTAAATTTTCGCACCAACGTGTACAGTACATTGATGGTCGCTTCAGGCACAGTGTCATCAAACGCATACAGACGCCACGGCTCTGCCAAAATAGCGGTACGCAGGTCTTCGCGGCAGCCTTCGACTTCATCATCACGAGCGACCGTATCAAGCAGCTGCTGACGGCTTTTGCCTGTTTCAGCAAGCAATTGGTCGGTACTCGACGCTTGGGTAAACGTGTCCATTGCCGAATCAAACGCCACGACAATCGTGTTTTGGTCAATCTGTTGTTTCTTTTTTGCCATTTTTTACCTTACCAACTATTAAATGTGCCAAAGCCGCCAAAATTCATTTGATACATATTTGGCTCTGGTATCACAATTTCTTGAATTTGATGAATTTGCCCGTATTGTTGAGCGATTTTGTGGAGCATTTCGACACAGTCACAGCCATCATCGTGATCGCCTTTGGGAAAATGCTTAAATTGGTCTATCACAGTCGTCTGTTCGGTGTGGAATAAAATCAAGCCGTTGGCACAATGCGGTTGTAATGCTTCAATCCGCAATTCTTTATCGGCATGGGGATGCACAGGTACAGCAGGGACAGGCACGCCCATTTTGGCACTACGTTTGACCAGTTCGGTGCGTAAAAATTCTTGAAACTGCACTGATTCAATCGCCCAAGCAATGCACATATACTGGCGTTGCAATTCGATAATGTCGCTGATGATACGGTCAGGTAAGCGTTTTTTAATCAGCATTTTAACGATGTACAAAATCCCGTTTTCACGGTCAAAGCCACCGATACCGATTGCCGATGGGTCACGCTGTTTACCAAACTTACCGAGCGACGGGTCACACGCCCCAAAGTACAACAGGTTATTTGGCAAGGTATGCCAGTAATGT
The DNA here is from genome assembly GCF_041154755.1 of Moraxella sp. K02. NCBI lineage: Bacteria > Pseudomonadati > Pseudomonadota > Gammaproteobacteria > Moraxellales > Moraxellaceae > Moraxella > Moraxella sp. K02. The sequence goes on along the minus strand of NZ_AP031590.1, from coordinate 2,138,185 downwards.
AGCGAGTTATGGAACGGTGCATCTTCACTCGCTGTCGGATCGTTCTGGTACTCACTATCAAACGCATCATGACCATCACGGGCACGGATTTTCATCAAGACGATAATTGGACGGGCTTTCCACGAGACTATCGCCCCTTTGTCCATTTTCTTCTTGTTTTTTTGATAAAAGGCTTCTGCCTCATCGAGGCGTTTGGCTTTAAATAGCGCTTCCCATTCATCCCAAAGCGCCATATTGTCTGGGAATTTTAAAATAGCTTTAAAGCGAGCCGACCGCCACGCAGGGTTATCGAGTGTCCGATTCAACACGCTGTCATGGTGCAAAATCGTACCGATATAAATAATGTCGAGCTTTTCCCCCGCGGCACCCAATGGCATGATGGTCTTTTTTAGCCAAGTATGCAGTTTGTCCCGCTGTTCGGGGCTTCGCACATTTTCATCGTTTTCGATATCATCTAGTACCACAAGGTCAGGACGATATGCCCCATGACGCAAACCACGGAGTTTTTTACCAGCGCCAGCGACTTGTACTTTGATGTTATTGGCGGTGATGATTGACCCTGCTTGCCACACTCGACCTTGCCCAAAGACTTCGGGAAAGTCGATTTTGATACGCGGGTTGCTATCCAGTTCGGCTTTGATTGCCTCTAGCATGGGGTAGGCTTGGTCGATACTGTCCATCACAATCAGCGTATAATGGGTTTTTGCGGTGATAATCCGCCAAATCGTGTATAACTGGCTGACAATGGTTGATTTGGCTTCACCACGGGGGGCAGCGATGGCCTCCAGACAACTTTCGGGGTTGCTTGCCACTTCAGGCAGTACTTTATGCAGGTACTTATGCAGTTCCGACAGTTCCGGATTGCGGATATAGTGCGGGACGTAATGCGCAAGAAAGTATTTAAAGCCACCCACTGGGTCAAAGATATTTGCTCGACGTTCGGCAATCGACTTGGGGTTATCATCCCAACCCGTGAAACTCGCTTCAATCGTTTGGCGTAAGCTTTCAGCAAGTTTATTCAGATTGGTTAAAAATTCTTTAGATTTCATTTCAATTCTTTTTCCATTTGCTCACCAAACGGTACAAGCATTTCAGCAAACTTTGGGGCGATTTCTGGGGCGTTTTGCATCACATAATCTTTAAACTTATCCAGTACTTCGAAAGCAACCGCAAGCTTACTGGTTTGCGGCATAGTCTTTTTGTTTGCAGCCACGGTCTTAACATAACTGTCCGCCAGTGACGCCAACATCTCGACCCGTTGCTTGGCAGTCAATGTTTCATCAAAATTGAGTTTTTCCATTTGGGCTTTATAAGCAATGACAAACTCGGTCATGATTTGACGGCTAATGTCCTCCAAGTCGCCACCTGCCAAAGTATGAGCCGCTCGCACCGCATCCCAGTCATCACCTGCTTTTTTGGCATCATTTTTCCATCGTTGAACAGTGGAGTAGCTGATTTCAGCCATCACGGCACAGGTCGTCAGGCTAATGCCATCAAAGACATACATCTTGCGTACCGTTTGTTTTTTGTCTTTGTCGTGTGCCATTGCTAGTTGCCTTTTTAAATAGTGCCTTACGTCTTATCCGCTTTTTTGTCGAGTTTATTGCCCACTTCTTTGACTTCGACCTTAATTTCTTTTAAGCCATCCATGATGGTTTGCATATCACGGTGAGCATCCGCCTTGCTTTGATAGTTTTGGCTCACTTCAAGCTTAAAACTGGTCAAATCAGTGCGTAGATCATCAACCTTTTTGGTGTTGTCTTTACTGCCATCACTGACTGTGCTAACCCAGCGCCAAAAAATCGTACTTATCAGACCGACCACGGTACTAATAATTAGCACCATCATTGCATCGTTCATTTTTTGCCTTCCTTTGCTGCCTGGCAGTTTATGCAGCGCACTGCCCACGGTAGGGCTTGCTTGCGTTTTTCGCCAATCGGTTCGCCACATACTATGCAGTCGCTGATATCATTGGGTGTTTGCCCTTTGGTCGTTTGACGGATGTGCTCGGCTGTCCAGGCGTCCGTCTCAAGGTTGGCACGGTCAATAATGTCACCCATTCTTTTCCACCTCAAAAGTCTTGGGTGGTGCTTGTTTGACAAAGCGTAAAATCAAACCACAGATAGCCACGATTGCGATTAAGTGCTTTTGGACAGCAGGCGGCAACAAGGCAATGACTTCAGGGGGCACGGGTACAGTTGCCAAAAAGACGATAATCATAAACGCCCAGTTACTAAACCATTTCCAGCCTGTTTGCCATTTTGGTACAAGTTCAAATTTCATGTTTCCCCCCTTAGATTTCAAAGTGTGGGCTGTCATATTCGCCTTTTTCACGATATTTGCCATCGCCATCCCAGTTTGCACCCCACCGCAGATTAGTGCTAGCAGGAATAGACTCTTCCGCTTTTAGCTGTTTTTGGGCTTCAAACATAGCTTTGGCGATGGTGTCAAATTTAGCTAAGTCATTCCAATCCACAGGGTACGGCACCACATCGACAGCATGACCATAGCCATCCTTTTGTTTACGATGCTTTGATGACAAGGGGTTATTGAGCCAAGTCACCTTGGCTAATGATGGTTTAGCGTATCGAGCAGGGACGCCTTTTGCTGTGCACTGGGCAACGGTTCGACCTTTGCCATAGTTGATGTAGCATTGTTCGTCACTTCGCACGCCTTCAAGCACCATAAAATCCTGTGGACTGATGGTGATGGCACGATTAAGGATTTTTTGCAGTGTAGGATGTAAGCCATCCATACGTTGTTTGCTAAGGTTTGAAAAAGTTGCCATAAAAAAATGCTCATAAGGGAATTTATGAGCATTTTGGCAGTTTGGCTATTCGTGGGTCAGATGATTGAGTTCAGTGGTTCAGCCTTAAAAAATTTTGTAAAGCCGACGTTTTTCTTTTTTATATAGAAATACCATCAAATCAAAAGTCGTATAGAAAAATATGCATACAATCGCAACATAGACTGCTAGCGGATGACTAAGAGCTATATCTGCAAACGGTTTTATAACTGGGACATCTTGGTTATCATATATAAACTCAATTATTCTTAAATAAAGCATAATGACAACCATGCCAAATACTAGCCAAATAGCTGGTATAATCAAAATTGACTTTTTACGGTCAGCTATTTCACAAAACATCTCTAATTCAAATAAAATTTTATCCATATTTCGTTACTTTTTTAGCAAATTAAAATCAACACTGATATCACTAACCTCTGTAATATAAAAATTTATACTAATATTATTCTCAGCATCATTATTGAATTTAACATTTAAAAACTTCTCTGGTATTTCTTTTATAATCAAATCTTCAATAATATGTCTAACTTTTTCAAGATCATCTTCATTCTTTAAGTCTATATTTTTATCTATTAAGACACTACGCTCTTCTGTAAGAGATTTTTCTTGATAGGCAATTGTATAAGTGAAATTGACAGCTTTACCCATTCTGACTACATGATTAACAGCACTAGACATTTATGACTCCAACGAAAACAATTATTGAAAATATACCTAACTTTACATTGCCTAATGTTAGTATAAAACAAAAAAGACCAATTAAAAACTGGTCTTTTTTATTGATTTAAACGGGTTTAAACGGGTTTAAACGGGTTTAAACGCTATTTAACGGCATCTTTTAACGCTTTACCTGCCTTAAAACTTGGCACTTTTGAAGCCGCGATTTGGATTTCTTCACCAGTCTGTGGATTACGTCCCGTGCGAGCGGCACGTTCTTTGACCGAGAAGGTACCAAAGCCAACCAATGTCACATCTTCGCCATTTGCCAATGCGTCAGAGACTGCTTGCGTCAACCCATCCAATGCTTTACCCGCATCTTTTTGATTAAGTCCGCTTTTCTCAGCGATTTTGGCGATAAGTTCAGATTTGTTCATACTATTTTCCTTTTTAGGTTTGATTTGCCAGTGACCGACTGGCGGCGGTGTTGCATTTCCGGTTTTACCACTTAAAATGTGGCAGTTAAGACTTCAAATATTTGACGATATCGTCTGGGTTCATGGTAAGCAGCTTGGGCAAGTCGTCATCACTCAAACTAATAACTTCCTGTCGCCAAATACCGAATGATAAAAACGCCTCAGTTACACGATCTTTACCACGTTTGACTTGCCGAAAGATAACCTTGTAGCCAGTCTCTTCTAATTTTTCATTCAATGGTTCAACCGCCAATTCCAACAGTTTTGTGATTTGGTTGGCAGTCGTGGTTAGGCTTGCTATCGTTCCCATTACTTCACCTCAACTTCAAACGGCTTGATTTCAAAAAATTCTTGACCGCTTTTGATAGTCACCCCTGCCACATCCTTTACTGCTAGTGGGTCAGCCAAAATAGCTTCTTTATTTACCTCTTCTTTGACGCGGATAAACTGGGTCAAACCCTTTTCTTTCAGGCTTGCAATCACATCTTCAATTTTGCGTAGGCTCACACTCGGTGGGCTAAACCGCCAAGAGACTTCACCCGTGATTAGGTTTGCCGTTTTCAGTCCTTTTTCTAGGATTTTGCTACGATTGGCAGCGCACCAAATTTCCACCGCCCCTGTCATCTGCTCAATTTCTTGCTTTAGCCCATTGATAGATTCCGTGTAGCTGTTGGTAATGGCTGCCACTTCGTCATTCATCTTGGCTTGCAGACGGATGACTTCGCGGTTTTTGTCGCCGATATGACGAATAAAGTCTTGTACTTGCTCAAGGCTTTGACATGCGATGATAGTAGCGACTGCTTTGATTTTTGCTTTTTTAGCCATTTGGCTGCTCCTTGTTAGTAGTTGGATTTGATACGTTCATAAGTTTCATCTAGCGACTCCCCAGGGTCTCGTGCTTGGTTGACGATATCCCAAGTTTCTTGCTGGGTACGCCCAGCAAATACAGGCTTTTTCACCCCGTTAAAGGCGACAAATTCACCCAATGTTGCGGCTTGGTTAGGATTGACATCTTTGCGGATATCAAAACTTTGCATGACCGCAAATAGGTAGTGATGATTTTTCAGTGGCAATGTCAGCTTGCCTTCGCCAAACTGCTTCATCACTTGCTCAATGCCCCAAATAAACGCTTGGGGCGGGGCATCAAAGACTTGCTTATTAAAAGTGACTTTCTTTGCGCGGATCGCAGGGGTTAAGTCGCCAATGATTTTGGTGAGTTTATCCCACGTCAGATCATGACCTGTTGGATTGCGAAACAGTCCAAGGTACTTAAGCAATGGCTGTTTCAGTTCGCACGGTATATCAAAGGCAGTGATAAAGGCTTCACCGCCAGACATCAGGCGGATAAGACCGTCAATGTCGCTTTGGTAACCACAGTTAGGGCATTTGGTTTTCATACCCACCTCACACCGTCACCAGTACGCCAAACCACATAAACACCACACTAAACACCCAAGCCAGCAGCAAAAACGCAATCCATTTGCCTTGACGGTCTTGACGTGCCATTAATTGGCGGATTAAGTCATCTTGACACTCAAGACTGCGGTACAGGTTTTCATTTTTGATTTGGTCTTTTTTTAGCCATGCCCAAATCGATGGTTCGGTTTGTTTTGCTTCGCCTTGTGCATACATATCTAGTCGCATTGTTTTCTCCCGTTGCTTTCAAAATTAGCCATCAAACATACTTAGCTGCCTGTCATCAGACTGGTTAAAATTCCTTACTATTAAGCCGATACGATGACGTTTCAGCACTTTGTAGCCGTTACGCTCGGTCATGCCAAATTCGTAGGCAAACTTTTGCACCGCTTTGGTCTGGGTCATACCACCATCGACAGCACTATCAATACATTCGCAAAACTTACGATTACGCAGCTCACGCAGCAGTTGCTCACAGCGGGGGACATACAGCCTCTCACCCCCAAATACCGCCATAAACTGCTTGGCTGACTCAACACCAATGGCATCAATCAATCGTTGTTCTCGCTCCGAGCGATTTTTGGTCAGTCCTCTTGGTACCGCAAAATCCACACCACCCATGCCCTTGACCAATAGCAATGCTTTTGAATAGCCAATAAACTGAGCAATATCTACCACTTGCGGCGGTAGTAGTGCCGCCAGCTCGTCATCAGTCAACTTGTCGCTAATGACTTGGGTGATGCTATGGTTTTTATTCATTGCCTTCCTGTTTTGCTTTTTTGCGTTGGCGGTTTTGCCTTTTTCTGTTTTGATAAACCGCCAATCCTTGCATCACCTTGTGTAGTTCTTCATCCGTGCAAAATTCCAATTTCTCTTTTTTGTGCATCCCGCGAGCGATACCGTGGGCATAGTTCCAATGTAGCCCCATGTCAGAAAGTATCGCTTCAATCTTATCCATAACCGCTTGGCGACTTGGCTTGTCAGTGCTGACTCTGGGCTTTCTGCCATGTTTGGATTTAGCGGCTGCCGATGGCTTCCAGCCAAGATTGCCAAACTCATAGATGACGCGCTCAAGCTCACTAATCAGCATTTTGCTACTGCTATCTTTGCCAGTGATACGGCGTAGCACGTCACGGTAAGTACCGTCATCCAAACCCAAATCTTTTTTGGCGATATGGATTTTGGCGAGTAGGGCTTTTTTCTTTGGCGCTATTGGCTTTTTTGACTGTGCCATGTCGGTCATCCTTTAATTTCACTTTTGGGTGAGAGCCGTTAAAAAATTGCATCGCAATTTTAGGCTCGCAAGGGAATTGCCTTAAATAGCAATTCCAAAAGCCATACAGACTCGCACCGAAAAATAAAATCTGTTAATGTATCAATGCCGATTGATGAAAATTCATTTTTCCCATCGCTTAGATGGTTTAGAATTAATCAATCAACATCTGCGTAAATTTATTAATCATCGCTTCATCAATCGGACGATTATTTAACTTGGACAACCGATTCACCCCACGCAATAGCTTGTTTAGGCGGCGAGCATTGCCATGACAGGCTTCATACAGTTTGGCGTTAAACGCATCCGTCCCAATAGTCGCTTGACTTAGCATACCGATGTCCTGCTCAGGCAGACGGTCAGACAAATCACCCACAAAGCCAATACGGCTATAAAGCTGCTTGTATTCGCCTTCTTTGCCGTGCAGATTGGCACGCAGACGGGGCATACCAGCCAAAACCACCCCAATTTTTGCCATGTCATGAATACGGCGGATAATCTCAAGCGACTTATAAGCCAGCAATTCGGCTTCATCGATGATGAGTAACTTGTCCGAGCCTTTAAGTTTCTCCACAATGCTGACTTCGTTGTCATGGTTGCTACGACTTGGCACGATACCCAAGCGGTTACACAACTCAACCAACATCACTTTTGGACTATAGGTAGGCGTTACTTCCACCAAAATCACGTTATCCACGGTTTTAGCGTACTGTTTTAGCGTGACCGTCTTACCCAGTCCTGCCTCACCGATGACAAGATTAATATCTGCCATGCTGTGCGCCATCGCACACACATCAAAAATATCTTTGGCGGTAGGTGTTTCCACAAAGTCCGATTTCACGTCTTTTGCCTTGTCAGCTTGGCGGTCGAGCATTTCAACCACTTTTTTGTCCACCCCTTCCACGTCACCGTTATAAGTACCTTTTAAGTATTGGCTAACAGTCGCAGTCGATACCCCAAGTAAGGTGGCGACCTTGGATTGACTGATGCCAGTCTGTTCGATATACTGTTTTAGAGCTTGCATACTCATACTGTTTTCTCCTAAGCCGCTATTCCCGTAGCGGTTTTTACGTTGTTGTTAAGGTTTTAGTTGATTGTTTTGATTGCTTTGGCACGCCATTCGTGCAGGATTAAATCATCAGTCGCTTTCACATCCGACCCAACCGCCAACGCATTAAGCAAAGAAGTTTTTTCAGCGTCAATCGCAGGGCGTTTTTCGGCTTCTGCCTTAGCGATTTCATCTTGCAATTTCTTAACACGACGATTGGCACGGGCTTCACGGCTTTGCTCCACCAGCGTTTTGGGGAAGGCGTCTCGTTTATTGCCATCGAGCACCGCATCACACACATAGCGACCATCGCCGTGGCGGATAATCACGCTTGACGCATCATGAATATCTACATACGCCACTACTTCCAAACCGTCCAAAGCCTCAAGGGCTTTATGCCAATATTCATTATTGAGTACCGATAACCAACCGCGTTGTACCTTACGAACAAAATGCGGGCGGAACATATCACGGGCTTCAACTTCAGTGAGCGGGATAATATCCACGCCATCTTTTGCCATCTTATTCATCAGCGCCTCACGGTATGCGCTAGGCGTTGTACCAAGCTCACTGTGTTCCCATTCGTTGTTGTAGTACCCAACCGCTTGCTCGACCACATCAATAAACTGTTTCCAAGTGGGATAGATTTTTTGACCTTTCTTTTGAATGGGCGTAAGTTCGGTACGTCCTTCCTTTTCCGCCTTAGCAAAACTGGTAACCGCATACAAATTTTTTCGCACCGTTTCATCATCCGCCCCTTGACCCCAGTAAGTTTCAAACTGCTGAGCAATCCAACGCGGTACTACTTTGTTAAACCGCTCAATAATCCCACGCCCTTGCGGATTACCAGGAATACCCGTCTCATGATGGACACCCAAACGGGGCAAAATCCCCATCAAATCCGCATCAAGCGCCTTATTGGTCTGACCGCTACCGTTATCCGAGTAGTAGATGGCGGGGATGCCATGTTTCACCATGCCATCACGCAGGGCATCTGCCACCGCAAGGGTAGATTCGGCATACGCCACCGACCAACCGACCACAAACCGACACGTCGTGTCCATGATGATCGTCAACTCTGGGGTAAATGGCTGTCCATGTTCGGGGTGTTTCACCTTAAATTCCATCGACTTGCCATCACCGACCCACACATCATTGTTATTAAACCAACTGGTATTCCAGTCACGCTTCACATACGTCATCAATGTTTTCAGTTTCGACCCTGTCACACGACCCGACTCACGCACCAAGCGCGGCAACTTATCCAGCGCTCGATACACCACATCGATATGTGGTACATTCTCCGCCCCATGCTTGACTTCATAGCCAACTGCAAAAATTCGATAGGCTTCGGCCACGTGATAGCCTTTTGGACTGCGGTAAATCGCCATAAAATCAGGCAACCATTCCATACGGGTTGTTGATACCACAGGCTGACCTTGTTTTTGTGGCGCAAGCACTTTCAGACGGTCTTCACCGGTCTCACACTTATCCGCCAGCAAACACCATTCATGCAGTTTTCGAGTTCCGACGCCCACGCCTTTCGCCTTGGCAACTGCGGTCACACAGATTTGGTTATAGTCCACCCCATTTGTTTCGTCATTTGGCAACGCACCTTCACGGGATAACTGACTAACCAACGCCACCGCCTTACTACGGCCACCAGCTTTACTTTCATACTGGGCAACCAATAGGGTCATCAGTAAGCGAGCATCTGCGGTTTTCCGTTGGGCATGGGTCAGCTCGTTGGTATCACGTTCCAGCAGGGCAACGGCACGGCTAGCGGAGGTATCGACCTTGGCGGTCAAGGCTTTCATCTCAGCTTTGACTTGCAAGGCTTTGATTTCGGCTTGGACTTCTTTGGGCAACCCATCAAAGGCATACTCAACGCCACCGCCTTTGCCAACTCTTTTTCTGTTTAACCAGTTTTCTTTTTTAGCACGATTAATGACATTTGATTTAGACTTTGGTAAACTGGATAATTGTAAATCGGTCAAATCTTGTGCTGATAACCATTCTTTCATCTTAAATAACCATTTTTCTGATTAAAGAACTAAGACGCATAACGACTTGGCCAAATATCTTCAGGATTTACGCCTATTGCCCCCGCAATAATTCGTTCAGCCTTTGGATATTTACGGTATAGCGCATTGCGCAAACCATTACGGGTATAGCCATTTGCTACGGATAGTGCCGACATATTTGTGCCAGCTTTTTTTAGCCCTGCAATAATGTCTGCATCATGCCAATCAATTGGCTGTTTTTTTTGGCTTTCGTTTGTGTGCATTTAGTGACTCCTTTTGCTTAGCACTTGCACACAGTATAACTATTCTATCGGTTGGTGTAAACTGTTTTATCAGTCAAAATAGTTAAAATTTAAGTTAAATAATTTAAAAATCGGTAACTTGTTGATTATTAAAGTAATTAAATAAACTGTTTTGAAAATAGAAAACAACCGGAAATATAACAGTTAGAAACGATTAACTATTCTATCGGTCGCTATCATGAACAGAAAAGAAATTGGTCAAAGATTAAGAGAAGCTAGAGAAAAAGTTGGATTATCAAGAGACCATGTAATCGCACTTCCAGAAATTGAAATGTCACGTTCGACCCTTCAGCAATGGGAAATTGGTCAAACCGAGCCATCATTAGAAAAGTTAGCCAAGCTCGCACAGCTTTACAAGGTCAGCCCCCAATGGCTTATCTTTGGGGAAGGGGACAGCACCGCCCAAGCACCTGCGCCTGCCACCAACCCATCACTCGAAGCACCTGCCAAACACGTCATCTTCAATGAAGAGTTTGTCCTAATTCCCATGTACGACATTGAAGTATCAGCAGGCAATGGGTTATTCTCACAGGGCGTCACCGAACCCATCAAACACGTTGCCTACCGCCGTGACTGGCTCAAAAGCAAAAACTTAGACCCATATAACCTAGCCGTGGTCTGCAACTGTGGCGACAGCATGTACCCGACAATCCCCAATGGCTCATGTATGCTCGTCAATCTCGCCAAAAACCAAGCCCACGATGGCAACATCTATGTCTTGCGACTTGATGACCGCATCTACGTCAAGCGTACCCAATGGATACCCACAGGCGGACTGCGTATCATCAGCGACAACACCATATACGAGCCATTCGACTTGGATAAAGCCTACCTAGCATCTGGGCAGTTTGAAGTCTGCGGCGAAGTCATCGAGATAAGCCACATCATCCATTAGTGCCTTTAGTTACCGATGGTCATGGTCGACAAACGTACTGATAGCACCAAGCACCAGCCACAAAAAAAGGCAGCCCATTTCGGACTGCCTTCTTCTCTTAAATTACTTCTTAAATTCATCAAACATTTCTTAAATTCAAACCGTTTAAACCGCATAACTACAGGCTTTCGGCACATCATTACTTAAAAAGATTACTTAAATCACCCAAAGTAGTGTTTAAATCATTCGCACATTTAAACACCATTTAAACGCCACTCAAACATCACTCATTTATGCACAAATAAACGCCATTTTTATATCACTTTTCACCATTTTTTTGCATTTTCATTTGTGCATAAAATTTTGCCGTTTTTGCCTCTATCCCTTATACTGTCCATGTTTCAGATTATCTTTCTCAACAATAACCCTATGCACAATTAATCACTCCCCCACAAAACCAGCTCCAACACAAACTTCGTCCCGATAAACGCCAAGCCAAGCAAAATCACGCCATATAGCGTCATATTAGCGGCGCGTTGACCTCGCCAGCCAAAGCGCCAGTGCCCAACCAATAACGCCCCAAATACCAGCCAAGACAATAGACTAAACACAGTCTTGTGTACCAAATGCTGCGCCAGTAAATTGGTGGTATCAATAAAACCCAACAACAGCGAAATCGACAATAGGCCAAAACCCACAGTAATCATATCAAACAGCAACGCTTCCATGCTTTGGAGTGAGGGTAGTTTATCGACCCAGACACGGTGAAAGGTTTGACGTTTGAGTTCGCTGATTTGTAGCCGTAGCATAATCGCGGCAATCGCTGCCATAAATAGTACCGAATAGGCAGCCAAAGACATGATGATATGGGCTTGTAAGATAGGACTGATGGTTGATAGCGGGTGATAGGGTGCATCGCCAAAAAAACCAATCATCATGCCCAAAAATGCCAACGGCGTTGCCAAAATTCCAAGCGGCAAAATTTGGCGATAAAGACAAAATCCCCAATAAAATAACAGCATAAACAATGTCGTCAACGACACGACATTAAAAATATTAAAGTTTAGCCCCTCTTGGGTAATGATATCAGGATATAACACCACCGCATGGCCCAATAACCCAATCAGCAATTGCCCAAGCACCATGCCTTTACGGATGGGCTTTTGTTGCGTAACTGCCCACATCAAATAGACGGTAGTTAAGCCATAACAGACTAACGCAAGTACAAAGATTACAAACACCCTAGCCTCATTAAAAATCATCAAATACGTGCAAAATGCGATGGTTATACTAGCATGAGCCATGCAACAAATCGCGATTTTATCGGTATTATATTAGCAGTTTTAGCTAATTTAGCATAAAATAGTAAGATTATAAAATTGATAGCAATAGATTAGAGAAATTATATGTTTGAAACCTTAACCGAACGCCTGTCGACGAGTTTACGTAGTATCTCTGGTACAGGGCAGCTAACTGAAGACAACATCAAAGACACCTTGCGTGAAGTGCGTATGGCACTACTAGAAGCTGATGTCGCCTTGCCAGTGACGCGCGATTTTGTGTCACGGGTAAAAGACAAAGCCCTAGGTCAAGAAGTCCTTAAAGAACTCGCCCCAGGTCAAGCCTTTGTCAAAATCGTCTATGATGAACTGACCGAGATGATGGGCAGTGCTAACCAATCACTTGAAATGACAGGCAAACCACCTGTTGTCTATCTACTAGCGGGTTTGCAAGGGGCGGGCAAAACCACCACAGCCGGTAAACTTGCCAAATATCTGCAAGAGCGCCATAAGAAAAAGGTCATGCTAGTCTCTGCGGACGTCTATCGCCCCGCAGCAATCAAGCAGCTTGAGCAAGTCGCTGAGCAAGTCAAAGCCAATTTTGTGCCATCAAGTGCTGACCAAAACCCGATTGATATCGCCAAACGCGCCATCGAACAAGCCAAAGTACAGTTTCAAGATATTTTGATTATCGATACCGCAGGTCGTCTGCACATCGACGAAGCGATGATGGACGAAATCAAAGCCTTAACCGCAGCGGTCACTCCGTCAGAAACCTTGTTTGTCGTTGACTCAATGACCGGTCAAGATGCAGCAAATACGGCAAAAGCCTTTAATGATGCACTACCTTTGACCGGCGTGATTTTGACCAAGACTGACGGCGATGCGCGCGGTGGTGCGGCATTGTCGGTACGTGCTATCACTGGCAAACCGATCAAATTCTTGGGTCGTGGTGAAAAACTTGATGCGCTTGAGCCCTTCCACCCTGAGCGTGTTGCACAGCGTATCTTGGGCATGGGTGACGTGTTGTCACTGGTCGAAGAAGTCGAGCAAAAAATTGACCGCGAAAAAGCGGAAAAAATGGCGAAAAAAATCCAAAAAGGTGGTGAGTTTGACCTTGAGGATTTGCTAACCCAATTCCAACAAATGAAGAACTTGGGTGGCATGGCGGGCTTCTTGGATAAAATGCCAGGCATGAGCGGTGCAGATGTGCAAAAAGCGGTATCAGATGCCAAACCAGAAGAAAAGGTCAAAGAAATGGAAGCACTCATTCATTCCATGACCCCATTTGAACGTAAAAACCCCGATAAAATCAACCCAAGCCGTAAACGCCGTATCGCGGCAGGCGCGGGTAAAGACGTGCAGCACGTCAATCAGCTGTTAAAGCAGCACAAGCAAATGGCAAAAATGATGAAAATGCTATCCGACCCATCGGGCATCAGCAAAATGATGAAAGCGGTGCAAGGGTTGACCAAAGGCATGGGCGGTGGCGGTGGTCCATTATTCGGACAAAACAACCAAGCAGGCGCAAATACCACGACAGTTAACGGTCAAGCCAATCCAGTTGCGCCAAAATTTAAAACCCGTTTTTAAAATTTTAATAGCAGGATTATAATTTCAAAGCCCGTATATATTACGGGCTTTTTTATTCATCTAAGGAATAATGAAAGTATTAAATATTCCAAGACAGTATAAATAAAAATCCTTACTATATTTTCAATCATTAAGCCATTGGATGTTTAGCTTGGCACTTTGAAAACTTATGAGGAAAACATGACAAACGCGACCCCAACTCACCCATTCACCACCCGTACGCAATCTAAAGGCAAAGTCTTTGCATTAGCCGGTATTTCAGTGATGGCAGTGGCAAGCTTAACTGCCTGCCAAAAAGCCCCACCCAAAAACGAGAGTGCAGCCAGCGCTTCAGCCGCTAATGGCAATGGTGTATCTTTGCTAAACGTATCTTACGATGTGTCCCGCGAGTTGTATAAAGAATACAACCCGATTTTTACGGGGCAGCAAAAACAGACCGTCACTATCCAGCAGTCGCATGGCGGCTCAAGCAAACAAGCCTTGAGCGTGGCGAATGGGCTTAAAGCGGATGTGGTGACCATGAACCAAACCTCAGATGTAGAACTGCTGGTGAAAAAAGGCTTGGTGGATAAAAACTGGCAACAAGCGTTTCCCAATAACGCGGTACCTTATACCAGCACCATGGTACTACTAGTTCGCAATAACAACCCCAAGCAAATCAAAGACTGGGATGACTTGGCAAAACCCGGTGTCAGTATCGTGATTGCCAATCCAAAAACCAGTGGCACAGCGCGATATGGTTTCTTGGGTGCGTATGGATATGGCTTGCACCACTTCAATAATGACGAAGCCAAAACCAAGACCTTGGTGAAGCAAATTTTGAGCAATGTGGCAGTGTATGACAGTGGCGCAAGGGCAGCGACAACAAGCTTTTTACAACGAGAAATCGGCGATGTGCTAATTACCACAGAGAATGAAGCACAAATCACCAAAAAAGAATTTGCCGATAAAAACTTACAGATTATTTATCCCAGTTATTCGGTCAAGATTAGTAACCCTGTCGCTGTGGTGAATGCCGTTACCGAGCAAAAAGGTACCACTGAATTGGCAAAAGCCTATTTAAAAGGTTTGTGGGATACACCTGCCCAAGAGATTATGGCCAAGAATTATTTGCGCCCTGTGGATGCGGCGACTTTGGCAAAATACCAAAGCCAATTTCCTGCAATTGCCACGTTTGAGCCAAATCAAGTTTTTGGTAGTTGGGATGAGATTATGAGCAAGTTTTTTAAAGATGGCGCAATTTTTGACCAATTGGCGGTAAAAAAATAGCCGTTGCCCTAGCGATTGGCTAGGGTAGTTAGGTCATACTTTAAGGCATCAAAACACACATCGGCTACAAAGCCCCGATATTGCAAAAATCGCAGTTGACGGGCTTTTTCTTTAGGCTCTGTCGGGATGGCATCACCGTATTTTCGTACCCGTGCTGCCACCGCTTGGGCAAGCCAATCCACTTCATAGGCATCATCTAGCTGCTCATTTGGCTTGTCTGATTCGATATCATTGAGAAGTAAATCCTCAAAAAAATCATTGTGCGTCTCAATCCATGCATTAATCGCACTGACCGAACGGACGGTGGTTAATCCATGTTTTTTTAGCGTTTGAAAAATCCGCTGGGTACCATGCTGCTTGCCAATACCTTCTTTGATCAATGCAGATGTCATACGCTCATCACTTTGATAGCCTTCTGCTTCAAATTCGCTTAAAAGCGCTTCAATAGCCGCCGCATCACATCCTTTAGCCAACAGTTTATCCCGCAGCTCTTTTTTAGACTGCTCACGCCGCCCAAGATAATAAAACGCGAGCCAACGCATGTAGCTGTCAGCCTTAAGCTTGTCATGGTAAGCTTGGCGTTGTTCATCAGTCATTAACTGATTTTCGATAGTTTCTAACAAGGATTTAGGATCTGGCATAGCGGTTTTAACCGTGACTAAAAAAAAGATTAAACATTGGCTGGCGAACAAATTGAGCAGTATAAAAACAAAAACCCCAGTAAAAACTAGGGTTTTGGTTAGCTAGGTAGTTATTGCATACCTTCGACAAACTCAGGGGGTTCAACGTCATGCGCTTCTTCTGGTACAAGTTCCACATTACCAAGCTTAACAGCGCGCACTTTGGCTTCAATCTCTTGGGCGATTTGTGGATTTTCTTCCAAGAATCTAATGGCGTTGGCTTTACCTTGACCAATTTTACTGTCATTGTAGCTGTACCAAGCGCCCGATTTTTTGACCGCATCAATATCGACACCCAAGTCAACCACTTCACCTAAATGATTGGTACCTGTCCCATACATGATGTCAAATTCTGCTTGGCGAAACGGCGGTGCGAGTTTATTTTTGATGACCTTAACGCGGGTCTCAGAACCGACGATGTTTTCACCGTCTTTAACCGCACCAATACGACGAATATCCAAGCGCACCGACGCATAAAATTTAAGGGCGTTACCACCCGTCGTGGTTTCTGGCGAGCCAAACATGACACCAATTTTCATACGAATTTGGTTAATGAATACCACCATACAATTAGAGCGTTTGGCATTACCGGTGATTTTACGTAGCGCTTGGCTCATCAAACGCGCTTGCAGACCCATGTGGCTATCGCCCATCTCGCCTTCAATCTCTGCGCGTGGGGTAAGGGCGGCGACCGAGTCAACAACAATCATATCTACCGCACCTGAGCGCACTAGCATATCGGTGATTTCAAGCGCTTGTTCACCGTTGTCAGGCTGCGTGACAAGTAAAGCGTCGACATCAACGCCCAATTTTTTGGCATAAATAGGATCTAGCGCATGCTCAGCATCGATAAAAGCACAGGTACCGCCTTGTTTTTGACATTGGGCGATTGCTTGCAAGGTTAAAGTGGTTTTACCCGAACTTTCAGGACCATAAATTTCGACGATACGACCCTTTGGCAAACCGCCAATGCCCAATGCAATATCCAAACCCAATGAGCCTGTAGAGACTACATCCACGTTAATTTTTGCTGACTCATCACCCAGGCGCATGATGGTATTTTTACCAAATTGTTTTTCAATTTGTGATAAAGCGGCAGTTAAAGCTTTGGCTTTATTGTCGTCCATAAGGACTCCTTGTTACAAAAGAGGTTGATAAAAAAGGTTAATAAAAAAGGGAAAAATTTAAAAGTAGGGATAAGTTAAAAAAGAAGTGAATTGATAAGGCTATAATAACAAAATATACGAAAAATTATAGGGCTAAATCACTGATATACGACATATATTGTCGCTTATTATTGTTAAAAATTAATTAAAAATAACATGAGAAAATCTCTAAATAAATGGGTGTTTTTTGGGTGTTTTCAAGGCATATTCTGCAACAAAAATCCCCACTAGTAGAGTGAGGATATGCAATGCGATTCGCCAATATTGAGTACTAGTGCGCCGCATCTTCTGGTGAATCGTTGGGTAGGGGTTGGGTGTTACTATGTATGGCAGAGCTGGGTATGGCAGAGCTAGGTATGGCAGTGCTCGGATTTGAGTCGGCTGTCGCTGCCAAATAGCTTTGCGGATGATGGTGAGTGATTTTTGCTTCCTCATGCGCCAGTGAGCGCGCCGCTTGACGTAGCTCAAATTTTTGCACTTTACCTGTCGAGGTTTTTGGAATTTGCGCAAAAATAATATGTTTGGGCACTTGGAAACCTGCCAAATGTTGACGGCAATGGGCAATGATGTCTTCCCGATCTAGCGTTGAGCCTTCACGGATTTCGATAAAGGCTACCGGTACTTCACCCCATTTGTCATGGGGAGCAGCAACCACCCCACAGCTTTCCACTTCTGGCATACGATACAGTACGTTTTCTATTTCGATACTTGAGATATTCTCACCGCCCGAGATGATGATGTCTTTGAGCCGATCCATAATTTTGATGTAACCATCTGGGTATTTGACGCCCAAGTCACCAGTCTTAAACCAGCCACCGTCAAAGGCTTCTGCGGTGGCTTTGCGGTTTTTTAGATAGCCTTTCATCACCATATTGCCGCGGATAGCAAGCTCACCAATTTCGCTACCATCGGCTGCAACAGGGGTAGTGGTGCCTTGTTTGAACACATCAAACCCCGCTAGCAGATGTGAATTCATGCCTTGGCGGGATTTTTTTTGCGCGCGTTCACTGACAGTCAAATCATCCCATTCTGGGCGCTCAACACACAAGGTGACGGGACCATACACTTCTGTCAAACCGTAGACATGCGTGATTTTAAAGCCCATTTCTTCCATTTTGGCAAGCAAGGACTCAGGCGGCGGCGCGCCTGCGACATTACAACGTACTTCATGTTTGATGGCTTTTTTCAGCGCTTCATTACCATTGGCAATCATGTTATGCACGATAGGCGCTGCGCTATAATGGGTGACTTTTTCATCGGCAATCAACCGTAAAATCAAATCAGCATCAACTTTGCGTAAGCACACATTGGTACCCGCACGCTCGCCAATGCTCCAAGGAAAGCTCCAGCCATTACAGTGAAACAAGGGTAGCGTCCATAAATACACTGGGTGTTTTGGCATATCCCAATCTAAAATATTAGAGACAGCATTTAAGGTGGCACCGCGATGGTGATACACCACGCCTTTTGGGATGCCTGTGGTACCTGATGTGTAGTTGAGCGCGATGGCATCCCACTCATCAGTGGGTTTTTCCCAGTTGTCTAAGTCGGTCCCTGAGGCAATGAATTCTTCATACGTCATATTGCCAAACTGTTCAGTGGGCGTGACGGCAGGGTCGGTGGCATGAATGATAATTAAATTAGGAAATGACTCTTGAACCAGCGCAACATGCTGTTCAAACTCAGTATCGACAATCAATACTTTAGCCTCACTGTGCTGTAGGCAAAAGACCAAGGCATTGATGTCCAAACGGGTATTTAAGGTACATAGCACACCACCAGACATCGGTACGCCAAACGCGACTTCAACCATGGGTGGGGTATTGGGCAGTAGCACTGCAACAGTATCGTCTTTATCGATGCCCAGTTTTTTTAGGGCATCCGACATTTTGCGGCAGCGATTATAGGTTTCGCCCCAAGTTTGCCGTAGGTCATTGTGCTCATAATCTTTATACACAATCGCCGTTTGATCGGGATAGATGCTAGCAGTACGCTCAATAAAATCAATGGGAGTAAGCGGGGTATAGTTGGCAGGATTTTTTTCCAGCCCTGTATGGAAGTTTGGCATAACGACATCCTTGTAGTTAACAAATAACGCCTTTATCATAACAAGGATCTTGACCAAATCCTATATATCAATCTGCTTTTTCACAAATATAAAAAATGACAAAAACAGACAGCCCCGCCTGTTATTTTATAAGCTAGCAAAACTCCGTCAGGGTTTAGTCTTCGACAAATACGCAGCCAAGTGTGAACACACCGATATTTGCTATGGAGACACTGGCGGCAGGAAGAACTTCGGTTTTATCATAACCGCGTGACGATAAATAGTTAAGTAGTGACTTGGTATGAGGGTTTAAATTGCCGCTGATCACATACATTTTACCTTTTTTACCATTGGCGGCGTTGATGGCAGCATCCGCGAGTCGCTCAATACATTTTTCAAAACTGCGCACCTTTTCAAAGGCGACCATTTGACCTGAGTCTTCCATTTTTACAATCGGTTTAATACCGAATAAATTGGCAAAAAACCCGACTGGGGCTGAAATACGTTTGGTACGAATCATGCCTTTAAGGTTATCAACTGCCAAATAGATATGGATTTTATCGCGCAGGCGGTTGATTTCGGTGATGATTTGTGGGATTTCCATGCCTTGTTTGAGTAAGCGTGAGGCTTCTTGTACAAGAACCGCTTCGCCATGTGAAATCGTGCGTGAATCATAGATATAAATTTTCATGCGATGACTAAACATCGAGCTGATATTGAGCAAGTTGTTGTAGGTTTGGCTTAAAGAAGAGGATAAACAGATGATTAAAACTTCTTGCACGTCTTCTTTGATGAGCTGATAAAAGAATTCAATGAGCTGATTTTCAGTGGGTGCTGAGGTACTGATGTCGATATTGGGGTTATCGAGTAGAACACGCGATAGCCTGTCTAGGCTTAGGTCTTGTCCATCTAGATAATTGGCACCGCCCATATGGATATTCATTGGCAACATTTTGACATTTTCTGGGATGCCAAGGTCGTCTAGACATGACGTGGACGTGCTAACAATCATTTTCTTCACAGTAATTTCCCTTCGGTTGTACTTTTATCCTAGCGTGATATTAACATTGTCACAAAAATAAGCATGATTTTTTTGTAGACTCATCGGGACAAAATTTGCCTTATGCTTTCAAAGATGACTATTTATAATAGGTTGACCTATTTTTGGTTTGATGTATGCTTAAGGTATGTTGATACAGCTACATTGCGTGACCAAATTGACGAATTCCCACATTGACGAATTGATTATGAAAACGAACTCATTGATAAAATGACAAGATTAGTTCCTTAATGTGACCAAATAGTGAAAGGAAATTACTGCCAAGGATTATTTATGTCAAATAACAGCCAGATATCTACTCATAACACCCATTATCCGCATATTTTTGAGCCCCTAGATTTAGGATTTACCACGTTAAAAAATCGTATTGTGATGGGCTCGATGCACACAGGGCTTGAAGATCGGTTTTTTAACTATCCAAAGCTAGCTGCTTATTTTGCCGAGCGCGCCAAAGGGGGTGTTGGCATGATGATCACGGGCGGTATCTCGCCCAATCGTGAAGGTTGGTTAGTACCAGCAGGCGGGACGCTCAATCACAAAGGCGATGTGGTCAATCATCGTAAAGTCACCAAAGCTGTGCACCAATATGACTGCAAAATCATCTTGCAAATTCTGCACAGCGGTCGCTATGGTTATCATCCATTGGCGGTATCAGCCAGTGCCATCAAATCGCCTATTTCACCTTTCAAACCTCGTCAAATGAGTGAAAAAAATATTTTGGCGACCATCAAAGACTATGCCAAAACCGCCAAACTTGCACAAATGGCGGGCTATGATGGCGTCGAAATCATGGGCTCAGAAGGCTATTTACTCAATCAGTTTTTAAGTAATCACGTCAATCAGCGCACCGACCAATGGGGTGGCAGTCTAGAAAACCGTATGCGTTTTGCCCTTGAAGTCATCAAAGCGGTACGCGAGGCGGTGGGAGAAGCGTTTATTATCACCTTCCGTTTGTCGATGATTGACTTGGTGCCCGATGGCAATACCATGGATGAAGTCATTACTATCGCCAAAGCCATCGAAAAAGCTGGCGTGACCATAATAAATACCGGGATTGGCTGGCATGAAGCGCGTATCCCGACCATCGTCACGTCAGTGCCACGCGCAGCGTTTGCCGATGTGATTGCTGAAGTCAAACGCCACGTGACTATTCCTGTGATTGCTGCCAACCGTGTCAATATGCCAGAGACCGCCGAGCAGCTGCTAGCAGAGAACCAAGCTGACTTGGTACAAATGGCGCGTCCGTTCTTGGCAGACCCAGACTGGGTGGCAAAAGCCAGCCTTGGGCAGACCCATCTGATTAATACCTGTATCGGCTGTAACCAAGCCTGTCTAGATCATACATTTGACAATAAACGCTCAACCTGTCTGGTCAATCCCCAAGCCTGTTATGAAACCGAGCTGGTCTATAAACCTGCCAAAAAAGCCAAAAAAATTGCCGTAGTGGGCGCAGGCATGGCAGGCTTATCAGCGGCGACGGTCGCCGCCAAACGCGGTCATCAGGTCACCTTGTTTGAAGCACAGGATAAAATCGGCGGACAGTTTAACTATGCCAAAGTGATTCCAGGTAAAGAAGAGTTCTTTGAAACCATCCGCTATTTTACCAATTTGGTGGACAGTTTAGGCATTGAACTCAAACTGAATCATAAAGTAAGCAAAGAGGAACTAGAGTCAGGTCAGTTTGATGATGTGATTATTGCCACAGGCGTTGTACCACGGGCGCTTGACTTTGAAGGGGTAGAGTTACCGCAAGTGATGAGCTATGCCGAATTGCTATCGGGTCAAAAAGTTGCAGGTAAGCGAGTCGCGGTGATTGGCGCAGGCGGAATTGGCTTTGATGTTAGCGAATATTTGACCTCTACCCATGTTAAACCGTTTGAAAAAGATGCCCAAGGCAATGTGATTTATCAACCCCATCCGCAAAGCGTAGCCTCATGGAAACGTGAGTGGGGCGTGGACACCAACCCACACTATGAAACTGAAGGTGGACTGGTAAAACCAGAGCCTATTACCCCGACCCGTGAAGTATATTTGATGCAGCGTAAAAAAGGTCGCTTGGGGGCAGGTCTCAATAAAACCTCAGGCTGGGTGCACCGTGCTCATATCAATAAGCATGGCGTCAAACAGGTGAGCGGCATTGGCTATGAGAAAATTACCAATGAAGGCATTTGGATTACTAACCCAGACGGTCATAGCCAATTACTGCGCGTTGATAGTATCGTTATCTGCGCAGGGCAAGAATCGGTCAATCACTTAATGCCTGCGGTGGGTGATGACTTGACAGCCCAATATCACTTGATTGGTGGGGCAAAATTGGCAGGCGAATTGGACGCCAAACGTGCCATTCGCGAAGGCGCGGAAGTCGCTGCCATGTTGTAGCGGCTTTTACTATGTCATAAAAAAGGCGATGAATGAATGTCACCGCCTTTTTTTATATCTAAAGCGTATTATTGAATGGCATCAGATGCTAAGAAAAAATTGCGGGCTTGCTGAGCGTCAATTAGCTTGTCTACAGCCCCTTGCAAATCATGCGTAGTGTGCGGCTGCTCAATCATCTCGCTAATGGTGTCATACAGCCGTGAAAACAACGAGAAATTACTCTGTAGCAAGTAACTCATAATTAACTCGCTCACCCCCGTCACCTCCAAGTCAAGCGACGTCTTAAAGCGCAGCTCGCCATCCATCACATCCATTTCCAAATTGCCAATCATCAAATCATAATTCAGATAAGCCAGCATGGCGAGCATCTCAGGGCGATTGGCTTCAGCAATCGCAGTAGGATAAACACTGTACACCGCAATTAATTGCTGCTCACTAAAAAAACGAATCATACAACCCCAATGCCGCTCTTTATCTGACACTTGCATCGTATAATGATGAATACTTTGTTCATCTTGTTCGCTGGCGGGGTGATACATAAATTGATAACCCATACTGGCTAAGATATGCTCTATGTCATCGGGGGTAATCAGTTGTAGCTCGAATTCGTCATCTGCATCAAGCGACTCACTGGCTAAAATCGGTTCATCTTGTGAATCGCTATGTTCATCAAACGCTGGATTGACCGGGTTTTTGGCAAAAGGCTGATAACCAGTAGCATCGCTATGCTCGCTTGTCTCAGCACAATGACTAGGGTCAGTTGTTTTATCGGCTACAGGGAGCGGCGCTGATTTTTCAGCAGTAAAGAACAGTTTTAGGCGTTGCCATAAACGCTTCGGATTTTTGGACATTGATTTCACTTACCCAACAAAAAATAGCTAAAAATAGAAAGAAAAACGAAAAGCAGAACAGTTAAAAAACAAAAAAGTTAACAAACAGGTTGGCAAAACTTTGACGCTATCACCAAGCTTTATATGCATACTTTATATTGATAATAGCAAAGACCTATCGCAAGTTAGTATATAATAAGCTTTCTATACAACTTTAGCCAATTATCTATACAATGGGTATGAGGCTGTGATTTATCAATTTAATCTGTTATCTATTTAATGACTTGCAAATTTTAACCAATGCTATGCCAAATTCAACACCCACTGCTATACCTATCTCGGCGACCAGTTCGCTGCTAAACTGTCAAAATGTCACCATACAACGTGGCGAATTTCCGCTGTGTGAGGCGGTGAATTTGGTGCTAAACCGTGGCGATATTTGTCATTTGGTAGGTGAAAATGGCACTGGCAAAACCACATTTTTGATGCAGCTTGCAGGGTTGATTCCTGTGTTGACCGGTGATATCAGCTGGCAGGGCAAGGCAGGGTTACCTGTGCAGCCATTTTATGTGGCGCACCAATTGGGTATTCATTTGCAACTCACCGTTGAGCAAAATTTGCGATTTTTGTTAGCCTTGTATGGCATCAAGCCAAGCGAAGACGCCCTTGAGCAAGCACTCGATTGGGTTGGGTTAGCAGGTTATGAGAAAATCAACTGCTATCAACTCTCGGCAGGGCAGACGCGCCGCGTGGGTTTGGCACGCTTGCTGTTTGCGGTTGAGTATGTAGCGCAATTTCCTTTTTGGCTACTTGATGAGCCGCTGACCGCGCTTGATGTGAATATGATTGCCAAAATTGAACACTTGATGCAGACATTCGTTCAGCGCGGCGGGGCAGTGCTCATGACCAGTCACCAAACTGTCGCCGTCGCCAACAAGCAATTAGATTTAACCTTGTATATGGTTTAGGGGCAACTGCAATGATTGATTTTTCTGCCCTGTGGCAACGTGAATGGCAAATCAAGCAACAAAACAAAGTGCAGTGGTTATATCCACTGGTGTTGTTTTTAATTGTCATCACCTTATTTCCACTGGCGATGGGCACCGAGCCAAAATTATTGCAGCAACTGGGCGTGCCTGCGGTATGGATTGCAGCGTTATTATCACTAATTATGGGTATGGAAAACTTATTTCGCCCAGCACTCGATAACGGTACATTGGCGCAATTGGTTGTCGCTCGTGCCTCGATTCCCACTTGGGTGCTAGTACGGCTCATCGTGCATTGGCTGACCAGTGCGGGGATGGTGTGTCTGCTGGCATTTTTAGCGATGCCGCTTTTTGGCTTGACCAGCCAAGCAGCCATTGCCTTGAGTGCTTCGATTTTGGTGGGTAGTCCGATTTTGCTGTGCTTATCAGCGATTGCCAGCAGCTTGACATTATCGCTAAAAAACGGCGCGGTGTTAGTGCCATTGATTTCGTTACCGATGCAGCTCCCTGTGCTGATTTTTGCCACAGGGGCAGTGGGGCAATTTGCCATGGGGCTTAACGGTTATCCGATTTTAGCCCTATTACTGGCGGGCAGTATTTTGGCAGTCATCGTCACGCCTTTTGTGATTGCATTTTCATTAAAACTGGCTTGGTTAAGCTGATGATTTTTAGATGAAAAAATCCCTAAATACCAGTAAAATAAGCGAACAAATATCTTATTGTTGATGGCTTACATTCATTTTAGAAAAAAAAGCAAGGCGCATTCCATGGCAGAAATTACCCCAAACGTTGGCAAAACTGGCTTTTTTTCTCGCCTTTGGCAAGGGTTTCTTAAAACTGTTGGCACCAAAGAGTTTTATCGTATTTTTGCACCTTGGGTGAAATATTTAGCTGTCATTGCTGCGCTGCTATTAACGATAGGTGCCATCTGGGGATTAGCGTTTGCGCCACCCGATTATTTGCAAGGCAATAGCTACCGCATTATCTTTATCCATGTCCCCACTGCCAGTCTAGCCATGTCAATTTATTTGGGCATGGCAATTTTAGGGGTGATTTTTTTGGTCTGGAAAATTAAAACCGCCAATTTGGTTGCCCAAGCGATTGCGCCGATTGGCTTTATGCTTTGTGTGTTAAGTCTACTCACAGGCTCGATTTGGGCAAAGCCTACTTGGGGCACATACTGGGTATGGGATGCGCGTCTCACTTCCATGCTGATTTTGGCGTTTTTATACGCAGGCGTGATGGCGCTATTTGCTGCATTTGAACATACCGCCAGTCGTGGCAAAGCGGCGGCAATTTTATCCATTGTCGGTGCGGTTAATTTGCCGATTATCAAATATTCTGTTAACTGGTGGAACACCCTACACCAAGGCTCGACATTTACCGTAACTGAGCGTCCAAAAATGCCGCCTGATATGTATATTCCGCTATTACTAATGATGTTAGGCAGCTATTTTTTGGTGGCTGCCCTTACCATCTATCGTACCAATACCTTGATTTTGCAACGTGAAAGTAGCAAACAATGGGTGATTGATGAATGCAAACGGCTATATCGTTAAAGTGTTATCGTTAAAGCCTGCTTATTGACTTAAAGTATCGCCATTTAACTAGCGATAGCTTTAATCCTATGGCATCAATCCATTCTCTAAACCTAAATCCAAACCTGAGGTGACCAATGAGCCCGTATTTTCATAATTTTGCCGAGTTTATCGCCATGGGTGGGCATGGTAGTTATGTGTGGTCAACTTGGCTACTGACTTTACTAGGCATCATCGCGCTCGTCTTTTTTAGTCGTAGTCAGCGTAAAGCGACCTACCGAGATATCACTACCCAGCAGGCGCGCCAGCAACAGCGTCATCAGCGTACGGCTAAGGGCAGCGGATAATAGTATCTATCGCCCTAATCGGTGTTATAATAGAAAAGTAGCCCCATAGGGTTTGGTTCATCAAAAGTGAGATGAAAAAAAGCAATGAATAAAGTACGACAAAAAAAATTAATGTGGGTGATGGCAACCTTATTTGGCGCAATCATTGCCGTCGTCCTTGTGATTTATGCGGTAGGACAACAAACCGACTATTATTTTGACCCCACAGCCATTAGTCAAGGCAAGGCACCTGAAGATACTCGTATCCGAGCAGGGGGCATGGTTGTGCGTGGTAGTGTCGAGCGAGATAGCACAGACCCACTCAATGTCAAATTTAAAATCACCGATTTTAAATCTACCGTACCGGTATCTTATAAAGGCATCTTGCCAGATTTATTCGCCGAAGGTTCGGGCGTGGTAGCCACAGGTTCGCTTGAAGGTAATACCTTTATAGCAAGCGAAGTATTAGCAAAGCATGATGAGAATTATATGCCGCCTGAAGTGGCAAAATCACTAAAAACGCAGCATCAAGCCAATGGCACTGACGTCAACCAAGCGCAGTTTATGCCAGCTACCCCTGTCAAACAATAAAGTCACTTAACTAAAAAGTCCCTTAGCTAAAAAATTAATTAGCTAAAAAACCAGCCGGCTAAAAAGCCATGGAGCTAAAAAAGTGGGTAATTGACCCACTTTTTTAATATCTAAATTTTTTAATATCTAAATAGTGTTAAAAAATTTATGCCATACAAAATCTTTAACCATAAAATTTTTAAGCATAAAAAAAGGAAACCGCTTGGGTTTCCTTTTTGTTCAGTTTAAAAAACTGATTATTTTGCAGCAGATGCAGAAGCGTCAGCAACAGTTGCAGCAGCAGAAGCGGCAGCATCAGCAACTTGGTTAGCAGCGTCAGCAACAGCTGAAGCTGGTGCAGCAGCAGATGCAGTTTCTACTACAACAGTAGAAGCGTTAACAGTTGCAGCAGATGCAGTTACTGCTGGTGCAGAAGCTTCAACAGTGGTAGTAGTAGTTGATGAAGCAACTGTAGTTGAAGCAGTAGTAGAGGCAGCAGCTGGTGCAGCTTCTTCTTTTTTGCTACATGCAGTCATAGCTAAAGATGCAGCAACTAAACTTGATACAGCGATTAATTTAACGTTCATTACGTGTTCTCCTAAAGAAAATAACCCCGTATTCACTCGACGATACTCTAAATAAAGCGTTTATTTAGAATTAAAGACACACGGGACATGAAACTGACAATATTGTAGCTGAAACTTAGTCAAGATAAAATAACTTTCGTATAAAAAAATATAATAAATCTGATAAAAGGTTGTAACAAAATAACACCGTAAACACAAATACAACTTTTTAGACTTACTGATATCGCACGAAAAAGATATCTTTTTTCAGCTTTTCGCAGAAAATGACGTATTATACGCATAAAAATTTGGCAAGGATATCTTTATTTTTGTAAATTTACAAAATTTTTTCTATTTGCAGTACTGGATTAAACAATACCTAAAAAATAAATTTTTATCGCAATAAATGGTTAGTTTTAATCAGGTTTGGCAGATTTTAGATAGGTAATAATAAGTTACATTAGTTGCATATTGTTAGGGTTTATTGTCGAAATCTGTATAAAACTACGATTTCACACAGTAAATTTTAGGCAAAATGCTACAATGCCAAAATAAACATATTATATGAGCATCTCATAAAAGCAAGACAGTATTTAAGGAGGTATTGGTATGAAGTGGGAAGATCGTGGCGGTAGTTCAAATGTATTGGTCAGCGGCGGTAAAGCCGTGGGCGGCGGCATCGGTAGTATTATCATTGGTTTGATTTTATGGCTGGTGTTTGGTATGAATCCTATGACTGCCATGCAAACAGGTTCTGCAATTACAGGTGGAAATAGTAGTGGGCAACAAACCCTTGACCAGCAAACGGCTGATCGCGACCAAAAATTTGTCTCAGTGGTGTTAAAAGACACAGAAGAAGTGTGGGGTCAAATTTTTAGTGAAAACAATATGCAATACCAACAGCCTAAGTTGGTGTTATTTAATGGTATGGTACGCTCGGGTTGTGGTAATGCATCTTCAGCGACAGGACCTTTTTATTGTCCTGCTGACCAACGCGTCTATCTTGATACCAGTTTTTTCCAAGAAATGCGCCAAAAATTGGGTATCACAGGTGACCAAAATGGCTCAGGTGATGCACAAAACCAAGGTAAAGCGGGTGACTTTGCACAGGCTTATGTCATTGCTCACGAGGTGGGTCATCATGTGCAAACTCAATTGGGTATTAGCCAAAAAGTGGATGAAGCCAGTCGCCGTGCCACTGAAGCACAAGCCAACAATTTATCAGTGCGGCAAGAACTACAAGCAGACTGTTTTGCCGGTGTTTGGGCAAACCGTAACCAACAACGTGTTCAATTCTTAGAGCAAGGCGATATTGAAGAAGCGATTAATGCGGCGGAGCAAATCGGTGATGACCGTTTAGCCCAAGCCAGTGGTCGAGCAGCGGTGCCTGATAGTTTCACCCATGGTACCAGTCAACAACGTATGACGTGGTTTTCACGCGGTCTAAAATCGGGTGATATCAATCAATGCGATACTTTTAGTGGTGCAATTTAAGTAGCAGTGCGATTTAAGCCCAAAGCACGCCAATAAAAAGCTCAACACCAGGTTGAGCTTTTTTATTTTTATAAGTCAGCTAATTAATACGATTAAGCGATAACATGATTAAGATTTATCTTTACGCGTCATTTGCTCAAAGAATTCATCATTGGTTTTTGAGTCTTTAAGTTTTTCTAGCAAAAACTCAGTGGCTTGTAGTTCATCCATGGGGTGTAGCAGTTTGCGTAGAATCCATACTTTGCGTAGCATCGCTTCATCCATCAAGCGCTCTTCGCGGCGAGTGCCCGATTTTTTGATATTGATGGCAGGGAATACCCGTTTTTCGGCAATGTCACGCTCAAGGGTAATTTCTTGATTACCTGTGCCCTTAAACTCCTCATAAATCACCTTATCCATGGTACTGCCTGTGTCGATAAGCGCAGTAGAAATAATGGTCAAACTACCGCCTTCTTCAATGTTGCGTGCAGCGCCAAAAAAGCGTTTTGGTCGCTCTAAGGCATTGGCATCGACACCACCCGTTAGTACTTTGCCAGATGAAGGCAAAACCGTATTGTAAGCGCGAGCTAGACGCGTAATGGAGTCGAGTAAAATCACCACGTCTTGTTTGTGTTCAACCAAGCGTTTGGCCTTTTCAATCACCATTTCGGCGACTTGCACGTGACGGGTTGGCGGCTCATCAAAGGTCGATGCGACCACTTCACCACGCACCGTGCGCTGCATCTCGGTCACTTCTTCAGGACGTTCGTCAATAAGCAGCACGATGAGATAACACTCTGGGTTGTTTTTGGTGATGGATTGCGCGATAGATTGTAGCAGTACGGTTTTACCCGCTTTTGGTGGAGCGACAATAATCGAGCGTTGACCTTTACCAATCGGGGCAATCAAGTCAATAATACGACCCGTTAAGTCTTCTGTGGTACCATTACCAAGTTCTAGGCGAAGCTGCTGGGTGGGGAAAAGCGGGGTTAAATTCTCAAAAATCAGTTTGTGGCGAGAGCGGTCTGGGGTGTCGAAGTTGATTTCGTTGACTTTTAATAGGGCAAAATAACGCTCAGAATCCTTGGGTGGGCGAATCGTACCAGCGATGGAGTCACCCGTCTTGAGATTGAAACGGCGAATTTGGCTCGGACTCACATAGATATCATCGGGACCTGCTAGATAAGAGCCTTCCGACGATCGTAAAAAACCAAAGCCATCGGGCAAAATCTCAAGCACGCCATCTCCATAGATAGCTTCACCGTTTCGGGCATGGGTTTTTAAAATGGCAAAAATGATATCTTGTTTGCGACTACGGGCCATGTTTTCTAGACCCATTTGCTCGCTAATCAACAACAATTCAGCAACCGATTTTTTTTTGAGTTCAGTCAAATTCATAGGTAAATCATCAATAACTAATTTTGAACCACCTCAAAACGTGAGTCGAGTAAAGGCGCTACATCGTTTTAAGACAGTAGGGTGTGAAGAGAATATAAAGAGAAAAAAATAGAAACGTTTGAAATGATTAACTGAGCGTTGCAAACAGACAATACCAAGTACTAAACCAAATAATAGTAAATGCCTGCTAACGTAACGTTAAGCATATCGATAAGATAGTTATTTTGTGAGACACACTATACGACTTGACATATTCATTTGTCAATGTATGGGCATAAAAAACCGCGATTTTTTTACTCACAAGTATCAAAATCGCGGCGAATCTCACTGGTAATTATCAAAAAAATATACCGTTACCAATATAAAAATTCAATTTAACCCACGCTAGTGATTCTTACCCTAGCGATTATAAGTGTTTGTTGATAAGAGCAGTCAATTGGGCTTTTGGTTGCATACCCATAGTGGCATCCACTTTTTCACCGTTTTTGAACATAAATAAGGTAGGGATACTACGGATACCATATTGTGCAGCTAGGTTTGGATTTTGGTCAACGTCGATTTTAACAATTCGCGCTTTACCCTCATATTCTGAGGAAAGCTCGTCTAATACAGGGGCAATGGCTTTACATGGACCACACCAAGTTGCCCAAAAATCGACCAATACTGGGGTATCTGATTGTAATACTGCTTTTTCAAAAGTACCTTCATCGGCATGAATAACTGAAGACATAGTAACTCCTACGTGTTGATGTTGTTAACTGTTAGGTTTTGGATTACGGTTAAGTAATGACCCAAACGCTTGTTTTTGCCCAGTGCTTGTTTTTGCCTAATAAAAAAATCTTAATATTGGATACAATCAAACAGTGATAGAAACAATGATAGGATAATGAAATCTATTAAACAGACACCCAACGGCAAATTAATTTATAGTGATTATTATGATAGGGTCATCTTAGCATAACACAACCCCAAAACAGGGTATGGCTATGGTTAATTGTTTTGATAGTTATGATAAGAAACATTAATGGTATCTAACTAATCGTATCTAAATGATTGTAACGATAGAATTTTTTAGAAAATATTAAAGTCAATTTTTTTCATCAATGGACAGGTATCGCGGGAGGCAAAAGTTGCAGTTGCAATAAAATGGCTTTTACTCAGGGGTGAAAATGCGTAAAATGGTGTCTAATCGAATTATTGACTTTAACCGACACTAAGTGACATATGCCTGACTTACTTGCTAACAACGAACTTATGGCCGCCATTGATATTGGCTCAAATAGCTTTCATCTTGCCATCGCGCGGTTAGACCATGGGGAAGTACGAAAATTAGCATCAATGTCAGAAAAAGTGCAGCTTGCCGCTGGACTTGATGAAAACAACTATTTGTCGCTTGAGGCACAAAAACGCGGGCTGGATTGTTTGACCCGTTTTGTCGGACGACTAGACGCTGTCTCACCACAGCGGTTACGGATTGTGGCTACTAATGCCCTGCGCCAAGCCAAGAATGCGGATGAATTTATTCGACAAGCCAATTTAATTTTACCCAAACCCTTAGAAGTCATTGCGGGGCGAGAAGAAGCGCGTCTAATTTATTTGGGTGTTTCTCATACCAATGCCAGTACCGACAAACGCTTGGTGATTGATATTGGGGGTGGTTCGACGGAGTTTATTATTGGTAAAGGCTTTGACCCGATTTTGACTGAAAGCTTACAAATGGGCTGTGTTGCCTTTACCAAATCTTATTTTACTGACGGCGCTATCACCGAAAAAGCGTTTGAAAAAGCGATTGCTGCGGCGAGAAAAGAAGTGCTGGGTATTAGCCGTTTGTACCAAAAAACAGGTTGGGACAGTGTCACGGGCTCAAGCGGCACGATTAAAGCGGTCAATCAAATTTTGCTGCAACTTGGACTTGCCGATGAAAATGCTCGTGTGACCTACAGCGGTGTCAAAGAAATCCAAAAATTACTGATTAAAGCAAAACATATCGACAATATTGATTTTGCCGATATTAAAGACACCCGTAAAGTAGTGTTGCCGGCTGGTGTCGCGGTGCTGCTCGCAGCGATGAATGTTTTGGGCATTGATACGATTTCTTATTCAGATGGTGCGCTGCGTGAAGGTGTCATGTACGATATGCTCGGGCGTTTTGCCAGTGAAGATGTACGTGATCGCAGTGTACAAGCCTTGATGACGCGTTATTCGGTCGATAGAAAACAAGCAAAACGTGTGGTACGTACCGCGCAGCAGCTGTTTGACCAAGTGAGAAATCGTTTGGGGCTTGATGAAGAAGATGCGGATTTACTTCGCCGTGGTGCCTATCTATATGAAATTGGTCTTGCCATCAGCCATAGTAGCTATCACAGGCATAGTGCCTATTTGCTAGAAAATTCGGATATTGACGGTTTTTCACAAGTCGATAAAACACGCTTGTCGCAGCTTGTGATGCACCATCGCCGTAAATTAAAACCTGATAGTTTTGATGAAGTCAAAATGGTCGGTGGTGACAATCTGGTGTATTTAACTTTGATTTTACGCCTAGCGGTACTGGTGCATCACAGCCGTAGCAAACATGATACGCTACCGATTCAGCTAGCGGCTAAAGATAACCATACTTGGGAAGTTTCGGTAAATTTAGCCGATGATAACGCAAGTCTTGTACTATCAGATTTGCAAGATGAAATTGATATTTGGCAAAAATGGGGCATGCGCTTATCCATTACTACTTATGAGCCAGCTATTGGGTAAGCAAATTTTTAAATAAAGTTAAGATTTTAGATCTGTCATACGCGATATTGAGATGACAACAGTTGTAATAAAGCAAGGGAATAACGACAATGAGTGTTTGGGAAAAAGTACAGCTTGCACGTCATGCAAAACGACCATTATTTTTGGATTATGCCAACCAGCTGTTCACGGAATTTGATGTGCTGCAAGGAGATCGCGCGTATGCCGATGACAAAGCGATTTTGGGGGGTATGGCGATGTTTAACGACCAGCCTGTCATGCTGATTGGTCAACATCGCGGTCGCAGCACCCGTGAGCGTATTGAATACAATTTTGGTATGGCGAACCCAGAAGGCTACCGCAAAGTAGTCAGACTGGTGCAAATGGCAGAACGGTTTAAATTGCCAGTGTTGACCTTTATTGATACCCAAGGCGCATATCCTGGCGTAGGTGCAGAAGAGCGTGGTCAAGCCCAAGCGATTGCCCAAAGTATTGCGGTATTTTCATCATTGAACGTCCCTGTGATTGCCACGGTAATTGGTGAAGGGGGTTCAGGTGGTGCACTGGCGATTGGCGTCGCTGACCGTATCAATATGCTAGAAAACAGCATTTATTCCGTGATTTCGCCTGAAGGTTGTGCGTCGATTCTATGGAAAACGGCTGAAAAAGCGCCCCAAGCCAGTGAGGCATTGAAACTCAGTGCGGTAAATTTAAAATCCCTTGGCTTGATTGATGAAGTCATCGCAGAAGGCGAGGGCGCACATATCAACAGCGATGTGGCTATGACCAACCTTAAAGCCACACTTGAGCAACAGCTAGCGGTGCTTATAAAGCTTGATGAGCAAACGCGTCTGCAACAACGCTATGAAAAATTAATGAGCTTTAATTCTACGGTGTCCTTACCAAAAGCCTCTGCTTGATTGTCAGTGATTTGACCTATTTTAGTGACCCATGCGCGTTTATTGAGGCGCCCATTATTTTATCTCATTTGTTTTATCCCACTGTTTTTCTCTCGCCGCATGAGCTTGAGCGCTATGTCGTCTATCCCTATGTCGTCTACCCTTATGTCACCTGTCATTGAAGCGATTAAACAAAGTTATCAAACCCATATCAACCCGCACCCCAAGGCTGCTGCTAAAATTTGTATTGCGTGCAGTGGCGGGCAAGACTCGATGGCATTACTGTTCGCCTGTCAGCAGCTACAACTACCGATTCATGTGATTCATATCAATCATAAATTGCAAAAAATCAGTGATGACTGGCAACAACTCGTAGAAGCCTATTGCCACAAGCACCACATCGACTATGACAGCGTTTGTATCGATTGGCAATCGCAGCAAATTTATGCCGCCAATAGCAAAATCAGCCAAGAAAAACAAGTCGGCACACAACAAGTCAATGAACAACAAGCCAGAACCGCCCGCTATCGTGCCATCATACAGATTGCAGGCGAAAACGCTATTGTTGCCTTAGCGCATCACGCCAATGATCAGGTGGAGACCTTGTTGATGAACCTATGCCAAGGGACAGGGTTGGCAGGGCTGACAGGCATGACGGCGTTTGGGGTGCAGCACGAATTTGGCACACCCATCTGGTTATGGCGTCCGTTGCTCGGGATAACGCGTGATGAGATTAGCGACTTTGTAGCAGCGCAACATATCCCTCATGTCGATGATCCTACCAATTTTGGCGTAGCTAATCAGCGCGCTTTTTTACGTAATCAGATTTTGCCACTCCTTGATGAGCGCTTCCATAAGCTAGTGCAAAATATCACCCGCACTCAGCAAAACCTAACCGAAGCGCAGCGTATAGTCGAAGAGCAATATCAACAAGATTTGGCGCTATGCCAGTGGTCAAATGGCTGGACAAGTCATCAGCAATGTTTGCATATCCTTAATCTACAATCATTGAGCCAAGCAAGACGCTTTAACCTATTGCATCATTGGGTCAAAGGCTCACAAAAATTTGCCCCAACTCGGCAATGGATTGTACAAATTGAGCAGTTACTACAATCAGCGCAAACAGACCAGCAAGCCATTTTGCAGTGGCAGGGGATTGAAATTAGAAAATACCGCGATACGTTATACCGCCTTGATGCCGATTATGTAAAGGCGATTCATGGCAAATCAGATAACAGGGTATTAGTCAATTTGACCGCTGATGTGGGATTATCTGTGGGGCTATCTTTAGAATTGGCGCTTGCTAGCAGAGCCGTGTTGCCAAATGAGTCTTTTCAATTATTGTCACAATCTTTTCACCAATCGTTTAAAAAATTGTGCCAACGATTTGATATTCCTAGCTGGGAGCGACAATTTGCCAAAGTGGTCATCCTGCACGACAATAAAGAAAAGGCGCTCATTGCATCCCAAATACCAAAACGGTTCGCTTTATTATTGCCGAATATTAGTGTTTGGCTGGCAGATGCCGGTGAGCTGAATTTGGCTACCCAAGCGCCTTGTCCGTGGCAATTGGTTTGGAGAGACAGTCTTGATAGTAAATGTCATTGATTAAGACTGTCATAGACTGAGACTATATAACCAGCAATAATCTCTTGAATTTGCGCCATGTACACCAATTAACGCTGTAAATTTGTCATCAAAATTTGCAGTAGGTATGGTAGACTTATTTGCGAATAACAGCGAGGGCGTACCCTTTAACTGCTTTCGTCACCCCACAAAAAATGACTATAAAGGACATCTATGGCAACCACAACTTTTCTTAATATCGCATTTATTGGTGGCGGTAATATGGCATCGGCGCTCATCGCAGGGCTATTAGCAAAAGGTCAGCCAAGTAGCCTGCTGCATGTGGTAGAGACCGATGCCGAGAAGTTAGCGGATTTTCAAGCCCAAGGGTTAAATACCTACAATGCGAGCAATATCGACGATACCAAGCACGCCATCGAAAAAGCTGATGTGGTCGTGCTCGCTGTTAAACCACAGGTCATTAAAGATGTACTACTGCCAGTCAAAGACAGCTGGGGCGAGCAAGTGGTTATTTCAATTGCCGCAGGGATTGGTACCGATAGTTTAGCCCAATGGTTGGGGCCGCAAGTTAAGCTAGTGCGGGCGATGCCAAATACCCCTGCGATGATTCAAATGGGGGCTACAGGCTTGTACGCGACAGCAGCGGTTAGCGAGGCGGAGCAACACCTTGCGCAGCAAGTGATGTCCGCAGCAGGACTGGTGTTATGGGTAGATGACGAAGAGCTACTGCACGCTGTGACCGCTATCTCAGGGTCAGCGCCTGCGTATTTCTTTTATATGTTAGAAAACATGATTGCCACGGGTGAAAAATTGGGGCTGACCCAAACCCAAGCCACGGCTTTGGCAATGCAAACGGCATTGGGCTCAGCGCAAATGGCATTGACCAGTCATGATACGCCAGCTGAGCTGCGTCGCAAAGTGACCTCGCCCAATGGCACTACCCAAGCGGCAATTGAAGTAATGGATGACAAAAAAATGCATCAAATTATTGCCGACGCCATGCTAGCATGTGAACAGCGCTCGCGTGAGCTAAGTCAAGCGTTTGGCAAATAACTCGACTTTGGCTATAACATTGGCTACAACAGCAAATTTTAATTGACTATCTTAAGACTCACCGTTAACAAGTGTGTAAGCAGCAAATAAGGATAAAAACAGGGCATGACTAATCTTTTGGCAGGGTTGTTTGATATCGTCGTCGCGGCGGCGATGATACTGGTTTTCTTTCGATTTATGCTACAGTTCGCTGGAATTACTGCAAAGGATGCGTTTGCCAAACCCATTTATCGTATGACACGCATTGTCGATGTGTTTGGACGTATTTTCCCAACCCTTGGCGATGGCAGAATCAATACCGCAAGTTTGGTGCTGCTGTTTTTGCTGCGGATGATTTTTATTTGGGGCGTGCTTGGCATGATGCGCATTGATAGTCAAAATATTGGGCTGTTCTATATGCCAGAGGTGAACTTAGCCATGGTTGATTATCTATCGCGGCATTTTTCACCTGTCATGATGTTTTTTGTGGCGGCCGTGACCTTGCTGATTGATTTTTTAAGAATGTGTCAGTACATCATTATTGGCTCGTTTATCGGGGGTTGGGTGATGCTTTTTACCCAAAAAATGCCAGCAATTTTTGGACTGCTCACCTTGCTTAGTGAGCCAATTATTCAGCCGTTTCGCAAAGTATTACCTGCCACAGGCATGCTTGATTTAGCACCTATGCTGGGTTTTTTCTTGATTATTTTACTAGAAACCTTGGTGCAAACCGTAGGGGTTTATTTATTAACCCTCTAGTCTATCCCAAACGACGATTAAATGAGTAAGCTTTAAAGCAGGGGGCTGAACAGGCGAATAGCGTTGTCCAAGAATTTTGCCCCAAAGCTACGCTGCTTCCATCCATCGCGCTGTAATGGCTCACTTTGTTGCAGATATTCATGCTGGCAAGTGAGCATTTGCTGGGTCATGGTACGATTATAAATCGCCATACTCACCTCCATATTCAGATAAAAACTGCGCATATCCATATTGACGGTACCAAATAAGCAATAATCGTCATCCACGCACAAAATCTTGGCGTGTAGCAAGCCTGCATTGAACAAATAAATCTGCACCCCTGCTGACAACAGCGGCTCAAAATAAGCCTGTGAAGCAAACCGTACCAATAGCGAATCTACTTTTTTGGGTACATTTAAAATCACCTTGACCCCACGCTTGGCAGCGGTAGTG
Source organism: Moraxella sp. K02 (assembly GCF_041154755.1). Taxonomy (NCBI): domain Bacteria; kingdom Pseudomonadati; phylum Pseudomonadota; class Gammaproteobacteria; order Moraxellales; family Moraxellaceae; genus Moraxella; species Moraxella sp. K02. Next base: position 2,100,709 of record NZ_AP031590.1, on the reverse strand, counting down.
ATGGCAAGCAGCAGCGCATCATCTGGCACAAAATAAGGCGTGGTAATAACCACTTGTTTTTTGGCGGCAAAAATCGCACACACCAAGGTTTCGTAGATGACATGCCCCGTTAATTCTGGCGCCGATGGAATCAGCTGCAAGCTGACTTGACTCACCGATGGGTAAGCTTGTAGGTTGCTTTGCAGCGGCAAAATGTTGAGCAGTGGCGGCTTAGGGGCACCAGTGTTAGCGTTTTGACCTACACCGCGAGAGCTAGTCACGTGTTGTAATTTGCGATGATGCAGCTTTGAGGTGCCAATATACAGCGACTTGGTAAAGCGATTAACGATTTTTTCAAGGCTTGAAAAATTGGCGTTGGTTTCTGCGCTGATATCCGTGGTCGTGACAAGTGACATGGCTTTTACCGAATTGACGGTATCATGACTTTCCACCCTTATCATGACATCAATCCATTTGCCGACATGCTCGTTTTGTTTGAAAAAATCGGGGTCGATTAAATTAAAACTTCCTGTATAGCCATAGCAATTGTCAAAAATAGCCAGTTTACGATGATTGCGGATATCAATGCGTTTGACAATGGTTTTGAACAAACCCACGGGCAGCGACTCATGCACAAAGACATCAGCGTCTCTCAATTTTTGCACCCATTGACTACGAAAAAACGCATGACTGCCAACGCTATCAGCGAGCAAATGCACGGATACGCCGCGCTGGCTAGCCTCCATCAAGGCTTCCAATAACTCAATCACCCGGCCTTGTGGCGACACAATATAAAACTCCAGCAAAATCATCGTGTTTGCCGCACGGATATCGGCTAATAAACTGGCAAAAATATGGTCAGCGTCTGTCATTAGCGTCAGCGTATGATGGTCATACACGCCAAGCCCAGTTTTTAGTAAGGCGATATTGCTCAGTTGCCGTGCTTCGGTGTCTAAATTTTTGGAAATTTCATTAAAATCAATCTGCTGGGCGTTGGCAAAGTCACGCAGTAATTTTTGCGCCATCAAACTACGCTTACGGTACTGATGCCCAATATTGATTTCACCAAATAACATATAACCGATGATGCCAACAACAGGCAGGGCAAATAACACCGCAATCCAAGCAATTGCTACGCTTTGGTGGCGCTGCTGTTGAATAACCCGCACAACTAGCCAAAGCGTGATGAGAAAATGGGCGATAACACCTAGCTGCAATAGCAACGTCTTGACAATCGACCACTCCAATAATAACCCCATACTAGCTTGCCTAACCCAGCATTGAGGTGTAATGAAAGCGCTTGGGAATTCTTTGACCATGAGGGTGGACAATATCAGCGACTTTGAGCACGTGTTGTGTCCAAATATCTGCGCATTGTACCGCTGTCACAAGCTCATCACCCAGTGCCAAACGACCTGCGATATAACTTGCTAGACTACAGCCTGAGCCATGATATTCACCCGCCAGTCTTGGCAAAATCGCTTGGTATGCCAGTCGGCAGGTTTGGTTGTCATTAACGTATAAATACTGCTCGATACCAGAGGCTTGGCTATCGTGAGACGTCTTGACTAGCACTGCTTTGGCACCTTGCTGGCACAAATCTTTGGCGGCAGCGTGTAAATTGTCGATGCCTGTCAAATCACGCAGTTCAATGCTGTTAGGGGTCATTAGGGTCGCAAAAGGGGTCAACTGGGCAAAGGCAGCCACCAAGGTGTCTTTGTCACCTAACGCACCGTCACTGTTGGCCACCAGCACCGGGTCAAGCACATACGGCGTATCTTTTGCAATACTGCCATCGGTGAAAAGCTGCGCGAGCATTGCAATATTGTCAGTGGTGCCAAGCATCCCTGACTTGATAGCTTTGACAGGCAAATCATTGAGCACCGCCAGTGCTTGCGCCTTTACCAGCTCACTTGCGCATGCCTCAAACCCAAAAACTTGCTGTGAACTTTGAACCGTCACTGCGGTACAGGCAATCGCTGCATGACTCCCTGCTTGTCCAATCGACTCAATATCCGCCTGCAAGCCTGCGCCGCCTGATGGATCTAACCCCGAAAAACACAATACAGTGGGGCGCAGTGTCATGCTGGGTGCTAAAATAGGGGCAAGGGTAGCAGGGGTTGACATAAGATTCTCACAGGCTGGTTATCAATCCTCATAAAGGATTGGTTAAATGGTTTTTTTAATCATTACTTTCAAACAGATTATCACATAACGACTGGGTTGTTATAGGTAGGCACGGTGCCACTGCCAAGGTGCTGCAATTATTCTCACATAATTTTTTTAAAAAGTCTTGCAAATTTGGATTGGTTTGTTATAATGCCCACCCACAATACTTGAGGTTAATGGCGACATTGACTAAAATTATTGTACGGTGTTATAGATAAGTAAGACCAATTCGGTGACGTGGGTGAGTGGCTGAAACCACAGCCCTGCTAAGGCTGCATACGGGAAACTGTATCGAGGGTTCGAATCCCTCCGTCACCGCCATTTATCAAATCAAAATTAATTTTAAAATTATTTAAAATAAAGTTTGACAAAATAAATACTCTAACTTATAATGGCGCCCACTTCAAACGAAGACATTAGTTAAGCGCTTGTAGCTCAGTTGGATAGAGCATCAGGCTACGAACTTGAGGGTCGGGGGTTCGACTCCCTCCAAGCGCACCACTAATTACTTTGTTAAAATTAATCGCCACTCTTTGAGTTTAGGCGATTTTTTTATGTCTTATTTTTTTATACCTCATATCACTCGGCGGGTTATTTTACCGTTAGTCCTTCCTTGTTTGCCAAAGTTGCCTAAAGCATTTTCATCCTATTTATGTTTATCTGAGTTATGTTTATCCCAGTTATATTTATCAAAGTCATGCGCTGATGGGTCTGTAGTTAGCGTTTGAGTCATAGCGTTTTGGTTGTATTTAGGCTACAATTTCGCTTAATTACTACTATCATTCGCCCGCCATACCTATGCCTAAGACCAAGACCCCAATGTTAAAAACAACTGAGACCAACAGCCAGCCACAATCTCTACAATCAGCGCCATTGCCAGAACAACAACCAATGATGGCAAAAGCGGCTATTCGGCTGATTGCTATGTTGTATGATGGTATGTTGATTTTGGCGATGCTATTTTTTGTGCAGATGCTGCTAATTGTATTGGGGACTAAACTGCTAGGTTTGGCAGGGACGGATATGAAGCAAGCGGCGACATTACCGCTATGGTATCGAAATATTGTGCAAATCCCTGCCTTTGTGATTATCTTGGTCGGGTTTTATGGGATATTTTGGCGTAAGGCAGGGCAGACGCTTGGGATGCAGACTTGGCGGCTCAAAACCATGAACCGTGATGGCTCATTGCTAAGTTGGCGGCAATCGATGATGCGGATATTAGCCGCGTGTTTATTGCCAGTGGTCTGCGGGATGATAGGCTATCTTATCCACCAGTCGGTGGGCGCGCTGTATTTTAGTATGTTTATCGGGCTGTTGTTTAATTATTGGTTTGCATGGGTCAATAAGCAAGGACTGGCGCTACATGATTTGCTGTCAAACACCGTGACCATGAAAATGCCAAAAATTAACCATGAAGGCTTGTTTGCTGGGTTTAGAAAGAAATAATTACTTGTCTCTCGCCCACAACCAGTCCGCTAAATCTACCAAATAATTATCTTCACCAAATTCTTCAATAACTGCATTTTTAGCCGTATCAAACAGACTTTGGGCGTAATCTTTAGCTTTTTCGACACCTAACAATTTCACATAAGTGGATTTATCCAATTTTTCATCACTACCCGCAGGTTTGCCAAGCTGCTTGGTATCGGCAGTCACATCTAAAATATCATCTTGTACTTGAAAAGCCAAACCAATCTGCTGGGCAAAGCTATTGAGTGCTTGGCGCTCGCTGTCAGTCGCGTTGGCGCAGATGGCACCCATCAATACTGACGCTTCAATGAGCGCGCCTGTTTTGTCACGGTGAATAGCTTCAAGCTCAGTTTGGCTAAGCTGTTGGTGCTCGCCATTTAAATCCAGCATTTGTCCCATGACCATCCGCCGTGCCCGTGGCGCAAACGTGGCAGAAAGTGGGGTAGCAAACTCACTGTTTTCACCAAAATACGTATGGGTCAGGGCTTCAAATGCCAAGGTCTGTAGCACGTCACCGGCAAGCATGGCAGCAGCTTCACCATAGGCGATATGGGTGGTAGGGCGACCTCGGCGCAGCGCATCATCATCCATACAAGGCAAGTCATCATGCACCAGCGAATAGCCGTGCAGACACTCCACCGCCATCATGGCACGGCGCACGTCATTAGATAATTGATGGGATGGGTGGGCAAGACTATTATCGGTTTTTACCGTGGCAAAAGTTGCTGCAACCAGTAAAGGACGTACTCGTTTGCCGCCATTGGTCATCGCGTATAGGCTTGCTTCATGCAGCGGCGAGGGTAACTTGCAGGCTTGGAGGTAGGCTGTGATATCCGATTCTAGATGGTCAATGACTTGGCGCGAAAAAGCAGTAAATTCCATAATCAATTCTTTTGTATATGTTAAAATTTTGAGCAATAAAAAAGCTGCCCCCATTAAGGTTGAGCAGCCTTTTTGCAAAATGGCGCAACAAGTTTAACCCATTAGTCTAGGAAATTAAAGCTATCTAAATCCATCGCCATTAACTCGCTTGGTGTCAACATGCTCTCTGAGTGACCTGATGCGCGTGGCAATAGTTTTTCAAAATAGAACTCAGCTGTTTTGATTTTGGCTTCATAGAATTCTTTGGTTTCGCTGCCGCCATTTTTGAGTTTTTCATACGCTACCGCTGCCATACGTGCCCAGTGATAGCCCATGATGACGTAGCCTGAGTACATTAAATAATCATCAGATGCCGCTGAAACGATTTCACGGTCTTTACGGGCCGTCAACATGATACGTGTGGTAAGGGTATTCCACTCTGCACAGTATTTGGTCAATTCCCAAACAAATTTACGCATGCCTTTGTCTAGTGCATATTCACTACACCATTTCATGATATTGGCGGTGTAATCAAGCAGCACTTTGCCTTTGGATTGGATTAACACTTTACGACCTAATAGGTCGAGCGCTTGTACGCCTGTAGTACCTTCATACAAGGTTGAGATACGTGCGTCACGGGCGATTTGTTCCATGCCCCATTCTTTGATGTAGCCATGACCACCGTAGATTTGCATACCATGTTTGGCGCATTCAATGCTTAGTTCAGTTAAGAAGCCTTTGAGTATTGGGGTATAAAAGCCCAATTTATCATCCCATTTGTGGAACTCAGCATCGTCACCGAGCATCGCTCCTTCAAACATTTTGTCAGCATAGCGTGATGCGTGATAAATCATCGAGCGCGCGCCTTCTGAGAAGGCTTTTTGGGTGAGTAGCATGCGCGCAACATCGGCATGATGGATAATCGCATCAGCCACTTGGTTTGGCTCTTTGGTACCGGATAGGGTACGCATTGAGCGGCGTTCTTTGGCGTAGGGCAATGAGTTTTGGAAAGCCAATTCCATATGCGCTAAACCTTCCATACCTGTGCCTAGGCGGGCAGTGTTCATAAAGGTAAACATGGCTTTTAAGCCTTTATTCGGCTCACCGATTAAATAGCCTGTCGCATTATCAAAGTTGAGTACCGCAGTGGCTGAGGCTTTGATACCCATTTTGTGCTCAATTGAGCCACAGTTAACGGGATTACGCTCACCAATATCACCGTTTTCTGTGACCAAGAATTTTGGCACGATAAATAACGAAATACCCTTGGTACCTTCAGGCGCATCGGGTAAGCGTGCTAATACGATATGCACGATATTTTCTGTTAGGTCATGTTCACCGGCTGAAATAAAGATTTTGGTACCACTAATCTTATAAGTACCATCCTCTTGTGGGATTGCTTTGGTTTTAACTTGACCCAAGTCGGTACCACATTGTGGCTCAGTCAAACACATGGTGCCCGACCAACGACCTTCTACCAAGGCTGGCATATAAGTGGCTTTTTGCTCGGGGGTGCCATATTGCATGATGGTATTCATACAGCCCACCGACAGCCCTGGATACATGGCAAATGCCCAGTTTGCCGTACCCATCATTTCACTTTTGATGAGGTTGACTGACATTGGCATATTTAAGCCACCAAATTCTTCAGGAAACGGTATGGCTTGATACCCAGCTTCAACGAACATATCATAAGCTTCTTTAAAGCCTTTTGGCGTGGTGACAACACCCTTGTCAAAATGGCAGCCTTCAGCATCGCCTGATTGGTACAGTGGCATCAAGACATTGCTACAATAATCTGCAAAGCTCTCAAGCATCATATCCACGGTTTCAGGATCGGCATTTTCACCAGATTTTAAGGTTTTATAGTGTTCGGGGTAATTAAATACTTCATTGGTTAAAAAGCGAATATCACGCAGGGGGGCTTTATATGATAATGGCATACGCTGAAATCCTTTTAATAGGCTATTAACTAAGATAAAAAGGGAAAGGTAAAAATAAGTCCGCCCAGTATAAAGGTATTTGCCACTAAAAGCCTCAAATCATAATAAATATTCATAAATAATACTAATTATCATAAAATTATTTTATGATTTTGTAGTGCAAAGCGCTGCATGGACAAGAATGCAACAATTACCAACTACCTTAAACTCACTCGTTTTATTTAAACTTTACCAAAGATATTAAACCACCAAACGTATTGAAAAATCATTTGTGAGTCACTCTTGCCAAATCTTCCCAATCCATCTCCTAATCCATCGCTCCCTGACACGTCGACACTGCCAGCCAAACCTGCACCGATATCACTTAACAAACGTGAGCGCGGCGCCGTGCTGTGGTCAATTATCAAAAAACTATCCGTTTTTGCAAAACCTTATCACTCATTAATCATAGCGACGCTGCTACTTACGGTGATTGGTTCATTTGCCGCGCAGGTTAATGCTTTTGTACTGCGTTACACGGTCGATCATTTGACCGAGATTCTCAAACTCAGCGAGCCGTGGCAGGAAGGTGCAAAACTGCTCACGACTATTAGCATCGTGCTACTGCTCAAAGAACTGTTGTACGCGGCAATCAGCTTTGGACAGCGCTATTTTGGTGAAAAAATCCGCATTAATTTATCCCGGGATTTATCGCAAAAAGTCGTGGCGCGTATTTTAAGTTACCGCATGGGGTTTTATACCCATCCTGATAACGACAGTGGTAAGCTGCAGACGCGCATTGATTTGGGTGTCAGTAGTCTGACGCGTTTGGTGCAAAACTTTTTTATTGATATGTTGCCGTTATTTGCCAATGCGATTGTAGCGCTGGTAGTGATGTTTAGCGCCAATGTGTGGGTGGGGATGGTAGGGCTGGTGATTGTGCCGATTTATTTTTATATCAGTCAAAAACAAGCCACGCGTTTGCAAGGCTTTCGTCGGCAGATGCGCCACTACCGGGAGAGCAAAAGTGAGCAAATCATTTCGCTCATTAACGCTATCACTGTGATCAAATCCTTTGTCCGCGAGCCGATTGAAGCGCAAAAACATTTTGCCATTCAAAAAGAGATGACCGATAACCAACTCAAAACGCGCGGTATTGGCTTTGGTTATGATGCACTCAAAAGCTTTATCGAGCAGATTGGTGTCGTGGCGATTATTATTTTAACGGCGTATTTTGTGCTTGATGGGCAGATGACCATTGGCATGATTATGTTTCATGTGTTGTTGTTTCAAAACGTGGCATCGCCGATTCGCCAGTTGCATCGTATCTACGATGAGGTCAATGATGCGCTGACTTATGCTGAAGGGTTTTTTGATATTTTGGAAGATGATAGCCAAATCGAAGTGGTAGGCGGTGTCAATCCTGCGACGGTGCAGGGCGATATCGAACTTCAGCACGTGGATTTTGTTTATCCCAACGGCAACCAAGCCTTGCAGGATGTCAGCTTTCGCATTCGGCGCAACCGAATTACCGCGTTGGTCGGGCTGAGTGGCGCAGGTAAAAGCACCATTATCAATCTGTTGGTAAAATTTTATCAGCCCACGCAGGGGCGAATCTTGCTCGATGGCAAGGATTTGCAAGACTATGATACCCATGAGCTACGCCAACAAATCGGTTTGGTGTTGCAAAAAAACCATATTTTTGGCGGGACTATTGAAGAAAATATTCGTTATGGCGATTTAACTGCTAGCCAAGCCCAGATTGAGCAGGCAGCAATACAAGCCTCTATTCATGAACAAATCACCCAGCTGCCTAAAGGCTACCAAAGCGAAGCCAAATCCTTGTCAGGTGGACAGCAGCAGCGTATTGCACTGGCACGTATGTTTCTCAAAAATCCGCCAATTGTCTTTTTGGACGAACCGACCGCAAGTCTGGATGCCATTGCCAGCCAGCAAATCAAGCGCAGTTTGGATTTAATCAAACAAAACCGCACGGTGATTATCGTGTCGCACAATATCGCGCAGATTATTGACGCTGATGATTTGGTGGTCATCGAGCAAGGGCGCGTGGTGGAGACAGGTACGCATGATGAACTGTATCGCAAGCAAGGCAAATACTATGAGATTTTTAATGCCATGTCCGATAGTTTAAATCTTGATAAAATTACCCAAACGTTAGACAGCCATTAATTTCGGGTTCATCATGTAGGCTTAGCATGCGCACTGGTAGCGCTAAGCGTATTAACGCCGTAACCCTGCTGACTTAAATTTATGCTACCATAACTGTTTTGTCATATTCACCCAAAAAGTTAGTCAATACTCATGGAATCTCAAGTCTTAAAAATATTTTTGGCACTGGTGGTACTGGTCAATCCATTTGCTGCCTTATCGTTATTTATTGATATCACCAAAAACGCCAATCGACAACAAACTCGCAAAGTTGCGCTGATTTCAGCCATTACCGTGTTTGTGACCATCGCGATATTTTCGTTGGCAGGCGAGCCTATTTTAAAGGTATTGGGGATTTCGCTTGGATCATTTCGTATCGCAGGCGGTATCTTGGTATTGATTATTGCCATTGGCATGATGAATGGCGCTGGCAATGTTGCCAAACCGCATGTCGGCAAGTCAGGGGATTTAAATGGCGTGGCGTTTCAAGGGGCGGCGTCTGCCGTGGTGCCGTTGACGATTCCGATGGTGATTGGTCCGGGTGGGATTTCTACCGTGATTATTTATGCCGCGAGCGGGCATAGTTATTTTAATATGCTAGCGATTATCACTGCAGGTTTGATTATCAGTATTATCACTTATCTAAGCTTTATGGCAGCGGGTCAGGTGAGTCGTTTTTTAGGTGATACCGGGCTTAATGTGCTCAATCGTATCATGGGGATGCTACTTGCGGCCGTTGCGGTGGAGATTTTTGTTGGCGGCTTAAAAAGTGTATTTCCGCAGTTGCTGTAAGTTCAATGGTTCGCTAAACAATCTATCACAGCAACCCTTAAGCATTAAGCATTGTAGTCGCTGTGTTAATATCATAAATTATGCTTGATTTTTACCGTTAAAGCCGCCATTTTAATAATCATGCAATATGCCAAACCCTGTTAATAAGCTGTCAACAAGCTTCTAAAAAGATGCAAAGCGTTAAACCATGCTTACGTTGATTAAAGCGATATGACAGGGTGACTAACAGGTTGATTACCCTAGCTCGTAAGATAGTTATTAAGGTAGTAACCAAATTAGTCACTGGGGCGGATAAAAGATTGAGGAGCGACGATGCAAAAAGATACAAAATCAGATTACCAAAGCCTACTGCAAGCGGCAAAGGATGCCAAAGCAGAAGCGATGATGCTAGAATTTGTCGAGCAAGATGATGGCAAGATGGTACTACGTACCTCGAATGATGAGTCAGAAGACTTGGTTAGCATTGAATTTTCTGACAAAGTGAAAGAACTGTTGGGGGATGATACGCAGTTGATTGGTCAAAGCATGATTCATGCTGCCATTCAAACCTTAATGCAAAAGCAGCTCTCGCAGTGGCATGCCAATGTGTATGACGAAGAACCCGTGCATTATAGTTAATGCGTAAAGCCTATTCATTGGTTTGTTGAACCTATAAGACTAAAGCCTTATGGGTTTTTTTGTGCTTGGATTTTTTATTTGTGGGCAAATCCTTTATAATTAGCCATAATTTTTCTTCTGTGTTTCACTTATCAAAAAGAGCCGCCACCATGCCTATGCAAACCGCCAATTTTTATACCATCAATCATTCCAATTATCCTATCAAAACCATTGGGATTTTAGGTGGCGGACAGCTGGGTATGATGTTGGCGCAAGCGGCGTTGCCACTCGGTATCCGCTGCGTGTTTTTGGAGGATAGTGACAATTGCCCCGCACGCTTACTGGGCAAAGTGTTTAGTAGCGAGCAATTTGAAGATTTTGCCCAAAGCTGTGATATTTTTACTTTAGAGTTTGAAAACACCCCGCTCAAACCTGCCCAGTTTTTGGAATCGACCAAAACCTTGTACCCATCGTCATTTGCGCTATCAGTGGCACAAGATCGGTTAAATGAAAAAAACTTGTTTAACCAATTAGATATCGCCACCGTGCCTTTTATGGCAGTGCATAGCAAAGCCGATATCCAAGCGGCTGCCGCCAAATTGGGGCTACCCTTGGTGCTCAAAACCACACGCGGGGGCTATGATGGCAAAGGGCAGTTTGTGGTCAAATCCGCTGACCAAATCGACACCGCGTGGGCAGAACTTGGTGACGCAACCAAAACAGCGCCGCTCATTGCCGAAGGCTTTATTCACTTTGAGCGCGAAGTATCTATCATTGCAGTGCGCGCCCAAAACGGTGAAATCCGCTATTATCCGCTCGTGCAAAATGAACATAGCAATGGTATTTTAGCCAAATCAACCGCACCAGCACCGAACGTCGAGCAATTGACCGAACAAGCCCAAAGTAATATCAAAAAATTGCTCGAACATTTAAACTATGTGGGCGTGTTGACGTTAGAATTATTTGTGACTTCTGAAGGCGGCGCTGAAAAATTGCTTGCCAATGAAATCGCACCCCGCGTGCACAACTCAGGGCACTGGAGTATTGAAGGCGCGGTAACCAGTCAATTTGAAAATCATATGCGTGCGGTGGCAGGGTTGCCATTGGGAGACACATCCATCGTCAAACCTTCTGTCATGCTGAACGTCATCGGAGAGTACCCAAAACTGGACGAAGTCCTAGCCATCTCTGGCGTGCACGTGCACAATTATGATAAAGAAGAGCGCGAAGGTCGCAAAATCGCTCATATCACTGTCATGCCGAGCGATAGCAGTCAACTGGATAACACGGTTGCGCAAGTGGTTGCAAAATTACCCAATAAATTGTCTGACTAAAGCCATGTGACTAAGGCTATGTTTCAGCAAAAACACCGCACTCATGGCGGTGTTTTTTTAGCCTAAAAATACCTTGTTTTTCAAAAACTTTGCTTTGCAAGAGTAGTCTTCACCAACTGACACTTTGATAGTTTTTGCTTGTTAGCTGTCATCAATTATCCTTTTATTATTACGGATAAAAGATAGTGATAAACAGTAAAAGCCGCAATCATCCGTGAGGTTGCGCATAGTCAAATCAAACGGCGATTAAAGTTTGACATTACCCAATTTCTCCTCATCAATTTGCAACTCGTTGGCAATCTCACTCACCGTTTGGCGATTGGTGCGGTCAAGGTAAGTTTGTGCGCGGTCAACTTCTTGGGTAAGTACATTGAGCGTTTGCTGCATATTGCCCAGTGCTTTGACTTTAAAGGCGTCAATCGCATGCATGGTCTCATAGATGTGATTAAAGGATTTTTGCAGTTTTTCCAAGTCCACTGAACTGCCACTGGCTTGCTCATGCACTTGCGTGGTTTGGCGTTTGAGCATGACTGACGTTGATTCAATCAAACTACTGGTCGTTGAGTTAAGCGCATTGATTTGGTCGAGCACCAGTTTTTGACTGCTCAGCGCTTGTGAAACCATCACCGCAGTACGCAGCGCAGCAATCGTTGTTGTCGTGGCACGATCAACGCCTTTGATAAGCTCTAAGTTGTTTTTGCGAATCATATCAAGCGCCAAATACCCTTGGATGTTCACCGCCAGTTGGGTCAAAAAATCCATGTTTTTTTGGCGAACATAAAACAACAGTTCTTCTTTGACCACGCGTGCTTTTTCAGGGTCAGTGGTTTCAAGCTCACCGATTTTGTGCTCAAGGCGTTCGTCAATTTTTTGACCGACATAAATATATTGACGGAGCGACTGCATGAGTGCCCACATATTGACCTTTTCTTGCTCAATGCTGGCATTGTCTTTCATCAGCTCATCTTTGCCGTGATACAGGCTTTCGATGATGGCATTGATATGGGTTTGCGAAGATTGGTATTTGCGAAAATAATCTTGCACGGATTTGCCCATCGGGATAATGCCCAAAAATTTGCGTGGACTTGACAGTGAACCTTGGCGGCTTGGATCTAACTCTTCGACCACGCTGCGTAGCTCAGTCAAGGATTTGGCAATCGGGGAGTTGTCAAATAAGGCTTTATCCATGCTTTTGGCGGGACGATCGAGCATGCGATTTGCAATCTGCGCGGAAGCGCGAATTTCGGCACTACCAAGCTGATGAATGGCGTTGATTTTCTCATCGAATACAGACGTGTTGACAGGGGTTTGTAATACATGCATCACAAAATCGTGCACTTTGGCATCAAGTTCAGGCACTTTGGTTAGGTCAAGCTTGACCATTTGGTCGGCTTCGTCTTGCGGCACAACGGCAACGGGTTGCGGCGCTTCAAGGCTGATGACAGGGCTGGTTTCTGGCGGGGTGAGTTCTGGCATGATATATCCTTGAGTTGTCTATATGGGTATTTGTATATTAACTTGCCTTTTAATTTGTCTTTGTATTTTAGCGGTTTGAGCTAACGCTAGTTTGATTATCTTGGTGAATTATTTCATTTGTTGTTCTATTTAGGTAATCATTTTTTCCATGCGCGTTTGACGAATGATTTTTATGATTTATCGCATGATGCGACGTCAGTATGACAGCTTGACAAAAACTTTTTCAATCACATGTTAAAAAAATGAAAGCCCAACAGTTAGTTGGGCTTTTGTTTTTTTTAAATTCTTGGCAATAATATATATTATTGTACCCGTGATAGATATTCGCCAGTGCGGGTATCAACTTTGATTTTTTCGCCTTGTTGGACAAATAATGGCACACGCACTACCGCACCTGTTTCAAGGGTTGCAGGTTTGCCGCCGCCACCTGATGTATCGCCTTTTAGACCTGGGTCGGTTTCAGTAATCACTAACTCAACAAAGTTTGGCGCGGCAACGCTTAAAGGCACACCATTGAATAGGGTAATGGTACATTCTTCGTTGCTATTTTCTTTTAACCATTTTGCCGCATCGCCCATCGCGTTTTTATCGGCTTGTAGCTGCTCAAAGCTTTCTGGGTGCATAAAGTGCCAGAATTCCCCATCGTTGTATAGATAGTTCATTTCAGTATCAACAACGTCAGCGCCTTCAAGGCTATCGCCAGATTTAAAGGTATTTTCTAATACTTTACCCGTTTTTAGGTTACGCATTTTGACGCGGTTGAATGCTTGACCTTTACCTGGTTTAACGTATTCATTTTCTAAAATTGCAAAGGGATTGCCTTCGTGCATGACTTTTAAGCCAGCTTTAAATTCATTGGTTGAGTAATTTGCCATAAAATTTCCTAATAAGGTGTTGCGACTAAAAAATAACCGAGGTAAATCAAATCTTTGTATAATAGCCAATTTGCTAAAAACGCGCTGCCTGCGCTGTAACCCTACCACCGACAGGCGTTATCAGCAAGCGGCATTGACAATTGGATAAACACTATATGATAAACTATTTGGCGACACAAAAAAACTGGCAAAATGCGTTTTCTGATACCATCACCAGCTTTACTGAATTAGCGCAAGCGTTAGATTTGCCGATAGATAGTTTTGATAGTCAGGTCGGTCAATTTCCGCTAAAAGTGCCACGCCGCTTTGTGCAAAAAATGGGGAAAGGCGATATCCATGACCCGCTGCTTAAGCAAGTGTTACCGACGTTTCAAGAAACGATACAAGTCACCGGTTTTGTCACCGACCCACTCGATGAACAACACGCCAATCCCGTCAAAGGCATCATCCATAAATATGCATCACGGGTGCTGATTCCTGTCACCGGGGCTTGCGTGGTCAATTGCCGCTATTGTTTTCGTCAGCACTTTGACTACCACGAGAATCTACCGACCCACAACGATTGGCAAGCCATCAGCGCCTATATCACAGCGCACCCCGCGGTCAATGAAGTGATTTTAAGCGGCGGCGACCCGTTATCGCTGAGCAATCGTCGTTTATTGGAGATTTTCACCACCCTTGAAGCACTACCGCAAGTGCAGACCATCCGTATCCACACCCGTGTACCTGTGATGATTCCTGAGCGCTTAGATGAGCCGTTACTTGCGCGATTTGCCAGCAGCCGCTGTCACATCGTCATGGTGATTCATGCCAATCACCCCAATGAAATCGACCAAGAAACACAAATATTTTTGGGTAAGGCAAAAAAAGCGGGTGTTACTTTACTTAACCAAACCGTGCTACTCAAGTCGATTAATGACGATGCAAATACGCTTGCAAGCTTAAACGAAAAATTATGGCAAGCGGGCGTATTACCCTATTATTTGCATGTGCTTGATAAAGTTGCCGGGGCGAGCCATTTCTATATTTCAGATGAGCAAGCAGTCGCTCTGTACTGGGAATTACTCGCCAAATGTGCTGGCTACTTGGTGCCAAAGTTAGTACGAGAATTACCTAATAAGCCATTTAAAACACCCATTGACTTGTATAACCACTAAAATTCGTTGAAAAACAACAACTAAATAACGGCTTATCTGTTATTTGTCTGTTAAATAGTGCAATTATCTTAAAATAGCTAGATAAAATGTGGATTTTGTGTTATTTATTGTTGCTAAATAAGTCGAAAAATGTTGTGCATTTGGGTGCAAAAAAATGGTTACGGATCTCACACTAGACGATTTCTTACAGCGTATAAACGATACACCGACTAGTCCTATTGAACTTAAAGTGACGCAGAGTTCATTGCAGGATACAACCGATTGGCAGATGCACTTTAATCGTATGTCGGCGTGTGAAATGTATGACGAATATAAATTCGTGATCAACCAGTTGATGTTTGCCGATATCGACGACGTCAAACGCTTTGCCTTGTTTGAGGAGGTTAATAAAGCCGTCAGCGTATTACTCGGCAAATTACGGGTGAATTACCAAACCCAGCCAGGGATTTTGGATGAAGAAAAACAGCAAGGCTTAGATACCGTATTATCGGTGCATTATCTGGGCATCATGTTTTACCATGTCATCTGGCAACGTGCAGCGGCTCGCCCTGAAGTGGCTGATAAAAAAGGCATCACTGGCTTATTTCGTCACAAACCTCAATCCCTTACCCCTACCCAAGTCATTCAGCGCTGCCTATATAGTATCATGCTATTACTGCGCCAATCGCTGTTTGAAAAATATATCGGCTATCGTAAAGATACACAGGTGATTTGGCAATACCTGAATGCCTGCTATCGATTTGCGGTTACCAATCACTGGCAATCTATCACCCTGCCAGTCAAACTGCATTCTGCCAATGAATATAGCAAACAGGACGCACCGCTATCGATTGAGGCTATTTATTTTCACTGCTTGATGGTGGCGGTCACCAATCCGTATGCTTGTCGGCGTGCCGATATTTTAGCCATTCAAAAAGTAAGTACCCAGTTGATAAAAGAGCTTATTATCAGTAAAGATTTGGTTGAAAAACCTTACCTATATATTGATTTAGAAGGTAAACAGCCGCCCCAACTGCTAGCAGTCGATGATACATTCAATCCCTTTGCAGCAACTAGCAACTGCCTGTTTATGATGTTTAGTCGGTTATTTAAACGCTTGCATCAAACCATTACCCAAGGTCAAATCAGCACCGATGCTGAGATAAAAAATAGCGCGCGTCAGGCCAAATTGGTATTGAATAATCTGCAAGATGGGTTAAAACCAGCGGCAGAGTATTATCATAGCCATGCAAAATGTGAAGTCGTGCTCGGCTTTAATAATATCCACTATATGCTTGCAAATAAAACCAGCTTGGGCAATCTCATTCAGGCCAATGAGCTCCCTGAGCGGTTAAAACCCAAAACTCAAAATACTGAGTATCTTAAAAAATATACCGTTGTCGCGCTTAACAAAGAAAATCCCCAATCTATGTGTCTGTCGTATGTGTTTAGCTACCACAATCAGCTCGTTGACCAATATCCGAGCATCAGCCGTGGCGATAGCTATCACCCGCTGAGTCAATTGCAGGTCAATTCCTTGATTGCGATGCGAAAGGTTAATGGTTCAAAAACTTGGCAGCTCGGCTACATTAAAGACAACCGTCAGGGTTTTATGGATACGCCAGCTGGGCAACCGACCAACAAGACCTACTTAGAAATTGAATCACAAGTGCAAGTGCATTGTCAAAATGCGATTCCCTGTGGCGTGCGCTTTCAAAATGCCGGTAGCCGTCAGCCACATTTTGTTGCGGCATTTATAATTCCAACCGCCCCAAACAACGCTGATAGCCAGACCCGCTTGCTAATGGCGCGCTTTGGCTACCAAGTGGCAGATAAGCTGGTAATACGTATTGATAACAAAGAAATTAACGTGCGTTTAACTGAGCTACTTGATATGACTGATGATATCGAAGAATACGCTTTTGTGAGAATTCAGTTTTAATCACTAAAAAATGGCAACAAAAGTTGTCAAATTACATCTAACCCATTAAAAATAAAAGATTTTCATATCTTTATAGCCGTTTTGATTGATTAATCATATAATAAGAAATTGAATCTAATATTATAAATAATTTATCAAAAAATTCGCTTATAATAGCTTGCTTAGTGCTCTATAAACCAAGCGTTTAATGGGATAGTTAATCGATGCAAAAACAAAAACAACTCAACCTGTTAATCATTGATGATAACCAGCTGTATGCCGAACATTTGGTTGGGTTATTAGAAAAACATTATTATAAACAGGTTAATTTAGGATTTTTGGATGCCAAAGACGAGCTGATAAAGTTATTGCGCCAGTCTTGGGACATTATTTTGATGGGGAATGCGTATGATTTATCGTTTAAAGACGTCAAAGAGATTTTAAAAGCCCACGAGGCTCACATCCCCGTCATCGCTCTGTTGCCTGATGACGCCACTGCTTACCCTGAGGCATTAACTGCCACTGAGCAAGCCCAGACCCAGCTTGTTAGCGACCCTGATAAAACCCATAAGTTATTACCTTTATATACCTATTGGGGTGCAGCGGATGCTTTGCGCAAAAATAAGTTACTGCGCATGGCCATTCGTATCTGCCGTGAACACGAGCACCATAAACTAGGGCGCGAGCTTGAGCGCCTAAAAATGGTATTGAGCGATGCCGAACAGCGTGCCAATATTCTTATTAAAAACTCCAAGAGTGCAGTGGCTTATATTGAAGATGGTTTACATATTTATGCCAATGAGCCCTATCTTGAAATGTTTGGATTTAAAACGCTCGATGAATTGATGGGGATACCCGTTGTTGACTTGATTGCGCGCAACAATATTCAAGATTTTAAAACGTTTTTAAAAGACTTTGAAAAAGGCAACCGTAAAAACGTCGAATTTAAATTTGAAAGTGTGAGAAAAGATAATACTACTTTCGCGGCTAAGCTGCAGTTAGCGACTGCTACCTATGACGGTCAGCCGTGTCTACAAGTCATTATCCAGCCCAATGAACAAGCCAATAGCGCTGAGCTTGCCAAAAAACTTGAGGCGATGGAACGCATTGACTCAATCACAGGGCTATTTAATCGTCATGGTTTTGAAAGACTGTTTAACCGATTGCGTGACGTGATTGTTGAGAAAAACCTATCTGTGGGGTTGATGGCGCTACGCGTCGATAATATTGGTAAAATCCATGCCAGTGTGGGGATTGAAGGGATTGATGGGGTGGTGGTTGCCGTTGCCAATATTCTTGAGCAACATCTCACTGAGATTGTTGGGGTAGAGCGGGTGAAAAATGGCTATTTGAGCCGGTTTAATGATAGCATGTTTATGCTAATTATCCCTAATATGCGACAACAAGATTTGACAGCGTTAGGACAAAAATTGGTTGCCGATATTAATAGCACTATTATTGAAATTGGTCATCGTACGGTTAAGACCACGGTAACGATTGGTGCAACCTTAGTCAACGCCAGTGCACCTGATACCAATACTATTATTAACCGTGTCATCCAAGCCGTCAGCCTAGCAACCAAAGCCAATAAAGACAGCAACGACGATAAAGATTTATTCTATCTATATGACCCAAGTAGTTTTGCCAGCAGTGATGACAGTGCACTGTACGAATCGCTACGTGATGCGCTAGAACACAGCAAATTTAAATTATTATATCAGCCGATTTATGACGTTGAAAATGATGTCAGTAACATGTTTGAGGTGTTTTTACGCCTGCCGCTAGCCGATGGCAGCTTAATGGCACCTGATAAATTCTTAGAGGTGGCGACCAGACATCAGTTAATGGATAAAATCGACCGTTGGGTGTTAATTCAAGCCTGTAAAGACTTAAAACGTTACCGTCATGAGGTCGATGCCAGTGCCCGATTATTAGTGCACTTAAGCCCGATATCACTAGCAGATGCTACCTTGCCAAGCTTTATGAGTCGATTGATTCAAGCATTAGGTACCAGCGAGCGCGGGGTATTGACATTACAGTTTAATGAAACCATGGTAATTGATTATCTGGCGGTGGCAGCCAAACAAAGTAATGAGCTTAACCAAATAGGTTGTCACCTAGGTATCTATAATTTTGGCTCGGCGGTCAATGCGATGGAAGTATTGGAATTTGTCAAACCACAGCTGGTACGACTCGATCGCAGTTATATCAAAGATTTGAGCAACAATGACAATGTCAATACCGTGGCAACGGTGGTGCGCGAAATCACTGAGCGTGGCTCCAGTTGTTTGATGCCCTTTATTGAAGACCCTGCCGCTATGTCAGCGGCGTGGACAGTCGGTGCGCGTTATTTGCAAGGGGCATATTTGCAAAAAGCCAGTGACACCATGCACATCGAGAATGAAACCAGCTAAATCCAAGCGCTGAATTTATAAAGTAAAAACGAGTTAGCCAACATGCACCAAACAATCATTAATAAAACCAAACCATTGGCTATGCTAGGATGGGGTCTTTGTATCGTCATTGCGACAGGGTGCCAGCATCAGCCACCCGCTCAGCGCCCCGCAGTTACCTTGCCAGTTTATAGCCAAGGGGATGCCGATAACGGTAAAAAGCAATACGAAGAAGCCTGCCTCAAATGCCACAAGCTACAGCCAGGAAATAACGAGAAAGGCCCACAATTACTGCGTATTTATGGGGCAAAATCCGCCTTATTAACCGATTATCAATACACAGACGCACTAAAAAACAGCAATATGACGTGGACAGCGGAAAATTTGGATAAATATATCGCACATCCAAAACAAACCATCGCAGGAACGCGTATGCGTTCTGACCCGATTGCTGATGCCAAAGTCCGCCAAGATATTATTGCTTATATCTCGACGCTTCGTTAAATCGCTTTGTGGCTATGCCTTTAAGTGACATTTTTAGTGAACATGATTAATAAACAACATTTAAACCTTTAAAGGATAGACCACATGGTGATGGGTAACTTAGACAATCAGCTGTTACAACAACGATTGCAAGCCATGTTGGTGAGTATTAATGAGATCGTGTTGGATAAACCTGCCGTGGTGAAGCTGGCGGTTGCTTGTTTATTGGCCAATGGTCATTTACTGCTTCAAGATTTACCAGGAATGGGTAAAACCACGCTGGCGCACGCGATTGCCAACCATTTGGGGTTATCTTTTAATCGGGTGCAATTTACCAGCGATATGCTACCTGCCGATATTTTAGGAATTTCGCTGTATAAAACCGATACTGGCACGTTTGAATTTAAGCCAGGCCCGATATTTTGTCAGCTGTTACTTGCCGATGAAATTAATCGCTCAAGCCCAAAAACCCAATCTGCCCTGTTAGAGGCGATGGAAGAGCGGCAAGTGTCGCAAGATGGGGTAACGCGGAAACTCCCTGAACCTTTTTTTGTGATTGCCACCCAAAACCCGACGCAGCAATCTGGTGTGTTTATTTTGCCTGAGTCACAGTTGGATCGGTTTTTGATGTGTTTATCGCTGGGTTATCCCTCGGTTAATGCAGAGCGAGAGTTGCTACTGGGTAAAGATAGACGTCAAATGCTGAGCCAAATTACCCCCATGTTAGATACCCAATCATTGCAGCAGGCACAAGCGCAAGCCAAAGAGGTTTATATCGCGGATGTCGTGATTGACTACTTGCAGCGATTGGTAGCGAAAACGCGTGAGAGCCGAGACTATCATGGTCTATCTACCCGTGGTGTGCTAGCGCTCAAGCAAGCGGCACAAGCCTTTGCTTATTTGGGTGGCTACAATGAAGTGACGCCAGAAGATATCCAAGCGGTATTTGCTGCCGTTGTTGATCATCGCTTGGGGCAAGCTTTTATTCCGTTTAATCAGTTGGGCGGTGAGCAGCCGCAATCGATTGCCACCCAGTTGTTACGCCAAGTGCCAGTACTGGTGTAAACCATGATGTACAACGTGTTTTAGCGTTAAAAAATTTCTCATTACTGTATTTTATTATCCGATTAAATTATCCCAATTAAGAGCCCGCGCCTATCATGTTTGCCATTCGCCAGCGACTTGAAAACTACTTGCAAACATGGTTTAAGCGTCGAGCGCCGATCAGCCGCGATATCACCCTCAACCTGCGCAACGTATATATTTTTTTGAGTAAAGAAGGATTGCTGTATGCTTTTTTACTCATTATCCTCTTCGTCGCAGGGATTAATTACGCCAATAATTTGGTGTTGGGTTTGTGCTTTTTGTTGGGTAGTCTATTGGTCGTGACCATCCATTATACCTTTGCCCACTTGGCAGGGTTGCAAATCAAATTAGTGGATATCAGTGACACGCAAGTGGGTGGCAAAGTGCAAGTGCGGCTGCAGATTAGTAGTGAGTCAAGGCAGCCGCATCGGCAAATTCGGTTAAGTTTTGCCAACAACGCCTTTGACTTTAAACAGCCGATACACCGCAAACCCAATGCACAGTCCGCACCAAATGATTGGCTGTTGGTCAGTCAAATACAAGCGCCGCAACAGGTGAGCTTATGGTTAACAGCCGACAAACGCGGCAAATTTGTGTTACCCAGGCTCACGGTGAGTACCCTATATCCCTTAGGGATTTTGCAAGCTTGGTCGTATGTGTTTTTTGAAGGACACGCGTGGGTGTATCCTGCGCCACTGAGCTATGAGATGAAAGCGCGTCAGTTTGTGCCATCTGATGATGAACAAACCGCTGCCTTACACACCCAAGCAGGGCAGGAAGATTTTGACCAGCTGGATAATTATGTTCCAGGGGAATCATTGGCGCGTATTTCGTGGGCGCATGTTGCGCGCGGGCAAGGACTCATGTCAAAACGTTTTGTAGAGAGTGTGGGGCAGCAGCAATTGCTTGATTACTATCAAATGCCTGCGGTGACGCATGAAGAAAAACTCAGTCAGCTGCGCTACGGGGTGGATAGTTTGAGCCAAAGCCAAATCGCTTTTCAATTGCGCCTGCCGGATGGTGAAGGCGCAATAGGTGAAGGACAAGCATTTCGTCAGCAATGTTTGCTAAGATTGGCAAAAACGCCATGAGTCGCCCTAACCCGAATCGCGCTAGCTTAACCTTATCTCAGCGCCTAAACCAAATCTCGGCGTATCAGTGGATATTGCTGTCTCAACTGTTGATTGTGGCTTTTCACGTCAAAAACTTACCCATTTGGCTATCGGTGTACGCCTTTTTTATTATCATCTTTCAATTGCAACCGCTGCGACGTTGGTTGCCCAACGCTTTGTATCGTCCGCGCTCATTACAGTTGATACAGTACACAGGATTCATTGCAAGTTTGGTGGGGCTGTATTTGACCTATCGTACCGCCTTTGGATTGGATGTCGGTATCGCGTTTTTGCTACTGTGTGCCGTCAGTAAGCTACTAGAATTGCATACCAGGCGTGATGGCTATGTGGTGCTGAGTTTATCACTGTTTGTATTGGCAGGGCTGTTCTTAATCAACCAAGATTTGATGACAACGCTACAAGTGGCGATTGGCACGATGGTCGTGCTGTTTGCCATGATTGCGCAAAATGATGATGGTACGGGACGCTACCGCACGCTTGGTTTATTGGTCGGTCAAGCGATTCCTTTGACCATTATTCTGTTTTTATTTTCTCCCCGATTGCCGCCATTATGGTCGGTGCATTTGAGCGGCGCGCAAGCAAAGACCGGCATGTCAGATAGTATGTCACCGGGCGATTTTGCCAACCTCAGTCAATCGACTGAATTGGCGTTTCGGGTAGAATTTTTAGGCAATCAGCCAAGCCAACAAAATTTATATTGGCGCGGTTTGGTATTTTCTGATTTTGATGGCACCACCTGGCGAGCCAATCCTAACACCTCGCTTTGGACGCCCGATCAGCCGTTTGCTGATTGGTTGTTGCCGACGTTGAAGCTGAGTAAACGCTTTACCTTAGCCGTTATCCCTGACTATCGGGTGATTTTGGAGCAGACGGGGCAAAATTGGTTGTTTGGGCTTGATTATCCGATAACCAACCAACAAGGCATTGGGCTGACGTCGGATTTTACCCTGCGGTATTGGGACACTGTCAATCAGCGGTTTACTTATCAAGTGCATTGGTTGGATGATGCGCCTATCAATTTAGCCTTATCCACCCAGCAGCGTCAGGTTAATTTAGCGTTGCCAGCAGGCGGCAATCCGCAAAGTCGCCAATTTGCGCAGCGACTGTACCACCAAGCAGGTGATGACCCGATTGCCTATACCAACGCCATTGCCCAGTGGATGCGTAGCCAGCAGTTTCGCTACACCTTATCACCCCCTACCTTGGGTAATAATCGCATCGATGATTTTTTATTTGCTACCCGTGCAGGGTTTTGTGAGCATTATGCGTCAACTTTTACTTACCTTATGCGAGCGGCAGGTGTGCCTGCTCGGGTGGTAGCCGGGTATCAAGGTGGGCAGTTAGGGCGTGATGGCAAAAGCTGGGAAGTACGGCAAATGGATGCCCATGCATGGAGCGAGATTTGGGTGCAAGGGCGCGGCTGGGTGCGTGTAGATCCTACGGGCTTTGTCGCACCCAATCGGGTCGAGCAGGGTATGGACACTGTCACCCAAACGGCTGGGGCAAAAATGTTTGGTGAGGGCGTGGCAGGGCAAATTAGCTATCAGCAGTTTCAAATGCTGCAGCAAGCGCGCCGCTTGTTTGACCAAGCTAGCTACTATTGGCAACGCGATGTGGTCGGCTATGATCAAGACCGCCAGCGGTCATCGCTGTTCAAATGGCTCAATATCCAATCTGTCTATCAGCAAGTGATGGTGATGTTTGTCACCCTTGTCAGCGTCCTTGCGCTATTGGGATTGTGGCTGTGGTGGCGTCGCCGCCGGGTGTGGGATAAGCATGATTGGATTATGGTACAGTTATCCAATCGCTTGGCAAAAAAAGACAAAACGCTTGCCCGGCAGGATAGTGAAGGGGTACTGGCTTGGCTTATTCGGCTTGAGCCAAAAGTCAGCGATAAGGCAGCCCTGCAAGCACTTGCCGCGCTATATCGCCAAATCCGCTATCAGCAGCCCACGGATAACAAACAACCCATACGGCAATTAGACAAGTTGGCGAAAACCATTGCGCTAAAAAAACCCCATTAATATTCAATACTTGCTCGTTGTCACTATTGATTATGCGATATTGTCTATAAAATAGGGAGCGAGAAAAAATCCTTACCCCCTTTTTATAGTTAAAGATAAGATTCGATTATCACCCGTTTTTTATCATGCGCTTCATTGATAACGTTTTGTAAATCTTTAATTTGATTTTCAAAAATGATAACTTGCTCAACGACTGCATTTTGAATATCTATACTAGGGAAAGATAACGTTAAGTTTTTGATGCGTTCAATTGAAGCTCGATGACTTCTTGAGAATCGCTCTCTTTGACCTGCTTGATAAAGTAGCCATGTTAAAAATTTTGGGTTGATGTCATCGGTTTTAGTTCGGATATAGCCACAATGGTCAGTGGGGTAAAATTTGTAGTTTTCAGGTAAGTAGTTGGTCATCCAATCGCCATCAATACCCCATAATACGCAAGGTAATTCAAAGTTATCAATTATACTATCATTGATGTAACCAAAGATATCGAAAACATTGGCACTATAGACAGGCAGGTAGCCGTCTTTTGCTTGCTCTTCAATTTGGTTAGCGAGTACTCGTTTGCCGATTCCTATTTCAAAGTCTTCATTATTGCTCAGTCGTTTTGCTGTGCTTGTATTATTAAGGCTGTTAGCAAATAGTTGGTTAATTTGTTGATTCGCTTGGTCAATGGCTTGTCGGGCTTGATTCACTTCGTCATCTATTAGTTGGCACTCATCAATGATTTTTTGTTGGATATCAATTGGTGGTAAAGGAATTTTGAAGTTTTTAATATCCTCAGAGTTGATACTTGGATATGATGATTTTGGCATAGCATTTTGAATTTGGAACATTACTACATCTGAATTAAAAAACAATTCAAAAATAAATTTATTATTCAAAACTTGGGTATCTAAGGATTTTAAAATCGCAAATCCTGTAGAAAATACCATTTGTTTAGGCTCAAAATCTATATATAAAAATCCCTTCAAATAGGGTCTAACAGTTGATATTACAATTGAGTCTCTTTCTACAATTCTCCTAGCTCTACTAGGTAAATCCTTACCTAATAAAGTATTGTCAAGTTTTACTAGATTTGAACCTTTACCAACACTATCTATATCAATATAAATAAAATTTTCATTAAGGTAGTTTTCTGGATTGATAGAATGAGAATTTATTGCGACTAAGTCCCCTAATAACTTTATATCCCATTTCGTACTTATATGTAGATTTCTTTTCGGTGTTAAACTTAAAGCTTTATTAAAATCTACGACTGAAAAGTCAAGCATATCAATCAATCTTGCCTGCGTGACAAAATCTTTCAAAGATTCTGGAATTTCCACAGGGTTTTTGAGAAAATTCTCACGAATCAAGTAATTGATTTTTTCAGGATTATCATTATTTTTAGGGTCATATAATGGCGTATTAATTGAATTTAAACTAAACATATTTTGCAAAATACGACTATCTTCATCTTCAATCTCACTTGCATTGTCATCATCTACTGTTTCTAATACAGGCAAATCTATGACACCGCCAAGATACTTAATCCCCTCATTACCCTTGGCACTACTCCATTCATAACCCAAAAACTTTTTCATCTCTTTATTTGTGCTTGGGCTTTTGACAATCAAAACAGGTTGCGGATTGGTGCTAGCCAACACAAAATAATACAATTTATCTTTTTCAACTTTTTGCAAATAATTGACAAACCGTTTTAATAATTCATATTTTTTTTCAGTTTCGGATTTTTGCTTAAATAGTTTTGATTTTTTTAGATTTTTAATTTCTGTCGATTTATCAAATGCAGATTGATAAGCAGTGAAGTATTCTGTTGTGAGCAAATCATCATTGGGCTGACCTTGTAATAGCGTTCTATAGTCCTCTAAATTCAAATCCAAATGTTCACAATACTCACGAATAAAATGCTCATCAGCATAAATAGTTGAGTTTTGTGGATTTTCAAACGGATTAAACCAATCATTCACTCGCTGACGATAATGATTGGCTTGAGTTGGGTCTGTCACCGTTTTACGGCGTAAAAAAAGAGTGACTGTATTTGTTCCTGTTTTGCCAAATGTACCTGAGCCAAACTCTGCAATCGCCACGATATCAAAATTTTCTAATAGAATCTCACGGGTAGCGACATACACGTTTTTACTTTGGCTAGTGCTATTGGCTTTGCCTTTTGATAAAATGGATGAGGGGACAATGATACCCGCAACCCCATCTGTTTTGAGTAGTTGCTCTGCACGTTCGATAAAAAAAGTTTCTATAGCGTTATTAACATCAAAGCTTTTTTCTTCAATGCTATTAATTAAACGGTATTGCCTACGGTCCGTGGGTGATAATGTATCTAAAAATCCTTTTACGCTGTAGGGTGGATTGGCAACGAGAATATTATAAGTATGATGTTTGATATCATCATTTTTTGCCAAAGCATCTGCATAGACAATTTGAATATCATCTTGCCCATACATAAATGCTGATACTTTTGCCACTTTTGAAAGTCGATATTCTTTTTCGATACCGACGGTTTGAGCATAAAATTCGCTAGGCATATGTTCGCTCTTTGTTTGCTCAAGTAACTGTTTAACTTCGGTTGCGTATTCATTGAGAAAATGTCCAGCACCACACGCATAATCAATGGCTTTTGGGATATCATCGCTGTTGTGAATGACATCAGCTAAAGGCAGAGACTTGAGGATAAATTTCACAATTGGCATGGGTGTGAAAAATTGCCCCTCAGATTGTTTGACACCTTGGTCTAAAAAGCCCTCAAACATATCGCCTAAAAACTGATTTTCTTGCTCGGTGGTTAGGCGAATATCTTGTAGCATTTGTACCATTTTTAACAAGACAGCTGAGTTTTGTTGAAACAGTTTTTGGTTGTGAACGTCGATAAAGGCAAAGTCATTATTGGTAAAAAATTTAAGCTTACGGAACATTTCTCGAATGGCTTTTTGTGTTTCGTTCGGGTCGTTTTTATAAAATCGAAAAGCCTGCTCGACGTCCGTATCTTTGATATAGGTGACTTCTTCGCCTAAAAATTGAAGCATCCCGATTTGGTACAAAGCTTGTAAGCGGTCTTGCAAATCAAAAGGATTGTCATAACTAATCCCTTTCCAATAAAAATGTAATTTATTTGGGTTATTTTTTTCATCAACAATTTTACATAAAAATAAATTTACCAATTTATCAAAAGCATTTTCTCGCCCCGATACGTTGTGTTGACGT
Organism: Moraxella sp. K02; assembly: GCF_041154755.1. Classification (NCBI taxonomy): domain Bacteria; kingdom Pseudomonadati; phylum Pseudomonadota; class Gammaproteobacteria; order Moraxellales; family Moraxellaceae; genus Moraxella; species Moraxella sp. K02. The sequence goes on along the minus strand of NZ_AP031590.1, from coordinate 2,073,670 downwards.
AAAATAGTTGCAAACTGATGATATTTGCCCTGAATATCTTGACTTGAGACTACTGCTAAATCTTGCAAATTATATTCAGTTTTGCCAATTTGATAAGCTTGCAAACCTGCTTCAAATAAGCCCTTGGTGGCAAAATCCTGTTGATAAGTTTGTTTCCAAGCTTGATAAATCGTTTCAACGGTACGGGTTTTGGCTTCCCTAAATGTCAAAATTGACGCATCACTATCCTGCTCAAGCGTTGCCACCAATTCATCATTGTCTTTTAGAGAAATTAGATAATATTTAGCTTGAACCGTCCTATCAACCAAGTCTGAGGTGTATAAGCTGACAAATTGGGTTGTACCTTCTTGCTGAACGTAGCTCAATAGCTGCCCGCCATCTTGCAAGGTTTTTGCCCATGCTTTGTTAAATTCTGTTCCCGCCGTTTTGCATTCAATGATTAACAAAGCATTGTTGCTGTTATCTTTTACCAAAATATCAGCTCTGCCACCACTTGCCCCATGACCCAATTGCCATCTTGGCTCAAGTTCTATGTGCTCAGGTTTGTACCCTTGATTGAGCAAACGATGCACACATTCAAAAACAACGAAATTCTCTTTTTGTGAAAAGTTGCAAGTTTGTCTTTCGTTAATCGTCATACCCTTATCTTCAGGGTAAATAAGGGTATTGTTATTGAAGTCTGCAGTTAAAAAAACTTGATTGTTAAAAGACTTAGTAAAAATATTATTTGTTTCAGTAAATCCTAGATAAATTAGGACTTGTTTAAAATTATCAGGGTCAATCATAAAGCTCACTCTTTAACTTATAAATTCGGATTTAGCCACTTTTCTGCTGTAGCTTTATCCCAACCCTTACGTCTAGCATAATCTTCCAACTGGTCTTCACTGATTTTACCGACATTAAAATAATCACTCTCTGGGTGGCTATAATAAAACCCACTCACACTAGACGCAGGGTACATCGCATAGCTTTCCGTCAAATAGGTGCCGATGGCGTTGGTGGTGTCAAGCCAGTCAAACAGCTTGCCTTTTTCGGTATGGTCAGGGCAGGCAGGATAACCCGGCGCAGGGCGGATACCGACGTATTTTTCTTTGATGAGTTCATCATTGGTTAGGCTTTCACTCGCTTGATAGCCCCAATACTTTTTACGAATCAACTCGTGCAAATGCTCAGCAAATGCCTCAGCAAAGCGGTCGCAAAGCGCCTGTACCATGATGGCACTATAATCATCGCCTTTGGCTTTATAGTCATTGGCAAGTGCTTCTGCGCCAAACAATGACACGGTAAAACCGCCGAGATAATCAGTTTTTTCAGGACTGATAAAATCCGCTAGGCTGTAATTAGGTTTACCACTGGCTTTATCAGATTGCTGGCGTAAATGCTCAAAGGTATGCACGACATTGCCTTGCTCGTCAAGTACCTGCACCGTGTCTGAGCTTGGGCGTTGGGCAGCGCTCAGTCGAAACACCGCTTTAGCTGTGACCAATTTTTCCTTGATTAATTTGTCAATCATGGCTTGGGCATTGGCAAATAAGTCTTTGGCTTCCTCCCCGACGATGCTATCATCAAAGATTTTGGGATATTTGCCGACCAATCCCCAAGAGATAAAGAAAGGTGTCCAGTCGATATAAGGCAATAAATTTTGTAACGGATAATCGTCCAAAATGACTTGTCCTAATTGGTTGGGCTTAGGCGGCGTGTAGTTCGCCCAGTCGTATTGGAAACCTTGCTCAATCGATTCCGCATACGACAGCTTCGCCGCTTTGGGTTGGCGATTGGCAAGACGTTCACGGACTTCGCCATACTCTTGACGCAGCTCACTGATAAAATCGCCGCGTTTTTCTTTGGATAGTAAAGTCGTCGCTACGCCCACTGCGCGGCTGGCATCGGCGACATAAACAACCGCATCGTTTTGATAGTTGGGCTCGATTTTTACCGCGGTATGGGCTTTTGAAGTCGTCGCACCCCCAATCAGTAGAGGCAGATTAAAGCCTTGCTCCTGCATTTGTTTGGCGACATACACCATTTCATCAAGGCTTGGGGTAATCAAGCCTGACAAGCCGATGATATCGACGTTTTCATCTTTGGCGACTTGTAGGATTTTTTCACAAGGCACCATCACACCCAAGTCGATGATGTCATAGCCATTACAGCCGAGCACCACGCCGACGATGTTTTTGCCGATGTCATGCACATCGCCTTTCACCGTTGCCATGAGCACTTTGCCTTTGGTTTCGCCTGCAACTTTTTCTTTTTCGATATACGGATTAAGCCATGCCACCGCTTGCTTCATCACACGGGCGGATTTTACCACTTGCGGTAGGAACATTTTGCCTGCCCCAAACAAGTCACCGACCACATTCATACCGTCCATCAAAGGTCCTTCGATGACGTCTAAGGGACGGGGGAATTTTAGCCTGGCTTCTTCAGTGTCTTCATTGATATATGTGGTTACCCCTTTGACTAACGCGTGTTCAATGCGTTTTTCGACGGGCAATTCACGCCATGACAAATCGACGGTGCTGTCTTTTTTCTTACCGCTCAAATAGTTTTCTGCCACTTGCATCAAATGGTCGGTGGCATCTTGACCCGACTCGCCTTGGTTGCGGTTCAAAATCACGTCTTCAATGGCGTTTCTAGCGTCTGGCTCGATATCGTCATACAGCTCTAGCATGGCGGGGTTGACAATGCCCATGGTCATGCCGTTTTTGATAGCATGGTATAAGAACACGGCGTGAATGGCTTCTCGAATGGGATTGCCACGAAATGAGAACGACACATTCGACACACCGCCTGAGACCATGGCGTTGGGCAAATTGTCGGTAATCCATCGGGTGGCATTAATAAAGTCTAAGCCGTAATTGTTATGCTCTTCAATCCCCGTGGCGACGGCAAAAATATTGGGGTCAAAGATGATGTCTTCGCTCGGAAAACCGATTTCATCAACCAAAATATCATATGAGCGTTTGCAGATTTCGATTTTACGCTCAAAGCTGTCCGCTTGTCCGTCTTCATCAAACGCCATGACGATAATCGCCGCCCCATAACGCTGACATAGCTTGGCTTTTTGCACAAATTCTGTTTTGCCTTCTTTTAACGATATCGAATTGACCACAGATTTGCCTTGCGTGCATTTAAGACCCGCTTCGATGATGTCCCATTTTGACGAGTCAATCATCAGCGGTACACGGCTGATATCTGGCTCACTGGCAACCAAATTAACGAAGTGAATCATCGCCGCCTTGCTATCTAGCATGGCTTCATCCATGTTGATATCAACGACTTGGGCGCCGCCTTCGACTTGGTCACGAGCCACGTCTAGCGCTTCGGTGTATTCTTCGTTTTTGATCAGACGCAAAAACTTCTTTGAGCCTGTGACATTGGTACGTTCACCGACATTGACAAACAGGCTGTCACGGGTGATATTGAACGCTTCGAGTCCCGACAATCGGCAAGCTGGCTTGTAGTCTGGCAGTTGGCGTGGGGCAAAGGGTGACGTCATCTCGACAATCTTGGCGATATGTTTGGGCGTGGTACCACAGCAGCCGCCCACGATATTGACCAAGCCAGACTTGGCATAGTCGGCAACCATGGTGGCAGTTTGCTCAGGCGTTTCGTCATATTCCCCAAACTCGTTGGGCAAGCCTGCATTGGGGTGAGCGGACACAAAAGTTTCGCACACATCCGACAAGGTTTTGATATGCGGTTTTAACGCATCTGCGCCTAGCGCACAGTTAAACCCAATCGAAATCGGCTTGGCGTGGCGGATTGAGTTATAAAATGCCTCGGCAGTTTGCCCCGACAGCGTACGTCCCGACGCATCGGTAATGGTGCCCGAAATCATAATCGGCAATTCAAACCCAATGGTCTCGAACACGCCCGTCACCGCAAAAATCGCTGCTTTAGCGTTTAGGGTATCGAACACGGTTTCTATCAAGATGATATCGGCACCGCCTTCAATCAAAGCATAAGTCGCCTCAGTGTAGTTATCAACAAGTTCATCAAAGGTGACGTTACGAAAGGCGGGGTCATTGACATCGGGTGAAATCGAGCAAGTGCGAGAGGTGGGACCAATCACGCCTGCGACAAACCGAGGTTTGTCTGGGTTTGTTGCAGTGACTTCATCACACACTTGGCGGGCAAGGGCGGCGGCGGATTTGTTAATCTCATAGACGAGATTTTCCATGCCGTAATCTGCCATCGAAATTTGTGTGCCATTAAAACTGTTGGTTTCAATGATATCTGCGCCTGCCTCGAGATACGAGCGGTGAATATCACGGATGATATGCGGCTGGGTCAGTACCAATAAGTCATTGTTGCCTTTGACGTCACGTCCAAAATTGGCAAATCGCTCACCGCGGTAGTCTGCCTCGATGAGTTTATAGTTTTGGATTTCTGTCCCCATCGCCCCGTCAAGGAATAAAATCCGCTGCTTTAACAAGTCAGCTAAACGGACTTTATTGGTGGCTTGACGGTCTTGATACGGAAAACTGCCAGGGGGTGTGAGTTGAAAATTGGCTGGATCGTGGGGTTTGTGACTGGTAGGTGCGTTACTGGTGCTGATACTCATCGAAAGGCTTGTCCTGATTCAAATTGTCATAGGTATCTGTTAATAAGTCGATTATAACATTTTGTCGCCGCTCAATCGTTAGATTTGTGGAATAAGCGGTTGAAGTGAAAGTTTACAAAAAATTTAACTTGAGCCGGACGGCCTATTGTGGAAGGATAAAGCAAACCCAAATTTAGTTAGTAATATGTCCAATAACTTATACTCAATATTGGTCACGATTGCCAAGCTTTATAATGTCGCAGCCGTCATCATCGCTTTTTATTTTGCGCCCAATTACTTATTGGCCGTTGGTATCATTGCCGTAATCACATTTTCTATGGTGGTTGGCTATGCTGCAAAATCGCCCAAAGACCTGCCAAGCTTAAGGGAGTTTTTCACCAGCCATGCCGTTATTGCCTTGATGGCCATTGCTATTGCCCATTTTTTCTCCATCACTGACACGCCACTTGAACAAAAAGACTGGCAAACCATCACCGCTACACTGCCCAAACAACCTACCGAATTGGTATTTGCCCAGAGCAAATCCGGCAGCAGCCGTGATGAGTTTTTGGTGTTAAATGGCAAGCGCTTTCGCTGTTTGGAAACCGACGGTTATCATTCGAGTTGCCCAAAAGCCTACCCGTTGGCTGGACATACGGCCAGCATTCACTATGCTGAGGACTACCCGTATGGGTTGATCGTCTATGAGATGAGGGTGGCCGACCAAGCGCTTTATAGCATTGCTGATTATGATAAAGGCGTTCAAGCCATCGCGGCCAGGCGTCGCAAAGGTGATCAATGGTTATTGATTCTGTTTGTGTTACCCGCTGTTATAATGTATTTATTAAACAAAATAAATAAATTAATAAAGCATAAATCAAGCGCGGGCTAGTCACCAGTCAAACACTCATTGATACTGGTAGATGCAGCAATTAATAATCAATAAGTAAACTAGGCCTAAAAATACAAAAATCAACGCTAGGTCAAATGTAAAACGGACAACGTATTATCGTTGTCCGCTTTGTGTTGGGCACTTTATCCTACAATGGCAGGTTTGGACGCAATGTTGAGTTCAATTAGGGGATGCAACAGGTACAACAACAGGCAGTGTCAAAGGTTGCGGGATAGGCTCAGGTACGACGATTTTTGGTAATTCAACATAAGGCAGGGCAGCGCCACGGCAGCTATCTTTACTATTCTCTGTAGCAGCAAGCGGTTTTGTAAGTGCCAAATACTGACTTTTTATATCACTAAAAGCTTGTTTATTAACACCTGCTGTATTAAGTGCGGTTAATTCAGCTGCAGAGACCCAGCGATCAGCAGCACTATAATGTTCGCGAGAATGACGCCAACCAAACTCACAAAATTCCGCTTCTGCCCAAATCAATTTGACTTCACTATCGGCTACCGTTTTGACGAGCGGGGTAAACGCAGGCGTTTGTTTAATGGTCAACAGACTTGCCCAAAGATCGGAACGCTGCAAACCTGATGTCGGCGGAATATCTGCCGTCAAAGGCAGTTTGTCAACTTGATTGGTTTTTAACGCTTCAACAATACTTAACGCTTCAGCCAGCGCATAACGACTTGCTTTGGTGAGGCTGGCTTCATTTCTTTCATGTGCCACATAGCTTAGCCACGCATCGGCTTTATAAGCTTGAAAGCGAGTATTAATTGGCTGGTGCTCAGCTTGATAAGGCTGTAGCTGCTCACGAATACAAAAAACATCTGCGACAAAGGCTTTATTTTGGGTGCCTTTAGCTATAACAGGTACAATGGCTTTTGTATCACTTGAACAATAAGCCCCTGGTTTATATTGGGTAGGCACTGCTTGGCTGGCTAGTTGAGCATGAGCAGGACTTGCCATGATACTTATCATGATAGCGACAGAGCAAATTGATACCGATGGATGAGCGAAGAAAGACGCAGCCGAGACACAAGCCTGAATTGGGTTTAATTTCATTTTTTAGCAACCTCATCATCTGCCATCATACGGCTATTGACAGTAGGGCGTTTTTTGTTAAATAAATCTTCGTCAAATTTATAACGTAAGCGGACATATGCGCCTTGTTGGTTGTCGCTGCCACTGGCGATATCATCGTCATGATAGCCTTTGAAGTTGTAACCTGCAGAAACCCACAGATTTGCCATGGGTGTATAACCCACCTCGGCGCCGATTAAATAATTACGTGAGTCATTATCGCTCCACATGGTACCCGCTTGGATACCCGCGTCCCAACGTTCGTTGATATCATACATCGCGCGAGCGGATAATACTTGAGAGGTGCTATCACTGGTGATGCCATCCATGGTCAATTCATTGTATTTACCCGCGTAATGACCCGATAAAGTCAAGCGGCGTACAGGATGATAGTTGCTATGTAAAGAAGCAATATAGGTTTCTTTTTTGTAAGGGCTATCTGCGTCTAGACCGTTATTGTCATAGCGATATTCAATTTTTGCTAGATGGTCGCTGATGTTATTATCGTAGTCACGATAAGCCACACCCAACTGGAACCGATCAATAGTGCGCTCTTTATTTTGCTCATTATCTTGTTGCAGCGAATAGATATTTTTGGCTAGCAAGGTAACGTCATCATTGATTTTGTTGGCATAACCAAAACTAGTTAGCAAGGTGTCGGTTTGTACGCCCCAACGTTTTTCAACACGCCCACTCATTTTATATTTATCACTGGCTAAGTAGTCAATACCTACCGTTGCTGCTGTTGCTGTGTTGTCGCTCTCACCTTGCATAGATTCAAGGTGTTCAAATGATGTATTGACGTAAACGCCATCTTGCACTTTCCATTTATTGCGTAAGCCAATTGCCGCTTCGGATTCGCGTGAGGATATGCCGTCTTTGACACGGTATTCGCTAAAGACTTGACCGTCCTTCATGTAGTTGGCATCTACCCCGATGATGGTTGATTGATGTTCATCTGTACTATCTAGACCATAATCACCGGTTAAGGTTGAAGCCAATTCGTGACGCGCATATAGGCGACCTTTATTCCATAGGCTCGTTTCACCACCAACACTCCACGCATTACGGCTAGCATCATCAATATCCTGCTCGTATTCGACAAACACTTTTGATTTATTCAATCTTGGTAAATCCGCAGTCAATTTACCACGAAGCGTCGTACCTTGATAATTGCTGTCATTGTTAGTCACGCTTGAAGTCAATGACTGATTAAGGTCATCGGTATTGACCACTTCTTGATAATTGGTGGAAGCCGCTTTGGCATCTTTTTCGTAGTAACGTATGCCTAACTCACCTGTCAAGATGTTGCTGAGTTTACGCTCAATACTAACCGTCGCACCTTGACGTTGGCTGTCATTGGTGTGGTCTTTAGTTTGTATAGCTTCAGCTTTTAGCAAGGTTTTATCATTAATACGGCTATTGACCGTCAAGCCAGTCTCAGTACGCCCAGCAGTAATGGGTGAAGTTGCAGGCGTAAAGCCTTCATCGGCTTGGTTGTAATACAATTTGGCATCGCGTGCTTTGTCTTTATAAGTCAATTCAACGCGCGCCGCATCACCTGATGTCTCTGAATTTAAGCTTTGAACATTAATGGCTGATGCAAGTGAATCATTGATTTTATCCGAATCATAATGGGCAACCTCGGCGATAAGTTTTAATTTATCGTTAAATTTAACAACGCTATTCACCCCTGAGAGTTTTTCGTTATTGGTAGGGTCGTCACTTTGGGCATAACTTGCGCCAATATTCACTCGTTTATTGAGCTGATAGTTACCAGCGGTACCGACAATGGTATAGTCTTCACCAACATCATCGGCTTCAACGGTCACGCGCAAATAAATGGGGTTGCCATCAATATCCGTGCTAGCAATCGGTGCGCGTAGATAAATAGCTTTGCTAACACTATCAAAATCGTAGTCACTATAACGGTTGAGCGCTTGACGAGAGATAATGGTACCTGGGTTGTTGCGGTCACGAACCAGTACTTCGATGGTTTCACTGTTGAGTAGGAAATCAGCGAAGTCGACGCCAGTAGGATAAGGACCTGAGATACCCAAACCACGAGTTTCTGTGACATGTTGGCTTGAGCTCGTTTGTGCCGCAAAGGCAGTGACTTTGGCTTTATCGGATTCGTAGTGCGCTTTTGCACCTGTTAAGGTACGGTCATATTGACCTAACGATAAGCCTTCTTCGTTGTCGATATGGGTTTTGATATCGCCATACATCACGAATGAGCGGCCTTTGTCTAAGCGCACGTAGAATTTTTCGCTAGACTGGGCATCGAAACCTTTGGCAGAGGCATCACCATACACAGGATAGTATTGATCGGGGTCAATATCACGAAATAGACGATCTTTTTTGTCTTTATCGGAATCATACGCCATGGTCAATAGCATATTGCCGCGCACTTTGCCTTTTAAGAAAAATGCGGCACGACCATGCGTACTGGTTTTATCGCTATCATTGCCTGATAGACTGCGTAATTCTTCTTCAAAACCGTCATTGTTGCTGACGGATTCAATAGTTGAGCCAAGGTTGTTAAAGGAAATCGCCCCTTCAACAATACCTGCTGCGATCATCGGGCGAAGTTGTGGCACGAATTGGATAGGGATAATTTTTTGTAAATTACCGGCTTTGACCACCAAGTTGCCTTTGCCTGGATTGGTGGGAGCACGGACGCTCACGAGCAGTTCACCGCCTTCAGCCACCATTTGAATGCCAGCTTGGTCTTTACCATGAGCGGGCTGATTACTGACAATGGTACCGATATCCGTATCAAGTGATACCGTAGCAGGCGCAGCATACTGACCGTGATCGGTATCATTTAGGCGAATTACCACTTGATATTCACTAATACCATCCGCTTCTACGGTGTTTGATTGATTAACGGTAGTAATATTTGCAATTTGGTTGGGTGCATATACGTTGATAGATTTGCTAGAAACGACTTTGCCTGTGCTATCTGTTGCACGAATCGAAAGGGTATTATTGCCACGTTGTAACGGTACTGCAAAATAATCAAACCCTGAGATGCCTTCTTTATCCCAAGCGACTTCTTTACCCATCAAGCTTACATCAACAGGGTGATTGTTAACCAATAATTGCGTGCTCGCGCCTTTGGGAGCTTTAATTTGAACACGGATTTTTGTACTATCGACACGTTGGTTATTGATCAAATTTAAGAAATCTGCATCGGCTGTCACGCCTTCAATACGCTTGTCATCGGCTGTAGACAAGGCTTTTTCAATCTCAGGCGCTTTGACAGGTGCAAGGGTATGTACTTCTAGCTGCCCCGTTTTTTTGACGGGCGCTGTCTTGTCAGTAATCACGGATTCACAGTTGATTTGACCATCAGCGATATTGGGGTTTTTACAGCCAGAGGCTTCAATATTGGTGTCGTTATCAACCGTGTAAGTAGGCTCTAAAGCCAGATCTTTTTTGATGGCTTGCTCTAACGCATCATTTTTAATCGCAATTTGTTTGGCGCGTTTTTGCAAATCGCTAATTAATACAGCATGACCTTGGTTATCATTGCTGTCGATCCCATCGGTTATCGCAAAATCTGCACGATGCAGTTCACCAAATTTTAAGTCAACAAAACGGCTCCCTGGATCGCCTGCATTACGATTGGTTTGTTCGATAAGTTCAACACCGCGCGGTAGCGTGGTACGGTCAAGTTTGATAACGTGGGTTTTGGCTTTCATGCCATACACGCTGTATTTACCTTCACTGTCTGTGACAACGAAGGTACCATCTTCTAGATAAAGACGAACACCTGCAACACCCAATTCGTTTTGCGCTTTTTGTTGAATGCCATCTCGGTTAAGGTCAGCATATACTTTACCAATGATAATGCCATCGGTGTTTAATACGCCAGCTGTTACGTCAATATGCGCTTCACCTAGGGGCGATTGAACGACACTGCCAGTTAATGAGTCTTTACCTTCTGCAAATGCGATGTTGGTGCCTGTGCCTGAGGCAGCATTAGACCCCAAAGCGACGCGATAGGTGACTTTTTTGGTTTCATTGGCTTTTAGGCTGTTTAAACCCAATGTCATGTACTTGCCAGATTGGGCAAAATCTTGCGTGTATTTTTGACCATCTACTCTGACCGAGTTTTTGACATAGGTAAAACCTAAAGGTAAATCGTCTTTGACCACCACGTCTGCCGCATCGGTTTTACCCACGTTTTTGACATTGATGGTGTAATCAACAAAATCACCAATTTCAGCAGATTTGACATTCGCTTCTTTGCTAATGCTTAACGTGGTTTGAGTGTTAATAACATTGATTGATGTTAAGATTTTGTCTGAAATCACCCCAGTAGTACTACCATCGGCACTTTCGCACTTATCGGCTTGGGTCGTTAAAGTATCACCATCCAATGTCTGAATGACGACATCGGCAATGGCATTGGCATTGAGCTCGGTAGGGGCTGAGATACGGTATTTACCCGTATTGACGCCCGTTTCAACGGCTTTTAGACGAATGGTATCGCCTGTTTTGCTAGAAGTAACATTGAGCCATACATTGTCAACTTGTGTTGGATTGGCATTACAGTAGGCAAGACCGACTTCAATATAGACAGGTTGTCCAGCAGAGGTTTGACTTAAGTTGTTTTGGTAAGTTGGGTCTTTATATAAAATGCTTGGCACAATAGCCACTAAGCTATCCGTTGCGCTAGCTTGTACGGTGTTATCTTCTTGGACTACGGCGGTGATGGGTACATCGACTGTGTCGCCATCTTTAAGCTCGGTGCTGGTCAATGCTTTGACAATCAGATGAATTTGCTCGCCTGCCGCGATACTTATCGTAGGCTGTAGCTCGGTTTCATTGCTATCAATAATGCCATTGTTATTGGCATCAATATAGACTTGGAAGTTTGAAAGCGTGTTGGGCGTGTTAAAGCTGACCGCAACATTGGCATCAAAAGTCCCTGTGTTTTCTAAGGTGTTTTGCCACTGGACTTCATTACCAGGTTTGATGGTGATAGTGAGTGGCTGAGTGAGAGTAATGTCGTATTTGGGCAAAGAAAAAGCTTGAACACGGGTCGTGTTTGATTTTATCGTATTAACAATGCCTTCATGGCTATCAACCACATAGTTGGCATCTGCGGTATTATCAATCTGGATAATATTACGACCGTTTGCTGCCAGTGCAGGATTCATTTGGATAAGCAAGATACTGCTCGCAAGTAAGCCAAGCTTACCCAAGCTGTGATATCTAGTCGAATTATGACGATGATTTGTCATTAATACTTTCTCACTTATCAAAATAAATTTATAAAAGTTGGGTGGGTTAGGTGTGACTTAATCACACCTAACTGTTACCACTTAACAATTTAGATTAAAACAATTAATTGGCGCCGTTAATTTTTACGACAAATTGTAGATAACCAGTCCCACCATTTGCTGCCAGTGTCAAGCTTGAAGACTGTGCTGTGGTGCCTGGGACAACGGTAGCGCCATTAGCACTATCAAAGATACTACCCGCAACATAAGTCGCTTTGGTATTCCATTGTGATGCAGTATCACTAATCACAACATTGGTTAACTGTTTAGTGGTCATGGTATTGGTTGCGGTGATTTTATAGACAATACATTGACCTGGTGTGGCAGTAACGGGCGTTTGGGCAAAAGCCGTATCCGGGGTTTTATCGCAGGTAGCATCTAGCGCCTGCTCTTTTACCAATGTCATGCCTCGTACAGTGGTAGTATTGGTAACAGGTGTTACAGTGGGTTTGGTTGTACCTGTTACCGCTGCTGGGATTAGAGTAATCGTATTGGTTTCACTTGTGCCAATGGTTGCCCCTGTCGTCACAACATCATAAGTAATCGTGCCAGTCTGACCTGAACCAATACTACCAGGAATGGTATATACCCCATTAGCATCTGGCGTCAACGTCACAGCGGTACCCCCTTGTGGGGTATAGATAACATTTCTTGGGGTAATATTATCCGTGGTGCTTGGATTACTAATAGTAAAGGTCAAGCCAGTCTCAGGATTGTTACCTGTGTTGGTAATGGTTTGTGTATAAGTCACGCCAGTCGATGTGCTCGTTGGTGGTAACTCAGCACTGGTACTACCTGTGAGTGTCAAACTACGATCACTAAATGTAATTGGCGTGCTAGTATCACCGCCCGCACCTGTACCCGTTGGATCGTTCGGTACTTTTGCATCAGTTGGGTTGCTAGTACCTGAGCTATCTTTAATATCAGACGTTGGGTTATCACCTGGGGTTACTGCTGTATCGTTGTAGTTATCATATACTTCAGCAGTATTGGTAACGCCTGCTTTATTGACTTTGGTTTTATCAATTGCTGCTGTAAAGGTGATTGTCATGGTTTCATTGACTTTTAAGGCAACGCCATTAATAGCAATAATTTGACGACCATCAACGGCTGACGTTGTTAGCGTAGGGGTAGTGCCATTAGTCGTAGTGCTATCAGTAGATGTTACGGTGATAGCACTGGCACCGCCTGATACCGTCAATCCAGTTGGTAGTTTATCTTGAATCAAAACACCTACGGCATCTGCTGCATAAGTGGCACTACCATCATTTTTCACAGTAATAGTATAGTCAACTGTCGGTGAAGTAGTATTTAAGTCAATGCTAGTAGAGGCAGCCGTTTTTTGAATGGCAAATACGGGCAATTTAATAATCGCTTGGTTTTCATTGATCAAGGTAGCAGAAGTACCTGTAGTCGCCTTTTGGGTTACATAAGTACTAGTCGCGGTCAGTGTACCAACCGCACTTTGACCGCCTGTAGCGGTAGTAGGGCTCGTGACATTATAAGTCAAATCAGCATATTGACCTGGTAATAACTTAATAGTGCCAGAATTCGCAGATACGGTACCTGTTTGTGCTTGACCCGTCGCCAATGTTGTCGCAGTGCTGCCATCAGCATTAAAAATCTCATAGCTAATAGTAGTAGGGTTGGTATAAGTGTAATCTTGGTTACCAGTTGTGATGTTAGCATCGTTATTGGTCGTTAGATTTAATGTATAAGTGTCGGTCACATTACCAGTATTGGTTAATTTATTGGTAAAGGTAGTAGTGCCACCCGGAACAGCAGCTTGTGATTCGTTTTTATCATCCGTTGATGAAGTACCTTGTGTACCATAAAGGGTAAAACTACCAATTTCACTTACGTTAACAATGACTGCATTTGAAGTAACAGTAGGCTGTGCTACGCCGTCAACACTATAAGATGCTGTTGCTTTATTCTCGATTTGAACGCCACCAGATGGGGAAGCCGAACCCGATGATGTACTTGCTGATACACCTGTTGCAATACCCAAGCCCAAGGCTAACGCCACGCCAGCTGTCAGTGCATTAGGGTTGAAATTAAATTTTTTCATGCATTACTCCGAAAAGGAAAAAATATTAGGGTTAAGATATAAACGTCTTATCTAGATAAAACGTTCTGTGTAACAGCTAAACATTTATAGTTAAAATCACGCTTTACTGAACTTTGGTGTTGATACTAACAGTGGTACTCTGCTGAGCAGGTAAGGTTTTAACAATCCAGCGTACCGCACGATACTGTGACGCGGGGACTTCAACCATTTTGCCATTGACCTTACGCAGAATTGGCAAATTCTCAAATTTTTTGCCATCTAAACTGGCTTGTGTAGGCGCAGGGGAGCTTGAGCTGACATAGACCATGTTCGCTGGCACAGGAAGGGTCAATGCCAGATCCGTCATAGATTTTTGGATGTTATTACGGTAAATCGCTTGATATTGAATGACATCGCCACTTTTGGCACGACTGACTGTTTTTAGCACTTGCTTACCATTTTCTGTGACGATTTGTTTGGCTTGTAAATTGACCGATAATGCCTCTGCGGCATGGGCAATATTTGCTAGGCTTAAGCCTAGAACAGTTGATAAGACAAAGGTCTTTAAAAATTTTGAATTGTATAGATTGTGTTTCATTTAAACACCTCTTTGTTAACTTGTGTCTATTATATCTTAGTGAACAATGCGACAAATAATTGAAATTCGTCAAACGTCCTAAAAAGTCGATAAGCTGTAAAATTCTGTCAATAGCTGAATTATTTGAAGTTTTAAAAAGTTATATCGCTAATGTTTGTATTGATTCTATCGTCAACAAGGATAGGGTTAGTTAGCATTAGATGAGAGGTGGTTAAGAAAAACAACAATTGTTAAAAAAGAAAAATAAGCCGTCGATTTATTTTTTGTTTCTTGGTTTATTAATGCTAATAATTGTGTTTAATTTTATAAAATTATAGTTTAGACTATAAATCAGTATGTTTATTAAAAATCTAACCATTTGTCGGCTAATTTAACCATTAATCTAATCCATCCTATTGATAACTTTGTTAAGCGTATGAAAACTCAGGTTATGACGATTAGGGAGGGGAAATACAAGTTTTAACTAAAGGGAGTGGTGAGTTAAATAGTGGACTATACCTCCATCCTAACGCTCAGTAAAAAATATTTGCGCTAAAAAAGACCACGCTTGGGTGGTCTCTTTTAATCATAAATTAAGCTTAAGGCAAACTACTATCATACTTGGTATTAAAATACAATGACATACTAGCACCTTTATTCAATGATTTAACATTACTGACTACAGTACCATTTTGCTCCAAGGCAGTGACTGCACCTGCCACCCCGCTATTAAAATTAATATTAAAGTTAGTAGATGTGGTATCTGTGGGCGCAACTAGAGCTGATGTGACTGTTGAGGTGTTTACCCCTTTTTTGGGCAGTGCGTCTGTGATTCGCACATTGGTTAATGGGTTGGTCAAATTAGTGCGGTTATAAGCGGTGATTTTGTACGCCACGCACTTACGCGCATCGATACCTGACTGAGTGACAGCGTTATAAGTCAAGCCTAACATAGCGGTATTGGTGATATTACAATCATTGGTAGCTTGCTCTTTGACCAATACTAAGCCTGCGTTATTTTGTGATACTTCACCAAAATTGATGTTTTGATAATCATAAGTTGTGCTTGCAAAAGTAATATTTGCTTGATTGTTGGTCGTATCTACTGGGTAGCTAGTAAGGTTACCATTAGGCTCACGTTGAATTAAGCAAACATTGGTAGCATTTGCCATCTGTGTACTAGTGGCTGAGATACTATAAGTACCATCGGAACCTACGGTCGCTGAATTAATGATAGTAGGTGTTGTGGTATTACAGTTTTTGGCTAAGTCAATGGTAAGACCGGTTTGAGTAATCCCTGTTTCAACGCTGCTATCGTAAACGCCGTTAAAATAAGTCTTATTTGTTCCTACTGGCACACTTAAATCATTGGCTAACGTCAAGCCACCATTGTCGTTAAAGACTATACCGGAGAAAGTGTAGGCTTTAGGCGCATTGGTAATTTGACAAGTAATTTCATCACCATAGTTTAAGTTGGATAAGCTAAATGCAGAACCGTTACCACTTGGCATGGTGCTCGTAGATGTCGAGCCATTGGTACATTTGTAGGTAGTATTATAGTTTGTGAGACTACCTGAATTGGTTATGCTTTCGGTAATCGTATAGGTGGCAGAAGTCCCAGAGGTTAATGCAATCACGCTTGACTGATTAGTACCTGCATCAATGGTACTACCTGTACCTGCAGTTGTGAAGGAATTATTAACCGTTCCACCAGTGGTAGTAATGGTAAATTGGTCACTCGGCTGCGCACGCGTCCCATTTAAGATTTTTTGGTTAATTAATTTAGGCGGGGATAGACAAAAATAGAAGTCTGAATAACCTACAGCATGGGGCGCGTCATATTGGGTGTATTCATTGCTATGAACTAAGCTAAAAGTAGAATTAGCTAATTTTTTACCCCAAGTCGCACTGATTGTACAACCGTTTAAACCACAGTTTTGCCCATTTTTTGCAGTCACTATATCATTAGTTAGATTAATTCTATGATAAGTATCGTAATAAGTTAGCTTACCACTGGTCGAGGAAACGTCTACTTGCTCAGCATAAGGAATGCTAGTAGTTCCTGTAGAATCCAAATCTTGAATATTATAGCCAAATTGAGAGACGGTTTGGTTGATGGTAATGTCCATCTGATGGTTGTTTTTCACCGCAGGCGAATTATGCACTAAATTAAGGGCGCCAGATGTTGTACCATCAATATTGCCAACAAACGGTGGTGTACCTCCATTATTAGTATTGCCATCGACAAGCAAAGGAAAGTTTATATTCATTGTCGTGCCATCAGGGAAAGTAAAAGTTTTACTCGTGTTCCCAGCCGTCCAAGTCAAATCCAGTGCAGTAGCACTGCTCGGTGCAGATTTTCCTACATAGTACATTCTGTCACCAGCAGGGCAGGTTGCAGGGGTGGGTGTACCACCACCAAACACGGATGTCACACTATCAGTGTCAGCGGCTGACTGACTCGTTAAGCCACCGCCGCTAATCGTAGCTATGTTAGTGACTGATGACCCAGCAGCGGCAGTTACATTGACAGGGACTTTAATCGAATAAGATTTGCCCGCGGCAAGCGAGTTAATCGTATAGCCTGAACCTTGCAATTGGGCGATAGTGGGTAAAGAAGTAGATGAACAGGTATTAGTAGTGTCATTACTATCACAACTAATGCCTGAAAGCTTATTCAGACCTGTCACCGCAGGGTCAGTGAGGACTAAATTATTTAAAGTCGTGCCGCCTGTATTGGTGACTTTGATGGTATAGGTCGTATCACTACCTGTCAAAACGCTCGTGGTATTATCGTCTTTAGTAATAGTATAAGCACTGGGTGCATAACAATAATTATCAACTTTAAAATCTATTTCTTGGTTTGTTGGGTCACCACTGATTCGACTGTTATAGTTACCATACTTTATAGTGACAGAACGAACAGGTTCGGCAAACACCACAGAACCTTGACAGGCAGTACCTAGGTTTTTTGCAGTACAACCCGATGTTGTGGTATTATATAAAGTACCATCTGCTGTACTTGTTATATTAGAGCCGGTAATGGACTGATAGGTACCTGTAATACTCGTACCATCTTGATTGATACCCGTAAATAAGACACGGTCATCAAAGTTGTTATTATTAGCAGTGGTATAGTCAATATCAAAGGCACTTAAAGCTAGATTGGTCAGATAAATTGGCTGGGAGGTGTTACTATTTTGAAAAGTTAATGTCGTCTCAATATAGCTGGTTGTATTTGCAAAATTGCGGAAGCTATTAAACGCATAATTACCTGAATTACTGTTATTTACTGTTGTTCTATTTGTAGTACTTGAAGAAGTCGTACCAGTCAATGTTTCAACAATGTTCACTTTTAAGGGAATATTAGCATTACCTGTGATAGTCGTATAATTGGCACGATTATTCAATATACTGGTATAGTTTGCATCACTAAATTTGCCTTGAAAATAGCCACTAGGACAGGTTGCCCCTGGATTGGGAGCTATTGCGTTGGTTACTGTACTAACCAATAATAGTTGCATTAGCACCAGCGTTTGAAGCACAATTTTCGTTTCAGAATAGGCTTTAATAGGCTTAAAAAAATGCAGGTTTTTCATAGGGTCAATCCTTTCAATAGTTAGGATTACTTAGTCTTATGTTAATTGCTTTGTCTAGCAGTTAAATGTTCCGCATGAATTTTGACCTGATGAAAAATCCTTAAGAACAGACTAAAAAATAATATATAGAAATTATTCTAACAATTCTAATTGCCAAATAATACAAAAAATAACAGACATATGTTAGAACGTTGTTTTTTTCCGATAAGAATATTTTTTTAACATGCTCTATCATCATACCTTCATAATTTTGTCATATTATCAGCATTTTTAATGCTCATTAGAGAACGTCAATATGCCAAATAATCAGCCCACTGCTAATAGCAACCTTATTATCAGCAATCATATCACCGATATGCTTGATGACTTACCCCAATCACAGTTTTTAAATGATGAAACCCTCAAAAACAATGATAGACTGCGACAACAAATGCATGAAGACTTGATTGACAGCTACGATGAAGAGATTGAGTCGGAAATGGACGATTACATCCAAGATTTACGGTATGACGGGGAGCCGTTAACCGACAGTGAAAAAATCGCTCGCCATATTTATTTTAATGAATTGATTCGTCTGCAAAAAGAATTGATCAAATTGCAAGATTGGGTAGTGGCAACCGGTGAGCGCATCGTTGTCATCTTTGAAGGTCGCGACTCAGCGGGTAAAGGCGGCGCTATCAAACGTATTACCCAACGGCTCAATCCGCGCGTCTGCCGTGTGGCCGCCCTGCCTGCCCCCAATGACCGAGAAAAAACCCAATGGTATTTTCAGCGCTATGTCGCGCACCTGCCAGCCGCGGGCGAGATTGTGCTATTTGACCGCAGTTGGTACAACCGTGCTGGGGTTGAGCGAGTGATGGGATTTTGTACTGACGCGCAATACGAAGAGTTTTTTGAGTCGGTGCCAGAATTTGAGCGTATGTTGGTGCGCTCAGGGATTCGCTTAATCAAATATTGGTTTTCTATTTCAGATGACGAGCAAGAATCACGCTTTATGAGCCGTATTTATGACCCGCTCAAACAGTGGAAACTCTCACCGATGGATTTAGAATCGCGTCGCCGCTGGGAGGATTATACCAAAGCCAAGGAAGTGATGTTTGAACGCACTCATATCCCTGAAGCCCGTTGGTGGGTAGTTGAGGGGGATGATAAGAAAAAAGCGCGGCTAAACTGCATCAACCATCTGCTCTCACAAATTCCCTACCAAGAAATACAACGGGATGAAGTGGTATTGCCAGAGCGTGAGCATCACGACAATTACCAACGTGAGCCAATCGCTGAAGATATGTATGTGCCAAATGTTTTTTAATTCGCGTTTATTAATTGAGCAAAAAAAGGATACGTTTTAACCGTGTCCTTTTTGATATAAAAGATAAGGTGTTTTTAACGTTTAAACATACGCACTTGAAAACTACTAATTTTGTCATTTTTCATTATATTTTCCATAGCAATAGTGGCGTCATCTTCGATGAGTAAAATGCGGCAACATGCAGCGGTACGAGAACCCACAGACTATTGGCGCCATATTTTTCTAACGCTTTTTGACAATCCGCTTGAGGGATTTGTTCATTTTTTGGGTGAGATTGGCAGTTGGCTTCGGCAAATGCGCTGCTGGCTGATAACATAGTGAGTGCCAATAAGCCTGAGGTGATTAATGATTTTTTCATAATGCCATCCTAAGAGTTTGATAAAGTTGTTAAGGCACGGGATAGGGTTGATACTGAAGTATATCCGAGTGGCTGAGTGTATTAAAACAACCTAACCTTAACGAAAACTTAGCTGAAGATGGCGCAATAAAAATTGAAGGGAAAAATTAAAATTACTTGCAAAAGCAAAATTTTTTGGTAAAATGGCACACCTACTTACACAAGTAGATTGTTAGACCCTTTTAGGCATATAGCTCAGTTGGTTAGAGCACCACCTTGACATGGTGGGGGTCGTCTGTTCGAGTCAGATTATGCCTACCAAATACAAAACCCCACAGCCATAGCGGTTGCGGGGTTTTTCTTTGTTTTCGGGGTCAAAAATCGTTACGCTTAATTAGTTTTATTTTGTGCATTTTAATCAAAAAATGCGTAAAATGCGTATTAATTTACGCCACAATTACGCCAAGATTCTTAACCGATGAAACTACCCACGCCACGCAAACGCGGTGATGCCTATCGCATCGAGATTATGATAGACGGACAGCGTATGTCTGCTACCCGCGATACGATCAAAGAGTGTCATGCCTGGGCAAGTCGTAAACTACTTGAGTCAAAAGCTGGTCAACTGTCCACAGCTGATACGCGCTCACAGCTCAAATTGGATGAGCTGATGACAATACAGTATGAGTCATCAAGACGTCAATCCAAGGGCAAGCGCACGGACTTGGACTATCAGCGCATGATTACACGTGATTATAGCTGGCTCACATCGATGCGCGTCGCTGATATCACTGCCCAAGATTTGACCAGGTACCGTGATATGCGGCTGCAAAAAGTGGCACCATCGACTGTGCTGCGTGATTTTAGTTATCTGTCATCTGTTTTTAGTTATGCAGTCAAAAATCTATTTATCATTGATAAAAACCCATGCTTGGACGTACATAAGCCAAGCAAAAATAAAGACCGCTATCGCCGTATCACTCAAGATGAGATTGACGCATTATTAATCGCGTGTGATTATCAAGTTGGCCAAACACCCACACTTGGCAAACATTATGTTGGCTGGTGTCTTATCTGGGCAATTGAGTCAGCCATGCGCCGTGGTGAGATATTTGGCATGACTTGGGGCGATGTGCATAAAAATCACGTGCATTTGCCGGTGACAAAGACAGACGACCCGCGCGATGTACCGCTATCACCCATCATGCGTGAGTTGCTTACTTGCTTACCCAGCTATGATGAGCACGATAAAAAAGATAATTTGTTTGTTGTTAATGTCGAGTCATTTAAAACCGCGTTTGATAGGGCATGTGTTAAAGCCGGCATCAAAGATTTGCAGTTTAGAGATACACGGCACGAGGCAATCAGTCGATTTGTTAAAACGCAAAAATTGCCCGTCGAGCACGTGGCCAAAATCACAGGTCATAAAAAGATTGAGACATTGCTAAATGTGTATTACAACCCAACGGCTGATGAGTTGTATGATGCGATGTATGGGGATAAATAAAAAACCCCGCAGGTTAGCGGGGCTGTTCCATCTAAGCGATGGCGGATTACATAATTAAATTAAAAAACTCTCAACCACCTATGCGATGGATAAACTATTTAGTTGTTGCTTTCAAAGAGTAACATACTATGCACTTTATCAAGTGTATCTTTTTGAGCTTTCAACGCTTCTTTAATTTGATTAAAAGCAATACGATACGCTTCATGATTACCCTTGTCTATTGATTTTTCCATCAAGTCTAGTTTTGACAAGTAAAAATCACGCTTTTCAGTAGTCCAGTTTTGTAACGCTGCTGCTGTTGCTTCAGCGTTATCGTGACGATTTAATAGTAAGTCTATAGTATCTGTGATTTTACGTTGTTTAGCCATTATTTTCTCTCAATTCAAAGTTTGGGTGTTGATTTGTTGCAAGTAAAAACAGCGTCCAAATTTGCGGTGTAATCACTGTTTTTCCGTTTTCTAGTTTGTTGATGTACTGGCGTCCAGAGCTTTCGGACAATCCGAGTAGCTTGGCAGTTTGCTCACCCGTCAGCCCTGCTTTTAATCGCAGGGCTTTGAATTGGTCGGGTGTGGCAGTAGTTTGGATGAGATTATTCATTACTCCCAATTCCCCCAAATTAATTCACCTGTATTTTTGTTAATTTCGCCAGTTTTTACAATTAGTTCGCTATTTTCATCGAGTGATAACACAAAGTTATTTTCTTTGATAAAAGTAGCGATTTGATTTTCAAAATCCTTGCCGATAACTTTCTTAGTAATCGGATTTTTTAAGTTATATACAAAGTTAGTATTCTCAAAATTGCTATCGATTGATAATTGATAGCATTCTGAATTTTGATTCCAGTTTTTAATTTCGATATCAAAAAATTTGCCTTTGATGTAGATTGTATTAATTGGTGTGTCAAAATCCTGAGAAGATACAGCGTTATAGCCGAGCGATTGAACTAGATTTAAAACTTGCTGAATAGATGGTTGCATAATTAAACTCCTTAGTTGTAGTAAGCATAAATAACAAATTTGCCGTATGATGAGAACTCTTTACCAAAGCTTGCTGTCTATGTGCTTATTATGTAGTATTATTTACTACAACGCA
Source organism: Moraxella sp. K02 (assembly GCF_041154755.1). Taxonomy (NCBI): domain Bacteria; kingdom Pseudomonadati; phylum Pseudomonadota; class Gammaproteobacteria; order Moraxellales; family Moraxellaceae; genus Moraxella; species Moraxella sp. K02. Next base: position 2,051,378 of record NZ_AP031590.1, on the reverse strand, counting down.
ATAGGTAAATGCAAAATAATTTAAGTTTCATCCAAATAAAAACCCGCATTAGCGGGTCTTTTTAACTTGCGCGGCGTCTGCCTCGTTTGGGTGCGGATGTAGTGAGCAGGGCAATCGCTTGCTCACGATTATAGAGATGTTTGCCATTTGTGCCGATGTTGATATTGATGCAGCGATTGACGATGGTGGATTTACTCAGTGTCAGCCTATCGGCAAGCCAAGCTGCGCTTACGATATCAGGCTCATCATTGGCGCAGTTGATACCAACAATCTGCCCACCTGCAATCACATCGCCAAGGCATAACCTTGGCGGCGCATCTGCGATAATCTCGATGGTGTAGCGATTAGACATTTGGTGCCTCACTTGGATGCCCAAGGCAACCTGTTTTGGGATCAAAGTTATCACATTCGCCAACCGATATATAAAGCTCACCCGCAGCTTTACGCCTTAACAACTCATTTCGGATGTCTTTGTCTGTTTTAAATTCGTCAGACTCACAAACATCCGTTAAATCTTTGTAACGCAACAGACCATCAATACCATGACTTAAATGTATTGTTGTCCACTTACTTTCTTTATTGTCAGTCATTACTATTTTTCCTTCTTACTAAATTGCCGAAATTGTGGTCAATCGCCTGACCTTGTTTGTCCCAATTAACGTACTGCGCTACCTGTAGCCAATTGCCTTCACCATCTTCGACAACTCTGCCTGAGTAACCTTCTGGCTTGCGCTGAAATCCACAAACATAGTGACCGTTATCAGTGATGCGGTGGTTTTGATGGCGTAGGCGACTTTTCATTTTTTTTGCTGTAATCGTTTAAAAGCTTGATTTAGCTGTTTGAGACGTTGCACATGTTCCTCAGACCAACGATATTTTATGCTTAGTTCTGATAACGACTCGTCGTTCCATCCCACAACAATGCCATATATCCAAGCGTCTCTTTTGTCTTCAGACCAATCCTTGGCGCCAAAAACGATTGTTTTTCTTAATGATTCCAACGGATCAGTTGGATACCTATGAGAGTTAAGTTGGTTTTCGTTATTCATATTTAAGCTCTTATCTCAACATACGACTTATCAAAATCAAACAAATAGCCGTCTTGCTCAGCAATGCTACGCACCAAGCTGGCGACTTGTAGCTGCAAATCAGTCATCGACTCGGGGTTATAAATTTTTTGGGTATCGATCTCGTACTCAGTACCCGCGATATCTGTCATAAAAAAGTCAATTTGATAGCAGCGTTTGACTCCGTTATCAACAAACTCATCTGGGATAATCTCATCAAGCTTTGTGCTTGGGCACCAATCACCATAAAACTGCATAGCTTTAATGCGGTTGAGCATGTACTCATTGCCTTTACGTCCACAAGCCGATATTTTTACCCAGCCACGGTATTTGCAGCCAACGCGTTTGTTAAGTACGCCGGGGTGAGCATGATGCGTCTTAACGTACTGACTGACGCGCCGCAATTCCACCTCAAACTCACGCTGCTTAGGTGTCATGACTGCCATTTCGTACACATCCATGATGGCTTGTGCTTTATGCGTTTTTAACCGTGATTTGCGCTTGGCGGCAGCGGTTGACTTTGATATTTTGCGTTTAGTCATAAAAGTTACTCAAAAAGGCAAATCGTCCCAGCTATCAAATTCATCCGTATCTCTGCAATAGGCGCAAAGTCCATCTTTAACTTGTTTTTTTGTACCTTCAAATCCACACCCTACACATCGTGCTTCATCTTCAGGCGTTGGATTGCCGCCTAATTCACGGTCATGTATAACGTCAAAAATGTTCATGGTTTTATCCTTAATAGTCATAACCAAGGGCAACAGCAAAAGCCAGGTAATTCATAGCATCAATATATTTACCTTTTTCTAGGGCGTTGTTGGCTAAAGATTTCAGTTCACTTTCGCTACATTGTGTCCACCCTGCATTTGGGTATTTTGACTGGCGTTTTTCATCCAAACGACAAATCATGTGATTGCTGGCGATTCTATGAGCTGCTAAATCTGCATCTATAGCGGATGATAAAAGACGAATTTCGTCAACGGGATGACAGCCATGGTCAGCAGTCATAAGCCACTCATCTTCGGCATCGTATTTGACGATATTTACCACCTGCCACCCAAGCGAACCCCAGTCACTATCATAAGCAAGGCAAGTTAGCGGATGCCCCTTGCTAGTTTCTTTTTCCAATGCTTCAAGTACTTCTGCTCGAGGCGTGAATTGTTTAATGTCTAAAACAGAATTTCTCATAATTCATCCTTTTAAAAGTTGTTTAATTTGAGCAATACGTTCATCGATTGACTTGGCGTTGCTGGCAGCTTGAGGTTGCTTACATTCTGCTATCACATCGCCAAGCCATTGATGGATGCGCTTGGCATCTTCAATCGTCACATCGCTCAATACCTCAATGTCTTTCTTATCGCTAAACTTGCTTGGTTTATACAGTTTAAAAAAGAGCTTGCCGTCTCTAACAAACAGATGCGTGCGGCGATTAAGCGTTAGTGTCATTTGCATCGGATTAACTCCTTACGCACTTTTGCTATGATTTTCCCCGCACAAGCAAGCTGACCATCCGCGCCGTCACAAGCAATGCGGTGATGATTGTCTGTGCCAAAGTACTTGGGTGCACTGGTGGCATAGCTATCAAGCAAGTGATAAGAGACTTTTGCTTGTGGTCGACGCTGTTTGTAGGTGTCAAAACGGCAAACCATGACAAAACTGATGTCAGGCTTGATGCTGTCATCATCAAACAACGATGAGCGCAGATTGCGATGCAGGGCAGAGCTGATATACGGGTGCTTGTCGATGATCAGCACGTCAAAGTCTTTGTATTTATCGGTGAGTAGGTCATCTTCAAACGCCATGACGTTATTGCGAGTTTTCATGTCAACAATTTTGACCGTATGCGTGCGGCGCAGTGCATGATAGAGCCGTTGACAAGCCACGCTCACACCGATTTTTTCAGCACCGCTTATACTGATAACAAAAGGCATTAGGCAGCCTCCTTACCATCGTCATCATCATTGGCTGGTTCAGGCATTGGCATCGGCACTGGTTTTGGCTCAAGGATTTTGCCTGTTGCCATGCTATGGCGTAGCATCGTGACCAAATCTGCCAAATCTTTGCGCGTCTCTGGATTGATGCGACAATCGCCCGCGCATATTTGTTTAACAATGATGCTGAGTTCAGTTAAAACAGTCTGAACGTCAGTCCAATCGCGCTGATTGTCTTGCGTATCAACATAGTCTGACCAGGTTTGACGGGCATTTAATAAAGAAAGGACGCTAACTTGGTTACTCAAGTCAGCTTTGGTCATCAAGCGACGCAGTAGTTGGGTGGGTGTTTTAGCCATATACTGCCTCCATTGCTTTGCGAAATTCAACGGCTTCCGCTTGGGTAATGCGGCGAATTACAAAATCCTCCAAACCGACATCAAACCAGTTTTGAGTTGTCCACTTACCATTAGTTTTCTGTGTACTAAAAAAAAGCCCAAGATAATCATTGTTCACAATATCAACAATGGCAAAAACCCACTCACTGTTTTCTTCAAAAATCACAATATCATTAACCTGAATAGATTGTGATTTTTCAAAAGCTATCGATGTGCTAAAACGCCCCTCTTTAGCCATACGCGCAAGCAATAAATCAACATACGCAGTGATAAATGGCGTTTTGCCGGTGAAATAATCAGACAAGTTTTGCGGGATATCGCGGTCTTGAAATGGTCGCACTGTGAGTGTGTCGCGCCAGTTATCAAGTTCGCTGTCATGGTCTAAAACAGGGCAATCGTTGTCAGCAATGGTCAAGCTACGACCTACTGACCAAAATCCGCGGCTTGGGGCAGGGCGCTTGTTGTACCAAAATCCACAGCCGTCGCTATCGCGCGCGTGCCAATTGGCATCAGTAGGGGCTTTTGACCAGTCAGGGGTATAGGTTTGTTGAGTCATGACGCCACCTATACAGCCAATGTGACGGCAATCACCGCAACAACTATTAATGATGCAAACAGCGCAATAATAACGCGGTCAGCCTGACTTAATAACTCTTCTAAGTCGTTGATTTGGGTCTTGAGGTCAGCGTTTTGCTGTTCGACGTGGCGAATATACGCGTCACGCACGTTAAGATGAGGGTTGTAAAGGTCGATATCGTCATCAAGTAGGGCTTGATAGATATCATCACGCGCATCAATAGCTAGGATAGATTTATTGATAGAGGTGGGATTGATTACATCAGCTGAAACCCCTCCATTACGGCTTGAGCATGGTAAAGGTGGGCGGTTAGCTTCAGTGAGTTGCGCTGTGTTGCGCGCGATTTGATTAAATGCTTTGGGTAAAGATGCAGTGTAAGCCATAGTGATATATCCATGTTGTTGAGCATGGATATAATTAAATCACTTGATTTATATAATGTCAATCATTTGATTTATTTTTGTTTAAAATAATGATTTAAAATAATCAAAAGTTACCATTTTTCTAAATTTTCCCACCAGAACACCCAGCCAAGTATGCGGTGCGTATCGGCAAATTCTTTTTTGGTCAATGTGATGCAAGGATAGTCCCTGTTGTGGGTACAAATCTCTATATTGTTATCGTGCAAAAACCGAACGGTTTTAATTTTAAGTCCACCGCCTACTTCCATTGCGTAAAACTTATCTTCTTTGAGTCGCTCAGTTGCCTTGCTAGTGTCATAAGCAATCGTTGCCCCGTCAGTAATGAGCGGATAGTTGCTGTTGCCATACGCCTTGGCGACTACAACATTTTTTGCCTTTACACCTGCCTTATCAAGCTTTGCTTTGCTAAAACGAGTTTTCTTACCTGTGTCTTGATACTCTATATTATACAGCTCGTCACCACAGGCGAATTGCACCTCATCAAACAAAGAAACTAACACCTCATCATCTAGTAAAGGAGTGTGTTCATCCCAAGCATCCAAAGTGCCTGTGATAACCATTTCATTATCATCTTCATCTACACTTTCAAGTCCACTTTTACCGCTACCATTTAATAACCAATTTAAATTAACACGCAAAAAATCAGCTAAATCTCCAGCGCGTTCACTTTTTTTGCTATCTCGTCTCTCAAGTGTAGATAACGCTTGAGGCGTCCAACCGATTGCTTCCGCAAGCTCCGTTTGGTTAAGTCCACGAGCCTCTCTTGCTTGTCTAACTCTTGCACCCAATGCCATTTTTACCTCCTTCAATCAATGCTTAATTACAATATAAAGCAAATGATTTATTTCCAAAAACACAAATGATTGACATTTAATAAATCAAGTGATTTAATATGATTAAATTTTTAAACAAAGGATTTAATTATGACGCCTTTACAAGCCCTCGAAAAAGCAATCGAAATTGCTGGCAACCGCTCAAAACTAGCTGAGCAAATTGGTATCGAAAAACCGCAAAACGTATCCAACTGGGTCAATCGCGACAAAAAAGCATCTGCCAAATATGTCGCCAAAATCAGCGAAGTAACTGGGGTGCCATGCTACGAGTTGCGTCCTGACATTTTTCCAGTACCCGCTAACGAAGTTGATGCTCAATCAACACAATCAGCATAGCAACAAACTAGCAATAACTACACGACAAAAATGGAGGGGATATGTCGCAATCAAAATTTACAGCCAGTGAGCGCGCTGATAAGTGCGTTTTATCGCTAGAGCAAGCTGTTTATCAGACGACAAAACGTGAGCGCGGTTTGGTTGGCGCAATTTGTAGCATCTATGGGCTTAACTACAACACGGTATCAGCGCAAATCAATCCAAACAACGACAGCCACACATTGTCACCAGATATTATCGAATATGTACTTGAACACGCAAAAGACTCATCTTTGATTTTGAATGCTGTCTGCTGTGCTCATGGTAATTCTGCCTGGTTCGAGTTGCCGCCATCGGAAACGGGTGAAATGTTTAGTGATATCACTGAATTAATGCAACGCTTTGGGCATATGCACAATACGATACTTGAGGCTATTGCTGATAAACGTGTGACAAGCGATGAGTTAAAAGCCTTAAAAAAAGACGGTTTAGCACTTATTGGGCAAGTCCAAAAGACAATAGCTACTGCTGAAGGGATGAAGGATGGTGAAAAATGATGACATCAGGATATGCCAAAACAGACTTGGCAGAGCAAGAGCGCATCATCGCGGATTGGATGGCGCAACATAATTTAACCAGTGCCGATGTAACTGCGCCCAACAGCCAAATCAAACCAAAACCATGGCGCTGTTTTTCTATTAATGCAAACCCTGCATCAGCACCCAAAGCTGGAGTGACTGTTACAGAATTACCCAAACCAGTGACCGCGGTTAAAAAGCCAACCACTAAGGGCAAAAAAGCACCGACAAACAAGCAGAATATTGATCGTCTTGGTAAATACAAACCTCATCGCCAGCGCTATGGCGAATTGATCGGCGACACAATGGCGCAAAAAATCATCAATCTATTAGACAAACATCAGACAATTGATATCGATGCACTACAAAGCGAGCACAAATTAAACCGCATCACGTTTTTGATGACTGCAAAGCAGCTTGAACACAAAAACGTTTTACGAATCATTAAATCAACCGAGAAAGGCAACCCTGCTAGATATTTGGAGCGTGTTGCATGAGCATCGATAGCATGGAAATTTATAGAAATCCTGAAGGGGTACGAAGTGGCCAGACTTGGATAGCTAAACCACACTTACGCCCTGCACCAAATGCAGAGAAATTAATTATTAAAAGTGCATTCACGAAGTATATTATTTTCGTGGAGCTTGAAGACGGCAGAACTCTCCGTACTGACGAAGAGTATTTAAAAACCAATTACACCAAAGACGCCAACTTTGATTTGTTTGGTGATGATAATGGCTAAAAAATCTATCAATACGCCTGAGCAAAAACAAATGCTACAGCAAATGTGGCAAGACAGTATACCATTGCCAGACGACCACGAATTTTACACTTGGGGCAACTGGCAGCCAGGACGATTACGTCAATGTCATGATAACGCAACCATCAATGATGGTGCTAAAGACATCTCACTCAAAGACCACATTGTCATGCAATTGCATAGCAAAGACGGCGAAGTTACTGACTTAGTGTACTTTACCGAGTCTTACGGGCTTGCACCAACATTTCAGCAGCTACATTATGCCCCGCTTGGTTATCCACGTGGCACAGCCAGCTTTGGTGATGTCACAGGTGACGCACCAATCGTATTGTGTCGCACAGTACCTGAAGCTTATGCAGTACTTGAGCAAGTCTCAACACCCGTGCAAGCGATGGTCTACTTTGAGCGCGCATCACTTAGATATGTTGTTGAGCAATACAAGACACGCATTATGGCGATTTTGGTACATGATGACTTGGTTGAGTGGCTGGGCAAAAGTACTTATGACAAAGGCAAAGTCAAACAGATACCCATGCGTATTGACCCAGCCAATGCACTTGGCTTTGATGATGAGATGTTCAATGAGTGTTTTAACCCGCTTAATGACTGGTTAAATAAAATAAAACCCCTCACCCCGTTAAATGCTAAAGACTCTACCCCGGCTTGTAAGGTCAACCTTACCGACGGTTACGGGCGATGGACACTGGACGGGATGGTTGAGCATCTGTTTTTGATTTATGGTACTGATAATGTCTGGGATAATCTCAATCAGACACGGATGCGACTAAGTGCATTACGCCATGCCGTTGGCAATAATGACGACTTTAAACTATGGCAAACCCATCCAATGCGCAAGACTATCAAAGACTTAGTGTTTGAGCCGTCAGGTGAAATCCCAGAAAACACCATAAATTTGTTTACTGGTTTACCACTGCAAGATGACGTATCACCCGACAAGTGTCAAAAGATACTAAAACATATCTGGCGATTGTGTGGCAGTCGCCAAGATGAATACTGGTGGTTGTTGCGCTGGATGGCTTATCCACTACAAAACCTAGGCGCCAAGATGGATACCGCTGTCATTATGTACGGCAGCGAAGGCCCCGGTAAATCTATTTTGTGGGAAAAAGTCTTGGGTAAAATCTATGGCAGTGAGTACCATCGGACGATTGGCCAACAGCAGCTGGAGTCGCAATTTAACGGATGGCTATCTAAGATTTTATTTGCACAATGCGAAGAGGTTGTCAGTCGGGCAGAGCGTAACCACCACAAAGGGCAACTTAAACATTTGGTAACGGGCAAAGAATTTATTATCAATGAAAAAATGCTACCAGCATATAAAGAGACCAACCATGCTAACTTTGTCTTTTTGTCCAACTCACCGATACCGCTTGAGCTAGACATCGGTGATAGACGCTACTTTGTTTTGCGCATCGATGACGTGCCGGATAAGCAGTACTTTGACGACCTGTTCGCCGAAATCAACGGCGATGGTGTGGCCAGTTTTTATCACTACCTAATGGCATTGCCCATGGATGGCTTTAATCCACATACCAAGCCACCGCTAAACAATGATAAGCAAAAACTGATTGACGCTAGTAAGCCCAACCCTGTGCTTTTTTATGATGAGTGGTCAGCAGGTGATTTATCAGTACCATACGGCTGCTGTGTAAAGGCGGATTTATTCAAGGCATATCGCAATTGGTGTAATGAGCGCAACGAGTACCCAAAACGCGATAGAGATTTTAATGCAGAGATTGACAGGATTATGATAAACTCACGTAAAAATATGTGTTTCCCTACATTTAAGTCTCCAAAGACCACGCACCGCGTCTGGTTGACACCAATAGCTCAGGCTTTGTTTGATAAGCAAGACCCTTACGCTATAGATCACGTGACGCGCGAAGCTATCGCATTTAACCAAGCTTTGTATCCAACTAGCAAAGCTATGGGTGATGATGCGCCATACTGGGCCACATCATAATGATGACCGCAGTGACCGCAGCGATGACCGCAGCAATGACCGCAAAAACCCAGTGTTATCAATGCACTGACCGCAATGACACCAAAATTCAACTACTTCCATGTGCGCGCACGTACAAAACATAAAATATGCTGTCATTGCTGTCATTGCTGTCATAAACAATTATATATCTAAATAAATCAATAATTTAAGCTATGACTGCAACGATGACAGCAACAAATCATGCTGTCATAAGCAAAATTAAATTTAAAAGGGAAACAATATGACATCACAACGCAAAAAATTCGATATGGCTGGTGCTGAAGCCTTTGCGCAATTATCACCAATCCAATCAGCAAGCTATCACTACATGACCAGTAACTTTAGCGAGCATTACCAAATCGCTTTACGCAATTACTTTATGCCTGCCCTGTTACTTGATGGTGTTAAACCAAAGTACGTCGAATTGGTGGTCATGACTGCCTTGGCAGAGCTAACTTACCCAATCGCTACCAACGGTGATAATCATACATGGTCAGGCTGTCAACGAGCTGCTTATGCCGGTATTTCACAATCTACTTGGAGTGATAACAAGCTATGCAAAAGCGTTAATTTTATCATTGATACAGTGCGTTCAAATGCAGACACAGCAAGCCGTGAGATACAATTACAAATGATGACACATCAATAGGGTCTATTGTATTTCCGGTTAAAAACTAATATGATTTTCTCATAATCAATAAGTCTAACCAAAAGCTACCGCATCCTCCCGGTAGCTTTTTTTATGGCTCATAGTTAACCGCTATGAGTCTTTTTTATTTGGGGCAACTATGGCACTGCAACAGTTAAAGCCACGATTAAAGCCAAGCCAAAACCATCAACCAAAATCCCGTTGGGGTAGCGGACGCGGTGGTCGACCTTGGCGCCGCTTACGCGAGCAAATATTATTGCGTGATTTATACACTTGTCAGCATTGCCGCAAGGTCTTTGACCCTAAAGACTTGGTATGTGACCACATCATCAATACAGCGCAAGGCGGTACTGACGACCCAACCAATCTACAAACCCTCTGCAATCCATGCCATGACAAAAAAACTCATACCGAGAGCATGGCGGGGGGTATCAAAAAATTGTAAACCGATGGTCAGCGGACACCGCGCCCCACCTCGTTTATAAAAAAATTTCCTGTTTGAGCGAAAAATTGTAAAAATGTAAGTATAAACAAAGGTTTACTATGTCTAATAAGCAACGACAAGAGCTTTTTTGCCAGTATGTCGCTGACGGCATGGCAGAAACTGATGCAGTACGCAAAGCTGGCTATAGCACAAAGGGCAGCAGTGTGACTATTCAAGTTACCAGGCTCCAAAACAATCCGGCAGTCCAAAAACGCATTGTGGAATTAAAAGCCGCACGCTTGGTGAGTGAGTCAAACGGCGAACCGGTCGAAGGTTTACCAGATGACTGCAACCCAGCGCTGCTAAAAACGATGACGTCTATAGAGTTTTTGCGGGCCGTGTATCGCAACCCGGCAAATAAGATTGGCAACCGCATCTCAGCAGCCGCCATCGTCATCCCATTTGAGGAGGCCAAGGTCGCACCAGTTGGCAAAAAAGAAGGTGCTATCGACGACGCCAAAGACAAAACGACATCAGGCAAATTTGCCACCTTTAGCAATCAACAAGATTTTTTTGAGACACAAACTGTAAGTTAAACCAAAGATCACGACTATGAACGCACCGATTTGGACAACAGCCTTGCCAGATTGGGAATCGCGCATTGTCGCTGGTGAGTCGTTGGTGCCTTGTGAGCCGTTATTTAAACAATCAGCAGAAATTGCGCTCAAGGTTTTTAAAGCGCTTAAATTGGTTGACGTCATTGGCAAGCCAGAGATTGGGAAAGTCACCCGGCAATGGGTTTATGATTTTGTTGCTGCCGTGTTTGGGGCGTATGACCCAGTTGCCAAAAAGCGATTGATTAAAGAGTTTTTTTTGCTAATCAGCAAGAAAAATACTAAGTCCACGCTGGCAGCTGCCATCATGATGACAGCGCTAATCTTAAATGAGCGCGAGTCATGTGAGCTGGCCATTATTGCACCTACAAAAGAAGTGGCGGGTAACTCATTTAACCCTATCCATGACATGATCCGCGCCGACCCAGAACTGGGCATCATGTTTAACGTCAGTCCTCATACCAAAACCATCACTCATCGCGGTACCAATGCCACGCTTAAAGTGGTCGCTGCCGAAAATGATAGTGCCGCTGGTATCAAAGCGACGTATGTACTTATCGATGAGCTTTGGGTGTTTGGCAAACGGGCTAATGCCTCGGCTATGTTACAAGAGGCAACGGGTGGCTTAATCTCACGTCCTGAAGGCTTTGTCATCAGTTTGACGACAATGCCAGACGAAGCGCCCGCCGGTGTGATGAAAGAAAAGCTTGATTATGCCCGTGGTGTCCGTGACGGTGAAATCATCGACCCGCGCTTTTTGGGTGTGTTGTACGAGTTTCCGCAAAAATACATCGAAGATGGCAGCTATATATTGCCTGAGAACTGGTACATCACTAACCCTAACCTTGGAGCCAGTGTTGGCCTCGAAGAGCTAGCGGATATTTTACGCAAAGCTGGCGAATCGCATGATAAAAACACACTGCAAACCGCATTGGCCAAACACTTAAATATCCCAATTGGTATCAGCCTACGAGCCAATCGTTGGGCAGGTGCAGAATTTTGGGAAGCGGCAAGCGACAAAACCATTACCCTAGACGATATTATTGAAAAATCTGAAGTCGTTACAATGGGTGGTGATGGCGGTGGCTTGGATGACTTGTTAGGCGGGGCAGTGCTTGGACGCTTACCAATTGTTATTGGTCATGAGATGGATGAAATCACCCGCGAGCGGCGCCCAATTAAACCGTGGAAGGTATGGACGCACGCATGGTGTCATCCAATTGCGCTTGAACGTCGCAAACAAGATGAGCCGCGCTATCGCGATTTTGAAAAAGATGGCGATTTGACGGTGGTTGAGTATGTCGGACAGGACACAGAACAGTTTGCTGATATCGCAGTCAAAATATATAAAGCCAATAAGCTTGACCGTGTTGGGCTTGACCCATTGATGGTCGGCGATTTGGTCGATGATTTGATTGCCGCGGGTATTCCTGAAGACAAAATCGTTGGCGTACCCCAGGGTTACAAAATCAGTGGGTATCAAAAAACTGCCGAGCGCCGTATCGCTAGTAAGTACATGACGCACAGCGCACAGCCAATGATGGATTGGTGTGTGGGTAATGCCCGCGTATTGATGAAGGGTAGCGGTACCATGTTGTCCAAAGCTGAATCTGGCACTGGTAAGATTGACCCGCTGATTGCTTTGCTAAACGCAGTGGCGTTGATGAGTGAAAATCCAGAGCCGCCCAAAAAAGCGGATGAAGTGAGCGTTTTCTTTGTTTGATATACAATGATTTTGTTGGCTAGGGTAGCTCCCGAAAGTGTTTACGCTAAAACATTGCCAACATCCTCTTTTAGCGTTTTACTATTTAGCGGTGGTAAAAATGGTAGCAAAATTATCAAGAGAAGCAGTTTTAAAACAGTTTAAAGAAGTACATGGCGATAGTTACGACTATTCTAAATTTGAATATACTAACGGTCATCATAGAAGCGTTATTATTTGCAAAATTCATGGCGAATACTTACAAAGCGCTATTTGCCACAAAAATAGAAAACAAGGTTGTCCAAAGTGTGGCAGATTATCTACATCAGAAAAACAACGCCTTAACATAGATGAGTTAATTCATAAATTTAAAGAGACTCATGGCAATAGGTATGATTATTCAAAAGTTGATTATGTGAGAAATAGCACACCGGTTTGCATCATTTGTCCAGAACATGGCGAATTTTGGCAACAGCCAAATAATCATATACAGGGCAAAGGATGTCAAAAATGCGCTAGAGTATTAAATACTTGGAGCAGAAGCAGCTATATTGAAATATGCAAGAAGCGCAATAAAGGACTATGTAATCTTTACGTTTTAGAATGCCAAGAACAGAATGGGAAAATCTTTTACAAAATTGGTATAACTTATCAAAAGCTACGATATCGATTTAAAGCGAGCTATATCCCTTATCAATACAAAGTTAACTATTTGATTGAAAGAGACGCAGGGTTTATTTATGACCTTGAAAAAGAGTTACATAAACTTTTAGCGGAATATAAATATATCCCAGAAAGCAAATTTCATGGTTCGGCAATGGAATGTTTTGCCATTATGACTAATGAAGCGCTACTAATTCTTGATGAATTAACGAAAAGTTAATAGATAAACCACATTGCAAACCGCCTTAACTGGCGGTTTTGTTTTATAAGGTCTCATGAAATGCCTAAAATTTATTCAACAATGAAAGTAAAGTCGATTACCGATAATAACGAAGAACGTATTATCACAGGTATCGCAAGCACACCAACGCCTGACCGTGACGAAGATATTCTTGAGCCGCATGGGGCAAAATTTGCGCTACCCATACCGCTACTATGGCAGCACAACCATAATCAGCCCATTGGCGAAGTGACTGAAGCTAAAGTTACCGATGCTGGCATCGAGATCACCGCAAAAATCGCAAAAATCGACGAAGACGGCACGCTTAAAGACCGCATCGATGAAGCCTGGCAATCTATCAAATCAGGCTTGGTGAAGTGCTTATCCGTCGGTTTTCGCACGCTTGAATACAACTATATCGACTCGACCTGGGGACTGCATATCAAAGAATGGGAATGCTATGAAATTTCGTGCGTCACCATCCCGGCAAACTCAGACGCAGTCATCACATCCGTGAAAGATTTTAAAAAGGCATTCGCCGATGGTGCAAGCAAAGCTCCCGCGCTTGGGAGTGACGCCAATAAAACACCGTCACAAACTGATGCCACAAAAACCGCTCCTGTCGGCGTTACGACTGGGCAAGAAACTGCTAAACAGCAATCCTTTGTAACCCTTATTCCGCAACCAAGCGGGGGAGTTAAATTATTATGACTTATCAAGAACAGCTAGCGCGTGTCAAAGCGACCATTGCTGCCAAACGCAAAGCAATGGGCGATGTAATGACCAAAGCCGCCAAAGAAGACCGCACACCAAACGCTGATGAAAACAGCCAAATTGAAGCCCTTGAAGACGAAATCAAACAGCTTGAACGCAATGAGCAGCGTTTAATTGGATTGATTAAGTCGCTCAATGACGCTGAAAACCTAACCCCTGTTGCTGGTGAAAATCCAGAACAAGCAGGTGCAAGTGCCGATGGCGAAAAAGAACCTCAAAATACAGGTAAAAACGTGACAGTAACCGAGCAAAAACTAGCACCAGGTATCGGCTTTGTGCAAATGGCAAAGGCGAAAGCCCTGTCAGCTAAACTAGCCACGCAGGGCAGTTATGTGTCGGCAGTTGAAATCGCCAAATCATCTGGGATGCACCCAAAAGTCGTTGAAGAGCTGGAAAAAGCCGTGCAAGTCATGGATACAACCAACTCAGGCGTTTTGGTGCCAACCACCCCACTGACTGATGAATTTGTCGAATTGCTACGTGCTGATACTATCGTCGATAAATTAGCATCAAAAATGCGCAAAGCTGATTTTAATAGCACGATTGCAGGTATGGCGACTGGCGCAACATCGCAGTGGGTGGGTGAAGGCGAAGCCAAGCCAGTGACCAATGCCACTTACAACAGTGTGACATTAAAACGCCACAAAGTGGCAGGTATCTCTGTGCTAACCGAAGAGTTAAGCCGGTTTAACTTGTTTAAAGCCGATCAGCGCATTTTGGCTGATTTGATTGAGTCAAACCGTATGCTGATTGACTTAACCTTTATCGACGACCAAGCCCAAAATGAGCGCCGCCCCGCAGGCTCCCTTAATGGTGCGACCATCACCGAAGTAGCTGCATCAGATGCAACCACTATCAAGGCTGCATTGGCGGGACTACGCAAGCAGTTTATCTCTGATAATTTATCATTGTCTGATGCGGCTTACATTATGTCCGAGACACGGGCCAATGAATGGGCAGAACTTGAAACGCCACTCGGCGCGCCAGTTTTCCCAGGCTTACAAGCGGATAAAGGTCAAAAAACCATCAACGGTATCCCTGTTATTGAATCTGAAAGTGCAGGTACCATCGTTGAACTGGTTAAAGCCAGTGAGTTTTACTTGGCGGATGAAGGTCAAGTCGAAGTGGCGTACAGCAAAGACGCAACTATCACGATGCCTGATGGCAAACTGGTACATCTATTCCAAGAAAATAAAGAAGCTATCCGTGCTGAGCGCTTTATCACTTGGGCAAAACGTCGTCAAAAAGTGGCTGCGGCTTTACGCTTCGCTGCTTAATCTCAAGCGAATTATCCAAAAACAGTCCTACTCACAAAGCAGGGCTGTTTTTTTATGCGTTGGCGTTGGTAAGGTCCCTCCTATCTCCTGCTTATCAGCGTTAACGCATAAACAAATAGCCGATTTTTGGATAACACTATGCTAATTAAATACCTTAAAAACGCCCCAAATGCCTATGCAGGCGATGTTAAAGACATCCCAGATGAACAAGCAAAAGTCTTGATTTTAACCGGCTACGCCAAAGAGCACCCCTCGAAAGAAGCAAAGGCACGTACCAAATCGGATAAAGCCGCCGACCAAAACGACCTTTTAACCGAATCAAATACCACAACTGACAGCGAGTAATGACATGAACTGGTTAAACCGCTTATTTGGCAGAAAATCAATAACACCTGTCAATAATGGCGGTGGCTGGACAAACATCGGTACAACAACGGTCAATGAGCCGTTTACGGGGGCATGGCAACGCAACCAAGAGCTTAAAACCACGGATTTATTCTCCTATCACACGGTTTTTGCCTGTGTCACGCTGATTAGTGGCGATGTAGGAAAATTGCGTTTTCATTCCAAGCGCCTTAAAGATGGTGTGCTAACCATCACCAAATCCAAGGCAACACGGATTTTTAAAAAGCCCAACAATCTACAAACTTGGCAGCAGTTTGCTGAGCAGTGGATTAACTCAAAAACCAAACGCGGCAATACTTACGTTTGGAAACAACGCGATATTTTTGGCGACGTGTATCAATTGCATGTACTCAATCCAGACCGCGTACAAACGCTTGTCGCTGACAATGGCGATGTGTTTTATCAAATCGCCCGTGACAAGCTATTTAACATCGATACTGACACAGTAATGCCAGCAAGCGAGATTATCCATGACCGTTTTAATTGTTTGTATCATCCTCTGGTTGGCCTTTCGCCCATCACTGCGTGTGCGATATCGGCAGCACAAGGAATAGCCATCCAAAACAATCAAACCGTTTTATTTAAAAACGGTAGTCGCCCTGACGGGGTGCTATCGGTACCAGCAGCAATATCCGGGGATAAAGCCAAAGAAATTAAAGCACAATGGCAAGCAACGCATAGCGGTGTCAACCAAGGTGGCGTGGCAGTGCTGGGTGATGGCGCTAAATATGAAATCATTAGTATTTCAGCCGATGATGCGCAGCTGATTGATCAATTGAAACTTACTGGCGAAATCGTTTGTAGCGTGTTTCACGTACCGCCGTTTAAAGTTGGTATTGGCTCAATCCCAACCGGTACCAAAATTGAAGATTTGAACGAAATCTACTATAGCGACTGTCTGCAACACTACATTGAGTCCATCGAAAATCTACTCGATGCCCATCTTGAGCTTGAAGACGGGGTCGAGACTGAAGCGGATTTAAAATCACTTATCCGCATGGACAGCACCAGTAAGATTGATTATCTGGCAAAAGGCACCGGCTCAGGCATCATTATGCCAAACGAAGCGCGCGCAGAAATTGGATTGCAGCCAGTCGCCGGCGGTGATACCCCGTATCTACAACAACAAAACTACTCATTGGCAGCATTGGCAAAAAGGGATGCAAAAGATGACCCATTTAGCAAGGATTTATCCGCACCAGCGCAAACGGCTGAAGATACCGCAAAAACGGTTATCCATAACCACTATCAACCGCCAAATAGCGCTCAAACACTGGAAAACACGGCAAAATCAACTGATAAACCTGTATTCGACACGCTATACAAAGGTATCTTTAATCCAAGTCGCTCGTATGTCGCTGGTGATTTTGTTACTAAAAAAGGCGGTCTATGGCATTGTAATAAAGATTGCCAAGGCGATTTTAGCCATGGCAACTGGACTTTGGTATCGAAAAACGGGGGTGAACAGTGAGTTACGTCACCCTTGATGAATTAAGAGAACATCTAAAGATTGAAAATAATGATAGCGATTTGGTTTTGACAATCTATCTTGATACGGCGACTTCAGTCTTAGAAAGTTTGATAACTGATGATGTCAATAATGACACAACTGGAAAAATGGCAAAAGCCCTGAAAAATGCCACCTTGATTTTAGCGGGATGGTATGAAGATGAGCGCAATGGCAGCACTAATAGCTACGTTATTGACCCTATTTATGGGCTGCCTACTAGCGTGGTTTCTATTGTTAAATTATTCCGCACACCAACTGCAGTATGAGACAACGTATGAAATTTTTATATTACTTTGTACAAGTCTGTTTTGCTTGCGGTATTGCGGGGCTAATTGGCATTTTGCCGTTTTATTTACTATTGGCAATGGTGAGGGCTAAAAACAATGAAAGCGAGTAAATTGCGGCAACGCATTACGATCCTGACACCGGCGCAGGGGACTAGCCTGACAGGTGCCAATAGCAAAGTGCAGTTTACCGATGGACCAACAATCTGGGCAAACATTGAGCCGTTATCTGTAAAAGACGTATTTAATGCACAAGCCGCGGGTAGCCAAGCTCGTTTGCGTTGCATTGTGCGCTACCGCAAAGATATCACCAGCGCTAACCGCATCCGCTACGATAGCAAAGTCTATAAAGTCGATGGCGACCCATTGGCAGATAAAGACAGTGGACGCGAATATTTAACCCTTATTTTGGTAAGCGTATGAGCACCATCGAAACTACCATGACAATGACGGGCGACTGTGAGCAGGCGCTTTTGCAGCTACAAGCAAGGTTTGCAAAAAAAGCCGTTGATGGGGCAATCACGTATGCCAAGACACCGATGCTCAAAGATTCGCAGGAGATGGCAGCAGAAGCCGAAGCCGACCACTTGATGAAATACGGCGATAAATACGAGCTAGTACATCCAGGTCTTTTAAAAGAGTCAATCAAATGGCGCAAGCTTAAAGCCAAAGAACTGCAAGAGCTTGGCGTTAGTGCTGGGGGCGCTATCTATATCGGCAAAGGCAAAACCCAAAAACTTTACCCGAGATATTGGCATTTTGTGGAGTTTGGCACATCGAAATTGCCACCAGCACCATACTTTCGGCCAGCTTTTGAGCAAAACAAACAGCAATTTTTAGACCGATTTTGTCAAAAATTGCGGCAAAACATTGATAAATACGGGGGCAGTACATGAATGCAGGACAGCAGCTTTACCCCGTTATCAAAGATATTGTCGATGGACGAGTGTATCAGCGTAAACGCCCCGAAACCGCCGCCGATAAGCGCACACCGTATGTGGTCTATAACCGCGCAGCAGGTACGCCGGAAACCTCACAATACGGTTATACAGGGCATGACTGGACACGCACTCAAATCGATGTCTATCACGATGACTATGATGAGCTTGATAGTGTCGTTAATCAAATCAAAATCGCCATTGCTCAAAATATCCGCCCTTGTGACATTGGCACATCTCAAGACTTGGATGATGCTGAAAGTGAGCTATACCGACAATCCTTTGATGTCGAATTTTTTACCGAAATCCCAACCCCACCTTAACCCAAGGAGCAATCTATGGCAGTCTCTACCGAGTTTGACAATTTAGCTGATAGTCAGCACAAGCTAGAGTTTAGTGTCGATGCCGGCACTGCATGGCAAAAAGTACCTGTATTGCAACAGTCTGATTATCCAGATCAAACCCCTGTTTTGGATGATATCACCCCAACCGACGCCCACCGTACTATCAAAGCACCAGTGGACTTTTTTGAAGATGGTACGCTCAAAGGGCAGTACATCTACAAAGAAGGCGATGCCGCTTGTATAGCATTAAAAAAGGCTTACGAAGATAAAAAAACCATCTTGTGGCGTTTGACGTTTGAAGATGCGCCAAGCTTAAACTCACAGTTTGAGGGTTTTATCGCAAAATTAACACCAAAGCCCGAAAGTAAAAAGAAAATTCGCGTTGATTTTGAAGTGTCTATCACTAGCGAATTAACCACACCTGTTATCGTCCCTTAACCCCTAACACAACTTAGTCATTAAGACCATCAGAGCGGTATAGCAATGGCGGTCTTAATGCACCATTTATCACAATAAGGATAAATCATGGCTTTTAAAGATAAAATCTTAGCATTATCAAGTGTTGCACTGACCCCAATCGCTTACACTGACAAAACCACTGGCGAAAAAGCCTTTATCAAGCGCATGACATTAAGCGAGCGCGAGGCATATAGTAATGCGGTGTTAAACGCACCGAAAGGCAAATCCAACGCCGTTGGCTTTAGTCATATCGTCGTTGATCAGAATGGCAACCGTATTTTTGACGATAATGACATTGATGCGATTGGCAACTTACCCGACAACGTGGTATTTGACGCACTCGAAGTCTTTAACAAAGCTGCACAGCCGACAAGTATCGAGCAAGCCGAAAAAAACTAAGAGCCGCGTATCAGACGCGGTTTTTGTTTAAATTAGCTGGGCATCTGGGCATGACGGTGGCTCAGCTAAAATCATCACTTGATGCTGATGAGCTTGCGCACTGGATGGCGTATGACCGATTAGACCCCATTGGCGGTTTTCGGATGGACGCAAACTTTGCGTGGCTTATTCAAAACCAAGTTGGTGATACAAATAGCAAGTTGTCTGAATTTTTGCTATACGACCCTAATCCGATTAGCGAAGAAGAAGCTGAGCATCGTGAGCGTGAAGCTATTGCTGAATCTAATCGTCGCAGTCACGAGGCGATGAAAGCGCAAATTGCAAAATTGCTTGAGAAACAATCTAGCAATAAAGCGATTGAATAAATAAAAACTTTTGTTTATGCTGTAATTTCAATAATAATAAAGGGATTACAGCATGGCGAAATTAACAACATGTAAAGATTGTGGTCATCAAGTCAGTAAGAATGCCACACAATGCCCAAATTGTGGCGCAAAAATAAAACGCTCATCGCCAATTTTAAATATCATTGTCGGTATTATTTTATTCTCAATCGTTTGGGCAATGGTCAAATCATGTAGCAGCGAAACACCAACCCAGTCAACTACTACGCAAAACACTGCTCAACCATTAACAGATAATGCGTCAGTTGCCCAAGCAACAGCAACCGAAAAGCCAACGACTGCATCAAATTGGCGCTATGACAGCGACGTTGACAAAATGCGCGGCAACACCAGTTATTTTGCTGATGCGACATCGTTAAATAGCGCAAATTTCCAATTCCCTTATCAGGGTGAATCGCATTTGCATATCATAATTCGCAACAAAGGTGATGGCAATGATGTGATGTTTAGCATTGATAAAGGGCAATTCCACTGTAATTATGATGGCTGTGAGATATCGGTTAAATTTGATAATGAAGCTGTGAAAACTTACACAGTCAATGAAGCAGATGCTGGCAAAAATGATGTTGTCTTTTTGGCATCAGGTAAAGATGCCTTTATTAAAAAGTTAAAAACATCCAAAAAAGTTATTATTGAAGCACCATTTTTTCAAGAGCCACGCACCCAATTTGATTTTGATACCGCTGGACTCGAATGGAAGCATTAAAAAACACCTAATTAAAAAACCCCGTCACTTGATGGGGTTTTTTATTGCCCATCATTTAAGGAGTCAAGCATGGCAGTCATCGGACAAGCAGAGATTTTATTAACCGCGAACACTGCCAGTTTTACTACCGAGATGGATCGTGCGCGCAGTGTCAGCCAGCGTACTGCAAGGCAAATCGAGCGTGACCAGCAACAACAAGCCCAGTCACGTCTGCAAATCGAGCGTCAATATGCGTCTGAGCATCGCCGCATCGAAATGGCATTGACTGACGAAGTCGAGCGTATTCGTGCCGCGCGATTTAATACTGCCGATGAGCAGCGCTACATTGCCCAAGCGCGCGCAAATGCGCAGCAACAGGTTGACTTGATTGCACAACAAGAGCGTGCAACCACTGGTTTTGCAGATAAAGCCAAAACAGCGTATGGCTATGTTGCCATCGCCGTTGGCGTCGCTAGTGTAGCCATTGGGGCGCTCATCAAAAACCAAATCGAGATGACTGCTGAGCTGACAAAAACAGCTTACATAGCAAACACCACCGTCGAAAATATCCAAAAATACGTTGTCGCTGCCAAAGGCATGGGTATTGAGACTGATAAACTTGGCGATATCTTTAAAGATACGCAGGATAAAGTCGGTGATTTTCTGACCACTGGCGGCGGCGAAATGGCAGATTTTTTTGAAAATATCGCCCCGCAAGTCAAAGTGACTGCTGACCAATTCCGCAATTTGTCAGGTCCCGACGCGTTGCAGTTGTATTTTGATAGCTTGCAAAAAGCCAATTTGTCACAGTCAGAAATGATTTTTTACATGGAGTCTGTGGCGGATGAAGCATCAGCACTAATCCCATACCTTAAAGACGGCGGTAAAGGCTTCGACCTCTGGGCAACTGCCGCCGAAAATGCGGGCGCCACGATGGATGAGAAAACCATCCGTGCCACACAAGAATTAAAAACCTCAACTGAGCTTTTAAACTTATCTGTACAAGGCGCAAAAAACCAAATCGCCCAAGCATTTATGCCAGTTTTGCGCGATTTGGCAGTTGAGTTAGTCAAAGATGCCAAGCTTAAAGAGCAAGCCGCAAAAGCCGGACAAGGCATGGCCGATGGCTTTAAGTTAATTGCCAATACCGGTATAGCCGCTGTGTCCATCATTGGCATTATGATTGACGGGGTACGCGGGTTACATACAGCGTTTTCAGAGCTGGGCAAAATAACCGATGGTGTGGATTTTAAAAGCCCATTTGCCACATTACAGCTTGCAAAAAATGCGTTTTTTACGCCCGTCAGAATGGGCGCTGACGTGGCATTTACTGCGGTACAAATCCAGCAGCGCATCGATGCGACCAATGGGCTGATGGAAAAAGTTAACAAGCTAGGGACAAATCCGACTGGTAGTAATTTGGTTAGCACTTTAACTAACTTAAACATCCAGTCCGAAAAACTAAAAAATGCCACGGGCAAAACGGGCAAAGCGCTCAAAGAAGAGACAGAAGCCAAAAAAGAAAATGCCAAAGCGACAGCAAAACTAGCAAGTGAACAAGCTAGATTGGTTGGTATAAGCGGTAATAGTGGCATTGGCAGTGGCGCGCATTTGGATATCCGCGCATCTGGCGGTGGTCGTCGATTGACCTCGGCTGAACTAGCACGTTTTCAAGCCGACGGCAAACCCTTGACCGCCTACCGTAAAACATCGGATTACGGTTATCGTGGTGACATTGGCGTTGCGGGCGCATCCAAATACCATCGTGGCATCGATTTTGCGATGCCAGTTGGTACACCAATCACCACCAAAGTACCTGTCAAAAATGTCAGTAATTTTTATGACCCAAAAGGCGGCGGGTATGTTCAGCGGGTTTTATTTGCCGATGGTTTATCAGTTGACTTGTTGCATCAATCGCCAGCATCAAAAGGTATTAAAGGTGGTTCAAGCGGTATCAAATCACCTTATACAAAAGCGCAGGATGAAACATCGCAGTTGATTGCTCAACAGCAAGATGTATTAGCACGTGAAGCAAAAAACCTTGCTGATAATCAAGTGCGTGAAGCTGAACGAGCAGCCAAAGAGCAAAAAGACTTGCAAATGAAGTACGTCACTGAGTTTGCTGACGAAAAAACCAAACTGTATCTTGAGCACACTGCAAAAGAAACAGAAATCAGCAAAATCAATGATATTGCTTTACGTGAGCAATTGCTCAAAACTGAAAATGTCCGCTATCAAAACAAAGTTGATTTGTTGCAATTGGAGTCTGATAAGCAAACTCAAAAAGCGACAGAATGGCAGCAATCCGAAGAAGAGCGAATTATTGCAAACGCCGAACTTGAACGTCGTGAAGCAGCATTAACCCTGACTAACGACGTCAATTTACGCCAAGCCAAGATTGACGCGATTAACGCCCAAGAGCAAGAATCATTGCGACAGTTGAGGATTGGATTTGAGACTGAGCTTGCTGGCATTACTGATTACTCAAAAACCGAGTTGCAACGCCTACGCGATGATTATCAAAACAATTTGCGTGGCATTGATGGCAATAACAAATACTCAGATGCGCAAAAATCTGATTTACGCAATGCCTTAGCGGGTAAGTTTAACAGTGATTTGGCAATAATCCGTCAACCAGCCGCGGATGCGTTTAATGGCTTAAACACTGAGATGTCAGGCACGTCTGAATTGCAAAACTTGCAAAATCAGTTTAACCAACGCCTTGAAATCATCAAAAAAGCCAAAGACGCCGAAGTCATCGCGACCGAGCAAGCGGAAAGAGCCAAAGCGAAGGCCGAGCAAAACTATTGGTACGCGAGTTATCAGCTGCAAGCGACACAGTCAGCAAACATTATCGATAGTGTGGCCAACATGGGCAAAATCATGTTTGGCGAAACGTCGAGCAGTTACAAGCGTCTGTTTGCCTTGTCGCAATCATTTGTCATGGCGCAAGCCGGCTTAAACATGTACAAAGCCATCTCAGACGGCTGGGCACATGGTGCAACCTTGCCCCAGAAGTTAGCCGCTGCATCTGTGGCTGGCGCTGAAATGCTAAAAATCATTACAGCTGCCCAGCAAATCAAAATGCAAGGCTTTATGGATGGCGGCTACACGGGCAACATCCCAACCAATGCCCGCGCAGGTTACGTGCATGGTCAAGAGTATGTCTTTGATGCCCCGTCTACCAAGGCGATTGGCGTTAAAAATCTTGACCGTATCCGCAAAGGCGAAGGCATCGGCGGTGATACAAATGTCAATGTCAACGTCACTGTCAACAGCGACGGTACAAGCAGCGTCGAATCACAACAGCAGCTTGGCAAAAATATTGGCGATGCCGTCAATGCGGCTATCCAAAAAGCGTTGCTCAAAGAGCGGCGGCAGGGCGGCATGTTATCAGGAGCACGATAATGGCGTTAAAAACTTTTAACTGGCGGATGGATATGGGTGCCGGTAGCGACACCCAGTTTGCCGTCAATAAAGTGCAGTTTGGTGATGGCTACACTCAGCTATCAACCCACGGCATCAACAACAAGCGCAAAGCGTGGTCAGGCACAAAGACAGGCGACTTGGCAACCGTCATACAACCCATTATGGACTTTATCGACGCGCACCAAGGCGCCATCCCGTTTTTGTGGACTGATCCACATGGACAAACCAAGCAATACACCTGTGGCGGTTACTCGACACCACAGCGAAAAGCCAATTTTTGGCAAATCTCGCTCAAGTTTGAGCAATTTTACGGATAAAAGGACCGTTAATTATGGCAACTGCAATCAACAAAACAATCATGCACAAAGTCTGGTTTGTGCCAATGTCTTATCACGAGTTAGTGCGAGTCGATAATGACTTAGTCGCTAAAACCGCAACCGCTACGTTTGCAAGCTACTTTAATAAAGATGCACGCGACAACGGCGCACAGCCGTTATCTCATGTCAGTGTGATTTTAAAAGATGTTGAGCAAGCGGATAACTCAAACTTTGTCACCTTGGCGGTGCAAGCTGATGGTGACTTAAAAGACGGCAAAGTGGTGTAAATGCTAAACAATGACTTTCAAAAGTTGGGCGTTACAGGGTTAATCACCCTGTATCGGCTTGATGCCAGCAATGTCGGTGCCGGGGTATTTTATTTCCATGGTCACAATGACGGCGATATCATCTGGCAAGGCAAAACCTATCATGCAATCGCAATCACGGCTGATGGGCTTGAAATGCGCGGCGATGGCAAAGCATCGACACCGACGCTGCGTTTAGCCAATGTGTTTAACGGCATTGTAGGCGGCTTGTCTGCCCTATGCTTACAGTTTAATGACTTGGTCGGGGCAAAGCTTACGGTCATTCATACGCTTGCTAAATATCTTGACGGACAGCCAACGGCAAGCAGTGAGCATAAAAAACAAACGTGGTATATCGAGCAAAAAACTGATGAAGACCACAGCCAAATCAGCTTTGAATTATCAAATCCTGTGGACTTTGAAGGGCAAAAAATTCCTTTGCGCCAAATCACTGGTTATTGTAACTGGGCGGTGTGCGGTCGCTATCGCGGTGAGGAGTGTGGCTACATGGGTGTTGCACGCTTTACCAAAGACGGACAGCCCACCGATGACCCAGCCTTAGATAAATGTGGCGGTCGCTTATCTGATTGTAAATTACGCTTTGGTGAGTATGGCGAACTGCCATTTGGTGGTTATCCAGCAAGCTCGCTAGTGTGAGGTATTATGCTAACAAAAACCAATCAAGCCGATATCTTGGCGCACTATCAAGCGTGTTTACCCAAAGAATGCTGCGGGTTACTTGTTAAAACTGGGCGCAAAATCAGCTATCAACCGTGCAATAACTTAGGACAAGGCAACGATGTTTTTATCCTTGACCCTAAAGACTGGGTACAAGCCGAGGCAATGGGCGATATCGTAGCGATTGTGCACAGTCACCCCAATGGCGATATTTTGCCATCGGATAGTGACAAAGTGCAAATGCAGGTGCATGGCTTACCGTGGGTGATTACCAACGGTAAGGACTTTGATACGCATTACCCCACGCCATTTATTGCGCCTCTAGTGGGTCGAGAGTATCACCACGGCGTGCTTGACTGTTTTGCGATTGTGCGTGATTACTTTGCGCGTGAGCATGGCATCAAGATTGATGACTTTGAGCGCACCGATGCGTGGTGGGAAGACCCTAATAACCCCAGTCTATATCTGGATAACTTTGAACAGCAAGGCTTTGTGCAGGTTGATAACTTGCAGCCGCATGACGTGATTTTGTGTCGTGTGGGCAAAACTCACCATGTCAATCATGCGCTGATTTATCTGGGTGATTATCAGCTACAAAGCGAGGATGTATCGCCAACGCTGGGCGATATCGTCTTACACCACCCCTACGGTGGACTATCACGGCGTGAAATCTATGGCGAGAATTGGCAACGGCGCGCGGTATTGGTCGTACGTCATAAGGATTTTATATGAAGCTAATTATCTTACACGGCATCTTGGCTAAAAAATTTGGTAAGCAGTTTAAACTCGACGTGCAATCAGCATTTGAAGCAAGTCATGCCTTAGCCTGTCAGTTGCCCAAGTTTAAAAAATTTATGCTTGATAGCGAATCACAGGGCTTAAAGTTTGCCGTATTTATCGGTGATAAAACCAAAGCCAAAAACTTAAAGCAACTGGGTAAAAATATTGGTGAGCGTGAACTTAACGATATCACCGACAAAGACGTGATCCATATCGTGCCGCAGGTAGTTGGCGCTGGTGGTGATGCGTTTAATTGGCTGCAGGTGATTGGTGGGGCAATCATGGTCGGCGTTGGTCTATTTGTACCAGGCTCGCAAGCATTAATCGGCGCAGGTATAGGGTTGATGCTTGGCGGTGTCGCAGGGCTACTGATGCCAACGCCAAAACTGGGACAAAATGACCCCGATGGCAACAAAGCCAACTATGGATTTGGTGGT
The DNA here is from genome assembly GCF_041154755.1 of Moraxella sp. K02. Lineage (NCBI taxonomy): Bacteria > Pseudomonadati > Pseudomonadota > Gammaproteobacteria > Moraxellales > Moraxellaceae > Moraxella > Moraxella sp. K02. Next base: position 2,024,795 of record NZ_AP031590.1, on the reverse strand, counting down.
GCAGTGACAACCGTGGCGCAGGGCAACCCCGTACCGATACTCTACGGTGAGCGAGATGTGGGCGGATTTATCTGCTCAGCAGGGATTTACACAGAAGATAGCAAGTAAGGGTAAACAATGTTAGTACAAGGTCATAAAAAAGGTGAAAGCAACCCACGTACCCCCGTGATTGCACAAGACAGCGTATCGAGCGTGCAAACTGTCAAGATTTTATATGGCTTGGCAGAAGGCGAAATCGCAGGCTTGGCAAACGGGGCGGAATCCATTCGCCTAGAGAAAACCCCTATTAGAACCAATGGCGTGGATAATTTTAAAAACGTCAGTTTTGACGTTAGAAATGGTACCAATGACCAAAGCCATATTGCAGGGTTTGATAGTGTTGTCAATGAAATCGGCGTATCCGTCGAATTACGCCATGACCGCCCTTTTACCCGTGCCTTTACTAACTTACAGTTATCAGCGGTGGCGGTGCGCCTAAAATGGGATAGACTGGCACAAACCAATGGCAGCAATGGCGATGTGTCAGGCTATCGCATTGATTACGCCATTGATGTGATGACCGATGGCGGCGCATGGATAGAAGTGCTATCTACCAAAATTGAAGATAAAGCATCGGCCGGGTATGTGCGCACGCATCGTATTGACTTGCCAAAAGCAAAAACAGGTTGGCAAATCCGTGTGCGTCGTATCACTCCGAACAGCACTAGCGACCTTATTAGCGATAAAATGTATGTCGATGCCGTGCAAGAGATTATTGATAGCAAGTTACGCTATCCAAATACCGCCTTGCTTGCCTTACAGTACGATGCCAAATCCTTTCAAAATGTCGCTAAAGTGGCGGTACGGCTAAAGGGTAAAATCATCCGTGTACCTAGCAACTATAACGCGCAAAGCCGCACTTATAGCGGCTTGTGGGATGGCACATTTATTGAAGCCTATAGCAATAACCCTGCTTGGGTGTTTTATGATTTGTGTTTGTCAAAACGCTATGGCATTGGGTCGCGCCTTGACGCCAGTATGGTGGATAAATGGTCACTGTATGAGATGGGTCGCTATTGTGATGAGCTGGTCGATGATGGCAAAGGCGGTAAAGAGCCACGTTTTACCGTCAATGTTTACTTGCAAAAAACTGAAGACGCTTACAATGTGTTATCACAGCTTGCGGGGGTATTTCGCGCATTAAGCTACTGGAATGGTCAGTCAATTGTCGTTAATGCCGATGTACCAAAAGACCCAGTCTTTACTTACAGCCGCGCCAACGTGGTCGATGGTGCGTTTAAGTACACTGGTAGCCGTGCCCGTGACCGTCATACCGTGGTAAAAGTCGCTTGGGATGACCCCAATAATGACTTTGAAACCGATTATGAGTGGGTGAAAGATGAAGAGGCTATTGCACGCCTTGGCATTCGTCAGCTTGATATGTCAGCGTTTGGCTGTACGTCACAAGCCCAAGCCTATCGTGTTGGACAATGGGCATTACTCTCTGAGCAGCTAGAAACGCAGCAAGTGTCGTTTAAAACAGGTCTTGACGGTTTTATCCCACAAGTGGGCGATATCATCAATATATCGGATGAAATCTTTGCAGGTCGAGCTAACGGCGGACGTGTGTCTGCAATTAATAACGCCAAAGATGCTGTGACGCTTGATCGTGATGTTGTCGCAAAAGTTGGCGATACGCTACTTATCAACGGGGCAGACGCCACCGAAACCCGTGCGATTGTGGCGGTGAATGGGCGCGTCATAACTGTAGATAAACCTTTTGATAGTATCGAGCCACAACACGTTTGGGCGATTAATAGCCCTGATTTGCAGTTGATGCAATTTCGGGTCATGTCGATTACCAAAGATGATGAAACCTTTACGATTACCGGCGTGCAATACGAACCTAAAAAATTTGCAGGCATTGAGTCAAGCGTTAAAGTCACACCACGTAAAATCACGGTGAATGATGCGTATCGTATCGATGCGCCTGGTTTTGTTAATCTGTCACAGTCGATTGCTACGCACCAAGGGCAAGCCGTCACTACCCTTACCATTAGTTGGGGACAAGTGGCGATGGCAAGTCATTATCAAGTTGAATGGCGCAAAGATGGCGGTAACTGGATAGTTATGCCCAAGCAAACAGGCGTATCCGCTGATATCGTGGGTGTGTATGCTGGGCAATATGAGGCGCGTGTCACGGCAATATCACCGTTTGACGTGGCAAGTCTTGCAACTAACTCCGCACTTACCACTATCACAGGCAAACAAGGTAAACCGCCTGCGCTTGCGAATATCAAAGCCGTGGGTAAGTTGTTTGGCATGGATGTGTCGTGGGTATTTGCCAATGGCTCAAGCGACGCTAACTACACTGAGATACAAGTCGCAAGCAATGCCAATGGTTCAGATGCAGTGTTACTGGGCATGTACTCTTACCCAACCAATAACACTACTATCAATGGCTTACAAGGCAACTTAACCCAATACTATCGTGGGCGCATTGTTGATAAACTTGGTAATGTAAGCGACTGGTCAAATTGGGTCAGTGGTATGACAGATGCCAGTGCCGATAAAGTATTAACACTATTAAGCGGTCAAATTACCCAAACGCAACTTGCACAAGATTTGGCAGCACCGATTGGCAAAATCCCCACGCTCGAAGCTGGTGTTGCCAAGATACCCGCGCTTGAAATTGGTGTGAGCAAAATTCCAAGTATCGAAACAAGCGTCAATGCGATTAGTCAAAATCTGTCTGTAACCAATGCAAACTTAGCATCAGAAACCGCTAAACTTAACGCGGCGGTGGCTGATATTGAGAAAAGCAAACAAGCGATTGCCAATGCGGTTGTTGATGTAGATACGCTCAAAAAAGACGGGGCGGATTTTAAGCAAGAGATTAGCGGCATTAAGTCTCAGCAAAATGCCTTGTCGAGCGAGATACAGACGATTAATAACAGTTATGCCAGTGCCGACCTTGCTTTAAGCCAACGTATCGACACGATTAAATCAGCAAGTGATAAAGCTGCGGCCGATATCACAACGATTAATCAGACTAAAATTGATGCTAATCAAGCGCAGGCGATTGCAACAACCACAACTAACGCCAAATTCGACGCCTTGGCAGTGGGTGGGCGGAATTTGCTTATACAAAGTCGATTGCAAGAAGGCTATTTCGATCCTAGTAATGGGGTGGCTGTAGGCACCTACCCTGATGCTCATGACCCTAATTATTATCCATGCAAGGCAGGTGATGTATTTGTCGGTACAGTATACGATCATAACGGTGTTACCAATATTGGCATAACCGGCATCATTTGTTTTTACGATCAGAATAAAGCCAATATAGCTAACTATCCAATTGTTGGTCACAACGTTGGCGATACTTTAAAAGCCACTGCTCCAGCAAATACAGTCTTTTATCGCGTAGCAACAACAGCCAAAGGAATCAAAGCAAAGATTGAAAAAGGCAACATCGCAACCGACTGGACACCTGCACCCGAGGATATCGATGCCAAGATTGCCACAACCGATGCTACTATCAATGAGTTTAAACAGACTCAGGCAACCACAGATAGTGCGACGGCTGAACGCATTAATAGTATCGATGCTGCCTATAAATCAGCGGACGGTCAGACCAATGCCAAGGTTGCTACCCTTGAAAAAACCGTATCTGATGCAGACAGCGCTTTGTCTCAACGTATCAGCAGCTTAGATGCCAGTTACAAGTCGGACAATGCTACCACGAATGCCCGTATCGCAGCAGAAGAAACCGCACGTGCCAATGCTGATAGTGCAACGGCTCAGCGTGTCGAAACGCTTGAGAGTAGCACCAGTCAAGCCGCCAGTCGTATTGCGTCACTTGAGAAAACCAGTAGCGATAATACACAGGCGATTGCCACAGCTGAAAAGCAGCTTACTGCCAAATTCGACGCCTTGGCAGTGGGTGGGCGGAATTTGCTTATACAAAGTCGATTGCAAGAAGGCTATTTCGATCCTAGTAATGGGGTGGCTGTAGGCACCTACCCTGATGCTCATGACCCTAATTATTATCCATGCAAGGCAGGTGATGTATTTGTCGGTACAGTATACGATCATAACGGTGTTACCAATATTGGCATAACCGGCATCATTTGTTTTTACGATCAGAATAAAGCCAATATAGCTAACTATCCAATTGTTGGTCACAACGTTGGCGATACTTTAAAAGCCACTGCTCCAGCAAATACAGTCTTTTATCGCGTAGCAACAACAGCCAAAGGAATCAAAGCAAAGATTGAAAAAGGCAACATCGCAACCGACTGGACGCCAGCACCTGAGGATATCGATGCCAAGATTGCCACAACCGATGCTACTATCAATGAGTTTAAACAGACTCAGGCAACCACAGATAGTGCGACGGCTGAACGCATTAATAGTATCGATGCTGCCTATAAATCAGCGGACGGTCAGACCAATGCCAAGGTTGCTACCCTTGAAAAAACCGTATCTGATGCAGACAGCGCTTTGTCTCAACGTATCAGCAGCTTAGATGCCAGTTACAAGTCGGACAATGCTACCACGAATGCCCGTATCGCAGCAGAAGAAACCGCACGTGCCAATGCTGATAGTGCAACGGCTCAGCGTGTCGAAACGCTTGAGAGTAGCACCAGTCAAGCCGCCAGTCGTATTGCGTCACTTGAGAAAACCAGTAGCGATAATACACAGGCGATTGCCACAGCTGAAAAGCAGCTTACTGCCAAATTCGACGCCTTGGCAGTGGGTGGGCGGAATTTGCTTATACAAAGTCGATTGCAAGAAGGCTATTTCGATCCTAGTAATGGGGTGGCTGTAGGCACCTACCCTGATGCTCATGACCCTAATTATTATCCATGCAAGGCAGGTGATGTATTTGTCGGTACAGTATACGATCATAACGGTGTTACCAATATTGGCATAACCGGCATCATTTGTTTTTACGATCAGAATAAAGCCAATATAGCTAACTATCCAATTGTTGGTCACAACGTTGGCGATACTTTAAAAGCCACTGCTCCAGCAAATACAGTCTTTTATCGCGTAGCAACAACAGCCAAAGGAATCAAAGCAAAGATTGAAAAAGGCAACATCGCAACCGACTGGACGCCAGCACCTGAGGATATCGATGCCAAGATTGCCACAACCGATGCTACTATCAATGAGTTCAAACAGACTCAAGCTACTAAAGATAGTGCGACGGCTGAACGCATTAATAGTATCGATGCTGCCTATAAATCAGCGGACGGTCAGACCAATGCCAAGGTTGCTACCCTTGAAAAAACCGTATCTGATGCAGACAGCGCTTTGTCTCAACGTATCAGCAGCTTAGATGCCAGTTACAAGTCGGACAATGCTACCACGAATGCCCGTATCGCAGCAGAAGAAACCGCACGTGCCAATGCTGATAGTGCAACGGCTCAGCGTGTCGAAACGCTTGAGAGTAGCACCAGTCAAGCCGCCAGTCGTATTGCGTCACTTGAGAAAACCAGTAGCGATAATACACAGGCGATTGCCACAGCTGAAAAGCAGCTTACTGCCAAATTCGACGCCTTGGCAGTGGGTGGGCGGAATTTGCTTATACAAAGTCGATTGCAAGAAGGCTATTTCGATCCTAGTAATGGGGTGGCTGTAGGCACCTACCCTGATGCTCATGACCCTAATTATTATCCATGCAAGGCAGGTGATGTATTTGTCGGTACAGTATACGATCATAACGGTGTTACCAATATTGGCATAACCGGCATCATTTGTTTTTACGATCAGAATAAAGCCAATATAGCTAACTATCCAATTGTTGGTCACAACGTTGGCGATACTTTAAAAGCCACTGCTCCAGCAAATACAGTCTTTTATCGCGTAGCAACAACAGCCAAAGGAATCAAAGCAAAGATTGAAAAAGGCAACATCGCAACCGACTGGACGCCAGCACCTGAGGATATCGATGCCAAGATTGCCACAACCGATGCTACTATCAATGAGTTCAAACAGACTCAAGCTACTAAAGATAGTGCGACGGCGACGCAACTTAGCACATTGCAAACATCAGTCGCTGGTAATACCGCATCGATACAGACACAGCAAAAATCGATTGATGGTCTGTACGTACAATGGAGCATAAAGGTTGATGTCAATGGGCATATCGCGGGCGTCGGTCTTGCTAACACAGGCGTACTATCCAGTTTTATTGTCAATGCTGATGATTTTTATGTCTCGTCACCTGGCGGAGGCAAAGGCGTTAGCCCATTTATGATACTCAATTCGCCGCAGGTGATTAATGGGGTCACCGTGCCAACTGGTACTTATATCAAGTCGGCTTTCATCCATGACGGCTCAATCGATAGTGCAAAAATCAAAGATGCAGCAATTACATCAGCGAAAATCGGCGATGCTCAAATTACGACAGCGAAAATTGGCACAGCGCAAGTTGATACATTGCAGATAAAAGGTCAAGCAGTCAGTGTTACTACAGCAATCAATCAAACATCATATTATGATTTTGGTAGTACGCCCACTACTGATAGTCTGTATTTAGATACGAACGGTGCATCAACAGCCGTTGAATTTAGTCTTATTAGTTGTAACCCCGATGGCGCTGGTAGCTTTACCGTTGAGTGTTTTGTTAATGATGTGCAGCAAGGTATTTGGACGATTAAAGGTACATTTGGTTATTATCCAAATATGTTTTTTCCTTTTCTTGTTAGCACAAATACTGGCACAACTAAAATCCGTATCAAAATCACTGGTAATGGTACACGCATCGGTGCTGCTGGATATTTTCTAAAGGCGACCGCACTCAAGAGGTAATATGTCTAGTTTAACGATTTATGTTTTGCACAGTAATGGCAGTATCAAAAATCAACGTGTCGGTGATATTGATAGCTTAATGTTGGCAGTAGAGATTGAGCGATTTCAATATACGTTACAGCCACCGCCAAACTATAGCGAACAGTGGTACTGGTACGATAACAAGTGGAACAAAGAGCCTCGCAAATAGCGAGGTTTATTTTTTAAGGGGGCGTAAATGCCAAAAAAACGAGTTAAAACATCAACACTTTGGGTATTTGCGCTCATGCTGATGATATCAACAATCGCGGTTGCGCAGGTCGGTGATGCAGTACCAAAACCGATTGTTAACCAGTGGGGCATTACCGCCCCTTTTTTATTGTCTTGGCTACCCGTTTGGATTTTTAGCGCATTAGGTGGCATTGGGTCAATCTTTGTTAAAGTCGATAACATCGACGCGCGGTTTCGCTATTTGTATGTTGCAAAACCTTTTCTAGGGTTGCTTGGCGGCATGTCATTATCAATCGCAATGACAGACGGACGTGACCCACCAGAGGTAATCTTAAGCACATACGCGGCGATATCGTCATTTTTATCAAGTGCGATTTTGCAGTTTGTCCTTGTATTGCTGTCTAGTCCAAAAAATAGCTTGGCAGTTGTCAATAAATACAGCCCGGTGCAATTTGAGCTACCCGATGATAAAGGAGGTAAATCGTGATCAATACTAGCGTTATTTTATGTGCGCTTGCTGGATTTTTTGGACTTTATGCACTTATCAAATGGTTTTGCATATTAAAGCCTGACGTCCACACAAACGTCTATAACGTGCTGCCAATTATTGTGACTACAATTGCATGGCTATCGGCAGCAGTGACGTTTTATCAAACTGAGACGTTTGATAGCCCAATTGATGCACAGAGATTTTTTATGGTAATAGGCGTCGCAAATCTCATTTATCGTCTTAAAGTATCACGCGATGAGTCACGCAAAAAAGACGCAATCATCAAAGCACAGCGCGACACAATCAATCAACTAACCGCCAAATAAGGCGGTTTTATTTTATAAGGATAAAGTATGAGCGATTTTAACAAAGCATTTGACCGCGTCATTGGACATGAAGGTGGTTATGTTAATCATCCAAGCGACCCAGGCGGTGAAACTAACTGGGGCGTCACTCGCAATACAGCCCGCGCTTACGGTTACAACGGCGATATGCGAGCAATGACACGTGAGCAAGCAAAACCCATTTACAAAACAGGTTTTTGGGATCGAATACAAGGGGATAAGTTGCATGATGCAGTGGCATTTCAACTTTTTGATGCCGCTGTTAATCACGGCATCGGTAATGCTGTGCGTATGATGCAACGTGCATTGGGCGTTGCAGATGACGGCATCGTTGGCAATGTAACACTGTCAGCTTTACAAGCGATTAATCCCAGTGATTTTGTGCTTAAATTTAACGCCCAGCGTCTTAATTTTTATACGTCTTTATCTACTTTTGGCACGTTTGGCAAAGGTTGGGTACGACGAATCGCAGGTAATTTGAATTACGGTGCAATCGATAACTAAACCTGTCAAATCCTGTCAAACAAAAAGGTCAATAACCTAAGCTATTGACCTTTAAGTATTTATATGGTGGAGATGGCGGGAGTTGAACCCGCAAGCGCATCAATTTTTTAATCAATAGTTTACGCCAAAATTACGCCAAATAAGTGCAAATAATTGTTTTAAAAGAATTTAAACCACCTTGACATGGTGGGGGTCGTCTGTTCGAGTCAGATTATGCCTACCATATTCCAAAAGCCCCAGTCGATTGATTGGGGCTTTTTTATTGCAGTGATATCAGGGGTTTAGATGGTTTTTCGAGATTTGAAATTTTGACCACTTTTGTGATTTTGGGCACAGAAAAATGAGCGAAATTTTTTTTGTGCCCATTTTGTGCCCAAATTGTGCCTTGCTTGTTTTCTAATCAGATGGATTTTGACCCCCACTCAAATTTAAAAGAGATGAAACTGAATTATTTTTTTTTGAGTTTCATTGCTTATTTTAAATAGCCTTCATGTCCTAAAAAAAATCCTTTTAAAGTATCCCTATCAAAACTATAAACATGAGCAAGTGGCGATTCACGACATCGACCAAACAATAATTCTTTATGGTCTGGTTTACCGTAGTCTATCTGAATTTGTACTGAACAGATAGGACAAACTGATTGGAAAGCTGTGATTCGAGTAATCCTGAATTTCGAATCTCCCTTATACATTTCCATATCGGCGTTGTCATCCACGCACCCGTGTGGGGTGCGACATACAGGGCGACCCACAGATTAAGGATAAATAAAATGTTTCAATCCACGCACCCGTGTGGGGTGCGACATATTCACGGCTTGGAGTTACCGCCAAGTCATGTTTCAATCCACGCACCCGTGTGGGGTGCGACCTAGCGTTAAAATTAACGTACTCCCAAGATAGGTTTCAATCCACGCACCCGTGTGGGGTGCGACGGCAATTTTCAATCACACATAAACTACCTTTTGAGTTTCAATCCACGCACCCGTGTGGGGTGCGACGAATGAATAAAGCTAGTTTGTATGAATTACTAGTTTCAATCCACGCACCCGTGTGGGGTGCGACCAGCTGAAGGCAATCAAGGCATTACCTTGACGGATGTTTCAATCCACGCACCCGTGTGGGGTGCGACGCCGTTGATACATGTAATGACTTTGGCATCTATGTTTCAATCCACGCACCCGTGTGGGGTGCGACAGTGGTCAAACAAAAATGCTTTGCCGCGCACTGTTTCAATCCACGCACCCGTGTGGGGTGCGACTTAAATGGGCTAGTACGTGGCGCAAATATCAGCGTTTCAATCCACGCACCCGTGTGGGGTGCGACCGCCAAATAAGTCCTGCTACACCTAACACCATGTTTCAATCCACGCACCCGTGTGGGGTGCGACTGAGCGTCTAACTTATCTTGAACACCTTTAGATGTTTCAATCCACGCACCCGTGTGGGGTGCGACTTCTGTGATGAAAGCAAGTTTTATAAAGACAAGGTTTCAATCCACGCACCCGTGTGGGGTGCGACTTTTGAATTGACGTATTGCCAAACTTCACAGCATTGTTTCAATCCACGCACCCGTGTGGGGTGCGACTCAAACGCTCATAGGTTAATGCAATGGCTAATGTTTCAATCCACGCACCCGTGTGGGGTGCGACACAAAGGAACAGACACAGCACCAACAGACAAAGTTTCAATCCACGCACCCGTGTGGGGTGCGACAATGCCCAAAAACTATTTATTTAAAGGATAGTGAGTTTCAATCCACGCACCCGTGTGGGGTGCGACATCTGATTAGCACAGACAGGACAAGCCCAAAGAGTTTCAATCCACGCACCCGTGTGGGGTGCGACCTTTGGCTTTGATGATATGGCTTTGGCTGTTGAGGTTTCAATCCACGCACCCGTGTGAGGTGCGACGGAGTAAGTCATGGATAATCAAGTTCAAGTTGTTGTTTCAATCCACGCACCCGTGTGGGGTGCGACGATAGTGATGTGTGGGAAAAAGTAACCGTCTAAATGTTTCAATCCACGCACCCGTGTGGGGTGCGACAATGCCTTGACTCATACCACCAGTGCCATTCATGTTTCAATCCACGCACCCGTGTGGGGTGCGACATCCCATTCCTTGACTATATCCGTAAAAACAATGTTTCAATCCACGCACCCGTGTGGGGTGCGACGTAAGTCCACATTAACCAGTTTTTCAAGCAGATTGTTTCAATCCACGCACCCGTGTGGGGTGCGACCCTGCGTGTTCGCCTAGCGCGTGGGTTACGCGTGTTTCAATCCACGCACCCGTGTGGGGTGCGACTGCCACTTGCGACATGACCGCAAAACCTGTTTGTTTCAATCCACGCACCCGTGTGGGGTGCGACAACGGCTTTTTTTTAGCGTCCTCTGTGGTGTCGGAGTTTCAATCCACGCACCCGTGTGGGGTGCGACGCTGCTGTACCTGCTGATACATTAAATGCAAACGTTTCAATCCACGCACCCGTGTGGGGTGCGACAAATCAAATTCCAACAATGTATCTAAAGCCGTGTTTCAATCCACGCACCCGTGTGGGGTGCGACTATGACCCAAATTCTTTAGCTTGTACGTCATGGGTTTCAATCCACGCACCCGTGTGGGGTGCGACGAAATGCTAGAAAACATATTCTTTATTTCTAAGGTTTCAATCCACGCACCCGTGTGGGGTGCGACGTGAAATGGTGGTCTGCGCCCTTCGCCTACTTTGTTTCAATCCACGCACCCGTGTGGGGTGCGACCAGCATTTGACCCCCTGACTTGTCTTGTCGTGGAGTTTCAATCCACGCACCCGTGTGGGGTGCGACGCGGTCATGTAATTCATCTAGTGCTACGGCTGTAGTTTCAATCCACGCACCCGTGTGGGGTGCGACTAAGTATAAATTCATTTACTACTGAGTATTGTGGTTTCAATCCACGCACCCGTGTGGGGTGCGACCTATGTAGCGAGTACGCATATCATTAGTATTAGTTTCAATCCACGCACCCGTGTGGGGTGCGACTGGTGATAACCGTGCCTTGCTCTTGCAGCGATTGTTTCAATCCACGCACCCGTGTGGGGTGCGACACGGTAGTTAGATAGGTTTTGGCTTCTTTCAAGTTTCAATCCACGCACCCGTGTGGGGTGCGACAGCCTATCTTGTAACTGACTCATATTACAATTAAAAAACCGCTGTTTTTGCGAATCATTAAAAGACAAGCGAAATTTGGCTAGGATTAACCTAACCGAATTTTTACCGTGAGGGAAATTTTCATTTAAAATCATGTTGTTATTTAATTTTGCGAATGTTCCAGCAAAAACATGAGAGCTTACGGTTCGCACGCACTTTTGCCCTATGTTCTTGCTTTTCACCTAAGATAACCTTATAACAGTCTATCTTTATACCACCAAAATTTTGCTAAAACAACAACACATCGTTCAAATCTAACGCAGGTTTAGCGCCGATATGCTCAACTTTATGTTGCCAGTTTTTGCCAAGATAATAATAACGTAAACTGTCCGTTTCAGCGTTGATAATACCTTCTAATTTGGTTTTTAACATCGTCCATTGGGCGGGGTCAACTTCGATTTCAAACACCGAATATTGTACCCGTTGCCCATAATTTCGGCATTGGCGAGCAACCTGGCGCAGCCTTTTAGCACTTGTTTCATCTTGGGTACTGACATCGTAAGTGACCAAAATCATCATGGTTTAATTTCCTTTATTTTTTTGTTTCTACTTCCATAAAAATGGTACATAGCTATCAATATCGCCTCGAATGTGCCGAGCCATAATGGTCGCCTGTAAGTGCGGCAAAAGTCCAAATGGTACGGCTTCTTCAAACCAATCATGATACAGCGTTTGTTGCTTGCGGTCGTGCCAAGCCTTCAAGAATAATTGCCGAGCGTCATCTTTTAATGCCACAGCCCCATTCTCAAGGGTCGTGAAATCCTTTTTACCAAATTGCTTTTTATTGATTAAAGATAAGACAAAACGGTCAAGCATGGGGCGAAATTCTTCCACCAAATCTAATGCAAGGCTGGGTCGCCCTGCTCGCAGTTGATGAAAAAAGCCACTATTGGGGTCAAGCCCTACCGTTTCTAGACTACTGCGACATTCGTGGGTCATCAGTGTGTAAGCAAAGGAGAGTAGGGCATTGATAGCATCGGTTGGCGGATTGCGAGTACGTTTGTGGAAGTCAAAATCAGCATTTCGGATAAAATGGGGGAAAACAGCAAAATATTCGCCTGCCATTTCGCCTTCTCGCCCTAAAAGTTCAGCATTGTTTTGGGTTTGAGCTATTCGATTTAACCCAAGTTCTAAGTATTTTTGGGCTCTATCTAGACGAGTTTGGCTATTTTCATCTAAATTGTCCTTATAATCTCGTAAATATCGGCGAATCACTTGGCGATGATTAAACACTTTTGCCAAAATCATGGTTTGACTGATTACCAAACTTCTCTCGCTATCATCACTAATACGATATTGCTCACGTCGGAGCAATACATTGCCACTCACCGACCCTTCAACACGGGCTTGAAATTTGCCAAATTGATTTAAGAACGTGATAGTAATACCGTTTGCAGTGCAATGAGCCATCAATGCAGGCGATAACGCCACTTGCCCGAAGCAAACGATGCCCTCAATTTTGTGAATTGGTAATCGTCCTTTGACTTCTCGCTCGACTTTCATGACGATGTTTTCGCCATCTTTGTTGAGCCATGCGTTTTGGGTTTGGACGTATAGGGTGTTTTTAAGGGGTCGCATTGGCTACACTCTTGTTTTTAGTCTTTTTCGTTTGGGTCTTGATTTAGGCTTTGGCTAAGTTGTTTGGAAAACCATGCTTTGGCTTTTTTATTAAAAACTTTGGGATGGCAAAGCTCATTAAGTGAGCAGTTTCGGCATTTGGCAGTGCTATATTCAGGTTTTGGGGTAATACCCGTTTGGATAATGTGTTGACATTCTTTAATCGCATTCAGGGTTAAATCTCGCAGGGTTTGGTCAAAAACCACGACTTGACGACGACGAGTTTTGCCATAGAATAGTGCCCCCTCTGGTACGGTGCATTGGTGCATATCTTCAAGGCATAAGGCTTGGGCCATAAGTTGCACTTCATCAGCTCGGTGTGATTTTGGTTTGCCACGTTTGTACTCGATGGGGTAGGGTATGACTGTGTCGTCTGCTTGGCGATGGTATTCGACCACATCTGCTACGCCTTCAAGCTCAAGGGTGCTATGCCCAAGTGGCAAGGTGCGAACAGTGCGGATATCGCCACGGGTTTCATTTTCGCCACTATTGACCCGTTCATGCATGATTTGCCCTTCAGCAGTGAGTTGGTTTTCTGCCCATTGGTCTTCTAGCTCAATAAGAGCAAATTGGCGTGGGCAGAATAAATAATGCTGTAGGCGGGATAGGTATAGGGTGGACATTTTAAGCTCGTGAAGCCATTTAAACATGGTCTAAATGGCTGAAAAGTATCATTAATTTATGAGTTAAAAACCTTCAATAATCTGTGGTTCTAACCCTGATAATGCGGTTTTTAATGCCGATTCATTAAAATTACCTTTTTCATCAAGCAGTTCACGCAGACTGTTATGCACTTTGGCTGAAGAGTATTGACCAGATTTGCTGTTATGCTCCCACCAAATCACTTTTTTTACTTGCATACTGCCTTCAGGACGAGCTGATGACGCATCGCCTTCAAACAGTTTAACTAAAGTCTCTTTGATTTTGTTGGCATCATCGTCGCTAAAGCCTGTGCGTTCGGCTAATTGTGGGGTAATGGCTCCAAACGTCACATATATGCCTTCATCAACACGGTGTTTCATACCCATGGTATCACTACCTTTTTTGCTACCATCGCCTTCACCGCTAACAGATTTGGTAATTTGGGTGCTGGTGATATCGACAGGTTCAAGGCTAAAAGCCGATTGAATAGTCACAGGTCCTCGAATTGGAATGGATACGCCATCCGCACTCTTATCATCGGCTTTAAAGGCAAATACTTGACCAAAGGCACGCACATCAAACCATTTGTCACAAGCAAGTTTGGCAGTTGCATCACGCTTGCTTTCAAGATTTTCGCCTTTTTTGGTTTCAAAGGCTTTTTTGCCAAGACCCACATTTTCATCATAGGCACGGTTTTTTAGGCTCGTCATGCCGTCATTTTTCTTTTCATCGGATTGCACAAAAATGCTTTCGCCATCTTCTTGCAGGCGGTCACGGATTTTACGTTTTAGACAAACATCGGTGATTTCACCGTTGCCTTCAAAGTCGGTACGTGGGCGGTTGCCGTTGAGTGGGTCGCCGTTTGGATTGGCATTTTTAACACCAATGATTAGGGCAAAGTCGATTTTTTTGGTTAGGCTCATGGTGTGTTCCTTTTTACAATTTGGTTTGATTTAATTAAAATTAAGCGTCCGCTTGTGTTTCAATATTAGTTTTTTCATCGGTTTTTTTGGCAGTTTTGGTAAGATAAAACGCCATTTTTTGACAGTGATAACCTAGCAAAAACTCACCAGATAATTGACCGTCGTTGTTAAAATCGTTGATGTCAAACTTGCTCATGACATCATTTAATAAATTTTGTTTATTAAATAAATAATCTGGGCGATTATTTTTCAGACGTTTCATGTAGGGGTCTAATGACAGTTCAATATTTCGCCAAGTGCTGAAAGGACGGTTGGCAAATTGTTGCATATAGCGTTGGGCAGTCGTGACACGATTTTCACCTGCTACATACAATGCCAAGCTTTCTATATCCTCAGCAATTGCTAATAGCCGACCATATAAATAATCTCGACTGGTATAATTTTCTTGTAATGCCACGGTATAACTCCTTTTTTTATCATTTTTTAAACGATTATAATAACCACGATATAGACTGCAAGCTACGCTTAGGTTCTGCTCCCATTCCCAATTTTCTAAGCCTAATGGGTTACAAGCACGTTTTACACATAATTCCATTAAGGTTTTTGGAATTTGACGATAATATCCTTCAACAATCACAGGTAATACTTGTGAGACGACTTGTTTTCTAACCGCATCGGATACTCTCGAACCATAGGCAGATACAGCGATTTGATAAGGCGTTGGGGCTTGAATGGTCATGTGTTTTTGATTGGTCTCTTTATCAAAATAGAACGCATACCAAGCAAAATTATCATACCAATCCGCTATAGCCGTAAGATAATCATCAGGCATGGCTTCATAATAATAAGTCACTGCCATTCGCCCAGGGGTGGCTGAATCAAGACTAATCACTGAGATTTGGTCATTATCTGTGAGCTTTTGGCGATAGCCTTCCATGGTTTTTTTTAGATTATGGGCGAACTGACTGCCAATATCTTTATGATGGTGCAATTTGCTAGATTGTTCTTCAATCTCGTCACTATCATCAATGTCGGCAAATTCTTCTGAATCGAAATCGCTCCATGCATCTTCAATCATTGCTTGTGGCACAATGGGTTTATAGGGCTGTGGAATTTTACTGCCATCAATCGCCCAAGCCACCATCGCCTGTCCTGATTCTTCATGCCCTTGACTGGTGAGTAACCACGCTAGGGCAGCGTGGGCTTTTTCGGTGACTTCAGCACTGATATTAACCGCTTGATAACCTTGTTTGGCAATCGATTTATCATCATCGGTAAACCGTCCCAAAAAGGTAAATCCGCTCATGTCATTGGCAGATATTAATTTAGCATTACTGGCACTTTTTAGCACTCGGTTGGGATGTTTACTGGCAAGGGCTTTATGTTCACCTGTGACATGACAAAAACCTTCCTTGCTATCAAAACTGGCATAATAATTTTGCCAAGCGGTAAACAAGCTGTCATCTTTCCAAGTGGTAATATCGCCTTGAGCGATATCCGCATTAATTACTTCCCATGCCACGAACGCAGAACCTTGGTCAAATTCGCCACCATTTTTAACCAATAAAGCTAAAATACTGTCAGGATAATCACTGGCATTTTTGACGTAAAGAATATTGCCTGTCTCATCAGCAAGGATAATGCCTGCATTGATTAAATCTTGGGTCAATGTGCCTTTTTGTGTGTATCTTAACACTGCTTGGGCTTTTGGGTGGCTAAACGGGGATTGACACCAGTCGGTCAGTGTTTTCTCAAACAAATCAAACACGTCTTTTTTGTTTTTTGACTTGATGAAAAAGTCTTTGGCGACATATTGCAGTTTATCCGCTAAGGGATGAGCCACAGGACTTGATGTGCGAGTGGCTGAATCATTGGTCGCTGGAATGGTGGTGACTTGCGATTTTAACTTGCCATTGCCATCACGAGCCAAGCGAGCCGAAACAAAATCGCCTTTATCATTGATCGTTACGATGATTTGCACGTTTTGTTTGACGTGATAATACGGCATTAACGCATAATGTAACTGTGCGTCAGCGTTATCTTTGACCTGCTCATAGGTATGATAAAGTCTTGATAACCAACTCATTTTTCACCCCCATGATTTAATTTGTCAGACAATTCTTTTGCCAACTCGTCTGCCAATTCATCAACTGCTTGCAAATTGTCACCAATACCAAAAGCTTTGGCTGTCATCTCTCGGACAAAACGGTTAGGCATACCATTTTTGGCATCATTGGCTAAGTTATCAGTTGGCTTTGGAAAGGTGATAATGCCATTTTGCATATTGGCGTACCAAAAACGGCTATACAGTTCGTTGATGCCTGTTTCGTCAGGATAAGCAAAGGAATGAAACATCAGACCATAACTTAAAGGTTCTTCATTATTTGTATCATAAAAGCTTTCGCCACTGCCAAATTCACAAGGTTCAACATAGCCTTGGCATTCTCTTGCACCCAAGAAAATGTCTTGCCGTCCCCCTTTTTCGAGCATACGCTTGGCAATACTGTAATGCTTGCCATCAATGCGGTCGGCTTCGAGTTCGGGGCGGTGCAAATTCCATTCAAAATGGGCTTCGACTTGGTATTCCACATCATTGAGATAAGTGTAATAGGCTAGGTCATTGCCCGAAGCGTGGAATTTAATGGGTTTCACGCCTTTGGTTTGGGTGCGGATGGGTTTCATCACTCTTACACGGTCAATGTACCAAATGATGGTTGGCTTCCAATATATGCTTTTGCACACCCCTTTTAGGGCCTCAAAAGTCGGCAAGTGATAACTGGTCTTTTCACCGCCCAATCGGGTGATTGGGTCGGTAAATAAGGCTTGCCGAGCCTTTAGGGAAAAGGTGATTTTATTATTTTTGAGTGACATTAATACTCCCTTCATATGCTAAATGTTTTTTATATTCACTTATAGTAAGTAAGAATCTAGAAAATTTGTTTAGTAATTAATAGTAATATATAATACGGATTACTGCAAATACTTTATCGAATTTTATCTATTTTTTTGAATACTGGTTTGGGATTAATGGTAGAAATAATCTGTTATCACACATGTAAAAATAAAAATGGTAAAGATTATATTTTACAGCGTGCCCCATTTCATAGTGACAGAAGTAAACCGCAGTGGCTAGGTCAAGGGTATTATCTTTGGACAGATTCTGATTTTTATGCCCATCGTTGGATTGAATCAGATTACGTAATTATTAAAGCAAAGGTAGAAGTTGGCGAAGAGGAATTTTTGGATTTAGTTGGTAATGTTAACGCTCAATTATTTTTCGAAAAATTAATTTCGGCATA
The DNA here is from genome assembly GCF_041154755.1 of Moraxella sp. K02. Lineage (NCBI taxonomy): Bacteria > Pseudomonadati > Pseudomonadota > Gammaproteobacteria > Moraxellales > Moraxellaceae > Moraxella > Moraxella sp. K02. The sequence goes on along the minus strand of NZ_AP031590.1, from coordinate 2,006,782 downwards.
CAAAGAGTACCTTAGGAAAAAAATATCTGAATGTAAAAGGCAGGACAAAGATAGATTAGAACGAGAATATAGGAATCTTTCTGTATCTGATGTCATTAGACACTATCGAAGTGAGAGAAAATTTCCTTTTAAAGTTGTAAAGGCTCAAGATATTCATTCTGAAGAAACAAAACAAACTCGGTTTGTAAGAGATAGAAATGAATTCTTTCTTTATCCTACAAGGCAACAATTAGTAGTCTATACCGAAGCAAGTAATTTAATAAAATATAAGGAATGGTATTTCCCGAAAGATTAATGCCAATTTCAATAGAAAATTTACAGGAATGAAATTATGGATATCAATACATATTATGACAGTATTCTAAGTGATGCTGTTAGCTGGTTAGAAAATGTAAATGATGATAAGTTTCTTGATGATTTCTTAGCTATCCATGAGACTAGCACTGGACCAACTGTGGATGAATTTATTGAATCAATCGGTGATTTTGATACTTATAAACTATTTGGTGTAAATAGCCAATCAACCATCTTAACAACTAAATCTGATTCCTACATTGAGAATCATATTAAGGCTTCTTATTTAAAGAAAATTGCTTTACTCGGAAGCAACAATTCTAACTTTGCGAATATCATTCATGGAAAAGAAACTAACCCAAGTCAACTTAAAACTTTACAAATAAACTCTATGAAATTAAGTAGTGACAAGTTTCATTTGAACGGTCATAAAAACTTTCATTTAGAAAACATTTTTGATGAAGTTGAAGATGATCGCCTTGTAGCTTAATTAGAGTAGACTTAACGATGAATATTAAATTGATTTCGACAAAAGCAGTAGTTATTGAGCTTTCTCCATTTCAAGAGGACGTTGAAAAAGAAAACAGCTTTTCATTCGATTTCAATCCAGTATTAGATGAAGATGATAAAAATCGTTTTGGGATAGTTTTTTTAGGAGAGCAAATTAGTTCGGACGATAATTATCGTTGTAAGGTGATTTATATTGCTCAATTTGAAACTAGTACGCCACTTGATTTTAATTATTTAACTGACCCATTCCTATTAATTAATGCTCCTGCAATAGGATATCCCTATTTTAGGGCTTTTTATTCTACAATATTATTGAATGCTGGATATAATCCCATCGTCTTGCCGACCATTAACTTTGTTAAACTACATGAAAGCAAAAAAAATGATATTTCTAATAAAAATAATGAATAGGACTTATGCTAGATGTATAATGCCAACCTTCAACTATATTATGCTAGTTGTGGATTGAAACACTTATAGTCAGGTAAGTATCTTGATTAAAGGGGAGTAGTTAATAGCTACTCCCCTTCATTCTTCTAAAACTCACCAAAACTCAAAAACTCCATCCGACTATCCCCATTTGGATTTAACCCCATTACCTCATCATAAAATTTCTCTTCAAGCATGATAATCCCTGTATCTGCAACTGGCGTTAATGCTTTCGCCTCAGCCAATTTATCAAACATAAACGGAAATACATTCACACTAAACGCTTGAGCCTTTTTAACCAATTTATAAAAATCAGCATCTTTGACTTGTACACCACACAAATCGGTGATTAAATCTTTGCCTTCGTCACCATACGGCACGATAATCGCTTTGGTCGGTGCATCAATGGCTTTAAAGGCTTTACTCGCTGTCATAAAAGACTGCCAAAGCTGAGGAAATTGTCCGTTTTTCAATCTTTCTTCATTCTGATTGGCTCGTTTATCACCAAGCGATAATAACGTTAATAAATTGTGTTGTTTATCAATCGGATAGACCATTTCATCATACTGATTTTGATAAAAATTGGTAAAGTAGGTACTTACCATCTCAGGGTGCAACAGGCTTTTATCTTGGTTTTCGGGAAGCGATAACTTGTAAAATAGATGCTGCATGGTGGTTTTGCCGTGTTGTATTGTCGGTAGCTTTTGCAAATTCTCGCTCATGGGTGTAATGACAAAAACCTGCCCTTTTACGCTTTGATTGTTGTCATCTATCATTTCGCCATGCCGATTGCACCGACCAGATGCTTGTAAAATACTATCAAGCCCTGCTAAAAACCGAATCACCGAATTGAACGAAATATCGACCCCAGCTTCAATAAGTTGGGTTGAGATTACCAAGGTTGGTAAATTATTCTTCAGCCTATCTTTGATTTGTTTGATTAAATCTTTGCGATGTTTGGCACATTGTCCTGTGCTTAGGTGAAAAATCGCTTCGCTATCCACTTTATCTTTGAGTGATTGATAAATTTGCATAGCCCATGCTTTGGTATTGACAATCACCAAGGTACTGGCAAAGGTGTCAAATTTGTCAAGGACAAATTCAGTGATGGCTTCATCATCAAGGGCAACTTGGGTGTGGTCGTGAATTTCCACGCGTTTAAGGGTGTCAAAAAGATGCTTTAATGATTCATCGTCACCAATGATTTCAGTAGGTGTGTGCAAAATGCCGCGGTTTTTGACCGCTTTTTCTGTGGATAATTTATCTAAAACTGGCTGTGTGGCAGTGCAAAGTACGGTTGTGGTGTTGCCAAAAACGGAAAAAAAATTAATCGCATTGATAAATAAGTGATAACAATTAATTGGTAAAGTCTGGATTTCATCAAATACCAACACAGCATTAGTCATTTGATGAAGCCGCCTTACGCCTTTTGTACCACCGCCAAAACAACTTTCTAAAAACTGTACCATGGTGGTAAACACAATTGGAGCATTCCAATTATCGCTGATTAATTTACTCTGCCATGTTTGAATCTCAGGCTCAAGATTGGAATGTTGTTCTAGCACCCAACTACCTTCAAATCCTTCATCTTCAAGGATTTTGCGTACTTCACTGGCATTTTGTTCGATAATACTTGTAAAAGGAATAATAAAAATAATACGGTCTAGATTGTGCTGCCTGGCATGATGAACAGCAAATCGAAGGCTAGCAAGCGTTTTTCCACCACCCGTTGGCACGGTTAGGCTAAAAGTGCCTTGGGATTTTTGCGCATTCTCAAGACAGGTTTGGGCAATTAAATTACGTTGAATATTGATAGGATGTAAGTCAGTATTATGGGCAAAGCTCTGATAACGCAGTTCAATCTTATCAATAGCCGCTTGCCAGTCGGGTTTGACGAAGACAAGTTCATGGCTTCGGTTCGGATATTCAAAAGCGATGCTGTTACTACGGTCAGCTTCAATCAAGCAACTAAACAACACTCGCACTAAAAAACCGGTATAAAAGTCATATTCGGTTTGTGAAATTTTTTCCTGCTTAAATTTTTCATTTAAAGGTTTAAAAAAGCTACTAAATTCCCTAACTAAAGTTTGTTCCCAATGATCACCTAAGTTATTAAACAACTTTTGCTCGGTTGCTTTAGCCTTGGCTTCTTTAAAATGGCTCTTTTCTTCGGATTTTCTGATTCTTGTATCGAAAACAGCGTTATTAGACGTGTCACAGATATCAATCAAACCACTGTGATGTGATACCACGCAAAGGCTAAGTATGTTGGAAAGTAATTTGCCATTTTCTTGGTTTTTTTCTGGATTTGACGTTTTATAATTACATTTTTTTAAGGCTTCTATTAGCCACTGTCCCCCAGCGGTAGAGTGGTCAATTTTCCCCTTTAACCCTTTGGCATCGACATATTCATCATCAGCATCAGGATTATAAATACCTGTAGCAGATTTAATATACGTTTGAAACGCCTCACTATATTTTCCCAAATCATGTACCAATCCAATTAGCTCGCCACATAGGGGTAAGCCAATTTTATCTGCCAACTGTTTAGCGATTTTTGCTGTGCCTGTTAAATGATCAAAAAGTGCCTGTTTTGCACCATCAGATGTACGAACATGTGCAATAAAAATGTTTTCAGAACTTGGCATATCTACCAACATTTAAAAATATTTGTTGAGTATAAACTTACCGCTTTAATTGTTATTGTGCAAGTAAATAGATTAAATAAGCGACGTCTATTGTCGTATTTTTTTGTCTATTAAAAAATAGCATTATTATAGTTATTCATATTATAAGATTATAAACGCTCTGAAATCCCCTACAGTAGCGGATTTTCAAGCAACTATGTGTACAGATAGGTGAATATAAATGTACAGATAAGAGAATCAAAATGGTCGGTTAGATGAATTTAGATGTACCGATAGGTGAAATATGTGTACAGATTGATGAAGTTGAAATGTCAACATAGATTGAGAGCAATTATCGTAAGATAATCCAAAATAAAACTTAATTCATTGATATCCATAAATTTTTATTAACTTTTGTAACCGACATGGATTAACATAGATTACGATTTTACCCATTGTCGAGTGCACTTCTATAATTAGGCTCACATAAATCTGAGATAATGGATAGCAAGTCACCCTATGACGATGCAAAATTTTTACAAGCAAGGTGCTGATAAAGTAATGATTATCAAACCCAATACCTTGGTCGAAGCAGGTTTTGACTTAACTGAAGCCGAGCATGACTTGATGACGCTTGCCATTAATAAACTGCATCGATTACAGTCAGGTGGCAAACGAGTATTAATTAGTGCCAAAGAATTCGCCGCCGCCAATCGAGTCAATGAAATCTATGCCTATCGAGCCTTAAAAGATACTGCCAAAATTCTAGGCGATAGAAAACTCAAATTTACCTTATATCTTGATAAAACCATCCAAGCAGAAAATGACGCTGACAAACTCACCGTTCTCAGACCTCATCATAACAATTTCACTATGCTTCGCTCAGAATATCATTGGCTGCAAGGCGTATCGTATCAAGATGAGCAAGGTTTCATTATTCTAGATTTTTCTGATCCTTTAACCTTTCTGATTGATAATACCAGTAAAGCGTATACTCGTTATGATTTTATCAAAACCGTTGAGTTTAAAGGCTGTAGCAGTAAACGTCTATATGAGTTAATCAACAAGTGGAAAGATACAGGTGGTGTACCAGAAATGACCGTCGAAGCATGGAAAGAATTTTTTGGGGTGGCTGATAAATATCCCAAAATTGCCGAATTCAAACGCCGAATCTTAGACCCTGCCATCAACCAAATTAATAAACAAGGCGATTTTAAACTCACTTTGAATGCGAGCAAATTTGGGCGAACCATTACCCATTTCTCTATCGTAATTAAAACCATCAAAAAGCCAAACCAACAAGTAGAACAAAAAACCGAATCCGACAAGAAATGGGCTAAATTATTGACGGCTAGCCAAGCTAATATTTTCGCCAAAAAACTTGCCAATGATAGTAGTTTTGGGGGTAAATACGCTCGAGTCGGAGAAACTACCGAAAGCTTTATCTCACGTCTGAATGAGGAGTTACAAAGGGATTTGTTGAAAATTACTGAGTATCTACCTTATCTGAAAAAATTTGGTTTTAAATCGTAAAAGAACAAACATTGAAAATCGCACTTTTTATCACTATCAGATTTTCTGTATATCAGAGCCGATATAGATAACCTGACCAATCACAGCCAAAAAATCACGTTCTTTGAGCTGTTCTTGTGAAATATCAAATGCAGAATATTTTTGATTATCGCTGATAATTTTTAATCCTGTTGGTAATCGTTGTATGCGTCGTATAAAAAGTTCATTATTGATTAAAAGAGCATAGACCGCCCCATCAATGAGTTGATTTTGCTGTTTATTAATAATTACAACAGCATCATTCCCTATCAATGGTGACATGGTATCACCTTTATACAAATAGCCCACCAACTGCGAAGCATCAATTGCTCGCTCATTAAGCCACCAATTAGGCAATGGATAAGACAAGTCAGTTGATTGATTATTCATGTCCAATAATGCCAACCAATGCACGTTTTGACTACTCTGTGATAACTGTTCACCCGTCATCAACGTCCATGGATGCACGCCATAGATTCTCGCCAAATCAAGCAAATACTCAATTTTAGGTTCACGGCTACTCTCCTGCTGCTCCCAATCTTGTAGGGAGCTTCGAGAAAACCCTGATGTCTGAGAAGCGAGTTGCACCACTTCATCACGAGTTAGCTGTGCATTTTTTCTAGCCTGTTCCAAACGAAAAGAAAGATTATCCATTTTTTACCCTTAAACAGGTTAAATATTCACAGTCAAAAACTTTTTGTAGGTATAAATTATTTCGATAAATCTATAATCAAGTAAAATTAGAATAAAAATACCTAATTTATTAAAACATAGGTTGCTTTAATAACTATTAATAGGTAGTATATATTCATCGGCAGTTATTAGAGATGAATAATCTTTATTAATAACCCGATAATAAGTCTTTTAAACTGAATCAACCTATTTCTACAAGAGGTCATTATGACATATACCTACCTAACAACGGAAGAACTATCTGAACGTATCAAATATGACAAAGCCACCATTCGCAGTTGTTTAAAAGATAGCGTGCTCATCGAAGGAGTGCATTATATTCGCCCGTTTGGCGGTCGCAAAATTCTCTATGTGTGGGAACAAATAGAAAAGGATATGCGTAACACAGTTTTAGCCGACATCAATGCCATGGCATTGCAGTAAGGAGAAATTTATGGCCAGCATTCGTACCCGTCAAGGAAGTAAATTTTTGATGATTGATTTTCGCTTTATGAATCAACGCTGTCGAGAAACAACCAACCTAATCGACACGCCCGAAAATCGAAAAAAACTGGAAAAAATCATCCAAAAAATGGAAGCAGAAATCACCCTGGGACTATTTGATTATCTCAAATACTTCCCAAAAAGTGAGAAAGGCATTGAACTGATGGCAGTCAAAGAGCGTGTGCAAAGTTTTCAATCTGACACACCGATATTTAAAGACTTTGCTGAAACTTGGTTTGAAGAAAAGCAAATTGAATGGCGAGCAAGCTACATCGGCAAAATCAAAGATATTTTGGATAAGTATCTGGTGCCACATTTTGGCAAACGCAGTGTTATCGCTATCACAAGGGCAGATGTGTTAGCGTTCCGTACATCCCTCGCCAAAGTGACCTACGGAACAGCTAACAAGCATCTGTCAGCAGCCAGAATTAATTCGATAATGACCACTTTGCGTATGATACTGCAAGAAGCGGCAAAACGCTATAAATTTGAAAATCCTTATGAGGATATCAAGGTTTTAAAACTTGATAAGCCTGATATTGAGCCATTCACCATTGAAGAGGTTTGGAAATTTATCAATGGCGTGCGTAAAGACTATAAAAACTATTACACCGTAAGGTTTTTCACCGGCATGCGAACCAGCGAAATTGATGGACTAACGTGGGAGCATGTGGATTTTGACCGCCGTGAAATCCGGGTTCGCCAAGCGTATGTTAAAGGCGTAATGGGTAAGCCCAAAACCCAAGAATCCAATCGCGATATCGCCATGTCACCTTGGGTTTATGAAGCCCTACAAGCACAGTATCAAGTCACCCATGGTCGCTCAAAATTCGTGTTTTGCAATCGAGAAGGAGAGCCACTCGATTATCACAATGTCAATCGTAAAGTGTGGCATCCCACGCTTCGACTGTTAGGGTTAAAAGCCCGTAATGCCTACCAAACCCGCCATACGGCTGCAACGCTCTGGCTAGCCGCAGGGGAGGCGCCAGAATGGATCGCAAGGCAAATGGGGCACGCCAATACTACCATGTTGTTTAAGGTTTATAGCCGCTATGTACCGAATATGACACGCCGTGATGGCAGTGCCTTTGAAGCTTTGATAGCAAGTAGTCAAAATAAAGAGCAAGGAGAATAGTCGTGTTGGTTATTGATTATGAAAAATTGCGTCAAACCATTAAACCGCATAATAATTTGAATTTTGTCAGCCAAACTGCCTGTGATTTGGCAAGAAAGTTGATTACTGAGTATGGTATTGCTAATGACGATAAGCTGTCTGAATGGCTCAATGAACAAAAATACAAATCACATAAAGCGCTAATGGTTTGGGTACAGCAACAGTTGCCATTAATTGATAGTGATGAAACGGATTTTGAAAGATATCGTCAGCTTCGTCGACTATTTTACGCCAATTTTTCAGAGTTTATAGAAGAGGTGCATTAAAATGCGTGTACGATTACTGACAAATAATATGCTAAATGGCTATTCATTGAAAATGTGCCAGGATTATTGGCAACCTTTTAATTATCCAAACCAACCTCCATTTTCGCTTGAATGGCATATTAAACATATATGCCGGCATTATGATGTCACTTCTGAAGAGCTTATTACGAGACTATCAATGGTAAAAGCCTACGATTCTTATATCCGCTGTGATACATGCGGGAAAATGTATGAGTTAAATAATCCTTGCAAATTGCCAAAGCAAGACGATTTTATGAGCTGGCAATGTGATGACTGCAAAATATTTAAGCAAAAAGGGGTGATTAATTTACACAGTTTTTTAGTAAATATAGAAGATGATGATTGTCCATTTTAAATATGCTCTACAAAAATACCGTCTAGTTTGGCGGTATTTTTTTGTTTGTTTAAAAATTAAGTTAGTGTTCTAACTTTCATAAGTGCTCCAAACGAAGTCTACTTTTTCAAATAATGATTTTTAGTGTGGCGTATCGAAAAAGTAGTGAAAAATAAAACGACATAAGATGTCGCAGACAATACACCCACTTATTCTCAAAATCTTACACTTTGTTAGAATTAGCTAAAAAATTCCTTTAAAACTTTTAAATCTAGCAAAGTCATGAGTATTAAACTATCCAATCCAACACTGATTTATTTTCAAAAATTCCCGTCAAATCACGCCGAAGAACTAAAGCAATGGTATGACATTCAATGTCAAATTTTTCAAAAAATGGATGACTTGCAATTGGAGGTGGAAATCAATCGAGCCATCCAGAAGCCAATATTCCTGCAAAAATCGGCTAATCAAAACACTTTTTTAAATAACCTTCCTGTCTTATTCGCTATTTTGAACAATTACTTTGCTAGCTCGCAGTTGGTTCGTCCATTAACTGTTTTAACTTTTGATGATGAGCAGCTAGATGCAGGGATGATCTTTTTTGAAACCATCGAACTTATCGCTCGGCAGAAAAAATTGCTCAATGTTGATGATGAACTTGAACGACTTAGACGGCAGATTGCATCTCTATTAACCAAAGAACAGTGGCAATCAATTGTTGGTCATCCTAAGCTTACCCAAAACAAATTTTATCCGCTGTTAGGTATGTCAATTGCCACCGCTTATAACGGCAAGGAAAAAAGTGATGCCAAATAATGATGATATCACAACCTCAATTGGCATCGGAGCTAACCCCAACAATGCTATCGAAAACCAAGACGGTTTGATAGCTATCAAGGCTGACCAAATCATCACAGCAATTGAAATGCTGTTTAGCGAAGAAAAATCAATTAATAAAAGTAATCATTTTCCAGATGACGATATCCTTGCTAATTTGCAGTCTAGTTTGGTTAAATTGGTTATTCAGCTAAACAACTATGTCACCATTGAACACATTGATCTATCAAAGCTTATTGATGAGCCATTACTATCAGAGTTGCCTGTGTTTCAGTCAACCTTTGAAGGCTTTCAAAAGAAACAACTAGATGCTTATCCGCCTTTATTACAACTGATAGTTTTGCTGCACTATTTGAGATTGGGAGAAACAACCAAAAAAAATCAGCTAAAAAAACAATGGTTGCTACTGATTTTGCTTATTGCTGTTCGGCTCAAAATCGTAGGTTTGAAGAGTTATTATAGAACCATTATTTTGCGTATCAAATTGGCGATTTTCTCCAACTCACCGAATTATCAGTGGATTTGGCAGGTACTACAATCCGAACCTCTGGATAAAATTGACTTTGAGAATACAAGCTCCGCCATTGAGGAATTCACTTCACGACTAAAGCAAACAGCTGATAACTATCTTCATCAAATGTTAATTCTCAATGATGCTAAAGTTGGAGAAAAACGTTCTCGTCAATTGCATTACATTGCCAAAGCCACTCAATTAAGCTTTTATAAGGGTAAAAGGCAAAGAGCTAAAATTGAGCGTGATGATGAGCAACATGAGCAAAATCAGCAGCAAGCCATCAAAGAATTTCAAGCACTCAGAGATAGAAACAGCACGCCGTCACAATCTGCTCAAGTAGTCGTAGAACCTATTTTTCAACTACCTTTGAGCTATGATTATCGTTGGGATAAGCCACCATTTGACCGAGATTTAGAAAACACTACCCCTGATATACAGACACAATTTTTACTACCTAACATTGACAGTAATGCCCAAACCAATATTACATTTGAAGAAGCTGTCGAAAATGCTCAGCAATTTTTAACTTATCAAGATCGTCCTAGTGTCAGTATTGCTCATAATCCGCCACTGCAATCGGTTGAGTTGACTTTACAGCAACTGTATATTTCTCGGCGAGATTTTCGTTTTAATACGGACACACATGCTTTATCACAGTGGGGATATCAAGTCTTGTTTAACCGTCTTGCTTTTGATGCGTTAGTTAGTCAAGCAAGTGAATTGTCAGTGGCTCATAAAAATGCTGCTAAATTGCTACTACTGAGTTTTATTACGGCAATGCCTATTAAAACCTTGATTCAGCCGTTATTTATAGCGACCAGTTCATTATTTACCATCCAGAAAACCCAAGTGACACTTAGCTACCATCTAGGTATTACGCCCAGAAAAATTGAACAATCTCATCTGGAATTTGAAAATAACAGCGATAAAGTCAGTTTGCCATTGCCTGTCGCATTGGTACATCATTTAGCCAATTCTGACAACTTGCCAAATATCGAAGCGGATATTAGCCAAAACAAAATTAATGAAATTGCTGACTATTTAAAAGTGTTACGGGAATCACTCGAACTGCCGTACTTATCCATTAACCGCATTGAGATGGCACTGGCGACCCTATTGACAAGGTATTTGTCTGGTAGTCATGGACATATTGCCGAACTAGTTTGCCGTATGCCTGCCCCTGACGCACCTGCTATGTACTATAGTAGTCATGCTAACAGTGAAATCGTTGAACACTATATCAGAGCATTGAAGCAGTTAAATACACAGAATCATTTAATGTTTAATTATTCTAATAGGCGAACCGATGTAAAGGTCGGTTCAGCATTTGCCCTTACCCTTGATAGCGTAAAGACATTGCTTGAAAAGGTGCAAAAATGGGTAGATAGTACGAGTGATTTTGAGCAATTATTTAATCGATTAAGCTGCTATGTCTGGCTGGTGTTTTGTGTATTGACAGGCATTCGTCCTAACAATGCATTGGGTGAGGTGAGAGATATCGATTTGGAAGTCGGCTGGATAATGGTAAAAGATAAACCCAATAAGAAAGTGCAAAATCACCGCTTGATACCTTTATGCGACACGCTGATTAAGCATTTGATTATTTACCAAAAAATCCTTGCTGTTTTACGCACCCAATCCCTTGATAACCCTGCTATCACAGCAAGATTACATCGAGTCACGTTTGACGATGCCGATATTACCTTGCTCAATTTACTCTCCGAAAAATTTGATAAATTACACGCCATTAAACGGGGCGATATGAATGCATTTTTACAGGATTTTATTGAGCTTGATGTTTACTGGACTCGGCATTTTGTTCGCACCCAATTAGAAAAACGGCAAGTGCAGATACATCTGATAAACACCGTGATAGGGCATGAGAAAAACCAACAAGAAGCCCTTGGTAAATTTTCTTCAACCTCAAAAAAACAAGTCCATGATGTTCGCCATACCTTTGAACATATCGCTACAGACTTGGCATTAGATAACAGTATTCACTTTCTTGAACAGCAACTTCATCAATTAAAAGAAAAATAACTTACCATGATTTTAAAATTTCCCAAGCAACTCATTGCGGATTTTGCGCCTGTCAATCATAGTGACACAAATCGTAATCAAGCTGCTACAAGTAAATTCTCAAGCCAACCACTAACTTACTTTGCCCTTCGGCAACATAGAAAATCAGTGTTATTTCTCAAACTCTCATCGCTATGGCGACAACAACAGCGAGATAACACAGGACATCGAAAATGGGCCAAGGCAGATAAATACGTCAATCGTTTTTTTGCCAAACAAATTTTTTATCCTTGTCCTAATCCATGCTTTGCTACCTATCATTCACTTAATCAACAGTTTAGCAAAGATTTTACCCGCTTATGGCGTATCGCTATTCCTATCTCAAAATTAGGCTTTGAGCAATTCTTACTGTCTGCGCAAGGCTTTATCAATCAGTATTACAATGATAATAAAAAAACTTATCTGTCGGCACATCGCCATTTAACCCAGTTTATCACTTATCAAAATACCCAGATTATTGAAGAATATCATTATCGGGTGCCATCGCCACCGATTGACGTTGAGCCCAAGGAAAATCCCCTTAGCTATACTGATAGTTATGTCACCAATGGCAAGAAGCTGCGCAAAATCATTAAAGCTGTCCATCACCATTGGCAGACACATGATGATTTTTCTATAGAAGAAAGCTTAAGTTGGCTGATTTTTAGTGGCATTATCTACGGCGGCATTAATGATGCCGCGCTGCTGCAAGCTTGGCTGACTAGCTTGCTAAAAGCCTGTCAAAAGATTGATGATTTCTTAGTGTTTGATGATTATCGATTGTTATTGAGCATACGTTACTCTTCAAAACACTATGGTAATGAATTTGAGAATGAAATGCTGTTTAATACCCAGCAAATTATGCTTGATGCGTTGAGTCTGTGCTGGCTATATCGTTATAAACAAAGTGGTCAGACATATCCTAAAGCCATTAATGTCAATGCGTTGTTATTAACAGGTCTTACGCCTATCACCAATCAATTAGGTCTTAAAAAAATCACGCTTAGTTGGCTCTTAAAAAATGCCTGTTATCACTGGGAAATGCTTAACGGCGTTGATATTGACCAAGCCTTGGTGGGTGTTATGCAAGGAAGACATCGTACCACGGGACTGATAAAGGCCGATTTTGAAAACTTGTTATCTGCTAATCCAGCGTCAAAAAAATTGGATGCCAACTACGATTTGATGACACTAGCTAAGCTTGATATTCAAAGCACAAAGCCGCTTGATGCTACAAAGGCAGGGTATAAAGAAAAGGTGAGACGATCAGACTTGGTCAAAGATATTCACAATATTTTCGATAAAGTTATGGATAAAAAATATCGTCCCCAGTTTATCGAAACACTCAATAAAAAACCAACAAAAGACGAATATATTTTATACCGCTTACAATCACTGCATCATGTTGGCATCAGTTTAAGTGAACGAATTTTGATCGCGTGGATTGCTGATTTTGTAAAGCGGCAATCTGCCAATTATCAGTCGATTTTGCAATACCTAAGCACCATCGGCTATGAATGGATTTATTTTACCAATTTTCAGCCCATTGATAGTTGGAAGGATGAAGACTTCACCGAAACGTATGATGAAATGCTCGATTATAAAAAAAGTATATTAGGCAACCAAGATATCACCTATGCCGCCCGGCGATTACAAAGTTTGCATAACTTTGCTGAAACAAATTTTGGGCTCACAAAAGTCACCATTGAACAAGCAGAGAGTAAGCTAAAGGTAAGAGCCCAACTGCTCTCAGTCCACCAGTATTTGGCTTTCTTAGAGCAATTGACCCTGAATACCCAAGGACTTGATGGGATGATGGTTCGGGTGTTTTATATTCTCGCTTTCAGAACAGGTATGCGAAAAAAGGAACTGCTTGGGCTAAAATTCTCAGATATAGAACTGTTATCTTCGCCGCATCCTTCGTTGCTGATTCGTCCCAATGAACATCGCTCTATCAAAACTGAGGGGTCAATTCGGCGGGTGCCGATTTTTGCAGTTTTGACCCAAGATGAACTCAATTTTGTGAGTGATTTTTTTAAGCTGAGCAAACCCGATAAATTGAATCAGTTAATTTTTGTTTTTGCTGATAGCATGCAAGGCATTGGCGATTCTTTACCCAACAATCTGCTAGAGCAAGTTTTGGCAGACATTGGAGCAACGCAAGAAATTACGCTTCACGGATTACGACATTGCACCGCCACCAATTTGGCATTATCACTTAATGCCACCCCAACGCTCGCTAGATTATTAACGCAGCAGACAGATGAACAGCGACAACGTCTGCATAGCGAATTATTAGGTGTCCATGATGCTCAAGACAAGTGGCACGCGATAGCCAGTTTTGTTGGGCATATCAGCCCACAACGCACTTTTCAGTATTATATTCATACGGCTATGTTGATGGCGACAGATAAAATTACCCAGGCGGAAATCATAATTCCTTTAGCCACTTTCAAAAACATCACAGGTTTTGATAGGCGTAAACTGGGCAAAAATGGCTATCAATTTGAGGGTGATAGTGTGAATTTAAAAACTCTGCAACCTTTGCTCAATCGTTTAATATTGGACAAGCGAAAAGCTATCAAAGATAGTTGGCAGCGAGTAGGGGAGCAACAACTGTTGCCCATGTTGGGTTCAATGTTTGATGACAAAGATGATATCGCGAATCAAGACTTTTTGACCTTTGCTTTTCATCAATATAGCGTCAATCAGGTATTAACTTTACTTGCCAAAGCCGATGTGATTTATAAGCAAGATTTGGATGCAAACTTTAGCCAAATTATCCAGCAAAGTTCTATTGATGATGGTATTGCTCAACATTTAATTGTTAGAGCAAAAATAATAGCAAATTTAAAAACAAGAAAAAAACAACCGCGTTTTACCATTGAGCCAAACCAATTATCACCAATAGCGGTTTTTCATGATGATGAAAAAAAGTTACGTCAAGCGCTGATGCTAAATTTGCGTCAATTGGTTACCCAGAAGGATTTAGGCTATCAAAAGTTACTGACAATGGGAATTCAAAAACTGAGCACCAGACAGCCTGCCTTACCAATGTCATATGCAGAATTGGTTGAATTTTTACCCATTGCCTTAACATTACTGCCTGCTGAGAAATGGCTTATCAAGTATCAAAAATCTGATAGTGTGATTTATAGTAAGTTAACCACGCTACTTCAGAGCTATCACGAGCAAAATGAAGAACCTAGATTCCATCTTGTTCCAAGTAAAACATCTTTTGATTATGAAATCGGGATTGCCCATAAGCAATCCGTTGGCAATAATTTGACTTGGCAGTTTTCGTCATTGTTGCGGTTTATCGTGCATTACCTGTTTTTGTTTAGTACGGATATTTTAACCGCTTCATTATCGGATAAAAATTGATAAAATCTTTAATGTAGTTATATATACTATGAAAAAGTTAAAAGTTATTTAATTCTATTAAACGGTAATTTTGTTTATAGGTTTTTATTGAAATAAATAATACTGGTGATGATTAAATTCTAAGTGCAATAAAACCGCTGACTATTTGAACTGCTCCCCGAAAGTTGGACAGGGAATTAGGCGGATAACAATAACGAATAATATAGCTTATAATTTTTCAAAAACTTTGTCGAATCTGAAGAAATTAGAAAAATTGACGATTTATTCACCGATAGCCAAAGCTGATTTACCTAACTATTTGTACGAATTGCCAAGTTTAAAGTCATTGAAATTAACGACGATTTTATTATTGGGAATCAGCAAAGTTATTATAACCCGATTAACTAATCCCCAACTCTACGGAGCTAATAATGTCAAATCCAAATGAAATAGCGTCCTTCCCACAAGAAGTCATCGAAGAGATTGGCTACTATGTTTATCGCTTGCTCGACCCACGTAATGGGGAAACTTTTTATGTGGGGAAAGGGAAAGGCAACCGAGTATTTGACCATGCAAAAATAGCCAAAGCACAAAATGCTAAAGCAGCAAAAGAACGCTTGTTGGCAGAAGAACTTGCTGAAGCTAAAGAAGATGAAAATCCTGAATCTGCTAGTGATTTTAAAATTGAAACAATTCTAAATATTGGTAAGGCAGGTCTTGAGCCTATTGTCATTATTCATCGTCATGGTATGGATGAAACCACTGCTCTTCATGTAGAAGATGCATTAATGGATGCCTACCCAAGTTTGTCTAATAAGGTTGCAGGGCATGGCAATAGTGAAATCGGCACAATGCATGTCAAAGATTTAATCAATAAATATAAAGTTGAAGAAGCCGATTTTGGCGATGATAAGGTAATTCTTATCAATATTAACGCTTCATTTGCCGAAGAGAAAAGCGTATATGATGCCGTACGTTTTGCATGGCGTATCAATGTTAATAAAGCCCAGCAAGCAGACTATAGTAAATCCTGTATTATAATGAACACAACTTGAACTTTCATAGATAGCACTATGCCAAACCTATACGACCAAGACTTACGCAAACGCACCATAGCCTACTGGCAAGAAACAAATAACAAAAGCAAAACAGCGAGAATATTCGGCATCTGTCGCAACACGCTTAACAGTTGGATAGCCTTGTACCACGACCAAGGCAATACCGAACCTAAGAAAGCACAACCAACGGGTGTAAAACACATCATAACCGACCTTGATAGCTTTGAACGATATGTCAAAGCTAAACAATTTGATACCGCTAAACAGCTACGGGAACAATATTTAAAAGACCATCCTGATGTCAGTATATCCTACAATGCGTTTGTCGATACCTTACATCGTATCAACTGGACATTTAAAAAAAGACCTTCACCTACAAAGAATCAGACCCCGTAAAACAGCAAGGTTTCAGCGTATGTTTAGCTATCATGGCTTTTTGGTTTGGTCTAACCAACATCCTATTTATGGATGAAACAGGCTTTTACCAAAGACAAAGCTATCATCGTAGCTGGTCACCGGTTGGCACACCTTGCTATGCTAAAATGGATGCCAATAAAGGCAAACGCTTAAATCTTATCGGTGCAATGAGTATGGCTGAATTTAAACTGATTGCGCCTGTGACCTTTGAAGGTGGGTGTAAGCGTGATACGGTAGAAAATTGGCTTCACACGCTTGGTCAATCTTTGCCTAAAGATGAACTCGACAGCTACCCACAGCGTTTTTTAATCATGGATAACGCGCGTTTTCATCGGGGTGGTGATTTAAAACAGATTGCCGAAAAATACAACTTAACGTTACTGTACTTACCACCTTATTCTCCTGAGTTAAATCCTGTGGAGCATAAGTGGGCAGTGGTTAAGCAAAAGGTAAAACTCTCGATTAATGACTTCGATTCGCTTCATGATTGTGTTAAATACTGTTCAGTTTAATTTAGCGTTTACTATATATTCTGGCAGTAAGTAAAGGCGTTATTCGTGGTGTCTTTGTTGCAAAAGAATGGTTGCCTGCCACAAAAGCCAATTTTCCAAACTATGACAAGGATGTTGAAAACCGCCATGGGTTTAATGGTGCTGATGCACCTGGTGACATTCAGCAAAAATATTTGGGTAAGCGTATTCCTGATAGTTATCGTAAAAAAGGTGCTATGGCTCCAGTCAAATATAATTACTCATAAAATTAACTTTTGTTAAAAAAATCCCAATAGAGTTATTGGGATTTTAATTATATTTTCAGTGGTTTTATTAGAGAGAAAAAATGGCAAATCCTAGATTAATACCAACCATGAGAAAGGTATATAAAACCTATCAAACATATCAACGAGAAGAAGAACGTCGAATCAAAAGATTGCAAGTTGAGACCGCTAAAAAAGCAAAAGCAGTAATAAAGCAAAATATTCAGCATCAAAAAGAACTTGAAAAACAAGCCAAAGAAGCAGAAAGGGCTAGAATTAGATTAGACAAGGAACTCGTCAAAAAAAGTAGAGAGGCAGAAAAACAAGCCTCGAAAGATAAGCAAGTGGCTGAGCGAGAACGAATTAAAGCGGAAAAAATTCGTATCCAGACTATGATTGAACGAGGAAAAGAAGCTTTGGAAAAGCGCCTTGAGCAGCGTGAAATGCTAACAAATAAATTAATAAATCGTTATTACTCTTAGGAAGTTATTGAATGGAAAATAGTATTGGTATTGTAATCATCGCCCTTATAGCCTTTTTTTTGTTGGGTTATTTTATTGCTCATAAGCGGTACCAAAAAAGTATAGTATCTTTAAATGCTATTAAAAAAGAAAACGATGAATTGTCTAAGGGGGTTCAAAGCTTACAAGAGCAAATACCAAATTTGACGCAACAAATAGAAAAAAGTAAGGCAGATTTGAATAAGATAGAAAAGGAAATTGGTTTAAAAAAATTTGAATTTAATAGCCTTGAGCGGCAAACAGCAGATTTAAAAAAAATGGAAGAAGAGCGGCAAGAAATCGAAAGTAATTTTGCTAACGTAGAAGATAAAAAGCAAGAAATCGAAAAAATTAAAATTGAATTGGATGAGTTGAAAAGTGAAATTTCATTGTACTCAGAGCTAGACAGCTTTATCGAGTATGGTATATATCCATTACCTCAGTATGGTGAATTAAGTAGTAAGCAATATAATGAAAGACTAATACAAATTCGTAATGAACAAAAAGGTCTTATAAAAAACAGTAAAGCCTATATTGTACCAGAGGAAATAGAAATTACAGGTAATACTAATTATGATAAGCAGTTAGCACAAAAACAAGGTCAATTATTAATTACTGCATTTAACAGTCAATGTGATTATCTTATTAGTAAAGTTAGTACTAAGAATTATGAAGCAACTATGAGAAAAATTGAGAAAGTCGCTGAGCAATTAGAAAAAAACTTATTAAGCTTGGAAATCGCAATAGATCCTAATTATTTCGCTTTAAAGCTAAAAGAATGTGGAGTTTACTATAGTTATATATATCAAAAAGAAGATGAAATTCTAGAGCAACGAGAAATGCGTGCTATGATTCGTGAGGAGTTAGCAGAACAGAGAGAGATTGAAAGGGCTTTAAGAGAAGCTGAAAAGGAGGAAGAAAGGTTACAGCAAGCATTAGTTATCGCTCGCCGTGAACTTGAAAATGCTACATTGGAGCAAAAGCAAAAATATGAAGAAAAAATTTTAGAATTAGAACAAAGGCTTACTGATGCTGAGTCAAAAGAAGAGCGTGCTTTATCCATGGCTCAACAAACTAGACAAGGGCATGTGTATATTATTAGCAATATTGGTAGTTTTGGAGAAGATGTATACAAAATAGGTATGACGCGAAGATTAGAACCTTTAGAGCGTATATATGAATTAGGAAATGCTTCTGTTCCATTTGCATTTGATGTTCATGCAATGATTTTCAGTGCAGATGCACCAGCTTTAGAGAAGGAGATGCATGTCCGTTTTTCTGATTATTCAGTAAATAAAATAAATAGTCGTAAAGAGTTTTTTAATGTACCTTTAGATGAGATTAGAAGGTATCTTGAAGAGCGTGGTATCAAAACACGATGGGCTATGATACCCGAAGCAAGTCAGTATCGACAAAGTCTAGCAATGTCCGAAGAGCTAGAGATGGCTGCATTACTATAATACTCCCCAAAAACTAGACCAAAAAATCGTAGTAAATAAGATAGAATAACCTTTAGAAAAAGAGGTCTATCTAATGACAAAAGTTCGTAAACGTCATAACGCTGAGTTTAAAAGCAAAATTGCCATTGAAGCCATCAAAGAGGAAAAAACAATCAATGAGCTGACTGCAGAATATGGCGTTCATGCCACCCAAATTAGCAACTAGAAAAAGCAAGCCTTGGCTGTCATACCCAGTGCCTTTAATACCAAACAGCAAGACAATGAACAAGCCCAGCAAGCCACTATCGATGAACCGCATCGGCAACTGGGGCAAGTCATCGATTTGGGCATTGCCACCATTATGGACGGTCGTGGCAGGGCACTTGATAATATTTCTGTAGAAAGACTGTGGCGATCAGTAGAATACGAATGCGTGTATTTACACCAGTTTGATACGGTTAACCAAGCTAGAGTTGGTTTGAAAGACTATTTTGAGTTTTACAATTATGAGCGGTTACATCAGTCGCTTAGATTTAATACCCTTGCACAGGTTTATTTAAACAATAGTTTGGTTAATCCTATGTTTTATCAACCCAATTCTATCTTAATTTTATAATAATTTGGTCTAGACATTGGGGAGTACCTTAGTGTTAAGCCTACCAACTACTCATCGACGATTAGATGTTAAATATCAAGATGACTCGTCACTCAATCTTATCGACACTTTGTTATTTGAAGTCTGGGCAAGTTGTGCAAGAGAAGACTATGAGAAACGCCGATACCGTCAACGCGAAGGCATTGATAATCTTAAAGCCCAAAATCCTGCTGAATACGCCAGAAAATATAAAGGCAAACAACCCAACACCAAAAACTATGAAAAAATCCTCAAGCTACTCGATAATGGGCTAGGCTATAAAGATATCAAAGAAAGTTTAGGTGTCAGTGGTACAACCATTGCCAATGCCAAACGCTGGCGAAATCAGCAAATTATCGATAAAGACAAAGATATGATACCAATGTTCACGGAGACTGACCTTGATCAGCCGCTTAAAGTGGTAAAAAGGGGTAGAAAGCCATTCTTATAGTCAATATTTATACACTATCATTCAACCCATAAATCTATTATAATCAATGCTATCACATATGATAGCATTTTTATGAATATTATTTTAGATACTAACATCCTTGTTGGTGCATGCCTTGGCTCACGCTATGACAACTTGGTCATTCGAGGCTGTTTAACAGGGGATTTTAAACCGTTAGTTAGCCATGCACTTTTATTTGAGTATGAAGATTTGATAGGTCGAGAATCTGTATTTGACCATCCCGTTGCGCTAAACTTTGAAGAGCGAGAAATACTATTTAATGCGTTATATTCAGTGTGTCGGTTAATTGATGTCAGCTATCTATGGCGACCAAATTTAAAGGATGAAGGCGATAACTTTATCGTGGAACTAGCGGTTGCAGGTAATGCTGATTATATTGTCACCAAGAATTTAAAAGACTTTCGTCAAAGCGAACTTGTATTTGATAGCTTTAAAGTAATTACCCCTAAACAATTATTGGAGAACCCAGATGTCCGTTATCACACTTAGAGTCACTGACGATAAACATGAACGCATCAAAAACCTTGCGGTATCTCGCGGGGTGAGTGTTAATAAATTAATCGATGAAGCCATGACGTTGATGATTGCCAAATACGATATTGAAACCCGATTTAAAGCCCGAGCCGCTAAAAGTGATATCAATGCAGGTGTTGCACTGTTGGATAAAGTCCTAGAAAAACGAGAAGCTTATGATAAAGCGTTAGACGATGCTTTAACCAAATAATCGCTAATAGGCTAAGGACAGCAAATTATGCCAACCGTCAAAACCACTTTAAACGTTGTTGAAGAAAACACCAATCGTCTTGCCGTGCTTATTGATGATGACAATGTGGCTGCTAAAGACATCAAAGCCATTTTGGAAGAAGTCACCAAATATGGTGAAGCCACGGTTAAACGTATCTACGGTAACTTTGTCTCTAAAAATGGCCAGTGGAAAGAAACGATTAATGCCCATGCAATTAAGCCGATGCAGCAATTTGCCTTTACCACGGGTAAAAATGCCACAGATGGTTTCATGATTATTGATGCGATGGACCTACTGTATACAGGGCGTTTCGATGGTTTTTGCTTGGTATCCAGTGATAGTGACTTTACCGCATTAGCCATAAGGCTCAAAGAGCAAGGGGCAATTGTCTATGGTTTTGGTAAAATGCAAACCCCAGAAGCTTTTCGCAATGCCTGCACTCGCTTTATCTACATTGAAAACCTACAAAGTTTAGAACGGCAAGAACCAAGCATTAAATCTGAACAATCTACAAAGCCAAATGAAAAGACGTTACCAGCTACAGAGCAGGCTGCTCCCACCTTAGATATTCAACTACCCAAAGATACCATTAAAAAAATATTCGAAGACAGTGAAAGTGAATGGATATCCGCAGGGCTACTGGGTCGAAAATGGCGATTACTGCAAACTGATTTTGACCCAAGAACCTATGGTTGTAAAAAATTAACTGACTTGGTAAAAAAGTATACTGATTTATTTAAATTTGAGATGAGAGAAAACCCAGAAACAGGGCATAGCAATATGTACGTCAAGCTAAAAAACAGCAAATAATGAATTTTATAACAGTATTTTACTTCAGTACTAGGAGTGATGTATGCTGAAAAAAACGGAGAAAAATATTTGGTAAACTAACAACCTAAACAGGAGTTTACCATGACCAGGAAAAGAGTAGAATACAGCGACACTTTCAAAGCCGAAGCCATTGCCAAAATCAAAGAAAATCAAAACAATATCAGCCAAACCGCCAAAGAACTCGGCATACCTATGAATACATTAGCGAACTGGCACAGAAAGGCTGAAAGCGGTGTACTTATACCAAACCCATAAAATATAGTATTATAGCTATATGAAAGAATCAAACCCAAAACACAGCCTAGATGATTATGACTTTGGCGAACTGGCCAAAACTGAAAGCAACGCCAGAGCCAGAACACGCCTTTACATCCTTCACCAATATCGCCTTGGCAAACACAGCTTTGAGATTGCAAAAAACCTAAGCATCAACATTGAAACTGCACGACGTACTCGTAGACGCTACCAAGCATCAGGGCTTGATAGCCTCTATGACAAACCAAGAAGCGGCAGAAACAGCAAATTGGCTCCCAAGCACATAGAAAGCTTTAAACAACTGATTGTTGACAGCCAAGCAAAACGCGGTGGCGGCAGACTAACAGGACAAGACATCCAAAAGCTTGCTTACGAGCATTATCAAGCAAGCTATAGCGTTAATGGCATTTATGAACTACTGGCTCGAATTGGTATGAGTTGGATAAGTGCCAGAAGTAAGCACCCGCAGGCGGATATTAACGCCCAAGAAGCCTTTAAAAAAACTTCATAGAGCAGGTAACTGCCATACTGCCCGAAGATACTAAGCTAAGCGATGTTGACATCTGGTATTGATGATTGAACGATTTTCTGAATAGCCATATCCTTTCACTTCCTCTCACATCTCGTGGCTAAATACCAAATTGTAGTCTAATATCCATATCACTTACAATTTGCTTGAAGCGCGTTTGCGTGACGTTTTTTGTGCTATCACTTCATCAATCGTCTTAGGGTTATTTGCAAACAGGTCGGCAAATTCATTCACTAGCCCTACCGACATGGCATAGCGGATAACGTTATCGAGCGTTCCTCCTTCTCCTGACTCAATACGACAAACGGTACTTAGTCCAATGCCAGCCCTTTGGGCAAGTTCAACCTGCGTCAGATTCTGGTACAAACGCTGCTGTTTTAAGCGTTTGCCCAGTGACTTACTAATTTCTGAGGGTGTATAGAAGTCAAATCGCATATTAAAGTAGCATCCATTAATAATTCATTTTTGATATTTTAATGGCTATTATAACATTTAATAATTCAATTATGAATTATTTATATGAACTGGGAGCATGGGAGGCTTCAATATTTAGGAGTATACCGTCATGCAAGCAAAATAATATTAAGAAGGGATTAATAGTACAAATGCCTGTAATTTAATCGATACAAAATATAAAAATAAAATTATTTTGTTGCATAATTTTTTGAAATATCTATTTTGTTGCATTTATTACTAATTTTATGCACAATCCTTTTTAAATAAATACTATGTTGCAATGGTTAGTTATGCGTTTTCTTAAAGAATCGTATCATTCGATCAAAAATCCAATTGGCGCAGTCTGGCTTATTCAATATTTTAACATTGAGTTGGCATTCCCATTGTATTTAGTAAGCCGTCTAGGGGGGCGCCGAGAAAGCCATCGAGAAGATGATTTTAGAGAAGAAGTTTATCAGTTTAGCAAACAACCAGCCGCCACTGTGATCGCTCATTTGCAATTTTATCTACGTCATGAAATTCCGCACTATGAACTAATGTATCGACTATTTCAACAAATCGATAGTTCTTTATTGGTTGACTGGATAAATAATGAGCCCACCGGACAATATGCTAGACGTGCAGGCTTTTTATACGAATGGCTTACGGGGAATACTTTAACCATTACTGCCAATATTAGTGGCAACTATGTTGATGCGCTAGATGATGCTAAGGTAGTCACCGCATCGCCCGATAAAGTCACTAAAAATAGTCGTTGGCGTATTAATAATAATTTGGCAGGTACGCCAGATTTTTGCCCAATGGTGGTAAAAACCCCGCAAGTTGAACAAGCTGCACAACTTGATATCGTACAAATGTTGCAGTCGCTTAATCATGAATTTGGTGAAGATTTACTATTACGCTCAGCAGTATGGTTAACTTTACGGGAAAGTAAAGCCAGTTTTATAATTGAAGGGGAGGGTAAACAGACCAAACGCATTGAGCGCTTTGCCCAAGTGATCGCCCAGCGGACGGGAAAAGGCGACCTACCTATAACCGATAGTGAATTAACGCAGTTACAACAGGCGATTTTAGGGGAGAAGACCGCATTACCGCAATTGGGAATTCGAAAGTCTCCAGTATTTATTGGACAGATCGAGCAGCGCACCTTTACCCCAATAGTCCACTACATTGCGCCGCCTTTTGAGCAAGTTGTCAACATGTTGGCAGGGTTACAGAGCTTTTTTGATGTTACGCAAGGGCAACCTTCTATTATGCGAGCAGCGGTGTTAAGTTTTGCCTTTGTGTATATTCATCCATTAGCCGATGGTAATGGCCGAGTGCATCGGTTTTTAGTCAATGATTTACTATACCGAGATGGAATATTAAGTGAACCGATGATTTTGCCGATTTCATCTGCCATCAGTGACAGCACACAACATCGCCGTGATTATGACAAAATACTAGATACCGTCTCTAAGCCGCTAATGGCACAATTGATCGGTGAATATCAATTTGAGACCACGCAAATCTTTGAAGATGGTATCAAGTCTAACTTGTACTTGGGTAATGTTGACAATGCATTGCCGATTTGGCGTTTTTTGGATTTGACGCCGCACGTGCTGTATTTGGCCAAGCTTGTATCCCGTGTCATTCAAGATGATTTATATCAAGAAAGCCATTATTTGTATCAACACAATCAAGCACGTGATGCGATAAAAGAGTTGATGGATATGCCAAATGATTATGCCGATAGAATCATCCGTAGCATCAGGGACAATCAGGGTGAACGAAGCCAAAAACTGGTGAAAGAAATGCCTTTTTTAGCAGATGATACATTATGGCAACAGCTATTTAAAGCAGTTACGAAAGCTTTTAAAAACTAGCCTTGTCAATCAAAAATCGCTCAATATAATTTACAAGCTATTTTGTCAATCATTCATAAGAGATAACTTTCTTTGTCAATCAAAATTCTTAAAGAGTGATTCACAACATAATCACAATGCTTAATCTTGACCAAGCTATCCACTACCATGAAGGTAAATTTCCACCACAAGGCATTACTCTCGATAAAATCATGAATATATTGTTGAGAACAACAATTACTATCGTTAATTTTATTTTAAATTAAAAAACAATTTAATATATTTTAATAAAATTTTGGAGAATTACGTTATTTTTTCTTAAATGAAGTGAAAGGGTGGGGGTAAAAAAATTCTAATTTTTGAAGTTTCTCTGTGCCC
Source organism: Moraxella sp. K02 (assembly GCF_041154755.1). Taxonomy (NCBI): domain Bacteria; kingdom Pseudomonadati; phylum Pseudomonadota; class Gammaproteobacteria; order Moraxellales; family Moraxellaceae; genus Moraxella; species Moraxella sp. K02. The sequence continues at coordinate 1,981,316 of NZ_AP031590.1, read as the reverse complement.
TTAATTTTCTAGTATACTTTAAATCATTTAAATTGATAAAGGAATTACGTAGTATTAATCATTGATATTAAAGAAAATATATATTAAGATACATTAAGATAAAATAATATTCTAATCGTGGCAAACCTTGACATGGTGGGGGTAGTCTGTTCGAGTCAGATTATGCCTACCATATTCCAAAAGCCCCAGTCGATTGATTGGGGCTTTTTTATTGCAGTGATATCAGGGGTTTACGTGGTTTTTCGAGAGTCAAAATTTTAACCACTTTTGTGATTCTGGGCACAGAAAAATCGCTTAAAAATATTGTGTGTCCATTTTGTGCCCAAATTGTGCCTTGGTTAATTTTTGAGCAAGTAGATTTTGACCCCCGCCCGAATTTAAAAGACATGAAATTGAGTTATTATTTTTCGGGTTTCATTGCTTATTTTAAATAGCCTTCATCCCTTAAAAAAAATCCTTTTAAGGTGTCCCTATCAAAACTATAAACATGAGCAAGTGGCGATTCACGACATCGACCAATCAGTAACTCTTTATGGTCGGGCTTGCCGTAGTCTAATTCAATACGAGCAGAACAAATTGGACAAGTCGATACAAATGCTGTTATTCGAGCAATCCTGAATTTTGAATCTCCCTTATACATTTCCATATCGGCATTGTCTGTATTAACACTTGCGAACATCAATGGTGCTTTGCTTACTCTGTAATTCATTAAGTGGTGGATTGGTCTGTAAACCCATATCCCAACAAAATAAGACAAAGGGATAAAAGCTAAGAATAATATAGCCTCTGTAACTCTCCCCTAAAATAAAACAGCTCAGACATAGCCTTATTTAGAAACCGATCGTGGACTTGAATTCTTTGCTGAAAAGGTTCAGAAGAAAATGATGGAGTATGGCATCAAATTTAGACCCAATAAACCAGAGTCGCCACATCTCAATGGTAAAGTTGAGCGTTCTCAAAAGACTGATAAAACTGAATTCTATGCAACCGTAGATATCACGTCCGAAAACCTTCAGGACCAATTGGCTGAATGGCAGCATTACTATAATTGACTAAGACCACATTCAGCTTTGAAGGAAAAACACCCATGGAAAGGCATTTTGAATTAAGCGAGGAAACGCCTTTTTCTGATGAGGTGCAGAACCAATATAACCCATCGGACGAACGTATTCAAAATGCCAATTATAAAGGGGATTTAGAGATAGCCAAATTGAAACGATCTCTATGAATCATACATTTAATTTAATTTAATTCCAATGCACCAATTACCGCTTTGCCCCAACTTGGCAACTCTTGACTAATCGAATACCAAATCCAAGTGCCTTTACGCTCACTTTTTAAAATACCGATTTGCTTTAATTGGTTTAAATGCCGTGAGATAGTTGGCTGTGGTTGGTCTAACACGCTGATAATGTCACACACGCATAACGCTTGCTTCTGATTAAGTAGTTGCACAATTTTTAATCTGGTGGGGTCGCTTAACGCCTTGAGAAAGTCTGTTTTATTCATATATTTACATATCCAAATATATAGATTATAGTATAGCTCAATTTTAACAGGTTTCTATAGGCAGTCAATGATTACCGCATTACTCATTTTTCTAGTGACTTTGATATTTGTAATATGGCAACCTAAAGGCTTGGGTATCGGTTGGACTGCCAGTATCGGGGCTGGGATAGCTTTGCTATTAGGGGTAATAACGGTTGCCGATATTCCTGTAGTGTGGAATATTGTTTGGAACGCTACCTTTGCTTTTATTGCCATTATCATCATTAGTCTGTTACTTGATGAAGCAGGCTTTTTCCGCTATATCGCCTTGCACGTTGCAAGATTAGCAAAAGGTAGCGGTAATCGGTTGTTTGCTTTTATTGTGCTACTTGGGGCGGTGGTATCGGCATTGTTTGCCAATGATGGTGTGGCTTTGATATTAACACCCATTGTGATTGCGATTTTAACCACGTTACGCTTTTCCCCTGCGACTACCCTTGCTTTTATTATGACAGCAGGGTTTATCGCTGATACCGCCAGTATTCCGCTCGTGGTGTCTAATTTGGTAAATATTGTGTCGGCTGACTTTTTTAAAATCCCTTTTACCGATTATGCCAAAGTGATGATACCAGTAAACGTGGTAGCGGTTGTCACCTCATTATTGGTATTGTATGGGTTTTATCATAAAGACATTCCTACGGTTTATGCGTTGGACTTAATCGAAAACTCACAATCGGCTATCGTGGATAAAAATACCTTTATCATGGGTTGGGTGGTGTTGGCGTTACTTTTGTTGGGTTTTTTTGTACTTGAGCCTATAGGTGTACCCATTAGCTTCATTGCAGGGGTTGGAGCGTTGGTGTTGGTTGTGGTAGCGAAAATGGGTAAAAAAATAACGGTGCTACCGATTGTCAAAAATGCCCCGTGGCAAGTGGTGATATTTTCATTGGGTATGTATTTGGTGGTGTATGGTTTAAAAAATGCAGGGCTGACCGATTATTTAGCTCATGAGTTAAGCCAACTCGCTAATCATGGCATGATGACAGCTACAGTAGGAACAGGGTTATTATCGGCAGGGCTTTCATCTGTAATGAATAATATGCCAACGGTGCTAATTCAAGCTTTAGCGATTGATGAGGCGACTATCCATGACCCCATGATAAAGCAAGCCATGATTTATGCCAATGTAATAGGCTGTGATTTAGGCACGAAAATTACCCCGATTGGCTCACTTGCTACCTTATTATGGTTGCACGTTTTAGCCAGTAAAAATATTACGGTGAGTTGGGGCTATTATATTAGAGTCGGTATTATTTTAACCTTGCCTGTATTGGTGGCTACATTGGTTGCATTGGCAATTTGGTTGCCAATCATTCAATAATTTTAAAACTTTAAAAGGAACAAGTATGCAAAATATCACAATTTACCACAACCCTAACTGTGGCACATCACGCAACACGCTTGCTCTTATCAAACATCAGGGCATTGAGCCCTCTATTATTCATTATTTGGATAACCCACCTGATGAAACAACCCTGCGTGATTTAATTACCAAAATGGGTATTACCCCAAGACAATTACTGCGTGTAAATGTGGCGCCTTACGCTGAACATAAACTAGATAACCTTAGTTTGACTGATGATGACCTTATTCAAGCTATGTTAGCCGACCCACTTCTAATCAATCGTCCAATCGTTGTGAGTGATAAAGGCGTTAAGCTGTGCCGTCCTTCCGAAGTTGTACTAGATTTGATTGATACGCCCTTAACCAAAACCTTTATCAAAGAAGATGGGGAAAAGATTGAGCCGACAATTTAGTCAAAACACCTGTTTTTATTGAACTTGTAAGCTGTTACTGGGAATCCCCAGTAACGGCTTTCTCATTTCAGCAATAAACTATCGTATTGATTTAAACCATAACTTGTAAACTTGTATATTAGGACTTACGCAAAAACTTTTGCTTTAACGGTATAGATTGTTTTAGGTATTAAGGTGTGCCTGCATGACCTACTGAGACCTTGGTTGAGATCATACGTCCGAGGTTTTCACTTTTACGATTTGCTTCATCCCAATCAGGTGCGACACACATAAACAGTGTTTTGCCATCATCACCCCCCAAAGCCACAGCAAACACTAGTTCTGGAGCGACGTCAACCGTTTCGAGTATCTCACCCCCTTCTGCCATTCTAACGGCTCTTTGATTCACTGTATCGAACAGCACCTTCAGCATCTAAAGCACGCCCATCAGGCTTGATCAATGCTTTTTCCATACGTCTAGCGACACTTGGTTCGTCGCCTAAACTCCCAAAATTGGCAAAATCTTGTCTTTCCCCGAGTGTGCCATCCGCATGAATGGCAAATTTAGAGATACGATTGCCAAATAATTCATTGACAATCAGTGTTTTCTCATCGGGTGTTATCACCATACCATTAGGAAAGGATAAACCTTCGGCAACTTTTTGTGTTGAACCATCTGGTTTTACCAACACGATCCCTGTATCCTTATGGTCAGCACCTCCCATTAAATCATAGGCAAAATTTCCCACATAGGCATTACCATTGGGTGCGACTACCATGATGCACTTTGATAAAGGCTAACAGTGCAATTAAATGGGGTGAGAAAGGCGAACCAAGGATTATTATCGACTTAATTTTCATAGTCATGAACACAGATTGTTAATTTAAGATGAGGCGTAACTACCAAATTTCTCCATTAAAAAATCAATGAGAAGCTGTATTTTTTTAGCTTTAACAGGTGTCGGCAAATAGTATAAATAATTGGCAGGAAAGGTTATCCAATGTTCTTCAAGTATGGGTATCAGCGATGGGTTGGTTGCTAAAGGTTCGAAGATTCGCCCTATCCCTAATCCTTGCAAAGTGGCATCTAACACTTGTTCAGAGTCATTAAAAATCAGCGTGTTCTCAATGGGTTGTAGTTTATTTTCCCCATTTATCTGCAAAAATAAGGGCTCGATTCGATTACTACTCATAAAACGAAAGCCAATGATCCGATGATGTTGTAAATCATCTAAGGTCTTTGGTATGCCGTATTTGCTTGCATAGTCTAAAGAAATATACAGCCCTTGGCGAAACGCAGGATAAATGGGCTTAGCCACCACGTTATCAGTCAAGTTATTACCAAATCTTACCCCCAAATCAAACTCTGCTTCTATCAAATCTACACTAGCATTATTAATAGAGAATTCCAAAATTATCTTTGGATAACGCGCACAAAATTCTGCATAAAAAGGTTTAAATATCAACTCGAAATGTAGTTGTGATAAGGTGATTCGTACAAGACCACTTGGTTGCTGGTACTGATCTCCAATATGTTGCCAAGTGTTTTGTAACCTAGAAATCGGTTCTCGGGTTTGGCTATAAAGTTGTTCGCCAGCGTCGGTTAATTGTAGTTTACGTGTTGTGCGAACGAATAAGGCAATACCAACATTACGCTCTAATGTCTTAAGCGCCTTGCTTACCGATGGTACCGTGATACCTAGCTTTTTAGCCGCATTGGTAATCGATTTTTCTTGAACAATACTATGAAAAATCAGTAATTGCCCAAAGTCAGATTGATTCATGATAAGTTCTCTATTATTGCCTTTTAGCTAATAATATTTTAGCTTATTGTAGACTAATCGTTTGTGAATAAGCGTTTTATAATAACTTTATCTTAACTCAGTCAAATAAAGGAATAAAAATGAACCCACAAAAAATTGCCGTCATCGGAGCCACAGGGTATGTTGGGAAAGCGGTGGTCAAAGAATTAGCACAACGTGGACATCAAGTTACTGCGTTTGCCCGCCATATTGATAAAGTCGAACCCCAAGACAATGTTACTGCTGTACAAGCTGACGTGATGAGTGCGGATTTTCCACAAAAATTACAAGGGTTTGATGCCGTTGTGAGTGCATATAACCCCGGATGGACTAACCCCAATATTGGTGAAGAATTTACACAAGGTTCTCAGGCGATTATTGAAGGGGGTAAACAGGCAAATGTACCTTATCTGCTGATTATCGGCGGTGCTGGTAGTTTATATGTCGCTGACAATAAACAGTTGATTGATACACCAGATTTTCCTAAAGAAATCTTTGACGGTGCCAATGCAGCACGCCATTTAATCAAAGCGTTAACGGAACGTCATGATGTGAATTGGGCGTTTATTTCTCCGCCTGCCATGCTTGGTGTAACCGCTGGTTATAGTGAGGAGCGTACAGGAGAGTATCGTTTAGGTGACAACCACCTGTTGATGAACGGCGATATACCTGCAGGTATTAGCGTGGCGGATTTAGCGATTGCCATTGCCGATGATTTAGAAAATAAAGCCCATCTGCATCAGCATTTTACAGCGGCTGCTATTTGAATTTAACCGACTGACTTACAAGGGCAAGGCTGCTATTGTTATGCAGCCTTGTTGCTTGCAAAATTTTTTTCACAATCTATTCAATCATAATCCAGTGAAAGCTAACCTCACAAACTGCAAGCGGGTATGAGTTGAAACTGAATGATACCAAACACCCTTCAATCCTATCTTCAATATAACCTTCAACCCAATCTTTAAGCGTACCAAATTTGCTGCGCGTTAAACCAATCTTTTTAATTAGCCCAAAAATGCTCAATTAGATTGCATTTAGGTGATTAAGCTAAGTGATTAAGCTAATAAGTACATAAGGCTGCTGTACTGGTCAGCAAGTTGCTTTATCGGGTCTACTTGATTAAAGATTGCGCCTTTTTTTTCTACGGATAACAGCAGTTAATTTATCCTCACCGCCTTTATATATCCGCAAGCTAAAGTTTCCGCATGGTAGAGCGGTTAGCAAATTCCTCTATATTCTTATCAATTATAATTATTAAGCTTTGTTATTATTCTGTGGAATAATGTCACCATTCGATGATACTTGATAGGGCTTTATAGCATTTCATATCGAAAAAAATGAAAAATTTTGAGGATAAGGACACATAGTCCTAAATATTGCATAAGGTATTGTAATGAAAAAATTTTCTGCTGTACTTATTTCGGGGTTTAGTATTAGCTTGCTAGTATCAGGTTGCCAGCAAAATACCACCAAATCTGCCAATGCGGCAACCACCAATGAAGCACAGACCAATGACAGTAAGAGCGGTGATTCAAAACCACTTGAAGAAGTGCGTATCGGATTACAAAGCTCAGGGGCGTTGGTGTATTTGCGGGAAAGTAAGCTGCTTGAAAAGTCGCTCGAAAAATCCGGCATCAAAGTCAATTGGGTGCAGTTTCAATCGGGACCGCCGATGCTAGAAGCGCTAAATACCAAAAATATTGACTTTGGCACCACAGGGGACACACCACCCATTTTTGCTCAAGCTGCGGGTAGTAATTTGGTGTATGTTGCCTATGAAAAACCTTCACCACCGTCTGAAGCCGTCATTGTCCCCGCCAATTCAACCTTAAAGTCAGTGGCTGAATTAAAGGGTAAATCTGTGGCGGTGACTAAAGGCTCTAGTGCTAACTATACATTACTAAAAGCATTGGAACGTGACAAATTGAGTTTTGCTGACATAGATGTCAAGTATTTACAGCCATCTGATGCCCGTGCTGCCTTTGAATCGGGGAAATTGGATGCTTGGACCGTTTGGGAGCCTTATCTGTCGAGTGCCAAAATTGAGCTAAAAGCGCGAGTTTTGACCGACGCTACAGGTCTTAAGCCCAATAATACATCGTTTTATTTGGCATCAACGGATTTTGCTCAACAACACCCCGATGTGGTTAAAGACATTGTCAAAGCCATTGATGAAGCGGATAAAGCGATTACCGCTGACCCGGTAACTTTTAGCAAAATGATCCAAAAAGTTACCAATCTAAAACCTGATGTGGCGTTAGCCTCGGTGAAATCAAGAAATTACGGTGTCAACTATATCACCGATGACATCATTCAAGCCCAGCAGCAAGAAGCTGATACTTTTTATAAAAATAAATTGCTGCCAAAACAAATACAGGTAAAAGATATTGTTTGGTATCCACCCAAGTAAACGCTATGGCTAGTAAAAACCTAGTAAAAAGCTAGTAAAAAAGGGTAGGTAATCTTTATAACGCTAGCTTGAGCTTACTACCTTGAAGTGATACAGGCGACAGTTAAGCTTTTAACAGTCATTAATAAAGTTGCATTGATAAATTTGCATTGAGAGATTGTTTATGAAAACGTCAAGTTTTGTTGCGGATAATTCAGTGGTAGCGGCATCAAAGCCGCTACCGACGAAACCGATAAGGGTGAATGCGCCAGTCAAGACATTGTCAACCCGCAAGGTTGTTAAAACCCTGTTTGGGCGTACAGGGGGTTGGTGGTTGCCGTTACTTATGTTGGTGGGTTGGCAACTGGTAGCAAGTTTTCAATTACTGCCTGAGGCTTACCTTAAAAATATTTCGTCACCCAATGCCGTTCTTCAAGCAGGCTATGAACTCATAAAAAGTGGTGAGCTTTGGCAGCATCTTGGTATTAGTGCGCTGCGAGCGTTTGCGGGGTTGTTGATTGGCGGGTTGTTTGGGTTGGGATTTGGACTATTGACCAGTACCTTGCCTGTATTTCGCACGTTATTGGATACCACCTTTCAAATGCTGAGAAACATTCCACATTTGGCATTAATTCCCTTGGTCATCGTGTGGTTTGGGATTGATGAAGCGGCAAAGGTTTTTTTGGTGGCAGTTGGCACATTTTTTCCGATTTATTTGAATACCTATCATGGCGTCCGTAATGTGGATAAACATCTGGTCGAGATGGCAAAAAGCTATGATTTAACAGGTTGGGCATTGTTTAAAGAAGTGATTTTACCTGGGGCATTGCCGAGTATTTTGGTGGGGGTGCGTTTTTCATTGGGCATTATGTGGCTGACGCTGATTGTGGCGGAAACCATTTCGGCCACCACAGGCATTGGGTATTTAGCCATGCATGCTCGCGAGTTTTTTCAGATTGATATCATTATGTTTTCAATCTTGGTTTATGCATTATTAGGATTTTTAGCCGATTTTATTGCCAAAAAGCTTGAGTTTGTTTGGCTCAAATGGCACCCCGCTTACCAACAAGGAGCACACTAATGTCAACGCCATTGTCAGCACCATTGTCAGCGCCATTCAGAACGCCATCAAAAACCTCAGCAGGATTGGCTTTAAGCTTAACCAATGTGGTCAAAAAATTTGACAATCGAGAAGTCATCAAAGACCTAGATTTGCACATTCAAAGTGGTGATTTTATCGCTATTGTCGGGCACAGTGGCTGTGGCAAATCAACGTTGCTGCGTTTACTTGCTCAGTTAGAAACGGCGAGTAGTGGGGAGTTGACAGCCATGTCAATTGCCAACCAAGCCATGTCGCCTCAGGCATGGCGACAATCCACGCGGCTGATGTTCCAAGATGACCGATTATTGCCTTGGAAAACGGTACTGGAAAATGTGGGGCTTGGGCTAAAAACGCCAGACTGGAAAGCGCAAGCGTTGAAAGCGTTAGCGGAAGTCGGCTTGGCAGAGCGGGCTGATGATTGGCCATCGGCATTGTCAGGGGGACAAAAGCAGCGAGTGGCTTTGGCTAGAGCGATTATTCATCGTCCGCAGCTGTTGCTACTTGATGAGCCATTGGGGGCACTCGATGCGTTAACCCGTCTTGATATGCAGCAACTGTTGGTCAAATTATGGCAAGAACATCGATTTACGGTGATTTTAGTGACCCATGATGTCAGTGAAGCGGTCATCACTGCTGATAGGGTGATTTTAATTGAACAAGGCAAAATTGGACTAGATTTGCCAATCTTATTGCCCCATCCCCGTAATAATATGACTAAAACTGCGCCATTTGAGCAAATTGTGCTGGATAAGATTTTAGCGGTGCATTGAGTCTGTCAATCGTTCAATGGCAAGCCACTGACACACTTTGGCGCCCTTTGGTACCCCTTATTTAGCAAAAGCCCATTAAAAAATTGATGGGCTTTTTTTATGCTCACCCCATCAATCAAATGACATGCTATTCATCACATTTCTTGCTATAGATAGCAAAATATCTTGGTTATCTTTGCGAAAAAAAATCTTTACCATGATGCCTTATTCAAGCATTTAGCGGTAAGGAATTAGCATGACGGATTTTAATCAGCCATGGTGCCAAACAAGCCTGTTAATCAAGGGCGAGCGCTACTACTGCTACAACAGGCAAAATTAATTGGGCTAAAAGACCCAAATAATTTTCTGTCTAACTTAAGCGATATCAGCAGCAATCCAAAACAATTGCAGTTTATTGAAGTCGAAGGCCCGCAGACCGCACGAGCGATTGATGATGCTGATTTGGTGTTTAACTACCCGCATAATTTGCGCTTAGCCAAAACCATTGACCCCAACCAAGCTTTAGTCTTTGATGATACCACCAACAACCGCTATGCGATTTTATTTGTCACTCGTGATGATTTTGCCCGAAAAAATCCTGAGCGCGCCGAACAGCTGAAAAAATTTATTCACATTTATCAAACTTCCCCTAACGTAAAACAAGTGCTAAACAAAGAAATCGGGGAAAAACTTTGGTTTCCAGGTTGGACCTCGTAATGCGTTAACAAGTTTTAGCCATAACAATTACAAAGGATCATGCTATGCAATCATTTACTCATATTACCCAAGATAGCAGTCATTCATCACTTCCCTATATCCGAATCGATAAGGTCAATAAGTTTTATCAAGGACAGGCGCAAGCGATTCATGCACTAAAAGATATCTCACTTGAGGTGCCAACAGGCAAAATTCTGGGTATTATCGGTAAAAGCGGGGCAGGCAAATCATCTTTATTACGCATTATTAACGGCTTGGAGTCGATTAGTGATGGTCATGTTTATATTGATGATAACAATGTGGCAGCACTCAACCAAGCACAGCTGCGACAACTGCGTCAAGGTATTGGTATGATTTTTCAGCATTTTAATCTGCTGTCGAGTAAAACAGTACAAGACAACGTCGCCTTGCCATTAAAAGTCGCCAAAGTAAGTCAGGCTGATATCAAGAAACGTGTGGCGCAAGTGCTCGAGATGGTGGGGCTCAGTGATAAAGCATTGATGTATCCTTCCCAGTTATCAGGCGGTCAAAAACAGCGGGTGGGCATTGCGCGGGCGCTCGTGAATGAACCCAAAATGTTATTGTGTGATGAAGCCACGTCAGCACTAGACCCAGAAAGTACCCAGTTAATTTTGCAGTTACTCAAGCAAATTAATAAAAAACTTGGCATTACCATTGTGCTCATTACCCATGAAATGCAAGTCATTCGAGATATTTGTGACCAAGTGATTGTCATTAACCAAGGGCAAATCGTTGAAACAGGACCGGTGTGGAAAGTATTTGCCTCACCAATGCACACCATGACCCAAGAGTTACTAGGCTATAACCAGTCATCCATTGATTTGGGTGAGGATAAACTCACTGACAAGCACAATGCCACTCGTACAGCAGCGCCCCCTTTTTTGCCCGAATTGCTGAAGTAATTCTGCGTGAAGTTGACCCAGGGCTTATAGAAGCGGCACAAGCAATTGGCTGCAACCGTACACAGATTATTCAGCATGTCTTGCTGCCTGAAGCATTGCCTGGGATTATTGCCGGATTTACCGTGACACTTGTCACCATGATTAACTCATCTGCCATTGCTGGCGCGATTGGTGCTGGCGGCTTGGGCGATATCGCCTATCGTTATGGCTATCAGCGTTTTGATGTGCAAATGATGGTATTGGTGATAGTCATTTTGGTGGCGTTGGTTATGTTGGTGCAAGCCACCGGCGATAGTCTGGCTCAATGGGTCGATAAACGCCAATTGTAGCCATGCAGGTTTACCACTTTGATTGGCAAATCTGATATAGCAAAAAATCAGCTAAATAATGCAGATATTGTTGTTTCACAAGCGGCTTAATTTTTCGTTTAATGGGGTTATCGAAATGTCATCGATTTACAGTATTAAACTAAATTAAGGGATAAAGATGTCTATCACTCAAAATTTCACAAATCAACCAAATCCAGCCATTCCACTCAATATCGTTGCGGTATCAGGTGGGCTCAACACACCATCAAAAACCGAAAGTCTGGTGCAAAATATTGTAGATGAGTTGGCACAAGCCACGCCCATCAACGTGCATTTTATCAAGCTGAGTGAAATCGGGCCTTTACTCAGTGGGGCGATTTATCGTAACCAACTGCCAGAACGTGTGCAAAACGACTTGGCAGCGATTGAAGCGGCGGACGCCTTGATTGTAGGAACACCGGTATATCGCGCGTCTTTTACCGGATTGTTTAAACACTTATTTGACTTTGTAGAGCAAACCGCGCTCGTGGATGTGCCAGTATTATTGGCAGCGTCGGGTGGTAGCGAGCGTCATGCACTGGTACTAGAGCACCAACTGCGCCCATTGTTTAGTTTTTTCCAAGCGCAGACATTGCCAATAGGCGTGTATGCGATGGATAAAGACTTTACCCCAGAATACACCGTCTCAAGCCAACAGTTGCGTGACCGTATTGTGTTAGCGGTGGCGCGCGCGTTGCCGATACTTGAGTGGGCACCCGCCAAAGGCCGACGCGCCCAAGCCATTAAAGAAAAATCAGCGCAAGCCAATCAGCAGTTAGGGATTAATAAACAAGTCGAACAAGCCGAAATATTACCCTCTGTGGCAGTGCCAGATTTATCGAGCGCCGAAGCCAGACTATACCCGCAAACTACTCAATCATCCCCTAAAAACCATCCATCCGTCGCCTGAAGGGCACATGCCTTAGTGCGTATTAGCTGATATCAAAGGCTCAGTATGAGTAAATATAACCCGAGCAACAAACTGCTTGGGTTATTCGAATTTTGTTTTTTTGTGTGATTGGCATATGTAATTTTGGAATATTAATTTGTTTGATAGGCGTTTGTTGTCCTAGGCCGCTCGGCTTACACTAATTTTATTCATTATCGGATTATTTGGGCCAACAGACTATGAATTTTCAACAACTTCGTATTATTCGAGAAACGGTACGCTGTGACTATAACTTGACGGAAGTAGGCAATGCATTATTTACCTCACAATCGGGTGTGTCCAAACATATCAAAGACTTAGAAGATGAGCTTGGGGTAGGGCTGTTTGTGCGTAAGGGTAAACGGCTATTAGGTTTGACCGAGCCGGGTAAAGAGTTATTGGTGATTGTAGAGCGGATGCTACATGATGCCAACAATATCAAAACCTTGGCTGAACAATATACCAGCCAAGATAAAGGCGAATTGACCATCGCAGCCACCCATACCCAATCTCGTTATATTTTGCCACCCGTTGTGCAAGCGTTTAAACAGCTTTTTCCTAAGGTGCATTTGCGATTGTTACAAGCCGCACCGCCAGAAATTGCGGCAATGCTACTTGATGGACGAGCGGATATTGGCATTGCCACCGAAGCCTTGTCAAGCTATAGCGAGCTTGTGACTTTTTCTTATTATCACTGGTATCATGCGATTGTGGTGCCGCCCAATCACCCCTTGACCCAGCTTGAACAGGTAACGCTTGCCGACATTGCCCATTATCCGATTATCACTTACATTAATGGTCATACCGGGCGAACGATGATTGATGAAGCGTTCGCCAAAGCAGAATTACAGCCTGATATCGTGATGACCGCATTGGATTCTGATGTGATAAAAACTTATGTGGAGTTTGGCATGGGCATTGGTATCATCGCGGATATGGCGTTTAATCCCAATAAAGACGCCCATTTGACGTTACTTAATTGTGAGCCACTGTTTCATCAAAATACGACGTTACTGGCAGTGCGACAAGGGCATTTTTTACGGGGGTTTGGTTATCAGTTTTTAGCCTTGTGTAACCCCACGTTAACCCAAGCAACAATGCATGATGCCATACAACCTAGCAGCTAACGCTAAATCCTGATAAGCAAGTTGGCAAAACTTATCGTCTGCTACATCCGATGTAATACGCATGAAACTCGCTTGCTGTCTTGCTTACTGTGCTATTTTTAAGATTTGGGCTTGTTTATCTGCTGTTGATATGACTTCATTTGACGATAAAACGCTTTATGGTGAAAACTGTAAAGCGTTTTTTTTGATGTCACTGCTTTAGCGATTAAATTGATAGGGTTAGCAGCAAAATTATTAAGTATTTTTTGTGCTAACCAAAGCAGTTTTTGTTATTTTTTATTGAGCGATATTTGCCTTAAGCTTATGGCTACTGATAAACCGCCAACGACAAAAGGCGAGTTATCTTAATCAATTTTTGAGCTTACAAGCAGGGGTTACGATGAAAATTTTTTGGTTTATACCGACACATGGCGACAGTCGTTATTTAGGTACGAGTAAAGGGGCAAGAACTGTTGACCATACCTATATGAAGCAAATTGCAGTGGCAGCCGATAACCTCGGCTATGAGGGCGTGTTGATTCCGACAGGTCGCTCATGCGAGGACCCTTGGCTGGTCGCTGCTAGTCTCATTGATGCGACCAATCGCTTAAAGTTTTTGGTGGCATTACGCCCTGGGGTGACGACACCCGCGCTTGCCGCTCGTATGACAGGCACCTTTGATCGTTTATCGAATGGTCGATTACTGCTTAATCTGGTCACAGGCGGCGATGAACAAGAGCTTAAAGGCGATGGCATCTTTGAAGACCACGCGACGCGTTATCAGACAGCCAGTGAATACACCACGATTTGGCGAGAGATTTTAACCCGCTCGCACACCGGCGAATCCTTTACTTTTAACGGTGAACGCTTGCAAGTCGAGGATGCCAAATTGCTATATCCCCCTCTACAACAGCCATATCCGCCCTTGTGGTTTGGCGGTTCATCTGAGGCGGCGCAAACACTGGCTGCCGAACAAGTTGACAGTTATTTGACGTGGGGTGAGCCGCCTGTCGCCGTCAAAGAGAAGATTGAGCAGCTTAAAACCAAAGCCGCTGCCAAAGGTCGTACATTAAGCTATGGTATTCGTCTGCACGTGATTGTGCGTGAAACCAATGAAGCCGCTTGGCAAGCTGCTGATGAATTATTGAGTTATGTCAATGATGACACCATTGCCGCCGCCCAAGCCAAATTCGCCCAGATGGACTCGGTGGGACAACAACGTATGGCAGCCTTGCATGGCGGTCGCCGTGATAACTTAGAAATTTCGCCCAACTTATGGGCAGGGATTGGACTGGTGCGTGGTGGTGCAGGCACCGCACTGGTGGGCGACCCACAAACCGTTGCCGCGCGTATTCAAGAGTATGCTGATTTGGGCATTGATAACTTTATTTTTTCAGGCTATCCACACTTGGAAGAAGCCTATCGGTTTGCAGAATTGGTTTTCCCATTGTTACCGATAGACACCCAAAACACCTTGGTCAAGCCAAATTTGACAGGACCGTTTGGTGAAATTGTCGCTAATAACTATGCACCCCCGCAACAAACCAGCGACACTGCAACCCCAAAAAAACCCGCCACTGCTGCACCCAAACACGCCATTGCCTCTTAAATTTATCTTAAAGGCGTCTTAAATACTTGTGATAAAACGTGCTAACTAAGGCACGTTTTACGCCTCATCTATACCTATCATCTGATAGGGCGCGGAATCCACCCTAGCCATGATAAGCATCTTTTAACTGATAGACCTTTTAACTGATAAACACTTTTTTTAAAAGTGGTAGCCAGTTATACCGTGAGATTAGACCAGCAAGCTACTCTGCAAAAGTTAAGCATCAAGGTATCAATATCCCAACTTTTTTTAGCAAATGCAAAGCAGGAAAAGCGACTTCTCTATAATGGGTTACATTTGCAATTTGAATAAATGATTGATAGCAATGAAAATTTTTAAATTAATACTGTTAATTTTGCATTTTGTAGTATGTCATTTTTTAATCAATAGTTTAGTTTTGTAATTTTATGGGTGATAAAAGTTATTTTAACGCTTTTTGCTTTTTGCGGCTTATATAATAAAAAGGATTTAAATTTTAAATAATAAAACTATGAGATAAATAAATTTAAATCAAGCACTTCACTATGATCAACTAACTATAAAGGCAATAAAAGATGACAACTGAAAACAACGAAAAACTTTCTTTATTAGACGATGTGGCATTAAAAGCCCAAATGCTCATGGCAAACCTAAAAGAGGGCGCTAATGATGGCTATGACCATTCTGTGACCAGCGCCGGTGAAAAGGGCTTAAAATCAGGCAAAGTTTCTGAACTCACCGCCATCGCCCCCTTAACCAAAGATGGGGCAGCTCGTATCAAGCGAATTTTAGAAATTACCAAAGGCAATCTTGCAGGGGCGACCAATGTAGGCACCTTACATGATTTGCGGCTGGTGTTTTTAGACAATGACACCAAGCTCCTGTTTTGTACCGCCTATGATGGCGATTGGGACGCCTACATCAATGACTTTGCTACCAAAATTCCAGAACTCATGGACTTGATTTTTGGCAATGTAGAGGGTTGGCCTGGGATTAAAGACCCGACGGTCAAGCAATTTATCCTTGACCATCAGATTACCGCTACCGGTTGGTATGTAGGTGTGCCTCATCTGACGGTTCGTGATATTGCGCGTAATGACAAAATCGTGCGTGGCATCAATAAAGCCATTGAACAAGCCCAATAAGCCCGCTTAGAACCTGTATTCACCATATCACGTTTATCGTACTATTATAAGGGTACTATTCCAAGCTTACGCTGAACGGGCAAGCTTTAGGTTAAAATTTCGATACAAAAGCCATTTGTTGCGTGATTTTTACCATAAGCGATATTTAGCGTGGTGTATGGTGAGCAGGTTCTTAGCATCAAATTTTTGAAATTCTCTGCTAGGAACGACCATGAATAACGACAACCCAGCGAATGAAAGCCTACTTGGCAAATTAAAAACCCATCTACAAGATGGTATCGAGCATGGCATAGAGGCCGTTAAAGACAAATTTGAACACAGCGATACACCCACTGAAAAAGGCAGTGTCAAAGAACGGGTACACGAAGCCAAACAAAAAATCAGCACGCAGCTGCACAGCTTCACCACACGGGCAACGAACGCTATCTATCCCAATATCGCCACGATGGAACTTGAGGATATTCAAGCCATCATTTTGCATGACCGCCCTGCACCTTACTATGGCACGCTTGTCGCGCTAAAAGTCAATGACAGCATCGCGGGTCGTGAATTACTAAAAGCGGTATTACCAAACGTCACAGGCTCAAAAAATTTCCAAAAAGATATGGATGCCAATTTGACCATTGTGATGACGTATGAGGGGCTAAAAGCTTTAGGCTTACCGCAAAGCTCGCTTGATTCTTTCCCAGAAAATTTCAAAACAGGGATGGCAGGCCGCTCCGATATCTTGGGTGACAAAGGCGATAATGACCCTAGCAACTGGCTTGCGCCATTTGGTGATAAAGGCGATATTCATATTTGCGGCGCGTTGATTGCCGATAGCCAAGAAAAATGGCAAGCCAAACTTGCCGAACTTAAACAGGCGTTTGCCCCTTATCTAGATGCCAGCCGCAACGCTATCGAAATCTTGGTAGAACATGATTTTGGCGCAGATGGTGACGTCAAAAACGTGTTTGGTTATCGCGATGGGATCAGTAACCCAGAAGTTGATGGCAGTGGTATCACGCTTGAAAATAACACCGAACGCCCGATTGCGGCGGGTGAATTTGTGTTAGGTTATAAAGGTGAAGCGGGCGTGGTACCCCCTATGCCACAACCAGAAGTATTGGGTAAAAACGGCTCGTTTATGGTACTGCGAAAATACCGCAGTAATGTGGCTGACTTTCACCGCTATTGCCTAGAACAAAGCGACAATGACCCAGCTAAAGCCGATAAACTGGGGGCAAAAATGTTCGGTCGCTGGCGTTCGGGTGCCCCCATCACCCTAAGCCCAGACCACGATGATGAAGCCCTCGGCAAAGACAATGTAGCAAACAATAAATTTGACTACACGGACGATCCCTATGGCAAAGGCTGCCCGTTTGGTGCCCATGCTCGCCGTATGAACCCCCGCAATACCAAAGATTTTATTCTAAGCGATGTGCGTCTTCACCGTATCATCCGCCGTAGCGTTTCGTATGGCGATATCGTGCCACCCAACGTGACCCAAGACGACGGCCAAGACCGGGGTTTATTTTTTATCGGTATCAACGCGCATGCCATGGACACGCTTGAGTTTTTGCAAAGCCAATGGATTAATGACGGTAACTTTATGAACCTTGGGGAAGAACGTGACCCAATGCTAGGCGTACACGCAGGTAGTGACGCTGATAGCGATGTGTTCACCGTACCCGACGAGCCAATTCGTAAGCGTCATACCAATATTTTGCAATTTAATACCCTACAAGGCGGTGAATATCTTTTTGTACCAAGCTTGTCGGCACTTAAATGGATTAGTGAGCTTAACGAAAATTCATACTAGAGTAAAACTAAATAAAAAAAGGTTAGGCGTTTTTAGTACCGCTAACCTTATAAAATAATGAAAATAACAAAGGACAATCATCATGTTAAATAAATTATTCGGTCGTCGTTATGCCAAGTTTGACCCAGCCATCGACCAGCTTACTAGCGACGATGAAAAAGCCATCGACCAAATCACAGCAGACATTCGTGACTATATCGGCAAATCAGACACGGTTAGCAAAATCAACTATCACACCCGAGATGCCCATGCCAAAGGCTACTGTGCATTAAAAGCCAACTTTGAGATTTTACCAAAACTGCCCAAAGAATATGCCCAAGGTATCTATGCCAAACCCGCTCGCCATGAAGCGGTGATTCGTTTTTCTAACGGTTCATCTCGTGTGGCTGCTGACAACAAGTTGGGACTTTCTCAAGGGTTGGCGATTAAAGTCTTTGGTGTCAAAGGCGAAAAATTACTGCCAGATGAGCCAGATAGCCCAAACTTTGACTACAATCTGATTAATTTCCCTATTTTCTTTTGTAACACCATTCAAGACTATAGTTATATTTCACGGCTATTTTTACAATTAAATGATTATTTTGCCAAAGGCGCGAAAGGGCAAGCTAAATTTGCCTTTGACTGGGTTACCCAATATGGCAAAAAACTACCATCCAAAGAATCCCTCAAGACTTTTAGGGCTTTTAGTAAGTTTAAAACCATCAAACCGCAAAATACCTTGTTATACAGTTTTTACTCACAAGGGGCTGTGCGTCATGGCGACTATATGGCAAAAATCCGTGTCGCCCCGACCAAAGCGTCACAAGCCAAAATCAAACGCCGTGACCTAGATGTCAATGCCACCAGCGAGGCGATTCGTCCTCTGATTTTACAAGAAATCCGTGAGCATGATTATGAGTTTGATGTGCAAATTCAACTGTGCCGTAACTTAAAAGACCAGCCCATCAATGATTTGACCAAAGAATGGGATGAAAAAGACGCGCCATTTGTGACAGTGGCAAAACTTACCATCCCTTGCCAAGATGTACCGGATAACGGTAACTTTGACATTATGGAACATTTGTCATTTACCCCGTTTCGCTGTATTGAAGCCAACCGTCCGATTGGTAATTTGCAGCACGCGCGACTGCGTGCCTATCAAACCGCCTCGACCACGCGCCATCGTTTAAATCATAAAAAACGTGCCGAGCCAACCAACCTAAAACAGGCATTTGATAAAGATTTTTACAGCCTGTAAATTTGGCAAAAAATCAGTAGCAGGGCGGTTATGGGGGCATTGTTTAGGGCAATATGTTATCCATCGGGTAAAAAACTACATCGTCCTCAATCATTCAACAACCGTTAGCCTGTGACTGGGCTAACGGTTTTTTTCTTTCAATCTAATCAAAAATAGTCGACAGCAAATACGATAATAGCAAAAAATTTCCCTCACTCAGCCATTATAAAGTTGCGTATTTGCCTGTTAATTTAGGAGTCTTGTATGTTAGAGTCGAATCCTCTTGTTAATTTTACCCATATCACAGTCGCAGGCAGTGGTGTTTTGGGCTATCAAATTGCCGTACAAGCGGCGTTTCATGGTTTTAAAGTCGTTGTGTATGATATCAATGACGAGGTGCTCAATAAAGCCAAAACCAAATTTGCCGATATCGCCAAACGTCATCAGGCTGATTTGGGTGAAACAAGCGAACAAGCCAAACAGGCTAAGCAAAACTTGAGCTATACATCAGATTTAACAGAAGCATTGAGAGACGCCAATTTATTGATTGAAGCGGTGCCCGAAGATGTCGCCATCAAAAAAGATTTTTATCAAAAAGCCTCGGCCGCTGCCCCTGCAAAAACTGTATTTGCCAGTAACTCATCTACCATGTTGCCCAGTGATTTGGTCAAATTTACCGACCGTCCTGCTAAGTTTTTGATGATGCATTTTGCCAATGAGATTTGGAAGCGCAATCTTGCCGAAATTATGTCGCATGCCGATACTGACCCTAATGTATTTGATGCGGTGACCGCGTTTGCCAAACAAATCGGCATGGTGCCTATTATCGTCAACAAAGAAACCTCGGGCTATGTACTAAATTCACTACTCAATCCTTGGTTAAATGCAGGGATGCAGCTGTATATCCAAGGCATTGCTGACATTCAAACCATCGACAAAACCTGGATGCTTGGCACAGGCTCGCCGATGGGACCATTTGCTTTTTATGATATGCTGGGGCTGACTACCCCTTACAATATTTACAAGCTTGCTGTGGCTAAGGGCAAACAACAAGACCAAGCGGTCGTTGATATGCTTAAAAAAGAGTATATCGAGCAAAATAAATTGGGCGTACCAACGGGCGAAGGATTTTATCAATACCCCAATCCCGCCTTTAAAAATCCTGACTTTTTAAAACCACCCAAAGCGGATTTATCCAAAGTACCCTATAAAAATATTACCGTGGCAGGTAGTGGCGTATTGGGCAACCAAATTGCAGTGCAATGTGCGTTTCATGGGTTTAACGTGACTATTTATGACATTAATGATGACGCGATTGCTAAGGCGAAAGCCCACTTTACCGACCTTGCCAATCAGCATCAGCATGACCTAGGTGAAAACGATGCCCAAGTGGCAGCAGCTAGCAAAAATTTAGCTTACACCACGGACTTGAATGAGGCGCTAAAAGATGCAGACCTATTGATTGAAGCGGTGCCAGAAAGCTTAGACATCAAAAAAGATTTTTATAGCAAAGCCTCAGCCGCCGCCCCTGCCAAAACCGTGTTTGCCAGTAACTCATCGACGCTATTGCCAAGCGTGTTATCGACCTTTACTAACCGCCCAGAAAAATTCTTGATGCTGCATTTTGCCAATCACATCCATATCCGTAATACGGTGGAGTTGATGGCGGCGCCAAGTTGCGACCCACAAGTTTATGCTGACGTCATCGAATTTGCCAAAGCCATTGCTATGTTACCGATAGCAGTGAAAAAAGAACAATCGGGCTATGTGCTTGATAGCTTATTGATTCCGTTATTGGTAGCTGGGCTAAAACTGTGGGCAAACGGCGTTGCCGATGCCGCAACCATCGATAAAACGTGGATGATAGCCACGGGTTCACCCTTTGGACCGATGGCGATTTTGGATAAAAATGGCATGAAAACCAACTACAATATCTTTAATGAACTGGCAAAAACGGACCCTTCTTTGCAGCAGCCCGCTCAAAAACTCAAAGCAGAACTGGTCGATACCAATAAACTGGGTGAAGCCACGGGTGAGGGGTTCTATCAATATCCTAACCCAGCTTATTTAGCGAAAGATTTTTTAAGCTTATCTGACTAAACTGCGTTTGGCCAAGGAGAATAAAAAAGGGTTAATTTGCTAACTTGACGTATCTACTGTTGCCACTACCGACATGCCGGGTATCAGTTCATTCAGCCGACTTTGGTTGCCATCGATGTCAATGCGCACAGAAATGCGCTGTACCACTTTGGTAAAATTCCCAGTGGCATTGTCGGTTTTAATGACACTAAATTCTGACCCTGTTGCGGGGGAGATGCTTTTGACTACCCCCGTAAATTTTTGTTTGCCTAGGGCATCGACAGTAAACCACGCTTTTTGCCCGATTTTCATTTTATCAATTTGGGTTTCTTTAAAATTGGCAATGACCCACATCGATTTTGGAATGAGGTAAACCAACTGCGTGCCTTGCGTCACCAACTGACCGGTACGGATATTGATTTGCCCTAATTTACCTGAGGTCGGCGCGGTGATTAAGCCATATTCTTGGTTGGTATTGGCCTGTTTTAACTGTGCATTGGCGCTTTTAACCTGTGCCAACAAACCCATCTTTGCCACTTCCGCGGTTTTTTGACCTTCGCGGGCGACATCGACACTGGCCATTGCTTGGCTCATCAGTGCTTCATTGTTTTTAACTGCCGCTTTGGCAGTATCGACTTCATTTTGTGACACGGCGCCAACGCCGACCAAGGATTGAAGTCGTTTAAGCTGTTGGATAGACAATTCTAACTGGGTTTTAACTTGTGCTACTTTTGCCTGCGCGGCTTTGACATCGGCTTTACGCTGCTCGATGATTTGTTGCTGGTTGGCTAGTCATCATTATCCAACCCATCATTATCCAAACAGTCATTATCCCACTGGTTGGTCATTGAAACCCATCATGCAAGGTACTATCACATCCATCCAGTAAATACACCCAGTCGATTAAGGTCTAACATTTTTAAACAAAAAAATCGATTTTTTTACTGCATAGGTGTTTTTTAGTTGCCAAAATGCGCTAGGCTATCCATTCATTCATTCATTCATTCATTCATCACTGATTTATCACTGCTATGAACCCGCTTTATCAAACCGATTTGCCGACACTGGGGCGCAATACTGACATTGACCACCATGCTGATTTACAAGTGTTGCAGCGTATCAAACGATTCTTATTGCCCCGTGATTTTGAGGTGTCAAAGGATTTATTGCAACAGATGCAGCAGGGGTATGGTGTCGCAGATCAGCCTGTCGATGCGCTGTTATCCAGCGGTATCAAATTTGCCAAACCCCTGCAGCAATTGATTTTGCATGAGCAAGGAATAGAACAAACAAGTAACGTATCGGCAGCCAAAGCGTTATTACAACAGCCAACGTTTGAGGCGCTGTATCAGCAGTTTTGCCAATATCCGAGTTGGTATGATGCCAAACTTGCCGAGATTGGTGCAATCGCTTATCGGCGCTATCCGTTGATGCTGATTTGGTTACTGCGTAATGTCGCGTTAATGGCAGGGTATAGTATCCCTGCGCTCTCATTGCCACTCATCAAAACAGGGGCATTAGTACACGATGCATTGCCAAGGCTCATGCGAACCTATGCGTATATTTTGGCAGTGTCTGAGTACCCAGCGATTAGCCGCAACCAGCAATCCCCATTGGCAATTGGCACAGAAGGCTGGCGACAAAGTCTGCAAGTGCGTCAGATACACGGTCTGGTACGACAACAATTATGCCGCCATGATTGGGACAGTGACTACTGGGGGGTACCCATTAACCAAACCGATATGGTGGCGACCCACTTGCAGTTTTCGCTACTCATTATGCGCGGACTAAAATTACTGGGGGCAAGAATCAGCGCCGAAGAGTCACAAGGCATTATGCACTTATGGCAACTGGCAAGTTGGTGGATGGGGATTGAGCTGGCGCGCATTCCTGAAGATGAAACCGAGGCGTGGGCATGGCTTTATAGCTATTTGGTAACCCAGCAATTAGATTTTGAATTTGGTAAACCGCTCGCCAAAGCGCTGCATGATTTACCCTCGCAAATCATGGGTGAGGATAACAGGCGTGGACAGCTGGTTGAGCGTGTAAATGCTAGTGTCACACGGACTTTAGTGGGTGATGATATTGGTGATGGCTTGGGACTGCCTAGCCCAAAATGGCGCTATGGCGTGCTTGTCAGTGTGCCGATTCTATTTGGGCTTGATACCGCACGAGCGCACAATGCGGCTATTGCCAAAAGATTGGCGCAATTTCGCGCCAAACGCCAAGATAACATGAACTGGTGGCTCAAAAAGCACGACAACTATTACCAATGAGCTAGCACATACCAATGAGCTGGCTCATACCCATGAACTAGCACATACCAATGAGCTAGCCCATACGACGTTACCAATTTACCAGAGTAACAGTAACGGTGACTTATGCAAGGTTATATAGACAATGTTATCCATACAAGCTTATCTAAGCATTGCAATCACTAGGCTTTTAAAATCACCTTCATCATGTTCCAAAAGGTCTTGCCATACGGTGGCTGTAGCAAATGCGCGAAGTTAAGGTGACTTTGTTTAAACACCGCTTTTGGATGAGAGAAAGTATCAAAGCTATATTTGCCGTGGTAACGCCCCATCCCTGATGCCCCGACACCGCCAAACGGCAGATTTTGCTGGGCAATGTGAAAAATCGTTTCGTTAATACAGGCGCCGCCACTCACTGTATGCGCGAGCACGTAGTCGGTGTCGGCTTTATCCTCGCCAAACACATACAGCGCCAGTGGGCGGTCACGCTCATTCACATACGCCACTGCCTGCGTCAAGTCTTGGTAGGGCACCAGTGGCAATACAGGGGCAAAAATCTCCTCTGTCAGCAACTTAGCATCGCTGGGTAAATCGGTGACAATCATCGGTGGGAAAAATCCAGTCTCGATATTCACTTCATAATCGGTCAGTGGAATGAGGGTGGCACCGCGCTGTTTGGCTTCATCGAGATAACCTTGCACGCGGCTGGCTTGTTTGGGGTTGATGATAAAAGTATAGTCGGGATTGTCTGCAAGATTGGGGTAGTGGGCGTCAAGCCATGCGGCTGATTGTTCAATAAAGGCGGGTTTTTTATCATTTTCCATCAACACATAATCAGGCGCAATACAGGTTTGCCCTGCATTCATGGTTTTGCCTGTCCATACGCGGTTGACAGTTTTTGCCACATCAGCGCTCGGCGCCACCACCACAGGAGATTTGCCGCCCAGCTCAAGGGTGACAGGGGTCAAATTCTGGGCAGCGGCTTTCATGATATGTTTGCCCACTGCGGTAGAGCCAGTAAAAAATAAATGGTCAAACGGTAATTGGCTAAAGGCTTGTGCGACTTCGACATCCCCTGTAATCAAGGTCACTTCGTCTGCGGCAAAATACTTGGGTAACGCATCAGCCAGCCACCGCTCAAAGTTCGGTGACGCTTCTGAGACTTTGAGCATTGCACGATTGCCTGCCACCAATGCGGCAGCCAGTGGCGTAATTACCAAATACAGCGGATAGTTCCAAGGTGCAATAATGCCCACGAGTCCTAACGGCTGCGGCTGGATATAGCTACGAGCGGGCAAAAACCAAATCCCAGTTTTGACCGGCTGTTTGGCAGACCAAGCCTTGCCGTGCTTTTGTGTATAACGAATCGCTTCAAGCGTTGGGAACAGTTCAAGCATGGTGGTTTCAGCCGCTGGGCGTTGTCCAAAGTCGGCATTAATAGCGGTGATAATCTCGCTTTGGTTGTCCATCACCATCTGCTCTAATTTTTTTAGCCGCGCACTACGAATTGACCAATCAACATATTGGTCTTGGCGGCTAGCCGTCCGCATGATGTCAAACTGCTGCTGCATATTGTCGATAATTGTGGCTGAATTGTGTTGCGGTGTCATGTGTATTATCCCAATCATTTAGTGAAATTTTAACTCAACATAGCAGTTAAGCCGGTATCTTGCTAGCATCTTTTTGAACCAGCGTCACATTTTGCCTGGTGGTATCAGCAGCATGCGGTAACTGGGTTGATTTGTATGGAATATGGCTCATGGCATGCTCTGTCAACGCCGTTATGGTGAGGCTTGGGTTGACGCCCAAGTTGGTCGAGATATTGCCGCCATCACAGACATAAAACCCTTGATAATTAAACAATCGGTGGTACTTATCGACCACGCCATCTGCTGCAGAATTGCCCAGCGAAATCCCACCCATACAATGCGCGGTGGTCGGGATATTCAAAAATACTTCCGACAACACACCATAACCGATTCCTCCCATTTGGGTTGCCATCTGCTCGGCAAACGCGCTGGCTTTTGGAATAAAGGCGGGAATGGCAGGCCCATAGGTTTGCATCTGGTAGCGACTACCCAACCAAGCCCGCCACCACGGGCTTTTTTGATAGCGCATTTCAAGCGCATACGGCGTGCTTTGCATACATAGCAAGATAAGGCTTTGTTTTGCCATATTATGCGGTCGAAATGCACGCCACGCCTGACGGGGCTTGACGATAAACTGGGCTATAAAACACCATAACCAAGCCAGTAGCGACATTTTTTTGCCATTTTTATAATTGCTTAACGTCGCCAAAAAGGAGGCAATATTAAAACCTTCAGGATAACGTGTCGCCTCAATGTGTGTGCCATCGCCCAAATAAATCCCAGAGCCGATAGCCACGCCATCGCTCATAGCGCCATGTTGGTCATCCAAAAATCGCACGCCTAGCAAAGATTCAGCATTGGTATAAATACGCTTGCCCAGGTAATTTGAAATATGGGGCATATTGCCTTTATGGCGCTGCTCAAACAGCAGTTTTTGGCTACCGAGGCTGGACGCTGACAGTACAATCTGTTGGGTGGTGATTTGATACTCACCTTTATCCGCTGATTGCAGCGTCACCCGATAGCCTTGCGAACCGTTTTGATAGGCAGGGTCGCTTGGCGATTTGCTAGCATCTGCTATCGGTACTATATCCGTGACTTTGGTTTCAGCTAGTAGGGTAGCGCCATTTTTTTGGGCAAAATACAGGTAGTTTTTATCTAGGGTATTTTTGGCGCCATAACGGCAACCGACCATACAGCCACCACAGCCTATACAAGGGCTGCGCTTAGGACCTGCGCCGCCAAAATACGGGTCACCATTGACATGGGGGTGAGCATACTTGTCCTGTTCATTAAAGTAGACGCCCACATCGGTGAGATAAAAACTATCGCCCACGCCACTTAAGTTTGCCATTTTTTGTAGCATCAAATCGGCATTGCCGACTTTTTTGTTTTGGCTCACGCCTAGCATCCGTTTGGCGGTCTCATAATGTTGTGGCATCACCGCTTGCCAGTCGTGAAGCCCTGCCCAGCTACCTTGTTGCCAAATTTTGTCTTCTGGCTGTAATAAGGTGTTGGCATAAGTGATTGAGCCACCGCCCACCGCGTTACCATGCAGCACCATGACATGCTTAAATAGCTGAAGCGAAAAAAAACCTTTGTACTTGAGCGCAGGCAACCACAAAAACTGCTTGATATCGCGCACGGTTTTGGGCATGGTCTCGGGGGATATATGCTTGCCTTGCTCCGCGATAATCACGCGATAGCCTTTTTCGGTCAGTCGCATCGCCGAGACGCTACCGCCAAAGCCTGAGCCTATAACCAAAAAATCCGTATCAAATGATTGACCTTCCATGTATCGCTTTCCTTATCGTCCTTAACTTAATTAAATAGTTATCTTTAATAGTTGTCCTTATAGCTGACCTGCCGCAGGCTACTGTGCAGTGGCTTTTTGGCTGCATCTGTCTTTGTATAACAGCGGTTTAGCGCTAAACAGTTCAACCCGCTACCTAATTAGGGTATACTAATTTTTTAGCAGGCTGCAGCAACTGTGACATTTGGGTTCGTTTTGTTTTGATAGATTAAGTAAAGGCTTGAGTTGAAAGGATTAACGCGTGCCAAAGCCAACCTTCACACCGCTTCCATCGCCCACGGGTACGAGTATTGAGTCGAGCTTGAGTGATTTTGGACAGCAGGCGCATATCATGGGCAATGCCAATACCGTGGTCAGACGTTCGCTCGCCATAGCGCTGCTCAAATTCATGGAATCCACCCCATTTGCCGATATCAGCGTCACCGAGTTGACCCAAAAGGCAGGCGTGAGTCGCATGGGCTATTACCGCAATTACGATAGTAAACTTGCGTTACTCAAAGACTATTTGGCGCAGATTGAGCATGATTTTCCTTTTATCGACTTGACGGCAGCAAGCGAGTCCGAGTTTTATGCGTTTTTGGTACGCGTTTTTGACTATCTGAGCAAGTTTGAGTTATCGACCAAGATTTTGCTCAATCAAGGCTTTGAAGGGCTGATTTTAGACACCCTCCTTAATAGCAAAATTTTTGTCGAATACCGCAAAAAGCAGTCATTGACTTGCCAAGCTAGGACAGCGCTACAGGATAAAAGCAGGGAGTACAATCTGGTATTTGCCTCAGGGATGCTGTATCACACCTATATTCATTGGGTGCGGCAAGGGCAAATAGAAACGCCACAGCAACTAGCAAGCTGGCTTATGGCGGGTGGGTTTTATCGGCTATTTCACCCTACTGATGACTAATGATGACTAAGCAGATTGGGTTTTATCAAACGCTATCACCATCCCCATACCCACTAGCATGGCGACAAAAAATACCACCCCTTGCCAGATGCCCATGCCCATGAGCACCACCGCAGGGGCAGGGCAGATACCAGCGATGCCCCAACCGATACCAAATATCATCGACCCAATCGCCAAGCGCTTGTCAATACCGCGGCGAATCGGTGGAAACGGCGCACCCGATAGGCTGGTCTTTTTTAAGCGACTTAAGTTAAAACCGATGGTCGCGACAATGAGCGCGCCAACCATCACAAACAGCAACGCAGGATTCCAATCGCCTGCTAGGTCAAGAAAGCTTTGCACAGTTTTTGGGTTTGCCATATCACTGACAATCAAACCCGTACCAAAAACCAACCCACAGATAGCACTAATCAATAACACAATTTCTTTTCGCATGATATATGCCCCTAACGTCTCAATTAAATCAATGACAACAAATGACGACCGATAAACACCGTCACAAACCCTGCGGACATAAAGGCAATGGTTGCCACCAATGAACGGGGCGAAAAGCGAGCATTACCACAGATGCCATGACCACTGGTACAACCTGAGCCCATACGCGTACCAATACCCACTAGCAAACCTGCGATAATATACAGCCAAGGCGATGAGGTTACCTCGATGGTTGGCAAGCTAAAGAGCATAGCAAACACCCAAGGCGATACCACTAAACCAATAAAAAATGCCAATTGCCAAGCAAAATCGGGTGAGTTTGGCTGCCAGAGACTGGCGACAATGCCACTGATGCCAGCAATCTTGGCAATACTCCACCACAGCATAACCGCAGAGAGCCCAATCAACATGCCACCCACCAATGGATGACTATAATCTGCAATAGAAAATAACAACATACGCCACCTAAGCATTTCATAATAATATATATTATACAATATTGTATAATATATAGCGCGTTTAAGGGTAAATTTTTTTAAAGACTAGCGAACAAGCAACGAAAAACCACCGACCAACGCGCTTTTTGCAAAAAAACTATGTTAGATTAAAGCTAGATTAAAATAAATCCAAAACCCTGATGGTAGGGCTTAACGGCTTCACGGCTTAACAGTTTAATAAGGCAACCCATGTATAAACTCACCACATACATACCGACCGACTATCTAGACGCTGTAAAGCAAGCCTTGTTTGACGCAGGGGCAGGGCAGATTGGCAATTATCAGTATTGCTGTTGGCAGGTGTTGGGCACAGGACAGTTTATGCCATTGGCAGGCAATCAAGCCTTTATTGGTACGACCAATCAATTACAAACAATCGAAGAATGGCGAGTCGAGATGGTGGTTGCAGATGAGCGCATCAAAGCGGTAGTGCAAGCCTTAAAACAGGCACACCCGTATGAAACCCCCGCTTATGATGTGCTAAAGCTTGAAGATATTTAGTCATCCAGTTTATCCTCACCCGATGACTAATTCCCTTACCTATCTACTTACATGCCTAAGGTTATTAAACGCCTTTTTTGGCTC
The DNA here is from genome assembly GCF_041154755.1 of Moraxella sp. K02. NCBI lineage: Bacteria > Pseudomonadati > Pseudomonadota > Gammaproteobacteria > Moraxellales > Moraxellaceae > Moraxella > Moraxella sp. K02. The sequence goes on along the minus strand of NZ_AP031590.1, from coordinate 1,952,065 downwards.
GACGACAAGTGAAAAGTATGACCAGAATATAGGGCAAAAAGCGATTGTGGCTTGGTTTTAAATGGTCTATAGTCAATAGTAAATAATTTGTTACACTTTACTTCAACCCATCAGCCGACCATTGAATTTAAGGAGTGAGACATGGCAAATCCCCCCAATAGCACAGCGGTAAATAGCGCCAAAACTGACAGTACAAAAACTGACAATGCCAAAACGGATAAAGCGAAGCCCCAAAAGTCGCAGCCTACTAAGACCCCAGCTACCAAGACCCTAGCTACAAAGACCTTATCTACCAACACCCCAGCGCGCCGCAGCAGTAAAACACCAGCGACCGAGCGTATTGACCAACCTTATGAGACCGACCCCACAGTGTTGCTTGAGCAGTCGCAGCAAGCAGGGGTGAGTGAAAAAGCCAATGCCAAAAAGCGCGCTATCGAAAGTATCATGAATAAAGACCTAACCACAGGCAATGTCGAGAAAATGGCAGAGCACTTGCAAGCGCTAATCAATGGTATGTCCAATGATGAAATCAACGAAGTCAAAAAACTATTTGGCAGCCAAACCACTAGCGTGCAAAGCAAAATCAACAAAGACGACGAATTGGCGGACAACTGGCGTGAAGGCGGTTATCCCTACAAAAACCGTATGTCACGCAAAAACTATGAAGCCCAAAAATACGAGCTACAAGTTGAACTATTAAAACTGCAAAAATGGGTCAAAGATAGCGGGCAAAAAATCGTCATCATCTTTGAAGGTCGTGATGCCGCAGGTAAAGGCGGTACCATCAAACGCTTTATGGAACACTTAAACCCGCGCGGTGCCAAAGTCGTCGCCCTTGAAAAACCCACCGAGCAAGAAGCGGGTCAATGGTACTTCCAGCGTTATGTCCAGCACCTACCGACCAAAGGCGAAATCGTGCTATTTGACCGTTCATGGTATAACCGTGCTGGCGTCGAGCGTGTCATGGGTTTTTGTACCGAAGAACAATACAATGACTTTATGCGCCAAGTCCCAGAGTTTGAAAAACATCTGATTAGCTCAGGTATTCATTTAATCAAATTTTGGTTCTCAGTCAGTCGTGAAGAGCAGCGCCGCCGTTTTGCCGAGCGTGAAGCGCATCCGCTCAAACAATGGAAACTCTCACCCATTGATAAAGCGTCACTCGACAAATGGGATGATTATACCCTTGCCAAAGAAACCATGTTCTTTAACACGGACAGTGCAGAGTCACCTTGGATTGTCATCAAGTCAACCGATAAAAAACGCGCGCGTTTGAATGCGATGCGCTATGTATTAAGCAAACTACCTTACGACAATAAAGACCCTAAAGTCGTGGGAACAGTTGACCCCTTGATTGTGGGTCGTGCAGGGGCTTTATATGAAAAAGGCGAATATAACGAATTGGCAGTACCCAATATCTCGTTTAAAGCCCACAAATGATTGCCCAGCAAACTGATGGGATAAACACCCCAACACAAAAACCCCACTGCACGGCATTGGGGTTTTTTTAGCGTTAAAAATAGGGTTCACGTGGTCGCTACCATTGAGACAAAAAAGTAGGGATATATCAAAAAAGCCAAAACCATATTTTTTTATCAACGAGTCCCTATTTTTCGTCACCCAAAGTCAAGCCAGCCAAATTCAAGATAGGCGGCAAGCGTATTCAATACCCCCGAATTTTGTTAAAATAGGCAAAAATTTATCCAGCTGAGCGTTCCATGAATTCAAATAACTCAAACAACTCGACAACCAACCAATTACTGTTTAAACAAGCCAAAGCCCATATCCCTGGTGGTGTAAATTCACCTGTACGCGCGTTTGCAGGTGTGGGGGGTACGCCTGTCTTTATCAGCCGTGCCCGTGGCAGCAAAATGTATGATACCGAAGGCAAACCCTATATAGATTATGTGGGCTCATGGGGACCGATGATTTTGGGTCATGCGCACCCCCATATTATCGAAGCGGTCAAAAATGCGGCAGATGACGGGTTAAGCTTTGGTGCCCCCACCACGTTTGAGACCACAGTGGCTGACAAAATCTGCGAATTGATTCCCAGTGTTGAATTAATCCGTATGACCAGCTCAGGGACTGAAGCCACCATGTCCGCCATTCGTCTAGCACGCGGCTATACAGGGCGCGACAAAATTGTCAAATTTGAAGGCTGTTATCACGGTCATAGCGACAGTCTACTGGTCAAAGCGGGTTCGGGCATGTTAGATATCGGAGAACCCAGCTCAAAAGGCGTCCCTGCCGATTTTGCCAAACATACTATCACCATTCGTTACAACGACCCGCAAGCCATCAAAGACTGCTTTGCGCAATTTGGCAATGACATCGCTTGTGTGATTGTCGAGCCTATCGCCGGCAACATGAACATGATTGTACCCACGCAAGAATTTCACGATACCTTGCGTGCTGAGTGTACCGCGCATGGCGCTGTGCTAATTTTTGATGAAGTGATGACTGGGTTTCGGGTTGGCTTACAGTCAGCGCAAGCCCATTTTGGTATCACACCAGACTTGACCACGTTTGGTAAAATCATCGGTGCAGGTCTGCCAGTCGGGGCATTTGGTGGTAAACGTGAGATTATGGAATGTATCGCGCCGTTAGGGGGCGTGTACCAAGCAGGCACCTTATCAGGCAATCCACTGGCGATGCGTGCTGGTATTGCCATGTTTGACTTGCTCACAGCTGAGGGTTTTTATGACGCATTAAGTGAAAAAGTCGTTTATTTGACGGATAATCTTGAACGGTTGGCGAAGGATGCAGGCATTGGCTTTAAAACCACGCGCTGTGGCGGTATGTTTGGGATGTTTTTTACTGATAGCGATACATTGCCACAAAACTTTGACGAGGTGTGCCAATGCGATGCGCAAAAATTTGCGATTTTCTTTCACGGTATGCTCGATCGCGGTGTGTATCTTGCGCCATCCGCCTTTGAGGCAGCCTTTATAAGTAGTGAGCATTCGCAAGAAGACTTGGATGCGACCTTGCAAGCGGCAAAAGAAGTCTTTGCGATAATGGCGAAAGCATAACGGTTGCACATAAAAAATTTGCCAAAGGATTTTTAATTGCGTTTGGACAGTTGCCTTTGGCAAAGTTTGCCAAAGGTCAAAGCGCAAATAGTGATTTAAAGACTATCAATTTTCAATCAAATAGATTTTAGAGAATAAAAACCACCCATGCGACAACTGCCCCAAGCGTTAACCCCAGCATCCATTGCACAGCGTAATCTTGAAGAAAGTCAGCAGCCGCAATCTTTCTTTGATGACTTTGCCAAATCTGTTACCCTCTATCGTGATGACGACATTTGGGTCATCGACAAACCGCACGGGCTGTTATCAGTCGATGGTAAAGAATTAAAAGTCAGCTTGCAATCGCGCCTGCTAAAAGCCGACCCCAACGTCAAACTTATTCACAGACTTGATATGGACACCTCAGGGATTATCATTTTTGCGCGTCATAGCGAGGCGCAAACCCATATCAGCAAACAATTTATCGAGCGTATTCCGAGCAAAGAATACCAAGCGCTGGTCTGGGGAACGCCGCCGCAGCAAGGCGAAATCGATGTACCCGTGCGCTACGACCCACCACAAAAACCCAAGCATATTGTCGATATGAATTGGGATAAACGCGCCTATACGAAATATGAAACCTTGCACCACGAACTGCGTGAGGGTAAGGCAGTTAGCCGTGTCGCCTTGTATCCTGTCACAGGGCGCAGTCATCAACTACGCGTTCATATGCTGCATATCGGGCATGTGATGCTTGGCGACCCCATCTACGCGCAAGATGTATTAGACGGTCAAGCGTTTGATTTATCGCCTCGGCTTTGCTTACATGCACGCAAATTGCGTTTAAAGCATCCCAATACGGGTGTGTGGATGGAATGGGAAAGCCCCGTGCCGTTTTAACCGCTTAGGTAATTAACAAACTAACTTTGTTAATTACCCATGTTGGTGCAACCAATCCAGGGTTTGCTGCCAAAGTGGCTGGTTTTGTCGGCTAAAAAATTTCATATGACCGATATGCTGTAAGCCATAATCTTTGGGTTTTAGCGTTTGGGTGGTGGCTTTCATGTTGGGAAACACCCGAATCATATCGGCGACATTCTTATCATTGGCGATATCATCATCGGGCGCATTCACCCACATAGCAGGCAAGTTAACCTCATTATAATAGTGGGTTTTCACTGTTTTACCAAAAGCGGTTTTGATATAGCCTGCGCCATTGCACCAATCTCGCCACTGTTTGGCGACGTTTTTGGGCAAGTCTTCGCCCATGCCAATTTTGCTTGATTGGGTATAGCCAAACAACACATTGGACACAGGAATAAATACATCCATAAACCACATGGCTTTGGCACGATATGGCATCGCCATATTGCGGATTTGCCCCGACGAACAGGCAACGTTAAACACGGATGTGAACTTGTGATGATTGGGCATCAAACCAAATAATTGACCGCCCGCGCTATGACCGACCAGATGATAGCTGGTATTGGGAAACTCTTGAATCAGCCTATCAAGCACTGCAGTCATATCGTAGCGTCCCCAACTAATCAGTGACGCATTAGAGTGCTTGAGGTCGCCTTGCATCGACTCGCCAATATCTTCATTGTCATAGCTGATGACGCCATAACCATGCTCCATCAAATACTGCGCAAAATTTTGATAAAACTGGCGTTTGATACCTGTTGCCGGCGCAATCATCACGGCGGCTTTAACCGTATCGGGTCGAAACACAGTCGCTGCCAGTGTGGCAGGGTGTTTGGTGGCTATTTGAATGGTTTGCTGGGTAAGGTTTGAGGCGAGTTGAGACGGTGTTTTTAGGTTTAGGTTCGACATGACGGTTATCTTCCTTGGTAATCAACTTTTTATACAAGCTTATACGAGCGCTTTTTATACGAGCGCTTTTTATACAAGCACTCAGCCAAATGTTGACAAATGATGAGCAGACTCGTTTAAAAGCGACTATAGCAAACAATTTATGGGTGCAAAAAAGTTATCATGAACATAACAGTCATAAAAAAAGCAATCAGCGGCTGCCAATTGCTTGCTTGAATCGCCGACAAAAAAACTAAGGGGTTTTCACGACAACTTTTTGGTTGGTGTTGATTAAAATCTCAGAAGGCCCATCAACGGTGATGCGCACTTGGTTATTATTGGGGCGCTGTGAGCGAAAATATTGGTCTTCAGCAGGGGTACAGCCCAAGCAGCGATCGAGTGCCGCCAGTGGCTCAAGAATCAGCTTGCGTTCTACCTGATCGATTTCATCGTTATAGATGGTAAATGGCATACTGGCAATCGCCGTCACCACGCCGCCCACCACTGCCAATGCGCCCAATGGCTTACCCACAATGGTATCAGCGACCATGGAGCCATAGGTTGGACCAAAATCTTTTTCATCAATTTCGGTAGCGGCAAAGCTGCAAGTCGTCGTTGCAACCATCAAGGCTACGGCTGACGCAATCGTATTTAATCGTTTCATAGCAGGTTCCTAACTGGCAGCAAGCCCTCATTAACGAGGTAACTAGCTAACTAACTAAATAAATAATTAGGCAACTAGATAACCAAATAACTGGGGTTGACTGACAGGTTGTACCTAACAAGTTTTGCTAGGTTGTTGCTGAATAGTTCAGGAACATTACATCAATTTTGCCAAGAATTATCAAGTAAAATTGTCTTTGCCGCAGGTTTTTTTACGTTAAGGGAGAGCCGCTATTTTTTGAGCGGTTTTTTCACTGTTTTTTTTCACGGTTTTTTTTGGGTTATCAGCGGCTGGCAAGTGGGACAGAACGTGCTGGCACGCTGATTGATTTTGACATTTTCAATGGTAGTGCCACAGCTTGGACAATCACCGCCTTTATGCCCATATACTAGTAACGTTTGCTGAAAATACCCTGTTTGTCCATCGGCTACGGTAAAATCTTTTAACGTTGAGCCGCCTTTTTCAATCGATGTTTGTAGGACTTGTCGAATATGGGCGACCAAGGTGGTCAGCTGTTCATGGCGGATGAGATGGGCAGGGGTCAACGGATGAATTTTTGATAAAAATAGGCTTTCGGTCGCATAGATATTGCCCACACCGACCACAATCTCTTGCGCCATAATCACCGATTTGATGGGGCGTTCAATCGGTTTTTTGCGATTGTGGATATGATGATATAGATAGTCAGCGCTAAAGTCTTCTGACAATGGCTCCACACCCAAATGGGTAATCAGCTTGTCTTCATAGTCATCCAGCCACAGTAACATGCCAAACCGCCGCGGATCATGATAATGCAGTTGGGTGAGTTTTTTGCCATCATTAAATGTCAAAATCACGTGATCGTGTTTACGCTTGTCAAACCCCACAGAATGCTGCTGTAAGCTACCCGACATCCCCAAGTGGATGAGCAGTTTTTTTTGCGCTGCGCCGCCTTTACGTTTAAAGGTGAGAATCAGATATTTGGCGCGGCGCTCAATGTCGACAAGTTGATAATCTATCAAGCTCACCAAGTCATCAGGCACCGCCCAACGCAATTTGGGCTGAAAGACGCTAACTTTTTCAACGGTTTGATTGAGCAAAGGTTGCAGACTCGTCGCTGTCGTCTGCACTTCGGGCAATTCTGGCATATGCCGTGTGACTCCTAGTTAAAGCATTAAGACTTGTTGTTATTGACGATACGACGCGCCAAGATAATACCATGTTGCTGCTCTAGTTTTGCGAGCAGCTTAGACAACTGACTTAGCCCCGTCACTTCTATGGTAAAATTCAACCGCGCGATATCATCATCCCCGCTTAGGGTATCAACTTGACGGATATTGACATTTTCTTGGTCGATAATTTGGGTAAGATCTTTGAGCAAGCCACGCCTGTCATACGATTCAAGGTATATTTGTACCAATTGGCTTTTGCCTTTATTGCCATACCAAGCGGCACTAATAGCGCGTTCAGGCTCACGCTCCACCAGTCGCTCGTATTCAACGCAATCACTGCGGTGGACGGATACGCCATTGGACTGGGTAATATACCCTGCAATTGACTCACCTTGCACGGGCGAGCAGCAATTTGCCAAGTGAATAGCAATGTTATCTAAGCCATCAACTTCGATTTTATACGCATCTAGCTTGCCTGTGGCTTTTGGGTGAATACTGGGGATAAGCTCAGTATCAGTGACTTCAGGCTCTAAATCTAGATGACGACTGATATGACCGGTCAAATTATGCAATTCAACGTTGCCATTGACTAGCCCTACCAAAATATCATCACTGTTTTTGGCATTAAAAAATTTGACGTAATCATTTAAATCGATACTGTTAGGGTGTACCGACATGCGCGCCAATTCTTTGGTTAATATGTGCTTACCTGTTTCGATATTTTTATCACGGTCTTGCTTATTAAACCATTGGCGCAGTTTGCTGCGAGCGCGACTGGTATTGATATAACCTAAGGATGCCACTAGCCAATCACGGTTTGGCTCGCGTGATTGCTTGGTAATAATCTCAACTTGCTCGCCTGTTTTGAGCTGATAGGTGAGCGGTACATAGCGTTTGTTGACACGAGCGGCTTGGGCGCGATTGCCGACATGGGTATGCACATGATAGGCAAAATCAAGCACGGTTGAGCCTTTGGGCAATTCGATGATATCGCCATCACGACTAAACACATAAATCCGCTCAAATTCACCAAAATCAACGACTTGTTCTTCTTCATCGAGCTCGCCATGCTCATGCTCAACATGCTTATCTAATACAAATTTTAACGGGTCATGATTGTCAGCATTTTCTTGATTGAGCAATAACTGACGCAGTGAGCTGATTTTTTTGGTCAGATAGTCGTCTTTTTTGTTTTTGGTGCCTTCTTTGTAGTTGACGTGTGCACACATGCCAAGTTCAGCTTCATAGTGCATGTCAAAGGTACGAATTTGTACTTCCAGCGATTTGTTCTCAGCAATGACCGCGGTATGTAGCGAGCGATAGCCATTGGTTTTTGGGTTAGTGATATAGTCATCAAACTGTTCGGGAATATAGCGCCATAAACCATGCACCAGCCCCAATACGTGATAACAATCGGCGTTGTTATGCACCAGTACCCGCAGTGCGCGGATGTCATATAATTGGTCAAACGACAATGATTTGAGTTTCATCTTACGATAAATCGAATAGATGTGTTTGACACGACCGGTGATTTCCCCGTCAATCCCTTGTGCAGCTAACGCCTCGCGCAGTTGTTGTGCAACACGGTCGATATAGGTTTCGCGCTCGCTACGTTTTTCGGAGAGTAATTTGGCGATTTCTTTGTAGCGGTCAGGCGCAAGATAACGAAACGATAAGTCCTCAAGCTCCCATTTAAGCTGTGCAATACCCATACGGTGCGCTAGCGGTGCGTAAATTGTCATGACCTCACGCGCGACCCGTTGCTGACGCTCAGGACTGGCATACGACAGCTCGCGCATCGCAAAAGTACGCTCAGCCAATTTGATTAGCACCACGCGCACATCGTTGGTCATGGAGATGAGCATGTTATAAATGCCCGATAACTGCTCGCGCTGGTTGTTATTAAAGTGGTCTTCTAAGCGCTTGTTGTTCTCTATCAAATCGGACAGACGCCCCAGTGCTAGGGTTTCTTGCACCAGCTCTGCGACTTCATCGCCAAAGGTGGCTTGGATTTGTTTGGGAGTAAAAATTTGGATACGCGCGGCACGATATAACATCGCAGCAACGAGCGTGGCTTCATCTTGGTATAGATAACCCAAAATATCGGCAATCCCAATCCCAGTCAAAAACGCATTAGAGCGGTTGCTTTCAGTACTTAAATCTTGATTTTTGAGTAGTTGACAGGCTTTGGTCAGCTCAGGCAGCTCAGTGAGATGGGCGCGTTTTGCCATCGATGCCAGCCAAGCTTCGGTATCAATGGTATGCTCATCGATGATGTGGCTGGCAGGCTCAGAGAGAATGGGCAAGTCAGTATGGGTGAAATGACGCTGGCTGGCAGTGATACTCGCAATCATCGTGGTACTATCATGATCAACGTCTTTTCCATCCAATAGCGGCAAACTTTCTCGTATTTTTACCATGTCAATTCTACACCTTACTTACCAGATTTCCTCAAAGAGCAAAAAAACTAACCTTGTTCATTTAAAATTATCAACTCACTTTCCCTGTGAATTTTTGTGTGATTAAGTTTGATTTGATACTGCGCTAGCAATAATAAAATATGACAGAGTAGTCGCTATAGCAGCGTGTTTTAGCTATGATAGTGCGTTGGGTTTGGGCGTGTTAAGCCTTAAAATAAATGTTAAAGGTTAAAATAAAGTAAATGCCATATTCACTTTATATATCTTAACCGTTTTATATATTTTAACCGTTTTGGGGTGCCCATGTTTAGCCATTTAACACTAACTTTATTACGCTTACTCATGTGTTAATTTTATTAAGATGTGTCTATTAGAAAACAATTGCAAGTCAACACGTCGATAAAATTTTTGTATCACTGTAATGATTCAATCTAAAAACTGTGCGGTACATGTAGCAATAAATGAGTGTTAGGCAACGACCCAATCAGCGATTTAAGTGAATCTCAATCCAAACTAGGATAAAACTATCTTGTTCAGTATAGGTGAGTTTAATGAAATTACCATCTCATTTTGTTACAAATGCGACTACTATAGCGTCAGATTTTACCATGACCCGCTCAAAAAGCCTTGCTAACTTTGGTAAAACCCTGTCAACGTTGGCGATAACGCTGACTTTATCGCTTGGGTTGACAGGGTGTAAGTATTTTCAAACGCAAACCGACGCTAACTCGCCCATTGGTGCCAAACAAATTGCCAAACTGATTCCCAAACGTGGACAAGATAGCAAAAGCTGGGCACAAGACATCAACCAAATATTTGATACGCTAAAAATAGAAAAAAACGCGCAAAATATTTGTACCGCTGTTGCCATTATCGACCAAGAGTCTAATTTTAAAGCCAATCCGCCCGTCGCGAATTTGGGGCAATCAAGCCTAAAAGCGATGAATGAGGAGTTGGAAGAAAAATTGGGCTCAACGCTAGCCCCATATTTTCGCACCATGCTAAAAACTGAGCCCACGCCCGACAACAGCTTTGAAAAACAAATCGCTAAAGTCAAAACCGAAGAAGAACTTGATGATATTTATCATCAGATGTTTGCGTATTTTTCAAGCAAATATTATGCCAGCAAACTGAACAGCGTTACCAAATTGGTGGGTGGGGATATCGAAGAAAAATTAGACCCGATTACCACGTTAGGCTCAATGCAGGTGCAAGTAAGTTATGCGCGTGACCATCGCCGGATGAATGGCAATAACCTTGAACTGCGTAAAGACCTATATAGCCAATATGGCGGATTGTACTATGGTATCCATCGCTTACTACTGTATAAAGCCAATTATCAAGACCCGATTTATCGCTTCGCTGACTACAACTCAGGGATGTATTCAAGCCGTAATGCGGCTTTCCAAAAAATGCTGCACGAGTTATCCAAAGCCGAAATAGACTATGACGGGGATTTATTGATTTATGAAAAAGGCAATAAAATCAGTGCCAATATCAGCCAAAGTGAGCAGGCGCTGATATCAATGATACAACAAGGCATGATTAGCCTGACGGAGCGACAAGTGCGCATGGACTTGGCAAAAGAAAAAAGCCAAGATTTTGAAAATACCGAAACCTATCGCACCATCGGTAGTCTTTACAAAATGAAAACCGGCAAAAATGCCCCTGCCGCCATCATGCCACAAGTGGTCATCTCTGGGGCAAAACTCAGCCGCGATTACAATACCAAATGGTACGCCGACAAAGTCAACGTACGCTATTTAAATTGTATGAATAAAGCCAAATTTTAGCGTCTCTCAAAGCGTGCAATACTTTCCACATGCCCTGTGTGCGGGAACATATCCATCACCCCCGCATGGGTGAGCTTGTAGCCTTTTTCAAGTAGCACGGCGGTATCGCGGGCAAGCGTAATCGGATTGCACGACACATAGACGATGCGTTTGGCATTGAATTTATCCAGATACTGCATGACTTCCAAAGCGCCTGAGCGGGGTGGGTCAATCAGCAGTGCATCGACTTGCCCAACCCAAGGCTCAGCAGAAAAATCTTGGGTCAAATCTTGGGCAAAAAAGTCGGTATGGTGCAAGCCGTTGGCGGTGGCATTCATCTTGGCACGCTGTGTCATCTCACTGCTGCCTTCCACACCAATCACAAAGCCCGTTTCACCCACTTGACGCGCCAGTGGCAGACTAAAATTGCCCAAACCGCAAAACAAATCAAGCACTCGCTCGCCTGGCTGCAAATCTAACAAATCAATTGCCAGCTTGGTCATTTTACGATTGACTGACAAATTGACTTGGGTAAAATCCAGTGGCGAGAATTCAAACGTCACATCAAACTCTGGCAAGCGATAAAACAAACCGCCTGTCGGTGGCACAGTCAGGCTTGATGGGCGCGCATTAGGCGTGTTCTCATATAACTGGTCAATGCGATGTACCGTGTCGCTACCTTTGGGCTGTAAAAATAACTGCCAGTTGCGCTCGGCAAAAAAAGCTTGCAGTTTTGCGATATCATGCTCACCTAAATCCACCATGTGACGGACAATGACGGCAATGGATTTTTTGCTATCGATAACATCATCAAGCGTTTCACCCATCGCTAACTCAAGCTGTGGAATATGGTCACGGGCGTCAAGCGAACTGATAAGCGCTTTTAGCGGTTCAATCTCAAAGCCGACACGCGGGTCAAGCACATGGCATTCATTTAAATTTGCCAAAAAATTGCTGGCGCGCTCACGAAAACCGACCAATGCTGTGCCTTTTTTCTCGACATAGCGCACGCCCATACGCGCCTTGGTACGGTAGCCCAAACGGTCAGCCACCAAAGGGGGAAGCCAGTGTTCAGGCTGGATATGGGCTTGGTGTTCAAGCAGCTCTGCCAGTACCGATTGCTTAAATTGAATCTGCCCATCGGGTTGCCAGTGCTGTAAGCTACAGCCACCACACACCCCAAAATGCGGACAAGGTGGGGTGGTGCGTTCAGGGTTTGGGTTTGCCAACACGAGAGCCGCGTCACCTTCTTCCATGCTTTTACGTGAGCCTGTGATTTTGACGCTCACGGTCTCGTTGGGCAGCGCAAAGCTGACGAATACTTTTTTGCCATGTTTATCGAGGTGATGGTCGGGCTGGTCACCGTAACTTGCCACGCCCCGTCCGTCATGGGCAAGATTGGTCACTGTTAGGGTCACGGGTGGGGCGTCTTGCAAACGTTTACGCACCCGCGCGGTGGGTTTGATTTTTTTGCTTGGGTTTTTGGTGAGTTGGGAAGACGACGTTTGGTCAGCAGTAGCGTTTGACATTTATTAAAAAACCTATTTAATCGAGGGTCAGTGTAAATATTTATTACAAAATTCATCAAAATTTTGTGGTTATGATAGCTTAAAATAGATTTTTTTTATATCAATACCTGACTTTACATCGCTCAAAGAAGAAGGTTTGGATGTGATTGCATAACTGGTTATTACTTATCATAGGGCATTCTTTAAATACTTTAAAGTTTTACCGCTAACAAATCAGCCAAGTGGTTATTTTTAAAAAGCAAAGTTGTGCTATGATGGTGTTTTATCCGTTAGCTATATAGGTTAATCGACACCATCATGCACGAACTAGAACTCAAGTTTGCTGTCCCAAGCTATCAACAAAGCGTCTTAAGAAAAAACATCGACACCAAAACGGCGCAGCAACAGCGCCTATCTGCGTATTACTTTGATACCCCCAATCAAGACCTTGCCAAAAAAGGCATTGCCCTGCGTATTCGTTTCGAAGACAGCCAGTGGGTACAAACCCTCAAAACAGCCGGTGATGGCGTTGCCAAACGTGTTGAGCTCAATACCGTGCTAAGCCTGACGGGTACGCCAGATACCCTTGATGTTAGCAGCCTTGTGCCTGATATTTCACTGATTACAGAGCCAACAGTCGTGGCGCAGCTGACGAATATCATGCCGCTTGATGAGCTCGCTCAAGCCTTAACCGTGCAATATTTCACCGATGTGCAGCGCACTTCTCGTCAAATTAAGAAAAATAACAGCCGCATCGAAATCGCTTATGATATCGGAAAGGTTGGCATAGGTCGCCTAAACTCACAAAAACCCGCCAATAATCATGGGTTAACCCAATCGGATATTCATGAAGTTGAATTTGAGCTGCTTGAAGGTGACCCAAGTGATTTAATTGAGGTGGCTAAAACCTGGTGCAAAAAATACAAATTATATTTATCAACCGTTACCAAAGCCCAGCGGGGTAGTCTGCTACTCGCGAATAAGCAATTTGCCCAGCCTGTCAAAGCGGATTTGGCTGTGCTGCAATTACATAAAGGCATCAGCCAATTTGCGTTTTTGCAGGCAGTGGTCAATAACTGCCTAGTGCAGATTTTGCCCAATGCCTCTACAATTGCTGAAGGCAGTCCCGATGGCAACTTAGTGCACCAACTGCGTGTCGGTATTCGGCGTTTGCGTACTGCCCTCAAACATTTCAAATTTGCCCCAGATTATATCGACCCAAATTGGCTGATGGTACTCAAACAAACCTTTAGCTTGTTAGGGGAGTATCGTGATAAAGAAATCTTGCAAATAAAAACCCAGCCCCTGCTAGAAGCAGTCGGTGCACCGCATGTTGAGTGGTCAACGGCCATAGATATCATGCCGATTGATGCCGTCAGAGCCAATGATTTTCAAATTCTGCTCTTAGAGCTGATTGGTTTTACCCATTTGCCCGTACCTGCGGATAATCCAAAAGCCAAAGCCCCAGTTGCCAAAAAGTTGGAAAAACTATTTACGGCGATTGCCGCGGCAAGTGATAAATTTGCTAGTCTTGATACTGACAGCCAGCATGGTGTCCGTAAAGACCTAAAAAGCCTGCGTTATGTCAGTGAGTTTGCTGCGCCGCTTTTTGCCAGCCAAACCAATGGCAAAAAAGGAAAAAAAGCGACGAAGCTCAACGCCTTTTTGCAATACTTAGAGCCTGCACAAGACGTACTGGGTGAGTATAATGACAATGTGGTCGGTCATGCTAACTATCTTGAGAAAGCCAAAACCGACCCAAATGCACTATTTGCGGTGGGTTGGTTTAGCGGGCGTGAGCAAGCGAGTGCCGAGCAATGCGCGGTCAGTCTAAAAACGGTGAAAAATGCGCCAAAGTTTTGGTAGCTTTACTTCAATCAAGCGTGTCAAACAAAAAAGCCAATACCGTCAGATATTGGCTTTTTGCTTTTATTGTAACACCTATCAAAACGCGTATTGAAAAATTATTTTCCGTAAACTTTTAAGCGTTTTTCGATCGGTTCAAAGGTTTTTTCACCGGCTGGGGCGGCGATACCACCAAATACCATCTGCGCAATGAGTTTCCAGTTGCTATCGATGTTCCATGTTTCTGCCACTTTTTCATCAATCACGCCATTATAATGCTGTAAGTTTGCACCGATGTTGAGCGCAGCTAAAGCGTTCCAAATCGCATATTGGTGCATGGCACTGGTGTGTTCTGCCCATACTGGGAAATTATGCGCATAAAGTGGGAATTGTTCTTGTAAGCCTTTGACCACTGATTGGTCCTCAAAATACAAGATAGTCCCTGCACCGGCTTTAAACATGGCCATTTTATCGGCAGTCGATTTGAATTTTTCATCATCATTCACCATCGCGCGTAGCAAATCTTCGGTGATTTGCCAAAGTTTTTGATGGTCTTCACCAAACAATACTACCAAGCGGCTTGATTGTGAGTTGAATGAAGAAGGGGTATGTAACACGGCATGTTCAACCAGTTTAACCACCTCATCTTTTGAGACAGGCAATTGGTCATTGAGCATATAGATAGAACGGCGAGTTTCTGCGATAGTGTGTAATGTTTCGACTGACATAATCAGCTCCTTTTCATTGTTATTTGATAATCAATCTACCTTATTAAAGCCGATTGATGTGACACGGCTATTATATGCCTAAAATACTAATAAATAAAAACTATTTTGTAATTTTTTTTAACCAATAATCATGTCTATTAATTTTTTCTAAATTATTATTAAGGTTAATTTTGATAAATTTACGGCAAAATTTCGACCGCTGTACCAATATCCACTTGGTCATACAGTGTGATAATGTCTTGATTGCGCATACGGATACAGCCATGAGAAAGCGGAATGCCCATCGGCTCGGTATTGGGCGTACCATGAATGTAAATGTAGCGCGCCTTAGTATCACACACCCCTTGCTCATTGGCGCCTTTGTTAAAGCCTTCTTCATAACCATCTAACCACAAAATCCGCGTCAAAATCCAGTCTCGATTGGGAAATGTAGTTGCCAAATGATCGTCGTAAATTTCGCCGGTAAATTGACGTGCCACAAAAACACTGTTGATAGGTAAATTATCACCAAATTTTTCGCTAATCACGTGCGCACCGAGCGGTGTACAGCCAGTATCCTGCAGTTGTCCAATACCATTTTTGGCGGTAGAGACGGGGTAAGTTTGTGATTGGGTTCTACTAAGACATAAAGTAAGCTGTTGTTTTTCAATTGAAATAATGATTTTTGGGTAAGGCATAATCGACTCGTTCAACATTAAGCTTAGACTATCATAACAAAAAAGCCCATCATATTCATGACAGGCTTTTTAAGAAAAATTTGAAAACATACAAGCACTTATTTGATGTCAGCAGTGGATACCCACAAGGTAGAATCAGCAATGTTCACAAAGCCATTTTTGGCTAATACCCAGCTAAACTTGATGCCTTTGGGCAGGGTCTGCACCACGGGGCATAAACGATTGGGACAAGAACGTACAATCGCATCTTTGTTGGTTTGTGCTCGATGAACGCTATCGGCTTGCGCAGTAAGTGGTAAAACCACCCATACCAAAGCCGCAGCCAAATTTGTCAGTTTATAGTTAGCAAGGAATGATTTAATGATCGCGCTCATGATTTTTCAAAAAATACAGTCAAATAAATACAGCCAAATAGTGAGAAAATTTTATCAATAAATTATCTATCAAAACAAAAAAACTATTGTCATATTCACGTAAAAATACTGTGACAATAGGTATAACGAAAAACTCAAAAAAGAAAAAGGCCTACGTAACACGTAAGCCTTTTTAATTTGGTCGGAACGGCGGGATTCGAACTCGCGACCCCTTGCACCCCATGCAAGTGCGCTACCAGACTGCGCTACGCCCCGAAAGGTGTACTATTCTACCAAAAATGACAGAATTTGCAATACAAACTTATCCAATTAGTTCTTTTAACAGCTGATTAACTTGAGCCGGGTTGGCTTTACCTTTAGAGGCTTTCATCACTTGACCGACAAGACCGTTAAAGGCTTTTTCCTTGCCTGACTTATACTCATCGACCATCGCTTGGTTGTTTTTCAACACGTCTTCGACAATCGCTTTAATCGCGCCTGTATCGGTTTCTTGTTTTAAACCTTTATCGGCAATGATTTTATCCACGGCTGTTTCATCGTCACCGCCTTCGCCAGCGAATAGGGCGATAAAGGCTTGCTTAGCCAGCTTGCCTGATAGCGTATTGTCTTTGATACGCGCTAGCAGTTTGGCAAATTGGGCGACAGAAATCGGGCTTTGCTCAATGGTTTTTTCATCTTTGTTGAGCGCGCCGAGCAGGTCACCCATTATCCAGTTAGCAGCCAGTTTGGCGTTATCATGACCGACTTTTGCCACTACTTGCTCAAAGTAATCAGCGAGCGAACGGCTAGCGGTTAAAATACGGCTATCATATTCAGGTAAGCCAAGCGCCGATTGAAAACGCTCACGACGTGCCACTGGCAGTTCTGGCATGGCGTTTTTGATTTGTTCAAAAGTTGCGGTATCAATATGCACAGGTAAAAGGTCAGGGTCTGGGAAGTAGCGGTAGTCGTTGGCTTCTTCCTTGGTACGCATTGAGCGCGTTTCGTCTTTGTCGGGATCGTACAGGCGAGTGGCTTGTATGACTTTGCCGCCGTCTTCAATCAAGTCAATTTGACGCTCGATTTCAACCGTGATGGCACGCTCGATAAAGCGAAACGAGTTAAGGTTCTTAATCTCACAGCGAGTACCCAAGTCGGCACCGGGTTTTCGCACGGAGACGTTACAGTCGGCACGGAATGAGCCTTCCGCCATAATGGCATCTGAGATACCCAGCCAAGTGACCAACTGGTGAATGGCTTTGACATAGGCAACCGCCTCAGCAGCTGAGCGCATATCAGGCTCCGAGACGATTTCAATCAGCGGCGTACCGGCACGGTTTAAATCCACGCCTGTCATTTGTGGCACCGCATCATGCACCGATTTGCCCGCATCTTCTTCTAAGTGAGCACGGGTAATGTGAATACGTTTGGGATATTCGTTTTTTTCACCTTCATTGACCACGATGTCGATATAGCCTGTACCAACAATCGGGTGCGCCATTTGGCTGATTTGGTAGCCTTTTGGCAAGTCGGGATAAAAATAATTTTTACGGTCAAAGGCGTTCATCATACCGATTTCAGCATTGACGCCAAGCCCAAACATCACCGCTTTTTCTACCACATCTTTGTTGAGTACAGGCAGCGCCCCTGGCATGGCTAGGTCAACGATATTGGCTTGGGTGTTGGGTTCTTGCCCAAACAGCGTTGAAGCCGATGAGAAAATTTTGGTGTTGGTGTTGAGTTGGCAGTGGATTTCGATACCAATAACCACTTCATAGCCATCCACTAAAGGCGCTTGCGGTTTATTTTCGTTTGTCATAACAAGGCTCCTTAGGCTTTGGCGATGGGTGATAGTTGTTGGTGAAAATCAGTGACTTGCTGATACGCATCGGCAGTTTGCAATAGTGTCTCTTCGTCCCATGCCTTTGCAATCAGCTGTAAGCCCACAGGCAGATTGTCACCATCAAAACCCACCGGATGGCTTAATGACGGTAAACCGGCTAAATTCACGCCAATGGTATAAACATCCCCCATATAAATTTCGGCAGGGCTAAGGCTTGCACCGATTTTATAAGCCGTCGTTGGCGCAGTTGGGGTGGCAATGACATCGCAGCTTTCAAAGGCTTTGGCAAAATCTTGGCTAATCAGGCGGCGCACTTTTTGCGCTTTGACATAATAGGCATCAAAATAACCCGCTGATAACGCATAGGTACCCATCAAAATACGGCGCTGTACTTCAGCACCAAAGCCTTCAGAACGTGAGCGGGTGTATAAATCTTCTAAGTTTTTTGGGCTGTCACAGCGGTAGCCATAACGCACCCCATCATAACGCGATAAGTTAGATGAAGCTTCGGCTGGGGCGAGCAAATAATAAGTGGCAAGGGTGATTTCAGGTTTGGTCAAATTCACATCCACCAAGCTTGCACCCAAGGCTTGGTATTGTTTTAATGCCGCTTCTACACTGGCTTTAACCTCGCTATTTAAGCCATCGGCAAAGTATTCGGTTGGGATACCGATGCGTAACCCTTGAAGCGGTTTATCATGGCTGGCATTGGCTTGGCGTTTGCTGGTCAAACTCGCGACAAAATCGGGCACCTCTTTGTTGGCAGATGTTGAATCTTTGCTGTCATGACCTGATAACACGTTGAGCAAATAAGCACAATCTTCTGCGGTTTTACCAAAACTGCCAGCCTGGTCAAAACTTGACGCATACGCCACCATCCCATAACGTGAGACACGTCCGTAAGTTGGCTTAATCCCTGTCAAACCACAAAATGACGCAGGTTGACGAATCGAGCCGCCGGTATCTGAGCCTGTGGCAAAGGGCGCAAAACCTGCCGCAACCGCTGCCGCGCTTCCGCCCGATGAACCGCCTGGTACACGGCTGATATCCCAAGGGTTGTGCACGGCGCCAAAGTATGATGACTCATTGTCCGAGCCCATCGCAAACTCATCCATGCTGGTTTTGCCAAGCATAACCAAGCCTGCATTTTGGCAGTTTTCAACAATGGTGGCGTCGTAAGGCGCCACAAAGTTTTCTAGCATTTTTGAGCCACAAGTGGTTAAAACGCCTTGGGTACAAAAAATGTCTTTATGAGCCAGTGGCACGCCCGTCAAGTCTGCGCCTTTGCCTTCTGCCAATAATTTATCGGCGGCAGCGGCTTGCGCTAACGCTTGTTCAGGCGTGACCGTGATAAAGCTGTTGATGGCTTTATCATGCTGGGTAATCCGATTAAGAAAATGTTGGGTAAGTTCGGTACTGCTAAAGTCTTTATTTTTTAGACCTGCCGCCAATTGGGCAACCGAAAACGTATGTAGTTCAGACATAATTTTCACTTATAATTAATTAACAAAAATTTGACAAGGTATTCGATGAGCTGTGGCTTATTCAATGACCTGTGGTACAAGGTATAGACCGTCAGCGACACTTGGTGCAATGGACTGATTTAGCTCACGATTGACTTCGACGCCATCACCGCTAATAACATCTTCACGCAGTGGCTGGGTCATATCATGGACATTGGTAAGCGGTGCGATATTGTCAGTATTGACCTCTGCCAAAATATCCATCATCGATAGGATTTTGCTTAGGTCATTGGCATAACTATCTGCCTGCTCAGCATTAACGCCAAGTCGAGCAAGTTTTGCGATGTTCATAATTTCATCAGTTGAAAGCGTCTGCGACATGATGAGTTCCTTAAGTACAAACAAAAATAAAACGGACAAACAAAGCAAATGTTCGATGCGATTTTAAACCAGACAATTATAGCAACAGGCTATAATAAAAGAGGATAAAACCTGATAAAAACAGTTGCTTTAGTTTAGTTACTTTTAATAACAAATTTGAAAAAATAGGGTGATGTGACCTAAATAATTTGTCACAAAAAATTCGTGAATAAAGATAGAATGTGATTAAATCACTATATTTTGCGATATTTTACCGCTATAATCTAGCACTATTCTTACTAAACGCAAATTAATCGCATTAAAGTCACTATCGCCTAAACCTCTTTAAAATCATCGTCACCTTTTTTATCTAAAAAGATAGTCTTTTAACTGTTAATCGTTAAGAGTTTCTTGCTATTTTTTATGTAAAATATAGCGGCGGTAAGCAGCTTGCTTCAGATTTTTTTGTTAGTGGGCACGATAGAGTGGTTTTGAAACATGGGCATTAGAAACATCGGTATTAAAAGCTTTTAAATAAACGCTTTTAAAAAATGCGTCCTTGACTCGATGTGCGATTAGACACCCCGCTAATTTCTGCTTTGCTTGCAGTGTAGTTTTGTTATCACTGGGAAATGATACATGAGCCTTTTCGGATTTTTATCAAGTAATATCGCCATCGACCTTGGCACTGCCAACACGTTAATTTTCACCCCAGGTAAAGGTGTGGTCCTCAATGAACCAACGGTTGTTGCGCTTCGTAGTAACCGTACCCAAAATCCTACCGTTGCGGCCGTCGGTATTGATGCCAAACAAATGCTAGGTCGTACCCCAGATAATATCACTGCGATTCGTCCACTCAAAGACGGTGTAATTGCCGATTTTGAAGTGACCCAAAAAATGCTCAAGCATTTTATCAACAAAGTGAAAGTCAAACGCTTTTTAGCCAATCCAAACGTGATTGTTTGTGTGCCTTGTAAATCAACCTTGGTAGAACGTCGTGCGATTCGTGAAGCGGTTGAATCGGCAGGCGCAAACAAAGCCTTATTGCTTGAAGAGCCTATGGCAGCTGCGATTGGCGCAGGGTTACCCGTGCATGAAGCCAGCGGTTCGATGGTGGTGGATATCGGGGGTGGTACCACAGAGATTGCGGTGATTGCGCTATCAGGCTGTGTGTATGCCGACTCCATCCGTATCGGCGGTGACGTGTTCGATGAAGCGATTATTACTCATGTCCGCCGTACTCATGGCTGTGTGATTGGTGAAACCACGGCTGAACGCATCAAAACCGAAGTAGGGACGGCAATTGAAGATCCTGAAAACCCCTTGGAAGTGGAAGTACGTGGTCGTAGCATGGCAGAAGGGGTACCTAAGTCATTTGTAGTGACATCCGCCGAAATCCAAAAAGCCTTAAGCGACCCTATTACTGGTATTATCTCGGGTGTCAAAGCAGCGCTTGAGCAAACGCCGCCTGAATTATCAGCCGATATCGCAGAGCGTGGTATTGTATTAACGGGTGGTGGCGCACTATTACGTAATCTTGATGAGCTGATTTCACGCGAGACAGGCTTGCCCGTCACGGTAGCTGAAGACCCACTGACTTGTGTCAGCCGTGGGGGTGGTAAAGCGCTAGAGTTTATCAATAACAAAGCATTGAATATGATTTTTGTCTGATGTTAACTGATGTGTTACCGTTAACCGCTATTTTTTAATAGCGGTTTTATTGCTTTATTGACAAGATGATTTTACGATAGCTTTTTTTAAAAGATTTTTGCTATCCTGATGGCTTGTTATCGCGCGCTGTATTGACTGCCACAGATTTTACTTGGATGTTACTTATGTCACTTACCATTTTTACCCAACAACCGCTCGCCATTCGCAAGACCCTTATTGTGGTGTTTGCGGCGATTGTGCTGATGTTATTGGATAGTAAAAATAGCAGTTGGTTTCAGCCAGTACGTACCGTGACCCATGCCGCCATGCAGCCCATCTATCAAGTATCGGCTTACCCAAGTTTTTTTGCAGGCTGGCTTGATAGTACTATGACCGAAAAAGAAGCGTTACGCCGTGAAAATGTCCAGTTAAAAGCTGAGCTGGTGCATGCCAAAGCGCAATTACAGCAGCAAGATTATCTTGTCGCGCAAAATGCCCGACTGCAAGGTATTTTATCTGCCACCACGCCAGACCAGTTTAATTTGCTGTTATCGCACGTGATTGGTACTGATAGCAATCCACTGCGGCAAATGGTGGTCATTAATAAAGGCAGCAAAGACGGGGTAATTGTCGGGCAAACGGTGATTGATGAAAACGGCATTCTTGGACAAGTCGTCAATGTTTATCCCGATACCTGCCGTGTGGTGTTAATCAGCGATGACCAACAATCCGTTGCAGTGACTATCAAACGTACCGGGCAAAAAGCCATTGTATCGGGCAAAGGTAATCCGCAGTATTTGGTGCTAGATTATATCTTTAAGGCATCGGATGTACGCATTGGCGATGAGCTGATTTCATCGGGGCTTGGTGGTCGTATTCCTGCCGGATTTCCTGTTGGGCGGGTGGCAAAAGTAGAAGCCGAGCAAGCGGGCGGCTATGCCAAGATTATGGTGAAACCCGCTGCCAATTTTATCAATACGTCTTATGTTTTATTGCTTCAGCAGAAGGTTTAAAATCACTGATTATGGTCGTCGTTCAGCGCAAAAAAACCAAACAGCATTTATATATTGTGATGGCAATCAGTTTTATCATCGCATCGGTACTCAGTGTGTATCCGCTGTCGGCAGAGATTGCGCTATTTCGTCCGATGTGGATGATTATGATGCTGATTTTTTGGCTGATATTTCAACCGACTTTAATTGGCATGGGATTGGCGTTTGTGGTTGGTTTGTTTGCTGATTTACTCACAGATAGCCGAATCGGTCAGCAAGCCTTATGTGCAGTGCTGGTAGCATTTTTTATCAAGTTTGTCAGTGGTTATTTACGCCAATTGTCCTCGAACTTGGTGTGGCTTTTGGCGGGAGCCTGTCTGCTGATTTATCAATTTGGGTTAATTTTTCTGCATTTATTTACCCAAGGAGTTTTTGCACCCCAATTACTTTATACCGTTGCCGTCAGTACCTTAATTTGGCCGCTGTTAGTCGCTGTCATGCTGCGTTATACGCGATAAGCGTATTGAGAAGTTATTATGTATCAATTTAATGTCACTATACCCATTATCTTGGCGTCCACCTCACCGAGGCGGCGTGAGTTGTTAGATCAAGTTGCGGTGCCACATACTTGTGTGGCAGTCAGTATTGATGAATCACGGCTAGCAGAGGAATCGGCGATTGACTATATTGGGCGTATGGTTAGTCAAAAAGCGCAAGCCGCTTTACAAGTTTTGCCAAAGGCTATGACCGAGTGTGTGGTAATTACCGCCGATACTATTGGCGTATTGCCGGATGGGTCAGTGCTACAAAAACCTAGCGATTTTGCCGATGCCTGTGCGATGTGGCGGCAAATGAGCAATGCCTCGCACCAAGTATGGACTGCAGTGCAAGTGAGCCGACTGGCGCAGCGTGGCGGTCAATGGCAGATGGATTATGCTGAGCGCACTGTGGTGAGAACCGATGTCAAATTTATCGCACTCACTGACAGCATGATGGCGCATTATTGGCATACGGGCGAACCCCAAGACAAAGCAGGTGGTTATGCCATTCAAGGGCTGGGCGCTGCGTGGGTCAAAGCGATAGACGGTAGCTATAGCAATGTGGTTGGACTGCCTTTGGTGGAAACGTTGGACTTGCTTTCTCAGGCGATGCAAACCCATTAGTAACAATTTATCCAATAAAAAGCTATAAGTACAAATCTTACGGCTTTTTTATCATGTTTTAAATGGTTAACCCAATGTCGCTTTGACCAATTTTGAAATCAAAGCGGGGTCAGCGCGACCTGCGGTTTTGACTTTCAGCGCATTCATCACAGCGCCCATTTGCTGCATTGAAGTGGCACCTTGCTCAGCAATTTCAGCAGCTACCAGATTGGCAATTTCTGCTTCACTCATGGGTTGTGGCAAGAATTGACTAATCACATCAATCTCAAATTGTTCTTTTTGTGCCAAATCTTCTCGCCCATTGGCTGCAAAAATCGCGAGCGACTCTTGGCGCTGCTTGGTTTGCTTTTGTAAGATGTCTAGTACACCTGCATCATCGAGCGTTATTTGGCGGTCAATTTCGATTTGTTTTATTACCGCTTGTACGCTGCGTAGCACTTTAACTTTTTCAAGCTCACGCGCTTTCATGGAAGTTTTGACCACATCGGTCAGGGTGTCTTTTATGGTACTCATGGTTTTAACGCTCCTTAATGTTAGCTAATGGCGTTTTTAAAATTGTGGTTAGCAACATAGCATAAAAAAATCCACTTAACAAAAGTGGACTTTATCATTTACTGGTATTGGGTGTCTTGCGACAAATTACCTTAGTAAAGACGAGTCGTGCGTACTGATTCACGTGACATTTTCTTTTTGTAACGTTTTACCGCAGCTGCTTTTTTGCGTTTACGTTCTTGAGTTGGTTTTTCATAGAACTCATGTTTACGTACATCTGCTAAAATACCTGCTTTCTCACAAGCACGTTTAAAGCGGCGAATTGCGATATCTACAGGTTCGTTCTCTTTTACCTTTACTGCTGGCATGTAGACTCCTTAAGTCTAGGCTGATTGATAGACAATAAATGTGCTATCAACAAAGCGGGGTTAGTGGGTCAGGAACATTAATCCGGCTGTATAGGTGATTATTAGCCAACCTACCCATGGTTTGGCATCAGCTCAGATTAGGATAAAAATAGGTGCGAATTTTAACTAAATATCCCATGTAAGTCAATGTAAATTTTAGCTTTTTAATCACCGGTTAAATTAAAAAATCCTCCTCCTAGCCAATTGCCCTGTTATAGCTAGCCAGTAAAAAATTTTTGCCTGTTATCGTAACAAAATACACAATGATAGTAATGATTTAGCAAGGTGGCTTTAAAATGTTATTTTATTCATACCGCAGTAATGCTAATATAGTCACTAATTCTCGTGTGATAACAACATACCACTAAATGTTGTACTAGCCATTTGCCAGTCGACATTACCACGCAAAACATTACCATGCAAAAACAGTTTGTAGGGCTATTAAAAATTTATACATTGATGTGAAATTAGATTTCACCTTATTTGAAAGGAAAAGGTTATGCTACCGATATCAACACGCAATGCCACGTTAGCCAGTCTTATGATTGCCTTGGGTCTTACCATGAGCGCATGTAGTAAGCATGAGTCAGCCGAAAGCAAACCAACCGAAGAAATTGCTGCACAGCAAGGTGAAATCGCTCGTGCAAACCATCCCATGCCAGTGGCCTCACAGCCTGCTTCATTTGTGCCACCGACAGCTGCCTCAGCCGCTGCCACCACGACGACAGCAACCGCTACCCCAGTTTCTGCTGATGCTGGCGAAAAATTGTTTGGTAGTGTATGTACCACTTGTCACACAGCAGGCTTAATGGGCGCACCAAAACTTGCTGATAAAGCCGATTGGGCACCTCGCATTGCGCAAGGTAAAGACACGCTGTATAAACACGCCATTGTCGGCTATCAAGGAAAAACCGGTGTAATGCCAGCCAAAGGCGGTAGCCAAGCCTCGGATGAGGAAGTAAAAGCTGCCGTTGATTATATGGTCTCAAAAGCGAGCTGATAGGTATTGCGCCATTTATAACTCAAGGCTATACATTCAAGCCTATGCAATTAAGCCTATGCAATCAATTCTGGCATCGAGCAGCAGTAAACCAGTCACTATTACAATAGTAGGCTGGTTTTTTTATACGTTTTTTATACCCAATGTGCTTTGTTTTAACCCGCAGTTTGGTTATGATGAATGACTCTGTTCAATCACCAAACCCTGTTAAGAAACCGCCATGACACCTGCCGTTAATCTTGCCAAAAAACTAAAAATCAACTTCCAGTTACATGAATACCATCATGACGCGCATAGTGAAAGCTATGGGCTTGAAGCAGCAGAAAAACTACAAGTTGAGCCGAAGCGGGTTTTTAAAACTTTGGTGGTGCAAGACGAAAATGACAAGCTCGCTGTTGCGATACTGCCTGTTGAGCATTTGCTAAACCTAAAAAAAATCGCCAAAGCCATCGGTAGTAAAAAAGCACAAATGGCAGACCCCAAATTGGTAGAACGTACCACAGGCTATGTGCTAGGTGGGGTAAGCCCACTAGGTCAAAAAAAACGCCTGCCCACGGTCATCGATCAGTCGGCACAACACTTTGCAACTATTTATTGTAGTGGTGGTAGACGCGGCCTGGAGATTGAGTTGTCACCGTCAGATTTAGCAGGCGCAGTAAACGCTAAATTTGCAGATTTAATTCAAGAATAAAGGATAACACCATGCCCAATGTCATTATTGAAGTGAGTCACGACCATGTTATTAGTCAGCCCGATAACCTATTAGCGCGGGTCAATGATACGCTATGGCAGTCTGGCAATTTTAAGCTACAAAGTGATATCAAATCACGTATCTACTACCCAAATAACGTATTGGTGGGACTGACCAATAGCGGAGATGAAGCCTTTGTTATGGCGCATTTTTATCTGATGCCAGGGCGGGATGACGCTACCATTCAATCATTGGCGCAGCGCATTGCCAATGCTATCAAAGCGCATCTGCAGGCATTCGAAAGTGAGGTGCCTGTTGGCAGTTTACAGATTTGCGTCAATTCCACCACGCTAAGCGCCAATTATGTCAAGCAGTATGTCGAATTCAAATAGAGGGGTTAGTGATAAAAATTGACTACTTTAAGCACATTTTTGCTGACTTTTGCCAACCGGTAAGATAGTAAGTTTGGCAACAAAACCCGCAGCCGCCCCGTTGGTGGCCATCAAATTGCGTGCGATGCGGATGGTGTAGTTGCCTGATTGTGGCAAACAACCTTGATAGACAATTCCGCCTTTGCCCCCATCAACGTTGCCCGTAGGGGATATGATAACACCGACATTGGCAAATTCAGCATAGCCCCTGCGAGGCATCAATACTAAGGTTGCGTATTGATTTTTGCTGGCTTTGAATTGGTAAAGCAGGCTATCTTGTTTGGGCGATAATTGACCAACCCACATTTTACTGGTTTGGTTTTTGCCAAAATGGATAACGGTCTGTACGGGCGTGGCATTGAGCGGGTGGGTCATCCCTAATAAAGATAAGACAATAACCAACTGATAAGGTTTTAAAAATTTTGCCATGTTTTTAGCTTACTATGAAAAATCTGTAAGATACAAATAAGGATACACAAGGGCTAGCCAATGACTAAACAGTCATTTGCGTTATTCTCAACTTATCGCAAACATAGTAAACTAGTCAAGATTTTGTTTTGTCTGCGGTATGTAAAAATTTTAACAAGCATCTTTTCACAAGCATCTTTTAAAGACATCATGTAAAGACATCGTGCAAAACATCATTTTTCGGTTTTCCCCGTTGATTTCAACATAACTCAAGGAGTTAGCAATGATTTATCAAGGAAATAGCATCTCGGTATCGCTACTCGAAGACGGTATTGCTAAATTAAACTACGATAATCAAACTGAGAGCGTTAATAAATTTGACCAAGCCACCATCAAAGAATTTGGCGAAGCAGTCACGGCATTAGAACAATCTTCAGACGTTAAAGGTCTAATCGTTACTTCAGGAAAAAAAGTTTTCATCGCTGGTGCGGACATTACTGAATTTGTTGGTAATTTCAAAAAACCAGAAGCCGAGATTGCTTCTTGGGTACTTGACATCAACAAAACATTCAACCGTTTTGAAGACCTGCCTTTCCCAAAAGTTGCGGCAATCAATGGCGCATCCATGGGCGGTGGTACAGAGATGACGTTGGTGTGTGACTACCGTGTCATGAGTGACAAAGCTAGCATCGGTTTACCCGAAGTTAAATTGGGCATCTTCCCAGGCTTTGGTGGTTCGGTGCGTTTGCCACGTATCATCGGTATCGATAACGCGCTTGAAATCATCGCAACTGGCGAAGCACAAAAACCAGCCGCTGCATTAAAAGTCGGTATGGTGGATGCAGTTGTTGCCGCAGACCAACTCGAAGCGTCAGCGATTGATTTAGTCAAAAAATGTATCGCAGGCGATCTAGATTGGAAAGCACGCCATGACGAAAAAATCAATCCAGTCAAATTAAACGCCTTAGAACAAGCGATGGCATTTAACTCAGCCAAAGGTGTACTGTTCTCAAAAGCCAATCCAGCGCAGTACCCAGCGCCAAAAATCGCGTTAGAGTCTATCGAAAAACACGTGAACCTACCACGTGACAAAGCGTTAGAAATTGAATCTGCAGGTTTTGCAAAAGCAGCAAAAACCCCACAAGCAGAAAGCCTAGTCGGTTTATTCTTAAACGACCAAGCCGTTCGTAAACTCGCTAAAACTCACAGCGCCAAAGCGCATGATATTAAAGAAGCTGCTGTATTGGGCGCAGGTATCATGGGTGGCGGTATCGCTTACCAAGCCGCCTCAAAAGGCTTGCCAATCATCATGAAAGACATCAAGTCAGAGCAACTTGACTTAGGTATGCGCGAGGCCAGCAAACACCTATCAAGCGGTATGGCACGCGGTAAAGTAACCCCAGCACAAATGGGCGAAACTTTAAGCCGTATCCGTCCTACGCTCAACTACGGTGATTTTGGTGAGACTGACATCGTGATTGAAGCGGTTGTTGAAAATCCAAAAGTTAAACACGCGGTATTAAAAGAAGTTGAAGGGCTAGTTAAAGACAACTGTATCCTAGCATCTAACACTTCGACCATTTCTATCACCTATTTAGCTTCGGTACTAGAGCGCCCAGAAAACTTCGTCGGCATGCACTTCTTTAATCCAGTCCATCGTATGCCACTGGTTGAAGTAATTCGTGGTGAAAAATCAAGCGAAGAAGCGGTAGCGACCACGGTAGCGTTAGCAGAAAAAATGGGTAAAGTGCCAGTGGTGGTAAATGACTGCCCAGGTTTCTTAGTTAACCGCGTATTATTTCCTTACTTCGGTGCGTTTGACTTATTGATCAAACAAGGCGCTGACTTTGTTCAAATCGACAAAGTCATGGAAAAATTTGGTTGGCCAATGGGTCCTGCCTACTTGATGGACGTTGTGGGTATCGACACAGGGGTTCACGGGGCAGAAGTCATGGCGGAAGGCTTCCCAGACCGTATGAAACCAGACTACAAAGTGAGTGGTCAGATATTGTTTGAAGCCAATCGCTTAGGTCAAAAAAATGGCGTTGGTTTCTACAAATACGAAACGGATAAAAAAG
Source organism: Moraxella sp. K02 (assembly GCF_041154755.1). Lineage (NCBI taxonomy): Bacteria > Pseudomonadati > Pseudomonadota > Gammaproteobacteria > Moraxellales > Moraxellaceae > Moraxella > Moraxella sp. K02. Next base: position 1,923,143 of record NZ_AP031590.1, on the reverse strand, counting down.
GCAAGCCAGTTAAAACTGCCGATCCACAAACCGTTGAATTATTAAAACCATTTATCGATGCGCCAAAACAGTTTGAAGACCAAGAAATCATTGATCGTCTAATGATTGCATTATGTAATGAAACGGTTCGCTGCTTAGAAGACAACATCGTGTCTACGCCTGCAGAAGCAGACATGGCGATGATTATGGGTATTGGTTTCCCGCCATTCCGTGGTGGTCCATGCCGTTACATCGACCAAATCGGTCTACAAAATTACCTAGCCCTTTGCGACAAATACGCAAGCTTAGGTAAAGCCTATGAAGCGCCACAAATGATTCGTGATATGGCAGCAAATGGTAAAACTTTTTACCCACAAGCGTAATCGACGATTATAAATTTTAAGGAGAATAAAATGACTACATTAAGTCCAAAAGATGTCGTGATTGTCGATGGCGTTCGTACCGCAATGGGCAAATCAAAAAATGGTATGTTCCGCTATGTACGCGCTGACAGCATGTCTGCGGAACTTGTTAAAGCATTGGTAGCGCGTAACCCGTTTGATACCAAACTTGTAGAAGATGTTATCTGGGGCTGTGTCAACCAAACCCTAGAACAAGGTATGAACATCGGTCGTAATATCGGTTTATTGGCTGAATTACCCCGTACCACAGCAGGTCAAACGGTCAACCGTCTATGTGGTTCATCCATGCAAGCGCTTCACACCGCAGCGGCACAAATCATGACCGGTCAAGGTGATGTGTTCATTATCGGCGGTGTTGAGCACATGGGTCACGTGGGCATGATGCACGGTATTGACATCAACCCAGAGGCTTCAAAATACTATGCAAAAGCCTCTAACATGATGGGTTTAACCGCTGAAATGCTCGGACGTATGAATAACATCAGCCGTCAAGAACAAGATGCGTTTGGTGTAGAATCACATCGCCGTGCGTGGGAAGCGACACAGCAAGGTCGTTTCAAAAACGAAATCATCGGCATTGAAGGCCATGACGAAAACGGTAATTTACAACTTTGCACCATCGATGAAGTGATTCGTCCCGATGCCAACCTACAATCATTTGCGGCATTGCGCCCCGTATTTGACCCTAAAGGTGGTACCGTGACAGCTGCCACGTCATCAGCCTTGTCTGACGGTGCATCTGCGATGCTTATCATGTCTGCACAAAAAGCCAAAGACTTGGGTTTAACACCGCGCGCCCGTATTCGCGGTATGGCAGTTGCAGGCTGTGACGCGGCTATCATGGGTTATGGTCCAGTACCTGCTACCCAAAAAGCCTTAAAACGCGCTGGTATGAGCATTGACGATATGCAAACCATCGAACTTAACGAAGCATTTGCCGCACAAGGCTTATCGGTTCTTAAGGGCTTAAACCTACAAGACAAACTAGATATCGTTAACCTAAATGGTGGTGCTATTGCATTAGGTCACCCACTAGGCTGTTCTGGTGCACGTATCACCACCACACTATTAAATGTGATGGAACAACAAGACACCCAAATCGGTCTTGCCACCATGTGTATTGGTTTAGGTCAAGGGATTGCCACCATTATTGAACGTGTATAAGCAGTTTGTTGTAACAAAAACCCTTGATTGAAATCAAGGGTTTTTTTACGCGTGCAGTTTTTTACCCATATTTTTTACTAATTTTTTATCCCTTTTTCTTTATTACCGTTTCTTTATCACTGTTTGTTCACTATTCTTGCTTTACTATAAAGTCTAAGAAATTTTTTGCCAAATCTGTTATGTTGTCTAAATAAAAATAGATAAATATAGGTGTATTGTGAGTTTATTTCAAAATCTACTAATTATTTGTATATTAGTGTTGATTTCCAGTTTTTTCTCCATTTCCGAAATTGCCTTGGCAGGTGCTAGGCGCATCAAGCTAAAGTTGTTAGCAGAATCGGGTGACAATCGCGCCAATAAAATTTTACATTTACAAGAAAATTCTGCCGAATTTTTTGCCACCTCACAAATTGGGCTAAATGCCGTGGCAATTTTGGGCGGTATTGTCGGTGAGTCTGCGCTTCGCCCCTACTTTATTGACCTTATCTCCCCCTTTTATCAAGGCAAAATGCTCGATAATATCGGTTTTATGATGTCATTTTTGGTGGTGACTTTATTGTTTATTTTGTTTGCTGACTTGATCCCCAAACGCATTGGCATGATTAACCCAGAACGCGTGGCGTTAGCGGTGATTGAGCCTGTACTGTTGTCAATCAAAGTATTTAAGCCGCTGGCATGGATTATCAACGGGCTGGCAAATCTGATTTTTAGAATTTTTAAAGTCAACATGGTGAGAGAAGAAAATATCACCTTTGATGATGTTTCTGCTGTGGTGGATGCAGGTGCGCAAGCGGGGGTGTTGCTCAAGCAAGAACATCACTTTATCGAGAACGTTTTTGAGCTTGAAGAACGTAACGTGCCCTCTAGCATGACCACCCGTGAGGATGTGGTGTATTTCACCCTTGGCGAGTCTGAGCAAAGTATTCGCCAAAAAATCGCAAGTTATCCGTATTCAAAATTTCTGGTATGTAAAGACCATATTGATGAAGTGATTGGGTATGTCGATACCAAAGATATTTTGGTAAAACTTCTTAGTAACCAGTCGCAAATTTTGCTCAATGAAACTACGATTCGTAATGTATTAATCATCCCCGATACATTAACCTTATCCGAGCTGCTAGACCGTTTTCGCTCTAGTAAAGAAAAATTTGCCGTGGTGATGAACGAATATGCGCTCATTGTCGGTGTCATTACGCTATCTGATATCATGATGACAGTGATGGGGGATTGGGTCGCACCGATTGAAGATGAGCAGCAGATTATCCAGCGTGATGAATTTTCATGGCTGATTGAAGGTACCACGCCGATTGAAAACGTCAAACATGCGCTCGGTATCGAAGATTTTCCCGATTGGGACAATTATGAAACTTTAGCAGGTTTTATGATGTACAAACTGCGCAAAATTCCCCGTCCTGCGGATTTTGTTGAATATCAAGGTTATAAATTTGAAGTAGTCGATATTGATCATCATAAAATTGACCAATTACTCGTTACCCGTTATATCAAAGATGAAGAAAACCAAATTATCAGCGATAGTTAGTCAAGGTGACTGGGTAATACTGCCGCTTTGACATTGAAACTGATTAACTTTTTTCACGTTTCTTGTTAAAGTAGTTCATGGTTTCACCAAATCGTGAACTTTTTTCTTTTGGGCTTGGCAAACGGTAAAATTATTTTATGCTTGAAATCCGCCACCTTCAATTATTGACCGCACTACGTGAGCAAGGCTCGCTTGCTGCCGCGGCTGAGGACTTGTATGTCACGGCATCAGCAGTCTCCCATCAGCTCAAAGAAATCGAAAATTATTATGGTGTTAGCCTCGTCAATCGCCGCTCAAGACCACTAAGCTTTACCCCGGCGGGCAAAGAAGTACTCAAGCTTGCCGACAGTGTGCTACCGCAATTTAATCGTACCACCGCCAACCTTAAAAGACTGGGTCGTGGTCAAACGGGACAATTGCGTTTAGCCTCGGAATGTCATAGCTGTTTTGATTGGTTGATGCCTATTCTTAATCGTTATCGCAGGGAATGGCAAGACGTTGAGCTAGACTTTAGCTCAGGCTTTGAACCTGAGCCCCACCTAATGCTACTCGATGAAGAAATTGATGTGCTTATCACAGCCAGTCGCTTACCCTTGGAGGGAATCAGTTATTTGCCGTTATTTCAATACGAAAGTCGGCTGGTGTTGTCACCGACCCACCCATTAGTCGATAAAAAATCGCCGATTTTGCCAGAAGATTTGATTGATGAAACGCTCATCGTCTATCCTGTGGAAGCCAAGCGCCTTGATATCATCGCGCATTTTTTTGCGCCTGCAGGACTTGCGCCCAAGAAACTAAGAACCACAGAATTGACGGCGATGTTAATTCAGCTAGTTGCGAGTGAACGAGGGGTTGCCTCGTTACCGAATTGGGTAGTAAATGAATACGAAAAAAAAGGCTGGGTAATATCAAGGGCATTGGGGGAGGGCGTGTTTTGCCAGCTTTATGCTGCGACCCGTACTACAAGTAAAGAAGTGGCTTATATTCAAGGGTTTTTGGATTTACTGCCAGAGATTACCCATAAATCGATATTACCTGCCCATCATCTAGCCTAATTGATTAAACCTAATCAATTAAAAATGCTGGGTGTGACACTATGACACTTATGTTGATGTATGCCACACCCAAATTACATACCAACACACGCCAACCAAAGCTAAAGCCAGCTCACCCAAAGTAAAAAAGAATTACTTTGAGACCAAGTTAACATCTTCGGGTGGGATATGCGTTGTTGCTAATACTGTTGGCTCATCGTATTCAACTTTTTCAGTGACCAGTTCTTCATGGCGCAGTGTCACAGGAATTTGCGTTTCATGACTGACATTTTGAGTCATTAACTGTACTTTTTCCGCCACAATGGTTTCAATATTTACTTTAGCTATTTGTTGAAGTAGAGGAATCTCAATCGGCGTATCCCCTAAAGTAATCGCTTGCCCATTTACCATTAACTGTGGCACGTTGACGTTGTTAGTAACTACGCTGACTAAATTATCATGAGGGGCGTTAGGCTGGGCAAATACATGTTCAATCACTAAGACTTCTTGATTGAGTGTCACAGGAACGTTAACCGTTTGGCTGATGATTTTTTTTGATAATTTAATATTGTCTTTGACAAATCGCTCAATCTGCACTTGGGGGCGTTCAGCTAATAGCTCTAAAGTGTTGTTGGTATCTTCACGAAAATCGACGGTTTTGACAATGTTATCATGAGTATGAGTATCCTGGGGGTGTAGTACATTAGTATTGATCATCGGGTTTTTCATCGAGTGTTTTCCATTGCAAAGTTATTGTTCCAAAATCCTGTAATAATATATAATAATCACAAAAAAGACAGATGAAATCATCTGCCTTTTTCAAGCCAATGGCAACACCGTTGGCAGAAGTTAAACTTTATAGTAATTAATTCTAATGATATTAATTATCAAAGTTTACGGGGCGCATTTGGATCGATTGCAGGTGATACATTACCATCGACGGTATCAACACCCGTTACGCGCTCAACGCCATCTTTTTGTACATCTAACTCTTCACGACGAACGGTTTCATTAAAGGTCTCAGTACGAGTTTGGGCCACTTTATCTACGTTAACTTCTTCAGTCACGTAAGTTTGTTTGTTGACATTTGCACGTTCAGCTTCCAGTTCGACCTCAATAGTAGCATTGTCATTATCACCGATGTTGCGATCAGTAGGTTTATTAACTGGCGTACGCTGAATATGTGCTTGTTCTTCAGTTAGCTCAACATTGACAGTGCGTGGCTCGGACACAACATGTTTACCTACTTTTAGTAAACCCGCTACAATTTTGTCTTTATTGACTGAAAGTCGTTCTTCAAGCAACTGTAATGTATTAGGTGATTGGTAATCGTTATCAGTAAGCTTAACAGGCGTTGCAGCGCGGTCAAATACGTGACGGTCACGAACCGTTTGTTCTTCAATACTGTAGTTGTAGTCAGGATCGTAGCTATCCATTGTTTCAACAGTATCTCGGCTGAGCGAATCAAAATAGACATTGTCGTCTTGAATACGGGCTAACCCTGCAGGTACCAATACTTCTTTTGAGCTAAACCAACCGCCTACATCAACGATGAAATAACGGATACGACCTGTGGTATCGTCAACTAAAGCACCTTGAATGCTACCTATTTTTTCGCCATTGGCGCCATAAGCGGTTTTACCGGTTGGGTCAAAATAATCGTTACCTAAAAGGTCAACGTGGGTGTCTTGGATATCGCGTAAACGCATTAAACTTGCCATGAGAAAATCTCCATTATTTATCTTATTGTCTATTTTTATTAAAATTGTTAAATTAAAATTTAACAAATATAAGATAATTTTTTATAGTTAACTGAAAATTGTTATAATAAATTTTTTAAAATTCAACAAATTAAATATTTCATCACTGATGGATTGTTGAATTCGCCGATGATAAGAGTGGCGAAAAAATTCGTAATCTTTATCGCTCGACATGCATACAAGGGTACTCGAAAACTCACCCATTAAATAGTAGAATTAGATAAAGTTTTGTTTGGTGGGTGTAATTGGCAGTTGTCTTAAGTAACTTTTGCAACTAAGCGTAAAAGAATTTGGCTTTTAGCAATAAAGTAAAAACATATTAAAAAAGTTGGGTAGAACACATAGCACAAACCACCATCGCAAACCCCAGTAATGCGTTATAAAAAATGCGTTATAAAAACATAGCACTAGGTGATTTTTAATGAAAAAATATCAAGGCAAAATAACCCGCTGGCAAGATGACAAAGGCTTTGGGTTTATTGAGCGAACGGATAACAATTTACAAGACTCAGTCATCTTTTTCCATATCAGCGAATACCGAGCAAACCAACGCCCTGCGCTTAATGAAGCGGTAGTTTTTGAAATAGGGCAAGGCAGAGATGGCAAACCCTGCGCTGTCAACGTGCAGCAACAGACGTTTGTCAGACAAAAAATTGCCCAACAAAATGCCCGCCAAGTTCGTCAAACTCAAAACGACCTTAAAAATCAAACATTACTCACGTGGGTGGCTATTGGGGTGCTGTTTTTTGTGTTACTGACCGCTATTGTGCTGGTTAAGCACTTACCCTTATGGATTATAGGTTGGTATTTTGCGATAAGTTTGGCGACCTATCTGCTGTATGCGCATGATAAAAAAGCTGCGCAAAATGGTGATTGGCGTGTGCAAGAATCGTCACTCCATAAATTAGCTTTTGCTGGGGGCTGGGTAGGGGCGGCGTTTGCCCATTGGTCATTGCGCCATAAATCAACCAAGCCAGAATTTCGTAGGGCTTTTTACTTAACAGTGATCGGGAATATCCTAGCTTTGGCAATCATAAGTTATATCAACATGAAAATCAGATGATTGCTTGATAGATTGATTGATGCGCAAAAAAAATCCCTAATACAGCTTAGGGATTTTTTTTAGCATGAGACAATTAGATTAATTCAATCGCTAATGCAACCGCTTCACCACCACCGATACATAAGCTAGCAATGCCTTTTTTGCCGCCTGTGCGTTTGAGTGAGTTGATAAGCGTGACTACGATACGCGCACCTGATGCCCCCACGGGATGACCTAATGCACAAGCACCGCCTTCGATATTAACCTTAGCATGGTCAAGGTCATTTTCTTGCATAGCAAGCATCGTTACCATGGCGAATGCTTCATTGATTTCCCAAAGATCAACGTCTTCTGTAGTCCATCCAGCTTTTGCTAAAACTTTTTTCACACACTCAATGGGCGCGATGGTAAATTCGCTTGGGTGTTGTGAGTGGGTGGCTTGGGCAACGATGCGTGCAAGTGGTTTTAAGCCTTTTTCCTTGGCTTTGTCTTCTGACATCAATACAACGGCAGCTGCCCCATCAGAGATTGAGCTTGAGTTAGCGGCAGTGACAGTACCATCTTTTGAAAACGCGGGTTTTAAGGTTGGGATTTTTTCTACATTGGCTTTACCGGGTTGTTCGTCCGTGTCAATGACCACATCGCCTTTACGAGTTTTGACAGTAACCGGAACGATTTCGTTTTTGAAGTGACCTTCATTGATGGCGGTGTTGGCGCGTTTTAGCGATTCGATAGCAAATGCATCCATCGCCTCACGTGTGATACCCCGTTTATCTGCCATTTCTTGCGCAAATGCACCCATTAACTTGCCGGTATCAGCATCTTTAAGACCATCTAAGAACATGGTGTCTTTGATCTCGCCATCTCCCATGCGATAACCACCACGTGCCTTTGGTAGCACATAAGGGGCGTTGGTCATTGATTCCATACCACCTGCTACCACAATATCAAATTCGCCGCTACGAATTGAATTGGCACCGAGCATAATGGCTTTCATACCAGAACCACAAAGTTTGTTGACATTGATTGCGCCTGTGGCATCTGGGATACCTGCTTTACGCATCGCTTGACGCGCTGGGCTTTGACCTGCACCCGCGGTTAAGATACAACCCATGATAACTTCGTCAATCTCTTCTGGTTTTACGCCGGCACGGTTGACGGCTTCTTTAATCACGGTTGCACCAAGCTCTGGCATTGATACTTCGCTCAAATCACCTTGGAATCCACCCATTGGGGTGCGAACGCCATCTACGATTACGACTGAATTTTCCATATTAAATTTCCTTTGAGTTAGGGTTTTTGGTGTCACAAGCAAACTACGACCTAAATCACTACGGTCTATAAACAAGCAGGGTTATAAACGGCAAGCATGCCAATCACAATAGATGTTTTAAGTTTAGCTAATGCGATACATTTCATATTATCATAGTTAAAATGTAAATTAAACTACTGAAAACACTGTAAAATATACCAGTCGAGTCTACCCAAATCTTACTGCATCAACTCATCCAACCGAATGCGCACCACCTTATCGGTCACGGTATCTAACGCTTCGATTTTAGCAATCGCTTCATTCATATTGCGCTCAACGACGGGGTCAACCATAATAATGACTGGCAAATCAGTGCTAGTATCATCATGCGCTGGCTGTTGCAAAATTGCATCAATACTAATTTTAGACTCACTTAAAATGCGGGTGACTTCTGCTAGTACGCCCAAATCATCTTTGACTTGTAGGCGCAGATAGTAGCCTGAGATCATTTCATCGCTTGACAAAATGCGTGTGTTATTGAGTGTCTCAGGCTGGAATGCCAAATGTGGCACCAAATTGGCGGTTGAATCATTGGTCTCTGCAAGGGCGCGTACCATGTCCACCACATCTGCCATCACAGCGGATGCAGTTGCGCCTGCCCCAGCACCCGAACCGTAATACAAGGTTTGTCCAACAGGCTCTGCGTCAACCATAATGGCATTTTTTACCCCATTCACATTGGCAAGTAACACCTGTTTTGGAATCAAAGTCGGGTGTACACGTAATTCAATGCCTTCTTCGCCACTGTCTAAAATACGACGTTTAGCAAACCCTAAATGCTTGATACGGTAGCCAAGCTCGTTGGCATAACGCACATCTTGCTTGGTGATTTTGGTAATGCCTTCACAGTAAACTTTGTCAAATTGTAGCGGGATACCAAACGCGATTGACGCAAGCAGCGTCAATTTATGCGCAGCATCAATCCCTTCGACGTCAAATGTCGGATCGGCTTCGGCATAACCCAGCGCTTGTGCTTCAGCGAGGACATCTGCAAAGTCGCGCTTTTTATCACGCATTTCAGTCATGATAAAGTTGCCTGTACCATTGATGATGCCAGCAAGCCAATCGATTTTGTTTGCAGCTAAGCCTTCACGTAAGATTTTGATAATCGGAATACCGCCGGCAACCGCGGCTTCATACGCCACTTTGACGCCCTTGGCATCTGCCTTGGCAAAAATCTCATTGCCATGTTCTGCCAGTAATGCTTTGTTGGCAGTCACAATATGTTTGCCATGCTCGATTGCCGCTAAAATCACCTCTTTAGCCATGGTCGTACCGCCCATCAATTCCACCACAATATCCACATCATCTTGCTGAACGATATCAAGCAAATCGGCAGATTGTTTGATGTCTGTTGGGATATCGGTACGGTTGCGACGCGTCCCTACGTGGGTAATTTTAATCTCACGTCCTGTGCGACGCGTCATTTCATCAAGGTTGTTTTGTAGTAGTTCAACCACCCCAGTACCTACAGTACCAAGCCCTAAAATCGCTAATTGAATAGGTCGATTATTCATAAAAAAAATTCTCAAATGTCAAAAATATAAAAATAAAAGTTTAAAAGTTGGCTAGCTAAATATACCATGCTAACTTGTGATTGGTAAGGTATAAAATCCAATTGCCTAAAAAAATTAAAATAAAAAACCAGCTAATGACAAATAGCTGGTTTGTATCCCATCCGGGGTTAACTTATTTGAGGTTGAGCGCCTGTGCCAATTCATCCGGTGGCAGATAACCGCCAAGTTGATGACCTTCTGTGTCAAACACCGCTGGGGTGCCATTGATACCCAAATTTGCGCCTAACTCATAAATTTTACGTACTGGGTTACTGCAAGTCGGTGCATTGATAGGCATGCCCAATTTGGCATCGGTTAAGGCTTTTTTACGGTCACCGCTACACCAGATTTTTTCCATGATTGGCATGGTCTGTTCACTACGTGGCCAAGGTAGATAGCGCACTTCGATACCCAGTGCATTTATCTCATCGATTTCACTGTGGAATTTACGGCAATAACCACAATCTGCATCGGTAAACACATAGATTGCCGCTTTCGTCTGCCCCTTGGCGGGGAAGATAATCATGTCTTTTTTATCAATGCTGGCAAGGCTGGCTTTCGCATCTTGTGCTTGCAAGTTCGCTGAGATATGCTCAGGTTTGGCACCACCGACTTTGATGATATCGCCTTGTATCACATATTGACCTGTCGCATCGGTAAAAAACGCCGGTAAACCTTCGGCCTTGACCCAATAGATATTTGGCATACTGGTCGCTGTCACCGAGGTGATTTTGGCGGTGATACCTGATTTGGCTAAATTTGCCGCCAGCATTTGCTGTAGCTGTGGTTCATTTTTTGCCGCGGGAGCTGAGCTGCTAGTCGCTTCGAGTTTCTGACTTTCAGAATTGGCGGGTGTGCGCGATTGGGCATTATCACAACCTGCCAAACCAACAATGCCAGCAACAGCGATGACACTGGTAATCAAACGGGCAGTTAATGAGGTTTTAGCAGGATAAGTTGCAAAACGAATGAGCATGAGAAAACCCACAGAACGTTAATATAGGTTTTTATTTTACCATATTGTTATGGCGTATGAGCGCTAACCCTGTCAACTTATTGTTAATAATCTACCACGTCTACTAGGTCGGGGCTCACATTTTTGCCCGTTTCAATCTTTCCGCTTGTTTCAATTTTTTGGTCCGCTAAAAGTAACCGGCTCAAAGCCAAGTTCTATTAATGCATTGAAGGGTTGTTTAACAAAGTTTGCTTAACTAGGTTTTTTAAAAAAATTCAACGTTTAAGCAAATAACTTTTGATAAGTTGCGATACAATTTAAACATTGTGTTTGCAAAACAAATTTGTAAACTAACAAATCTTCAGCTAGTTTAATAACTATTATTATTTTTCATCTTTTACTATTTTTTAGGAATCTATCATGGCAATTGCTAGTTTATTAACCTTACTCGACGATATTAGTGTCATCCTAGATGATGTATCGGTGATGACAAAAGTCGCTGCCAAAAAAACGGCGGGCGTGTTGGGCGATGATTTGGCACTCAACGCCAATCAAGTATCAGGGGTACGAGCCGATCGCGAGTTGCCTGTGGTGTGGAGTGTCGCCAAAGGCTCTTTAGTCAATAAAGTGATTTTAGTGCCGCTGGCTTTGATTATCAGTGCAATTTCACAAGCCTTGGTAACAGGATTATTGATGATTGGTGGTTTATATCTGTGTTATGAAGGGGCAGAGAAAGTGGTGCACAAATTTTGGCCACACCCCGCGAGTAACGATCCCGAGCAAGCCGAGCGGGTAGCAGCCAATGCCGATGAAAGTGTGGATTTGGTGGCGCATGAAAAAGAAAAAATCAAAGGGGCAGTGCGGACAGATTTTATTTTATCGGCTGAAATCATTGTGATTTCACTTGGCACCATTGCGGCAACGGTGCCTTTACTGGATAAAGCGGCAACACTGGTAGCAATTTCACTCATCATGACAGTGGGTGTGTATGGCTTTGTTGCCATGATTGTCAAGATAGATGATTTGGGGCTGCACTTGCAACAAAAGTCGTCATCAGCGGCACAAAGTATAGGTAAAGCCTTATTAGCCTTTGCGCCTATTTTGATGAAAGTGCTATCAATCGCCGGTACTTTGGCAATGTTTTTGGTGGGTGGTGGTATTTTGGCACACGGCGTTGGCGCGTTATATCATGGGATTGAACATTTAGGTGACTTGTCAGGGGTGTTTTCAGGCTTAACCACTAACTTATTAAATGCACTGGTTGGTTTGGTAGCAGGTTTGGTAGTAGTTGCGATCATGACAGTCATCTCAAAAATTCGTAACAAGCCTGCCCATTAAACGAGTCCGCCCATTCATTGTATCTAAAATTTGTAGCTAAAATAAAAAAGCAGTTCATGTTGAACTGCTTTTTTTATTGCTATACAGGCACGCAAACACGATTGAATTACTGGTTGTGCTGCGGCGTTACCGACTCATCGTGAGAGGGCGCTACGTCAGTTGGGGCGGTGGTCGTCGATTTTTTAGTGACAACAACGGCATTTTCCACCTTTTTACTGGTACGCGTTTTGGGTTTGGCTGCTGGTTTTTCGCTCGCCTTAGCTTTACGCGTACGGGTTTTCGGTGCTTTTGGGGTTGCCAACGTCAGCATACCAACGGTTGCCGGTTTCATTTGTTCTGCCACACTTTCAATCATGTTCTTATAACTAACGGGTGTGGTTTTACGTTTTTGCGCCGCTGCTTCTGCGCTATCTTCTACGTCCGTTGCTTCAACACCTTCGCTGTCAGTATTAAAGCCTACTGCTGGTTCATCAGCTGTTGGCACTAAGTCAACGTCCTGATTCACTATAGCATCGTCCGCTATTGTTGTCGCAGAGACTGGCTCGGTTGGTTGGTTAGCGACTGGCGCATTGTGCGCTTGCAAGTAAGCTTCGACCAATTTACCTTGCTCAATCAACGCATGACCTTGGTCGCCTAAGCGCGCCACAATCCATGCGCCTACGCTACCTGCTTGATATGGCAGGTGGTTTTGGCTAAGCGACGCTGATTGAGTTGAGGCTGCTTCTACTTGACCGGTGACACTGTCAGTTTGATTGGGGGTAGGCTCAGCAACTGACGGGTTTGAGTCAGTCGGCGCTTGAGCGACAGCGGTATCAATTATGGCGCCGCGTGGATCATTGATGGCGCGTTTAGTCACTATTGGCAGCGCAGCGTCAGTTTTGCCTGCTTGGCATTGGAACTGACTGGCGGGCAAAATGGCCGTATGATAATCATCCAAGTTTTGCGCGGATAAACTGGCATAACCATAATTTCTAAAATACTGCCCAAAACGCTGTTGTTCAGCCACTACGACATTATCTTTTGCTGGGGTAGTGGTGGTAGCAGCTTGATGATTAAAAGCGTCGATGGCTTGGATAAAGCAGCTAACCACGCTGTCAGTTGCCATTTTTTCAGCAGCATTATCTAAGTACTGGTTAATAAACTGACTCACCGTACCTGAAATTTTTGTCACTGAAGTGGTCACTACAGAGGCAACTGGGCTAAATTGCGCTTGGTAAGCCTTATAGACTTCGCGTGGGTCATTTTTGGCACGACCTTGGCTCGGTGTCACTGCTAGCTGTACAGTGGCAGTTTCAGCTGATGGCGCAGATGGTGTGGATGCTTTAGCGAGCTCTGCTACCTCATCATTTGACACTGTAACGCTGCTAGAGTTAACTGGCGTCTGAATTGCCTGTTCTGGTGTTGTGGGTTCGGGCATCGTAGCCGATACTATTGGCTGCACCTCAGGTTTTGCAATTTCATCTTTGCTGGCATCTAGCGAGAGGTGCGTTGTTTCAACCGCAGCTATAGGTTGCTGTGGTTCAGTTTTAAATACTTGAACTTGCACACTGTTGGGGTTGCGTTGTTTTGTGCCTTTCGGTTTTTCTGCTTTGGACTGGTTGTTTTTTCTACCATCGACAGCGGCAACAGCGTTATCAGTCGCTGTCACATCATTGACTGCAGCCGCGTTACTATCATCGTTTGCTAGTGTAGCACGACGTTCTTTGACCCCGCGGCTGTCACGCCGACTATTCGGCTCACGTTTTGGCAGCTCACTAGTTTTGGCAGTTTTTAACGCATCGTTTGACTTGTCTTTATTGCTGTCAGTGTCCTGTGATGAAACTTCCGACTCACTCGTTTCAGATTGATAACGGTTTGGTTTTTTAGCCTTTGGTTTGCGGTTACCACGTTTACGGCGATCGGCATCTTTATCGCTTGATTCAGCCGTGGCTGAAGGTTGTTGAGACGCTTCTTGATAAGGATTGGCGCTAGTTTCACTGGTGTTTGTGCTCACCGCAGGGATGCTTGCGGTCAATGCGGCGTGATTGATTTGACCTTGCACCCCCAAGCTTTGCGCGCCGGTATTGACAAGACTTTCAATCGCCGAAGCGGCATCTTGACCACTAAAGTGTGGGGTGACTTGGGCTTGCTGGGTAGGAGCAAACAAGTTCGATAGCCAAGCGACTGCAGAAGTTGCAGGAACAGTGGCAGCCGGCTGCACAGGCTCTGGCGCGGCAGCTTTTGGGGCAGTCGTATTGTTAGCAGTTTGCTGAGATTTATTTGATGGCGTTGCAGGATTCGGCGTGGTGTTGGCGGCGTTGCTAGCACTGCTCCAGGCATTATGATTACCTGTCGGTGCTACACGGCTGACTTCATTGTCATCGGTGTGCCAGTTGCTCGTATCGTAGCCACGGTCTTTATATTCTTGTTGTTGGCTTTCGGCGACACGCTCATAGCTCGCTGGCGCAAACCCATCACTGTTATAAGTGATATTAAACTCGGGGGATTCAAGATGGGCATGCGGCAAGATAGTAATGCGCGTGCCACTTTCTTGCTCAAGACAGACGAGCGTTTCACGTTTTTCGTTAAGTAAAAATGCCGCGATATCGGTTGGCACTTCGGCTTGTATTTCGCCATGACGCTCTTGTAGCGCCCGTTGTTCGATTTGACGCATGATTGACAAAGCAAGTGAACGCAAGTCACGAATCATACCGGTACCGTGACAACGGGGGCAGAGGTAACCTGTCGCTTCTTCAAGTGACGGACGCAAGCGTTGACGACTCATTTCAAGTAGTCCAAAACGTGAAATTTCAGCGAATTGGATACGTGCGCGGTCGTTTTTGGTGGCTTCTTTGAGACGATTTTCCACTTGTTTTTGGTGGTCATCGGTTGCCATGTCAATAAAGTCAATAACAATCAAACCACCCATATCACGCAGGCGTAACTGGCGGGCGATTTCATCTGCTGCTTCTAAATTGGTATTAAATGCCGTTTCTGAGACATCCGCGCCTTTGGTAGCTTTTGATGAGTTGATATCGATTGATACCAGAGCTTCAGTTTGGTCAATTACAATCGAACCGCCGCTTGGCAAACGTACTTCACGTTGGTAGGCGGTTTCGATTTGTTTTTCAATCCCAAAACGGGCAAACATCGGCTCATAGTCAGTGTATTTGCGCAGTTTATTGGCTTGCTGCGGCATCACCGCTTCAATAAAATTCGCCGCTTCATTATAGGCGTATTCATTGTCAACCCAAATTTCCGTGATATCATCACGCAGGTAGTCGCGTACTGCACGGGTGACTACGCCCGCTTCTTGGTGCATCAGGCGAGGTGAGGGGAATTTTTGGCTTTGTTGTTGGATGCCTTTCCATATGTTTAATAAATGGTCAAGGTCTTGTTGTAATTCATCCGTGGTTTTACCAATCCCTGCAGTACGGATGATAACGCTCATGCCTTTGGGTAGTCTTAGCTCACTTAACGCTTGCTTCATCTCATCGCGCAGCTTGCCAGAGATTTGGCGAGAGATACCGCCGCCACGCGCATTGTTGGGCATCAATACCAAATAACGACCCGCCAATGAAATCAAAGTAGATAACGCCGCGCCTTTATTACCGCGTTCTTCTTTTTCCACCTGAACGATGAGTTCATCGCCTTCTTTAATCAGTTGTTTGATGTTATTGGTAGATCGAGGGTCACCTGCTAGATACTCTGGGGCGATTTCACGAATCGGTAAAAAACCTTGACGTTGTGAACCGTATTCCACAAATACCGCTTCAAGCGATGGCTCGACACGGGTCACATGACCTTTATAAATATTGGCCTTTTTTTGCTCCCGGGTACGGTTTTCTAAATCGAAGTCATACAAGTGATTGCCATTGCACAGGGCAACACGGATTTCTTCGGCGTGGGTAGCATTGATGAGGATGCGCTTCATGTGTTTTCTCCTAAACACACAAAACATACGAGGGTAGATAAATGTTGCTATCAAACATTTGATGAAACAACGTCAAACAGTTTTGACTAGGCTCGCTGATACCAAGCTTAAGCGGCTTGATAACAAGGTTTGTTGTTCACCAAAAATTGCATGATTAAGTTGGATTATTGCCATAGCGAGGTTGTAAACCTGTTATGTAAATACAGCCGTCATGCTGGATTAGGGGTTGTTGCCCAAAACAATGTGCGTTTTAGGACAAATGAATGAACCCTTTTTCCCTATTGGTCAAAAAGTGTTAGCGTTAGTTTTCGCTTTAAATGGCAAGCCTGATAAGTTAGGTTTTACAAAGGCGTGGGCAATTTAAAATGGTAAATCGTCCAAAACCGTAAACGTTTATCTCAAAATCGCAACTACTGAGTTCATTTACCTAGGCGCATAATACGCTAATCGTTACCAGCAGTTTCGTGGTTGTAAGGCACAAAACCCACCATTTATCTGTTATCTCTATATATCACTAATCTTTACAAACTATTTGAACATGTTTTCAAATGACAATTATCTTCGTTACTCGTATGTCGTGTGCTGATATTGATTAAAATCAGTCTTAAAATCTATAAATATTGGCAGTTTAGTGCGCCCTATCGTGAGTCATACTGCCATGAATAAATTTCGGTAGTATGGGCGACAGCAAAAGCGACAGTTTAATTATCCCGCGTACACTCCATTGTAATGAAGCTTAACAGGGTCCAGTCGAATTGATGGCGCGAATTCATAGCGGCACAGGCACTAAACTGCTAAACTATAGCAAATTTTTATGTAAACGGCTATCAAAATATGACAGAGCACTCGCAGTCTCCCAAACGTCCTGCCCATCCTAGCAAAAAACGCGACACCCCATCGCAGCAATCGGCTCATCAAACCCCAAAACGCACGCCTAGCAAACAACCGCCCAGCAAACAACCGCAGTCTGCAGATGACGATATTTTAGATTTTGCTAAGGTCAATTATCTGACCGTCACACGCCAGCAGCATGACCAACGTGTTGATAATTTTTTGTTGGGTCGTCTTAAAGGACTGCCGCGCTCACACGTCTATAACATGATTCGTTCCGACGAAATCCGTGTCAATGGCAAACGCTGTAAACCCCACGACAAACTGCAGCGTAATGACGTGGTGCGCATTGCACCCATCAAGCTTGCCACGCGTGAAAAACCCGTGATTAGCCCTGACTTTGCCCAAAGCTTGCTTGAGCGCATTGTGTATGAAGATGAGGGTTTAATCGTGCTCAATAAACCATCGGGTATGGCGGTACATGGCGGCAGTGGCGAGAGTTTTGGCGTGATTGAAGCCATGCGAGAAGCAACGGGTAAAAAATACCTTGAGCTGGTGCACCGAATTGACAAAGATACCTCTGGCTTACTGATGATTGCCAAAAAACGCTCAACCCTTAAAACTTTACAAGAGCATTTGCGAGAAAAAACCTTGCAAAAAACCTATCTGTGTTTGGTCGCAGGTTGGATAAGTAGCGAAACACAAACCATTGATAAACCGCTACTAAAATACACGTTGCCTGCCACACAAGAAGGCAAAAGCGGTGAACGCCGTGTCAAAGTGGATATGAAATCCGAAGACAGTAAGCCAAGTCAAACCCAAATTAACGTGTTGCAAAAATTTGAGTTAAATGGTCAAAAAGTCAGCTTAATTGAAGCCAAACCGCTGACAGGGCGTACCCACCAAATTCGGGTGCATTTGGCGAGCATCGGACATCCATTATTGGGTGATGATAAATACAATCCGAATGTGGCTAAAGGCGATAAAAGCGTGCGCCGCTTGTGCTTGCATGCTTATCAGCTTGCTATTCCAGAATATGAAACAATTACAGCCGAATTGCCAGTCGATATGCAAAATTTGATAGAGAATCA
This sequence comes from Moraxella sp. K02, assembly GCF_041154755.1. NCBI lineage: Bacteria > Pseudomonadati > Pseudomonadota > Gammaproteobacteria > Moraxellales > Moraxellaceae > Moraxella > Moraxella sp. K02. The sequence goes on along the minus strand of NZ_AP031590.1, from coordinate 1,905,206 downwards.
ACATGATTAACATGAAAAACAAATCCCTAATCATTTTTGACTGGGATGGCACGTTGATGGATTCGGTGGGCTTAATCGTCGATGCCATGCGCCATGCCGCCCAAGCAAACGGTTTAACCGTCACCGATGACGCGACCAAATCGATTATTGGTATTGCACTCGTGGATGCGTTTCCCATGCTATTTCCCAATGACAGCGATAAATATGATGACTTGCTTGCCACTTACTCTGAGTATTATGTCAAGCATTGCGACAACGACAAACTGTTTGATGGTATTAAAGAATTGATTCAAGATTTACACGCGCAAGGCAAAACACTATCGATTGCCACAGGGAAAAAACGAAAAGGTCTGAAGCGAGTATTGCCAAACTCTGGCATTCAAGCGTTTTTTACGCTCACCAAAACCGCTGACGAAACCGCAGGTAAGCCAAATCCGCTGATGCTGGAACAAATTTTAAAAGAAACAGGCAAGACAGTTAATGATGCAGTATTTGTCGGTGATAGTATTCATGACATTCGTATGGCAAATGCAATACAGATGGATAGCATTGCTGTAAGTTACGGCTGTGAAAAAGCCGATGTTTTAGCAAAAGAACATCCAACCAAGCTTGTTGCAACAATCAATGAACTAAAACAACAGCTCATTTAGTTTAGCTTTGTGCAGATAACTAACTTCGAGTAGAATAACGGCAACTAAAAATTTTAAAAAGCTGTTTACAATGACCGAAGAACTACTCATCAACATCAGCCCATCTGAGAGCCGAGTCGCGGTTCTCGAAGATGGGATACTCAACGAAATCTTTATCGAACGCCATAGCAAACTTGGCTCAGTGGGCAATATCTACCTTGGCACAGTGGTGCGCGTACTACCAGGGATGCAGGCAGCATTTATCGACATTGGGCAATCGCGCACCGCGTTTTTGCACGTCAATGATATGCAGACCCTGCGTCCTAAGCTCTCAGCCATTGAACCGCCCAAACCGCAAAACCCCGCAATTGACAACACCTTAGACCCTGATACCACTACGCTTGCGATGACCACAACCACCTATCAGCCACCGCCTAGCGAGTTGATAGAGAACCGCTTGTATGAAGGACAGCGTATCTTGGTGCAAGTGATTAAGGACCAATTAGGTAGTAAAGGCGCACGACTGACGACGGATGTGTCATTGCCTTCGCGTTATTTGGTGTACTTGCCGTATGGTGAACATATTGGTATCTCTCAGCGGATTGATGGCGATGAGCGAGAGCGGTTAAAAACGCAGCTTGGCGAGCTGATGCACCAAGTCAATCTACAAGGCGGATTGATTGCGCGTACTGCTGCCGAAAATATCCCGCAATCCAAACTTGAAGAAGATATTTACTATCTACTGCAGCTTTGGCGTATGGTACAAGCCCGCCGTGAACAAACGCCGACCCATCGCCGTTTTGAGCTAATTTATCAAGATTTGTCGCTACCTTTGCGCGCGATTCGAGATTTGATTGGTGAGCAGACTGAAAGGGTGACGGTCGATAACGCCCGAGTATTTGATGCTATCCGTCATTTTGCCAAAGAGTTTGTCCCACTCATTTATCCACGTATTCAATTGTATGAAGGCGAGCAGGCGTTATTTGATGTTCACCGTGTTGAAGAGGATTTAAAAGACGCGCTCAATCGCCGTGTTAATCTCAAATCAGGCGGTTATCTTATCATCGACCAAACCGAAGCCATGACCACCATTGATGTCAATACAGGCTCATTTGTCGGAGGGCGTTCTCTTGAAGATACGGTGTATAAAACCAATTTAGAGGCCACCCATGCCATCGCCCGTCAGCTGCGACTGCGTAATTTGGGCGGGATTATCATTCTTGACTTTATCGATATGCAAGAGCAACAGCACCGCGATGAAGTGCTAGCAAGCCTGCAAGAACAGCTCAAACGCGATTATGCCAAAACTAACATCAGCGAAGTCTCAGCGCTTGGGCTCATAGAGATGACTCGTAAACGCACGCGTGAGAGCTTACAACAACAGCTTTGTGAGCCGTGTCCAACCTGTGGCGGTAAAGGCTTTGTCAAAAGCGCCGAAACCGTGTGTCTGGAGATTTTCCGCGAATTGATGCGCTGCGCCAGAACCTATAATGCCCCTAAGAAATTTACCGTGGTAGCAAACAGCGGCGTTATTGACTTGCTTGAAACCATTGAAGCGGATACGGTGGCAGAGATGGAATATTTGCTGGGTCGTCCGATTAATTTGGAGAGTGATAACCGTTTTAATCAAGAACAATATGATATTTTGCTAGATTAGCCTATTGCTTTTACCCAAAAAATCGGTATAATACAGCCCACTTAACTTATTGCAGGGCGACGAAGATGATTCGTCAATTCATAAAAGAATAAGCCCTTTAATACAGTCGCTCCATTGATTGCGACACGAAATTAAAGAATACAGTTTCACCGACTATTAATAATGCTATCTATGTATTGCAAGTTAATAGTTTGAGTGGGACTGAAATTTTTTTATTTTCAAAAAGTGCCTGTTAAAAACAGGTAAAAAATGCAAGTTAGGTGTTTACTCAATAACAGCTTAACACCCAACGCAAATTAACCCATATCAAACTTTATATTAGGAGCTTACTGGCATGGCTAACCAGAAAATCCGTATCAGACTTAAATCTTTTGACCATCGTCTGATTGACCAATCAGCTCAAGAGATTGTTGATACCGCAAAACGCACAGGTGCACAAGTTCGTGGTCCAGTACCGCTACCAACTCGCATTGAACGCTTTAACATCTTAACCTCACCACACGTGAACAAAGATGCCCGTGACCAATACGAAATCCGCACATTTAAACGTATGGTAGATATCGTTCAGCCTACTGACAAAACAGTCGATGCACTGATGAAGTTAGATTTGGCGGCGGGTGTTGATGTACAAATCGCATTAGGGTAACACCTATATTGAATAACAGTAAAAATTAAGAGGTTAACAACATGGCGATCGGTTTAGTCGGAAAAAAATGCGGCATGACTCGTATCTTCACAGAAGCAGGTGTTTCAATTCCTGTAACTGTTGTTGAAGTTACTGCCAACCGTATCTCTCAAATCAAAACACAAGACACAGACGGCTACCAAGCTATCCAAGTAACAACTGGTGAACGTCGTGATTCTCGTGTTAATGCAGCTCAAAAAGGTCACTTTGCAAAAGCTGGCGTTGCTGCAGGTCGTGGCACTTGGGAATTTCGCGTCGAAGACAGCGAACTTGAAGGCCGCGAAGCAGGTAGTGAAATCGCTGCTGACTTGTTCCAAGTAGGTCAAATCGTTGACGTAATTGGTACCAGCAAAGGTAAAGGTTTCCAAGGTGGTATCAAACGCCACAACTTCCGTTCACAAGATTGGACACATGGTAACTCAGTATCTCACCGCGTTGTGGGTTCTACAGGTCAAAACCAAACACCGGGTCGTGTATTTAAAGGCAAAAAAATGCCAGGTCAAATGGGTAACAAACGTGTGACCGTACAAGGCTTAGAAGTGATTTCAGTTGATGCTGAAAAAGGTATCCTAGTTATCAAGGGTGCAATTCCTGGTGCCAACGGTGGCGACGTTATCGTACGTCCATCAGTTAAAGCTTAATCAAGGGGATTAACGTGAATCTAAATACAGTAACAGGTTCGGCGGTTGAGCTATCAGACGTAGCATTTGGTCGTGAATTCAACGAAGCACTTGTACACCAAGTAGTTACCGCTTATTTAGCGGGTGGTCGTCAAGGTAGCCGTGCTCAAAAAACGCGTGGTGAAGTATCTGGCGGTGGTAAAAAACCATGGCGTCAAAAAGGTACTGGCCGTGCACGTGCTGGTTCCATCCGTAGCCCAATTTGGGTCGGTGGTGGTCGCGCATTTGCAGCCAAGCCACAAGATTGGTCACAAAAAGTGAACCGTAAAATGTACCGTGGTGCCATGCAATGCATTCTTGCTGAATTGATTCGTCAAGACCGTTTGGTATTGGTTGATGACATCAGCATTTCAGCACCAAAAACTAAAGAGCTTATTGCTAAACTTAAAGACTTAAATGCCCCTAAAGCATTAATCGTTACCAATGAAGTTGACGAAAATCTTTACTTAGCTGCTCGCAATATTCCATACGTCAGCGTACTAGGTAGCACTGAAGTTGATCCAGTTAGCCTAATTGCGTTTGACAAAGTCATCATGTCTGTCGCAGCCGCCAAAGAAATTGAGGGAGTGTTAGCATGAATAACGCAAGACTATATCAGGTACTAAAAGCACCTGTATTTTCAGAAAAATCTCAAATCTTGGGCGATACTTTAGGTGTGCAAGTGTTCAAAGTTGACACCAACGCGACAAAAAAAGAGATTAAAAAAGCCGTAGAATTAATGTTTGAAGGTGTTGAAGTAGTTAAAGTTAACACTTTGAATGTTAAAGGTAAGACAAAGCGATTTGGTCGCACGGTAGGTCGTCGTCAAGACTTCAAAAAAGCCTATGTGACCTTAAAAGCTGGTCAAGATGTTCAAGTAGCCGACGTAGCAGAACAACCTGCTGCTGACAACGAATAAGGATTACACAATGCCTATCGTAAAAGCCAAACCGACATCACCAGGTCGCCGATTTGTCGAGAAAGTGGTGCATCCACACCTTCATAAAGGTCGTCCTTATGCAGCATTAGTAGAGTCAAAAGGCAAAACTGGTGGTCGTAACAACAACGGTCGCATCACTACCCGTCATATCGGTGGTGGTCATAAACAGCATTACCGTGTTGTTGACTTCAAACGTAACAAAGACAACATCCCTGCTGTTGTAGAGCGTATTGAGTACGATCCAAACCGTACTGCACACATCGCACTACTTAAATATGCAGACGGTGAGCGTCGTTACATTATCGCACCAAAAAAATTGCAACAAGGCGATACCGTTATTTCTGGTGAAACTGCACCAATTCGCCCAGGTAACTGCTTGCCACTACGTAGCATTCCAGTGGGTACAGTGATTCACAATATCGAACTTAAAATCGGTAAAGGTGCACAGATCGCTCGTTCAGCAGGTGCTGCGGTTCAATTATTGGGTCGTGATGGTATCTATGCAATCGTTCGTTTACGTTCAGGCGAAACTCGTCGTATCCACGTAAATTGTCGTGCGGTTATCGGTGAAGTATCAAACACTGAAAATAACCTTAAATCATTGGGTAAAGCAGGTGCCAACCGCTGGCGTGGCGTTCGTCCTACCGTTCGTGGTACTGCAATGAACCCAGTTGACCATCCACACGGTGGTGGTGAAGGTCGTAACTTCGGTAAACACCCAACCAGCCCATGGGGTCAAAAGGCTAAAGGCCTTAAAACACGTTCTAACAAACGTACTGACCACATGATTATCCGCCGTCGTCGCGTCAATAAGAAATAAGGAATAATTTCATGCCTCGTTCATTGAAAAAAGGTCCATTCATCGATGCGCACTTGTTTGCCAAAGTTGAGAATGCGTTAGAAACTAACTCACGCAAACCAATCAAAACTTGGTCACGTCGCTCAATGATTTTGCCACAAATGGTCGGCTTAACTATTTCTGTTCATAACGGTCGTACACACGTACCTGTTATCGTAAACGAGCAAATGGTTGGTCATAAACTTGGTGAATTCGCCCCAACCCGTACATATCGTGGTCATGGCGTTGACAAGAAATCTAAGAAATAAGGTGCTCATCATGGAAGTAACTGCAAAATTACGCGGTGCCGCCATTTCGGCACAAAAAGTACGCTTAGTTGCTGACGAAGTTCGCGGCAAATCAATCGAGCGTGCATTAGATATCTTAACCTTTAGCAACAAAAAAGCCGCTAAATTGGTTAAAAAATGCTTAGAATCTGCGATTGCTAACGCTGAGCATAACAATGGTTTAGACATCGATACATTGCGTGTTTCTACCATTTATGTGGATGAAGGTATTACGTTAAAACGTGTTTTACCACGTGCCAAAGGTCGTGCTGACCGTATTAGCAAACGTACTTGCCACATCACAGTTAAGGTAGGAGCATAATATGGGACAGAAAGTTCATCCAATCGGCATCCGTCTTGGCGTAATCCGTAAATCAAACGCTAACTGGTATGCAGATCCAAAAAAATACTCTGAATACTTAATCAACGACTTACAAGTTCGTAAATATTTAGAGAAAAAGCTTAAAGCAGCGATGATTAGCGGTATTAGCATCGAACGTCCTACAGGCGCAGCTAAAATCACTATTGCCACTGCACGTCCTGGTATCATCATTGGTAAAAAAGGCGAAGATATCGAAAGCCTACAAAAAGAACTTACCAAATTAATGGGCGTACCGGCACAAGTTAGCATTGAAGAAATCACCCAACCAGACTTAGACGCACGTCTAGTGGCTGATGGTATTGCTTCACAACTTGAACGTCGTGTCATGTTCCGCCGTGCTATGAAACGTGCTGTTCAAAACAGTATGAAAGCGGGCGCACAAGGTATTAAAGTTGAGCTATCAGGTCGTCTTGGCGGCGCTGAGATTGCTCGCTCAGAGTGGTATCGTGAAGGCCGTGTACCTTTGCATACATTACGTGCTGACATTGACTACTCAAATGTACGCGCAGAAACCACTTACGGTACTATCGGTGTAAAAGTTTGGATTTTCCGTGGTGAAGTGCTTGATGGCATGAACCGTGTATATAATCCAGTCAAAGAAGAAAAGCAAGCACGTGCACCTCAAAAACGTCGTGCTCGTAATGATCGTAGCGACCGCCCACGTAGTGAGCGCCCAGCTAAAGACAGAGGTTAATCGATATGTTACAACCAAAACGTACCAAGTTTCGTAAAGTACAAAAAGGACGTAATACGGGGTTAGCTCACCGTGGTAGTAGCGTATCTTTTGGTACAATCGGACTTAAATCAGTAGAACGTGGTCGTATGACTGCCCGTCAAATCGAAGCTGCTCGTCGTACGATTTCACGTCGTATCAAGCGCGGTGGTAAAATTTGGATTCGTGTGTTCCCAGACAAACCAATTACCGAAAAACCACTAGAAGTTCGTATGGGTAAAGGTAAAGGTCCAGTAGAATACTGGGTATGCGAAATCAAACCAGGCAAAATGCTTTATGAAATCGAAGGGGTTTCTGACGAGCTAGCAACTGAAGCGTTCACGCTTGCAGCTGCCAAGTTGCCTTTCAAAACCACCATTGTTAAACGGACGATAATGTAATGAAGATCAGTGAACTTAAAGACAAATCAGTCGAAGAGCTGACCCAATTACTAGACGAAAAGCAATTAGAAACATTTCGTCTTCGTATGGCAAAAGCCACTGGTCAGTTAGGCAACACCCATGAGATTAAAGCAAATCGTCGTACGATTGCTCAAATCAAGACTCTTATCTCTGAAAAACAGAACACCGAAAACCAAGGGGCTTAATCATGAGTGAGCAAAATACCAACCAAGTTAACGCTTCTGAACAAAGTACAGTCACTGGTAAAGTTGTCAGTGACAAAATGGATAAAACCATTACTGTACTTGTTGAGCGTCGTATTCGTCATGCCAAATATGGCAAAATGATTCGTCGTTCGACCAAACTACATGCTCATGACGAAAACAATGAGTGTGGCGTTGGTGATACAGTTCGTATCAAATCAACACGTCCACTATCAAAAACCAAATCTTGGGTGTTAGTAGACGTCGTAGAAAAAGCAGTTAATATTTAATTTAACTTAAATAGATAGTTATAATTGCAAAGCAAGTCAGTAACTGCTACAATACGCCACCTTAAAAATGGCTTATTGTGGCAAAGACTTGTTTTGCCAATTTATGGAGTAACGCGATGATTCAGACTGAAACAATGCTGGAAGTTGCAGACAACAGTGGTGCAAAACGAGTTATGTGCATTAAAGTGCTAGGTGGCTCACATCGTCGTTATGCATCAGTAGGCGACATCATTAAAGTGACTGTGAAAGAAGCAATTCCACGCGGTCGTGTCAAGAAAGGTGATGTAATGAACGCGGTAGTCGTACGCACGAAGTTTGGTGTACGTCGTCCTGACGGTTCAGTACTACGTTTTGATGATAATGCAGCTGTGTTGTTGAACAACAATAAAGCACCAATTGCAACACGTATTTTTGGACCAGTAACCCGCGAACTACGTGGCGAACAATTTATGAAAATTGTTTCATTAGCCCCAGAAGTATTGTGAGGAAAACATGGCAAAATTACGTAAAGGCGACCAAGTGATTGTAATTGCTGGCAAAGACAAAGGCAAGCAAGGTACAGTAATAGCAGTAAAAGAAGACCGTGTAAAAGTTGAAGGCATCAACATCGTTAAAAAACACCAAAAGCCAAACCAACAGACTGGCGTTGAAGGTGGTATTATCGAGAAAGAAGCATTTTTACACATTTCAAATGTTGCAATTTATAATGCAGCAACCCAAAAGGCAGATCGTATTTCTTACCAATTGAATGACGAAGGCAAAAAACAACGCGTTTATCGTTCATCTGGTGAAGTTGTGGCGACTGCATAACCATCTAAGGGTATCAGTAATGGCAAGACTTAAAACACAATATAACGAACAGCTTAAGCAAAAAATTCAGCAAGAGCTTGGTTTAGCGAACGTTATGGAAATCCCTAAAATCACCAAAATCACCCTAAACATGGGTGTGGGTGATGCCGCTCAAGACAAAAAAGTTCTTGAAGGCGCATTAGCGGATATGACGGCAATTGCCGGTCAAAAACCTGTAGTAACCAAAGCTCGCAAATCAGTTGCAGGCTTTAAAATCCGTGAAGAATGGCCAATCGGCTGTAAAGTAACGTTACGTGGCGACCAAATGTACGAATTTTTAGATCGTTTAATCTCAATCGCTATTCCACGTATCCGTGACTTCCGCGGTTTTACAGATAAAGCATTTGATGGCCGTGGTAACTATTCATTAGGTATCAAAGAGCAAATCGTTTTCCCTGAAGTTGACTTTGACAAAATCGACCGTATTCGTGGTTTAGACATTACCATTACGACTACCGCAAAAACTGATGATCAAGGTCGTGCATTGCTTAAAGCATTCGGCTTCCCATTCAAGGGCTAACAGCAAGGATAAGGCAATATGGCAAAGAAAAGTATGATTAATCGCGAATTTAAACGCGAAGCGACTGTTGCTAAATATGCTGAGAAGCGTGCAAAGCTTAAGGCAATTATCAGCGACATTAACGCAACTGATGAAGAGCGTATGGACGCAATGCTTACATTACAAGCACTGCCACGTGATGCTTCACCAGTACGTTTACGTAATCGTTGTGCATTGACAGGTCGTCCACACGGTTATTTCCGTAAATTTGGTCTTTCACGTAACATGATTCGTGAAAAAGTAATGCAAGGTGATGTACCTGGCGTTCATAAAGCAAGCTGGTAAGGGGAAACAATATGAGTATGCAAGATACCGTTGCTGATATGTTGACTCGTATCCGTAATGCACAAATGGCTCAAAAAGCGTCTGTGACTATGCCAAGCTCAAAACTACGTAAATCAATTGCTGATTTGCTAGTGAAAGAAGGTTACGTTGCGACTGCAGAAACTCAAGAAGTTGGTACAGGTAAAACTGAATTAACCATTGAGTTGAAATATTTTGAAGGTAAACCAGTTATTGAGACGATTAAACGTTATAGTCGTCCAGGTTTACGTCAATACCGTGGTAAAGATGCATTACCAAGCGTCCAGAAAGGCCTAGGTGTAGCAATCATCTCTACCAGTAAAGGCATCATGAGCGATCGTGAAGCTCGTGCAGCTGGATTAGGCGGCGAAGTTATTGCGTTCGTAGCTTAATTAACATTAAGAGGGACAGGCATAGTTTGTTGTGCCTGTTCGTTTTTTTATCACTTTTATAGGAATTACCCGTATGTCTCGTGTGGCTAAAGCCCCTGTAGCACTACCAAATGGTACAAGTGTTACTTTGAACGGTCAGCAGGTTGAAGTTAAAGGTAGCAAAGGTACGCTAACTTTACGCCTGCATGATTTGGTCGAGCTAAAACAGGAAGATAATCAACTTATTCTTTCACCAAAATCTGACACCAAAGATGGTTGGATGCACACTGGTACAGTTCGTGCATTATTAAGCAACATGGTTAAAGGTGTTACTGAAGGCTTCGAACGTCGTCTACAATTGATTGGTGTTGGTTATAAAGCCGCTGTTGCTGGCAATAAAGTTAACCTAAACTTAGGTTACTCACACCCAATCGAATATGTACTACCTGAAGGTGTTACTGCTGAAACTCCAACGGCGACTGAAATCGTGTTAAAATCTAGCGACAAACAAAAGCTAGGTCAAGCAGCAGCAAACATTCGTGGCTATCGCCCACCTGAGCCTTACAAAGGCAAAGGCGTTCGTTATAGCGATGAGTATGTCGCTCGTAAAGAAGCTAAGAAAAAATAAGGTGAAATGACATGTTTGATAAAAAAGCTGCTCGCCTTCGCAGAGCGAAAAAAACCCGTGCACATATCCGTGGTTTAGGCGTAAATCGTCTATCTGTTAATCGCACTAACACCCACATCTATGCACAAGTTATCTCACCAACAGGTGGTGAAGTGTTAGCCCAAGCTTCAACGTTAGATACTACTTTACGTGCTGGTCAAACTAGCAACATCGAAGCTGCAACTGCCGTTGGTAAATTAATTGCAGAACGCGCTAAAGCTGCTGGTATTACTAAAGTTGCGTTTGATCGTAGCGGTTTTAAATATCATGGTCGTGTTAAAGCATTAGCTGAAGCCGCTCGTGAAAATGGATTGGAGTTCTAATCATGGCAAAAGTTGAACAAACAGACGGTTTAGTAGAGCGCTTAGTCACAGTTGGCCGTGTATCTAAAGTTGTAAAAGGTGGTCGTATCTTTTCTTTCACCGCACTCACAGTGGTAGGTGATGGCAACGGTCGTGTTGGTTTTGGTCGTGGTAAAGCGCGTGAAGTGCCTGCAGCGATTCAAAAAGCTTTAGAAGCTGCCAAACGTAATATGATTACCGTTGATTTAGCGGGTACAACCCTTCAACATCCTATTACTGCTAGCCACGGTGCAAGCCGCGTGTATATGCAACCAGCCTCTGAAGGTACTGGTGTTATCGCGGGTGGTGCAATGCGTGCAGTATTAGAAGTTGCAGGCGTAGAAAACGTATTAGCAAAATGCTATGGTTCAACCAATGCTGCTAACGTTGTACGTGCAACTTTCAACGGGTTAAAAGAAATGTCTTCTCCTGAAAAAGTTGCGGCAAAACGCGGCAAATCAGTTGAAGAAATCTTGGGCTAAGCTAAGGTGAGCTAACATGAAAAAAATGAAAGTTACTCAAGTAAAATCGAGTGCCCATCGCCTAGCAAGCCATAAAGCTTGTTTGAAAGGTTTAGGGTTACGTCGTATTGGACATACTGTCGAAGTTGAAGATACCCCTTCGACCCGTGGTATGGTAAACCGCGTTAACTACTTAGTTAAAGTGGAGGAAGTATAATGGGTCTACGTTTAAATGAATTGAGCCCAGCTGAAGGTTCAAGAAAAAATAAACTTCGCCGTGGTCGTGGTATCGGTTCTGGTATCGGTAAAACCGGTGGTCGTGGTGTCAAAGGTCAAACTTCACGTACAGGTTCTGGTATTCGCTCAGGTTTTGAAGGCGGTCAAATGCCTCTATACCGTCGTTTGCCAAAATTTGGTTTCACCAGTAAACTTGCAATGGTAACGGCAGAAGTACGTTTATCAGAATTGAATCAAGTTGATGGTGACGTGGTAAGCGTTGAGTCTTTAAAAGCAGCGAATATCATTCGCCACGATATGCAACGTGTTCGTATCATCCTTTCAGGTGACGTAACCAAAGCATATACTTTTAAAGGTGTTAAAGTGACTAAAGGTGCTAAAGCGGCTATTGAAGCAGCTGGTGGTACTGTTGAGGAGTAATCCTACATGACTAAGCATTCAACATCGATGAATCCTCTAGCATTTATTCGTAAGTACGATGAATTATTTAATCGTTTACTATTTTTGTTGGGTGCTTTAGTCGTCTATCGTTTCGGTTCACATGTACCTATTCCTGGTATGGATCCAGAAAGCTTATCGAAATTTTTTCAAACCAATGAAAATACTATTTTAGGTTTGTTTAATATGTTTTCTGGTGGGGCATTAGAGCGGATGTCAGTCATGGCACTGGGGATTATGCCTTATATTTCTGCTTCAATCATTGTCCAGATGATGACGGCGGTTATACCATCGCTGGATGCATTAAAAAAAGAAGGTCAAGCCGGTCAGCGCCAAATCAACAAGTATACCCGCCAATTAACCCTTGCCTTAGCTTTGGTTCAATCAATTGGTATGTGTACAGGTCTGATTAGTCAGAATCTCACATTGACCAGTGGTCTTGGTTTTTATATTCCTGCGGTAACTTCGTTAGTTGCAGGGTCAATGTTTTTGATGTGGTTAGGTGAACAGATTACTGAACGTGGTATTGGTAATGGTATTTCAATGCTAATTTTAGCGGGTATCATAGCGACTTTTCCACAAGTGGTCACGCAGTCAATTAACTCTGTGCAACAAGGTCAAATGAACATGATTGCCTTGTTGATATTTAGTTTGTTGGCGTTAGCGGTGGTAGCAGGGATTGTTTTTATTGAGCGTGCCCAGCGCCGTATCCCAGTTAACTATGCCCAAAAGCAATCGCAAGAACGAAAAATATATGCACAGCAGCAATCGCATTTGCCATTAAAAATTAATATGGCAGGGGTTATTCCAGCGATTTTTGCCAGTTCATTGTTGTTATTCCCAGCGAGTTTGGGACAGTGGGTAGGTCAATCTCCCAATCCTAATATTTTTCAAAGCTTCTTGCAAAATATGGCATTAGTATTATCACCGGGTCAGCCACTGTATTTGGTAATTTTTGCAGCCTTGATTATTTTCTTTTGTTATTTTTATACCGCGTTGGTATTTAGTCCAAAAGAAGTATCAGAGAATTTGAAACGAAGTGGGGCGTATATTCCAGGTATTCGTCCAGGTTTACAAACTCAACGTTATTTAGATCATGTATTAAATCGCTTAACCTTTATTGGTGCGATTTATATGACAATTATTTGTTTGATGCCGATGATATTGCAATCTGCGTTTGGTATTCCGTTTCATTTAGGCGGTACCTCAGTACTGATTAGTGTGGTCGTGATTATGGACTTTATTGCCCAAGTTAAAGCGCACTTAATGACGCACCAATACCATGATTATTCGCTGATACAAACCATGGAAGTCAAGCATTCATAACTACTACTAGGAGCTGAAAATGAAAGTTCAAGCATCTGTAAAAAGAATCTGCGGTAGCTGCAAAATTGTACGCCGCAAAGGCGTTGTTCGCGTTATTTGTAGTGCAGAACCGCGTCATAAACAACGTCAAGGTTAATCTAAATTGTTAGATTGGTCTTGAAATCAGGTAGCGGATACTGTATTATCCGCTACTTGTCGTTATTTTGAGACATTTGTAGATAACCAAATGTCTCAAAATGCTACATCAGTAGATGATTAATTCATCTTTTCCTTAAAATTGGAGAAATGTCAATGGCTCGTATTGCCGGTGTAAACATTCCGGACAACAAGCACGCTATCATTTCACTCACTTATATTTTTGGTATTGGTCGTACCACTGCTGCTAAAATTTTAGAAGCGGTAAACATTGCGCCAACTACTAAAATCAGTGAATTAAATGATACTCAGCTTGATGCTGTCCGTACCCAAGTTGCAGAATATGCGACTGAAGGTGACTTGCGTCGTGAAATCTCGATGAATATTAAACGTTTAGTAGACTTAGGTTGCTATCGTGGCTTGCGTCATCGTCGCGGTTTACCAGTAAATGGTCAACGCACAAAAACAAATGCGCGTACTCGTAAGGGTCCACGTAAAGCAATCAGAAAATAATTAACTTAGGAAGCTAAAAGATGGCAAAAGACACTCGTAGTCGCAAAAAAGTGACTCGCCGCTCGGTAGCTGAGGGCGTAGCGCACATCCATGCGTCTTTTAATAACACCATTGTAACGATTACCGATCGTCAAGGTAATGCTTTGGCTTGGGCCACCGCTGGTGGACAAGGCTTCCGTGGTTCACGTAAATCTACACCATTTGCTGCACAGGTTGCGGCTGAAGTTGCTGGTAAAGCAGCACAAGAATATGGTGTTAAGAATGTTGATGTCTTGGTTAAAGGTCCAGGACCTGGTCGTGAGTCTGCGGTAAGAGCCTTAGGTGCATTGGGTTATAAAATAAACAGCATTAGCGATATAACCCCGATTCCTCATAACGGAACTCGTCCACCGAAAAAACGTCGCGTATAAGGAGACTTTCATGGCCCGTTATCTAGGTCCAAAATTAAAACTTTCTCGTCGTGAAGGTACTGATTTACAATTAAAATCAGGCGTAAAAGCGTACGAAGAAAAAACCAAAAAAGCTGACCGTGCCCCTGGTCAACATGGTAATCCACGTAGCAAAACGTCAGAGTATTCTGCACAGCTTCGTGAAAAACAAAAAGTAAAACGCATTTATGGTGTGTTAGAGCGTCAATTCTCAAACTACTATAAAGAAGCTGCGCGTATGAAAGGCGCAACTGGCGAAAACTTGCTTCAAATGTTAGAACGTCGCCTCGATAACGTTGTTTATCGTATGGGTTTTGGTGCAACTCGCGCAGAAGCTCGCCAATTAGTTAGCCACCGTGCTATTCTAGTAAAAAAAGCGGGTCGTGATGAGTTTGTTCGTGTGAACATTCCTTCAATCCAATTGCAAGATGGTGATGTGATTGCCGTACACGAAAAAGCCAAAGAACAATTACGTATTAAAAACGCAATTGAATTGGCGGGTCAACGTGGTACACCCGTATGGTTGGAAGTTGATCACAGCAAATTGCAAGGTACTTTTAAACAAGCGCCAGAGCGTGCTGATTTACCAACCGAAATCAACGAAAGCTTAATCGTTGAGTTGTACTCTAAATAATTAATTTTACTATAAAGTCGAGGTGACAAATGATGCTAAATGCTACTGAGTTTCTTACACCGAATGCCATTCATGTGGACACGGTCAATGAAACACACGCCAAAGTCACGCTCGAACCGTTAGAACGAGGTTTTGGGCATACATTAGGTAATGCCCTACGTCGTATTCTATTATCTTCATTGCCTGGTGCAGCTGTAATCGAAGCTGAAATCGAAGGCGTTGATCATGAGTATTCAACCCTTGAAGGGTTGCAAGAAGATGTGCTAGATCTATTATTAAATTTAAAAGGTTTAGCGATCCAATTGCATGATCAAAATGAAGTATTCTTGACCCTTGACAAACAAGGTCCTGGCACTGTACTAGCATCAGATATTGAGTTACCTCACAATGTAGAGATTATCAATCCTGATTTAGTTTTAGGTACATTAAGTGATCGTGGTCATTTAAAAATGCGTTTACGTGTAGCAGTAGGTCGTGGTTATGAGCCTGCCAATGTACGTAAAGATTCTGGTGATAACAAAGTTATTGGTCGTTTAAAATTGGATGCTAGCTATAGCCCAATCTTACGCGTGGCATACCAAGTTGAAAATGCCCGTGTTGAACAACGTACTGACTTAGACCGTTTGGTTATCGAACTTGAAACCAATGGTACCATCGATCCAGAAGAAGCGATTCGCAAAGCAGCAACGATTTTGCAGCAGCAAATTGCCGTATTTGTTGACCTTGAAGCGGAAGCTACTCCAGAACCTGTTAAGGAAAAAGAAGAAGTTGACCCTGTGCTACTGCGCCCAGTGGATGACTTAGAATTAACGGTTCGCTCAGCAAATTGCTTGAAGGCGGAAAATATCTATTACATTGGCGATTTGGTACAACGCACCGAAACTGAGTTGTTAAAAACCCCAAATCTCGGTAAGAAATCATTAACTGAAATCAAAGACGTCCTTGCTTCTAAAGACTTAGAGCTTGGTATGCGCCTTGAAAATTGGCCACCTGCTGATTTACGTGTTGATGACCGCTTCTCTTACCGTAGCCGTTAAAATTTAAAGGAAGTTTGACCATGCGACATCGTAACAGTGGAGTTAAGTTGGGTCGTACCAGCAGCCATCGTAAGGCCATGTTCCAAAATATGACCAACTCACTATTTGAACATGAACTCATCAAAACTACTCTTCCTAAAGCTAAAGAGCTTCGCCGTGTGGCAGAGCCGTTAATTACTTTGGCAAAAGAAGATTCAGTTGCTAACCGTCGTCTAGCGTTTAACCGCTTACGTAATAAAGCGACTGTAGGTAAATTATTCACGACACTAGGCCCACGCTATAAAGCGCGTCCAGGTGGTTATTTACGTATCATCAAATGTGGTTATCGCGATGGCGATGCTGCACCGATGGCATACGTTGAATTAGTAGACCGTGACTAATCATACTGATTAAAAAAACCCCATAGGTGCGCGCTTATGGGGTTTTTTGTTTATAGTGATAAATCCTCAATTTACCTTTGGAAATATGATGCAATTGAGTGTTGATGTGCTAGTATTGATGATGATTTGGGTGGTAATAATGGTTAAAAACCGCGTCAAACGCTAAGGCATCTTGCCTGTTTCTTGTAAAGAAAGCGTGCCATCTTGACCCACGATAATATGGTCAATCAAAGTCATATCGACAAGCTGACACGCTTTTGCCAAACTGCGGGTAATTTCTAGATCTGCTTGTGACGCTGTGGCAGAGGTGCTTGGGTGATTATGGGCGATGATAAGCTGACTTGCCCCGTATTTTAACGCGCAGCGCAACACTTCTCGCACACACACCGAGCACGATGAAATACCACCTGTGAACAACACCTCATACTGGATTAAGGTGAGCTGATTGGTCAAAAACAACACCGCAAACACCTCGCGATTGAGCGGTCGCAGCTGCGTAGTCAAATAGTCTTTGACCAACTGACTGGCGTTAAGGGTAGGGGCTTGTTTGACTTGGCTGGCAAGGTAGCGTTTGCCCATCTCAAGGCTTGCCAAAATCTGCGCGTATTTTGCCATGCCGATACCATGACACGCCATGACTGCTTCACTGGGCGCAGATAGTAACTGAGCCAGACTGCCAAATTTTTCAATCAAGCCACGAGCCAGTTCGATGGCGGATTGGTCTTTGGTGCCTGTGCGTAAGAATATTGCTAAAATCTCACTATCTGATAAACTCTCAGCACCTTTTTGCAGTAGCTTCTCTCGGGGGCGCTCGTCTTGGTGCCAGTCTTTGATTGCCATGGGCATTTCCTAATAAATGATGATTAATCATACCTAAAATGGCGGAAAATTGTTACTATAGGCGAAATTTTTTAGTGCTTTTATCTTATGAAAAATATCCTTCTTGGTATTACAGGCGGCATTGCTGCCTACAAATCCGCCTCGTTTGCCCGACTATTGATTAAAAATGGCTATGACGTCCGTGTTATTATGACGGCAAGCGCACAAGCCTTTATCACACCGTTAACGCTGCAGGCCTTAACGGGCAACCCAGTGCATATCGACTTGTTGGATGAGAGCGCTGAGCTGGGAATGGGGCATATTGAACTGGCAAAATGGGCAGATTTACTGATTATCGCCCCTGCTACCGCGAATACGATTGCTAAATTGGCCATGGGAATAGCGGATGATTTACTCACTACCGTTTGCCTTGCTACCGCTGCTCCGATTTTGGTGGCACCTGCTATGAATCAGCAAATGTGGCAACATCCATCGGTCAAACTTAATTTGCAGACGTTAACCGATTATGATTATGAGATCATCCAGCCAGCCAGCGGTGAGCAAGCCTGTGGCGATATCGGTGAGGGAAGATTGCCAGAGCCAGAGCAGTTGCTTGAATACGTGCAATATTTCATTGCAAGACAAATCACCCCGCAACTATTGGCGGGTAAAAATGTGACAATCACCGCAGGTCCAACGATTGAAGCCATAGACCCTGTGCGCTATTTATCCAATCATTCCACGGGCAAAATGGGTTTTGCGCTGGCAAAAGCGTGCCGTAATGCAGGCGCGAGGGTAACCTTGATCGTTGGCGGTAAAGTAGCGCTGCCAACGCCACTACTGGTCAATCGTATTGATGTGTTGTCGGCTGAAGAAATGCTAATGACCGCTCGTCAATGCGCCAGTGGCGATATATGTGATTGCCATGACCACCACCATCACGACCATGACCACCACCATCATGACCATGATGAATTCGGCAATGATATCGAAGTCGAACCTAGCAGCACAGCGACCGATATTTTTATTGCCACAGCTGCGGTCGCTGATTATCGCACGCGTGATGTCGTGCCGCAAAAGATTAAAAAAACGCAAGATCAGATGTCGCTGGATTTGGTGAAAAACCCTGATATTTTGGCGACCATTGCCGAAGAATTCCCTGAGGTTTTTGTGGTAGGATTTGCGGCAGAGACCCAAGATATCGAAAAATATGCTCGTGGCAAGCTTGACGCCAAAAACTTAGATATGATTGCTTGTAATGATGTGTCCCGCACCGATATTGGTTTTGGCAGTGATGACAATGCCATGACGGTGTTTCTTAAAGATAAATCAGAAGGGATGACACTAGAAAAAGCCAGTAAAGATAAAATTGCGGAACAGTTGGTTGCCTTAATTGGGGAACATTTGCATTAACCACCCAAAAAAGCTGGGCATCATTACGCAGCTTTTTTGCATTAACTAAAGTGTGTCTTAGGTTGTTTTAGCTTTCAGCCGCTAATTAGTTTGGTGCTAATGATTAGTGATAGTTGCGATTTTAGCGATGGCTAGTATCTCTCATCGCTTGAAGGGCTAACGCTGATGAAAGGTATCAGCGTTTAGTCCACTATCTTTTGTAATTGTAAAGCTCTGTCATATAAGGCATTTTTCTTTGCGCCTGTGATATCGCTCGCAAGCTGTGCGGCTTTTTTCACACTCAAATCTTGCAACAGTCGTTTTAGTAACGCATCGTGTTGATTCTCATTATTCTGTAAGTCACTTGCCCCAGCGACCACCAGTACCATTTCCCCTTTTTGCTGATTGGCATCGCTTGCAACAAACTGCTTTAATTCACCGAGCGTTGATGGATAAATGGTTTCAAACGTTTTGGTTATTTCACGGCAAAACGTCACTTGTCGATTGTCGCCAAGCACTGTAATCATGTCATCGATACACTCAACAATACGATGGGGCGCTTCATAAAAAATCAGCGTGGCGGTTAAGTCCTTGACTTTAGTCAATTCGCTTTTTCGTCCTGCGGTTTTGGCAGGCAAAAAGCCATAAAAATAAAACTTATCTGAGGGCAATCCTGCGACCGATAAGGCGGCTATGGCAGCACTGGCACCGACAACCGGCGAGACTTTGATACCGGCTTGGTGACAGGCGCGTACCAGTCGAAAACCAGGGTCGCTAATGAGTGGGGTGCCGGCATCACTGATAAGCGCGATACTTTGCCCCGACTGTAATATTTCAATCAGTTTAGGGGTCTGTACTTCGGCATTGTGGTCGTGATAAGCCCAAGTTTTGGTGGGGATGTTAAAGTGATTGAGCAGTTTGCCCGAGGTACGGGTGTCCTCACAAGCGATGATAGCCACACTTTTTAGGCAGTCGATGGCGTGGGCGGTGATATCGGATAAATTACCAATCGGGGTGGCGACGATATAGAGTGTGCCATTTTGCTGCATGATTTTCTCAAATTTTGCTAAATATTGGTGGTATTATAAGGTGTTTTCTGCGGAAAAAAGGATTTGTCATGAAAACAATTTGCTTTGCTATTTTAGGTGTAAGTTTAATTTCAACCGCAGAGGCTTGTTTACCTTCATCCACCGCTGATGTGTTGGTCGGAAGAATTGCCAATATCGAAAAAGGTGGTGAATTGCAACGTGAAAGCCAAGCAAAGCAAGGTTTTGGCTTAAAATTCACTGATTATCACTGGGTATTTCGCACGTGGTATCAACGGCTTATTTTGCCATCGGCGCAGCGTTTTGAAGGTGTTTTTGCCATTAGCTCACTAAAACCCAACGATATCGTTGTGGCATTAGCCAGTAATTATGATGGGGGTAAACCGCATAATTACCGCATTGATAGTGTGGCAAAGCTGACTTGTCAAAATAACAACCTCATTTTAAAAAACCCGTTGGTAATACCGGTCAGTTGGAATCGACAACAGCAACGATGTGGGATTGGTAAAAATTATGCAGGGGTTTTGGATGGCTTTATCGACAACAACCAAGCCTATTATTTGGCAAAATTACAGCAAAAATACCCAACTTGTGCCGCTTTAGAAAAAGCCTTTGCAACAGTAAAATAACCCAACAATGAAACTCACCGCCCCAAAACAGCGCCAAGGCGACTATTATGAAACCCTCGCCAAATACTACCTTGAAGCGCAAGGTTTAACGTTTTTTGCCAAAAACTGGCACTACAAAAACTTGGGCGAGCTTGATTTGGTGATGCTTGAGCCGACACAAAAACCTCCTTGCTTAGTCATTGTCGAAGTGCGTCAACGAAAAGCCAGCCAATTTGGCACAAGTTTAGACAGTATCACCCCCGCCAAACAACGCAAAATCATTAAAACCACCGCAGCTTTTTTACAAGCGCATCCACAATTTGATAACTTTGATATTCGCTTTGATGTGGTAAGTTATGAAGGCGTTCAAGTTGCAGGGCAGGCTGTTATGCCCATGCCTACATGGATTAAGGACGCTTTTAGCGTAAATTAAGCATTTTGTATAACGTATAAACTTAGCAAAAATTATGCTATGCTACGCAGCAAAATAGTATAATTTTACCCCTCTTTTATTAGGTATTTCCCATGAACGCACAAGATTTAATTACTTTACTACAACCCCATTTTCCGAGTGGCAAAATCGAAGCCGCCAATCAAGGCAACAAATTTGATGTGCGTGTGGTGGATGACAGCTTTGAGGGTAAACGTGCTGTCGCGCGTCAACAAGCCGTGTTGGGGTTGGTGTCTGATAAATTTGCGTCAGGTGAAATCCATGCACTCAATATCCAAGCGTTGACCTATGCCCAGTGGCATGAGATGCAAGCCAAACAAGCTGCGCAATAAGCCATTTTTAGGAGAAACACATGGATAAATTTTTAATCACGGGTGGCACTCAAGTTAAAGGTGAAGTGGTCATCTCTGGTGCAAAAAATGCGGCATTACCCTTGCTTGCGGCAATGATTTTGGCAGAAACCCCAGTCACCCTGCACAATGTACCGATACTCAAAGACGTCAATACCTTGGTCAAATTGATTGCGGGAACGGGTATCACCATTGAAAAGAACGGCGATACGGTGACTTGCGATACCACTACCATCAATAGCTACTATGCCCCCTATGAGCTGGTCAAAACCATGCGCGCATCGATTTTGGTATTGGGGCCGCTGCTTGCGCGCTTTGGGCAGGCCGAAGTGTCGCTACCTGGTGGCTGCGCAATTGGCTCACGCCCTGTTGACCAACATCTAAAAGCCTTGGAAGCGATGGGGGCGACCATCACTGTTGAAAATGGCTATGTCAAAGCCAAAGCACCTTTGGACAAAGATGGTAAACGCAGTCGGCTAAAAGGCTGTCATTTCACCTTTGATATGGTCACAGTTGGCGGCACTGAAAATACCATTATGGCAGCGGCATTGGCGGAAGGAACCACGCACTTAGAAAACTGTGCGCGTGAACCAGAAGTGGTTGATCTGGCTAATATGCTTGTCAAAATGGGCGCAAAAATTGAAGGCATTGGCACCGCTTATATGACCATTGAAGGCGTTGACAAATTAAATGGCTGTGAGTACTCAGTCGTACCAGACCGTATCGAAACCGGCTCATATCTTGCGCTTGCCATGATGACAGGCGGGGAAGTGACTGCCAAAAAAACCGAAGCAAGCTTGATGCAATCGGTGCTTAAAAAATTTGAAGAAATGGGCGCCCAAGTTACTGTTGGCAGTGACTGGATTAATGTCAAAATGGCAGGTCGTCCAAAAGCGGTTGATATCCGCACACTACCACACCCGGCGTTTCCAACCGATATGCAAGCCCAGCTCATGACAGTTTGCTGTATTGCAGAAGGCACCAGTACCATTATTGAGAATATTTTTGAAAATCGTTACATGCATGTCCCTGAGCTGCAACGTATGGGCGCCAATATCAAAGTCGATGGTCATACCGCCGTTGTTCAAGGCGTCGACAAGCTCAATGCCGCGCCTGTCATTGCAACCGATTTACGTGCGTCTATGTCACTGGTAATGGCAGCAGTGGCAGCCCAAGGCGAGACCTGTATCGAGCGCATTTACCACATTGACCGTGGTTATGAGTATGTGGAAGATAAACTGCGCGGCTTGGGCGTCACCATTGAGCGGGTAAAAGGCGAATAACAGGTATAAGACAATGACACAAGCAAATGATGCCAATTATAACGGTCTTACCTTAGCGTTATCCAAAGGGCGAATCTTAAAAGATACCTTGCCCCTGCTAAAAAAGGCAGGTATCGAACTACTTGAAGACCCAGAAGAATCACGTAAACTTATTTTCCCGACCACGCATGCTGACGTGCGGATTTTGATTTTACGCGCCAGTGACGTGCCAACCTATGTGGAGCATGGGGCGGCAGATTTTGGTGTAGCGGGTAAAGATGTACTGATGGAGCATGGCTCAAGCAATTTATATGAATTGCTTGACCTACAAATTGCCAAATGCCGTTTGATGACGGCAGGTAAAGTGGGGCTGCAATTACCCAGTCGTCGTCTTCGAATTGCTACCAAATATGTCAATGTGACGCGCGCGTTTTTTGCCAGTCGCGGTGAACAAGTGGATGTGATTAAACTCTATGGTTCCATGGAACTTGCGCCATTGGTGGGCTTGGGTGATTTGATTGTGGATGTGGTCGACACCGGTAATACCTTAAAAGCCAATGGTCTAGAGCCGCGACAAGAGATTTGCCAAGTCTCTTCGCGTTTGATTGTCAATCAGGTCAGTTATAAACGCAAATTTGCCCTGCTTGAGCCCATCATCGAAAGCTTTAAGCAAAGCGTCGCTGATAACACCCAGTAACGGTTCAAAAATCACCATGATGCAGCATCTTTTTGTCTATGGCACGCTAGCGCCCAATCGCGACAACCACAGTATCATGACACCCATCAACAACGGCAGTTGGCAACCTGCGACTATTCGTGGGCATTTGATGCCAAATGGCGGTTGGGGCTCAGCGCTCGGATTTCCTGCAGTCATCCCCGATGAACAAGGCGACATGGTAGCGGGATGGGTGTTTTCGTCAGATGATTTGGTCAATCATTGGGCGCGGCTAGATGAGTTTGAAGGTGAAGCCTATCAGCGCATTGAAGTAACCGCCACGCTTGACAATGGTGCAAAAATCCAAACCTTTGTGTATGCACTCGACAATCTACAGCATTATTAAAGTTGTCATTAAAGATGCAAACATGGAAAATTAAAACATTGAAGAATAAAAAAGACGTTATTAAGACGTCTTTTTTTAAATGGGCGAAAACTGAAAGTGGTGACAGATTGGCTCAGTTTGGCCAATTTTCATGCGCTGGCTTTGATGTGCCGATTTTGATGGGTTGACGAAGCTGTGCAGGCTAAAAAGCCGCTTTCATCCATGAAAAAATTTGTTATGCTATGGGTTAGTCATTTTTTATTCTTAGGGGAATACCATGCGATTGTTAAATAGCCAACAAGCCAGTTTTGAGCAGGAATTGACAGAGCTGCTTGCTTTTGAAACGGTAAATGATCCAGCGCTACTGGCTACGGTCGATGATATTATCGCGCAAGTGCGTCAGGGTGGGGATGAGGTGGTGTTAAAACTGACCCAACAATTTGACAGCCATCCTGCCAAAAATTTTGCTGAGCTAGAGATTTCACAAGAAAAGCTCAAACAAGCATTTAATGGGTTAAACCCTATAATCAAGCAAGCGCTTGAACTGGCGGCACAGCGCGTCACATCTTTTCACGAGCGCCAACGGCAAGAAAGCTGGACGTATCAAGATGCGCTAGGCAATACGCTTGGACAACAAGTTACGCCGCTCGATAAAGTAGGTATCTATGTGCCAGGCGGGCTGGCAAGTTATCCCTCCAGCGTCTTAATGAATGCATTACCCGCCAAAGTAGCAGGGGTCGGACAAATTATCATGGTGGTGCCTGCCCCTCATGGTGAACTAAATCCCTTGGTATTGGCAGCCGCTTATTTGGCGGGTGTGGATAAAGTCTTTACCATTGGGGGCGCGCAAGCGGTGGCAGCGTTAGCTTACGGCACTAACACCATTCCGCAAGTCGATAAAATCACAGGACCTGGCAACAAATACGTGGCAGCCGCCAAACGCGCCGTGTTTGGGCAAGTAGGCATTGACATGATTGCAGGCCCCTCGGAAGTACTGGTATATGCCGAAGGTGTGGCAAATGATAAAGCCGACTGGTTAGCCATGGATTTATTGTCGCAAGCTGAGCATGACACCGTCGCGCAAGCGATTTTTGTCACCCCATCTGAGCCATTACTCAAAAAAGTTGCGCAGGAAATCGAAAAAGCCTTAGCAGATTTGCCAAAAGCTGAAATCGCTAAAGCGGCGATTGCCAACCGTGGCGCGCTGATTTTGGTGAAAGACCGCGCAGAGGGTATTGAGGTGATTAACCGCATTGCCCCTGAGCATTTGGAATTATCGGTAGATGACCCAGAAGCGATGGTCAAAGATGTCCGCCATGCGGGCGCTATCTTTATGGGTCGCTATACCCCTGAAGCGATTGGCGATTATTGTGCTGGCCCTAATCACGTGTTGCCAACGTCAGGTACCGCACGCTTTAGTTCACCGCTCGGCGTGTATGATTTTCAAAAGAAATCTTCGATTATTTATTGTAGCGAGCAAGGTAGCCAAATGCTGGCAAAAACCGCCGATATATTGGCGGTGGAAGAAAATTTGGATGCCCACGCGCGTTCAGCGCGTTACCGCGTGAAATAGGCTCAAACGCGCCTGTGGTAATTCAACAGATTATGGCAATTTAACGGGGCATTTAACTCATTTATCTCATTTAACTGGGAAGTTAACGCTGCTTTGTCAATACATCTAGGCGTAGCTGTTCTTCAGGCGTAAACATCGTCTGCTGTAACGCCATAATTTGTTGCTGTGCTTGCGGCACATTACCTAATTTGCTCAGTATTTGGTTAGACTGTGTCTGATAAGTTGCCACACGCTGCGCAAATTGTGCTTCAGATTGGTCAAGCTGCTCAAGGCGTTTGACCGCTTCAGGCGAGACATATTGACTACGCATGGCATTGATTTGGCTTTGCGTTGCCCCTTGCTGCTGCATTTGCTGCGTTTGCGCCAATAACTTGTCAATATTGCGCTGCTGGGTTAGCTTTGTCTGTAGATTTGGGTCTTTAACGCTGGCGATATAGGCGGTTTGCGCCTTATCCATGATGGCTTGGCGCTGGTCATTGCTCAGTTGCGCATTTTGGTTGGCTTCGACGACCGTCATGTTGTAGTCATTGAGGACTTGTTCATCCCCAAAAAAGGCTTCACGGGTTTTGGCGTCAAAATAGCGGGCTTGCAGCTGTTGTACTGCGCGTAATTGGTTCTTAATGGCAGATAAATCTAATGCGCTGACGTTAGGGTTTTGCTGTGCTTTAGGCTTATCTAGCTGGCTGACAGCGGTCAAATAGACTAGATAATTTTGAAAAATGTTAACCGCTTGGCTTGCGGCAGGCTCAGGCGTGTGTTCGCGAATATAGGCAATCACCCGTTGTTCAATCTGGCTTAACGGCTCTTCCCCTTGTGCGGACAAAAAATAATCAAACAGTCGGCGCAAACCTGCGGTCACGACCAATTGCTTGTTTCCATCAATAATAATTTCGCCATCGACTTGGGTGCCTTGTAGTGATTTGGGCAGTGATGTAGGTAAGGGGGTAGCGTTCGCGGTGATGGGTGATGTGTTGGTTAGGATTTGATGGGACGGCAATCCACTAGATGGACTGGTACTGGCAGCATCCTGCGGCAAAGGATTGGCTATTTTGACAGCGTCCTTAGGTTTTAACCACAGTATGCAGGCTATCAATAATGCAATGATGCCACTGGCTAATACGATTATTAGCCAGTTTATCGGTCGTTGGTTTGTGTCAGAGTTGTTTGAAGGAACCATAGGCATAAGCTTACAACGATTGACCTTTTAAGCGATTGACTTGGTTGCGATAGACAGTCAATGGATTGGTTTCTAGCAAACTGACAATGCCAAATACCTGATTGACTGAATCCATATGATTCATTTTGTAGTTATCACGAATCACTGCACCCAGACGACTTGAACAGGGTGAGACAAGACCATCATTGGCTTCGCCATTGAATGACAAACCCGTTAACCCCAACACCGTATCAGATGGATCGATAAGCATGGTCATAGTTTGGTCGCCACTAAATGAGTAATAACGTACATTATTGACTACCGTGTCTTTTGGGTATCCACAATAACTGGTCGGCATGGCTGCAGGGAATTTTTGGTTAAATTTGGCTGCGTAATTGGTGGTGAGTGAATTGACGGCTGCCCAGCCATCTTGCTGCTGCAGTTGATTGAGTGGCACGCCAGATCCGATATCCATCACACCGCCCACCAATTCAAAAAACTTGATTGCCATTAAAGAGGCGGTATTAAATTCGCCAGCGGGTAAGCCATCAGCCGCGCTGCCTTCAGTCACCATTTTGACTGTCCAATCCGCCATTTTTGAGCCTTGCTCAGGGCTAGAAATCGCCGTCACAGACGAGACTAGCGATGGCGCAACCCCCGCCACATAGCGAATATCAATCCCGCCTTGGCTATGACCCATTAAGTTAACCTTCGGGCTGCCGGTGATTGCAATGATAGTTTTGACCTGTTGGAGTAGCTGCTCACCGCGCACTTCGGTGTCATTGACACTTGATGTCTTGGTCACATACACACTCGCGCCATTTTTGGTGAGATCTTGAGGAATGCCATTAAAATAATCGACCAAACCAAACATTTTGCTCCAGCCACCAAGCCCGTGAGCAAGTACGATAGGGTATTTAGTTTTTGCATAATCTGAGGTGGCGCTCAGGGTAGTGACTGCGACACAGCCTGTGGCATTGGCACAGTTGTAATAGCTTGAGGCATAAGAAGACGCAGAAAATGCGATGGAAGAAAAAAGCAATCCTTTGGCGGCACGGCGCATAAAGCGATGATGTGACATATACTTATCCTTGTAAAGTCATAATGAAGTTTCGCTGTCCTATGGATTAATTTAACCTAAATCAAAGATTTGTGAATCAAATGAAATGACTGATCAGTATATTTTTCTGCAAAGTCAGTGGATGCAGTATGTAGGTAAGGTTAAAACTCAAGTGATGTATTGGCACAATTGGCGTGCTATCTACAAAAGCAGACATAAATTATCATTGATTTTTTGCTATGATTTGCTAAGGTAGCGGCTGATTTTTCGTTTTTGCTGTTTTTATTTTTTGACCCTCATAACAAGAGAATAACTGACCCACTATGTTAGAACTACTATCTGACCCGTCCGCGTGGCTAAGCCTTGCGACGCTTGTCATTCTTGAGATTGTTTTAGGTATTGATAATCTTGTCTTTATTGCCATCTTAGCCAATAAACTCCCGCCGCATCAGCGCGCTAAAGCCCGTAATCTAGGTCTAGGTCTAGCATTACTCATGCGATTGGTGCTTTTGTCCATGATGTCATGGCTCATTACACTGACCGATCCTGTGCTCACCTTAGGAAGTTTTGATTTATCGGTTCGCGACATTATTTTATTGGTAGGCGGGGTGTTCTTGCTGTTTAAAGCAACGACAGAGCTGCATGAGCGGCTAGAAGGCAAACCTGAGCATACCAATCAAAGTAAAGTGCAAGCTGGGTTTATGGCGGTTGTTGCACAGATTGTGATTTTGGATGCGGTGTTCTCGTTTGACGCGGTGATTACCGCTGTAGGCATGGCAAAACACCTTGAAATCATGATGGCGGCAGTGATCATTGCCATGGTATTGATGGTGGCTGCCTCTAAAGCGCTCACGGAGTTTGTCGGTCGTCATCCAACCGTGGTGATTTTGTGTTTAAGTTTCCTATTGATGATTGGCTTTAGCTTGATTGTCGAAGGACTAGGCTTTCATATGCCAAAAGGTTACTTGTACGCGGCGATTGCGTTCTCAATTTTGATTGAAGCGTTTAACCAAGTAGCAAAACGCAATAAAACCAAATACGAAAATCAAATTCCAATTCGTGACCGTACCGCGGATGCGATTTTACGTTTAATGGGTGGTAAAACCGAAGAAGCGGTTACCCCAGAGAATAATTCAGAACATTTTGATTTTGATAGTATGCCCTTTGCGCAAGAAGAGCGTTACATGATCAGTGGCGTACTAGCGCTTAATGAGCGCGATGTACATACCATCATGACGCCGCGCAATGATATATCCTGGGTCAATATCAACGGTAGCCGCGAAGAAATGCGCGCGCAATTACTTGATACACCGCATAGCTTGTTCCCTGTGTGCCGAGATACCATTGATAAAGTGCTTGGGGTAGTACGCGCTAAAGACTTTTTGGATTTGCTCGATAACAATGTCGCAGATATTGAAACCGCCATTAAACCATTACTTAACAAGCAGCAGCCTGTGTTTGTGTCAGAGAGCATTGACAATCTAAAGCTGCTTAATATGCTTAAAAAAGCCAAAGGTAATTTGGCGATGGTGATTGATGAATACGGTCAAGTCGCAGGACTAGTGACACCGCTTGATGTGCTAGAGGCGATTGCAGGTGAATTCCCTGATGAAGATGAAACCTTAGAAATTATCCCCTATGACGATTATTGGATTGTGGAGGGCACAGCAAGCTTACACCAACTACGTTTGGAGCTTGACGATCCAGATTTGCTACTTGATGCCGATCAATTCACTATTGGCGGATATTTGATTTCGCAGTTGACTGATGTCCCAGAAGTCAACCAAACCATTGATATCGGTGCCTATAAGTTTACCATTCTAGAAACTTCGACATCGCGTATTTTGAAATTAAAAGTTGAACGTGAAGCCCCGATGGTGGCAACGGTTTAAATCACTGATTGGGTGTAAAAAAAGGGGTAATTAACCCCTTTTTTTTATTACTTTTTTAGGGATATAACAATCAAGGAATTTGCTTAATCGTCAAGGTGATAGTAGGCAGATTGCTCGTTGACGTGGTAGCAGATTGACTGGACACAGGCGTGGATGATAGCGCAGTCAAGGTAATATCCATATTGGCAAAACGCTGCGTTTGACGCAAGTCACCGCGCAAATCCCCAATCGATAGGTTAAGGGTTTGTGGGCGAGAGGTGGTAGTCATAGCCGTGACCGCTACCGTGGCATTGCCTGCCCAAATACACTGTACGCCTGTGGCACAGCGGCTATCATTGAGCACTTTATCAAAAGTCAGATTTAGTTGGTGTTCTTTAACAAAGATGTTTTGCCCCAGTGCAAGCGTGACCGTGCGAGTGGCATTGGCGGGCTGGTTGACTGTTGAAGGCGTTGGCTTGGCGGGCAACGTAGGCGCAGTCATACAGGCGGTTAATAGGCTCGTAGTGAGTAAGGCGATACTTGTGGTTTGAATGATTTTTTTCATGGGTGATTTCCTTTTTTTCTTAACGGTTAATTTTATTTCTGGTTTTTAGTTTTGGTTTTTAGTGTTATTTTTGGCGGCAAAAAAACGCTGTAGTCCCGCCAATACCAAGTCTTGCCGAATTTCCACGCTGGCTGATAGGTGCGGCTCAAAAGTATGGGCGTCACCGCCTGTCATGGTGATTTCAAATTGAGGGTAGCGATGAATTGTTTCATTGATGGCCCCGACAATGGATAACATAATACCATGATGCACCGCGTCTTGAGTATTGGTGCCTGAATCTATACTATCAAAAGTGCCATCAATAATACTAATCTGGCGCGTTCCCGAAAATAGCGACTCGCGCTGTAAATAGATACTGGGGAAAATATAGCCCCCCAAATGATGACCTTGATCGACCAAATCGATGGTAACGGCAGTGCCGCAGCCAATCACGCATTGTTTTTTGCTAGGCTCGATGATACCGAGCATTTGTAGCCAGCGGTCAACGCCAAGTTGGGCGGGGTTATAATCGCTCGACATCAGCGCGTGCTTGGCATGGACTTGGGCAAATTCAAACGGTTTTTGCAATCGCTCTAGGCTCTCTGCAACATGATTATTGACGGCTTGTCCTAGCACGGATGACACACCGATAAAGTCAGGATTGAGTCGTTCAAGCCGAAAGGTCAACCCTTTGAGCAATTCGGCAGGGGCTTGCAAATGCTGCTCAGCCGCATGATCTAGCACTTGACCGCTATCGTCCGTAAGCCAATATTTTAAGCGGGTATTACCCAAGTCTAGCCAAAGTTTTGTCATAAATAATAGCCTTTGAATGGGATGCTTTATTTGTGTTTATTTATTTACAATGATGAAATGGCTGAATCCAAAACTTGAATGGTGCCTGTCCAAATCGTTTGTGTGCTGCCATCTGCTTGCTCAATGAGTAGACAGCCTTGCGCATCAATACCTGCTGCAATGCCTGTGATTGATTGCTCAGATAAGGCGTTATGAATTTGCAAATGCTTGTTTTTTAATACGTCTTTTTGGGTAAAATCATGGATAAATTGCTCGCTCGCTTCAGTCGCTTGCAGCTGATTAAATTGCCCAATCGCATTGGCTATGGCATCGGTAACGGGCTGATAAAAATCACGGGGCTGTAAACACTGCGCTGTCAAATCTTGCAGGCTTACCGCTTGGTAGTTTAAGCCTTCTTGGGTTTGCTCATTCAGCACAGGGGCATGGGCAATATTGACCCCCACACCGACAACGACCCCTATAATGTGACCTGCGACATTGACAGGCTCTATCAAAATACCCGAGAGTTTTTGAAATTGCTCAGGTAGGTTGTCTTGTGGTTGATAAAAACCCACATCGTTCACCCATTTGACACCAATGGTTGGCAAATGCTTTGCCAGTCTTGTTTGATTGATGTGTTCTATGATAGGTATTTGACTGAGCTGATAACCCACGCACAGTGACAAGCGACCATCTAATCGATAAGATAAGCAAAGATTTTGCTGCCAAACATAGGCTTGTGTCGGCACATACAGCGATAAATAAACATTACCTAGCGGTGATTGCCATGTTCTGCCATGTTGACCACGTCCGCTAGATTGGGTATCAGCAGTGAGTAAATGGGGTCGGCTAAAATGCGGTCGGTTATGGTCAGTGGGCGACTGGTCTTGATAGCTTAGCACCATCCACTCAATCAGCTGGCTGTTGGTTGAGTGGGTGCTAGCTAAGTGGGTATGGCAAAGCGAATCAATTTTCATGGGGATGGGTATATAGGGTCGGGTTCATAAGCTTAGGCACAATGTTACAAACGACAAAAAGATAAGTTTGCTATACTAACGCTATTTTTAATCAAAGGAAATGCAAAAAATGATGTATCTGTGGTTTTTGCTGGCGGGGGCATTTGCTGGCACTTGTGCGGGGCTGTTTGGCGTCGGTGGGGGATTGATTATCGTACCTGTGCTGATGGCGATTTTTAAAGCGTATGGCTATCCAAGCGATGTCATTACCCATTTGGCGGTAGGGACATCGCTTGCCACGATTGTGGTGACATCGATAAGCTCCATGCAATCGCACAATAAACGCGGTGGCGTGCGCTGGGATGTATGGCGCAATATGTCAATTGGCTTGGTGGTGGGTAGTTTTGTTGGTGCTTATATCGCAGATTTATTGCATGGTAAGGTCTTGGCGTTTTTGATTGCTGGCATGGCGCTGTTTATGGGGCTAAAAATGCTTCTGGCTAAAAAATCGGAAGTTGTCGCGACCACTCACTTGCCATCTGCGCCTGTGCAAACAGGGGTCGGCGGGTTCATTGGCGCAGCATCGGCGATTTTTGGTATTGGCGGTGGTAGTTTTACTGTGCCGTTTTTGAGCCGTTTTGGTTTGACCATGCAACAAGCGGTGGGTACGTCAGCAGCCTGTGGCTTACCAATTGCCATTGCGGGGGCGCTCGGGTTTATGTTTTTTGGCAAAGATGTACAGGGTTTGCCCGCTGAGGCGATTGGCTTTGTGCATATCACTGCGTTTTTATGTATTTCAGTGATGAGTTATGTATTTGCCAAAGTGGGGGCGAAATTGGCGCACCAATTGCCTGCCAACACCTTAAAGCGTATGTTTGGTGGTTTGCTGCTGATTGTGGGAGCAAAAATGATGCTGGGCGCGCTTGGGATTAATTTATGGTAAAAATAGACAATGGGTTTTGTATCATGTCATGAGAGTGAATTTTATAATCCATTCTCAATCATATGCCCCATACGCGCTTTTTTGGTGTTGAGATAGGCCTCATTGTGCGGGTTGACACCCACCAACAGCGGTACGCGCGCTACCACCTCAATACCAATCTCATTGAGATAGTCAATTTTGTTGGGGTTGTTGGTTATCAGCTTTACCTTATCCACACCAACATGCTCAAGCATCGGCTTGCACATCTCATAGGTGCGAGCATCGGCAGGTAAATCGAGCAGCAAATTGGCATCAAGCGTATCATGTCCTTGGTCTTGCAATGCATAAGCACGGATTTTATTGGTCAGTCCAATCCCGCGCCCTTCTTGGCGCAAATATAAAATCGCCCCGCAGCCGCCATTTTTAGCATAAGCTTGAATCATCTGCATGGTGGCGTTGAGCTGAGGGCCGCAGTCGCATTTAAGCGAACTAAAGGCATCCCCTGTTAAACATTCGCTATGAATGCGTACCAATGGGATTTTGGATTTATCAGCCGTGGGCAAACCAACCGTCAGCATGACGTGTTCTTGTTTGCGATTGCCAAGCGCATCGCGTGCCGTGTCGTCGGTATCTTCAAACACATGAATATCAAATAGCCCATGCGCTGTTGGTAAGGTTGCTTGCGTGATAAATTGATACGACACCCACTACTCCAAAAAATGACCAACTGACCCAAACAACTGAACCAAGTCGGTAAACCCAAAAATAAAAGTGCCCTTTACATGAAGGCGTTGATTAAAATATCAAGAAGGATAGCGTCATTACCCATCTTATCAATAAGCCGCAAGCTAGGTTGGCATGCTATCTGACGCAACTTTTTTGTCAAAATTTATCAAAAATTCAAGGCGCTAAGCTAAACTTTATAGAAGCTATAAGATACAATCTAAAATAGCGAGGTTTGATGTTTAATCAACAAAAAAATGCTATTATGCCACATTCATGCGCCACATTGGCAATTCAAAGCTGGTAATGCCAGCTTAGCCACCTAGATTTTCAAGCGCCCAACGCTTTGGCAGTCTGTCAATTTTGTGCCAACAATAAGGTGTCGATAGTCATTGTGCGTTTTAACTATTTATTTTTTCACCTGTGTCAACAGGGCTCATCGAGTCCCTGTAAGCAATGAAAAGTGTCAGCCAAGATATGTCAAAAACTAAAATAGCCAACCAAAAATACCCATTAAAAACCTTTGATACCATCCCTATGCTAAAGCCGCATACGCCGCTGCTCGATGGGGTGGGCAGTCCTGACGACCTAAAAAAATTCAGTACCGCGCAATTGCAGCAATTAGCCGATGAACTGCGCGAGTTTTTGCTGTATGCAACGGGCGTCAGCGGCGGGCATTTTGGTTCTAACCTTGGCGTCGTAGAGCTTACCATTGCACTGCATTATGTCTTTAATTCACCCAAAGACCAAATTGTCTGGGACGTAGGCCACCAAGCCTATCCCCACAAAATTTTAACGGGTCGCCGTGACAAGCTTACCACCATTCGTAGTCAACATGGGCTGACTGCCTTCCCTGAGCGTCATGAGTCTGAGTATGATACTTTTGGCGTTGGGCATTCATCGACGGCGATTTCTGCAGGGCTCGGAATGTCGCTTGCTATGCGCTATTTAGGCAAACGTGACAAAGTGGTTAGCATCGTCGGTGATGGCGCTATGACAGGCGGTATGGCGTTTGAAGCGATGAATGACGCGGTGCAGCAAAATGCCGATTTGATTGTGGTACTCAACGATAATGACATGTCAATCTCACAGGCAACGGGCGGATTTTCTAAACATTTAGCCACCCTTTGGCAGCGTGGTTTGGCAGTCGATATCGATAAAAATGGTGATGCGATTTTTACCAAGCGCGTCATCTCCAGTGAAGACCGCCGTATTCGTCATTATTTGCACATGGCAAACGAAGCTTTAGATGATTGGACCTCGCGCCTGCCCAATAAAATTGTCGAAAAATTGGCAGAAAAAGGTATTCCTAAACCCTCTCAGTTAGAGACATTACCTGAGAAAATCGCCAATAAACTCATTGATGAAGTGTTTCCCGAAAACTTGTTTAAAGCCATCGGTTTTCAGTATTTTGGACCATTTGATGGGCATGATGTTGCCAAATTGACTCAAGTGTTTGAACGGGTCAAGCAGTTAAAAGGGGCGGTACTCGTCCATGTGCATACGGTCAAAGGTAAAGGCTTTTTACCTGCAGAATGCGACCCGATTACTTATCATGCCATTACCAAACTTAAAAAAATCAACCCAGCGCAAGAAAAATCTGTGCCAGTTGACAGCCAAAAACCGGCACCCACTCCTGCCAAAAAATACTCGCAAGTGTTTGGTGAGTTTATCTGCGATAAAGCCGCCACTGACAAACAACTGATGGCGATTACCCCTGCGATGGCTGAAGGCTCAGGCATGACCGAATTTGCCAAGCGATTTGCTAGCCAATTCTTTGATGTGGCGATTGCTGAGCAACATGCAGTGACGCTAGCGGGCGGTATGGCGACCCAAGGCGTCAAACCGATTGTCGCGATTTACTCCACATTTTTACAACGTGGCTATGACCAACTGATTCACGATGTGGCTTTGCAAAATCTCAACGTGATGTTCGCCATTGACCGTGCAGGCTTGGTCGGTGAAGACGGTGCGACCCATGCGGGGGTGTTTGATATCGCCTTTATGCGAACTGTGCCCAATATGGTGATTGCTTGTCCAAAAGATGAGAATGAGTGCTATAACTTACTCAATACCTGTTATGAGCATATTGGACCCTCTGCGGTGCGTTATCCACGCGGTAATGGCATTGGGGCAGAGATTGATAAAAACCAAGCGATGTATCCAATCGGTAAGGCAGCGCTTGAGCAGACTATCGAAGCCACTGCTGTGGGTACGAGCAACGTGGCGAAAAAAGTTGCGGTGCTTGCTTTTGGTACCATGGTAAAGACGGCGGTCACGGCGTGTCAAAACTTAGCCGAAACTTACCCAATGACGACGTTTTTTGTTTATAATATGCGGTTTGTTAAACCGTTAGACAGCGAATTACTGGATACGCTATTGGCGCAAAACTGCTCCATTGTTACCCTTGAAGAACACCAAGTCATGGGCGGTGCAGGTAGCGCGGTCAATGAATACCTCGTTGCCCAAGCAGCAAAAACAAGCCAAGCCTTGCCAACGCTACTTAACATCGGTATCCCCGATAAATATATCGCGCATGGCAGCCCTGAGCAGCAATTAGCCGATTGTGAGCTAGATGTCGCGGGTGTGGTCAAACAGATGCAAACGATTTTGTCATAAATTTTAGATTTTTATCCTTCAACAAAAGGTCAATTATGGAACCGATGGTCGTCATGGCAGCCCGCGCTGCACAAAAAGTAGGTCAAGAGATTTTAAATGCACACAACAATCGCCACAAGCTAGAGTTCACGATTGAAAGCAAAGGCTTAGATGGTTTGGTGACCGAAATCGACCGTTACAGCGAAGAATTATTGATCGCGATGCTCAAAGAAAGCTACCCAACCCACTCATTTTTGGGTGAAGAGTTTGGGCTACAAGAAGGCAAGGGCAATGATAAAGACTGGTGCTGGGTCATTGATCCATTAGACGGTACCCACAACTTTATTCATGGCTTACCGCATTTTTGTGTCTCAATCGGTGTGCAAAAAAATGGCGTCACCGAACATGGTATCATCTATGACCCAGTGCGTGATGAGATGTTCTCGGCCAGTCGTGGTAAAGGCGCGCGTCTCAACCAACGCCGTATCAGCGTCAGTGAGCATAAAACCATTGCTGGCGGCTTTTTTACCACAGGTCATCCGCTTGAGCGTAACCGAGCGGAAGGTAAAGTATCGTATGCCAAAGAGCATTTTGAAAGCTTACAAAAAATCTGCGAACAAGGCGGTCAAGTGCGCCGTGTGGGTTCAGCCGCGTTGGATTTGGCATATGTAGCAGCGGGACGGTTTGATGGTTATTTTGAAATGTCTATCAAACCTTGGGATATCTGCGCCGGTGAATTGATTGTCACTGAAGCACGTGGTACTGTGGTTGACCATACAGGCGCGCACAATGCGATGCAAACAGGTTCTATCTTTGCGGCAAATATCAAACTGTTAAAACCATTGATGCAAACTGTTGTGCCAGTTTGGGGCAGTGCCGTAAAAGGCTGATGTTACTCTCACACTAAAAACGTGCTAATCCATAGCGCGTTTTTTTTCATAATCAATTTGTAAAAAAATCTAAGCCAAAGAGGTTCAGTGAAGCAGATAGACAACAACGTTGGCATAATACCAAGGCTGGCATAATAAGAGATGACAATATAAAAACGGCAATCAATATTCACTGATTGCCGTCCTCGTTCTATATGCTGTTTTATAGCATTTTGTTTATAGCATCTTGCTAAAAATCACCTAAATGGCGTATGTTAGAAAGGCTATCTTTCAATATACTGTAATTTATTGGGTACGCCATCCCATTCTTTGGCATCGGGTAGTGGATCGTGCATGGCTGAGATGTTTGGCCATTTTTCGGCGAGTTCTGCATTCAGTTCGATGTATATTTCTTGACCTTTTGGCACTTCATCTTCAGAAAAAATCGCATTGGCAGGGCATTCTGGCTCACACAGCGCACAGTCAATACATTCATCAGGATGGATGACCAAAAAATTCGGACCTTCATAGAAACAGTCCACAGGACAGACTTCAACGCAGTCAGTATATTTACAACGAACACAGTTATCAGTAACGACGAAAGTCATGGCGGTGGCTACCTTTTTTTAGTTGCACAAATGTTAAAAGCATAAAAAATATAATCGTATTATTTTAGCGCGTTACGCTTTTTTTAACAATTCCTTTAATGAATAAATAAATTCTAACGCCTGTTTCGGCGTCAGCTCGTCAGGGTTTAGGGCGTTGAGTTGTTGGATAAGCTTATATTCATCAGCCTTCAACGTTTGATAGTCAGCTGCTGCACTTTGCAAATCCAGACCCATTTGTTTCTCGTCTTTTGGTGGATAGGGTAAAGAATTGTTTGGCAAACTTTTTTGTTCGCTTTGGTTATCCAAATAATATTGCGCTTGGGCTAGTAAGGCTTGCGGCAAACCTGCCATTTTGGCGACATGCAATCCAAAACTGCGATGCGTTGCCCCGGGTGCGATTTTATGCAGTAGTAGTAACTGCCCGTTAATTTCCTGGGTGACAAGGTGTTGATTAAACATTTTGGGGTGGTGCTCAGCCAGTTCAGTGAGCTCAAAATAATGGGTGGCAAATAGGGTCAAACAGCCGATTTTTTCTGCTAAATAATTCACGCACGCATGCGCAATCGCTAGACCATCTTGGGTGCTGGTGCCACGACCGACTTCATCCATGAGTACCAATGAGTTGGCATTGGCTTGGTTCATGATATTGGCGGTTTCGATCATCTCGACCATAAAGGTTGATTTACCACTTGCCAAGTCATCTGCCGAGCCAATGCGGGTAAAAATCCGCTCAATACGACCGAGCGTCACCGACTGCGCAGGGACATACGCGCCACAACAAGCAAGTAGTACGATAAGAGCGGTTTGACGCATGTAAGTGGACTTACCGCCCATATTGGGTCCTGTGATGAGCATCAAGCGTTCAAGTTGGGTGGCTGTTCCCATGACACAGTCATTGGCGACAAATGGGTCAAGCGATGCCGTCTGATGGTGAGCTTGGCGCTGTTGACCTGCTTCAACCACGATATGGCGTCCGCCTTGGATATTGATGCTTGCGGTATCGTCAGTGGTATTAAACAACGGGCGGCACCAGTTTTTACTATGATGAGAGCGATTCTGCAAACGCGTTAGGCTGACCCAGTTGGCAAGTACGTCCAAATACCCAATCGCTTTGGCAAGGCGCTGCACATCGCCAAGCTGTGACTTAAGCTGATGGAGCAGATTTTCATAGATACGCTTCTCAAGGGTCAACGCTTGCCCTTGAGCCGATAAATAGGATTCTTCAATGGTTTTGAGCGCTGGCGTGATAAAGCGTTCAGCATTTTTGAGCGTTTGACGGCGGGTAAAATATTCAGGCGCGTTCTTGGCTTGTAGCGCGCTGAGTTCAAAATAAAATCCGCTGACTTTATTAAAGCCCACTTTGAGCATGGGCAGGTTGTTTTTTTGCCGCTCTTGCACCGCCAATGCTTGCAAAGTTTGCTCGATATTGCCATGCAGATTTTGCCATTCATCAAGCTGTGGATCATAACCCTTTTTTATCATGCCGCCATCACGGATGTGGGCGGGCGGCTCATCGACAATCGCTTGCTCTAGTAAAGCATGGATATTGGCAAAGCTATCAGTTAAGGCTAAGTCAGGTAGCTGTTTGCTAAGCATGGCAAGCAAAGGCGTTTCGGCATTTAGCGTCGTTATGGTGGTAAAATCAAAATGTTGCTGCAACTGCTTTGACAACGCTAACGCTTGCGCCAAGCTCAGACGCAATTTGAGCAAATCGGTCGGTTTTGCTGAACCCAAGCCAATGCGTCCTCCAATCCGTTCGATATCGCTGATTTCGCTTAAGGTTTGTTTAAGCAATTCAAACGCTTCTATTGGTAATTGCATCAGTTGTTCAACCGCATCAAGCCTGCGGTTAATCAGGGTGACATTGCGTAGCGGTCGGTGCAAATGATGCACCAAAGCGCGTTTGCCCATCGGCGTTTGGCAATGATCAATTACCGATAACAGTGAAATACCCGATGCCAATACAGGTTTAAAAATTTCCAAATTTTGCTGACTAATGGTATCAAGCTGCAAAAAATCGCCGTTATGCTCGAGCTGCAGGCTGCGGACATGGCGTAAGTCAGCTTGCTGGGTCTGTTTGCCGTAATGCAGCACAACCGACGCCGATGAGATGGCAAGCGGTTTTTGCTCAATGCCAAACCCTGCCAGCGTGGTGACGCTTAGATGCTGGGTCAGATGTTCAAGGGCGTTATTGGGCAGAAAATAACTGTGCGGCTGTGACAAAATCGGCGGCAGGCTAGCTGTTGGACTATTTGCGCTCAGACAATCTTGCAAAAAATGTTGCCATGCCTCAGACAGCTGTTCATCTATCAGCACTTCACTGGGATCAAAGCGGGCGAGTGCGTTAGCAAGCTCGCTTTGTAGCGCAGTATGACTGTCGCAGTTAAGCTCAGTGACGCGGATTTGTCCTTGTGCCAAATCCAGCTGCGCCAATCCCACCGACATTTGCTGTTTGGCAAAGCTGATCGCGACGACCGTTGGCGTCTGCCCTTGGGTGATAAGGCTATCATCGGTCAGCGTTCCTGCGGTCAAGGTACGGACGACTTTACGTTCCATAATCTTAGCGGCATTGGCTTTTGTTTTGCTGGTTTTTTTTGCTATGCTCTTGGCTGCAGAGTCTTTTGCTACAGTGTTTTCTTCAAGATTGTGTTTTAGGTTGTCTTCTGAGACGGCTTCTGGCTTTTCTTCTTCGACTTGTTCACAGACCACCACGGTTTGCCCGGCATTAATCAGCCGAGCAATATAGCCGTCTG
This sequence comes from Moraxella sp. K02, assembly GCF_041154755.1. Classification (NCBI taxonomy): domain Bacteria; kingdom Pseudomonadati; phylum Pseudomonadota; class Gammaproteobacteria; order Moraxellales; family Moraxellaceae; genus Moraxella; species Moraxella sp. K02. The sequence continues at coordinate 1,865,451 of NZ_AP031590.1, read as the reverse complement.
CCGAATGAAACGGCACGCCTGCCATCGGGATGGTATTGCCCTGTTTATCATTGCCACGTCGGGTCAAGGTGATGCCCAAAATATCGGCAGCAAGCTTGGCATCATCGAAAAACAGCTCATAGAAATCACCCATCCGGTACAGCACCAAGGCATGCGGATAATCCGCTTTTAGCGTGAGATATTGCTGCATCATGGGGGTGTGATGGTCAAGATTGTGAGGCATGGTCTGGGGCATAATAGTTAGACGTTATGAAATTAAGCATCAGGTGCGTTTGTCGCACCATGTTGGGTGTGTGAGGTTGGTTAAGGCTGGCATGCACAAATGCACATTAGTTCCAACCTATTTTTTCGAACTTATTTACCAACTTATTTAAAAGCTTAAAGCGATGCGATTTTTGAGATCCAATGCTGTTTTTCAGCATCCCCTATAAAAGACGCGTTAAAGCTGTTAATCGCCAATTGTTTAATATCGTCATTTGATAGCGCTAGCGCCTGCTCAATGGCGACAAAGTTGTCATTCATATAGCCACCAAAATACGCCGGGTCATCTGAGTTAACCGTCACGCACACGCCTTGGTGCAGCATGGTTTTGATATTGTGTTCGCCCATGTCTTGCACCACTTTTAGTTTAAGGTTACTTAACGGACACACCGTCAACGGCATTTGCTCCGCTATCAAGTATTGCATGAGTTTATCATCTTCTGCCGAGCGCACACCGTGATCGATACGATTGACCTTTAGCAAATCCAACGCTTGCCAAACATACGCGGGATCGCCTTCTTCGCCCGCATGCGCAACCGTCAAAAACCCAAGCGCTCGAGCTTTGGCAAATACCCGTTCAAACTTGGCTGGTGGATTGCCCACTTCGCTAGAGTCAAGCCCCACGCCAATGATATTATCTTTAAATGGCAACGCCTGCTCAAGGGTGGCAAACGCGCTGTCTTCGCTCAAATGACGCAAAAAACACAAGATCCAATGCGAGGTGATGCCCATTTTTGCTTTGGCATCTAAGCTTGCTTGATAAAGCCCTTGAAAACAGGTAGCAAAATCCACCCCCCGCTCTGTATGGGTCTGTGGGTCAAAGAAAATCTCCGTATGCACCACATTATCAGCCTGGCATTTTTCAAAATACGCCCACGCTAAATCATAAAAATCCTGTTGTTTCACCAAAACGTTTGCGCCGGCATAGTAGATATCCAAAAACGATTGTAAATTATGAAAATTGTAGGCATTTTTGACGTCTTCAATGGTTTGGTAGGGTATATCGATTTGGTTGCGTTTAGCGATGGCAAACATCAGCTCCGGCTCAAATGTGCCTTCGATATGCACGTGTAGTTCGGCTTTGGGTAATTGATGAATCAGTTGTTGTGGGGTCAATGGGGCAGTCATGGCAAACTCGATAGCATAATGGCAAAGATGGGTTAAAATCTTTCAAGAAAATTTCAACAATGAAAATCTCGAAAATAAAGCTCAATTATGGGGATGGATTCATAAAGATAAAGGTAATAAAAATCAGCCTGTAAAGAAAAGGTACAAACATCTAGTCGCTTTATCGTATCATTTTACAAGGCTGGTTATTTAACTTGCTATTTAACTTATTATTTAACAGGGCTTGTTTGGAAGCTTGAGGGTATTGCCCGTGAATTATCGCTTATATAGTTAACAGGCACATGAGGCGAGCGTTTCAAACTTACAGGCTGTCATAACCTTGTATCTAAAAAAAGCAAACCCATATATAATAGCAAAATTTATTTTGAACACCTTTATTAACCGTCATCGTATTAAAAGTCATTGCACTTATTGATTTGAGCACTTTAGGAAAACCCTCGTATGTTAGGCAAAATGATAGGCAAGGTTATTGGCACCAAAAACGACCGTGAGCTTAAGCGAATGCGTAAGTTGGTCGACAAAATCAACGCCTTAGAACCCAAAATCCAGCCCCTCTCTGACGAAGCATTAAAACAGAAAACTGCGGAATTTAAAACCCAATTTGAGCAGGGTACTAGCCTAGATACCATTTTACCTGAAGCCTTTGCGGTCTGTCGTGAAGCCTCAAGCCGTGTCCTTGGTATGCGTCACTACGATGTACAGCTCATCGGGGGTATCACCCTGCATGAAGGTAAAATCGCCGAGATGCGCACGGGTGAAGGTAAAACCTTGATGGCAACGCTTGCGATATATCTCAACGCGATTAGCGGTAAAGGCGTGCATGTGGTCACCGTCAATGACTACTTGGCAAGGCGTGATGCCGAATTAAACCGTCCGTTGTTTGACTTTTTGGGCTTGACTGTCGGCGTGATTTACTCACAGCAAGACCCGATGGAAAAATTTGAGGCCTATGCCGCAGATATTACCTACGGTACCAACAACGAATACGGCTTTGACTACCTGCGTGACAATATGGTATTTAGCCTAGATGAGAAAAAACAGCGCGGACTCAACTATTGTATCATCGATGAGATTGACTCGATTTTGATTGATGAAGCGCGTACGCCGCTGATTATCTCGGGTCAAGCCGAAGACTCATCGGCTATGTACAGGCTGATTGACACCATCATCCCGCGCCTCAAACGCTCAGAAACCGAAGAAGGCAACCGCGAAAACCGTGAGCAGGATTTTTGGATTGATGAAAAAAATCGCCAAATCGAAATCAGCGAAAAAGGCTACGAGAAAATCGAAAAATTCTTGGTGGAAAAAGGTGAGCTTGGCGAAAACGAGAGCCTATATAGCCCAACGCGCTTGCCACTATTAGCCCACGTTCAAGCTGCGATTCGTGCGCACCATTTATTTGTTAAAAACATTCACTATATCGTGCATGAAGGCGAAGTCATCATTGTCGATGAAAACACAGGGCGTACCATGCCCGGTCGCCGCTGGTCAGAAGGGTTGCACCAAGCGGTTGAAGCCAAAGAACAGGTCGAAATCCAAGCCGAAAACCAAACCCTTGCAACTACTACTTTCCAAAATTATTTCCGTCTGTATGACAAACTCTCAGGCATGACAGGTACAGCCGATACCGAAGCTGCGGAGTTTAAACAGACTTACGATCTAGATGTGGTGATTATCCCCACCCACAAACCAATTCAGCGTATCGACCTTGATGACCAAATTTTCCTAAGTAAAATGGGCAAATATCAAGGCATCATCCGCGAAATCAAACGCATTCAAGAGAAACAGGCGCCGATTTTGGTGGGGACGGCAACCATTGAAGCCAGTGAAGTGCTTTCAGAGTTACTGACGCAAGAAGGCATTCAACATAACGTCCTTAATGCCAAACAGCACGAGCGTGAAGCCGATATTATCGCGCAAGCGGGTAGCCCCAATGCGGTCACTATTGCCACCAACATGGCAGGTCGCGGTACCGATATTATCTTGGGGGGTAACTGGCAAGCAGAGCTCGCCAAAATCGATAATGTCACCCCTGAAATGAAACAACAAGCCCATGCCGAATGGCAAGTGCGAAACCAACAAGTGCTAGAGGCGGGTGGCTTACATATCATCGGTTCTGAGCGTCACGAATCGCGCCGCATCGATAACCAATTGCGCGGTCGTGCGGGCCGTCAAGGTGACCCGGGGGAGTCACGCTTTTTCTTGTCGCTTGAAGATGACTTGATGCGGATTTTCGCTGGCGATCGCGTGGTGAATATGATGCGCGCGATGGGGTTAAAAGAAGACGAAGCCATTGAGCACAAAATGGTATCACGCTCGATTGAAAACGCCCAAAGCAAAGTGGAAAACCGCGACTTTGATGCCCGTAAGAGCCTACTCAAATACGATGACGTTGCCAACGAACAACGTAAGGTTATCTATAAACAGCGCGATGAACTGCTTGCCGAAAGTAATCTACAAGCAGGTATCGAAGCGATGCACTACGATGTGTACAATGCCTTGATTGACCAGTTCGTGCCACCCGGTTCGATTGATGACCAATGGGACATTGATGGGCTTGAAGACGAGCTTGAAAGTGAGTTTCGTATTCATATGCCAATCAATGACTGGCTAGATGCCGATCGTCGTTTGGATGAAGAAGGTTTGCGTCAAAAAATCATTGAGGCTGCCTTACTCAACTACCGCGCTCGCCGTGAGCAAATGGGTGAAGAAAATGCCGCCCAACTTGAGCGTCACTTTATGCTATCTAGCCTAGATAAGCATTGGAAAGAACATTTAAACCAAATGGATCAACTGCGTAAAGGTATCCATCTGCGAGGCTATGCGCAAAAAAATCCTGAGCAAGAATATAAATCTGAATCCTTCTCATTGTTCCAAAGTATGCTCGGTGCTATCAAGTCTGAAACCGTGCAAGATTTAGCGCGTGTTCATATCCCAACCCCAGAAGAAATCGCTGAGCTTGAGCGCCAGCAACGTGAACAAGCCGAGATGATGCGTCTGCATTTTGAGCACCAAGAAATGAATGGCGTGACCGGTGAGCTGAGTGACGATGAAGACATGATTGCGCGTAACCGCCAGCAACGCACGCGAGCCACGTATTCATTTGGTCTAAGCGGCTCAGCAGCAACCGCGAGTCCAGAGATGGCAGAAAATGGTGACAATCCATATGCCAACCTAGGCATTAGCCGAAATGCCCCTTGTCCATGTGGCTCAGGTTTAAAATACAAGCAATGCCATGGTAAAATTTAAGGTGATATCATTATCATCTTTGAATTAGCAACCTTGTTGATTGAGCAATTTTTACTATATAGGCTATCAAGTACGTTGTCGGGCTGAGCGATTTATTGATAGTAGAGGAATACCCATGCAAAACACCCTAGCAAAAATCACCATGCTGAGTTTAGTATCGGCGCTTACGTTGACAGCTTGTGATAAAAAGACAGACAGCACAGACAACGCCGCCGCAGCGTCAGCAGCAGAATCACAAGCCGTACCAATGTCAGCTGCGCCTGCCGATGAAAAAAATAGCGCCGCTGTGACCGAAGCCAATGCCACCGTAGATGCCGGTCCTGACGCTACCAGCGCCAGTGGCACGGCGACCACTGTAGATGCGATGCCAGCGGGTAGCGATGAGGTAGAGGCTGCAGATGACGGCGGCGCGGATAATTCAGGCATGGATAAGATTACGGAAAATGATACCGTGATTGATAATGCCCCTGCCTCGCCCAATGCACCAAAAGCCAGCGATGATGCAGCGCCTGACGTCGGTAACCAAAAGGTTGGTCAATAATAACCAGACCCACAAAAAAAGCTGATACCCATCAGCTTTTTTTTAACACTTCATCTAAACGCTGTTCAAACTAAATGCTGTTCAAATAATTATCAAAACGCACGATATCATTTGATAGGCTTAGGTTAGGCGATTGGTCCGCAAGAAAAGGCGCTGATTTAGGTCGTTTGACTACCACCATACCCTGTGGGTTTATCTGCTCTAACGCCGCCGACAATAATTGTTGTGATTGCGCAATCGACGGTGGGGTCGTCACAGTATGCAACATCTGCATATGTTTATTAACCGCTGATTTGTAGCTATCCGCGGGAAACATCGGATCTAGATAGACACGGTCGACTTTTGGCAAATTAGCCAGCAATTCTATCGCGTCGCAATGATAAATCGTTAATCGACTCATCAATTTTTGCCAGTTGCGATGCTGCGCCATTTTTTGCTGTTCTAGTTGCAGTAGCAAAAACATGAGTGGTTGCTGTTCAAGCAAAGTCACACTGGCACCGGTACTTGCCAAGATTAAGCTATCATGCCCAAATCCTGCGGTGGCATCGATGACAGTCATGTTGGCTTGTAGCTGCATGGCTTTGAGTAGCAGTTCAGTTTTTTTGCCCGCTTTGACCACACGCTGTTGTAGGCTTTGCCAATTTGGGCTGACTTTCATGCCCGCTGCGACGACAAAAACATCGCCTACCTCATCAATCAGCACACTGTTATCATCGACTGATTTCAGCCATTTTTGAGTTACTTTGCTAGTAATCTTTTGTGGTTGTAAATTGACGGATAAAGGGGTGAGTATGGTTTCAACGTTTGCCAAACGCTGCTCGCTTGGCAAAGTGTCAACATAATACAGTTGGATTGATTGATGAGATAGCATGGGGAGTTAAATATAGCCCAGCATACCAGCGATGAGTACCAGTACGCCTACCACGATGCGCCACCACGCAAAAATCGTAAAATCACGGGTACTGACCCAGTTAACCAACCATTTGATGAAAATCATGGCAAAAATAAATGAGACCACCACACCCACTGCCATGATGGTCCAGTCTTCAGCGCTGGTCAAAATATGATGGTTTTTGGTCAGGTCTAATAGCCCAGCACCTACTAATACAGGAATCCCTAAAAAGAAAGAATACTCGGCAGATGCCTTACGTGATACCCCCAAAAATAGGGAACCAATAATGGTAGACCCTGAGCGAGAAGTACCAGGAATCAAGGCAAGACATTGAATCAAACCAATGATAATCGCCGTTTTAATATCAATATCTTCCGCTTCGGCATATTTGACCGTATGTTTGTGTTGTTGGCGCTCCGCCCAAAAGATAATCAAACCACCGACAATCAATGAGATTGCCACCACGGTTGGGTTAAACAACGCCGCTTTTAACGCTTTATCAAACATCAAACCTATCAGCATAATCGGAATGGTGGAAATAATCAGCGAGATGCCCAATTGACGCGGGTTTTTGCGCTCAGGGTCTTTACCGGTAATAAGTCCCATCAAGGCACGCCATAACCGCCCCCAGTACAAATAAATTACCGCTGAAATCGCACCCAGCTGAATGACGACGATAAACAAGTCAGCTTTGTCTTTGGTCCAAAAATTTAACAGGGAATCGGCAAGAATTAAATGCCCGGTACTTGAAATCGGTAAAAATTCGGTAATGCCCTCAACCATGCCCATGATGATGGCTTTAAAAATCAAAATAAGATCCATAACGTATCCAACAATGTTAGTGATTAACAGTCAAAGCTAACAATTTTTGCGCTTATAACAAGCTAAAGGGTAGCGAGTCAAACTTAAGACAATATGAGTAATCAGCCGATAAATTAAGTCTTTTGTTGTTCGGCTAGGGTTTTCCAAGCATTATTTCTTAAATAAACTGGCAATGCCAGCTCAGCAGGGACGGATTGATGCTGCTGATACAAGGCTAGGCCAAGTTTGGCAATGATAACCGCTGAGGGGCGAATATCGGCAAAGATAGCCTGACCTAGCTGCGCATTGACCAAGGTTGCGCCATTTCCTACTAAGGCTAAGTCTTTGTCTATCACACTGTCATAATCAAGTAAATGCTCAGTAGCGCCTACCACAAGCTGCATGATACCATCGCTCATGGCGTATTCACCTGCGTACACTTGGTTCATGCGCGCATCTGTCAGCGCCAATACGTGGGGGCGTTGGTGTAATTCAAATGCCGATTGGGCGATAGCTTGCAGGCTTGATACAGGCAAACATGGCACATCATGGGCAAAAGCGATGGCTTGCGCTACCGCCGTATTAATGCGTATGCCACTAAAAGCCCCGGGACCTCGATTAAAAGCAATCGCAGTCAGTTGTGACCAATCAATCGATGATGCTGTCATCAGCGCATGTATCATCGGCAAAATTTGCTGGGTTTGCAGACGATTCCCCGTCAGGGTCTGTTCAGCGACGACATTACCCGCTAAATTCACGAATGCTACTGAGCATTGGTCAAACACACTTTCAAGTGCCAAAATCATAACAAATTGCCTTTACCGTTTGCAGTAATCATGCGCTTAAAGCACACAAATTTTGCCTAAAAAATTGCTTGGTATGATATCACTAAAAACAAATTTGAGCATAATTTAGTTAACAGGGATTTAAGCAAAAATGCCCTCAATCCCGTCAATAAAATGCTATAATCCTTACTATTTTTAGGGATTTAAAGCCAATGTATTAAAGTTAATTGGATAGGCAATTTGCCTTGCGGGGGTTGATTTGCTCACACAAAACGATTATGACTATGCAGGGCTGATTAATAGTGTTAAAGTTGACTGATTTGTTATTTTAGTCGATGATGTCCTGTACTGTCACCCCTGTTTTTGAACAATTTGCCACCTCATACGATGCCGCCACGCCGATTCAATCGCAGGTGGCAGAGCACTTGGCGCAGCTCATTGTGCGTTACCATACCGGCGTAACCGATATGTGCGTGGTGGATGTGGGCTGTGGCACAGGAAAATTGACTCAGGCGGTGATGTCAAAGTTTTTACAAAACGCAGCGTTAGCTTCCGCTCAGTTATATGGCGTCGATACTGCTGCCAGTATGCTTGCAATTTGGCAACAGCGAGTCGCGCATCTTTTGTCGATGCCGCTTTTGTCGATGCCGCTATCATCTGCCCCAGTCTCATCGCTACCAAAGTCCCCAATGATGCTGCACAGCCAAGCGCTTTGCGCCAATATGGCAGATATGGCATTGGCGAATCAATCAGCCGATTTGGTGATGAGTAGTTTTGCCCTTCATTGGACGTCGCCAAGCGTTATCGCAGAGCTTGGGCGCATCGTCAAAACCAAAGGTCAGCTGCATTTGGCGATTCCGGTGGCAGGCTCTTTTCATCAAGTCCGTCAGCGCTTTCCCAAGTTGCCTGTTTTTGATTTTTTACCCAGTCACGCTTGGCTGGCAGCGATAGAGACCTTGCGGCAACAGCGACAAGGCACGCTAATGTATCAAGCTGAGCAATCGTTTGCTTTTTCTTATGACAATTTAAAAAGTCTGTTAAAAAATCTCAAGCAAATGGGTGGCGCCGTCTCTGGCAAAGACAGCATCGATACGGCGACATTTAGACGCTATTTGCAAGACCAATCGCCGATTGGGCTGGATTACCAACTGCTGATGATTGGCTTACAGCTGTAAGGTTAAGGTAACAAATTTATCGACGATTTGGCTAACGTTTAGCGTTACACTATTGCTTAGCGTTACACCATTGCCTAGCGCTACGCTAGTGTCAACCTTCTATTCCTTTTTGATTAGTTTAATTAAACATGCTATGACTACACACACTCTGTCTTTTAAAGATAAGCTACAAGCCTATATTCACCTGACCCGCTTTGATAAGCCTGTGGGCATTGAGTTGGTGTTTTGGTCGACTTTATGGGCGGTGTTTTTGGCGGCAAAAGGGTTTGAGCAACTCCCACCTTGGCATGTGGTGGCAATCTTTGCGACGGGTGCGGTGTTAATGCGAGCGGCAGGCTGTGCCATCAATGACTTTGCTGACAGAAAAGTCGATGGGCATGTGTCGCGAACCAAAGGTAGACCGCTGGCGGATGGTCGCTTGACGGGTAAAGAAGCGGTTTGGACGTTTTTAATTTTATCTTGGGTGAGTGCAGCGTTATTAATATTTTTGCCTGTGCAGGTTTTTATTTGGTCATTTGGTGCGGTGGCGTTGGCGTTTATCTATCCGTTTATGAAACGCTTTACCCATTTGCCGCAAGTGTTTTTGGCGGCGGCTTTCGGCTGGGCGATTCCGATGGCGTATGTTGCGGTATCGCAAGTATTAACGAGGCAGACCGAGGTTGATATTTGGTGTTGGCTGCTGTTTGTCGGCTATATGTGCTGGACAGTAGCGTATGATACCCAATATGCGATGGCAGATCGTGAGGATGATTTAAAAATCGGGGTCAAATCCACTGCGATTTTATTTGGTAAATATGATGTGTTGATAATTAGCCTACTTCAAGGGATATTTTTGCTCAGTTTGGCGGGCGTGTTTTGGCATTATTTTGGCGCGCTTTCAGTATTGGCGCTGCTACCTATCGTTGCCATGTTTTACCGACAAAATAAACAATGTCTTACCTATGACCGCAAGCTTTGCTTTAACGCATTTTTAGATAACGTGTGGGTAGGGCGCTATGTATTTTTGCTAATCGTGATATTGAGTGTATCGGCGCTTCGAGGATAAACTGTGATAAACATAAAAAACGCCTAAATTTGATTGTAGGCGTTTTTTTTGACTATCGCCATAATTTGACTATAACCATAACTTGATAGGCAGATTGAGTCCAAGGCGGTTGCTCAGTTGGTTATTGTTAAGCGACACAATCCGCTCAGCAAATAACCCCACCACCATAGGCAGCAGTTGGTGCTCCATCGCATGAACGCGCTGCTGTAATTGGTCAGCGTTTTCAGCCGCGTTGACGCAGGTCACCGCTTGGGCGATGACTTCCCCTGCATCGAGTTCGCTCGTTACCAGATGCACGCTGCAACCATGATAGCGCTCGCCAGATTGTAGCACGCGGGTATGGGTATCTAAGCCTTTATAATTGGGCAGCAGTGACGGGTGCAGATTTATCATGGGTACGTTTAATCCTGTGCTACTGGTGACACCATCAATAAACAGCGGCGTTAAAATCCGCATAAATCCTGCCAATACCACCAAATCAGGTTGCCACGCGCGTAATTCTTGCAGTGCCTGTTGTTCAAAACCGACACGGGTATATTTTTTGCCATTATCGTCACGCTCAATCACCGCGGTTGCAATATTGGCTTGCTGCTGCTCATTGGCAATGCGTATGCGCTCAAGCGCGTAGGCATCGGCTTTATTACTAATCACGCCCACGATTTGAATGTTCAATAGTTGCTGTAGCTGCTTATCAATTAATACTTGCAGGTTACTGCCACTGCCAGAGACGAGGACGGCAATTTTTAACGGGGTAGGGTTTGTCATGTTCAACTTCATAAGGATAGCAAAGTAATAGGTTGGAAAAAGTAAGGTGCGTAAAAACGCACCTTTTAAATTAACGCAAGGGTAAACTAGCTCAAGGATAAATTAGCTCAATGGTAAAATAGCCTAATATAGTAAAGTAACCGATTGAGTCGCTGATAAAATTAGCGATAGGTTACCGCATCGCCCTTTCTTTCAACGATTTCACCCAATTTCCATGCAGTTTCGCCTTGCTCATTGAGTAAGTCAATGGCTTGGTCTGCTTTATCTGCCGGTACCACGACGACAAAACCCACGCCGCAGTTGAAGGTGCGGTACATTTCCATCTGCTCGATATGACCTTTTTGCTGAAGCCATTGGAACACAGGCGGGAATGTCCAAGAGCTCACATCAATTTGCGCCGCCAAATGATCGGGCAATACCCGTGGTAGGTTCTCAGTCAAGCCGCCACCGGTGATATGTGCCATCGCATGCAAGTTTGCGTTGCCCAAGGTTTTTTGCAGTTGTCCAATGGCTTTGACATAGATTTTTGTCGGTGCCATCAACACGTCTTTTAGTGCTTTGCCGTCTAATTGTTCAGTGGCAACATCGGCACCGCTCACTTCAATGACTTTACGCACCAATGAATAACCATTTGAATGCACGCCACTAGAGGCGATACCGATTAACACATCACTGTTGGCAACGTTTTTACCCGTGATAACTTCCGACTCTTCGACGACGCCTACACAAAAACCTGCCAGATCATAGTCATCATCTTGGTACATACCCGGCATTTCAGCCGTCTCGCCACCGATGAGCGCGCAATTTGCCAATTTACAACCGTCACCGATACCGCTGATAACTGTTGCTGCGGTATCGACGTCTAGTTTTCCTGTGGCGTAATAATCCAAGAAAAATAACGGCTCGGCGCCACAGACTAGCAGGTCATTGACACACATCGCTACCAAGTCTTGACCAATGGTGTCGTGTTGCTGCAGTTGTAAAGCCAGTTTGAGTTTGGTACCGACACCATCAGTCCCTGAGACCAATAAAGGGGATTTATAGCCTTGTGGAATACGGCACAAGGCGCCAAATCCACCCAAACCACCGACTACTTCAGAGCGGCTAGTTGCTTTGGCAACTGATTTAATGCGCTGAACTAACGCTTCGCCAGCATCGATATCGACGCCAGCATCTTTATAACTTAACGAAGTGGGTTGTGTAGTCATGGTCTTCCTATCGCCAGAATCATTGGGAAAAGTAATACGCGCATTATACCCAAATTCCCATCAAAAAGAAAAATAATCCATCGCTTTGCTAGCTGGCTAATATTAGGCGTTTATCGTTTATAACGCCTTCTAGCCCCACAAATGTGAGAGGGCTTTATAACATAGCTTTGAATATTTGTATGAGTTGTGCAGTTTGCGCTATCTATTTTTGTCAAATTACCTAAAATTAGTCGAAAATACAACGATGGCAGTGACCGTCTTTTATTTGACATTACCCTTATAATTTTGGCGTATTTGGCTTTTTTGAGGAACCTATGTACAACCCATCCCCTTATCGATTTACGAAAGATGTATTTTTCAAACGGGTATTTATATCGCTATTTTTGGTTGCAATAGGCTATATCATTTATCAATTACAATCGGTAATTTTGCCATTTTTGGTAGCATTTATTTTATCGTATGCGATTAATCCGCTGGTACAAAAATTACAGGACAAGGCGCACGTTCGCCGCTGGGTGGCGATTTTGCTGGTATATTTGTCCACTGGGCTGATGATTGGATTGATACTATGGTGGCTCATTCCACTGGTGTGGGAGCAGTTACAATCGGCATGGAAGTATGTACCGACGGCAATTGACTATTATAACAATACGCTGCGAGGCTGGGTGCGTTCTCACACGCCTATACGCTTGCCTGCCATGCAAGTACGTGATATGTCAAAAGGCTTGGTCGATTTTCTCAAAGAAAACTACAATATCACCGATGCGCGCTCATTTTTTACCAATTTAATGTTATCAGGCATGAATGTAATCAACGTGGCGGGCATTGTGGTACTGGTGCCGATTTTGATGTTTTATTTTTTATATAATTGGGATGAGCGCTTGGTAAAAATGCGTCATATGATTCCTAACCGTTATATTCCATCGGTCTATCGTATCGCCAAAGAAAGTGATGAAGCGTTGATGTCATTTATCAAAGGTCAGCTACTGGTAATGGTGCTGCTTGGTATGGTGTATGCGGTGCAACTGCAACTCATTGGACTTAAAGTCGGTCTTATTATAGGTATGATGGCGGGTATCGCAAGTTTTGTGCCTTATCTTGGCTTTACCCTTGGCTTTATTGCGGCGATTATTGCAGGGCTGTTTCAATTTGGCGTAGACTGGGTACATTTACTACTAATTATCGGTGCCTTTATGGTAGGGCAGGCGGTTGAAGGTTATATTCTGCAACCGTTATTGTTGGGTGATAAAATTGGTTTATCACCATTGTGGGTGATATTTGCGGTCCTTGCAGGGGCGGCACTGGCAGGCATTGCAGGTATGCTGATTGCTTTGCCGCTCGCCGCTGTGCTCAATGTACTATTCAAACACGCGTATGACAGTTACCGTGAAACTGAGTTTTATAAAGGCGATGCCCAATATAGTCTATTTAAAGAAAAAAATCTGATGGATATCAAACTTGAGCAGCAACAAAAAAAAATCGAGGAGCAAATGAAAAAAGAAAATACCAGTTGGATGACGCGGATAAAAAATATCTTCTAAAACAGCAAGCTGTCATTCAAATGACTACAAGCGCGTAATTTTGCCGTATAATAGCCGACTATGTGATAGGCGGTTATAGATACGCTCAATCAAGCATTTATTGTGAGGGGTTGGTCTGCCTTACGTTAAATGCTTTTTTTTATTTGCTATTTTTCCAATAAATAACGCGTCGTTGATAGCTGATAGCGTCATCATAGGTTTATTTATTGGTTTATCATCAGTTAGGTATCTTATGCAATCAAACAATTCTGTAAGCCCAGTAGCAGCCATGTCTGCCGCTGAATTAAATCCCCAACGATTAGCCCAACTATTAGAGAGTGACGTAGACTCAGATAGTGACATAGATGGGCTTGATAATAATGATTGGGATGATGATGCGTCAAACAATGATGGTTTAAACAATGAAGCGCAGCAAACCTTGGGCGATGCCAATGCTGACAGCCAAGGCGATGACATCAAATCTGCGCGTTTTCGTAAGCTACAAAAAAAATTACGTAAGCTGGTCTCTTGGGCGATTCGTGACTACAACATGATTGAAGACGGTGATGTGGTCATGGTGTGTATTTCAGGCGGTAAAGACAGTTTTACCTTACTGGATATTTTATTGTTCTTAAAGAAAATAGCACCGATTCAGTTTGATGTGATTGCCGTCAATCTTGACCAAAAGCAACCTGACTATCCTGAAGATATTTTGCCGAACTATCTGACCAAGCATGGCATTCCGTATTATATTTTAGAAAAAGACACTTATAGCGTGGTCAAGCAAATCGTACCAGAAGGTAAAACTTACTGTTCGGCGTGTTCACGTCTGCGCCGTGGTTCGTTATATGGATTTGCCAAGCAAATCGGTGCAACCAAAGTGGCACTGGGTCATCACCGTGATGATATCATGGCGACATTTTTCTTAAATTTATTTCACGGCGGTAGTCTCAAAGCGATGCCACCAAAACTGCTATCGGATGATGGGCAAAATATTTTGATTCGTCCGCTTGCGTATGTGGAAGAAAAAGACATTATCAAATATGCCAATTACAAGCAGTTTCCGATTATTCCTTGTAACCTGTGCGGCAGCCAAGAAAACCTACAACGGGCGATGATTAATGACATGCTACGCACATGGGACCAACAATACCCGAATCGCTTGGATTCCATATTCGGCGCGATGCAAAATGTCGCACCGTCACAGCTCGCAGACCGTGAGTTGTTTGACTTTGAAAATTTGCAGTTACAGCGTGATGAGCATATCCGTGTATTTGAAGGGGAAAACATCCAAGCGGGGCAGATTGATGAGCAGCTTCAGCAAAAAGGGGTTCCAACCGCACCCGCTGTGCAAACTTTTGACCCAACCAAGTCTCAAAAAAGCAAAGCGTCTCAAAAACCCGAAGCGTCTCAAAGATCCAACGCCAGCCAAAACGCTGAAAGCCAAAAAATACCCACGATTAACCCTTTAATTTGATAACCAAGCGGGTCAAGCACACGGCTATTTTGGCTGCTGTAATGGGTCAAGCTGTTGATTTAATAAGCTACTGGTTTAATAAAAAACTTCGGTTAAATACACCCGAACTTCTTTTTTAGTTTTAACCTGTAAATTATTGTCATCACGCAGCGAGTTATATTGTTCAATGAGATTGCTCAACGAAATTTCAAAACAAAATTTCACAACGAGTTGTCCCGTTGTTTTTTATCTTATCCGCGATTATTTTTTTGACCCTATAGTTGCATCATTGCTAGGGGTAACGGGGCTTGGCATAACAGGGCGAGGCACTACAGGTTGGCTTGATGTAGGCTGATGGGTATCAGTGTATTTTGGATAGCGGTTGTTAGGTACACTCCGCGGATAATACGGACGTGACCCTCTATCTAAACCGCCCCAACCACCAAAACGGCTACCGTAGAAGGGTGAGCCCCAAAATGGGTCGGTGTTGTACCACAGTTGATTTAGTCTTTGCTCACGTTGGTAGTTGAGATAACCTTCATCATGCGCTTTTAACAAATCAAGCGTCATCGATTGTGGGCATACATCATTATAGTCATAGCCCTCACGTCCCAACTGGTAAGCGCGTAGCGGCGTGCAATAACGTTTTAGCCCTGCTTCACGACCTTGTCGCCACTGTTGCTGATCAGGCACAGTATTGGCTTTAGCGCATTGCTTGATATGCTTTTGAATATAATCTTGACTGCGACCCAGTAAACCATCTTGGTAGCCAATGGTTTGCCAATTGCTTTGTTGGCACTGAGTGGGTGTTAATCCGCCGCCCAAGGTGGCACAACCTGTCATCGAAGCAGTGACAGCAAACAGTCCAAGCAATTTTTTTGAGGTAGTTGCTGGGTGATAGGTCTCTATGAATGAAAGCATCGTCATGGTGGCACCTTTGAGGTTTACGGTCGCTATTAGCCAGTCAAAAACTGGCTAAACCGATTAAACCGTTAATGAATTGATATTTTTTAATTTAGCAGATTATTTATATAAAAGCATTTATCAATGGTTAAAATTTTGTTAGGCTACTTAATACAACCAAATGAATAGCGTCAAATTAACAGGGTCAAAATTTGGGTTAATGTGGTGATATTGCATTAATTTTTTATCAACAGGGTGAGGGTCATGCAAAAAATTTTAATCGCCAATCAAAAAGGGGGATGTGGTAAAACCTCGATTGCGGTAAGTCTAGCGGCGGCGTTGGCAAACCAAGGCAAAACAGTGGCATTGGCAGATGCAGACCCCCAAAAATCAAGTCTACAGTGGCTAAAAATGCGTCCAGCGGACGTACCTGCCATTATCGGTATTGACTGGCGCGATAGCAATGATATAGGTGATATCCCAAAAACCCTGGGTAAAAATGACTGGCTGATTATTGATGCCCCAGGTGCGTTATCAGGCACTAAAGCCGAGCAGCTGATTGCCGAATGCAAGGCGATTTTAATTCCTGTTTTACCCGCTTTTTTTGATATTGACAGTACCAAACGCTTTTTAAAAAGCCTAGAAGACATCAAACGTATCCGCAAAGGCAAAGTCGATATTTATCTGGTTGCCAATCGCGTGCGTAGTCAATTGATGCAGGACAATGAGCCGACCGAAAAACTGATGGCGTATTTTGCTGATATTGGGCAGCAGCCACTGGCTTGGCTATCTGAGCGTAGTATTTATCAAGCCTTGGCAGAACGTGGCTTGACGATTTTTGATAAAAGCCAAAAACCGTATCGCGACATTCAGGCCCAGTGGCAGCCGATTATGGATATGCTAGCTTCCGAGCCGCAGCCGACTGACAAAATTGACGCCAAAGCCGAAAACAAAGCTGACACCAAAACTGAAGCAAAAACGTCATCTAAAAAATCCAAAAATAGCAGCTGGTACGAGTGATATAATCAATGGGAATATGGATAGCCATCGCCATCGGGGTGTTTATTGTCGGTAGTGTCATGGGGTTAAAACCCTCTGCTCGCGAGACCATGCGTGATAATCTGCGCATGGCAGCCAGACGCGTGGGCGTGCAGCCAAAACTGGTCGCATGCCCTGATTGGATTATCGGCGATACAAGCGAACGCGGTAAAGGCATGATGGCGCAATATGGCGTGGTGATTGAAGACGCGCAGATGCGCCCCTGTGATTATCAGGTGATTGAGGGTAAATGGCGACCCTTTACCGGGCATTATCCCGCCAATTTTGCGCTTGATAATCGGGAGGTGGATTTACCGGCATCCATCGCAACAACCGTTAAAGGTTTAAGCTGTAAAGCCAATTTTGTGTGTATTTATTGGCAAGAAAATAGCCAACTGGGCATGAAATCAGAACTTGAAACCACCGAAAAAGACCTAATCATGTTAAAAAGTAAATTGCATGATTATGCCAAATTGGTGCAGAATAACTAACTTTTCGTATTTTAACTTACCCTTTTTAATGATTTTGTGAACCCAACATGAGTAAAACACCGACAGCGAGAAAATCAACCAAAACCACGGATACGGCTGATACAAAAACAGACACCAAAGCCGCAACCAAAGCCGCCGCGCCCAAATCAACAGCCACATCAAAAGCATCAAAAACAGCGCCTAAAACGTCGGGGCAAGGCAAAGCCTTGGTGATTGTGGAATCCCCTGCTAAAGCCAAAACCATCAATAAGTATCTGGGAAATGATTTTATCGTCCGCTCTAGCGTGGGACACGTGCGTGATTTACCTGTGTCGGGTTCTGGCGCAGCGAAAACCGATGATAAGTCGGATACCAAACTTACTAAAGAGCAAAGAGCGCAGCAAGCCTTGGTACGGCGTATGGGTATTGACCCCGAGCACGACTGGGTGGCACATTATGAAATTCTACCCAGCAAAGTTAAAGTGATTAAAGAATTAAAATCCCTTGCCAAAGACGCCAAAGAAATTTATCTTGCAACCGACTTGGATAGAGAAGGGGAAGCGATTGCTTGGCATCTCAAAGAAGTCATCGGTGGCAGTGATGACAAATACAGCCGCGTGGTATTTAACGAAATCACCAAAAACGCGATTCAAAATGCCTTTAAAAGCCCCACCAAGCTAAACTATGACCGTGTCAACGCGCAGCAAGCCAGACGATTTTTAGACCGTGTCGTTGGTTTCATGGTATCGCCATTGCTATGGCAAAAAGTAGCGCGCGGACTGTCGGCAGGGCGGGTACAATCTGTCGCCACGCGTCTAGTGGTGGAGCGTGAACGTGAAATTCGCGCTTTTACCCCAGTGGAATATTGGGAAATCCACAGCAATACCCACAGCCAGCAAGCCAAACAAGAGACCATTCGCCTAGAAGCGGTAAAAAAAGCGGGCAAACCCCTTGAACTAAAAAACGAAGAACAGACCAATGCGATTGTTGCGCTGCTTGAACAGTCAGATTTTATCGTAGCAGATCGGGAAGAAAAACCCACCCAATCAAAACCGTCTGCACCCTTTATCACCTCGACACTGCAACAAGCCGCCAGTACTCGCCTTGGTTTTCCAGTCAAAAAAACCATGATGCTGGCTCAGCGCCTGTATGAAGCAGGTCATATCACCTATATGCGTACTGACAGTACTTTTTTGTCAGCGGATGCACTCACCAGTGTGCGCGGTTTTATTGACAAGCAATACGGCGCAAAATATGTTCCAAAATCGCCCAATGTGTATGGCAACAAGCAAAACGCCCAAGAAGCGCACGAAGCGATTCGCCCCTCAGACGTCTTGGTGCAATCTGCCTCGCTAAAAGACATGGAGCGCGATGCCCAGCGCCTATATGAGCTGATTTGGCGCCAGTTTGTGGCGTGTCAGATGCCACCTGCGCAGTACCAATCCATGACGTTGATTGTCAATGCCGGTGACATTGAGCTTAGAGCCAAAGGTCGCGTGATGACCTTTGATGGGTACACCAAAGTACAGCCCCCTGCCAAAAATGAAGACAATCTGTTACCTGATGTAAAAATCGGGGAAAAATTGGTGGTCGATAGTATCGAGCCTACCCAACATTTTACCAAGCCACCGGCCCGCTATACTGAAGCAAGCTTAGTCAAAGAATTGGAAAAACGTGGGATTGGTCGTCCGTCCACGTATGCCGCTATCATCTCAACCATTCAAGAACGTGGGTATGTCAAGGTAGAAAATAAACGTTTATTCGCCGAAAAAATGGGTGATATCGTCACTGACAGATTGGTCAACAGCTTTCCGCATTTGATGGACTATACTTTTACTGCAGGGCTGGAAGAAAACCTAGATGAAGTCGCTGAAGGTCAGCAAAACTGGAAAAAAGTGCTGGATGATTTTTATGGCGATTTTAAAGGCAAGTTAGAGCGTGCCAAAGACGAAGACGGCATGAAGCCCAACGACCCAACCGATGTTCCAGATATCCATTGTGACTTATGTCAGAGACCAATGCAGATCCGTACCGGTTCAACAGGGGTGTTTTTGGGTTGTACCGGCTATAATTTACCGCCCAAAGAGCGTTGTAAAGGCACCAAAAACTTGATGCCTGTGGAAGCCTTTCATAGTCAAACCAGTAAAGAGAGCCAGAATCTCGGTGAGGACGACGCGGACAACAACGACGAAATCCAAGCGCTACTTGAGAAAAAACGCTGCCCGAAATGCCATACCGCGATGGATGGGTATATCGTCGATGGCGGATTAAAACTCCATGTGTGTGGTAACAATCCTGACTGTGATGGCTATCTATTAGAAAAAGGCGTCTTTGAAACCGCAGGCAATGACGATGTACCTACTATACCTTGTGATAAATGCGATGGGCAAATGGTGCTCAAAACTGGGCGTTTTGGTGCCTATTTTGCCTGTCAGCAGTGTGATAATACCCGTAAAGTGCTCAAAAATGGCGATGCAGCGCCGCCACGCATGACCGCAATCCCTATGCCAGAACTCAAGTCACAAAAATTTGATGACCATTATATTTTGCGTGAAGGGGCAGCAGGGTTATTCTTGGCAGCGTCAAAATTTCCTAAAGTACGGGAAACTCGCCCACCAAAACTGTCAGAATTACGCGCGATACAGGATCAGTTGGAAGATAAATTCCAGTATTTATTTAGCGCGCCAGATACCGATAATGAGGGCAATCCAACAATTTTGCGTTGGAGCCGTAAAAATGCAGAGCAATATATCGGCTCAGAAAAAGACGGCAAAGCGACTAAATTTGCCTTGGTTTATCGAAAAGGACAGTGGGTTGAAGAGTAATGTAATGGCAACCAACAAAAAACCCTAGCCTAGGCTAGGGTTTTTTATGGATAAATAAAATCTTTATTTTAAATCAGTGCTGTCATCTTCAATTACAAAGCTAACAATCATCATCACGTTATAGCTAGTGATATTACCATCGCTAATGCGTACTTTTTGCTCTTTAATCCAAGCACCTTCCACGTTATTAACCGTTTTGTTGACTTGTGCAATGCCTTTTTTGATTGCATCTTCAAAACTTACCGTTGAGCTGCTGCTAATTTCAATATTTTTTGCCACTGACATAACGATATCCTTATTTTCTATTATATTATTTTCCTAATTAATTTTTAATCTAAAACTTATCAAGCTTAACTTAAGTTATCTCAAACCTGATGCTTATAACTTATCAAATATGCAAAAAAATACCAAAGTTAACTTGTAACTTTGGTATTAGTTTTGGCTATCACATCGACTAGAAGCGTAACCAATATTGCGCAATTTTAAATGATGTAAAGTTAGCTATATAAGCCATTAAATTAAGAAAAAATTTGGTTAATGGCGTTTTTATCAAAATAATATACATGCCCGCAGAAACCGCAATCTAACGCCACCTTGCCACCATGCTCATTAGCGATTTCTAATGCAGCTGGTTTGCCCAACTGAAAAATAGCCGATTCACTTTTCTGCTGTGAGCAGGTACAAGCAAAGGTCAACGGCATAGGCTCAGCCGTCACCACGTCTTCTTCATGATACAATCGATATAAAATCTCATTAGCTGGCAAGGTGGTTAATTCTTCAGCTTTTAGCGTTTTGGTTAATATTTTTAAGCGGGGGAACAAATCATTGTCCACCGTCTCATATTCTTCTTCTGTGGTACGTGGTAGCAGCTGCAGCACGATACCGCCCGCTTGCTCACCATCACAAGCCAAGTTGATTAAAGTAGGAATCTGCACGGATTGCTGCTGATAGTGTGCCAAACAATCCGCTAAATTATCTGCCACACGTTCAACAATGCCTTGATAGCCTTCTGCTTGTGTGCCATACGTGGCATCAGGTTGGATATTAATAAATAATACCCCTTCACCGACTTTACCGAGTTTGGCAAAGGCATCATTCGCGGTTTGTGCGGATTGCCACGCGCCTGTCCACTCTGCAAGACCGCGGATGTGACCTTGGTGGTCACACTCTGCCATCGCCCAAGTTAAGCTGTCCTGTTCGGGGTCAGTGGCTGCGCCTGAATTTTGCAATTGAATGGATAGACGACCTTCGATTTTTAAGGTGCCAATCAGCAAGCTTGCCGCAACCAACATTTCCCCAAGTAGTTTTTGCAGGGCAACTGGGTAGTCTTTTTGCTGTAATATCGTCTGTAGGCTGTCGTTGATTCGTACCACGTCACCGCGTACCGGGCTTTTGTCAAAATAAAAACGTTGGCGCATATCAAAATCGTGGAGGGCTTGAGTCGCTGTTGTCATAAATAACCTATCTTAAGTGAATTTTAATCAATTTATTGAGCTATAAATGGGGATAAAATCGAAAATAGCAAAAAAATTGTCGATGACGAAAAAAATATTTTTTGTAAATCTATTGTCACAACACAGAAAAGTAAATTACTATAAACACACATTTTAAATCTTTTGAGTATCCTAAACTATTTTTTATCAGTCATTGTGCAAGGTTTTGCCATATTTTAATGGGTGCAATGAGGGATGATGAAGGACAGGGAAGGATAAACACAAAGAGATGGGGGGAGTCTTTTTACTCGATTTGGCATTGACAGCCACATAGCGAAAAGATTAACTAAGAACGTATCATACGATAAGGATCATAGGATGATTTTAATCTCTAAAAAGCCAATCGCCTTAGCAACCGCTGCTATTATGGCATTAGGTCTTGCAGGTTGTAACAAAGCCAGCGACAACAAAGCGGCAGGGACTGAAGGTAGCCAACCAGCGGCAGCGGCTACTGGTGAAAAAACGCTCGATAAAATTAAAAAATCAGGGGAAATCGTACTGGGTTACCGTGATTCCTCAATTCCATTTTCTTATATCGCAGGTACGCCAAACCAACCTGTGGGTTATGCCCATGACCTCCAATTAAAAATTGTTGATGCAGTCAAAAAACAATTGAATATGCCAGACCTTAAAGTGCGTTACAACCTAGTAACCTCACAAACCCGTATCCCATTGGTACAAAATGGTACGGTCGACTTAGAATGTGGTTCAACCACCAACAATGAAGAGCGCCAAAAACAAGTGGCTTTCTCAAATGGTTTCTTTGAGATTGGTACTCGCTTATTAACCGCTAAAGATTCAGGTATCAAAGATTTTGCAGATTTAAAAGGCAAAACCTTAGTGACTACCGCAGGTACTACCTCTGAGCGTTTTATCAAAAAACTCAACGATGACAAAAAAATGGGCATTAATATCGTTTCTGCCAAAGACCACGGCGAATCTTTCTTGATGTTAGAAAGCGGTCGTGCGGCAGCCTTTATGATGGATGACGTACTGCTTGCGGGTGAAAAAGCCAAAGCCAAAGATCCAAACAAATGGGTCATTGTTGGTACCCCACAATCGTATGAAATTTATGGCTGTATGATGCGTAAAGACGATAGTGAATTCAAAAAAGTAGTCGATGATGCGTTGGTTGCGACTTATTCATCAGGTGAAATCAATGACATCTACAAAAAATGGTTCATGTCACCGATTCCACCCAAAAACATCAACATGAACTTCCAAATGTCTGACAACTTAAAAGCCTTGTTAGCAAACCCGCATGACGGCGCGCAACCAAAAGACGTCGCTAATGCAGCCGCATCTTCTACCGTCAACGCCGTAGCAACGGGCGCTAGTAATGTGGCATCTGCAAGCAATGCAATTGCAAGTGCAACAAAACCCTAGTTTGATGAGTTGAGTTTGATGGGATAACAACAAACTAGGTTAGGAAGGTTACTATCCAACATAAAACTGACGTCATCACCTATCAATTGTGGTTACGTCAGTTTTAGTTTTTGGGTAAATCAATTTGCTAGACAGGATTTTGGGGGTGGCAATGAATTATAGTTGGAATTGGGGCGTGTTGCTGCAACCAACAGGCGTAGGCAGCGAAGTCTACTGGCAGTGGCTATTGACAGGCTTTAAATGGCTGTTGGTCATTGGGGGGAGTGGCTGGCTGATTGCCTTAATTATCGGTACGATTTTAGGTATTATGCGTACTTTACCAAACAAAACTGCTAGAGCGATTGGTACAGCTTATGTGAGTTTTTTTCGTAATATTCCGCTATTAATACAGTTGTTCTTCTGGTTTTATGTGGCACCTACTTGGCTGGCACCTGCGTTACAAAAATGGTGGTTTCAAGAGTTAGACCCAAATACCTCGGCGGTTGTTTCGGCAAGTATTGGTCTTGGACTCTTTACAGCGGCGCGTATTGTTGAGCAAGTGCGTACGGGCATTGAATCATTGCCAAAAGGGCAAACCAATGCTGCCTATGCGCTCGGGTTTACCTTACCCCAGACGTATCGCCATATCGTATTGCCACAGGCGTTTCGGGTGATTTTACCACCGATGAGCTCTGAGCTTACCAACTGTTTTAAGAATGCCTCGGTCGCTTCATTGGTCGGGGTCACTGAGCTGATTAGCCAAACCAAGACTATCAGTGAGTATACCCAAAACAATATCGAGGTGTATACTTTTACCACGATTATTTATTTATTGTTTAATTTGGTGTTGATTTATTTTATGACTTGGCTTGAGAAAAAATTACGCATCAAAGGTCAAATCGATGGGGGTGGCGCATGAATATGATGGAATTACAAGCCGCAATGCCAGGGTTGATGGGTGGGTTATGGATCACCTTCAAAGTGTTGTTTTTAGCTATCATTGGCGGTTTGACACTGGGTACGATTCTAGCCTTGATGCGGTTGTCGGGCATTCGAATTTTAGCCGTGCCTGCCAAGCTGTATGTCAACTTTTTCCGTTCAGTGCCGCTGCTGTTGGTATTGCTTTGGTTTTATTTTGCTGTACCGATGGTGTATAACTTGGTGACGGGCACGTATTTGACGTTGGATACCGCGTTCACTTCGTGCGTGGTGGCATTTATGGTGTTTGAAGCCGCGTATTTTTCTGAGATTGTCCGTGCGGGTATCCAGTCAATTGGCAAAGGACAGGTCAATGCCGCTAAAGCCTTGGGTATGACTTATGGTCAGACCATGCGTTTTATTATTTTGCCACAAGCGTTTCGCAAGATGTTTCCGCTACTTCTACAGCAGTCGATTATTTTGTTCCAAGATACCACCTTGGTGTTTGCGATTGGCTTGGTGGATTTCTTCCGAGCCTCATACGTGCGCGGTGACTTGATGGGGTTATTAACCCCCTATATCTTGCTGGCAGGGGCGTTTTATTTTGTGGTCAGTCTAACCGCATCGACCGCTGTCAACCGCCTACGCAAACGCTTTCGCATGGCTTAATCAATATTGAATAAAGGAATAATAACATGTCAGTAGTTACTAAAATTGATGAAACCACCTGGCTCAACGAATTTGGTGGCTTGGTATCAAACAGTGGACACGCCAGTCCTGATATCATGATTAATGTCAACAAAGTCAGTAAATGGTATGGCGACTTTCAAGTATTGACCGACTGTACCGCGCATGTGCACAAAGGCGATGTGACCGTCATCTGTGGTCCATCAGGTAGCGGCAAATCAACTTTAATCAAAACCGTCAATGGGCTTGAAGCCTTTCAACAAGGTGAAATCTTGATTGATGGCATTTCGGTCGGCGCCAAAGAAACCGACTTGCCAAAACTACGTAGCCGAGTAGGGATGGTATTTCAGCATTTTGAACTGTTTCCACATTTATCCATCTTAGAAAACTTGACCTTGGCACAAATCAAAGTATTGGGTCGTAGTCAGTCTGAAGCGCAGAAAAAAGGCTTGGGTTATCTTGACCGCGTGGGCTTGTCAGCGCATGCCAAAAAATACCCTGCCGAGTTGTCAGGCGGTCAGCAGCAACGGGTAGCAATTGCGCGTGCGCTCAGTATGGATCCGATTGCAATGCTGTTTGATGAGCCAACTTCCGCGCTTGACCCTGAGATGATTCAAGAGGTGCTTGAGGTGATGATTGAGCTTGCGAATGAGGGCATGACCATGATGTGTGTGACGCACGAAATGGGCTTTGCGCGCCAAGTCGCCAGCCGTATCATCTTTATGGATCAAGGTCATATTGTTGAAAACTGCAGCCGGGAAGAATTCTTTGCCGGTGCACGTAGCGAGCGTGCGAAAGATTTCTTGTCAAAAATCTTAAATCACTAAAGATAAGGTAAAGTTTATTTCAATAAAAAACGGCAGTCACTGCCGTTTTTTATTATAAAAGTTTGCATTAGCCTAATTGCTCATGAGTGATTCAAATTCTTTGAGTTCCTCTTCCATATAGGCGAGTAATCGTTGGCTATGCGGCAATATTTGGCTACAGGTGACGATACAAAACTCAATTTTATCCACATAAGTACACAAGGTGATATTCATCGCTTGGTCATTGAGCACAATCGAAGCAGGATACAGTGCCTGCAGTTTTGCCCCTTGCCAATACAAAGGCTGATGGGAGCCTGGTACATTTGAGATAATCAAGTTAAAACCGCGATAATCGGGAAACAGACCCGTAAGTACCTGCAATCCTGAACGGCTATAAGCAATCCCACTATAAATAATCGACGAGGCTTGCTTCATCCGTGAAAAGCGTTTTTTACTATTTTTGGTGCTGCCATTAATCGTCTTTAACCGTGCAACAGGGTCGGCAAGGTGGGTGGCAAGATTGGCTAAAATAAAGGTAATTTGATTGCCAACGTGTTGGCTTGTGCTATCGTTGTCATCACGCAGTGATAACGGTACAAAGGCAATCAAGGGTTTTTTGGGCAAGCCATTGATATCGAGCAAATAACGGCGTAACGCGCCCGAACAAATCGCCAAAATTACATCATTGACGGTCACGGCGTAATGTTTGGCGATGGTTTGAAAACGAATAAGCTCATAAGATTGCGCAGAGATACGCCGTGAGCTTGATACCGGTTGGTTGAGGGGGCTATCTGGCGCTTGGGTGGTGGTAATGTAGTCTTTGTGAAATCGCTCTACCACATTTTTACCTAAGGCTTTGATAGCAGGTGGGATAGCCAGCGCTTGCTCTTTGACGACACGCAGAAGGGATTTATCTTCTGGTATCAAAGCATCGAGTTGGTGACGATGACGGGTCATTAGCGACCAAATTGGCAAGCTAATACGCTCGGTTGGCGATTCTGATAGCGATTTTTTCACCAAACGAATCGCCGCTATCCCATCGACCATAGAATGATGAATTTTAAAATACAACGCAAAACGATTGTCTTCAATCCCCTCGATGATGTGACATTCCCACATCGGTTTGGCACGATTGAGTAATTTGCTATGCTCTTGGGACACATAAGTCAATAGCTCACGGATACGTGCTGGTTTTGGCAATGCGATATGGCGAAAATGATGGTCGACTTCAAAGTTTTCATCGGTTTTCCACCATGCTAGATGATATAACACTTGGTTAAATGGAAAACTCGGCGGCGTCTTTTGCGTGACCATCTGCTGCACCAAATCACTGACAAAGGTATCGCTTGCGCCATCGGGAATCTCAAACAAGAACAGCCCACCAATGTGCATCGGCTGATTGCGATTTTCAAGTAAGATAAATAACTGGTCAATGGCGGTGAGCAGACGCATGGGATGTCCTTATCAATCAATAAAAAATTAGCGGAAAAAATAGCCAGTCTGTGGCGAACTAGCTTGTGCCATATACCGCGCTGGCATACGACCTGCCAAGAAGGCTTCACGTCCAGCCATCACCGCATGTTTCATGGCAGATGCCATCAATACAGGGTTTTGCGCATGGGCAATCGCGGTGTTCATCAGCACACCATCACAGCCCAATTCCAAGGCAATGGCGGCATCACTGGCGGTACCCACGCCTGCATCCACCAAGACCGGCACTTGGGTCTGCTCAATGATGAGACTTAAAGTATGGCGATTGAGTAATCCCAAACCTGAGCCAATCAAACTGCCCAATGGCATAATCGCCACACAGCCCATGCTCTCTAGTTCTTTGGCAACAATTGGGTCATCTGAGGTATACACCATCACATCAAAGCCATCATCAATCAAGGTCTTAGCGGCTTTGACGGTTTCGATGACATTAGGATACAAGTTTTTTTCATCGCCCAATACTTCAAGTTTGACAAGGTTGTGCCCATCCAACAATTCACGCGCTAACTGACAGGTACGAACGGCGCTAGCCGCGTCAAAACAGCCAGCGGTGTTGGGCAGAATGGTGTATTTTTCGGGAGAAATCACATCGAGTAGGTTGGGTTCATCTTTCTTCTGCCCGATATTTACGCGTCGAATGGCGACAGTGACGATTTGGGCACCGCTGGCGGCGATGGCTTCGCCTGTTTGTGCCAAATCTGTATATTTGCCAGTACCGACGAGCAAACGAGAGGTAAACGTGCGCGAACCAATGTGTAGGAGGTCGTTTGGGGCGGTCAGCGTATTTTGGCTTAAAGAATTTTGGGTCGCAGGATTTTGAGTTAAAGTGGTTTGGGTCATTGTCATCCCTTTTTAGATTTTGATTGGCATGGTTATCAATCAGTAAAAAATGCTTTAGTATAACAAAATATAGCTTGTCTCAGGGTCTTTTTGTGCGCCTTGGTAGGATTTGTCCTGTTGATAAGCTACAATGGAACGCATCTTTTCTTGGCTTATTTCATTCGATAATCCCTATGCTAAATCCGATTGCCTTGCCGTATAGTTTTGCCAAACGTCATCAACTGCTGTTGCAATACTCGCAAGATTTGACTGCCCCGCCGACGTTGTTGATGACGGCGGATACCCCTATGGAAGCCATCAACGAAGCCAACCGTTTTGCCAGTCAAGCAGGGGTACCGCTGCCATTGAATTTTGCCATGGCGCAAAGTGACGATTTTGAAAGGCAGTTAGCCGCTGTGTATGCAGGCAACACAGGGGAATCTCAGCATATTGCCGCTGGGCTTGAAGACCATCCCGACTTGATGAGTCTGGCTGACAGTGTCCCTGAGACGGAAGACTTGATGGACCAAGAAGATGACGCGCCCATCATTCGCCTAATCAACGCGCTACTGTCCGAAGCTATCCGCCTAAACGCCTCAGATATTCACATCGAAACCTTTGAAAAACGCCTATCGGTACGCTTTCGGGTGGATGGGGTGCTTAAAGAAATCGTCAGTCCAAAACGGGAACTGTCACCGCTACTGGTGTCGCGTATCAAGGTGATGGCAAAACTGGATATCGCTGAAAAACGGGTGCCGCAAGATGGACGCATCTCATTACGTCTGGCTGGGCGAGAAGTGGATGTGCGGGTATCGACCTTGCCATCAAATTTTGGTGAACGTGTGGTGATGCGGCTGTTGGATAAACAAGCGGGTCGGTTAAATATGACCTATTTGGGTTTGTCAGACAATGATTATAGCGAGCTTAAACGCTTAATTCATCGCCCGCATGGCATTATTCTGGTCACAGGTCCGACAGGTTCGGGCAAAACCACGACACTGTACGCGGCTTTAACGGATTTGAACGATAACACCCGTAACATTTTGACCGCTGAAGACCCCATTGAATTTCAGCTAGATGGTATTGGGCAAACCCAAGTCAATAATAAAGTGGATATGACCTTTGCGCGTAGTTTGCGAGCCATGCTACGCCAAGACCCTGATGTGGTGATGGTAGGGGAGATTCGCGATTTAGAGACCGCAGAAATTGCGGTGCAAGCGTCACTCACAGGTCACTTGGTACTCTCAACCCTGCATACCAATACGGCGATTGGTGCGGTGACGCGGCTACAAGATATGGGCGTTGAGCCGTTTTTGTTGTCATCGAGCCTCATTGGCGTGGTGGCACAGCGACTAGTGCGTACCTTGTGTCTGCATTGCCATACATGGGCACTTGCCGATGCCTATCAAACGCAGATTTTTACTGAAATAGGCGAATTCGGGGCGATTAAACTGCCAAAACCTGTGGGCTGTGAGAAGTGCAATCAATCAGGATTTCGGGGACGTACTGCGATTTATGAAGTTGTGCCTGTCGATGATAAACTGCGACAATTGATTCATAGCCAAACAGCTGAGTTTGAGTTAGAAGCGTATGCGCGCAGCAAAACACCGTCAATTCGTGCGGATGGACTTAGAAAGGTGTTGGCAGGGAAAACTACACTGGAAGAAGTGCTGCGAGTAACAAAAGAAAAAGACATATAAGGGAAGTCTATGCCAAGTCGAGCAAAAACTCTTAAAAGGGTTTAATGAGTCATTGAGCCAAAAATCTTTTATCCATCTTGGCTTAAATAAACTTAAATAAAAAAGACGAGCCATAAACTCGTCTTTTCCTTTAACACAAATTGATTAGTAATAAATTAACTCAACACTTCAACCAACTCACCTTCCACCAAATGCGGACTCATGGCACGCGTGACTTTCACCATCACCAGTTTACCAATCAACGCGTCATCGCCTTTTAATAGCACCGTTCGCGTATTATCTGCCGTTCCCATCAAAAATTCAGGATTGCGGTCGCCATGTTGCTCCACCAGTACACGCACGGTTTGACCCACCATGCCTTGGGTTTTTGCCCAAGTTGAGTCAATAATCACTTGCTGAAACGCCGCCAAACGGGCTTTTTTGGTTGCCATATCGACATTGTCGGGCAAGTCTGAAGCAGGCGTACCGGGACGCTTTGAGTAAATAAAGCTATACGAGTGGTCAAAATCCAAATCTTTGGCAAGATTGAGCGTATCTTGGAAATCTTGGTCGGTTTCATTGGGAAAACCGATAATAAAATCGCTTGATAAATACATATCAGGGCGCACGGCGCGCAGTTTGCGGATTTGCTCAATGTAAATATCAATAGTGTGGTTACGCTTCATGGCAGCTAGGATAGCGTTGGAGCCACTTTGCACAGGTAGGTGCAGGTGGGATACCAGTTTTGGTATTTTGGCATACGCTTCAATGATATCATCGCTAAATTCCAGTGGATGGCTGGTGGTATAGCGAATGCGCTCAATACCGTCAACGTGCGCCACATAATGCAATAATTCACTAAAACGGCAAATCGTGCCATCGTGTTTTTCGCCGCGGTAGCCATTGACGTTTTGCCCCAATAGCGTTACTTCACGTACCCCTTGGCTGGCAAGGCTGTCAATCTCGGCAAGTACGTCATCGAGTGGGCGCGAGATTTCTTCCCCGCGGGTGTAAGGCACCACGCAAAATGAGCAGTATTTTGAGCACCCTTCCATGATGGATACAAATGCTTTAAACCCTTCCACTTTGGGTTCGGGTAAAAAGTCAAATTTTTCGATACTGGGGAAAGACACATCGACAACGCCGATACGGTTTTTGGGTTTGACATCCAGCTGTTTGGTAGATTGGTCATACAATTCTGGCAGGCGATGCAGCGTTTGCGGTCCAAACACCATATCGACATGCGGGGCACGGCTTTGGATTTTATCGCCTTCTTGTGACGCCACGCAGCCACCCACACCGATGACCAAATTCGGGTTTTTCTCTTTAAGTTTTTTCCAGCGTCCGAGTTCAGAGAATACTTTTTCTTGCGCTTTTTCACGAATCGAGCAGGTATTCATGAGCAGTACATCGGCTTCTTCAGGATTGTCCGTCAGCACCATGCCATGGGAGTCGCCTAGCACATCTGCCATTTTTTCAGAGTCGTACACATTCATCTGACAGCCTTGGGTCTCGATAAACACGCGTTTGACACGAGTATCCGCTAGTGGCATGGTGGGTTCAACACTCGCCGCTAGCGTTGGCGTTACCAAATTTTGAGTTTTGGAAATCTGTGCTTTTGGGTCAAAAGTAGCAACTGTCATGACTACACCTAAATGTTTCGCCTAAAATAAACCCTTAATTATAACAGATTTTTTTGGCAAGATGCGGTAGTGATTATTTTGACAGCACTAAATAAATGACATCGGTGCTAAAATTGCCAGCTTCATCTATATCAAAATATTGTTTAACAGGCGCGGCACAATTTTTTTGTAAGGCTCGAATCACTTGTATGCTGGTATCAGGGGTATGCATACGGGCGACCCAACTGTCAAAATTTAACGCCAGTTTTTGCATCTCGACAGTCGCCACGCTAAAGCCGGTGATTTGTGCAAAATACAACCACTCGGCAAGACTATAATCTTTGACATGACTGGGATCGCGGATGGTTTCAATGGTCTGTAAAAAATTATTGAGCACGGGGTTGCTATTGCCCAACACATCGACAATCACCACTTTGCCACCGTCAGCTAGGGCGCGATGCATTTCAAACAGCGCTTGTGGCACATTTTGCCAATGGTGCGCAGAATAGCGTGTGATAATGGCATCAAATTGGTGGTCGGCAAAGGGTAATTTTTCTGCCGTACCGACTTGCGTGGTGATATTGGTTAGCCCGCGTGTTTTGGCTTGGCTGGCGACCACTTCGGTCATCGTAGGGGTAATATCATAAGCAATCACTGATGTGGCCACAGGTGCCACCTGATAACTGACGTGCCCACCGCCACAGCCCAAATCCAATATATGCGCAAGCTTGTGCGCCTCAATCAACTGCTTTATTTTATCGAACTCAGCGCCTTGCGCATGGACAGCGCTATTAAGGTAGTTGTGAGATTTGTCTTGATATTGTTGAATATTTAGGGCGTGTTGGGTATGGGTCATGGTTTGTCGCATTTATTGGTGGCTAATAATGGACTTATCATAAGCCAAATAATTGATAATTTATAGTTAATTAAATTTAAAATCCAAAAACTATTGGTTATATAAAACAAGCTGCAACATTTTTATACAATTAGTTGAGATTTGGGTAAATGTTTTTTAGTCGACAATCGTTATAATCGCTTCAGCAAGGTTAACCATTTTTACATTACTTTTGTCATTTTTTGCCTATTTATTCTATTTATTTATCCTAGTTAAAGGTCTTACCAATTATTATGAAAAATCTCAAGCTTTCGATGATTTCATGCGGTGTGATTGCTGTTTTTGCAGAATCTGCTTGCGCAAGTAGCTATTCTGTAGGGACGCCCAGCACAGCTGATAGTTATTTTAACCAAGCCGAACGTGAAGCTAGCCGTGGCAACTTATCGCAAATGGGCAACTATCAGCAAATGATGGCGGGTGGTAGTCTAGCCATGTATCCAGAATATTGGCAGCTTAATAAAGACTTAGACGCTCAGCCGGCATCAGCGATTGTGAGTTTTGCCAACCGTTATCCACAAACGGCGATGGCAGAAAAATTGGCGGCGGATTATGCGGAAACCAAAGCGCGGATGGGTGATTATGATGCGGTTAGACAAGTGGCGAGCTATGTAACCAATGCTGATGCCAGTGAAGCTTGTGCCATTGCGTTAGGTTTCAATCACGGTGGCGATAGCATGCGCGCTTATACCGAAAAAGGTAATGTTTGGCTAAACACGGATAAAAAACTGCCACAGCTTTGCCAACAGTTGGCGACAGAACTCAATGGCAATCGCATGGTTAGCAATGATGACCGTGAGCAGCGGCTGTATCGTATGCTACGCACGGGCAACAATGGTGACATTGTGCAGCTTGCCAGCCGATTGGGCGTGCAGATGAGCTACAATCAGCTCATGAGCGTCAGTAGTAGTCCTAACGCGTTTTTTTCACAAATCGGAAGTATGCCAGCAACCGCTAGCAATCGATATTTATATCTATATGGTTTAGGGCAACTTGCCAAAAAATCTGTCAGTGAAGCGGCGATGCAGCTCAACTATGATGTGGGGCGAAACCCGCAGTTTTTTGATGCCAAAACCCGTCAATATGCCTACCGTACCTTGGGTGTGGCAAGGATGGGCGTCAATACCGATCAAGGGTTTAGTAGTGACGCGGTTGATTGGATGCAAAAAAGTCTGGGCGTACCATTTAACAATGAAGAAGCCGAAAACTATGCCCAAGCAGCGATACGCTATAGCCGATGGTCAGATTTGGCACAAGCCATTGGCGCAATGGACTATAAAAATCAACAGCAACCGATATGGCAATATTGGCTTGCCAAAGCCTACAAATTGGGCGGCACTAACCAGCAGCGTCAACAAGCCAATCAGCTATTTAGTCAATTGGCGCAAACCAATGACTATTATGGACTGCTCTCCAAAGACCAACTGGGGCAGCGTTTTGACCGATTACCGACCAATCCACCGGTGAGCAATAGTGATTACTCACGCCTCGCAAACGATAGTTTCTTTAATCGTGCATTTACCCTCTATAAACTTGCCGCCAATCCCAGCTATACCAACCGTGAATGGAACTGGGCAGTAAAAAAAGCACGTGACCGTGGTGATGAGACGATGATTTTGGCAGCAGCGCAAACCGCATCGGACATGGGATGGTACGACCGTGCTATCTATGCGTTGGAGTCTACCAAAACAATTCCAAATTCGGCACTGGCATTCCCGATGCCCCATCAGTCTAGTGTCGTGCAATACAGCCGCCAAGCGGGAATCGATCCTGCGTGGGCGTATGGCATCATGCGTCAAGAAAGCCGTTTTAATATCGGCGCGCGTTCGGGTGTCGGGGCAGGTGGGTTGATGCAAATCATGCCAGACACCGCGCGCTATATCGCACGTAAATTGGGCGAACCGTATGAGCCATCTCGCGTCGCAGGGGGTGATACCAATATCCGCTATGGTACGTATTATATGGGCGATATTTTAAATAAATTGGGCGGCCAGCCTGTACTAGCCACCGCGGGCTACAATGCAGGGCCAGGTAAGGCCAAAACTTGGCAACCTGAGAACGGTAGCCTAGCGGCTGATCAGTACGTTGAGACCATTCCTTATGCAGAAACGCGCAATTATGTCAAAGCCGTGATGGAAAATGCCACCCATTATGATGTGATACTTGGCGGTAATAACCAACCGATTACTCAGCGTATGGGTATTATTGCTGCTAAGTATTAATTCAATCTGTATTACATAAACCTGCTACATCTTTGCAAAAATAACAGCTAATTAATTGATAATGGTCAATAAATTACTGTTGTTTTTTAGTATATACAGGGTTTACAAAATCTGACCTAGTTAGTATGATTTCAAAGAATTGGCATGACTCATAAACATTAGTTTCGTTTGGCAAAAAATTTAGTTATTTCAAGCAGAAAATTGATAAGTCAACCACCATTTTTATCACTTCTATTTTAAAAGCTCACTGTAAACGTTAAAGCAACCTGCTTGTTTTTAATCATCGACTATTTGGTTTAATTGCTATGCTGTCATCTTGTCTAAAAACATTGCTTCTAAAAACATTGCTCGATTTTACCAACTGGCACAAGGTCTCACACACCGCCACATTGGCGTCGTTAAAGTTTAGGGCAAAGATTCAAGATGATGAGGCAGCGGCAAATTTAGCCAGTTTAATTATCAACTCAAGCCATCAAAAAAGCGCAAAGTTTAGTGGCTATTTGTCAGTTGGCTGCTTGGCGGTGATGGGTGCTTTAGCAACCTCAGCTGCCCACGCCGACAGTGTTTTGGGAGTGGAATTATCCCCTGCTGTCTGCAAGCTTAACCCATACATGGGTAATCTTCGCCAATGTATCGAAGGCAATCCGATGACGGTGAATTTTTATCGGGTGGCGAACCAGCCTTGTAGTAATAGCCGCTACAGCATGTCGCCACTGCAAGAAAAGATCACCTCAAAAGTTATTCCAGACGGTAATATTCGCAAAAATATTTGGCAGCAGTATGGTCGCTGCAGTGGTCTAAGTACCCCTAATTATTTTCGCACCATTACCTCGCTTGCCAGTCAATTAAAACTGCCAAAAGAACTCAGTAGCGGTCGCAGTTATCGATTCACGTCCAGTGGCCTGAGCCGTCAATTATTATCTTTAAACCCTGGCATGAAGCCAAACTCGTTTAATTTTTTCTGTCAAAAAAATAGTGCAGGTCAATCTGTACTGACCTATATTAACGTGTGCTACGACAATAACGGACGTTTTGCCCAATGTGCCACACGCTCTTATGCCTGTCCCAGTCAGTTTTTGATTGATGGTAATTATTGAGGGATAGCAATATCAATTTTTGCCTAGTTTTAAGCATTTTTTATTTTGTTCTTTGCCTTACTTCAACCCATAATTGTCAAGCTCACCCGACAATTGACCCCATAAATTTATGGTCTTTGGTGGTGGCAAGTGATAAACTAGGCAAGCTTTTTTAGACAACTTTTTCTGCTTTTTTCACTGCTTTGCATTTGCAAAGGATCTTGTACTTATCATAATAGGAGCTTTCAATGAAACAGCCTGTTCGTGTTGCGGTGACTGGTGCTGCTGGTCAAATCAGTTATTCATTATTATTTCGTATCGCATCGGGTGATATGTTAGGTAAAGACCAACCTGTCATTTTACAATTATTAGAAATCACGCCAGCTTTAGAAGCCTTAAAAGGTGTGGTAATGGAACTTGAAGATTGTGCATTCCCATTGCTAGCGGGCGTCGTACAAACTGACGACGCTAATGTTGCGTTCAAAGATGCGGACTATGCCCTACTGGTAGGTGCCCGTCCTCGTGGCCCAGGCATGGAGCGTAAAGATTTGCTCGAAGCCAATGCCGCCATCTTCTCTGCACAAGGTAAAGCGTTAAATGACAACGCTAGCCGTAATGTCAAAGTATTGGTTGTGGGTAACCCAGCCAACACCAATGCCTTAATCGCACAGCGCAATGCCCCAGACCTAGACCCACGTAACTTTACAGCGATGACACGTCTTGACCACAACCGTGGTATGGCGCAATTGGCTGAAGAAACTGAAACCACCGTAAATGACATCAAAAAAATGATCATTTGGGGTAACCACTCTTCAACCCAGTACCCAGATTTGACTTTCACCACTGTAAAAGGTCAACCCGCTCTAGAGCAAGTACAACGTGACTGGTACGAAGGTACTTATATCCCTAACGTACAACAACGTGGTGCTGCCATCATTAAAGCACGTGGTGCCTCATCAGCGGCGTCTGCTGCAAACGCTGCCATTGCGCACATTCGTTCGTGGGCACTAGGCACTGACGAGAATGATTGGGTATCTATGGGTGTTTACTCAAATGGTGAATACGGTATCCAAAAAGGTCTTATCTACTCATTCCCGTGTACTTGCCAAAATGGCGATTGGAAAATCGTTGAAGGGTTAGACGTTTCATCGGCGTTCTCACAAGAAAAAATGAAAGCCACTGAAACTGAGCTTGCTGAAGAGCGTGATGCAGTAAGTCACTTACTACCTAACTAATTAGGTTAGAATATTTTAACCGAAAAAAAACCAGTCTTTCTAGGCTGGTTTTTTTACATGAAATAACCACACTATACAATCAAATCACATTTTTTTTACCCAATTTTGGCTACAATAGTCTAACGGTAAGAATAATCCATGGCGCTTTTTTGATTATTTTTAAATAAAATGAGTGCTAAAAAATAATGACATTACAATAACCATTGATATTTTTAAGAGTACTAGGAGAACCACAATGATGATAGATGGCGAAAGAAACATTAATATGTTGTTTGAGCAAATGGGCATGGACAGCGATGATGCATCAATCGAAGCTTTTATCCAGAATAACCAACTGCCACAGTCAGTAAAGCTTAGCGATGCGACCGTTTGGACTGATAACCAACGCAAATTTTTAAAAGAAGAATATCATGCAGATGCAGGTTGGATTGAAATTATCGATGAGCTCAACACCCGTCTACACAAAGATGCTATGGATGCACAAAAACTGACCAAATAAGTCATTTTAATACTGTTAAAGGTATTTTCTAAGTATCTTAAAAGCTAATTAAAAAACCCAATCAAATGATTGGGTTTTTTACATTGGTAAAATAAGTGGTCAAAATAATTACTGAGCCAATTTTTGTAAATGGGCAATACGGTCATCAAGGGAGGGATGGCTGGCAAATAACTGGGAAAAACTAAATCCCCCTTTACCTTCATTAATCGCAAAGGCTTTCATGCCTTGTGGCATATAGTCAGGATGCTGGCTAGCAGGTTTCAACGCTTCAAGCGCAGCAATCATGTTGTATTTACCCGCCAAACGTGCGCCTGCTTCATCCGCACGGTATTCACGATAACGAGAGAACCACATGACAACCCCTTGTGCGGCAATACCAAACACAATATCTAACACCATACTGGTAATGTAATAACCCATGCCAGGTGAATTGCTGTCGTTTTTAAAGACCGCCTGATCTACAAATAGCCCCACAATGCGCGCAAAGAACATCACAAAGCTGTTAACTACACCTTGAACAAGCGCTAAGGTCACCATATCACCATTGGCAACGTGACCAATTTCATGCGCAAGTACTGCTTCGACTTCTTCTCGGTTCATCGATTGTAGTAGCCCAGTCGATACCGCAACCAAAGCTTTGTTTTTATTCCAACCTGTCGCAAAGGCATTGGGCGATGGATTATCAAAGATACCCACTTCTGGCATATCAATATTGACGTTTTGCGCCAAACGGCGAACCGTTTCGACCAGCCAAACTTCCAACTGGGTAGAAGGCTGTTCAATGACTTGCGTACCTGTGGAGCGTTTGGCGAGCCATTTTGACATCAACAGCGATACAAAAGACCCTATCATACCGTAGATGAAACACATCACCAGGAGGCTAGTTGTGCCTGTGCCGCCCAAATTGAACCCTAGCATTGGCGCGATGACGTTCATGACAATACCGAACACCACCATCACCGCTAGGTTAGTTAAAAGAAATAAGCCAATTCGTAACATGACGGTTTCCTAAAGACAATCAAACGATTAAATATACTTATCAACAATAAGTTGACTATGATGATTAGTATAATAGCGTTTAATGCAACAAATTAAAGGGAAAAGTAGCATAAATTTGTAACATAAAAAAAGCCAGTATTAAACTGGCTTTGGGCTTTGGGCTTTGGGCTTCTGGCTTTGGGCTTAGAGACACGTTTGTTAGCGGACAATCCTATAAGTATTTGATGAATTATAGCTAACATTTTGAAAGCCATTGCTGCTAGTACTAGAGCGCAGATTGGGGTCATTGCGATATAGGTTGTTGTAGCGGCTTAACACACGTTGTACGTAATCACGAGTTTCACGAAATGGGGGAATACCGCCGTATTTACTGACGTTGCCTTCACCGGCATTATAGCTTGCTATCACATGCTGAATATTACCAAAACGGTTTTGTAAAAATTTCAAATATTTTGCCGCGCCTTCAATGTTCTCGGCAGGGTTCCAAGCGTTATACACACCAAACCGCCTAGCTGTCGCAGGCATTAATTGCATTAACCCCTGGGCCCCAACAGGTGAGCGTGCGTTGGGATTAAAACCTGATTCAGTATGCATCATGGCTTTCATCAATGCAGGGTCGACACCATGGCGCAGCGCAGAAGCCACAATCATACTATCGTAGCTATTTTTGTTGCCACGCGCACTGGCAGGTACTGCAGCTTCATTGGCGCCCCAATTGCTATAACTATGCACATTGGTATCCGCGTAATAAGTCACTTTGACTTTTTTGGTAAAGTTTTGGAAGTTATTTCCTGCAGGGCGGTTGTTGCTGACTACATTGGTCAACAGCACCTGACCATTGCTGTCTTTAAACACATACATATTGCCAGCGTTCGCTGCATCCATACTTGCCAAACCACCTAATGACAATAGGGAAGCCGATAGCAAATAGGCTAGGCGAGGTTTCTTTGCAAACAATACCATAAATATACCTATGTAAAATTTTTGACAATACGTCACGGTAGGGCACATGACTATAAAATTTGAGGTCAGCGTCAAGCTTTAAACTGACATAAAAAGATAAAATTCGTTATGTTTCAATGACATTTGATAACAATATTATAAAAGAATTGGCATGAAATATACCATAAATCTGTCAAAAACTGGTTAAAGTTTACAAAAAATCAGATAAGGGGAAATAAGGGAATAAATTGCCAAAAAACTTGTAGACATTTTGGGTTGGATACGAAAGATTAGAAAAACAAGGGTTCAAAATTTTTAGCCATAAAAGCTATCAAATTTTCAAGCCTTAAAACTTAAAAAAAAAGTAAAATTTTTTGCTTGCACTTTACCAAAAACTATAACTCTATGATTTATATAACTAAAATAATTGGTTAAAAAATAACCAATTTAGAGATAACCTATAGTGATATGCGGTTTATTGTTGTCAAGTCAGAAGTTATCCACATGGTTATCCACATAAATTGGGGAAAATAATCTAAATGATTGATATTGATAAAAAATAAAATGAAATAACCCCCAAAATAACTGAAAAAAATCTGATGGCGTAAGGGAGGACATGACAAAAAAATGACAAATTGACGAATATATTTTTAAGATTTTATTAACGCATAGCCCATCAGCTTATTTTATCGCGTGGTATGGTCATTTTTTTGGCCAAAAAAAACCTGCACCA
Source organism: Moraxella sp. K02 (assembly GCF_041154755.1). Classification (NCBI taxonomy): domain Bacteria; kingdom Pseudomonadati; phylum Pseudomonadota; class Gammaproteobacteria; order Moraxellales; family Moraxellaceae; genus Moraxella; species Moraxella sp. K02. The sequence continues at coordinate 1,825,911 of NZ_AP031590.1, read as the reverse complement.
ACTTAAATTTTGATGCAGGTCTAATATTGTTATATTGTTAAATGGCTAACAAGTTATGTCTCGTCGGCAGTATCCAATGGCTGCTGCTGTAGCAATTGTTCAAATGGCTCAAGCACTGGCGCAAGCAGTTTGGCTTGTGATTGTGATAACACTTCCTCAGCTGCGATACCAAATTCACCCAACAGCTGCTTAAGCTTGTCCACCGACATCATGGCAATCAGTTTGGTTTGACCCGTTTCATCGTAGCTGAGGTCTTCAATCACTTGTAACTTATGCAGTTCGTGTTGCAATTGTCCAAAATTGGCGGGTAAGGTTAATTCAAACCGCTGTAATTGACCCACCAATAATTGCTGCACGGCAAGGGTGAGCTGCTCGATACCTAACCCCTCATGGGCAGAGACATACACCCGATTGGGCTTGGCTTTATCACTATAACCGATATGCGGCGGCTCACCTGTGAGGTCAATTTTATTAAACACATTTAGCACAGGCACTTGATTATCAATGTCCGCTAACACAGATTGTACCGCGGCGATTTGCTCATGCATGTCTTCACGATGACTATCAATAACATGCAGTAACAAATCTGCCTCTAAGGTTTCTTCTAGCGTGGCATGAAAGGCTTCCACTAGCTCATGCGGCAAATGACGGACAAAACCGACCGTGTCGACAAGTACCACCTTACCCACGCCCGACCATGACACACTCCGTAGCGTCGGGTCAAGCGTCGCAAATAGCTGATTGGCGGCATAGATGTTTTCATGGGTCAGGGTATTAAACAAAGTGGATTTACCCGCGTTGGTATAACCGACCAGTGAAATTGTCGGTACCGAGGATTTTTGGCGTTTGGCACGACCTTGCGCGCGGGTTTGTTTGACCTTATCAAGCTTGGCTTTGAGTTGCCCGACACGCACCTGTAACAAGCGTCTATCGGTTTCAAGCTGGGTTTCACCTGGACCGCGCAGACCAATACCGCCTTTTTGGCGTTCCAAGTGCGTCCAGCCGCGTACCAAGCGGGTCGCTAAGTGATTAAGCTGGGCAAGCTCAACTTGCAGTTTACCTTCGTAGGTTCGCGCACGCTGGGCAAAAATATCCAAGATAAGACCCGTTCTATCAAGCACACGGCACTGCACCAAGCGCTCAATATTGCGTTCCTGCGATGGGGTCAAACTATGGTTAAAAATGACAATATCTGCCTCATATTGCTTGACAAGTTCCCCGATTTCTTCAGCTTTACCCGTACCCACAAAGTATTTGGCATCAGGCTTAGACCGCGTACCTGTAACCAAGGCTTGTTTTTGCGCCCCTGCCGAATCTACCAACAATTCAAATTCTTCCAAATCGTCTGGGTCATTGAGATGGGTAATGTTTAAATGGACTAAGATGGCTTTTTCACCACCTTCATAACGCTCAAAATACTCCAATGATTCATCCTTTCGTTGTGAGTGTAAAAATGTGTCTATATCTAAATATATTATCTAAGTCTATTAAGTTAAACATTCGCTTAAATAGTCGATAGCCGCGTTAGAAAAAGCGCTAGACACGATAGAGGGATTATGTCTATCAATATAAGGTTTTTTTGCAGAACTTTTAGTCAAATTTACAATTAGTAACTTAAAACGGGGGTAAAGGCGCAGGTTTGGTCATGGTTTTGCCATGAAAACGTCATTGAAACGACACTGGTGTCACGCATACTGAATTCATCCAGACTGACTAACCATCCAATTAGATGATGGGGGCTTTGTAGCTTTGACAATGAGTCAATGACAAGCTAAGGCATTTTTCGCTCAGCAGCTGGCCAATGCCATAGCAAAAACCACCATAGGTAACAGTAAGATGACTGATTTTGTAGAACAAACTAATGTTGTAGAACAAAATAACCGCACCAAATTATACGAAGATATCGCCACTTATCCTGTTGATAGTCTTTTTAATACCCAGTTGATAGCGCAGTTACTGGCACATAATTTTGCTGACATGCCTGTGATAGAGACGCTAGCCCCATTGGTGAAGCCAACGCTTAGCCGCCCCAGTACCCGCCAACGCCCGTTATTTAAGTCAGTGATTATTAACGTGAGTGAGGATAAGTTTTCGCTACAAACCGAGCAGCATTTACTCAATGCCCAGCGTCTACGCACTTTGACCTTTACCCAAGCATTTTCAGTAAGTTTTGCGGGATTTCACCCAAGCTCAGAGCAGCCGCTCGATCGGGATGATTTTGATAATTATTGCACCCATGTGGTGGTGTATGACGAAACCAAACAAGATAGCTTTGGGCAACCACTCGCGGTGGCAACCACCCGCTTACTCGATAAAAACGGCGCGATAAAAGCTGGGCAGTTCTATAGCGAGCATGAGTTTAAACTGGGTCGCTTGCTCGATGATTACCCGTATAATGTGCTAGAAATCGGACGCACCTGTGTGCATCCAGATTACCGCGGTATCACCACGATTAATCATTTGTGGGAATCCATCGCGGCAGTCGCCAAAGCTTACAATGTCAATGCGTTTATGGGCTGTGCCTCAGTTCCGATGGAAGAGGGCAATGTGCAAAACTGGTTAGATCGTCAGCTTGATAGTACCAAGCTAGATGTCAAAGTGACCCGTAAATTGCCAGAAGACAAATTATCCGCTGTCGATTTGGCGCAAGTGGCTGATGTGGACTTGGCCAATCCGCAAAATTTTGCCTTGCCAGCGCTGTTAAAAATGTATGTCAAAATGGGCTGTAGTCTTGGCGCAGTGGCTTGTTATGACCCTGAGTTTGACTGTGCCGATGTGTTTGTTTGGTTGCCGTTTGAACAAGTCAAACCGCGCTATCAGCACTATTTGCACTAACTTGTTTATTGGTAAAGGCAAAGGTGCTAATCTTAACCAAGATAAACCCTGTTTGCTGATCTTTAAAAGTCAAGCAGACCTAGTAAGCCGTGTGCTCAATAATTTGCTATACTACATCCACAATTTTTCACTCACATAGTTACCTTATGCAAAAATCTAATCATAAAACTGCACCATCAGCGCTGACAATCAGTAGACTACTTAGCGAGACGGCAAAACAACTGCGACAACCTGCTACCTATAGTAAAAAGAATTTGGCGACCCAGTGGCAACGCAGCAAGCGCGTTATGAATTTAATGGCAGCGATTCACACAGGGGTTGGCTATGCGTGGCAGATTAGCCACACACCAAATCCCGATAATCAGCAAATCATCCAACTGATTCAAAAATTCTGTAAAAAATCGCTCAAATCGTTAGGCATTGAGGTGATTGCAATTGAGCCAATACCGACACATCACGCACTATGGGCGAGCAACCATATCTCTTGGCTAGATATCCCTGTGGTGGGTAGTATTGTACCGACCTTCTTTTTGTCCAAAGCGGAAATCGCGAATTGGCCGGTGATTGGCTGGATGGCGACCACTGCCCACACTTTATTTATCCACCGCGGTTCGGGCGATACTAGTAAAATCAGTGAGCAGATGAGTGAATTTTTATCACAAGGTTCACCCGTGGTTTTCTTCCCAGAAGCGACGACCACAGACGGCACAGCGATTAAACGTATTTATGGCAACTTGTTGCAATCTGCGATGGACAGCCAAGTGCTCATTCAACCGATTGTGATTTGCTATGTCAACCAAGATGGCGAACTTGACCAAAACATTCCGTATTATGGCGATATTGGCTTGATAGATAGCGTCAAACGTGTGCTCGATAACCGCCCTGCAAAAGCCTATGTGCTACCGTTAGCAGCCATTGACCCTGCGGGTAAAACCCGAAACGAAATTACCGCTATCTTGCAGCAGTCCATGGTGGATGGGCTGTCGCGCTTGCATGGGCAAGTGCTTCACGCTAAAAAACCTTAATCGTTACGGTCATTGTCAACTATAAAAGCCAAGCTGCCATCGCCTTGGCTTTTTTTTATTATATGAATATCATAGAAGTTCACTAAAATTTTTCAGTCTCATTGTATTGTAATAAAATGTAAAAATTTCATCAAATCTGTTATCATATGCGCAAAAAAACGTTATGTGACAATCACTTGCGATTAAATAGTCGCTAAAACGGTTGAACTGTTAAGCGGCATCAATTACCCATGAGCCACGCTTTATAAAACCGTTACTGGACAACGTTTGTCATCTATTTGTGCACGATTATTTTTACACTCCGCCCGCCACAATGACGAGTGAGTTTAATACCGATTGGATGAGTGCGAGCTTGTGATTATTTTGCCCCGTAAATTTATTCATTAACCCCTAAATTTTTTCACTAACCCTCTAAATTTGTTTACTAAAAAGGTTCTTGATATGCGTACCGATATGTTCCAACAAATCTTAAATGACCTAAACAGTTCTTCAGCGGATGTAGAAGCCTCTGCGCTGATTTCAACCGATGGTTTGATGATTGCGTCAGCCTTGCCAGCGGGCATTGATGAAGACCGTGTCGGTGCGATGTCAGCCGCGCTGCTATCACTCGGTGACCGTGCAGGTCGAGAATTAGCGCGTGGCAGTATCGAGCGCGTTATGGTGCAAGGCGAAAAAGGCTATGTGATTATGTCGGCATCGGGTACAGAAGCGGTATTGACCATTTTGACCAAACCAAATGCCAAATTGGGTCTGGTGTTCTTGGATATGAAGCGTGCGGCTGAAGCCTTATCAAAACTTATCTAAAACTTACAAACAGGTTAACTTTGTCAGCCAATCACTAATATTAGCAACCGTGACTCAATCAAAAATTTATCCATCAAAAATTTATAAGGAGAGGTAATGAAATCTGTACAATTACCCGATATGGACAAACCTGCTGGCGGTGCCACAGCGCATCGTCTGACTTACTCAGATGGCTTAAGTCGTGTCGTTTATACCACCGAAAACGAGCTACCTTACCCCGATGGCAAACTTATCGTTTCACGCGTGGATTTAGATGGCATTATCACCCACGCCAATGACGCCTTCGTGGATATCAGTGGCTATAGCCGCGATGAATTAATTGACGCGCCGCATCATATTTTGCGACATCCACAAATGCCAAAAGCCGCCTTTAAAGACTTGTGGCAAACAGTCGAAGCGGGCAAAAAATGGCATGGTTATGTCAAAAACTTGTGCAAAGATGGTAGCTACTACTGGGTGTATGCAACGGCTGTGCCCAATATCCGCCATGGCGAAACGGTTGGCTATACCTCGGTACGACGCAAACCATCACGCAGCAAAATCGCGCAAGCTGAAGCACTGTATCGCAAAATGCTAGAGGAGCAAGCCTAATGACAATTAATTTACTCATTGCGCCTGACTTCGCGCCTGAGCGTTTTGCAGGGTGGTATATGCTCAATACACTGCTACAAAAAAAATCCGGCATTCACATTCACTTACTGACACCGGCGTCTGCGCATGAACAAAACGACTTAATCCAAGCGCAAAACGTCGATATTATCTATGCCAATCCCTTTGACGCAGCGACAATGATTCGGGAGCAGGGTTATCGCGCCGTGGCGCGTCCACTGGGCAAATCTGATGAAATGGTGATTGCTGCAAAAGCCGATAGCGGCATTGCAGCACTTGATGATTTAAAAGCAGGCTGCACCATTGCCATGGCAGATAACCGTGATGTCAAATTAATTGGGCTTCGTCTGCTAGAAGCCGTGGATTTGTTAGAAACGGACATTACTTGGAAAGTTACTGAGACTTACCAAGCCGCTGCGCGTAATTTGATTAAAGGCGAAGCCGATGCGGCATTCTTTTTATCAGAAGTTTATCATAGCTTGTCACGCTTGACCTTATCGCAGATGCAGGTATTGATTGAAAGTGATTTGAGTGATATCAGCCATGTGCTACTGGTTAAAGAGAGTTTTGCCGACAGTCAGCCATTTATCGATGCCTTATTAAGCTTAAAAGACACCGCAGATGGCGAACAAGTCTTACAAGAATTGGGGATGAGCGACGGTTTTGAGCCGATGACCCAAGAAGACGGCGAGTTTATGATTGATTTAATGGATACCTTATTGGATTAATCGGTCAAGCTTGTCATCTTGCCCAATAGCGCAATTCATGTTTAGATGGAGTTGCGCTTTTTTTATGCTGAAGCGTTTTGATTGCCATCGGGTTTAATAGTATAGTAGGGGATAAATGCGGCAGTTTTTCACAGCGCTAGTCATTAATACCTCACCCGTGTCACATAACTTTTTATATAATTAGGCTAATTTTTTGAGGAATCAGCATGTATTCATTGTCGAATCGTAATCGTAGAAAATTTCAAAAACATTGGCTTAGTTTTCGTCTCTATAGTCGACAAGTGATTGACCAACCGATGAACATGGATATCCACACCAGCCGCATCATGGCAGCGATGGAGCTTGATGAAAAAGAGCCGTTGCAAGGTGCGTTAGCCGATATGTTTTATGGTTGTTGGTTTGACGTGCCCTATTTTGGTGACCGTATGCTCAACCAAGTGAGAGAAAAACTAACGCCAACGCTGCTGCAAGGGTTTGACCAATGCGTCAATCATGGTGAGTATGTGTTTAAAGTAAGCCATCTTGCCACGCGCTGGAGCGTATTGGTATCGCCTTCAATAGTCACTTATCAACACCAGCTGCGTGTGTCCACCGATGACTCGAAAGTAGTGGCACAAACGACGATTGCTGCGTTATTAGATATCATGGAAGAGGAGGACGACCCTGAAGATCAAGCCGAGCAAATTGCCGAAATCGAAGAAGAATTCTTTAACCATTGCCTTGTTTGTCATGACCGCTTAGCATTTAGCATGGTTTGGTGGGAAATGTCAAAAAACAAATGGGATTTTAATGACAAATGGCTTGAGACCAAAGAATATTTTGCCAAGCAAGCCGCTTAACCTTAACCGAATCGATAATTTAGCAGCGCAACCGATAAATTAGTAACCCAATCGATGAATGAGCTTTTGCATTCACCAACGCTATCATACAACATTACCTTCGCCGTCTATCAAAATTTAAGGAAAATACCATGCCAGAACAAAACGACACCTATGTGATTTTAACGCCTGCCGGGGTATTGCATGGTTTTTCAAGCGCCAATCCCTCAGAGCAGCAACTAGCCTTGCAGGCGGTACTCGCACCTGAACAAAGTATGACGGCACGGGAATGGGGTGAGCGTTATAGTGACACTTGGTTAGATATGTTTATCGAAGAAGGTTGGATTGAAACCATTGAAAAGCGGGTGGTCGCTCCGCACGTGCAGTTGGATAACTTTTTAAAATATGTAGCAGCGAGTCTATCAGGTAGTCGCCGTGTCGCAATTGCATCAGATGAAGGCTTTTGTCTAGCAAAAATGGGCTTTACTCAGCAAGAAGCAGACACGCTATCGGTAGCGGCTGCCGACTTTTATGGCTTTTTAGAGCGCCAACAGCAGCGCGGTTGGGCGGTACATGGGTATGGGGTGTCATTTTTTACCAGTATTGATATGTTGATGCCCAATACCAGTATGGTGTTTTTATGGATCAACAAAACGGGCTATTTCTTGATTATCGAAGATGAGCCGCTCATCAATAACCGCGCTTTTGTGGAATTGGTGTGGGGTATTAAAGCGACGGGCGAACGGTTTGAGCAGCGTGCAACACTGACACAACAATCAGAGGCTAAAGAAAGTAATGCGGCAGGCGATGACACCCAAACGGTTAATTGATAGACTGTAAAAAAACCGCTGAGAGTTAATCAGCGGTTTTTTATTGTCAGTAATTTTTATTGAAAGCTTCCATTTGGCTTAAGGTCAGTTTAATGCCAGCTAAATGTCAGTTGAATATCAGCTTAGCGTGATACCTTTACTGTCTTTTGGTGTCACTCTAAAAATCTGCACTTTAAACAGGATATTTTGACCTGCCAATGGATGGTTAAAATCCACTTTGATGGCATCTTCATTGACGTCACTGACCACACCCACGAGCGTGGTTTTGCCTTTGTCTTCAAATTCCATCATGGTACCGACTTCGGGCAGATTGCCCGTCACGGCAAACTGCGCATGACTAAAAGTCTGTACGTTATCAGGGTTCCACTCACCAAACGCTTCGTCAGGCGACAGCGATGCGGTGCGAGTATCGCCGGCTGTCAAGTTGATAAGTACCTTCTCAAACCCTTCAAGCAGACTGCCATCACCCACCACCAAGCGAACAGGTTCGCCACGCTCAAAGGTTGAGTCGATGACGGTGCCATTTTCTAAGCTGACCTCAAAATGCAAATCAACGGTTGAGTCTTGAGTGATGCGGGTTTGTTCGTTTGGCGTAATAATGTCATGATTCATGCGGTTGTTCATCCATCTAAAAATTAAAGGGTGTTACGTTTGGATTCTAATAAAAACGCATCGATTAAAATCAACACAACGCCAATATTAATCGCCACATCAGCTATATTAAAAATCGGGAAATGCCACGCATTGCCATAGTGGACATGCAAGAAGTCAATCACATAGCCCAAGCGTACCCGATCAATCAAATTGCCCACCGCGCCCGCCAGCACCAATGACAAACCCAAAGCCAATAATTTGGCTTGTTGGGGTATTTTGCGTAGATACGCCATGATGCCAAGGGAAACAGCCAGTGCCAGTCCGCTAAACAGCCATTTTTGCCAGCCGCCTTTATCTGCCAAAAAACTAAACGCCGCACCATAGTTGTGAGCAAGGGTAAAGTTAAAAATCGGCTCAATAATCGCCGTGGTTTGATACAGTTGGTAGTTGTGCTCAAAGTACAACTTGGTGAGTTGGTCAATAATCATTAACAAAACCGCAATACCATACCACATCATGACTTTGTTGCCGTTGATGGGTAGGGTAGTGGATGAATGAGTGGCAGCAGTCGTTACCTGTGTATTAGGCATAATGACGCACCTCGCCTAGACCTTCGACATTCTGGGCGCAGCGACCACAGATTTCTGGATGGGCAGGATTGATGCCGATATCTTCGCGAATGTGCCAACAGCGAATACATTTTTCACCCGTGGCAGGTTTGACCACTACCGCAACTTGGCTGTCTTCGTCGCTATAGGTCACATCGCTTGGTTGGTTGGTTAATGCCGCTACATTGGCTTGGCTTGAAATCAACACAAATTTGAGTTCATCGCCTAATCGATTGAGTGACGCCATGGTAGTATCTGGTGCATACACGGTGACATTAGCCGATAAATTGGCGTTAATCACTTTATCGGTGCGCGCAATTTCATAGGCTTTGTTGACGGTTTCTTTGACATTCAAAATCGCTTGCCAATCCGATTCGCCCACGTCATCCAATACCACTTCTGGGAATTCATACCATTCTTCGGTAAAGATGTAGCCATTGCCATTGCTTGTATGCGGACCTTTCAAGATTTTCCAAGCTTCTTGTGCGGTAAATGACAAAATCGGTGCAATCCAGCGCAATAACGCATGGGCAATATGATAAATCGCGGTTTGTGCTGAGCGGCGCGCTTCACCATTGGCTTTGGTGGTGTATTGACGATCTTTAATGATGTCTAAATAAAAACCACCCAAATCTTGTGAACAAAAACCCACCACCGCTTGACACACTTGGTGAAAATCCATGTTGGTATAAGATTGGCGAATGTCAGCTTGTACCGCCTCAGCGCGTTTTAAAATGTACTTGTCAAGGCTGACCAAATTGCTAGCATCTACCAAGTCGGTCGCTGGGTCAAAGTCATCTGTATTCGCCAGTAAAAAACGAATGGTGTTACGAATACGGCGATACATATCCGTGGTGCGCGCAAAGCCTTCAGTCGATACCGCCATCTCGTAACGGTAGTCACTTGAGCCGACCCATAGGCGCACGATATCAATGCCATATTTATTGGCAAGTTCTTGCGGCTCAAAGCCTTTGGTATTGCCTTTGGATTTTGATAATTTATAGCCTTTGGCATCTACGGTAAACCCGTGCGTCAACACTTGCTTGTACGGTGGACGACCATAAATCGCTTCACTCACCAAAATTGAAGACTGGAACCAACCCCGATGTTGGTCAGAGCCTTCAAGGTATAAATCCGCAGGATTGGCCAAGTCAGGACGATTGGCGAGCACGGCAAAATTGGTTGACCCTGAGTCAAACCAGACATCTAGCGTATCGGTCGATTTTTGATATTCTTTAGCATCATCCCCGATAAAGTCTTCAGCCGCGGCATCAAACCACGCTTCCACACCACCTTGCTCAATCACTTGCGCGACTTTTTCCATCAGCTCAGCGGTATTTGGGTGCAAATCGCCCGTGTCTTTATGGATAAAAAAGGCAATCGGCACGCCCCAAGTACGTTGGCGGCTGATACACCAATCTGGGCGACCATGCATCATCGATTCGATGCGATTTTGTCCCCAACTTGGCGTCCATACCACCTTTGGAATATCGGTCAACGCTTGCTCACGCAGACCTTGGCTTTCCATGTTGATAAACCATTGTGGCGTTGAACGGAAAATAATCGGCGTTTTGTGGCGCCAGCAATGCGGATAGCTGTGAGTAATCACGTCATGCTTGAGCAAATGGCCACTGGCTTTGAGAGTTTCGATAATTTTTGGTTGCGCTTTATAAATATGCTCGCCGACAAAAACTTTGGCTTCAGGCAAATACACGCCGTTACCTGCAACTGGGTTTTCGGTAGGCAAGTGAAATTTTTGCCCGACCACATAGTCATCGACACCGTGCGCGGGCGCAGTGTGTACCAAACCCGTACCGCTATCCGCCGTCACGTGGTCGCCTGTGATAATCGGCACTTGACGCTCAGCAATCAGTGGATGCTGGGCTTTAAGTACGGTTAACGCATCGCCTTTCACGGTTGCCAACACACTGTATTCTTTGGCGTTAAACACACTCATTAAATACGGAACTAAATTATAAGCGACAATTAAATGGCTAATTTTCGCCTGTGGTTTTTCGCCTGCCATTTGATAAAACAAGCGCTCGCCCGAACCGTTGTCAGCGGTTTTTTGATAAGTTGCGCCAATTTTTTCTAACGCTTTGGCAGAACGCTGATTATCGGGGGCAACATGAAACCAAATCGTTTCTCGCTGCGATTGGGCGTGACTTAGCATCGCCGATTTAATTTCAGCATTGGCCCCTGATCCCCAATACTCACGGGTCAAAAAGGTGTAGCCAATCGCAATCGAATTTTCTTCAACATTATCATCATAAAAACGGGTCGTGCCAATAATGTTATTGGTTTTTTTATCGACAATCGCAAAGGCTTTTTGCTCAAGGGCTTTTTTGAAATACGGCTCAAATACGGCAGGTTCGTGGCGTTTTTCCGGCAACATTTCCCAAATCAAAGGGTCAGATGCACTTGCCTGTAAAGCGGTTTTATCGTCTTTGGTTAAACGGCGAAGTAAATAATTAGGCGTGTCAAGAGTAGTAGGAACAGCAAACGCTTGTTTATTAAACGTCACTTTTACCACTGAGTATTCTAGCTCAGCGCTTGCGGTAATCGCCTGATTGGCAGGCAATGTCCAAGGCGTGGTGGTCCAAATCACCGCCTGCAAAGCGCCGTCAACCGCTTTAGTCGCCGCTAATGCTTCACGGTTGACGATATCAAAACCGACATAAATCGCATCGGATTTTTTATCTTCATATTCCACTTCTGCTTCTGCGAGCGCCGAACCACAATCCAAGCACCAATTCACCGGTTTCATACCGCGAGTGATATGCCCGTTTTTGTATATTTCTGCCAAGGCACGGACGGTATCAGCTTCTTGCTTGAAGTTCATGGTCAGATAAGGATTTTCCCAGTCACCCAATACGCCCAAGCGTTTAAAGTCAACCATTTGCAGGTCAATTTGGCTTTTGGCATAGTCGCGGCAAGCGCCGCGAAACTCGGTTGACGTCACGATGGCGCCGTTTTTGCTTTTGTCTTTATGGGGTTGACCCACTTTACCGATAATGCCTTCTACTTTTTGCTCAATCGGCAATCCATGACAATCCCAACCCGGTACATACGGCGCGTCATAACCGTCAAGCGTCTTGTATTTGACAATCATGTCTTTGAGCACTTTATTTACCACGTGACCTAAGTGAATCTGACCGTTGGCATAGGGAGGGCCGTCATGCAATACATACTTTTCACGACCTTGACGAGCGTGACGAATTTGGGCATACACATCGTCGGCAAACCATTGTTCTAGCCATTTAGGTTCGCGTTTGGCAAGGTCGCCACGCATGGGAAATACGGTATCGGCAAGGTTTAGGGTGTCTTTATAGTCGGTTGACTGATTGTCAGTGTTGTCGGTCATGTAACTCTCGGTATTCTATAAAAAGTGCAAAAGGTAAAAAATTGATAACAGGGTATTATATGTTAAAATTGGCAGATTGACAAAGCGTGGTTTGGCTTATCTCATGCTTGACCTAGGTATGTTTGTCACAAAAAAATCTCACTCACCAAAATAGCTATCAACGCTAAAAATAGTTGAAAATGCTAAAGATAGTTGCTGAAGGATAGCAATGCTCACCAGCCTAAGGGACTGATTTTGCAAAGGCTTGCTGCTCACGCCAATCAAGTAAATCCACCACGTCTTGGGCAATGCCTTGTTTTAACGCGTCAAGCCCAGCATAATTTTTTTCCCCATGTAAAAAATGCAAAAATGTCACCGTCAGTTCTCGTCCGTACAAATCCCCGTCAAACTTTGGAAAATTGACTTCCAGTCGCCATTCTACCCCATACTTATTTTTTAGCGCAGGGCGAGTACCCACATTGCAAGCGCCAAACAAACTGCCTTTGGTGAGTCCTTGCACGCCAGTTTGAGTATTTTTCCCCAGTGTTGATAAATCTGTGCCATCGGTAGCGGTCACCGATACCGCAAAAATCCCATGCAGGGCAGGCTTGATGCGGTTTAGGGCAATATTGGCGGTGGGAAAATCAAGTGTGCGGCCGATTTTATCGCCATGTTCCACCATGCCAGTAATCGCATAATCTCGTCCTAGCAGATGCTTTGCCGTTGCCAAGTCCCCTTGTTGCAAACAGTCTCGAATGCGGGTTGAGCTGACACGCTCATCTTGATGCGCATGGTCGGTCACGGTATGCAAAATTTGTACAGGCAAGCCAAACGCACGCAAAAACTCACTATCGCCAGTGCGGTCATGCCCAAAGCGAAAATCATCCCCCAATACCAGATGCTTTACGTTTAATTCGACCAACATTTTGGCAAAATCGTGTGCCGATAAATTCCGAAAGTCATTATCAAAATTTGCCACAATCAAGCTATCGATACTATGTTCAGCAATCAATTGGGTTTTTTCTGCCAAATTGGTGAGCCTTGCAGGGGCGGTTTGCGGGCTAAAAAACTCACGCGGCTGTGGTTCAAATATCATCACCATACTGGCAAGTTGCTGAGATTTTGCCAAAGATTTGGCTTTATCCAGCATCGCTTGGTGACCCAAATGTACCCCATCAAAATTACCAATCGTCAGTACCGAATCAGGTAATAGGGTTGGATTTTTTAGCCAGTCAGATAAATCAATCACGTTCATAGGCATCGCAAACTATCAATTTTATGAAATCGCTTATTATAAAGTAAAAATGTTGTTAACATACGCGCTAATAAGATTTTTCGGCAAATTTTAGCCGCATTTTTTGGTTCGATTTTGGAGTAGCTATGTCTGCAGCGCATCATAACCTTAGTATTCGCCTCGCTGCGATTGATGATTTACCGCGCATCGTTGAAATTTATAACCAAAGTATCGCAGGTAAGCAAGCCACGGCAGATTTACAGCCTGTGAGCGTGGCAGATAGGCAAGCGTGGTTTGACGCTCATACGGGCAATCGTCCGTTGGTGGTTGCCCAAACTAGCTGCGAAACTAGCTCTCAAACTAGCTTAGGTGAAATCATCGGTTGGGGCAGTTTATCTGATTTATACGCGCGTCCTGCTTATCATATCAGTACTGAAATCAGTATCTATGTGGCAGATGAAGCCAAAGGGCAAGGCGTGGGTAAGGCGTTGGTCAATTATTTAATCGAAGTTGCGCCAAGTTGTGGCGTGCAGCAAGTTGTTGCGCTGATTTTTGGCCATAACACACCGAGCCTCGCGATGTTTAGTAAGCTAGGATTTGAGCCATGGGGCAAGTTTAAGCAAGTTTGTGATATGAAAGATTTTATGGCGGATGTGGTGATTTTGGGAAAAAGTGTAGATTAGATAAAAAAAGGCTCAATATGAGCCTTTTTTTTGTTACAAAGTTACTGTGATTATAAGATAATAGCCTGTTGTTAGAACATGGCTTTCTCATTTGCTGCGTTATTATCGTCATATTGCAGGGAGAAATTTAGTTCATTTTCATCAATCTTATTGGCTGATTTACTCTCTAACTTAATGAGTAGGCGTAAATCATTGGGTGAGTCAGCGTGTTTGATGGCATCGCGGTAAGTGATTTCGCCATTTTCATACAAATCGAACAACGCTTGGTCAAAGGTTTGCATGCCAAGTTCGCGAGAGCGTTTCATGACGGGCTTAATTTCGTGGATTTCCCCTTTACGGATGTAATCCCCAATCAGTTGCGAATTAAGCAAAATTTCAATCGCAGCGCGGCGACCTTTGCCATCAGGGGTGGCAATCAATTGCTGCGCTACAATGGCGCGAAGGTTCAATGACAAATCCATCAAAATCTGCTCATGATGTTCTGCGTCAAAAAAGTGAATGATACGGTCAATCGCTTGGTTGGCATTGTTGGCGTGTAGGGTGGCAAAAACCAAGTGTCCTGTTTCGGCATATTGAATGGCATAATCCATGATTTCGCGGGTACGAATCTCGCCAATCAAAATCACATCAGGTGCTTGACGCAGGGTGTTTTTTAACCCTGCTTCAAATGATTTGGTATCAATGCCAACTTCGCGTTGGGTGATGATACAGCCTTTGTGTTCATGGACGTATTCAATCGGGTCTTCGATGGTGATGATATGACCGCGCGAATTCTCGTTGCGATACCCCATCATAGCTGCCAGTGTGGTAGATTTACCTGTACCTGTCGCACCGACCAGTAGCACAATACCGCGTTTTTTCATGGCAATTTCATTCAAAATCGGCGGCAGATTGAGTTGCTCTACCGTCGGAATTTTGGTTTCAATTTTACGTAGCACCATGCCCGCACAGTCTTTTTGGACAAAGGCAGAGACACGAAAGCGGGCGTTTTGGTGTTTGTCACTAATGGCAAACTGGCATTCGAGGGTTTCATCAAATTCTTTGATTTGACTAGGCGTCATCACGCTTTTGACCAGCGTCATCGATTGCTCTGGGGTCAGCGCTGACTTGGTGACTGGCATGATAGTACCATTGACTTTCATTGAGGGTGGCGCATCGGCGGTGATAAAAAGGTCAGAGCCGTTTTTCTGTACCATTAGCTGCAGTAATTTATCAAAATCCATAACAGGTATCTCGCATTGTTTGTATAAATTTTAAGAAACCGTGTTTTGATAAACATTGTTTCTATAAGATAGTTTCTATAAAACAGTAATTACATAAAGCTTTCCGGTTGTTTGGCATATTGGCGCGCTGATTCTTTGCTAATCACGCCTTTATTGACCAGTTCGCGAAGACTTTGATCGAGTGTGGTCATACCATCGCCTGCACTGGTTTGGATGGCAGAGTACATTTGGGCGACTTTGTTTTCACGAATCAAGTTACGAATCGCAGGCGTACCAATCATGATTTCATGCGCGGCGACACGGCCACCCGTTTGACGTTTGAGTAGCGATTGCGAGATAACCGCTTGCAGCGACTCAGATAACATCGCACGAATCATGTCTTTTTCTGCTGCGGGAAACACGTCGACCACACGGTCAATGGTTTTGGCAGCAGATGAGGTATGCAATGTCCCAAATACCAAGTGCCCTGTTTCAGCAGCGGTCAATGCCAAGCGGATGGTCTCAAGGTCACGCATCTCACCAACCAAAATAACATCGGGGTCTTCACGTAGGGCAGAGCGCAGCGCGGCGTCAAAGCTTAAGGTATCACGGTGCACTTCCCGTTGGTTGATGAGGGATTTTTTTGATTGATGCACAAATTCAATCGGGTCTTCGATGGTTAAGATATGTTCTTTACGGTTTTCATTGATATAGTTAATCATCGCAGCAAGGGTGGTTGACTTACCCGAACCCGTTGGACCGGTGACCAGTACCACGCCGCGTTTGTAGTTAGAGATTTTCTCAAAAATGGGCCCCATCCCAAGCTGTTCCATCGTCAAGACCTCAGACGGAATGGTACGAAATACCGCCCCTGCGCCCCGGTTTTGGTTAAAAGCATTGACACGAAAACGCGCCACATTGGGAATTTCAAACGAAAAGTCGGTTTCAAAAAACTCTTCATAATCGGCACGTTGTTTGTCATTCATGATGTCATAAATCAAACTATGCACTTTTTGGTGATCAAGCGGTGGCATATTGATTTTGGTAATTTCACCATCTACCCGAATCATCGGTGGTAAGCCTGCTGAAATGTGTAAGTCAGAGGCTTTATTTTTGAATGCAAAACGCAACAAATCGTCAATCGATAATTCCTTTGCCATGATAGCGAATCCTTAGGTGGGTCAAGAAAATAGAAAAAAGCCGCGGGAAAAAAAGATAGCTATACTATAATCATCCGTCCACAAAAAAAACAGAAAAAACTGACTAGGGGTCATAGTTTTTTGTTGATTTTAGCTTATGTTAAACTCAATTGGAAAATTGGGCACACAAGTGCAAAAAAAACCAAAAACTTCACCCTAACTCGTTAGCCATCAAGCTAGTCCCCTATCAACAGGAAAAGTTAACCATGCAAACATTCGACGCACAGCAGCCATCGGCGACAATCGCAACAGACGCTGAAAACCAAGCCTTGATAGCGCGTTGGCAACAGGTGAAAACTGACGTTGCTAGGCTCAATCCAACTGTCAAATTACTTGCGGTATCCAAAACCAAACCCAACTGGATGATTCGCACCTTAGCGCAGCAAGGTCAGCAGGATTTTGGTGAAAACTATGTGCAAGAAGCGGTGACAAAAATCGCCGCACTCAAAGACGTTACTGCCAACGAGCAGCCATTGGTGTGGCATTATATCGGTCATATCCAGCGTAACAAGACCAAAGAGTTGGCAGCGCATTTTGATTGGGTGCATGGGGTCGATCGCTTAATTATTGCCCAGCGTCTCAATGAGCAAAGGGGTGAACACCTTCCGCCACTTAATATCTGTATCGAAGTCAATATTGACTATGAAGCCAGTAAATCAGGCTGCCAGCCAGACCAGTTACCCGAATTAGTGACAAAGATTAGTCAGCTGCCCAACTTGCAATTGCGGGGACTGATGATTATCCCTGCCAAAAATTCCGCGTCTGCCTTTGTCAAAACCCAACAGCTTTTTGAGCAAAACAAGCGCTATCATGCACATCCTGAACAGTGGGATACTTTGTCAATGGGCATGAGCGGCGATATTAAGCAAGCCATTACCGCGGGTGCCACCATCGTTCGTATTGGCACCGCCATTTTTGGGGCGAGAGATTAGCGCGAATGATGGGGTAAAAAGACAGCAATTTAACGATTTTGGTAGTGGTTTGAAAAGTATGCTGAAGTAGAAATAAAAAAGACAGCTTGAGAAAAAGATGATAATTTGAGGTTATGAAGACACAAATTACAATCAGATGCCCAAGCTGTCTTGGCTTAAGTATAAAGAAAAACGGCTGGAAAATCTATGGCAAGCAGAACTATCAATGCAAAGACTGTCATCGACAATTCATTCATGAAACGGAGCTAAGTTACCAAGGCTGTAAAAGCGATATTGATGACAAGATACGTTTAATGTTAGTACGAGGCTGTAGTGTTGCTGACATTGTTGTCATTGAGAAAGTTAGCAAGTACAAAGTATTAAGCGTTTTGGTTAATTCAAACCATGATATAAAACCCAAACAACGGTATTATCGAAAACTGCAAGTTGATGAGTTTTGGACATATGTGGGGCACAAGAAAAACAAGGTATGGCTTGTTTATGCCTATGACCCAGAAACAAGTGAGATTGTTGCCTTCGTATGGGGTAAACGTAATCTAAAGACGGCTAGAGAGCTAAGAGCCAAGCTTGAAAAAATGGGCGTTGACTTTGGCTATATCTGCTGTGATAACTGGGATAGTTTTTTAACCGCCTTTGATTTTGACTTTAAACAAGTAGGTAAACGCCATACGGTTGATATTGAAGGCAACAACAATCGCTTTAGGCAAAGGCTTAGGCGTGTATTCCGAAAGACGTGTTGTTTTTCTAAGAAATTAGAAAATCATTTTAAAGTATTCGATTTACTGTTTCACTATGTCAATTATGGCTGGGTATAGTGAGCATACTTTTTATACCACAGCCACGATTTTTATCAGTTTTTACTCAATTATTAAGCAGGGTCAGTTACATATTGCCCCTGCTTTTTTTACATTACACCAAAGTAAATACGGGGTAATAGGCGGTTATTTAACCCAATGTTGTGCCAAATCAATGGTTTTATTACCCAATTATTGCTGTATGCTTTCTATAAGCTTTCTGTAAGCAAATTAGTTTACATTGTAATATTTTTTAACATTTTATGGAAAAAAGATATCCACATCCAAAAAACTTTATTGGTATGATGGCGTTGTTTTACAGAATGTAACCAATACAATAGTTATGTAATTTTTATCCGTATATCAACTTTTTAGCTTCTAGCAATCAATTTTGATATAGCCCATATACGGATAAAAGTTCTGAACGGATTAAAGCCCTATGAACTTTCTTCAAAAAACTTTATTAACCGCTCTACCTTGTGTCTTGTTCAGCCTAGCCCCAACCGCTGCCAATGCCGACAATGGTATCACAGAATATTTCGGTAGCTTTAACTCAAGTGTTTCTCAAAATCCAGAGGGTGGCTCAAAAGCAGATAGCCTCATTGCAAAAGCCAAAAACTTCATCGGCTTGCCATATCGTTTTGGTGGTACCAGCCCAACGAGTGGTTTTGATTGTAGCGGCTTTATGCAATATGTTTATAAACAAACCGCCAACATCAATCTACCACGTACCTCAGGCAGCATGGCACAAGTGGGTGAACGTATTAACCGTAGTGAGTTAAAACCAGGCGATATGGTGTTTTTCTCTCACGGGGGTGGTCGTATCTCTCATGTGGGCATGTACATCGGTGAAGGTCGTTTTATTCATTCCCCATCAACGGGCAAAAGTATTTCTATTACAAGTTTAGATTCTGGCTATTGGGCCAACAAATTCGTGACAGCGCGCCGTGTCTTGGACGCTTGAGTGTAATCGAGAACGTTACTATTAAAGAATATTGTTGAAAAAACCAATAAAGTTAAAACGCTGTAAACTGTCGATCAAGGTAAGCCAATGCTTACCTTTTTTATTCTGTCGAGGAAATTTTGATAAAATAGATAAGTCAATAATAATTAAAAAAAATTAAACATTTACCCATGGGTCATTAATAAAGTATTAGAATGAAGCAATAATACCTTATATAATCTTTAAGGTAAGTTAAATGCAAACGACTAAAACTAATCAATGAATGACAATGACTGACATCGCTGTCTTGATTTGTTCAGTGCGTGGCGCCCTTTTTTAATAGACTTATTGATTTTGCAATAATCCTATGACCCAAACAGCCTTGCCAAGCTTTAAAGAACAATTGCAGCAAACGCTAAAATTTTTTAGCTTTAAACCTTCGCTATATATCAATTCGCCAAGAGTCAACGATACCAATAAATTCATGCTGTTTATTATATTGGCGTTGGTTGAGACATTTTTTCATTTGATTTGGTATGCGACAGTTCTTGTCATCACATCGCCCATAGATATCTTTCCCTTTGCTCAGACGTTCAATCAAATTTTTAATCGCAGCTTGATGATAAATATCACTTATTTGGGACTCGCAATGGTGTTGTTTTGCGGGTATTCACTGTGGGTCATTACCCGCATGCCTGAGCAGTCAAGACTTTGGCGGGAGTACCAAATCTTTTTTGTAATCATCTATCTGATTTATGAAAATCTTTTTATCGTCTGGATTGGCAACAACAGCGCGCTTGAAGGTGTAATGCTGATTAGTGCCACCGGTCTTGGCATGGTGCTATTAAGATGGCGACTGGTCTGGGTGTCATTTGTCAGTTGTATTGTTGCGTTATTTATTTTTAATATGAGTAATAGCATGAACTGGTGGCAATTGCTGCCTAGATTGTATCCAAGCTTAGCAGCGCGTAGTCATTGGCTTTGGGGATTGTCTTTTAGCTTTTTGGTAACCGCCAAAGCAACGGTCACGTTATATTGTATTTTGCAGGGTATGAAAGTCATGAGTTTTCAGCGCCGCAAAATTTATGATTTGCTAGAAGCCGATGCGCTCACCAATATCGCCAATCGGCGGACCATTTATAGTTTTTTGAGTTATTTATGGCAACACAAAAGCGATTGGAACACGCTTAGTGTGATTTATATTGATTTGGACAAATTTAAACATATTAATGACGAATATGGTCATGACGCCGGCGATGCGACATTGATTTGTACCGCGAATACCTTAAAAGACTTCTTGCCGACAGGGACGATGTTTGGACGTATGGGCGGGGAAGAGTTTTGTATCATCTTGCCAGATACCGGGATTGAGCAAGCTGCCGATATGGCAGAGCAGCTGCGCCAAGCGTTTGAAAAGCAAGTGGTGAGATATGGGATTTTTGATACAGAAATTCGATTTACCGCAAGCTTGGGTATTGCCAGTGTTTATCAAAATCATGGCGCAGATAGCGAGCGCACGGTTGATAATCGCGGTTTTATCGAATATATGCGCGAGTATATGCATAGTTTACCGACCATGCCTGCACTGCCGCCTGCCCTTGAGCAAATTATCAAATTCTCCGATTTGGCAATGCAGCAAGCCAAAGCCAATGGTCGCAACTGCGTGGTCAAAGGTCAATGTTATTTATTGATGACGCAAAGCAATCAGCCCTCATAACTCAGCCTTCATAAAATCAGTTAAGTACCGAGCTTGCAACAAGCGTATCAATCATCGTCGTCGCAAAACTGCCTGCCGGCAATTCAAAATCTAACACCAATGTCTTACCGTCTTGCCAAACCCACTGCAAGTTACTGGGCAGCATACGCAGGGGGCGGCGCTGCTGCTTTAAACCAAACTCAATCAAACCTTGACTTAGCTGCTGATAAATGGGATTGTCAGTGATAACTGATAATTCTAATGCGTTAACCTTACCACTACTTTTTAACTCACCTGCGCCCCACATCGGTGCAGTCAAATGGATATCGCCACTTTGTAGCCTTGATAGCATGGTATCATCTATATGCTGTGCCACAAAGATACTGTTCGAACCCGCCAAATTCATCACGTCGCCATCAAGTGGTTGGTTCCAGATGCCCAACGCGATACGTTTTGCCAAGATGGCATTGAATAATTCACTACGCGCTGCCGACAGATACAGACTGATTTTATCTTGGTCAAATTTGCGATGAATTTTTTTACCCTGAATTGTATGATGGGTGAATAGTTCGATAGCGGCATCAATATTATTGGCATCTTGCCCAAAGCGCTGCTCGCCAAAATAATTGGGAACGCCTTGGGTTTTGATGGTCGCAAGTTGTTGCTCGATGGCGGCTTTCTCACCTACCACGTCGCGTAGGGTGATGATAAACTGATTGGCCTGATGAGTACCGCGACCCAGTTTTTTGTGATGCCAATGCTGTGCCAGTATTTCTAGGGTTTCATCGCTAGCTAATTTAGTTTGGACAAATTGCTCAAAGTTTGGTTCAGGGGCAATTTTTTTTGGCAAGCGAAGACTAAACCATTGCGTCGTCAGCGCATGGCGATCTTTGAGACCCGAATATCCTACATCCTTGAGTGGGATGCCTGCCCATTGCGACAATATCTTTGCCACAAAATTGGTATTCATACGGGTTTTTTGAATATGAAGCCAAAGATGTTCGCCTGTATGGCTGCATTCAATGCCAAGTTTTTCATGGACAATAAAATCAGTGGGTTGTTGTTTATAAATCGCCGATTGAATCGCAAGGGTATAGGGTGAAGGCAGTTTTGGCATGCTAGGGTTACTTGCAAAAGGTTTATTTTAACAAATGGATGATTGATAAACCATCTCGATTACAGATTCGATTACAGCAGCGCTTTACTATAACCATGCTTTGTTGTCTGTTAGTAGGGCGTTAAAAATATGACCGCAACGAAAATGACGTCAAATACGGCTTGAATGCCAAAGTAATAGACAATAAAGTACCATTCAATCAAGTGATCTTCAATAAAATAACAGTGCTTAATTTAGGTGGGTTGGGTGCATGGGGTGGCAAAATCGGTTAGCTGACTTGGCAAAATGTTTAATGTATCCTATGTTTAGCGAATGTGAGTATAAAAAGAGAAAAAACATGAAAAACCCTGATAGCGATATCGATAAAAACGCTGTGCAATTACGCGTTGCCAGGCAACAAGACGTCGAAAATTTGGTAACTTTGCTCAATCGCTGTTACCGCTCAGATGAAGGCTGGACCAATGAAGCTGCTTTGATTGGCGGGATTCGTACCACGCCCGAGGAAATGACCGCCATGATAGACAATCCCAACGTTTATCTGTTCGTGTTTGAAAATCCGCACGATAGCGATGATTTGCTCGGGTGTATTTCTGTGGATTTCTCACCCATTAACCATCAGCCAGCGGCGTATATTGGCACTTTTGCGGTTCATCCTGCTGTGCAAGGTAGAGGCATTGGCGATACCATGTTGTCTGCGGTAGAAACGTTTGCTATTAGACACGCCCACGCCAAAAACTTAACCCATTTACCTTTAACCTATTTACCTTTAACCCATCTATCTATGTCGATTTTAAGTCATCGACCAGAGCTGTTAAGTTATTATCAGCGCCGCGGTTATCTACTGACAGGGGAGAAGATGGCATTTCCTAGAGACGGCAACAATGGCGACCCCAAACGCGATGATGTATTTTTAGAGTTTTTGCAAAAACCCATTTAAGCAAATAAAGCGTCCGTCAACACTCAATGGACAATTTAAACTGACCCAAGATAGCAAAGGCGAGCCGATGCTGACGGTTACCAGTGTAAATCAAATCAGTATCTTTAAAACTAGTATCTTTAAAACTAGTATCTTTAAACCTGTAGCTGCGTAATTTGCCAGTTTAATAATTAAAAAAAAGCCCACATCAATCAGTGGGCTTTGTGGTGGTAACTAACTATTATTTTCTCACTTCCCCATGCCCAAACACAATCCATTTTTGCGATGTTAAACCTTCAAGACCCACAGGACCGCGCGCATGGATTTTATCGGTAGAGATACCAATCTCTGCACCCAAACCATATTCAAAACCATCGGCAAAGCGGGTTGATGCATTGACCATCACGCTACTAGAGTCAACTTCACGCATGAATGTTAACGATTTTGAGTAGTTTTCGGTGATAATCGCATCGGTATGGTGTGAGCCATGTTTATTGATATGGGCAATGGCTTCGTCGATATCGGCGACTACTTTAATCGCCAAAATTGGCGCCAAATATTCGGTATCCCAATCTGCCTCACTCGCCGCTGACAGATGAGCGGTTAATTCAGTGGTATCACTCAAGATGGCTAAGGTTTTTGGGCAGCCGCGTAATTGCATGGCGCTGTCTGCAGCGACAATGGCGCTGGCGATTGGCGGCAGCGCTTGCGCAGCGATTTGGCTATCAATCAGCAACGTTTCCATGGTATTACAAGTGCCGTAGCGGTGAGTTTTGGCATTGACGCAAATAGCGGTTGCCATAGTCAGGTTTGCATCGCGATCGACAAAGGTATGGCAGTTACCATCTAGATGCTTGATGACAGGGACGCGCGCTTCATTACTGATACGCTCAATTAGGCTTTTACCACCTCGCGGCACAATCACATCGACATAGCGATTCATGGTGATAAGTTCCCCCACTGCCGCGCGGTCGGTGGTTTCCACCACTTGCACTGCCGCTTCTGGCAAACCAACCGCTTGTAAACCTTGTTTGACACACGCAGCCAATGCTTGGTTAGAATAAAACGCTTCTGAACCCCCACGTAGGATAATCGCATTGCCAGATTTTAATGCCAAAGACGCAGCTTCAATGGTCACATTGGGGCGAGATTCATAAATCATCCCGACCACGCCCAGTGGCACGCGCATTTTACCCAACTGAATGCCTGATGGACGAAAGGTCATATCCGTGACCTCGCCAATCGGGTCAGGTAGCATGGCGACATCTTTTAGCCCTTGTAACATGCCTTCAAAACGCGCATCGGTGAGCGCTAATCGGTCAAGTAGTGCGTCATCCAGTCCTTTTTGTTGACCGTTTTGCATATCGGTGGCATTGGCCGCCAACACCTGTGATTTGGCTTGTTGCAGGGCATCATAGATAGCGAGCAGGGCGCTATTTTTGAGTGCAGTGTCTGCTTTTGCCAGAATCGCTGAAGCGGCGCGCGCTTGCTGTCCCACGGTTTGCATATAATGTTTGGTATCAGTCATGGTTTGCATAGTCAGTCCCTAATATAATCATCGCTTCATCATAACAACTTCAATCCAAAAATGGAATTTAGAAAGTTTTGACAGACAAAAATTAATGGTTATGACTCAATCTAAAAACAAGTGCTAAAGACCAGTGCCCTAAAATCGAACGCCATAGAATAAAGTTAAATGAGAGAAAAAGTTGCGTTTTAGTAGCATTTTAAGCGAAAATAGACAGTTTTTTTCCACCTATCGTCAAATTTTGGATTGAATATCATGTCAGATGCTATGCCAAACTTACAGCGTCCTGTAGCCTTGCAACTTAACAATATCCACAAGAACTTTGGATCGCTTGAAGTACTAAAAGGTGTATCGTTGACCGCTTATGATGGCGATGTCATCTCAATTCTCGGCTCGAGCGGTTCGGGCAAATCCACCTTGCTACGCTGTATAAATTTGCTTGAAAACCCCTCGCAAGGGGAGGTTTTTTTGGGCAATGAAGCATTGCTATTAAAACCGAATAAATCAGGGGATTTGGTTGCCGCCAACCAGCGTCAGCTTGAGCAGTTTCGCTCAAAAATGGGCTTTGTGTTCCAAAACTTTAATCTATGGCCACACCGGACTATTTTGCAAAACATCATTGAGGGGCCGACCCAAGTCCTAAAAATCGCCAAAGACCAAGCCATCAGTGAAGCTGAAGTACTACTAAAACGCGTAGGACTACTGGACAAAAAAGACGCTTACCCAGAAAACTTATCGGGTGGGCAACGCCAGCGTATTGCCATTGCTCGTGCGCTAGCGATGAAGCCCCAAGTATTGCTATTTGATGAACCAACTTCTGCCCTCGACCCAGAATTGGTCAATGAAGTATTAGCGGTGATGAAATCGCTGGCTGAAGAAGGCCGCACCATGCTGATTGTCACCCATGAAATGCGTTTTGCGCGCGATGTATCAAGCCAAGTGGTGTTCTTGCATGAAGGACGTATCGAAGAAATAGGTACACCCGAGCAGGTGTTTGACAATCCGCAATCAGCGCGGGTGAAAGACTTTATGGCAAGCCATCAAAAATAATCCAAACAACCTATGAGCCGTCAATTGCCATGCGATTGGCGGTTTTGTAGTTTTATGCATTGGAAAAAATTTATTTGATTTAATTGTTGCTCCATACGTTTTTCACTTGCAAAAATGTTAATTTATGTTAATTTTAACTAAATTGTAAACTCGCATTTATTTTAGTCGCATTGATTTTAAATATTGAAATCGCTGAAAGCGAAACCTGATATTAAATCGCTTTTTACTCAAAAATTTCATTTGTAAGGAATATCCATGCAATCAACCTTGAATTCAACCTACTCAAAACTCGCCTTGGCAACGGTATGCGCAGTTAGCATGGGATTAACCGCCTGTCAAAAACCTGCTGAAAAAACAGAAGGTGCAGCCGCGAGCCAACCCGCTGCCAGTGCCAGCACAGGCAAAAAAGTTCGTATTGCCACTGAAGGCGCCTACAAACCATTTAACTACACCAATGCCGATGGCACGTTAGGCGGTTATGACGTGGATGTTGCCAAAGCCGTGTGTGCCCAAGCGAAACTCGACTGCGAAATCGTGGCGCAAGATTGGGACGGTATCTTACCAGGCTTGATGGCGAGAAAATACGACGCGGTTGCCGCGGGTATGTCAATTACCCCAGAGCGTTCAGCGCAAGTGGATTTCACCACGCCTTATTTTAAAAACACCATGGTTTGGGTCGCTGCCAAAGGTAGCAAATTCAACCCACAAGCGATTTCAGGGCTAAAAATCGGCGGTCAACGCTCAACCACTATGGCACAGTACCTTCAAGATAAACTGAGCAAAACCAACGAAATCAAATTGTATGACAACTATGACAACGCCTATATTGACCTAAAATCAGGTCGTATCGATTCAGTATTGTCTGAAAAAGTAACCGCAAGCGAATGGCTAAAACAAAACAGCAACTACCAAATCGTAGGCAGTGAGATGGATAATGGTGATAACATCGCAATGGCTATTCGTAAAGGCGATCCACTAAAAGCAGAATTTGACAAAGCCTTAGATGCGCTACAAAGCAATGGCGAGTTGGCAAAATTACAAAAGCAACATTTTGGTAATTAATTGACGTTGTATCGAGCGATTTAAGATTTACACAGTAGATGTGGGTGACCCTCAAATTTTGACAAAAAGGTGTTGTTATGAAACAGTTATCGGTTTTGGGTGTATCGTCGTTGGCCATTTTGATGGGGGTAACCGCCTGTCAAAAACCTGCTGAAAAAGCGGCAGACACGGCAACAGCAAGTAGCACAACCACCACAGCAAGCGCAGATATGCCACAGATTCGTATCGCTACCGAATCAAGCTTTGTTCCCTTTAGTTATAAAGATGCCAATGGCAAATTAATCGGCTTTGAGATTGATTTGGCAGATGCGCTATGTGCTGAAGCCAAACTAAAATGTGAAGTGATTTCCCAAGATTGGGATGGTCTGATTCCAGGGCTACAAGCACAAAAATACAATGCCATCATGGCGGGGATGTCAGACACCGCAGAGCGTCGCCAAGTCGTGGCATTTAGCGACCCATACTTTACCAATAACCTTGTTGTGATTGGCAAAAAAGGGGTAGAAAAAGGCGCTGATGACCTAGCGGGCAAATCCGTGGGTGCGCAGCGTTCGACGACTGCCGCTGAGTACTTAGCCAAAAACTTCCCAAAAGCCACCCCAAAACTGTATGACACCCAAGATAATGCCTATCTTGACCTAGAATCGGGTCGTACAGATTTGATGATTTCTGATAGTGCCCCAGCCTTATCCTGGTTAAAAACCGCCAAAGGTCAAGGCTTTGAAGTCAAAGGTCAACCGATCAATATTGATGACAAAATTGCCATTGCCCTTCGTCAAAATGATCCATTGATTGGCAAATTCAACACCGCACTGGCGGCGTTAAAAGCCAATGGTACTTACGATAAAATTAGCCAAAAATATTTTGCAGATTTACCGAAATAAGCCGTTAAATAACTTATTTGCCTGTTAGTGTTGTTAAAGCTGACAAGCAAAAATTGTCATGTGTTAGACGTTAAAAATTAGGAGTATCAGGTGAAAGCAAATATTTCATTATTGGGTAGCTTGGCATTGGCAGGTCTAGCGCTGGTGGGTTGTCAAAAACCTGCAGAAAAAACGGCGGCAACGACGGGTAGCACAGCCGCTTCTACAACGGTGAATAGCAGCACAGAGACATCGAGCAGTATGGCGGGCAAAACCATTCGCATCGCCACCGAAGGCACCTATAAACCCTTTAGTATCACCAAAGCGGATGGTAGTTTGACAGGTTTTGACGTGGATTTTATGCAGGCCTTGTGTGCAGAAATGAAAGCCAACTGTGAAATTAAGCCACAAGATTGGGATGGTTTATTGCCAGGCTTGATGGCAAAAAAATATGACGTGGTAATTGATGCCATGTCTATCACCCCAGAGCGTCAAGCGCAGGTCGATTTTACCGACCCCTATTTTACCAATACATTGGTATTTTTGACCAAACAAGGTAGCCCTATCAATCCGGATGACCCTGCCCAAATTGACAGCCATAAAGTTGCGGCGCAGCGTTCAACGCTATCTACCCAGTGGATGGAAAAAAATCACCCAAAAGCCCAGCTAAACCTGTATGAAGGGTTGGACAATGCGTTTATGGACTTGGCAGCAGGGCGCTCAGATATGATGATTTCGGATAAAGCCCCTGCCGCTTATTGGCTGACCACGCCAGAAGGTAAGGGCTTTGAAATCAAAGGTAAAGAGATTGATGTCAATGACAAAATGGGTATCATCGTGCGTAAAGGTGACCCACTGCGTTTAGAATTTAACAAAGCGATTGCCACGTTAAAATCAAATGGCACGTATGACAAAATCTATAACCAATATTTTGGTAGTGCAACCACCACAACAGCGGCGGCAAGCAGCGTGGCAGTCACGGTCTCTAGTACCACAACGACCACGACGACTGTGGCAAGTACTAGCAGATAACTTAACCAAACGCTTAGGTTCAGTCAAAAACTGGGTGAAAAGTCACTCAGTTTTTTGTTTTTTTGATGGTTTTTGATAGGGCAATCACGTAAAATTGCACCCTGCAAAAAACAAAGCAAAAGGTTATATCCGTTATCACCTTTTGTCTATGTGACGGTGAAACTGCGTTTTAAGCATTTTTTGGGTAATAGGTCAACAAACAGAGTTAAAAAGACAGGGTATCGATATTGTGTTAGATCTACAAGGTTTTGGGCAGCTATTATTAAGTGGCACTTGGGTCACCATCAAACTGGCATTGACTAGTTTGGTCATTGGGCTGATTTTGGGATTATTGGGCGCGACCGCTAAGATGTCACGGTTTAAAGTGCTCAATGCCATCGCCACCGCTTACACCACCATTATCCGTGGTATTCCAGAACTGCTATCAGTGATGTTTATTTACTTTGGCGGCTCGATGTTGATGGGATTTATTCTATCGCAATTTGGCCATACCGGATATGTGGATGTCAGTCCGTTCTGGGCGGGGGTTACAGCGCTGTCTGTGGCATTTGGTGCGTATGCGACCGAAACTTTTCGTATGGCATTTCAAGAGATTCCAAAAGGTCAAGCTGAAGCAGCGCAAGCGATTGGCATGAAAAAATTTCAAATACTTTGGCGAGTGACGTTGCCACAAGTCTGGCGTATTGCACTGCCAGGACTGGGTAATTTGTTTTTGGTACTGCTCAAAGATACTGCGTTGGTTTCTGTGGTCGGGCTTGAAGATATCATGCGCCACGCCAAAACGGCAGCGACTTCCACGCAAAGCCCGTTTACTTTTTATATGGCAGCAGCATTGTTGTACTTGAGTTTGACCGTCATTATCACCGGTGTGATTATGTGGCTAGAATGGGTCAATAACCCAGCAGAGCGTTATGCAAAACGCCTGCAAAAAATCGGCATGGCAAAATAGGGGATACATCAATGAACTGGAATTGGCAAATTATTATTGATAGTATCCCGAAACTGCTGCAAGGTAGTATTATCACCATTGAGCTTGTGGTGTTGTCGGGTTTATTGGGGTTTATGTTGGCAGTGCCGCTAGCCTTGGCTAGGCTATCAAAAAAACCTTGGGTACAGGCATTGCCGTTTGCGTATATTTTCTTTTTTCGGGGTACGCCGCTACTGGTGCAAATCTTTTTGATTTATTATGGCTTGTCACAATTTAAATGGGTGACCGAGTCCGTGCTGTGGAAATCAGGTGTGTTATCGAGCCCATTTTGGTGCGCTATCATCGCTTTTACCCTCAATACCGCAGCTTATATTGCAGAAATCATCCGCGGTGCTATCAAGTCAATACCCAAAGGCGAGAATGAAGCTGCCGACGCCATTGGCATGTCGTATAGCCAAAAATTGCGCCGAATTATTTTTCCTCGCGCCTTTGGTATCATGCTGCCTGCGTATGGCAATGAAGTGATTTTTATGCTCAAAGGCAGTGCGCTGGCATCGACCATCACTTTAATGGATATCACTGGTGTGGCAACGACGATTATGTCAAAAACTTATACCGTTTTTGAGTTGTTCTTTGCCTCAGGTATCATTTATTTATTATTGTCTTGGCTATTGATTGGGATGTTTCGATTGGCGGAAAAACGCATCAATCGTCATCTGTCTTATCAGCCCGTCAGTAATGAGGGCGTCACTGCCTAAGCTACTAAGCTAAGATAAGTTAAGCTAAGCTAGACAAAAAGTTTGGATATATTGGAGGCGTGCCAGTGAAACAAGCAGTTATGATATCAAGTTTGCTGATAGGTGGGTTGTTACTCTCGGCTTGTCAACCTGCCAGTGATAACAAGCCAGCGCAAAACAGCACAGCAAGTGCCACAGTAAGCGCCACAGTGGCTAGCGTTCAAAGTCCGCATCACGTTGCCAGTGTAGTTGCTGCCAGTACCGTATCCTCCCAAACTGCCGAAAACGGTGCGCCCAAACAAATCAACTGGGCATTGGTGGATTCGGGCATTAAGCCAGTCGATAAGGCTAGCTTTAAATACCCCTTTGCGCTCGATAGCGAGCCTGTCAAAGCGTATGCTGAGATGTATCATGTGGATAATGAAACCTCCCGCTACAATTTAACGGTGGGTATGGCAGTCAATGAAGTCTTATCCAAAGTGCTCGACCAGCTGGGTACTGCCTATGTGTCACATGAACTCACAGCCGGTAAAAACAGCGCGTTTGTCATCCATACCACCCAGCAAATTGCCCCGAGCCAATACACTTATGTCTTTGCCGAGCCCTTTGCCAAAGGGTTAACCATTCCTGTCAAAATTATCAATGATGGCAAAAAATAACTAACTTGCCATCGGTATGTTGACGTTTATTTATCGTTTAAGGAAATACCATGCGTGTGCTAGGACTGGAAACATCCTGCGATGAAACGGGATTAGCCATTTTTGATAGTGACCAACGTCACCAACCCAATCAAGGTTTGGTCGGGCAAGTACTGTATAGTCAAATCGCGCTACATGCGACGTATGGCGGGGTAGTCCCTGAACTTGCAAGTCGCGATCACATCCGTAAATTAGTGCCCTTGTTGCAGCAACTGCTGGATGACTGCCAACTCAAAAAAACCGATATCGATGCAATTGCCTTTACCAAAGGCCCTGGACTGGTGGGCGCCTTGATGACTGGGGCATTATTTGGGCGCAGTTTGGCGATGGCATTGGGTATTCCTGCGATTGGCGTACATCACATGGAAGGACACTTACTCGCGCCGCTATTAGGCGCCAATCCGCCTGATTTCCCGTTTGTTGCGTTGTTGGTGTCGGGTGGGCATACCATGTTGGTGGCGGTCAAAGGCATTGGGCAATATGAAATATTAGGTGAGTCGATTGATGATGCCGCAGGCGAGTGCTTTGATAAAGCCGCTAAAATGCTAGATTTGCCCTACCCTGGTGGACCTAATATTGCACGCTTGGCGCAAACAGGCAATCCATTAGCCTATGAATTACCGCGCCCGATGCTCGGCAAAGGATTGGATTTTTCTTTTAGTGGTATGAAAACCGCCGTGCATAATTTGATTAAAGACCATCCAACCGATAGCCATAATCCTGAGCATGCCCAGACGCGTGCCGATATTGCAGCAAGTTTTCAATATGCGATGGTCGATACGTTGGTGAAAAAATGCGTCAAAGCCTTGCAGCAAACGGGCATGAGACGGCTGGTAATCGCAGGCGGGGTGAGTGCCAATCAACAACTACGAGAATCGTTAGCTGAGGCATTAGCCAAAATCAACGCCACCGTGCATTATGCACCGCCTGCCTTGTGTACTGATAATGGCGCCATGATTGCCTTTGCCGGGTGGCAGCGCTTGAACGCCGGTCAACACGATGAGCTAGCGGTTAGCTGCTTGCCGCGTTGGGATATGACAACGCTGCCTGCTGTCAATCCAGCTAACCCATAACCACCACAAGGACTTGAAGATGCCATGGCTGTGGATAGGACTGGGGGCGGCATTGGGGGCAATGCTGCGCTGGTGGTTAGCCAGACTCAATAGCGTACACCCTTGGTTGCCCTATGGCACACTATTTGCCAATGTACTAGGCGGGCTGTTGATGGGATTTGCCCTGGTACTCACCCAAAAGTTGCACCCAAACTTACGACTGTTTATCACCACTGGGTTTTTGGGGGGACTGACAACGTTTAGTACCTTTAGTGCCGAAGTGTTTACTTTGTTGAATACCGGCAAGGTATGGCAAGGTTTAGCCTTGATTGGCATCCATGTGCTTTTAACCTTGGTTGCGACTGCCATTGGTTTTTATAGTCTTAAGCTACTAAGTTAAGAAGTTGTTAACTTAACAAGCCATTAAGTTAACAAGCCATTAAATGGTTAATTGCCTCTTTCCCATGCACCGCTAAAAGTCGCAAAGCTTTTCAAGGCTTTGCGAACCGATAAGCGAGTTTAAGTTAAATGTACTTATCTAGTCTACTTATACCGTGCGCAATCGGTCAGTCATCAAATTGTCATGATACTGTCACATTTCTTTGTAATCATATACACAATTTTTATACAAACCGAATGATGGTTATTGTGATGACAGTTAAATCGGTCAGCATTGAGCTATATCATCTTTAAGCTATCCTAGTGAAAATAACCAAAGAAAGTTAAATCGTACCGTTGGTGACATTTATTTCATTCAGGCAGTTTCATTATAAACTCAAAAAACGTTTTTAGGAGCTATCCATGCGTTATTCATTATTAAGTGTTGTCGTAGCATCGACCTTAGCATTAACCGCTTGTGGCAACAAACAAGCAGACAATCAAGCAGCGGGTGCCTCAGCAACGTCAAGCACTGCGACAGGCGCTACAGGTAGCAACAAAAACGCCGTATTTACCATCACAGGTGCAGGCGCCTCTTTCCCACAACCTATTTATGCTAAATGGGCAGGTGAGTTCAAGAACGCCACTGGCGGTCAAGTGAACTACCAATCAATCGGTTCATCAGGTGGTATCAAACAAATCCAAGCCAATACCGTTGACTTTGGTGCGTCGGATGCGCCTTTAAGCAAAGAAGAGTTGGATAAAAGCGGTTTAATCCAGTTCCCAACCGTTATCGGTGGTGTTGTGCCGGTTGTTAACATCGAGGGTGTTGCACCCGGTCAATTAAAACTAGACGGTGCCACCCTTGCCAATATCTACTTGGGTAAAATCACTAAATGGAATGACCCAGCGATTACCGCATTAAACCCAGGCGTGACATTACCAGATGCGCCAATCACGACGATTTTCCGTTCTGACGGTTCAGGTACAACCTTTAACTTTGCAAGCTACTTAGCCGCTGTATCACCAGAATGGAAAGCAGGTCCAGGTGTAGATAAATCCATTAAATGGCCAACCGCTGCCACAGGTGCAGGTGGTAAAGGTAACGAAGGCGTGGCAAGTAACGTCGCTCGTGCCAAAAACTCAATCGGTTATGTTGAGTACGCTTACGCAAAACAAAACAAAATGTCGCATACTCAGCTTAAAAACGCAGCAGGTAACTTTGTACAACCATCGGCTGAAAGCTTTGCCGCTGCAGGTAATGCAGATTGGAAAGGTACACCAGGCTTTAACATTGTATTGACTAACCAAGCAGACCCAAATGCCTGGCCAATCTCTGCGGCAACATTTATCTTAATCCATACTAAACCCACCAACCCAGAAAACGTCAAAAATACCCTTAAATTCTTTGACTGGGCGTATTCAAGCGGCGATGAGCTAGCAAAATCACTGGACTTTGTACCATTTTCAGCAGAAAGCAAAGCTATCTTCCGTGAAGAGTGGAAGAAAGTTGTAGGGGCTGATGGTAAGCCACTATTTAGCTCAGATGCTGCCACAGCAACTGCGTCAGCGGCAAAATAATCTCATGATGATGGTTAACAGTTAACAGGGTTAGGCATGTCAAACGATACGTAGAGCAATAAACAAGTTAATGCTCTACGTTTTTTTTTCAAATTTCTAGAATTAGTAAACTAAAACTATTTTTTGATGGCTGGGTTCTTATGTCGGATTTACACGCAAAACTCGCAAAGCAAAAACAATTAGACTGGTTGTTTGTCAACGCGACTCGTCTTTTTGCGTTTATCGTGCTGTTGTTGTTAGGTGGTATCTTAATCTCACTATTGCTTGGTGCATTGCCAAGTATGAAAGCGTTTGGCATTAACTTTTATACCAGTAAAGACTGGGATACAGGGATGGATGTATACGGCGCACTGGCACCAATCTATGGTACGCTAGTGACTTCTGTCATTGCCATTTTGATTGCGGTGCCGGTAAGTTTTGGTATTGCCATGTTTTTGACAGAGCTTTGCCCCAATTTTTTAAAACGTCCTTTGGGTGTTGCCATTGAGTTGTTAGCGGGTATCCCTTCAATTATCTATGGTATGTGGGGATTTTTTGTATTTGCGCCTTGGTTTTCAGAGCATATCCAGCCTTGGCTGATTGACCATTTGGGTGATGTGCCTTATGTGGGTCGTTTATTCCAAGGTGCGCCGATGGGTATTGGTCTGTTCACCGCAAGTTTGATTTTGGCCGTCATGATTATCCCGTTTATTGCATCGGTCATGCGTGACGTTTTCTCCATTACGCCAAAGATGCTTAAAGAATCTGCCTATGGTTTGGGTTCAACCACTTGGGAAGTGATGCGATACGTGGTGTTGCCTTATACCAAAGCCGGTGTGGTGGGCGGTATCATTTTGGGATTGGGTCGCGCATTGGGGGAAACCATGGCAGTCACCTTTGTTATTGGTAACGCTTATAATGTCAGTCCAAGTTTGTTCCAGTCAGGGGTGTCAATCACCTCGGCATTGGCAAATGAATTTGCAGAGTCTGAAGGCTTGCACCAATCATCGCTACTACATTTAGGTTTCTTACTATTTATCATTACCTTTATTGTACTGGTGATTTCAAAATTGATGCTCAGTCGTATGGATAAAAATGCGGGTACAAAATAAGGACGCTGGGGAATACTATGACTACTACCAATATGAATCGTAACAACGCCATCTACAAACGCCGCCGTTTAAGTAATGCTTTAGGACTGGTATTTGCCGGTTTGTCCATTGTATTTGGCTTGACCTTCTTAGGTTTAATTTTATTCAAATTGTTTTTATCAGGCTCGCATGCGTTATTGACCATGCCTATTTTTACTCAAGACACGCCATCGCCAAACGAAATTGGCGGTCTTCGCAATGCGATTATCGGCTCAATCATGGTGACAGGATTAGGGCTTGTAGTCGGTACGCCGATTGGTATCATGGCAGGTATTTATCTGGCTGAATTTGCTGAAAACAGCTGGCTTGGTAAAGTCACCCGTTTTATGAACGACATTTTGCTATCCGCACCCTCGATTGTGATTGGTCTATTTATTTTTGCTTTGATGGTACAAGGTCGTAACTTCTCAGGTTGGGCAGGTGCAATGGCTTTAGCGCTATTGGTTATTCCTGTGGTGGTACGTACCACCGAAAATATGCTGCGTCTTATTCCCAATACACTGCGCGAAGCGGCTTATGCGTTGGGGACGCCAAAATGGAAACTGGTAACATCCGTTACTCTGCGTGCTGCCAAAACTGGGGTATTAACAGGTATCTTACTGGCATTTGCACGTATCTCAGGTGAGACTGCACCCTTACTATTTACCGCGCTCAATAACCAATTCTTTAGTACCGATATGGGTCAACCCATTGCCAACTTACCAAACGTGATTTATCAATACGCCAGCCAACCATACCCTATTTCAAACCAATTGGCTTGGGCAGGTGCGTTACTCATCACCTTGGCAGTATTAACATTGAATATTTTGGCACGTGCGCTCAGTGGTAAAGAGCAATCATCACATTGATGATCAATAGAAGATTAAAGCTATTTGCTAGTATCAAACAAAATTTATTAAGGTATTCATCATGACCGCAAAAATGCAAATTCGTAATCTAGAGTTTTATTACGGTAAATTTTTAGCCCTTAAAAATATCAACATCGATATCGCTGACAAAAAAGTTACCGCGTTTATTGGACCGTCAGGCTGTGGTAAATCAACGTTACTGCGTACCTTCAACCGTATGTATGACCTATACCCCGGCATGAGTGCCACGGGCGAAATCAACCTAGATGGACAAAACATCTTGGATAAATCGGTGGACGTCAACTTGCTGCGCGCTCGCGTGGGTATGGTATTCCAAAAACCAACGCCATTTCCGATGTCAATCTATGACAACGTGGCATTTGGTGTGCGTCTGTACGAAAGCTTAAGCCGCGCTGAACTAGACGAGCGCGTTGAATGGGCGCTCAAAAAATCGGCACTGTGGACTGAAGTTAAAGATAAACTTAAAGCATCGGGTCTGTCATTGTCGGGTGGTCAGCAGCAACGTCTGTGTATCGCCCGCGGTGTGGCAACCCGTCCTGAAGTATTGCTACTAGACGAACCCACCTCGGCACTTGACCCTATCTCAACAGGCTCAATTGAAGATTTGATTTCAGACCTAAAAAATGATTACACCATCGCCATCGTTACCCACAACATGCAGCAAGCGGCACGGGTGTCTGACTATACCGCGTTTATGTACTTGGGCGAAATGATGGAAATGGGGGATACTGATAAAATGTTCACCAACCCAGACCGTAAAGAAACAGAAGAATACATCACGGGTAAATTCGGCTAAGCTATTTTGTTATTAGGCTATCTGCGCGTCATTTAGTCAATCACAATACCTCGCTACCTCGCTGGTGCGGGGTATTTTTTTGCCTAAACTTCTAAGCATATCAAAGTAAAATAAATATTGATAACGATTCTCATTTACACTATAATTCGCAAATTGTCATTATTTTTTTTATTATTTATTCGTATTTACTTTTAAGGATGTTTTATGTTGAGCCGTACTTTTACTTTATCAATATTACCCCTAACGATATCTGCATTACTATTGACGGCTTGTCAAAAAACCGAGCAAAAAACCGACGTAGCACCTGCTGCAAGTAGTGCCGCAACAGCGCCTGCAACGAGCAATGCTTCTGCAGTCACAGCGTCAGCACAGAGCTCAGTTGATATGAGTAAAGAAACGGCGGAATACAAAGCTTGGGTGCAAACCCAAATTGATAGCTTGCTCGCCGATACCCAAAAATTTGTCGCATTGCTCGAAGCGGGTAAATTAGAAGAGGCGAAGGCGTTATACCCAAAAGCGCGCATGTATTTTGAGCGCTCAGAGCCGATTGCTGAAAGTTTTGGCGACCTTGACCCACGTATCGATAACCGTGAAGCCGACCTTGAGCCCAATGAAGTATGGACAGGGTTCCATGCGATTGAAAAAATCTTGTGGACACAAAACACCACCAAAGGCACCGAAAAACTGGGTAAACAACTGATTGCAGATGTCAAAGAATTGCACGCCAAAATTCCAACGGCGGAGGTGACAGGCGACTTGATGGTGCAAGGTTCAGTAGATTTGCTCAATGAAGTATCAACGAGCAAAATCACCGGCGAAGAAGAAATTTTCTCGCACACAGACTTGTATGATTTTAAAGCCAATATTGAAGGCGCAGAGAAAATATTTGCCATTTTAAAACCAAAAATCCAAGCCAAAAACCCAGCGTTAGTCACAGAGCTTGAGCAAAAATTTGGCGCAGTCAACCAACTACTTGCCAAACACCAAGTCGGGCAACAAGACTATAAATCCTATAAAGAGTTAACCCCTGCAGATACCAAGGCG
The DNA here is from genome assembly GCF_041154755.1 of Moraxella sp. K02. Taxonomy (NCBI): domain Bacteria; kingdom Pseudomonadati; phylum Pseudomonadota; class Gammaproteobacteria; order Moraxellales; family Moraxellaceae; genus Moraxella; species Moraxella sp. K02. Next base: position 1,788,253 of record NZ_AP031590.1, on the reverse strand, counting down.
CTAGCCGAAGCGGTGAATAAACTCGGCGAACCCTTAGCGCAGATGGGCATTGTATTGCAATAAGTGAAAGGTGAAGCAAAAAATTGCTTCACTTTACGGTTTTAGGGTGCAATAAAAAGGTCAGTACGGTGTTAGAGGCAGCATGAAAGATAGTAGATTAGATAAGCAAGCGCAAGAAACAGGGATGGGATTAAAAACCTCAAATCGTCGCAGTTTTTTACGCCAATTTGGTGCGCTCAGTGTCGCAGGCGCAGGTTTAGCTGTATCAGCCTGTCAGCAAAAACCAAGTGAAAACTTACCTAACTTGCAAGCTTTGGATGGCAATCAGTCCAAAGATAGCGATAAAAACGAAAATCCTAAACATGCCGGTGATGATGCCAATACTACCAAAAATAGTTTTGCGGATGTCAAATATGATTTTTATGGCGAACACCAAGCAGGCATTACCACGCCGTCACAGCGTAATATCTATTTTTTAGTGATGGATTTACATACCGACAAGCTCGACGATGTCAAACAGATGTTCAAAGACTGGACAACCTATGCGGCCAATTTGACGCAAGGTAAAAACATCAAAGCGTATGAAAAAAACCCGTTTGTGCCCCCGACCGACACAGGCGAAGCAGACAGCATGGGCGCATATGGGTTGACGTTGACCTTTGGTATTAGCCCAAGTTTTCTAAAAAAAATGGGACTTACTCATAAGCAGCCCAAAGAATTCCAAGACTTACCCAAGTTCCCGCGCGATCAGTTACGAGAAAATTTGACCGGCGGCGATATCTGTATTCAAGCCTGCGCCGAAGATGCCCAAGTGGCGTTCCACGCGGTACGGCAATTGGTACGCCAAGCGCGTTCTAATATCACCATGCGTTGGAGTCAGTCAGGTTTTGTTGGGTTTGATACCGGCAACCATACGCCCCGTAATTTATTCGGTTTTAAAGACGGCACTGCCAACCAAAGCACCATTAAAGCTGCGGACAAAAACTTATGGGCGGACGCGCCTGATTGGATGAAAGGCGGCACTTATTTGGTCACCCGTGTCATCCAAATGCATCTTGAAACTTGGGATCGCACTTCGCTTAAAGGTCAAGAAGATACCTTTGGTCGACATCGTGATAGTGGTGCGGCGATTGGACAAAAAGGCGAATTTGACACCTTTGATGTGCACGCCAAAGACGCGCAGGGTAAAGCAGTGATACCTGAAATTTCCCACATGGGACTGGCAAAACGCACAGGCGTGGAAATGCTACGCCGTTCGTATTCTTACAGTAGCGGCATTAACCCAGCCACCGGGCAGTTTGATTCTGGGCTGCTGTTTATTTCATTCCAAAAATCGCCCGAGCAATTTATCATCATCCAAAATGCCCTAGGTCGTCTTGATAAAATGAATGAATACACCACCCACATTGGCAGTGGGCTATTTGCTTGCTTCGGTGGTATCCCGCAAGGTGGCTACATTGGACAAGCATTGTTTGAAGCTTAAGGTTCAAATGCAACTTGTATCAGTTAAAATAGATGGTTAAAAATACACGCTTAAAAATAGACGGTTAAATAGACGGTTAAATAGACGGTTAAAAAGTTACTCATGATAAACATCACCCAAAAAACCTTGCTAAGTTTTGGTCTAGCAAGTTCGCTGCTCATCACCACTCAAGGCTTACAAGCCCAGCAACCAACGCCTGCAAGTGCCCAGATAGCGACGCAAGCCAGTCAACCAGCCAGCAAAAAGCTGAATTTAAGCCCTATTTTTATCAACCTATCAGACGCGATGGCGGCAATTAAAGCCAATGATACCCCAAAAGCCAAGGACACCCTCGCGCAAATTCAAACAGCCTTTGATGCCATAGATGCAACGGCAAAAAATTCCACGCTTGGGCAACAGACAAGCCAAGCGATTGGGCAAGCCATCAGCAACCCCACAGAAGCCAATTTATCAGCCGTGTCAAATGCGTTATATGCCTTTGAAAAAGAACAAAATCCTGTAGATTACAGCGCGAAGCGAAAAGAGTTTGCCAAAAAAATGGTACCTGCGTATGACAATCTTAATCAAGTCATACAACGTGCAGCACCAACAGATGTCGAAACGTTACGGGCGGCTTACAACCAGTTTAATGCAGTTTGGCTAGGTAATGAGCGGGTCGTACGCAATACCAGTATGGGGCATTACGGCAAAATCGAAACATCCATGGCGCTGATGCGAGTGGCGATTGAAACCCAACCCATCAATATGGCGCAAATCAAAACCCAATCCGCCGCGCTAAAAGATGCCATCGACAGTTATAACAAAGGTGACGTAGCCGCTGTGCAAACCACACAAACCGTCACTCTGGCAGATAGTATCCAGTTACTGCGCGATGGTTTACAAGCGTTTAAAACAAACGATGCAGCGACTGGTCAAGCCAAGTTAGGCGAGTTTATTAGTATATGGCCAACGGTCGAAGGCGATGTTAGTACGCGTAACCCCAGTCTATATAATCGGGTGGAAAGTCAAATTCCGTTAGTCATGGCGAAGGGACAAGACCCTAAACAGCAGCAAACACTGCAATCGATTATCAATGAATTGGCAGCAATTAATCCAACAGCTCAATATACTGCGGTTGACTCGATGCTGATTTTGCTTCGAGAAGGGTTGGAAGCCTTATTGATTGTCATCTCGCTGTTATCAGCTTTAACCGCTGCCAAACAAGTCAAAGCCAAAAAATGGGTGTATGCTGGTGTCGCTTTTGGCTTACTTGCCAGTATCGCAGGCGCGATGGCATTACAGCTATTATTCCCTGCGGTGACTTCTGCCGCCAATCGTGAGATGTTTGAAGGGGTCATTGGCATCGTTGCGGTGATTATGATGATTGGCATCGGCGCGTGGCTGCATAGCAAATCATCCGTCCAATCATGGAACGCTTATATCAAGCGTCATATGGGGCAAGCCATGACGGCAGGCAGCTTTGTGTCGTTATTTGGATTGAGCTTTTTATCCGTGTTTCGAGAAGGCGCAGAGACCATATTATTCTATGTCGGTATATTACCCAATATCAGCATGAGTAATTTTTTAACTGGGATTGGTTTGGCGCTTGTAGCACTGGCAGCAGTGGCTTGGGTGCTGCTAAAAACCTCAGTTAAATTACCGATTCCACAGTTGTTTAAAGTCTTAACTTGGGTGATTTACTTACTGGGCTTTAAGATTTTAGGTGTCAGTTTGCACGCCCTACAATTGACAGGGTATCTGCCGATGACCGCCATGAGCCGCTTGCCCGCCATTGAATCGTTAGGATTTTACCCAACGCTACAGACATTTTTGGCGCAAATCGGCTATGTTATTATTGTAATCGCCATCAATCTTTGGATGAAAAACCATCAACGTCAGCAAACGGCTACGTTAGCCTAAACAACAAAAGCTAGCAAATTTGCTAGCTTTTGTTGTTTTACCAATCGATAAGACGATAGATATCTGGATGATTAGCCCCATTCTTGATTTGTGCGGAACACATCGGCATTGATTTGTTGACGTACCGTTTGAAAATCAAAGCTGTCACGTTTTTCTGGCAGACAAAGTAGCTTAGGTAAACGTGTTAGTCCAAGCTCGCCATCAATAAAGGCATAGTGGCGGAAATTTTCGTCAATGATAATATTACACTCGAACTCTGGATAAACAATCAGCTGTTTTTGATCTTTAGCCAAACGAATAATTGACATAAAGAAGTTTTCATTGAGTTGATGACGATATTGGGTGAGTTCTTCCAAGCTATATTTGGGCGCTTTTGGTGTAATCAGCTTACGTAAAAAGCCCGACGTTTCAACTTGTTTTTGATAGTACAGTACTTCCTCTGTCAAAATATCAATGGTTGATTGTTCTTCTTCTACTTTTGTAAGCTGTTTATCCAGATACTGCATCGGTGCCATAAACAATTTTTGTTTTTGCTCGGCCTCAATGGTCACATCATTGAGATAATTTCGGATCCGATGGGTGAGCATACGCATCGATACCAATCTTAATGTGGTACGTTTTGCAACCAATGAAAAGCTAGCCAGCGGCTGTAGACAAAAATCCCGTAAGCAGTTGGTCACGTTGGCAATTAACCAATCTAAGTGATAGTAAAAAAACTCAAGGTCATTGATGTCTTTGAGCGCTATATCAAAAATACGCGGTAGTTTATTTAAAATTAATATAGAAAATTGTTTTTCAAAGTTTTGCATCCGCTCTTCAATAATAGCTTCAATCTGGCGTCCATCGGTAGCTAGCGGTTTACGAATTAATGGATAAATATAGCGAATTAACAAATCTTTAGAACTATTGATAAAGATTTTTACTGCTTCATTGACGCTTCGCTCGAGTGTATACATACGCGACAATTGCATCAGTATATTAGCTTTATTGGCAGGCAAATTAACCCCCCCACGCTCAACCACGACATGGGTTAAGTAGATATACTGACCCGAAACATCACTGTCTTCGAATAAAAAACGGCGGAATGAAAAAGGATTTTGATTGGCTAAGCGTGTTGGGCCGATCAGGAACCAATAGTTTGGCGTTTCAACCACCACATAACGCCGCACTACCGCCTCTTGCTGCAAAAAAACAGGGAAGCGCTCAGAAGATAATTCTTGCATATCTTGACCATCCCAGCTTCTAAACTCCCAGCCTTGAATCTGATGCTTTAAAAATACTGATTTAAAATAAGCGCGAATCATATCGGGAGTCAAGTTGCGTAGCCCTGGCGCCAGCGATATCTCAATATTGTCAATCCAATGCGATAAATCATACAAAAATGCTTGGCGAATTTTTTTGGCAAGGTGATGCTCATTTTTGGCATCATACAATTCAATGCTGTCAAAATGATCGAGCATCGCTTCTATTTTATCTGCAAGCTCTAAGAGGCTAACACCTTGGGTCGGTGCTTTTAGGAAATTGAGCATATGATTCGCCATCATCATGACTTTATCATTGCTAGAGGACGTGAGGGCTAAGGTATCAGATAAAGAGACTGGACGCTGGGCTAAAAATTTCTTGCTGGTCTTATCATACATGATACCGCGGGGTACCAATAGTTGTCGAAAAACGCTATTTTGACTTTCCTTATCAAGTTTAGGAAAAATATCACAGAGAGTTTGACGCCAATCATCGCTAAAAATGGGATCAATGGATTGCAGTCGATAAATGTCGTAATGTGATAAATCAAAGATATGTGCCATTTAAACATTCCAATACACGATAATTGTCTCTAAATGATTGGTTTAAATCCCATTATACAGAATATTAATCGATTACTGTAGATAAAATAGAACTATGGTTGATAAATTAATTTGATTTTAGCGAATTTTATACTGCTGAATTTAAACGCAATAACTTAAGATAAGGCGTAATTCTAGGACAAAATTTTATTAAAATTCGGGGCGTACAAACAAGGAGTTTGAATCATTAGGAAAAAATGGCTTAAAAAATTAGATAAAAAATTTTTATAGATATTTCTACTTAGTTTAAGCAAAAAAGGTTCTAACATTGAACCATGCTAGAACCTTTGAGCTTAATTTTGGCTAAATTTGAATTAGAAATTAAGCGGTTTTTTCCATACGCTCGCGCTGCGATTGACCTTGCCATAAGCCTTCTAGGTCATAAAACGTGCGGGCTTGTGGCATCATCACATGCACCACCACAGCGCCCAAATCAATCAAGGTCCAATCACTGGTGCCTTGACCTTCCACACCAATCGGATTAAATCCTGCTTGCTTCGCTTTCATCGCGACATGGTCGGCAACCGCTTTAAGGTGGCGGGTAGATGTCCCTTCGGCAATCACGATACGCTCCATGACTTCAGTCATATCAGCAACATCGAGTACGGTAATGTTTTTGGCTTTTAAATCATCCAAGGCATCTTGAACGATGTCAAGGCAAGTGGTTAACTGTTGGTGGGCAGGGTGTTGATTGACTAAACTAGCAAATTGGGTATCGGTCATAAATGCGTGGGTTCCATTAATTGGGTCATAATGATTGGGTTATAAGGGTAGCTTAAAATAGGATCATGACAATCTTAAAAAAAGTGCGCTATTTTAACAAAAATCTAACGAACAGGTTATCAAAAAATGTAAATCAATATCAGGCTAAACGTCTGGGGCATATAACTGATGCTCAACAATATACCGATAAACTTGACTCGGTAAACTTAGCTGCGCTTGCTGTCGTTGCTCAGCTTGTACGCTATAGATCCAAGCTCTGATATCACGACTGGCAATATCAGGCACGACAAACTTATCAATATAAATATGGTTGGTGGTTTGATTTATCAAGTCTTTTGGCGAATGAATGATAAAAGGCACTAACCGATTATCAATATTTATACTAGGGGGTTTATCCGTATTGGTTAAAGCATTTTGGTTTAAATTTTGGTGTAAATTGTGGCTTAAAGTGGGGCTAAGGCTGCCCAAGGCAGGACGGGGTAGCACCCATAGATTGGTCAGCGAAAGTAGCTCAAAGCCGCGATACCATTTATCAAGCTGTTCAACACTGTCTTGTCCGAGGATAAAAATCAGTAGGTCATTGGGGTAACGCTGTCTAAACTCATTCAAGGTATGAAAGCTATACACAGGTGGCTGGCACTGCAGCTCAGTCTCATCAATCGACAAAAAAGGCACATCGTTAATCGCAAGCAAAAGCATTTGAAGGCGCTGCTGGTTGGAAGTTGGCTTATTTTTTAAGGGCGAACCTGCCGTGGGCAATAATTTGGCGATGATATCAACATTGGGGAAGGCGCGCATGAGCTCATGGTATACATGCGTAATCATCTGTAAATGCGCCAAATGTATCGGATCAAATGAGCCACCCAACCAGACACGAATACAGCGAGGCATTGTCATAACCACAAACCCAATATAAATTTAGGGTAAAGAAAACTAAAATCCTTCATCATCACTACAGCATCTTACGGTTGGTTTGGTGGTTCATCGGTTGGTAAATTGCGCACAAAAATCACTTTGTGCAGAATTTTACCATAAAGCAATTTTTGGGCATAACAGATTGTGGCGCACTAGCCTAGTGGTGGAACAGTAGCCTTGCATTGCATTTAAGCTAATATCCTGTGTCACAGGCAATGGTGATAGACAATAAAAAGGTGAGTATCACACTCACCTTTTTTTAAACATAAACGCTTAAAACTCACCGCTATCGGCTTGAACCGCTGTGAGCGCAATGGTATAGACAATATCTTCAACCAAGGCGCCACGCGACAAGTCATTCACAGGCTTATTTAAGCCTTGCAGCATAGGACCGACGCTCACCACGTTGGCAGAGCGCTGCACCGCTTTATAGGTGGTATTGCCAGTGTTCAAATCTGGGAAGATAAACACATTGGCTTGACCTGCCACTAGCGAGTTTGGCGCTTTTGATTTTGCCACGCTTGCCACACTGGCAGCGTCATATTGTAACGGACCATCAATGAGCAAATCAGGCGCTTTAGCTTTGGCGATTTCGGTGGCTTGACGCACTTTATCCACGTCTGCGCCTTCACCTGATGAACCCGTCGAGTAACTAATCATGGCAACTTTGGGTTCGATACCAAACGCTTTGGCGGATTGGGCGGATTGTAAGGCGATTTCAGCCAGCTGCTCTGCGGTAGGGTCTGGGTTGATGGCACAGTCACCATACACCACGACTTGCTCAGGCAGTAGCATAAAGAAAATCGACGATACCAGCGAGTACTGCGGCGCTGTCTTAATTAACTGAAACGCCGGGCGGACGGTATTGGCGGTGGTATGTACAGCGCCAGATACCAGACCATCGACTTCACCCAAGTGCAGCATCATCGTACCCAGCACGACAGTGTCTTTGAGCTGTTCATGGGCTTGTAGTTCATCGAGTTTGCCTTTACGGCGCTCAACCATGGGTTTGACGTACTTGTCAATCAAGGTATCTGGGTCAAGAATCTGCAGGCCTTCAGGTAGGGTGAGCCCCAAGTTCTTGGCAACCTCTTCGACCTCACTGCGTTTGGCAAGTAAGATACAATGGGCAATACCACGAGTCTGACAGATGACCGCCGCTTCAACGGTACGGGGCTCAGCGCCCTCAGGGAGTACGATGGTTTTTTTGGCAGCTTGGGCTTTTTTGACCAAGGTATGACGAAAAGCCGAAGGCGAGAGTTTGCGGTTGTGGTTGCCTTGACTAAAAGTGGTTTTGATCCAGTCCAAATCCAAATGCGCGGCGACAAAATCGGTGACTTCACAGGCGCGAGTGGTATCATCTGCGGGGATTTCATGGCTGATGTGGTTAAGTTTGGTGACAGTATCAAAGCTGTCAGTATCAACCAGCATTACAGGAATCCCCGTTTTTAACGCGGGGCGACACAGATTGATAATTTTTTGGTTCGGCATGATACCGCCTGTCAGAATAAGACCTGCTAGCGGTACACCATTCATGGTGCTAAGCGCAGTCGCCAAAATTAAATCATCACGGTCGCCTGCGGTCACCAGTAAGTTGCCACGGGTGAAAGAATCTTCAATATTGGCAACGGTACGCGCAACCAGTAAAGTATTAAGCACACGGCGGTTTTTGGCGTCACCTTCATTGAGCCATTTGGCATCAAGCTCACGAGCCACGTCCCAGGTACGGGGCACACTTAAGGTATTGCTAAAAGGCACCACGCCAATCAAGCGAAATTTATCGGAGTCAAAATAAGGGGAGTGGGATTTAATCGCCTGTAACTGCTCAGCTGCCAAATCAACTTTGGCTTTACCCGGCGCGACGGGTTCTTCATCATAATGGTTGTCCACGTTTTTGACGCGCATCAAAATCGTGCCTAGCGTGCGCTCGCTTGCCATGCCGCCAAAATCACGGGCAAAAATATCTAGCTTGTCTACCAAACTATCAGGGTTTGCAATATCGCCACTACTGACCAAGATGACTTTGGCATCTAGCGCATTGACGATGGCTAAATTCACCAATTCTGCATAACTTGAATCATTGTCGGCAGCCAGACCTTCACAGACGATAACGTCATATTGCTCAGCCAATGCTTGGTGCATCGCAACCACTTCTTCCATCAAGTCATCCAACTGACCATCCCCAATCACGCGCTCTAAGCGGCTACGGTCAATGGAGGGTGGCGGGTTTAAGTTAAAGGCATGTTTTGCAAGCACACTTGAGCTGTCATCACTCTCATGATTGGCAGTGATATTTTGGCTAAAGGGTTTTAAAAATCCGGCTTTTAGCCCGATATAATCAAGTGCACGGATAAAACCCAAACAAGCTGAGGTCAAGCCAATGCCGCTACTGGTAGGCACAAATAAAATCGTTTGCATGATAGTTCCTATTTGTTGTTTTATTCAAACTAAAAACCCTGATGAGGCATCAGGGTGAGAGGGTTTATAAACCTAAGACTTCTTTGGTTTCTTTGGCGATTTGGTATTCTTCATCGGTCGGAATCACCCACAATTGCAGTAGGCTATCGGCTTGGTGGAAGCTACCTTCGGCACCGCGAGAGAGCTCGGCATTTTTGTCAAGGTTCGCTTTGATGCCAAAATGCGGCAAGTTTTGTAAGATTTTTTGGCGAATCGAGGCGCTGTTTTCACCGATACCACCGGTAAATACTAAGCCAGTAAAGGTCGGTAACGCACAGCTGAGTGAAGCGATATAACGCGCTGCCTTATAACAGAAAATTTCGATGGCAAGTTTGGCATCCTCGTTGCCTTCATTGGCGGCTTGCTCCACCGTGCGCATGTCGCTTGAGATACCTGAAATGCCCAACAACCCGCTTTGTTTATTTAAAATTGTATCAATTTGGTCAAGGCTATAGCCCAAAATACGGTGTAAGTGAATATGCAAACTTGGGTCAACATCACCACTGCGCGTACCCATGACCACACCTTCCAGCGGGGTCAGACCCATGCTGGTGTCCAAGCTTTTGCCATCATACACGGCGGTTAACGAGCAACCATTACCCAAATGCACCGTAATCCAACCATTGGCTTGGTTGTGAGGGGCTAGGCTATCAGCGCGGTGGCTGACATAGGCGTGCGAGCTACCATGAAAACCATAGCGACGGATATAATGCTCATTGTACAAATCTTTTGGAATGGCATAGCGGTAGGCTTTGGCGGGCATGGTTTGGTGAAAGGCGGTATCAAACACGACCACTTGCGACAAATCTGGGTAGATTTTTTCCACCGCTTCAATACCTAAGGCATGGGCGGGGTTATGTAGGGGTGCCAATACTTTTAGCCGTTTGACTTCCGCCAAGACATGGTCATTGACTTTTTCGGCATGAGAAAACTCACGTCCGCCATGCACCACACGGTGACCCACGGCAACAGGTTTGTAAGCTGCTAATAAACCTAATATTTTTTGCAGTGCCCATTGGTGATTGGCGCCTGCCAAAGAGATTTCGACTTTTTCCCCATTGAGGTCGGTGTGTTTGATACGCGCCGTATCTAAGCCCAAGTTCTCCGCAAGACCGGCAACCCGCTCGCTGCTGTCATTGCTTAATAACGCGTATTTGATTGATGAAGACCCACAATTAAGTACTAAGATCGGATTTTGCATGGCTGTTCCTTTAGACAAGATCTTGTGCATTCCTTGCAACAAGCCCCTTCCTAACTGGATTAAATTTTAAGCTATCCTTGCCTTCAGTAATTTATTGTAGATTAAAAAAAATGTATTGTGGTAATTTTTTGCCAAATTTTTGTTGTCATCACTATACTATAGCAAAAAAGCATACCACAACAGTGCTGGTGTCAACAAAATGAAAAATTAACAAAAATCATGGATTTAATGCTCATCTTTAGTAAGGTGAGATAATTGCTTATAAAACGCAAAAACAGCTACAATAACCCCATCGCAAATTTTATTTTTACACTTATTTTATTCTTAAAATTAAGGGCATTCATGCAAATTTCAAAACTATCCCCAACAATCGCCGTGCTGACGGTGATGTTGGCAACCCATGTGCTGACAGGATGTGGGCAAAAAGGGGCATTGTACCTACCCAGCAACAATAGCCAACAAGTAGTCGATGCGGCCGCCAAACCCACTAGCACCACTGCCAATGCCTCTGATACCAAAGTCGATGTCAACACCCAAGATCCCAACGTCATGATCGACAATAACGCAACCCCAACACCGCAATCAGCGCATCACTCAGCGACTACGCCATCTGTGCCATCGGTTGGAGGTAAAAATGATTACTAATGATGCAGCCGCAAGCTTAGCGATCAACCCGACCGAACACGTCAAGTCAAGCAACTGTCTGAGTTATGATGGCAATGCCCTGATGATGGATGGTGTCAGTCTTGCGGATATCGCACAGACCTTCGGCACACCGACCTATGTGTATAGTCAGCAGGCGATTTTGGCAGCCTATAAAGCTTATGATGATAGTTTTGCTGAGATTGAGCATCAAATTTGTTATGCGGTAAAAGCCAATAGTAACCTTGCGGTATTAAACGAACTTGCCAAAGCAGGAGCAGGGTTTGATATTGTCACAGGGGGCGAGCTTGCGCGGGTTTTGGCTGCAGGTGGCGACCCCAAAAAAATCGTATTTTCAGGACTTGGCAAAACCGCCGAAGATATCCGCACCGCCCTTCAAGTAGGGATTGCTTGCTTTAATGTCGAGTCAGAAGCTGAGCTGTACCGTATCAATGCAGTGGCAGGAAAACTACAACGGCAAGCGCCAATTTCGCTACGCGTCAACCCTAATGTCGACGCGCAAACCCATCCGTATATCTCCACAGGGCTGAAAGAAAATAAATTCGGCATTACCCATGAAGACGCACCCCGTATCTACCAAATTGCCCATGACTTACCGCACCTAAAAGTCGTCGGTATTGATTGCCATATTGGCTCGCAGTTGACCCAAGTTCAGCCTTTTATGGATGCATTGGACAAAGTCATTGAGATGATTCACGCACTTGCCAAGCAAGGTATTGCGCTTGAGCATATTGATTTGGGCGGTGGCTTGGGTGTGCAGTATATTGACGAAGACGTTGCAAGTATTGAAGAATTTGCGCAGTTACTCTTACCAAAACTGAAAACTTTAGGCTTAACACTGTATCTAGAGCCAGGTCGTAGCATCGTTGCCAATGCAGGCGTATTGTTGACCCGCGTCGATATTTTAAAACCTACCGAACACAAAAATTTTGCCATTGTCGATGCCGCGATGAATGATTTGATTCGTCCGGCACTTTATCAGTCAGAGATGGCAGTCATTCCTACACAGTTGAACTCACCGGTTGCACCCAAAGTTTGGGATATGGTCGGGGCGATTTGTGAGACGGGCGACTTTTTGGCAAAAAACCGTGTGTTGGCATTGGCTGACAATGATATTCTAGCCATCACAGGCGCAGGGGCGTATGGGTTTGTGATGTCGAGCAATTACAATAGCCGCCCCCGTGCTTGTGAAATCTTGGTCAAAGATGGTCATGCCCATGTCATTCGTGAGCGTGAAACGGTTGAGAGCCTTTGGCAAAACGAAAAATTGGTAGAATAAATCTATCCTGTAAGGTTTGCTGGCAACGCTAAGCCTTATTTGTCCCGCTGAGCCCAAAACCTTAGCAGCCAAGTCCAAATTTGCTTGACTTGCTAAGGTTTTTTTGTTCCCCAATTGCCTTATAAAAAATCAGCTATCATGATAAGATAGCGTGCATAAATCAAAATAATTTTAAGGAATAACAATGTTAATTGAATTTACCAAAATGCATGGACTGGGGAATGACTTTATGGTCATTGACCTAGTCACACAGCGACTTCACTTGACCAAAGAGTTGGTAGCGTTGTTAGGGGATAGACACTTAGGTATTGGCTTTGACCAGTTGCTGATTGTTGAGCCGCCAAGCCGCCCTGATGTCGATTTTCGCTATCGTATTTTTAACAAAGATGGCAGTGAAGTGCAGCAATGCGGCAATGGCGCTAGATGTTTTGCCCGTTTTGTGCAGGCGCGTAAGTTGTCATTTAAACAACGTATTCGAGTAGAAACCGCCAGCGGTATTATCACTCTTAGCACCGATGATTATGGCTGGGTAAAAGTGGATATGGGCAAACCAAAATTTGAGCCCGATGAGATTCCTTTTACCCCCAAAACCATTACTAAAGTTCAAAATTCATACCGGCTAAATGTGGATGGTACGCCTGTGACACTCTATGTCGCCAATATGGGCAATCCCCATGCCATTATCAAAGTAGATGATGTATTGACCGCTGAGGTGGAAAAACTCGGTAAAGCGATTGAGAGCCACCCTGCATTTCCGGAGCGCGTCAATGTCGGGTTTATGCAGGTGATGAATAATCGCCATATCAGGCTACGCGTCTATGAGCGCGGCGTGGGCGAAACGCAAGCTTGTGGCACAGGCGCGTGTGCTGCCGTTGCCACAGGGGTGCGTGAAGGCTGGCTAGATGAAGGCGTGGATATTCGAGCCCAGTTGTATGGCGGCAGTTTGGTGATTCGTTGGCAAGAAGGCTATCCTGTGTATATGACGGGTCCTGCGACCTTTGTGTACGAAGGGGTGTTTAGTCCTGAGGGTTTGATGGCAGGTGCAGGGCTGAAATTTGCGCCGGCACAATCAAGTGAGGAACATCGCTCAGACGAGGGACATCCTTACCATGAATAGCCCCCAACCTCGATAACCGCCACTATGCCAACTAGCCGTAGCCTAAGTCAAGGGAAAAATAGTCAAGGAAAAAAGGGCAACCGTGTAGGCAAATCAGCAATCGATGATTTGCCCACCCACTTAATGCCACATGAGGCAGAAACTGTGCTCAATACCGATGACCAAGCTTTGGTAGACCGCTGGCTGGCTGAGCTAAGCAGTAAGCGTTATAGCGCAGCGACCATCAAAAGTTACCGCCAAGCGCTACAGCCTTTTTTGGCGTATTGCTACCAACAACATACTAAGCTTTGTCACATCACCCGTCAGCAGTTGTCAGACTTCCTAATTCAACGATTGGATGTCGATAAAATATCCAAATCCAGTAGTCAATATGAACTGACCGTGTTGCGTCAACTCTATAAATGGTTGATTGTTCAGCAGCTGATGACACTAACTCCTACCACAACCATACGTCTTAAACGCGCCCCGAGACCCTTGCCCACACTACTTGATATCGATGTATTATCCCAGCTGTTAGACCAAGCTGCGCCAGAAGATAGCCATGAAGCGCGGTTATGGATTCGCGATAAAGCCATGCTAGAATTACTGTATGGCAGTGGTTTGCGGGTCGGCGAGCTCGTGGGACTTAATATGTCTGACATCGACAAATCACAGCGGCTGTTACGAGTACTCGGTAAAGGCGGAAAAACGCGCATCGTACCGATTGGCGAAAAAGCTTGGCAGGCACTCATCAACTATTTACCGCATCGCTCTCTGTGGGTGGAAGAGCAAGACCCTGCGGTATTCGTCAGTGAACGTTATGGGACGCGTATCTCAACGCGCACCGTGCAGCTGCGTATTAAGCTACAGGCCAAACGAGCCGGCATCGCGCAAGACTTATACCCGCATTTGCTGAGACACTGTTTTGCGTCACATATTTTAAGTGATAGTGGTGATTTGCGTGGTGTTCAAGAATTGCTAGGACACAGTGATATCAGTACCACACAGATTTATACCCATTTGGATTTTGGGCATTTATCGCAAGTGTATGACAAAGCACATCCACGCTCGCGGCGATAGCGCACAATAATAGGCAGGTTAAGCAGTAATATTAAACATGAAAAAATATTAAATCTAGCCACATCAGCCTTAGCCATCTTAAGCATTTACCGCGCGGGTCAAATGCTCAGAAGTACGGCGAAGATTAAGGCTCAAGATAATCGCTAAGCCACGCAGCATCTCAACACCGATACGAGGATAATCTGATAACAATCGCTCAAAGTCAGCTCGGGACAAGGTGACAAGCGCACACAGGCTGGCGGCTTTAATGGTAGCGGAGCGAGTTAATAAATCTAACAGTGCCATTTCACCCGTACTTTCGCCCGCCCGAATCTCGCCGACTTTAATTTCTGCCCCTGAAGGGCTGTATTTAATAACTGATAGCTCCCCAATCAGCAAAAACGCCATAAAATCGCCATGCTCGCCTTCCGTAAATAAGACTTCTTGCGGACTCAACTGTTTAAAATGTAGTGAGTTTTCGACTACTTGAAACATATAAGGATCAAGACGGCTAAAGATTGGGCTATTCTTTAAATATTCAAAAAGTGGATTATCCATTTTTCGCTTAAGGGTCGTTAGGTATTATTTGCTATGATAGTCAATTTTTGACATTCGAGCAACGCAATATTCTGCCGAGTTATTTGCTGCGCATCCGCATCAAAGTCGGCAAAAATCACGCTCGGGGCTTGCTGGTAAAAGGTTGTTTTAACAGCAGTTTGGTCAAGCTCTGGGCGACTATCTGAAGCAGCTAGCCAGCTTGCTGCTTTGGCAGATAAAGGTAAATGCGCTAAATTGTTAGTGATATCAAAATCTCGGGTTGCTGCATCGTTTGCTGCGTCGATTATTTGGGTCAAAACGTTCTCGCCATCACTGCTGATAAATTCGCTATGCCCCCAAGTGCTGCGTACTTTGCCAGGCGCTAAGGGATTGACGACATGGTCACCCGTCTGACCTGCGCCAATGACCATGCACTGACTATCGAGCGCCCTTGCGGTGAGTAGCGCATGCCAATGTGCTTTACCTGTTTGGTAGGTAAACGCCGAAGGCGCGGTGAGTATATCTGCACCTAGTTCGCGTAGTTTGACCGCAAGGATGGGGAAACGAATGTCAAAACATACCATCATGCCGACTTTGCCAAACTCGGTATCCGTTACAATAAGCTTATTACCGGCTTCGAAGGTTCTACCTTCATCATAGTTGCCTGTGCTATCATTGACGGTGGCTTTGAACAAATGAATTTTGTCATAGCGCGCTAAGCAGTCGCCTGTAGGGTCAAATAATAGTGAGCTCTGCCGAAGTTTGCCGTCAGCGACAGGCGTACCATCAGGTCGATACGGGCAGGGCAAGGTTCCTGCCAGCAGATACACACCGTAGTGGCGGGCAGCCTGTGCCGACCAAGCTTTTAAGGCATCAAAATATTGACTGGCAAAACCCTGTTTGCCAAAACAAAAAGCATTTTCTGGCAAAATCACCATGCGCGTGCCGCGTTCACTGGCAATTTTAATACCTAATTCAATAGATTGAAGATTTGCTAAGATGTCGGTCTGGCTATTGAGTTCAACAATCGCAAATTTTGTCAGTTTTGTCATGGTGTGATTTCGTAAGCAAAAAATTTAGGGAAATTTGTGGGTGCTGCAGCTAAGTAAAGCTAAGCACAGTTAAGCTAACTGCAGATAATTAATATACGGCTGAATATCAAAAAATACTAGCATATCTTGTTGAAACAATACTAAACTAGCAACCTAGCAGAGCATGAACACAACATCTAAACTAACCTCATTAGAGTAAGGCTTAAAAAAACGCGTTATGAAAATTGGTATTGGGGCAAAGCTAACGACCGGGATGACACTCACCCCGCAAATGCAGCAGGCAATTCGCTTGCTGCAATTATCGAGTCTTGAACTTGAACAAGAAGTACAGCTTAAACTCGATAGCAACCCCCTGCTTGAGCGTGAGGAAGAGTGGGAGACGTTTTATGACGACGCCGATAACCTACCCGATGGCGAAAACTATCCAGAACAAGACATGGATAAAGACTATGACTATGACGATGATGACTATCAAGTAGAAGGTGTTGAGTTGTCTGAAGTTGATTTGGATGACTATAACCGCCATGAAACTGAGGTGTTGGAAGATTATCTAGCGTCGGATGATTTTTATCCTGCTTCTACTAGCCAAGATTATCCGCAACACAGTGAACCCTCGGCAGTGCATGAGTATGCAAGTCATAGCCCAAGTGACAGTTACAGTGACAGTTATGATGACAATAATAGGGACAGTTATGCAGACAGCGATTATCGCTATGATGAGGAATTTGGCTTAGACGGCATTGATAGTAGCGAGCATCTTAGCAGCCAGCAAATCGATATGCCTGTGGATGCACAGTGGGATGATATCTATAGCTATGAATCTTCGGCAGCCACTGGCATTGATAGCGAAGACAGTCAGGATGATTATAAGCTTGCTACGCAAGGAAATATTCAAGATTATGTCCGTTGGCAACTGAATTTAAGACGGCTCTCTACCATTGATATGCTGATGGCGGAGTATCTGATTGATAGCATGGACGAGCGCGGTTTTATCACGTTATCAAATGATGAGCTATTTCAGAGTTTTGATACCATGTTGTCATTTTATCAAGTTGAAAACGTGGACTTGGCGCTTGAAGACATTGAGCTTGTAGTTAAGCAAATACAAAACTGCGAGCCACTGGGCGTTGGCGCGAGAAATTTGGCAGAATGCTTGCTGATTCAGCTCAATAAATTACCGAGTCATACCCCCTCTTGGCAAGCAGCCAAGCAAATTTTGATGCATTCAGAATTTTTTGCCAACAATAACATCAATGCACTGCTTAAATCATCCAATCTTGACGTCTCTGAGATTCAGCCTGCGCTTGCCTTATTGCGCACATTAAACCCCAATCCTGCACTGTCTTATGAAAAATCACAGCGCCAGCTAGATAAAGGCATTGAAAGCTACGACATTCCTGATGTCATTGTCGTGCAGCGAGGGCAGCATTGGGAAGTCAGCTTAAACCCAGAAACCTTGCCAAAACTGCGTATTAACCAAGTGTATGCCAAACTTGTCAGTCGCAATGACAACAGCGAGCAAGGCGTTTATTTAAAAGAGCAGCTGTATGATGCGCGGCTGTTTATCCGTAGTATCGAAGAGCGTAATCAAAATCTACTAAAAGTTGCAACCTGTATCGTCAAACGTCAGCAGGCTTTTTTTGAGCAAGGCGTCATGGCAATGCAGCCGATGGTACTCAAAGATGTGGCAGATGAAGTCGGCTTGCATGAGTCAACCGTTTCTCGTATCACTACCAGCAAAACCATCGTTACCCCCAAAGGGCTATTTAGCCTGAAATATTTCTTTTCCAGTCAAGTCAGTAGTGATGAGGGGGAAGGCGTCTCTTCAACCGCTATCAGTGCGATGATAAAGCAAATGATAGAGGCAGAAGACCCCAAAAAACCGCTATCTGATAGCAGTATTATGAAGAACCTGCAAGATAAAGGTATTGATATTGCCCGTCGTACTGTGACCAAATACCGAGAAGGTATGAACATCGGTTCTTCTACGCAGCGTAAAGTGCGGTTTTGACCGCAATGTTGTGATTAGAGGGTCAGTCAAAATTTTTTCTAGCTGAACTTTTAAATATAAGTAAATTTTCAACTATAACTAAATTTTTAAATTTAACTAAACTTGTAAATTTAACTAAACTTGTAAATTTAACTCAACTCTCGAACTATTAACAAATCTCTTGGTATTTTGCTAAACACCAATGGTTGATAGCATACCCACCTTTTTGCATAATAGATTTATAAGGGATAAACCTTTTACGCAATAACGTGGCTCTTTTAGCAACTTACTCTTGGTACACAGGTATGCTTGAAAACTATAATTTGATTTTACTTTTTTTAGGGTTGGCGTTTTTAATCGGGGCATTCTTTCCTGTGCTACCGCGCAAGCTTTCGATATCCCTACCTATGATACAAATTACCTTTGGCGCACTGCTAGGGTATTTTTTTATGGGGCTGCCTAGAATTAATCCGCTTAATTATGGCGTTCCTATCGAGAAAGTTACAGAAGTGGTGGTGCTGATTTCGTTGGTCGGTTGTGGTATCAAACTCGATAGTCCGCTCAATTGGAAAACTTGGCAACCGACCTTAAGGCTTTTGGTGATTGTGATGCCAGTGGGTATCGCCGCGATGGCATTGATGGGGCATTATATTTTTGGCCTCAGTATGGCGGCGGCTATTTTGCTCGGTGCAGTGCTAGCCCCAACCGACCCTGTGCTAGCAGCAAGCATCCAAGTCGGTCCACCCAACTCCGAACGACAGGAAGATGTGACCCGATTTACCCTCACCTCTGAGGCGGGTCTCAATGATGGACTGGCATTTCCGTTCGTGTATTTAGCGATAGCGATTGCTACGGCAGTGTCTCTCAATCAGGGTTTTGGTGCAGAAGATTGGCTGCATTGGTTGGGCTATGATGTGTTATGGCGAATCATTGCAGGGGTGGCTGCGGGTTACTGTGTTGGTAAGTTTTTGGCAAATTGGCTATTTACCAAGACACATCCGGATAAAGTCGAGCAAAGTTATATGGTATTAGCCTTGATGTTACTAGCTTATAGCATTACAGAGTTTGTGCATGGTTATGGTTTTATTGCAGTATTTGTGGCGGCCTTAACTTTTCGGCGTTCAGAATGTGAACATGAATATCATGAAGGCTTGCATGATTTTGCTGAGCAAATTGAAGGTTTGCTGATGTCGCTCGTGATGGTGTTTTTGGGACTGCTCGTGGGTCAGGCGTTAGCGAGTGATGTTACTCTTAGCTGGCAAGTGTATGTGGTATGTTTGGCGTTTATATTTTTGATACGTCCCATCGTGGGTTATTTTAGTCTAGGTAAACTGGGAATGAGTCGCAATGAACGCTGGGTAACGGCAGGACTGGGCATTCGCGGGATTGGTACATTGTATTATATCGCCTATGCAATGAATAAAGGCGTATTTACCAGTGATGAAGCGCTAAAAATTTGGGTGATTTGTGTGGTAATGATTGCAATGTCGGTGTTTTCACATGGGCTAACCGCCAATCGTTTATTAGCCATGACCAAAAATTAGTCCAACGCAAAAATAAAAAAGCGGGTAAGTTACCCGCTTTTTTTACGCGGATATGATTAGCCACCACCCACCGCTTGCACCACTTCAATGTTCATACCATCTTGCAAGGTGACATTTGCCAATTGGCTTTTTGGAATCAATTTACCATTGATTTCAACAGCAAAACGACCTTGGGTTTGCCCCATTTCATCCAATAGTTGTAAAAGATTTTGATGTAACGTTTGTTTGGCGTCACCATTTAAAGTCACTTGTGGCATTATTTCGTTTCCTGTTTTGTTACGCTTTCTGTCATGGTTAAATAGGGTTAAACTGATGAAGTGTGCTTAGCAACACTGATCACAAGCCAAATCCATGCAATAATAAACAGCGTGCCGCCAATCGGGGTAACGGCGCCCAACCAACGTGGCATACCCAAAGCCATCAAATATAGCGAACCTGTAAAAAACACAATACCCAATTGCATCACCCACGCGATAGTAGGCGATGTGAGGTTTATACGCAATAACATACCAACAATCAACAATCCAAGCGCGTGATAAAAAAAGTATTGCGTACCTGTCTGCCACCAAGCCATCTGCTCGGCTGACAAACGCGGTTTAAGCCCATGTGCGGCAAAAGCCCCACAGGCGACTGCCACTGCCATATTTATCGCGCCAACACTTATCCAGTTCATGATAGTTAATCCAACTGCAAATGGGTATTGGCTAGCATGGCTTCTTTAATTTTATCCATGGCATTTTTTTCAATTTGGCGAACCCGTTCCGCTGATATATTGTACTCTGCCGCCAACTCGTGCAAGGTCGCTTTTTGCTCATTGAGCCAGCGCTGCTGTACAATATCCCGCGAGCGATCATCTAAGTCTTCCATCGCTTCCATCAAGGCTGAATTGTTATTTTCTTCCCAATCAGCATCTTCTACCATATCCGCTGGGTCAGCCGCATCTTCCAAAAAATACTGCGGTGCATAGCGACCTTCGTCTTCATCATCACTTTGTGCTTCAAACGATGCATCATACGAAGTCAGACGACTTTCCATCTCTAACACTTGTTTGACGGTAACATTTAAGTCTTTGGCAATCGCTTCGGCTTCTTCAAGCGTTAACTGGTTGTTGGTTTTTTTCAGTGAGCGCAAGTTAAAAAATAGCTTGCGGTGCGCTTTGGTGGTCGCGACTTTGACGATACGCCAGTTGCGAATCACAAACTCATGGATTTCAGCTTTGATCCAATGCACAGCAAAAGACACCAAACGCACGCCTTTATTTGGGTCAAAGCGTTTCACCGCTTTCATCAAGCCGACATTGCCTTCTTGAATCAAATCGCCTTGTGGCAAGCCATAACCAGAGTAGCTGCGCGCAATGTGAATCACAAATCGCAGATGCGACATAACCAGCAGCCGGGCTGCTTCTACATCCCCTTCATCAGTATAGCGATGCGCAAGCTCCTGTTCTTGCTCTGCCGTCAAAATAGGAATTTGATGAACCGCATTAATATAAGCGCCTAAATTCACCCCAGGGGCAGATAACGCAGTCGGCATGGTAGGAACAAGGGCATTGGTCATGGCTTTCTTTTGACGGGGTCGCGATGCAGTTTTTCTTGGTTTTTCAGTAAACTCATCGTCATAGTCGTCATCAGCCTCGTCCACTAATTCATCATAGTCATCATAACTATCAGGGAGCTGTGCAAGGTCAATATCGTCATCGCCTAAGCTATCAAAATCTGGCTCGTCAAATTCATCGAGTTCGTCGTCGTCGATGTCATCAAATGCAGCGTGTGGGTCGTCACCCAGCTTAGCGTCAAGCTTGGTCGATTTTTTTGCGTTGGCAGTCTTTTTTATTGTCGTTGTTTTGGTCTTTATAGCCATGAAATAGCCTGTCAATTGTCCTTTAATTTCTGTTATTTAGTATGCCTTAAAGCCAGCTTTTTTGTAAGAGGCGTTTAGCAACTTTTGGTTATGATCGAGTGAAAGATTGTGTCTGTTGTATTTTCAGACGGTGTGATTGATGTGTCCTGCATCAGGGTATATCCGGCATGCTGACAGAAAGCTGCGATGTCACGCTTGCTGTTAGGATCGGTTGCGGTCACATACACTGCATGACCCAACGCAGTCTTTTTTAGTGCCATTTTAAGTTTAAGCAGCGGCATCGGGCAGGCGAGTCCTTTACCATTTACATAGTGCTCAATTTGAGCATTGATATTGAGGTCGTTATGTTCGCCTGAGCGAAACAACCCCCAATCTTGGCAAAAGGCGTCATCTGAGAGTAAGGCAGGATTTAGCATAATCTGAGAAGAATCCGTCATGGTAATAAAGTCGCTACTCGAAAATTCAAAGTGTGTTAGATGGTTATTATAGGCTAAATTACAAGTGTAGACGATTGAGATAAATCAAAGTTAGGATTATATTTTTGAAAATTTAACCTTTATGCTGCACTCAGTAGTCAGTAGATTATAGCAAGATATCATTACAAAATTTGGCTTTTTAAAGCTGCTGAAATTTGTATATTGAGCAGTATGATTTAGCATTTACCTTTTTTTAAACACCATTTTTTTAAACATCATTCTACGCTAATTCGCTGTCAAAGGTCGCGCATGCCCATCAATCCACTTGCTAGTTATTTATTTAGAAAAACGCCTGTAGTGGCTGTATTAACTACCCTATCAACAGCAGTTTTTGCGGTAGATAACTTCGCCTATCAAAGTGCGCCTGCTTTTAATTCAGTGATGATTGCAAGTGCTGAGCCTACCCAAGTCAATGGTCAATTAGCCTCTATGGACAATTGGCAAGCGCTTATCGATACTGAGCAAAATCGCCAAGTGGGTGAGTGGGCACTTCGACAAATCAACGGCAATGCAGCGCTGATAAAAGACCCTTGGTTACAGCAATCGCTTGAACAAATTGTGTGGCAAATCAATGCAGTAGCAGGTCTCAACGCACCCATGGGGCTGGTGATTGTCAATGACAAGCAAATCAATGCCTTTGCGGTACCGTCTGGGCTTATCGGTATCAATGTCGGTTTGTTGGATAAAGCCAAAAGTCTGGATGAAATAGTGAGCGTCGTCGCGCATGAGATTGCTCATGTCAGTCAGCGCCATTATCAACATCGCAATGATGAAAAGACCAAACAGCTACTGATGCAGGCAGGCGGTCTTTTGGCAGGCGTGGCAGCATCTAAAGTCGGAGATGGTGATGCCGCTGCCGCTGTCATGCTAGGCTCTCAGGCGATGTCTGCCAACGCTGCTGCCTCCTATAGCCGCGGGCAAGAGCGAGAAGCCGACCGTATTGGCATGCAAATCATGAACCAAGCGGGCTATGATGTCAATGCCATGCCCAGTTTCTTTGCCACCCTAGACCAACAAAACCCTGTCAAAAGCAACACCTTGATTCCCAGTTTTATTTTAAGCCATCCACTCACCGCAGATAGAATCAGCGAAGCAAGGGCGCGAGTCGCCACTTACAAGCGTGATAGCCAGGCCAATATGGCGTCAAACCGTTATCAATCTATTCAACAGCAGCGCGCGCAACTGTTTGAACAGATCCAGTGGCGTGCTCGCTACTATGGCTATCTAGTCAACAAAGCCGATTTGGAACAAGGGGCAAAAACCAGTAAAGGTGCCAAACTTGCGCTGATTAATTATTATCTCGATAACGGACAACCCAAAGCGGCACAAAGTTTAATGCAGGATTTTGACAAGGACATCAACACGCTCACCAATCCCCTAGCAGTCGTGACATTTAGTCAGTTAGCGGCGCAGCAAGGCAATGTCGATGTGGCAATCGCTAAATTGCAGCAACTTGCTTCTGTGTATCCTGAGCGCACAGATGTGCCACGCTATCTGAGTGACATTTATTTAAAATATCGACCTACTGCAGAAAGTGGTCAAAAAGTGTTAGCGCTGCTTCAACCCTTATCCAAGCAAAATCCCCGTGATGTCATGGTGTGGGATCGATTGCAACAAGCCAGTCAACTACTTGCAAAACATCGCAGTGGTGATGAGCAACTGATTCATCGCATCAATACGTTACGCTATCGCGCGTATGGCGAATTATGGCGCAATGAGCTAAAAGAGGCGGTGACATCACTGACCCAAGCCAAATCGTTAGCAAAGCAGCTACCTAGTAACCAATCTTTGCTGGGACTGCTGAATCAGCAAATCAACCAAGTACAAGACGCCAATCAGTTTAAACCATCTTAACCACTAGACGGCTAAGGTAGGTTCATTATCTGTTGGCTCATCCTGCTCGGGTAGCGCCAACCAACTGGCAAGTTTTAATGACAGTTCTTCAAGCCCAATTCTATCTTGGGCAGAAAATAATTGAATACTAAACGGCAATTTTAATTTATTAAGCTGATTGCGGGTTTGCTGCAGCGTGTTTTTGGCAGCGCCGTATTTGAGCTTATCGGCTTTGGTTAATAGCACATGAACCTCCAGCTCACCATCTTTTGCCCAGTGTAGCATTTGCTCATCAAAGAATTTTAATGGATGGCGAATGTCTGTGAGCAGCACTAAACCGGCGAGACTTTTACGCGAAATTAGGTATTTTTCAAGCTCTGACTGCCATTCTTTTTTCATCGCCTCGGGCACGGCGGCATAGCCATACCCTGGCAAATCCACCAACCGCTGATCTAAATTGCCCATATTAAAAAAGTTAATCATTTGGGTGCGACCTGGGGTTTTGGAGGAACGGGCTAACTGGCGCTGCTGGGTCAATGCATTAATGCAAGAGGACTTACCAGCATTTGAGCGGCCAGCAAAAGCAACTTCGCGACCCGTATCGGCAGGACACAATTTAAAGGTAGGGGCAGATAGCATAAATTGGGTTTGATGCAACCAGCGTTTTGCCGCATCACTATCGTCAGTAATCGCAGTTGGCGCAACGGTGTTAGTAGAATCCATCATTAGTACATAATCTTAATGTTAAAGCGCTATTGTATCAGCAAATACCCATAACCCAAAATTTTGAGCACTTGCTACCGCTGTTTTGTGAGATATTTTTTGTACTGAAACGCGCTTGCCAATCTGCAAATGACTTTTACATGATTATCGAGTTATGGCATAATAATCAGCCATATCAATTATTCGATTATGGTTTTAATCATCACCATCACTGTAATCGACAAAACCCTCGGTGATTCAAAGTCATTAAGCTAACTTAAATGTCGTATTAGCCACATGATTGGTGTTCATTAGTAGGGTAGCCTACAAATTTTGCAGACAAGCGCATGGTTGTCTTGCTATAATATTGTAACTTAGTAGATACATTCACCAGTGTTAAAGCAATAAATATGTATGATGATAACTGGGGGTTGCTTTGATATTGTAAGCAATGCCTTTGTCGCTAGCTCATTGTGAGTCATAACCAACACGCTTTAGTAGGAATTGTTACCGATGAAAAAAATACTCACTGCCGCAAGCCTTTTAATTGCCAGCGTAAGCGGTTCTGCAGCTGTTACTGTACCAAAATATGACATTGCCAAAGGTAAGGTTATGGCTGAATCAGTTTGTGGTGCTTGTCATGGCGTCAATGGTGTTAGTACTGTTCCTGCACAGCCTAACCTTGGCGGACAAAACGTTAAGTATCTCTATAAACAGCTAACTGAATTCAAATCAGGCGCGCGTGTCAATCCTATCATGTCAGCGCAAGTGGCAAAATTAAATGATCAAGACATGGCGAATGTGGCAGGTTATTATGCAAGCCAACCACGTTGGGGGGTAGGTTATGCCAATCCTGCTTACGCAGCAACAGCGCAAAAATTGTATTATGGTGGTAATAGCACGCGCGGTGTGATTCCTTGTGCCGGCTGTCACGGCGGTAAAGCCAATGGTAACGATTTAGCCGCTTTCCCACGTATTGGGGGTCAGCATTCAGCTTATATCGCAACCCAATTAAAACTATTTCGTGCGGCAGGTCGTGAAGACGATGTGACCGACCCCTCACAAACGCGTATGAATGATGCCGCTAAAAAAGGCGATAAAGGCATGATGCAAATTGTGGCATCGAAATTATCAGATAATGATATCAAAGTATTATCTGACTATATCAGCGCTCTACACTAGTATTTAACGGTATGTCATTTAGCCAAGCTTAGCGCTTGGCTTTTTTATTGCCTAAAACCACCTAAACCAATAGTAAATTTTATTGGCAAATTAACCTATTAACAAAAGCTTAGGCATAAAAAAAGAGCCACCGAAGTGACTCTTTTGTATGCTTATTAACGATTAGTCGTTAACTTTAGCAACAACACCCGCACCTACAGTACGGCCACCTTCACGGATTGCAAAGCGTAAACCTTGGTCCATTGCGATTGGGTGGATAAGCTCTACGTTCATTTCAACGTTATCGCCAGGCATTACCATCTCTGTACCTTCTGGTAATTGGATTGCGCCAGTTACGTCAGTGGTACGGAAGTAGAATTGTGGACGATAACCATTTAAGAATGGGGTGTGACGACCACCTTCTTCTTTTGATAGTACGTATACTTCTGCGTCAAATTTGGTGTGTGGTTTGATTGAACCTGGTTTAGCCAATACTTGACCACGTTGTACGTCTTCACGTTTGGTACCACGAAGTAGTACACCACAGTTCTCGCCTGCACGACCTTCGTCTAGCAGTTTACGGAACATTTCAACACCAGTACAGGTGGTTTTTGAGGTTGGTTTGATACCAACGATTTCAATTTCTTCACCAACTTTGATGATGCCTGATTCTACACGGCCTGTTACGACTGTACCACGACCAGAGATTGAGAATACGTCTTCGATTGGCATCAAGAATGGTTTGTCAATTGCACGTTCTGGTTCTGGGATGTAGCTGTCTAGGGTGTCAAGTAGTTCTAGTACGGCTGGTTCACCGTATTTGCCTTCGCCGCCGTTTAGGGCTTCTAGGGCAGAACCTTTGATGATTGGGGTGTCATCGCCAGGGAAGTCGTAGCTTGATAGTAGTTCACGTACTTCCATTTCGACGAGTTCTAGTAGTTCTTCGTCATCAACCATGTCACATTTGTTCATGAATACCATGATGTATGGTACACCTACTTGGCGTGATAGTAGGATGTGTTCACGGGTTTGTGGCATTGGGCCGTCAGTGGCTGATACAACTAGGATAGCGCCGTCCATCTGTGCTGCACCGGTGATCATGTTTTTAACATAGTCAGCATGGCCAGGACAGTCTACGTGTGCGTAGTGACGTGCTTGGGTGTCATATTCAATGTGTGAGGTGTTGATGGTGATACCACGGGCTTTTTCTTCAGGGGCTGAGTCAATTGACGCGTAGTCTTTGGCTTCACCACCGTTGTGTTTTGCTGCTACAGTTGCAATCGCAGCTGTTAGGGTTGTTTTACCATGGTCAACGTGTCCAATGGTGCCTACGTTAACGTGTGGTTTAGTACGTTCAAACTTGGCCTTTGCCATAATTTAATCCTCTTTTGTTAATATTAACCCAATGTTTTAGGTCATTTACTTTATTATCAACGCTTATAGGTTATGAAAATTTGACCCATTAAATTTAATAGGTCAAATTAGCTAACTTATAATTTTTTTCAGTGTCGAATAGGATAGAAGACTTTGACTGGTTTTAACAATCAAATTGTCCATCAAACTTATTCGTCATCATCTTTATGAGTGAATTTTTTGATGATTTCATCAGCAACGTTGCGTGGTGTCTCAGCGTATTTTGCAAACTCCATTGAGTAAGTTGCACGACCTTGAGACATTGAACGTAATTGGGTTGCATAACCAAACATCTCGGCTAGTGGTACTTCAGCACGGATTTGTTTAACGCCGCCAAACATGTCATCCATACCTTGCACCATACCACGGCGACGGTTTAAGTCACCCATGATATCACCCATGTAGTCTTCAGGTGTTTCAACTTCTACTTTCATGACTGGTTCAAGTAGAACAGGGTTTGCATTCATAAAGCCTTTACGGAATGCCATAGAACCTGCCATTTTAAACGACAGCTCATCTGAGTCAACGTCATGGTATGAACCATCGTACAGTGTTGCTTTAATACCAACGACTGGGTAACCTGCAAGAACACCATTTTTCATACGTTCTTGAATACCTTTGTCTACCGCACCAAAGTACTCTTTTGGTACCACCCCACCTACAACTTCTTCAGCAAATTCATACTCTTTGCCGTCAGCCGTATCAAGTGGCTCAAGACGTAACCATACATGACCGAATTTACCACGACCACCAGTTTGGCGTACGAATTTACCTTCTTGTTCAACGGTGCTACGAATCGTTTCACGGTAAGCTACTTGTGGTGCACCCACGTTGGCTTCAACGCTAAACTCACGTTTCATACGGTCAACAAGAATTTCTAAGTGAAGCTCACCCATACCGCTGATGATAGTCTGACCAGATTCTTCATCGGTGTGAACACGGAATGAAGGGTCTTCTTTTGCCAAACGGTTAAGCGCGATTGACATTTTTTCTTGGTCAGCTTTGGTTTTTGGTTCAACTGCCAATGAAATAACAGGATCTGGGAATTCCATGCGCTCAAGCGTAATGATGTTGTTTTCGTCACATAGCGTATCACCCGTTGTTACATCTTTTAGACCCACAAATGCAACGATGTCACCTGCGCGAACTTCATCCACTTCTTTTTGTGAGTTAGCGTGCATCTCAACGATACGACCAATACGCTCACGTTTCATTTTCACTGGGTTATAAACAGAGTCACCTTGTTTAGCAACACCTGAATAAACACGTACGAAAGTTAAGTTACCCACGTATTTGTCATTCATGATTTTGAACGCAAGACCGGCAAATGGTGCATCATCAGATGACTCACGCGTCGCTTCACTTTCGGCTTTGTCATCTAGCACACCTTTGATCGCATCAACGTCATTGGGTGCTGGTAAAAAGTCGATAACCGCGTCAAGCATACGTTGTACGCCTTTGTTTTTGAACGCCGTACCGCAAAGCATTGGCTGAATTTCGCCAGCTAGCGTACGTGCACGTAAACCTGCTACGATATCTTCACGTGATAAATCACCTTCTTCTAGGTATTTATCCATCAACTCTTCTGAAGATTCAGCGGCTGCTTCAACCATGTTGCTACGCCATTCTTCAACAGTGTCAGCTAGGTCAGCAGGGATTTCAGCATAGTCAAATTTCATACCTTGAGAAGCAACATCCCAAATAATGGCTTTCATCTCTAAAAGGTCAACCACCCCTTCAAAAGTATCTTCAGCGCCGATTGGCACGACGACAGGCACAGGGTTACCGCCAAGACGTTGTTTTACTTGCTCAACAACGCGAAAGAAGTTTGCACCCGTACGGTCCATTTTATTGACGAACGCAAGACGCGGTACTTTGTATTTGTTCGCTTGACGCCATACGGTTTCTGACTGAGGCTGTACACCACCAACCGCACAATAAACCATACATGCACCATCAAGTACACGCATCGAACGTTCTACTTCAATGGTAAAGTCAACGTGGCCGGGGGTGTCAATGATGTTAATACGATGTTCTGGGTATTGATGAGCCATACCTGACCAGAAACAAGTGGTTGCCGCTGAGGTAATGGTAATACCGCGCTCTTGTTCTTGTTCCATCCAGTCCATGGTTGCAGCACCTTCATGCACTTCACCTAGCTTATGGTTTTTACCTGTATAAAACAAAATACGTTCAGTTGTTGTCGTTTTACCCGCATCAATATGTGCAGAGATACCGATATTACGGTAGCGATTCAAGGGTGTTGTACGTGCCATAGTTAATTCCTAAGGACTAAAGATTAAAATTATTCCATTATCAATAAACAGTTATGTCTCAAAATGAATAATAATTAGTTTTAACGTTTGATTGAAAGATCGACAACCAACTAGATAAAAGAAAGCCTTACTCTTGACATAAGTGCTGTATGATAAGAGCTTGCCATGACAAACGCATGACAAGCTTCTTTTTCAATATGCAATATTGGGCTGAATTTGCAAACTTCAAGTCACCCAATATCATCTATTTTATTATAAGCTAATTGCTACCTAGGTGATAGCAATCAGTATCAATTAGAAACGATAGTGTGAGAACGCTTTGTTCGCGTCAGCCATACGGTGAACTTCGTCACGTTTTTTCAGTGCATTACCTTTGCCATCAGCCGCGTCTAGCAATTCACCTGCTAAGCGTAAAGCCATAGATTTTTCAGAACGTTTTGCAGCCGCATCAACTAACCAACGCATTGCTAATGCAGTACGACGGGAGGGACGTACTTCCATAGGAACTTGGTAGGTAGCACCACCCACACGGCGAGCTTTAACTTCCACCATTGGGCGAACTCTTTCTAACGTATCTTCAAAAAACTGGACAGGGTCAATGCCGGAGTTTTTTTCTAAAACACGGTCTAATGCACCGTATACGATTGATTCTGCAACTGATTTTTTACCGTCAACCATCACATGGTTGATGAATTTAGCAAGTGTTTTGCTACCAAATTTAGGATCTGGTAGGATTTCACGGGCAGCGATGACACGACGTCTAGGCATGATAATTTCCTTGTGTATTCAGGGTAGTCTGGTAGCTAAGCGGTTGCTTTTCACCAGCCTTACTGCATAGTATTGTAAAACTATAATCAACTATGCAAACAATGTTAAAAAATGGGGTAAAAAACGGCTAAAATTATGCTTTAGGACGTTTTGCGCCGTATTTTGAGCGGCCTTGTTTACGATCTTTTACGCCTGCACAGTCAAGTGCGCCACGAACTGTATGGTAACGAACACCCGGTAAGTCTTTTACACGACCACCACGGATAAGTACAACACTGTGCTCTTGTAGGTTGTGACCTTCACCACCGATGTAGCTTGACACTTCAAAACCTGACGTCAAACGTACACGGCATACTTTACGCATCGCTGAGTTTGGTTTTTTTGGTGTAGTAGTGTATACACGGGTACACACGCCACGGCGTTGTGGGCAAGCTTTTAATGCTGGCACTTTTGATTTTTCAGTAATGGTATTGCGACCTTTACGAATTAATTGATTTGTAGTTGCCATAAGGCACTCTCTCCCGTTTGTTGTCAAAAAATCTCTAAAAACCGCTAATAAGCTATTTTTAGGACAGCGTATTATAGAGATTTTTGTTGGTTTTATCAACTAAAAAATTACCCAGATGATGCAAATGGATAATGTAAATAGGGATTGTTAGAAAAATTTTAGAAAAGAAGGGGAAGGCAAATTATCAAGCATCGTGCTTATCAAGCACACAGGGTATCAAACACACTGTAAATCACATCACAACAGATTAAAATAAAAAAGACCAAAACTGAAAGAACCAATGCGCTAACTTTAAAAACCTTAAGAAACTTATCGGTTAAAAGTCAACGCATTGGTTCTAGCTCAGTTATTATTTATTGTTATTATTCAATGATCTCAAAAAATTCAAACTTTAATGATGGTGATTTTAAATAATTGTAATTTTAAATTTCTTATTTTTTTTAAATTAACAACGTGATGTACTGACATTTTACTTTATTTTATTGGGGTTATTATCTTTATTGGTTATTAAGCTTGTCATCCGTTGTTAAATCTATTTTGCCAAATTTAAGCGGGTTGGTCTTTTTAGATTTGGTGAATAACGTTGATATTGATGGCTAAAAATGTGACGTTGCTAACGGGTTGTGTAAAAGTTTGTGTAACTTGACTTAAATTAACGAAATCTATAGTAACTATAGTAAACGCTAAATTAAACTGAACAGTATTTAACACAATCATGAAGCGAATCGAAGTCATTAATCGAGAGTTTTACCTTTTGCTTAACCACTGCCCACTTATGCTCCACAGGATTTAACTCAGGAGAATAAGGTGGTAAGTACAGTAACGTTAAGTTGTATTTTTCGGCAATCTGTTTTAAATCACCACCCCGATGAAAACGCGCGTTATCCATGATTAAAAAACGCTGTGGGTAGCTGTCGAGTTCATCTTTAGGCAAAGATTGACCAAGCGTGTGAAGCCAATTTTCTACCGTATCACGCTTACACCCACCTTCAAAGGTCACAGGCGCAATCAGTTTAAATTCAGCCATACTCATTGCACCGATAAGATTTAAGCGTTTGCCTTTATTGGCATCCATTTTAGCATAGCAAGGTGTGCCAACCGGTGACCAGCTACGATGATAGCTTTGTCTTTGGTAAAAGCCTGTTTCATCCATAAATAGGATGTTGGTTAGACCAAACCAAAAAGCCATGATAGCTAAACATACGCTGAAACCTTGCTGTTTTACGGGGTCTGATTCTTTGTAGGTGAAGGTCTTTTTTTAAATGTCCAGTTGATACGATGTAAGGTATCGACAAACGCATTGTAGGATATACTGACATCAGGATGGTCTTTTAAATATTGTTCCCGTAGCTGTTTAGCGGTATCAAATTGTTTAGCTTTGACATATCGTTCAAAGCTATCAAGGTCGGTTATGATGTGTTTTACACCCGTTGGTTGTGCTTTCTTAGGTTCGGTATTGCCTTGGTCGTGGTACAAGGCTATCCAACTGTTAAGCGTGTTGCGACAGATGCCGAATATTCTCGCTGTTTTGCTTTTGTTATTTGTTTCTTGCCAGTAGGCTATGGTGCGTTTGCGTAAGTCTTGGTCGTATAGGTTTGGCATAGTGCTATCTATGAAAGTTCAAGTTGTGTTCATTATAATACAGGATTTACTATACATTAAATTAGTAAGCACTAGCTATAACTAATAATAAAGGTAAAAGCCAAACAGCTAGCTTTTACCTTGTTATATTAGCGCAAAATTATTCTTCAGTCGTATGCGTCAACTTTGGCGCGGGGGCAAATACCGACATCGCAATTTCAATCACTTCATTGATAATAATATTATTGTAAGCCGTACCCAAGCCAACCGCAGTGAGTGGAATGACTTTATGTAAAAAACCGAAATTAAATTGCTCAATGTTAATATTAAACTGCGTCGATAGTTCTTCTAGTTTGGTTAATATGCCCATCGCTGATTGGCTGTCTTCTTCGGCAAGTACTGCCGCTCTATATTCTTCAATCGACTGGTCGGTCATCGCTTCAAATATACCCAAGCCTGCGAGCAAAGTTTGCTTTTCTTGTAGTTTATTGAGATCCACTTTAGCTAAAATTTCATAAGCAATGGCGATACCTTGTTGTCCCGTCAACGGACGGTCATAGATTGCACTGATTTGGAAAATCGTCCGTAAACACACCGCCAATAACCACATTGTATCTACCAAAATACCGGGTAAACCCGCCAAATTACTAAGTCCACCCAAAGTGGCTAAAGCACGGTTTTGATCGCCAATACTACGGGCTAAGGCTTGTCGTTCACTAGCAACCAAAGTGTCTTTAAAACGCGCATCACGCGCCAAATCAAAATTCGCCCAATTTTGCGCCAGTTTACCGACTTGGGAAAAAACCGCATCCGTTGCTTTATCAAAACTTGTCTTGGGGATTATTGAGGTCGCCATTTTGGTATAACTGCCAAATGGGGTTTTACCAAGTAGTTTTTTTGATAGTTTGGGAATATGCTCATGAAACACGTTTTTATCATTTGATAAGGCTTGTTGAAGGCTATCAAAATCAATATCTGCTAGGGGTTTGGTTTGTATCGTATCTTTTGCGCTCAGTTGTGCTAATTTGTGACCCAACGCTTCAAAGACACGGCGGCTAATAGAAGTAGAGGCTGACATGAGAGTTATCCTTAATATTATGCTTTTTATTGGAAAATAATGCTTTAGTTGAACAGCGTAAAGAAAGTGGCCGCACTTTTCAACTTTAATGCGTAAAGAGACGTTACACAATGATATCTTTTGCCAATTTGTTTGAGTGTTTCGCATATATCGAGTTTGGGTTAAGACAAGATAATTAACTGTAAACGTGATAAATAGCTGTGCCGTAAGAAATATTTTGTAACATTTTTGGGGAAAAACTAGGCAGGTGAAATCCAGAGGGGTACAATAGCGTGATATTTATCATCAATTGATTAAACCAAAAGGAATGGTATATGCAGCGCGTTGTAATCACAGGGGCAGGACTTATCTCGTGTATTGGTAATAACTTAGCCACAGTCAGCGAATCGCTACAGCAAGGCAAATCGGGCTTGGTATTTAATCCAATTTATCAAGAAAAAGGCTTTAAAGCCTGTGTCTCAGGTAGTATTGATGACGATAGCCTAGATACCTCGCATATCGATCGCAAACTTAAACGGTTCTTGTCAAAAGCCAGTTTATACGCCTATCTAAGTGCGCTACAAGCAATCAAGCAAGCAGGATTGTCATTAACAGATATTGCTCACAATACCAATATCGGGGTGGTAGCAGGCTCAGGTGGGGCATCGAGTGCCGATGTGGCGGCAGCGGTCGATGCAATGCGCGAAAAAGGCTTGCGCGGTGTCGGCGCGATGGCAGTGCCAAAAACCATGGCAAGTACGGTATCAGCCAGCGTTGCAACGGGGTTAAAGATTGGCGGGGTTAGCTACTCTATTGCCTCAGCTTGCGCGACCTCAACGCATTGTGTGGGTCATGCCATGGAGCTGATTCAATTGGGTAAGCAAGACATCGTGATTGCAGGGGGCGGCGAGCAAGAAGACTGGACACAATCTTGTATGTTTGATGGCATGGGTGCGATGAGCACACAATATAATGACAAGCCGCAACTCGCCAGTCGCCCTTACGATGCAGATCGAGACGGCTTTGTGATTGCAGGCGGTGGCGGTATGGTCGTGGTTGAGAGCTTAGACTCTGCCAAACGACGCGGCGCGACTATTTTGGCAGAGATTGTTGGCTATGGCGCAAGCTCTGATGGCGCAGATATGGTAGCACCCAGTGGGGTAGGTGCTATTAACTGTATGAAACAAGCGCTTAAACAAGCAGGCTTAAATTCCGTTGACTATATTAACACTCATGGCACTAGCACCCCCATTGGCGATATCACTGAGCTTGAAGCGATTCGCCAGGTGTTTGGAAGTGAGTTACCACCGATTAGCTCGACCAAATCAATGACAGGTCATAGTTTGGGTGCGGTGGGTGTGCAAGAATTGATTTATTGTTTGTTGATGCTCAATCAAGGCTTTATTGCGCCCAATATCAATATCGAAAACTTGGATGAGAAAGCCAAAGATTTTGATATTGTGCGTGAGAAACGGGATGCAAATCTTAATACGATTATGACCAATAGCTTTGGTTTTGGTGGTACCAATGCAAGTTTAATCATCAAAAAGTTTGTTGAATAAATATTGATGGACCGTCATAATTGATAAAAATAGGCGATGACAGTTACCCGATTGTCATCACTTTTTTGACGCTAAATATAATCATAAAGGTAAAGCATGTACCCAATGCCAAGTTTACAACATCTTGCGCCCTGTCAACTCATCACCCTGTTACAGCAGTTTAATACGACAAATAATCATGCAATCTATCCGATTTGGCTCAATAACGAGGGTCAAAATGTTATCGGTTTATTGCCAAAAACGATTTTTGAAATACATTCTCAAAATCAGTTATATCAGCTTATCCAAAAGCAACGGCAAAATTGCTCATTCGATGATTTTGGGTACTGTGATAGCGTGATTAACACTGGTGCTGATAATGCGACTAATACTGCCACTAATAGGGGAGCTAAGGGTGTTGATATTGGCGAATTAACTGCTGTGCTTGAGGCTTACCAATACCAGCAGCTATCATCTAGGCAGTCTGCTAGCCAACATACGGCTAATGTGGGCTATCAAGATGGCTTAATGGGATTTATTAGCTACGATTTATCAGCGCATCATTTAGCAAATGCAAACCACGTGCAAGCAAGTGCAACTCACGGGGAAGCCAGTTACTTAACGCCCCATCAGCCGCAGCTATTTTTGGGACATTATGATATTTATTTGACCTTTGAAAATAATCATTGGCAACTACATGCAACCACACAAGAAGCCATTGAGCAAATGGATGTGATTCAACATTGGCTGACGCAAACGTTAACCGTTGAAAATAAGCCTGTTGTTAACCCTATAATGCTGCAGCCAATTTGGAAAACTAGCGATTATGAACACGCTTTTTACAAAGTCCAAGACTACCTAACAGCAGGCGACTGTTACCAGATTAATCTTACTCAGTGCTGGCAAGGTAAGTTATCCAATCAGCAGTTGGTCGATTATCTGCCAAGCTTGCATCAATCCACCCAGGCGCCATTTGCAGGATATCTAGCACTCGGCAATTATGAGTTACTAAGCTGCTCGCCCGAATTGTTTTTTACCTTTGCCAACAATCCCCAAGGCGAAAATTGCATTATTACCAAACCCATCAAAGGCACGCGCCCACGCGGACAAAACGTAGCCGCTGACCAAGCCAATAAAAATGAACTTGCCAGCAGCGAAAAAGACATCGCCGAAAATGTCATGATTGTCGATTTGCTGCGCAATGATTTGGGCAAATATGCCAAGACTGGGACGGTAAAAGTCCCAAAACTGTTTGATATCGAAAGTTTTAGCAATGTGCACCATATGGTGAGTACCATCACCGCCACCCTCAAAGACAACATCAGCCCTTGGACGGTATTGTTTGAAAGTCTGCCGGCTGGCTCAATTACCGGTACACCCAAAAAGCGCGCGGTAGAAATCATCAATGAGTTGGAAGCCAAACCGCGCGGGGCGTATTGTGGCACGATGGGGTATCTCAATTTTGATGGCACAGGGCAATGGAATGTGCTGATTCGTACGCTACAAGCTTTAGATAATAATGTCAGTCTGTGGGCAGGCGGCGGCATCACGATTGCGTCAGACTGTGATGCAGAATACCAAGAATGTTTTGATAAAGTAGGAAATTTACTAAAAATATTGTACCAGTAAAGTTACAACAACCTGCCATCAAGTGCGGTATTGAGTTCAGCTGCACTGATGGGCGCGCTTTCGCCCTCAAATGGATTAAACACTAGGTCAATATCATAAAAGGCGATATGGGTATCCACAATCGCCAATTTTTTGCGACCCAGTTGCTGGCTAAATGCCAATAACTGTGCTTGATGAGCAAAGCGATAAGTCACCACCTCGCCTGTTTCGATATTTTGGCATTTGATAAAAAACTGAATGCTAGGGTCACTCACAGCGGTCAAACCAAATTTGTTAAGGTATCTAGTAAGCGCTGATTTTGTTCTGCCGTGCCGATGGTGATACGCAAATAATTGCTAATTTTTGGTTTGTTAAAATGACGAACAATCACCCCTTGCGCCCGCAGTTTCTCAAATACCTGTATGGTGTCCCCCATCGAAGCAGGTGGTTTGGCAAACACAAAGTTGGCTTGTGAAGGCAAGACAGTAAAGCCTAATTGGGTCAAAGCTTGAGTGACATCATGGCGTAGTGCGATGACTTTTTGGTTGCAGGCAACAAAATAATCGTTATCTTGTAAGCTAGCAACCGCGCCTGCTTGGGCAAGACGGTCTAGGGGATAGCTGTTAAAACTATTTTTATACCGATTTAACGCTTCAATCAGTGAGTGATTGGCAAACGCCATGCCGACACGTAGCCCTGCTAATGAGCGGGACTTTGAAAAGGTTTGGGTTACCACTAAGTTATCATATTTATCAATCAGACTGACCGCAGAGGCATTGGGTGTGTCTGCAAAATCAATATACGCTTCATCAATCACAATGACCGCATTGCGATGTTCTTGTAGCATTTTTTCGATATCCGCCAGCGGCAAAAGCACCCCAGTTGGCGCATTGGGATTGGCAATAATAATGCCACTACACGGGCGGCGATAGTCATCGACATCAATGCTAAAATCGGCTTTGAGCGCAATGGTCACCAAATCCACGTGGAAAGTATCGGCATACACAGGATAAAAACTGTAACCAATATCAGGGGTTAATACCGAACGGTCTTTGACAAAAAAACAAGCAAAAATATGCGCCAAAACTTCATCAGAACCATTGCCGACAAAAATTTGATTGGGGGCTACCTGATAAACTTGCGCCATCACCGCACGCAGCTCATCTGATTCTGGGGCGGGGTAGCGCTTTAAATGATCGGCTTGATTGAGCAAAACTTGTGCGATGGCTTCAGCGACTTTGGGAGAGGGTGGAAAAGGATTTTCATTGGTATTAAGCTTACACAGATTGTCATGCTTGGGCTGTTCACCCGGAGTGTAGGGCGTTAGGTTGCGAATCAAGGTGCTCCACAGTCGAGTGTTAATTTCGGGCGTTGCATCTGCGTTTGAAGTAAGCGTATCCACCATGACAAATCCTTACAAGATAATCAATGTGTTAAATCAATGTGGCCAATCAATTTGCTAAGTCAATTTACCAAATCAAATTACCAAGTCAATGCGCCAAAGACTGGCACAAAAAATACATAGTAGCATAAATTGGTTAAAAATTTATCCATCGTAGCCCACTGATATCATAAAATTTGGGCTAACGGTTGAGCAAAACGGATAGACAGTGAATTTTTAGCCGTTATGTGAATAAACCGTGCGCTGGCTTGGCGAATGTGTTAAAAGATAACCTTTTAACTCAAGCCCGTTAACTCAAGCTCGTTAAAATAAGCTTATTAAATCACCCTTGCTAATAGATTACCTAGTTAAAACTTTGGAAGATGTATGAAATTCTCAGCGTCGCAATCGAGCCAGTCGAATATTCACCCTGCTGCTAACGCGTCTCAGATTTCGGTAGCGACTGCCCCGACCAAGGCATTGATTGTCACGGTAGTCCTTGCCATTTTACTACTGGCTATCAATATGCGCGCGCCCATTATTGGGTTTGGTGCGGTGGCAAAGCTGGTTCAGCAGGATTTGGGATTAACGACCAAAACCATTGGTTTGATTGGTACGATTCCTGTCATGGCATTTGCATCGAGTTCGTTTGTTGCGCCTATGCTGTCACGGCGTATTGGGTTGGAAAACACCATGATTTTGGCAACCAGTTTGCTTGCTATCGGTATTTTTGTGCGGGTGGCGCATCCGCAATTAGGGTTTTTGCTAGCGGGCACGGTGCTGCTATCGTTGGCGATTTCACTCGGCAATGTATTAATCCCTGCCGTCATCAAAAAATATACCCCCAATCACATTGGGCTTGTGATGGGAAGCTACTCGATGTTTTTGTCGGTGTTTGCTGGCTTTGCGTCAGGCATTGCGATGTGGCTTGTCAGCTTGTCCAACTGGCAGTTTGCATTGGGGGTATGGGGCTGGGTCTCCGTGGCAGCGGTAGCAGCTTGGCTCATAGTCGCTCATTTGCGGCTTGGGCAAAAAATTAGCACCCATGATGCTAATATCATCAACCAAGCGGTTGCCCAAGCAGGACAACCCAGCCGAAAATCAGTCTGGAAAATCCCGATGGCGTGGTGGATTAGTGCGTTTATGGGTTTGCAATCACTACTTTATTATACGCTCGCCAGTTTTTTACCGTCGTTACTCATTGATAAAGGGCTGAGCAAAGCGCAAGCAGGCAACGTGGGCATGGTGTTTCAATTGGTCGCTTTTCCTTCAATTTTACTGTTGACCAAATGGGTTTCTAGCCAGTGGGATTTACGCACGTTAGCGTTGCTTGCCGCAGTGGGAAACTTGGTGGGTGTGTTTGGCTTTGGGTTTTTGCCCCTGCAAGGCTGGGTATGGGTTTGGAGTATCGCATCTGGCTTTGGATGTGGGGTGATTTTCACCTTATGTATGATGATTTTTACCTTAAAATCAAAGGATAGTCAACAAGCCGCTGAACTGTCAGGGATGGCACAAACCGTGGGTTATAGCATCGCCATAACCGGTCCGATTGTGACAGGGTGGCTTAAAGACTTGAGTCATACTTGGACGCTATCGATGGGATTTCTAACGATTTTAATGGTGATTAATTGTGTGTTTAGTTGGTTGGCAACGCAAAACAAAGCGATTGAATAGCGAGGAAAAATTTGCGGTGACCTTGCGCATTTTACCCCGTGTTTTTATGTTAAAGGCTTGTGTATCTTTCAGCTAAATTGAGTAAAAAATCCTGTTTATTGTCAGCTTTTTATCTATACTGTGAGCGTCATTACCAATGCAATTGACGGCAAACAACGGCAATAGTATTGGTAATGCTTTATTTTTATCTTTAACAACTATATAGCCAATCTTGAGATAACGTTGTCTAGTCAAGATTAGCCATCTTATAAAATTAGCCACAAAAAAATCATCAGAGGAAAATAATATGTCAAACGATAAACGTATTTCAGATGCAATGGAACAAGCGTTAAACAAACAAATGATGGAAGAAGCCACACAAGCGCAGGCGTATATTGCGCTAGGCAGCTGGGCGGAAGTGAACAATTACCCAGGTATTGCAGATTTTTTCTACAAGCATTCGGCTGAAGAACGTAACCATATGTTCAAATTTTTAGCCTATATCAATGAGCGTGGTGGCGAAGCTAAAATCGAAGCGATTCCTGCACCGCGTGACAACCCTGTCAGTCTTGAAACCTGCATCGAAGACGTTTGGCAACATGAGTTAGAAAATTCAAAAAAAATCTATGCACTTGTGGATCAAGCCATGGCAGAGCGCGATTGGGCAACGTTTAATTTCTTACAATGGTTTGTCAAAGAACAAATCGAAGAAGAAGCGTTAATCAATAACCTACGTGATAAATTTGCCTTGGCATCAAAAGATAAGGCGGATAACCAAAACTTCTATGAGTTGGATAAAGACATGGCATCAGCCTCCCAAGAAGGTGATTTGCCACGGGAAAAATCGGTGGAATAATTTTTGCCTGTATAAAAAAAGCTGAGAATCAATCTCAGCTTTTTTTTACTTCATTATTTTTAATTTCAGTTTTTACTTCAGTGTCAGCTTAGCTTTTTAAACTAGTTTTTTAAACTAATATCACTGGCATCGACTGGCAGTTGATTGGGTTTTAACGCCACAGGCTGTGATACCAAAGCGGCTTTAAATACTTCATCAATCGTTTCTACTGGCTGGATGCTTAAGCCTTGTTTGACATTGTCAGGAATATCAATCAAGTCACGCTCATTGGATTTCGGAATCAACACGTGTTTGATACCGCCACGATGCGCTGCAAGCAGTTTTTCCTTCAAACCACCGATACGCAGCACTTTGCCACGCAAAGTAACTTCGCCTGTCATGGCAATATCGGGGCGGATGGCAATACCTGTCATCGCAGAGGCTAACGCAAGCGTTAACGCAATACCCGCGGATGGACCGTCTTTAGGGGTCGCACCTTCTGGCATATGCACGTGGATATCTGTGCCTTTGAGCTTATCGTAGCTGACGCCTAAGCTATCAGCACGGGCACGAACTACCGTCATCGCCGCACGAATTGACTCTTTCATCACATCGCCCAATGAGCCAGTAAAGCTAAGCTCGCCTTTACCTTGCACCGCAACTGCTTCAATGGTCAACAGCTCACCACCGACTTGTGTCCAAGCCAAACCTGTGACACGACCGACTTCAGGTTCTTGCTCCGCCAAGCCATAATCGAATTGGTATACACCCAAGTAATCAGCGACGTTCGAACTATCGACCGTTAGTTTGTGTGTCGCGGTTTTATCTTCCGCTTTGTCTTTGCCCGATGATTCAACATTTTGTTTCACCACTTTGCGGGCGATTTTGTTGATTTCACGTTCAAGGTTACGCACACCTGCTTCACGGGTATAACGCTGTACAATCGCTTTGAGTGCCTCATCGGTGATATCAATTTCAGTATCACTTAAGCCGTTTTGCTTGATGGCTTTTGGTACTAAGTATTTATCCGCGATGCTGATTTTTTCATCTTCAGTATAACCTGGCAGACGAATCACTTCCATACGGTCAAGTAGCGCAGGCGGGATATCCATACTATTGGCGGTACAGATAAACATCACTTGTGATAAGTCCAAATCCATATCCAAGTAGTGATCGTTAAAGCTATGATTTTGCGATGGGTCTAACACTTCAAGCAGCGCTGAAGCAGGGTCACCACGAAAATCTTGCGCCATTTTATCGATTTCATCGAGTAAGAATAGCGGATTTTTCACCCCCACTTTTGAAAGTGATTGTACGATTTTACCTGGCATAGCACCGATATAGGTACGTCGGTGCCCACGAATTTCGGCTTCATCTCGCACGCCGCCCAATGCCATACGGATAAACTCACGACCTGTCGCACGGGCAATGGACTCACCTAAAGAAGTTTTACCCACCCCAGGCGGACCTACTAAGCAAAGAATCGGACCTTTTAAGGTATCCACGCGAGATTGCACTGCCAAGAACTCCAAGATACGATCTTTGACGTCTTGTAAACCATAATGGTCAGTGTCAAGCACGTCATGGGCTTTATTGAGGTCGATTGAGACATCACTGGTTTTGTTCCAAGGCGTATCTAAAATCCACTCGACATAGTTACGTACGACCGATGATTCAGAAGAGGCAGCAGGCATGGTTTTGAGTTTACGAAACTCATTTTCTGCTTTTTTACGCACTGCTTCTGGCAAATCAGCTTCCGCTAAACGTTTTTCTAGCTCAGCAATGTCGTCATCGTCATAATTTTCACCACGTTCTTCATGAAGGTCAGAAAGCTCAGATTTTATCGCTTTCATTTTTTCATTTAAGAAATACTCGCGCTGGTTGTTTTCCATCTGGCGACGGACCGCTTCTTGTAATTCTTGCTCGATATTGTGCTCGGCACTTTGCTGAAGCAAATAGTCTGACAACGCTTTGATATGCGCCGTCAAATCATCGACTTCCAAAAAGTTTTGTTTAATCGATAAATTGAGTGAGACACGCGTCGCAATGAAATATACCAACTCTTCAAGTTGGGTAATGCGCTCAGCCACACGAATCAACTCGCGTGAGTTACGTAGGCGATTTTCTGCATATTTGCTAAACAAAGCAACTAACGCTTCTTTGTGCGATTTTTGCGTTTTAGCGGTCATATTGACGGTGATGGGCGCTTTTTCAAAATCGGCCAGTAATACCGCTTCTTCCTCATCGGTGTCTTGAATGTCGACCAATTTGGCACGGTACAGACCTTCAATCAGCACTTTGATGCAATTTTCGTCATTTTCATGTGGCATGGTATTGACGACACGGCACACCGTACCATATTCGAATAGATTACTGGCATCAATATCTTCAGATAGTGAATCTTTTTGTGCCACCACCAATACTTTATTGTCGAATTCATTCTGCGCAAGCTCGACTGCTTTGACTGAGGGCGTACGACCCACAAATAAAGCAATTTGCATTTGTGGATACACCACAACGTCACGTAAAGCTAACAATGGTAGCGTCGTGACTTCTTGCGACTCAGATGATTCTGGGTTTGTCATTAAAACATCATCTTGCATATACTATGTCCCCTTAAATAACACAACAAGCAACTGACCATTTGTGAGCAAATGATGGCTTGCTGATAGACTTAAAAATATAAATGGCGTCAATGCAAAAAATTGCAAGGCTAGCGATTCAAAGGGAAAAAAAGAATATATGAAGGGATTTAAAAGGCTAAAAATTGTGGTGGCTAAGGCAATTTTCTAGCTCGGCATAGCAAAAAGACATTTAAAATAAGAGTCAAGATAATTAAAAAAAGCCCAAATTTGACGCTTGAAGGAAAAATATCTAGCATGGCGCTATAATCTTCAATTATTAAACGCTTGTATTGGGCATAAAGCTCAAACCAAATCGCCAAAGTGCAAGCTGTCATACTGACAAAGATTATCAAACTAAAACAAGCATCACCTAGCCAACGCTTCAGCAAAACAGGTTGTGTTAATCCCAGTAGCGGCAACAACCAAGCCAACAATCCCAATAATATACTAATCATAAAGTCACTCTAATATTGATTCATTACTGCCTAGAAGTCGTCCAAGTCTTCAGAATTCACTCGGGTAAAGGCATCAGCTTGGGTTAAAAGTTGCGTTAATCTAGCGGGATTCATGACACTGGCAATTTCTGCATCGCTTAATTCATTAAGATTTTCAGTTAATTTGGCATTATTAGTTGGTGAATCTGAAGCGGTAGTTGGAAAGCTGTCATTGTTTTTTTTATCGTTCATCTAATTATTATCCATTCATTCTTTAGACACCAAATAGCGTCTAAATAACCATAGTTTACTCGGCGTGATGAGGGCATCAAGCGTGATATCCCAAGGATTAGCATTTAATTTTTCAACCAATTGAAAATCATAAGCCCAGCCAATTTTAAGCGGTTTGCTTTTAACCTTGGCTAAGGTGCGGTCATAGTAACCGCCACCCATCCCCATACGATTGCCAATTTTATCCGCTGCCACTAGCGGCATAAACAATACATCAAGCGCCGCTACGTTAAGCATTTTTCCTTTCTCAGGTTGGCGCATACCCAGTGGGTGTTTGGGTAGGCGAGATTGTCGCCAAGTTTTTTGGCTAAATTGGATAAATACAAGCGGCTGATGTTTGCCAGTGACGACAGGTAAATAAATACGATAACCGCGCTGTCTTGCCCAATCCATCAGCGGTTGGGTAGGCATCTCCCCAAAGGCATCTGCAAAAATCCCGACCTTGACGTTTTTGCCAGTTAAAGCAGGATGCTGTAGTCGGTTTAAACTTCGTCGTGCTTGATAAGCGGCGCGATTACGGTGGCGCTTGGATAAGTGTAGACGTTGCTGACGTAACTGTTTACGCAAGTGATGAGCATTCATAGATTCATAGCGATGATGTAATGGTTATAGATTATAGTTAAGCCATTGATAATAAAGCATGATAATAAATTAAAATCAAAAAAAAGCCAAATGGCTGATTTGGCTAATTAGGTTTAGCTGCTTAGCTATTTATTCACTTATTTATTTGCTTAGACACCCAAACATCCTACCGCTACTGTATAACCGATAACAAGTGCATACTATCTGTGACCACAATCTTTAAAATCTTTGTAAAATAAAGCATTTTTGCGGCCTGTAACACTGAATTTTAGTAGTCCTACAGACTCAAACTTAACTAGCAGCGCCTTCAAAAGATGATATGATTGCTGACAATGAGAATGACGGTTTATGTATACGTCTTTAAATTTTTATCTCAAGTCCAATTACCAAAGTTTGACTTGTAAGTTAGCTCGTTTGTAGTTTATGTTGCATTTTTTTAAATTGCTGTATTGATAACTTAGGAAAAATTCATGGATGCACTCAGTATGTTGCTTGAAGATA
Source organism: Moraxella sp. K02 (assembly GCF_041154755.1). Classification (NCBI taxonomy): domain Bacteria; kingdom Pseudomonadati; phylum Pseudomonadota; class Gammaproteobacteria; order Moraxellales; family Moraxellaceae; genus Moraxella; species Moraxella sp. K02. The sequence continues at coordinate 1,743,426 of NZ_AP031590.1, read as the reverse complement.
TACATTTGTATCAAACTCAGTATCACTATATACACGCCACTGGGGAGTGGTCGTTTGAGTTAGATAAAAAAGATTGTATCGTGTTTTATTTGATTACCACAGGTGGGATTAGTATTAAGGTCGATGATGTGTATCGCAACGCACGCGCGCGCGATGTGGTCATGGTGCCAGGCGGCAAAAAACACCTTATTTGTGGTGTGGGGCAATCTGATGTTCCATCAATTGACATTGCCCCGTTATTAACTAGCCAAACTGTTGAAACTATCCACTTGGGTAAACCCGCCATTCATAGCAAAGGTGATGAGCCAGCGCAAACAACTGAAATGGTCGCGATTGTGTGCCATTACGATCGAGAGATTACGCGCCCGTTACTAAGCGCTTTACCAAAAATTTTGCCAGAAAGCGAATCAAACGATGAGCAAAAAATGATTATGCTTGATTTGGGTGTCAAAATTTTGGCATTAGAGTCTGAGCAGAACCGACTTGGCAAAATAACCATTATCAATCGTATCGCCAGTATTTTGATGATTGAGTGTGTACGCAACTATATTGAGGATTTGCCCGAAGCGACAGATAATTGGCTAAAAGCTGTGAAAGACCCTTACCTTGCCAAAGCATTAGCAGTCATGCATGATCGACCCGAGACCAATTGGACCATTCATAAGTTAGCCGAGGTCGCAGGGATGTCACGCAGTAGTTTTGCCGAGCATTTTCGTGAAGTGGTGGGGGTGCCGCCGTTGACTTATTTAACCGACTATCGACTTCGTCTTGCGGCGCGGTATTTGCGGCTACAAGAAAATAGCATCAGCCGTATCAGTGAGTTAGTGGGTTATGCCTCCGATAGTACCTTTAGCCAAGCATTCAAACGCGTCTATAAAATGTCACCAAGAAAATATCGCCAGTCGTTTCGAATCGATGGTGTGCATTTTGCTGACAGCTTGAGCGAGCAATAAGTCGGTAGTCGAGTACCCTAATTAACCACAAAAAAGCAGGTTTGCTGCGGTTTTGTGGTTATTGCCACTTTTATAGTAAGCTTTATGTCTTAGAGCGAATTTTATCGCAACGAAGAATGACCAGTCTATTTTCATAGCAATATCTGTTAGGTTATGTCGATAGGGGTATGATATAGTGACAAGCACTGTCCCATATTTTATCAGCTGCGATTGCCAACATGGAAACTTCAACTACCAAAGGTCAACCTGTCGAAGCACATGGCTTGCACATCAAGCCCAATCCAGAACACCCTGCGATGGACCATCGTGGTGTTAACCCAATGGATGTTACCAGTCAATGCACCGCCGTGTTTCATGCACAAGAAAACGCAGTGACCCAGTATTTTGAGCACTCCCAACCCCATCAACTGTTATTTTATATTTCCAGTAAAAAATCCCAGTTTATTGAAACTAAAAAATTGCAAGTCGCCAAATATTTGAACATGCGCGATAATGTTGGGCTGATGCAACTGCAGCATTTGTTCAATAATTTACATATCGTCGATGATTTGGTGATGTCCATTAGCCATTATTTGCCGCCGCAGCGACCGATTGGTTGGCAGATTGTCAGCCAAAACAAAAATTTAATGAACCTACCAACCGTAGGCTTGCTGCCATCATCCGCTGAATTTCGCGGTCTTGAGCATAGTTTGGCGGCGACCGTGATTGAGTTTTTGGGGGTGGCATGCTATCACAATGACCGGGGTTATTTTGTGGGGCATATTCTAGGTTATCTATTTAGTTGTTATTATTTTGCCCATCTCGGTGTCAACTATTCAGTCACGCCATTAAAAGAGGCGGCGATTCCCAATTACCCTTACCAAGTCATCAATGTGGCAGAATTGGTGAGACTATTGCAATCACTCGATGAGTCGCTCAAAGCGCAAGTTTATCAATTAGCCATCTATTGTGCGCAAATCAGTGAATACGCTGTTGACAAACGAATCGAGAAAATGCTGATTACCGAGGTCAATAGCTTTAACAAACAAGACTTGCGTGATGAGCTATCGGTATTGGTACAATATGATTCCAATGAAAACGAGTCTTTATTTCAGCCTATTAAGCCTTTAAAATAACGCTAATCTTACCCGTTGGGAACTCACATGCCCGCATTTCAGTATAAAGCCATGGATACCCAAGGCAAGTCACATCAAGGTATTCTTGAAGCCGATTCTGCTAGGCTAATCCGCCAACAACTGCGTGATAAAAATTTACTGCCTGTCGAAGTCTCACCTGTACAAAAAACCGATGTCAATCGCAACCGATTGTGGCAAAAAGGGGTGGGCGCCTATGATTTGGCATTAATCACCCGCCAATTGTCGGTGTTGTTGGCAGCGTCGATACCGATAGAACAAGCGTTGCAAGCGATTGCCAAACAAAGCGAAAAACCGCATGTCAAAGCGTTGATGCATGGCGTGCGTGCCAAAGTATTGGAAGGCTATAGCCTGGCGAGTGCGCTACAAGACTCTGGTAATTTTCCAGCGATTTATATTGCCACCATTGCCGCAGGTGAGCGCTCAGGGCATTTGGATTTGATTTTAAATCAGTTAGCCGATTACACTGAAAATCGCTTTGCCATGCAAAAAAAGGTACAAGGCGCGATGGTGTATCCGATAATTTTGCTGGTGATGGCGGTGGCAGTGGTGGTGGGCTTGATGAGCTTTGTCGTGCCAAAAATTGTCAAAGTGTTTGAACAATCCGAGCAAGCGCTGCCATGGATTACCCAAGTGGTGTTGGCACTGTCTAATATTTTAACCCAATGGTGGTGGCTGATATTAGGCGGGCTAATCGGTGCGGTTTTTTTATTTGTAAAGTTTATTAAAACGGCGGCAGGTAAAGCCACTTTTGACCAAGTTGTCTTGCGGTTGCCGGTGTTTGGCAGATTATCGCGAAATCTGAACGCATCACGTTTTGCCAGTACGTTAGCGATTTTGGTGCGTTCAGGGGTACCGTTGGTGGAAGCACTGGCCATCGGCGCGGCAGTCACCACCAATACCCATATCAAACATACCATCGCGCGCGCCACAGAAAAAGTCACCGAAGGCGCGAGCCTATCAAGCCAGCTTGAGCGCAGTAATTATTTTCCGCCGATGATGGTACAAATGATTAAAAGTGGCGAGAACTCAGGCGAGCTTGATGACATGCTGACGCGTGCAGCAGCGATGCAGCAAAATGAAGCCACCAATATGATTAGCACGCTATTGTCACTACTTGAGCCGCTGATGTTGGTGCTGATGGGGGTGATTGTCATGACCATTGTGATGGCAGTGATGCTACCGATTATCAATATGAATGATTTGGCAGGCTAAACCCCAAAACCGCCAAATAATTAATGGCTAAATAATCCGACAAAATTAACCAAATCGGTATGCAAATTGTCAAAAAAGCCGTGTAAAATCCTAACACCTTATCAAAAAGCGCTAAAAATCTAAAAAATGGAAATTCGTATGTGTTGTGCTCATGTATCAAAAAATCGTCAAGCGGGTTTTACCTTAATTGAAGTCATGGTGGTGATTGTCATTTTGGCAATTTTGGCAGGTCTTGTGGTGCCCAAAGTGGTGGGTCAAAGTGACAAAGCCCGCGTCAAAACCACCGAAACGGCTTTATCCACCACCTCAAATGCCATTGATATGTTTAAAGTGGACAATGGTCGCTATCCCACTACCCAAGAAGGATTGGAAGCCTTAAATAAGCCACCACAAGGTGCCAAAAACTGGCCAGAGGGCGGGTATATTAAAGGCGGTTTCCCGAAAGATGGCTGGGATAATGACCTACAATACGTTATTCCAGGTACAGAAGGCAGAACCTATGATTTATTTTCATTGGGGGCTGATGGCAAAGAAGGCGGCGAAGGACAAGACGCAGACATTTTTGCTAAGTTATAAGTTTGGTGTTTTCACTGGGTTAACAAAATCAGAGTCACGCACTCTGATTTTTTTGCTAGGTTTTTGGGCGGGGATTGGCTAAAATTAGCCGTCATAGTATAATTACGTGGCTTAAAACGTATAAATTTAAAACGTATAAATTTAGAACATATGAGAAGTTGTCTTTGAAAAATATATCCCCTATGCCTACGCCCCTGTGTTGTTTTCGAACCGTGAGTCGTCATGTCTCTTTGCTTGGCACGCTACTGGCTGTCACTAGCCTTACTATGCCAAGCGCCCAAGCGATTAGTTTAAGCGAGATTTTTGGCGGCAGTGACAATCCCAGCTTGACCGCCAAAGACAAGCCGCTACCGGTGCATGAGGCTTTTAAAGTCTATACTGAGCAAAAAGGGCAAGTAGTGACCATTCATGTGGATGTCAAAGCAGGCTATTATGCGTATCGGGATAAATTAACCTTACAATTGCCTGACGGGGTAACAGCGACGCCGCTACAATTTAGTGCAGCACCGACCTATGTGGATGACCCAGATTTTGGTCGGGTGCCTGTGTTTGAACACCCCTTTACTGCCACAACCACCTTGAGCGCGGATAAAGCAATCACCTCGCAACCTGCTACGGTCAAATGGCAAGGCTGTGCCAAAATAGGGCTTTGTTATCCCCCAGAAAAGACCAAATTTGTCATCACCCAATTGGCCGCTTCTACCAAAAATGGCGCAAAAAAATCAGACGCAATGACGTCAAAAACGGCCCAAGCAAAAGTCACCAATACTGTGGCGACGACCAGCGATGCCGCCCAGACAACGACTCAGCAATCTGCTAGCTTGACCCCTGCTAAAACCGTCAATGAGGCAACTAGTACACCGTCTGCCATCGATGCGCTGTCCAGTGGCACTACAGACGCAGCGGGGCAGCAAGTCGCATTGACCCCAGTGACCGATGCTTCAGCCACCGATGTCTTAACCACAGGGCAGTTAACCGCATCCGCTCCTGTCGTATCTATGGCATCGTCTCAACCTGTCCAAACAACTGTCATGACTGAACCCGCGGCTTTATCGGCGGCGGTGGCAACGAGTTTGACGGCTAGCGCTAGCAATCAAGATATTTTTGGATTGACCAAACATAGCGGTGTTGCGTTATTGCTGTTGTTTTTAGCGGGACTGGGGTTAGCTTTTACCCCTTGTGTGTTACCCATGCTGCCGATTGTAGCCAATATCGTTGCCCGTCAACATCGTCCATCCGCCAAAAAAGGGTTGTTACTCACGGGCAGTTATGGCGTGGGTGTTGCGACCAGTTATGGCATTTTGGGCGCAGTGGTGGCGTTATTTGGGCAATCTTTGGGTATACTAAACTGGCTACAAAACCCTGTCATTTTATTGGTTTTTGCAGGGTTATTTATCCTGCTTGGACTCTACATGTTGGATGTCATTCGCTGGCAATTGCCGCATGCGCTGCGTGTTAAGTTCCAAAAAATCAGCCAAATTGGGGAAAATCGGCTCGGTACCTTAAGTGGTAGTTATTTGACGGGCTTGTTTTCTGCACTGGTTGTCTCCCCTTGTGTGTCGGCACCCCTTGCAGGCGCGTTGGCAGGCGTGGCAGCACTGGGTGATCCTGTGATGGGGTTTGCCGCATTGTTTTTATTGGGGCTTGGGCTATCCACACCGCTCATTTTACTGGGCGCCACTCAAGGTAATTTTATGCCAAAAGCAGGCGAGTGGATGAACTGGGTCAAAACCAGTTTTGGTTTGCTGTTATTTGGCGTCGCTTTATTGATGATAGAGCGTATATGGCTATCAAGCGGGATGCTGATGCTATGGGCGCTGTGGTTTGCTGTGATTGGCTTATGGCTGTGGCGCTGGCAGGGCAAAAAAGGTCAATTACTCACTCAAGCACTAGCATTGCTAGCATGGATTTGGTCAGCCTGTCTTGTGATAGGCACTGCCTCAGGTAGTCAAGATAGTTGGCAGCCGCTTAACAAGCTTGTGAATACCTCAGGGCAATCGGCATTAACGGCAACAAAGACCACCCAAACGATTACAATCACTAAACTGTCAGAGCTTGAACCCTTGCTTACGCAATATCCAAAGCTAGTCGTCGATGTCACCGCAGAGTGGTGCATTGAATGTCGTATCATGGATAAAACACTTTTTGCCAACCCCCCGCAAAGTTTAGCCAGCTGGCAAGTTGTCAAACTCGATGTGACTGACAATACGGCGGATAGCCAAGCAATCTATAAAAAACTAGCCGTGTTCGGTCCGCCTGTATTGTTGTTTTACCAAAACGGTCAACTGGTAGCAAGACAAAACGGTGCAGTCAAACGCTCTGATTTTGAGCAACTTTTGTCCCAATTAAATTAACTCTAAACTCAGTTAAAGAAAATTCAGTTCAAGAAAACTCAGTTCAAGAAAACTTAGTCAAATGATTCATTGACCCATTCAACCATAAAGGTTAAATAAAAATTGAACTATCACTTAGCAAAGTCTATAGCCATCCCGTTAACTTTCGGGGTGCTAATTTTTGTCACTGGGTGTTCCCATGAAGGCAATGCCGACCAACAGCCAAGCCAAAATAAAAGCCAAAACCAAAGCGGAAATAGCCAGTTAGCAAACCCAAATTCACCGTTAGTGGACTCAAAGTCCAATCAACAGACGGCTAAAAATTCAGCAAGTTATACTGACAAAAAACGTCAGGCAACAAATATTCAATGTAACAACGCCGTCATTAATCAAGCTTATCAAGCCAAAAATCCCAGCGTTAAACGACAGGTATTAGGGTGTGGTACGGTGATTAAAGTGCTAAAAGACGATAATGAGGGTAGCCGCCATCAAAAGCTTTTGGTCAAAATTGATAACTACCCAAACATCACGGTGTTAATTGCCCATAATATTGATTTGGCACCGCGCATCGAGGGTATTCAAGCCAACAATCCCATTCGTTTTTATGGTGAATATATTTATAACAACAAAGGTGGCGTTGTACATTGGACACATCGTGACCCTGCTAGCCGTCATCAAGACGGTTGGCTTGAGTATAAAGGTAGGCAGTATCAATAGAATTACTAATACAAGCACCAATAGAAATACCAGTAATTGACGAGCTAATAATTGATTGGAACTTTACTTTACTGTTAAAAATTATTATGCATTTGTTAACTATTTGTCATCAATTTTTGCTATCATGAACGATATTTTTGTAAGAAGGTCAACCTATGTCACAGCTTACGCTTTACCGTACCTCTTTATCGCTTGCTATACTAGCCACACTAACAGTTACAGCAACGGCGCACGCAAAAACTTCAACAAAATCTTCAACAAGAGCTTCAACAAAAACTTTAATAGAAACAACCGTTATCCCTGTCGACCAACAAACGCTGCTAACCTGTTCAAAAATCACTGATAATGTCGCGCGTTTAGCTTGTTTTGACAAGATAAGCGTTGGTAAAATCGAACCTGAAGCCAAGGCGCCCCTTGATATTGCCAAAACCTTGGAAGTAAGTATCAAAGAAGGTAAAGCAATACCAGTGTTAGCCGTGGATCAAACGACAACCGTCACGACCTCCACTAAAAACGAGCAAAAAAAACTGGATTACTTGGTACCCAACAAGCAAGACAAAACCATCTTAAAACAAGTGGGGGTGACTGCAACGGATGTGGAAAAATATACGCCACTGAGTGTGTTATATGACTTGGATAAAAATGATCCCAAAGGGATACTGACGATACGTCCGCATTTGCCCATGTATGTCATGCCGCTTTGGTACAACGCGACGCCAAACTATGATATTCATTCACCCACCCAAGATCATGTTCGCGCATCGAAAGATTATTTGCAGCACTTAGATAGCAAGCTGCAAATTTCAATGAAAACCAAGCTTGCCCAAGATGTGTTCGATACCAATGCCGATGTTTGGCTTGGCTATACCCAGCAGTCTTATTGGCAAGTGTACAATGGTAAAAGTTCAAGACCTTTTCGCAGCTCAGATTACCAACCAGAGATATTTTTGACACAGCCTATCAAGGGTAATCTGCCTGGGAATGGGTCATTAAGACTGTTGGGCGCAGGTCTAGTGCATGAATCAAATGGACAGTCAGACCCGTTATCCCGTTCTTGGAATCGTATCTATGCGATGGCAGGAACGGAGTGGGGCAAACTCACCGTGATTCCAAGACTGTGGCTAATCGCAAATGAGAACAGTAAAGACTCGGATAACCCAGATATTGGGGATTACATGGGCTATGGCGATGTGCGTTGGTTGTATCCGCTCAATGACCAAAGCACAGTCGGGGGTGTGATGCGTTATAATCCAAGTACCAATAAAGGCGCTATACAGGTGGATTATGCCTATCCATTGACAGGCGGTATGAAAGCGATTTTACAAGTATTCCATGGCTATGGTGAAAACATCCAAGACTATAATCACAAGAGCACCAATATCGGTATTGGTATCATGTTCAATGATTTTAAAGGGCTTTAACTGCGGCTATGGCAATCGTAGCCCCCTTGCCTTGGTGGCGATTGCCCTTTGCCATGGCGTTAGTGTATCAAGCAAAAGTTCATCACCGTTGCCAACTATGTGGCATCAATGATTGCGCTGCAGCAGGCTTTGATAACTTAGCACCGCGTCATCATGACCATTGGTTCAATCGACAGCAATTTCTTTGTCAGCCATGCCATAGCCAGTTCGAATGGTCAGCGTCATGCTTTAATTTGCAACTTAAGCAAACGTCACTGCGTGGCGTAGCCAGCGGCTACTATCAATATCCGCTCAATCAAATCATGCTTGGGTATAAAAATGGGCAGCAGTTACATCATCTGCCTGTTTTGGTTCAGGCTATCAGACAACTGCATATTCCTAAAGGTTGTCATTCAAAAAACTCTTTAATCGTTAAAGTACCAACAAGTTTACAGCGCATTAGGCAACGCGGCTTCGATCCGCTTGCCATTTTAACCGCTTATCTAAGCTTTCACTGGCAAATCCCTGTTTTTACGGGTGTGCAGCGACTCGAGCGACCTCACCAGCAGGGTCTAAGCCGAGAGGAGCGTTTAGATAATATCAAAGATGCGTTTTCCCTAACAGATATGCCCCCTAGCAAAAATTTGATTTTGTTTGATGATGTGGTCACCACAGGTGCCACCCTGTCTGAATTGGCTAATCTACTCACAAATTATTACCCATCTGCCCATATCCATGCGTATTCAGTCTTGCATGGTAAGGTTTTGCATTAGGTTCTGCTTGTGTGTTTGGCGAGTAAAGTGGCACTGCCATACCGTTAAAGCTCGCAGATAAAGGCGGGCTACCAGTGGGCTGTTGGAGGGGTTTTCTAAAGTATTCTATTCAAACTTGATTTGATAATACGTGAGTGACCTTTTGTCCTAATTCACTTAGCAACGATAAGTGGTTGAGTTAAATTACCGTTAGTAAACTTTAGGTACGACAATTAACAAAAATACTAAGATAATAGGTATATTTTTTGCTTTAATGTTAAAATGGTTTGTGCTAGTAAACATGGTATGATAGGTCGTTTATTAAGGGGTATGAATGGGTATCGTGATGAAAGCTTTGAACAGACAGTATCATCGTAACCAAGGTCGTGACCAAGGTTTTACGCTGATTGAGCTTGTCATCACCATTGCGATTATCGCTATCATTGCCGCGATGGCAGCGCCTAGTATGCAAAAACAGATACGACAAGCGAAAACGAAAGATGCCGCAAACATCATTGAAGCTGCGCTAAAAGATGCAAGAACCCAAGCAATGATTGCTCAGCGATCTACTAGGGTAGTGCTAACCAACAGCTCATCAAGCAAAAAAATTACCGTACTGTATGTAAAAAGGTCGGCAACAGATGCCGATGAAATGCTGTCTGATTATAAGCTAGACAAAAAATTGACGATTACCGCTAACCCCACTGCCTTAACTGCAGTTAGTTTTACCCCTTACAAAAAGGCTTACCAAGGGGACACGGGAACAGGGACTCTTACAGATAGCTCGACCAATTTTTCAGTGTGTTATGGCGCTGGGTCTGATAAATATACCATTACGGTTGATGCGAGCAGTAATATTGTCACTAGCAAAAATGGGACATGTTCATGAATTCACAAAAAGGCATTGGCTTAATAGAAGTACTGGTAGCATTGATGTTGTTAGCAATCGCGGTGCTTGGATTCACTGCGATGCAGATGACCGCAGTCAAAGCCACCGATGAGAGTTTGATGCGTACCCGAGCATTAACGGTACTGCGTGGTGCAGCCGAGATGATGCGAGCGAATATAGATGGCATACCCGCATTCAAAACAGCGATTAACGGCACCGCCACCACACTCACCAATACAGATACTAGCGATGTGGCTATCACCAAAGATAGTTGCATGACAGGGGGTACGCCTGAGTCTTGTACGATTAAGCAACTGGCAGTAAAAGACGCCTTAACCGTCAAGCAATACGCCACAGACAATGGCTTGAACGTGGGTATGGCAACTTGCCCTACCAAACGCACGACAACTACTAACGCTAGTGGTGTTACCACAACGATTAGTGGGGTGGGACAAGACCGCCAATGCCTGATTGCCGCTTGGGGCGATACCGACCCGATTTTTTTGGATGAACCTGTTGCGTCCGATACGACTAAAGACAAACCCTGCGCTAATGAAGATGCGGTCTATAATTTTGGTGCACAATGCTTCATTATGGAGGCATACTGATGATATCAAATTATCGTTCCACTTCAGGCTTTACTTTGATAGAGCTAATGATTTCATTGGTATTGGGGCTGCTGATTTCTGCTGCGGTGATACAAGTATACCTAACGAATACCAAAACCGCCTCAACCCAAAAAAGTGGCAGCGAGCTACAAGAGGCAAGCGTTTTTGGTTTGCAGCAGCTAGAGAGCCATTTGCGATTGGCAAACTTGGGCAATTCAGTAACCTCTATTACCGATACAACGGCGGGTGGTGGCATCGTATTATCACTACAAAATATCCGAGTAACTGACACCGCCTATAGTCCTTTTTTGACCCACACTGCAGGCGACACAGGTTTTACCAGTGTGTCTAATATCACAGGGATCAATAGCGACCAGTTAACGATTCAATTTAAAAATACCACGGGTGTAAAAATTCCTGATTGTGAAAGTGCCGATGTGGAATTGGGTCATACTGTAATTGAACGGTATTTTATTAGAAGTTCAAGTACAACAGGTCAAGGGCTGTTGCTAGCTTGCGATGCGGGTAGGGTTACAACTGCAGGCATTACTGGTTTGAGTGCGAACTATCAAAGTGGTGGCAGCGAGATAATCTTAGGGGTAGACCAATTCAAAATCTTGTTGGGTATCCAAACTGACGCACCTAGTTATGCTGGGTTGATGCGCTACCTGACCGCCAGTGAGTATTTAGCATTGTCTGGTACCAAACCGCCCATTACCGCAGTCAAAATTGGGCTAATTGTCCGAGGTAGTTCACCTGTGATCGGTAGTGATGTCGCGACCAGTTTTAAGTTATTAGGTGCAACTCAGCCATTAAAATCAGGACAGCCTAAACTGGTACGTACTACCTATGAATCTACGACCTTATTGAGAAACGCGCGAGTTATCAATATTGACACCAGTACGACATTAACTGCGGGGAGTTAGCCAATGAGCAATCCAATCCTATCGATCAGCACGCAATCCGCGCTTATCCGCCCAACAAACAAGGCACATAATTTGCCATCTCATCAACGCGGCGCAGCGCTCATTGTAGTATTGATGTTTTTGGTGCTCATCCTGTTGGCAGGCGCGATAGCGGTGCGTCAAAGTACCACGGATCTCAGAACTGCCACCGCTGACCAAATCAATACCTTGTTGCTACAATCAGCCGATAGTGGCAATCAAAAGTTAGAGGCGATGGTGAATGCCAATCCTAATTCACAGGCATATAAAGATATCACGAGCGTGTCAGGGGCTATCGGGCATTTTTTACTCAATTCAGACAATGCTACCAACGAATTTATCTACTGCTATAATCCGCGGGAAAAAAAATACCTGGCCAAAAACGCTACCATCCTAAAAAAAGGCGGTGGCTACTGGAGTGGGCGTAACAGTGGCTACTGTGACTATACCAGTGCCGATAGCTATAATAGTGATAGACAAACCTCAATGACCCAGATGAATATTGCGGTCACCCCACCTGAAACCGATGCTGAACCATTTTCACAAATGGTGATGGGAAAAGAAGTAGAAAACCGCACCAGTAAAAAGTTCAAGTTCGACATTCGCGCCACTGCAGCCTTACCTGCGTATGCAGAGCCTAAGGTGGGTTCTGATAAGTGCTTTGAACAAACCGCTATCCAAGACAATGTTAGTTCAGGAAAATATTCTCTGATTGAGTGTATGCGTAAAGCCAACACCCCAAGCAAGATGCTTTACGAGCAAGCGGATGTCGAGAATACTTCAAGCTCAACCAACTGTATTCCGTTCGGCAAAGGTACAGAGAGATTATCGTCAAAATGCACTTTAACCTCATCAGGTAGATAAGGTTTATTAAGATAAAAAATAATGTGGTAATAACGATGAAACCTAAATTTGGTTTTAAGAGGTCTAAAGCAATGAATCAATCGTATCAAGGTAAAATAACGACTTCAATCAAATATGTAGTTATTGCCATGTTGATGATGGTGGCGGTGAGTACTTCACAGGCGGATGTTAGCCAAAAGAAAATCGGTGATTTGGAGATTTATAAGGCGGCAGAAGGCGGTAAGGTTACTATTATGATGATGCTCGATACCTCGGGAAGTATGTCAGAACCCTACATGAAAACTTATTTTGGTACAGCCGAATCGCCCACAGCTTGTAATTTGCCAAAAAACACGCCTTACACTTCTTGGGGAGGTGGTGCTTATAATTCTACCAAGTCTGGCTCAAACGCTAAATTTAATCAATATGGCTGTACTATTGCCGATACCACAAAAAACGTACTTAAGTATTTTTTAAATAACGAACAGAAAGTCACAACGACAGAAACCACGAAGATATATGTCGGAAAATATCGCAAAAGAACGTATAGTTGCTTCTTGTTTTTTTGTGGTTGGAGTAATTGGAGCAGTGTGCAACCTTCCATGACATTTACCTCAACCAATCAAGCATCCAATACAAATGGTACTACATGGTACGGTTGCGGTGCAGATGGTAGTGTCAATAGATCAGACTGTACCACCACAGCAACCAATACTACCACCACAGGCATGACTTCTGAGACAGTCAATGGCACATCGTCTTCAACGAGTACAGCCCCAATTGTTACTAACGAAGCGACAACTACCTTCAATGATCCCGATGATTCCAACGTGCAATATGAGATACAAAACCCTCAAGTCACTACTACTACGAAAACCATCAATCAAACCAATAATGTGTATTGGAAAAAAATGGTCACCGAAGTCGATAAAGCAGGCGGTAATATACCCGATAGGTTAACCAGTCTGAAAATCGCAATTTTTAAACTATTAGACAATGGGGGGTTAGACCCAGATAAAGTTGCGATTGGTATCGGGCAGTATTCTTCACAAACAGATGCCGATAATACTACCAAACTATATCCACCAAATTCTTCTGTTCAAGGCGATAATAAAACAGGAAAAATTCTCGTACCTGCGGCAAAACTCGACAGCACCCAAATTGAAACACTAAAAAACGCTGTTGCTGGATTAATTGGTACAGGCGGTACACCAACTGCCAATGCGTATGCTGAGTCAGGAGCTTATATGCTTGCTACTAATACCACTAATAGTAGTTATTCGTCTTACTCAGGATTTAACCGCTCTGTAAGTAGTTCAAAAAACAACTCGGCATATGAAAGCCCATTAACTGGTCTTACAGGGCAATGTAATGGACAAGGTATTTATTTTTTAACAGATGGTTATCCTAATAATTCAGGCAGTGATATTGCAAATACGATAATGAGCAAAAGTTTAAATGTCACTAGCATTAGTCCAGATACTGGCTTGATAAATGTAACTAATGGCAATGATTCGGCTACTGTAAAAGCTTGGGATTATATCGGAGCCTATGCAAAAAAGCTTAGAGATACCGCAAATCCTATAAGAATGACTATCAAAACAGCTACAGTAGGATTTGGTAGTGAGTTCAATAACCCTAATGGATTACCGACTAAAAAAATCACAATTGGTGGCGAAGAAGTTAATGTCACCGATTGCGATCAACTCAGTACACAAGATGCCATCAATCTTTGTAAGTGGGGTGAGAAATCCTATAATTATGGCGAAGGTGGCTTTTATTCTGCTCAGTCTACCGAAGATGTGGTAGATAGTGTCATTAAATTTGCCAAAGACCTAAATCAAACTTTACCCTCAGCCCCTTCAGGAACCATTGTTATCCCTGATGACCCTTACCGAGCCGATAGCCAACTAGCGGTGGCGTATTATCCTATCTTACAAGCTGATTTAAAAAATAATGTTGCGACTTGGGCAGGTAATCTAAAAAAATACAACCTTAACGAAGGTACGCTTTACGGTAAAAATAATAGTTCATTATTTTTAGATATCGCAGGTAATCTCAATCCTACTACAGAAGACCTGTGGAGTGCTGTCAGTGTGGTAAAAGATGGTGTAAATGCCAATGATTTGGTTACCTCAGGCGGATTTTATAGTAACTTACTTACCCCGAACACCGCTGTGAATAATGTAAGAACCTTGTACATTGAAGATAACACTTCCTCAAATGATACAAGTCCTCGCCTACGAAAATTGGGTGTCAATGCCTCAGGTAAAGTCACCTTGGATGGAAGTATCATCAGTACCTCAAATACCTTTGTGGATACCACCACGTATTCGCGTACCAACGTCAATTTATTACTACAATTTTTAGGTTTTACATTGACTGATGCACAAAAAACCCAAGCCTTAGCGGATTTGGTACTCACTGCACCAACGTCACCTGTCAAAGTCCTTGGAGCCACTATCCATTCAACACCAAGCATGGTGTCCTACTCAGCCGATCTTGATACCGATGGTAAAGTCAGCAGTACCCGTGATGATTATGCGTTATTCGGTTCAAGTGATGGGTCACTACACATGGTAAATGCTGATGACTATACTACTACAGGCAATGGGGGAAGAGAGCAGCTTGCCTTTATCCCTAAACAAATGCTCATCAGCCAACCACAGGCGCTTATCAATGGTACAGGCACAGATGTTGGCAAACCTTACTTTGGTGTGGATGCCCCTTGGCTAGTGAGTGCTAATTATTTTTATGACCTTGATAGCAGCAAAGTCACTGTAACGCCTTGTGCAGCAAATACGACTATCGACCCAAATAATACCCGTGACTGCCGTAATACCTACGTCCGTGCTTATGGCGGACTACGGATGGGCGGAGAAGGTATGTATGGCTTGGATTTAACGGATAAAAATAATCCTAAGATGCTATTTAGAATTGATTCTGCTACGACAGGCTTTGACCGTATGGGACAAATTTGGGCAAAACCTACCAAGGCAAAAATTGCCACAGGCATAGACTCGACAACCAAAAAAGTCAATGCTTATAAAGATGTGTTAGTCTTTGGTGGCGGTTATGATACCTGCTATGAAGATGAAAACTATCAAGTTGGCACCACAACTTCGACCTTAAGCAATCAAAAATCACAGGCATGTAACCGCACAACCGCTGCAGAATCCCTAGGCAACGCTGTATATATGGTGGATGCCAAAACAGGGGATTTAATTTGGTCAGCATCAGGCTCAGCAACACCCACGCCATCAACCAGTGTAAGTACGATGACTAACAGTATCGTAGGCGGCATTACCGTCCTTGACCGCAACAACGATGGTTATATGGATCAGTTATACTTTGCTGACCTGGGCGGTCAAGTGTTCCGTGCTGATTTTACCAATGCCGGATTCATCAAACCTGTGAGCAGTGGCACAGCTGCACCTGAAACTTCATTTAGTAATACGCGCGTAGTACGTCTACTGCAACCTGCTTTTAGTGGCGCAGATATCAAATATAATCACCGTTTTTATGAGCGTCCTGCCGTCAGTTTTTACCGTGGCGATAGTAGCTTTACTAACAGCCGATTGTTCGCTGTGGTTAATGTCATCTCAGGTGACCGTAGTTCGCCGTTATCAAAAATACGTGCTAGCGATGCCTATGCCGATAGGCTGTATGGCATTATGGACACCGATGTCACGTTGGCAGATAGTATTTTATATGCCAGTGATTTTACCACCCGCAGAGAATCTACCGCCACCAATGCGGCTAAAGTACAAAAAGTGGTAAACTTGACTGCCAATACCACAGCGTCTAGCAACTTATTGGCGTTACCTACGGTCACTGCAGATTATACGTTAGCTACCAAACAAGCGGCTATCACTTCTGTAAAAGCCAAACGTGGCTGGTACTATCCATTGACGCGCTTTGATGGATTTAATCAAGTCAAATATACCAAAGGCGTGGGTAAGTCTGAGGTCATTAATAGTTTCTTATACACCACTGTCTACAACCCCGATATGAACTATGGCGTCACTGAGTCTTGTTCTGCAAAAATCACAGGCGGCTCAGAGCGTCAATTGTACTGTCTACCTTACGGTATCTGCTTAAAACAAACCACTGATTCAGAAGGGTTGGCTATCGATGAGTATGCGACATCAACAAATGGCACGGCAGGTTTTGCGCGGGCAGGGCAAGGTATCCAAGAATTGACGCTAGGACCGCGTAGTTCTACATTATCCAATCAACGCTTATTGATTGGTACGCAAACAATTACCGATAGAGCCTCCAACCGAGTGGACTTTGGTGATGACAACGGTAAGCTACTAGCGGGTGATACGGGATCTAATAATATTGGACTTGATAGAACTAGCCAACCATTATCTGGTCTAAGTAAAACAACGGGTGATGGCTCAGCACCAGAGAATATCTACAATGACCGATATACCTTAAAGCCAAATACTTGGTTTGAAGTTAATAAATAACCGAGGCAATGATGAATCGTCACAAGGGCTTTACGCTGATTGAACTGATGGTAACGGTAGCGATGGTTGCGATACTTGCCAGTATCGCTATCCCATCGTATCGGCAATATGCCATTCGCAATGCCGAATCACAAGCGCAAGCCAAAATGAAGCAGATAGAGATTGAGCTCAATCGCTGGCGGGCGACTTCACTGACTTATAAAGGCTTTTTCCCCAAAAAAATTGCCAATGACGGTACGGTCAGTTACAGTTATGATACTGGCGCAAGCGATGATGTGGCAAATACGGTGATTTATGTGCCCGCTAACAGCACAGCAGATAATTATCAATACAAGATACGGTTGGTGGATGGCGATAATACTGCCAATAGTCTGGTGCCAACGGCATCTTCGACACTCTCTAATAGCTTGACCGCAGGTAGAGCATGGGTGATGTTTGCCACCCCCAATCCCACAAAATTTAACGATGCGCATAAAATTTTGCTCACGAGCAGTGGAACACAATGCAAAACCAAAAATAGTGACACTAGCGTTACCATCGCATCAACCAACTGTGTTACTTATTCGGAGACATGGTAATGAAAAATCGATATAGCCAACAAGGCTTTACCCTAATCGAGCTGATGATTGTGGTTGCTATTATTGGCGTGCTGGCGGCGATTGCTTACCCCAGTTATCAACGCTACGTCATCAAAACCAAACGCACCGATATGATGACAGAAATGCAAAATATCGCCTCGCAAATTGAATCGCGTAAACTGGCACAAGGCAGTTACACTAACGCAGGCACGGGATTAAATGGGAGCTTCCCTAGAAGTGGTACAGCATTATATACCATCACCCTAGTACCCACCCCCCTAACTGAACGTTGGACAATTACAGCCACCCCTATTAGTTCATCGCAGATGGCAAATGATGGTACCCTCACGCTAAACGCTCAAGGAGTCAAATGCCGAGGTACTTCATGTGGTACAGGTCAAGAGTGGAATAACTAGCTTATCAAGCTAAGCATTGAACAATTTTTGGCAGTATGGACAATATTTAGGTTGGGTGATATAAAAATAGTGACAAATATTGTCATATCTTTGACAATAACATAGGGATAAATGAATAAATTGGGATAGTTAAAAAAATTTTCATTTAGATAAGCCTCGATACACTGAATAATTTTTAAATTAACCTGAATTCGACATAAGAAAGGATAAAAAAAGAAGTCCAACATGCTAAAGTAAGTTCACCACAAACACCTTTAACCAGGACTTCTTACATGGACAATCTTGTAGAACTTTACTGCCACATCGACGACTTTTGCAAAGCCTACACAGCCGAGCAACAGCAGAAAATGCTAAAACTAAAGAACAACAGCAGTAAAAAGCGACGCAACAAACCATGCAAAATAAGTTTAGCAGAAATCATCACCATCTTGGTACTATTTCATCAAATACGCTATCGAGAATTTAAAGCCTTTTACTATGGCTATGTCTGTCAATGGCTAAAAAATGCCTTTCCAAGACTACCAAGTTACAACAGAATGGTAGAGCTGATGGAAAAAGCCGTATATCCCATGTGTGACTACCTACAATTCTTAATGCAAGGCAACTGCACAGGGATTAGCTACATCGACTCAACCAGCCTAGCAGTTTGTGATAACCACCGTATCAAGCGCAACAAAGTCTTTGCCGATACAGCAGGACGAGGAAAAAGCAGTATGGGCTGGTTCTTTGGCTTTAAATTACACGCCATCATCAACCACCGAGGTGAACTCGTGAATCTTACCGTGACAGCGGGCAATGTTGATGACAGAAAGCCTGTCAAACAACTGTGCGAAAACCAAGTCTTTGGTAAACTGTTTGGCGATAAAGGCTACATTGATAAAAAGCTGACCGCTTGGCTAGACGAAAACTTGGATGTTGAACTGATTACCAACGTCAAAAAGAATATGAAAGCTAAAGACATTGCTTGGTTAGATAAGCGATTGCTTAAACGCCGTTTCTTGATTGAGACGGTGTTTGATGAGTTAAAGAATATTTGCCATATCGAGCATTCAAGGCATCGTAGCCATGTTGGGTTTATGAGTAATTTGGTGGCAGGGCTGATTGCTTATTGCCATGAGCCCAAGAAGCCGACACTTAAAAATGTGCTGATTGAACCTTTCGTCGCTAAGATTGCTTGTTAATTCAAAGCCTTAGAGTATGGCTTATGTCGAACTGGGGTTAAATTAATAGCAAAGTAGAAGGCATATTAGTGTTAATTTGGCTAAGAAATTAAATTGGCACACAAAATGCAATGATTGTATTACCAAGGCAAAGTGATGGTTAGCAAAACTTTGCAAATTGACTTAATTACTTGGATGACTGGCTATATGATTAGGTTATCCATTTTATACACTCAAGAATAGGAGTTCATTATGAACGCTCAGAAAGGTTTTACCCTGATTGAATTAATGATTGTTGTGGCGATTATTGGTATTTTGGCTGCGATTGCGATTCCACAATATCAAAATTACATTGCTAAATCGCAAGTAAGCCGCGCTATGGGAGAAACAGCCGCAATTAAAACTGCTGTGGAGAGCTGTTTAAATGAAGGTAAAACTGCACAGGGTGCATGTCCATTAGGGGTTACTACATCTAATATTCAAACTATAACAGTTCAAGGTGCTGCTCCTGCTGCTGATGGTACTAATGGTGCTGCTTTGACTACAGGTGCTACGATTGTAGCTACTTTTGCTAATAATGCAGCTGCTACCTTAAAAGATAATAGTGCAACATTAACTTGGACACGTGATGCTAATGGTTCATGGGCTTGTTCAACCACCGCTGATGCTAAATTTAGACCAGCTGGTTGCTCAGGTTCATAATTAATAATTCTAATAATTTTATACAGGCACATCTTCGGATGTGCTTTTTTATTAATTTATTATGCAATCGAGAAAAATAATGAAGCGTGTGAATTGGGATTATATTTTTTTATGTTTGCCGCTTGTATTTATTAGTAGTGCATTCCTCGGTATTAGCAGTGAATGGATGCATAACATGATTGATAGTTGGCGGTTACAAGAATGTTTAATACTGTTATTAAGCTTCATATATGGAATCCTACGTTTTAACACCCTAACTATTAAAAAATCAAAATTTGAAATTCTTTTTATTTTCTTATTATTCATATATAGCCTTACCATCATTTCTTTTTCTAAAAATAGTCTATTAGCTTTATTAGATATCTCATTAATGGGTGCCTTATTATGCTATAGCTATTTTGTTTACCTTTTAATGATTCAAATTCCAAGACAAAAAGTAGAATTAGCAATTGCAATCGTTGCGCTTAGTCCCTTAGGTTGTACAATATGGTTATTGGTGGGGTACTACTTATACATTACTGCTGATGTACCATTAGTTTGGCATGGACTGTTTATTAATATTCGTTATTATGATGACGCTTTATTACCTTTAATATTTTTATTATGGTATCAACCTGGTTTTCTAAAAAGATTTACAAAAACCACCAATCTAATCGTTAGTTTTTTTCTTTTAACCTTATGGCTAGATGCTGCTCGTGCTAATTGGTTAGGGATTAGTGCCGGTTTAATCGCTATTGTGTTATTTTATCCTAAAGGCTATCAGAAAATACTAAACCCACTTATAAGTATATTGATTAGCTTTATTTCATATCGGATTATTCAATGCTTTGATACTTCTGCTGTTCAATATACTGTCCTGCGAGGAGAAGATGGCACACGGTGGCGGATGTGGATTGGTGCTTGGTATCAATGGTTACAAAATCCGTTTAAAGGTCTTGGTGGTGGGAATTTCGTTTTTGCCGAAGAAATTAACCCTTTAAAAATCGGTCATCCCCATAATCTTATTGTACAATTAGTTGTTGAATGGGGAGTGACAGGGCTGCTTATCAGCTTTTTAATAATTTGTAGTACTCAATGGTTAATTAATAAACGTTCACAAGTTCCTGCAATATTATTTGCAGGTTCTATAGCGCTATTAGTTAATATGTTACTATCAGGCGCGCATGTATATCCAGTTAGCCAAATGACTATATTAATTTATTTTTGCTTTATTATAAGTATTATTCAAATAAAACTAAATGGCAGGTCAGTTTTTTTTCCAAAAGCTAATCAATTTAATTTTTTGAAAGGAATAAATATTTTAAAATGGGGGTTAGGCTTTATCTTGATAATTCTCTTTATTATCTCAGACAGTTTTTTTCAATATGGAAATGATAAAGGGATGGTGAATTCTAGCCCCTCGTTAGGACCTAGATTTTGGTCAAATGCTCATTTGGTGAACATGGAATGATTTTTGTATAGATTATATGGTGTATTATTCAAAACAAGATATATAGATTATGCTCGATTTCGTTATGGTGAGGATTTAAAGTAAATTGCTTAGCAATACAATATTATATTTTAAAGGGCTTTACCCATAATGGTATATAAAAATAATATAGGATTTACTCTAGTAGAATTAATTATAGCCATTGCTATCATTGGCATTTTATCCGCTATTGCTATAGCCCAATACCAAAATTATATGGTTAAAGTACAGGCAGGTAGAATTATTGGTGAGATTGGCGAGCTTAGATTGTCAGTAGAAGACTGTCTTAATAATGGTGTTAATAATATAGGTTTGGGATCTAACGAATGCGACCCTAGGGCATCGCCATCTAATATTATTCAAGGTAATTCTCAAGTAGGGATTGTATTGCCTGACAATACTGGTATTGCACAAATTACAAATCCTTTAACCCAACAATCTACCATCACCGCTACTATATCTAACCAGACCTCACCATTAATTCATGGTAAAAAAATTGTTTGGGAAAGAAATAGCAATGGTAGCTGGTACTGTAAGTCTAATATCGAGCAAAAATACCTTGGTTCAAACTGTAACTTCGATAATACTATTAACTAATTTAGTCATGATAGTATGCTAAAGCTTATGAAAATAATAAAGTGTTAAATTAACTCAAAATTTTTTCTTCAATATGACTATAAGATAAGAAAAATGCTAAACTACCCTGTTTAGCATTTTTGCGTTTAAAGCCCACGAAAAACACCATGCTACTATCGACATCAAACCAAACGCTCACCCAAGATATCCGTCTATTTACCCTATTCATGGGGTTAGCCATTTTGACCTATCTAATGCCTTGGCATTCGCCACTGGGTCGAGATTTCGTCGTCAATGCCACCGCGTTTGGCTTTATCAGCTTAGCCATAGCCGCTTTTTTTTGGCAACATCCCATCACAAAATTGAGCAAATCTGTGCTTACTTGGTTGCTGCTAGCCCTATTGATTGTATGTCAGCCATTATTTAATCATATCGCTTACCCTGATGCGTTAATCTTTCCGGTGATAAGCTTGCTGGTCGTTGCCTTGACTGCGTTGATAGGCAGTAATATTGAAAATAAAGCGAATTTATTAAACCGCCTGTTTATTGCGGTATATCTCATGGCAATCGTCACTTTTATGATTCAAATGATGCAAACCCAAGGCTATCAGATTGATTATAAAGGCTGGGTGATTGCGCGTGGTAATGCCAATGGCGGACGCTATGATGGCAACTTTGGGCAAGCCAATCACGCAGGCTATGCGTTTGTGTTGGCGCTGTGTGGGGTGATTTATCAACTGCAGCAGTCGTTTCAAGAAAGGTTAAATGCGCCGCAGTGGCTGATTGGTCGATACCGACAATATGCGCGGTTTGGCTTGATGGTATTGTTTGTGATATTTACCATCGGCCTTGCCTTGACCCAAAGTCGGGCGGGTCTGGTGATGATGCTTGCGGTGATTCCCATTTTCTTTTTGACCCAGCCGATAGCGTGGAAAAGCAAATTATCGGCTAGCGTTTTTGGTCTTGTCATATTTGTGCTTTATTATATGGGCGCAAGCTGGCTTAGTAATTATAGCAGCGCCAATCAGCTTGGGGCAGTGAGCCGTATGGCGGGCGGGCAGGGGAACCGCTCAGCGATGAGCGAACGCGCCATGATGATATTTCATGACCATGTGCTCACAGGGGTCGGTTGGAACAACTACATGGGCGCAAGCGTTGATTATGCCCAATATTTTAAATGGCCAGAGATTGCTGACCATTCCCACAATTTTGCCACCATGATTTTGGCGGAGCTAGGTGTGTTAGGCGCGCTGTGCTTTGTGCCGATTGTTTGGCTACTGGTGCGGGCGATTCATCTGCGCCATAGTAGCGAAAGCGCGATTGCACTGGCATTTGTCATCGCCAGTATCTTGTATGCCAGTGTCGAATATCCGTTATGGTATTTTCGTTATCTCGCGGTTTTTGCCTTGTTTTTGGCGTTGATTGAACAGACCAAATGGCAACTTGTGTGGCAACCCAAACTAAGAAAAGCCATGTCTGTTGTCATGCTGGGTTTGGCGATGTTATCAGGCTACTATATTTGGCAATATTTTCATCTCAATTATTTAGATTATAATCGCTTTATCAAGCATACCAATCATCTAAATCAAGACAAAGGAATTGACTACCAAAATGATGTGTTTGGCTTTAGCGCGTATCATGACCGCATCCTTGCCATGCAAGTGCCGATTAACCGTCATCAGGCAAGCGTAAAGGAAGCCATCTTTGAAGAGGTGATAAATACCGATTCTTCCCAGTATAATATATTAGCTTATGCACAGTTCTTAGCCTATAAAGGTGACCAGCAAGCGGCATTAAAACATATCGAAGCGGCTTGTGTCATGGTAAAAAATTTGTCGGATTGTGATAATGTGGATACTGACTTGGGCAATCTTGCCAAACAAGATCCTGCGACATTTGCAGCTTTATACCGTGAGTTTCAACAATGGCGAGACGCCAATCCTGAAAAAACAGGACTTAAACCATAATGCAGCGGGTAATTTTTTTAGTATGGCAAAATATCGCGTTCCGACTTATCGTGGGCTGGGGGGTGGTGGTAATTTTGCCCGCCTTGCTGATGTGGCGAATGCGCTTTTTGCAGGGGCGCTGGCTACTGACTGAATTTAACAGTATGGTGTTAGCCACCTTGGGTGTCTTGCTAGTTACCCTTGGTCTGCGCAAACTCACCGATTTTCCAGGTCAACGCTCCATCAGCTTTGTGTTGCCAACCTTATTATTGGTGATGATGCTGTTAGGCATGGTGATTATCGTTTTTCGGTTGCCGTATTCGCTATATTACTTTGGCTTATCGGGTGTTATCGGGGCAGTGTTTTTCTTTTTATCGTTTTTACTTGAGCAAAAAGCGCACCAACCTTATATGGCGTATATTCCACTGGGACATTGTCAAAACTTTGAAGCGATTTTTCAAATCCGTTGGCTGCGCCTTGAAAAACCGCATTTGGATGCCATACAATCCAAAAAAGTGCAAGCGATAGTAGCAGACCTGTCATCGCCTGCACTCGATGAAGACTGGCAGCGATTTTTAACCGAGCAAACGTTACAGGGCAGACCAGTGTATAATAACCGCCAGGTGTATGAGTCTTTGACCGGTCGTCTGCCGATTCATCATTTGTATGAAAATGAGTTGGGTTCGTTGTTGCCCTCGCAAACCTATTTATGGTTTAAACAACTGATTGATATTATAGCAATTTTATTGGTATCACCCTTTGTACTGCTGATTGCGGTGATCACTGTCATTGCGATACGGTTGGAAAGTCCGGGTAAAGCCATATTTGTCCAAGAGCGGGTCGGGCAAGGCGGCAAACTGTTTAAAATCTATAAATTTCGTAGTATGCGCTTTGATTCAGAAAAAAATGGAGCAAAACTGGCGCAACAAAATGACCCTCGTGTGACTAGAGTCGGTAAGTTTATTCGTAAAACCCGTATCGATGAGCTGCCGCAATTTTTGAATGTGCTCAAAGGCGATATGAGCCTGATTGGACCGAGACCTGAACAGCTGAGTTTTGTCAAAACCTTTGAAAAAACCATCCCTTTTTATAATTATCGACATATCGTTAAACCCGGTATTTCTGGATGGGCGCAGGTCACACAAGGGTATGCCAGTGATACCGATGAGACAGCGCTCAAGGTACAGTACGATTTTTATTATATTAAACATATTTCTTTTGCATTAGATATCTTGATTGTGCTCAAAACCATTCAAACCATGCTGACAGGTTTTGGGGCTAGATAAACTGCGATAAATAACTTTAGCCATAATAGGTAGCGCACTATGTTAAGCAATTCAACCATTTTAGTGACAGGCGGGACAGGTTCATTTGGGCATACCTTTGTGCCGATGACGCTTGAAAAATACAATCCCAAAAAACTGATTATCCTCTCGCGTGATGAGATGAAACAGTGGGAAATGGCAAAACTGTACCAAGGCGACCCGCGGGTGCGTTTTTTTATCGGTGATGTGCGTGATAAAAACCGTCTATATCGAGCGCTTGATGGGGTGGATTATGTGGTGCATGCGGCAGCAACCAAAATCGTGCCCACTGCCGAATATAATCCGTTTGAATGTGTCAAAACCAATATCAACGGCGCAATGAATTTAATTGATGCCTGTATCGATAAGGGGGTGAAAAAAGTCGTTGCCTTATCGACTGACAAAGCGTCCAGTCCCGTGAATCTATATGGCGCGACCAAATTGGCATCGGACAAACTGTTTGTCGCAGGCAACGCCTATTCAGGGGAGCATGGTACACGCTTTTCGGTGGTACGTTATGGCAATGTCATGGGGAGTCGTGGCTCGGTGATTCCGTATTTTCTATCCATTAAAGACAGTGGCGTGCTGACCATCACAGACCCGCGTATGACCCGTTTTATGATTTCGCTTGAGCAAGGTGTGGAGTTGGTTTGGCATGCATTTGAAGACATGGTGGGCGGCGAAATTTATGTCAAAAAAATTCCCTCCATGACCATGCCAGATGTGGCAACTGCCGTTTCTGCCACAGCCGAGCAGAAAATCATTGGTATTCGTCCCGGCGAGAAACTGCATGAGCAAATGATTAGTGCTGAAGATTCTTTTCATACCTACGAATATCCTGAGCATTTTAAAATCTTGCCAACGATTAATGGCTGGGATGAAACGCCTGAACGTATCAAAGATGGTGTTAAGGTGCCAGAAGGCTTCGTGTACGCCAGTGATAATAACAGTGAGTGGATGACGACTGGACAACTACAAGAATGGATTGAAACCAACAAAGCAAAAATTGGTAAAATTTAATCGCTAACCCTTGATAACAAACCCACTTGATAACAACCCCCCCCCTTGGGCAAATATTATGACAAATATTATGGCAAATCAATTTATCCCTTATGGTCGTCAGCATATCACCCAAACTGATATTGACGCAGTGGTCGCTGTGCTACAGTCTGATTTTTTGACCCAAGGTAGTCAAGTGCCGGCGTTTGAAGAACGCGTCGCTACCTATACGGGGGCAAAGTTTGGCGTGGCGGTGAATAGTGCGACCTCAGCACTACATATTGCTTGTTTGGCATTGGGGCTTGGTCAAGGTGAAAAGGGTAAAGATGACTGGCTGTGGACGACGCCGATTACCTTTACCGCATCCGCCAACTGTGGATTGTACTGTGGTGCTAACATTGATTTTGTGGATATTGATCCGCTAACACTCAATATGTCTATCAACGCCTTGGAAGAAAAGTTACAGCGTGCCGATGCTGAAAACCGCTTGCCAAAAATAGTTATTCCCGTGCATTTCACCGGTGAACCCTGTGATATGGCGGCCATTCATGCGCTATCACAGCAATATGGCTTTAAGGTGATTGAGGACGCCTCCCATGCCATTGGTGGCAAATATCACAATCAACCAATCGGCAATTGTGAGTTTAGCGACATTACCGTGTTTAGCTTTCACCCTGTCAAAATCATTACCACCGCAGAAGGCGGACTGGCAACAACGAATGACTCGGCATTGGCGGAAAAAATGCAGCTACTGCGTAGTCATGGTATCACCCGTGATGCCAATCTAATGACCGATGAGCCTGACGGTGGTTGGTATTATCAGCAAATTGATTTGGGCTTTAACTATCGCATGACCGAATTGCAAGGGGCATTGGGGGTGAGTCAAATGAACTATTTGGATGACTTTGTCACTCGCCGTCACCAGCTTGGCAAGCGTTATGATGAATTATTAAAAGATTTGCCGATTATGTTGCCTTATCGCAATCCTGCTAATTATTCGGGGTTTCATTTATATCCCATTCAACTAACAGCGGACAGTGGCAAAACGCGTAAGCAAGTGTTTGACAGTTTGCGGGCGCAAAATATCGGGGTGAATGTGCATTATATCCCTGTGCATACGCAACCGTTTTATCAACAAATGGGCTTTAAACTTGGCGATTTTCCGCATGCTGAGCAATATTATCAACGGGCGATTAGTTTGCCATTGTATTATGATTTGAGCGAAGCATTGCAAGACCAAGTGGTGGATGCCTTAAAGATAGCGTTGGCTCAGGCATTAGCATAATGAACGTCTGTATCATCCCTGCGCGTGGGGGTAGTAAACGCATTCCCCGCAAAAACATCAAAGATTTTTGTGGCAAGCCCATGCTGGCTCGTGCCATTGCAACGGCAAAAAACAGCCAACTGTTTGAGCAGATTATCGTCTCCACTGATGATGGCGCTATTGCTGATATCGCTCAACAGTATGGTGCAACTGTCAGCCAAAGACCTGCCGCGCTTGCCGATGATTATGCCACTACCGCTGCGGTGATTCGCCATACGCTGCAGCGCGTGCCAGAAGCTCGCCATATCTGCTGTCTATACCCCTGTACGCCTTTTTTAAAACCGCAGTATTTAACCGACAGTTTTGAGCGCTGGCAGTCATCCAACAGTTTGTATTGTTTTCCGGTTTTAGAATTTGAATCCAATGTGTTACGCTCACTGAAATTAAGCGATACTGGTGAAGTGTCGAGCATGTTTAGCCAACATGAACTCACCCGAACCCAAGATTTGCCGCAGGCGTATTTTGATGCAGGGCAGTTTTATTGGGGCAGTCGTGAGGCATGGCTCTGTGAGGATAAAATCCATAATCATGCCCTAGGCTATGTGTTGCCAAAATACAGTGTTGTTGATATTGATGATGAAAATGATTGGCGATTTGCTGAGCGCCTGTACCAAGCGCAATTGGCGCTAGCATGAAGATAGGCGCTAACATGAAAATCGTGGTCCGAGCAGACGCAAGTTTAACGATGGGTAGCGGTCATATCATGCGTTGCCTCACGCTCGCTGACCGGTTAAAACAGCAAAGGCATGATATCTCGTTTATTTGTCGGGCGCATGACGGGCATTTGGCGGATTTGATTGGGCAAAAAGGTTTTGCTGTGCAGCTGTTAGCCAAAAGTGAGACTGCAGATTTTATCAAACAGCATGTCCATAGCGAGTGGCTAGGGATTAGTGAAAGCGATGATTTTGCCGAGTGTCAACCTATCTTGCAAGCATTAAAGCCAGATTGGCTGATTATAGACCATTATGCGATTGGCAAAAACTGGGAGCAGCAAGCCAAACGACTTTTGCCAAACCTTAAAATTTTAGCCATTGACGATTTAGCCGACCGAACGCACGACTGTGAGATTTTGCTCGACCAAAATTTTGGGCGAAAAAACGAAGATTATCAACCGCTTGTGCCAAGTGATTGCCAGCGACTACTAGGTACACGCTATACACTATTACGGGATGAGTTTGCCAGCTGGCGAGCTATGAGCCTAAACAGACGTAAAAGCGTACAGTCGCCCAACAATATATTGGTCAATCTTGGCGGTGTCGATAACGATAATGTCACGCTCAAGATTTTGCAAAGTCTCAATACCTTTGTGCAACAATCTGCGCAAGTGTTTAACGTGACTGTCGTCATGGGCAAAACCGCACCGCATATCGAAAGTGTACAAAGGTTTGCCAAACACGCAAGTTTTGCGTGTGCCGTACTTGTCAATGTGACTAATATGGCGCAATTGATGGCTAATGCTGACCTTGCGATTGGGGCAGCAGGCAGCACCACTTGGGAGCGCTGTTGTTTGGGCTTACCGATGGTGCTGATGGTGCTTGCCGATAACCAACAGGTGATTGCCAAAGCGTTGGCGGATAAAAACTTGGTCAAAGTGGTGACTGATATAGCTAGATTGGATGAGCAACTGCCCCGCTTGTTGAGCGAACTGGCCGACAATTATAAAAAATTCAGTCGTCAATCTGCCAAGTTGGTCGATGGGCAAGGGGCAAAACGCGTTGCGCACTGGATTGAATTTGCGCAAAAATTTCAACATTGTCAAGTGCGACAAGCGACCCAAGCCGATAGCCAGATGATTTGGCAATGGCGTAATCACATCGACGTGCGCCGGTGGATGTTTGGGCAGGATGAAATTGCCCTTGCTGATCATGAAAAGTGGTATGGCAGACAGCTTGACCGTGACAATGTGCATTTGCTGATTTTTGAAACGGATGGGAGTAAAGGCGGCGAGCCGATGGGGCTAGTCAATGTTACCCAAATGACGGTAGATAAATACCAGACGCTGCAGTTGGCAAACACCCATACGCCAAACCCTAATGCGTCAAATCCTAATTCATCAAGGCAGAATGAAAAAACTGCCAGTTGGGGGTTTTATTTATCCCCTAATAGCGCAAAAGGGCAGGGGCTTGGCTTTGCGTTGGCGGTTTTGGCGATTGCACGGATTTTCAACACCACCGATATTGGCAAAATCACCGCGCAAGTGCTGGCATATAATACCGCGTCACTGGCGTTGCATCGTAAATTGGGATTTAGCGAAACAGGCGTGCTACAACAGCATTTTGGTGTGGGTGAAAAAGTGTATGATGTGGTTGAGTTTGAATTAAAATCGCAAGATTTTTTATTTTAATGGTATTTTTATGAAGCAAAATTTTAGCATTAACCATCGCCCAATCGGTGTTGACCATGCGCCATACATCATCGCCGAAATGTCCGCCAACCACAACGGCGACATCAATAACGCTTACCGTATCATTGACATGGCAAAGGCGTGCGGGGCTGATGCGGTCAAAATGCAAACCTACACCGCAGATACCATCACCCTCAACAGCAGCGCCGCAGATTTCCAAATTCATGGGGGACTGTGGGACGGGCGTACCTTGTATGACTTGTACCAAGAAGCTTACACGCCGTGGGACTGGCATAAACCATTGTTTGACCACGCTCACAAAGTCGGTATCACCATGTTTAGCTCACCGTTTGACTTTACTGCGGTGGATTTGCTCGAGGATTTGAACGCCCCAGCGTACAAAATCGCCTCGTTTGAAGCCATTGATTTACCGCTTATCAAATATGTAGCAAGTACCGGCAAGCCAATGATTATCTCCACAGGGATGGCGGACCAAACCGAAATTGCCGAGGCGGTTGCCGCCGCTTATGATGGCGGCTGCAAACAGCTTGCGTTATTGCACTGCGTGAGTGGTTACCCAGCTCCCGCACAGGACTATAACCTGCGTACCATTGTCGATATGCAGCGCTGTTTTGGCGTGCCGATTGGCTTATCCGACCATACGCTTGACAACACCACCGCCGTGACAAGCGTGGCATTGGGGGCGTGTATCATTGAAAAACACGTCACCCTAGACCGCAATGGCGGCGGGGCGGATGACAGCTTTTCACTGGAAAAAGACGAACTCACCGCGCTCTGCCGTGACAGTAAAACCGCTTGGCAAGCGTTGGGACAAGTCGATTATGGGCGAAAATCAAGCGAAATCGGCAATGTGCAATTTCGCCGTTCACTGTATTTTGTCAAAGACATGACGGCAGGGGATGTGATTGATGAAAGCTGTATCCGTAGCGTTCGCCCTGGCTTTGGGCTTGCCCCGAAGTTTTATGATGAATTAATGGGCAAAAAAGTGCTAACGGATATCCAAGCCAATACCGCCACCTCGTGGGATGTCCTTGAAAGGTAATGTTAAATAAAATCAAACGTTTAACAAAATCCGCCCTGCTCAAAGACAGCCTAATTTATGTGGTAGGCGAGATGACCGCCAAAGCTGTGCCGTTTTTGCTATTGCCCTATTTGACACGGGTATTAGGCACAACGGGTTTTGGTGATTTGTCCTATTATTTATCGCTCACGGCATTTATTGTAATCGCCATGAGTCTGTCGCAAAATGGCGCTTTGACCCGTTACTTTTATGTGTATGGCAGGCATGGGCTAGGCAATATTTTATTGGCGGGCGGGCTATATAGTGTGGGCGTGCTGCTGATTGGGACGGTGATTAGTTGGCTGTTACATAGCGAATTGTTATTTTACTGCTTTTTTACCGCCTTTTTGCAAACCTTGATTCAAAACCAACTGGCACTGCGGCAATGCCAAAAACGCCCGTTTAGCTATCTGACCATCCAACTGGGCTTAGCCTTGGGCAATTTGCTATGGACGGTGCTGATTTTTCAGTTTTTTGCTGGCGATACCACGGATAAAGTTGCCCAGCGTCTTATCGCGATTATCTTGGCGCATGGGTTTACCTTTGTGGCAGCGTTGGCGTGGGCAAAATACCAATTTGCTATCAACTTTCGCTTTACCCCAAAACGGCTCAAACTGGGACTGGGCTATATTTTAACCCTAGGCTTGCCGCTACTGTTACATGGGTTAAGCTATACCATCAAAGGGCAACTTGACCGAGTGTTGATTCACGAGCGGTTTAGCAGTCATGAGCTAGGGGTATACTCGGCAGGGGTGCAAGTCGCTAGTAGCTTGACTATTGTGATTATGGCGGTCAATTCTGCGCTGGTGCCTCACTTATATGAACGGCTAAAATCGCAGCGCATGACAGTGAGGCAATTGCATCGACTGTTTTGGCTAAGTTTGATGGTGCCTTTTCTGTTGACTGCCATGGCGTGGGCGATGCCATCGTCATTGATGGCGTGGCTATTGGGGGCAGATTTTGCCCAAAGCCAGTATTATGTGGTGATGTTTGTACTGGCGTTTTCGCTGATAATTCCGTATTTATTGTTGGTGAATTTTTTGTTTTATCATGCCAAAAGCGCGCAAATTTCGCTGTGTTCCGTCATCTCAACGGTGGTGTATTTGGTTGCCTTGTGGGTGTTAAGTGGCGTATCACTGGCAGTGGTGCCGTATGCGACTATTATTAGTGGCGTGGTGATTTTGCCGCTCTTGTATTATTATACGCTGCAGGTGGAAAAGGTCAAAAAAACGCCATGAATCTCATTATTTGTATCACCCCCTTGCAAGTGTTGATTGCCAAGCAAATTATTAAGCAACACAGTACCCCCTTTATTGGGCTGTATTTGCCGTATGGCGTCCATTCAAAAAGCGAGCCCAAACACCGCTATTATTTTGACCAACTTGAGCAGGTCTGCGAAAAATCCGCCTTTATCGAACTGAACAATAAAACCTGGGGCGAACGTTTTGCCACCTTAAACCACATCAAAACCACACTTAACACGCTTGATATTTGGCAAAAACCTATCGAAAATGTCTATCTTGCCAGTATTGACGTGTTATTTTTGCAATATGTTATTTCTAAAGTAAAATTCCAACAGCTGTATACCTTTGATGACGGTACCGCTAATATTTTTCCCAATTCTAGCTATTTTCAACCGTTACCAAAATCCTTGCCACTACAACTTTTTAAACACGCCGTGGGCATTACTTATCCCAGTATCCCTAGTATTTTGGCTATCTCCAAAAAACATTTCACCATTTTTCCCCAGGAAAAAAATATTATAGACGCTACCGAGCCTGTTTATTTGTTTGATAAAGTAAACAATCAGCCTGATGAAAATTTGCCGTTAAAACGGCTGTTATTGGGGCAAGCCCTCGACAATTTTATCGGTGACAAAGCTTATGCTGATATTGTAGAAACAATGGTCAAGGCATTTCACCTTGACGCATTTTGTCCACACCCGCGAGAAAACTTGGATTTTAGCCATATTTTGCCGGTGATTGATAGTGATAAAATCATTGAAGATTATCTAAGCGAGGCATTGCAACAAAACCCCCAGCAACGCTTTGAAATTTATACCTTTATCAGCACTGCCGTGTTTTCGCTCAAAGAATTTCCCCGCACCCAAGTATTTATGGTGTATACCCAAGCGCTGTGGGATAAATTCCCTGATGCGTATGAATTTCTTGCCAGTCGTGGTTTTACCCTGATTAATTTAGATGACGCAGATAATCTAAATGGGTTCAAAGGGTAACTGCATGAAAAAACACGCCGTGCTGGTTCAAGCCCATCAAGATATCAGTTATTTTATTAAGCTGGCGAAAATTCAGCCCAATGTCAATTTTTATGTGCATATGGATGCTAAATCCGATTATTTTCTTGACCCTGAGACTGCACAGCTAGCCAATGTCGTTTTGCTGAGCGACAGGATATCGGTACGTTGGGGCGGGTTTAGCCAAATTGAAGCGTCGTTAAAATTGTTTGAAACAGCGTTTGCCAATGAGGACAATGCTTATTTTCATCTGTTAAGCGGTGAAGATGTGGTGTTACAACCATTTGAAGTGATAGAAAAACAGTGGCAACAGTGGTTTGATTTTCAGACGATGATGACCTGCGAGATAGCGCCACAGTATGCCTATCGCTTTATTATGGACAGTCCCCATGCCGATAGCAACTGGCAACGGCAATTGACGGGCAAAATCATCACCAAACTGCAACAAGGTGTGGCAAAAGTAAAACCCTATCACTCGCCCATTTATTTTGGCTCACAATGGTTTTCAGTAACGCGTGAAGACTGGGAAAAAATTGTGCCTTTTACCGATGAATACAGTGATTTTTTCCGTCACAAACTGGTGCCCGATGAACACTTTTTTCAAACCCTAATTACTGAAAAATTAACCAATCAAATTCGCCTAAGTAATGATAACCGCCGACAAATTATTTTTGACAAAAATGTAAATAATGGCAATAGTCCGATTTATTTGGATCTATTAAAGCTGGAGCGGGCGAAATTTGATGGCTATTGGTTTGCGCGTAAAGTAAAAAAGGATGTGGCATTGACTTGGCTGGGTGAGTTAACATGAAATTTTCTGTATTGATGTCGCTGTATGACAAAGAAAACCCCGAATTTCTGGCCGAATGTCTAGCCAGCTTGGGCAATCAAACACGCCAAGCCGATGAGATTGTGTTGGTGTTTGATGGTCCAATCAATTTGGCATTGCAAAAAGTGGTACAAGAGTTTAAGCCGCAGCTACCGTTAACGATTATCGCTTTAACAAAAAACGTCGGACTTGGACAGGCTTTGAATGCAGGTCTAAACGCTTGTCAACATGACTGGGTCATGCGCATGGATACGGATGATATCTGTGTGCCTAACCGCTTTGAGCAGCAAATCAACTTTATCCAAAACCATCCAGAAATTGACGTGTTGGGCGGGCAAATCATTGAATTTGAAAAGCAGCTGTCACAGGGGAAAAAATCTCGCACGGTGCCAACCTCACACGAGGCGATTTTTGCCTCCGCCAAGTCGCGCAATCCCATCAACCACATGACCGTTGCCTTCAAAAAATCAGCGGTACAAGCGGTCGGTAGCTATCGGCATGCGCCGCTGTTTGAAGATTATGATTTGTGGGTACGGTTATTGGTCGCTGGCTATCAGTTTGCCAATTTGCCAGAGGTGCTAGTGTATGCACGGGCAGGGGATGCGATGTATGAACGGCGCGGGGGCTTGACGTATGCCCGATACGAGTGGGCAATTCAGCAAAGTTTTTATCAACAAGGGTTTTTGCATATTGCGCAACTGCTTAAAAACCTCGCCATTCGCTTACCGGTGCGATTATTGCCAAATAGTTTACGCAGTTTGGTTTATCAAAAACTGCTGAGAAAATAACCTAGCGCCGAATGACCTTGCGATTGGGGCTTAAACTGTTGACCATCTTGTTAGCTAACGGCAATATTTCCCCGCACAGTAACCCGACCAACAGCTCACTACAAATCGGGGCATAAGCATAGCCCTTTGACCCCAATGCCGAAAATGTCCAGACTCGGCTTTTGCTTTCATAACCCGCTTGCCACACCTGCCCAACTAGGGGTAGATAATCCACGGTTTGGCTGCGGATACTGGCGCGACCCTGCCAATGAGATATGTTTTTTTCGACGGTAAACATATCGGTGTTGTTGACCAAATCGGGCACTGCACCCGCAAAATCTGCCACATTCATCTTATGGTCAGCAACTGCTGGCGTGGTATCCAAGGTATCCCTGACAAAACTTGCCCCAAGCATGACATGGCGTTTACTGTTTTCGTTAAAACTGGCGTAATAACTGCCATACTTTAGCGGCAGTCTTGGCAACTGTGCTATATCATGCTCATCGACAGCAAACCACGTCACTTGCCCACGGCTGTGATTAAAGCGTTTGATGGTGGGTAAAAAATCGCAGGTGTCTAAAGCCATGCACAAAATCACATGGTCAAAAAGCTGCTGACGCTCAGTGAATGTTAATAGCACTTGGTCGCAATCTTGCTGAAAATAGGCTTGCTGAAAATAGGTTAATTCCTCGGTTTGAAAGCTAATATTAGGGTGGCATAAAACAGCTTTGGCGAAGTTTGCGGTAGTGATTAACCCGGCATTGGGCAAAAATATCGCTTGCCCAACCTCATAACCGACCTTCGCTTTGGCTTGTTCTGCGGTCAATAAACGGGCAAATTCAATTGGAAAATCTTTGACTTCATCGAGTTGTAAGCGATTGTGTGAGAGTAAATCCAAACAGCCGGTGGTTTGTAGGATTTCAATACCGGTTTGTGCGGTCAAATAAGGGTAAAATCGACAGCTTGCCAAATAACCAATCGCATGTAGATTGGTTTCAAGGCGTTTTAGGCTGGTAAGTTTTGGCGCAAGAAAACCGCGGATGTTGCCCGATGCGCCTGCCAATGGCTTATCTTTATCAAAAATGGTGACCTTGTGCCCACGGGCGGCTAAGGCATACGCACTGCTTAACCCCGCCACTCCAGCCCCAATCACCGCCACAGACAGCGGTTTTGTAATAGCGGAAAAATTGGGTAATTCAAAGCCTTTAACGTTATTGGCTTTTCGACGCTGACGACGTCGGGATTCAAACGTGTCAGTAAAGGGTAGGGTGACAAAAAATGGTTTAATTTTTTTGTTATAGCGAAAATGGATTTCGCAAAAATTGCCGGATGTTGACTTAGGTTGAAAGCTTGCGGTGAGCATTTCTCGCTTTTTGCCAAAGCCTTTACGTTTGGCTAAGGTAAAACCATGATGTTTTAGCCCCTGTTTGACTGCGCTTGCCACGCTAAATGTCGCCAAAGTCGTGTGAGGTTTGGATAACCTTGCAATTTGAGCCAATAAATCCGCTGACCAAAGTTCTTGGTTACAGCTCGGCGCAAACCCATCAAGCAGCCACGCATCGACTTTGCCTTGCCCAGTCACTTGCGACAAACTACTCGTCGCATCGCCAAGCCATAAATCAATCGTCAATCGTTCATCAAACCAGTTCAAACGATGGCAGCCAGCCAGTGGTGGCGGATAGTTGTCAATGAGCTGTTGTGATAACCCAGCAAGCTCTGTCCACACGCTCAGCGCTTGTGCAAGGTCAGTTTTGCTTAAGGGAAATTTTTCGGCGGTAATGATATGTAAATGGCTATGATTGTCAGGTCTGATTTGTTGCCACAGTTGCCAAATAGCCAAGATATTAAGCCCTGTCCCAAAACCAATTTCACCGATGACAAATCGTTCAAAGTTCCGCAAATTAGTGAGGCGAGTGGTTAAGTCGTTGCCATCAATAAAAACATAGCGAGATTCTGCCAAGCCGTCTGTTTTGGAAAAATAAACATCGCCAAAGTCGCCAGAAATGGGGACAGTCACGCCGTTATCGTCTAACTGCCAGTGTAGTTTGGCGGTTTGAATGGTTGATGCTGGGGTGCTACTTTTGCTTGAGCTTGTGACAGGACGTTGGCTAGATTGTGACATCAGTGACCCATAATAAATAACTAAAAGTTAGTGCTGAGTAAAATATTACTAATACAAGGCTTGAAAACAGCGATTAGGGGGTATAGCATAACTGATTTTTTATCGTTGCAACATGGCATGCAGCTTTTTTTGGGTGTGGTAACAACATGAATCAATCAACTAACGGGCGTTATAACCTAATCACCGCATTGGCAATGATTGTGGGGATTGTGATTGGCTCAGGGATATTCTTTAAGGCAGACAATGTTTTAAAATATACCAACGGCAATGTGGCGTTGGGCGTGGTGGTTTTTGTATTAGCTGCGGTGGCGATTATTTTTGGTTCGCTATCGATTGCTGAGCTGGCAAAACGTACCGATGCACACGGCGGCTTGATTGGCTATGCCGATGAATTTGTCAGCCCACATTTTTCTACGATGATTGGCTGGTTTCAATTGTTTTTGTATTACCCGACGCTTGGCGTGGTGGTGACGTGGGTGGTGGGTATTTACACCGCCCTGTTATTTGGGGTAAAAGAGGCATCGCTTGAATTACAAATGGGCATTGGACTTACGTGGTTTGTCATTTGTTATCTGTTTAATGTGATGGCAGCGGTGTTTGCAGGGCGTTTCCAAGTCTTTGCCACTATCGTTAAATTAATTCCATTATTTGTGCTAGGGGTGATGGCGTTTGTCTATGGTGACCCTATGACTGCGTTAACCCATCCAAGTGAATCCGCGCGTCAAGCGACGCAGTCTTTGGCATGGCTCGGTGCCATCGGTCCGATTGCGTTTTCGTTTGATGGCTGGGTGGTCTCTACCAGTATTTCAGGGGAAATCAAACATGCCAAACGTAATTTACCGATTGCCTTAGTTGTCGCGCCTATGTTGATTCTATTGGGCTATTTGCTGTATTTTGTTGGACTTACCTCATATCTAGGCGCCGCAAAAGTGATGGCATTGGGTGATGAAAGCGTGTATGTGGTGGCAACCCAGTTATTTGGCGAAACCGCTGCCAAAGCCTTTTTGATATTTGTGGTGATTTCGGTGATGGGTACGGTGAATGGCTTGGTATTAGGGCTGATTCGTCTGCCGCATTCTTTAGCGCTCAAATCATTGATTCCGTTTAGCGCGCAATTGCGTCAGGTCTCGCCCAACTATCAGCTATCGGTTGGCTCAGCGCTGCTAGGTTTTGCCTTATCGATGTTTTGGGCGGCTGTGCATTATGCGGTGATGAAAAATCAGCTACTTGGCGATATGGATATTTCAGAAATCGCGATTGTGGTGAGTTACTTGCTGTATTTGGTATTTTACTTTGCGGTGTTTCGCTTATGGCAACAAGGTCATATCAAAAGTATGTTGTTGGGTGTGATATCGCCGATTTTGGCTGCATTGGGCTCATTGATGGTAATGTTCGGCGGTATGCAAAATCCGCTGTTTTTGCCTGTCTGCTTACCCATTTGTGGGCTCGTACTGCTGCTTGCCTACTTTTACAGTCGCTATCTGCACAGTCGATAAGTGCCTTATGTCAAGTGCATTGCGTCAACTTTTTGGATAACGCTAAAAACTGCGCCACGCCTTGTCCGGCGGCTCGGCCTGTGGCAAAACAAGCCGTTAGCAGATAGCCACCCGTTGGCGCATCCCAATCAAGCATCTCACCACAGCAAAATACATAAGGATTGGATTTTAGCGCAAAATCCTCGGTTAATGCGGTGCGTTTTACCCCACCGCCACAGCTAATCGCCTCTTCAATCGGTCGAAAACTATCGAATTCTACGGTTAACTGTTTGATTGCTTTTGTCATTTTATCGGCATCATGCCAGTGCGTTTTTGCGACGATTTCTCTGAGTAAGGCGATTTTGACCGAATCAAGTCCTGCCTTTCGCCAAAGGTTAGCTAGCGATTGTTTTTTGGGATTTTTTAAACTACTCAATAATTTTTCGTTAGCCACATCAGGTAGCAAATCAAGTTGTAGTGATACCTTGCCCGTATGATTTAATTGCTCACGCATGGCACGATTGAGCCGATATATCAGCCCGCTTTCCATGCCATACTGGGTGATGATAATGTCGCCAAAACCCTGCTCAATTTTGCCATCGGGCAATGTCAGCTGGGCTTTCACCCGTTTTAATGCTTTGCCAAAATCGCGGTGTAAATGCGCCGACCAAGGCTGCGACAGTGGGCGACAGATACCGACATTGCTGGCATAAAACGGCGTCAATTCTGCATCGCTGAGCCATGTCTGCCATTTGCCATCACTACCGAGCCGCGACCATGACATCGCGCCCGTTGCCAACACAATCGCATCAAAGCTTTGGCTAACAGTTAGGTTGCCGCTTTCATGCGCTACCGAAAAAGTCGCTTGCTTGCCGTCAATATCATCACAGCTATGCCGATAAAAAAACGTTACACCGTCCTGCTGCAGCGCTTGCAACCACGCCCGCAGTAGCGGCGAGGCTTTCATCATGGTAGGAAAGATGCGACCTGTCGAGCCAACAAAAGATTCAATCCCTAAGCGGGTCATAAAATCACGGATATGCGCCGCATTAAAATCTTCAATATGCGGCGTAAGCCAATCGTTGGGCTGATAGCGCGTGACAAAGGTATCAACGGGCTCAGCGTGCGAGATATTGAGTCCAGATTTACCGGCCATTAATAGTTTGCGGGCAGGGGAAGGTTTTTGTTCAAATACTTGGATTGTAACATCAAACTGGCGCAGATAATCTGCCACCATCAGTCCAGCAGGACCTGCGCCAATGATGGCGACGGTGGGCTTTTTTGGCAGGTCGGCTTGGTTATTTGGCATCATAGCAAGTCAATGTCAGGCTTATAGTAGTAGGCTTATAAAGTCGACTACCAACGACCTTTACGCCCTGCGACCAGCCAGCCCAGTGCGATGCCAAGTATCCCACTTATCAATGCAGTGAGCGCACCGTAGATAAAAATCTGTCCACTGCGCTCATTGACAAGCACTTTGACCTGCGTATTTAAACTATCGACTTGGTTTTGTAATTCAGCATTTTTTGCCAATAATTGTTGGTTAGCGTTGGACAACTGGCTGTCAGTGGGCTGGTTGAGCTGGGCAAGGGTAGGTTGGTTGGGGTTTTGCATCGGTGAGGTGCTACTGGCAACGCTTGAGGCAATCTGTGGCTGTTTGGCGAGCGGTTGTCCTGTTTTTGGGTCAGTGACGACAACTTGCGGTGCTGCATGGGTCAGGCTTGTCACCTGTAATACCGTCAATAACACTGCGCCGTTTGCCAAAGAGCCCACCAATTTTTTCATGCTTACCACCTATCACCACCCAGACTTTGCCAATTATGTACTACAAACAACGGTTAAAGCCAATATTAACTCACTGATTTAGGAAAAACTTGGATAAAAGGTTTGATATCCACATGACTATACACTCCATTTAATAAGTAAGGCTCTTCGCTTGCCCAAGCTTGCACGGCTTCATCGCTGTCAAAATCTACAATCAATACACTGCCACTCATTTCAGGCTCTCCGTGCGCAATTGGCGTAGGGCCTGCGATGATTAGACGGCGCTGCTCATCTAACACCGTTAGACGCTCAAGATGAGCCGGGCGAAACTGTTTGCGTAGCTCAAGGCTATCAGGGACGTCATGACCGATAATGATATAAAGTGCCATCCATATTCTCCTTTAGTTTTTTCCTTTATCATTGATTTGTTGCTGCATGTCTGGGTTTAGGTGGTTTTTTAAGAACACAAATTGCCCGATTAAAAACACCAGCATCACCGGTATCCATCCCCAGCTTTTAAAATTAATCCAGGTATCGTTGTTGGTAAAAAACGCAAAATAATATTGCAAACCTGCCATCAGCAAGAAATACCCTGCCCAAGCGAGGGTGAGTCTATTCCAGCCCGATTGGGTCAATCGAAACACATTTTTCATTGCCAACTCTAATAGCGGTTTACCTAACGCGACACTGATAATGAGGGCAATCGCAAATACGCTATTGATGACGGTTGATTTCCATTTTAAAAACGCTTCGTCATGGAAAATTAAGCTTAACCCACAAAATCCCACGGTTAAAATCAGCGTCACCCACTGCTGTTTATTGAGCTTGCCTTTTTGCCGGGCAAAATGCACCACATATACCACCAGTGTGGTAATCAATAACGCCGCCGCACCTGCCAGTACCCCTTGTTGTTTGGAAAAGTAAAAAAATGCCAGTAAAGGTAGCAAATCCAATAAACCACTCATAGTCATCTCTAACAAAAATCGCTTGTAAAAATCTTAGCCGCTAGTTTACACGGATATGCTAAAATCGAAAAGTAACTTTGCGATTTTCCTTGCTTCATCAATCACGTGCACCTGTGAGCGAGCCTGCGCAGAGTTAACCCCTCTTTGTCTTAACCCCTTTTGTCCTATTGTTGGCAACCAGCTTTTGTAATTAAGGCGTATTTGTGAATTCTTTAAATCTCGATATCTTGTCTAGCAGTCCTATTTATACCCAACTTCCGATTGATATGCACTGCCACAGTACCCGCTCAGATGGCACTTTTAGCCCAAGCGAAGTGGTGCAAAAAGCGCATGAAAAAGGGGTGAAAGTATTATCCTTAAGCGACCATGATACAGTACTTGGTATCCTTGAGGCGCGCCAAACCGCTGATAGCCTTGGTATGACGCTGATTCACGGTGTTGAAATCAGCTGTCGTCATCGTGTCATGGGCGGCTATTCCAAAAAACCTGCCCAAAATGAAAAAGTGATTCATGTACTGGGGTACGGCTTTAGTGATATCGAAACAATGCATAGCAAACTCGCTGCCATCCAAGCCAATCGAGAAACGCGCGGCTATGCGATGTGCGAGCGTGTGGCAAGTACCTTTAAACGCCCGATGGATGAGATTTGGCAGGCGGTATTAGTGCAAGCCAAAGGTAATCCGCAAGCGGTCGGTCGTACTCACATTGCCAAAGTGATGGCGGATCAAGGCTTGGTGAGTGACGTGCAAAAAGCCTTTACCGGCTATTTGGCTGACCATAAACCTTGCTATGTGGCACTTGATGGCTTATCGCTTAAAGATTGCATCAATTTGATTCATGACTGTGGTGGCAAAGCGTCTTTGGCTCACGCGACCCGTTATAATTTAACTGCCAACAAAGTGCGTAAACTGATTGCAGATTTTGCCAGTAGCGGTGGCGATGCAGTGGAATTGCCCGCCAGTAATGAACCGACTTCAACCCGCCATATGGTCGATAGAGTGATTAAAGAGCATGAGTTAAAGGTGTCTATCGGTAGTGATTTTCATGGCAGCACCATGCCGTGGCGGGTGCTTGGCGGTGTGCCAAAACTCCATGAAGGACAAGTGGGAGTTTGGGAAACTATGGTATGAAAATAGAAAAGCGCTATATCCTCATAGCGCTATTTATTGCTTTTGCGTTGAGCATAAATATATCATTCAGCGGTGTATTGGCATTTGTCATTCTAGGTAGTACGTTTTATGGATTTCATCTAATAGCCAAACAATCACGCTTGGATGATAAGAAACTTAAACAAACAAAAAATGAACCTACCGTACAGAAGCTTCTTAAA
Organism: Moraxella sp. K02; assembly: GCF_041154755.1. Lineage (NCBI taxonomy): Bacteria > Pseudomonadati > Pseudomonadota > Gammaproteobacteria > Moraxellales > Moraxellaceae > Moraxella > Moraxella sp. K02. Next base: position 1,701,184 of record NZ_AP031590.1, on the reverse strand, counting down.
GCTAAACAGTCACAAGACTTAATAAATTGGCAGTTTGAATCAATCCCATCTTCTGTAGCTTACACGAATCAAAATGAACTTGGCTTATTGTTGTTACGTGCTGTTAGTTTATCAATTGGTTTGATAGTAATTTCAACAGAAGAGAGTCTTACAATTAAAGCTGTTTATGTCGTTGTTATTTTTCTTATAATTGGGGTTTTTATCAAATTTTTTAAAAAAGTAGCATCAATCGACTCAATCAATAATCCAATCAGCATAGAAAAAATTGAACTAACCCCCGATTGTCTTGTTCATAAAAAACATAACATAATCAAACCAATAGTTTGGCAAGACATTGAATCAATCGAATATCTTGAAAGAAATAAGATAGAGCCTTCAGCTATCAAAATACTCGTAAAGAATCAACAACCAGTTATTTTGGAGCAAAATTTTCTTACGTCAGAGATTCATACCACAATGGAAGTGCTAAAAAATTATTGGTATCTTTGTGCAAAAGGTTATCCCTTACCAAAAATTACTTAATTTTTCGCCTTTACATCAAACGCAGTCAGTGGCTTAAACTCAATCGACTTCGCCATCGGCAATTCCTCAATCGCACGCAGTCGCCAGCTATTGGCTGGGTCATGCACCACAATATAGTATTTGCCTTTAGACGGGTCTAGTTGCACATTGCCCGCATAACTGCCATCACTTAAGCGTTTGACGATAATGTCACGGTCTTTTTGCTTTTGGGTGGCATGGGAAATCTCCACTGCCAATTGCTCAGGTGCGTTAAACTTGTCACTGACGGGCGCCTCAAGTTTAAAGTTCACTGCCTGTTGGCTAATCATCATTTGACCGGTCAGCCCCAAATCATGCGCCAGTTTGTCTTTGGACACATCCGCATATAAGGTCTTACCATCCATGTACCAGTCATCACGCACGGTAGAGTCTTGGATTCTCACCGAGTAAAACACAAACCAGATACAGGCAACTACCACAAATAGCGGCAGACCAATGACAAAAATCCAAACCATATAGTTTTTATACCAAAGTTTGGATATCGACTGATTAGAAGTTGATGAAGCAGGAGAATTTATCGGTGTTGCCATAGACCACTCAGCAGATAACAATCAAAAAGCTAGTATAGCAGAAAAACCCATGCCCCAATAACGTGCGCCAATAATTTGGCACAAAAAAAGCTGATTATCAAAATCAGCTTTTTTAGCCAATCAAATTTATTTATTGGTAGTAAACACGTTATCTTTTACCGCTTTGTATTTACCGCCATCATCCACGCTCACCACTTGCATTTGGATAGGAATATTGCTTTGGGTAATCACTTTTGGATCGCCTAGTACACTGACAGGGAAGTCATAACTTTCGCCCGCTTCTAATGGAATGGTTTTAAAGCGGCTATCAAGTTTTAAGCCGGGTTGTGGTGTCAATGTCACCGCATAATCATGGTTTTGCTGGGTTTTATTGGTGATTTTGATGATGTAGTTATTTTCTACCAAACCTTGCGCATTGATTGACGACAACTGATTACGGTCACGGCGAATATCAATCTGTAGCGGTACACGGCTGGTTAAAAAATAAACCCCCGTCCCAATCAACAACGTAATCACCGCCAAATAAGCAAAAAACCGTGGACGCAAAATTTTACTTGGCTCATTCTCTACTAATTGGCGTTCGGTACTATACCGAATCAAACCGCGTGGTTTATTGACTTTATCCATGATGTCATTACACGCATCGACACAAGCCGCGCACTGGATACATTCAACTTGCAAACCATCACGAATATCGATACCGGTCGGACACACTTGCACACACATCAGACAGTTGATGCAGTCGCCTAAATTCTCATCTTCACCGCCTCTTTTACGCGCGCCACGTGGCTCACCACGTTTATAGTCATAAGTTACAATTAACGTATCTTTATCGAACATCACACTTTGGAAGCGACCATAGGGGCAAATATGGGTACAAAAGTGCTCACGCATATAGCCTGCATTGGCAAACGTCGCAAAGGTAAAAATAAGTACCGAAACCCAAGTTAATGGCGTCCAATCTGGCACAGGAATAACGCCAAACCATTGCCAACTATGATAAAGATAATCAGTCCCAACGGCATAGCTACTAAACGTCAATGCCGTCACCAACGCCATGATAAACCAAATCAAATACACCAAGCCGCGTTTCATGATTTTTTCGCCATTCCAAGGCGCTTTATCTAACTTAAACTGCTTATTACGATCACCAATGACAAGCTTCTCAGTATATTGGTACATATGCGTCCAAATCGTCTGCGGACACGCATAGCCACACCACACACGACCGGCATAAACGGTCACCATAAACAATAAAAAGGCCGCAACCATAAAGAAAAACGCAAAAATAAAAACGTCTTGGGGTAAAAAAGTTAGCCCAAATAGCACAATCTTAGAACCCGAGAAATCGAACCATATTGCTTGGTGTCCGCCATAGCGAATCCATGGCAACACCAAAAACAACAACAATAAAAAATACATACTGACAACGCGAATATTTTGATAAAAACCCGTCACAAAACGAGGATGTACGCGTTTTTTAGTGGCATCTACTTGGTGGACAGGTAGTCTAAAATCATTACCAGCAGGGGAAGGAGGTTGTACAGACATTGTTTGCCCTCACATATTTTCTGACATGAACATAAAAAATTGCGAGACGACGACCGTAAAACTAGCGAACATCGCCTAACAAAAAATTGCTTAAACAATATATTCAATTATATATCAAATAGTACTAAATACCCACAAAATAAAGGGAATTATCGACAACTGCAAAATAAATGAAAAAACTTTTCGTAGTGGTATTGACAGGCAAAAAGAAAAGCGTATAATACGCACTCACTGGCAGCGACTACAGCCACAAACTGTAGTAAAAACAACAACTTAAATTAATATAGATATAAGTTGAGCGGTCATAAAAAATTAAAGAAAAAAGTTATTGACAACACAAAATAAGCTGTTAAAATAGCGACCTTCTTAACGACATCAGCCGATGATGTTGTGAACTAAATAACAACAAACACAAGAACAACTTGTGTGGATTTTCACTTTGGCGCGAAATATTAAGATTTAATTATTTTGTTGTCTGAGTAGAAGATACTCGTAAGTTTATTTGAGCAAAGACAGTATAAATAATTGAGTCAACAAATTAAATCTATTGACACCGCGTAGCGGTGACAACAGATAGAAAGATTAAACTGAAGAGTTTGATCATGGCTCAGATTGAACGCTGGCGGCAGGCTTAACACATGCAAGTCGAACGATGAAACTCTAGCTTGCTAGAGATGATTAGTGGCGGACGGGTGAGTAACATTTAGGAATCTGCCTAGTAGTGGGGGATAGCTCGGGGAAACTCGAATTAATACCGCATACGACCTACGGGTGAAAGGGGGCGCAAGCTCTTGCTATTAGATGAGCCTAAATCAGATTAGCTAGTTGGTGGGGTAAAGGCCCACCAAGGCGACGATCTGTAACTGGTCTGAGAGGATGATCAGTCACACCGGAACTGAGACACGGTCCGGACTCCTACGGGAGGCAGCAGTGGGGAATATTGGACAATGGGGGCAACCCTGATCCAGCCATGCCGCGTGTGTGAAGAAGGCCTTTTGGTTGTAAAGCACTTTAAGCAGGGAGGAGAGGCTAATGGTTAATACCCATTAGATTAGACGTTACCTGCAGAATAAGCACCGGCTAACTCTGTGCCAGCAGCCGCGGTAATACAGAGGGTGCGAGCGTTAATCGGAATTACTGGGCGTAAAGCGAGTGTAGGTGGCTCATTAAGTCACATGTGAAATCCCCGGGCTTAACCTGGGAACTGCATGTGATACTGGTGGTGCTAGAATATGTGAGAGGGAAGTAGAATTCCAGGTGTAGCGGTGAAATGCGTAGAGATCTGGAGGAATACCGATGGCGAAGGCAGCTTCCTGGCATAATATTGACACTGAGATTCGAAAGCGTGGGTAGCAAACAGGATTAGATACCCTGGTAGTCCACGCCGTAAACGATGTCTACTAGCCGTTGGGGTCCTTGAGACTTTAGTGGCGCAGTTAACGCGATAAGTAGACCGCCTGGGGAGTACGGCCGCAAGGTTAAAACTCAAATGAATTGACGGGGGCCCGCACAAGCGGTGGAGCATGTGGTTTAATTCGATGCAACGCGAAGAACCTTACCTGGTCTTGACATAGTGAGAATCTCTCAGAGATGAGAGAGTGCCTTCGGGAACTCACATACAGGTGCTGCATGGCTGTCGTCAGCTCGTGTCGTGAGATGTTGGGTTAAGTCCCGCAACGAGCGCAACCCTTTTCCTTATTTGCCAGCGGGTTAAGCCGGGAACTTTAAGGATACTGCCAGTGACAAACTGGAGGAAGGCGGGGACGACGTCAAGTCATCATGGCCCTTACGACCAGGGCTACACACGTGCTACAATGGTAGGTACAGAGGGTTGCTACACAGCGATGTGATGCTAATCTCAAAAAGCCTATCGTAGTCCGGATTGGAGTCTGCAACTCGACTCCATGAAGTCGGAATCGCTAGTAATCGCGGATCAGAATGCCGCGGTGAATACGTTCCCGGGCCTTGTACACACCGCCCGTCACACCATGGGAGTCTATTGCACCAGAAGTAGGTAGCCTAACGAAAGAGGGCGCTTACCACGGTGTGGTCGATGACTGGGGTGAAGTCGTAACAAGGTAGCCGTAGGGGAACCTGCGGCTGGATCACCTCCTTAACTAAAGCACTAAGTGAGAATTCACAGCAAGTTGTTCTTGTGTATAAATAAGCTAATAATCGTTAATCTACAGCAGCGCAAATAGCAAGGCTAAGACTAAAATCCTTAGCAAAGGATTTTAGCTCGAACCTAAAATTGCGATGCAATTTTTTAACGGTTCTCGGGGTCTATAGCTCAGTTGGTTAGAGCACTGCCTTGATAAGGCAGGGGTCATAAGTTCAAGTCTTATTAGACCCACCATTTAACCAGAGGTTAAATGCTTTAGAATTTACTTGGTAAATTCTCTTGCACTCGGGCAAAGCGATGCTTTGCTGATCCTTGCTCAGGGGCCATAGCTCAGTTGGTAGAGCGCCTGCCTTGCACGCAGGAGGTCAGGAGTTCGACTCTCCTTGGCTCCACCATAATTAGCTTAACGTAATAAAGCAGACAGAGTAATTTAGTAAGTGTATTAAGAGATTACTTCAATCTGTTTTATCAGAAATCACGACCTGACGAGGGTCTGATAATTCAATAACAACATAGAGAAATGAGTCTGGGTTAATTATCAAGTTCCAACGAAGATAATTAACCTTAGTAATCAGCCAATCAGACCCAAAGAAATGATTGGAACAACTGATTACTTAAAAGTAAAGAGAACTGAATCAAGCGTAAACATAGGTGAAGATCGTTACCATTACCTATACGACCCTTTAGGGTTGTATAGTCAAGTAATGAAGTGCACATGGTGGATGCCTTGGCAGTCAGAGGCGATGAAAGACGTGACAGCCTGCGAAAAGCGTCGGGGAGGCGGCAATATCCTGTGATCCGGCGATATCTGAATGGGGAAACCCACTTGTCATAAGACAGGTATCGTAAATTTATTTACGAGGCAAACCGGGAGAAGTGAAACATCTCAGTAACCCGAGGAAAAGACATCAATAGAGATTCCCCTAGTAGCGGCGAGCGAACGGGGAGGAGCCGACGAGTTTTAGTGTAGAAGAAAGGTTTGGAAAGGCCTACTGTAAAGGGTGATAGTCCCGTATTCGAAACACTTTAATGAGCATATTAAGTAGGGCGGAACACGAGAAATTCTGTCTGAAGATGGGGGGACCATCCTCCAAGGCTAAATACTCCTGACTGACCGATAGTGAACCAGTACCGTGAGGGAAAGGCGAAAAGAACCCCTGTGAGGGGAGTGAAATAGAACCTGAAACCGTGTGCATACAAGCAGTCGGAGCCCCGCTACTTAATTATTTTGGAATGATAATGTTCTACGTATATATACTCAAAGGTGAAGATGGTTCGCATTATTGTGGATACACATCAGACCTAAGACAACGATTTGCCGCCCATAACAGTGGTGAAAACAAATCGACCAGTTACCAGCAATGGCAACTACTATACTATGAAGCATATCAAACAAAACAATTAGCAATGAGAAGAGAGCAAACGCTCAAACATCATGGCAAAGTTTACCAGTCCTTAATCAAGCGACTGGCAGAATAATTAAGTAGCGGGGTGACGGCGTACCTTTTGTATAATGGGTCAGCGACTTATATTCTGTAGCAAGGTTAACCGAATAGGGGAGCCGTAGGGAAACCGAGTCTTAATAGGGCGTCTAGTTGCAGGGTATAGACCCGAAACCGAGTGATCTATCCATGAGCAGGTTGAAAGTGACGTAACAGTTACCGGAGGACCGAACCCACTGTCGTTGAAAAGCCAGGGGATGACTTGTGGATAGGGGTGAAAGGCTAATCAAACTCGGTGATAGCTGGTTCTCCCCGAAAGCTATTTAGGTAGCGCCTCGGACGAACACCATTGGGGGTAGAGCACTGTTTCGGCTAGGGGGTCATCTCGACTTACCAAACCGATGCAAACTCCGAATACCGATGAGTGATATCCGGGAGACAGACGGCGGGTGCTAACGTCCGTCGTCAAGAGGGAAACAACCCAGACCGCCAGCTAAGGCCCCAAATTCCTAGTTAAGTGGGAAACGATGTGGGAAGGCACAGACAGCTAGGAGGTTGGCTTAGAAGCAGCCATCCTTTAAAGAAAGCGTAATAGCTCACTAGTCGAGTCGGCCTGCGCGGAAGATGTAACGGGGCTCAAACTAGGAGCCGAAGCTGCGGATTTAATTGTTTCAATTAAGTGGTAGGGGAGCATTGTGTAAGCCTGTGAAGGTGTGTTGTAAAGCATGCTGGAGGTATCACAAGAGCGAATGCTGACGTGAGTAACGACAATGCGAGTGAAAAGCTCGCACGCCGGAAGACCAAGGGTTCCAGTCCAACGTTAATCGGGGCTGGGTGAGTCGACCCCTAAGGCGAGGCCGAAAGGCGTAGTCGATGGGAAATCGGTTAATATTCCGATACTTGTTTATGATGCGATGGAGGGACGGAGAAGGTTATGCCAGCTTGGCGATGGTTGTCCAAGTGGAAGGATGTAGTTAGACTTAGTAGGCAAATCCGCTAGGTTATTAATGAGATCTGATAGCAAGCTGTACTTGTACAGCGAAGTGGCAAATACCCTGCTTCCAGGAAAAGCTTCTAAGCGATAGTCATAAAGAAATCGTACCCTAAACCGACACAGGTGGTCAGGTAGAGAATACCAAGGCGCTTGAGAGAACTCTGCTGAAGGAACTAGGCAAAATGGTACCGTAACTTCGGGAGAAGGTACGCTGCCGATGGTGAGTAGACATGCTCTACAAAGCTATTGGCAGTCGCAGATACCAGGCCGCTGCAACTGTTTATTAAAAACACAGCACTCTGCAAACACGAAAGTGGACGTATAGGGTGTGATGCCTGCCCGGTGCTGGAAGGTTAATTGATGGGGTTAGCGTAAGCGAAGCTCTTGATCGAAGCCCCAGTAAACGGCGGCCGTAACTATAACGGTCCTAAGGTAGCGAAATTCCTTGTCGGGTAAGTTCCGACCTGCACGAATGGCATAATGATGGCGGCGCTGTCTCCAGCAGAGACTCAGTGAAATCGAAATCGCAGTGAAGATGCTGTGTACCCGCGGCTAGACGGAAAGACCCCGTGAACCTTTACTACAGCTTTACATTGAACTTTGACCTTACCTGTGTAGGATAGGTGGGAGGCTTTGAAGCAGGCACGCCAGTGTCTGTGGAGCCATCCTTGAAATACCACCCTGGTAATGTTGGGGTTCTAACTCAAGCTTAACAGAGCTGAGGACAATGTATGGTGGGTAGTTTGACTGGGGCGGTCTCCTCCTAAAGAGTAACGGAGGAGTACGAAGGTGCGCTCAGAACGGTCGGAAATCGTTCGAAGAGTATAAAGGCAAAAGCGCGCTTAACTGCGAGACCCACAAGTCGAGCAGATACGAAAGTAGGTCTTAGTGATCCGGTGGTTCTGTATGGAAGGGCCATCGCTCAACGGATAAAAGGTACTCTGGGGATAACAGGCTGATACCGCCCAAGAGTTCATATCGACGGCGGTGTTTGGCACCTCGATGTCGGCTCATCTCATCCTGGGGCTGAAGCAGGTCCCAAGGGTATGGCTGTTCGCCATTTAAAGAGGTACGCGAGCTGGGTTTAGAACGTCGTGAGACAGTTCGGTCCCTATCTACCGTGGGCGTTGGAAATTTGAGAGGATCTGCTCCTAGTACGAGAGGACCAGAGTGGACGAACCTCTGGTGTTTCGGTTGTGACGCCAGTCGCATTGCCGAGTAGCTATGTTCGGATGGGATAACCGCTGAAAGCATCTAAGCGGGAAGCCCACCTTAAGATTAGATTTCCCTAAAGAGCCGTTGTAGACTACGACGTTGATAGGTTGGGTGTGGAAGCACAGCGATGTGTGTAGCTAACCAATACTAATTGCTCGTTTGGCTTGACTATACAACGCCTAAATGGCTTTGTAGGTAATAACGATTATCACCTCGCTTGATATAGCTGATACTTTACTTTTAAATTAACTCATTCCTCTATCCCCCTTTGCTGACGATAATAGCTTGGAGGTCCCACCTGATCCCTTCCCGAACTCAGAAGTGAAACTCCAATGCGCCAATGGTAGTGTGGTTCGCCCATGTGAGAGTAGGTCATCGTCAGCTCCCTATACCAACACCCCCTTACTATCAGTAAGGGGGTGTTTTTTGTATCCCTGAAAGACTCAGAGAAAAACTCAGAATAGAAAATTAATGTTTTTATCGCAGACTTTGGGTAAAATAGGCGAAAATTTTTGGTGTGAAATTTAAAGTGAGTGTTACCATGCAAATTACCATTATTGACCATCCCTTAGTTAAGCATAAATTATCCTTGATGCGCGAGGCAGATAGTAGCACTTATAAATTTCGTACCTTGACTAAAGAGCTTGCCCGTTTGATGGCGTATGAAGCAAGCCGTGATTTTCCCATAGAAACCATCAGCATTCAGGGCTGGGAAGGCAACCAAATTGAAGGCATTCAAATCAAAGGTAAAACCGTCACTGTCGTACCCATTTTGCGCGCAGGTTTAGGAATGCTTGATGGGGTTTTAGACCTTATTCCCACGGCAAAAATCTCGATGGTTGGATTGCAACGTGATGAGGATACCCTTGAGCCCGTGCCTTTTTTTGAAAAGTTGGTCAAAGATATTAATGAGCGTCCTGCGTTGATTTTAGATCCTATGCTTGCCACGGGCGGTAGTATGGTAGCAACGATTGATATGATGAAAAAACACGGTTGTAAAAATATTAAAGCCTTGGTATTAGTGGCAACGCCTGAAGGGGTAAAAGCGGTAAATGATGCCCATCCTGATGTGAAGATTTTTACCGCAGCACTTGATAGTCATCTCAATGAACAGGGCTATATTATTCCAGGGCTTGGGGATGCAGGGGATAAAATTTTTGGCACAAAACAGCACTGATGGGCAAAACAGTAAAGCAGTAAAAAAGCTAGATGATTTATCTAGCTTTTTTATTGACAGTTGTATAGTGACTATTTTTTGGTCGATTGTAAGCTATCGGCTAAGTCGATAAGCTTGATAAACTCGCGGCGAATACCTTGTGGGTCGTTGCCGATATTGGCTTGGGCGAGTCGCTTGCTGTCATTTAGTTGCCAATTACCGAGGTATTTGCTTTGCTTGAGGGTTTCACCAAAACTTGCCACACTTAGCGCAAATGCCAGCTCGCTGCTCGGCTGTTGGGTCTGATTGCTAATTGGCAGGGTCAAAAGCGTTGATGTGTTGCTATTTGGGGCTTTATAGCGCAGTTTTAAAAACCCCAGCTCAGTATTTTTGCCGGTGTGATTGATAGGGTAAGCTTGGTAGCGGCTATCGTCTAGCCAACCTTGCTGCCCGACAGGGGTAATTTCAAACAGCGCAACCACAGATTTGCCTGCACCTAGCTCACCTGCGTCTACTTTATCGTTGTTAAAATCTTCTTTTTCAAGGACACGATTTTCATAACCAATTAAGCGCCATTCTTTAACCGTCTGGGGATTGAATTCCACTTGGACTTTGACGTCTTTTGCTACGGTATTAAAGGTTGCTGACATTTCGTCTACCAAGGCTTTTTTGGCCTCAGACAGGCTGTCAATGTAGCTATAATTACCGTTGCCGTTATCCGCGACTTGTTCCATCATGTGGTCGTTTAAGTTGCCTTCACCAAAGCCAAACGTGGAAAGTGACACACCGCTGTCACGCTCACGGCGGATAATATCTAACATTTCATCGACGTCCGATACACCGACATTAAAATCCCCGTCGGTCATCATCAAAATGCGGTTGATGCCGTCTTTTTTATAGTGGATTTTTGCTTGTTGATAAGCCAGCTTTATCGCTGCTTCGCCGTTGGTCGAGCCACTGGCGTCTAGGCTATCAATCGCGGCTAATATTTTATCGGTATCACTGCCTTTTGTGGCAGGAAGCGTCACTTGGGTACGACCAGCATAGGTCACGATACTGATGGTATCTTGCGACCTCAATTGCTTGGTGAGCATTTTTAGCGAAGATTTGACCAGTGGTAATTTGTCGTTGTCTGACATCGAGCCTGACACATCCACCAAAAATACCAAGTTGGCAGGCGGTAAGGTGCTTTGTTTGTTGACGGTAGGGTCATCCGCTTTGATAGCCACTTTGATGATACGATTGGCGGTACGCCACGGTGCGGCAACTGTTTCGGTGCTTACCAAAAAAGGGGCGTTGGCAAGGCGCTTGGCTTGTGAAAAGTCATAGTTAAAATAGTTAATAAGCTCTTCAATACGCACCGCATCAGTAGGCGGTAATTGTCCGTCGCTCAGAAAACGGCGCACATTGGCGTAGCTGCCCGTGTCGGTATCGATACTAAAGGTGGCAACGGCATCGGTGGCGGTTTGGTGAATAGGGTTGACTGCAAGGTGCTGATATTTTTCGCTATTATCCTGTTGTCTCGGCATCGGTATCGGCATGATGGGCGAGTAGCGTGCCATCTTGCTCATTGCTGCCGCTTCCATCATCATGGCAGGTGCCGCAACTACGGGCGTTGGGTGCGAAATAACAGGTGTGGCAGGGCTGGTATCACGGCTATTTGACGGTGAGGGGCTACACGCCGTCAATAAACTTTGGGCGATGATGAGGCTCAGTAGTGTTGGCTTAAAAATGTCGCGCTGCATGACTAACTCCTTTTCAATCGTGACTGGCATAATCACAGGTTACGACATTTTTTGATGAAGAAGGCAGTTTTTTGCGATAAAACCCGCTAGACAGGGCTGTGGTTAGCGCGGTGTCAGCGGTTAAATAGGTTAAGAATAATAGTGAGAATGATACTCACGATAATCATGGTGACGATGGGGAAGTGAAAACTAAAGCCGCCGCCTTCTGAGCGATAATTAACGTCTCCCGGCATACGTCCAAACCAGCTAAAGGCATTGGGGAAAAACAGATAAATCAAGCCAATGATAAGAAATAAAATCCCTATTGCAATAAAAATTTTTGCCATGATTAAAGCCTTTTTTGTTTTTATAATGGTTTGTATTTTATAGGCTTTTAAAATTTGAATTAGCAATTTTTAGTTGTAGGGCTGTAATAAAATAGTAAAAAACAAAAGGTTTAAAAATCGAAGTTGGGTAAAGAAGGCTCACAACGTTTTGCATTAGCAGCAGCAATTACTCTCCCGACTGAAGTTAACTGAAAATTAAATGGTAAATTATCAATCCATTTAGATATCATAAGCAATTCAGCGTAGGATTCAAAAATAACATTAAATTTATTTTTAATTTCCATTGTTAGAGTTGAATCAATTTTATAACTATCATATATTTCATATAATACATTTTTTTGATTTTGGCTAAGTTGAATTCTTTTGGGTGGATTTAAACTATTATAAATATTATAAGTAATTCCATTAGTGAGATGAATTTCTTCAATCATGTTACGAGAACTAACATCTAATCTTACATAATCATTTAGAAATTTATTATCTACTAAGATATTTAAAGGTATCTTATTTTTAATTAATTTTTCTTTAGCTTTAATCAAATCTTCTGAATTTTTGCTTATACCTATAGCCATTAGACCGTTTAACGATTCGAAAATAGTATCACGAATGTTAGTTGGCTTGCTAAAAGGAATTAAGCGAATGACACTTAAAATATCTAATTGGTCAAGCCAGTCTTGACCTTCGGGTAATTTATCATAAACTATTTTTTTGGATAAATTATTCAGGATGTTTAAGCTAGTTTCAACTGAACTGGAATTTACTACAATATTTGAATAAACAAAGTATGCTGTTAGTCCTAATAAAGCTTCATCAGAAATTTCATCTATAATCTCTACAGCTCTATTTATTCCTGTTCTAATAAGTTTATTTTGACCTCGTTGGAATCTATCAAACATTAGTTCGGATAATAATTCAAAATCAAATTCCCTTTCAGATGCAGCAGCAGTTCTTTGAGCTTCTAATAATAGAACTTGGAAACTTGGATCAGCAAATGCAGTTAAAGCATCTTCAACCTTTGTCATTTTTTCTATTAAAAGATTTTCAAAATTATTTATCCTTTTAGTGGCGGTTCTAGTAGCTTCATCTGAGAAATCTTTGATAGCTAAGTTCAATTTTTCATCGAATATTTCTCTAGCTCTTTTTTCATCAATGCCAATTGTAAGGTTGGATATCTGTAGTTGGTTAGAATTATTCCCTGCTTTTTGGCTTTGGGAATCAGAATTAGAAAAAGGATTACTTAGCATCATAATCCCTACCAACTTGAGTCTGCGTAGAGTTATCACCCGCAGATTGATTTTGGTTTATAGTATTTTTAATACCAATTCTATAACCAACTGCACCGCCTGCAACTAGACCGAATACTAAAGTAATTAAAGAAGTACCTAAACCATCAAAAAACCATTCCATACATTTCTCTATAAAAATTAGTTATTTTGTATAACGTATAGTCATTTATAATTTATTCAAGACTTTCTAATTATTTACTTTTCCTCGGTGGTAAGCCAGTATGCTGAGTCTGGAAGTTACCTTTTTTCGGCTGTTTTTGGTTTGACGGTTTTTTACCAAAACTGCTTGGTGTGGGTTTCTTGCCAGATTTTTGAGCCGTGTTATCCTTAGCACTACGCTTGACCGAATCACCGCCGGCAGAACTATTTTTCTTACGGGCTGATTGATAAACATCTTCGCCCTCAAGTTTAGCATTGTATGGCGGTATCAAACATTGGCTACCATGCCCAATCAAATCCTCACGCCCCAAGTCTTTGAGCGATTGACGCAGCAGTGCCCAATTTTTGGGGTCGTGATAGCGTAGATAGGCTTTGTGGAGTTTACGCTGTTTGCCTGATTTGACGATTTCCACCCCTTCGCTGTCACGGGTGACTTTATGCAGCGGGTCTTTGGCAGTATGGTACATGGTAGTAGCAGTTGCCATTGGGCTTGGGTAAAAGGCTTGGACTTGGTCGGCACGAAAGCCATTGCGCTTGAGCCAAATCGCCAAGCTCATCATGTCGGTGTCGCTGGTGCCAGGGTGCGCGGCGATAAAATATGGAATTAAATATTGCTCTTTACCTGCTTCACGGCTGTATTTGTCGAACATCTGCTTGAAAGTATCATACGTACCCATACCCGGTTTCATCATTTTGGAGAGTACATTGGTTTCGGAATGTTCGGGGGCGATTTTGAGATAACCGCCGACATGGTGGGTGACCAATTCTTTGACATATTCGGGGTCTTTAACCGCCAAATCATAACGTAAGCCTGACGCAATCAAGATTTTTTTCACCCCTTTGATATCACGAGCTTTACGATACAGTTGGGTGAGATGACTGTGGTCGGTGAGTAAGTTGTCGCAGATATCGGGATACACGCAGGAAGGTTTGCGGCAGTTTTTCTCAATAGCATCGTCTTTGCAATGCAGACGGTACATGTTGGCAGTCGGTCCGCCAAGGTCAGAAATTACCCCAGTAAATGATGGCTCGGTGTCGCGGATTTTTTTGATTTCGCCCAAGATAGACTCTTCTGAGCGGTTTTGGATAATGCGTCCTTCATGTTCGGTAATCGAGCAGAAGGTACAGCCGCCAAAACAGCCGCGCATGATATTGACTGATAATTTAATCATGTCGTAGGCAGGAATTCTTGCGTTGCCGTAGCTAGGGTGGGGCAAACGGGCATAGGGCAAATCAAAGATATAATCCATCTCTTCCATAGTAAGTGGAATAGGCGGCGGATTGAGCCATACATCAATGTCGCCATGTCGCTGCACCAAGGCGCGGGCGTTATGCGGATTGGTTTCTAGGTGCAAAATACGGTTGGCATGGGCGTAAAGTACCGGGTCGGATTTGACTTGCTCAAAGTCGGGCAAGCGAATCACGGTTTTGTCACGGGGCGGCAACGGGCGTTTGTGTTTTAAGGCGTTTTTATTGGGGTCTTTGAGGTTAACCACTTGGATGTCTTGGCTTTCAGCGACTTTATCAGCATTGAGCACTTTGTGCTCGACTTTATCCGCCACAAACCCTTTGTATTGACTCTCAAGGGTTTTTTCTTGTTCGATGTGACAGTCGCCCACATCTTCCATCATCACATATGGATTGATAATCGGGTCAACGCGCCCAACAGTGTCGACGTCGTTACTGGCGATTTCTATCATATCGGCTTGCCAGTGTTTTTTGGTTTGTGTCGACAGATACGCGGTGCCACGCACTTTGGCAAGGTCTTCAAAACGGTAACCTTTGGCAAGTGCGTGTACAACATCGACAATCGCGCGCTCGGCATTGCCATACAGCAAAATATCAGCGCGGCTATCCATCAAAATGCTACGGCGCACTTTGTCTGACCAATAATCATAATGGGCGATACGGCGCAGCGAGCCTTCAATCCCGCCCAAAATAATGGGCACATCGGGATAGGCTTCACGGCAGCGCTGGCTATATACCACAGCCGCACGGTCGGGGCGTTTGTCGGGGGCATTGTCTGGCGAGTAGGCATCGTCACTGCGAATGCGTCTATCGGCGGTGTAGCGGTTAATCATGCTGTCCATATTGCCTGCGGTGACGCCCCAGGCAATGGTCGGTTTGCCAAGGGTCATAAAAGCGTCTTTGCTCGTCCAGTCAGGCTGGGCGATGATACCGACGCGAAAGCCTTGCGACTCTAACAGTCTGCCGATGATTGCCATACCAAAGCTTGGGTGATCGACGTAGGCATCGCCTGAGACGATAATGACATCACAGGCATCCCAACCAAGGGCATCCATTTCGGCTCGGCTCATCGGCAAAAATGGCGCAGGCTCAAAGCAGCTTGCCCAGTGTTTGTCATAGTCAAATAGGGCTTTGGTACCTTGTTTAAAGGCTTTGTTGGCAATAGTTTCGGCGGACATAGGCTTGGATATTAAATAGAATGAATATGGCTCATTTTATCATGAATCAATTTTGCGATGGGGGTTTATAGGGCGAAATAACAAAAAAACCTGATTAAATTAGTCGGGTTTAATTAAAGGGTAAAGCGATTCCATATTTTTGTAAAAATTAACGGAAAAAATGATTATCAAATGGCTAGATGGTGATTAAAATGGAGGGTAATGGAAAGTATTGAATATCGCCCTACTATTTAAACCAAAATAAACCAATCGCAGCTTTTTAAATAGATAGAAGCTTGTTAAACAACGGGTAGTTTTCAACTTTTTGTTCATTTTTCATCAACTTTTTAATCAACCTTTTAATCAATAAAGCCATACTGATTCGCTCTGATTTTATGCTAGTTTAATGCTAAAATGAGATATCAAGGTTGTTAAAATGATGCTATGACCGATACCTTTGCTGATGCCCTAGAAGCGCTTGATCCGCTAACACCTGAGCCTGCCAAGCTTTCGCCGCCGACAGAGCCGAAGCCTAGACGGCGGTTGCCGTATATGGCGTATGAACACCAGCAGCAAATCACCCGTCTGTGTGTGCGCTGTGGGCTGCTACTCATGCAATATGGGGCAGAGTCGGCAACGGTAACAGATTTGTGCCGCCGATTGGGGACAGCGCTGGGGGTGGCTAGCGTGGAGTGTGGGATTGCCTATAATGGCTTGACCATCACCACAATTTATAATAACCGCTGTATTACCACCTTGCGCGCGTCAACCACCCATGCCATCAATGCCAGTATCATTGTGCAAATTCAGCGAATCGTACTGGATTTGGAAAGTATGCCGGTGACGAGTACCCTAGAGCATGCGACCTACCGATTTGATGAGATTGATCGGGACACTTATCCTGCCAAGATGGTCGCACCGATGGTCGGTGTGGCGTGTGCTTGCTTTGCGTATTTGGCAGGGGGCGATATACTGGTGTGTTTGGTGACTTTTATTGCGAGCATGATGGGGTATTCGCTGCGGCTATGGCTGAGTAACCGCAACTTTAACCCCTTTATATCCGCGCTCATAGCGGCGTGTTTTGGCTCCATCTTCGCCAGTACCGCGCTGTTATTGGGGATTGGTAACGACCCGCATATTGCTATGGCGTCGAGTGTGCTTTGGTTGGTTCCTAGTTTTCCTTTGATAAACTCGTTGTCGGATATGCTCAAGGGTTATATGAACATCGGTATCGGGCGCTTTATGTTTGTGATTATCTTGACGTTATCGAGCTGTATCGGCATTGTGTTGTCATTGCTACTACTAAATATCAGTCATTGGGGCGTGGGTTGATGAAAGCGTTTGATAAAATTCTATTGCCAATATTGGGTAGGGTGAAAAATGGCGATTGATGCGATTGCCTTGATACGCGCAGCAACTTTTGCTTGCTTGATGACGCTTGGCTGGACACTGCTGGTCAATGTGCCGCGCCGCTATATTTGGCAATGCTTATTGTTGACGGTGCTGGGTTACGGACTTAGAGAACTCTTAAAACAACTGTCAGTCAATTTGATACTAGCGACGTTTGTGGCAGCGGGTATGTCATCCTTTGTGGCAATTTATTTGGCAAAAAAATATTTACTTACCCCAAAGATGATTTTGGTGCCTGCCATGCTGTGTATGATGCCGGGGATTACTGCGTACAAAGCCATGATTAGCTTTGTACAGCTAGGCTATTATGGCTACAATCCACAAGTATTCACCCAAATGATGGATTTTAGCTTCAATGCGATATTTGTGACCGCTGCGTTGGTGTTTGGCATCTCGTTGCCGACGTCATTTTGGTATCGCACCAAGCCTATTGTTTGAGCCCATTGTTTGAGCCCATCATCTGATGGCGCAGTAATCTAACTAATCTAACTGGATTTTCGTGCCTACCTTGGAAAAATTCATCACAAATTGACTTTTAAAGCGTCGGACATTGTTTTCATAAGTTAAATTATCACGGGTAAAACGGTGATATTCCGCCATATTTTTGGCGTGTACCAATAGCAAAAAATCATAATCCCCTGAGATTTCATAACAACTCATGACGTTGGGCAATCGGCTCATCAAGCGCTCAAAGCCATGCTGCAGCGCGGTATTTTGTTTTTCCATTTCAATCAGCACAAACGCGCTTAAATCAAAGCCCAATTCGGTGGGGTTGACAATCACCACTTGGCGAGTAATCACCCCGGTCTCTGTCATCATTTGGATACGGCGCTGACAGGTCGCTACCGATGCATGCACTTTTTCGGCGATGTTCTTGAGCGGTAGCGTCGCATCTTCTTGCAACAAGTTTAAAATACGTTTATCGATATCATCGATTTCATGAATCATAGCCATGTCCTTCTAAAAATATACAATAAGACAAATTGAGAAAAATATAGCAAATTTATCTTATATTAATGTTAATTTATCATAAATAGGGGGATTTTGAAATAATTTATCAAAGATAATTGTTATACTGCTTGGCAATTTAACCGCAAAAGCAAAAATATAACGAGGTCAATTATGTCAGTCTCCAGCGTTTTATCACCATCGTCTATCGTTGTCCAGCCCAAGGCAACAACTTCTCAGCCCGCTACCGCTGCCAAAAAGTTGCGTTTTGGGGTGGTGTTGGCATTGATTTCTAATGTGTTGTTTGGCGTGCTGTATCTGTATAGTCACTGGCTTGCACCTTTGTCAGGCACGCAAGTTTTTTTGTGGCGCATGGTGGCGATGTGGTTTGGGTTGGTGGGATTGTTGGCGATGACGCAAAGTTTTGGGCAACTCAAAACATTTTTGATGGGATTAAACAAACAACAATGGGTTTTATTGCTGTTACCGACACCGATTTTGGCAAGTCAGCTGTGGCTGTTTATGTGGGCGCCTATCAATGGACAGGCGGTCAATACCGCAATGGGGTATTTTTTGTTTCCCTTGATGATGGTACTGATGGGCTGTGTGGTGTTTAAAGAAACCTTAAATCGATTGCAGTGGGCGGCGATTATCGTTGCGGCAGCAGGGGTGGGATTGCAATTTTGGCTCGCGGGGAGTGTATCGTGGGCGACTGCATGGGTGTGTTTGACGTATCCGATTTATTATGGACTGCGCCGCTGGCAAGGGGTGCCTGCGCTGATGGGGCTGTTCGTTGATTTGTCAGTGATTGCACCGATTGCCCTGGGTTTTTTATTATGGCAAAACACGAGTGTATCGATAGTCACGGGGTCAATGACAATAGGGCTGTTAGTGATTGGGCTGGGCATGATTAGTGCGCTTGCTATGCAGACCAATCTCAAAGCCAGTCAGGTGTTGCCGATGAATACCTTTGGTATGCTTAGTTATCTTGAACCTGCGCTGATGTTTTTATTGTCCATTTTTGTGCTGCATGAAGCTGTTAATGGTACCATGATTGCCAGTTTTGCTTTAATTTGGGTAGGGGTGTTGCTGATGATTGTAAATGCAATACGAGCGTCCAAAAATAACCACTCAACCGCTATTTGTGACTAGGTAAGCTAATATTGTTGATTTAATGGATGGATAAGTATGTAAGAAATTGTTAAAATTGCGCTGAGCAAAAATTGTACAACGATAAAGACTGAGGTGCTGCTTGGGGCAAATTCACTATCTAACTTATGTGAGCCGCATAACATTGAAAGCTGGCGTAACCCCTAGAACGCTGTCTGATATTATGGCAGTGGCACAGCGTGAGAACCTTGCCCATCAAATTACCGGTTGTTTGTGCTTTGGTAATGGCTATTTTTTTCAGTACATTGAAGGCGAAAAATCAGCGATTGAGCAATTATTTGGTAACATTCAGCGTGATGGGCGCAACCGCGATGTCACGCTCAAATCTAAAGGGGTCATCGAACAACGGCTGTTTCAAGATTGGCAAATGTTGATGGTCAATATCAATAACCCAGAAACGCATGAAGATATTATCAATGCGTTTCTACCCCTATTGTCAGCTGGGTCAAAAGCGGTAGCGGCTGATAAGTTTGTTGAGGTCATGCGGTCACAATATCATCGCCGTAGCTTGGTGGATTTTCAAAGTTATTCTCTCAAAAATGTCAGTCATTATGGGGTCAATCTGCGGGGATTGCTCAAAGTGCATCAGCATTTTTTATTGGTTCAAAGCATTCTACTGGTATTGATTTTGATTAGTTTTAGCCTATTTTGGGGTCTGTAGTATCGAGAAATCTGTAGCATCGAAGAGTATGTTATCCGCTATTGACTATTAAACCCGCTTAGCGAAAATCACACGCCGCTACATGGTCATTCACCATACCGACTGCTTGCATAAACGCATAGCAAATCGTCGAGCCCACAAATTTAAATCCGTCTTTTTTGAGCTGTTTTGACATGTTATCTGAATATTCAGTGTTGGTGGGGATATCAGCAAAGGTTTTTGGGTGGTTATCCTGTGGTATTTTTGCCAAGCCGCTGGGCGACAAGTTCCAAAGATAATCACTAAAAGCTTGCGTCTGGGTGATTTTTAGATAGCATTTGGCATTGTTGATGATGGCTTTGATTTTACCGCGGTGGCGAATAATCCCCGCATCGGTCATGAGGCTATCGACCATGTCATCATCAAACTGCGCGATAATTGCAGGGTCAAAATCAGCAAATACTTGGTAATAACGCTCGCGTTTTTTGAGTATGGTAATCCAGCTGAGTCCCGCTTGCATACCTTCTAAACACAGCATGGCAAATAGATGATGGTCATCATAACTGGGCTTTCCCCATTCATTGTCGTGGTAAGCTTGATAAAGTGGGTCCGTGCCGCACCATTCACAGCGGTTATAGGCTTTCATCCTAGGTCTCATGGTATTGAAAGGTTTATTATAACCGCCTTGGGCAAAAAAAACGCCAGCATTTGCCAGCGTTTTTTAGGTATCAATTTCTAGTCTGTTTTCTAATCTATGTTTTAATCCATCAAATCGATATTTTTGGTTTCTTTAATTGAGAAGTACCAATCATGGATGCCACGGCGACCTTTTTTGGGTCATTGCGTAGCGCAATATTGTGATGATCAGGGTGCGCGGTTGCAGCCGTCGTCATGAAGTCATCCCTCCTTAGATAATAAAAGTTTAAGTGAAAATTAAGATACATAAAATATTGGAATGAATTATAAATCATAATTTGTCATCAACTTGATAAAAATAATTAAGGTGATGCAAAAATTTGGTTATTAATCACTCATTTGATAAATTTCGTCAGCTTATCCATAATAAGTCATCACAAAATACACATTAAAAATTAAGAAGTAACCATGATTCGTGAGCCAGTAAAAAATATTATCTATACGGGCGTAGCAGGGACAGGTAAGACCTATCAACTGCAACAAATCGCCAAACAATATACCGAGATATTGCCAGTAGCCAATGCAGATGATTTGCTAAAAGCTTTGCTTAAGCCACTAAGTTGGCGAGAGGTGATTTGTTTAGTATTTTTAGATGAAAGAAAAAAGGGAAAGTCATTACTTAAAGTTGCTGAAATTACTAACAACTTATTCTTTGTTACTAAGCTAAAAATTAACCAACGCGAAAAGGCAATTGCTAATACGGCATGGTCAACGCTACAGCAATTTAGTCCTGCAGATTCCAAAAATGTATTGGTAAAAAATAAATCTAGCCAATCGTATTTTGATAAAGACGATAGTAGTAATTGGTTTTTATTAGCAGACAGTTTGCCGTTATTAGCAGACTTGCAAAACAAGCTTGATGATTACCAAGCGGCGATTGACAGCCAGTCTCAGCCCAACTATTTACAGCCAAAGCTAGAACGCTTTAGTTTTGTCAGTTTTCATCAAGCGTATGGGTATGAAGAATTTGTCGAAGGGATTCGTCCCTACATCGCGGACAATGGGCAGATGAGCTACCGCGTTGAGTCAGGGGCATTTCTTAGACTGTGTCAACAAGCCAAACATGACCCTAGTCACCGTTATGCCATGTTGATTGATGAAATCAACCGCGCCAATGTCGCCCGCGTGTTTGGGGAGTTGATGAGTTTGATTGAACCGAGTAAACGTGCAGGACAGACAGATAGCCTGTCGGTGAATTTGGCGTATTCGCGTCAGCCGTTTAGTGTGCCTAGCAATGTCGATATCTACGCCACCATGAACAGCCAAGATCATTCATTGTCGCCGCTCGATATGGCATTTCGCCGCCGTTTTGAATTTATTGAATGTCAACCACAGCCACAGTTATTGGGTAAAGTCATGGCAAATGGGGCTGAGATTGATTTAGCCAAATTGTTGACCGCATTGAATGAAAGAATCTCGCAAAATTTGGCAAAAGACAGCCAGTTAGGGCATAGTTTTTTGTGGGGTATTGATTCGCTGCACGCGTTAAGCGCTGCGTTTAGCCAATCCATCATCCCGCAAGTGGCACAAGCCTGCCAGCACCATGGACAAATCTTGCAAGCAATCTTTGGGCAAACCTTTATTAGGCTGATTGATAACAAAAAAGCAACTGGATTTATGGCGCAGCAAGCGGGGTTTGACATCTATACCCAGGCGCTTGATGACCCAAATAGCTATCTTGCAATCTATCAAAGCGCCCAATGAAAGCCATCATCACGTTTGAACATAGTTACTTGACCACGGCAGATTTTGACGATGGGCAGGATTTTGACTGGCTTATCGAGCAGAATTTTGACGTGTTTCGCATTGAGCGTAAACAGCAGCGGTGGCAACTCAAAGTGCGCCACTATATCGGTGTGATTGGGTTGCCCAGTGGCGGGCAAGTGGAGATTTTGCCAAAACTTGCACAAGCCCACATTACCCATGCTGATGAAGTTACCCAAACCCGTCAATGGGTGCAACAGATGCTGACAGCGGTGTGGCAAGCCTTATTGCCCAAGTCGTTAGCCAATCTAGCCAATCAACTACTCATCAATCCTCCAGCCACCAATCCTCCATCAATCAATCATTCACTGTCGCTTAGCGAGTGGCTGCAAGCGTATTTTTGGCAGGGATTTGCGCAGTATGTCCCCAATCAGCAATATCAGCAATTTGAGCAAAATCAGCCCTATCTGCAGGGTAAATTGCTGGTCAAAGAGCAATTGCAGCATAACTGCCACCAGCCGCATAAGTTTTATCATCAGACTGAAAATTTTGTGATGGATACCGCTGGCAATCGCTTGGTGAAAACCACCATCGAGCGGGTGATTGGCAGCATGACTAGCAGCCCATTGTCGAGCCCATTACTGCCGCAGTGGCAGGCAGTGGGTACCGTTGCCAAAGACTTATACGACACCTTATTTTATCAAGCGCTGCAAGAATTGACCGCGTTGCCCAGTCTGACTGCCGAGCGTAATTATACTTTTATCAGCTTTTGTTATGCGCTGCTGACGCTACAACAAGCGAGTAGCCAAGGGCAGTTTTTGACCCCAACTTGGCTGGTGAATATGCCATTTGCCTTTGAAAAATGGGTCGGCAGAAAAATCCAACAACAATTTACAGCGCAGAATTTTGAACTGGTTGAGCAAAAAAGACAGCCATTGACCGTGCAGCAAGGGTTAACCATCAAACCCGATATTTGGCTAAAGTCTGCCGATAAACTCATTATCGCTGATGTAAAATGGAAAAAAACGGCTACTTTCAACGACATAAGCTTGGCAGATATGTACCAACTACTTGCGTACGCCAGTGAATTTGATGCCGATGAAGCTTGGCTGATTGTTCCAACGCTAAGCGCGCAATTGAAGGCACAGCCGATTGAATTTTGCCAACCCAAAAAAACCCGATTTTATCTGATGCCTTTTGCGGTGAGGCAAGGGTGTTTAAACCTTTTTCATTAAAATTATTCAAAAAAAAGCTAATTTGTTTTATTTTATCAATGAGAAAGGTGAGAATTAACAACTTTTCTAGCCGCCAAAACTTGGTAAAATAACCACATGTAACTTTGAAAATGACCAAAAAACAGGAAGAATTATGAGCAAACATTATGATTATATCGCGATTGGTGGTGGGTCAGGGGGCATTGCATCCATTAACCGTGCTGCTAGCTATGGTAAAAAATGTGCCTTGATTGAAGCCAAGCAGCTAGGCGGTACCTGCGTCAATGTGGGCTGTGTGCCCAAAAAAGTGATGTGGTATGGCGCCAATATGGCAGCGGCGATCCATCATTATGCGCCTGACTATGGCTTTGATTTGGATGTTAAAAAATTTGACTTTGCCAAATTGGTACAAAGTCGCCAAGCTTATATCAGCCGTATTCATCAGTCGTATAACAACGGCCTCAAAAATAACCAAGTCGATGTGATTCATGGTTTTGCCAAATTTGCCGACCAACATACCGTTGAGGTGTATAAAAATGACGGCACAATAGAGACCATTACCGCTGACCATATTTTGCTAGCGATGGGTGGTCGACCTGTTCGCCCCGCGATTGAAGGGGCAGAGTTCGGTATTGACTCGGATGGTTTTTTTGACTTGACCGAGTTGCCACCGCGGGTAGCGATTGTGGGGTCAGGCTATATCGGTGTCGAGATTGCAGGGGTGATGAATGCATTGGGCTCAAAGACCCATCTGATTGTGCGTAGCAAGCGGGTGCTCAAAAACTTCGATGCCGACATTGTCACCACGCTCACCCATATCATGCACGATGATGGTATCGAATTTCATTATGGATTGCTGCCACAACAAATACGTAAAAATCAGGACGGCTCATTGAGCATTGAATTGTCAAACAATGAGACCTTGACGGTGGATTGTTTGATTTGGGCAACGGGTCGCGAACCTGCAACCGATACCATCAATCTTGATAAAGCGGGCGTTGAAGTCAATGAGCAAGGCTTTGTTAAAGTCGATGCCTATCAAAATACCAATGTCGAAGGTATCTATGCCGTCGGCGACATCATCGAACATGGTATTCAATTGACCCCAGTGGCAGTGGCAGCAGGTCGTCGATTATCTGAGCGCTTGTTTAACAACAAACCCAATGAGCATTTGGACTATAATCTAGTGCCGAGCGTGATTTTTAGCCATCCACCGATTGGTACTATAGGGCTGAGTGAAGAAGAGGCCGTCAAAGGCTATGGCATCAATGCGGTTAAAGTCTATAAATCCAGTTTTACCCCGATGTATAGTGCAGTGACCAAGCACCGTGAACCGTGTCACATGAAGCTGATTTGTGTGGGTGAAGAAGAAAAAGTGGTGGGCTTGCATGGCGTCGGTTTTGGCGTTGATGAGATGATTCAAGGTTTTGCTGTGGCTATCAAGATGGGCGCCACCAAACGTGACTTTGATGACACGGTGGCGATTCATCCGACTGGCTCAGAAGAGTTTGTCACCATGCGCTAAACGGATTTTTAGGGTAAAAAAAGCGGACTTAATCATAAGCCCGCTTTTTTCGCTTTTAAACTGTTAAATTTTTATTCTTTTACTCTTTTACTCTGGGATTTGTATATCAGTGATATCAGGATAAGCTTGTTTGATAAACTCAATTTGTGCAGGGGATTCGATACGTACAATATACCATTTGTTAACGTCATCCATCTTATCTTGAATCGCCACGACATGGCTGTTGATAGTGATATCATCCATCGTGAATGTTGTCGGGAATATCACATACTCGCGCCCAGTGGTCGACTGATAGACTTTGGCTTTGCCCAAATCATAGCGATAGCTAAGTTTGGCGGTAGCCATATCTTTGAAAGTGTCATCTGCTGTTTGTATCATATGGGTTTTGAGGGTAGCAGTATCCATATCAAAACGCTCACCGATCACTACAAAAATTTGCGGCGGCATCAACGCCATAATGGGTGCGATTTGTTTGGCTTTAATGCTATCAACCACGATTTGCATATGTTGGTCAATGATACGTTCATCGGCTTTATCATAGGCGACAGCTGATAACGATAGCGGTAACAATGAGAACCCTAACATAAGCTTTTCTATTTTTGATTTCATAGATACTCCTTCATTTAGTGTATTTTTTAGTACCGCTCTTTACCAATTTGTCTGTTACATATCCACTTTGAGCCTATCCCAATACTGCTGATATAGCGCCATGATCTCATCACCTACGTCTTCACGGAACATGGCATGTTTTAGCAAATCAGCTGGCGGATACACAATCGGATTGTTGGCAAGCTCAGATGGCATTTCTTTTTTTGTCGCCTCATTGGGCGAGCCGTAGCCGATTTCTTCACTAATCATGGCAGCGTATTTGGGTCGCAAGATAAAATCGATAAATTTATGGGCGTTGTCGTTGTTTTTGGCATTTTTGGGGATGACCATGTTATCCATCCACATAATAGCGCCTTCTTTTGGATAGACAAAGTCGAGCTCTGGCATCCCTTGGTCTTGCGCCATGATGACTTCACCATTCCAAGCCAAGCCCAAGTAAGTTTCCCCTTCCATAAACGGCATGCGCGGTGCATCTGAATTAAAGGTGCGCACATTGGGCATCAGCTTGGTGAGTTTTTCATACGCTTGTTTGATGGCTTCAGGGTTTTTGGTACTGCCGTTATAACCAAGCGTCAATAGACTCATGGTGAACACGTCACGGATGTCATTCATCAGCATCACGCGCCCTTCGTACTCTGGCTTCCATAAGTCATTCCAACTGCTCAAGCTTGCTTTAGCAATGCGTTTGGTATTGACGGCAATGCCTGATGAGCCCCACAGATAGGGGATACTAAACTTATTTTCAGGGTCAAAAGGGGCATTAATAAAGGTTTTGCCGAGGTTGCCAAAATTGGTTAATTTGGCATGGTCAAGCGGCTCAAGCATCCCTTCTTTACGCATTTTATCGACAAAATCCGTCCCCGGAAATGCCACATCATACTCACCACTGCCATTCATCAGTTTGAGTTTGGCATACATGGCTTCGTTAGAATCAAAGGTGCTATAAATAACGTCGATACCTGTCTCTGCGGTAAAATCTTTAAGCACTTGGTCAGAGATATACTCCGTCCAGTTATAGACATTGACAACCTTGCCACCTTGACTGGCAGTAGGCGCAGACGCCGCAGTGCTAGTCGCGGTTTCGCTCGCTTTTTGACAACCCGTTAGATTACTTGCCAGCCCACCCGTTAAAACGGCACCGCCAACACCCAAGCCATACCCTAAAAAACGTCTTCTATTTATCATCCGAGATATCATATAAGTCTCCTTAACGTTTTTGGGTCGATGGTAGATTCATCGACTTTTTGGCAAGTAATAACTGCGAGATAATCAGACCCAGTAGTGAGATTGCGAGCAAGATTGTACCAACGGCGTTGACTTCAGGTTTTACCCCAACACGCACCATCGAATAAATCTGTAATGGTAAAATCTCAAAATCAGGTCCTGTATTGAACGTCGATACCACCACATCATCAAGTGATAGGGTAAAGGCAAGCACCCAGCCCGCCAAAATCGCAGGCAAAATAATCGGTACAAGCACCGTACGAATCATGGTAAATTCATTGGCACCCAAATCACGCGCCGCTTCTAACACTCGGGTGTCGAGGCTAGATAGACGCGCAGTCACCGTAATCACCACAAAGGGCAGACAAAAGGTAATGTGCGCAATTAGCAAGGTCACAAAACCCAGCTGTATCCCCACAATCAAAAATAACGCCAATAGCGAAATCGCCAAGACAATCTCAGGTGACATCATCAGCACAAATAGCAAGCTTTGTAGTATCGATTTACCCTTGAAGTCATAACGCTGTAACGCTAACGCCGTCAAACCGCCAATCGCAGTAGAAATCGTCGCAGCCACTACCGCCAATATTACCGAGTTGATGGCAGCTTGTACCATCGCGGCATTACTAAATAACTCGCTATACCAATGGGTACTAAAACCGCCCCACTGATAGCCGACTTTTGAGGCATTGAACGAGAAAATCACCATCACTGCAATCGGCGAGAACATCAGCAGATATACGATGGTCAAATACAGGCGAGACAGCCATTTCATAGTATTAGACATAGCGTCCCCCTTATGCCACTTCGTTGTAGTCAGTTTTGCCAATACGTTTGCTACTGGCTCGATACGCCATAATCAGCAATGCCATGGCAAGCGTCAATAGCACGGACGCCGCGGCGCCAAATGGCCAGTCACGGGCATCCAAAAACTGCGATTTGATGATATTACCCACCAGCAAGTTGCGCGAACCGCCCAAGATATCCGCCACATAAAACATGCCCATGGCAGGCAACAGTACCAGCAATACCCCTGAAATAATCCCTGGTGTAGTCAGCGGTAAAATCACGTGCCAAAAGGTCTGTAGCTTGTTAGCGCCCAAATCTTTGGATGCCAAAATATAATCGTCACGCAAATCCACAAATACCGCATACAGGGGCAGTACCATAAACGGAAACAGCAAATACACCAAGCCGCCAATCACAGCTTTTTGGGTATATAAAATTTGCAGTGGCTCGTTGATAAGCCCAAGGTTAATCAGCAGGGTGCTAAGTAGACCATTGGCCGCCATAATGAGTTTCACCGCATACAGGCGCACCAATGAGTTGGTCCAAAATGGAATCACTAGCAATAACATCAATAATGACTGCCATTTTTTATCCGCTTTACTAACAAAGTAGGCAAACGGATAACCCAGCAGCAAACAGATAATCGTCGTCATCCCTGCCATCGACAGCGAATGCAAAAACACTTTTAAATAAAGCGGATCAATCAATCGAATATAGTTGCCCATGGTGACCGGCAGTGTTAAAAACTTATCTTCATCACGGGTCAAAAAACTGGCGGCAATCACCAAGATATTGGGAATCAGGGCAAAAATAATCAACCATGCCCAAATCACAAACAGGGTCGCACGCTGAAAGCCGCGCCCGCCTTGTTTTGTCATAACAGCGGCAGGCGCGGTAGCAGTCGAAATGCTAGCGGTCGAAGGTGAAGTAGTATTATTCATCTGGCAAAATCCACTCCCAACCATCGACCCAGTCAATACGCACTTCTTGACCCAGTTTATAGTTAAAATTCGGATCGTCTTCGTTAAAGTACTCTGACGTTTTGACGATATTGCCGTTTTTTAATCGAATCACAGAATCTAGGGTACTGCCTTTATAAGCACTATCTACCACGTTGCCGATTAAGCCTTCATGAGCTTCATGGGTGTAGTACACGCGGATATCTTCAGGACGCAGCAGTAAGTTGACATTTTGACCGACTTGCACGTCAAATTTTGGCCGGGGTAATGCACGAATCGGATGAAAGCCGTCATTTTGCTCCACCACTTCCACTTTGATGGTGGCTGGATTGACCTCTAACACTTTACCTTTAAACAAGTTGGTTTCGCCAATAAAGCTTGCGGTAAACAAATTGGCAGGCGATTCATAGATACCAATGGGCGTATCAATTTGCTGGAATACGCCGTTTTTCATGACGGCAATCCGGTCAGACATCGACAAGGCTTCTTGTTGGTCGTGGGTCACGAACACAAAGGTAATACCCAGTTCACGCTGCAAGCGTTTGAGTTCTGATTGCATTTGCTCACGTAGTTTGGCATCGAGCGCTGATAGAGGTTCATCAAGTAGCAGCATTTTTGGGCGATTCACCACGGCACGGGCGATGGCGATACGCTGCTGCTGACCCCCTGACAAATCTTGCGGACGACGATTGATAGTGTGGTCAAGTTGCACCATTGCCAGCGCTTCACGCACCCGCTGGTCGATTTCGGTTTTGGGCACGCCTTTAAGTTTTAGTCCATAGGCGATATTGTCGTACACATTCATGTGCGGAAACAGGGCATACTGCTGAAACACCGTATTAATCGGACGTTTTTCCGCAGGTAAGCCTGCAATATCAACCCCTTCTAACTGCAAACTACCGGCATTGGGTAACTCAAACCCGCCAATCAAGCGTAGCAGGGTAGTTTTGCCGCAGCCAGAAGGACCTAGCAGCGTCAAAAACTCCCCGTCATAAATATCTAGATTAATATTTTGCAAAATTTGGGTATCGCCATAAGATTTGGATAAATGACGGATTTGCAGTAGTACAGGTTTTTGGTTGGTCGGCTGGGCGCTATCAGGCATAGCTGATGGTGCGTTTAGGGTGGTTTGTGGCGTTGATGCAGACATAGGCACAATCTCACGGCAAGGCTAAAATAGCGGGCTAAAATGGCATATTTATGTAGGGTCAAAGCGCAATCAGCATGACAACATAAATACAGAGTTTTTCGATAGTTTCACCTGTGAAAATACAGTTAAAAATTGCGTTCAGTATAACGGCTAAAATTAAAAAATGTTACTGAAAATTTACCTGCTGTTGATAAAATTTTAGTGGCTAATAAGGGGTTGATTTGGCACAAATAAGCAACGTAACTTTTTACCAAAGCCATTAAAATAGCAAGCTTGAACGACTTTTATGTGATGATAATTTAGCCAGTGACCGATTGAACATTTAGCTATTGAATATTTACCTATTGAAAATTTACCTATTGAAAATTTAAGAGACACGCCATGCCTAGCAAAAAAAAGCCTCAAGACCCAACGACTCAAACAGCCACTCAAACAACAAATGCCCAAACAACAAATGCCCAAACAACAACCACTCAAACAGGCGCAAACAATACGGCTTCTCAAACCACGGCTAACAAAATACCCGCAAAAAAAACAGACGCTAAAGAAACAGCCACCAAAAAAACAACAACGGACACAACAGCTGCGCTGTCCATCGCTATTGCTTTACCCAAATCCTTACAGCATGCTCAGTGTGTGGATTTGACGCGCCATCGCTACCAAGGCAAGCTACTAACCCAAGCAGATAGTATTGCGCTTGGCAAACAGCAGCGTAAGGCGTATCCATTAAAAACCTTGGCTGCCATCAGCCAACGTCCGACTGCCATCGACGCGCTCAGTGTTTATCATTGGTCCAATCAAGGTCGGTTGGCAGGGTTATTACCCATACGAGCCAAGCGCATGAGTGTATCGCCGTTTACTTTTTTTCGCGGGATGCCCGCTTTGATGCTGTTTGACCAAGCATGGCAGGGGCAACATTCTGGGCTATTTCAGCAGATTTGCGGCGATTGTCATGTCAGTAATTTTGGCGGTTATGCCAGTCCTGAACGCAATTTATTATTTGGCATTAATGATTTTGATGAAACCATCGTTGCGCCATTTGAATGGGATTTGCAGCGACTGGTCGCCAGCATTCTAATCGCCAGTCAAAGTTTTAAGTATGTAGAATCGGTGGGCTATAAGGCGATAGAAAAACTGCTGACCAGTTACCTTGATGGACTAGAAGCGCATTGCAGCTTGTCACCGCTACAAGTGTGGTATGAAAAAATCGACACCCATAAAATACTGGCAAATACCGAAGACGTGACTGTTCGTAAACGCCGTCATGCCGATTTTGAAAAAGCCAAAAAAAATGATGCGGTAAAAATGCTGCCAAAATTGACTGAGCGTGATACTGTCACAGGGTTACGCGCGTTTAAAACGGATGGTGAATTGCAGCGACCACCACACCGAGGACAGCCATTTTTTGGCGGTAGCCACGCTTTTTTTGACGCTTATCGAGATACCCTAAAGTCAGATAGACAAGTGTTGTTTGACCGGTATGATTTTACCGATGTGGCGCTCAAAGTAGTTGGGGTGGGGAGTGTCGGTACCGTGTGTGCGGTGGCATTATTCCAAGATGCCGACCATGAGCCGCTGATATTGCAAATGAAGCAAGCCAAAGCGTCTATCTTGACACCCTTACTGGCAAAACAATTTAGCCATCAAGGCAAGCGCGTGGTTGAGGGGCAACAGTTGATGCAGGCATCGAGTGATATTTTCTTGGGCTATGCATCGCTCGATAACTTTGAGGTGGATTTTTATGTCAGGCAGCTGCGGGACATGAAGTATTCGGCGTCTCTTGAGAGCATGACGGCTGCCCATTTTTACGAATATATCGAAAGCTGTGGCCATGCCTTGGCACATGCGCATACCAAAGCGGGCAATGCCGATACGCTTATGGGTTATCTGGGCAATGGTAGTGAAATCATCGCTGTCATGCAAGGGTATGCCGAGCAAACTGCGGCTCGCAATGCCCAAGATTATGCGCAATTTATGAACCAAATAGCCGATGGGCATATTGCTGTGGCAGGCGATGAGGTATTATAGTAGCTATAGAACCGTCTTGAAAAATTTTGAGTTGTAAAAAGTTTAAAATGATAAAAAATATCGCGTTTTATATCATCACAAATTTCGTTATTGCCCCTAGGTGAAAGGAGAAAACCCAATGCCAAACAGTCACTTACCGCGTCCCGAAACTGCTGAGCAAGCGCTCGAGATGCTCAAACAAGGCAACGCACGATTCGTAGAGAATGTGCAAAACCCCCAATCAACCTTGCTAGCGTCTAATGCACTCACCCATGTGCATGAACCGTTTGCGATTATTTTGGGTTGTTCAGATGCGCGCGTCCCGGCTGAGATTGTCTTTGATCAAGGTTTGGGTGATTTATTCGTCATTCGTGTAGCAGGCAACGTGGTCGCGCCGTCTCAGATTGGCTCGGTTGAGTTTGCCACTGAAAAATTCGGTACCAAGTTAGTCGTGGTGTTGGGTCATTCACATTGCGGCGCGGTGACGGCTTGTGTGGAGACACTGATCAATCCTGACCAGCAGTTTTCCCCCAATTTACGTTCGATTGTTGATCGGATTCGTCCCAGTGTTTACAACTTGCATGAAATCTATACCGCCAATGGACAAGACATTGACGCGCAAGAGTTGATTAATCGAGGCATTAAAGCCAACGTGCGTATGTCAGTCACCCAGCTCAAACATGGCTCTCGTATTCTTGAAGATGCGGTTAATAATGGTAGCTTAATTATTGTTGGTGCGGTGTATGATTTGGACACGGGTAAAGTGACCTTTATTGAGTAGCGAATATTGCATAGCGAATAGTGAATTGAGCAGCTTACCTAAGCGTAATGTTATGAGCCATGATGTTATTAGCCATGATGTTATAAGCAATGAGGGCTATATTTTTACCCAAAAGTTAATTAAAATTAAACAGTATTAAATTTTTGGCAAACTGTCGCTATTAATGACGTTTAGTCAACGTCTTTTTCTTTTAAGGTTTTTACTTTTAGAGGCATATTACAATAAGGATTACTATGTCAAACTTGTCCGCTACCAATGGGTTTATCTTTAATCACACCATGCTTAGGGTGAAAGACCCGCAAGTGTCTTTGGCTTTTTATCAAGATGTATTAGGTATGACGCTACTACAAACCAAACGCTATCCACAAGCGGAATTTGATTTGTATTTTTTGGCAAAGCTCACCGATGAACAGGTGGCAAATTTGCCGACCGATACCGCCGCGCTAGCCGCATTTACCTTTAGCCAGCCAGGGGTGCTAGAATTGACCCATAATTATGGCACTGAGTCTGATGCAGAGTTTCACTATCACAGTGGCAACAGCGAACCACAAGGATTTGGGCATATTTGTTTTGCCGTGCCAAATCTGCAAGAAGCGGTGGCTTGGTTTGAGCAACATCAAGTCACCTTTAAAAAACGCCCTGAAGAAGGCGCGATGAAAGATATTGCCTTCATCTTGGATCCAGATGGCTACTGGATAGAAATCGTACAACCAAATTTAATGGGTTAATCACCCATGAAAAAAAGGGCAATCGCAATTGCCCTTTTTTATGGTGTTTTATTAAGATTGTGTCCTATTAAACCTTGAGGTTCAGCCAATCTCTGGGTTTTAGATAAAAATCCGTGAGTTCAAATTCGGGCGTTCCTGCGAGAGGCTCATAACGATATTCCCAGCCGGTGAGCGGCGGCAGACTGACCAAAATCGACTCAATGCGCCCGTTTGATTGTAGGCCAAACAAGGTGCCGCGGTCATACACCAAATTGTATTCGACATAGCGACCGCGACGGTACAACTGAAAATTACGCTGCGGCTCGCTATAGCGCGTGTGTTTGCGTTTCTCAAAAATTGGGATAATGCCTTCAAGATAGCCATTGCCTACCGCCTGCATAAAGGCAAAGCACTTATCAAAATCCCAACCCATGCTAAGCGTGTTCAAATCATCATAAAACAAGCCGCCGATGCCGCGTTGTTCGTTACGATGCTTTAAATAAAAATACTCATCGCACCAAGTCTTAAACTTGGGATAAACGTCTGCCCCAAATGGCGCGCACAAATCATGACACACTTGGTGCCAATGTACGCAGTCTTCCATCACGGGATAAAACGGCGTCAAATCAAAGCCACCACCAAACCACCAAATCGGCTCGTAGCCTTCTTTTTCCGCGATAAACATGCGCACGTTGGCATGGCTGGTTGGCACGTTGGGATTGGTCGGATGAATCACTAGCGAGACACCGAGTGCTTGCGCTTGGCGACCGGCAAGTTCAGGGTGGCGAGCGGTGGCAGTGGCTGGCAGATGGTTGATAACAATGTGGCTAAACATCACCCCGCCTTTTTCAATCACTTTGCCACCTTGGAGTACATTGGAGCGACCACCGCCCAAATTTTGATGGGCGCCTTGCTCAGTGGGTCTTTCCCAAACATCAGCGACAAATTTGGCGTTGCTGGCACCTTCAGCATATAGATTAAAGCCGCCAGTGCCTTCTTGGTGTTCTAGCGCTTGGCAAATACGGTCTTGTAAATCAAGTAAATAAGCGCGAACGGCTTGAACATTGGGTGAGGAGAGCAGCATAGACATAGCAATAGTTCTTTTAAAAATTTTTAGCGATTATTGTAGCACACAATTGCGTGGGTAAAATTTAGCGTATTGACTGATGATACGCATA
The DNA here is from genome assembly GCF_041154755.1 of Moraxella sp. K02. Lineage (NCBI taxonomy): Bacteria > Pseudomonadati > Pseudomonadota > Gammaproteobacteria > Moraxellales > Moraxellaceae > Moraxella > Moraxella sp. K02. The sequence goes on along the minus strand of NZ_AP031590.1, from coordinate 1,666,981 downwards.
AATATTTACATAAAACCCTTAAAAAAATCGTCACAGCCGCTATCCAAATGGTCAGAAAACTCATAAAATGCCATGACGTCTTGATAACCTGATTGATAAAATTAAGTTGAGATTTTATAAACTGCTTGACCTAGTGATACAGTTAACAGGTTACCAAGTTATCAGATGGATGATTACATTAACCGTTTTTGGAGAAAACTATGAATAAATTATTAATCGCATTAGTGACGGTCATCAGCCTTGTGGGTTGTGGTAAAAAAGAAGAAGCCAAGACTGAAACCACCACGACGACAACCACCACCACAACAGCTTCTGTACCTGCCAATACAGCAACTGCAACGGCAAATACAGCGACTGCTACTGCGTCACCGGCAAAATAATATTCGCCAATAGCCTATAAAACCGCTAAGCCACTTAGCGGTTTTTTTTATGCTTTTTTTTATGCCATGGCAGATTTATCAGCTTAAGGGCTTAGCAGGTTTAGTCTGATTTGTGTGTACCCAGTTAGCATAGATCAAGTCAGCATAGATTTAATGAATAATCGCTAAAATTTTGCTAAAATAAGCGCCTTTTTTTGATACCTACACTCTAGCAACATGCGGTTAAAACAGCTCAAACTGGCAGGCTTTAAATCCTTTGCCAACCCTACAACGTTTCATTTCCCCAAAACCATCACCGCGATTGTCGGGCCCAACGGCTGCGGCAAATCCAATGTGATTGATGCCATCCGCTGGGTGCTGGGCGAATCCTCCGCCAAGCAGCTTCGTGGCGGCGCGATGAGTGATGTCATCTTTGCAGGCACGCAAGACAAGTCTGCCAAAAGCTTGGCAAGCGTAGAATTGGTGTTTGAACATACCCGCGGCGAAGATGGTAGCAGCGGCATCCACCACGCGCTCAATCTGTATCAAGAATTATCGGTACGTCGGCAAATCAATAAAGAAGGCAAATCCGATTACTTTATCAATGGTACCAAAGTCCGTCGCCGCGATGTGGTCGATATTTTTTTGGGCACAGGTCTTGGCGCGCGCTCGTATGCGGTGATTGAGCAGGGTATGATAGGGCGTATCATTGATGCCAATGCATTGCAGCTACGAGAGTTTATCGAAGAGGCGTCGGGCGTGTCGCGCTACCAAAGCCGGCGTGATGACACCCAAAAACAGCTCGATACTGCAAGCGATAATTTAGCGCGGCTACATGATATGGTCAGCGAACTGACCAGCCAACAAAAACGCCTAGAAAAACAAGCCAAAACGGCACAACAAGCCCAACAATGGCAACAAGCGCAGCAGGCGATCAGTGAACAGCTACTCATCGATGACTATGGGCGGGCATGGCAAAAACAGCAAACACTCGCGGCAGATTTTCAAGCAATGCGTGAGCGGGTGGATGCTCAGCAAATATTGATTGAAGGATTAATCGAGCAGCAGCAACTTGCCCAGCAGGCTCTGACTGAGCAACAGCAGACTCTACAAACCCAGCAAAATCTTGCTAAGGATTATTGGCAGCAGCAGCATGAAACGCAAAGTCTACTGAAACAAGCTGAGCAAGCCCTTGCCAATGACCAACAACGTCTAAATGTCCTCAATGTTGAGCTGGGTCGTTTTGCTGAGTATCAACAAGCGTTACAAGCACAAAAACAGCAAGCACAAATGCGTATTGAAGGCTTACCTGCAAAGCTTGAGCAGCTCACCGCACAGTTGCGCCAATTGCGTGAGGAGCAAGATGATTGCAAACAGCAGCGTGAGCAAATTGCAAAAAATATAGTGGCGTTAAATAAGCAAAAGCAAGACGTAGAAAAAAATCTTGCCGTCAGTGAAAACGCCCTTAAACACCATGCCAGCCAACAACAGCGCCAACAACAACGCCAAAGCGAACATGACAAAGCCGTACTGGCATGGCAGACTGCTAACGCCACATTTGATCAGCAATTTGCAGCGTTTGATAATAACGAACTAGACATGCAAATGACGAGACTCAGTGATGAGATTGAACGTCTTGAAGCCAATATCATTGCCCGTCAAGAGTCTATCGCTGACCAAGCCGATGAAGTTGACAGCTTAACCCGTCAGCATCGCCAAGCTGAGCAGCAGTACCAAGCGTGGCAAACCGAGCACGCGACACTACAAAATTTTCTAGCCCAACAAGAAACTGCCCTTGCCCAAGTTAGCCACCATTCAGTCAATCAAGAACACACTAGCAGTTTGCCAAAACTTATCAGTCAACTGCAATTGACCGAAACAGGTAAGGGGTATGCCAATGTTTTTGATACCCTAGTTACGGTATTTTCCAAATGGTCTATCGCGGCTGACCAAGATTTTGCCCAAATCATCCATGACCATGCGGTGTTTATTGATAATCAATCAGCTTTACCTAACACCTCGAAAAATAATACAGCGAACAGCCATCTAATAGACGGTTGTTTGCCACTGTCTGCTTTGATTGCGGCGCCCAATCTGGCTATTTTTCAGCAGGTTTGGATCAGTGCGACGCCATTTGACCGGGCAGATGTGCAGGATAAAGGGCTGCTCGATAACTTACCAACGGGCGATTGGTTGCTGGTGCATACCTCAGCGCAACAACTGATACTCTGTAATCATCAGCTGCTGATTAACCTAAGCCATTTGTTGCAAGCTGAGGGTCAGCAGGTTATCAGTTTTAGCCAGCAGTTGATGAATGAGACCCGTATTGAGCAGCTCGATGAACACTTAGCGAAGCAACAACCGCAACTGCAGCGTCTAGCCGATCGCTTGCAACAAGCGAAGGTTAGTCTGCAAGAATGGCAAGCCCAAGACCAAACCGCGCGTAATCAACTGCTAAGCCTAACCCAGCAACAACAGCAATACCAGCAACAAAAACTACAACAGCAGTATCGCTATCAATCCGCACTCGATAAACTTAATGAAGATAAAAAACGCCTCGACAGTGACAGCAAGCGTCTACAACAAGAGGGGCTAGGTTTTGCGGACAAATTGCAGCAAGAGCAACAGCGGAGTTATGAGCTAAGCAACACGCTTTCGCATTTACAACCGCAATTACAGCAACAAATCAGCGAACGCCAGTCACTCGATGAGCGCTTAAACCAGTTTGCGAGTCAGCAGCGCGAGCTAGAACAACAACAAAATCGCATCACCCAAACACTGGCAACCGGACAATTGCAAATCACCGCAAGTGAGCAGCAACTTGCCAAAGCTTGCCAAGACCAAGCAAGATTCACCAGTGAGCAGCAGCTGCTGAGTCATAAAATTAGCGAGCAGCAGGCACGCTTGCCACAGCTACAACAGCAACTCAAGGTGGACTCGACGCAACTGCAAACCGCCAATGACAGCGTTACGCAATTGACAATGACCTTGAAAACCATGGAAACCGAGGTGCATCAAGCGCAATTGGGTGTGCAAGAGTCTCAGCAGCAGTTAAGCCAACTACAACAGCAATATCACACCACCGACACCGCATTGGCACTAGCACAACAAAACGTCGCATTGATTGGTGAGCAATTGACTAGTCGCAAAATCGCCGTGCCAAAAACTGACAACATTGATTTACTGGGTAGCAGCAAACGCGAGCAACTACAACGACAACTCGAGCAGTTAGCATCACAAGTGCTTAATCTTGGGGCAGTCAATCATGCCGCGGTAGCCGAGCTCAGCGAAGTGAACAGCCGCTTAGCGCCCCTTGCTGAGCAAATCTCGGATTTGACCGCCAGTATTGATAAGTTGCAACTTGCTATCCAGCAGATTGACAGTCAGACCAAACAGCTTTTTATGGATATGTTGACCCAAGTCAATATCGAACTTAACAAGCTATTTACCCAAGTGTTCGGCGGCGGGCAAGCGCAGCTGGTGTTATCAGACCATACCAATGTCAAAGATAGCAGCGGCAAAGGCTGGCAGTCAGGGTTAGAGCTTATGGCGCAGCCGAAAGGCAAAAAGAACAGCCGTCTGGCACTGTTATCGGGCGGGGAGAAGACCTTAACGGCGCTAAGTTTAATCTTTGCTATTTTTAAACAGCAGCCTGCGCCATTTTGTGTGCTCGATGAAGTCGATGCCCCGCTCGATGATGCCAATGTCACGCGCTTTACCCGCTTAATTGAGCAGCTTGCCAAAGACGTACAATTTGTTTTTATCAGTCATAACAAACTTGCCATGCAAATTGCCGATGAGCTCAAAGGTGTGACCATGCCAACGGCAGGGGTGTCCAAGTTGGTCAGTGTGGATATGGCTGAGGTAGAGGCTTATTTGACATAAGCGATTTTCACCTGTCAAATACGCAAAAAGTCAAGCCTTGTCACGGTTTTTTCTAGCTGATTTTATGAAGTCATGATAGTATAACGGCAAAAATACCGATGTAAAAATTTTTACACTACAAACAGGGTCGTTATCGTCTTTCTCAAAGGTCGTTGTTTATGTCTATCACTCAGCTTATTCTTATCATTCTTGCGGTTGTTGCTATCGTTTGGGGTATTTACACGCTACTAAAATCCATTCGTCAAAAAAACCAAGATGTATTAGCGACTGACGCGATTGAACATGATAAAGATGGTCTACCTATTATTCCACGCCATCAGCGCCCTGAGCCCGAAGAAAGCCAATTGTTTAAAGCAGAAATTACACCCGACAATCCTAAAGGCGAAGTAAAGCTAAGCGCGGACGATACCGAGTTGCACCTAGATAACTATCCAGCCAATGGCGGTTTTGCCAATGCCACTAAATCTGCCAATGACAAATTATTGGCAGAAACTAATACATTTGTGGAAAACGAAAACGACGCTTTTAGCATGCTTGCCAATGCCACAGAGACTATCAGCCCTGTTGTGCATACTTTCGATGAAAATCAGCTAAAAAATGACAGCTTTACTGATAACAGCCCAATTTTGGACACCCATATCCAAGCGCAAATTGACGAAGAACAAAACAGCCCACTCAACAACGCGATTCAAAATATCAACATCAGTATTTTTCCTAATCAGCAGTTTGTCGACATTAAAGGCGATTATTTGTTAGAGCTGATTGACAAGTATGGCTTGAAGTTTGGTGCGATGAATATGTTCCATCGCTATGAAAACAAAGACGGTACAGGCTTATTGTGGTTTAGTCTGATGATGATTGACAATGAGGGTATTTCACCTTTCGATCTCAATCGATTACCGACGCAAACCATGAAAGGCTTGGTATTATTTTTATCGCTACCACACCCACGCCCTGTTCAAGGCTTTGATAGCATGATGAGTATCGCAGGATTGCTTGCCAATGACCTAAATGCCACGGTATATGACGACACAGGTGAGCCGATTAACAAAGAAAACACCCAAGCCATGCGCGAGCTAGCCATTAATTTTGGTCGATAGATTTTACTAAAATGAAAACAAGGTACTCCTCGTGAGTGCCTTTTTTTATGGTTAAAAGTTTTATTATCAAAAATTTTATGGTCAAAATGTTTATTGTTTTGACTTAGGTGATGACTGAAAAAATTGACCAAGTAAACCATCACTTTGTTGTAAAATATCCGTTATCTTTTTTAAATCATCATGATTATGAACACAGCCGCCATTACTGCGCAAATGCGCAAACTCATTGCACAGCTAAAACAACATAACCACGCTTACTACGTCTTAGATAATCCGCTGTTAGAAGATAGCGAATACGACCAACTCCGCCAAGAACTGGTGGCACTAGAAACCGCCCATCCTGAATTGGTACAAAGCGACAGCCCTACCAACCAAGTAGGTGACAAGCCGTTGCCGTTTTTTAACCAAGTCACCCACCAAATACCCATGCTGTCACTGGGTAATTTATTTACCTTTGACGATTTACAGAACTTTATGCGACGGGTCAATGACCGTTTGACGGACCATCAGCAAAACCCCGAATATGAAGTCGAACTCAAACTTGACGGGCTTGCGGTTTCACTGTTGTACCAAAACGGGCAGTTGTCCCAAGCGGTCACGCGCGGTGATGGTCAAACGGGCGAAGATATTACCCAAAACGTGCGTACTATTCGAAATCTTCCGCTGCAGTTGCCGATTGATATACCGCGCCTAGAAGTGCGCGGCGAAGTACTCATGCCCAAAGCAGGGTTTGCCAAGCTCAACCGTGATGCACAGGCAAAAGGGGAGAAAACCTTTGCCAATCCGCGTAATGCCGCCGCAGGGAGTTTGCGCCAACTTGACCCCAATATCGCCAAAAGTCGTCCGCTGGCGTTTTATGCCTATTCTGTCAATCAAGGCTTGCCCGCTGAGATTACTACCCAATCCGATGCGCTTTTTTGGCTACAAGGGTTGGGCTTTAGCATTAGCGATATCAAAATCGTGCAAACAGCCGAGCAGCTACAAGCGTATTATCAATCGGTGATTGAGAAACGCAGTCGCTTACCCTTTGAAATTGATGGCACGGTGATTAAGGTCAATAGTTTAGCCTTGCAAGAGCAACTGGGCTTTTTAAGCCGTGAGCCACGCTGGGCAACCGCCTATAAATTCCCTGCCGAAACCGTCATGACCCGTCTAAATGCAATTGAATGGCAAGTAGGGCGCACAGGTCAGTTGACGCCCGTGGGCAAGCTTGAACCTGTCAATGTCGGTGGCGTCACTGTCAGCAATGTGACCCTGCATAATATCGGTGAAATTCAGCGTTTAGATATTCGAGCAGGGGACATGGTCAGCGTACACCGTGCCGGTGATGTCATTCCCAAAGTTACGCGCGTTTGGACGGACGAGCGACCCGCCAATGCCCAAGCGGTGAGCCTGCCGACGCATTGCCCGGTGTGTGATTCACCCGTTATCATGCCAGAGGGGGAAGCGCTGGCACGATGTACCGGGGGGTTATTTTGCCCAGCCCAGCAACAAGAAGCACTGATTCACTTTGTCAGTCGTAAAGCGATGGATATCGACGGGCTCGGTGAGCGCTGGTTGATTAACTTTTTTGAGCAGGGTATTGTTAAAAATGTCGCAGATATTTATGCGCTCAACAATCACCGCGACGCGCTCATCAACCTTGAAAAATTGGGCGAAAAATCTGTCGAAAATATGCTAGCCGCCATTGAAAAAAGTAAAGATACGACCTTACCGCGGTTTATCTTTGCTTTGGGTATTGGTGGCGTGGGCGAGAGCACAGCGATGAATTTAGCCATGCAATTTGGCGACTTGCAGCCGCTCATGGCAGCGAGTATCGAAGCCTTACAAAAAACCCCCGATGTCGGTGAAAAAACCGCAGACTCGATTTTTGAGTTTTTTCGTGCCGAGCACAATATCGAAGTCATCAATCGATTATTACAAGCGGGTATTCATTGGCAGCCTGTCAGCCAAGTGCCCGAAGGTAATCAGCCGCTTAAAGGTCAAAGTTGGGTCATTACAGGCACCCTTGAAGGCATGGGACGTGATGAAGCCAAAGCCAAACTGCAAGCATTAGGGGCGAAAGTCTCAAGCAGCGTTTCTGCCAAGACTACCGCATTGCTCGCAGGCGAAAAAGCGGGTAGTAAACTTGCCAATGCCGAAAAACTGGGGGTGAAAGTGGTGACTGAAGCGCAATTCACCGATTTATTGAACACGTATCATGCCTAATATATGTGCGGTATTGTAGAAAAAGTTAACGCAACCTTGAGTAAGCTATTTGTTGCCCAAATTATAGCAAGGTTACTTACAAAACACGTATAAATCAGCCTTTATTCATAACAATAGGGTGAAAAATTTGCGCTAATATAACTTCCGTAAGTTGCTAAAAGCACCTGATATTTTAGCAAATGGAAACCCTACTGGAGAAAAGTATGAAATCACTTAAAACACTTGCGGTACTTGCGACACTTGTTGGTTCAACGGCATTGACAGCGTGTGCTACCACTGATGCCTATGGCAACCGCGTCACTACTCAAGGCTCTTCTCGCGCGGCGATGCAAGGTGCGGTAGCGGGTGCCGCATTAGGTGCACTGGCAAAATCAGATGGCGACCGTAGCGACATCGGTAAAGCCGCAGCAATCGGTGCAGCCGCAGGTGGTGCAACAGGCTATGTATTAAGTACATCACCTAACTACCCATACCAAAAATAAGCTATAGTGAAAGCCATAGCCTATATCTACAGTATCCAACAGTGATGCTGTTAAAAGCCAAACCATTAAAGGTTTGGCTTTTTCTTTGCTAAACGTTAAGCCAGCTATTTAATGCAATCAAAGATGCGTTAAAGTAGAGTAGTTAATTTTTATTTGTCTAATCTAAACTACTAGCCTAAATCATAGCGCTAAAAATCAAGCGTATAAAAAAAGCCCTTATCAATTCGATAAGGGCTTTGGATATGGTGGATCGTCCGCGACTCGAACGCGGGACCAATGGATTAAAAGTCCACTGCTCTACCAACTGAGCTAACGATCCTAAGAAGCATTAAGAAAACGTCTGGGAGACGTTTTTAGCTGCGCAAGAGCAAATCTATGATTTGCTAAAGCATTAAAAATTGCAAAGCAATTTTGATTTCACAAGTCAAATTCATAAAATGACATTGTCAAACTTTCAAAATATGGTGGATCGTCCGCGACTCGAACGCGGGACCAATGGATTAAAAGTCCACTGCTCTACCAACTGAGCTAACGATCCAAAACTGTTAAGGCAATCAAAAACGATTTTTCACGTTTTTGTTTTGGCTATTGCCGTTAAGTGAGTGCATATTATACGCATTAAATCTTGGTTTGCAAGCATTTTCTCACACTTTTTTTAACTAAAGATTTCCATGAAAATAGAGGCGTAAATTCATCGACTTATGATACGTTTTCACCCCTTTAATCTTTAACTTATCCAGCCTTAATTAGATGAATCTTGATTGGCTAAATGTTAATTAATCAGGTGATAAAAATTTTATTCACCACCTGATTATTCACCACCTGATAAGGCATCAACAGGATTGAGTCTGGCGGCATTGCGCGCCGGAATAAACCCAAAAACCACACCAATGAGAGTGGAACACACCACAGCAGCTACAATGGAGGTGGTTGAATACACCACTTGGAAATTACCCCCTGCAAATTTGTTAATTAAAGCCCCAATGGCAAACGCTAGGCTAATGCCTAAAATCCCGCCCAAGATACACACCAAAATCGCTTCTATCAAAAACTGCTGCATGATATCAGATTGCCTTGCGCCCACTGCCATACGCACACCAATTTCACTGGTACGCTCGGTGACTGAGACAAGCATAATATTCATAACGCCAATACCCCCCACAATCAAAGAAATAATAGCTATCGATGATACCAATAATGTCATCGTGCCTGTGGTGGATTCAATCGTCTGACGAATTGAATCAGAGTTTTGAATACGAAAGTCATCGGTGCCGTGTCGCTGCTTTATCAAATCAGAAACAGCTTGCTCAGCAGCACTAGACGAGATAGTGTTTTTTAGTAGCACAATAAAACTATCTACATGACTAGTACCAACCATTCTACGCATCACAGTGGTATAAGGCATATATAGGGTAGGGGTGTCTGAACTTGGACCAAAAGCTTGCTCTGACGGCTGCAGCACACCGATGACGCGAGCGGGCACACTACCCACCAACATCACTTCACCAATGGGATCGCTGACATTGGCAAAAAAGGCGGTTTTCGCATTATCATCAATAATCACATCTTGGGTCATCGAGGTGATACTATTATCATTAAAGGTTTGCCCAAGCGCCAGTTTTTCCCCTTTCACTGTTAGATAATCTTTGCCCACGCCACTGACATTCACAGAAGCTTCTGTTTCACGGTAACGGGCGGTGGCGCTATTGCTGCTGACTTGTGGACTGACGCTTTGCACATAAGGCTGTTCTGCGACAGCATTGGCATCGGCATCTGTTAAATTATTATCATGGTATTTACGGCGAGGGTCACCAAATTTATAGCCATCTCGTATGGTTAAAGTATTGGTGCCTAAGGCGCTGATATCATTGAGAATTTTTTGTTGAGAACCTTGCCCTAGACCCACTACCGATACCACAGAGGCAATACCAATGATAATACCTAACATGGTTAACAATGTCCGCATTTTATGGGCTTTCATCGCCAAAACAGACATCTTAAAGGCTTCAGACAAGCGGTCTAAAAACGCGGTAACGCCAGATTTTTTGGCAAAATTTAGGTGTTGAACCTCAGTGGTTTTGTCAAATCTATTGTCGGTATAATAATCTTTAAGAATCTGTCCGTCTTTGATTTCAATCACGCGTTCCGCTTGGGCAGCGATAGAAGGATCGTGGGTCACCATAATGATGGTATGACCTTGGCTATTTAGATTTCTCAAAATTGCCATCACATCTTTACCCGATTGGCTATCTAATGCCCCAGTCGGTTCATCAGCAAGGATAATGTCGCCACCATTCATTAACGCACGAGCGATAGACACACGCTGTTGTTGACCACCCGAGAGTTGGCTAGGGCGATTTTGGGTTTTTGCCGCAAGACCTAAGTCGTCTAACAATTGGGTGGCGCGCGCTTCACGTTGCCGCACCGGCATCCCTGCATATACAGCAGGGACAGCGACATTGTCTTGGGCATTGATGTCACCGAGTAAATGATAGCGCTGAAAAATAAACCCAAAATGCTCACGGCGAAGCTCGGCAAGTTCGTCTGCGGTAAGTTTGTCCACCGCTTTGCCATAAATGTGGTAACTGCCCGCAGTCGCCTGATCTAGGCAGCCTAAGATGTTCATTAAGGTGGATTTACCCGAGCCTGATTGACCGATAATTGCCACCATTTCGCCTTCATAAATGGTCAAGTCTATCCCATGTAAAACCCGAATTTTTTCATCACCTGCAGGGAATTCACGGATTAAATCCTTCACTTCCATAATAGGTTGTTTGGTGTCTTGCGTTATCATCAGCCGTGTGTCTCACAGTTAGCATGCGTCATAGGGTTAGCATGCGTCATAGGTTACAATCAACGTTTCCAATCTAGGGTTATCATCTACCGATGATTACAACATCGGTGGACCACCCTTATTTTTAGACGATGAACTTGATTTACTCACCGTTGCTTGCCCTACAACCACCTTATCACCTTGGTTGACGCCGCTAAGAATTTGGGTGGTAATACGATTAGTGACACCTGTTTTGACCGCTTGTTTTTTGGTAGTACCGTCGGCTTGTACGACTTCAACATAATTGCCCATTTTTGGGTCAGTTTTGATTGCCGCAGCCGGTACGCTAAGCACATTATTGACTTTATTTTCAACAATATAGACTTGTGCTGTCATGTTGATACGTAGCGCGCCATCGGGATTGGGGACGGTAAAATAACCAATATAATAAATCGCCGAATCCGTTGACGTAGATGAGTCACTGGCGGTAGTACCATCGGGCGCAGGTCCAATGGTTGACAGTGTGGCTTGGTATTTCTTATCTGGGCGTCCAATGATATTAAAATAAACAGGCAACCCTACTTCGAGGTTAACGACATCGGCTTCTGATATTTTGGCTTTCACGCGCACACTACTCAAATCTGCCAATGTCACAATGGTGGGGGCTGATTGATTGGCGTTCACCGTTTGCCCTTGTTTGGTGGTAATAGAAATCACCGTCCCTGACATCGGGGCAACAATTTGGCTATATCCAAGATTTTTTTCAGCCGTATTGACATCGGTTTGTGCTTTTTTTATGGTTTGTTGTGCACTAACAATATCGGCTTGCGATGAGGCAATATTTGCTTGAGCGGTCGCAATCGCTTGTTGGGCGCTGTCTACATTGGCTTGGGCTGTTTTGACAGCGGTATCCGCTTGCTCCAGCTCTTGTTTGGAGATGGCATTCATGGCAAGCAAAGATTTTAGGCGATTGTATTCTGTTTGCGATTGTTGCAAGGTTGCTATTTTACCTTTCAAGTCGGCTCGCGCTGTGGCAAGCGCGGCTTGTTTGGTCTGATAGGCGGACTTGGTACTTTCCAAATTCGCTTTGCTTTGCTGTAAGGTAGCCTGCTGCGTGGTTAAGGTATTTTGCAGGGTAACTGGGTCAATTTGAGCAATAACATCGCCTTTTTTGACCGTATCACCCACCTCGACATACAATTTTGTCACTTCCCCTGACACCTGAGCGCCCACATCCACTTGTTTAATGCCTTCAATTTTGCCCGTGGACATGACACTGTTCTCAATATCGCTACGCTCGACATTGGCGGTGATGTAATTGGGTTTTTGGGGTTTGGGTTTAAAGTACCAATAAGCTAACGCTGCCAGCGAAATAACGATCAAACTTAAGATTGCCCATTTGAGCCATTTTTTTTGGGTAGCCGTCATCGTGCCAAGCCTTATCAAGGGATAAACAATTGAAAAAAATTAAATAAATACAGCTTTTTAACAGGGAGTATTAAAAGCTAAATGAGAATAAATTGCAATAAAAATAGGGAAGTCGCAAGGATTTTTAATTATAACCACATAATCTTACTGGATTATAAAATAAATGTTATGAGTAAGAAAAACGCATTAAAAATTTGGGGGTGGTGGATTGTATGGTGATTTGATGGGCGGGTTGTTTGAAAAGCTGTAAAGGTTGCGGAGCATTTTTAAAAGCAACTTTAAAAGTAACTTTTAAAGCAATTAGTGAAATAGCGGTTGACCCGCTAGGCGAAAAGCGAGTTGGTAGAGTAGTTCCCAAGCCGGTTGTTGTACCCGTCCTTTGATGGCTTGGTCGGCTTGGTACAGCGCATCCGACCAGTTTCGGGTAGCGTCATGGGAATGACGATGCAGGGCTTTACTATACAGCTGTTGCTTGCTTTGCCAAATGCCGAGACTTTGATAGCTTGCCCCTGATTGCAAGCTTAAAATATTGCGCATGTCTTTGGCTATCATCCATAACACCAAACTCTCTGGTTCTTCACTGGCTTTGAGTTGCTGTAAGATTTTTGCAACCTGCGCGGTATCACCTGCCAACATGGCATCCGATAAATCAAAGGTGGTAAACATAGATTGACTCACCAACCCATCAAACAGGTGAGGCTCATCGATGGTCACAAAATGGGTAGGGGGATTCGCATCTGTTGTAGCATAAAGATAGGAGAGCCGCCACAGACTTTGGTAAGCCGCCAGCAAATTATGCTGAGTTTGTGCCATCAGCATTTGCCAAGCGGGTTTGGTGAGTTCGAGCCCAAAATCTTGGGCGTGTTGCTGTAGCAGTTGTTCGCGTTGCTGCTCTTGATAAAGATGGCATTCAATGACTTGACCAAATTTATCGCAAAGCAAAAAAAACGCACTGCTTTGGCTTTTTTTATCGTATTTATCACTGATAATGACTAAGCAATTGCTCGAATTGCTCGTCGCAAATTGCGCTAATTGTGTTAATGCCTCTTTATCGGGTTTATGATTACCATGAACGATAATGGCTTTGTTGTCGTCAAAGAGTGACATACTGTTCAGCTCTGCCAAAATCGCTTGCCATGATTTGGCGCTGGTGATATCCATGCGCGAAATTGCCATATTATGCTGTCGCCAATTGGGCGACATTTTTTCAATTAGCCACTGTGACAGCAAATCTTCATCGCCATGCAGTAGCCACACCCCAGTGGTTGGGTCTTGCCTACTTTTGAGATGTTGAAAGGCATTTAAAAAATTGTACTGCATCAGCGTATTATCAATTAGGTTAGGGGGTAGTTGCGGTAGGTACTTTGGTGATTTTTGGAAGGCTTAGTGCGACATATTGGTCAGCAATACGCTGCGCCAGGTTGTCATACAACCATACTTTAATTTGCTCAGCTTGGGGGTTGTCAGTGGCTACCACACCTTGGTCATACTGATAGCTGCGCTGTACTTGAATCGTATTGGTCAGCGTCCGGGGTTGACCATTTTCAATGGCGCGATAGCTCACCTCTGCGCTTAGTACCATACGAATTTCGGTCAAAATACCGCGTAGCTGGTAGTTTTGTAGGCGGATATTCTTGACTTCAATACTGGCAGGCAAAGTGGTATTTGATTGGGTGGTTGCATTTTTATCAATCACCCTATCTTGGGTATTAATGCTCAGCTGGTGGAGTTGTTTTTTTAACGAATTTTTGACCGCATAGTCTTCTGGCGTGTTGTTAAAAATCAGCTCAGTGGTCGGGATATTCTGTGACATGGGCGCATCATAACCACGTAGATGAAAACCACAGGCAGGTAGCTGCGTCAGTAACACACTGCTTAGGAGGATACGAAGAAATGGCTTATTCATATAGTTACCTGTCTATGATTGTCGGTACTTCTTGTTATAACACTTTGTTATAATGCTTCATTATAAAGCTTTAAGGTCAAAAAGGGCTTAGGTTGCCAATAAGCCCTTATAATCAATTAGGCTTTTACCACAATATTGACCAGTTTATTGGGCACCACGATTTCTTTGACGATATCGCCGGTGATAAATTTAGCGACGCTGTCGAGTTGTTTCGCTTCGGTTTTTAACCAATCGCTGTCACTGTTTGGCGCCACATCCATTTGACCACGGATTTTGCCGTTGACTTGCACCACCATGGTAATAGTGTCTTGTACCAAGGCTGAAGTATCAACGGCTGGATAGGTTAGCGTCATCACATCCATCCCTAACTCCTCAAGTAGGACTTCTGCCATGTGCGGCGCGTACATGGTGAGCAAGGTCAATAAAGTCACCAGTGCTTCATTGGCTACCGCCAAATCGCTATCTGAACGAATGTCAAAAGCGGTGAGTTCGTTCGACAATTCCATTAAAAATGACACAGGCGTATTGAGCGCCAAGTTTTTGCCAAAGGCGTCATCTAATTTGCCAATAGTATCATGTGTTTTACGGCGTAAACTTTTAGCGGCTTTACTAAGCGACTGGGCATCACTCACCGATAGCGTTGCTGCGGTTAAAGATTGTTGTGCCAGTGTGTCGGCATGCTCGATAGTATAACGCCATACTTTTTTCAAAAAGTTATACGGACCTTTTAGCCCATCGTCAATCCATTCAAGCGTCTGGTCGACAGGCGCGGTAAACATGGTGTAAAGTCGAACCGTATCTGCGCCATATTGATCAATAGTCGCTTGGGGGTCGACACCATTGTTTTTTGACTTCGACATTTTTTCGATTTTGCCAATTTTGACTGGCTGACCATCGGCTTTTAAGGTCGCTTCGATGGGCTGACCTTTGTCGTTGTAGCGGATATCAACGTCTTCTGGAAAGTAATAGGATTTGCTACCATCGGCATTTTCGCGAAGATAAGTACCCGCCAAGACCATGCCTTGGGTGAGTAAATTGGCAAAGGGTTCATCACCCTGCACCAAACCTTCATCACGCATGAGCTTGTGGAAAAAACGCGCATACAGTAAATGTAACACCGCGTGCTCAACACCGCCTACATATTGATCCACAGGTAGCCATTTATCGGCTGCGACTTTATTAATCATCCCATCGGTATAATTGGGTGACGCAAAACGCGCGTAATACCAGCTTGATTCTACAAAAGTATCAAAGGTATCGGTTTCACGTTTGGCAGGCTTGCCGCAACATGGGCAGTTGACATCGGTAAATGAAGTAAGATTGTTGAGGGGATTGCCACGTCCATCGGGCACCACATCTAAAGGTAATACCACAGGCAGCTGACTTTCAGGGACAGGCACTGTACCGCAGTCTGTACAGTTGATAACCGGAATTGGGCAACCCCAATAACGCTGACGAGATACCCCCCAATCGCGTAGCCGATAATTGATGGTTTTTTTACCCAAGCCTTGTGGCTCAAGTTGGGTTAAAATTTTGTCAAAGGCTTGTTTAAAATTTAAACCATCTAACTCACCCGAGTTAATAGCCACGCCATTTTGCTTATCGCCATACCAGTCTTGCCAAGTCGTCGCATCAAACTGTTGACCTTGCTTGTGGGGTTCTTTTAGGTCAATCACTTGCTTGATAGGTAACTTGTATTTATTGGCAAATTCAAAGTCGCGTTCATCATGTGCAGGCACTGCCATGACAGCGCCAGAACCGTAGCTCATTAATACGTAGTTCGCGACCCAAACAGGCACTTGCTCACCGGTTAACGGATGGGTGACAGTCAGACCCGTGTCCATACCCATTTTTTCAGCTTTGGCTAAGTCTGCTTCGGCAACTGAGCCTTTTTTGCAGGCTTCAATAAAGCTTTGTAGGGCAGGATTTGTCGCGGCCGCGTGTTTTGCTAGTGGATGCTCAGCCGCCACAGATACATAAGTCACGCCCATTAAGGTATCAGGACGGGTAGTGAACACATCTAGGGTTTTTTCTTCACCATTTAAGGTATAGGGAAAATGAATTTCCATGCCTTCAGAGCGACCAATCCAGTTGCGCTGCATGGTAATCACTTGCTGTGGCCAATGACCTTCTAGCTTATCCAAATCATTTAACAGCTCGTCTGCATAGGCGGTGATGTTAAAGTAGTACATGGGGATTTCGCGTTTTTCAATTAGCGCACCTGAGCGCCAACCGCGACCATCCACCACTTGCTCATTGGCAAGGACGGTATTATCAACAGGGTCCCAATTCACGGTTGAGAGTTTTTTGTATACCAAGCCTTTTTTGAACAGTTGTACAAATAGCCATTGTTCCCACTTGTAATACTCTGGCGTACAAGTGGCAAATTCACGTGACCAGTCAATCGATAGTCCTAATGATTTGAGCTGCGCGCGCATGTTATCAATGTTTGAAAACGTCCACGCAGCAGGGGCGACAGCGTTGGCAATCGCCGCATTTTCTGCAGGCATACCAAACGCATCCCAGCCCATTGGTTGCAACACTTCATAACCTTTTAACCGATAATAACGGCTCAACACATCACTAATCGTGTAGTTACGCACGTGCCCCATATGCAGCTTGCCACTGGGGTAAGGAAACATAGACAGCAAATAACGTGACGGCTTATCAGATGCCGCATTATTTACTTGATAGCGATTTTGCTGTTCCCATTTTTGTTGTTGGGCAGGCTCGATAACTTGGGGTTGGTATTGACTGGTTAAAGCTGAATTACTCATAATGGTCTGAATTTGCAGTATTTGAATGGGAAAATATATTAAGCCCCATAGCATAGCCTAAAACCATAAAAATTGCGATAAAAAAAGGAGCCAATATGAGCATCACCATCCACGGTATCAAAAACTGTAGCACCATGAAAAAGGCGTTTGATAAATTAACTGCACTGGGTTTGGAGTATGAATTTTTTGACTATAAAAAACAGGCGATAGATAAACCGACATTAGCCCATTGGGTAAAGCGAGCAGGTATAGATAAGGTATTAAATAGCAAAGGCACAACCTACCGCAAACTTAGCGATGCGCAAAAAGCCCAAATGAATCAAGATGTGGATGCTGCGTTAGATATGATGGTAGCTAAGCCGAGTATGATTAAGCGCCCGATTGTCGTCTCAGACAATGAGTTAATCATTGGTTTTGATGAAGCTGCCTTTGAAAAACTAGGCATGTAAAACTAGGCATGTAAAACTAGGCAAGTAAAGAGGGACAAATAAATCCCCAATAAAAAAGCGAGTAACTAAAACTCGCTTTTTTAAGTGGCGGTTAAAAATTATTTTACCGCACTAGCAACCGCAGATTTTACCGCATTTGCAGTTTCAACTGGGGTAGAGGCTGCACCACGTTCTTTATTAACAACAGTGGTTGGCGTCATCACAGAACCATCTTGTTTGTGATCGCTTAAGGAATAAACATACGCTGCCAATAACATAATACGCTCGTTACCCAGTTTGGTATCCCAATGTGGCATCACACCGGCACGACCATTACGTAACGTAGTACGAACCGTTTCACGGTCGCCACCATATAACCAAATGTCATCCGTAAGATTCACCGCACCGACATCAGGGTTACCTTTACCATCTTTACCATGACATACTGCACAGTTGGTATCATAAATAGCCTTGCCTTGATTAACCAAAGTTTGGTTCAACTGACCATTTTCTTTTGAGCCCTTGCCTGGTGATAGTGATAGTACGTACTCAGATGCGGCGCGAACACCATCCTCACCAATCTGCGCTTTCCAAGCTGGCATACCACCAACGCGACCATGATTTAGGGTTAACAAGATTTTATCGGGTGTACCGCCATAAATCCAGTCATTGTCCGTCAAGTTTGGATAACCGGGTGCACCATGCGCTTGTGAGCCATGACACACTGAACAGTTTTGTAAAAACAAACGCTGACCAATTTTAATCGCTTGTGGATCTTGAGAAAGTTTTAGAACGGCAGGTGCCAGCCCTACAATACCTTTATCAATTTGCGATTTTAATTCAGCATTGGGTTCTGCATTTTTAGCTTGCTGCGCTTGTAATTTAGCAAGGCTATCAATTTGTGCCGTTACCGCTTTGTCTTTTAAGATTTTATCATTGAACGTGCCAGTAAATACGGCATTATTGCGCTCAAGATCGGATGCTAATTCATTAGCACTGGTCCAAGGAACATCTTGACCATCTACTTTTACCGTAGTGATACCTTTCCATGAGCCTGGCATTACTGATGGGAACAATAGCATGTATAGTAATGCCCAAGCTAATGAACCCCAAAAGATTGCTAACCACCATTTTGGTAATGGACGGTCAAACTCTTGGATACCATCGTATTCATGACCTGTGGTACCGTCATCCGACATGGTTGGGCGATAACCCAATACACCGACTAACCAATACAAAATCCAAGCCCAACAACCGATGGAAAATAGGGTTATCCAAAAACTCCAAAATCCACTCATTTTTTATCCTTATTGCGTTGTGATGCGTCTGTTAGGTCTTCGTCATCTAACGCAAGTTTTGCATCTTCTTCAAATCGTTTGCGATTCTTTGGTGAGTAAGCCCACCAAACAATCGCAATAAAAGCGATAAACGCTGCGACCGTTGCGATACTGTGTAATGTGCCCAGCATTAACGTTGACCTTTCATTGCAGTGCCCAGTTGTTGTAAATACGCAACAACGGCATCGAGCTCAGTTTTACCTTGTACCGCATCAGGTGCACCTGCAATATCAGCATCGCTATATGGCACACCAAAACGGTCACGGAATAGACGCATTTTTGCTTGCACTTTTTCAGGGTTAACGTCTCGTTCTGCTAACCAAGCAAATGGTGGCATCACAGATTCAGGTACCAATGATTGTGGGTTAATTAAGTGTTCGCGTTGCCAGTCATCAGAATAACGTCCGCCAACCCGCGCAAGATCAGGTCCAGTACGCTTGGAACCCCATAAGAAGGGGTGATCCCAAGCTGATTCAGCAGCACGCGAATAAGGTCCATAACGCTCTACTTCAGCCCGAAGAGGACGAACCATTTGGGTATGACAGACGTGACAGCCTTCACGAATATAAATATCACGACCTTCCATCTCAAGGGCAGTCCATGGCTTCATATTGGGCAAAGGTTGGTTAACCTCTTTGGTATAAATCAATGGCACGATTTCTACCAAAGTGGCAAAGCTGATAGACACAACAATTAGGATAACTAAAAGACCCGTGTTTTTTTCAATAATTTCGTGATTGAGTTTCATGAGTCTCTCCTTAAATCTGTTTTGCGGTAGCAGTTTCTACTACAGGTGTAGTGGTATCTGCTGCTTCAACAGTTTTAGTGCTTGGCATCGTGATAGTTTTGTAGACGTTGTAAGCCATGACGACCATACCTGAGACATACAAGAAACCACCAAATGCACGACCAATGTAAGGATAGTGCGAGAACAAGACCGTATCAACGAAACTATACACTAGCGTTCCATCTGGATTTGTAGCACGCCACATCATACCTTGACCAATACCTGAAATCCAAAGCGACACGATGTAGAAAATAGTACCTGCGGTAGCCAGCCAAAAGTGCGTGGTGATCAAATCAGTTGAATACATTTTTTGTTTGTTCCAAATACGTGGAATCAATACATATAATGAACCAACGGTAATCATACCAACCCAGCCTAACGCACCAGAATGCACGTGACCAACGGTCCAGTCAGTATTATGCGATAACGCATTGACGGTTTTGATTGACATCATTGGACCTTCAAACGTTGACATCGCATAGAATGACAGTGCAACAATCAAGAAACGAATAATAGGGTCTGTGCGAAGTTTATCCCAGCTGCCTGATAAGGTAAGTACACCATTAATCATACCGCCCCATGAAGGCGCAAATAAAATGATAGAGAATACCATGCCTAAAGACTGTGCCCAGTCAGGGAGTGCTGAATAATGAAGATGGTGACCACCCGCCCACATATAAGACGCAATTAACGCCCAAAAGTGGATAATAGATAAGCGATAGGAGTAAACAGGACGACCGATTTGTACAGGGACAAAGTAATACATCATACCCAAAAACGCGGCTGTTAAGTAAAAACCTACGGCGTTGTGACCATACCACCATTGCACCATAGCGTCAGTCGCACCGCCAAACAATGAATATGACTTCCAGAAACTCAGAGGGATTGACATACTATTGACAATATGGAGTAACGCAATGGTCAAAATAAATGCAGCAAAGAACCAGTTAGCAACATAGATATGCGAGGTTTTGCGTTTCAATAACGTACCAAAAAACACAATAGCATAAGATATCCACACCACGGCAATTAAAATATCAATGGGCCATTCAAGCTCAGCATATTCTTTCGCTGAGGTTAAACCCAAGGGTAGGGTAATAATTGCGCCAACAATAACAAGATTCCAACCCCAAAAGGTGAACCAGGCTAAATAAGGTGCGAATAAACGCGTTTTACAAGTTCTTTGAACAATATAATATGAAGTTGCGAATAACGCACAACCACCAAATGCAAAAATCACCGCGTTGGTGTGCAATGGACGCAAACGGCTAAATGTTAGCCAAGGGATACCAAAATTGAGGGCAGGCCATGCCAATTGTGATGCAATGAACACCCCAATTGCCATACCGATAATACCATATACTACCGCCATGATTGAGAACAACTTAATGATGTCCACTTCATAATCATCGGTAATAGGTATTGCTGTGTTTTGTAAATTCATTCGATGATTTCCTTTACAGCCTATATTATCAACAAGTTTAAGCAGAAATCTCCTTTGTGCCTGTCAATAAAACTATCAGGTCAGAGGCGTTGGCACTAGTTATTTTTTTATAAGATAGGCTAACTGTTTAGTGGCTAGTTTCACGATGAGTTTTAAAGAAATTAGCGGCTAAATCTTGACGCAAAACAGTAAATTTACAAGCAGTAAAATAGGCTCAAACTCACGATTCTCACCAAGTATTGTAACTTAATCTTTGCTAAATATCATCTAATGTAACGTGCATAGCGCAAAAAAAAATTACACACCAACTATTATAATATGAAAAATAAAAAAAACCATGTAAATTGTGGGGATTTTTTTAACACCCCATACACGATCTAGTAACAATGCTAAAAATGGTTAACCGAGTGCCATTATCGTTGCTCTATAAATGGGTTTATTATGCGTTAGAGAATTGTCATTCATACAAAATCTCGGTAAGATGCACAAGTTTTAATACAACTAACGATAATGAGGATTTAAAATGGCTAAAATTTTAACACAAGAATGGTTTGATAAAGTTAACGAATTAACCAATAAAGCAGGTGACCTAAATCTACCACCCGCGATTAAAAATATGTCGATTAATTTACAAGTCACAGATAGCGACAATCAAGAAGTCAATGCCGCTTTTTATGATGGGACAATCCATCAAGGTTTAAAAGATGGTGCTTTAACCACCTTAAAACTGGATGCCGACACGTTAAAAGCGATATTTTTTGATCGTGATATGAACCGTGCGATGGAAGCCTTTATGTCTGGCAAAATCCGCGTCGAAGGCGATATGGGACAATTGATGTCTATCCAAACCGCAAGCCCAAGCGCTGAACAAAAACAGCTTTTCAAAGACATCTTAGCCAATACACAAGCGTAATCGGATTGATAGCATAATAGATGCTATTGCTAGCATTATCCGTGTGTTAAGCGAAATATCACCAACACCCCGAGCACAAAGAAAATCATCGATAATATTCGGTGATTTTTTTTATCGCGTGCTTGGGTGGGGTACAGTAGTAAACCTGTGGTATAAACCATCAGACCATTGACTGAGCTAGTTTGAGTGGCTAAGGTGGTTTGGGCTGCTAAGGTCGTTTGAGCAGATAGTGGCAGTGAGCTGTGATTTACCAATCCAGTCTGGGTTTGGGTAGTGTCTGAAACAGAAACTGCGGATTTAGTCGACTGATTTGGCATGGGTAATCTTCCCAAAATAACTAATAGAACACTCACAAAACCTTAGCAGCTGAGGCGGGGTAGGCGGTTGAGCCGCTATAGGATTTATGACTGAGCCGCTGTAGGATTTATGACGTTGATTGATAAAATTGATTAAAATCAAACTTAAAATAACGATAATATAAAATTATAGTCAATTCAATGAATTAAATAAAATAACGCGCTAAATTTACATTTATTTACAAAATAACAAAGCCACTGTCATAGTCGGCAGTGGCTTCAAGAAAATTAATCAATAATCTTACAAGGGAAAGGCTTAAAACGCTCTATAATTGGTGGCTACTTTTTTCTGATTTTCCATAAAAATAGTCCCCTGTAGCCAAATATTGGCCTGAATATAATCGTTGACTTGAATGGTCGCATCGATGTTATCGGCATTGACCGCTAAACGAATAACGACAGGATTATCAAGGCTTTCACGTAATATGACTACATCAAGCAATACAAAGTCAACCCCATTAAAGCTGGTAGTCTGTTTGCCAATAATTTGACCTTGACACCAAGCTTCATCTTGTTGTCCGATGGTTTCACCAAATAAATAAGCACACATGTGACCGACGTTGATTTCAATTGGCTCCAGCGGCAAATCGTTTTCGCTAGGTTGCCAAGCGGCGATTTGGGCTTCAAGGTCTTTTGGGGCAACGTTATTATTTTTGGTCAAAATATCATTGAAAGCGCGGTGATAGCGAATCGCTTCAGGCTCATCAACCACAATGGTTTCTGAGCGGTTACTCAAGCTTACGGTATAAGCAAATGCACTCAGATTGATTAAGTAGCGGTGATTTTTTTCATAGTTGTGCGCATTGATGGCATAATACTGGTCAAATACATACAGCACAGTATTGTCATCAGTTTTTAAGCGCAAAATCGCTTCTATCTGATTGTCACATTTATAGACACCTTCAATAGTGACCCATTGCCCATACGGACTATTGACACAAGGAAACGCATTAATCAAACGTTTGGGTGAGCGATTGCTATCAATTTCAATCACTTGATTGATATGAATCGGCTGATTACCCGATAGTAAAATATGCGAAGACGTGGCGTTGGCAGTCTTTAGTGGGGTAGGCATGGTGGCAGTATCAATATGCGATTGCAACCAATTTGGGACGTCATCGGCAATGTTGTTGGTAAAACATGACCAGTGATCTGCATGACCAACCGCTTGATCACAGTTTAGACTAATCGTATTGGGGGCATTTGAAGAAGGGGGTTGGTGAGTATTGGTCATAAGACGTCCTTTAAGTGACAACAGGTTTATGTTGCAAACAAACTTAATAAACTAAACAGCTGTCACGATATATATCAAAATTTTAATGATTAAATTATCAGCTATCAATAGGCTAATATCAGCCTTCAAATCATCCCAGTTAAATCAACGAGTATCCGCTATCAACCTATCTGTTAATAATGGATTAACCCTTGATTAAGCAGGGATGAAATTTAATTCTGCTATGTTAATGGGGACATGCAGAATTTTTTCACCTTATTTTGCTTAAAACATCCACAATTTATTGCGCGGATATGTTTGATTCTGCGAATTTTTAGCAAAATTGCAAAAAAACTTTTGCCAAAACGGTAAAAAAATGTGTCAGACTATCACGCTTTCAAGAAGGCTTGAATAATGGTTTTAAAATAAGCTATGTCGTTGCCTGCTTGTATCATCAAAATAGTGATAATTTTTAGGAATGCTATGTTTCGACCGTTGGCTTTGTTTTTAGGATTACGGTATACCCGTGCTGAGCGAAGTAACCGATTTATTTCTTTTATTTCTTTGATTTCAATGGTGGGTTTGACACTTGGCGTCGCTGTGCTCATTACCGTGTTATCGGTGATGAATGGCTTTGACCGCGAACTCAAGAGTCGCATTTTGGGCATGGTGCCGCAAGCCACCGTCACTGCCAGTGAAATTATCCCAGATTGGCAGACGCTGGCACAAACTATTCAAAAAAACCCCAAAGTTGAAGCCGTTGCGCCTTTTATCCAATTACAGGGTATGCTCACCGCAAATGGACAAGTCGCAGGTATCATGGTGACCGGTATTGAGCCAAGCTATGAGAAAAAAGTCTCGATTATTCATCAGCATATGGAGAGTGGTAGTGTCGATAGTCTAAAAGCAGGTCAATTTGACATTGTGATTGGCAAGCAAATGGCGGATTCACTGGGGGTGAAACAAGGCGATATGGTCACCTTGGTTTTGCCAGAAGCTTCGCCATCGCCTGCAGGCGTGATTCCGCGCTTCAAGCGTTTTACTGTCACTGGGGTGTATGACATTAGCCCTGAAGTCAATAATATTATGGCATTCATCCCGATGAATGATGCGGCTACGTTATTGCGTCTGCCTGCGGGGGCCCAAGGTATTCGCATGAAGCTAAAGGATTTGTTTGCCGCACCACAAGTGGCTCAGCAAGCCGCGAGCCTTGCACCCAATATGCTTATGCCTAGTGACTGGACATCAACGCATGGGAATTTATTTGGTGCCATCCAAATGGAAAAAGCCATGGTGGGGTTGTTGCTGTTTTTGATTATTTTGGTTGCTGCATTTAACATCGTCTCATCCTTGGTGATGCTGGTCACTGATAAAAAGGCGGACATCGCGATTTTAAAAACCTTTGGTGCGTCGCCTAAGCTCATCACCCAAGTATTTATGGTGCAAGGATTGTTTATTGGGGTGATTGGTACCGTTGCGGGAACTATTTTGGGCGTGATTTTAGCGTTGACCGTGAGCGATGTGGTAGGCGGCATCAATAGTTTATTTGGGTTACATTTATTTGATGCCTATTTTGTCAACTATTTACCTTCACAACTTAAATGGAAGGACGTAGCCATCATCGTGGCAGCCTCGCTGGTAATAAGTTTTGTGGCAACCATTTATCCAGCACGCCGAGCAGCTAGCATTCAACCGGCTCAAACATTGCGTTATGAATAGGAGTGAGCCATGACGGCGATTTTAACAGCAAAAAATATCACCAAGACCTATCAAGATGGTAAAACCACCACGAATGTGCTCAATCATCTGGATATCAGTATTAACAGTGGCGAGCGCATCGCCATTGTTGGCACGAGCGGGTCGGGTAAAAGTACCTTGCTACATATCTTGGGTGGCTTAGATGTGCCGACCAGTGGGGAGGTTTGGCTACATGGGCAACGCATCAATGATTTGAATGAAACCCAGCGCGGTGAGCTTCGTAACCAATATTTGGGCTTTATTTATCAGTTTCACCATTTGTTGGCGGAGTTTACTGCGATTGAAAATGTGGCAATGCCGCTATTGATGCGAAAAGCAGTGCCAATCGCAGTAGCGCGTCAACAGTCTATTGAATTATTGGAAAAAGTAGGGCTAGGGCATCGGCTGACCCATCGCCCAGGCGAGTTATCTGGCGGTGAACGTCAACGGGTGGCGATTGCTAGGGCGCTGGTGACGAAACCTTCGTTGATACTGGCTGATGAACCCACAGGGAACTTAGACTACGCCAATGCACAGGCGGTGTTTGAAATCCTATCAGAGCTACAAAAAGATTTTAATACCGCGCTATTGATGGTCACCCATGACCGGCAACTGGCACAGTTGGCGGATAAACAATTGGCGTTACAAAATGGCACGTGGGTGGCTTAATACTCATCGAGTAGCCAACCGCTGATAAAAGCAAAGTATTCGCGAAACCACACATTTGGACGGATATACCAAGGGGTGTCAGACCCGACCACCTGTAAATTGGTATATCCTTGTCGTTTGCCAATAAGGCTTGCGCGCAAGGTGTGAAAATCACTGGTGACTGCGATTATCGGTTGATTTAAGGCAATCCCTTGCTGCGCTAAAATCTTTTTACTATTGACAAAGTTAAGCTCGGTACTGGTGCTTTGTTCTTCAAGCGCAATATGTGCCAAGCTGATGCCATAGGTGTCATGTAAATAGTCCGCCATCGCTTTGGCTTCACTGATATCCTCCCCCGCATCAAAACCACCACTGGTTATCACGAGTGCGTTTGCAAAACGCTTGATGACTTCAGATGCTTTATCCAAACGCAGTTTTACCGCATCGGTCGGCTTATTGTCTTTTGTTCCGCCACCTAAGACAATAATCGCTTGCGCTGCCTTAGGGGAGTTATCGGTGTTAAAGTGCTGTTTTAAATAGCTGACAAAGACAAAAAAACTTATCAACCAGACAAAAAATAATAGCCAAATCAGCTGCCATAATTTTTTTAATGACGGCTGTGAAGCCAAATAAAGTTGGATACGTTCCCAATATATCGCATGGCCTAAAAAAATTAGCCCTATGCCCAATGGCACTAGGGTGCCAATATGAAAAACACGATTGGCCAGCAATAGCCCGCAGTCAACAACCAGTATCAATCCTGCAACCCCTAGACTGATTTGGATACTTTTTTCCCCTACGCCTGAGGCATTGTCATTGCTGCTAATAAATTGAGTCAACATCGATTAATAATTTCCAAAAGTTGCTATTTGTTTTACTATATCGTTCATTCGATAATTGTAAGGGAAGTAGCGGGCTATCGCTATCTTTATCAAGGATGAAACATGATTTGGCTCATCACGGTTGCCAGTTTGTTGGGTTTTTTAGTGGTAAATACACTAGCAAATCAACCCTTGATGACAGGTTATGCGCTGCCAAGTTATGAGATAGCCAGTTACGATGCGAAAATTTGGCAGATGTTATCAGTGGCATTATTGATAGCGCTGCT
The DNA here is from genome assembly GCF_041154755.1 of Moraxella sp. K02. Lineage (NCBI taxonomy): Bacteria > Pseudomonadati > Pseudomonadota > Gammaproteobacteria > Moraxellales > Moraxellaceae > Moraxella > Moraxella sp. K02. The sequence goes on along the minus strand of NZ_AP031590.1, from coordinate 1,640,092 downwards.
AATCAATGTAGGTTTATACCATGGATGCAACCGTAAACAGCTAAAAAGAGCGTCGCCAAACCCTGCATTCGCCTACCGTTTTGCCTTACCGTTATTATCAAGTTTTATCTTTTTGTTGACGCTCATGTTGAGTGCCAGTTACGGTTTATATCATCATAAGCTGTATCAAAACGCGTTATTGCCCTCAGTGCTCACAGTGGATGCCATCGTTGAATCCCATCAAATCAGCGATACGGTGAGCCAAACAAGCCTATTATCAAATGATAATGCCCTGATTGGCAATGGTTTCATCAAACAAATCCTGCAAGTCCGCGTTGATAAGGGCGGCGATGCTGATGCATCGTCAGCAACCCCTCAACCACCGCTAACGGCACTGATTAGCGCTAACATCAAAGACAATCCTGATTGGGAAGCGACCTTGTCGCAGTTAAGACCTGGCACACAGCTTAACGTAAAATTACAGCTTGAGCCCATTGCACAGCCTAAGCCTACAAGTTTACCCAATAATGCCAAACCGCTCATGCTAGGATTTGATGAAGCGCAATGGTTAAGACAGCGGGGCGTGCAAGCAAAGGGAGTGATCATCGGTATTGAAAAAACGAGCCTGCAGGAATTTAACCCATCTCATGTGAAAGACCGTATGGTTATTGCTATCGAAAAATTGCGCTGGCAACTACGCCAAAAAATCCTCGCCAATTTGCATACAACCCTGCTGAAACAATCGACGCTTATAGTCAATGCTAAAAACGATATTGCGCAACCCGTGCTTAAAAGTTCTGGTGAAACTTCTAGTCAGAGTGCTAGTCAAAGTTCTGGTCAAAGCGCTATCCAAAGCCATGCAATCTTATTGGGACTGTTAACGGGTGATAAAAGCCTGATGGATAGCGACCTTAAGAATCGCTACCAAGTCACGGGTATTAGCCATTTATTAGCAATTTCAGGCCCGCATGTGATGATGCTCGCCGCTATCGTATCTGTTTTTGTATTATGGCTCGTTAAGTGGTTTGCGCCCCAGTTGTTGGTCAAATTACCGAGTAGTTTATTGGTGCTTTGGGTGAGTGTGGTGATAGCAGGGTTTTATGCGCTGCTGGTGGGTTTTGAAATACCTGCCCAGCGGACATTTTGGATGCTGTTACTGCTCACACTATCGAAACAGTTATTGGTTAATTTTTCAGCTTATCGGCTGTTGGCGTGGGTTGCGCTAGGCATGATTTGGCTAGAGCCGACAGCGGTCGGGCAAGCAGGGTTTTGGTTGTCCTTTGTGGCGGTGGTTTTACTGTTAAAATTTAGCGAGACCATAGGGACAGTTAGCGCCATTGAAATTAAGGATGTTAGTCAGTTACTAGCGCCTACGGCACGCAGCGATGTGCTGACCGGTTTTGTTAAAATTATAAGCCATCAATTCAAGGCGTTACTAAAACTGCAAATTTGGCTATTTATTTGGATGCTGCCCATCGTGGTGTGGTTTTTTGGCAAAGTATCCGTTATTGGCATTTTGGTAAACTTGCTAGCCGTACCATTTTTAGGGTTGGTTATTGTACCCTTGGATATGTTGGCAGGCGTCGTTAGTTGGCTACCTGTGGTAGGGGATTGGCTGAGCCAAACCATTTGGTCGATGCTAACAACCCTGCTCAATGTATTTCACTTTTTGCTCAACCAACTTATCGACACGGGTGTTGCTAAGCAATCATTTTTTGCCTTGTCACAAACGCAGCTTGTCCTGTGTTTGTTCATTGCGTTACTGGGGTTGTTAAAAGGCTTGTTGCCTAAAATGCTGATGTTACCACTGGCTATCCTATTGATATTATTGCCACTGCAGCAGCGCAGCTTAAATAACAATAAACCGACTCTGGCAGTTGGTGATAACCCTAAACTGGTAATCAGTTTATTAAAAAAAGGCGATGATAGCTGGCTGATTTTGTCCGACAATCAAGTCAAAGCCGCGCAGGCGGATAAACCCAATTTTTTGAAAACCAAACAAGCTATCAGCAATGTTGCGGCTGATGAAGAAATCAGTTCGCTGTTGAACCGTGATATTTATCCGCTGTTGGCAAATCAGCAGGTTCATCGATTAACTGGGGTGATTAGTCAAACGCCCAGTGTCCGCGTCAATGAGCTGGTGCAACAACTGGCAACCCATGTACCTATTAAGGCCTACTGGCTGGCAGGGTATGATGTCGAACACAGCAGGCTTGATGTGACAGATAAGGCTGTATCTGCAAGTTTTCGCGCGATTACACCTCGCAGTTGCCAAACCGCGCAACGTTGGCAACAAGATGGCTTGGAAGTGACAGCGGTATCGGGATGGCACTTGGATTTAGCCTTAACCGATGAGCAAAAGCTAGCGACCCAAACCTGTTATATTCACATCCGTTTTATGCCACCAACCAGCAAACCCTACGATGTGTTGATGTTGGCAGGAAATAGCGATATCCCCATGCAAATGACTGAAAAATTATGCACGGTGTCGGCGACCCATTTACTCATTCAGCCCTATACTTTGTCCATTAAAACATCGCGGCTAGCGTTGACTAAACCTTCCTTACTGCATGTAGTGACAGGCGCGTATAAGTCGCAAAAACTGGGCGAAGATAGCCAATTATCGCTGGCTAGTTGGTCAGTGGATAAGCCTGCCGACCACCCGTTCGAAGTCCTGTATGCCGATCAAGTGGGCGCGGTAATTTACGCGCTTACCCCAGACAATACTGACTGATACTTGACGATTTGGCTACAAGGCAGTGATTGTAATTTTGACCGCTTCCCCCTATCATGGGCGGTAAATTACCTATTGCAAAGGAACTTTTATGTCAGATAATTGGCCACCCGATCCCAACCAACCCTCACAATCAAAGCCACCCGTTCATCCAAATCATACGCAAAATTTGCCACCCAATGCGCCATACGCAGGCCAAGAATGGCAATTGCTAGAAAAAACCCTGATGGCAAGCCTTGTGGAGCAGCGCCGTGCAAGACGCTGGGGTATTTTCTTTAAGCTCATCACCTTGGGCTATGTGCTACTATTTGGCGCGGTGGTGGCAAAAGGCTGTAGTGGCTCTGCCAAAAGTGGCGTGAGTGATATTGGTATGAGCAAACCGCATTTAGCCGTCGTCGATGTCAAAGGGGTTATCAGCAGCGACAATGAAGCCAATAGTCAAGCGGTGGGCGAGGCATTAACGGAAGCGTTTAACAACGACCAAGCGCAAGCGGTGGCGTTACGCATCAACTCACCGGGTGGCTCGCCTGTACAATCCGATGAAATCTGGCAAACCATGACCGAATTGAGAAAAGCCCATCCTAACAAAAAACTATATGCCGTTATCGAAGATATGGGTGCTTCAGGCGCGTATTATATCGCATCTGCGGCTGATGAAATTTGGGTCAATCCCTCAAGCTTGGTCGGCTCAATCGGCGTGATTATGCCAAGCTACAATGTCCAAGGTTTGATGGATAAATTAGGCGTTAAAGATGGCACCATGACAGCAGGTTCGCACAAAGACATTTTAAGCATGAGCCGCCCGCTCTCCGAGTTTGAGCGCCAGCATGTACAAGGTGTGCTGGATAACACCCACGCCCATTTTATCAATGCTGTCAAACAAGGTCGCGGCAATCGCCTCAAAAACCCTGATGCCAATCAGCTTTTTTCCGGATTGTTTTGGAGTGGTGAGCAAGCGATTAATCTTGGTTTGGCGGATAAAAAAGGCGGCATTAGCACCCTTGAGTCTCAGTTAAAACTAGACAATGTAGTAGAATATAACCCAGAAGACCCAGTGAAAAAAGTGTTCGGTAAATTTGCCAGCCAAATCGGCTATGGGTTTGGCGAAACGGTCTCCAAAGGCTTTGCTAGCCAATTAACCCACGCCGCTGCAAATGACAAAGGAATGCAATAACGATGTCATCTGAGACGAGCCAGCATCCTTTAGCCCATCGTTTACCGTCTGCGCCAACGCTAGCGACAGGCATAGAGGGGATAACAGCGATAGAAGGGACAGGGCAAATAGGGAAGACAGAAGCGATAGCGCAAAAACCCTTGATACACTTTGCGCATGCCAATGGGATTCCATCACTTAGCTATCAATCTCTGTTTGATTTGCTTAGTGATGAATTTGATATTGTCTATATTCCAGCGTTAGGCATTGACCCGCGTTATCCGGTCGATAACCATTGGCAAAAACTGACCCAGCAAGTGATTGATAGCATCCAAGCGCACTTAAGCGCGCGCGGGCAAACCAAGGTCATCGGGCTAGGGCATTCGCTTGGGGCATTGTGCACGCTGCAAGCCAGCTATGAGGCGCCCGAGCTATTTAGCCAAGTGATTGCCTTAGACCCACCGCTCATCCATGGCTATTATTCGATGGCACTACATTGGGCAAAACGCTTTAGCCCACGGTTAGTAGATAGGCTCACGCCTGCAGGTCTATCAAGCCATCGCCGTGACACATGGCCAAGCCGGGAAGTCGCTTACGAGCATTTGCGGCATAAAGCATTCTATCGACACTTTGATGAGCGCTGTTTTAATGATTTTATTCGTTATGGCTTGACTGATACCGCAGATGGGCAAGTGACCTTAACCATTCCAAAAGCGGTAGAAGTGGCGGTATTTCGTACCAACCCCTCATTATACTGGCAAAAACCTAACCATCCGCCGGCTGTCCCTGCTAAACAAATAATTGGTAAAGATAGTCTGTTTTTCAAACGTGGGTTTCCTGCGCTGGTCAAACAGCGTATGGGCATTGATTTTGAAGTGCATGAAGGCGGGCATATGTTCCCGTTAGAATACCCAGCCAGTACGGTTGAACGAATCAAAGCGCTTATTCACTCAGTCAATCATGATATCCAGTAACAACACAAATATCCATTAAAGGGTTTAATGTGCAAAATTTATCGTTACAGCCTAGCACCCCCATCTACGATGTACCAAAGACCATTGTGCTATCTATGGTGTTATTGGCGGTGTTTTTTGCCAGTCAATTGATTGGCGTGGTGTTATTTGCGCCATGGGTGCTACAAGATGCAGCAAATTTGGCTATCGCTGAAAAAGTGTTGCAGGGCAGTGAAAACGGCACCTTAATGAGTCTATCGCTAGGCTTTACCTTAACCATGGTGCTCGGCTGCGTTTATTTGTTTATCCGCTTTAAAAACAGCCGTGTCAAAGATTATCTTGCCATGAAGCCCTTTACTTGGTATCAGTTGTTGCAATGTAGCGCGCTGCTGATTGTGCTGAATGTTATCATCAATCTAGTCACCGTCTGGCTGGGTCGCGAGCCCATGATGTTTATGGACAATCTTGCCGATTCCGCGCATCCACGGTGGCTGCTTGTGCTGGCGATGGTGGTATTTGCGCCGATTTATGAAGAAGTGATATTTCGCGGGTTTATGTGGACAGGGCTTGCCAACTCAAAGCTCGGTATGTGGGGTGCCAGTGTGCTAACCAGTATCGTATTTGCGGTGATTCATATGCAATACGGGGTGGTCGAGTTGTTGGGGATTTTTTGTCTAGCGATGTTATTTAGCTATGGGCGTATCATGTCAGGGTCACTGTTATTGCCTGTGGTGTTGCATATGATGAATAATGGTTTGGCGATGTGGCAGTATTTATACGGTTAGTTTTTTTTAGCTAAATTTTAACCCGCATTTAACGCCAAAACCGCTTCACCGGCTTCACGAACTTGGGCAACTGAGAGGGATTTTTGCCCGCTAAGCGCCTGACGCCATTTACGACTGCCTGTCAATCCTTGAAACAAGCCCAAATAATGGCGCATAATGACCGTCAATGGTGTGCCACGCGCGTCACTGGCTGCCAAAAAATCTAGTAATTGATAAAAAATATCCGCTCGGCTAGGCACAGGCTTGCCCCACAGCTGCATGGCTTCGGCTAGAATATAAGGATTATGATAAGCTTCACGCCCAATCATCACACCATCGACTTTCGTCAGATGGGTGTTGATTGCATCAATAGTGGTGATACCGCCATTAATTTCCACGAATACATCGGGAAAATCCTGCTTTAAGCGGTACACATCCTCATAGCGAAGGGGCGGAATTTCACGATTTTGTTTAGGGCTTAAGCCTTGTAGCCAAGCGGTGCGCGCATGGACGATGACATGCTGACAACCTGCTTTCACCACATGATCTACAAAATCCGCCATAAACTCATAACTATCAAAGTTATCAATGCCGATGCGATGTTTGACAGTGACGGGAATGTCCACCGCATTACGCATCGCAGAGACAATATCTGCCACCAATTTAGGCTCTGCCATCAAGCAAGCTCCGATTTTGTAATGTTGTACCCGATCGGACGGGCAGCCGACATTGAGGTTGATTTCATCGTAACCGTAGTCTTGTCCGATTTTTGCACAGCGCGCCAATTCGTCAGGATCTGAGCCGCCAAGCTGAAGTACCAAAGGATGTTCATTGGGATAAAATCGCAGCTGATAGTCTGTATCCCCCTGCAATATCGCAGAAGTACTGATCATTTCAGTATAAAGGTAAGTATAAGGATTGAATAATCGAGCAAAGTAACAATAATCGCGTGTACTCCAATCAATCATCGGTGCGGTGGACAATCGTTTATGATGCATGGTAGTCATAGGCAGGGTTATAGGCAGTGTCATAGGCAAATATTCAAAAAAAATGGCTAATCTATAGCTAATCTATCAGCTAATCAATAAAAGCAGGCGCTAAAAAAGCGAGGGTAAAACAACTATCAGCGATGAAAAAGCTTAGGAATTCATCAGCCGCTTATCTTCCATGCGATACAAACCATGCAAATTGGTCAACAACATACCCATGATAATGCCAATCACACAGACAAACACCAGATACAGTGCGCTTGAAAGCATTAATTTACGTGAAAAATAAATCAATAGCACAGGCAATAATGCGCCTGCCAATGCATACGCTAAGTTATAGGTAAAGCTAATACCACTAAGGCGTACACCAACCGGAAACAGACGCACACAAATACTTGGGACTAAGCCAATCACGCCAGAGAAAAACCCTAAAATCGCATAGTTAATCAGTAGTAACTCGCTACTGTTTTTTAGCGAAACAAAGAAAACAACACTGGCAATGCTTAAAAATATACAGCCTAAAGTAAATACACGACCTGAGTTAAAGCGATCGGCAAAATAACCATAGGTTAAAGCCCCCAATCCACCAAAGATAATACCCACCCCATTAGATATCATCATCAAACTGGTATCGACATCAAAAAACTGGATGCCCAAAATCGGCAAAAGCAGATAAATCGTCAAATAAACACTGGCGGTAAACCAAGACAAACCCAGCGTCATCACCGTACCATAACGGTATTTGACAATAGCTCGGCGTATTGGCAGACGTTTAACCAAGCGATTTTTAGACTTAGCCATCAGCCAAAGCGGGGTTTCTTCAAGCTTGGCTCGTAACAGCACCGCAAATAGCGTACCGATACTGGCAATGACAAAAGGAATACGCCAACCATACGATTGCATCTGGGTAGGGGTGAGCATATTTGATAAGGTGGCGCTTAAAATATTACCCATCAAAGTCGAAAAAATCAATGCACCGATGAGGCCGCCACACACTGACCCTAATTGACGCCGTGGCATATGCTCAGCAATGTATACCCATGAAGCGGGCACCTCAGCCCCATAGCCAAAGCCTTGAATTAAACGCAATAATAGCATGAGAACAATCGCTGCCACACCGATATGATGATAGGTAGGCAAACAGGCAATCACTAAACTAGACCCACCCACCAACAGCAAACTATACAGCAACACATGTTTTCTGCCATGGCGATCGCCGATATCACCCAATATTAAACCGCCTAGCGGTCTTGACATATAACCGGCTAAAATCAGCAGCAAAAAACAAATCGACTTTAACGACTCAGGTATATTTTCTGGGAAAAAAGCTTGATTGATACTATCATTAAAATAAAAATAAATCGTAAAATCAAAGGAAGCAAAAAAAGCCCCAAAAATCGTTAAATACACCACGTTTTTTTCGTAGCGATTTAAATCCCTAATTTCTTCGTTGGCATCATGAAAAAATGGCATAGTCGACAATATCACCTAGAAGCTGGCTAAAGGTTTGCACGCTTTATAATCAATGAACAGATAGGTTACTTAACGCGCTAAAGAATTAAATTCGTCACTCTTCACCTGACAAATTAAATCACTTGACAAATTGAACAATAATTTATCAAAACTGTAATAAATTTAATTATTTAAATAAATATTACAAGTAAACGTCATGATTTAACAGTTGAGATATATTACTTTTTGAAACCGCATACTATAGTGATTTTGATACTGTTTTTATTATCAAAAATGTGTGTTTTTTGTAATATAGCCGCTTACAATAAGCGCTTAAATGGCAAGGCAGAAAAAATCTTTAGCCAAAGTCCATTGACAAATGTCATGTGCGGCTCTTTATCCAAAGTGATAAGCTTCTTATTGGTTTTATCATCATGGGTTTGCCACATCAGTTGTTCATCATCAGTGAGATTGACGCGGTAACTGACATTGAGCATAGAATTATCAAACGTATTATGGAAGGATTTGGCAAGCGCTTTATCTTCAATCAGCACACCAAGCTCGGTATTGATGTTGGCAGAGCGCGGATCCACATTGTAAGAGCCAATAAACGTGTATTTGTCATCCACGGCAAAGGCTTTGGTATGCAGACTGGTGCTGTATTTACTGCGATATAAGCTACGTTTTTTGCGGCGAAAGTCTGCATCGGCAGAGGATTTTAGCTCATACAGTCCAATTCCTGCTTTGAGCATCGGCACGCGTGCCACGTTATACCCTGAATGCACGATAGGCACATCGGTTGATTCATACGAGTTGGTAAAAATATTGATTTTTACCCCGTTTTCCATGAGTTTGCTTAGTTGCAGTACGCCCAAGTCAGTGGGCACAAAATACGATGACACAATGGTCAATTGCTGTTTTGGGGTGCCAATACGTGCCCGAAGCTGTGATACCAATCGGCTATCTTTATCATCTTGATTAAGCAGTTTTTTGACATCATCTGCCAAAAACTGCATCGGTTGCCAACGAAATTGGATTTTTTTGTTATACAATTGTTTATCGACTATGGCGCCATTTTGTACCCGATAAAGTTGCGAGCTTTTATGTAGATGGGACTGGCTGTTGATCGGTGCAATCGCAGTCAAAGTCCCCAAAAATGGCTCATCGCTTTTATTACGATCGGGGTTTTTTGAGGCGCTGACCAAACGCTCGATATCATACGATAAAGGACTATCCCAATAATCTTCAAAACTATCATTGATTTGGTTGACCACTTTGCCGGCAAGCAAAACATCCAAATCAGCAAACTCAGCGATGCTATCTTTACGCAGATATTCATCGCCAATATTGCGCCCACCAATGATGGATAGCTGGCGGTCAAAGGTCATGCTTTTATTGTGCATGCGGCGTTGGTAGCGGGGCAGTGCTACCACAAAATTGGCGGGGGTAAAGCTACGCAGCACTTTGGGGTTAATCAATCGCACTTGGATATTAGCATGCGCAGCAAAGGCAAGTAGCTGTTGGTCAAGTTCAGGATTGGTGTTCAAATCATCGAGTAACAGTCGTACTTTGACACCCCGATTGGCGGCTTGGTACAAATCTTTGAGCATCAATTGCCCTGCTGCATCGTTGTGCCAAATATAGTATTGGATATCGATGGTCTGCTGAGCCATTTCGGTCAAAATACTGCGTGAGGCGAACGCATCACTGCTATCAATCAGCGGATAATAACCGGAAAATTTGCTCGGTGAGGGGTTTTTGCTAGCACTGATACGACTGATTAAATAATGACCTTGTATACGCGATTTTTCGGAAAATTTTTGCGCACCTGTCAGCTGCGTTGACACAGTTGGCGTAGTAGTGATATGAGGGTTGTTCGGCAGCATTTGGCAAGCGGTAAGTAGCGTAAGTAGCAGCGCAAATAGCAATGGCAAGCGAAATGTCACAATTTTGGTGGTGAATTTTTGCGATGCTAATCTGACAAAGCCAACAGATACTGAATAAAATGCTGCTATCAAAGCCTGAATCCTTTTAAAAAAATCACTGATTAACGTGGCACTCACCTAAGAAAAGTTGGTTGTCATGGCGTTTTTGCATAAAATACTGACTTGAAAGCCACCGTCAAATCCAACTTATGCTATCATAATTTATTTGATACACAAAAGATGTAACATTATGACCCAATTAGATCCCAACTGGCAAAGTGATGCACTTGATTTAAGCCTAGACTATGCCGACCAAACCATCGCCGTGCGCGGTGGTTACCACCGTACCGATGAAGGTGAACATAACGAAGCGATTTTTACCACTAGCTCCTACGTATACAAAAATGCCGCCGATGCCGCCGACCATTTTAATGGCAATAAAAAAGGCAATGTTTATTCTCGGCATACCAATCCAACCGTGCGCGCTTTTGAGCGCAGATTGGCAGCTTTAGAGGAAGGCGAGCGCTGCGTGGCAACTGCATCAGGCATGGGCGCGATTTTGACCATGTGTTTGGCGTATCTTCAAGCAGGTGACCATCTACTAGCAGCCAAGCAATTATTTGGCTCGTCGGTCGCCCTGTTTGATACCTACTTTAAAGCATTTGGCGTCGAGGTGAGTTATGTCGATTGCTTTGACAATGACGCTTGGCAACAGGCGATGCAGCCAAATACCAAGGTGCTGTACTGCGAAAGCCCTTCCAATCCTTTGGCGCAAATTGCCGATTTAAGTTTTTTATCAAGGCTCGCGCATGACCACGATGCGCTATTAATCGTCGATAACTGCTTTGCAACCCCAGCCATTCAAAAACCTTTGATATTGGGTGCGGATGTGGTATTGCATTCCGCCAGTAAATATATTGACGGTCAAGGTCGGGTGTTAGGCGGTGCGTTGGTCGGTAACAATGACTTGATGGAAAAAGCCTTTGGTGTGGTGCGTACCGGCGGGATTAGTCTATCGCCATTTAATGCGTGGGTGTTGCTAAAGGGTCTAGAAACCTTGTCACTGCGTATGAAAGCCCACTGCGAAAATGCCAATCAAATCGCTAAATTTTTGCACAATCACCCAAAAGTCAGCAAAGTGCATTTTTCAGGGTTGCCCGATCACCCATCCCATGACATCGCCAAACGCCAACACACGGCACTCAAAAATGTGCAAGGCGGTGCGTTTGGCGCCATTATTGGCTTTGAGGTGGCTGACCAAGCAGCAGCCTGGCATGTTATCGATAGTACCAACATGATTTCGATTACCAATAACCTAGGCGATGCCAAAAGCACCATTACCCATCCCGCGACGACCACCCATTTTCGCATGACACCTGAAGCAAGAATCGAGGCGGGCGTGAGCGAAGGCTTAATTCGCTTCTCGGTGGGGCTTGAAGATGTCGATGATATTATTGCTGATTTAAAACGCGGTTTGGATACACTCGCCTGATATAAAGCCCAAGCCACTAGCCAGAACCCAAAAGCCAGTAGCAAAATTTACTGGCTTTTTTATGTCACTGTTTTATTGTGTTTTTTTATCTGGCTTTTTTATTTCAGCGCATTGACCAACAACGGCAATATTTTCCCCGCGTTATCCGGTAACACGATGTCAACCGCTGCGGTATGGGTCGGATTGGGATTAATCTCGATAACGGTTGCGCCCTGTTGTTTTGCCAAATCAATCAAGCCCGCCGCAGGATAGACCACGCTTGATGTGCCGATACTCACCAATACATCACAATTGAGCGTTGCCGTTTCTGCCGTTTGCCAAGTGTCCTGTGGCAACATCTCGCCAAACCACACAATATCCGGGCGAATCAAACCGCCGCATTCACAATGCTTCAATGCCGTATCGGTCACAGCAATGGCTTTTTCATACGGCTTGCCACAATCATGACAACGATTTTTGGCTAAATTCCCATGCAGTTTTGCCACCGTGGCACCGCCTTGCTCATGCAGATTGTCGACATTTTGGCTAAACAGCGTCCAAGTTTTGCCTTGCTCTTTTGCCGATGCTTGCCATTCACCTAAAGCAAAATGGGCAGGATTGGGCTGTTTATCGGCGATTTGTCCACGCCACCATTGGTGCCATTGCCACACCAAGGCAGGCTCATTTTCAAACGCTTGAATGCTGACCAAATATTCGGCTTGGTATTGTTGCCACAGTCCGGTAAGTTTATCCCGAAAAGTCGAAATGCCACTTTCAGCCGAGACGCCTGCCCCTGTCAGGATGGCAATATTTTGCGCACATTTAATAACATCAGCGGCTGTGCCGAGAGCGACTTCTAGCAATGGGGGTGTAGTTGTTGTCATAGTCATAGTTTTTTGCTGTTACTGGGTTTATGGTAGTGAGGTTATCTTAGCATTTTTATGTGAGTGATTTTAGATTAGCAGTTTTAGGTTAGCAGTTTTATGTTAAAAATTTGGGCTAACGATTAGCAATAGACAGTTTGCGGTCAAATTCGCTACAATGAGCCACCAACATTAGAAGCAAATAGGAAAAATCATGAACTTACAAGCCCTCATGCAACAAGCGCAAATGATGCAAAAGCAAGTGGAAAAAAACGTTGAAAATGCCAAGAAAAAACTGGCAGAAAAAGAAGTGCATGCCGAAGCGGGTAGTGGCTTAGTGAAAGTCACCATGAATGGTCGGCATGTGGTCAAACGTTTGTCAATCGATCCAAGCCTATTGCAAGATGACCCTGATATGATTGAAGATTTGATTGCGGCTGCTATCAATGATGCCGTGCGTCAGGCCGATGAACTACATGAGACTGAAATGGCGAGTGCCACCAACGGCATGGGGTTGCCACCAGGCATGAATGGTTTATTTTAAACCCACTAGGGCTATCCAGTAAGGCTATAAAGTAGCGCTATAAAATAGTGGAAAATTGCCTTGCGATTAGGCAGGCAAACCCCCATAAAAAGCTGATAATTGACTGTCAGCTTTTTTATTTTCCAGCCAGCTTTTTTATTTTTTATGATTTTTATAAGAATGCGCCTATGCTAACGCCGAAATTTGATGAACTTGTAAAACAACTCAAAGTACTGCCCGGGGTCGGACCCAAATCTGCCCAGCGGATGGCACTGCACTTGCTTAGCTATAAACGCCTGCAAGGTCAAGCATTGGGCGAAGCTTTGATTGTGGCGATGCATGATATCAAGCAATGCCAAGTATGCCGTGGCCTTTCTGATGAGGATATTTGCCCGATATGTAGCGATCCGCGCCGCAATGAGCGTGTGCTTTGTATCGTAGAGACGGCAGCAGACATGATGGCAATCGAGCAAACCGCCAATTTTAACGGTAAATACTTTGTGCTTGGCGGGCATCTATCACCCATTGATGGCATTGGCGTGGAGCAGCTTGGCATCAATCAGCTGATTGGGCTGTTAAAGCAACACCAAGCCGCGAAAACCCCGGTGGAAGAAATCATCTTGGCAACCAGTACCACGGTAGAAGGGCAAACCACCGCGCATTTTATCAGTGAAGCAGTCAAGCCTTACGTTACCCATATCACCCGGATTGCCCAAGGGATTCCGATGGGCGGTGAGCTTGAGTATTTAGATAGCATGACACTGGGTCAAGCCCTGCAAAATCGTGGACGGTTATAAAATCTTTTCATCAGTTTGACAAGACAAAATCCTAGATTCATCATAAAATACGCTTAAATTATCCGTCCACAAGACCCAAGTTATGCTCATCCAACATCCGTTAAGCCCCGCCCAATTACAACAACTTCATGACTTGCCAATCCATTGGGTGAAAACTCAAGACGCGCTTTTTGCCCTGCTCGATGACCTAGAGCAAGTCGATACCATTGCGTTAGACACTGAGTTTATCAAGCGCGACACTTTTTTCCCCATTCTTGCGCTGATTCAAATCAATACGGGTGAGGCGATTTATTTGATTGACGCGCCCAAGCTGTATTTAGAAGAATTTTGGGAAGTGTTAGCAGATATACCCACCGTGGTGTTACATGCGTGTGGCGAAGATTTGGGAATTTATTATTTACTCTCCAACTTGCCTGCGCTGCGCAATGTGTTTGATACCCAAATTGGTTTGGGTTTTTTGACCGGTGAAAACTCCCTTGGCTATCAAAAATCGCTGCAAGAAACGATTGCTGTGCATGTGGATAAAGGTGAAAGCCAATCGGATTGGTTGCAGCGTCCATTAACGCCTGAGCAAGAAAGCTATGCGGTAGACGATGTGCGTTATTTATTGCCGATGTTTGCGGCCATCAAGACACAGTTGATCGAGCAAGGTTTATGGCAATACGCGGTTGAAGACTGCCAAAGCTATACCCAAGAAATTTTTGCCAACTTTAGCACGCCTGATAACGCCTTATACTTGAGTGTCGCTGATTACCGCGATAATCGCGAGCAACTCGCCATGCTACAAACGCTGTGCGAATGGCGCGAACAACTTGCCAAATCAATCAATAGACCACGCACTTTTATCCTGCGACCGCAGGCGCTCCGTGAAATCGTCGAAAAACCGCCCTTTAGCATGAAGCAGCTAAGTTTTACCAGTATCAAGCCCAATGTGATTCGCATGTATGGGCAAGAGATTTTGACGCTGATTGATAAGGTACGTAAAGAAGATGACGCGTCCTATCCAGCTCTATTGCCTTTACCCTATCGCAGTCTGTCTAGCGATGTGCAAAAACAACTGGAAAAAGCCATCAAACAGCATGGGCAAAACCTGTCAATTGATGAGACAGTATTGATGCGAAAAAAATGGCTGTCAGAGCTGTATGCTTATGCCGTCGCAGCAGAAAAACCGGCATTAAGCCCTTGGCTGAGTGGGTGGCGCAAAGCGTGGATTATGGCAGAGATTTTACCCATTTTAGATACGGTGATTGCCAACAACCCGCCATCTGGCGAGCATGAAACAACCGCTGAATAAATAAAAAAATCCCAACGCTGAGTGGGATTTTTTACTACTAAATGGCTTAAAACGAACCAAACATGGTACCCAAAGCAATAACCACCGTCACCGCAATCAGCGGAATTGCCATCGTCACCATGGCGACATCTTTATAAGATTGCTTGTGGGTCAAATGGCAAATGGCAAATAACGTAATCACCGCACCACTATGCGGTAGCGTGTCTAAGCCACCTGCTGCCATCACCGCGACCCGATGCAATAATTCAGGATCGATGCCATGCGCCACTGCCTGTGCCAAATATTCTTTGCCTAAAATGGGCAGCGCGATACTCAAGCCGCCAGAAGAAGAACCGGTGATGCCCGCTAAGGTGGTCATAGCCACGGCTTCTGAGATTAATGGGTTATTGGGCGATAGATTTAACACGCTATCGCGTAACACCGCAAAACCCGCCAATGTCGCAATCACCGCACCATAACCGACTTCTGAGCCTGTATTAAAAATAGGCAACATGGAGCTATAAGTGCCTTTATTAAGACTGTGTTGCAAGTTCGTCCATTTGCCCAAGCGCAGCACAATCAACGCAATAATCGCGGTGACTAAAGCGATAATGATTGACCAAAGTCCCAAAGCGCCCTTGATATCCAAGTCTTTAAACTGCGCTTGCAGTGCAGAGAAATCCATACTCGGAAAAACCGCGTACGTTAATAAGGCATTGATGCCGATGACCAATACCAAAGGAATCATCGCCACCATAAAAGAGGTTTGATGGGGGTCTAGGTTATCAGCATGCAGCTCATCATCTTCATGAATACCATATCCCTCGCCAACCGTTTTGGCGCTATGGGCGCGTCTTTGCAGCCACAGCATACCCAAGCCAAACATCACAAGCGAACCAATAATACCCAGTATGGGTGCGGCAAAGGCATTGGTACCGTAATAGGGAATGGGAATGGCGTTTTGGATGGCAGGTGTTCCGGGTAACGCTGTCATGGTAAAAGTAAATGACCCTAACGCAATCGCCCCTGGAATGAGCCTTTTTGGCACCCCTGCTGACTTGAACAAATCTTTAGCAATCGGATAAATGGCAAAAGCCACCACAAACAGCGACACACCGCCATAGGTTAAAATCGCACAAACCAAAACCACAGCCAGTATGGCTTTACTCGCGCCTAATTTACTAACCACCGTTCTGGCAATCGCTGTGGCAGCCCCAGAATCTGCCATCAGCTGACCAAACACCGCGCCCAGCAAAAATATGGGAAAAAACTTCAACAAAAAGCCACTCAACGCTTTCATAAAAACGGTGGTATAGATAGGTAGTGAGCTTAGAATATCGCCTGACAGCGCCACCGCTAAGGTGGCCATCAAGGGTGCTAAAATTAATACAGAATAGCCGCGATAGGCGAAATACATTAATAGAAAGAGCGAAATAATAATCGCAATGGTACTAAACATAATGTCATCCTTGACTTATGATGGGTGTAAAATAACGCGTGATGATTACAATTTTTTTGAGTCCCCTGCATCATAGCAGAATTGTTTTGACTCGCAATTGCCTTTATAGCAAAAAGCCACACATTTTTGCATGGCTTTTGTAAAAAATACGGTGAGTATTGATTGAAGTTTACTCCGCGATTTCACCATTCTCATAACTTGAGATATCAGGGCAAGAACAGATTAAGTTTTTGTCGCCATACACATCATCGATGCGGCTGACCGATGGCCAAAACTTATTGTCGCGTATATAGGCGAGTGGATAGGCGGCTTCTTCACGGCTGTATGGGCGATCCCAGTCACCAGTCACCACTTGCGCGGTGTGTGGTGCGTTCACCAGTGGGTTGTTATCTGCTGGCCAGTCACCGTTTTTAACTTTCATCGCCTCAGCTTTGATTTGAATTAAGGCTGAGATAAAGCGGTCTAGCTCTTCTTTGCTTTCTGATTCAGTGGGCTCAATCATCAAAGTACCTGCCACGGGAAAAGACATGGTTGGCGCATGAAACCCGTAATCCATTAAGCGTTTGGCGATATCAACTTCGGTGATTCCTGTTTCGGCTTTTAGTGGGCGGATGTCAATGATACATTCATGGGCGACGCGACCATTTTCACCACTATAAAGCACGGGGTAATGGTCTTTTAATTTCATAGCCGTGTAATTGGCATTTAATAACGCAGCTTCTGTCGCTTGCACCAAGCCATCACGACCCATCATGGTGATATACATCCATGAGATAGGCAAGATGCTGGCTGAACCAAACGGGGCAGCCGATACCGCACTCATGCCATCTTGGGCATTGGGCACTGCAGATACAACGTGGTTGGCAATAAAAGGCGCCAAATGTGATTTCATGCCGATAGGACCCATGCCAGGACCGCCGCCGCCGTGTGGAATACAGAAAGTTTTGTGCAAATTCATGTGTAGGACGTCAGCACCGACATCCGCAGGCTGCATCATGCTGACCTGCGCGTTCATGTTAGCGCCATCCATATATACTTGACCGCCGTGTTGATGAATCAAGTCACAGATATCACGGATACCTTCCTCAAACACACCATGTGTCGAAGGGTAGGTAATCATCAAGGCGCCCAGATTGTCGCTGTATTTTTGCGCTTTTTCAGCCAAGTCGGCAATATCAACGTTACCACGCTCATCGGTGGCTACCACAACGACTTCCATCCCCATCATTTGTGCCGTGGCAGGATTGGTGCCGTGTGCGGAGCGCGGAATCAGACAGATATGACGGTTGGGTTGACCTAAGCTTTCATGATAACGACGAATCGCCAATAGCCCCGCGTACTCGCCTGATGCGCCTGAATTTGGCTGCATAGAGATAGCGTCAAACCCTGTGATGGCTTTGAGTTGCTCTTGCAGACCTTCAATCATTTCAATATAGCCGCTCACTTGTTCACGTGGCGCAAATGGATGCACATTGGCAAATTCATTCCAAGTAATCGGTAGCATTTCGCTAGTGGCGTTAAGTTTCATGGTACAGCTACCCAGCGAAATCATACTGTGATTCATCGCTAAGTCTTTGTTTTCTAGCTTTTTCAAATAACGCAGCATTTCATGTTCGGTGTGATAACGATTAAAGACAGGATGAGTTAAAATCGCATCGGTACGTAGCAGTGACGCTGGCAGAGACAAACTGATATCATCAGATAATTGAGCGGCTACGCCTGTAAATAACTGCGTGAGTACACCAAAATCCGCCGCATCACTGGTTTCGTTAAAGGCAATGGCGATATGGTTATCGTCTACTTTGCGCAGGTTATAGCCGATATTAAGGGCATTTTGATAGATTTGCTCAGTTTGACCTTGGGTATTGACCAATACGGTATCAAAAAACTGCTCATGCACAATCGACATCCCAGCTTGTTTGATGGCTTGGGCAAAAGCGCTGGCTAACGCATGAATGCGGGTGGCGATACGTTTAATGCCTTCAGGACCATGATACACCGCATACATCCCTGCCAAATTGGCCAATAACACTTGCGATGTACAAATATTTGAGTTGGCTTTTTCGCGGCGGATATGTTGCTCACGGGTTTGTAGTGCCATACGCAAGGCTTGTTTACCTTGAGCATCCACCGATACGCCAATGATACGACCTGGGGCAGAGCGTTTGGCACTGTCTTTAAAGGCAAAATAAGCCGCGTGTGGACCACCAAAACCCATCGGCACACCAAAACGCTGGGTGTTACCCAGTGCCACATCCGCACCCATGCTGCCCGGTGATTTAAGAAGTACCAGACTCATCACATCCGCAGCAACGATTGTCTGCGTGCCTTTGGCTTTGACTGCACTGATGATATCAGTTAAATCAACCACATCGCCTTGCGCGCCCACATATTGGAAAATCGCGCCAAAGAAATCACCCTGTTTGGCAACGTCAAAATCACCGACCACTATCTCCCAACCAAAATATTTGGCACGGGTTTTGATGACATCTAAGGTTTGAGGATAGATACGGCTATCAACAAAAAATTGATTAGATTTACTTTTACCCACGCGTTTTGCCATCGCCATCGCTTCAGCCGCCGCCGTCGCTTCATCAAGCAAACTTGCGCCCGCCAATTCAAGACCTGATAAGTCAATACAAACTTGTTGGAAGTTTAGTAATGCCTCTAAGCGACCTTGGGCAATCTCCGCTTGATAAGGGGTATAAGCCGTGTACCAGCCTGGGTTTTCAAGCACATTACGTTGAATCACCGCAGGTAGGCGAGTCGGATAATAGCCTAAGCCAATATAGCTTTTATTGACCTTGATTTTATCCGCCAACCCGCGCAACTTTGCTAAGGCATCATGCTCAGTCATACTGAGGGGTAAATCTAACTCTTTGCTAAGACGTACAGAAGCTGGCACCGTCTGTTCAATAAAGCTTGACATGCTGTCAGCGCCGACGGCTTTTAGCATTGCTTCTTTTTCATCTTGGCTAATGCCAACATGACGATGAATAAATTCTGATGATTGGAATAAATCAGCAAATGATTGAAAAGACGGTTGACTCATTCAAGTTTCCTTTAGCGTCTGATAAAACATTGAAAATAAAAATAGCAGGTTTTGCCATGACTAACATGACAAACATCGGTTGAATGGATAAAAATTACACTTTAACGATAAAGCGCTCACGCTCAAAACGGTATTGCTCACTATAGATACCACGCTCGTCGCGCTCACCGGCAGCAATTACCATGCAAATATGCTGCTCTTCATTGAGGTCAAGCAATTTTTTGAGCTGTGGCTCATCAAATCCCCCCATGGGGCAACTATCAAAGCCGTGTGCACGCAAAGCGAGCATCAAATTCTCAGCTGCCAGTGACGTGCTAATGAGCGCCCAGTTTTTGAGATCGTCAGCATCATAGATGGGTTCAACCATCGCCCCTCTGACTTTGCGAGTGGCTTGCGTCAGCGCCCATTTGGCAGGGGTGAACACATTCATCACACCGCGCGTCATGGTCAGCGGAATGAGCTTGCCATAATAATCTTGCACGGGTTTTGGTACGGGTTTGACGGGAAAATACTTGATATTGTCTTTGGCATGTTGACGCCACGTGTCAGTACGAGCGACCACGACAATCAGCTTATTGGCGGTTTTTGCTGCATTTTGGCTCATACAATAGGTCACAGTTTTTTGGCGTTTTTCTTCAGATTCAATCACAAAAAATTGCCAAGGCTGTAAATTACTTGAGCTAGGCGCTAACATCGCCATATCAAGACAAGCATTGAGCACTTCATCACTGATCGGCGTTTTGGTAAAGCGTCGTACCGAACGGCGAGTGCTCACCACATCATAAAAACTGACTTGTTTTGGGTCAGCAAGCGGGGTAAGTGTTGACATAGCAGCTCTCAAATTAACAAAATAAAGGATGCGTTACAGTTAATTGATAGGATAACAGGCTAAGGCAATCAAGCGATTACCTTAGCTAGGCTCTATAAAGACGATTAGATAAAAGCGGTTAAGATAAAAACGATTAAATACTATCTTGGTACTCGTCTGCGTCCATCAAGCCTTGGTAATCATCAGCATTGTCTGGTTTGATTTTAAAGAACCAACCTTCACCATAAGGGTCTTCATTAATGGTTTCTGGCGCATCTACCAAAGCTTCATTGACCGCTAGGATTTCACCAGCGATGGGCGCGTATACATCAGATGCAGCTTTCACCGATTCGACCACGGCAATTTCAGCATCTACGTCAACGTGTTCACCCACTTCAGGCAATTCAACATACACGATGTCACCGAGCAAATCTTGGGCGTGGTGAGTAATACCAACGGTGATAGTGCCGTCTTCTTCTTGGCGTAACCATTCATGACTAGCCACATATTTTAAATCTGCTGGAATATTGCTCATAACTATTTTCCTCAAAGCGAAAGTAGGGGTGAAAATAAAAGGCTGTTAGCCAAGCAGTCACACTTGGCGCCTTTTTACTAAACATTTTTAAAAGCCTAGTATTTAAAAGCCTAGTATTTAAAAGCTTAGTAATTTAACAAACTGAGTAACAAAAATTTGGTCGATACAATGTATATCGACCAAACTTAAAATAACTTAGCGGTTTAACCCATTCAACAAGTGAATCAGATTAAATAGCATTACACACAAAGTTATAATCACGACCTTGTGAAGTCACGGTTAACGCACCTTCTGCACCTTTAACGCCCCAATCATACATGGTAGTTTTGGTGGCATTCGACAAGGTATAGCGGTTACCCGAGCCTGATACATCTTGTTTTAATACCATCGCTGCTTGGTTTAGGCCAAGCATTGGCGAGGTGATTTTTAAATTAGCGACATTGCTGCCGTTTTCTTCACCATAGAATGCTACAACTTCAGTGTTATTGTCACATTTAAAGGTTTGTGAATTTGCTTGAATGGCCAACACTTGTGACGGACTAGGCTGTGCCACTGGGGTTGAGGTACAGGCCGCCAAACTTGCCAAAAACGGTACAACAAACAGTAGTTTTTTCATGATTTTACCTTCTAAAGTATGATGAATTTATTATCGGTTTTTCAAAGTACGCTGACTAATCATTTGAATATGGTTCATTAATAAGCGCTAAATCCATCATAACATGATAAAATCTTAGTTGAATTGTTTGTTGCCATTTCTAACAAACGGTAACGAAATGATACGTACTGGCGTCGGTGTGCCCCGCAAATCAACGGTGGCTGCTGTATCCGTCGTCTTCGGAATACGGGCAATCGCAATCGATTGTTTGAGGCTTGGGCTAAAGGTACCGCTGGTGATTACGCCAGTTTTGCCATTGTCTAGCGTTACCGTCATGCCTTCACGCAGTACCCCACGTGACTCTAGCACTAAGCCTACTTGCATGACGTCATTACCCTCAGCAATCGCTTGGTCTTGTTTGGCTTGCATAGCCTCACGACCCACAAAATCCCGATCATCTTTTACCGCTAGCGTCCATGCCATACCGCATTCATACGGATTGATGGTTTCATCCATTTCATGACCATACAAATTCATGCCCGCTTCAAGACGTAATGTATCACGGGCACCTAATCCTGCTGGGGCGATGCCATGGTCTTTAAGTAAGGTAAAAAATGCTGAGGCCTCGGCTTGTGGTAAAATGACTTCAACGCCGTCTTCACCCGTATAACCGGTACGCGCCACAAACCAATCTACGCCTTCAATTTCGGTCAAATCTTTGCCCACAAAGGGTTTTAAGGTAGTTAGGCTATCTGCCCAATTTGGTTTGGCTTGGCTCAGTTTCTGCAGAGCATTGGGGCCTTGTACCGCCAGCATAGCAAGTTCTGGGCGCTCAGTAATGGTGACAGCAAAGTCTTTGGCGATTTTGTCAAACTGTGCCAAATCTTTATCACGGGTGGCGGCATTTGATACAATACGATATTCGGTCTCTGCATCGTTCATCCGGTAAACGATTAAGTCATCAATCACACCGCCGTTTTCGTTTAGCATGGCAGAATAAAGCGCTTTACCGACAAATTTGAGTTTGGCGACATCATTGGCGAGCAGTTTTTGCAGCCAAGCTTTGGCGTCTTTGCCGGCGATATCAGTCACGACCATATGGGACACGTCAAACATGCCCGCATCCGTACGCACAACGTCATGTTCTTGAATCTGTGAGCCATAATGGATAGGCAATTGCCAACCAGAGAAGTCAACGATTTTGCCGTTGCTATCGATATGGGATTGATAAAAAGGGGTGCGGTTTAAAGGCTTGTCTGTGGCTGACATGGCAAATCCTTGAGTGGGTAAAAATCAAATAACGGCTTAATGGTTTAATAGCGTGGGATAAAACGCTAAAGCCAAACATCGCACATCAATAGAGCACTAACACTAATCCAACTTTATGTCGGTAGCTATCAGCCCTATCTGTCCTGTTACCTGAGATTTTCAATCGACTTGTCAGCTTCTTACTTCTTATAGTACAGATAGACAAGTCAATCTTTTCCCCTTCGGTGGTATTGCAAAGCAATACACTCTCCAGATTTGTTATATTTTGATGCAGTGCATAACACTGCCAAAAATTACGATTCCAGTCCTTTTACCTGAGCGATTATAGGGTCTTTACGCCTTCGGTGATGGTTTTGGTATTTCATAATTTGATGAAAAACAAAACAACATTCTCTCCTGAAATCTTCGGTTATTATGCTGGGTTTTTAACTTTTTGACAAGCAAATTTGCACAGATTTTATGACCGCCTGATGTTTTGGCAAGACTGCATTATGAGGATTATTGTGTTATAGCAAATAAAGCCAAAAGCAAGTATGATTAAAGCCATTGATGAATATGAAACTTTAAGTAGTTAAATAAAGTTAAAGTGTTTAACTAAAGTGCTTAAATAATTTTTGTGGTTTTGGGTTAAATTTTTGCGTGCTGACCCCATTAAAAGCAGAATAATTTAGCCTTTAATATTTTGAATATCTTTGAATATTAACCCCAAATACCAAAACTTGTTATTAAAAGTTGCTATAAAGGTCAGTGCTAACCTCGCTGAGTGAAAATTGGCTGATTGAGAACTGGTAGATAAGTTGGGTTATTACCTTATAAAGATGGCATGATAAAAGGAATAAAATAACGATGGACTTGATGAATATTTCGTTGGTAGGTATTTTAACCAGTCTAGCAATGGGGGGTGCGTTGCCCGATGATAGCAAAACCCAACAGCAAGTGGCGCAAGTGTCGACGCATATTTTGCCAAATATCGCAGGACAGTGGCAGCTGCGACTGGATAAAACCGACGCTGCGCAGCCAAGTTGTCAAGAGCGGTATAATTTTGGGCGAGATCAGCAATTTATCGGTTCAAGCGGTCAGGAATTTACGTATGGTAAATACTTGTACGCTGACACAGGGGATGGCTTACCTGCACTAGCGATCCAGACCCAATATGATAACAATGCAACAGACTGTTCTGGCAATCGCGTTGACCAGACGGGCGATATTTTGGTTGCTTATGTCAAACAGCAAGGCGAGCAAATGCAGTGGTGCAAGGATAGTAAAGGCACCCGATGTGATATGACATTGTACCGTGTGTTGCCTTAATTTTTTTTACTTTTTCTATCTATATCCCATAGCACTTGCAAGATTTGCCAGTGCTATTATCCCTGTTAAAATTTGCAACTAGTGTCAAATACTTATGATTCCACCTTTTTCAAGTGCCAATTCGCAGCAACGTCTGATTAGTCCGATGGGGCGCTCAGAAGACCAAAATGACAATAATATCCGTCCAGCCTTACTCGCTGAATATATCGGTCAGCCTGTGGTCAAAGAACAAATGGGCGTGTTTATCAACGCGGCATTATCGAGAAAAGAAGCGCTCGACCATACCTTGATATTTGGACCGCCTGGACTGGGTAAAACCACACTCGCCAACATTATCGCCCGTGAGATGGGCGGGAATTTGCGCTCAACGTCTGGCCCTGTGCTTGAACGCGCGGGTGATTTGGCAGCAATGCTGACCAATCTGGAGCCTGGTGATGTGCTGTTTATTGATGAGATTCACCGTTTGAGCCCGATGATTGAAGAAATCTTGTATCCTGCGATGGAAGATTTTCAGCTTGATATTATGATTGGCGAAGGACCTGCTGCACGCTCTATAAAGCTTGATTTGCCGCCTTTTACTTTGGTGGCTGCAACCACGCGCGCAGGATTATTGACCTCGCCACTGCGGGACCGTTTTGGCATCGTACAGCGATTAGAGTTTTATAATGTCGAGGACTTAACGACCATTGTCACAAGATCGGCTGGATTACTTAATGTGCCTATGACCAAAGAAGGGGCGGTCGAAGTCGCTAGACGTTCGCGCGGTACACCGCGTATTGCCAATCGGTTGCTACGCCGTGTACGCGACTATGCCCAAGTTAAAGGCGATGGCACCGTCACCGCTGAAATTGCGCATAGCGCACTCGATATGCTCGCAGTTGATAAACGCGGGCTTGATAATCTTGATAGACGTTATCTTGAGATGTTAGAAGAGCGTTTTAATGGCGGACCTGCGGGGGTTGAGTCGATTGCGGCGGCTTTGGCAGAAGATAGAGGCACGCTTGAAGATGTGATTGAGCCGTATCTGATTCAGCAAGGTTATATCGTACGCACCGCACGGGGGCGGATGTTGACTTAGTCTTTTGAATGTTGTAGTGACAAACAAAAACCCCTTACATTGTGTAAAGGGTTTTTTACTGACTGAAAATCAGTAACAGTATGGATTGTTATTAATATATTTATAACCATTAAATTGTGTTCTAAGACCAAATGGACTGATCCAGTTTGGACGAAGTGGTGGTGTTGCATCAGGCTCAGATACATCTTCTTCAGCGGTCGGTAAAGTAATCGTACGGTATTCGACAAATTCAGTACCATCGACTTTGGTCGTCACCTTAATCATACCTACAAACCAATCAGCTGATACTTTGGTATAGCGGATGCTAAAGTCTAGCTTACCTGTCGCATCCGTGGTCATAGTTTGGCCATTGACTACTTCAGTGCCACTTGCAGCTAAAATAGTCGCTGGGTTAATTGGGTCTAATTTACCATTCTGGTTAGCATCTTCTAGAGCATCCAAAATACCATTGTTGTTGGCATCTTCGTTAAGACACATCACAGCACCAGGTGTGGTAACGCCCCAACTGTCATAATGTCTAATTCCCCATTTTGCTGGAACTTCAGGTACTGCTGGACTAGACTCATCTTGAGCAGTGTTAGGATCATCTTTTACTTCAGGTACAGCTGGTATTTTTGGAATTACATAGTATTCTCCTAACAGATACTGTACAGGAATAATCGACACTGACACAGGCTGATTGGCAGCTGGCTGACTAATATTGTTATTAACAAAAATAGAACCATCGTAAACATAGTAAATATTGCGACCATCTGGATGCTGGCGAATCTTATCAGCAAAACCGAAACCAATAAATGTTGCATTGGTCTGTACAGTCAAGGTCTTAATTTCGGAAGTCAATGGGGTAACTGTTTGTGCATTGCCATTTACCTGAATTGAATTAACCGTCGTACGAATTTGTACAGCATCGTTTGCTGTTGGAGTACGACCTGAATAGTATTTAACTGTCGCATTACCGCTATCATCTGTAATGGCATAACCTTTCTCGAGACGTCCACCTGAAGCGTCTTGAACAAGTGAAAATTCAACAATCGCATTCTTAACAGGCAAGTCGTTTGAGTCTTTAACAGTGGCAATCACATTGGTTTCGCCATTGGTCGATAATGTTGTACGCTCAATTTGAAGTAATAGCTTTTTAACATCTGTGGTTAGGAAGCTAATGCTATCTGTAAATACTTGCTCACCATTGTATTCAAGAACTAGATTGGCTGTATTGGCAACAGACGAGTTAATAGAGAAAATTAATTGCTGATTTTTATCTACTATACCTTCAACTCTAGTACCTTGACCATTTAATGCACCTTTATTGGTTGATAAATAGACCTTTGAGCCCTCAACAAGTAAATTACCTGCTTTATCTTTAGGTCTTAAAATCGTAATTTGACCTGTGGTATTGACCAAGATTTCATTATTTGCCATTAACACATTATTGGCTCTTACTTCTAACTTGGTTTCAGTTTGGCTAACAACCTTCAGTTCAGTCAAAGCTATTGGTGAAGAGCTAATCTCAACGCCTTGTGAATTAGTACCAAATAACTTCACTGATAGCGGATATTTGGTTGCTTGTCCACCGAGTTCTGCTTGAGAAACGGTAAAGGTAAACTTACCCTGTGCATCTGTGGTAACAAATTTAGGCATGGCTAATGACTTATCATTCAACAATAATTCAACTTTAGTATTGGCAAAAGGTTTGCCACTACCATCTAAAGCCGTTGCTGAAATAGTGCTGTTAGTGGTAGCACTGATTTCTTTATTAGAAACAAATAAGTTATCAATCGTTGTGCCTGTAATTGGGATTGTGACTTCCTCTTTTTCAGCTCTATATACACCATCGTTTACGATTACGCTGATTTTACCAGTGCCATTGAGTCGAGAAACTAGACCAATATCATTTTGTGATAAATCAACAGTGACAAGTCCTTTATCATCTGTTTTTAAGGTTGAAACTTTGTTAAATGATAAACCACGTGCAATGCCGTCTTCAAGAATTTGTAGATAAACTGGCACATTTGCCTTAATACCACCATTAATATCTGTTACTCGGATAGTCATTGACAGGCTATCATTACCAGTTCTCAGTTCATCTTTAGATTTACTGACAAATACATTGTAAGCTTGGGTTGCTGATTGACTGCTTGCACTGACGATAGTGGTCGTACCTACAGACACACCAGATTGGGCAGTGACGACTAAACCCTTTTGTAAAGCAGTCGTTGCCTTGGCAAGGTCTTTGATTTCAACTTCAATGGTTGCTTCACCATTGGCGTTGGTATTGACAACCGCACCTGTGTTATTGACCAAGCCAGAATCCGTTGGAACTTTGAAGCTGACTTGCGCATTTGGCACGACGGCGCCGTTTTTATCTATTGCAAGCGCTGTGACTTTAACTTTTGAGCCAACAGCCAATTGAATTGCTGAATCACTGGTTAATAGCAATGTGTTGACGCTATTGGCCGTAATCGCTTCTTGGGTTCTTAAGGTGACCGTTGAGCTAGTGATAGCACCGGCAGTTGCTTTAAATGATAGACCACTGGTTTGTAGATAATATTTTTGGTCTGGGGTGAGCGCACCGACTTTTAAGGTTAATACCGCTTCACCATTGACATTGGTGGTTGCCTGAAGTGGGGTGGTATTAGTTATACCCGTTGCAGCTGCCGCATCCAATAGCGTAAAGCTGACAGGCATGTTCGCTAGGCTGAAATTTTTGGCATCACGCACTTGGGCAGTCACATTGATAGTATCACCATTATTGGTAGTTAGGGTATTAACATCTGTAACCAAATTGACTTTAGCAATGTCATTCACTGTCGGTTGTGAGGCGGTTTTAGTGAGGGGTACATTGAGTGTTTGTGTTACATTACCGTTAGATACGGCTGTTACCATATAGCCACTTGCAATCAATTTTTCTGCTTTGGTTGGGTCTATCACGCGTAAACGGATATAAGCCGTACCCTTAGGAATAATTACCGCTCGCTCGCCAATCATCGGCTCTACAGGTGCAGCGACTTCACTGGTCAATACCGTAGAAGGCGATAAGCTCACGATGCCAGTGGTTGTCGGGTCTGGTAGGTTGAAAGTAACAGGGGCATTGGTGACAGCACCGTTTTGGGCATCGACCGTGTGAGCCATCACAATGAACTCATTGCCTTGGCTCAATACGACTGGCGTATTTGGGAAATTCTCTAAGACCACTTTGTCAATGCTCACTTCATTGACAGCTTTGGCTTTTAGGGTGATTTCACCTGTGGCGCCACTTGGGGCAGTGACTTTAACTTTTAGACCATTTTGTAGATAGGCTTTTTGACTAGCGGTTAATAAGTTTTTGACTTCTAAATCGATACTGGCTTCGCCTTTCTCGTCCGTTTTCACGGTTGTACCCGTGATATTAAAGACATTAGTCAATGCTGGATCTGGAATGCTAAATGTCAAATCACTTGCAGCGACGCCGCCAAAGTTACCATTCAACGCAGAAGCAGTCACATGGACTTTAGAGCCTGCCATCATCAAGATATCATCTCTATCAGCGGTGACAGCAATAGAGGTAACCACGCTATCAATCCCTGCATCTCTAGCAGAGAGTTTCATCGGGTTGATTTTGGTGCCATTTGGTACTGTCGCGTTGACTACTAAACCATTGGTAAGTAGATAAGTACGCTGGGCAGCGGATAAAGAGTCAATACGTAGCTTGATAACGGCTTTACCTTGGGCATCGGTAGTAACCGTTGACCCTGATAAGTTAGCAATACCCGTTGATTCCAACCCTGGCAATGAGAAAGTGACAGGTACTTTGCTTAATGGACCCTGATTGGCATCTGCTACTGTCGCAGTAACATCAAAGGTGATACCCACGGTCAAATCAAAAATATTACTAGGTAAACTACTACTTAATGCACCTTGTTTTACCAACGCAATATTAGCTTCGACTGGCACAGATGAAGGATCGATGCCTTTTAGGGTGGTATTACCTTTAACGTCAGTTGGTGTCGAGTTCATGGTATTCTTAGACACCGCTTGGATGCTGATGCCGTTTTGAATCAGGTAGTCTTTGGCAGCTGTCGATTTGACTTCTAGCTCAATCGTGGCTTCACCACTGGCATTGGTGGTGATATTTGAGGTATCAGAAACTGCATACACACCCGATACGGATGGGTTAGTTAGCAGATTGAATTCAACAGGTGCGCCGCCAATACCAGTATTATTACCATTGAGTACTGACGCAGTCACAGTGAAGCGTTCGCCAATTTTGATATTAAATGGATTAACGGGTGAGGTTAATTTGACCGATTTGACATCAAGGCGTTTGACACTGGTATCCACGCCTTTTAATGTTAAGGCAGGTGCAGCTTTACCGTTAGATGTGGCATTGATGGTAAAACCGTTAAGCAAGGCTTGTTTTTGCGCATCTGTAAGCGATTTTACCTCTAAAGTAATAACCGCTTCACCCTTATCATCTGTTAATACCGTAGAAGCGGATAAACTGGCTACACCTGTATCTGCAAAGCTTGGCAGAGTAAACGTGACAGGCGTGTTTTTAACCACACCTTTTTGGTCGTCCAATACAGTAGCGACCACTTTAACTTGACTACCAATAGTTAAAGGAATATTTGAGCCTGTTAGATTAACTGTGCTTACCGATACTTCATTGGCCGCTTTGGCAGCAAGATTAATAACACCTTGTCGACCATTTTGTGCGGCTACAGTCACATTTAAACCATTTAAAAGTGCCGCTTTCTGAGCATCAGTCAAGGTTGTTTTAACTTCAAGGTCAATAATGGCTTCGCCTTTGTCATCAGTAGTAACGGTAGAGCCGCTTAAATTAAACACACCTGTTAATGCTGGATTTGGAATATTGACGGTTAGGTTTTGGCCTTTAATCCCACCGAAATTCTTGTCAAGTGCAACAGCGGTGACACGTACACGACTACCTGCCGCCATAATAATATTGTTGGAATCAGCCGTGACTGAAATTGAATCAATTGTATTATCAGGCGTCGTAACGTTTTTAGCAGAGAGCTGTAGCGGTGAAATTACTGTACCATTAGGCACTGTGGCTTTAACTGTCAAGCCATTGGTAAGTAAATAGTTACGTTGGTCTGCAGACAATGATTTAATTTCAAGATTAATGATTGCTTCACCATTGGCATTGGTGACGATGGTAGAACCTGACAGATTAGCGATACCTGTTTTATCTAAATCAGGTAAGGTGAAACTAACAGGTACGCCATCTAATTTGCCATTGTTAGCATCTGCGATGGATGCGGTGATTGACAGCTTATTACCTACCGTCAGATCAAATGGGTTCACGCTAGATACTAATAAAGCTTTACTGACTTTAGCAATATTGGCACTTAACGTTGGATCGGTGCCAAGAATAGTTTTCTTGCCGCTGACATCAGTAGGTGGATTATTTAACGTGTTTTTAGCAATCGCAGTGATAGTTACGCCATCAGTTAACAGTAATTGCTTAGCGGCTTCTGACTTAACTTCAAGCTCAATAGTCGCCTCACCATTTACGTTAGTAATAACATTGGTCGTATCAGAGACAGCATAAACACCAGTCAAACTAGGATTATCAATAGTAAACTCAACAGGAGCGCCACCTATACCTGTATTGTTAGCACCTAATACAGATGCAGTAACCGTAAATCTTTCTCCTGTTTTGATATTAAATTTACTAATAGGACTTGATAAATTGACTGCTTTTACATCAAAGCGCTTGATAGTATCCATGCCTGTTAAAGTAAGCGCAGGTGCCACTTTACCATTGGCAGTTGCATTAATGGTAAAGCCTTTTAATAAGTTGGCTCTTTGGGTATCAGTCAGCGACTGAACTTGCAATGTAATAATAGCCTGACCCTTGTCATCGGTAATAATGGTTGAGGGCGACAAACTTGTCACACCATAATCCGCTAAAGATGGTAGGTTAAAAGTTACTGGTGAGTTGGCAATGGCACCGTTTTGTGCATCGCTCACATTAGCAGTGACTGTGAACTGGCTACCGACAGATAGAGGGATATTAGTGACATTGGAAGTTAGGTTAACATTTGAAACTACAACATCATTGACTGCTTTTGCCGATAATTTGATTTGACCAGTTTTGCCATTGGCGGCAGTGATATCAACTACCAAACCATTAGCCAGTGCCTGTTTTTGTGCAGCAGTTAAGGCAGATTTGATTTGTAGGTTAAAAATCGCTTCGCCTTTTGAGTCAGTGGTAATCGTTGAGCCTGTAATATTGTACACGCCCGTAGCTGATGGGTCTGGAATTTTAACCATTAGAGTTTGATTCGCCAATCCACCAAAATTTTTGTCTAATGCTATAGCTGTGACTTTGACAGTACTGCCTGCAGCCATCAAGATATTATCACTATCCGCTATTACTGAAATTGAGTTAATATCAGTTTCACTAGAAACTTGTTTTGTGTTAAGTTTTAGTGGACTGACTGGTGTGCCATTAGGTACAGAAGCATTAACTTGCAAACCATTTTTTAATAAGTAATCACGCTGCGTAGCATTAAGTGAACTAATTGATAAATTGATAGTTGCTTTACCTTCACTATCTGTCTTGACGGTTGAGCCCGACAGATTGGCAATACCCGTTTGATCTAGTCCAGGCAAGGTAAATGTCACTGGTACGTTTGCTAACGCGCCTTGTCCCGAATCCACCACATTGGCAGTCACGGTAAAGGTATTGCCGACTGTTAAATCAAAGGTATTATTGGCAGCCGTCGTTGATAGAACAACTCGGGCGACTTTAGCGATATTACTGTCGATGGTTGGGTCTACGCCATATAGTTTTACGCTACCAGTAACAGGTACTGGGGTAGTGCCAGTCGTATTTTTTGCAGTGGCTGTGATATTAATGCCCTGTGACAATAGTTTGGCTTTAGCAGCTTCAGATTTTACTTCAAGCTCGATGGTCGCCTCGCCACTGGCATTTGTTACGACATTAGAGGTATCAGAAACCGCATAAACACCTGTCGTACTTGGGTCATCAAGTTTAAATTGGACAGGTACACCACCTAGACCAGTGTTTGAACTATTTAACACTGAAGCAGTAACTGTGAATTTTTCACCAACTTGTACATTAAAGTTGGGCTTTGGTGTCGTTAGATTGACCTTTTGCACATCTAGCTTAGTCGTCGTACTACCTTGCTCGACTCCCTTTAAATTAATAGTATTAGATGCAATACTACCTGTTCTCGCAGTTGAGTTAATAGTTAGTCCACTGTTTAACAGATAACTTTTTTGTTCATCTGACAAGGATTTGAGCTCTAACTCTAAATTCGCTTCGCCTCTGTCATTGGTTAACACACTTAAATTACTATTAGCAAAAATACCACTAAGAACTGAATTTCCAATATTAAAATCGATGGTCGTGTTCGGAATGATATTATTGTCTTTATCCACTGCCAATGCCGTAACATTAACTTTCGTACCTTTTACTAACGCGATATTTTGGCTGTCGGTAATTAATAGTAAATTACTGACAGTCACGGTAGGCGTTGGGGTCGTGGTATTAACATCGGTGCCTTTGAGGGTTTTACTTGTTGAAACTGTACCTACTGTGGTAGTCACAACCAAACCATTTTGTTTTAAATAGTTTTTTTGATCATTGGTCAAAGACTTAATATCAAGTTTGATAACCGCTTTACCCGTGTCATCAGTGACTAAATTTGGACTAATTCCACTAAACACGCCTGTTACGCTTGGGTCTGTAATCTGAACGCTTATCGGTACATTAGCAACACCGATATTATTACTGTTCAAAGCGTAGACAGTTAACTCTACACTATCGCCAACATTCATATAAAAATCAGAACTGGTACTGACTAATTGAACTTTCTTCACACTGGCAAGATTGGTCGTAGTGGTCGAATCTGTACCGGTGCTTGGGTTGGTAACACTGACTGTACCTGTTTTCACAGGCGGCGGCAATGTATCATTACCCCCACCACCGCCACAACCAGCGAGGGCAAGTGCGGTCGTCAATGCAGAAAGTTGAAAGGACTTGATTAGGTTGGTAGAGATAGCCATAAAGTTATCCTAAAGTGAGTAAGGCTGCTAAATAAATCGATAGAGATAAATAGAATCAGAAAAAATTACCAATTTTTCGATGAGCAGAAAATGTTACGTGATTGATGCTAAAATATAATTTTTGATGTTGTCTACTTTACTAAGTTTGCACAAAAGTTACAACAAATTCTAATCATAATTTGATGAATTTAATCGAAGTGAAATGGTAAGGTATCAACAAGATTTCTAAATTTAACGCTATTTTTTTAGAGAGCGTATAAAGAAGTTGCCCTGTATCTACGATATTGCTAAAAACTCACTAACCACCCCAAAGCCAAAAAATGTAAATTAAGTGACAAAATATGCTGTCAAAAAATCCTTCAACGCCTTGTAATATCATTGACCATATATCGTTATATCATTTTTGGGCAAACGCTCTGCCACCATTGCTACCGCTAGTCGCAGATGAGTCACACGTATCAATTTGTTATCTAAAAAAAGTCATGCCTGAGCTGTTCAAAGTTGTGCTTTATCAGTTATCGGCAAAAATTCAGCAAAATCCGTCATTAATCCATCAAAATTTGCCGCAGGTAACAGATAAGAATAGTTTTACCCCCGAATTTTTCACGACTTTAGTTACAAAAAAATTCCCTGAAAACGGCATTAATTTTGTAACTCTAAAACAACTTTCTAAAAATAGCCCATCGATTTTTGAGCAGTTGTTTGATGATGAAACCCAAAAAAAGATGATTGCCGGCGTGCTACTGGAAAAAACCCATCTGCCCTTAGATAACCTGTTAACTATTTGGCAAACCATCACTGCATTGGCGGTGATAAATTTGGCAGATATGATAAGTTCGCTACAAAATACCATAGAATCAAGGCAGATTACTGAGTGGCTTGTGATGCAGCCAGTTTTTTTTATGTCGCCACAAGATACAGGACTGATGAATGCAGTGGGTTTTAGGCGCGCTGTCAGTTTTCAAGCAATACAAAAACAGCAATTAAAATGGTCACAAATTCAAAATGTTGCGGACTTGTCTGTCTATCAACAGCATGTTATTCAGCAAATGGCTATTTATAAAGCGTCCAATTTTTTTAACATTGCGCCAATGACCATTCCGCAGGCTCACTTCAATCAACATGTGATTTCAAACGGTAACCGCCAAATAAACAAAGCGGTGACGTCAAACACACAAACAGCCACTTCAGCCAGCGATATTTTTGCCAAACCGCAAGTTCGCAAACCTGCTTATTGGATGGATAAGTTACAAAAAAATTGGATTGCGACCGCCACCGTATTATCTGTCGCCGTTTTTGGCGGGGTAGGCGCGTTGGTGAGCGTCAAAGATAAGCCTTCCGCCACTCAACCATCCGCAAAAATGTCAGTGGCACGCCCAGTTTATCACGATGTGGCGATAGTAAAAGTCGCCTCTGTAGCGGATATGAATAATCCGATAACAATGACTGAGCCTAGTAAAAAAGCAGCTATCTCTGAATTACAAGAGAATAATAAACCACGAGATAATCACAAATCACAAGATAATAAGCATTCAGCGCAAGCTGAAAAAGCGCGAGATACGAAAAAATCCGACGCAAAGCAGCCTAACAAAGACCGCAAAAAAACGACCAGCCCTGATTCTGGCACTGACTCTAACCGTGATTCTAGCCCTAACTCTAGAAATAATGCTAAAACAGATAACAAAAAAGCTAACTTAGCGACCAAAGGCGACAAGCAACCTTCTGAAAAAACCACTAGCGCTAGCAAAAAATCAGCAGCTAACGATAAAACTGTAAAACAAAAATCGCAGAAAGCCTCATCGTCAACAACCGCCACTGACAAAAAATCGGCTAAAAAGCCTGACAAAAAGGCAAATAACACGATAGATAATAAGGCAGATGACAAAGCGAATAAAAAAGTGGATAACAAAGCGAATAACAAGGTGGGTAATAAAGTAAACAATAAGGCGAATAACGAACCTAGCAATAAATCCAAAATCCATTAACACCGTTATAAAAACGACATAAACTGACGTATTATTTGTCGGTGTATGGGCCTTGCGAATATTTTCATGTCGTTTTTTGCCTAAAACTGCTATGATGCACAAGTTTTTCAACGCTTCAATTGTCGGTTTTTGACGTTTTTTTAAGGCATTCTCAAAACTGTTCGAGGAAATCATGAGCGCAGCGACTGCACCTATCAATACTTTTACTATTACTGCCCCTGATGATTGGCATATTCATTTACGGGACGGGCAAGCGCTTGCCACGACGGTGCCCCATGCTGCGGCCAATTTTCGCCGCGCTATTTGTATGCCAAATTTGGTGCCACCGGTCAAAACAGCCGCTGATGCCATCGCTTACCGTGAGCGTATTTTGGCGCAAGTGCCCAACGACAGTATCTCCCAGCAGTTTGAGCCATTGATGACGCTTTACTTAACCGAGTCACTGACGGCAGAAGACATTGAAGCCGCCGTTGGTTCAGGGGTAGTAAAAGCAGTCAAGTTATATCCTGCAGGTGCGACCACCAATTCTGCGGATGGGGTGAGCCATATCAATCATTGCACCGATGTATTTGCCAAGATGGAAGCGTTAGGTTTGCCGCTGCTTGTGCATGGTGAAGTGACGCACCATCATATTGATATTTTTGACCGTGAAAAACGCTTTATTGATGAAGTGATGGTCAATCTCATTGATAAATTTCCAAAACTAAAAATCGTCTTTGAGCACATTACCACCAGTGATGCCGCTGACTTTGTGTTGTCACAGGGCAAAAATGTTGCAGCGACGATTACCCCGCAGCATTTATTGTTTAATCGTAATCACCTGCTGGTGGGCGGGATTAAACCGCATTTTTATTGCTTGCCGATTTTAAAACGCCAAAGTCACCAAAAAGTATTACTAGATGTGGCAACCAGTGGCAATCCCAAATTCTTTATTGGTACTGACTCTGCGCCCCATGCGACGCATACCAAAGAAAATGCTTGCGGTTGTGCAGGCTGTTATAGCGCATCGATTGCGCTGCCCTTGTATGCCCAAGCCTTTGAAAGCGTGGGCAAACTTGACAAGTTAGAAGGCTTTACCAGTATTCACGGCGCAAAATTTTATGGCTTACCTATCAATAGTGATAAAGTCACCTTGGTGCGTGAAGCATGGCAAGTCCCCGAGCATTATCCTTATCTTGACGGTAAAGATTTGACCCCGTTGATGGCTGGACAAACGCTGGACTGGAAAGTGATGCCATTTAATTTAGCCGTATGATTTTTCACCCTTTATTTTTTCTGTTTTTTTCCGCAAGGTAACGTATGACCACCACAACTGAACCCATGACTATTGCCAACCGTTTTCGCAATTACTTGCCCGTGGTGGTGGATGTAGAGACAGCAGGGTTCAATCCAAAAACCGATGCCTTGCTTGAGATTGCCTGTATTCCAATTTTGATGGATGATGCCGGGCGTTTTTACCCAGGGGAGGCGGTCAATGCCCATATTGAGCCGTTTGAAGGGGCAAATCTTGAAGCGCGCGCCCTGCAATTCACCGGCATCAATCCCCACAGCCCGATGCGAAAAGCCATTGCCGAAGATGAAAAAACCGCCATTCGCCGTATTTTTAAATACTTAAAAACGGTGCGCCAATCCACCCAATGTACCAAATGTATTTTGGTGGGGCATAATGCGCATTTTGACCTGGGCTTTTTAAATGCTTTAATTGAGCGTACCAATAGCAAAAATCAAAGCCAATTTCACCAGTTCTCCGTGTTAGATACCGTCACCTTATCCGCGCTTGCGTTTGGTCAAACGGTACTGGCGAGAGCATGCAAACTCGCTGGACTAGAATTTGATGGCAATGAAGCGCATTCTGCCTTATATGACACCCAGAAAACGGCTGAATTGTTTTGTTATATCTTAAACAATTATCCGCTGCTGACGCCAAACTTGGCGAGCGATGAGCCTAATGATGAGGACGTACTAGTGCAATCTGACGGCCCAACTGATGGCTAAATTTTTTTAAATGCTGTGATTTGGATGTTTAACCTTGTTTAATACCCAAATTACGTCATTCATCCAAATCTTTAAACTTTAACTGCCACAAATATCAGTATCATGAACATAATCAGCGCCGCAGTCGCAAGCGCCATTTTTTTGCCATAGCTAGTATCTTCGCGTTGGGTTTGCTTGAGTAATGACAGGGTGGCAATACCTTGTGAAATTCGCATGGCGTCAGGGTGACCATGTGCCGCAGCCAGCTCTAGCCAGTATTTACCGATCTCGTTATCTTGCTCGACCCCATGTCCTGCATAGTAGAGTTTACTGAGTAATTTCTCCGCACGATTATCATGCTGCGAGGCTGCTTGTTGCAACAGTAGCAAAGCTTGTTGGGAGTTTTGAGAAATCCTGAGTAAGTGATTGCCTTCAAATAGCCACAGCGCTTGACGAAGTAATGCATCAGTAAGACCATTCTCGGCAAATTTATCAATCACTTGTACGGCTTTTGCCAAATTGTCTGCTGATATAGGGTTTTCCCCTACATTTTCTGCTGGGAAATTTTCTTCGAGTACATCATTTTCTAATAAATTGTTTTCTAATACGTTGCTTTCTAATAAATTGCTTTCTAATAAATTGCCACTTGATTGCGCTGTTTGAATCAGCGCAACTGCTTTTTCATACATTGTTCGGCTTTGTTCTGCTATGTCTAAATCAAGCCATTGAATGGTCTGCAAATCCTGTGCAAGCTCGCCAAAAATCGCATGTTTGTTGACTATTGCCTGTGATTCGGCAATGGATTTGCGCTGATTGAGCAGTCCTTCATGCAGTGTGGGGTTGAGTAGCGCGGCTTCAACTTCTGCCCTGTAGCGGGCGATTTCTTGTGCTTGGCGTTGCTGTTCTTGTTGTTGTTTTTGCTGTTCAATCTGTTTGGCTTGGGCTCTTGCTTGCGCAATGACTTGGCGATTTGAGCGTGTTTTTGATGGGATTTTGCTAGTTAGCGATTGAGAAGTAAGGGGTTTTTTGAGCGAAGTGGGCGCCGCCGATGACGCCGTTTGTTGAGCCATGTGCACAGATTTATCAGTAGCAAGGGTGACATTTTCTGATACTGCTTCATGATCATTGGGCATAACCATGATATTGGGCTCATCAATCACCGGGGTGATTTGCATCACTGTTTGGCTAAAATCTGGCACCTCGGTAAAGTCAAACCGATAAATTTGCGGCAATGCCACCCCGTCATCGGCTGCCATCTCATTGGGATACTTACGATCAATCAGCGGATTGTCTTCATCGGTGATAAATTTGGGATGAGATAAGCGAGATGCAATCATGGTGTTGGATAAATGTTGATAGTGATGCCATTATAGAGGACAAATCAGCGAAAGTAAAAAAGCCAAAACCATAATAAAGGACAGCGTCACTGTCCTTTTAATGGCAATTTAACGCTGACTTGTGACAGCGTTATTATTTTACAGCTGTTATTGTGCAATGGTTACAGGTGTTTTTGATTGTAATTCTTCAAACGTGACACCGTCTGCCAGCTCAACCAGTTTTAGACCGTTATCGGTCACATCCATGATGGCTAAATCAGAGATGATACGATTCACCACTTTTTTGCCTGTCAGGGGTAGCGTACATTCAGCCAATACTTTTGGCTCACCATGTTTGTTGGTATGTTCCATCAATACAATGACGCGTTGAACGCCTGCGACCAAGTCCATCGCGCCGCCCATGCCTTTAACCATCTTGCCAGGAATCATCCAGTTGGCAAGATCGCCATTGTCTGAAACTTCCATCGCCCCCAAGATAGCAAGGTTGACTTTGCCGCCACGAATCATGGCAAATGATTGTGAGCTTGAAAAAAAGCTCGCACCAGTCGCTGTGGTGACGGTTTGTTTGCCCGCATTGATTAAATCTGGGTCAACTTTATCGGGTGTTGGGAATTCATCAATCCCAAGCAGCCCATTTTCTGATTGGAGCCAAACGTTGACGCCTTCTGGAATATAGTTCGCCACTAAGGTCGGTAAACCGATACCTAGATTGACATAAAAGCCGTCTTGTAGTTCTTTAGCGGCTCTTTGTGCCATTTGTTCACGAGTCCATGCCATGGTAATCTCCTTATATCCTAGTTTGTCTGTTCTTTGGTCGTCACTTTTTCGATGCGTTTTTCTGGGTTGGCATTGACCACGATGCGATGCACATAAATACCCGGCAAATGAATTTGGTCAGGGTCTAGCTCGCCAGTTTCCACCAACTGCTCAACTTCGACAATGGTGACTTTACCTGCAGTGGCGACATCTGGGTTAAAGTTACGCGCCGTTTTGTTAAACATCAAGTTACCTGCTTTATCGGCTTTTTGGGCTTTGACCAGTGCCACATCAGCGACTAATGAGCGCTCAAGGATATATTGACGACCGTCAAATTCACGCTCTTCTTTACCTTCAGCAATTTGGGTGCCTACGCCAGTTGCGGTAAAGAACGCAGGGATACCCGCACCCCCGGCACGCAATTTTTCAGCTAGCGTCCCTTGTGGGGTCAATTCAACTTCCAATTCACCCGATAAAAACTGCCGTTCAAATTCTTTGTTTTCACCGACATAAGATGCAATCATTTTTTTGACTTGGCGAGTCTCTAGCAATAATCCCAAACCAAAACCATCGACACCCGCGTTATTGCTGATACAGGTCAAATCTTTAACGCCGCTATCTCGCAACGCTTCAATTAAAGCTTCGGGGATACCACACAGACCAAAACCACCCACCGCAATCGTTTGTCCATCTTTGATGACGCCTTCAAGTGCGCTAGCTGCACTGTCATATACTTTGCTGGTCATACATTCACTCCTTGTCGCTAACCAATGTTGTTAATATCATTTACCAAAAATAAAAACATTTACCAAAAATAAAAATCACGCTCAAACCTAAAATTTCCAAAACGAAACAGATTGTATCGTTATAGGTTTTATATAACAAATTTCGTCTTAAGTAAATCACATTGCAGGAATTTTTGCAAAAAGTAAACCCAGTTTTCGCAAAAATAGGGCATAAAAAAAGGCATCCTAGGGATGCCTTAAGTTTATTAATTTTTAACAGTCAATTTTTTATCCATTGTCTAGTCATCATTGGCAGAGCGGGTGATGCGTTTGGCGTTCGAGTTGACCGTTTTGGCTTGTCCGTCAATGGTCGTGCCAAATTTACCGCCGTTGTTATTTTTGCTACCAAAGCCCCCGAACGGATTTTGTCCGCCCATACCGCCAAATGGATTTTGACTGCCAAAGGGGTTTTGTCCACCCATGCCACCAAGACCCCCTAAGCCCCCCATTTTTGAGGGATCGATACCGCCCATTTTGCTTGCCATCATTTGCATCAATTTTTCTGGGTTTTTAGTGGCATAGTCTTTGGCAAAGGCTTTGAACTTATTTTGTACCGCAGGTAATAGCACAATAAGTGCCGCAATATCACTCAAAATACCGGGCAGTACCAACAAGATACCTGCCACCGCAAAAGCAATCGCTTTCACTACGGAGTTTTCATTGGGGCGCATCGCAGGGTTAAGCATGGCGGCTTGGGCTTGTCCAGCCATCGGTTTTAAGGTGGCTATGCCTTTTTTAATGAGTGCTGCACCCACAAAGCCCGCTACGACAAACCACAAAAACACCCACCAGCCACTGACAAATTGTGCGATTAGATACCAAATCAGCATCTCAATAATCAACCAGACAATGGCAATCCCAACTATGTTTCCCATGAAAATACGATTCCTAAATTGTGAATAAACTATAAAGAACAAACGATGAATCATTAACCAGTGCAATAATGATGGGGGTAATGAATAAAACTATCAAATAGTTTTTTAAAATTCAGCAATTTTTTCGTTAAATTTTTGATAAATGCTATAATTTGACTACATTTTTAGTTTTGATATTTTCAGTTTCGGTGTTTTTAGCTTCGACTGCATTTTTAGCAAAATTGTTTTGTGGGTATCTTTTTTTACGAGTATGTTTTACGAGCATCTTTTATGAGTATCTTTATTGGTATTGACCCAGGCTCACGTCTGACAGGCTATGGAATCATTCGGTTGAGTGGGGATAAACTTGAACATTTGGATGCAGGCACGATTCATGCTTACAGCCAAGGGGAAACCATGCCCGAGCGGTTAAAGCGGATATTTGATGGGGTTAGCCGTATCGTTGAGCATTATCAAAAATATACCAATGAACCCATGACCGCCGCCATCGAGCAAGTATTTATGGCATCAAACCCCGATACCGCGCTTAAGCTTGGGCAGGCGCGGGGTGCAGCGATTGCCGCTATGGTTGCCAAAGATTTGCAAGTAGCTGAATATACCGCGCGGCAAATCAAACAAGCGGTATGTGGCTATGGCGCAGCAGACAAAGAGCAGATTCAGCTTATGGTCATGCGCTTGTTGAGCCTTGAGATACAGCCGCAAGCGGATGCGGCAGATGGCTTGGCGTGTGCGATTTGTCATGCCTACCATAGTCAGACACTGAATAAATTGCTCGGCGGTGCAGCCCTAATCGGTGGTCAAAGCGCAGGTGGACGCTCAAAGAAAAAAGGACGCTGGCGCTTGACCGACGTTGATTTGGGTAATTTAAGTTAAAAGGCAGGTTAAAAGGCAGGGGGTAAACGAATCTCAAGAAAATTTTATATCCAACAAGGCTTTTGACGGGTTTAGACTTCTTTGTCAGCACAAAAATCGCTACAATGGCATCTTTTGAAAACTGAACACAAGAAGTACCTCATGAGCCAACTAGCTACTGCAACTTTATTGATCAAATGCCAAGACCGCGCAGGCATTGTGCAAGCTGTATCCGAATTTTTTTATCGTTATGGCGCCAATATTATCAGCCTTGACCAATACTCGACTGAGCCCGAAGGCGGTCAATATTTTATGCGCCTTGAATTGGCTATCAATGATTTAGACAATATCATCGATAATATGAAAGGCAGTTTTGAGCATACCGTCGCCCGCATCTATCAAATGGAATGGAAACTATTTGACAACAGCAAACGTAAAAAAGTGGCGATTTTGGTGTCCAAATATGACCATGCACTCCTTGATTTGCTGTGGCGTTGGCAACAAGGGCAATTAGATTGTGAGATTACCTGTGTCGTCAGTAATCACCATGATTTGCGCCAAGCGGTAGAAAATTTTGGTGTGCCATTTCATCAAGTAACTGTGAGCAAAGACAATAAAGTACAAGCAGAAGCCGAGATTCAAGCGCTGGTAAAAGACTGTGATTTGTTGGTGCTGGCGCGATATATGCAGATTTTGTCCGCTGAATTTACCGCCGCTTGGCACATGAAAATTATCAATATCCACCACTCATTCTTGCCAGCCTTTGTCGGCGCTGATCCATACCGCCAAGCCTATGAAAAAGGCGTCAAACTGATTGGTGCCACCGCGCATTATGTCACAGCCGACCTTGACCAAGGACCGATTATTGAGCAAGACGTGCACCGTGTCAGCCATCGCCACCATGTGGCAGAATTGCGGGCGATTGGGCAAGATGTCGAGCGTAGCGTGCTGACCCGTGCCGTGCGTTGGCATCTACAAAACCGGGTGATTGTCACAGGCAATAAAACCGTGGTATTTAACTAATTTTTCATCCGTTATTTGCTATCATTGCAGTTTATCTTGTTATTAGGGCGTAGGTTTTACGCCCTTCTCATTATTATAAAAATAATTTACCTGTGGTAGTCCTATGCCGTTATCAAAGTCGCCAGCGCCACCATCCAACACTCATTTGACCCACTATAAAACCTTAGGCTTACTACTTACCTTATATTTGGCTCAAGGCTTGCCCGCAGGATTTATCACCCAAGCCTTGCCAGCGATTTTACGTGAATACAAAGTCTCACTGGTTGCCATTGGTTGGTCGGGGCTGATTTTGGTACCTTGGGGGCTTAAATTCTTGTGGGCTACTGTCGTGGACGGCTATTATTCACAAAAAATCGGACGCGCCAAAAGCTGGATTTTGCCGATGCAAGGGCTGTCGATTGTCATACTGGTTGCGGTGGCATTTTTTGAACCGCATAATTTGGCACAGACCAGTTCGGTGATGAGATTGTACGGGATGTTATTTACCTTAAGTCTCATTGGTGCGACACACGATGTGGCGACCGATGGGCTAGCAACCCGTTTGCTTAAAACGGCTATGGCGCCCAAAGAACCGCTGACCCACGATATGCCTGCGCCTGATTCGGTGACTCAGACGACCAATCACCATCATCGCCAAAGCCAAGGCAATGCGGTACAAGTCATCGGCTATCGGCTGGGGCTTATTGTCGGTGGCGGTGTTTTACTGATGCTGTTACAACAATGGGGCTGGCGCAACAGTTTTCTTGCCATGGCGGCTTTGGTGGCAATGAATACCGTGCCCATTGTGTTTTTTAAAGAGCACACCCACACCTCGGTTATACCTTCCAAAAAACAAGTACAGTCAGTAAAATCTGGCAGTTTTAAGGCACTAAAAAATTACCTTAGCCACCATTATCAGTATTTCTGGTCATCGCGAGAGATGCTGGCTTGGCTAGGGGTGTTATTGACCTATAAAATTGCTGATGGTATTTCAAGCGGTATGGTCAAACCGATGATGGTCGATGTCGGTATCAACTTGCAGCAAATTGGCTTTTGGGCAACTATTTTGGGCTCTGCAGCCTCAGTCGCTGGGGCAGGGGTCGCCACAATCTTGATGAAACGACTCACTCGCTTTACGTCACTGCTATATTTTAATCTTGCCCAAGCGCTGACCACAGGGTTATATGGCTTGGTCGCTTATGGGTTTTATCATCAATTTTTGACTGATTTTTTGTGGCTATATGCCGTCAATGCGCTGGAGCATTTTTGTGCATCGTTGGCGCTGATTGCGATGCTCACGACCATTATGCATTATTCACGCCCTGCCAATGCGGGGAGCGATTTTACCGTGCAGGTTTGTCTGTTGACGGTGTTGGGCGGCTCAGCGCATTTTGCCAGCGGCTATATGGCGCATTTTTTGGGCTATCAATGGCATTTTTGGGTGAGTATGTTGATTGGTTTTGTGTGCCTTGTACCAATAATTTACTGGCATAAATTACAAAATAATGAGAAATAATTTCATTTTTAATTGATTTTTGATATTTTTGACCATATTATCTATTTATATGATAAATTAGAAAATATAGATAGAGCGGAGGGGATATGGCAAAAACATTTTGGCTGAACCAAAAATTTAATATCAATTTACCCATTTGGACGTTATTGTCGCCAAGTATTGCCGCTTTAGTGCTTGCGGTGCATTTGATTTGGCATCCCTCGGGTATCATCATGAATACCGTGACGGCGATTTTTTTGATGGGGTCAGTTTTTGCTGCCGTGCATCATGCTGAGGTGATTGCTCACAAAGTGGGTGAGCCTTTTGGTACGTTAGTTTTGGCATTGGCGGTCACTGTGATTGAAGTGGCACTTATTTTGGCACTCATGAGTAGTAGTACACCCACCGATGCCGCGGTGCTTGCCCGTGATACGGTATTTGCAGCAGTGATGCTGATTTGTAACGGGATTATTGGTATTTGCCTGTTAATTGGTGGTATCAAAAATTATGTACAGCGTTATAGTTTGCACGGCAGTAAAGCGG
Source organism: Moraxella sp. K02 (assembly GCF_041154755.1). NCBI lineage: Bacteria > Pseudomonadati > Pseudomonadota > Gammaproteobacteria > Moraxellales > Moraxellaceae > Moraxella > Moraxella sp. K02. The sequence continues at coordinate 1,595,471 of NZ_AP031590.1, read as the reverse complement.
CAATTAGTGTGTTATTGGCGATTGCATTAATCGTATTTATTTTACCCAATTTTACCACCTCTGCCGCAGGCGGTTTTATGATTGGCGCTCAGCTGATGTTTGTAGCAATTTGCTGTTTGATTTTGTATGCCGCCTTTATCTTTACCCAAACCATTCGTCACCGAGATTATTTTATTGCCGACGGTGTAGATGATCAGCATCACAGTGATAATGCGCTAACCACGGCGATGAGTGTGGGATTTTTGTTTTTCAGTTTGGTGACGGTGGTAGGTCTTGCTAAGATGTTGTCGCCTGCGATGGAAGCGGCGCTACTAGCGATGGGTATGCCAAAAATCGTGTTAGGGATTATCATTGCTGCCTTGGTACTGTTGCCTGAATCTATTGCTGCGGTAAAAGCTGCCTATAACGACCAGCTGCAAAACAGTTTAAATTTGGGACTAGGCTCGGCTTTGGCGTCTATTTCGTTGACAATTCCTGTTATCGCGCTTTATTCAATCTTCACAGCAACGCCTGTCATGTTTGGGTTGTCTGCCAAAGAAGGGGTAATGCTAGTCATTACGCTGATGATAACTATCAATACTTTAAGTACCGGGCGCACCACTTTTTTACATGGCATCATCCATTTGGTCATGTTAGCCACTTTTGTGTTTTTCTCCATTATTCCCTAATCCTAAAGGAATAAATTGCATAGAAAATTGGCGTAATAAATGACGTAATAAATGACGTAATAAATGAAAAGACTACTTGCAATCAGTAACATTCCTTTACTAAATACTTATGCTCATCGATTTAAGTTTTTGCTAATCTAGAGGGCAACTAGAATAACGCCATAATTAACACGATTTGAGGTCGTTCTAGTCATTTGAGGTGTTGAAACGGTCATTTAAGAGTTTCAACAAACCATACATTAAAAATCGTATATTAAAATATTAAAACATAAGGAAAAACAAATGGGACTATTTAGTTTTGCAAAAGACATCGGTGATAAAATCTTTCATCGTAACAAAGACGCTGCGCCAGCATCGACACCCGCATCAAACGTTGCACCAACCACAGCGCCTGCAGCTTCTACTGAGCCATCTGCACAAGAAATTGCGAACTTATTGATTCAGCGCATCCAACAAAACGCTAAAATTGACAACCTATCTGTCAACTATGACGGTAACACTGACAAAGTAACCATTAATGGTTCTGCTGCTAACCAAGCAGAGCGCGAAAAAGCCATTCTAGCAGCAGGTAATGTACAGTATGTTGCACAAGTGGAAGACAATATCACGGTTGCGACGCAAGAGCCAGAATCTCGTATGTACACAGTGAAATCAGGCGATACGCTGTCAAAAATTTCAAAAGAAGTGTATGGCGATACTAACCAATATAACAAAATCTTTGAAGCCAACAAACCATTATTATCTGACCCAAATAAAATCTATCCAGGTCAAGTGCTTCGTATTCCAGCTTAATTTTTACCTTAAGCCTTATAAACAACCAGTGACCCCTGTCGCTGGTTTTTTTGTAAAAAAATTTGCATATCGACAAATAAAGTTTTATAGTATGCCGATTATTCATTAGTTTTGATAACATATCAAACTGTGAATGCACCTAAACTTTTATTTCAGCTCTGTTTTGGCATTTTGATGTTAGTACCATCGCCAAAACCGCCACCCTAGCAAAAGGGAAAAAGGAGACACATGATGTCCGTACTTACTCACAACGTAAAACGTCTAAACAACACTGTTGATGTGTCTGCCGTCTGTTTTAACTAATTAAAATTTGGTTTTTAACAGCGTATATCCCATACGCCCCTATATTTACCGATTTTGATTTACTAAACCCAAAGCATCACCATCAATAGTAACTGACTGAGAATAAAGCGAATATTGGCTTTTGATTGTGTTTATTGTGATGGTAATAATTTGGGTTTTTTGTTGTCTAAAATTTTCCTATTTCCCCATGTCCCTATTTTTACATGCCATAGAAATCGTCGGATAGCTAAAGCGCACCCTGCGGTAACAAACTTTTTCAGAGCAGTTAGTTTTTCAAACGCATTTATGTGTGTCAGTCTTATTTGCCAGTCATGTTAAACGATTGGGCGGCGTTTTATTGTTTAAATTTACTTATCAAACTTATTTCGAAAAATTTTGATTATCATTTATCGGTCTAAATTTGCTACGCTAAAAATTTTAAGGGTGTGTGAATTTAGCATTAAAATAGAAAAAATATATGAGTATTCAATTAGTATTAAATAAATCTGCGCAACATGGCGTACCTGTCAAAGTATTTACCAAAGATATTGAACAAGAAGCCATCCAGCAGTTACGTAATCTTGCCCAGCTTGAATTTGTCCATCATCACATTGCGGTGATGCCTGATGTGCATGTGGGCAAGGGTGCGACTGTGGGTAGTGTGATTCCGACTAAAGATGCGATTATTCCTGCGGCGGTGGGTGTGGATATCGGCTGCGGAATGAACGCGGTGCGACTGTCGCTCAAAGCCCACCAATTGCCCGATAATCTAGCTAAAATCCGTACAGCGATTGAAGCCAAAGTCCCTGTCGGTTTTAACCAGCATCAAGCCATCACGGTGAAAATGACTACGCTTGACCCACTTGCCAAACGCTTAAAGCGCATCACCGATAAGCACAAGGGGCTGCTTAAAATGCTGCGCAACTTTGAGCGAACTTGGGCAAAACAGCTCGGCACGCTGGGTGGTGGTAATCATTTTATTGAGCTGTGTATCGATGAAAATGAGGATGTCTGGGTGATGCTGCATTCGGGCAGTCGCGGTATTGGCAACTGTATTGGCGAGTATTTTATTACCCTTGCCAAAAAGGAACAGCAAAGCCGATTTGGGCATGTGCCTGACCGTGATTTGGCGTATTTTGCCCAAGGCTCCCATAGTTTTGACGATTACCTTGAGGCGGTGCAGTGGGGGCAGGATTATGCGTTGGAGAATCGCCGTGAAATGATGCGGCTGATTATCAATGTGCTACAGCGTGAACTGCCGCATTTTACGCTGACGAAAGAGGCGATTAATTGCCATCACAATTATGTCAGCCAAGAACATCACTATGGTGAGGATGTGTACGTCACCCGTAAAGGGGCAATTTCTGCTTTCGAGGGTGAGCTTGGTATTATACCTGGCTCGATGGGGGCAAAATCCTATATCGTCAAAGGCAAGGGCAATAGCGAGGCGTTGTGTTCCTGTTCACATGGGGCAGGGCGACGCATGAGCCGTGGCAAAGCGATTCGGCATTTTAACCTTGATGATTTAAGAGCACAGACGGCGGGCGTGGAGTGCCGTAAAGACAAGGGCGTGATGGATGAAATTCCAGAGGCGTATAAAGATATTGATGCAGTGATGGCGAATCAGTCAGAGCTTGTCGAAGTCGTCCATACGCTCAAACAAGTGATGTGTATTAAAGGATAAACCATGAAAAACCAAAAACAATTAATCAAATTGGGTGAGCAACTGGAGAAAAATCCGTCAATCGCTCAATCCAATTTGGCTGTTAAACCCCGTAATTACTTGGCGTTAAATCCGCTTTTGCAAAAAGGCGGACTGCATGAAAAAGACGATGTCGAAATCGCCCGTAAGAAACAACGCAGACAGACCAAGCAGGATTTGCGAAAACAAGTTTGGCGACAGGAGTCGTAATAATCAAACACCCCAAATTTTGGGGTGTTTAGTTGACGCCTATAAAATATAAACTTATTCAAATACCACGTCTGCGCCATCGGCTATCGTACCATACAGACTTAGCGCATCCCAATTGGTCAAACGCACACAACCGTGTGATTTTTGCGCGCTGATTAACTCAGGCTCAGGCGAGCCATGAATGCCATAGCCCCGTTTTGATAACCCAATCCAAGCGCGCCCCACAGGGTTGTTGGGTCCTGGTGGTAGCCACTTTTCTTTGGAAGAAAAATCAGTATTATAGGTGGGGTTCAATACCCGATTTTTAACTTTTAAACTGCCAGACGGTGAGGGGGTGTAGTTCGAACCCACGGTTGTTGGATAGCTTGCAACGAGCTCACCACTAGCAGCATAGGCGTACAAGATGTTTTTCTTTTTATCGCTTATAACCTTGGTCACTTCCGTCATATTGGGCTGATAAGGATTGTAAACGGTGATAACGTTACCTGCTTTGAGTGGCGTGGTGGGGTTTAATCGACTTACCAGTTTTTGACTCATATGGAATTTTTCAGCTACCGCTTCACGCGCTGATTTGTATTGCATGTCTTTAGGCGCTTTGGTGATAACCAAATCATCGCGCGTTAGCTGATAATTGATAAAAATCGGCTGCTTATTTAACGTCTCGTTGCTGGTTAACGCTGACCAAGTGGCTTCATCCATCGTGGTGGTTACGGGCAGATTGTGTTTTTGCTGAAAAATCTGCATCGCTTTGATGGTGTTTTTATTCATTATCCCTGTCAGCGCACCCACACTATGCCCATGCCAGTTAAGCAGGGCTTGGGTCTTAAATACCAGCAGTTCATCAGGCTTAATGAACACTTGTTTTGATGGTAACGCGTCTTTGTTAGCCACGGATGATTGATTGCCATTGGTAGATTGTTTGAGCGCAGCATAGTCAATAGTTGATTGAAAACCCGTCACAGATGGAGTCGCTGAGGCAGGCGAGGTTGATGCGACTTGTGACGCCACCACCGCAGAGGCAGGCATGGCTTTTAATTCAATAGCGCCTGTGGGTGACCAACTCACTTGGTTGACTTGCTGGGCAACCATCGGTAAATTATCAGTGGTGTAGGCAATCTCTGGCAAGGCTTGTTTCAGTCGTTGCTGCACCAAGCTTGTGCCAATAAACTGTTGACTGACATTGGCTTTTAGCGTTGGGGCAGGCGAAGAGGCAGTAACACTTGCGGTTGTGCTGGCTGCAGTACTAGCTGTAGCAACTGTGGGTACATCCATCGCTTGATTGGGTGACTGTTGACAGGCAGATAAACTGATAGCAAGCACGATGCTTGTAAAGCAAGGTAATATTTTATGATAAGCAGACATAGTCATTGAATTTTAAGAAAAATTTAGCAAGTGAGGATGGAAGGTTATCGAGGTTTTAGAGAAACGATAATGGCATACTATAGCAAAACTCGGTTGAATATAAGCAGGATTTTACAAATTTTTCAAAAAATTGTTGGTAAAAATGCCGTAAAAAAAGGCAGGTTAGACCAGCTAACACTACCTTTAGCGCACGGTAAAAATTAGGATAATCAAAGATTATAAGTTAGCGATGACCGCATCACCCATGTCTGAGCAAGAAACCAGCGTGGTGCCTTGTTCAAAGATATCGCCTGTACGTAACCCTTGCTGCAATACTTTTTGCACTGCTTGCTCAACTTGTGTGGCACGGGCTTCATCATTGAGGCTATAACGTAACAGCATCGCCAATGACAAAATGGTTGCTAATGGGTTGGCTTTATTTTGACCTGCGATATCAGGGGCAGAACCATGCGATGGTTCATATAGCCCTTTGCCTGTATCATTTAAGCTTGCTGATGGTAGCATACCAATAGAACCAGTCAGCATCGAGGCTTGATCTGACAAAATATCGCCAAAAATATTGCCTGTGGCAATCACATCAAACTGTTTTGGGGCTTTGACCAGCTGCATCGCTGCATTGTCGACATACATGTGAGTCAATTCAACATCTGGGTATTGGGCAGCGACTTCGGTGAAAATCTGCTTCCAAAACTCTGTGGTCTCAAGTACGTTGGCTTTATCAACTGAGCAGAGTTTTTTACCGCGTTTTTGTGCTGCTTCAAAGGCAACTTTGGCAATACGGCGAATTTCTGATTCGCTGTATTTCATGGTGTTGTAGCCTTCTTTCTCGCCGTTTTCAAGCGTGCGAATACCGCGTGGTTCACCAAAATAAATATCGCCGGTGAGCTCACGGACAATCAAAATATCTAAGCCAGATACCACATCAGGTTTTAAAGTTGAGGCATTGGCAAGCTCTGGATAAAGAATCGCTGGGCGAAGATTGGCAAATAAATTTAAGTCTTTACGAATCGCCAGTAATCCACGCTCTGGGCGCACTGAGCGTTCAAGGTTGTCATACTGTGGGCCACCGACAGCACCAAGCAATACCGCATCAGCCTTGCGGCACAAATTTTGGGTAGCTTCTGGATAGGGTGAGCCATGCACATCATACGCTGACCCGCCTAACAGCCCATACTCATAGTCGGCGTCTAAGCCTTGCTCGATTAATTTGTCCAATACTTTGACAGCTTGTCCAATGATTTCAGGACCAATACCATCACCTTGTAATACGGCGATCTGTTTTGTCATGTTACTTCCTTCACGTTAATCTACAACTTTGTGCTGACAATTCAGCTTTTAAAATTTTGTTGGTTTCTAAAAAATAATCGAATCAGGCGTTATTGAATGACGCTTTCTTGGATAAAGCTTTTTGTGAGAAAAGCTTTTAGGCGCATCTATAAAGCAATCTTGATAAATTCATTCGATAAAGCGCCTTGCTGATTGGGTTTTTTACACCATCGATTGGTAAGTTTGGCATTTTCATACAAATCGATACACAGGGGCGTTGGGGCAGATTGCGCTAGCAAACTATAATCGGTCTTTTGAATTTGGCGGTAGGCTCTGAGCGCATAGCGTTTACCGCTTTCAAAACGATGGATAAAACTAAAACTTTCAACCGTCGTCAAGTCCTCATCCAAATAAAAACGGGTGGCAACCATGTGCTGACCACTGGGAAAACTTACTAAGTAATTTGGTATAGTAGATTTGCTCTGCGGCTTACTGATCAAAGGTGTGACGGCCACTGGGCTGGTAACTGAGTTATAGTTGCCAAGGGTAGCACTCGGGGTATGAGTCGATTGATTGATAACTGACAACGTGCCAATACGATTGATTTCACAGGCATAAATACCCGTACATTTTAGTGTGCTTTTGCCTGCAGCAATCGGTTGCGACGCTGTTACCACTGAGGGTTTGGCGCGTGCGCTTGGCTGATTTGTCATTGATTGACAGCCAGATAGCGCCACTGCTGAACAAATCGCAATTGCTACAACAGGCAAACAGTCAGGGCGAAAAAAGCGCTTAGTGAACATCATGGTCGTTATTCCCTCAAATCAAAAAAAGCAATTAAAAAATTGCAGTAACAGGGTGCCTGCCATAGTTAGATGATGATAATCATGGCGGGTGATGCCGTGATTTAAACACAGTCATAGGCACGCTAAAATGTGACTAACATAACCAATATGCCAACCTTTGTCAAAAAATGCCTTTGTCAAAAAATGCCTTTGTCAAAAAATGCCTTTTTTATACGCGGCTTGTACGCAGGTTGGGATACATGATGGATAAGCTCTCAATAATAAATTATCAATGATGAAACGCTACTAACAGTAGACATTTACCTAAGCAAGCAGCACTTTAAGCCGCGCCTGTGCCAAATACCCAAGGGCGTGATTGTTTGGCGTTCTCTTCATACGCTTTGATGCTATCAGCTTGCTGCAATGTCAGACCAATATCGTCTAAACCGTTGAGCAGACAGTGCTTACGGAATTCATCGACGTCAAATGCATAGCTTTTACCTGAGGGTGAAATCACTTGCTGTTTTTCTAAATCCACGGTTAATTGATAGCCATCTTGGGCAAAACATTCGGCAAACAATTCACTGACCGCATCTTCACTTAAAATCACTGGCAACATGCCATTTTTAAAGCAGTTATTGTAGAAAATATCGGCAAAACTGGGCGCAATCACCGTGCGAAAACCGTATTCTTCAAGCGCCCAAGGGGCATGCTCACGGCTTGAACCACAGCCAAAGTTTTTACGCGCAAGCAAAATGTTAGCACCTTGATAACGGGGCTGATTCAAAATAAAATCAGGATTAATGGGGCGTTCGCTATTGTCTTGACCAGGATAGCCTTCGTCCAAATAACGCCATTCATCAAATAGATTGGCACCAAATCCTGTACGTTTGATAGATTTCAAAAACTGTTTTGGAATGATTTGGTCAGTGTCCACGTTTGAGCGGTCTAGTGGGCAGACAATGCCTTGCTCAAGGGTATATTTTTTCATAGTTCTACCTTAATAATTTCTCACGTCAACAAAATGACCGGCTAATGCCGCGGCAGCTGCCATGGCAGGGCTGACCAAATGGGTGCGTCCGCCATTGCCTTGACGACCTTCAAAGTTACGATTCGAGGTACTGGCGCAATGTTCTTTTGGCTGCAATTTATCCGCGTTCATGGCGAGGCACATCGAGCAGCCTGGCTCCCGCCATTCAAAACCCGCTGCGGTAAAGATTTTATCCAGCCCTTCGCTTTCTGCTTGTTGTTTAACTAACCCAGAACCGGCTACCACAATCGCTTCTTTGACGCTATCTGCGACTCTACGACCTTTGATAACCGCCGCTGCTGCGCGAATATCTTCAATACGTGAATTGGTACAAGAGCCGATAAACACCCGATCGACTTTGATGTCAGTGACAGGTTGGCCTGCGGTCAAACCCATATACTCATAGGCACGTGTCCAAGCCTCTTTCTGTACGTCATCTTTTGCGGCATCTAGGGTAGGGACGTGTGCGCTGATATCCACCACCATCTCAGGGGAGGTGCCCCAAGATACTTGGGGTGCGATGTCCGCGCCTGCCATTTCAATGACGGTATCAAACACGGCATCGGCATCTGAGTGTAGGGTTTGCCAGTAAGCCACGGCTTTATCCCACATTTCACCCGTAGGCGCATAGGGACGACCTTTGACGTATTCAATGGTGGTGTCATCAACTGCCACCATACCAACGCGCGCGCCCGCTTCAATCGCCATGTTACACACGGTCATACGTCCTTCCATGCTCATGTCACGGAACACATCGCCTGCAAATTCAATGGCGTAACCTGTGCCACCCGCGGTGCCGATTTTTGCAATAATCGCTAGTACCACGTCTTTTGGCGTGACACCTTCACCCAATTTGCCATCGACTTTGATGAGCATATTTTTCATCTTGGTTTGCACAAGGCACTGTGTTGCCAATACATGCTCAACTTCACTGGTACCGATGCCGTGGGCAAGACAGCCTAACGCACCATGCGTTGCGGTATGTGAGTCGCCACACACCACCGTCATCCCAGGTAACACTAAACCTTGTTCTGGGCCTACCACATGCACAATGCCTTGGCGCACGTCATTGATGGTAAATTCAGTGATGTTAAATTTGGCACAGTTTTCATCGAGTGTGGCTACTTGCAAGCGAGAGACATCATCTTTAATGCCTGCCACCCCTTCTTTACGTTCGCTTGCCACCGTCGGGACATTATGGTCAGGGGTGGCGACGTTTGCTGACAAACGCCAAGGGTCACGATTTGCCAATGACAAGCCTTCAAATGCTTGTGGGCTTGTGACTTCGTGTAATAAATGACGGTCGATATAGATAAGACTCGAACCGTCGTCTCGTTGATTGACTAAATGGTCTTGCCAAAGTTTATCATAAAGCGTTTGCGCTGCCATGACACATATCCTATGGTTTTTTTATAAAAGGGGGTAGTAATCGGGTAAACAATAACGCCATTATAACAAAGAAAAATGATAATTTTAATTGATGATTTTTATATTTTATAAAAATTTTAGGAATGTATTGAGCGATTAAATAAATTGTATTTGTCTATACGTTGTCTTATAATCTTATTTAATGTATTTTTTAAAGAATAAAACTTTTATTTATATCAAATGGTAGGGTTTTAGTTTTGGGGGAAAGATGAATACCACAAATTTAAATACTTTTTTAGCGGTTATGCAAACAGGTAGTATCTCGCAGGCGGCTGATAAACTATTTATTACACAGCCTGCAGTAAGTAAGCGTATCAAAAACTTAGAAGACGAATTTGATGTCACCCTTTTTGATACCGTGGGTCGTGGTATTATCCCAACCCAAGCGGCACATGACTTGATTCCCCATGCCAAACGCTGGCTAGATGATTACGACAATCTAAAAATTAATCTTAAAAACCGCCAGCAAACGGTGTCAGGCAAACTGATTATTGGTACCAGTCATCATATTGGCTTACATCATCTGCCAGCTGTCCTCAAACAATTTATCCAAAGCTATCCTGCGGTACAGCTTGAAGTGCATTTTGTCGATTCTGAGCAAGCGCATAAAGCAGTCCTTGATGGCGACTTGTCATTGGCTTTTTTAACGCTACCCCCTGTGTATGATAAACGTCTAAATTATCATATGCTATGGTCAGATCCGCTGCATTTTGTGACCGGCATTTTATCGCCACTGGCGCATAAAATGAACGTGACGCTTGAACAATTGGCCAACTATCCAGCGATTCTACCCGCTGCCAATACCTTTACCAGCCAAATCACTTTAGCTGAATTTGCCAAATATAACTTAAAACCGTATGCCACGATGAGCACCAATCCGCTAGAATCGATTCGTATGTTAGTATCGGTTGGGCTAGGCTGGTCGGTGTTACCGCAAACATTAGTCAATCAAGATTTACAGCCGATTAATATGGATACCCCCGTTGAGTTGCAACGCTATTTGGGATTGGTTACTAACCCCAATATCACAGTATCTGCAAGTATGGCAGCCTTACTTGACATGTTAGGATTAGAGATGGATGGTAAACATCGCGATTAATAGGTCAAAATAAAAAAAGCCTATCGATGTGATAGGCTTTTTTTATGAGATTTACTTCTTCTGATAAGTTAAACGCAGCCCATAAATCCAAGCATCGTTGTTTTGGAAATCACCCACTAAGTCGCCATTGGGGATTTTTGATTTGGCATCGCCAAACATCAAGTATTTCACGCCTGCCGACACGGCGACTTCGGGTGTAACATTGTACTTGGCGCCTAGACCCACATTCCAATGACCTTCCACAGGCCCTAAGGTGGTGGTAGGATCACCCGCGCCGCTATCCCAACCCACTGAGCCTGATACCGCCCATTGATTACTTAATTTTTTACCCAAGCCCACTTCTGCTGCCCAGCCATCATCTGAGTAATCAATCAAGTTTAAACCATTGGGATATAGGGGTTTAAAATCCGCGCCGGTGGCTTTTTTGGTCGTTGCATTATACAGAGGCGGTTTGATTGAAAAATCACTCCACGGTACCCAGCGCAGTTTTGCGGTCAATAGGGTGGTTGGATTGAGACCTGTTTGAAAGTCAATATTCACGGATTTTGGGGTAGTGATGGTCATGTCATAACTGCCTGATTCGCCAGTTGCAGGCATGGACTCATACGCTACGGTGTCATGATCAATGTCAGAGCGATAAGTCAACGCCGCTTTAAGCGCAATCTCAGGTTTGCTATAGGCTAAACCTGCCATCCAACCATAACCATTCGATTGGGCAAAGATACCATCATAACCTTGGGTAGAATTGTAGGCTGTACCGCGTAAATGCACCTCACCTTCTAATTTTTGTAATACCGGCCCACCATACACTTGCCAGTTATTTTTTTCGCCAAATTTGACCCCCACCAAACCCGTGAAGTTTTTACTATCAACAGAGACGTTGGTTCCTTCGTTGGGATGCTGAGCGATATTGCTAGCTAGATTGTAGACTGCCCCTGCTTGCTGTGCGGTTTTAAGCGCAGTAGCCGCATTATAAGCGAGTGTTTGGTTGGTTGGATCTGCTTGATAAGCAGCAGCAGCGGTTTTTGCAGCTGTGGCGGCGGCTAGCGCCGCTTGTCCTGCACCAGCAACCTGCTGCGCGCTGACTGTACCATTAACAAAGTTGTTATTGCCGGTGAACTCAACATCCGCGCCCCACGGCTGGTCAAAAAACACACCCACACTGACTTTATCGTTGACGTCTGCTTTTGCCCCATAATTGATAAAATCATAGTTTAGCGCCATGTTATTAATATCGCGACCTTCTTCGTACGTGGTTGGCGAAGGGGTGGTGGCCGCATTGTCTTTGCCAGTAATCGATGGGTCAATGGTGATTCGTTCGATGTAAGCAAAAGTGCCATCTTGTGTAAACCCCCAACTTGGCTGAGTTGAGCGGTCGAGCCCCGCGGCTTGGGCAGCGCTAGCAAATGAGATGCTGGCAATAGCGAGTGTTAAGGATTGCAATCTTAATGACATGAAATACTCCCTTTTACATGGATATTGATATAGTGCGAATTGGAGAGCTTGCTAAAGGTTGCTAAAAAGTATGAAAAACTTAGACAGGATAGTGAGGCCTTCCAATGGACCCACAAAGAATAGTTAAAAACTTACGCCTTGACAACTTATGGCTTACAAAAATAGCGCCAATTTCTGACCTCATAAGTCATTAATAGAGTATTTACAATAACACAGACATAAAAAAACACCGATTAATATAATCGGTGTTTGAGTCAAAACATGACAAAGTATTAATTTACTCTAGCCAAATTCATTTCCATTTTTCTACCATCATTGTTTTGAACGACTTTAACAGGTAGATAATCAAGTTTTGGGGCTAACCAAAAGCTGGTTTGACGGTCTTTGTCATCATGCACGCGATCGATACGCACCACGTCAAAAGTACCCGCTGGCACGGTAATGCGAGTCATGGCAGATTTTTTGAAGGGCACCGCTTCAACGGTATTGCGATCTGCCATGTAATAGTTACCACGGAACTTGCCTGCTTTTAAATCTTCCCGAATTTGAATCTCTAAACTCAAATCATCATAAGCAGGCTGTGGCAAAGCAATAACTTTATTTTGACCTTTATAATTGGTGACCAGTTGTTTTTTTGCATTATTAAAGTTCAAGGTGGTAGTACGACCCGCCCCAAAAATTTTGTATTGGGTTAACGCGCTCACCGGCAGAATAGCGCCATTGGCATTGACAAAATTGGCGGTTTGCTTGGCACTGGCTAATTTACCGACACTTGCATTAACATTATAAAAATACTGATTGCCAGTTTGGGTCAATACACGGCTTGCGGTACCATTGTATTTGCCTTCAATATTAAAATTATAGGTTGCATTAAAAGGGGCAACTGCCGCATTCGCCATAGAGGTGATAGCCAGCGCTGACACGAGTGAAGTACTTAATAACAGTTTTTTTACTAAAGAATTTGTCATGTTTCATCCATCAAATAACGTTCATAAGATAAGGTTAAATCTATTTGGTATGCATACAGTAGTATTGACGCCCAATAAATACAAGCCAGTTAACAAAAGATTGTGATTGTGCAATAAACGGCAGTCTTTATGAGGTATTTGGGTGAAGGGGTTAAAAAATTGACAACAAATTGCAAAATTTCGTAATTTTCTGCTTGAACAAATTGGCATACATCCCCACTGTTAGACAGTGAATTGATAACTTGTGATAAGCATAGGATCATTTATGCAAACAGATAGTTATCATCTTTTTGTGGTCGGCAAAATAGCGGTGGTCTTTTGCGCTAACCTCTGAGCTGATCACAGCTTTCAAAGCTAACTAAGGCTTTCAAACAATAATTTAACAGTTAATTTATGGAGTAGATTATGGCAATTCGTCCTTTACATGATCGTATCGTCGTGCGTCGCAGCGAAGAAGAACAAAAAACGGCTGGCGGTTTATTACTAGCAGGGGCTGCCCAAGAAAAACCCTCTCAAGGTGAAGTCATTGCAGTAGGTAATGGTCAAATCCGTGAAAACGGCGATGTACGTGCGCTCGATGTCAAAGTTGGCGACAAAGTACTATTTGGTCAATATGCCGGCTCAACAGTTAAAGTAGATGGTGAAGAATTATTGATTATGAAAGAAAGTGATGTATTAGGTGTGATTGAAGGTTAATCAGTCATTGCGCTAAACAATCGTTTTTTACCTAAAAGCTAATTTACCCAGTCTTAATCTAACTGGTTAAGTACTTAGTAAAGTAATTGATAGCAACCTTGGTAGCAATTTGGACTACCTTATACAAATAAAAATTTATAATTTGGAGAATTTAACATGGCTAAAGATGTAAAATTTGGTATTGATGCCCGTGCAAAAATGATTGACGGCGTCAACGTATTGGCAAATGCGGTTAAAGTAACATTGGGCCCTAAAGGTCGTAACGTGGTTATCGACAAATCTTTTGGCGCACCAACCATCACTAAAGATGGCGTATCAGTGGCTAAAGAAATCGAACTTGATGACAAATTCGAGAACATGGGCGCACAGCTCGTTCGTGAAGTTGCAAGCAAAACTAATGATGTTGCAGGTGACGGTACTACCACAGCGACTGTTTTAGCCCAAGCGATTTTGCAAGAAGGCATGAAATCAGTTGCCGCTGGCATGAACCCAATGGACTTAAAACGTGGTATCGATAAAGGTGTGCGTGCCGTTGTTGCACAAATCCACGCGTTTTCAACCCCAGCCAATGACACCAAAGCTATCGCGCAAGTCGGCTCTATCTCAGCTAACTCTGACCAAACTATCGGTGATTTAATCGCGCAAGCGATGGAAAAAGTGGGTAAAGAAGGTGTAATCACGGTTGAAGAAGGTTCAGGCTTTGAAGATACCCTTGAAGTTGTTGAAGGTATGCAGTTTGACCGTGGCTATATCAGCCCATACTTTGCCAATAAAGCAGATACGTTGACCGCTGAACTAGAAAACCCATTAATCTTGTTAGTCGACAAAAAAATCAGCAACATCCGTGAGTTGATTCCACTGCTTGAAAACGTGATGAAATCTGGTAAAGCCTTACTGATCATTGCTGAAGATGTTGAAAACGAAGCCTTGGCTACTTTAGTTGTGAATAACATGCGCGGCGGTTTAAAAGTCTGTGCTGTTAAAGCCCCTGGTTTTGGTGACCGTCGTAAAGCGATGCTTCAAGATATCGCTATCTTAACGGGTGGTACGGTTGTATCAGAAGAAATGGGCATGAGCTTAGAAACTGCGGATTTATCAGTATTAGGTACTGCCAAAAAAGTGACGGTTGGTAAAGAAAACACCGTGATTGTCGATGGTGCAGGTCAAAAAACTGAAATCGATGACCGTGTTGCCTCTATCCGTCGCCAAGTGGAAGAATCAACCTCTGATTACGACAAAGAAAAGCTACAAGAGCGTATTGCCAAACTCGCAGGTGGTGTGGCAGTTATCAAAGTCGGTGCGGCGACTGAAACTGAAATGAAAGAGAAAAAAGACCGTGTGGATGATGCCTTGCATGCAACTCGTGCTGCTGTCGAAGAAGGCGTGGTAGCAGGTGGTGGTGTGGCATTGGTTCGTGCTATCGCTGCGCTTGACAATGTCAAAGGTGACAATGACGACCAAGCCGCTGGTATCAACATTCTACGCCGTGCGATGGAAGCACCACTTCGTCAAATCGTCAGCAACGCAGGTGATGAAGCCTCTGTGGTGGTAAACCAAGTCAAAGGCGGTCAAGGTAACTACGGTTATAACGCAGCGACTGGGGAATACGGCGATATGCTAGAAATGGGTATCTTAGACCCAGCCAAAGTCACTCGCTCAGCGCTTGAAAACGCGGCGTCTGTCGCAGGCTTGATGCTTACCACAGAAGCAATGATTACTGACTTGCCAAAAGACGACGCTGGCGCTGCTGCCATGGGTGGTATGGGCGGCATGGGTGGTATGGGCGGCATGATGTAATCGAAAGATTATATCCCATTCAAGCCATTTAGCTAAAATCAAAACCCTATTAAACTTCAGTTTAATAGGGTTTTTTAATTAGGGAAATTATCACAACTATGACGATGGAAACTACCGACCGCTTTACTACCACAAGCCAACATCATCGGTGTATTCAATGAAACTGTGTTAAAAGATAGTGTGAGTGGGGATTTATGGGCGGATATTTTGCGTTAAATGGCGGCGCAGTTAATCATTATCCCGTCTAAAAACATATTCGGTTGTGCTTGAGGCATTTTCAACAAACTGATAGCCTTCCAAGTTAAAGTCTTTTAGCTGTTGCGCGGTTGTCAGCTGATTTTCAGCCGCAAAACGCACCATCAACCCGCGTGCCTTTTTAGCATAGAAGCTTACCACCTTATATACGCCATCTTTGCCGTCTTCAAAACGGGGTGTGATAATTTCTGCGTTGATTTTTTTGGGATTGACCGACTTGAAGTATTCGTTGGAAGCCAAGTTTACCAAAACTTTGTGTTTATTTTCTGCCATGCGTTGATTGATTAAATCGGCAATTGTATCGCCCCAAAATTGATACAAATTCTCGCCTTTGGGATTTTTTAGTTTTGTGCCCATTTCCAAGCGATAGGGTAGCATCAAATCAAGCGGTTTTAACAAGCCGTACAACCCAGACAATATTCCTAATCGCTCATTGACATAATGGACTTGTTGCTCAGTCATTTGCTGCGCTGCCAAACCTGTATAGACATCGCCATCAAATAAATACAGCGCCGCTTTAGCAGGTATGTCAGCATGATCGGTGCTAAATGGCTGGGTAGTATCCCATCGCCAATTTTGGTTGCGCACCGCATTTAATTGCCCAAGTTTACCTGAGATACTCATCAACGCCGACAAATCGGTTGGCGCTAGTGTTTTTAATTCACTCATCAATTCGCAAGCGTGCGCCATCAAAGCAGGCTGGGTGTAATGTTGACTAAAATCGAAAGGTAAATCATTTTTTTCATTCAAATTTTTGGCAGGCGAGAGCACAAAGTACATGGCTATGTTCCGTTTGCTTTATCGGTTAACAACTAGAGCGGTTAAGATAATGATAATGATAATGGCAGCGCAGGGCGCAAAGATAACGCCCAGGCTCAATAGATTAGGCGAGTTTGATTTTATCTTTAAGTAAAAATTCCATCAGCGCTTTTTGCGCATGTAGGCGATTTTCTGCCTCATCCCATACCACAGCACGCGGATCCTCTAGCAAATCATAGGAGATTTCTTCCCCGCGGTGGGCAGGCAGACAATGCATAAACAAGACCTCTGGATCGGCTTTATCCAGTAATGAGCGGGTCACCATATACTGGGCAAATCGCCGCGCACGAGTATTTTGCTCGCTTTCTTGTCCCATACTTGCCCATACATCGGTGGCAACCAAATGCGAGCCTTTGACCGCCTCATTAACATCTTCGACCAGCTCGACACAGTGCGAATACTGTTTGATGAGGTCGGCATTGGGTTCAAATCCATAAGGGGCGGAAACCCGCAGTTGAAAGCCAAATTGATGCGCGGCATGGATAAAAGAAGCGCACATATTGTTGCCATCTCCAATCCAAGTCACCGTTTTGCCTTCGATGCTGCCACGGTGTTCCATAAAGGTTTGGATATCGGCTAGTAGCTGACAAGGATGCTGCTCGTCAGTGAGCGCATTGATAACAGGCACTTGCGAATACTGGGCGAATTTTTCAACAATACTGTGTTCAAAGGTGCGAATCATGACGATATCGACCATGCGTGAGATGACACGTGCTGAATCTTCAATCGGTTCGCCACGACCAAGCTGGGTATCACGAGGTGATAGAAATATGGCATGACCGCCAAATTGTCCCATCCCTGTTTCAAACGAAATACGGGTACGGGTGCTCGATTTTTCAAAAATCATCCCCAAGGTACGACCGACAAAAGGCTGATAAATAACCCCTTCATGCTGCATCAAACGCAGTTCACTGCCGCGTTTAATCACTTGCATTAATTCTTCTTTGCTAAAATCCAATAACGTCAAAAAATGGCGGGTACTCATTGCCTGTCCTACATCCCAATTTTGTCAATAAACATTACAATAAACTATCAGTATAGCGGATTTATCCAAACTGTCTAGCAAATTGACGTATTTGTCTGACTTTAACCTCAGTAAAGTAATTAACAGTTACGACTGATAAATCCATGTTGGACGCTGGGTGACCACACTTAACAGCTCATAGCTAATGGTATCATTCCAGCTACCCACTTCATCAATGGTCGGTGCGTTACCCCAAAGTTGGACAGGGCAGTCAAGGTTTACCTCGGTAGTATGGGTCAAATCAACCATCAACATATCCATCGCCACGCGACCGATGATAGGCGCCTGTTGACCTGCGACGACGACATACGCATCATCGCTAATCACCCTTGGATAACCATCAGCATAACCCACACTGACAATGCCGATGCGCGCTGGGGCTTGGGCAGTCCAGCGACTACCATAACCCACGCTATCGCCCGCTTTTAGCGTATGAATTGCCATGATATTGGCGTTAAAATGCATGACAGGTTGTAGGTTTAGCTGTTTGGCAGTGGCATGGTTTACAGGCGTTGCCCCATACAAGATAATGCCTGGGCGCACCCAATCATAATGGCGGTCTGACCAGTTGACAATCCCTGCTGAATTACACAAAGAGCCTTTAATCGTTGGGCTTACTTGGTCACGTAGCATTTGTAAGGTTGAATCAAATAACTCAAATTGTTGTTGGTTATTGGGATGATCGATGACGTCAGCGTTGGCAAAATGGGTGGTCAAAACAATCTCGTAGCCTGACCTAGTTAATTGCTGGGCAATTTCCCTGATTTCACCCGATGTAAAGCCAAGGCGGTTCATGCCAGTGTTTAGTTTTAACCAGACGGTTGCGCCGGTTTTTGCAGGCTGCTGCAACGCCCAGTCTAATTGGCGTTGGTGATGTACCACGCATTGGATTTGATGCGCTGTACAATATTGCCATTCTGCTAACGAAAACGCGCCTTCAATCACTACCATTAATTTTTCCCAGCCAGCCTGTTGCAGTTCTATTGCTTCTTGCAAACAAGCGACACCTAAGGCATCGGCTTGTGCTACGGCGGGTAAACAGTTGACGGCGCCATGCCCGTAGGCATTGGCTTTGACCATGGCTAATACCTTGGCGGTCGGGGCATAATCTTTGACGCGTTGTAGGTTATGGCTAAGCGCTGCTAAATCGATGGTGATGCTGGTTTGACGCACAATCTTGACCTTGTTGCAGTAAAATTTTTATTCATCAGGTTCGCTAAAGGAAGCGGTTTGGTAAAATTCAGGGGTTAAGTTACCAAAACGGGTAAATTGCCCTTCAAAGGATAGGCGCACTGTCCCAATAGGTCCATTACGCTGTTTACCGATAATGATCTCAGCTGTGCCTTTAGCATCGCTGTTTTCATTATAAACCTCATCCCGATAAATGAACATAATCAAATCGGCATCCTGCTCAATGGCACCCGATTCGCGTAAGTCCGACATAATCGGGCGTTTGTTGGGGCGATTCTCCAAACTTCGATTGAGCTGTGATAAAGCGACCACCGGGCAATTCATCTCACGAGCCAGCGCTTTTAAGCTTCGTGAAATCTCCGAAATCTCACCCACGCGGTTGTCGCCTAAGCCTGGTACTTTCATCAGTTGTAGATAGTCGACCATTACCATCCCAAGTTTGCCATCGTTGTCTTTGGCAATACGGCGACAGCGAGAACGAACCTCAGATGGCGGTAGCGCAGTACTGTCATCGATGTACAATTTTTTAGCATGCAGATGAGCGATGGCATTGGAAAGTTTACCCCATTCATCTTCGTTCATTTGACCTGAGCGCAAATGGGTTTGGTTGATAGCCCCCCAAGAGGACAATAGACGCATCACAATTGACTCGGCAGGCATTTCCATCGAAAACACCACTACGGGTAAATCGGTATGAAATAAAATACTCTCTGCCAAATTCATCGCAAACGTGGTTTTACCCATCGAAGGACGCGCTGCCACGATAATGAGATCGCCTGCTTGTAGCCCTTGGGTTTTGTTATTGAGTTCTTCAAACGGGGTCTTAAGCCCAATCATGCCTTCAGGATGGTCTTTAAGTTCTTGGATATTGTTGACGACATTGGTAATAACATCGCTTAGTTGGGTAGGACCCTTGTGTTTTGACTGGCGGCTATGGGTTTCATTGATGGCAAAAATTTCGCTTTCAACGGTGTCTAAAATATCACTTACACTTTGATTTTTTGGGTCAAAGGCAAGCTCTAGCATATGACTGCCTGCTTTGATGATTTGGCGTAAGGTCGAGAATTCTCTGACCCGCTGCGCATAAGCAGTCAAGTTAAACAGCGTCGCTGGGCTTTGTGATAGGATATCGCCTAGATAATCGCTACCCCCCGCAGACTCAAGCAGTTTTTGCATATCGAGCCAGTCCATCACCATGGTGGCATCATACGGCTCATTGGCATTGGCAAGATGAGAGATGGCATCAAAAATATATTGATGGCGCTGTGCATAAAAATCATATTTGGTAATAATATCTGAGATGCGATCAAACGACTCTTCAAGGCTCATCAGCGACGCTAGGACGGACTTTTCTAAGTCCATACTGTGCGGTGGGTGCTGGGTCAGCGAAGTAGTCTTAAGATCGTTGTCTTTGGTTTTATCGTCTGCCATGATGACCTGTGATAAAGTTATTTTAAATAGTTTGAAAGGGCAAAAGTTTGCTAAATGTTATCGGTTACAACTCGTGAGTCTAACACACGCATCGAAATAGAACAGACAATATACCGAAAAAACCATCCAAATTCTAATGAGAAAAATATAAAAAAACGGCAATTTTTTTGAATGAAATCAGCTTGAATTTTAGGCTTTTTTGTTGAATTTTTACGCCGCAAACAATAAAAAAAAGAGACAGCAAAGCCATCTCTTTTTTAAAGTAAACTATCAATTAAGCAGCTGAATCTTCTGCCAAGATAGTGACTTGGATGTTGATCATTACATCGTGATGTAATTGGATATCAACATTGTATTCGCCAATTTGACGTAATGTACCTTCAGGCAATTTAACTTCTGAACGGTCAACAGGTAAACCAGATTTGGTTAAGGCATCGGCGATATCGCGAGTACCAATAGAACCAAATAGTTTGCCTTCATCACCTGATTTTGCACGGATGATAACATTGACGTCTTGTAGCGCTTCAGCACGGGCATTAGCAGCGGCTAATTCATCAGCTTCTACTTTTTCAAGTTCTGCACGGCGTGCTTCAAATTTTTCGATGTTAGAAGCAGTGGCTGGTAATGCTTTACCTTGTGGTATAAGGAAGTTACGACCGTAACCTGCTTTTACATTAACAGTATCGCCTAGTTTACCTAGGTTAGCGATACGTTGTAATAAAATAACTTGCATATATCACTCCTCGGTTTATTTTTGGCTGTCAGTGTAAGGAACCAACGCAAGATAACGCGCTTGTTTGATTGCTACAGCCAATTGGCGTTGATATTTGTTTGAAGTACCAGTGATACGGCTTGGTACGATTTTGCCACTTTCAGTGACATACTGTTTTAGGATTTCGATATCTTTATAATCGATATGGGTAATGCCTTCAGCAGTAAAACGGCAAAATTTACGGCGGCGATAAAAACGTGCCATGATTAGTCTCCTTAATTATTCGTCGTTGTTGTCATCAGCATCAACTTCTGACTCATCATCATTTGATTGATAGTCATCTTGAGCTGTATCGTTACGGCGTGAAGCTTTACGAGCACGTTTTTCTTCAGCACTTTTTGCTAATGGTGATTCTTCAGTAATCGCTTCGTCACGACGGATAACTAAGCTACGGATGATAGCATCGTTATAACGGAATAATTCTTCAAGCTCATCAAGCGTTTGTTGACCCGCTTCAATATTTAATAGCACATAGTGAGCTTTGTGAACTTTGTTGATTGGGTAAGCTAACTGACGACGACCCCAATCTTCTAGGCGATGGATAGCACCACCTTGTTCTTTTACTAAGTTGATATAGCGCTCAACCATGCCAACCACTTGGTCGCTTTGGTCTGGGTGAACCAATAATACCAGTTCATAATGTCTCATAAAGACTCCTCACGGATTAAACAGCCGTTGACCCCGTGTCAACAGCAAGGAGATTGAATGCACCTAAGTTAGAATCATCTAACTATATTGGTATAAACAAGGTGCGCTATTATATAGTAGCGCACACTCAGTAGCAAGTTAATATTTACTTAACAAATTCGCCCACGCATTGCTGCAAGGTATTCGATACCGCCCGCGCCACAATGACATTGCGCGCGGTCGGGTCGACTGCGGCTGTGGTCAAATCGACAATGGTGACGGACTGCGGGGCTTTTTCGCTGACGCAGCCACAGACATTGCTCGCCACCTGTGCTTGCTTCTCGGAAGTCATCAATACACTGCCCAGGCGCCAGTATTGGTTATTTTGTAATTGAGTTTGGCATTGTTGATTTACCGCGGCTTTAAATATCGCCATGCCGACATTGTTGGCAGTGCCGATGGTGCTATTAGCATCCATCACACCGGTACCTGTGGTAGCGGCGCAACCGCCCAAAGCAAGGGCTGAACCAATCACTGCAGCGGCACTTCTTAGGCGTTTAGTAGCTAGGCGTTTTGTTGATGGCCTAATAGCGGCGAAAAAAGAAAATTGTTGGTGCATGTTAAATACTCCTGTCCTTTACTGTGTCAAACAATTGATAAACACCGCTAACATAGCAGATTATAGAAAATTTTTTTACCCAAATTTTTAACCCAAGTCATGTTATTGGGTCATAGTTACTAAAAATAGTTACTAAAAATAATTACTAAAAAATGTGCCATCAAACCTAAAAAACTGGGTGGGATTTTTTTTCATCAAGGTTGACTAAGCCAATTAAATTCCTCAACCTCAGTGACATTAGTTGGAAAAAAACGCGGGTTTTTTGGATTTTTCGATAGATTTGATTCAAATTAAACCTTACTAAAAATGTGGGATTGATAACCAATTGTTTTAGATTTTGCATTTGTTTAATCTTTTTTTCCCTTGTTTTGAGTGTGGGATTGGATTATAACTATACGTAACAAATACATCTAATTACACAATGATAAGGAATTGTTATGAACTGGCAATTATTTAGCGTAATTTTTACAATCGCTTCTGGTGTGACTATCGGTGTTTTAATGACCATTGCGCTTATAACTGGTTTTGACCAAATTCCACACATTATAGCCACAGCGATTGTTGGCTTAATCCTATCTATCCCAATTGCATGGATTGTCGCCAAAAAAATGCAAACACTGACTACTGCCAAAACCCCAGTAACCCCAGTTGCGCGATAACAAAGTACGCTAGATAAATAACTAAAATCACTAAAACCGCTTAACTAATAATAGCTAAGCGGTTTTTTTATGGCTAATAAGGTTAAAAGTGTATAGCACTCACGCTAGACTACGGTGCTAAACGCTGTGGCTCAACCGCTACTGTAAATCTACCTTGGTGCCTGTATTAACATTGGCATACACTTCAAGCACATCCCAATTGGTTAACCGGACACAACCGTGCGAGGCTTGACGGCTAATGCCTTCAGGAACGGGCGAGCCATGAATGCCGTATGAGGGTTTACTCAGTCCCATCCATACCACACCGACTGGACCGTTGGGTCCTGGCGGCAACATAAACACTTTTTTATCTTTGCCTTCACCGCTACTGGCGCGGTACCAAGGGTTTTTAACACGATTGACAATACTAAAGGTACCCGTAGGAGACGGTGTATCACTACTACCGACTGTGGTAGGATAAGTGGCAATGAGCTTGTCACCGTTATAAGCGTACAAGATATTGTCCGCTTTTTTGGCAACCAAATGGGTGATTTTCTCATTGAGTGGCGCGCCTGGGTTAAAGACAGTGATGGTTTCACCCACAGTGAATTTTTTATCGCCATTAAGCTTTTTAAGATAGCGAATATCCATGTGGAAACGTTCAGCCAGCATTTCTTGGACGTCTTGATAGTATAGACCTTTCATTTTAGATTTGGCTTCACTACCACTCGGTGTTGGCTGATACGGACCTTTAAGGTCTTCTTGTGTCAAGGTATAACCGACCAACACAGGCTGATTGGCAGTGATTTTTTCATTTAACAGTTGCCAAACTTCCGCGCTCATACGGCCATCTTGGGGTAGTCCGTGCATGGCTTGGAAATTTTTGAGCGCTTTTTTGGCATTCATACCCCAACCGCCATCAATCGGACCCGGTGAAGCATGATTCCAATCTAACAAGGCTTGAAGTTTTAAGGTCGTTGCTGAATTAACATTCTGACCTGGTTTCCAGTCGGCGCTATTGACTAGCTGTGCATAGTCAGACAAATTTAGGTTAGAAAAACTGGCAGGTGTCGTTGCTGTTTTATTGTTACCCACTGTTGTCGGGTCAAAAGTTGGCGCAGCCGTCGTGGTACTGTTGAGCTCTTCAGAGCTCGCGCCTGCGACACCTGCCCCCGAGGTATAGTCACTGTCGATACCTGTTTGGGTGGCATCTTCTTTAATGCCCAATGCCGTGGTAGTGGCTGGGATTGCGGTCAAAGGAATATCGGTTGCTGCTGGCGTTGGTTTTGCCGCCGTCACCGCAGTAGCCGAGGCGACTTTCGGCATGGTGGTAGATTGTGTGACGCTAGCTGCGGGCTTGGCTGGTTGCGGTTTTTTAGCAGTAGTGGTTGCGGTTTTGGGTTGCGGTTTTTTAGCCGTTTTGCTATCACTGGTGGTTTTTTTAGCAGTCGCGGCTGCGGTAGAGGTGCTGGCCGCTTTCGTGGTGGCAGTTTTAGTCGTGGTCGTTTTTTTGGTCACAGCTTTGGTGGCGGGTGCCGTTTTGGCGGTGGTCGTGTCTGAGACCGTGTTGGTGGCTGCAAATGCTTGATTGGCAATCAGACAAGCTAGGGTAGACAGTACAAATTTTTTCATAGATTGACTCAATAATGGGCAATAACAAATAAAAATAAGGGACAATAATAAAAGTATAAATTGGCAGCAATTATACTATAAAAAACAACTTTTCGGGCAATGGCTCATTTGTTGGCAGCATGCCATTCTAAGTAGCGTTTGCCAAGGTGTTTAACAGCCTTGCGCCATGAAACCTTGCTGCATAGTTAAATTTTTCCACAGCTAAACAGTTAAATTGTTGTATGAATAAACTGTCCCATAGGCGAATTTACATGCTTTAAGTCTAACATTAACAAATCGCGCGATAGACAATGGTAAAATTTTTTAACCAAGCGGTATTTTTATAGCAAGATTAAGGCAAAAAAGTGTTTAAAATATTTAACCCTGCGAGCAACATTTATTTTTACCATGCTTATTGAACAGATTGATGATGAAAAATTGAATTGTACAAATCTGCGAAGCTTTAGCTTGTTAAATAACTTTAGCTCGTTAAATAATTTGTAAAAAAATCAAAGTATATTATAATTTTAATTCAAAATTTTTTAGGTTAACCACTATGTCATCATCGCCATTTGCATCAGCCAATGTTTCTCACACGCCATCTTTTGACCAAACTCAAGATTCACAAAATTTTGATGACTTGCAAATCGATTTGCAAGCACTTGATATGGATGAAGAAACCGAGTCAGATGACATCTTTGACACCATGCAGCAAGAGTTTGCTGAAGCCCACCAAACCCTAAAAACGATTCGCGATTTTATCCGTTTTGGGGTCAGTAAATTACGGGAGCACGATGTAGTAGTCGCGCAAGGTACCACAGATGAGTTTGCTGAGGCTTCTGCCATTGTGCTACAAACCTTGTCGCTTGATTGGTCTGCCGATGAGCAAATTTTAGATTGCCGCCTGACCAATAGCGAAAAATCAGAAGTGTTGACATTATTGCAGCGCCGTATCGTAGAACGTAAACCTTTGAGCTATTTAATTAATTTATCTTATTTTTGCGATTTGCCATTTTATGTGGATGAGCGGGTATTGATTCCACGCTCGCCGATTGCTGAGCTGATTCGTCAGCAGTTTTATCCGTATTTTGAGCCGAATGATTTGGTTGAAAAAATCAGTGGCACTACTAATGAAAAAAAATTTCATGACCACGGATTGTATGATAAGCAGTTAGCACAGCCAGAGCGTATGCTCGATTTGTGTACAGGGTCAGGCTGTATTGCCATTGCCTTGGCAAGCCGTTTCCCTGATGCAATGGTCGATGCCAGTGATATCGACAAGAACGCGCTAGAAGTGGCAGCGGTCAATGTGGAACATCACCACATGAACCATCAGGTCAACTTGATTGAGTCAAACTTATTTGAAAAAGTGCCTGCAGAAAATCAATATGATTTGATTGTCACCAACCCGCCGTATGTCGATGCGGCAACGATGGCAGATTTACCACCCGAGTTCTTGCATGAGCCAGACCACGCGTTGGCAGCGGGACAAGATGGCTTGGATTTGGTGCATCATATTTTATACAACGCCCCAGATTATCTAACTCGTGACGGCTTGCTGGTGTGCGAGGTGGGGGATAGTGAATGGGCACTGCGCCAAGCCTATCCTGAAATCCAGTTTGATTGGTTAACCTTTGCGCATGGGGGACATGGGGTTTTTGCCATGGATTATGATGAATTAATGGAAAATCGGGCATATTTTGAGCAGTATGTGAGTGCTTCTTAGTAAGCAGTTGTTTGGGGTTGCTGTCTTTAACTTGTTGTTTGGGCTTGTTGTTTGAACACGTTAGATAATGGCTAAAAAAAGCAATATATGAACAGGGTACAACAAACCTATTATTTTATTTGTAAGTATTGATGAAAAATTAAGCGGAGCGTAAATGGCAGGCAATACCATCGGGCAAGTTTTTACCGTCACCACCTGTGGCGAATCACATGGCGCAGGACTTATGGCAATCGTTGACGGTATGCCACCAGGGTTGCCTTTAACCGAAGCAGATCTGCAAATTGACCTGGATCGTCGTAAGCCGGGCACGTCAAAATTTGCGACCCAGCGCCGTGAAGACGATGCAGTTGAAATTATCTCTGGCGTGTTTGAGGGTAAAACGACAGGCACTTCTATTGGGCTTTTGATTCGCAATACCAACCAAAAATCCAAAGATTATAGCGATATTAAAGACACCTTTCGCCCCAACCATGCCGATTATACCTATAGCATGAAATATGGGTTTCGCGATTATCGTGGCGGTGGTCGCTCATCAGCGCGCGAAACGGCAATGCGGGTGGCGGCGGGCGCGATTGCCAAGAAATATTTGAAACAACGGCTGGGGGTAGAAGTCCGCGGTTATGTCACCCAAATTGGTGATGTGGTTGCCAAACACATACCTGAAGATACGATTGATTGGGAATTTGTCAACAGTAACCCATTTTTTTGTGCGGATATAGATGCCTTGCCAAAGTTTGAGCAGCTGATTACCCAATGCCGTGAGCAAGGGACAAGCTGTGGCGCAAAACTTACCATATTGGCATCGGGTGTGCCTGTGGGATTGGGCGAGCCTGTGTTTGATAGGCTTGATGCGGATATTGCGCATGCGATGATGAGCATCAATGCGGTCAAAGGCGTTGAAATTGGCGATGGCATGGCAGTGGCGGGACAGTTTGGGCATGAGTCTCGCGATGAGTTAACCTTGCACGGCTTTAATGCCAACCATGCCGGGGGAATTTTAGGGGGAATTTCATCGGGTCAGACGATTGTAGTGAGTATTGCGCTAAAACCTACTGCCAGTATCACCACCCCGGGTCAAAGCATTGATATTCACGGCAATGCAGTAGAGATGCTCACCAAAGGTCGGCATGATCCTTGTGTCGGCGTGCGTGCTACACCGATAGCAGAAGCCATGCTTGCCATTGTGCTGTTAGACCATTATCTGCGTCATCGTGGGCAAAATGCGGATGTCACTGTGCCGCTCGCCCCGATTGTATAATTTTTTAATAGGGGTGCTGGGTTGCCATAAGGTTGCTACAATGCGTTGCCCCATTCAACTTGAGTTAACATTGGTATGACTGTACCTGACCTTACCCTTGATGAGCAGCAGTACCATACTTTGGAAATTTGGCAAAGTGAAATACTGGCGCAGATGGGTATTACGCGTTGGGTGCGCCAAGATTGCCCTGTCAAAACGTTTGCTAATCTAGAAGATTTTGAGGTTGTTTCTAGCTATCAAGCGGTTGAGACCCTTGCTGCCACGCCACAGCAGTTACAACCCGCTCAAACTGGGTTAACTAGCAAACGTGCGCCCATTGATACAACGCCAGACTTCAATCGTCCTGTTATTGCGGATGATGCCGTTGGGGGCGTAGCAGAATTACCGCCAGCGAGTCTGGCAGATTTTCACTCCCATGATTTACCTTTACCCAACGATTCATTTTTACCTCATGATTCACCTTTAAAAAGCGACCTTGCGCCAAATAATGATGGATACAGTAATAACGGGCACAGTGATGAACGGTTCAATAATGAACAGCTCAGTGATGAATTACTCACTGCCAGTTTTGATCTGCAGGCGATAGTGGTCGGTGAGTGGACACTGGTGGTTGACAGTCATTTTTTGCAGACCGACAGCCGCCAACACCAGTTATGGCAACAAATCATCAGTGGGTTAAAAGCGTCAGTGCATTTTTTTAACTTTCCTTTGCTCACCGATAGTCAGCATTTACCCAAAGCCACGGTGCAATTAATGAGCAGCTACCCGATGGCAGTCGCAGGGTTTTCGGGATTTTTATACCGTATCAATCAAGGCAATCCCAAGGTGGGGGCATTAACGCCATTACCTGACTGTTTGGATGAACAACCGATACAGCGTCTGCCTTATCTGCTAGATATGCTCGATGATTATCGCCTAAAACGCCAACTTTGGCAGTTGCTATCAAGTTGAGCGCAATAAGCCACCGATTGATGACTCATCTTTATGATTCATCGACTAGCCATATTGTGGTAAAGTGTTTTTTTATTTTATTTCACACGATAACATTTCACACGATAAAAAGGAACGTGCTATGAGTGTCAGCTTTGATCAACGTGTTGCTAACTTTTGTGCAGGACCAGCATCTATGCCGACTGCGGTGCTGCAAAAAGCGCAAGCCGAATTGTTAAATTGGCATGGTTCAGGCATGTCGGTGATGGAGATGAGCCACCGTAGCAGTGAATTTGTGGGCATTGCCTCAAAAGCCGAGCAGGATTTGCGCAAGCTGATGAATATTCCTAACAATTATAAAGTGCTATTTTTGCAAGGTGGCGCAAGCCTGCAGTTTTCAGCCATTCCATTGAATTTACTTAAAGGGGAAGCTGATTATTTAGACACTGGCATTTGGTCTAAAAAAGCCATCAGCGAAGCCAAACGCTATGAGCAAGCAGGGCTAGGCAAAATCAATGTCATCGCTTCTGCCAAAGACAGCAACTATACCATTGTCCCTCCACGTGATAGCTGGCAACTTAATGACAACGCCGATTATTTCCATTATTGCCCCAACGAGACCATTAATGGTTTGGCGATGTTTGATGTGCCAGCGGTCAATGTACCCATCGTGGCGGATATGTCATCTTGCATCCTATCTAGCCCAATAGATGTATCAAAATTTGGACTGATTTATGCAGGTGCGCAAAAAAATATCGGTCCTGCGGGTTTGACACTTGTGATTGTCCGTGATGATTTGATCGGTCATGCCAACTTGGTTTGCCCAAGTATCTTGGACTATAAAAACCAAGCCGACAATGATTCGATGGTCAATACGCCAGCAACTTTTTCTTGGTATTTGGCAGGTTTGGTGTTTGAATGGTTGCTTGAGCAAGGGGGTGTCGAGGCAATCTATCAACAAAATTTGTTAAAAGCGCAAAAACTGTATGAATTTATCGACCAAAGCGATTTTTACCAAAACCCTGTCAACAAAGACAACCGCTCAATCATGAATGTACCCTTCACCTTGGCAGATAGTCAACTTGATAAAACCTTCTTAGCTAAAGCCGACGAAGCAGGATTTTTGAATCTTAAAGGGCACCGAACAGTGGGCGGCATGCGCGCCAGTATTTATAACGCGATTGATTTGGTGACCATTGAAAAGTTAATCAAATTTATGCAGCAGTTTGAACAAACTAGCGTATAAAAAGATTTAACAATCATGCTACATTAAGACTTAACAGCTAAAATGCTTGTTAAGTCTTTTTTATAGTTAGCGGGTGTGGGGCATATGAGGGATAACAGTTAGCAATACCAAGTTTTTTTGAAAAATAGTTGAAGGGGTCAGCGGGATGCAAGTGAAAAAAGACAGGATGATAAAACCAGCCCACTGGATGAGGGCAGTCACTCGCCAGACATTCGGCAAAAAATACTGGGTGCTGGGCTTATTAGTGGTCGCGTCCGCTGCCAATACCGCTATCATCACGGGCACGTCTATTGCTCACAACAGCACCGCACAATTTGCCAATGTTTCTCATTTACCCTATGCCAATCCCAATGCCCCCAAAGGCGGTGTGTTGAGCCTATCTGCCATCGGCACTTTTGACAGTATTAATAAGTGGATTGATGTCGGTACACCTGTGATAGGAACCGATTATTTGTTTGAAAGTTTGATGACAGGCTCGCTGTCTGAAGCGTTTGTGCAGTACCCACTACTGGCGGATAAAGTCACTTATGACCCAGATGACCCAAGCTGGGTGATTTATCACATCAACCCCAAAGCCTATTTTTGGGATGGCACGCCTGTGACGGCGCAAGATGTCAAAGCAAGTATGGATGCCCTGCTCACAAAAGGCGTGATGAGTATGCGTAGTTACCTATCAGATGTCAAAGAAACGCAAGTGATAGATCGACAAACCGTCAAATTTATTTTTAAATCCAAAGACAATCAAGAAATCAAACTGACCGTCGCACAAATGCCAATTTGGTCAAAAAAATCGATTGATGGCTATTTTGATAAAGTCGGACTGACGCCACTGATGGGCAGTGGCGCGTATAAAGTCGGCACAATCGATGCAGGACGCGCCATTACCTATGTGCGTGACCCCAATTATTGGGGCGCCAAACCTGAAGCGGGCGTGGTGGTAAATGTCGGTCGTTATAATTTTGACCAAATTAAGTATGTATATTATCAAAACCCCGAAGTGGCATTTGAAGGCTTTAAATCCGGCGAATATTTTTTCCGTGCTGAAAACAAAGCGCGGACATGGTCGACGGGTTATAATTTTCCTGCCGTCAAAGCAGGCATGATCACCAAAGCGCAAATCGCCAATAACAACCCCGTACCGATGCAAGCGATGGTGATGAATTTGCGCCGACCGATTTTTCAAGATATTCGGGTGCGCCAAGCGATGACATTGGCGTATGATTTTGAATGGCTCAATAAAACCATGTTTTATGGCCAATATGAACGTTTGCAAAGCTTTTTTCATGGCTCAGAACTTGCCGCCACCGGCGCGCCAACGCCCCAAGAGCTGGCGGTTATCAATCCGCTATTACCTGACCTTGAGCCCATTCAAAGACAGGCTGTTTTAAGCGATTGGCAAGCCCCCAAATCAACTGGCGATGGATTTAATCGAGACAATTTATTAAAAGCGCGTGAATTGCTGCTACAAGCGGGTTTCAAATACCAAAATATGAAGCTGTATCAGCCCAATGGTCAGCCTGCCAAACTGGAATTTTTATCCGCAGATGACAAGAATGCGCGCATTGTGCTACCTTTTTTACGTAACCTGCAGCGGCTCGGGTTTGATGCCAGCTTTCGCCAAGCCGATGTCCCCCAGTACTTAGAGCGCACTCGCAGATACGACTACGACATGATTATCGATATGTTTGCCCAAAGTTTGTCACCTGGCGCCGAGCAAACCTATATGTGGGGCTCACAAGCCGCAGACGAAAAAGGCAACCAAAACTCGGCAGGTATCAAAAACAAAGCCATTGATGCGGTGATTGCCAAACTCATAGTGTCAAAGAATCGTGACGATATTGTGCTGTACAGCAAAGTATTAGACCGTCTGCTACGGGCGGGCTATTATGTCGTGCCGACTTATGGCAAGCACACTGACAATGTGGCGTATTGGAAATTTTATGAACATGGGCCACTGCCAAGCAATGCCATCGGTATCGATTATTGGTGGGCGAACAAAGACAAACAATCACAAGTCATGCAATATTTAGGAAAATAATAAGGAATAAAACAATGCTAAAAATCCACCCAATCCCAGCCTTCACTGACAACTACATTTGGGCGATTATCAATGATGAAACACAAGAAGTGATTATTGTTGATGCTGGCGATGCTGAGCCTGTTTTAGAGTTTGTAAACCGTGAAAATCTAACCATCACCCAAATATGGGTGACCCATCATCACAGCGACCACATCGGCGGCGTAACAGCATTGGCAAATGCGTTTCCAAACGCACAGATTTTTGCGCATGCCAATATTCAACCGTTAATCAATGCCACGCAGTTAATCCCCGTCGCTGAAGGGCGCGAATTAACCGCGTGGGGCAGTCCTGTGCAGGTGTGGCAGGTGGCAGGGCATACCGAAAATCATTTAGCGTACTTAGTGACGCTTGATAACCGTCTGCATATTTTTTGTGGGGATACGCTATTTCGCGCAGGGTGTGGCCGTGTTTTTACCGGCACGATTGAGACGTTGTTTGAAAGCTTTGACCGTTTTGCGCAGTTACATGACGATGAAACGCTATTTTATCCTGCCCATGAGTATACTTTGTCAAATCTTAACTTTGCCCAGTTTATCGAGCCCAATAATCCAGCCATTGCACAGGCAATAGCGCATGACAGTGAGTTACGCCAGCAAAATACGCCAACCTTGCCGACCTCGTTAGCCGATGAAAAAGCCATCAATCCATTTATGCGTGCGGTGATTGCACCCAGTGATGAGATGATAACAACCGTACAAACGCAGACAGGAATTGAAGATGACAGCCCGTTTGAGATATTTAAAGCCTTACGTCAACTAAAGAATAACTTTTAAGGCTAATAGTGAGGGGTAACCATGGGCAAATATATTGTTAAACGGCTGTTATTAATCATCCCCACCTTGTTTTTGATTCTACTCACAAATTTTGCCATTGTCCAATCTGCCCCTGGTGGTCCTGTCGAGCAAAAAATATCGCAAATTGAAGCAGAACAAAAACAGGGCGCCACCCAAACCCAACTGTCAACGACTACTTATCAAGGCAGTCGCGGTTTATCGCCAGACATGGTCGAGGCTATCAAAAAACAATACGGCTTTGATAAATCCGCGCCCGAGCGGTTTTGGCTCATGCTGACAAGCTATGCCAAGGGCGATTTTGGTACCTCATTTTTTAAGGGTAAACCCGTGGGCGAGTTGATTTTGGATAAAATGCCCGTGTCGATTTCGCTAGGGCTTTGGAGTACGCTACTGATTTATTTAATCGCTGTGCCGCTTGGGATTGCCAAAGCCAGACGCCATAATTCACTGATGGATAAAACCACCGCGTTGCTGCTTGCGGTGAGTTATGCCGTGCCTGTGTTTGTGCTTGCGGTGGTGTTACTGGTAATGTTGGCAGGAGGGAGTTATTGGCAGATTTTTCCGCTACAAGGCTTGGTGAGTGAGAATTTTGATAAGCTGTCCACGTTTGGCAAAATCAAAGATTATTTTTGGCATTTGGCATTACCCATCACGGCAAGCATGATTGGCGGGTTTGCAGGCCTAGCGTATTTGACCAAGTTTAGTTTTATGGAAGAATTAAACAAACAATACGTGCTGACTGCTCGCAGTAAAGGGTTAAGCGAAAAAAAAGTGCTATACGGTCATGTATTTCGCAATGCGATGATGATTATTATTGCAGGCTTGCCGTCGGCGATTGTGGGAATATTTTTTACCGGCAATTTTTTGATTGAAGTAATTTTTAACTTGGATGGTTTGGGACGACTGGGGTTTGAAGCGATTGGGCAACGCGATTATCCGGTGATTTTTGGCACACTGTTTATTTTTACGTTGATGGGGCTGATTTTGCAGTTGATAAGTGATGTGACTTATCATCTCATTGATCCCCGTATTGATTTTGAGGGTCGCTAATGCTGATAAAACATCCTGTTTGGCAAGCCCGCATTCACCGCTTTCGGCGTAATCGGTTGGGATTTTTTTCGCTCATCATGTTTAGCCTGATTTTCCTTGCCTGCATGGGGGCAAACCTTATCGCCAATGACAAGCCGATGCTGGTCAATTACCAAAATCACTGGTATTTTCCCATCGTCAAGTCTTACCCCGAAACCACCTTTGGCGGGGTGTTTGAGACCGAAACCAATTACCAAGACCCTGTGGTCAAAGACCTAATCAACCAACATGGCTATATGATTGAGCCTGTGATACCGTTTGCCGACCAAACGCCAAGTGTGAGTCGTGATGTGCCGTTTCCTGCGCCGCCAAATAGCGAGAACTGGCTCGGTACCGATGACCAAGGTCGAGATGTGCTGGCAAGGGTATTGTATGGCTTGCGTGTATCGCTATTATTCGGGTTGGCGTTGACGGTGGCAGGGTCAATTATTGGCATTGCGGTGGGGGCGGTGCAAGGGTATTTTGGCGGCTGGACAGATTTGGTGGGTCAGCGGTTGATGGAAGTGTGGGGTGGTCTACCACAGCTGTTTATGATTATTATTTTGGTCAGTCTGTTTAGCCCAAGCGTGTTTGTATTGTTTGGCTTAATGCTGCTTTTTGGCTGGATGGGGCTGGTTGGTCTGGTGCGTGCTGAGTTTTTGCGAGCGAGAAATTTTGATTATGTGCGGTCGGCAAAAGCGATGGGGGTGTCAGATGGTAAGATTATGTTTCGCCATATTTTGCCCAATGCGATGTCGTCGAGTCTGTCGCAGTTGCCATTTATTTTGACGGCAAATATCACGGCACTCACCACGCTTGATTATTTGGGTTATGGCTTGCCTGCAGGGTCGCCGTCTTTAGGGGAGCTAATCTCACAGGGAAAAGATAATTTGGATTCACCGTGGCTGGCTTTGGCAGGGTTTTTTAGTTTGACGATTGTGTTGTCGCTGCTGATTTTTATTGGGGAAGCGCTGCGAGATGCGTTTGACCCAAGGCAGTCTTGAATTAACTAAAATTCAATGCAGCAATCAACCCAAAATGCTGAGTAAACGGAATAAAATCCCTATCGCAAAATAACAGGGGTAATTGATGTTCAACGCAGAAACTAGCAATCATCACATCATTGGCTTTACGAATGGTAATGCCTTGCTTGCGTAATTGGCGGTAATAATCAGCGTATTTAATCGCATTTTGTTGGTTTAAAATATCGTAACATAATAAACTATCAAGGGCATTTTTGGCTTGATTGTAGTCTGTATCAAGGCGAAAACCTTGCAAGATTTCCATCAAAATCACATCAAAAATCGCCACATTAGTTGCCTCAAGTTGCGTGTCCAAAAAATCGGTGTGAGGTGTTGAATGACCGTTAAAATAGTCTATCCAAACACTAGTATCAGCGATGATAGGCAAGTTCACGTTTCAACACCTGTTTTACGCATTTCGGCTAAGTCGCCTTCCCAATGCAGTTTGCCCCGTAAGTCACGGATTTTTTGTTGTTGGCTTTTTTGCAAGAGTAGCTTTAGCCCTTGTTCGACGGCTTCTTTTTTAGTTTTAATGCCTGTGGCTTGTAGGGTCTGTTGCATTAGATTGTCATCTATTATGATGTTAGTTCGCATATCATTTCGCCTTTGTGTATGATTATTTGATATTATACACATTTTAATAAATAGTTAAAAGGATAAAAATATGAGTTCAGGTTTTGTGGCGGGGACGCTCGTGCATACGGATAAAAGTTCGACCATTCAAGGAAATGATAAATGAGCGAGTTACTCAAAGTCGAAAACCTAACGATAAAATCTGCAACCCAAACGCTGGTTGATAACCTATCTTACGCCCTGCGCACAGGCGAAACCCTCGCCATCGTGGGCGAATCTGGCTCGGGCAAATCCATATCAAGCCTAGCCTTACTCGGACTATTGTTAAATAGCCTAAGTATCACCGGACAAGCCATTTTATTTGACCAAAAAAACGAACAAGAAATCATTTTACCAATTGAAAATAATAGCCTAAGCAATAAAAATCAGACCAAACAAAACGAAAATATCTTCCGCCAAATCCGTGGCAAACGCATCGGCATGATTTTTCAAGAGCCCATGACCGCTTTAAACCCCTTGCACACGGTGGGCAAACAAATCGCCGAATCGTTAAGTCTGGCTGGCGTGGCAAAAAAACACTGGCGACAGCGTACCATTGACCTACTTACTCAAGTCAATATTGCCAACCCTGAAAGCAAACTTGCGCGCTATCCGCACGAGCTCTCGGGTGGCCAACGACAACGTATCATGATAGCGATGGTACTCGCGCAAGACCCTGACATTATTATCGCAGACGAGCCAACCACCGCCCTAGATGTGACTTTACGCCATGAGATTTTGGGGTTACTGCATCGGCTAAAAAACGAGCGGGGCATGGCGATGATACTCATTAGCCATGACTTAAACCTTGTCAAACGCTACAGCGACAACCTCATCGTCATGCAACAAGGCAAGGTCATAGAGCAGGGGGCGACCCAAGCAATTTTTGACCATCCGCAGCAGGATTATACTCGCTCATTGATTTATCAATATTTTGGAAAAAGTTTGCCCATCATTGCCAATTCACCCAGCGTTTTGGAAGTTAAACAGTTAACCATCGCTTTCCCCCAAAAAAACAATATATTGGGTCAAACTATCCAATGGTTTGAGGCGGTCAAAGGGTTAAATTTGACCCTTAATCAAGGGCAATCCTTGGGTATAGTGGGCGAGTCGGGTTCTGGCAAAACCACCACGGCTTTGGCACTCATCAAATTATTGGCTAATGCTGTCAAAGTGGAAGGTCAGATTTTGCTGTCAGCCAATGCTCACATGACGGACGTTTTAGCGTTGACGAATAAAGCCTTTTTGCCGTATCGCTCAGATATTCAAATGGTATTTCAAGATCCGTATGCCAGTATCAATCCACGGTTTAGTGTGTTTGAGATAATTGAAGAAGGGCTAAGCATTCAAGGGATGGCAAAAACGGAGCGTGAAAAAGCCGTGTTAGCAGCCTTAGACACGGTGCGGTTGCCACGAGATTTTATCAGTCGTTATCCGCATGAGCTTTCAGGCGGTCAGCGTCAGCGGGTGGCACTCGCGCGGGCATTGGTGATGAAACCCAAAATTTTGTTACTCGATGAGCCCACATCCGCGCTTGATAGCAGCACCCAAGTGGCAATGGTGAAGTTATTGCGAGATATTCAAGCAAAATTTGGCTTAAGCTATATTTTTATCAGCCATGATTTGCAGGTGGTTAAGGCATTGTGCCAAACGATACTGGTATTGAAAAATGGCGAAACGCAAGCGTATGATACGACAGACAATATCTTCACTCAACCACAAAATCAGTATGTGACTGCCCTAATTGCGCACAGCAGTAAAAGCTAGCGGGTTTGGTGTCAAAAAATTAGAAAGTTAACAATTATCGTGAACCACGTTGTTATATAAGTTTGCTTGGTTATAGCCAATTTACTCTAGTCATTTTACCATAGTTATTTTATTACAAGCACTTATACAGCCACTTGATTACATGCATTTGATTACAGCCCCTTTAGCAATTGTTAAAAGTTAACCATGCCAAATTCCATCATTACCGAAGAAAAAAAGCCACAGCATGACGTATTTACTATAGCAGCCTTGACCCCCGCGCAAACCAAATATTTGCCAATCGTGGTGGCAATCGCCTTGTTTATGCAAATTTTAGACTCAACGGTGCTCAATACCGCTTTGCCTGCGATGGCGCATGATTTGAATCAGCCTGCGTTATCAATGCAGTGGACGGTGATTAGCTATGCGCTCACCTTAGCAATTTTTACCCCGATTAGTGGTTTTATTGCTGATAAGTATGGCACTAAGACCACCTTTATGGTGGCGATTGGCGTGTTTACCGCAGGCTCGATGATGTGTGCGGTGTCACCAACGCTCAATAGCCTAATTTTTTCTCGCGTGGTGCAAGGATTGGGCGGTGCGATGCTGATGCCTGTGGGCAAGTTAACCCTGATTAAAAGCTATCCGCGAGAACGTATGCTGTCGGTGATGAATTATGCGGTGATGCCTGCGATGATTGCGCCAGTAATTGGACCTTTGGTCGGGGGGTATTTGGTGGAGCTTGCAAGCTGGCATTGGATTTTTTTGATTAATATTCCCATGGGCGCATTGGGGATGTGGGCAGGGTGGAAACTGATGCCCAACTATCTACAGCGCAATCCCAGCATGGATTTGCTTGGATTTTTGCTGTTTGGTGGCGCGATGGCAAGCTTTACCTTTGCGCTCGAATTTGCCAATAACATTCATGCCGATAATCTGGCTTCAGCGGTTTTTCCCGTGATGGTTGCTTTATTGGCGATTATGCTGCTCATTGGCTATTATTATCACGCCAAATACTCAGAATCGCGTAATGGGCAACAACCGCTATTTGGCTTGGATTTGTTTCAAGTGCGTACCTTTCGCGTGGGCATCGTTGGCAATTTGCTAACCCGTTTGGGGATGAGTGCGATTCCTTTTTTACTGCCGCTACTGCTGCAAGTGGTGCAGGGCTATTCGCCGTCACAAGCGGGTTGGATGTTGGCACCGATTGCGGTGGGCGCGCTGTTGACCAAGCCGCTGGTCACGCGTATTGTGAAGCGATTTGGCTATCGTAGAACATTGGTGGGCAATACCTTGTTGATTGGCATCAATATCATGCTGCTATCACAACTCAATCAAACCACGCCGATTTGGCTAAGTGTGCCATTTTTGACTTTTATGGGGGCGTGTAATTCGCTACAATTTAGCACGATGAACACCATCAGTATCGCACGGCTTCGCCCAAGTCAAACCAGTAGTGGCAATAGTTTATTATCCGTCAATCAGCAATTGGCGATTAGTTTTGGGATTGGCTTTGGGGCGATGCTGCTACATTTACTGACGCCCGCTCGCGCTTCGCTGGCACAGACGCAAACCGCATTTTCATACAGTTTTATCATATTGGGTATCATGACGATTTTATCTGGGTTGTATTTTTTGCGGTTGCACCGATTTGATGGCAAAGGACTATACCAGTAGTCGCCCTTATATTCTTGCCCATATTGTTGATACTATATTGTCAGTATAAGTTGCCAAGCCATAACGATGGGTAGCGTGGTGATTTATTTCACGCATTTTTATGATAATTTTAATCCTTTAACCCGATTGCCCTAGATTGTCCCTAATTGCTATTCTATGGGCGCAATCGTTTTGGAAACCCTATGCTCTCCAATGCTTTTTCAATGATAATTGATACCCGTTGGTGTCTTGATGAACTGCTAAAAGATGGCATCATTGACCAACGTGATTATAATTTGGTGATGACCCATAACCGCAAAACCTTGCATCCCTTGCAAGTGATTGCAGGCTTTCATCTGGTCGATAAAACCACACACATGGCGCTCAGTCTTGACCAGCTCAATCGCTGGTTGGCACAAAAAGCAGGCGTTGATTATGTACGTATTGATCCGCTGAAAACCGATGTGCCCTCAGTGACATCGATTATGTCATTTGAATATGCGCGCTCGCAGCACATTTTGCCAGTCGCCGTCACCCAAGATACGGTGGAAATCGGCACTGACCAGCCATTTTATCAAGATTGGCAGCTCAATATTGCGCATATCGTGTCGCCCAAAAAAATCAAAACCGTATTAATCAGTCCCGAGCAAATCAACCGCTATCGCCAAGAATTTTATCAAGTCACCAAAGCCATTGCGGGGGCAAACCATCAGCAAAAACGCGCGGATGCCGATATCACCAATGTCGAAGCGTTATTACAACTAGGCAATGCCGCCAATATTGAAAATCCCGATGCCAATGACCAACATATCGTCAAAATTGTCGATTGGTTACTACAGTACGCTTTTGACCAGCGTGCCAGTGATATTCACTTAGAGCCGCGCCGAGATAAAAGCAACGTGCGTTTTCGTATCGATGGTATTTTACATACCGTTTATCAAATGCCGACTGGGATTATGACCGCGGTGGTGGCTCGGATAAAAATTTTAGCCAGACTCAATGTCGCTGAAAAACGTAAACCGCAAGACGGACGGCTCAAAACCCGTACCCCCAAAGGTCAAGAAACCGAGCTGCGGCTATCGACGCTCCCGACTGCGTTTGGCGAAAAGTTGGTGATGCGGGTATTTGACCCCGAGGTACTGGTGCGCTCTTTTGAACAGTTGGGGCTGACAGGGCGGGATTTGCAAAAATGGGATGACATGACCCGTAAAGCCAATGGCATTATTTTGGTTACGGGTCCGACAGGCTCGGGTAAAACCACGACGCTGTACAGTACCCTCAAAAAACTGGCGACAGAGGAAGTCAATGTCTGTACCATCGAAGACCCCATTGAGATGGTAGAGCCGTCGTTTAACCAAATGCAAATTCAGAACAACATTGATTTGACCTTTGCTGACGGTATTCGCTCGTTGATGCGTCAAGACCCCGATATTATCATGATTGGCGAGATTCGCGATACCGAAACTGCAGAAATGGCGGTACAAGCCTCGCTGACTGGGCACTTGGTGTTATCGACTTTACATACCAATGATGCACCCAGTTCGTTAACAAGGCTACATGATTTGGGCGTGGCGCCGTTTTTAACCTCAGCGACCATCTTGGGCATCATGGCACAGCGTTTGGTGCGTACCCTTTGTCCACATTGCAAATCTAATAAGCCCATGAATGACATTGAGCAGCAGACTTGGCAGGCGTTAGTCAGTCCTTGGAAAGCCATAGCCCCAGATACCATCAATCATGCCGTTGGCTGCGAACACTGCCGTAATACGGGTTATCTTGGGCGAGTGGGATTGTATGAAATCATGGTGCTCAGTAATGCGCTTAAAAAATTGATTAGCGAAGGCGCTGACTTGTCGCAAATCGCGCAAAAAGCCTATCAAGATGGGTTGCAGCCGTTAAGGCTGGCAGGCGCGAAAAAGATTGCTGAAGGTATTACCACGTTTGAAGAAGTGATGAGAGTAGTGCCATTGACTTAGGCAGCGGGACATTATTTGAAACACAATAAGTAAAAGTTAAAAAATAACCAACAACAAAAAGCCTAAACGTAAAAGTTTAGGCTTAATCAATGGTGCCCGGGGCCGGACTTGAACCGGCACGCTCGTAAGAGCGAGGGATTTTAAATCCCTTGTGTCTACCAATTTCACCACCCGGGCAGGGTAGTCACAGCACTGACGCTTGGCGTCGTGTGGTGTCTGTGTCAGAAGTGGGTGCTATTATAATCAGTTTTGTTAACTTTGCAAGCAGTTTTTTACGATATTTTTTCGCGTTTATCGCTCACCAATAATAACAAAACAATAGTACCGAAAAATGAAAATGGAGGCTGAGGCCGGAATCGAACCGGCGTCCGCGGATTTGCAATCCGATGCATGGCCACTGTGCTACCCAGCCATTTCATTTAGGTTTGCTATGATAGCAAAAATTTTTAAAAGTGCAAGGACTTTTTTAGCCATTTGAGCGATGTAATGAAGGATGGTGAAGGGTATTTGAGCGCTAATTTAGCGGTTAAACATTTTCAATGGATGTTATCACGCCGCGAAATCGGTTAAAATAACGCAAATTTTTTGCTAACCGACTTTTTGTTAACCGATTCGTTATTGATTGAGGAACCACCATGACTGCGACAGTGTTAGATGGCAAAGCGTATGCCAAACAAATGGAAGCTGAACTTGCCGAGCGGGTTGCCAAGTTAAAACAAGACTCTGGACGCACGCCGATTTTGGCAACGATTTTGGTGGGCGATGACCCTGCCTCTGCAACTTATGTCAAAATGAAAGGCAATGCCTGTCAACGTGTGG
The DNA here is from genome assembly GCF_041154755.1 of Moraxella sp. K02. Taxonomy (NCBI): domain Bacteria; kingdom Pseudomonadati; phylum Pseudomonadota; class Gammaproteobacteria; order Moraxellales; family Moraxellaceae; genus Moraxella; species Moraxella sp. K02. The sequence goes on along the minus strand of NZ_AP031590.1, from coordinate 1,554,011 downwards.
GTATGGATTCTTTAAAAGTTGCCATGCCACAAGCCACCACCACCGAGCAGCTATTGGCAAAAATTGCCGAGCTTAACAACAATCCAGATGTACATGGGATTTTGCTACAACATCCTGTGCCCAGCCAAATTGATGAGCGTGCCTGTTTTGATGCCATTGCACTGGCAAAAGATGTGGATGGCGTGACTTGTTTAGGGTTTGGCAATATGGCGATGGGCGAGCCTGCGTATGGTTCTTGCACCCCGCAAGGCATTATGTATTTATTAGAAAAAAACGGCGTTGAACTTGCTGGTAAGCATGCGGTGGTCGTGGGTCGTAGCGCGATTTTGGGTAAACCGATGGCGATGATGCTATTAAATGCCAACTGTACTGTGACCATTTGCCACTCACGTACCCAGAACTTGGCAGAATTGGTCAAACAAGCGGATATCGTGGTGGGTGCTGTGGGTAAACCTGAACTTATCAAAAAAGATTGGATTAAATCGGGCGCCGTGGTGGTTGATGCAGGGTTTCATCCGCGTACCCATGCGGATGGTACGAGCGGTGGCGTGGGTGATATTGAGCTGACAGGTATCGAAGCTATTGCCTCAAGTTATACCCCAGTGCCAGGTGGCGTAGGTCCAATGACCATCAATACACTCATCCGTCAAACGGTAGAAGCGGCAGAAAAAGCAGCAGCAAAATAATGGGTTTGAATTAAAAAAGGAAGTGCTTAAAGCTTCCTTTTTTTGTATTCATTTTTTCACCATGACTGGAAATCTCTACGTGACTGATGCTGAAACTTCCGCTTATAAAACTTCCCCTTATAAAAATTCAATGCCATCAAATGCTTCTGACTCATCAACCGTTTTTCATCGACTGATTACCGCATTGCAGCAAGTGTTGCCTAGCGCTAATCTTGCCAAGACATATGTGCCGTTATTATCTGAGCCGAATCAACCTTTTTATTTATGGCTCGTTGATCCAGATTTTTGTCATGAAGATTTGACGCCAGCGGTGATAGAAAATCTGTGGAATAATTGCCCATATTGGGTGTTTGCATGGGCGTCAGGGCAAGTGTTGGCGCAGTATATTTTGCAGCAGCCACAGATGGTGCGCAATAAAGTGGTGATGGATTTTGGCGCAGGGTCAGGGATTGTCGGTATTGCCGCAAAAATGGCGGGTGCCAAACGAGTCATTTGCTGTGATATTGATAGCGTGAGCCTAACTAGCTGCCAAGCCAATGCGCAATTAAATGGGATAACGGTTGAGCTGCTAGATAATTTATTTGAGTTAAAACAGCAATTTGGCATGGATAAAGTCGATGTGCTGTTGGTCGCGGATGTGCTGTATGACAAAGCCAACTTGCCGTTATTAGATGTGTTCTTACAATACGCGCATGAGGTTTGGGTGGCTGATAGCCGCGTCAAAAACTTTGCTCACCCGCGCTACCACAAGGTAACGACGTTGGATAACACAACCACGTTGCCCGATATGGACGAAGCCAAGCAGTTTAACCAAGTAGTGCTTTATCGCAGTACCGATTGACCCAGACAATAGCAGGGGCACAGTAGTATGGGTAGTGTATGCTCACAAAAACCCCTCGACTTTGTTTTCTGTACTTTTAAGGCTATGAAATAATTTGTAACATAGTTATCGCATTATCGCTATTTTCAAGGCATAATAAGCCACACCCCTATTTTTAATCATTTATTTGTTCAATACCATCCCCGATGGCATGCACCGCGGCATCATTATTGATGGCGACAGCTAGATGATTACCTTGCCGTTTTACGTTTAGAAAAGGAATCCTAATATGAGTATTTGTATCACTGCCACAGGATTATATACCCCGCCTTACAGCATCAGTAACGAAGAGTTGGTCGCTACTTTTAACCAATACGTTAACAACTATAATGCAAAAAATGCCGATGCCATCGCCCGTGGTGAGAAGACAGCACTTGTGCATTCGACGGCTGAATTTATCGAAAAAGCCTCAGGTATCAAATCTCGCTATGTGATGGAAAAAGACGGAATTTTGAACCCAGATATCATGGCACCTGTGATTCCTTATCGCAAGCTTGGCGAAGAGATGTCCATCATGGCAGAAATGGGAATAGATGCGCTCAAACAAGCGCTGGACAATGCCGGTCTACAAGGTAAAGATTTAGACGGTATTATTGTTGCTTGTTCAAACTTCCAGCGCGTTTATCCTGCGATTGCGATTGAAATCCAACAATATATTGGTATGCAAGGCGGTTTTGGCTTTGATATGAACGTCGCCTGTAGCGCAGCAACCTTTGGTATCGCCCAAGCGGTCGGTCTGATTAAAGCTGGCACTGCCAAACGTGTCGCCATGGTCAATATCGAAATCACCTCAGCGCACCTCAACTGGCGCAACCGTGACAGCCACTTTATCTTTGGCGATGTGGCAACAGCGACCATCATTGAAGAGCTTGCAACACCCAAAGGCTATGAAATTTTAGATAGTCATCTGTTTACCCAGTTTTCAACCAATATTAAAAATGAATACGGCTTTTTGGATCGTAGTGAATTCTTAGCCGCTGGCACACCGATGTATCCTGATATCGACGCGCCTGTGACCGACAAATTGTTCTTGCAAGAAGGTCGCAAAGTATTTCGTGAAGTGTGCCCTGCCGTGTCCAATTTAATCCTTGAACTGCTCCATAAAAACCACGTTGAGCCACAACAGCTCAAAAAAATGTGCCTGCACCAAGCCAATGCCAACATGATTGATTTGATTTTACGCACCGTGTTGGGCAAAGAAGCGGATAAGTCGATTGCGCCTATGGTGTTAGCAGAATATGCCAATACCAGCTCAGCCAGTCCTATGATTGTGTTTCATAAACACCAAGAAAATATGCAGTCAGGTGATTTGGGTGTGATTTGCTCGTTTGGCGCAGGTTACTCAATTGGGGGTGTGTTGGTCAAAAAAGTCTAAGCTTTTTATTGCCTCTCACGAAACCCATGCAAATCCCCCCAAAATGTGGCAAAATATCCGATTATTTTGCCATTTTCTATTTTTAAGCCGTAAATTAAGCCAAAACTATTAAGCCATTATTTTTAAGCTATCATTATGAAAGAATCTTTACGTTTTCGCCTTGACCAAATGTCTGACCGTTTCGAAGAAGTCACCGCCATGTTGTCTGAGCCAGAAACCATGAATGACAACAAAAAATTCCGTGAATTATCGGTTGAGCACAGTGATTTATCCGCATTGGTCGATGTCTGGGGCAAATACCGCCAAGCGGAAGAAGATTTGGCAACCGCTGAAGAAATGCTGTCAGATTCAACGGGTGATGGCGACATGAAAGAAATGGCGCAGGAAGAAATCCAAGCCGCCAAAGACACCATCAATGAGCTTGAAGACGTGCTCAATGTGATGATGCTGCCTAAAGACCCGAATGATAAAGTGCCTGCCTTCTTAGAGATTCGAGCAGGGACGGGCGGCGATGAAGCGGCAATTTTTAGCGGCGATTTGTTCCGTATGTATGAGCGTTATGCGGCAACCCAAGGTTGGACAGTGGAAGTATTGTCCGAGAACGAAGGTGAGCATGGCGGCTATAAAGAAATCATCAGCCGCGTATCGGGCACGGGTGTGTATGGCCGCTTAAAATTTGAGTCGGGCGCACACCGGGTGCAACGGGTGCCAGAGACTGAAAGTCAAGGACGGGTGCATACTTCGGCTTGCACGGTCGCGGTGATGCCAGAGGTTGAGATTGATGATACCGTCGATATCAACCCTGCCGACTTGCGTATCGATACTTATCGTGCCAGTGGGGCAGGTGGTCAGCATATTAATAAAACCGACTCTGCGGTGCGTATCACCCATATCCCAACAGGCACGGTGGTTGAATGTCAGCAAGAGCGTAGCCAACACGCCAACCGCGATAAAGCTATGAAAATGCTGGTATCCAAAATTCAGCAAGAAAAAGTACAAAAACAAATCGATGCGTCAAGTGATATGCGTCGCAATTTGGTCGGTAGTGGTGACCGCTCGGAGCGCATTCGCACTTATAATTTTCCCCAAGGGCGGATGACCGACCACCGTATTAATTTAACCTTGTACAAACTCGATGCCATTATGCAGGGTGACTTAGATGAGTTACTTGACAGCCTACTGCGTGAGCACCAAGCCGATTTAATGGCATCGGTGAGTGGGGAAGAATAAGATGGCAAAATTTTTAAATACCAGTGGTACGACATATCATCTTGAAGAAATGATAAAGAAGGCTTCTGACCGCCTTATTTTAATTAGCCCTTATCTAAAGCTCAATGAACGAGTTAAAGAATTACTCGAAGACAAAAATCGCCTAAAAATTGATATTCGCATTGTATATGGTAAGAGCGACTTACAACCTGAAGAAATTAATTGGCTCAAAAATTTAACGTTCATTCGAACCAGTTTTTGCAAAAATTTGCATGCCAAATGCTACATGAACGAGAATGAATGCATTATCACAAGTTTAAATTTATATGAATTTAGCCAAATCAATAATAATGAAATGGGCATTTTGATCGCTCGTGATGCAGATAATCAGCTATATAGCGATGCATATGAAGAAGCGCAGCGTATTATTCGTATTAGTGAAGAAGTGAGAATGTCAGTTGACAAGGTAAATGAAATGTCAACGACATCAGAAAATAAAGAGTATGGCAAAATAACGATTGCTAAATTAGCCAGTCAGTTGGGTATGAAAACCTCAGAACTCTCTGCCAAAATGATTGAAAATGGTTATTTACAAGAAATTGCAGGCGAATTGCGTTTGACCCAACTTGGTAGTGAAAAGGGTGGTGAGGAAAAACGCGGCAAGTTCGGTATTTTTACCATTTGGCATAAAAATTTTAACTTTTGATAGTGTAACTAAAATTGTGGGAAAACATCATGTCACAGCAAAACCAAACTGAAAATGCAGCAACCGAAGCGCATTTGGAAGATAGCCAAGACGTCAATGAACTTATCAAACAACGTCACAGCAAACTTGATTTAATCAAACAAGCCGGTAAAAACCCTTATCCAAACCAATTCAAACGCAAAGAATACGCCCAAGACTTGCAGCAGCAATTTGCCGGTAAAGACAAAGAAGCATTGGCAAACAGCGATAAAGTGATGGTGACTGTCGCCGGTCGTATCATGCTTAAACGCGTGATGGGTAAAGCCAGCTTTGTGACGATTGCCGACATGACAGGTCGTATCCAAGCCTATGTCAGCAAAAACGACTTGGGTGAAGATATTTATAATGACTTTAAAACATGGGATATCGGTGACATTATTGGCGTGACAGGTTATGTATTTCGCACCAACACCGGTGAATTATCTGTGCATGCTACCGAAGTACAGTTATTGACCAAATCATTACGCCCACTACCAGACAAATTCCATGGGTTAAGCGATACAGAGGCTCGCTATCGTAGCCGTCATCTTGACCTGATGACCAATGAAGACAGCCGTAACGCCTTTATTATCCGTAGTAAAGTCATTGCTGGTATTCGTGAATATATGCTAAATGAGCGTTATATGGAAGTCGAAACCCCGATGATGCACGTCATCCCAGGGGGCGCTGTGGCTCGTCCATTTGTCACCCATCATAATGCGCTTGATATGCCGCTTTTTTTACGCATTGCGCCAGAGTTATACTTAAAACGTCTAGTCGTCGGTGGTTTTGAGCGTGTGTTTGAGATTAACCGTAATTTTCGTAACGAAGGGGTATCGGCGCGTCATAACCCAGAATTTACCATGATTGAGTTTTATCAAGCCTATGCCGATTACGAAGATTTGATGAAACTGACCGAAAATATGTTTGAAAAACTGGCAAACGATATTTTAGGTACCACGGAGATTGATTATCAAGGTGAAGCAATTAGTTTTAAAGCACCATTTGAACGCTTGCCAATGACCAAAGCGATTGAAAAATACGCGGATAATTTTGACATGAGCAAAATCGCAGACCGTGATTATCTAGCGGATTATGCCAAAAACGTACTCAAACAAGACGTTAAAGATATCTTTGGGATTGGCAAACTGCAAACCATCATTTTTGAAGAAACCGCAGAAACCAAACTGCGTCAACCAACCTTCGTCACAGAATATCCTGCCGAAACTTCACCGCTAGCACGTCGTAACGATGACAATAGCGAGATTACTGACCGTTTTGAGCTGTTTATCGGCGGGCGTGAGATTGCCAACGGCTTTAGCGAACTCAATGACCCAATCGACCAAGCCGAGCGCTTTAAACAACAAGTGGCTGAGAAAGACGCAGGCGATGATGAAGCGATGCATTATGATGCAGAGTTTATCGAAGCATTGTCCTATGGCTTGCCACCGACTGCAGGCGAGGGCATCGGTATTGACCGTTTAGTGATGTTATTTACCAATGCACCGAGTATTCGTGATGTGATTTTGTTCCCCCATATGCGCCGTAAAGACGTTTAAAAAATGCCAATATAGCATTAATATAGCGTTAGCTTTCAAAACCGCAGTCATTATGGTGACGGCGGTTTTTTATGATAATCCAGTCCTCATCAAAGCCAGCCGTCATTGAATACAGTAATGAAGCCAGTAATGTCAAAGATATCTTTTGAAACAAAACTAATAAAAAATCGGCTCAACTCACCAAATAATCAGTGTTAGACTAAACTGTATTTTTCGCTCAAACCCGTCTATTTTCTGACCTATCGTTGAGAAACGTTGACTATGACAGACCCCCGTTCAGACAAGCCTTTGGAAACCCCACCCGTTTTGCCGCCTACGTATCGTAAACCTAACAAATTTACTCTAATACTACCTTGGATTTTGTTACTGCTACTGCTGTTGGTGGGCTTGTGGATGATGACCAAGCCACAGTTGCCTTGGCAAAAAAATCAAGCGATGGTAGCCAGTCAGCCCGGTTGGCAGCCGCCGAAATCTGAGCCTGTCGATACTAAAAAACTCGGTGACAATCCAAATGCTGCGGTGGCATCTTATCACAATGCTGTTGCCGTCGCTGCCCAGTCAGTCGTCAATATCTATACCACGCAAAAAATCGAGGAACATCCCTATATGAATGACCCGATGATGCGCCGCTATTTTGAATATCACGGTATCCCCAATGGCGAGAGCGATAATACCAATTTAGGCTCAGGTGTTATTATTTCGCAAGATGGCTATATCGTCACCAACTCGCATGTGATTTCCAAAGCCGATAACATTATCGTGATGCTCAATGATGGTCGCAAGGCAACGGCGAAAGTCATCGGCAACGACGTGGAAAGTGATTTGGCGGTGATTAAGGTTGCTTTGATAGGGCTGAAACCCTTAGGATTTCGCGAACAGTCGACCCAAGTGGGCGATGTGGTGTTGGCAATTGGCAACCCGTTTGGGGTCGGTCAAACTGTCACCCAAGGTATTATTTCGGCAACGGGGCGCACGGGACTGGGTATTAACACGGTGGAAGATTTTATCCAAACCGATGCCGCTATCAATCCCGGTAATTCAGGGGGTGCGCTGGTCGATGCTTATGGTCAGCTGGTTGGTATCAACACCGCGATTTTTTCACGCTCGGGCGGCTCAATGGGGATTGGATTTGCGATTCCTACCGAGATTGTTAAGCTTGTGATGAATGGCATTATTAAAGATGGTAAAGTGCGCCGCGGCTGGCTTGGGATTGAATTACAAAGTTCGATGAAAGACCCAACCAAGCTAGGTGATGACACGCAGGGCGTTGAAGTGATGAACGTGATGCGTGATGGTCCTGCCGCCAAAGCGGGCTTGCAAAAAGGAGATATCATCACCGCGATGGATAATAAACCTGTCAATGATGCCAATACACTAATTCAATTGGTCGCACGCAAAGCACCCAACAGTGTGGTCAATCTACAAGTGATGCGTAATAAAGCACAAAGCAGCGTCAATGTGACCCTAGGTGAAAGACAACCCCAAGAGGCTTTGACCGAGCTACCCACGTCACAAAACTTTGACCAAAATAATGACAGCGCTAATCAAAATGGCGCCAGCAATGAGGATGACATTCCAGCAGAATTAATGGAATTATTGAAAAAACAGCATTAAGCGTTATTTAAAACTTTAAAAGTTTGCTGCGTTATGGCTAGTCGGGTGCCTGCTCTGGCTGCCTGCTGTTATTACCTGCTTTCATTACCTGCTAAGGTCAAACTACGACCGCCATCCACTGCAATAATTTGCCCTGTGATATACGGGGCAGCTGCCAAAAATACCGCCACTTGCGCGATATCTTGCGGTGTGCCAATTCTTTTTAACGGTACGGCATGGCAGATTTTTTCAATCGTTTCAGCGGTGAGGGCTTGCTCAGTGCCTTCCATGGGTAGAATGTTGATACCCGGCGCGATACCATTGACGCGGATATCGGGCGCTAGTTCGATTGCTAGGGACTGCACCATCATTTGGTGTGCGGCTTTTGCCATGTTATAGACTGTATAACCCCCAAATGGCTTGCCATTGGCGTGAATGTCCAAAATGCTGATAATGCAGCCTTGCGATTTTTTTAGATAAGGGTATAAATACTGGCTGATAAATAACGGGGTTTGCGCATTGGTCAAAAATAAATTTTGCCAATCTTGCTGGGATATTTGACCAAAGGGCGTTGGGTAAAAGCGTGAGGCATTATGAACCAGACAATCCAATCGACCAAAACCGTTGATTATTCGCCAAGTCAATTGTGGCAACATTTCAAAATCCTCTAAATCCCCTTGCACGCTTTTTGCTGACTGTGGGCGAATGGCATTACAGTAATCAACAAGTTCAATGGCTTCTGATTCACTGGTATGGTAATGGATAATGATATTATAATTGGCTTGGTGCAGTGCCAGCACAAGCGCCCGACCAATTCGTTTCGCGCCACCTGTGACACACGCCACTCGGCACGGATTGGATAATTCGCTCATCGCTGCTTGATTCAACATCATTTGCTACCTATGTCTATTTGATTAAGCGTTTATTTGATTAATCAGTTTGTCGTTTTAATTATTCATGCTTTAATCCATATAAGCCCAATGGGTTGGGATTGGAAAACCTCATGATTATCACACACCTTGAACGAGCGACACAACTTTATCAAGCGCTGCAGGATTATCAGCAAAGCACCCATGCCTTTAGCCAAAGCCTCACCGAATCACGCACCAAGTCCTAACGATTTACCTTAATTTCACATAAAAAAAGAGCAGGGCTTATCCTGCTCTTAATTTTTGACACTTAAAAATTAGTTAGCTTTAAAATAGTTAACTTTAAAAAAATTAGTTACCTTGCTCAAGCGTTTGTTGATAGGCTTGGTCAAAATTGACAGGCGCAAGTAACAATTGTGGGAAGCTACCACGGGTCACAATGTCACTGACTACTTCACGGGCATAAGGGAACAATACGTTTGGACAATACGCACCTAAAATTGCGCCCAATTGTTCTTCAGGGATATTTTGCAACATAAAGATGCCCGCTTGATGTACTTCTGCGATAAATGCGGTTTCACCACCGTTATTGGCAGTTACATTAACCGTTAATATTACTTGGTAATGGTCATCGTCCAATTTTTCAGCGGCACTTGATAGGTTGATATCAAGCTCTGGTTGCCATTCACGGGTAAATACATCTGCACCCGGTACTTCTAATGACATATCTTTTACATAGATACGTTCTAGTGCCAGTTGTGGTAAGTTTTGTTCGTCTGCCATGGTAGTGTCCTCAATTAACTGTTCTTACGGGAATTATAACAATATGACAGCTTTAACTTTTTCTAAAAACTATCAACTGTATTTATAATGGGGATTATTTATCTAGTAAAGTTCTATTAAAGTTTTTTAATCTGCGAACGATTAATCCGCTAATAGACCATCAAGTTTGCCTTGACGCTCAAGACCAGCGAGTTGGTCATAACCACCGATGAAATTATCGCCAATAAAAATTTGCGGTACTGTGCGGTAATTATTGGTTTTTTGCGCCAATGCCTGACGTTCCTCTGTGGTCACATCATACATGTTAACTTCTTCAAATGCTTGGCCTTTGTTTTTTAATAACATTTTAGCTTGCATACAATAGGGGCAAGTCGGTGTGGTATAAATTTTCACCATAGCCATAACAATCTCCTTATCTCTAGATTTTTTAAAATGGGTTAAAAGCTTATTATCAGATACCGATTGAGATAAAAGCGTTATTGATAGTTATGGGGCTTGGCGATTTAAATTTCAAATTGTGAACAGCCAACCAATCTTATTTGGTTTTGCCGGACACGGTTTTTTCTACCACTAAAGGTAAACCTGCGGCTTGCCAATTGGTAATACCACCATCGAGACGATAAACGTTGTCGTTACCAATCATTGCCACTGCGGTACCCGCCGTCATACCCATTTGACAAACGATAATAATAGGATGGTCAGCACTGCGAAGTGCGTCAACGTGATCTTTTAGCTCAGTAAACGGGATATTGCGGCTGCCTTTGATATAGCCTTTTTCAAAATCTTTTCGTGGGCGGATATCAATCAGCTGAGCGTTTTGGTTGTTAACCATCAAGCCCACTGCATTTGGATTGATTTTTTTGCCGCCGCGTTTGTTCTCAAGCATAAAAAATAGCACAATTAGCACAAACATGGTGCCAAATAAAAATGGGTGATGACCCATAAACTCAAACCAACGTTCCAAGATATCCTCCACAGGGGCATGTCGTCAAAATTATCGTTTGATTGCCCATAAAAAATTGACTGTATTATAACGGTAGTTGTCAATTTTAAGAAACTTTTATTTAGTCTACTATTTAGTCTAAAACCGCAAGCTTAAAAATCCTGCGAGGCCGCTTCTTGTTGCAAGAGCACCAAATTATCCACCCGCCTTGCTAGCACTTGCCCGTCTGTCACTGCCTGCCACATCGCACAACTGGGCGTGCACTCGGTATGTTTGCAATCGCGAAAACGGCAGTAGGGTGCAAGCGGTGCAAGCTCGATAAAGCCTTGCAAAATATCATCAGGGGTCAAATGCCAAAGCCCATATTCGCGAATACCGGGCGTATCAATAATGGCACCTTTGCTAAGCGCCATCGGGTCAAACGCTAAAAATCTGCTGGTGGTGGTGGTATGTTGACCCAACTGTGAAATGGTTGAAATTTCATTGACTGATTGTCCTGCAGCAGGCAATAACTGGTTGACCAAGCTGCTTTTGCCAACCCCTGATTGACCAGCAAAAATCACATTCTTGCCGGCAACGGTGTTTTTTAGCTCAGTTAAATCACCATTCGATTGGGTGACCAAAGTGGCATAGCCAAGCTGTTGATAGGCTGACAGTAGCTCTGTTACCTCGCTATGACTGCCTTCTGCCAACAAATCGGCTTTATTTAAAATCAGCAATGGCGTGATGTCTGAGTGATGGCAAGCCACCAAATACCGATCAATCAGCTGGGCAGACGGTAGCGGTAGCGGCGCGAATACGACCGCTAAAATATCGACATTGGCGGCAATGGGTTTGAGCTTGTGATAACGGTCGGGGCGGTTGATGATGCTTTGTCTATCATAAATCGCTTCAATGCGTCCAAGCCCTGTATTTGGGTCAGCGACAAAGCGGACTTTATCCCCAGTGGCAATCAGTGGCAAGTTGGTACGGGTGTGACAACGCCAAACACTGTGCAGGGTGATGGGTTGCCAAAACGGTTCTGGCTGGTCAGCGGCGACAATCGGTTTTTCAGGCAGGGTTTGCGGTAGGCTAGTGGCTTGGACTTCGAGCTGCTTGCCAAAGTTTGCGACAACAATGCCATCCATCAGCTGGGCATCGTCCAGCACTTGCTGGGATTTTTGTTGTTTTTCGATGCGGCGGGTTTGCTGGTCAGTGAGTTTACGTTTACGGATTAACGCCATACGCTATCTACTACCTCAGCCACTAGGGGATTTTCTACCATATTAACACCTTATAAAATTTTGCAATACTTTTAGACTCGCTACATGAGCACCCATGAGCAATCGCCAACAAAACCGATATTTTACCTGTAAAATCTGCTAAGATGGCGGATTATTTGTTAAAGAGTATGAAAAGGCAACAGTATGGCGGTTGATAAAAAACATCTGATTTGGATTGACCTTGAGATGACAGGTCTAGATACCCTCAATGATACCATCATCGAAATAGCGACGATAGTGACTGACAGTGAACTCAATATCCTAGCCGAAGGTCCTGTGTTTGCCATCCATACGCCTGACATTGTGCTCAACAGCATGGATGATTGGAACACGCGCCAACATGGGCAATCAGGACTGATTGACCGTATTCGCCGCAGTAACGTGACGATGGCTCAAGCAGAAAGCGAAACCATTGCATTTTTGAGTAAATATGTCGAATCAGGACGCTCACCGATGTGTGGCAATTCGATTTGCCAAGACAGACGGTTTTTGGCACGTCAAATGCCAACGCTTGAGCGGTTTTTTCATTACCGCAATTTAGATGTGTCAACGGTCAAAGAGCTGGCTTATCGCTGGCGCCCCGATATTTTGTCAAGCTTTGAGAAAAAAGGAAATCATTTGGCACTTGATGATATCCGTGATTCGATTCGTGAACTGCGCCACTATAAAGAGCATTTTTTTAAATTTATTGGTTAACAGTAAAATTTTTAAAACGATACAATTCATATCATAATACTTGAAATTATCCAAAATTTTAGGCATCATAAGCTGACAAAAGGAATTTGTTAGCTTGACTTGGTACAAGTAAATCGAGATATAAGTAAATCAGCGTGAGTGTAAATCAGTGATAGTTGCGAGCCCACCGCAAATAAACTGGTTGTATAAACTCAAATTTATTTCAAGCCAGATTTATTTTAAGTCAGCGTTATTTTAAGCCAGTGGGTGACCTTTGACACTGGCTTTATTCCTATCTCATGGACGACATTAGGAGCCAATCATGGACAATCTTGACACCCAAACCCCGCAGTCTACCCATCCTGATTATCAAAGCTACCGCTATCAAAGCTACATCGACCAATTCAATATTGACGAACTTGAACAGCAAATCCTGCAAGGTTGCCGCATCAATGGTATCAACGCCTATGTAGAATGTGTGGGTCGTCATGCCAACTCTGATAAGGCAAATAAAGTCGCGCTAGTGCATGAAGACACCCAAGGTAATATCCATAAAATCACTTACGCACAGCTCGATAAATTAAGCGGTAAAATGGCAAATCTGCTTACTGCTTTGGGGGTGAAAAAAGGCGATCGGGTATCAACCATGCTGCCGCGTACACCGACTTTGTTAGCAGTGATTGTGGGTGCATGGCGCATCGGTGCGGTATATCAGCCATTGTTTACCGCATTTGGTGTCGATGCGATTGAATACCGCCTTGAAAAAGCCGCTACCAAAGTGGTTTTCACCGACAGCCATAACCGTGAAAAATTCAATGACATAAATCCACTACCAAACATGGTGATGGTGGGCAGCGAGCAAGCCGCCAAACAATATGGCGATTGGCATTTTGATAGCCTAATGGCAGCGCAAAGGGAAGACTTTGAACCTGTGATGCTAACAGGGGAAGATCCTTTCTTGCAAATGTTTACTTCAGGTACCGTGGGCAAGTCAAAAGGCGTGGCAGTACCAGTTAAAGCGCTAACCGCATTTTATTTGTACATGGTACACGCAGTGGGTCTAAGCGATAATGATCAGTTTTGGAACATGGCTGACCCAGGTTGGGCCTATGGCTTGTATTATGCGATTACAGGACCTTTGCTAGTCGGTGCTACTACCCACTTTAATGAGTCAGGGTTTGATGCCAAGCATACATTAGATTTTATCAAAAACCATAAAATCACGAATTTAGCCTCATCACCCACCGCATTTCGTATGATGAAATCAAGTGGTGTTTTTGACAACAAAGCTGATGAGTTACCGCTATTGACGCGTATTAGCTCAGCGGGTGAGACGTTAAATACTGAAGTGGTAACGTGGATTAATGACCATCTTGGCGCATCTATTCTTGACCATTATGGACAAACCGAATTGGGGATGGCGTGCTGCTGTCATCATAAGTTAACCCATGATCAGCCAATTGGCTCAATGGGTATGCCATTACCAGGTTATCGCTTGGCGGTGCTCGATGAAAACTTTAATGAACTAGGGGCAGGCGTCCAAGGTCAACTAGCCGTTGATGTGGCGAACTCGCCATCCTTATTTTTCCAAGGTTATACGTGGAACGAAAAAAATCCGTTTGAAAATGGTTATTATCTGACAGGCGATATGGTCGAACAGCATGATGATGGCACTTTTTGGTTTGTCGGGCGTGATGACGATATTATTACCACTGCAGGGTATCGCGTCGGTCCTACCGATGTCGAGAACACGGTAATGGAACACCCGTCGGTAGCAGAGACCGCAGCGATTGGCGTGCCCGATGATATACGCGGTCATATTATCAAATCCTATGTTGTGCTCAAAGACGGATATACAGGTAATGACCAGTTAGCCAAAGACATTCAAAGCTTGGTGCATGCACGGTTATCTGCCCATGCGTATCCACGTATCGTTGAGTTTATCGATGCCTTGCCAAAAACCCCAAGCGGTAAAGTGCAGCGTTTTATGCTGCGTAGCATGAGTGAGGCGCACTAACAAAAATTTTATCCCTATGCAAAAGAGTATCTAGCGTTAGCTAGGCTTTTTTTATCAACTAAAAATAACAGGTTAACGGAAAAACAATGCAAGTACAAAATAATACCTTTTTAGTCACAGGCGGAGCGTCAGGTCTAGGTGAAGCGACAACCCGTTATTTGGTGGCGCATGGCGCAAATATCATCATCGCTGATCTCAACCAAGAAGCCGGTGAGAAATTAGTGGCTGAATTGGGCGACAACGTGATTTTTGCAAAATGTGACGTCACTAGCGAAGCAGATGTCAAAAATGCGATTGAGGCGGGTGTGACCAAATTTGGGAAATTATCAGGGTCAATCAACTGTGCCGGTATCGTGGTGGTGCAAAAATTACTGGACAAAGAAGGCAATCCAGCCGATTTAACCACCTTTGCCCGTGGTATTCAGATTAACCTCATCGGTACTTTCAATGTGGCGCGACTGGCGGCGGCGGCGATGGCAAAAAATACTGCAGACAGTAATGAAGATAAAGGTGTGATTATCAATACCGCTTCAATTGCCGCATTTGATGGTCAGGTCGGGCAGGGCAGTTACTCGTCATCCAAAGCAGGTGTGGTGGGCTTAACCTTACCACTCGCGCGTGAGCTGCAGCGTCATCAAATACGTATCATGACCATCGCCCCAGGGGTGTTCGGCACACCGATGATGGCAAGCCTGCCAGAAGCTGCCCGTACCAGTCTTGAACAAGCCGTCCCTTTTCCTAAACGTTTGGGCAACCCAGAAGAATTTGCTAAATTGGTGGTACATATCATCGAAAATAGCTATCTTAATGGCGACGTCATTCGTTTGGACGGGGCTATTCGCATGGGTTAATTTAGGTGATTGTTGCCAGTAACTGCGCACAGTGACTGGCAACAGAGCCTATCAATTTAGCCATTTAAAAAAGCCACTCTGAGGAAGATTGGCTTTTTTATTAACAATTTCACCGGGACTATTTGGTAAGTCACTATTTGGTGAGTATTAGGCGGTTATTACGGGTCAATCGAAGACGGTATTCTTCGCCGTCATGCTGAATACGAATCTCTTTGGTCAGCGCAAATAAATGATTGGAATATAGCGTAGGCAAGGAACTTTGTTGGATGAGATTGGCGCGATTTAATAAGTGTAGCATGGGATACTCCTTTTCTCTGTAAGATGGACGAATAGTGTTTTTAATTGATAATGATTATCATTTATATTTAATGGGTCGTCAAGTGACTTTTTTCACTTTTTCATCAAATTTAATGCTTTATAATGGGTAACAATCAATAGTTTGAGAAAAATATGTCAAAAGTCGTCAATGTGGCAGTCGCGGTGATACATTTTAACAATCAATATTTACTGGGATTTCGCCATGCCAATCAACACCAAGGCAATCGCTATGAATTTGTCGGGGGAAAAATTGAGCCAAATGAAACCCCAACACAAGGGTTAATCCGTGAAGTCCATGAAGAAATTGGTTTGGATATCGCGCAAAATACCGCAGTCAAAATGGGGGTGATACGTCATGATTATGCTGATAAAACCGTGGCATTGCACGTTTTTAAAATTCAAGTGAGCCAAGCGCAGTTTGATGGTTTACAACAGGATAAAGGCAAGGAAGGTCAAAATGTCACATGGGTTCATCAGTCAGACTTGCTTGCCAATCAGTACCCATTGCCCGATGCCAATGCCCGCATTTTAGAGTGGTTAAAATTGCCTAGTGCGATTTATATCACGCAGCCTTTAGATGGCTTCGTTGGTGTGGATAAATGGGTTGATTTTTATAGCCAAAAACTGCCTCACGATGCCCATTGTTATCTTCGCCCCCAAACCAGCCATGAAAATGCCACCGCTATGATTGATGGCTTACTAACCCTGAGGGCGGATATTACTCCGATTATTCAATATGCAACACGTGAGCACCTATTTGAGCGTTTAGATGCGTGGTTAAAAAACGGCATGGTGCATTTGAATCACCAACAACTCATGACGCTTGATTTCTTAAATTTATCAAAAAATTGTCGCTATTTTGCCAGTTGCCATGACCAATATAGCCTAAGTAAATTAAATACGCTGGCAACCTCGCATACTGTCATGGGCTGTTTTTTATCCCCGGTGAAAGCCACACCGACACACCCAGAAACCTTTCAAAATGGGGGCATGGGCTGGCAAGCGTTCGGCGAATTAGCAAAGCTTAGTGATGTGCCGGTGTTTGCACTGGGCGGGGTGGGGCAGGCAGATTTAGCCACCGCCTATGAACATGGGGCGATGGGAATCGCGGGTATTCGGTTATTGATCGACAAGGTATAAAAAGTAGCCAGCAGGTTGACTTTTTTTACAATTTGGTTACATATTTTGTGGGTGGTATGAGCGGTTTGCTTTTTTAACTTACTTTTTTGACTTAGTTTATTAACTTGCTTTTTTAACTCAATTGGTTTGCTATCGAAACTGTGTACAATCTTTAACCTAATGAAAAACGTCCATAGCCGTTTGGGCGTTGCTATTTGACAATAGCGCATTCATTGTAACAACTGGCTGACAAAAAGTGCCCCAATAGTCACCGTTTGAGCGTTTATTTTGGGCTAAAATGATTACTTTGATGACTAATAAAATCACCAATCACAATGACCAACTAAGGTGACATACACAATGAAACTGATGAATAAAAAAACGCTAGCAGTGGTAGGTATTGCAGGGACATTGCTTGCGATGAGTGCTTGCTCCACCACCCCCACAACCGAAACCACCGCCAAGCCCACAGGCGTTGGCAAAGCTCAGGCCGTGCAAAGCGTCGATTTAAACCGTTATGCGGGCAAATGGTACGAAATCGCCCGTTTACCGATGTTTTTTCAGCGTAACTGCGCCAGTGATGTCACCGCCACTTACACCCTACAACCGACAGGCAAGGTGGAAGTCAATAACCAATGTATGGGCAAAGATGGCAAACCCATGCAAAGCATTGGTGAAGCCACCAAAAATGGCGACAGTAGCAGTAAACTCAAAGTTACTTTCTTGCCGCAAGCATTGCGTTGGTTGCCTGTGGGTAAAGCTGACTATTGGGTACTTGATTTAGACCCCAATTATACCCATGCGTTAGTGGGTACGCCAAATCAAAAATACTTGTGGATTTTATCACGCACGCCCACGATGGATGAAGACACTTATCAAACAATGGTCGCTACTGCAAAATCTCAAGGCTATGATGTCAGTAAATTGCAAAAAACCGTACAAAATAGCCGATAAGCTTGCTAGCTGAAACACCCTGCTTTAAAATTGCTAAAACGCCTAAATTCCGTTACAATTTAGGCGTTTATTTCTTGCTGCATTTTCCATAGATTTTATTTTTCCTTCACAAAAAAAGGTCATACTATGTCTGCCAATCTCTACCAAGACCACCTCACCACTCGCAAAAATCAAGAAGCCCAAGCGGTTCAGTTATTAGTTGAGCTAAATACCCTAGCCAATAAAGGCGTCAATGTGTTGTTTTTTGGCAACCGCATTGCGCTAAATCTTGTTGATATCATCGCTCATCATGACAAAAACGCCCTTAACATCGCTGATACACTTGCCTTTGCCACCGCGTTAAATGACCAAAATCTAAGCCATACCACAGTGGACTTGGGTCAAGCGCTAAAATCAGGCAAACAAGCCGACAGCTTTACCAGCGGTGACGAAGTGCCTGCGACTGATGTCGTGTTGTACGGTTTTGGTCGTATCGGTCGTATTTTAGCTCGTTTGCTGATGAGCCGTCCTGCCTCAGACAAAGGCTTACAATTAAAAGCCATCGTCGTCCGTCCAGCCGGTGAAGCAGATTTGGAAAAACGTGCAAGTTTGCTTGAGCGTGACTCGGTACATGGCTGGTTTGATGGCTCAGTGGTGGTGGATAAAGCAAACAGCGGTATCATCGCCAACGGTCGTTTTATCAAAGTCATTTATGCTACTGACCCAAGCGAAATCGACTACACGTCTTATGGTATCGACAATGCCTTAATCATCGACAACACCGGTAAATGGAAAGATGAAGCAGGTCTTGGCAAGCATTTACAGTCAAAAGGTGCTAAAAAAGTGCTATTGACTGCGCCAGCGTCAGGCGATATCAAAAACATCGTCTATAATGTCAATGATGACACCATCGGCAGTGATACCATCGTATCAGCGGCAAGCTGTACCACCAATGCAATTACCCCTACGCTCAAACTCTTAAACGATAAATACGGTATTGAAAACGGTCACATGGAAACCATCCATGCGTTCACCAATGACCAAAACTTGGTTGATAACCACCATAAAGCCGAGCGTCGTGGCCGTGCTGCAACCTTGAATATGGTAATGACAAGCACAGGTGCTGCCAAAGCGGTCAGTAAAGCAATTCCAGAACTAAAAGGCAAATTGTCAGGCAGCTCGGTACGTGTACCAACGCCAAACGTGAGCCTTGCGATTTTGAATTTGAATTTCAAAAACCCGGTCAATTCAAGCGATGAACTCAATGCCTTTATCAAAGAAGCCAGTCAGAGCGAACAATGGCAAGCGCAAATTGCTTATTCAGATTCGGATGAAGCCGTTTCTACCGACTTTGTGGGCTGTGAAAAAGTGGCGATTTGGGACGCCAAATCTACGCTTGCTCAAGACAACCGTGCAGTGATGTACTTATGGTATGACAACGAAATGGGCTATAGCACCCAAGTATTGCGAGTCGCTGAAACCATGGCAAAAAATGCCTAAATGTTCCTAAGCGCTAAGAACGATTACAAAACCGCTCAAGTTTGGGCGGTTTTTTATTGGATAAAATTTCAAACATCGATTGTTCAAATTTTTCTTGCTAAAATTCATGCTATAATATTTGGTTATTCAAGAATTTAAGGAAAGTCTTCAATGCGTTTTATCGATGAAGCAATCGTAACAGTCAAAGCAGGCGACGGCGGCAATGGTATCGTCAGTTTTCGCCGAGAAAAATACGTCCCCAAAGGTGGTCCCGATGGCGGTGATGGCGGCAAGGGCGGGGATGTATATGTGGTGTGCGACGACAACACCAACACCCTCGTCGATTACCGGTTTACACGTCGCTATGATGCCAAGCGCGGCGAAAATGGCGGCGCCAAAAACTGTTCAGGTCGTGGCGCGGATGATATCTATCTATCTGTGCCCATCGGTACCACCGTGGTTGATACTGAAACAGGTGAGGTTTTAGCGGACTTGACCAAAAAAGGGCAAACGGCGAGGATTGCCAAAGGCGGTGACGGCGGGCAAGGCAATACCCATTTTAAAACCTCCACCAATCAAGCACCAAGACGGGCGACCCCAGGTTTCCCAGGCGAATTAAAAGTCTTGAAGTTTGAGCTAAAAGTAGTAGCTGATGTGGGTCTTATCGGTCTGCCAAACGCGGGTAAATCCACCTTTATTCGTCAAGTCTCTGCTGCCAAACCCAAAGTTGCCAATTATCCGTTTACCACTTTGGTACCGAATCTAGGTGTCGTGGATGTGGGTAAACACCGCTCATTTGTCATGGCAGATATCCCAGGGCTGATTGAAGGCGCCTCTGAAGGGGCAGGACTGGGTATCCGCTTTTTAAAACACGTCGCTCGTACCCGTCGATTATTGCATCTTGTCGATGTACAGCCCATTGATGGTAGCGACCCGGTAGCAAACGCCCAAGTGATTTTTAATGAGTTAGAAAAATTCTCGCCAGAGTTGTCAAAATTGCCACAGATTTTGATTTTAAATAAAATCGACCAAGTACCCGAAGAGTCATTAAACCAACTTTGTACCCACATAGTGGCAGAGCTTGGTTGGACAGGGATGGTTTTTCGTACCTCTACGCTCACAGGGGAAGGGGTTGATGCGGTGGTTTGGCATTTGATGAACGAAATCGAGCAAGAGCGCGAGATGGAAGAAACCGATCCTGACTTTGCTGAAAGTCAGCGGTTGCGTTTTGAACGACTGGAAGCGGAAGTGCGCGCCAATACGGAAGAACAAAAAGAAGCGTATCGTGCCAAACGTAAAGCTGAGCGTGAAGGTCGCGCATTGGATGAAGATGATTTTGATGACGACGACTACGATGACGATGATGGCGTGGAAGTGGTCTATGCACCTTAGCGGTGATGAAAATAGCTTTAAAAAGGTTAGCCCGCGCTAACCTTTTTTATTAGCTGAAGTTAGATAAGGACAGGTCATTTTTTTAATACTTTGACAATGTGGGGTAATTCACCATAAAACACCCCAATGCCTGTTCCCATCAAGCCGTGATTGGCAAGCGAAATGGTGGACACGCGAATGACAGGCAAATCATGCCAACCAAAATGCGTCGCCAATATTTTTTTAAAAAATTCGGTACTTTCATGATGCCCCGTATCTGTCAAATAGATAAACGCGGGTTGATTTGCGGCAAGTTTTTCGACGGTTTTTCCCATGGTAGTCAGGGTTTTTTCAAGTTTGCGCACTTTCTCCACCGCGACAATCTCGCCAATTTGATTAATTTGCATAATCGGTTTGATATCAAATAAGTTGGCAACAAATGCGGCAGGGGCGGACAATTTTTTGTTGCGAATAATATAGTCCAAGTCACTGAGGGTAAATAAAAATTCACTGCGACGTCGCAAATCGTCAAGCTTTTTTGCCACCTCTTCAAACGATTCACCCTGCTCAATCAATACTTTTGCCTCGTATGCTAGCGCCCCTTCAGCAATATTGAGTGTTTTGGTGTCATACACAAAGATGTGCAGACGATTGGCATAATGTACTTTGAGTTCTTCTAGCATGGGCAAGGTTTGGCTAAATTTGGACGAAATACCGCAAACAAATACCTCAGTGACCCCGCGAGCAATCAAATCATTAAACAATAGATGCATCTCATGGATGGATGGCGGAAATGTCCTCGCCACCGATTTGAGGTTGGTTTTCATGATGGTTGCCAGACGCTCATTGGTGATATTTTTACCATCGATAAAATCAACATTATTGATGTTTACGTGTAAGCGCAGAATGTCCATGCCTTGGGACAATTCAAGGGCTTCAAGACAAGATGAGGAAGTGGTGACAACAGCTCTTTTCATAAATTTGATAAACCCAGTAGCACATGAAGATGAGCAAATTTATATAAAAGCAAAGTTGATAGCAAGTTATCCTCATCTAAATTAAGAAAACCTCAAGTCGATATTTTTTAGTTGACAATTTCAATTTGTTTTTTCAATGGTTGCTATTTGATTGGGATAAAAATGCATATGAAAAAAACGTGTGATATTTAACGGCTACCGGCATCGAATTAGCATTTATAAAGCCAGTAAAAATTGTTACAATGCTCAGCCAAGCCATTATGGCATTTCATTTGATTAAAAAATTGCACTTGACTGATTATGACTGCCAACGCCTCACCTAGCTCAACTAAAAAAGCCCTTAAGTCCAACACCATTGTGGTAAAAATTGGTTCATCGCTACTGACCAATAATGGAAAAGGCTTGGATCGCACCGCAATTTATGAATGGGCGAAGCAAATTGCCAAGCTGCATAATGAAGGATACCAAGTATTGCTAGTATCCTCAGGGGCAGTGGCAGAAGGGGTGGTGCGGATGAATTTGGAAGAACGCCCCAAAAAACTACAAGCCTTGCAAGCCTGCGCCGCCATTGGGCAGATGGGCTTGATTGAAACTTGGTGGTCGGCGTTGATTCAGTATGGTGTACAAAGCGCACAATTGCTGCTGACACATGACGATCTTGCCAATCGAAATCGTTATCTCAATACCGCCAGTACGTTAAATCAGCTACTTGAATGGCGCGTGCTACCTGTTATTAATGAAAATGACACCGTGAGTGTTGATGAAATCAAATTTGGTGATAATGACAGTCTAGGTGCGATGGTGGCAGCCATGGTCAAAGCTGATTTATACATTATATTGACCGACCAGCAAGGCGTATTCACCGATAATCCTCGTACCAACCCCGATGCCAAGCTAATTAAGAGCGAACGAGCAATGGCAGATTATTTGTTTGATGTGGCGGGGGATGGTGGCAAATTGGGTCGTGGCGGGATGATTACCAAAATTCGCGCGGCAAGGCTTGCGGCAATGGGTGGTTGTCCCACCGTGATTGTCAGCGGCAGCATCGATAACGTGATTAATCGCGTGGTCAAAGGGGAATCCTTAGGTACGATGCTCACCACCAATGACGATGATAAACGCATTGCCAAAAAACAATGGTTAGCCGCGCATCTGCGTATGGCAGGTCGCTTGGTGATTGACGATGGCGCAGTGGATGCCATCATCAAAAATAACAAAAGTTTATTGCCTGTCGGGGTGATTGAAGTGCAAGGTGATTTTGATGAGGGGGATGTGGTGGAGTGCGTTGATAAAACAGGGGTACGTATCGCGGTCGGTCAGGTGGATTTCTCATCAAATGAAGCTCGGCGCATCGCTCGCAAACGTAATAGCGACATCGAAGCGATTTTGGGTGAAAATGAGGAACGCCACGTGATGGTACATCGTGATAACATGGCGATTATCGTATAATTTTCGACAATTTTTGATTGAAATTTAACTACTTTTAGACTGATTCAATAGTATTTTTACCCAATAGTATTTTTATCCAAGATTATTTTTAAAGGCAACGACATGACCCATAATTTTCCGATGTTAAAAAATGACCGCATTTTAAGAGCCATGCGTTTTGAATCTGTGGATGTGACCCCTGTGTGGATGATGCGACAAGCCGGTCGATATTTGCCTGAGTATAAAAAAACCCGTGCCCAAGCCGGTGACTTTCTATCGCTTTGTAAAAATACCGATTTGGCGACAGAAGTCACCATTCAGCCATTTCGCCGTTTTGAGTTGGATGCGGCGATTTTGTTTAGTGATATTTTAACCATTCCTGATGCGCTCGGATTGGGTCTGTATTTTGAGGCAGGGGAAGGTCCAAAATTTCACAAAACTGTCAGAAGCATGGCAGAGGTTGAAGCCTTGCCAACCGTCGCGATGGCAGATGCACTCGACTATGTGATGAAAGCGGTGACCAGTATTCGTCATGTGTTGGCAGGCCGTGCGCCATTATTTGGCTTCTCGGGTAGTCCGTGGACGCTAGCGACCTATATGATTGAAGGCGGTAGTTCTAAAGAATACCGCTATGCCAAAGCCATGTTGTATGGCGAACCTGACACCTTGCATGCGCTGCTCGCTAAAATCACCGATGCCGTGATTGATTATTTGCTAGCGCAAATAGCAGCGGGCGCGCAGTTAGTACAAATTTTTGATAGTTGGGGCGGGGCATTGGCGCACCGCCAGTTTGTTGAATTTTCACACCATTACAACACTAAAATTGTCGCGGCGATCAAAGCAACATACCCAGAGGTACCTGTGGTATTGTTTACCAAAGGTGGCGGATTGTGGTTAGATACCCAATGCCACAGTGGCGCGGATGCACTAGGACTTGATTGGACAATGCCACTGGATAGAGCCCGCAGCATTGTCTTTGAACAGCAAAAAGAATTGACCAAATTGCACAAAAAGCTGCATACAGGCATCGCGCTGCAAGGTAATCTTGACCCCGCGACATTATTTGCATCGCCTGAGCATATTCGCCAGCAGACGCATTTGATGTTACAGGACGCCTATAGCCTCGGTGACAAAACAGGCTATATAGCAAACTTAGGTCATGGCATTAACCAATGGGTTAATCCTGACCATGCCAAAGCTTTTATTGATGCGGTGCATGAGTACAAACTTTAATACCAACATTAGGAGACGACCATGATCAAAGTAGGTATTGTCGGTGGCACTGGCTACACTGGCGTAGAGCTAATTCGACTATTGAGTCGTCATCCACAGGCAAAAGTTACGATGCTGACATCGCGCTCAGAAGCGGGCAGACGCGTCGATGATATGTTTCCAAGTTTGCGGGGCGTGACCGATTTAACGTTTTCGGATTTGGATGAAAAAAAATTAGCAGCATGTGATGTGGTATTCTTTGCTACTCCCCACGGCGTTGCGATGAAGCATGCCAGATTTTTAACCGAAAATGGCACTAAAGTCATCGATTTGGCGGCAGATTTTCGTTTGCAGTCGCTACAAGATTTTGAAACTTGGTATAAACTTGAACATGCTTGCCCCGATATTTTAAAAGACGCTGTGTATGGGTTACCCGAAGTCAATCGTGATGCCATTGCCAAAGCCAAGGTTATTGGCAACCCAGGTTGTTATCCCACCACGGCGATTTTGGGGTTAAAACCGCTAATCGATGCCCAAAACAGCCAGCAGCAGGCATTAATTGAGCCTTGGATTATTATTGATGCCAAATCAGGCGTCTCAGGTGCAGGTCGCCAAGCCAAAATGAATTTATTGTTTAGCGAGACATCGGATAGTTTTAGCGCCTATGGGGTGGCAGGTCACCGTCACGCTCCAGAGATTACCCAAGGGATTGACCAAATACTGGGTCAAAGCAAACGCTTTCAGCCGCATGATATCCGCTTTGTACCCCATTTAGTACCCATGATTCGCGGTATGTTTACTACGATTCATGTTCGCTTGACGGCGGCGGGTCAAGCATTAGATTTACAATCTTTGTATGAAACTAGCTATCAAAACGAATATTTTGTAGACGTCATGCCAAAAGGGATGTACCCAGATACCCGTAGTGTACGGGGTAGCAATTATTTAAGAATTGCGGTGCAAACACTAGAAAATAGCCCGATGGCGACGATTTTGGTGGTACAAGATAATTTGGTCAAAGGTGCGGCAGGACAAGCCGTGCAAAATATGAACGTGATGTTTGGGCTTGCAGAGCAAACAGGGTTGGCGTTGGTTGCCGTCGTGCCGTAAGTTATTTCTTGAATAAGTGGTTTTCTTAAGCTATTTATGGTCAGCGTATTTAGAAATATTAATACCATAATAAGCATTGCTTTATTCTTTTTAGCCAAAAAAATATGACGCTATGATGAAATGGGTTAACTTTATTATTTTTTCAGTCAATAAATTTAGCTGAATTCATCATAATTTTTGTTTATAATGGGGTTCGCTTTAATGGATGTCATATTCATCAACCCTTTTTGAGCTATCGTCAGTACTGTGATTATCCATGTTTTGATCGTTTTTCAATTTGAGTATCTCTATGGATTTGCCCGAAGATAATAACTCTTCTCAATCTTTGCCAGAAGCACAACGCAATTATATTACCCAACCCAACAAGGTATCTGGGTGGTTGATTGCGTTTGGGGTTAGCTTGTTGTTAGTTGCCATCATTGCACTGGTGTTAGGTCAACGCATTGGTTATCATCGCGGCTTAAGCTTTGCTGCTGAAGAAGCGAAAAAAACCGCCGCAGGTCTTGAAATTTCAGCAGAAAACATCAAATCATTAAAGCTAAAATCTGATACGTTGCAAAGCCAATTAACCACCGCGCAGCAAGAGCGAGATATCAGCTTGGCGAACCTATCAGCACTGCGTACCGATATTCAAGATCTAAAAGTTACCAACTTACAGCTTGAACAAGGTCAGCAATTCTTAACCACGTCGCTTGCCAAAAAAGGCGGTATGAGTTTACAAGTCATCGGGGCAAAAATCGCACCGTTGCCAGAAAATGCCTATGAATACCGCTTTGATGTCGGTATGGTCGATCCGTCAAATCAGCCAAAAAATTTGATACCAAAATTGACCTTGCTCGATGAAGTTAATATGGTCGAAGTCCCATTGCAACCCAATAGTTACTCGATTCATGGGATTGCGAGAATTCGCGGGCGTTTTTTGATGCCCAAAAACTTTGTGCCCAAACAAGTGAAACTTGAATTAACCGCCGGCAACCAAAAAACTGAGCAAGTGTATGATTGGCAACTCGGTCAACCGATTGATAACATGCCGTATACGCTTGAAGAAACGCCTGAAGCGGATAAACGACCTGTGAGCTCGACCGATAGCACGCCAGTGGCAAGCACAGCCAATACGCAAAAACCTGCTGCAAAGTAGTGTAATCAATGTTTAATCTAATCTTAGGTAAATGTTCAATTAATGATGCTTCAACCGCTTAATTTTTCTCGTCAATCAGTCGTGTCACAGCCAACCACCACGAATATGGATTGGCATCTACCGGCATGGTTGCCAACACAGTCCCCTAAACAGCCACCTAGCCAATCACCAAATTCATTGCCAGCCCGTTTGACCGACATAGAAGGCGAGCCAAATACCGACCCCGTCGAAGATGTGCTATTGGCTGACCCTGAACTGAAAAAACCACAGATGTATGCGGTGGTCATGTATAACGATGACTATACACCGATGGAATTTGTGGTGGATGTTTTACAAAATCATTTTAAACATTCGCTAGATTCAGCCATCAGTATTATGCTTGCCATTCATCAACAAGGCAAAGGAATTGCCGGTATATACCCTAAGGACATCGCAGAAACCAAAGCGCAAGCCGTCAACCGTGAAGCGCGTCAGGCAGGCTATCCGTTACTGAGTCAAATTGAACCCCAAGGTTAGTGGCAGTTTGCGATTTAACCCCGTTTTATTTTTGGTGGTATCTCCTTTCTGTTTTTTATTCACCATTGAATTTTTTATTTACTATTAAAATTTTTTGCGATTCTAAAACCCGCCATTAACTACGTTTTATCACTTGAATTTATTAGCAATGTCATTATATTAAACGTAATGATTTTGATTTTTCCCATTTTGTCATCTTTCATTTTTACTTCCTTTTAACTGAACTTAGCATGATTAGCCAGATATCCATAAGATATTTGGTGCTGAGGTGACGGCAAATGAAACTTGAGAAAACATCAATACACAATACACATAACCCTCAACACCAATAACCATATCAAACCAATTAAAGCGCATGGTGTTTTTCAAGTAGGGCAAAATCAAAAACCGTCGGTGACAAGTATTAAGGACATCTTATGTTAAGTTTAGAATTACAAAGCACGTTGCGGTTGGTAGTGACACTCGCAAAACAACGTGCCCATGAATATTTAACGGTCGAGCATTTGCTATTGGCCCTGTTAGAGAATGAAAATGCGGTAGAAGCCTTGGTGGCTTGTGCAGTCAATGTGGATCAGCTTGGCAAAGATTTGACTCAGTATATTGATGAACATACACCAACGGTCGATATCAACGAAGATTACTCGCCACAACCAACGCGCAGTTTTGACCGTATCTTGCAGCGGGCGATTTTTCATGTGCAATCGGTTGCCAGCAGCCGTTTGGTAGAAGGCTCAGATTTGCTAGTGTCGATGTTCTCAGAGCATGACACCTACGCGGTGTATCTGCTTAAAAAACAAGGGGTGACGCGACTTGAGTTAACCCAGTACCTATCGCATGGTCAAGACAAAAAAGTGCGCGACAAATTAACCAGTGTTGAAACTGAGGAAACGGGTGAAAAAGCCAATAAAGACCCATTGACTGAATTTACCGTTAATCTCAATCAAAAAGCCTCTACGGGTGGCACCGATCCGTTAATTGGTCGCCAAGCAGAAATCGAGCGTACCGCGCAGATTTTATGCCGTCGCCGCAAAAACAATCCCCTACTGGTGGGTGACCCAGGGGTGGGTAAAACGTCGATTGCGGAAGGCTTGGCATGGCTGATTGTCAATGACAAAGCACCAAAACCATTATCAGGTTGTGTGGTTTATAGTTTAGATATTGGTGCGCTGATTGCCGGTACAAAATACCGCGGCGATTTTGAAAAACGGATGAAAGCGCTATTAGATGCCTTAAAAGCCAAGCCCAATGCGATTTTATTTATTGATGAAATCCATATGATTATTGGCGCTGGCTCATCGATGAGCAGCAATATGGATGTGTCCAATTTAATCAAACCTGCGTTGGCATCAGGTGAGCTGCGTTGTATCGGCTCAACCACCTTTACCGAATACCGCCAAGTGTTTGAAAAAGACCATGCCTTAAGTCGTCGTTTCCAAAAAGTTGATGTCAACGAGCCATCCATTAATGAAACGATTGATATTCTACGCGGTCTGAAAAAACAATATGAGAAATTCCATAATGTGAGCTATACCGATCAGGCGCTACAAAGTGCGGTGCATCTGGCGGTAAAACACATTCACGAACGCTTTTTGCCTGACAAAGCCATTGATGTGATTGATGAAGCGGGTGCATTTGTTCGCCTGCAAAAACAAGCCGAAAATCAGGTTGAATCTGGTGTGGACAGCAATCAATCCATTGATGCCGTCGCAAATGACAAGCTATCAAATCAGCCTGTGGTAGATGAAGACGCACTTGTCGATGACTTAGATGTTAGCCATGCAGCAGATGGTGTTGTCGAACCTGAAGCTATGTTAAGCGAAGCAGATAATCAAGTGATTGACGCCGCACAACAGGGTGGACAAGTGGTGATTGATGTCCCGCAAATTGAATACATTATCTCAAAAATTGCGCGCATCCCGCCAAAATCAGTTTCAACAGATGACAAATCGGTGCTACAAAATCTTGAAAGCAACCTAAAACACCTGGTGTTTGGTCAAGATGAAGCCATCAAAAACTTGGCAGATGCCATCAAGTTGTCACGTGCAGGCTTAAAACCAGATGATAAACCGATTGGTTCGTTTATGTTCGCCGGTCCTACCGGTGTCGGTAAAACTGAAGTCAGTCGTCAGTTAGCGAATTTGTTAGGCATTGAGCTGGTTCGTTTTGATATGTCTGAGTATATGGAAGCACATACAGCGTCACGCTTGATTGGGGCACCGCCAGGCTATGTGGGCTTTGATCAGGGTGGTTTATTGACCGAAAAAATCAATCAATTTCCGCATTGTGTGCTATTGCTAGATGAGATTGAAAAAGCCCATCCTGACGTATTTAACTTGCTGCTCCAAGTGATGGATCATGGCTCGCTCACCGACAATAACGGTCGCACGTCAAGCTTTAAACAAGTGATACTGATTATGACCACCAACGTCGGCGCTGATAGCATCAGTCGCAACAGCATGGGCTTTACCAAACAAGACCATAGCCGCGACAATAGTGAAGCGATGAAACGGATGTTTACCCCAGAGTTTCGCAATCGTTTGGATGCCATCATTCAATTTAACCCATTGGATCAAAATGTCATTGTATCTGTGGTTGATAAATTCTTGGTTGAGCTGCAAGCCCAGCTCGATGACAAGAAAGTGGTGCTTGAAATTGATGATGAGGTCAGAAATTATCTGGCAGAAAAAGGTTACGATCGTCTCATGGGTGCACGCCCAATGAACCGCTTGATTCAAGATGAAATCAAAAAACCATTGGCAGAGCAGATATTATTTGGTGATTTGGTGAATGGCGGTACGGTGTCGATTCGTATGAATGCAGATAAAACAGCGATTGAGCTTGTGCCCATTGATGAAAAGCAAATCGACAATGTCTAGGTCTAGGTTTAGTAATGTCTAATAAAAAAAAGGAGCCATTGAGCTCCTTTTTTTTATGCTTACTGATGATGTTTAATGACTATACTTAATAAATGGGCTTAATAATTATACAAAACCAAATTTGGGTTTTTCTGCTTGTTTCTCTCGATAGGACAGATGATCCATGTTGGTTAACTCTGCCAATGAGTGCGGTTTATTGACGGTGATAGCTTTATCAATGGATGCCAAAAACGCGTTGGATTTTTCAACGGACAGTTCTTTGAATTTATACTCGGCTATCAATCGACCTTTGCGCAGCAGCGCGGGGTCAATTTTTGAGATATCGGAGTTAAAGGTACAGATAAACTGGCACTCCAACACATCCGACAGCATACCATCAGCAATGTTCAAAATCGCCGATACCACATCGGTATTGGCGTTATCAATGCTACGTTCGGCAATGTAGTTTTCACAGTCTTCAAGTACTAATACCGAGTTTTTATTATCTACTAATAGTGACATAAATTCAGGGTTGGTCAAATACCCAATCATGGTAGTGGGCACAAAGATGAATTTTTTATTAGGTACTTGGCTAGTTAGCCATTTGATATAGTTAGTTTTACCTGAACCCGCCACACCATGCAACAGTACCACGCCTTTACCATCGTGATTGAGCGATTCTTTGATGTGCTGATGCACGGGCAGAAAATCATCGTGATACATGGTATCTAAATTGATGGGAAATGGCTTGATACGATGGGTTTTAAACACAAAACCATGGACTTCTTTGAGTAAAATCGATACTTTAGCCTCTTGCGACACATACTTTTGCAAGTATTCATCAAACACGTTTTTGACACTGGCCGCCGAATGCGGATTGGTCGAAATATAGTAAATACTGACGACTTTTAACAAGCCTGACTCAAAGATGTATTCGTCATAGTCATTGGATAAATCTTCATTGGTGAGCATGAACACTTCATATTTGGGATGAAAATAACAAGCTTCACGCTCATACAATGTATTATTTTTATGCGAATAGGCGACGGTGGTAAAATCGGTGCAACGTTCAAAATCTTTGAGCTGCTCTTTGCGAATTACCATGTCATGGTTGCCAACATGTACCCCAGGGAAAATATCATCGAGTAGCGACTCAAAAGGGTTATATTTGCTAGCGTATTGGATGTTGTCCTCAATAAGTTGAACAGTATAGGGCGGCTCAGAGGAGGCGCTGAGCAGCTTTCGTGGTTGATAATAGGGCGATTGTAAAATTTTCATAGGAATATAGGCTTATAAAAGGCAGTAGAAAAATTAACATAGTTAGCAGTAAACAAGCTAACTATAGAGATGGGGTGGTTAATATTGGATGCAAGCTAAAAAGTAGCTAGTTAGAAATCAGTTAAAAAATTTTTTAGCAACACAGTGAGCAACATACGGGCTAACAGTGAGGCAGTAAGTAAGCAATGGTGAGATAAGATAGACAGGAATTTTGGGCATAAAAAAACCTGCAAGAGGCAGGTTAATTTAACTAATACCGATTTGAGTGGTGGGGCTGAAGAGACTCGAACTCTTACACCTCGCGGCGCTGGAACCTAAATCCAGTGCGTCTACCAATTTCGCCACAGCCCCATGAGTTGCCTCAAAGTGTTGACTCAATATTTGTATCAGTGTCTTTGTGGTTGGCTATTATATAGAAAAATTTCGCTTTGGCAAGGGGTTTTTTAAAAAAATTGCATTTTTTTATTGGTTAAGTAAAATTTTTAGCGCATTGATAATGTTTGCCAAGTCATTAATACGGTTTTCCACGCGTTTTGCCAGCAGCTTGTCAATAAAAGGCTGGCAAGCTTGGCAAGCAAATTCTGATAGCTGATGATTTGGGCATAAAAAAGGCACAGGCTGTTGGCAATGCGCGATTGCCCAACCAGGATAATCATTAGCCATAAAAGGTAGACATCCCATCAATAATTCATACCATACCACCCCCAAGCTATAGTAGTCGCTAAATTTGTCAACAGGCTGTCCTGTGAATTGCTCAGGACTCATATAGGCGGGTGTACCAGCGGTGTAAGTTTTGCAGTTGAGTGAGGCATTTTTTGCCCTAGTATCGCTAAGAGCAATATTATTGAAATCAATATCACTAAAACTAAAATCACTCAGACCAAAATCAATTAACACCACCTCAAGATTGGGTTTTACAATAAAGTTGGCAGGTTTGAGATCTAAATGCATCAGCCCAAATTGATGTAAACGGTTGACCACTTGGCAACTATGTAAAAAAATGGTCATTTTTTGCTGAAGATTAAGTAGTGGCAATTTAGCATGCGCATACATCAAGGATTTTAACGTCTCCCCTGAATGATAGGACATGACCAGACAGGGACTAACAGATTGCTGCGGCTGCTGTTGGTCAAAGATGAGGGTGTCGGGTAGAAGGTTTGAAGCATACAGCGTGGGAATGCCGCTCGTCGCATGGGTGCTGTCAATCGCTAGGCTTTGGCAATGATGAAGGGCGTTGATTTGTTGCTCAAAATGGGCGAGATTGGTTGCGCTAAAGTGAGGTAGTAATTGTTTAACCACAACGGCAGTAGGCGGGGAGTGAGTTGAATGCCATACCCCATACCAAAGCTCGGTATGGTTGAGTGGATTTGAAGCTGATAGTGGCTGTAGGTCAGTAACGACCGACTGAAAGCCATTTTTTATGATAACCAGTGCTGGGTGAGTTGACCTTGTCTCAATCATGATGGCTTAACGGATCTGCCTTCAATCAACTGCTGGTATTTTCGGGTCACGGTATTGCGCCCCCAACCGAGTAGATCAGCTGCTTGTCCTTTATGCTGAGCAGTATGGGCAAGTGCCACTTCAAGTAAACATTTCTCAAACATCGGATAAGCGGTTTGCAGAATGTCATACTGTCCTTCAGCCAGTGCTTGCTGTGCCCAAACTTGGAGTGGCGTGATCCAATCTGCGGTTGCGCCAGTTTGTGAGGCGTGCAAGGTCGGTATGACCGTTGTAGCGGACAAAGGCGTTGGCAGCTCACTCGAATGGGCACTCAAATTAGAACTAGCACTGGGACTGGGACTGTTACTCGGAGTTAGCAAAGATGACGGATGGTCGCTAGCAGGTGACTCAAACTGAGTGTCGGGCTGATAGTTATGTGTTTTATGTGTATTGGGCTCACGCGTAGTTACAGGCGTGGTATCTTGCGATTCAAAAGCTTGTAAAATCTCGGGTGGCAAATCACTGGGCTGAATGGTTTGCCCTGTTGTCATCACACTGAGCCAGCGGCAGGTATTTTCAAGTTGGCGCACGTTACCTTGCCAAGGATAGCTTTGCAAAATATGCATGGCAGACGGCGTGATGGTTTTGTTCGAGGTATGCATGCTTTTGGCGATATTTTGCATAAAAAAATCGATTAACAGCGGAATGTCTTCGCGGCGCTCACGTAGGGAAGGTAGCGCCAGTCGAATGACATTGAGCCGATAAAACAAATCTTCACGAAACTTGCCTTGCTGCACAAGGGTTTCTAAGTTTTGATGGGTCGCTGCGATGATACGTACATCGACTTTAATGGGTTTGAGACCACCGACACGGTAAAACTCACCATTTGCCAAGACGCGCAGCAAACGCGTCTGGGTCGGTAAGGGCATATCGCCGATTTCATCCAAAAATAAAGTACCGCCATGCGCCTGCTCAAAACGCCCTTGGCGCGTGGTAGTCGCACCCGTAAACGCGCCTTTTTCATGACCAAATAGTTCAGCTTCAATCAAATCATGCGGAATCGCCGCCATATTGAGCGCGATAAATGGTTTGGATTTGCGTGGTGAATGTTCGTGTAAGGCACTGGCAATCAGCTCTTTACCCGTACCCGATTCGCCGGTGATGAGGACTGTCATCGGCATATGCGACAAGCGACCAATCGCACGAAAAACTTTTTGCATGGCAATCGATTGCCCGATGATGCCTGATGGGTTAGTGGTGGCTTTTTCTGGCTCGGCTGTCACGGGTTCAGGTGGCGGCTGCTGTGCATCACGAATCAGAGAGTCGTTGTGGTTCTCGGACTTACTGCGTTTCTGTGTTTGGTTTGACTGGCTTTGCAGGCAAGCTTTTTTCACCATGGCAATGGCATCATCCAACTCAAATGGCTTGGGTAAGTAATCAAACGCGCCTGATTGATAGCTATCCACCGCGGATTGCACATCGGCATGCGCGGTCATGATGATGACAGGAATTTGTGCAAAGGCTTGTTTGATTTTACTGCTAAAGTCCAAGCCGTTCATCATCGGCATTCGAATATCGGTGACGATGACGTTTGGCAAGGAGGCACTATTGTTATTGTCACTCTTCGGTTGGCTGTCTTGCTCGCTATCTTGTAGTAGCCGCCACGCCGATTGCGCATTGCCAAAGGTTTGCACTTGAAATCCACTATCTGTTAGCGTATCTTCCAAAATCATGCGTAACGCTTGGTCGTCATCGATGACCCAAACAATAGGCTCGGCGGTTGGCGTTTTATTATTGGTATAAGTCATATAAAAACCCTATATGGGAAACTGTATTGGTTTAAACATTATTGATTGAAAAATTCATAGCCGATCAGTCATGATGCTGTGGTGTATCACGCTTAAACTATCATTTGGTTATTTGCCGAATTTGCCAAGGTAAAAAAATCGTAAATAGGGTTTCACCTGGCTGAGAGGTCACACTGATTTGCCCTTGATGGCGCTGAATAATGTCATGAGCAAGGGCCAGTCCCAACCCCGTACCATTGGCGCGTCCTGTGACCAAAGGATAAAAAATTTGCGGTAACAACTCACTATCAATACCCAAGCCATTATCAATAAAATCAACCCGCAAGACGCTTTTATGCCGTATATCACCAATGGTTTGTTGGTGCTGAATACGGGTTTTTACCGTGATGATAGGCGACACAATGTCATTTTCATTGAGCGCTTGTATCGCATTATTGACGATATTCATAAATACTTGTACCAGCTGGTCTTTATCAGCGGTGATTTCTGGTAACGATAAATCAAAGTCTCTGACTAGACTAATGTTGGGGTTTTGTATCTCTGCCAACGTTAGCACATGCTGCAGAGGCTCATGTACATTGATTAATTGCCAGTTAGGCAAATTTGGCGCGCCCAGCAATTGGGTCACCAAGTTATTGAGTCGTCTGGTCTCATCCATGATTATACTGAGATAATTGGCGACCTTTCGCGCCTTGGTGTCATTAATATAGTTCACAATCCCATCAGATTTCATGATTTGATTAAAATTCTTCTCAAGCAGTTGGCTTGCCCCAAGGATGCCGGCTAAAGGGTTTTTGACTTCGTGTGCCATACTGCGAATCATTTGACGGGTTATCAAATGTTGGTGATTTTGATATTGTTCTTGTTGAATACGACTTTCGCGATCTTTTGCCCAAATTTCAATCAAATAGAAAAACCCCGCCTCGGTTTCTAATGGGGAAACCCCATAATCGACCAATAATGGTGCACCAATCCCTTGGGTACTTAGCCCCAAAATGGTGCAATCATGATGGATAAAGGCTTGGTACATTTTTTTGGTATGTTCAAATTGGTTTTGCAGCGCCACTTTGGCCTGTACTTTGGTTTTTTTATGGGTTATCGGGTCATCATCCGTATGCGATTGCTCTGATGTTTGCGTTAGTAATTTTTCATAGTTTGCGGGGGTTAAAATATCGATAACATTTTTATGAAGTAAATGCTGCTGACTGACTGACAAAATCTGCTCAGCCGTCGCGTTGATATAGACGCACTCATAGTTGCTGTCAGCGATAATTAACCCCGATAATAGGTTATTGAACATGTCATCAAACAGGGTCTGGTTGGATTCAAGACTATGTAAAAAAGTAGGATGGGTCATTGGATAACTACCACAAATTTGAGCAATGGTTAAAGTGCAATTTAAATGCCAACAAACTATTGAATAATTTTTGGATTATTTTCACAACAGATAAATAATGGAACGCGATGGGTATCAAATCAGTCATTTGATATTAAAAAATCCCTCATTTATAGCAACGTGCTAATCGTAGTATGATATATTTTGAACCAAAATAGTGCAAAAGTTAAAACGTAATTACTAAAAAAAGAACTATAAAAAAGGCATATAAAAAAAGGGCATAAAATCTATGCCCTTTGGTGTATGGTAGCTATAAACATTAGAACCATTGATAGGTTAGTGAGGCAAACGCATTGGTACCTTTAGCGTTATAACCATAAACGGTTTGATAAGAGGTGTCTGTTAAATTATTGATTCGCGTATTAATCGTCAAGTTCGGGCTGAGATAATAATTGGCTAAAATATTCAGCAGAGCATAATCATCCAAGGTTTGTCTGGTTTCTGGATAGGTACGGTAATCAGGTGAGATGGATTCGTCAGTATAAGACACTTCAGCACGCAAATCGTATTTAGGTTGCTGATATCCGACATACACTGTGGCTTTATTTTTTGGGTGATAATACAAGGTTTGATTAGTCGTCTCATTCTTGGCTTTTTGATAGTCATAGTCAAAACCAAATAACAGCGCGTTTGATTTCCAATCAGAACTTAGATTGATACCATCAATCGAGGCATTGGGAATCACTTGGGTTTTTCCGTCAGCCCAAATGGTTTTATTTTCAATGTCCGACTGATAACCTGTTAAACGTGTAGTGCGATTCTTGCCGCTATTTTCAATAAAGGCTTCCCAGTTTTTGTTCGTTTGGAAAGGTACTTTGCCACTGCCATAGTATATGTCTTGGACAGTCGGCGCTTTAAAACCTGTTGAATAAGCTAGACCTAAACGGGTTGTTGGGTTGATACGATAAGCGCCGCCAATATTATAAGAGGTATGCTTGTCGTACTCAGAGTGATCATCTTGTCGCACGCCTGCTTGAAAATCAAAATTATTTTGGGTAACTAGGTAGCTAGTAAAAAGGCTTTTGACAGTTCGGTCTAAATCATAAATCGCATTATAGCCGCCACCGTAATCAGCATTAACATCGGCTTCTTGCTTAAGATGCTCTAAGCCTGCAATCAATTGTCCCACGGGTAACTTATAGCCCAATTGAAAATTGAGCTGTATTTGTGTGGTATCAAAGGTATTGCCTTGAGGTGATGTCGAGTCGTAAGTTGTTGTTTTATCAAAACTTTGACCATATTTGAGATTGGCAGAGAGTTTATCTTGATTGAAGTTAATATAGGCTGATGCTGCGCCGTTTTTTTGATCGGAGTAAGTATTGATTAGGGTAGCACCACTATCAAAATCACTGGTAGATTTTGAAACTAAGCCATTGACACCCACATCGACTGCGTCATTTATTTTGTGTTTAGCGACAAAGCTTGCACTTTTTGACTCAAAACCATCTTTATCTGCAAAATAATTAGATCCGACATCGGGTCGCGTGGCATTGATACCATCGGTTTTTTCATAGCCTGTAGATAAGCTTAAGGTAGAAGTATCGTTGACATATTGTCCCGTGATTTGCGCTCTATAGCTGTTTTGTGTACCGCCGCCAATTGTCAAGGCAACATTAGACTGCTGAGCATTTTGACCTTTGGTAAAGATTTGAATCACGCCGCCCATCGCATCAGCGCCATATAGACTAGCACCTGAGGCGCCATACAATATCTCAATACGGTCGATTTGGTCGGCTGGAATAAGATATAATGCAGGCGTACCAATGGTCATCGAGCTATAGCGAACCCCATCAATAAGCACTAAGACTTGCTTGCCTTCATAGCCTCTAAGATAAAAATTACTCGCACTGCCGTCCGCGCCATTTTGGGTAATATGCACCCCTGCTTGACTACGCAATACATCTATCACGCTTTGACCGCGATAACGTTGCAATTGTTCTTCATCAATCACAGTGGTTTGGGCGATGGTATTCTTGACAAGCGTCGGCGTTTTGGTTGCTGTAGTGGTAAAAGTAAGGCTCGGCAAAGTAGATTCAGCTTCGCCATTAGCAGCTTCGCTAGTCGCTGCATGAGCGCTAACACCAG
The DNA here is from genome assembly GCF_041154755.1 of Moraxella sp. K02. Classification (NCBI taxonomy): domain Bacteria; kingdom Pseudomonadati; phylum Pseudomonadota; class Gammaproteobacteria; order Moraxellales; family Moraxellaceae; genus Moraxella; species Moraxella sp. K02. Next base: position 1,516,122 of record NZ_AP031590.1, on the reverse strand, counting down.
TCATGGACATACCAATAATTACCAAAACGCTTTGCGTTATTGGATGGATATTAAAAAATGGCTTTTTGATAAAACGTGGTGATGTCTGACAGGTATAACGCATAACTTGACCTAAAAAAATAGTTTAAAGACACATTTTAGAAAAATATCGTTACATAAGCTATTACTTTTGGTTGGTCATTGCTCATTAAAGCTTGAGAATTTTTCAATAAAAAACCCCTCTAGTAACTAAAGGGGTTTTAATACAAGCCTTCGTATCAACAGTTAGCTGGCTTGCTGTAATTTTTTAGCTTTTTGGTAGCATTCATTGATGTGATTTTCAGCAATTTTTTTAAACATCAAATAGCCGATGGTACCTGCCACTAATTGACCGCCAAATGGTACAAATTTGGTCACTTGCTTGGCAATAATACGGCTACCAAAGCCTTGGAAAGTTTTTTTGGCGATACTGCGCGACACCACTAGCCCTGCCAAATCCACCGCTTTATCTTTTAGTTGGTTGATTTGCGTGCCGTTGTTCAAATCTACCGCTGCTTGGGCTGGTTCAATTAAACCAAATTTAGCAGAAATTTCAGGTAGCAATTTTGATAATAGACCTGCGTCAACCGCAACGTCTAGGAGCGGCACTGGGACAACTGCTGCTACGGCAGACATTTTGGCTTTACTTTTAATCATCGCCTCGCATTCGCGTTTGATTTTTTCTAAATCAAGTTTTGGGTCGATGGTTTTGGTCAAATTTTCTGCTGACATAATTTTTCCTTCTAAAAAATTTCAATTATCAATAGTAAAGGTAGTATTGCAAAACGCTTGCAACAAGAGATGATTATTCATTAATGGTCATTGATACTATTTCATTAATGGTAAGTGATGACTCTTTGGTTTGATTATAACTGAGTGTAAACGTATGAATAAGCATCTTTTTGCAAAAAAATGCTAATGGTTTGTAGTGGCATTATTACGATATGCAAAATTCACAAATATCTACGGAAGCTGATGGGGTGTTTTTCACCGTTTCGCTGTTGTAATTTTGCCTATTCACTATCATTATGCTAGTTTGTTCTATCCATTTTATTTGACAACCATGATAAGTTTATGTTGACTGTGACTCCCCGTTTTATTGCGACCAAGATTGACGAGATTCCCCGTGATTTACAGCCGTTGGCGCAGACATCGATGACATTAGCACGCGTTTTGGCTGGGCGAGGCGTGCAAGATGTGGCAAATTTAGACACCGCCTTTAATAAGATGTTACCTGCAAGTTCGCTGACTGGCATTACCAAAGCAGTGGCGCTGCTTGACAAGGCGATTGATACGCAGCAAAAAATACTGATTGTGGGTGACTTTGACTGCGATGGCGCGACCAGCACTGCCTTAATGGTAAGGGTGCTCCGTGAGATGGGCGCGCAGGTTGAGTTTTTGGTGCCCGATCGTTTTAAGTACGGTTATGGACTGACGCCAGAAATTGTTGCGCTAGGTATTGAAACCTATCATCCTGATGTCATTGTCACGGTTGATAATGGTATCTCCAGCCATGCTGGGGTCGAACTTGCCAAAGCCAAAGGGCTAACGGTGATTATTACCGATCACCACCTGACGACGCAGGCGACACCAAACGCTGACGCCGTGGTCAATCCCAATCAGCTGGGCTGTGATTTTGCTAGTAAATCATTGGTAGGGGTTGGGGTGGCATTTTATGTGCTAGGCAATCTTGCCAAGGTCAGACGCCAAGCCAACAAATCCACCACCCAAGTGAGTCGCTATATTGATTTGGTGGCACTTGGTACGGTGGCGGATGTGGGCGTATTAGACCAAAATAATCGCATCTTGGTGCACCAAGGTATCCAAGCCATCAAGCAAGGTCGTTGCTGTGTGGGTATTTTGGCGTTGTTGGAGCAGGCGAGTCGGCAGGCAGGAGACATCACGGCTCAAGATTTTGGTTTTATTTTAGGACCCCGCATCAACGCCGCAGGTCGTATGGATAGTATGCGGATTGGCATTGACTGCTTACTGACCGATGATTGGGGAGAAGCACAGCGGCTTGCGCATCAGCTCGATAAACTCAATCAAGAGCGCCGCCAAGTCGAGCAGGGCATGCGACAACAAGCCGATAGTGTATTAACGACGCTTGAGAATCCATCTGAGCAAAGCGCTGTAAATCAAGCAACCCACCGCAAACGCAGTATTATTTTGTATCAAGATGAGTGGCACCAAGGGGTGATTGGTATCGTCGCAGGCAGGCTAAAAGAAAGCTACCATGTGCCTGCTATCGTGTTTGCCCCTGCTGATACGGCGTTGATTGAAGATGACGATGCTATCAAAGGCTCAGCACGCTCCATTGAAGGCATTCATATCCGTGATGCCATTGAATCAGTCGCGCAAACCTACCCCGAACTTATTAGCCACTTCGGTGGGCATGCGATGGCGGCAGGTCTGACAATCAAACGAAAAAACTTTGAGCCGTTTTGTAAAGCGTTCGATGAGGTAATTGCAGCGGTGGCTGATGAGGTATTTGCAGAGACGTTATATAGCGATGGCGAATTGACAGCCCGTGAATTCACGGTCGATTTTGTAGATAGTTTGCAGACGTTGGCTATTTGGGGACATGGTTTTGTGCCACCGATATTTGATGGGGTGTTTGTGGTGCAAGATTATCGGGTGTTAAAAGAGCGGCATTTAAAACTATGGTTATCGTATCCCGATGTACCTTTTACTATTGAAGCGATTTGGTTTAATGCTGATTTTGACGCGATAGCTTTGTCTGCCATCAATCGCAGTTTGTCAAAAGTGCATTTACTCTATGAGCTGGAGAAAAATTTATTTAATGGACAAACTAAATTGCAGTTAAGGGTAAAAAAGGGTGTGCTAATCTAGACAAGCGTTTTTACTCATTCATACACAATCTGATAACCATAACACCCAATAAAGATGATAAACGACATAAAATGACATGTTAATATAATTTATCACCTACACCGCCCCAATTTTTGCTAAATTATGCAAGTATAAGGTGTTAATGTTTAGCGCTAATTTTTTAAACTTTGAATAAAGCTTTGGCGCTTAGCTAGCTAGTATTTATTATTTAATCGTTTGTCTTTTAACTGGTTATTATTTAACCGTTTGCCTTTTAACTGGCTGTTTTTAACTATCTGTCTTTTACCTGCGTATGGAGAATTGCCATGAGTAAATCGCTTGCCAACAATGCAACCGCAACGACGGCTCGGCAATGGCAAATCCTCTCACAGCTGGATCGCAAACGTTGGCTCGGTACAACCCATATTAAAGAACAGCTTGATTTGATGGGTTTTGATATCAGTTTGCGAACCATTCAGCGAGATTTAAACGCCTTGGCAACGCGTTTTCCGATTGAAAAAAATAACACCAATCCACAAGGTTGGCGCTGGCGTGAAGATGCACCGATGCAAAGCTTGCCGCACATGAATTTGTCGCAAGCGGTGGCGTTTAGTATGATGCGCCATAATTTGACCCAGCTATTACCCCCCGCTATTTTAGATGAATTGATTCCGTGGTTTGACCTAGCGAATAGACAACTCAAAGAAAGCAAAGTAGTAAACACTTGGCTTGATAGAGTGCGTATCCTGTCAGCCAATCAACCGCTCATCCCACCATCGGTCAATCCAGCCGCCAAAGACGCCGTCTATGACGCGTTGTTTCAAAATAAAAAACTCATCGCCTGTTATAAAGCTCGTGGGCGAGAGGAAGCGCAAAAATACACTTTAAATCCGCTAGCCATTGTGCAGCGTGGTGTGGTGATTTACTTGATTGCCTCGAGAACTGACAGAGCCTCTGACGATGTACGCCAATTTGCTTTGCACCGTTTTGAAAGTGCGGAAGTCAGCGCAAGCGACGCGCAAACCCCAAAAGATTTTAATTTAGACAATTACATCAACACAGGCGCGATGGGGTTTAATTACCCGTTGTTCCAAAAACTCATGCCTGACAGTGAAAAAAACAACCACGAGCCCCCCATACAGCAAGTGCATTTATTGTTTCATCCGTTATCGGGGGCTAGTTTGCTTGAAAGCCCATTATCAACTGACCAGCAAAGCTGGGAAGATGACGAAGGATTGCATATCACAGCCACAGTGAACATGACGTCGCAGCTAGTATGGTGGCTACGCGGCTTTGGTAAAGGACTGCGAAAAATCGAGCCTGAGATTTTATCAATCGCCGTCTTTGAGACCCAAACGCCCAATCAGCAACTGCCTAATCGACAAGCGTTCGACCAACAACCCACCGTCCAAACAATAAGCGAATAACTAACAAACGCCCAAGTAAACTAACTACTTTGTCCGATTTTTCGAGAATCTTATGAAACATACTGATAATAACACCCTTGAATCCACTGCCACCGACACCAGCTTGCAGCAGCCTAGTAAGCCAAAAACCACAATTTTATACAGTGATTTGACAGACGATTCACCTATCACATCTGTCAAATCGCCTGATAATCTGATGCCCAGCACTACCACAGAGACCTACCAGATTATTTCGACGCAGTTTGCCGACCCAACGCCAGCACCATCGGTTGAAATACTAGCGCCTGTCAACTCACCCAATTTGACCGATAAAAATAGCAATGAGACGGTAGTGTCAGGCACCTTGCCGCTACACCATTCACTACAGAAGGCGCCAAAAATCAACTCAATGACTGATGACAAGATTTTGCAAAAAAGTCATCAGCTAGCAATCACCCAAGACGATCAGCTTGAAGATGATAAAACGGCGACAGGGACAGCCATCGAGCATATGGATGTGGTACTCAAGCAGTGGTATTTTAGCGTGCAATGGCAGCAAACGCAGATGCCAAAAGCAGGGCTTTACAATAAATTTAAAAAACGCACGCAAGCGATAGATATAGACTTATCCTGCTTGCTTTGTAACCGATATGGCGAGGTAATCGAAACCGTTTGGTTCAAAAATGTCCGTGATAAAGCGCAATCCGTACGCCATCAAGGCGATGAATTATTGGGCAAAAAACCATTTAGCGCTATCGATGACCGCAAAGAAGACCCTGACAACGACCAAGGCACCAAGGTCAATGATGCCAACCTCAATCAAGAAAGTATGGTGCTTTTTTTAAGTAAGCTGCCGCCGCAAGTATTTCATGTGGTGATGATTGTGTCATCTTATCATGGCTATGCGCTTAGCAAAGCGAAACAAGCGTCTTGTCAGCTCAGTGATGATGAAGGTAATGTGATTAGTGAACTAGCTTTAGCCAAACTGGCGACTGATACTAAGGCCTTATGGTTTGCCAGTCTGACCCGTTCTGCCGATAGCTGGCGCTACAACACTGAGCATCAACCTTTAGATAATAACAAGATGGCGCTAATTGAAAAAGAAGTGAGTGAAAAATTGGTACGTACGGCCAGATGATTGGGCATGTAGCCTAAGCTTATTGTTTCTCATGGGTAAAATAACCAAGCATTTTGAGAGCCAAAAATTTATACATTTGACGACGTTGCCATAGCGTCTGGCAATGATTGGATATATTCGCCACTGTGATACTATGGTACACTATGACAAAAAAAGGGATTGTCTTAATCGATAGGGATACAGCGCATCTGCATTATTTTTCTCCTAAATATAGGTATTCCTAGATACATTATTGACTCATAATGCGGTAACCGTATACTTTGCGTTTAAAATGGTCAATAACATTTTATCCCCTAATTAGTAATACTCACTGTGAAATTTCTCACGCTGCTAGATGTATCATCTAGTGTCTCAATTAACATTCATATAAAAGAGGTTCTCTATGGCTAGTGGAAAGTCAAATATTATCTATACCTTAACTGACGAAGCACCGCTACTGGCGACTTATTCACTACTTCCTATCATTGAAACATTTACCAAACCTGCTGGCGTTGACATCACTAAAACCGATATTTCCGTTGCCGCGCGTGTATTGGCAGAGTTCTCCGACTACCTGACCCCAGAACAACAAGTGACCGACAATCTTGCTGAGCTTGGTCGGTTGACCCAAGACCCAGACACCAATATCATCAAATTGCCTAATATCAGTGCCTCAGTGGCTCAGCTACAAGAATGTATTGAAGAGTTACAAGCCAAAGGCTATAACATTCCCAATTACCCAGAAAACCCAACCACAGACGAAGAAAAAGCCCTCAAAGCCCGTTATGGTAAATGTTTAGGTTCTGCGGTAAATCCCGTATTACGTGAAGGTAACTCAGATCGCCGTGCCCCAGCTGCCGTAAAAAACTATGCCAAAAAACACTCGCATTCAATGGGTGAATGGAAACAATGGTCAAAAACCCACGTCTCTCACATGGAAGAAGGGGACTTCTACCATGGCGAAAAATCAATGACCCTTGATAAAGCGCGTAAAGTCAAAATGGAACTCATCACCCAAAGTGGCAAAGCTTTGGTGCTAAAACCTGAAGTTGCCCTACAAGACGGTGAAGTGATTGACTCAATGTTCATGAGCAAAAAAGCCTTAATCGAGTTTTATGAAAAAGAGCTAGAAGACTGCCGCGAAGGTAAAATCCTGTTCTCTTTACACGTCAAAGCCACGATGATGAAGGTATCACATCCTATCGTATTTGGTCACTGCGTGAGAGTATATTACAAAGATGCCTTCGAAAAATGGAACAAAACCTTTGACGAGTTAGGTATTAATGTTAACAACGGTATGGCAGGACTATACGAAAAAATCGAAACCTTACCGACTACTATCCGTGAAGAAATCGTCCGTGACCTGCATGCCTGTCAAGAACATCGCCCCGCACTGGCGATGGTTGACTCAGCGAAGGGAATTGATAACTTCTATTCGCCAAATGATGTCATTGTAGACGCCTCAATGCCAGCGATGATTCGTAATGGTGGTAAAATGTGGGCAGCCGATGGCAAGCCTTACGACTGTAAAGCAGTGATGCCGGAATCAACCTTTGCCCGTATTTACCAAGAAGTCATCAACTTCTGTAAATGGCATGGCAACTTTGACCCAGCGACCATGGGTACCGTACCAAACGTAGGTTTGATGGCACAAAAAGCGGAAGAATACGGTTCTCACGACAAAACTTTTGAAATCCCAGAGGCAGGTGTTGCCAATATCACTGACATTGAGACAGGCGAAGTATTGATGTCACAAAATGTTGAAGAAGGCGATATTTGGCGTATGTGTCAAGTCAAAGATGCGCCAATTCGTGATTGGGTAAAACTGGCAGTGACGCGTGCACGTAACTCAGGCATGCCAGCTATCTTCTGGCTTGACCCATACCGCCCACATGAAAATGAGCTTATCAAGAAAGTTAAAAAATACTTACAAGAGCATGATACCACAGGGCTAGATATCCAAATCATGTCTCAAGTTCGTGCGATGCGTTATACCCTTGAGCGTGTGGCGCGTGGTTTGGACACCATCTCAGTCACAGGTAACATCTTGCGTGACTACTTAACTGACTTGTTCCCAATCTTAGAATTAGGCACGTCAGCCAAAATGCTATCAATCGTCCCATTGATGAAAGGCGGTGGTCTTTATGAGACAGGGGCAGGTGGTTCAGCCCCAAAACATGTCGAGCAGTTGGTTGAAGAAAACCACTTGCGCTGGGATTCACTCGGCGAGATGCTGGCGCTTGCGGTATCTTTAGAAGACTTAGGGATTAAAGAAAACAACCCACGGATAAAATTACTGGCAAAAACCCTAGACTTGGCAACAGGTAAATTGTTGGATAACGACAAATCACCATCGCGCCGTACCGGTGAGCTTGACAACCGTGGTAGCCATTATTATCTAGCTAAATACTGGGCAGAAGAATTGGCAAACCAAGAGGAAGATAGCGAGCTTAAAACCAAGTTTGCGCCACTGGCTCAAGCGTTGTCAGAAAACGAAGACAAAATCGTTGCTGAATTAAATGATGTTCAAGGTCAAGGCGCAGATATTGGCGGTTACTATAAACCAGACCAACAAAAGCTAAGCCAGGTGATGCGACCAAGTGCGACATTTAACCAAGCATTGGCTGCGTTTGATGCCTAATTCAATAGTATAAAAAAAGCCGAAGCTGAATGCTTCGGCTTTTTTAATGTCTAGAAATAGTTAAACATAGCTAAGCTAAGAATACAGCTGAAATAAAAACATAGCTGAGCTAGGAATATAGATGAGCCAAAACCGTCAACATCATTATTTTTGCTTTTCCTCAACAAGCGCCAATGCAGCTTTTAGCTGGTTAGTAATATCATTTTTATCATAATTACGAATATCATGAAAATTTAAATGCAAGTTAAACCCAGGTAAATTAAAGTCCACCCAATCGGTTTGTTGCATGGATTCGCTTTTGGGTTCAAGCAATTGCCACACATTCATGACATCTTGAAAGCCTTTAAATTTAAATTGCCCCACGGCTTGGCAATGATGGACATGACCAATTAAATTAAACGTACTTTCACTGATCAAAATTTGATTTTTTTGCGCGGCAGATTCAAGGCGAGAGGCAAAATTCGCTTCTTTTCCAACCACGGTATAAGTCATACGATTGCGGCTGCCAAAATTACCGACATAACAATACCCTGTATTGATACCCATACGTACATGCAGCCCTTCAAAACCGAGTAATCGCCATTGGTGGCGCAGCACTTCCATTTCACGGCGCATCTCAATGGCCATACTGGCACAAGCAATCGCGTTATCACGGTCATTACCACCCACGTCACCAAAATAGCACAATAACCCATCCCCCAAAAACTTATCGAGGGTCGCACCATATTTTTGGCTAACTTGGGTCATACGGTCAAGGTAAGTATTTAAAATATTGGCTAAATGGTCGGGGCTAATATGATCCGACAAATCAGTAAAACCAACAATGTCCGAAAACAAAATAGTTAGCTTGCGCCGTTGATTAATGACTTCAACCTTGGTGTTATTTTTGACAATGGGTTGCCAAATTTGGGGCGGCAAAAAACGGGTTAATTTATTGGTGACATTGACCAAGGTATCAATCCGTGCTTGTTGCTGAGCAAGCATTTGATTTTTTTGGCGTAAGCGAATCACCAAAGAACAGATATGATAACCAACAATCAAAATATCGGTAAATACGATGACAAAATTTAAAATATCTTCTTGCTTGGCGGACAAACTAATGGCGGGTAATAAAAAGTGCGCGAATATCAGACTAAGTAGACCCACTGCTACGGTTAATAATACCAACGAAACAGTGTATTTGGTATCTGAAAAAATCAAGCGAATTAAAATCAACAACCATAACGCAAGGCTTGGGATATAGTTAAACTGCAACATACCCGTTGCCAACGCCATCAGGGTTAATACACTGGCCGAAGTAATGTAGTGATGGGGCCGGATAACACTCAAAGTAGTGACAATAATGCCTGCTACCAACAGCAAAATACTGAGCGTATGATAAATAGGCGGTACATCAAGAGAGGTTAAGGTAAGCAATAAAATAAAAAATGCCGCCAGTTCAATGAATTTCGGACTTTTTAGATTGGTCGAAAGACCTTGAATGGATTCACGCAATTTAGTTTGTCTACCTCGTGCCTCGTGGTGAAAATTTTTTAGACGTTCATTTGCCAATCAAATGGCATATCACGATGACCCCGCAGTGCCATCATCAGTGTCTGCTGCATATGGCTCAAAAATTCAGGCGTATAAGGGATGGCTGGATTACCCCATACCGGATTGGGCCAAGCAATGTCATTTTGGTAGCGCACGATATGATGAAAATGCAATTGCGGCACTTGGTTGCCAAGCGCGGCGATGTTCATTTTGTCGGCTTGAAAAGTTTTGGCAAGCTGACTTGATAGCCAGCTAGATTCACGTAAAAACTGGGCTTGGTCGCTGGCGGATAATTCGTATAATTCTTTGATACCGGGTACACGCGGAATTAAAATCAACCAAGGAAATTGACAGTCGTTCATCAAGCGGCAAGTAGATAACGGAAATTCGCCCACCAAAAAAGTATCTTTTGCTAGTTGTGGATGTAAATTAAACATAATAACTCAATGCATTTAAAAGTGTTTTTGGAATTTAAAACTGATAAAATCAAATAATTCGCGTATTTTAGCAGTTATACCTACAAGACGAAATACTTTATTCAGAATAAGCGCATTGCAATTTAAGATTTCTTAAAGCATAAAGCAAGGCCGTTATCATCTAGGCTAACTATTAGCCTAATTATGTCTGAGCGTTTTACAAATTTTGGGAAGTTTATGCAGTTGTCAAAGTCTCTTAATCAATGTCAGCATCATGCTGATGCAACATCTTTATACCGCCGTTGTTTTATGATGGCATTGTTTGCCTTATTCATGGTTATCACCAGTGTCAAACCCACCGCTGCATGGGCGGCTGATAGCAGCAAATCAGCCAGTAGCGCCAGTGGCACGGCAACCCCACAAGACACCTTTGGGCGTGACACCCCCCGCGGCAGCATGCAAGGCTTTATTGAAGCTTTGGCAAAAAGTGATTGGATGCTCGCGAGCCGTTATGTGGATTTAAGTTCTACCAAAAACCCCAGTGACACGCTCGAATCTTTAAAATCGGCACTCGATAGCGGCGGACGTATCAACGAGCAGCTACAAATTAGCAATGACCCTACCGGCAATCTCGATGACAAACTAGCGCCCAATCTCGATAAAGTCGGGGAAATCAACAATCCCGACGCTGACAAAAAGAGTATCGATATCTTAATGCAGCGTGTCAAACAATCTAACGGCACCCATATTTGGCTGATTTCACAACAAACCTTGCAAGAAGTTGCCTCGTTATCACTCGTTACCCAGCCGACACTGGTAGAAAAGTACATTCCCAAACAATGGATTGAGAAAGATATTAAAGGCTATAGTCTTGGGCATATCGGGGCAGTGATTGCGCTCATGATAGCGACTTATCTCGCCTGTCTATTGATTAGCCAAATCTTATATATGATTATCACGCGGATTTATCTAGCGACCCACCCAGATAAAGAAAAGCAATTTCCGATTGATGGGCGCGTGGTTGTACCTGCCGCAATGGTGCTGACGGCGCTGATTATCAAAGAAGCCATGATTTTGGTGGGTATTAATTTGGTTGTGCGTAATATGGCGTCCAGCCTTGCCGATATTTTATCTTGGGTATCCATGGTATGGTTGATTTTACGTATTTTAGATTTGATTTTTAAACGTGCAGAAAACTATGCCAGTAATAACCATCATCCAGAGCGGCTATCTGTCCTAAATCTGCTGCGAAAAGTGGTAAAATTGATTTTGATTGCGATTGCAACCATTGTGATTTTGGGTAATCTAGGCTACGACTTAACCACAGGTATTGCCGCATTGGGGATTGGTGGTGTGGCGTTGGCCTTGGGTGCACAAAAAACAGTTGAAAACTTGGTGGGCAGTGTATCGGTCGTTGCTGACCAGCCTGTAAATGTGGGCGACTACTGCCGCTTTGGCACGCAAGAAGGCACGGTTGAAGACATCGGTATCCGCTCCACCCGTCTGCGTACCACCGATCGCACAGTGGTGACGATTCCCAATGGTAATTTCTCATCGATGAGCATTGAAAATGTCTCTCAGCGCGATATGTTTCATTTTTCGCAAGTGTTCTATATCTCTCGTGATAGCGATATCGATAAATTACGTGAATTTATGGAGCAAACACAAATTTATATCACCAATCATCCGGACACCAACAGTGTGTGGAATCAAGTGCGTATCTCTGGCACTCAGCAAGACGCGTATCTTGTTGAAGTACGATGCTATCTTAATGTGAAAGGCGCGATGGATTTTAATCAAAAACAAACCGATATGATTTTAAAAATCGCTGAAATGATGAAAGAAGTGGGTCTCAAAAATGCGTTACCGACCAGCCGTGTGATGATGGGCAAACCGATTGATATTACCTATTCAAATTTTGCTAATACTGTACCTGTAAAAGATAAAGTAGCGGCGTCAGCAAAACTGGCACAATCGGACAAGTCTGATACCAAGCCTTAGTGACTCATAGTTTTGGCTTTTGAGTTTGAATTGGGCAGGGTGGTGGCAGGTATGGCATCACCCAAGTCAACATACACAGGAATCGGACTGTCGTATGTTTGCGGCAAAGAAGCACACGAGGTAAGGTTCATCAGTAAAATGGCATAAACAATCAACGGGTTTTTCAAGTTCAAACATCCTATGTAATAAAAATCCATGCAATGAAAATTTCTAGGCTTTTAATAATAAAAACCTAGATGTTACCTTAAAAATGATTTAGGTAATCAATTTAATGGGTTATGCCATTTTTATTTGTATTTACAAAAGATAAATCACTGAATAAAAAACTAGGGATAATCCATCAGTATTATCCCTAAATACTCTCTTATAAAGTACAAGCACCGCCAGCACAGCCATTTTCAAGGTCGTCTTGGGCATCATTTGCACCGTCACGGGTATTATGATAATACAGCGTCTTAACGCCCAATTTATACGCCATCAACAAGTCTTGAATCATCACCTTCATCGGGACACGGCTATCTTCAAACTTGGTTGGATCGTAGTTGGTATTCGCTGAGATACTTTGGTCAATAAATTTTTGCATAATCGCCACTAGACTCAAGTAACCTTTGTTATTTGGCATTTGCCATAATAGCTCATATTGATCTTTGAGCCTATCAATCTCAGGCACTACTTGTTTTAAAATACCGTCTTTTGATGCTTTGACAGATACCAGACCGCGGGGTGGCTCAATGCCATTAGTTGCGTTAGCAATCTGGCTAGAGGTTTCTGATGGCATCAAGGCGGTCAAGGTTGAGTTGCGAAGACCGTGGGTTTTGATATCATGACGCAGCGCTTCCCAGTCGAGTTGTAGCGGCTCATTACAAATCGCATCAATGTCTGCTTTATACGTATCAATCGGTAAAATACCTTGTGAATACGTGGTATCGCCAAATGCAGGACACGCCCCTTGCTCTTTAGCCAGTTTATTGGACGCCACCAACAGATAATACTGTAAGGCTTCAAAAGTGCGATGGGTTAAACCGAGCGCCGTAGGATCTGAATATTTGGTACCATTTTTGGCAAGATAATAGGCGTAGTTGATGACACCAATACCCAGCGTGCGGCGTTTCATAGAGCCATTTTTAGCGGCGATGACAGGATAGTCTTGGTAGTCAAGCAACGCATCTAGCGCACGCACGATCAGTTCCGCGGGCTCTTTGATGTCTTCTAATTGGTTGATTTCACCCAAGTTAATGCCTGACAGCGTACAAAGGGCGATTTCACCGCTTTCATCATTGATGTTGTCAAGCGGTTGGGTCGGTAGCGCGATTTCCATACATAGGTTGGATTGGCGAATTGGCGCCACACTTGGGTCAAACGGACTGTGGGTGTTGCAATGGTCAACGTTTTGCACATAGATACGACCCGTGCTGGCACGCTCTTGCATCATCAAGCTAAACAACTCTTGCGCGGGCACACTGCGTTTGCGAATGGATGCATCTTGCTCATATTGCTGATACAAACGCTCAAACTCGGCTTGATCGGCAAAGAAAGCATCGTACAAACCTGGCACATCCGATGGTGAAAACAGGGTCACGTTTTGATTTTTAATCAAACGTTGATAGATGGTTTTATTGATTTGCACGCCATAATCCATGTGGCGAACACGGTTGTCTTCCACGCCGCGGTTGTTTTTGAGTACCAGCAGATTTTCCACTTCTAGATGCCAAATCGGGTAAAACAAGGTCGCTGCACCCCCGCGCACGCCGCCTTGTGAGCAGCATTTGACAGCAGTTTGGAATAGTTTGTAAAAAGGAATACAACCGGTGTGCTGTGCTTCACCGCCACGAATTGGACTACCTAATGCGCGAATACGACCCGCATTGACACCAATACCGGCACGCTGTGACACATACCGCACGATGGCACTGGTGGTGGCGTTGATACTGTCTAAGCTATCATCACATTCAATAAGTACACATGAGCTAAACTGACGCGATGGGGTACGCACGCCCGACATGATTGGCGTTGGCAGTGAGATTTTGAAAGTGGACGTGGCGTCATAAAAGCGCTTGATATAATCTAATCGCGCAGCCTTTTCATATTGTTTGTCGTAACTGGCAAACAGACACATGCCGACGAGCATGTACAAAAATTGTGGGCTTTCAAAGACTTGTTTGCTGACGCGGTCTTGCACCAAATATTTGCCTTCCATTTGTTTGACGGCGGCATACGCAAAGCTTAAATCACGGTTGTGGTCAATATAGTCATTGAGTATATCAAATTCTTCTTTGCTAAAGTCTTGCAAAATATGCGCATCATACCGACCTTCTTGGGTCAATTTGGTGACATGATCAAACAAATGCGGCGGCTCAAACTGACCAAACGCGATTTTGCGTAAATGAAAAATTGCCAATCGCGCTGCCAAATATTGATAATCAGGCGTTGCTGCAGAAATTAAATCCGCGGCTGATTTAATGATGGTTTCATGGATGCTTTTGGTGGTGATTTTGTCATAAAACTGGATGTGTGAGCTGATTTCTACTTGTGAGACAGACACATTATCAAGCCCTTCTGCTGCCCACTCGATGACTCGGTGAATCTTATCCAAATCAATTTTTTCCAAACGCCCGTCGCGTTTTTGCACGAGGATATCTTCAGTACGAGTCATAATACGTTCCTTTTTTTACCTGTTTATCAACGTCATATCTGTATATATTAAAAAGGCGCTGAGTGAGAGGTGGTGAGATAAAAATGCCAAGTAAAACAGCTAACCGAAAGTATAGTGAGTGTGTGGACCGCTTTTAAATACCGCTTTTGAGCCGAAGCCACATCACGTATGTAGCATTGCAAAGTCAATGCCGTATTATTGCAAGGTTTTGCAAAAAACTACTATATCTAGGGGTTATTTTGTTATTTCGCACAATATAGCGTAAAAAAATTTGTAATTCTAGCTTGTATTTTTTTCAATTTTTTGCCTATTTTTTTGCAAAAATCCTAGACGCTTGATTTTATTAGCAGTTCATCAAGTCAAGCAAAAAGATAAAAAATTTGTAATTATTAAAATCAGATGGATTCATGAATACGTAGTCATTGTCATAAAAATTTGAAAAATTTATGCTATAGTCAAACTTATAGTCAAACCATCAAAACGATTTTGCAATCGTGGTTTTTTATGAAGTTAATCAACAAAAACAAAAGGACGGACAATGACAACTTTTAGTAATTTTACCTATGATGAATTAACTATCGGGCAAACTGCCAGCATGACCCGCCAAGTGACCGCAGATGATGTTAAAGCATTTGCGCTTGTTACCCATGACTACAACCCTGCGCATCTCGATAATGAGTATGCCGAGCAAAGCCAGTTTAAAGGCGTGATTGCGCATGGTATGTGGACAGCCGGTCTATTATCAGCCTTGATTGGCACCAAATTTCCAGGCTTGGGGACAATTTATTTGAACCAAAGCTTGTCGTTTCGTCGTCCTGTGCATATCGATGATACCTTAACCGCGACCTTGACCGTGAAAAGTAAAGACGATAGCAAAAAATGGGTGGTGTTAGATTGCCAAGTGACCAATCAAGACGGTAAAGCAGTAGTGACAGGCGAAGCGCAAGTGATTCCCCCCACTGAAAAGAGCAGCCGTGAAGCGGTCAAATTAGACGATTTTACCCTGCGTCAAACCTTCACAGAATAATTAGTGAGTATAAAATAGACAGCATCAAAGTGTTGCAGTTATTGATGACAATTATTTGCTACAATAAAGCCAAGAAATTCTTTGGCTTTTTTTATACTTTTTTGATAGCAGATAAACCATGAAAACATTAACGCCTGAAAAACAACAAATTTTAGCCAATGTCAAAATGCCGGACGATTGGAAGCACGCCTTGGCGACAGAGCTAACCAGCAGCAATATGGATAAGATTCGCCAGTTTTTGCGAGATCAATATCATGCGCAAAAAGTGATTTATCCCTCGGGCAGTCAAATGTTCAATGCGTTTAATTTGACGCCTTTGTCGCAGGTTAAAGTAGTTATTTTGGGTCAAGACCCGTACCATGGCGCGGGACAGGCGATGGGGTTATCTTTTTCTGTGCCCAAAGCCATCCCCAAACCGCCGAGTCTACAAAATATTTTACGAGAACTCGCCGCCGATTTGGGTATCGCCCCGTCAAAACATGGCGATTTGACCCATTGGGCAACCCAAGGGGTGTTGCTGCTTAACAGTATGTTATCTGTAGAAGCAGGGCAGGCAGGCAGTCATCAGCGTATTGGCTGGGAAATATTTACTGATGCGGTGATTGAGGCTGTTAATCAGCACTGTGAGCACTGTGTCTTTATCCTATGGGGGAGTTACGCGCAGAAAAAAGGCCGTTTTATCGATACCTCTAAGCATTTAATCATTACAGGCACGCATCCATCACCGCTTGGCGCCAATCGGGGTGGTTTTTTCGGCACGCGTCCTTTTTCCAAAGCCAATGATTATCTGATAGCGCACGGCAAAAGCCCGATAGATTGGCAGTTGCCACAGTAGTTTGGGTGGTATAAAAAATGGGTGCTAGTGAGCATGACTATTATAAAAGCGGCTTTTGTGACAGCGACTTTTGTGACAGCGATGACGCCTTTATGCAAGCGGCGCTTGACGTGGCAGCCGAGGGCGGACAGCTGGGGGAAGTGCCAGTGGGTGCCGTGATTGTGCATCAAGGCACCATCATCGCCAAAGGCTACAATCAACCGATTTTAAGCCATGACGCTACGGCCCACGCCGAAATAGTGGCAATAAGGCGAGCGTGTCAATATTTTGATAATTACCGTCTGCCAGCGGATTGTGAACTGTTTGTCACGCTTGAGCCTTGCACCATGTGTCTAGGAGCGATTATTCATGCCAGAGTATCGCGCTTGGTGTTTGCAGTGACAGAGCCGAAAGCAGGCATGATTGTCAGCCAACAGGATTTTAGCCAAGTGACGTTTTATAATCATTTTTTGACAGTAAAGCAAGGCGTAATGGCAGAGCAAAGCCGCGCGTTGTTACAGGATTTTTTTCGCCATCGTCGTGAGCAAAAAAAACAAATGCGCGAGCAGTTAAGGGTAAACCAATAACCAATGAGTCTCTCAAACCTATTCTTTAATATCAAAACCTTTCCTTAATATCAAAACCATTCTTTAAAATAAAAGCCATTGGATAAAAAAAGGCAACCCACCGGCTGCCTTGATTGATGCGAAAAACGGTTAGATTTTAAGACTTCAGCGCTCTCGATAATGTTATGACGCTTTTGGTATTAAACAGTTACGCTGCATCAGAAAGCCTTGCCAGCCAAAAAATCTAAAGTTACGGATATTGGCATGGTTTGTACCTTTTGGCTCTGCTTTAACACTGTCATAGTGCTCAGCAAACAGTTTTAGCGTATCTTGCTGGGTCAGGTGGTTGAGTAGCGCAAAGCCAAATACTTTCGCACTGCCTTCATTTTCGCCAGCCGCATTGTGCACTTCGCCATTGACAAACTTAGTTGGGCGATAGTCATAGTAACTATCGATAATAGCCAGTACGGAAGCAAAATCTAGCAATTTGTTTTCTAATTTAGCTAATAGTTTTGATAGTTCTAGCTTATCAATAGCGCTCATAGTTACTCCAAAAGTCAAAATAGCGACCGTCATTAACGATTAAAATAATCGTCCTCAAACGGATCAAACGCTGGGTTAAAATTATTGTTGGTTTGACCAAAACCGCGGTTTTCCACACGGTTTTCTAAATGACGCATTTGCTGATCGCTGTTGCGCAGTTGAGAGGGTTTACTGCGCTCTTGGGGAAAGGCCTCAAGACTGGCTGCCCCAAAACCACTGCGGTCTTGACCTATTCTATCATGGGCGGCAAAATCAACTGGGTGATTATCATAACCCATGCGTTCATGCCCAGTTCGTTCATGTAGAATTCTTTGATAAATCTCTTCACGGTGTACGGCAATGTCTTTTGGTGCATTGACGCCCAGTCTGACTTGGTTACCTTTTACACCCAGTACGGTGACACTCACTTCGTCACCTATCATTAACGTTTCGCCAACGCGGCGAGTCAAAATTAACATGCGTCACACTCCTTATGTCGCAACAAGTACCATCAATGTCCTATGATGATTCAACGATAAATTAGCTAAATTCGTCAAATATATTATCATGTATCATTGCCCAATGATACGTTAAAGACAGACTGCAAGGGCATAATTTAAGCGAGCTCATCATGCTTGGCGGCTATTTGCCAACAGTCAAAATAGGCATTGAGGGGTCAGTTGCGTTTGTGCCCAATAAACGAAATGCCATTATAAACGAAATGCGGAAGTAAAAAAAAGGTTAACACCCGCAAAACGCGGATATTAACCTTGTTTTTGTGGAGAATTACAAATTTATTATAATCCAGCAACCTTGCTTTCACCGTCTTCACGGTCAAGACCAAAAGCCGTATGTAATGCTTTAACCGCTTTTTCCAGTTGTTCTTCTTGAATCAGTACCGAGATTTTGATTTCGCTGGTAGAAATCATTTGGATATTGATGTTGTTTTCTGCCAGTGTTTCAAACATTTTGCTTGCCACGCCTGCATGTGAACGCATCCCAACACCCACCAGTGATACTTTAACCACATTGTTGTTGCTCACGATTTCTTTGCCGCCAATTTCAGCAAGATTGTCACCCAAAATCGCTAGGGTTTTATCAAAATCGCCACGGTTAACGGTAAAGGTAAAGTCGGTCAATCCGTTTTCTGCGATGTTTTGGATAATCATATCGATTTCGATATTGGCAGCACTGATTGGGCTTAAAATCGATGACGCAATACCAGGACGATCAGGCACTGCTAAGATAGATACTTTAGCTTCGTCACGGTTAAAGGCGATGCCCGAAATAATTGGTTGTTCCATGCTGTCTCCCTCATCGGTGGTAATTAATGTACCTACATTCTTTTTAAAATCATCATCGAATTTACCATCGGCGTTTTCATCAAAACTGGATAAAACACGCAGTGGTACTTGGTATTTTCCGGCAAATTCAACCGAGCGAATTTGCAACACTTTTGAGCCAAGGCTTGCCATTTCTAGCATTTCTTCAAAGGTAATTTTTGATAATTTTTTGGCTTTTGGTGTCACCCGTGGGTCAGTAGTATACACGCCGTCGACATCGGTATAGATTTGGCATTCATCGGCAGATAAGGCAGCAGCCAGTGCAACCCCGGTGGTGTCCGAGCCGCCACGACCTAAGGTGTTGATGTCACCTTTTTCATCCACCCCTTGGAAACCCGCCACCACAACGACCATACCAGCATCGAGTGCGGCGCGAAGCTGACTATCATCGATATGTTGAATACGGGCTTTAGTATGACTATCATCGGTACGAATCGCCACTTGTCCACCCGTCATTGACTTGGCGCTCACACCGATTTCATTGAGTGCCATAGCAAGTAAAGAAATCGATACTTGCTCACCGGTTGACACCATTTGGTCGTATTCACGAGCGTTCGGCTCTTTACTGATTTGACGTGCCAAATCAATCAAGCGATTGGTCTCGCCACTCATGGCAGAGACGACAACCACCACTTGATGACCATTGTCATGCCAACGTTTGACGCGCTGTGCCACATTTTTGATACGTTCGACACTACCCATCGACGTACCACCGTATTTTTGTACGATTAAAGCCATTGTCAATACACCCTATAATATCGTGCACGTTGTTTGCCATCGCTATCCAAGACTTGCCATACCAAGTCCTGATGGATTACTTAGCAGATTGTTTACAATGTCACGAAACGTAAATTAAACGGTACTTTATACCATATTTCCCAATTTTGGGGCAAGGCAAAATTGCCAAAAATCCCCAAATGACTGGCTGAAAATTGGATGGGTATCATGAACCAAAAGTTATCAGTTTAGGCAATCGGTTGTAGCGGTAGGGTTACAGCACGTTGCACGGCAGGACGGTCATGCAGGTTTTTTGCCCAGCGTTGTAGGTGGGTGTAGTTTTGCACTTGTAAAAACTCGCCAGCGTTATACAATTTGCCCAGTGCTAACTGACCATACCATGCCCAAATCGCGATATCCGCGATACTGTAATCATTACCTACCATAAACGTGTGAGTCGCTAGATGTTGGTCGAGTAAGTCCAGTTGGCGTTTGGTTTCCATGGTAAAGCGATTGATGGCATATTCAAACTTCTCGGGAGCATACGCGTAAAAATGCCCAAAGCCGCCACCGACATACGGCGCAGCGCCCATTTGCCAAAACAACCATGACAAACATTCGGCACGTTTGGCGGTGTCTGCTGGGATAAACTGCTCAAATTTTTCGGCAAGGTATAGCAAAATAGCGCCTGATTCAAACAGTTTAATCGGTGGATTAACGCTGTTATCCACCAGTGCAGGGATTTTAGAATTGGGATTGATAGCAACAAAATCTGAGCCAAATTGGTCGCCATTCATGATGTCGATTTTGTAGGCGTCATACTGTGCGCCTTCAATACCAAGCTCTGCCAATTCTTCAAGTAACATATTGATTTTGATGCCGTTTGGGGTGTTAAGGCTGTAAAGCTGCAAAGGGTTGTTACCAATCGGTAAGTGTTGCTCATGGGTCGCCCCTGCAGTGGGGCGATTGGTACTGGCAAATTTGCCACCGTTTTGGCTATCATTTTTCCAAATTTTGGGAGGCTGGTAATGATTGTCCATGATGTTTCCTTATTGATTATGAGTATTTTAAAGCTATAAGTGTGTTTTAAAGCTTTTTTGGTTGATAAGATGTTAGATATGATTATAGAAATGACTATAAGATGCGATTATAGAAACGATTATACACAATGTGCTTTAGGCTTTATGATACCGAATGTTTGGCTAAAGTAAATGGCGCTTTGATTAAGCCTGATTAAACTAACGCTTTATATAGCCGCGTAAAAAAAATAGCCGCATAAAAAAGCCGAATAAGTCATTCGGCGTTTTTTAGGGGTAGTTTTAATTAGGCAAGTCGTTCAGCCAACCAATTTGGTAGTGCTGCTAATACGGCTGGCAATCCTGCGACATCAGTTGCGCCGCCTTGGGCAAAGTCGGGTTTACCACCGCCTTTACCGCCAAGCTGCTCGCTTAAGTGTTTGATGATATCGCCCGCTTTGATTTTACTGGTTAAGTCTTTGCCAACACTGGCAGTCAAGGCAATTTTATCGTCAGCCACGCCAGCGAGCACCACGATGCCATCATGCAATTTTGACTTCATATCATCGGCAATCGTGCGTAATGCTTTACCATCCATGCCTTGTAAGCTTGCAATCAGCACTTTTTGTCCATTGATATCTTGCACGTTGTTAATTAAGTCTTTGGCTTGGCTGCTCGCCAATTTTTGCTGCAAACGCTCAAGCTGTTTTTCAAGGTCGCGTGTTTTGTCGGTCATTTGATTGACACGGTCGGCGATTTCGTCGCGCTTCGCTTTGAGCTGACTGGCAAGTTGATTGAGCTGTTTTTCACCTTGCTGCACATATTTGACTGCGCCCATGCCTGTCACCGCTTCGATACGGCGAATGCCTGCTGCGATACCTTGCTCACTGACGATTTTGAATAAGCCGATATCGCCCGTGCGTTGTACATGCAGACCACCACATAGCTCGATGGAGAAAGGCTTGCCGTCTTTATCTACCGTACCCATCGACAATACGCGAACCGTGTCACCATATTTTTCACCAAATAGTGCCATCGCGCCTTTGTCTTGCGCTTGCGTCATGCTGAGCATTTCTATAGTGGCAGGTTGGTTGGCAAGGATTTGTTGGTTAACGGTGTTTTCAATGGTGATAATGTCTTGCTCAGTCAAGGCTTTGTCATACGAGAAGTCAAAACGCAACACCTCACTATTGACCAATGACCCTTTTTGGGTGACGCCTGTACCCAGATGCTCACGAAGGGCGGCGTGCAGTAGGTGAGTGGCGGAGTGGTTTTTGGCACTCATGGCGCGTACTTGGCTTGCGACGCGTGCTTCGCTTGACTGACCCTGGCGGATACTGCCCATTTTGACCACGCCATGATGGATGATGGCTTGACCAGATTTTTTGGTGTCTTGGACTTCAAATACGCCGGTCTCGGTTTGGATATCACCTAATTCACCGGCTTGACCACCGCCTTCAGCATAAAAAGGCGTTGCCGATAATACGATGACGCCTTCATCGCCCTCCTGCAATTGCTCAGCCGATTTGCCCTCAAGGTATAA
Source organism: Moraxella sp. K02 (assembly GCF_041154755.1). Taxonomy (NCBI): domain Bacteria; kingdom Pseudomonadati; phylum Pseudomonadota; class Gammaproteobacteria; order Moraxellales; family Moraxellaceae; genus Moraxella; species Moraxella sp. K02. The sequence continues at coordinate 1,493,957 of NZ_AP031590.1, read as the reverse complement.
ATGGGTGATAGTGCTGCTGTGCTCTGCTTTGTCATACCCCAAAAATTCAGTGGCACTGTCAACTTGAATCAATTGGTTATAATCAACGCCAAATTTACCTGCTTCACGGGCGCGGGCGCGTTGCTGCGCCATGCCTTGTTCAAAACCGGCTTCATCAATGCTGATGTCGCGTTCGCGCACGATGTCGGCCGTCAAATCGGCAGGGAAACCATACGTGTCATACAGTTTAAACACTGTTGCACCCGATAAAGTATCGCCAGATTTTAAGCTATCTAATTCTTGGGATAGCAGTTTGAGACCTTGTGATAAGGTTTTGGCAAATTGCTCTTCTTCTTTTAAGATAGCTTGCTCAATGTTGGCTTGCTGTTGCCGAAGCTGTGGGTAGGCATCGCCCATGATTTGGGCAAGTGGCGCGACGAGCTTATAAAAGAAGTTGTCATTAGCACCTAATTTGTTGCCATGACGAACCGCGCGGCGGATGATACGACGCAGCACATAACCGCGACCTTCATTGCTTGGCAGTACGCCATCTGCAATCAAGAAAGAAACGGAGCGGATATGGTCAGCAAGCACTTTGAGTGATGGCTCAGACTGTAAGTCGATATCGTTTGGCAAGCCAATCACTTGCGCCGCGTGTTGCATGAGATGGGTAAACATATCGATTTCATAGTTGCTATGCACGCCTTGCATGATAGCGCTGATACGCTCAAGCCCCATTCCCGTATCGACACTTGGCGCAGGCAATTTTTCAAGAGTGCCGTCTTTTTGGCGGTTAAACTGCATAAAGACGTTGTTCCAAATCTCGACAAAACGGTCGCCGTCTTCTTCAGGCGTACCTGGCAGACCGCCCCAAATATGCTCGCCGTGGTCATAAAATACTTCGGTACAAGGACCACAAGGACCTGTGTCACCCATTGCCCAAAAGTTATCCGATTGGTATTGACCACCTTTATTATCACCAATGCGGATGATACGCTCGGCAGGCAAGCCCACCACGTTATGCCAAATATCAAAGGCTTCATCATCGGTGTGATACACCGTCACGTAAAGTTTATCTTTGGGTAATCCAAGCCAATCATCAGATGTCAAAAACTCCCAACAAAATGGGATGGCTTGTTGTTTAAAATAATCGCCAAACGAAAAATTACCGAGCATCTCAAAAAACGTATGGTGACGCGCGGTATAGCCGACATTGTCAAGGTCATTGTGTTTACCGCCTGCGCGCACACATTTTTGCGACGATACCGCACGTTTATAATCGCGTTTGTCTATCCCTAAGAACACATCTTTAAATTGGTTCATACCGGCATTGGTGAATAGCAGGGTAGGGTCATTGTGTGGGACTAGGCTCGATGATGCCACTGGGGTATGACCATTTTCGGCAAAATAATTGATAAAAGCTTGACGTATATCGGCTGAAGAAAACGGACGGCTCACAGCGGCTCCTTAAGGTATTTCAAAATTAAATTTGGCATATATTATCAAAAAAATGTAAACATTGTATTTTAGCAGAATTCATTCGATGTGGATAATGCTTTTATAAACCGCACTTTTTAAAAACCCTATATGGCATCTAACACCGTGGGCATAAAGTATGGGGTTTGCAACGTTTTTCAGGGCGTTAAAAAAAGACCGATAGATACCATCGATCTTTTTTGACAATTTTTTTATAGCAATGTCGTTGGGGGCAAAAATTAGCGCTCTACTTGACTGACATCACGCACCGCGCCTGTATCCGCGCTAGTAGTCATCGCTGCATACGCCCGCAAGGCGGCTGACACTTGGCGCTCACGATTGACAGGTTTCCAAGCTTGGTTGCCATGGCTCACCATCGCCTCTCGGCGTTTTTCCAGTTCGGCAAAATCAACCGCCAAATGAATCGAGCGATTAGGGATATCAATCTCGATGGTATCGCCTTCATTGACCAGACCGATGGTACCACCTTCAGCGGCTTCTGGGCTGACGTGACCGATGGATAAACCCGACGTACCCCCAGAAAAACGACCATCAGTAAGTAGCGCACAGGCTTTACCCAGACCTTTTGATTTTAGGTAAGAGGTCGGATACAACATCTCTTGCATACCCGGACCGCCTTTTGGACCTTCATAGCGAATCACCACGATGTCACCTGCGACAATTTGGTCTGCCAAAATCGCTGCGACGGCGTCATCTTGACTCTCAAAAACACGGGCGCGACCAGTAAATTTTAGGATGCTGTCATCCACGCCCGCTGTTTTGACGACACAGCCACGTTCAGCGATATTACCAAACAATACCGCCAAACCGCCGTCTTGTGAGTAGGCAAATTCTTTGCTGCGGATACAGCCAGATTCGCGGTTGACATCAAGATTTGACCATGCATTGTTTTGACTAAAGGCTTGCGTGGTGCGTACCCCACCTGGGGCTGCAATATAACGCTCACGTGCCTCGGTATTATCAGGATTCATGATATCCCATTGGCTAAGCGCTGCTTTGAGTGAAGCACTATGCACGGTGGGGACATCGGTTTGCAGTAGGTTTGCGCGATCAAGCTCGGCTAAAATTGCCATCACACCCCCAGCGCGATGCACGTCTTCCATATGGTATTTTTGCGTTGCAGGGGCAACTTTCGATAGACAAGGCACACGGCGGCTTAGACGGTCAATATCCGCCATTTTAAAATCTACTTGCGCTTCATGGGCAGCGGCAAGCAAATGTAGAATCGTATTGGTTGAGCCGCCCATGGCGATATCAAGGCTCATGGCGTTTTCAAATGCCGCTTTGGTCGCAATTGAGCGTGGCAATACGCTGGCGTCATCTTGCTCATAATAACGTTTGGCAAGTGCCACGATACGACGACCTGCTTCTAAGAATAAATCTTTACGTTTGGCGTGAGTGGCAAGTAACGAGCCATTACCAGGCAGGGATAAGCCTAAGGCTTCGGTCAAACAGTTCATCGAGTTGGCAGTGAACATACCTGAGCATGAGCCACAAGTTGGGCAAGCAGAGCGCTCAGTTTGTGCCACATCTTCATCACTAATCAAGTCATCTGCCGCATCAATCATGGCGTCGACTAGGTCAAGTTTGCGAATTTTTTCACCCAATTCATTCATCACGGTTTCATGGGTGGTATGTCCATCGCCCAACGTGGATGCCAATACTTTGCCCGCTTCCATTGGACCCCCCGACACAAAAATCGTTGGGATATTGAGGCGCATCGCTGCCATCAGCATACCAGGGGTGATTTTGTCGCAGTTGGAGATACAAACCAGCGCATCGGCGCAGTGGGCATTGACCATATACTCCACACTATCGGCAATTAAATCACGGCTTGGCAAGCTATAGAGCATACCCAAGTGACCCATGGCGATACCATCATCCACCGCAATGGTGTTAAATTCTTTGGCAACACCACCTGCCGCTTCAATCTCGCGAGCCACCAACTGACCCAAGTCTTTTAGGTGTACGTGCCCGGGTACAAACTGGGTAAACGAGTTGGCAATCGCGATAATCGGTTTGTTAAAGTCCTCATCTGTCATACCCGTTGCACGCCAAAGTGCGCGTGCACCCGCCATATTGCGGCCAGATGTGGAGGTTTTTGAGCGATATTGTGGCATGGTTGTTCCTTATTTCTAACAGTCAATACAAGTGATAAATTTAGCACTTAGTGTACTCTGTCTCGACCAAAAGGGCTAGTCATGGCTCATGATAGATAGTTATAATTGGTTTTAAAGAATGGCATATTAGCCACCCTTATCATTGCTATATCACAGCTATCACTCAGCCGTATCTATCAACAGTATCTAATAAAAACTCATCAAAAGGATTTTATTTTGACCAATCCCACCTTAAGCATTACGGATGTCATCCGACAAAGTCTGGCATTTTTAAGTAAAGATAGCCTAAGCAAACATGATTTGAGCAAACACGATTTAAGCAAAGATAAAAATGCCGCATTAAAAAATCAGCCGTTCACTGGGCTGATTATTGGTGATGACACGCAGTTGGTTTTTAGCCAAATACAAGCCATTGATGAAACTATTGATCAAGCCGTGAGTTGGGAAGCGTTTGATTATCAAGCGTTTATCGCGCATCGGTTTGCCAAACGCTATGACTTGGCAGTGATAATATTATCAAACGATAGCGCTATCGACACCCAAATTATTCAGCGCTGTCGCGACTTGTTTGCCAAGCATTGTTTGGTGGTGCAAGACTTATCCCAGCCAGCAACAGGTATTGATGTGGTGAGCTTTGGCTTTAGCCGATTGCATGAGCAGCCGATTGTGGAAAATGACCAAGATCATCATATAACCAGCTACCAAGTATGGCAATTTAATCTGTTTGACTATAAACATTTGCCAGATTGGTTTAATAGCAAGTTTTGGGCAAACCCTGAATTATGGAATAAATTTCGTTGGTAGCGGTTGTAGACACAACTTTAGACAACTTGTTTTGTCACCACTAATCTTATCTTATAAAAGGTGATTTCTTCAGCTATTCGTTTAATCCAAAAATTAAACTACTTTGAGAATTTCGAGGAAAAGTTGGCTAAATTTACAGTAATACTGTTTACAAAAAGCGCGAGATTGATTTACTCTATCGAAAAGTAACAAACAAAATAGGTAAACGCGTTAAATAATAATTTTTGAGGAAAGACTATGAAATTAACGATACTAAAAGTAGTAAGCGCTGCTGCGATGATGGCAACCATCGCCTTAACAGGGTGTTCTGCCAAACGTACTGGCACGTCTGAAGTGGTGGTTGCGCCGATGGGCGTTCCCGGTGGTGTAGGCTACTATAACGGTGGCGCTGTGGTAACAAACTCGACGTCAGTCATCACTGCCGCGGGTGCTAACCCAAATACCGTGTATTTCGGCTTTGATAGCAGTGAAATCGACGCTCAAGGTCAAGCTGTGTTAAATCAACAAGCGCAATTCTTACAAGCCAACCCAAGTGCCCGTGTCGCCATTGCTGGTCACACCGATGAGCGTGGTAGCCGTGAATATAATCTGGCATTGGGTGAGCGCCGTGCCCAAGCCGCACAAGCCTATTTAGCTACGTCAGGGGTATCAGCTTCACGTATGGAAGCCATAAGCTATGGTGAAGACCAACCTGCCGATCCGGGTCATGACGAATCAGCATGGGCAAAAAACCGCCGTGCAGAAATTTCTTACTAAGTTTCTTACTAAATATTGCTTAGTGAATAAAAGACAAACAAAAAAACCTGTTGATTCAACAGGTTTTTTTGTGGTTAATAGCAGCTTATTTTACCAGTTGTACGGTACCGTTGGCAGTGACCGTAATGGTGCTATCGCCCGCTTGGAAGTTTTGGTCAGCGACTTTAGCACTGGCGGCTTCTAGCATCATTACACTGCCATACGCACGCGGTGCACGATAATCGCCCCCTTGACTAAACTCCAACGAAACTAATTGATAGCCTTTTGCGCCCCACACAGGCATTAGCGTTTGCGCTTGACGCTGGAAGTTTTTCGAAGCTTCCATCATCAATTCTTGCTCGGTGGCTTTGCGCGCGGCATCAGACACACTAAAGTCTAATCCATCAACCGTCATAAAACTTTGCAATTCGGCAATCAATTTGCTAGCTGCAACTGTGTCGGTGCTCTTTAAATTCAAGCTTGCAGTCCCCGTCCAACCAATGATTTTTTGGTTTTTATCATATTGCGGATAGGTGGTTTGGTTGCCCGTACTGACTTGCACTTGTGGGTATTTTTTGGCAATGGCTACCGCTTGGTTCAAGGTGGTAGCGATTTGATTAGCCACCTCACTACTTGATTTGTTTTGTACAGTTTTGCTAAGGGTAGCATTGATTTGGTCATTGCTGACTTTTTTACTCGCTGAGGCAGCAAAGTTAAGCAAGCCGTAGTTTAAAGTATTAGTCATTGATGGATTCGCAGGGGATGGGTTCACAGGGTAAGTAGCGGCTGAAACACTGGTAAAAGGTAATAGCGTCGCCACAGCAAGCAAGCTAGCTGCAATACCTTTGGTGACTGTATGATTGGCATGCATTTTATGATTGGGATGATTGTTAGTTGCGGTGCTTAAGTGTGTCATAGTGTTTCCTATTGTTTTTTTCCTAGTTTTTTCTAGTGCTTCTTTATATGGGTTGGCATGAATCTGTTGCTGATTAAACTACATTAGCTCATTCAATATGTTGTTGAATGGGCATTATAAAATATTTTGTAACATTTACAGCGAAAGAATTGTAGAAAAAGGGTAAAAAGGTGGACAAAAATTTACCCAAATGTTGCTTGGTGAGGGTTTAGCGTGTGTAAAAGTGAAATAAATACAAAAATTTGGCGTATATGATAAAAATAGTTTGCATTTGGTCGCCAAATTCTCTAGAATACCGCTTCGGTAACCCCATTGGTAGCTTCGCAACTAGCTGCTGTGAACCCCGCCAGGACCGGAAGGTAGCAACGGTAGCAGCCAGCCAGTGTGCCGAAGATGTGCTAGTGGGGTTATCACTTTTTTAAGTAGGTGTTTTTGATGCCTATTTCACTTGGTAAGTTTTTTAATTGCGAAAGAAAACTGACCAATAATGACTCATATACGCTAAGAGCAACGTCAATTTTCCAATTAATCTAGCTTATCCATCTGCCTATATATCACGCGCGCCACTGTAAGCGCTGATAATCTTCCGATGATAACCTAATATTTAGCATTGTATTTTTTTAAGCATTCTTGTGAATGCCGCGATACGAACTTTTTGATGGTTTTACTGTTTCAAAAGTTTTGATAAGTCTGACAGTAGGTTTTGTCGCTATTTTTATAGCGAAAATAAGTCTTACAGACACGATTACAATGCTTTAAAGCGATTAACACGATATTTGTGATTAATGATAGCTGATAATTTTGCCTATTCATTTTGCTTATCCATTTTGAAAGTGCAGTCAGCTTGAGGGCTTTTGCTTGTTGCGTGTTTTCAATCAAGGTTACCACCGACACTTTGATTAACTTATTTTTTAAGGACTTACATGACTGATTTTAATTCAACCACAGATTTTGCTGATAACTCAATCGATAATTTTTTTAGCCATACCCATAGCCAAGCCAACAGCAATCAGCCTACTGACAACGCCCCAGTTGACGACACAGAATCAACTGCGGCAACGTCTGATGATGCTAACCCTAGCGAAAATGGTTTTACTGCATTGGGTCTTTCAGGTTCATTACTAAAAAGTATTGTCGCAACGGGTTATACCACACCAACGCCTATCCAAGCGCGCGCGATTCCTGCTGCGTTAGCGGGTCGTGATTTGCTATTATCAGCACAAACAGGTAGTGGTAAAACTGCCGCGTTTGTATTACCAATTTTGCATCAATTAAGCGAACTACAAGCCAAAGAAAAAGCGGCAGAAAAGACCGCAAGTGGCAAACGTGGTCGCCAACAGCCAAAAGTCGTACAAGCCTTGATTTTGACACCGACGCGTGAGCTGGCCAACCAAGTTCAAGACAGTATCCGTCGTTATGGCTCAGCCATGAAAGATTTGTACAGTGTGCCACTTGTTGGTGGTGCGGCATACAGTGGTCAAATCCGTGCGCTAAAAAAAGGCGTACAAATCATCGTAGCGACGCCGGGTCGTTTGCTAGATCATATCAATGCCCAGCGTTTGAACCTATCTGATTTGACTATGTTGGTACTTGATGAAGCAGACCGTATGCTAGACATGGGTTTCGCCGATGATATCAATGCGATTTTGGAAGCCACACCCGCGCATCGCCAAACCATCATGTCATCTGCGACATGGGATGGTCCAGTCGGTAAAATCGCTGAAAGCTTTACCAAAGACCCAGAGCGTATCAACATCAAAGTTGAAACCGCACACATCGATGAAAAAGTGTATTTCTGTGACAACTTTGACCACAAAAATAAATTATTAGAGCAGCTGATCTGTGACCCAGAGCGTGGTCAAGCGATTATCTTTACTGCGACCAAACGCAGCAGTGAAGAAGTCGCTGAGCGCCTACAACAATGGGAACACAAAGCCTGTTATCTGCATGGTGACTTGCCACAAAGCAAGCGTAATCGTATTGTCTCAGATTTACGCAGTGGCAAATTTGACATCGTGGTAGCAACAGACGTGGCAGCACGTGGTCTTGATTTACCCAACATTACCCATGTATTTAACTATGATTTACCGCGCCAAGTAGAAGATTATGTTCATCGTATCGGTCGCTCAGGTCGTGCCGGTCGTACTGGTATTGCTATCAACCTATGTAGCCGCGATGACCGTCGTCAATTTGGCAATATTGCCCGTTACCTAAAACGTGATATCAATGAAGCGCAAGTTGAAGGCTTAGAACCGCGTTTTGTGGAAAAATTTGAAGGTCGTGGTAAGCCTAATGGTCGTGATGGTCGCGGTCGTGGTCGCAGCGGCAGTGATAGCCGTGGCGGTCGTGATGACCGTGGCAGTCGCTCACAACGTTTTGGTGGTTCAAGCGACAGACCTTCAAGCGAGCGTCGTTTTGCGGACAAGCCACGTTTTGACAACCAAGAACGTTATGGCAAATCAGCGAGCAACGACAGTTCAGCACGTTTTGAAAAACGTGAGCGTTTTGACAAAGGTCACCAAGGCAACAGCGATAGTCGTTTTGGGCGTGATGATGCGAGTGCGCCGCGTCGTCACCGTGATTCAGATAACCGTCATGGCAATAGTCAGGGCGATTTTCACCGCGCCGCTAAATCATCGGACAAACCAAGCTTTGACCGTGATTCACGCCAAGGCAATCGTGAGCCTCGCCAAGGTGAGTATGCAGATCGTCGCCGCGATGATAACCGTAGCTTCAACAAAGATGGCTTTAAAGGCTATCAAGGTGATAAACCACGTTACAACACTGACCGTAATAGCAGTGAGCGTCATGGCGAGCGTCCTAACCGCTTTGAAAAAAATGACCGTTTTGGTGACAAACCTTTTGCCAAAAAGACCGAACGCTCTAGCGAGTTTCGTGGCGATGACCGCACTCGCAAGCCACGTCCAGTCGTAGAAGAAACCTTTGGTCAACCGCTTAAAAAACGTAGCGACAGACCGTATCCGGCAAAAGATGGCCAACGTGCGGGCGATTCACGCTCAAACGGGTTTAAATCTGAGGGTTTCAAAAAATCAGATAAACCATTTGCCGGTAAATCGTCAAGATCGGAAGGATTTAAGTCATCATCTGACCGTTATGCTTCATCAACCAAGCCATCCGCTAAACCGGCTGGCAAGCAAGATGGTTGGGATGCGCCAAAACGTAGCCGCCGCAATAGCACAGGCAAACCGCTATAAGTTATAAGCAATAAAAAAAAGCACCTAATTGGGTGCTTTTTTTATGAGTGTTTTTCATGAAACTTAAAACTATTTAACATCATCGCCTGATTGGGTATAAATAGCGTCAAGCTGCTCAGAGGTAAGTAACTCTTGAGCCAATGGAAAAACTTCACGCTCTTCAAAGCGAATATGCTCGTATAAGGCATCGCCCAAATCGCGTAAATCTTCAATAGTCGGGTTGGCTTTATCGGCTAATCGTTTTAATTCTTCGTGTTGAGCCGTCAGTTGCTCACTTAACTCTATCACTTGTGGATTATCTTTGTGGTAAGTCATTAAAGGTTTCACCAAATAGTTTTCTTCCACCCCAAAATGCGCAGTAAATTCATCACGGATAAAAGCGGTTATTTTTTGCCATTGGTCTTGGATGTCTGCTTCAGAAGATGACATAGGAAATTGACCGGCTTTTAAGCCAAGATTGAGTCCCAAGTGATGTTGTCGTGATAGGGGGCGAAGTTGTTCAGCACGTTGCATATTTATTCCTTAGAAGTTAAAAGTTAAGCTTGGCAGAATTTACCAATTTTTTGGTATAAAGCTTTACATTGCTCTGGGCAAAGATTTTCCATATTTAAAAATGCATGAGGCATATCGGCAAAATGGACGAGTTGGGATGGCGCGCCTGCGGCTTGTAATACGTCATGATAGCCGATATCTTCATCACGTAGCGGGCAATAACCGGCCGTTAGGTGCAGTGTCTTTGGGGCTTGATACGGCGAATGATGCAGTAGGGTAGCCATATCAGTCCAAAATGGTGAGCTCAGCTCACGGTCATCATATGCTGAAAAATAATTGTCAAAATACCAGTGGATTTTGCTGGATTCTAGTAAATAACCCGTGCCATTTTCCTCAATCGAAGGCTGTGACATGGTGTAGTCTAGACTGGCATAAATCAAAATTTGATGGGTGATAGCTAGGTCTGTGCTCACACGGTTGGCAAGCCAATCTTGCACCAAGGTGGCAGTAATCGCACCGCCAGCGCTATCACCCGCTATGATAAGCTTACCGTTACAGTCATAACCGACTTGCTGTAGGGTTGCTGTTAAATAAGTTAAAATCGCGTGAGCATCATCAATCGCGGCAGGGTAACGATTTTCTGGCGCAAGGCGATATTCCGGCGCTACCACCACGCAGCCTGTTGCTTCGGCCAATTTTTTATAGAGTTTATCATACACAGTGACGCTACCTGCCATGCCGCCACCGCCATGAAAATATACCATTACCGGCACGTCAGCCGTTGCTTGTTCATTTGGCAGCGGACAGTTGCTCGGTACAAATAGCCTAAGTGGGACGTTATAACCCCGAAAATTGCTTGGCGTCACCAGCACCGTATCGATGATTTTTGCCATGTTGGGTGCGTCAGTGACAAATGCGGTTGTTAAATTGGCTAACGCTTCACGTGCGTTGATGGCATTGGGCTTAACCCCTTGCGCTAACAGATACGGCACAATCACTTCATGCAACTGTGTCAAATACGCTTGCATGGCAGCGGGCATTGGCTGTTTTAAATTCTCTGGCATAATTCAATCCTATTGATTTTAAGTTTAATTACCACAACGTGCTAAATATTACTGCAATTTTGTCATGGCTGGATAGTCATGTTTTGAAAAATACTGATGTTTTGGCAAATAGTCATGGGTCAAAAATATTACACTCTAGGGCGCCAAATTTGGCATTGAAGGCCTTGCCAATACCCCTCAATTCAGGTGATTGGGTTGAAAATTACAGTTTGAGGTTAAACTTCTTTTAACAATAAATAGCGCGCTTTAGTGCTAGTATAGGCATTTCTTTGACGGGCACTACTCTGTAAAAAGGTCACCTATGACTTCTCAACCACAACATGCCACTGAGCATTTGGATTCTTCCAATCATTCCACTGACGCCGATACTGATACTCACACACTAATATCAAGTAACTTAACTAGCCGCAATCCATCCCATAGCCAACCGCAAAATCAACTGCCTTCTCAACAACCGAATACCAAACCACCGATAACGCCACCCTCATTGATAGTCAAAATCATGATTGGCATGATTGGCGCGTTTGCATTTTTGCAAGTCTATTCGATTCAAGCGATTTTGCCGATTATGATGCAAGCATTCTCAGCGACCGAAACGCAAGTGGGCATGACAGTTGGCGCAACGGTGATTGCCATTGCCATCATGTCACCGTTTATGGGGATGTTGTCTGATGCTGTGGGTCGTAAAAATATCATTGTGGCATCCATTGCCTTTATGGCAATACCCACGATGATGATTGGGCTGTCTGACTCACTCTCCAGTATCATTATTTGGCGATTTATGCAAGGGTTGGCGGTACCTGGCATTACGGTGGTGACGATTGCCTATGTCGGGGAAGAGTACGCCGGCAAAGAGATGGCAAAAATGATGTCCTACTATGTCTCAGGTACAGTATTTGGGGGATTTTTAGGTCGCTTTATCTTGGGGCATTTAGAAGAGCTTATCGGCTGGGAAAAAGGCTTTGTGTTCATGGGCGTGTTGACGGTGTTAGGCGCTGCCTTGGTGGCTTGGTTATTACCGCGCTCACGTCATTTTCATGCCAACCCAAATTTTACATCGGCGCTGCACATGCTGAGTAAACATGTGCGCAACCGTTATGTGGTGACCGCAGGACTGCTTGGCGCGTGCGTGTTATTTTCATTAGTGGGCTGTTTTACCTATGTTAATTTACACTTGGCAGATACACCCTACAATCTATCGAGTGCAGGGCTTGCTAACATTTTTGCGGTGTATTTGATTGGGGTCGTGGTCACACCGATTGCAAGTAGTTTGATTGCCAAATACGGCGCTGCCCGTATGGTGCGCGTAGCGGTGTTGATTTCGATGATGGGCGTGCTGATGACACTGGCTGCGCCTATTTCTTTGGTCGTTGTGGCGCTTGCGGTGATGTCAACTGGGGTATTTATTACCCAATCGGCGACCATTACTTATATCGCGGTGAATGTCAAAGAAGGGCGGTCGCTAGCGTCAGGTTTATATTATATGGCGTACTACATCGGTGGTAGTATCGGGGCGTGGGCGTGTGGTCTGGCATATGCACAAGGCAAATGGTTATATACAGTCTATACGCTGCTGGCTGTACAAGTCATCGCTTTATTGATTGCGTTTTTTGGGTTAATTAAAATCCCAGTCAAAAGATAATAATTCATCACAAAAATAAACCCCAGTCAATGGGGCTTATTTTTTTAACGACTGTCAAGTGAACGCATTGAAGCATTCACATATTAAAATTAGGGTACAAAGCGATCATGGTTAGGATGTTCGCCAAATTCTTTACGGTACTTGGCTGAAATTTCATCCCAAACTGGCGCATTGTGTACGCCATTGGCGCGCGCATCATAGATAGGATCTTTGCCTTGTTTGACCTGTGCTTCATAATCGCGCAGTGCGGCAAATGCAGGTTTTTGCAAGAATAAGATACCAATGATGTTGAGCCAAGCCATCAAACCAACGCCCAAGTCACCCAGTGCCCATGCCAAGTCGGCGGTTTTTAAGCAGCTATAAATTACCACAAATAAAATCACTACTTTGAGTACAGGGATTGCCCAATTTAGCTTCATGCTACGAGTGAGATAACGGATATTGGTTTCTGCAATATAGTAGTACGCCATGATGGTAGTGAAAGCAAAGAAGAATAGCGCAACCGCCACAAACACTGCGCCAAAACCTGGCATGATGTTTTCCATCGCAGTTTGCACGTAACCTGGACCTGCGGCAACGCCTCTAACACCTTGATACAAGAAGGCTTCTTTGTTGGCGGGGTCTTGTACGTTGTACATACCAGTAATGATTAGCATGAAACCTGTCGCCGAACAAACAAATAGCGTATCGACATACACTGAAAACGCTTGTACTAAGCCTTGTTTGGCTGGGTGTGACACCTCAGCGGCTGCCGATGGGTGAGGACCTGTACCTTGACCTGCTTCATTTGAGTAAACGCCACGTTTCACACCCCATTGGATGGCAAGACCCAACACAGCACCAAACGTAGAATCCATACCAAACGCAGAGCGGAAAATCAACGCTAACACATCAGGTAATTGACCGATATGCATGATGATGATAACAATCGCCACGATGATGTAGGCAAGTGCCATAAAAGGTACAATCAACTCAGCAGAGGAAGCAATACGCTTGACACCACCAAAGATGATAAAGCCAAGTAGTGCCGCAATTACCGCGGCTGAAATACTAGGTGCGATACCCAGTGAATTGTTCATCGCTTCAGCAATCGAATTGGCCTGTACGCCAGGTAACAATAAACCACAAGCGGCGATTGCCGATATCGCAAATAACACCGCGTACCATTTTTGCCCTAGTGCTTTTTCAAAATAATAGGCTGGACCACCGATAAAGAAGCCTTTATCATCACGTTCTTTATAAATCTGCGCAAGTGTTGACTCAACGAATGCGGTACTGGCACCCAAGAACGCTACCATCCACATCCAGAATAATGCACCAGGACCACCAAAAGTAATCGCCGTTGCCACACCGGCAATATTACCTGTACCCACACGACCTGCGAGTGACATAGCGAGTGCTTGGAATGAGGACACACCCTGATCGCTGCTTTTGCCGTCCATCAGTAATCGAATCATGCGACCAAAATGGCGCACTTGTAAAAAACGACCACGAATTGAAAAATATAAACCAACCAATAAACATAGATAGATTAATGCGGGACTCCATACCCAATCATTAATCGCATTGACAAAATCTTGCATAACCTTATCTCCCACTACCGTAGAAAGCTAAAATCCCATAGGATTTTTGACTATTTGCCAATTGTTTAATTTATAGAAACGATAACCTATCACCCAATAAAAGTTTCTACAAACTTGCTGAATTATTACAGTCTCCTTATCTTATAAGAAACAATTGGTTTTGCAAATGGTAATGATAAAAATTGGCGATAAATAATGCGATAAAAAGTGATTGACTAACCTGTTTTTACCCCAAACATTTCACCGATAAGGTTGGTGGTAACCAATGCGACAACGCCCCAAATGACTACACGCACAATGGCAGGAAAAATTTTGGCACCGCCCAAATACGCCGATAACCAGCCCAAAAATGCTAATCCTATCAAGGTCACTGTGCCCAAACCGCCGACCAAATATTGCTTTGGTAACAGCCAAATACACAGCACCGGTAGTAGCGCCCCTGTGATGAAGGATAAAGCCGATGCCACGGCTGCCTGTAGGGGATTGGCGGAGGCGGTATCGGTAAGTCCAATTTCATCGCGTGCGTGCGCTTCTAGGGCATTGTGAGCAGTGAGTGCTACCGCAACATCATGTGCCATAGCAGGCGTTAAGCCACGCTGAACATAAATATGCGTCAGTTCTTTTAGCTCGCGGTCTGAATTGTGCTCAAGTTCATAGGCTTCTTTTACCAAGTCGGCTTTTTCGGTGTCGGCTTGCGAAGATACGGAGACATATTCGCCCGCTGCCATACTAATTGCGCCAGCAATCAGCGATGCCACCCCTGTCAACAGCAAGGTGTGACTGTCCACTCGCGCTGCCGCAACCCCCATCAATAGACTGGCAGTGGAAATCAAACCATCGTTGGCGCCGAGCACGGTTGCGCGTAGCCAGTTGTTGCGATTACTAAAATGCGGTTCATGATGTGCTGAATACATGGTATTGCCCTCAAAAACAAAAAAATTGACATAGATTAAAAGATAGATTAAAAGGTAAAAATAACAAAATTAGCTTAATAAATTCTTATAATGGGCTAAAAACTATCTAGCCTTAATAAGACTAGATAGTTTTTAGCCAAGTTTTTTTATCATGCTTGTAGGTTGATAAGTCAGCGTCTTAGTTGCCGTGATAATTGCCAAGCTGCCTCATCGCGCAGCTCATGTGACTGCTTGGCAGACACAGTGGTTTGTCTGCCTGTGTTGAGCGATGACCATTCGGGCTTACCCCGCGCTTTTTTGAGCAAACTTGGCAATCTATCAACTGACCAAGGCGCGAGCAATTGGTTCGCCATGATGCTATCAGTCGCCGCATGACCACGATGGCGTAGTGCAGTCAGTAAGTCCATCGCTCGAGTCGCCAGTAAAGTCAGGGTGGCAGGGTCTATGTGCAGCCGTTTGACACCGCTAATTTTGTCGGCAATCGCGCTGGTGTTTGACAGTAAGCCACCTGCCAAACCACCAAGCGCCGTACCTAGCCCCAGTGATGTGCCAAGGGTGGCGACATCAATACCCAGTCCAATCAGCGCGCCTGCCGCTGCACCCCCTGTGGTACGAATCCCATAACTGGCTAGTACCTCTTTATCAAAAGGATCGCGGCGATATTCAGTCAGCTCAAGCGGTGTCGTGGTGACGGTATTGTCATAAAATTTATACAGGTTTAGCAGTTCATCTTGCATACTGCGTTCAGCTTGGCGTACTTTTTCTTGCATTTTTTGTAAGGTAGGCAGCGGATCATCCTCCTCATGAATGGTTTCAACAAAGGCGGCAACGTTTAACAAAAAATGCGCAATGATAATATTGGCATCATCGTACAAATCATCCCAATCGGCTTTACGACGCTCGATCAGCTGTTTGATAATTTCAGGTTGTATCAGCATGGTTTCTAAGTTTTGCCACAGTTTGATTTCATCATCAAATTCAAACGCCACTGAGTCAAACCGCGTGGATACATGTAAGTTGCGGCGCGCGAGCATCTGCTGCCATTCATTGATATTGCTATCTTGACCCTTGGTAAAGTTAAATACGGGCATGACGGGGATGGCTGACCATGACAGCACCGTCAACTCATCTTTATATTTGCCGAGCACAGGCTCACGCGCATCAATCACATACACGGCCATGTCACTGGCAATCAGCTGACGAATGACCTTGGCTTCTTGGCTAAACTCGTCTTGCGCAGGGGCACTTGCCAAAAATTGCTGTAACCGCTCCACACCGTCACGGCGGGCAGCGGTGTTGTCTTCTAACCAATCAAGTAGCCCTGACGCATCTTCTAGACCTGGCGTGTCATACAGTGCCACCAAGCCTTGCCCCGTTTGGCTGTCATTGATCATGGCTTTTTCCACATGGCGGGTAGTGGCAGGCGCATTTTTGACTTCGCCGAAGTACATATCACGCAACAGGGTGCGTAGCAGCGAAGTTTTACCGGTATTGGTATGCCCCACGACTGCCAATTTTAACGCTTCATTTTCGCCAATGCTGATTTTGCGGCTTGGATAGGGGTTTTGTTCAGCTTGGGCTAATGGATGGTTGATTGGCTGCGTAGCAATGTCACCGCTTGGATGGGTCGCACTGTCAGTAGCCGTCGCTGGCAAATAATCTTTGGTTAAATCAATTGTCAATTTTTCTTGGGTGGTTATGTCTTTGTTATCCATTATTTATTAACCTTTATGTATTCAGCGCGAGCTATTTTTGGCAAGTTCTTTTGGCAAGTTCTAAGGCATGGGTGACATGATTGAAGGCAGTTTGGGTCAGTGGATGTGCCAGCCAATCATCAAAACTATGGGCAACATCATCTATGTTTTCGCTACTATCTTCTGCCAGCTGGTCATAATAATCCAAATAGCCTTCCGCAGTTAAAATCACCCAACCATCACTCACTGCAGATTTTTCTTCCATGGCTGTCAAAGATAGATAAAACCCAAGCATATCGAGCATCAGCAAAATCGCGTCACTGGTGCTATGTGGATAGCTATCGCCCATAGCAAACATGATGTCATCGAGCGCATTTAGCGCCTGTTCGATGCTATCGGTTTGCCAAGTTTGCCTGTTTATGATGTCAAACAGGGCTTGATAGTGCGGTTTTTCACTGTCAAGTTCATTGTCAAGCCAATCGGCTGGCAAATTTTGAATGAATTGACGCAGTAGATTTTGCACAAAGGCGCTTTGCGCTGCGAGCGTAAGCTGTAAAGCAGTCTGGGCAATGCTATTAATCACATCGGCATAGCTTGTCGTGGCATTCATGGTTAATTTTCTCTTACTAGGGCAATTTGGCGTTCTGCCAACGCGGTTTCCCATTGTAGTTGACGGGCTTTGATGGTTTCAATTTCGCTCGGACTTGGCAGGTAGCCTTGATTGGCATCGAGCAGTTGCACAATCATACCGCCTTTTGCCGCGCTTGCGATATTATCGAGTTTTCGCAGGGTGCCACGGTCGGGGAGTGCGAGATTGGAGATACCGACGAGCACTTGAACAGGGTTGCTTTGAAGGTAAGTAATGAGTTTTTCCAAGTCATCACGATCATCGATACGACCAAAGTTTTGCGCCGCCATACCAACGGTTTTGGTATACCATTGCGGGTTGGCTTGCGGGTATTCGAGTAACACGGCGAGTTTATTGGCTAGGCTGATTTGGGCAGTGGGTGCGATAGGTTTTTGCTCAGCCGGGCTGTCATCGGGGTCAATCACTTTGCGCTGCCAAAAGTCGATAATTTTTTGATAGTACGGCTGTTTGATATCAAGCTTCATACGGCTTGAGCGCACCATCATCAGACAACATAGCCATGCGAGCAAACGCGGCACGATACCGTACATCAGTAGGCTACCGATTAATAACATCGCCCAGCGAAACGAAATCATCTGTGGCGTGGTTTCAGGATTCATTTGCGCGGTGATAATATCTTGCGCTGTTGGCGTAGGAAAGCCTACCCAATGGGGGAGCCAAGACATCAGCTTGACCACTTCCACCACGTTGCTGTCTTGTAGTAGGGTTGATTCCCATACAAAATTGTAGTTTTTGACCAATAACAATAGAATTAATGAGACCAACATCCCCGATAGACTGGCTAACCAAAACTGGTGGCTGATACGACTGACGTACCATTTGGTGCCAGCGTGATTGAGCTGGTCTTGATACAGTTCAACCGCTGTTTGGGTAACAACATCTTTGCCACGCACTAGGGTTGCCGGGGTAAAAAAAGTACCAAAAAAACTGGGTTTGTTGCGCGGTGAGAACAGCATCCAGCCGAGCCAAACCAGTAAGATAATGGTATTAAACCCTAATAAACTGGCTAGCACATAAAAAAAGTTCACCACCTGCGCTTGCATCAAGCCAAATAACGCGACAAAGCCCAAAATAAACCACAGCATGGTCAATCCCCAAATTACGCCATTGACGCGGGTGTCAATGGTGGTGAGTAGCTGCGCAAGTTTACCGTCATTATCAATGCGTGTGGCACGGCGGTGCAGTTTGGTCAGTGGGTTGGCTTGTTCGGGTTGCAGTTTTTCGGTAATTAAAATCGGGTCGGCAGAAAAAACATGGTTTTTTTCTTCAAGGCGGCGAATGAGTTCGGTGAGTTGGTCTTTAGATGTATACATTTTTTTATATTCTAGAAATAATTTGTCTTATGATAACAGAATTTATTTTGAACTTAATAATTAAAGACTGATTAAAAAATCTATCAATTTTCATATTGATAAATATATTTTAAAAAGATAGAATATCGATAAATTATAGATAAAAAATTTAAAGGTAATAATGTAAGTGCATAATATTAGTCAATCAGATTTAATTGAAAATTTAAATTTCGACAACCTACTTAAAGGTTGTTCAAGTTTGAATGATATTTATTTGACTTTAGAACTAAGTGGTTTGAATACCACTAAATGGCTTCCAATTGAATTAAATAAAGAAAATTACTCTGATAAAGAAGCGATTAAAAAAAGTATATGCGATTTATTGAATAATGTTAAAAATAATATAAGAAAAAATATAGAATATTTAGATTTAACTCTTAGTCTATTTCTAGAAGTTATTAGTAAAGCTGGAAACGATATCACAAGATATGGCATCTATAATAATGAGTATTTTTTTCAACTTTTAAAAAATTTAAAAGCTAAATTTTCAAATCGTAGTTATCAATGTGACATTGAGTTTATATTAGTTTTTTTCAGTAACTTTAGAAAATATTATCAAAAACTAGTTGTTAACTTTACAGAGTACATTGTGGCTGAATACATTCATAATATTTCTTTTAATAAAGTGTTTAGTTTAAAAGTCAATTTATTAACTTCTAATCATTTATTAAGAGAAAGAATTTATGCGAGAAACCAAAAATTTAGATATATCAATTAATACTTTTAATTTCAAAAATTGTAATAATTTTCAAATCAATCAAACCATTATTCTTACGTCTGAATTGGCTGAGACTGATGTGAAAGTAGTTGCAATAGAAGATATTGAAGAAAAGGCAAAAAAGCTAGAAGTTTTAGCGTCAGTCATGAATATTGTAGCTACTATTTCGCCAATAGTATTGCCATTTTTTATGAGTATAACTGTTTAATTTAACATGATAAGTGCATTTCTAAGAAACAGTAATGCACTTATTTTAAGGTAATAGAATGTCGGCTAAAAAAGAAGATACCCAAACTAAAGCTCAAAGAATCCAAATTGATTTATCACCCAAAGCAGTAGAGACGTTAAAACGTCTTAAAGAAGAAACGGGCTTAAGTACCTATAGTGCTATTATCGCTCAATCGTTAAGTTTCAAAGACCAAATTATGAAAGAATTGGCGCGAGATGATAGTAATCGCTTATTGATTGTCAATGATAAGGGTGAGGCAACTCAAATCCTTATTACTTAATATTTTGTAGTCGTTTCATCCCAATAAAATACCGACTAAACTGATAAGCCACGCGCCCGGAGCGTCCACCGCGTTCACTGGCAAAGCGTAAGGCAGCTGCTTTTGCTGCCTCATCAAAGGGCAAACTTGCTTGCGCCAAATAATGCGCACAAATATCCAAATACACAGGCTGGGTCATCGGATGAAATGACAGCCACAGCCCAAAGCGGTCAGACAACGACACGGTTTCATCAATCGTCTCATACGGATTGACTTCATCGGTTTGCCCATTATAAATGCTCACATTGTCTTTCATCAGTTGCGGCAATAGATGACGGCGGTTACTGGTCGCATAGACGAGTAGTTTGTCTTGCTCGCTATCTAGCGCGCCATCGAGCACACTTTTGAGCGTGCGATAATTCTCATCTTGCCCATTGAACGCTAAGTCATCACAATACACCACATAATGACAGCCATGATTGGGCTGGGCTGTATGAAGGTCTCGTACCGCTTGGCGAATCGGCTCTAACATCACCAAATCATCTCGTGACACTTCGATAATACGAAGACCGTCCGCTTTATATTGATTGAGCAATGCCCGAATGAGCGAGGATTTTC
The DNA here is from genome assembly GCF_041154755.1 of Moraxella sp. K02. Classification (NCBI taxonomy): domain Bacteria; kingdom Pseudomonadati; phylum Pseudomonadota; class Gammaproteobacteria; order Moraxellales; family Moraxellaceae; genus Moraxella; species Moraxella sp. K02. Next base: position 1,473,477 of record NZ_AP031590.1, on the reverse strand, counting down.
CTGCGCCACGCGTGCCTGTCATGAGTACATGATTGGCAGGTAAGCCTGCTAAATATTGGCGCGTGTTTTGAATTAGCTTATTTTTTTGCCCATCAATGCCAAGCAAATCATCCAACGTCAATCGCAAATCCACGGTTAAAGGCACCAGTTCACCGCTGCCCGTGCGGCTATTGGATTGCCAGCGGTAGGCAAGCACACTGGGGTCAAGTTGTATGGGCTTGGGCAGCTGCGACTGTAAAAATTGGGTGAGTAAGTGTTCTAAATTAGCGGGTAAACTAAGGTTAGCGGGTAAACTAAGATTAGCGGGTATACTAAGTTGCGACATACAAGGGTTCTTCTGACTGGTTTTTAAGTGATTGGTTTTTAAATGAGTAGTTTTTAAGCAATTTTGCGGTATTTAATCCGTATGATAGCAAAACTCCGTTAGATTACCCATTATCTTTGTAAACATTGCAGCATAACACTGGCTTTTTGTTTACAAAAAAAATCAATTCAGTTATAAAGATAGGCTCTATAATAAAATTTGTTAAGGAAGCTCAATGAATGCGCAACAAGCCATCGCCTTTAGTATCAAGCCTCTCACTTTTGCCATCGTCTTGCTGGGGATTCACGGCTGTGCCACACAGCCTAGCGCGAGTCAGCCGCTGTCTCAACGTGTGTTGCAAGCCAACCAAAATTTGCTCAGTCGCCAAAGCTATGCTTATGACTATCGAGTCAATGTGGTACGCCCACCGCTACGTAGTGCACAAGCGTTACCTGCAAGCCCTAATCGTTTAAAACTTATCCAGCAGCTTAGCGCAGCACAGCACCTTGATTCTCGCCAACAAGCCTTGGTCACAGAGGGGGTCAATCACCAAACCCGTGAACAAAGCGAAGTGGGGCAAGTGATGGATATTTTAACCAAGCGCTTTGAGTTTGCCTCCACAGGTGTGGTAGATCTTCGCCGGGGGCAAATGTCAATCGTGCCTGAATTTCGCTACGTGCAGAACAATGCAGGGGCGTTTATCAAAGTGCCGCTTGCGGCTGATTTTGCGCGCTCCAAAGTATATGCTGACTTGTCGGGACTCTCTGAGTTTGCCACCGACCCGCAATATGATGGACGCTACATTGAATATGACTATAGCAAACTGCTAAAAGATAAAAAGATAGATAAAAGAGCCTTATTCAAGGTATTTGAACAGATGTCACTGCTAAATGCCACCCTTGCCAAAGAAAGCGATTATCAGCCATTGGCTTTGACTACTGAAGATAAAGCCAAAGGTGTGAGCCAGCGCATTGGCTACCGCATTGGCTACAATCAAATGCTAGCCGAGTATTTGCTGTTCTTTCACGTCAATGAGCGCTACCTAAAATCATTCATCAATCCAGCTGATTTTGCCAAAGATGATGAGCTAAAGCAGCTTGGCAGTCTTGCTGTTAGCCCACGGTATCTGATGAAAAAAGCCTTTGACAGCCATGGGTTGGCAAGCGTTGAAGAAAAAGCGTATGAATCTGCCATGCGCCTGTATGAAGCCATTGATAAAATGCGTGCACAATCAGATGAAAGCGCTGCTGATCCAGCCAGTGCCGATGCTGCAGAGGCAATGGACAGTTTAGAGAATCAAACAGCCACTGATGAGTCGACCAGTGAAGAATTAGCTCAAACTGCAAAAGCCTTAGCAGCCTTTGACAAATACCAATCAGACAAATTGGTCAGTGCCGCTGCCCAGCTGATTTTGCCAAAGATGATGAGCTAAAGCAGCTTGGCAGTCTTGCTGTTAGCCCACGGTATCTGATGAAAAAAGCCTTTGACAGCCATGGGTTGGCAAGCGTTGAAGAAAAAGCGTATGAATCTGCCATGCGCCTGTATGAAGCCATTGATAAAATGCGTGCACAATCAGATGAAAGCGCTGCTGATCCAGCCAGTGCCGATGCTGCAGAGGCAATGGACAGTTTAGAGAATCAAACAGCCACTGATGAGTCGACCAGTGAAGAATTAGCTCAAACTGCAAAAGCCTTAGCAGCCTTTGACAAATACCAATCAGACAAATTGGTCAGTGCCGCTGCACTGGCAAAAATCATCGACGCCAATCCGCAAGCCTTTAAAGCGCTGCAAGCTGAAATAAGCAAAGAGGCAAATAGCAGCTTTATCTCAATGGATGATGACATCCGTATCAGCTATGGACTCAACCGCCAAAATCAATTACTCAATGTGGTAGCAATGAGTGATTTGCCAGCATTTGAAAAAACCACGCCGACTACCAATCAGCCCAAGACCCAAATGCGCACAGTGGTTAATTTTTACGATTATGGCAAAGCCCGCGTCAATCCTGATATCTTCAACAAGGCAATCACTTGGCAACAAGCATCAAAAGATAACAATCTATGGGCGGCGACAAAACAATCCAAAGTCTTTGACAGTGATAAGAATTTAGAAGCCTTGTCCTATAGCCTACTTAAACAAAATAAAGGGTTTGTCGAGACGTTTGTCACCCTTTATACCTACCAGTTTGTGTTGCAAAAAGATGAAGCAAGCCTGGGTGAAATAGATATGGCAGCGCTAAACGCCGCTGCAAGCAAACTTGCAAAAATACAAGCCGATAATTATGCAGTCATGAATACTGATAGCCGTCAGCAAGAGGCGGTTACAGACGCTGATGCGTATGTCGATGAGGAACTTGCTGAACATATCGCAGGGATTGTTGATAAAACCTATCGCAATCAACAATACTTGCAACAAATTGCTAGACTTAAAGCCCAAGGCAAATCTGACGCCCAGATATTTAGCCAGTTGTATCAAAGTATCAGCGACAAACCCAGTGATGTAGCCAGCGATGTAGAAAGTGCAGCTGCAGCGGCGGTGGAAGCTGCAGCGGCAGTAGATGTGGTTGAGGAAAGCGAAGAACAACAAGCTTGTTCGGTGCTCTTGGAAACAGATAAACTTGACAAAAAATCACGTACCCGCCTTGCCAAAATCTGTGAAAAAATCGACACAGCCACCGCCCAAGAACAGGCAGCGAGCCAACAATCTGGCTACGCTGATACTGCATCACGCGACGCGGCTGCATCCGCACCCGTCCCCATGACGGCTGCCGATATTGCCAAGCAAAAGCAGGCGCGCGATAAGTTTAATCAATTACTGGGCGAAATCGCTATCGAAGACATGCAGACCCAAGCCAAGCATATCAGCCTATCTGACGAGGGGGATGATGAGTTAATTGAAAAACTCAAACCTCACTTTGAGGCGAGCTATGATTTCGATTATGATGCCTACAAGGCTGCCTATCAGTTGTTGCTTTTGAGCCAATAATTGGGCAAACAAAGCATCAACTGCTGATGACCTATATAAAACAGATAAAAAAAGCGGGATAACTGATGTATCCCGCTTTTTTGTAAGTTAATCACTCGTGCCATTTTTAACCATGACAGTTTTATAAAACGGTACGAATACTCGCCGCTTCATCCAGCATTTTATACAAGCTATTGACTTGCTCGGCGTCTGTCAAATACACATTGGCACGTACGGAGTGGAAACGACCGGTACGCGATGGATTGATAGTCAAACTTGCCAAATCAAATTCGGGAAATAAAGTACCCAAAATTAATTTTACTTCATCGAGTAGCGTCTCTTTGTGACCCTCATGACCGATGATACTCAACGGATAATCCATCGGAAAATTCCACAATTCTGGATGCTGGATATCCGTAGGTTTCGCCGCTCGCATACCACAGGCAGCGGCTTCTAAGTTATTAAGCGTAATTGTTTTATTGTTCATAGCATCACCTAAGGTTGTATAAATTTCTTTAGGGTCTAAATGAGGGTAAAACCGATAATTTCAAGACGTTGCAGTTTGGCGTTGAAAAAAGCGCCATTCGTAAAAAGCCCTATTCATAAACCCGCCCATAAAAAAACCGAGAACATTGTCTCGGCTTTTTTGGATGGAGATAACATTAATCATTCTCTAGGAATGAACGTAAATGTTCCGAGCGAGAAGGGTGGCGCAGTTTACGCAGTGCTTTGGCTTCAATCTGACGAATACGCTCACGGGTGACATCAAATTGTTTACCCACTTCTTCTAAGGTATGGTCAGTAGACATATCAATACCAAAACGCATTTTAAGCACTTTGGCTTCACGTTCAGTGAGGTTGGCTAACACTTCACGGGTAGCTTCTTTTAACCCTTGTGCTGTTGCTTCATCCACTGGGCTTGAGATGCTCGAATCCTCAATAAAATCACCCAAGTGACTGTCTTCATCATCGCCGATTGGGGTTTCCATTGAGATGGGCTCTTTGGCGATTTTGAGCACTTTACGGACTTTGACTTCGTCCATCTCTAAGCGTTCGCCCAATTCCTCAGGGGTAGGCTCACGTCCCATTTCTTGTAATAACTGGCGCGACACACGGTTGATTTTATTGATGGTTTCAATCATGTGCACGGGGATACGGATGGTACGCGCTTGGTCAGCAATCGAGCGGGTGATAGCTTGGCGAATCCACCAAGTGGCATAAGTGGAGAATTTATAACCACGGCGATATTCAAATTTATCTACCGCTTTCATCAAGCCAATGTTACCTTCTTGAATCAAATCAAGGAACTGCAAACCGCGGTTGGTGTATTTTTTAGCAATCGAGATAACCAGACGTAAGTTCGCCTCAACCATTTCTTTTTTGGCGCGGCGGGCTTTGGCTTCCCCCACAGACATGTTACGTGCGACCACTTTCATTTGGTCGATGCTCATGCCAAGATTTTGCTCATGCTGCTGGATACGCCCTTGATACTGTAACACTTCGTCAAGTACCCGCTCTAACGTGTCGGCAAAGGCAGGTTTGCCTGCGATACGGTTAGGGAGCCAGTCAAGGTTGGTTTCATTATGCGGAAAGGTTTTGCGAAACTCATCTTTTGGCATTTTACCGCGGCGAATCACCAGTTTCATGATGTGACGTTCGTTTTTACGCACGTCTTCATACACTTCACGCATCATATCCATGATATTGTCAGAGACGCGGCTATTGAGCTTAAATAGCATAAAGCAGTTGGCAAGCTCATTCATCGCCGCTTTGACCACGTCGCTATCACGGTCATGGGTGGCCAATAAATCTTTGACCTTACTGAACAATTGCTCTAATTCTTCAAAGCGCAGACGCACTTCTTCAGGGTCAAGACCGCTGGCTTCTTCGGTATCGGCATCTTCACTGACTTCACCATCGGCTTCTTCGATTTCATCGGCGTTTTCGGCTTCATCATCGAGTTCATCCTCGGCTTCGTCGTCTTTGACTTTAGGTTTGATAATCGGTAACGCGATTTCTACCTCTTCGTCATCGGCAAGCGGGATGACATCAGCGGCTTCAGGGTCAAGAAAACCGGTAATAATATCCGAGACTTTCTTTTCACCTTCAAAGGTTTGGTGGTATTCATTAATGAGCATGGCCACGGTACCTGGCCAAAAGGTCATGGCATGTTGTACATCTCGGATACCGTCTTCAATACGCTTAGCAATCGCAATCTCGCCTTCACGGGTGAGTAGGTCAACCGTACCCATCTCACGCATATACATACGCACAGGGTCGGTGGTGCGACCTGGCTCAGATTCTACTGAGGCAAGTACCGCGGCGGCTTCATCGACAGCAATTTCGTCATCATCCGCATCATCGCTAAGCATAATGTCGTCTTCATCAGGCGCGGTCTCAAAAATCTTGATGCCAACGTCTGTGAGCATTTGAATAATATCATCAATTTGGTCACTTTCAGTTACCGATTCGGGGAGTTGGTCATTAATCTCAGCATAGGTGAGATAACCTTGCTCTTTACCTAATTGAATCAGCGTGGCTAATTGAGAAGTTGAATGTTCGCTCATGAGGGCTCGCTTTGATATTGGTTAAAAAAATAAATAATGTAATAGCACGACAAATAAGCTAATGACTGTATTTCTTCATTTTTATCAAGGGATACACCCTGCAAATGACAGTCGAGGACTAAATAAAGATTTAGTATGATTAAAAAGCGGTAGTCAACCTATTATTATAACGGATTATATGAGGTTCGCGGGGAGAAAATTAAAGGCAAAACGGGTAAGTTTTCGCTTTATGCGGCATTTCGCGCAGTTTTTGGCGGGTTATTTTGGTAAATCAATCGATATCAAGCTCGATTGCCCCTCTGACTTGACAACAGCAGGGTAAGATTTCATCATCGGCTAACATCACCAGTGGCGGGTGAATATAGTCGATACGGGTGTCATGGTGGCGACGGCGGTATTTGAGCTTACAAGTACCGCAATAACCTTCAAGGCATTGATGATTGGCAGAGATTTTTGAGCGAAGCATACCTTGTAGCAACGTCTCGGCGTCATGCAGATAAAACTGCGTGTTGTTGGTAAAAATCCATGCCATAATCGATTATATTGCCTAAATAAAATAAGCGTATGACGAACTATAATTCAAAATCATCAAACGCATCATCACTGAGCTCTGCGTCAATTTGACCCACCAAATAAGAGGTGATTTCTGACTCTTGGGGCGCGACTTGCACGTTGTCTGAGGACAGCCAAGCATTGATCCATGGAATTGGGTTGTTTTTAATTGCCGCAAAAATAGGGGGTAAGCCAATGGCATCCATACGTAGATTGGTAATGTACTCAACGTATTGCACCAAGATATTTTCATTCAAGCCAATCATTGAGCCATCTTTAAACAAGTATTTTGCCCATGCTTTTTCTTGTTCAGCCGCGTCTTTGAAAATTTCAATGGCTTGCTGTTGGCAATCTTGGGCGATTTCGACCATGTCAGGGTCATCTTTGCCCCATTGCATCAAATTAATCATATGCTGGGTGCCGTTTAGATGAAGCGCTTCGTCACGGGCAATCATTTTGATGATTTTGGCATTACCTTCCATCAGTTTGCGCTCAGCAAAGGCAAATGAACAAGCAAACGACACATAAAAACGAATCGCTTCTAGCACATTGATAGCCACCAAACATAGATACAATTTGGTTTTAAGCAGGCGTAAATTGACCTCGACGGGTTTGCCCTCGATGACATGACGACCCTCACCGTATAGGTTATATAGCTGAGACAGTTGATACAGCTCGTCATAGAACTTGGCAATCCCTGTGGCGCGCTCTAGGATAAAAGGATTGTCAACGATATCTTCGAATACTTTGCTTGGGTCATTGACCACGTTACGAATAATGTGGGTATAGCTACGAGAATGGATGGTCTCAGAAAATGACCATGTTTCAATCCACGTTTCTAGCTCAGGAATCGACACCAGCGGCAGCAGCACGACATTGGGGCTACGACCTTGAATCGAATCAAGCAAGGTTTGGTACTTTAGGTTGCTTAAGAAAATATGCTGTTCATGCACCGACAAGTTGCTAAAATCCAAACGGTCTTTGGAGACATCAATTTCTTCTGGACGCCAAAAAAACGACAATTGCTTTTCAATCAACTGCTCGAAAACAGGGAATTTTTGTTGGTCGTAACGTGCCACATTGACAGGCTGACCAAAAAACATCGGCTCAAGTAATGGGTCATTTTTGGTTTGGCAAAAGATGGAATATGACATAGCGGTGAATCTTCTTCAATCAAAGTTCAAGACAAGTGGCGTAGCAGTATCAGTTTACAAATAAATCAGCTAACATATAAATCAGTTGAAAATGAGCAACTGGCTAGTGTGCTTGGCTATTATAGATAACAACATATAGAAATTGCAATCCACCCAAGGATTTGATTTTTAAGGATAAAATTTATAAGATATTGAAATATATACATATTTGTATATAAAAAAATTAGTAATTAAATTTATTGACATTTGAAAATCTATATATTGTGTTTTATTTTACCACGCAATAAAAAAGACGACTGTCAAAGCCGTCTTTTTGGTCAGATGGGACGATTAGCCAAGATAGGCATTGTACATCCACACCAATTTTTCTTGTTCTTGCACATAGGCAGTCAATTGGTCGGCAGTACCTTGATCGTCATCTTCGTCCGCTAAGTCAATGATTTCACGTTCTTTAGCGATGGTCATAGTCAGACCCGTTAAAATACCTTTCACACATGCCACACCATCAGAGACGTTTTTGTCTTCTTTGATGCTTGAGATTTTTAAGAAATCGCTATAAGCATGTAGTGGTGTACCTTGTAAGGTCAAAATGCGCTCAGCAATTTCATCAATCTGGATTTGCAGCGCAGTATATAACTCTTCAAACTTCACATGGAGGGTAAAGAAATCTGAGCCACGCACATTCCAGTGATAGCCACGCACATTGGTATAAAACACATGATAGTTGGCTAATAAGGTATTTAATTGCTCAACAATGGCGCTCATGTCGGCAGCGGCTAAGCTGATATCACGTGTTTTACTTGAGGCAGATTTGGAAGCGGTAGATTTGGAAGTAGTCACTTTTTCACCTGATTTATCGGTATTGTCTAATTGTTCTGAGTCTTGTTTGGTTGCTGGTTTTGCCATGTTGTTATCTCCTAAAATGATGATTTTTATTTGTTTAGGACTTAATTGTAAGCCTAAACAATCTGTTATTAAAATTAATCGTTTTTATCTATATATTTAATTTTATCAATTAAAATATGCGATATTACCCTAAAAATAATATCAAACATTTGGTACAGCTGTGTGCAAATTTGGTAAATAGTTTTGCTTGCCGCCATAAAAAAACTGCAGTTTTTTGGCTGCAGTTTTTGTGGTCATCGATAATTAGTTTTTTCTTAACTGTTGTCTTAATCTTAATTATTTTCTGGGAAATATTTATCAGTCGGTTTGTCGGTTAAATCAAAACCTGGTTTTCCGATGTTTTGCTGTAAATGATGGCGTAAGGTATCAATCGGGAATTTTTGATTAACAAGGCGTTTGGGTACGATTTGGCTGCCTTGTTGGCTTTCACCCGTTTTTGGATTTTTGACATCAAACATCATAAAAATATAATCAGGCGTTTCTTGCCAGTTGGTGACATTGTCCCATTTGATAACCGCTTGCTGCATACCGCTGCTACGTACCAAAGGCTGATTGTAGCCGCGTGGCATGGCGGGCATGTTGGGTGCAGGCATGGACATCACTACCCCGTGCTGCTGTACGCCAAGCTTGATTTGTTGCATCTCTGGGGGCATACTTTGGCTTGCCATTTGTTTTTCAAATTCTCGTTTGACATACCATTTAAGACCGTAAGTACGCGCCAACAAATAAATCACCACACCCACGAGCATCAACCAAAAAATAATGGTGGAATAACCGTGCACAAAAATCAGACCTAAAATCGCTAGCACCACGATGACTGCCAAAATTGCCCAAGTTTTTGGGGTGATTTTGGTCAAAGTTTGGTTATTGGCATCAAACAGCTGTAGCTGTGCTTGACGAAACTCGTCCTCGGTCAGATTCAAATCCACAGGTTGTAGGGTGTAAGGGTACAGCGCCATAAACAATTCACTCACTATCAAACGATAGTTACAAAACGATAAAAGAAGGCTTATCTTACCCAACCTTGACCCAAAAATAAACCTAACAACGCACTTTTTGATAAATTTTTGTTTTACCGCAAGTGTAGCGAAGGCCTAACGCCGGTAAGCTCATACCGATAAATTGTCAATTTGCCGTGTATTTCTAGTCGCTACCGTGAAAAAACGCTGCAATCTTGGTATCATACACGCTGATATCAACAGCCATTTTGCTGCTTTAACTCAAGTTTGAACAATTTAAGGAACTTATCGCCATGATCGACCCAAAATTACTGCGTACAGAACTAGACACGGTCGCCGAAAAACTTGCCAAACGCGGCTATGAGCTTGATAAAGCATTTTGGCAGCAGGTCGAAGAACAGCGCAAATCCATTCAAGTCAAAACCGAAGAACTACAAGCCAAAAAAAATGCGGGCGCCAAACAAGTCGGTTTGATGAAACGTAATGGCGAAAATACTGACGCCTTGATGGCAGAAATGGCAACCATCAGTAGCGACATGAAACAAGCGGAAGACGCGCTCAAAGCCTTGCAAGATAAAATTCTAGCAGCAGCTTTAACCATCCCAAACTTGCCTGATGACAGCGTGCCCGCAGGTAAAGATGAAAACGACAATGTCGAAATGCGTCGATGGGGTGAGCCGCGCCAATTTGATTTTGACGTCAAAGACCATAGCGACTTGGGCGAAGATTTGGGGCTACTTGATTTTGAAATGGCGGCAAAACTGACTGGCTCACGGTTTAGCGTGCTAAAAGGTCAACTCGCCAAACTCAACCGCGCCTTGATTGCCTTTATGCTTACTACCCATACCGACAAATACGGCTATACGGAAATGTATGTACCGTATATGGTGAATGCCGACAGCCTACTTGGTACAGGGCAGCTACCAAAGTTTGAAGAAGATTTGTTCAAATTGCGCGGTGAAAAAGAGTATTACTTAATTCCTACGTCAGAGGTACCGCTTACCAACAGCGTGCGTGACAAAATCCTAGACCCCGAAGCTCTACCCATCAAAATGACTGCCCATACCCCCTGTTTTCGTAGTGAAGCGGGTAGTGCAGGGCGAGATACTCGCGGCTTGATTCGTCAGCACCAGTTTGAAAAGGTCGAAATGGTGCAAATCGTCCATCCTGAGACTTCAATGCAAGCCTTAGAGGACATGACAGGACAAGCGGAATATATCTTGCAGCAGCTTGGCTTGCCGTATCGAGTGATTGTACTGTGTGGCGGTGATATGGGCTTTGGCGCGGTGAAAACCTATGATATCGAGGTGTGGCTACCGTCTCAGACTACCTACCGTGAAATCTCTAGCTGCTCAAACTGTGGCGACTTCCAAGCGCGCCGTATGCAAGCCCGTGTCAAAGATGGCAAAAAAACTGAGCTGGTGCATACGTTAAATGGCTCAGGTCTTGCGGTGGGTCGTACCTTGCTTGCTATCATGGAAAATTATCAAAATGCGGATGGTACTATCACGGTGCCTGAAGTGTTACGTCCGTATATGGGCGTTGATGTGATTGGTTAGTGGTAAAATTGAAAAACAGCCAGTTGATTGACTGGCTGTTTTTTGATTTGGCTAAAATACACGAAATATCCAAATTTTTCTAGTTTGAGAGATAAGCTTTGAGAGATAAGCATTTAAACTAAAAGCCGAGCATTTATCATACTCGGCTTTTAAATTTAGAACAATGTTTTAGGCTTGACTTTTAATTAAAACTTAAGCCACTTCACCTTTTAAGAAATCTTGCGCGAATTTCTGCAGCACACCCCCAGCATTGTAAGTATCCACTTCCGCCTGCGTATCAAGACGGCAGGTCACAGGCACTTCAAGCGGCTGCGAGCCTTCTTTATTAATCACCAGCGTCAAATCACAACGTGGCGAGATGTCACCACTCACATCATACGTCTCAGTCCCATCTAGCCCTAGCGTGATACGCGTCGTCCCAGCTTTAAATTCAAGCGGCAGCACACCCATACCGATAAGATTGGTACGGTGAATCCGCTCAAAACCTTCCGCCACAATCGCTTCCACCCCAGCCAGACGCACACCTTTGGCAGCCCAATCACGGCTAGAGCCTTGACCATAGTCCGCCCCGGCGATGATGATGAGTGGTTGCTTACGGTTCATGTAGGTCTCAATCGCTTCCCACATCCGCATCACTTGACCTTCAGGCTCAACACGAGCCAGTGAACCTTGCTTGGTACTGCCATCGTCATTTTTCACCATTTCATTAAACAGTTTTGGATTGGCAAAGGTCGCACGTTGCGCGGTTAAATGGTCGCCACGGTGGGTGGCATAGCTGTTAAAGTCTTCTTCGGGTAAGCCCATTTTTGCTAAGTATTCGCCTGCCGCTGAGCTTGCCAAAATCGCATTGGACGGCGACAAGTGGTCAGTGGTGATATTGTCAGGCAAGATGGCGAGTGGACGCATACCTTTGAGGGTGCGTTCGCCCGCTAGCGCGCCCTCCCAGTAGGGTGGACGGCGGATATAGGTTGACATGGGTCGCCAGTTGTAAAGTGGGCTGTCAGCTTTTTCGCTGCGGTCAAGGTTGAACATCGGGATATAGATTTGACGGAATTGTTCAGGTTTGACGTGTTTTGCCACGATCGCGTCAATCTCTTCATCCGATGGCCAAATGTCAATCAGGCGGATTTCTTTACCATCGGCAGTCGTGCCAAGCACGTCTTTTTCGATGTCAAAACGAATCGTCCCTGCAATCGCATACGCCACCACCAGCGGCGGGCTTGCTAAGAAGGCTTGTTTGGCATACGGGTGGATACGTCCATCAAAGTTGCGGTTGCCTGACAACACTGCAGTGGCATACAGGTCACGGTCGATGATTTCTTGCTGAATCGCTGGATCTAACGCACCCGACATACCGTTACAAGTGGTACAGGCAAATGCCACAATACCAAAGCCCAGTTTTTCTAGTTCTGGCAATAGGTTAGCATCTTGCAAGTACAGTTCAGCGACTTTTGAGCCCGGGGCGAAGGATGATTTCACCCAAGGTTTACGGGTCAAACCAAGTTCGTTGGCTTTTTTGGCAAGTAATGCGGCTGCTACCACGTTACGAGGGTTTGAGGTGTTGGTACACGAGGTAATAGCCGCGATAATCACCGCACCATCAGGCATTAAGCCATTCTCTGATTCAGGCACCGCTTCACCTTCGGCATGGGCAATGCCTTTGGCAGAGAGCTCGGAAGTCGATACGCGCGCGTGGGGATTTGAAGGACCTGCCATGTTACGGGTGACGAGTGACAAATCAAACTCAAGTACACGCTCATAGTCGGCATTGACAAGGTCAGATGACCACAGCCCGGCGGTTTTGGCATAGTTTTCTACCAGTTCGACTTGTTTGTCTTCACGACCTGTGAGGCGTAAATAGTCGATGGTTTGCCCATCAATATAAAATAACCCTGCGGTTGCGCCATATTCTGGGGTCATGTTGGCGATGGTGGCACGGTCACCGATGGATAGGCTATCTGCGCCTTCACCGAAAAATTCCACATAGGCACCGACCACGCGCTCTTTACGCAAAAACTCAGTCAATGCCAACACAATATCGGTGGCGGTGATGCCTGCTTGGCGTTTGCCTTTGAGATGTACACCCACGATATCAGGCAGGCGCATCATCGATGGGTGACCGAGCATCACGGTTTCTGCTTCCAGTCCACCGACACCCACCGAAATCACCCCCAGCGCATCCACGTGTGGGGTGTGGCTGTCTGTGCCCACGCAAGTATCTGGGTAGGCGATGCCGTTTTGGACTTGGATAACAGGTGACATTTTCTCAAGGTTGATTTGGTGCATGATGCCGTTGCCTGCTGGAATCACATCCACGTTTTCAAAGGCAGTCTTTGTCCAGTTGATAAAGTGAAAACGGTCTTCGTTGCGGCGGTCTTCGATGGCGCGGTTTTTTTCAAACGCATCTGGGTCATAACCACCACATTCCACAGCGAGCGAGTGGTCAACAATCAGCTGAGTTTGTACCACAGGGTTGACCTTGCTTGGGTCACCGCCTTGCTCAGCGATAGCATCACGCAAACCTGCCAAGTCCACAAGGGCCGTTTGACCCAAGATGTCATGACACACCACACGCGCAGGGTACCAAGGAAAGTCTAACGTACGCTCACGGTTGATGAGCTGTTTGAGCGCAGCGGTCAGTTCGTTTTGGTCGCTGACTTTACGCACCAGTTGCTCGGCTAAAATACGCGAGGTGTAGGGGAGTTTGTCATACGCGTTTGGGGTGATGTCATTCACCGCTTGGCGGGTGTCGTAGTATTCCAAATCAGAATTGGGTAAGGGTTTGCGGTATTGGCTTGTCATTTGGCTTAACCTTAAAATTAATAATCCATTAGAAAAAAAGCCTTTCAAATCAATGAGTAGGCTGACCTGAAAGGCTTTTTATACGATTAAAACGCTAATTATTGACGCTCATCGAGCGGTACAAATTTTTGGTCATCAGGGCCTGTGTAGTTGGCAGAAGGACGGATGATTTTGCCATCGGCACGTTGCTCAAGCACGTGCGCTGACCAACCTGCGGTACGCGCAATTACAAATAATGGGGTAAACATGGCAGTGGGCACGCCCATTTTGTGGTAGCTGACCGCTGAGAACCAGTCGAGATTTGGGAACATTTTTTTGTTGTCCCACATCACGGTTTCTAGGCGTTCTGCCACATCAAATAGGGTCATGTCGCCCGTTTCTTTGGATAAATTACGTGCCACTTCTTTGATGACCACGTTGCGTGGGTCGCTCACGGTGTACACAGGGTGACCAAAGCCAATGATAACTTCTTTTTTCTCAAGACGCTCAAGGATGTCTTTTTCTGCATCGTCGGCATTGCGGTAGCGTTTTTGGATATCATACGCCACTTCATTGGCACCGCCATGTTTTGGACCTTTTAACGCACCGATTGCGCCTGAGATGGCGGAGTACATATCTGAACCAGTCCCTGTAATCACACGGCTGGTAAAGGTTGACGCATTGAACTCATGCTCAGCGTACAAAATAAGCGAGATGTGCATGGCTTTGATATGGCTGTCACTAGGGGCTTCACCCTGTAGAAGCTCAAGGAAGTGACCGCCAATGCTGTCTTGGTTGCTCTCAAGGCTGATGACTTTGCCATTGTGGCTATAGTGATACCAGTACAACAGCATTGAGCCTAATGAGGCGATAAGCTTGTCGGCGATATCACGGGCTTCTGCCACAGGCTGGCTTTCACGCTCAGGCAAGGTGCAGCCCAGTGCCGATACGCCAGTACGCATCACATCCATCGGGTGGGCGTGAGCAGGCAAGGCTTCTAACACCGCAAGTACATTGACGGGCAAGTTACGCAGGGTTTTGAGTTTTTTCTTGTACGCCGCTAGCTCATGACGGTTTGGCAAATGACCATGAATCAGTAGGTGCGCTACTTCTTCAAACTCGCTGTCTTTTGCCAAATCCAAAATGTCATAGCCACGATAGCTTAAGTCATTGCCTGTACGACCTACGGTACATAGGGCAGTGTTACCGGCGGGTACCCCTGATAGGGCAACGCTTTTTTTGGGTTTTGGTTTGTTGTCGGTCGCGTCTGTCACTGGGGTGTCTTTTGACATGGTAAAACTCCTTTTTCGCTTTATTAAGTGTTTAGCCTTAAATGTTTGGCATTAAGTGTTGAGCCTTAAATATTTGGCATAGTTCGCCAATTATTTTTTTGATTTAAATAATGCGTCCAATTTTTGCTCGTATGAGTGGTAATTTAAGAAATCATACAATTCCATACGGGTTTGCATGGTGTCGACCACGGAGGTTTGTACGCCTTCATCTTTTAACGCTTGGTAGACATTGAGGGCGGCTTTATTCATGGCACGAAACGCAGATAATGGGTAAAGTACCATGTCAACGCCCACGTCAAACAGCTCTTTGGTGCTGTAAAGGTCGGTTTGCCCAAACTCAGTCATGTTGGCAAGCACGGGAATGTCTAACACGTCGGTAAATTTGCGGTACATGGCGATATCGGTCAATGCTTCAGCAAAAATCATGTCCGCGCCTGCTTCTTGAAACGCCACCGCACGTTCAACCGCAGCATCCAAACCTTCCACTGACAGCGCATCGGTTCGTGCCATCACCACAAAATCTGGGTCAACTTTGGCATCCAGTGCAGCTTTTAGACGGTCAACCATTTCAGCGGTTGAGACGATTTCTTTGTTAGGGCGATGACCACAGCGTTTTTGCGCCACTTGGTCTTCAATATGGACCGCGGCAACGCCTGCTTTTTCCATTTGTTTGATGGTTTGGGCAATGTTAAATGCGCCGCCCCAACCCGTGTCGATGTCAACCAATAATGGCGTGTCAACCGCATTGGTGATACGGGTAGCATCGGTCAATACATCGTTAAGGCTCGTCATACCGAGGTCAGGCAAACCGAATGAGGCGTTAGCAACACCGCCACCTGAGAGATAAATCGCTTTATGACCGACTTGGCTTGCCATCATGGCAGTATAGGCATTGATAGTGCCAACGATTTGAAGGGGACGACCTTCGGCTTTTTCAGACTCGATGGCGTCACGGAATTTACGACCTGCAGAGATAGGTGCCATGTTGCTTCCTTTTTACATGATTGAAGGGGAAAATAGCAAAGTTAGTGTTAATCAGCCCTGCTTTAGGTTTAGGGCAGGTTATTTGCTGCTTTGCCTTAGTATATCCATAAGTATACGCACAAAAAAACTGGCTGTCAGTACGCCATTTTTAAAAATTAAGTTAAGTAAAAGTAAAAGTATGCAAAAAATGAATAGTAAACTTCTATTTTTACATAACAAGTCACTCTAACTTTAAAAAGGTGAATATTTTACCCAAAGTATGAATCATTTATTTACATTTATTTACAATAAACAGGCGCTCGTTGCTACATTCTTCTAAAATAAGTTTAGCAAACTAGGCATGATATACGGATTAAAATTTGAGGAATTACTTATGGCACAATCAACGCTACCAAGTCATATCAAACAACTGGTCGATAAAAAAAACTACGTCATCGCCATCAAAACCCACGCACAAGAGCAGGGGATTAGCTTAGACGAGGCAAAACAACAAATTGATGCGTATGAAAGCCAAGCGTTATCGGCAAATACCCAAACGCCGTCTACAGCCCGTCCTGCGCCATCAGTAGAGACTAAAGAGCAAGGCTTTAGCACATTGACACAAGGATTAGATAATCATCTTAAACAGGAAAATATCACCCTACCGTTATTGCCAAGATGGGTGAAACGCGTGAGTGTGATTATCTTGGTCATCCTGATAATAGGTTGGTTGTTTTATCGATTGTTTAAATAATTAATTGTTCAAATAATTGCGGGTTTAGATGATAAGCGCGGCAATAAAAAAAGCGTATGACGATTCAATACGCTTTTTTAATGAAATGCTCGTGTTGTTGGACTGCAATCAATTGCCAATTTGCATATATTTTTGGAAGTTTTCGGCATAATCATCAATATTATCCGACAGCATACGCTCAAAATTCTTGGTGAAATGTTCAATAATATCTTGCTTTTCTTTGGCATAATCAGCGCCTTTGACAAAGCCCGTTGCCGCTGTCCATGCGCTAAAACGCGCCACCGCATACAGCATGGAGGCATTGATTTTACCTGCGTGTATATCATCGGTGCGAAGGGTATTGGCAAGCTGGATAAACTCATCAGCGCGCTCATAAAACGCGTTCATTTCTTCTGTGATTTGGTTAGTGTTTTCGCTCATAACTTTTCTCTACAATTTTCTACCATCAATTAAACGTTAAATCAATTAAACGTTAAAAAGGTGCGTAAAACGCACCCTACAAATCTTGTATTTCGTCAATAAAATTATAAACCCGCGTCTGCTCTAAGTAGTGCCGCGCGGTCGGTACGCTCCCAAGTAAAAGCGGTTTCAGTGCCTTGGCGACCAAAGTGACCATAGCTCGCTGTTTGCTCATACATGGGCTGGAGTAGGTTAAGCATACGCGTGATACCATACGGACGTAAATCAAAATGCTGGCGGATAAAATCGACAATCTTGTCATCGCTGATTTTGCCAGTGCCAAAAGTGTTGACAGAAATAGAGGTTGGCTCTGCCACCCCAATGGCATAACTTACTTGAATTTCACAGCGCTCCGCCAGTCCTGCCGCTACGATATTTTTGGCAACATAACGCCCTGCATAGGCTGCACTGCGGTCAACTTTTGATGGATCTTTACCTGAGAACGCACCGCCGCCGTGACGCGCCATGCCGCCATACGTGTCTACGATGATTTTACGACCCGTCAAACCCGCATCCCCCACAGGACCACCAATCACAAATAACCCGGTTGGGTTGATATGATACTTCGTGTCTTTGTGCAGCATTGCTTCTGGAATGACAGGCTTGATGATTTCTTCCATGACCGCTTCATGCAAGTCTTTTTGCGAGATACTTGGATCGTGTTGGGTTGATAGTACCAGCGCATCAATAAACGCAGGTTTGTCGCCATCATAGCGTACCGTGACTTGTGCTTTGGCATCGGGACGCAGCCAAGCCAATGTGCCGTCTTTACGTAATTGCGCTTGCTTTTCCATCAAACGATGGGAAAACTGAATGGGGGCAGGCATCAACACATCTGTCTCATGAGTGGCATAACCAAACATCAAGCCTTGGTCACCGGCACCTTGCTCTTCAGGGCGCGAGCGGTCAACGCCTTGGGCGATTTCGGGAGATTGTTTGCCAAGCATATTGATAACCGCACAGGTGGCGCCATCAAAGCCCAATTCTGAGCTGTTGTAACCAACGCGCAGGACGGTATCACGCACGATTTTTTCAAAATCAACATTGGCGGTGGTGGAGATTTCACCCGCCAGCACCACGCCGCCTGTTTTGGTCAAGGTTTCGCACGCCACACGCGCATGGATGTCTTGCTCAAGGATGGCGTCAAGGATAGCATCAGAGATTTGGTCAGCGAGTTTGTCTGGGTGACCTTCACTGACGGATTCAGAGGTAAATAGTTGATATTCACGCATTTAATTTTCTCATTACATCAAGGGTGATAGAAAATTAATCGCTTTGCAAACCTATCTCTATTTTACATTTTAAAACGAGAACAAAGCAAAAATAGAAAGTCACGGACTGCAATACAGCACGAGCAAGTTTGCAAAATGATTAACGAAAAAATGATTAATATGACTAATAGCAAAATGACTCATACAAGTCATTGCCGCTACAGTGGAAAAAGTCAGGGGATATTATAAGGGATTTTGCCAAATTAACCTAATGCTTTTAAATGCCTAACTGGAATAGGCTAATGGGGTAATTTAAACAAGTTTGATGATGGCTGGTTTGTTAATGGGTGGTCTTTTTCGATACAACCAGTCACTGATATAATATTTCGGGTTATTTTGCTTTAACTTCTCACCCATTAACCCCATTATTTAGCCATCTGTGACTACGATAAAGACAATAAAATGCGACCACCTCAATCTTCCCGCTCCGAACGTGAACTTAGCCAACTTGCCCGCCAAATCCAAGATGATGCCCAAATCACAGGTGTCAATGCCAGTGGCACCCAAATCTCAAGTAAACCCTTTGAAATGGTGACCGAATTTGAACCCTCAGGCGACCAACCGCAAGCGATTGCCAAATTGGTTGATGGCATTGAGCGCGGCATGCACGGTCAGCTGCTCTTAGGGGTGACAGGCTCAGGTAAAACCTACACCATGGCAAAAGTGATTTCCCAATGCCAGCGTCCCACCATTATCATGGCACACAACAAAACCCTTGCCGCCCAGCTATATGGCGAGTTTAAGGCATTCTTTCCCCACAATGCTGTGGAGTATTTTGTCAGTTATTATGACTATTATCAGCCTGAAGCATATGTACCTGCCAGCGATACTTTTATCGAAAAAGACAGCGCCATTAACGACCATATCGACCAAATGCGACTGTCCGCCACGCGTGCGCTACTCGAACGTCGTGATGCCATTATCATTGCATCAGTGTCTTGTATCTATGGTTTGGGTGACCCAGAAAGCTACCTAAAAATGCTCCTCCATATCGTGGTGGGTGACAAAATCGACCGCACTGCCATGCTCAAACGCTTGGTGGAGCTGCAATATACGCGTAACGAGCTTGACTTTGGGCGAGGTACTTACCGCTTGCGTGGCGAAGTGCTTGATATTTACCCCGCTGAGTCTGAACAGCTTGCGGTGCGTATCAGTATGTTTGATGATGAAGTGGAAAAAATCACTTGGTTTGACCCGTTGACAGGCAAGAACGTGCGCAGTGTGCCACGCATTACCATCTATCCAAAATCACACTACGTCACCCCACGAGACAAGTTAGAAAGAGCCAGTGGCACTATCAAAGCCGAGCTTGAACAACGCCTTGAGTATTTTCGAGCGCATGACAAACTGATTGAAGCCCAGCGTATCAAAGAACGCACCACTTATGATTTGGAAATGATTCAACAGCTTGGCTACTGTAACGGCATTGAGAACTATTCGCGCCATTTATCGGGACGCCCTGCGGGTGAAGCGCCGCCGACCTTGTTTGACTATATTCCGCCCGATGCCTTGCTATTTATTGATGAAAGCCATGTAACCGTGCCACAAGTCGGCGCGATGTACAAAGGCGATAGAAGTCGTAAAGAAACTTTGGTCAATTATGGCTTTCGCCTACCGTCTGCGATGGATAACCGCCCGCTGATGTTTGAAGAATGGGAGCGTATTACCCCTGCGACCATTTTTGTGTCGGCGACCCCTGCCCAATACGAGCTTGAGCATAGCGACCAGGTCGTAGAACAAGTGGTACGTCCAACAGG
The DNA here is from genome assembly GCF_041154755.1 of Moraxella sp. K02. Taxonomy (NCBI): domain Bacteria; kingdom Pseudomonadati; phylum Pseudomonadota; class Gammaproteobacteria; order Moraxellales; family Moraxellaceae; genus Moraxella; species Moraxella sp. K02. Next base: position 1,453,235 of record NZ_AP031590.1, on the reverse strand, counting down.
TCTGGTCGATCCGATACTAGAGATTCGCCCTGTCTTGACCCAAGTTGATGATGTGCTATCAGAAATCAATATTCGTAAAGCCAAAGATGAGCGAGTGCTGATTACCACGCTCACCAAACGCATGGCAGAAGATTTGACCAGTTATCTAAAAGAATACAATATCAAAGTCGCTTATTTGCACTCGGATATCGATACGGTGGAGCGGATGAAAATCATCCACGAACTGCGTACAGGCGTGCATGATGTGCTGGTCGGTATCAACCTGTTGCGTGAGGGTTTGGATATGCCTGAGGTGAGTCTGGTGGCGATTTTTGATGCGGACAAAGAAGGCTTTTTACGCTCGGAGCGTTCGCTCATTCAGACCATCGGTCGTGCCGCGCGCCATGTCAATGGTAAGGCGATTTTGTACGCCGACAGCATTACCCCAAGTATGCAAAAGGCGATTGAAGAAACTGAGCGTCGCCGTGCCAAACAGATGGCATATAACGAAGAACATGGTATCACGCCGACATCCGCTCGTCGTCAGATTACCGACAAAATCGACACAGGCGAGGCAGAAGCCCCGAATGATAACCAAGCGATTGCAGTGACCCATGCGTTCCCCGATGTGGACATTTCGATTTTGCGTTCGCCTGATTTGCTTGCCAAAGAGATTGCACGGTTAGAAAAAGAGATGAAAGCCTTGTCGCGTGATTTAAAGTTTGAGGAAGCGGCAAAAGTGCGCGATAAAGTAGTAAGTTTACGGGAGTTTGTGCTGCAATAATGGTGGACGATGGGTGTTGCATTAGCGGTTTTACCCCAAGAATAGTTACAGCTTTTCTTGGGGCAAGTTTAAGCTGTCATCCAACTTTTTACATTAAACATCATCATTATCCTTGCTAAGTTTTTGTTTTAACGGACTAACAAAATAAAAAATCCCTACCATAAACACACTAATCAACACCGCAATCTCTAGCCGTCCCATCGCCACTGCCACGCCCACACAACCTGCCGCCCAAATCGCTGCCGCCGTTGAGGTGCCTTCAATACGGTCATCTTTTTGTAAAATCGCGCCGCCTCCCACAAAACCAATGCCAGTGATAATTCCGCCTAGCACTTCCCCCATTAGACTATCATCATCGCCATTTAATTCAAAACCCAACAAGGTAAAACAGCAACTTGCCAAACTCACCAAAGGAAAAGTGCGTAGCCCGATACTTTGTCGGCTGCTCTCACGGTTAAACCCAACCGGCAATACCAACCCAAACGCAAGCACCATTTGAACGGTATACGCCAACATGACGTCCCAATCAAAATCAAATAAACTCTCTAACATCCCTATCATGACACCACCAAATTTAACGATCGTAACAAAACATTAGCACAATTAGCAGACAGGTTCGTTGCGCAAAGGTTATCAGAATCTATCCACTTGTGCTAAATAGACTGCAATTTTAGCAAGTTAGCACAGATTTTAAAATCCGCTGTTGAACTATGGCATAATAACCGCACATTGATACATTATGAGTAAAAAAAAGAGTTCACCATGACCAACGTCACCGAAACCAACCAAACCGAAAATCCCCAGCTATTAAATACCGAAATGCCCGATGTACCTGTTAATATACCCACGCCAGACCCCAGTTTAAATAATCACCAATTAAATAGTAACCAATTAAATACTAACCAGCCGCAAAAAATCTACCTAAAAGACTACACGCCGCCGGTCTTTAGTGTCAATCACATTGACTTAAAAATTGAGTTGTTTGACGGCGCTGATAAAAAGCATGCAACCGTCACCGCCAATCTTGACATGACAAGAAACACGGCAGGCGATTTGGTGCTCTTTGGACGAGAATTACAACTTGAATCAATTAGCTTAAACGGCAAAATTTTAAGCGAAAGCGACTACCAACTAGACCAAGAAAGCCTAACGATTGTTAACGCGCCAGACACTTGTCAGATTACCACCGTTGTCACCATCGTGCCGCAAACCAATACCAGTCTTGAAGGCTTATACCAAGCAGGGGAAGAGGCGGACAAAATGTTCTGTACCCAATGCGAGCCAGAAGGGTTTCGTAAAATTACCTTTTATCCGGACCGTCCCGATGTGCTTGCTACCTTTACCACCCGTATTGAAGCCGATAAAACTTACCCAACGCTGCTTGCCAATGGTAACTTAATCGACCAAGGCGAGCTTGCGGGCGACCGTCATTTTGCGGTGTGGCAAGACCCTACTAAAAAACCGAGTTATCTATTCGCTTGCGTGATGGCAGATTTGGACGTATTGACCGATCAGTATGTCACCAGTGAAGGGCGTGAGGTGCTGCTTGAATTATATGCCAAGCGTGAGAACATCGAGCAGTGCCATGTCGGCATGCAAGCGTTAAAAGACTCAATGAAATGGGATGAAGACAACTACGGACGGGCGTATGACCTTGACCGCTATATGATTGTGGCGGTTAGCCAGTTTAATATGGGCGCGATGGAAAACAAGGGATTAAATATCTTTAACACCGCTTGCGTCCTATCTAGCCCAGAGACCACCACCGATCGCCGTAACTTTAATGTCAAAGCGGTGATTGCCCATGAATACTTCCATAACTGGACGGGCAACCGTATCACCTGCCGTGACTGGTTTCAGCTGTGCCTAAAAGAAGGCTTTACCGTATTTCGTGACCAGTCTTTTTCCGAAAGTCTGCATTCCCCTGCGGTACAGCGGATTGATGATGTGGCAACATTGCGAGCGGCGCAGTTTCCTGAAGACGCTAGCCCATTGGCGCACCCGCCACGCCCTGACCATTTTGTCGAGATTAATAATTTCTACACTGCCACAGTGTACGAGAAAGGCGCAGAAATCGTGCGCATGATTGCCAATACGCTTGGCAAAGAAAAATTCCGCCAAGGCACGGACGAATATTTTCGCCGTTATGACGGGCAAGCGGTAACAGTAGAAGACTTGTTGTCGGCATTAAGTGTCGCTGATAGTAGTATCAACCAATTTATCGATTGGTATACACAGCCAGGCACACCGACGTTATCAGGGTATTTTGAAAAAACAGCTGACAAGCTTATTTTGACGCTAAGCCAACACACGCGCCAAGTGGCAGGCTATCCTGCGCCAAAAGCTTTGCCAATTCCTATCAAAATGGCGATTTTTAACCGTGCCAATGGACAACTGGTACAAGAAGATTTGGTGGTACTGCGCGATGACAGTCAAACGTTTAACTTTGACGGTTTGTTTACCACAGCGGATTTTGACCCTGTGGTGTCATTGCTTCGTGATTTTTCCGCGCCTGTTCAGCTCAATTTTGAGTATAGCAATGATGATTTGGCGTTTTTGATGCAGTATGAGACCAATGGCTTTAACCGTTGGCAAGCGGCACAGTTGTTGGTCAATCGTATTTTATTGCAAAATGCCGATACCGATGCCTATATCACGGCATTAAAAGCCAGTTTGCCAGCGCTATCAGAGACCGATCCCATGCTAGCGGCGCGGTTACTAGATATGCCAAGCGAGCGAGAGCTGGGCAGTGCGATTCAGACCGACTATGACCCTAGCCAAGTTCGTGCCCGTCATCAAGCGGTCAAAAAAGCCGTGGCGGTAGAGCTTAAAGACATTTGGCAAAGTGCGTATGCCAAACTGCCGATTACCGCGTATGAAGATACAGCCGAAGCCATGGGCGTGCGGGCGTGGCGAAATGTGGTGCTGGATATGGCGTTATTGGCAGGCGTGAATGATGCCAAACATTGGGCGATTACCCAATACCAACAAGCGTCTTGTATGACTGAGCGTTTAGGCGCGTTAAATGCGGCGGTGACGCATGGTCTGCCGCAAAAAGCCGAATGGCTGGCCGATTTTTACCAACGCTTTCATCATGATGCATTGGTGATGGATTTATGGTTTGGTGTCCAAGCCAATGACAGCCAGGCGAGCGTTGCCGATATTTTTGCGTTAACCTCCCATCAAGATTTTGATATCAATACCCCAAACCGTGTGCGTGCGGTACTGGGCGGCTTGCTCGCGCAGCCTACCAAAATTTGGACACAGCAGGGTATTGAGCAGTATTTGAGCATGATGCAAGATTTGGATAAACGTAACCCACTGTTGGCGTCACGTTTGATTCAAGGTTTATCAAATTGGAATGCCTTGGTAGCAGACAAAAAGTCAATGGTTAACGAAGCTTTGATATTAAGCCAAGCTAATATGTCGTCCAAAAATGTGAAGGAAACCTTGCAAAGTATGCTCAACAATCTTTAAAATGCAAGCTTAAACGCTGACAAGCTGTGTCAATAAAATCAAGGGGTAACGCAAAATGTCACAATCTGACCGACGACAGATTATATTTTGCTTTATCCTAGCGAGTACCGCACTTGCGGTGGCGATGGGAATCGGGCGATTTGCCTTTACACCGATTTTGCCTTTGATGATACAAGAAGGCACGGTCCATCTTGCGCAAACGGCGTGGTTATCAAGTAGCAACTATAGTGGCTATTTGGTCGGGGCGCTGTCACTGCTTAAAAGTAACCGACATCCGCTTTTTGTCGTGTTAGGTCTCAGCTTAGTCACGCTTACCACTTGGCTGGCTTCGCTAAGCAGCTTTGGCTGGTTGCTGGTGTTACGTTTTTTGGCGGGTGTGGCAAGCGCTTGGGTGCTGGTATCTATCAGTGCGTTTGCAATCAATTGGTTAAAATCAAGACAGGTAGCCAGTGGCGGCTTGATTTATACGGGTGTCGGGATCGGTATCACCCTCACAGGATTGATTTGTAGCTATTTTATTGTTGAATCAGCGACAGTAAATGCCGCTGCTCAGTCATCATTGAGTCCATTATCGAGTCGATTATGGCAGTATCTAAGCGTGATTGCGCTGCTCGCCACCCTGCTTGTCACCTTTTTGCTGGCGAAAATCAACTCGCAGTTTGCCACAACAGCCGCTGCCAAAGCCAACCCTACCCATACCAAAGCCAACCATACCTCTTCTAGCATACCCCCACCTGCCAAGCTAAAATTAGCGAATGTATTAACCGCCTATGGTTTATTCGGGTTTGGCTATATTTTACCTGCGACTTTTTTGCCACAAATCGCCAAGCAATGGTTATCGGGGCAAAGTTATTTGCTGATTTGGCCGTTTTTTGGGTTGGCGGCGGCTTTGTCGGTGGTGTTGTCACAGGGATTACAACGCCGTTATAACAATGTTTCTTTGTTCGACGTTTGGCGAGTGTCGCAAATCATCATGGCGGTCGGTACGTTATTGCCTGCGCTTTGGCAGTCGTTGGCAGGTTTGATGTTGTCAGCGCTGATGGTGGGCGGCACCTTTATGGTGGTGACGATGGCGGGGCTGCAAGTGGCGGCAAGCCAAGTCACCCACTACCCTAAATACAATTTAAGTGCGCTGATGACCGCAAGTTTTGCGTTTGGGCAGCTTATCGGACCCTTAACCGCGCTAGTTGCAACAGGCAACAATATTTGGCTTGCGTTGTTACCCGTTTCTGCCATCGTTTTGCTTATTGGGGTGGCGCTACTTTGGCGACCGTATCAACATCAACAATCATTAAATCATGTTTAAATCACTTTTAACGGGGCAATCATGAATAACCAAGCTAAGAGTAATCAAACTGTGAGTAATCAAACCATTGAACTTTTACAAAATCATCGGGTGTATCGAGAATTTGACAGTAGCGCCACTGTCCCAGATTCGCAATTAAACGACATCATCAAATGCGCCCAGCAAGCGCCAAGTTGGCAAAACGGACAGCACTACAGCATTATCAACATCAGTGATAAAGCGTTGCGTCAAAAAATCGTCGATTTGCAACCGCGCAACCCACAGATAGCCCAATGTAGTGTATTTTTGGTATTTGTGATGGATGGCTATCGCGCCTATTTGAGCAGTCAAGCGTATGACGGCAGCTTTGAGGGGTTTAAGGATAGTGATACATTGATTACGCTGGCTACCGATACGGCATTGGCGGCGCAAAATGCCACGGTGGCGGCAGAGAGCTTGGGTTATGCCACCTGTCCGATTGGCGGTTTGCGTATGATTGCCAATGACTTAATCGAACTGCTTAAGCTACCCAAATATACCTATCCAATTTTTGGCTTATGTATCGGTAAACCTAGCGTGGAAATGCGCCTAAAACCGCGTTTACCAAAATCTGCGGTGTATTTTGAAAACCAATACAATACTGAAAACTTGCCACAAATGCTCGCCGATTACGAGCAAACCATTTTGGCGTTTAATGAAGCGCGTGAGCGTAAGCCATACCGTCAAAAATTTGCCGATTACTATAGTCAACCGTATGTCGCTGCTGCAGAAGATTGGCTCAAAGCACAGGGTTTTTTGACAAAACAAAAATAACGTGTAAAATTCGCGCAGTTGACAGATAAGAGCAAAATTATGGCAAATTCGCAAAGACAACCCACCCATCAAAATACCGGTAACGATAGCGGCTGGTTCCCAAAATGGCAGCCTTATGATGGGCATTTAGATCATCATCCTGTGCGTATCCACGAGTATTTACCGGCTGATAAAAGTGTGCTACTTGGGCTGCAACATGCGTTTGCGATGTTTGGGGCAACGGTGCTTGCACCGTTATTGATGGGATTTGATGCCAACCTTGCGATTTTGATGGCAGGGCTCAGTACTGTGCTGTTTTTCTTTTTAACCGGTGGGCGAGTACCCAGTTATTTAGGATCAAGTTTTGCCTTTATCGCGCCAGTGATTACCGCAACGGCTTATACAGGTTCAGGCTTTAACGGTAATTTATCCGTGGCGCTCGGTGGTATTTTTGTCTGTGGTATTTTTTATGCCATGGTCGGATTATTGGTAATGAAAACAGGGGTTGGCTGGATTGAGAAACTCATGCCGCCTGTGGTAACCGGTGCGATTGTGATGATTATCGGACTAAATTTGGCGCCAGTGACTATCAAAGGCGTGTCGGGGAACCAGTTTGATAGTTGGGTTGCGTTGATGACGGTGCTGAGTATCAGCGCGGTCGCTGTGTTTAGCCGCGGTATGCTACGTCGTTTGTTGCTACTGATTGGTTTGGTATTGGCGTATATGGCATATTTTGTGCTCACCAATGTGCTTGGCTATGGCAAGCCGATTGATTTTACCCCAGTTGCCCAAGCAGCTTGGGTTGGATTACCCAATTTTTATCACCCGACATTTGATATCAACGCAATGATTTTGATTGCACCAGTCGCCTTTATTTTAATCGCCGAAAATTTAGGACATATCAAAGCGGTGGAAGCCATGACAGGACAAGCGGTATCGCCCTATATGGGGCGGGCTTTTTTCGCCGATGGTCTATGTACGGCGATGTCATCGAGCATGGGTGGTACGGGCGTCACAACCTATGCGGAAAATATCGGCGTGATGGCAGTGACCAAAGTATACTCGACCACGGTTTTTGTGGTGGCAGGCTTGATTGCTGTGCTACTGGGGCTGTCACCAAAATTTGGCGCGATTATTCATACCATCCCAGCGCCATTATTGGGCGGTGCTTCCATTGTGGTGTTTGGGCTTATCACGGTAGCAGGGGTCAAAATTTGGCTGGATAATCACATTGATTTTAGCAAAAATGCTAATTTAATCATTGCTGCGGTGACCGTCATTATGGGGGCTGGCGATTTTAGCTTACATATTGGACAATTTAATTTGGGTGGTATCGGTACGGCGACAGTGGTCGCCATCGTGTTAAATTTACTGTTTAGCCGCAGTGAAAAAGCCAAATTGACGGTTTTAAAATAAGCTAAAAAACGCGCTACTTTGGGTAGGGCGTTGTTGCTTGATAAGCTGTTTGATAAGCTGTTTCATAAGTTATTTGCCAAAAAGAAAAATATGTCAGCAAAAATTGACGAAAAAGGATGTCACATGAGCGAAAACAATGTAGTAAAACCCAAGGGATTGAGCGCAACCAGTTATTTGTTTGTACCCGCCATCAATATTGAGCGGGTGGAAAAAGCCTTTGCCCGTGGCGCAGATACGGTGATAATTGACTTAGAAGACGCGGTCAGTGATAGTGTCAAAATGCAGTCGCGTGACAATGTGGTCAATTATTTAAGCGGCGCCGATGCTAAGCCTGTTTGGGTGCGTATCAATGCCGCAAGTAGCAACCACCAAGCGGGCGATATTGAGTTGCTCAAATCTTTGCCAGCGTCCGCAATGAACAATGTGATTGGGGTAGTGCTACCCAAAGTCGAGCACGCCATAGAGATTGACCGCGTCCGTCATGCGCTCGCCAAACCCATGATTGCCCTGATTGAGACACCCAAAGGCATGGCAAATATTCCCGACATCGCCGCTGCCGCAGGATTGACTGCGCTCAGTTTTGGCTTTTTGGATATCTGTGAAAAATTGGGCGTGCGTGCAGACAGCGAGGCAGGGCAGATGGTTGCCAACCAAATCCGTTATCAGCTAAGCTTGCATAGTGCCATCAATGCGCTCACCCCACCGATTGAATGCGTATACCCGCCTTTTAATGACGATGACGGCTTGACTGAGCGGGTTAACGGGTGGCGCGATTTGGGTTTTTCAGGGATGCTATGTATTCATCCAAACCAAGTCGCCATTGTCAATGCACTGGCTAGACCGAGCCAAGCACAGCTTGCCTTTGCCAAAAAAGTGGCTGACCATTATGCACAGACAGGGCTTGCGGCATTTGCCCTGGATGGACAGATGGTCGACACCCCGGTGATTGTGCAAGCGCAAAAGCTGATTGAAAAATACCAACCCTAAGGCTAATCAAACCCTAAGCCAACTTATAACAACACAAACCATAACAAGGCAAACTATAACAAGGAAAATCATGACAACGCATAGTGAGCATAGTAACAGTAAACCCACCCTAGAGACGATACTCAATCATCGCTCGATTCGCAAATTCACCAATCAGCCAATAGATGCAGCGACGTTTGAGCAGCTTATCGAAGCGGGGATGGCAGGCTCATCATCGGGGTTTTTGCAGTCAGCAAGCATCATTCGGGTGACAGATGCAAAGCAGCGCTATGACATCCGCCGTATTTGTGCCGATGCCCAGCACGCCAAAGACGGGGAAAAATACGGTCATCCCTATGTGGAGCAGTGTGCCGAGCTACTAATTTTTTGTATGGACAACCACCGCCACCAAACCCTTGTACCCAACGCGCAAATTGATTGGACTGAAGTCACCATTGTGGGTGCGGTTGATGCAGCTATTATGGCGCAAAATCTGCTACTAGCGGCTGAGAGCATGGGATTAGGTGGTGTGTATTTGGGCAGTATCCGCAATGACATCAGACGGATGGGTGACATACTCAAGCTGCCACAAGGCGTGGTGCCGCTATTTGGCATGGCATTGGGTTACCCTGACCAAAACCCTGCCATGCGTCCACGTTTGCCAAAGGCATTGGTGGTGTCAACCAACCAATATGAACCCGCTGACAAATCCGCATTATACCAGTATAACCAAACCGTTGCAGACTATTATGCGGCGCGGGGTCAAGCAGGGGCAGATTGGGTGCAAACCATTGAAAGTTATTTGGATAAACCCGTTCGTCCCGACGTGCTGCCTTATCTTAACCAACAAGGCTATGCCAAAAAATAACCCAAAGCTCAATCAACGAATTTATCTAAAAAAAATTTATCTAAAAAAATCGTGTAAAAAAAGGACGCCTAAGCGTCCTTTTTGATTTTTGATGAGCGAAAAAGTCTTATTTTAATAAAATTTTTAAGTTTTTGGCTTGCTGTGCTGCATTACCTGTATAAGTGGCAGGGGTCAAATCAGCCAAACGTTGACGCTCAGCTTCTGGCACGGCTGCCAGTTCATCGCTATTGACGAAGTTGACCATCATCTCACGGGTCATGGCTTGACCGCGGGTCAAGGCTTTTAGTTTCTCATAAGGTTTTTCAATATTGTAGCGACGCATCACGGTTTGGATTGGCTCCGCCAATACTTCTTGTGCAAGCTCCAAGTCTTCATTGAGACGATTGGCATTAAGCTCTAATTTGCCAATACCTTTTAAGCAGGCGTCAAAGGCAATCAGACTATGGGCAAAACCCACTCCCATATTGCGAAGGACTGTCGAGTCGGTCAAGTCGCGCTGCATACGAGAAATCGGCAATTTTTCACCCAAATGCGCGAGCACGGCATTGGCAATACCCAGATTACCTTCTGAGTTTTCAAAGTCGATTGGGTTGACTTTGTGTGGCATGGTGGATGAGCCCACTTCGCCATCTTTGAGTTTTTGTTTGAAATAACCCAAGGAGATATACGTCCATACATCACGGTTAAAATCAATCAAAATGGTATTGTAACGGCGCAGCGCGTCAAACAATTCGGCGATATAGTCGTGTGGCTCAATTTGGGTGGTATACGGATTAAAGGTCAACCCAAGACTGGTAACAAAGTCTTCGGCATTTTTCGCCCAGTCAATTTGTGGGTAGGCTGACAGGTGCGCGTTGTAGTTGCCCACCGCACCATTGATTTTACCTAGCAACTCTACATTATTAAATTGCTTGAGCTGGCGATGCAGACGGTATGCCACGTTTGCCATTTCTTTACCCAAAGTCGTTGGGCTCGCGGTTTGACCATGCGTGCGTGACAGCATGGGTTGGTCGGCATGGGTTTCGGCGAGGGCTGCAATCTCATCAATGATTTTTTGCATCGATTGCGCCAGTACGTCGCGACCTGATTTTAACATCAACGCGTGCGATAAGTTATTGATGTCTTCAGAGGTACAGGCAAAATGGATAAATTCACCCGCGTCTTTTAGCGCATCGATGTCAGCAATTTTTTCTTTTAAAAAGTATTCAACGGCTTTGACATCATGGTTGGTGGTGCGTTCGATGTCTTTGATACGCATCGCATCTGCTTCGCTAAAATTGGCTACAATCGCATCCAAGCGCTCATTGGTCGCTGCCGAAAAAGGCTGAATTTCATGAATTTCTGCATGATTGGCAAGGGTCTGCAACCAGCGCACTTCCACCGTCACACGGGCATGAATCAAGCCAAATTCTGACAGGTAAGGACGTAAACTATCCACTTTACTGGCATAGCGACCATCAATAGGTGAAAGAGCGGTCAAAGTATTCATCAAATAATCCTAATCGGTTAAATAAAGGGTTAACGTAAAAGTGCCTGCATTATAGCAAACTATCACAACGTGGACTACCGCTAGCGTTGCTTGGCAAACAGCACAAGCCCAATAATCACCAACGCAATCCCCACAAAACTTAAGCCTGATGGCATTGGCGTGTGCAGCAGCAACATACCGCCTAGCAACGCAAAAATAATTTCACTGCCTTGTGTGGCATCGACGGCAGCCAGTTGTTGTGGCTGTTTGGCAAGACTACGGGCATGTAAAAAAGTGGTCGTACCGAGCACACCTGCCATCAACGCAACCAAAAAACTAATGGTCATTTGTGAGACACTGGGCGCGGGCGGTTGTACCAGAAAGCCTAATACCAACCACATTGGCAATGACCCTAGCGACATCAGCCAGACTTTATGCAGGGGATTTGATAGCAGGGGGGAAGTCACTTGCGGCACTTTTTGTAGCAATTTGCTCGTTGCCAATTCGCTTGTTAGCTTGCTCGTTTCATTGTTCGCTGCCTTGCTCATTTCATGGGTATGATGGGTAGAATCCCCTTTGGGTTGTCCTGCTTGCCAAATTAATTGATTACCTAAGGGAAAACAGAAACTGGCGATAAAGGCAGGTAGCGCACCAAATAGCAACAAAGCATGCCAATCAGTGCCTTGGCTCGTGCTATGCCTTAACCCTTCACCCACATTGGCAAGTACCACACCGATAAATACAATCACCGAATAGACAATGACTTTTTTTTGAAATGATTGCCCAAAAAAACTCAGCACCACCAAGCTTGCCACCACAGTAAATAAATAGGTCGCGGCAATCACCCACCCTTGTGCATAATCTGCCGCAAACGCCAGCAGCCCATACGTGCCAAGTCCAATGCCGCCCGTCACACACCAAAACTGCCAATGACTGGCAAATAGTTTACATAGTTCTAACAGCTTGGACGGATTGAGTTTGTTTTGCAGTAAAATAAAAACCGATAACAACAGCCACATAAAAAAACAGCGAAAACTTGCTGACCAAAACCAATGTCCGCCTTGTACACTCATCAATTGATACAGTACAAACGACGTGCTAAAAAAAGCCGACGCAATCAGCCCCCAAACAATCATTTTTCCCATTGGCTTGATATTTCCCTAAGTTGTGTTTTAACGATTTGACAGCGGTTATTTGGCAGCGGCTATTTGCCTTTGGCATCTGCCCAGATGATTTTATGTAGTTGCAGTTGAAAACGTACCGGCAGCGCATCGGCAAGTATCCATTCTGCCAATTCAGTGGCAAGGGTAGGTACATTGGCTTGACGTTCTTCCACATTAAACATCGGAGAAAACCATACCGTCGCGACTTTTTTATCCAGTTGGTAGTCTGCTAGGATTTGTTTTGACCAGTCATAGTCGTCGCGATTCATAATGACAAATTTGATTTGGTCATGGGCAGTTAAGTAGGGGAGGTTTTGCCACAGATTTTTATCGGCTTCTTGAGAGCTTGGGGTTTTGATATCCATGACCTTAGAAACTGCCGTTGGCACCTCTGCCACGGACAGCGCGCCCGAAGTTTCAAGCGAAATCTCGTAGCCATGCGCTAGTAGCAAATTCATCAAAGCGATTGCATTGGGCTGGGCTAAAGGTTCGCCACCTGTCAAACAAATACGCTGGCACGGAAAACTCTGACACACTGCCAAAATCCCTGCCAAACTCATGCGCTCGCCGCCGACAAAGGCATATTCGGTATCACAATACACGCAGCGCAGCGGGCAGCCTGTCAAGCGAATAAAAATCGTCGGCAATCCTGCGGTCAAGGCTTCACCTTGCAGCGAGTAAAAAATCTCAGTGATTTTAAGTCCTGCTTCGGGGTCAGTGGTGGGAATGGCGGTATTGCGGATGGGTAGCGTTGAATTTGGCATAAATGTGATTAACTAATAAAAATTAGCGTTTATTTTATCAAATTTATGCCAATAAATCTTTGTGTTCAGCGGTTAAAGCAATTTCATTTCGGTTAACACGTCCACTGCAGCACGATAGGCTTCTTGCGCCGCTGGCGCCCCGCAGTAAGGTAGGCTATGTAGTAGCACTTCTTGAATTTCTGCCACGCTTGCACCGTTATTAATCGCCCCGCGAATATGACCTTTTAGTTCTGTTGGGGATTTTTGCGCGATCAAAAATGCAATGGTCACCAGTGAGCGGGTTTTGCGGTCTATCCCTTTGCCATCAGTGCCGTCGCGTTGCCACGTCGAGCCCCACGCGTGTTCATTGATCCAATCTTGCAGTGGGGCAGTAAATTCGGTGACTTGTGACATGGCGCGCTCGACATGCGCGTCACCCATGACTTGTTTGCGTACCACAATGCCGTTGTCATACGGGGTGTTTTGTTGTGACGACATACTGTTTCCTTTAATAAAGGCTATAAAATTTGATGAAGGCTATAAAAAAAGCAAACCATGGCTGATTTGCTTTAAATAATTTACTGTTATCTTGACTAAAAATCTAGGCCATTCTGAGCAAATCATTAATCGAGGTTTTAGAGCGGGTTTGTGCGTCTACTTTTTTCACGATTACCGCACAGTAAAGCGAGTGTGAGCCGTCTTTACTTGGCAAACTGCCTGACACGACCACTGACCCTGCAGGAATACGGCCGTAACTGATTTCGCCTGTTTCGCGATCTAGGATTTTGGTTGATTGACCGATATACACGCCCATCGAAATCACCGAGCCTTCCTCAACAATCACACCTTCAACGATTTCTGAGCGCGCACCGATAAAGCAGTTGTCTTCAATGATGGTTGGGTTGGCTTGTAGCGGCTCAAGGACGCCGCCAATGCCGACACCGCCTGATAGATGCACGTTTTTACCGATTTGGGCGCATGAACCTACCGTCGCCCAAGTATCGACCATCGTGCCTTCATCAACATAGGCGCCGATATTGACGTAAGATGGCATTAAGATAGCGCCTTTGGCAATGTATGAGCCTTTACGCGCGACGGCAGGTGGCACCACGCGCACGCCCGCTTTGGCAAATTGTTCATCGCCCCAGTCTGAAAATTTGGTTTCGACTTTATCAAAGAACTGCAGGTCACGACCGCCATTCATGATGCGGTTTTCGTTCAGACGAAAAGATAATAATACCGCTTTTTTGACCCATTGGTTGACGATCCATTCACCGTCTTTTTTCTCTGCTACGCGCAAGGTACCTGCATCGAGCTGAGCGAGCACATCATTGACGGCGGCACGCACATCGTCGGTGGCGTCATTGGGGTTGAAGTTGGCACGGTTTTCAAACGCATCTTCAATAATCTGTTGTAATGACATAATTTTTTCCTACAATCCAAAAAAAGGTAGGTCATTGTCGCTAATTTTGGCAGTTTTGGCAAATGATAATGCGATATTGCTGAGTAGGGCTTAGACAAATTTGGTATATTAAATTAACCAAATGGCGTTAGACACCGCGCAATCGCTGACGTAAAATTCTAAAGCTAATAGTTAAAAAATTACTTGAACGACCACTAAAAAAATACAGCACAAAAAAAGGGAATGATTATGCTACAACAACCTGATGATCACTACACCGCACCCGCCAACCTTGGCACAGCGGTATATGCCAACAATGCCGATGCTATTGGTAACACGCCGCTGGTGCGTCTTAATCATATCATGCCACAGGGAGTGACTGTGCTTGCCAAAATCGAAAGCCGTAACCCAGCTTTTTCGGTCAAATGCCGAATCGGTGCGGGCATGGTGCAAGCCGCCGAGCAAGCAGGGTTATTAAAGCCAGGTATGCAAATCATCGAGCCGACCAGCGGTAACACGGGGATTGCGCTGGCGTTTGTGGCAGCAGCCAAAGGGTATAAAATCACGCTGACCATGCCAGCCTCGATGAGTATGGAGCGCCGTAAAGTGCTGGCTGCCTTGGGCGCACACTTGGTGCTCACTGAGCCTTCGCTAGGTATGAAAGGGGCGGTGGAAGCTGCGCAAGAAATCCATGACAACCATCCTGGCGAATACTTTTTGCCACAACAATTTGATAACTCTGCCAACCCAGACACCCATGTCAAAACCACCGCACCTGAGATTTTTAATGCCACCGCGGGCAAGGTCGATGCGCTAGTGGCAGGCGTGGGTACAGGCGGGACGATTTCGGGTATCGCCCGTTATTTTAAACAAATCAAAAACCAGCCGCTTTATACCGTCGCGGTTGAGCCTGCAGAATCACCGATTATTACCCAGACGCGTGAAGGTAAACCCATCACCCCAGGTCCGCATAAAATCCAAGGGATTGGCGCCAACTTTATCCCAAAAAATCTTGCGCTTGATTTACTTGATGAAGTCATCACGGTAACTGGCGATGATGCGATTGCATGGGCAAGACGGGCGATGACCCAAGAAGGTATTTTATGTGGTATCTCCTGTGGTGCAGCGCTGCAGGCGACGTACCAACTAGCAAGCCGCCCTGAGATGCAAGGCAAAACCATTGTGGTTATTTTGCCAGACAGTGGTGAGCGTTATTTAACCAGTGTGCTATTTGATGGTATATTTACTGGCGAGAACTTTAATTAACAAACTTTCATGAACGATAAAAAAGGGCTTTAGTTCGCCCTTTTTTACTTTGTTTTTACTTTGTTTTTACTTTGTTTTTACTTTGTTTTTACTTTAAAACGGCTATAAAATCATCGGTTGAATACCCTAAACATGGTCATCAATCCATGACTCATAAAGAATAACCCACAATAAATAGCCTAAGCAACTTTTTTAATCCTTGCCAATCTTTCTTCTTTTTAAGTCGTTTTTATTGCCAAGCCATTTTATTTTTAGGTTATTTTCTTTCTAGGTTATTTTATTGCCAAGCGATTTTTAAGCGTTTTTGCTGACGTAATAAACGCGTTCCTAACAGCAGTGACGCCAATCCCAGCGCCGCAACCAGCGCAATCCAAAATCCTTTAGCCCCCATATCGGTATGGCGTACCAAATAGGTACCCAGCGGAATCGCCACCACCCAATAGCAAAACAAGGTGATAAACATCGGCACTGTGGTATCTTGCATACCGCGCAAAATCCCCGCAAAATTGACCTGCCAGGCATCAAACAACTGATACACAGTGGCAAACCATAACAACAGCGCGGCTTGCTGAATCACTTGCGGGTTTTCACTAAAGAAAGTTGGTAGGGTTTGCCGAAAAATGGCAGTTAACAGCATGCTAATCACCGCAAATGATGTGGCTACGGCAATGCCGATGAGCTTGATACGTTTAAGCTCTCGGTAATCTTTGGCGCCATAGCGATTTGACACCATGATGGTGAGCGCCATCGCCACTGAAAACGGGAACATAAATAGCTGCGATGAAATCGTCAACGCTACTTGGTGGCTTGCCACCGCGATTTCACCCAGTGGGCTGATGATAATGGAAGCTAGACTAAACGCGCTCACTTCAAAAAAAATCGACATGCCAATGGGAATACCAATCGATAATTGCTGACGCAACTGAGCAAAATCCATACCGGCAAAATTGGCAAAAAACCGTTGATTGGCAAAATCTGACAGGGGGCTCAAAGTCAAATAGCTTACCAACATCAATAAATTTATCCATAACGCAATGCCAGAGGCAAAACCACAGCCTGCGCCGCCCATGGCAGGAATCAGCACAGTTTCACCGAGGGTGACGCCATGAATAAACGCATAGCTGAGCGGCACATTTAAAATCAAACCAATGAGGCTAATCACCATGACCACGGTGGGATGTTTTAAGCTTTCGGTGTAGCAGCGCAGCGAGGTGTATAGACAGACGGCAGGAAACCCAAAAGAGATACCAAACAAGAATTTTTGGGCGATGTGCTGAATATCCTTCGGTACCTTCATCCAATCAAACAAATAATGCAGCTGATTGACCGCCACAAACCCTATAATACCGATGATAAGCGCCAGCCAAAGCGATTGTTGGGTTATAAATGGCACTTTTTGTAGTTGCTGCTGACCAATCGCTTCCCCAATCAATGGCGTGGTGGCAAGCAAAATACCAACCGCCAGCAAAAACGTGGGCATCCAAATACCCGCGCCGATTGCCACGCCTGATAAATCTAGCGCAGAGACTTGTCCAGCGAGTAAAGTATCAACCAAAGCAAGCCCTGATTGGCAAATCTGGGTGATTAAAATAGGTAAGGTCAAGACAAATAATTGTTTTAAGTCTTGACGAGCAATAGCTGACAGCATGTAATGACCAAATATGCGTAGAAAATTCAATAAAGGCGGCAGTTTAACAGATTTTGCGGCATGATTTTTTATTGTTTAATTTATTGTTTAACAGGTCAGCAAATTAACAGGTCAAAAAAAGTTAGCGTTTGATTGTGATAGCGTCAACATAAAAAAGCCTTTATCAAATTGTGGCAAAATTTGATAAAGGCTTTTTTCAACAGTAGCTTTTAAAGTGCTTTAATCATGGCTTGATAGCCTGTCAGTTTATTGGTCGCATCAAAGGTTTGGACCACAAACGCATAATTGGCTTTGGTGGCATCCACAAACGGTGTAAAACTAGTGCCGTAGGTTAATTGGTTGGTGCGTACAAAACCCATACCGCGGTCAGTGGCTTTATCCAAGTTGATTTGGGTGACAAGCGTGCGAGCGGTGTTGGCAGGCGCAGTCCAATTGAGGTTTAGGGTACTACCTGTCCCCGTGAGGTTAACGCCTAAATTGCCGATAGTGGCGGTGAGTGGCAATACTTTAAAATCGCCATCGCCGCCTAAGGTATAGTTGACATTACAGCCGTCTTTATTGTCAGATAATTGTTTGCCAAAATCGACACCCACCTGATAACTATATTGACCATCCCAATAATCGCGATGGCTATCATAATCGCCATTAAATGGCATGCCCGCCACAGAGGTTTTTAATTCATCAAACTGTAAAAATTTAAGGACCGTATTATCAAATTTCGCCGCTGGGTCGAGTGTGCCAGACAGCACACCACCCATCGCTTCGTCAGTCTTAATAGAGATTTTTTCTGTGGTTAAGGTGTTTGGGTCTTGGCAAGTTTTTTGTTGATAGCTCATTTGACCATACACCGAGGCGGCGTACTCATTGCCAATATCAAAATACACCACACCCAGGTCGCTATCATTGGGCTCGTTGTCGTTGTCTTCTACAAAATAGCCAACGTACACCCCCCCTTTACCGCCTTCTGGGGTGATTTTGTCCAAAAAATTATCTAAGCTGTCTTCGGGCAAAAAGATACTTTGTAAAATCTCAGCCATGCTTTTTTCTTTATTGGTTAATTTATCCTCGACTTTTTTGTAGGCAGCGCGGACATCCGTTGCGATGTTTTTATAACTATCGTTGGCATCGTTTAGGGCATTGTCGACCGTCTCACTACCTGAGCCGCCACACGCAGATAGGGCGATGGTGAACGCAGTTAGCATGCCTATTTTATAAGAGGCTTTTTTATCAGGCACCTTTTTACATGGCGCTTTTTTATAAGGCGCTTTTTTATTAGGCACTTGGGTATATGACATGATGACAATCCTCGAGAATAAATAAAATAGCGAAACAAATAGCGATAAATTATTAAATAAAATCAAAATAAAAGTTTGGGGCTATGCTACCATTGTTATTTTTTAAAGTATAGCCAAATACTAGTGATTGTCAGCAAAAAATTATTGGCTATAGTGTGTTAAATTATCAATCAAATGAATTAGTTACTGATTAATGCTAAATCCAAACCTTATCCCTTTATCGCTTTATATCCATATTCCTTGGTGTGTTAAAAAATGCCCGTATTGTGATTTTAATTCACATGAAAGCCGTACACCGATTGATTTTGTAGGCTATGTCGATGCCTTATTAGACGATTTAAAAACTCAGCTAAGCTTTGTACAAGGACGCAAGATTGCCACCGTTTTTATTGGGGGCGGCACGCCATCGCTACTGCCGATTGCGCAATATCAGCAGCTTTTTGCGGGCATCAATGCCCAGTTAACACTGACTGACGATTGTGAAATCACCATGGAAGCCAATCCTGCCACCGTGGAGCATGCGCCATTTCATGAGTATTTAGCGGTGGGTATCAATCGGTTGTCGCTTGGCGTACAAAGTTTTCAAACCCAAAAACTTGCCGCCTTGGGGCGGATTCATAACCCGCAACAAGCGCTTTTAGCTATTGCCAATGCCCAACAAGCAGGGTTTAAAAAGTTAAATGTCGACTTGATGCATGGCTTGCCCAACCAAACGCTAACAGACGCGCTGAGCGATTTGCAGCAAGCGATTGATTTGGGTGTTTCGCATATTTCGTGGTATCAGCTTACCATTGAGCCCAATACCGTGTTTTATCGCAATACGCCGATTTTGCCCGATGACGAGATATTGGTGGATATTTTTGAGCAAGGCGCTCAGCTGTTGCAAGACAATGGGTTTGTGCAATACGAAGTGTCGGCATGGTCAAGGCAGGCTGATTTTCAGCCCAGTCAGCATAATCTCAATTATTGGCAGTTTGGCGATTATTTGGCGATTGGGGCAGGCGCGCATGGTAAAGTCACGCGGTCTGATGGCATTTACCGGTTTAGCAAATCCCGCTTACCAAAAGATTATAGGGTAAATCAGTCGGCGATAGGTTGGCAAGCCATCGAGCCGTCTGATTTACCGTTTGAATTTATGATGAATGGGCTGCGGCTAAAAAATGGCGTACCCAAACAGTTTTGGACACAGAGAACAGGACAGGCATGGTCAGTCATTGAGCCACAATTGATAAAACTACACAATCGGGGTTTGGTTGAGTTAAGCGGTGACTATATCCACTGCACAGCGCAAGGGTTTTTATTTTTAAACCAAGTGCTGCAAGAATTTTTACCCGATGACTAACGCTTTGACGGTGCATTTGATTGAATTTATGCGCCGCAGCCTTATTTAAGCGTCAATCAATTAAAAAAAGAGAGTGATATGTTTACCGATACCCATGCGCATCTAAACCGTTTGGACTTAGAAAAATATCAAGGTGATATCCGTCAAGCCTTACAAGCCGCCAAGGATGCCAATGTGCAGCGGATTATGGCGATTATGTGTGAGCTCGATGAATACGATGCTATTTATGAGATTATCAATACGAAAATTGACGGGCTAACCTTGGGGATGAGTGTAGGCGTGCATCCCTGCGAAGACATCGCCATGCTAAAAAGTGCCACAGTTGAAACACTCGTTGAAATGGCAAATCAGCCGCATGTTTGGGCGATTGGCGAGACCGGGCTAGATTACTATTGGTCAACAGAAAATAGCGGCGAGCAAAAAGCCAGCTTTGCCCGCCATATCCATGCCAGCCAGCACCTGAAAAAACCCATTATCGTCCATACCCGTGAGGCGAAACACGATACATTGGATTTATTAAGAGCAGAAAAAGCCGAGCATGGCATTATTCATTGCTTTACGGAAGATTATGCGACCGCTAAAAAAGCATTGGACTTGGGTTTTTATATTTCTTTATCAGGGATTGTGACCTTTAAAAACGCCACTGAATTACAAGCAGTGGCGAAAAAACTGCCTAAAGATCGCGTTTTGATTGAAACGGACAGCCCTTATCTTGCGCCAGTACCCAAACGCGGTAAATCTAACGAGCCTGCTTTTGTACCCTATGTGGCGGATTTTCTCGCCAAGCATTATGACATGCCAGTGGATGAGTTCGCGCACTTAACCCATCAAAATTTTGACACATTATTACATCAATATACTTAAAAATAGTTAACGAAATCTTTATACTTTGTTAAGTAGGTAATAAAATTTATGTGATAAAACATTTGGCAATGACTCATCAGTCATGTATCATACGTAACAACCTTGCTCCTATGTTACTAAGCGAGGTTATTAAGCTGGGTTACTATGCAAAGTTACTAAGCGAGCATTTTTTTATCATTTAACAGTTGTGCGTAGATGGGTTGATGTAACGGGTCTCGTCAACAATAGGGGCTACTAGAACAGACTGATGGAGTAATCAATGAGTCGTCAACAACAATTCAAAAATCGTGAAGAAGTGATATTAGCAGTTGCCGAGCAGTTGCTATTAGAGTCTGGGGAAGGCGATATCACGCTAGATAGTTTAGCTGAGCAGCTAGACTTAGCCAAAGGTACGCTATACAAGCATTTTACCAGCAAAGATGAATTGTTTTTACGCATCATTATCCGTCATGAGCAACAACTACTTGCGCTGAGTGAAGTCGGCGATTGTCCTGCCGCAGCTGTTGCGCGTCTTACGCTGTTTCAACTGATCAATCCGCAAAAAGCCATATTACTCAACCAAATCGAAGAGCGCTTAGCCAATTCTGCTGTAGGGCTTAATAAGCTTTTTTCGCAGCTGTATGAAATTCGCCGTGAACGCATGAAGCGACTAATCAATACCACGGCAGAATACCTGCAATCATTACACAGTACCATGAGTACCCGAGACTATCTATCAACCATTTGGGCGATGGGTCAAGGCGGTGCAGGACTGCTAAATTCTAGTTTTTATCAGCGCTATCTCGGTCGCCGCGATACTTTACGTTTTGCGCTGGTTCAGCATATTTTAGACATTCCCAAGCAATACCCTGCTGCGCTACAATCAGTCGACGCGCCTACTGGAGCGAGTCAATCAAACGCTGCTACTGATACAGCAAATTCACAGACTGAGTCAAGCCTGACGCCGCGCAATGTCAAATAATAAATGTCAAATAGTAAATGTCAAATAGTAAATGTCAAAGAATACTAGTTAATTATCATCACCCACGGTTAAGCTTTATAAACTATCCTTGTTTTGTCTGAGTGCATGACGATGCTATTGCTGTTTGGTCGGTCTTGTAAAACTTTCACTCCCGCACCCAGTGCGATGGGTGGGCAACAAGGTTTTACCTTAATCGAAATCATGGTGGTTATCGTCATTTTATCTATTTTTGCTGGGATGATGAGCCTATCGGTAGGGGGTAGTGAAAATCGTAGAAACACGGCGTTTTATGAGCGTCTGACCAGTAACCTTGATTATGTACGCTTGTTATCAACTGAACGCATGCAGCCTTATGGGTTGGCAATCAAACTGCCGCAAAATGACGCGCCCAATCAGTTGGTGGTGGTTAAATTAGAAAACGCCTTTACCCATTCTCAAAGTGCTGTTCGCAATGCCAATGCCGCCATAACCTCACAACCTGCGCCACCACAATGGGTGATAGAAAAACAAATCCCACCGCTGGATGTGCCAGACAACCTTGACGTCAAAATCCGCCCACTGGATAACCCATTTAATACAGCCGCCCAGAATAACCAACCCACCGCCAGCTGGTTAAGCGGCAGCGAGGCACCGCCTGTGGTGTGGTTTGGGACAGGCGAGGCGACACCGGTGCAAATCAGTATCCAAAAAACCAATGCCGACAAACAAACCTTTGCGGTTGGCAATCCCATCATCGTCAACCAAGCTGGGGCAATCGAGGTGGCAAAATGACCCTGACTACCTCAAATAGACTGGCTACCTCAAATAGACTGGCTATCAGGCAACATCAGCAAGGATTTACGTTACTTGAAGTCATGGTGGCGTTAGCGATTTTGGCGGTGGTTGCGATATCGGCCAGCCAAGCCAGTCGCAGTTATGTGCAATCCGTGGATAACATGAAAACGCGAACCTTTGGCTATTATGTGGCGCAAAACACGCTAGCAGAATTACGAGTACAAAAAACTTGGCTCACCGCATCCGATACTCGGCAAATCACCTCGCAAGGCCGTCAATGGCAGGTGGTTATCTCACCGCAAACCATACAAATCAGTCAAGGCTTTGTCCAACCCATTCATATTCGCGTGGCACCTATTGTCGATGGCAGCGCAAAAAAAGACGTGGTGGATATCGATGCGGTGCTGGTAAAGGATATGGGGACAACGCCGTGAGCCGTTTTTCTATTCATTGCTCTGCTGCAACCGCAAAGCATAAAACATCCCAGCAAGGCTTTACCTTAATCGAACTGATGATTGCGTTGATGATTTTTGCGATGCTGGCATTGGCGGGATGGCAGATCATGGATAGTCTGACAAAAAGTCGCGAGCGTGGCTACCAACATCAAAAATCATTATCACAACTCGATTATGCTTATTTACAGCTGTCACAAGATTTGGCACAAACCAGCAATTATGTGGCGGTACCAATCCTATCAGCGACTGCCAACGATACGGCATCCGCCAATAGTGCCGCTATGACGCCAACCTTTGTATTAAATGCGTCACAAATGAGTTTTATCCGTTTTGCCGCGCCCGATCCGCGTTATCAGACGTCAGCTATGCTAGCAAAAATACAATATTCGGTGGCAGGGGAAACGCTGACAAAACGGCGTTTTTACCAGTTAGACAACGACAACGAAAACCCTGCAACCAGTGTGTTATTGACAGGTATCAAGGATGCCAGCTGGCGAGCATTGACGCCTGACGCGGTGAGTGTGTTTCCAGATGAAGCCACGCTGCAAAAGGTACAGCAAATACAAGCGCAAAAAAAGACCAACCAAACCGCCAATGCTTCAACCAATCCGATTCCCAACCCGACTGATAACGCAACAGATCAAAATGGTAATTTGCAAAACAGTATAGATTTGACGCCTTATCAGCAGTTACCACGCGGTATCGAGCTTAATTTTAGTTACCAAGGCGAGCCGATTACTTGGCGATTTGCGTTACCCAGTACCCCGCCAAACACATCGAACCCATAATGCAATCAAATTTTAGCAAATACACCATGCCAACAAACCGCTCTCCGTCTAAAATTTTTGTAAATGTTGCCATAGTAAACCACCCATATCGACATGGGCAACAAGGGATGGCGCTACTGACTATTTTGTTGTTGGTGGTGGCGATTACCATCGTGGCAGGCAGTATGCTTGCCAATCAAAAAGTGATGATTCGAGAATTTGAGCTGACCAAAGGTCAAGGGCAGCTTAAAGAATATGCCTTGGCAGGTGAAGCTATGGCGACCAATTTGATCGCGCAAGACAGCCAAGTCAACCAAGTCGATAGTTTAACAGAGGCTTGGGCAAAACCGCTGGCAGAGCAAACCCTGAATCAAGCCAAAGTCAGCATTAAAATTGACGATGATGCCAGCCGTTTTAATATAAACAACCTGTATCACGATGGCAAAGTGGATGACACCGCACTGGCATTTTTTCAGGCGCTGTTACAAGCCAATGGCTTATCGCCTAACATTGCGATGGCGGTGCTCGATTGGCAAGACCCAGACAGTGACACCCGTGCCGATGGTGGCGCAGAAGCAGCGTATTATCAAAGTACGGGCAAAAAAATGGCGGTGGGTATTGCCAACCAGCCTTTTATCTCAGTCAATGAATTGCAATATGTGCGCGGTATGGATAGCGAAGCATTGCAAAAATTAGCGCCGTATCTGACCGCAGTGCCATATTATCTGCCCATGAATATCAACACAGTGAAGCCCGAACTATTAAGCATACTGGTGAATTCACCTACCCAAGCCAATGGCAACCATCCGCAAGGCTCAAACCGTTCGGACAGTAATGACGCCCCACAATCTGGGCAAGACACTAGCGCAGCTTCAAATGTGGCGGCTACCCACCAAATCGACGATACGGCAATCATCAATTGGGCGAATGCCCGAGAAAACAACCTACCGGTGCAAAACTTGACTCAACTGTGGGCAGTGCCAAGTTTTGCCCAGATTGACGAGGGTAACAAAGCACGCATCGCCAAGCTGTTAGCCACCCAAAGTCAAAATTTTCATGTCGTTGTCAGCGTCAAAAGTGACGACAAGCAGCTTTTTTTGCATAGCCAAATCGCTAAGATTTTACCCAAAGCTGACAATGACGCAGCGCCTGCCTCCGGTGTGCCAGCGACACCCATCCCAGCACCAGTCAATACGCAAAATGGCACGCAAAATAACACGCCGCCACAAATCATCACTTACAACCGCCAATTTTTACCCTTTGCCCAATAAGGCAGCAAAGAAATAAATTGGCTTCAACATTCTCAGTTATTTTATGTTTATTTTAATCAGTTATTTGTTACTGGCGTATTCTAGGGTAAAATAAGGGGTTTTTCTTGGGCGTTGTTGAATGACGATGGGGCAGAAAACGGGCACAAAAGCGTTGTCAACACAACGGATACAGATGCAACCTAGATGTAACCTAGACATAACCTAGACGCATAAATTGGATGAATAAATTGGGTGAATATAGATGAATGTAATCGAGCGCTATTTTGGCATAGATGGCCGCAATACAACGATAAAAACTGAAATTCTGGCAGGTCTGACAACTTTTTTGACCATGGCTTATATTATCTTTGTCAATCCCGACATGCTGGCAAAAGCTGGGATGGATAAAGGGGCGGTATTTGTGGCGACGTGTCTAGCCTCAGCGCTGGGCTGTTTTTTGATGGGATTGATTGCGCGTTTGCCCGTGGCATTGGCACCTGGCATGGGTTTGAATGCGTTTTTTACTTTTACTGTGGTCTTGGGGATGGGTAAAAGCTGGCAAGTGGCGTTGGGGGCGGTATTTATTTCAGGCTTGCTCTTTGTGCTGATTAGTGCCTTTAAACTGCGTGAATGGATTATCAACGCGATTCCCTATACCCTTAAACAAGGTATCGTGGCAGGGATTGGGGCATTTTTAGCGTTTATTGCGCTTAAAAGCTCAGGCATCATTGTGGCGAGTCCCGCCACGTTTGTGACGATGGGCAAACTCACTGATTTTGGTCCTGCGATGGCGATTTTAAGTTTTTTTCTGATTGTCGTATTTGTGCAGCGTAAAGTCCCTGCGGCAGTGATGTTGTCAATTTTAATTGTGACGGTGATTAGCTTGTTGGCAGGGGAAACCCATTACTCAGGGATTGTGTCAATGCCGCCATCGATTGCACCGACGTTTATGCAGTTAGATATTGCAGGTGCGCTTGATGTGAGTATGGTTAGCGTGATTTTTGCCTTTTTATTTGTGGTGTTATTTGATACATCAGGCACATTAATTGGCGTGACCAAAAAAGCGGGATTAATGTCTAGCGATGGTCAAATCCCGAATCTAGGTAAAGCCTTGTTTGCTGACTCAACGGCGGCTGTGGCAGGCTCATTGCTAGGGACTTCATCGGTAACGAGTTATGTAGAAAGCACAGCCGGCGTGGCAGCAGGTGGACGCACGGGTTTGACCGCCATTGTGGTGGGCGTGTTGTTTTTATTGGCGTTATTTTTTGCCCCATTGGCTGGGATGATTCCTGCGTATGCAACGGCAGGGGCGATTTTTTATGTCGCGGTATTGATGTTATTTACCTTGCGTGAGATTGATTGGGATGACTTGACAGAAGCGTCACCTGTCGCGGTAGTGCTGCTGTTGACGCCGCTGACCTTCTCAATTGCGGATGGGATTGCGTTAGGTTTTATCACCTATACCATTGCTAAATTGGTGAGTGGACGTTATAAAGAAGTTAGCCCTGCGGTTTGGGTGTTAACGGTGATTTTATTGGCAAAATTGATTTTTTTAAGTTAGTCAATGGCTGAGCAAAAAAACCATCTAGCCAAATTGGGTTAGATGGTTTTTTTATTGAATTTTGGTCCAGAGTACCGCTGTCTATGTGAACCCATGAACTGTAACGTTCAGGGTGGGTATGGCAACCACTCTTAAGGCTTCCTGAATCATCGCAGCGTAGCTGGATGCAGGCTTGCACAACAAGTGAAAAGAACGCATACCCTTATATAAATTATCAGCTCAGGTAAAACCATAAACTGGCGAATACCCCAGATGCATGTATTGTAGCAGATTACCTAAAATGATGCAAAAGCTCGCTCATTAATTCAATGATTGATTAAATTAATCAAACTTGACAGTCAAAATACCATTCAAATCGTCAACACAAATCACAAGGTTCTTTGTTCTCATCATATTGCTTAGCAGTTAACAGTTAACAGGCTTAGCAGTTAACAGGCTTTGCAGTTAACAGAATGACGCAAAATCTGGGTTAAAGAGATTGAGCGAGCTATGCTATAATTTTCAAAATTTTTTAATACTAATTTTGTATTTTCCTTATTTTAGCTTTTCTAGAGGCAACAATGAATCAAGCGTCTAACTCGGTTACCCATCAATCGACGGTTAAAAAAGTCCCCCATGTGTTGATGATTTTAGATGGTTTTGGATATCGCGAAGATCAGCGTGATAATGCGATTGCCGCGGCGTACACCCCAAACCTTGATTATTTGTATCAGCATTACCCCCATGGGTTGATTTCAGGGTCAGGTGAAGACGTGGGTTTACCCGCAGGGCAGTTTGGCAACTCTGAAGTTGGGCATATGAATTTGGGTGCAGGTCGTATTTTGTATCAAGACTCTACCCGTATTCACAAAGAAATCCGCGAACAGCAATTTTTTAGCAACCCTGCACTAACCCAAGCAGTAAAGCTTGCCAATGACCGAAACTCCAATGTGCATATCATGGGATTGTTATCGGATGGGGGAGTTCATTCGCATCAAGATCATATTGTCGCGATGGTGGAGCTGGCATTGCAGCAGGGTGCGAAGCAGGTCTTTATCCATACATTTTTGGACGGTCGTGACACGCCGCCTAAGAGTGCGGACAATTATGTCGCACAATTAGAACAAGCGCTTGCCTCGCTTAACGAGCAATATGAGGGCACGGCTTATTTGGTCAGTCTCATTGGTCGCTACTTTGCGATGGATCGGGATAAACGTTGGGATCGGGTACAGCAAGCGTATGATTTGCTGACCCAAGCCAAAGCAGAACGGGTAGTACAATCAGGTGCTGAAGCGATTAGTGCAGCGTATGGCGCAGGTGAAAGTGACGAGTTCGTTAAACCAACTTGGGTGCGTTATGCTAATCAAAACGCTGACTTTGGTACTATCCAAGACAATGACAGTGTGATTTTTATGAATTTTCGTGCCGACCGCGCCCGCGAAATCAGCCAAGCACTGGTGTCAGCTAATTTTGATGGCTTTACGCGTGAAAAGCTGCCAACGCTGTCAAAATTTGTGATGCTGACCAAATATTCCGATGAATTACAAAATAATGGCGTGACCAGTATCGCATTTGAACCGACATCGCTAACCAACACATTGGGCGAGTATTTGCAATCACAAGGCAAAACCCAACTGCGTATTGCTGAAACCGAAAAATACGCGCACGTGACTTTCTTTTTTAGTGGTGGGCGCGAAGCAGAGTTTGAAGGGGAGCAGCGTATTTTGGTCAACTCGCCTTCAGTTGCTACTTATGATTTACAACCTGAAATGAGTGCGCCAGAAGTCACTGAAAAATTGGCCCATGCTATTAATTCAGGTGCGTATGATGTACTGATTGTGAATTATGCCAATGGCGATATGGTAGGGCACACAGGTGTGTTCGATGCCGCTGTCAAAGCCGTCGAAACGTTGGATAACTGTGTGAAAACCATTGCCGATTGTGTGATTGCCAATCAGGGGCATTTACTGATTACCGCTGACCATGGCAATGTTGAGCAAATGCAGGATTATGATAGCGGGCAGGTACACACCCAGCACACCACAGAGCTAGTGCCATTTATTTATGTCAATGAGCAAGCGCCTGATACCGTGCACATTCGCACGGGTGGTAAGCTATCGGATGTGGCGCCAACACTATTGGACTTAATGCACCTTGCCAAACCTGCCGAAATGACAGGTGAAAGCTTAATCGTAGCAAACTAACAGTTAATGGGTGCAAATATCGTATGGTAACGCAGCGTTTCAAACCACTCTCTAACCCTACTTTCAAAAGACACGTTATCGTGCTGGCATTGTGGGGGATAGGTTCATTGGGTTATGCGGCTAGCCGACCGACTGTCAAAGTGCCTGTCAAACCACCTGTTACTTCTGCTGCCTCAGTTTCTGCAAAAACCAATAAAACGTCATTAACACCTGCAATCACTCAGGCGATTGCGGGTACTAATCCTACTGCCGTGCCCGGTAGTGTAGTGAATGCACCTAATGGTATACCGGATGGCGCTGATGACGACAATTTGACGGATGATGAGGCTGATGATGGCGGAGAGGTGGATATTACATCAACCACGCCTATGGTGACTAATCCCGCCAATCAGCCCATCGCGCCAGCCTCTGGGCAAATCCAGCAAGTGGCGCTGGGGGCAGTATCACCTGTCACGGTTGAAAAATTTGTCAAAATGATTGATATCATCCGTCAAAACTATGTGACCAATGTCGATGATGAATCGCTGTTTGCCAATGCGATGGCAGGCACTTTAGCTGCGCTCGATCCTTATTCTGAATATCTGGATGCAAACGCGTTTGAAAACTTAAGGTTATTTACCGAAGGCGATATAGGCAGCATTGGCGTGAGTGTGAGTTTTCATGCCGATGTAGATAGCTGGGTGTTTGATGATGTGCTGCCCAACTCGCCTGCCGCCAAAGCGGGTATTCAGCGCGGCAATTATTTGCATCAAATCAATGATAATAAGTTAGACAGCACCCGAACCTCGCAAGATGTCGATCAGCTACTAACAGGCATCGCAGGGACAACGGCTCGCTTGTTAGTCTCGGATAAAGGTCGTCGTAAACATCTGGTGGTGGTGCAAAGAACCTTGTTACAACAACAAGCCATGAGTGCCAACATCATTAATGGTGTTGCGGTGGTGCAAATCCCCGTGTTTCAAAACAATACCCAGCAGCAATTTTTAATGGCTCTCACCAAATTAAATCAGCCGTTTAACGTACTGGTACTCGATTTGCGCAATAACCCAGGTGGCGTGTTATCAGCTGCCAATGATATCGCAAGCTTATTTATGAACGATAAAGTGGTGGTGAAGATTAAAAATCGGCAGGGCATACAAGAGGTGATGCGCACGCACGGCAAAGCCCAATTTGCGGACTTACCGCTGGTCGTGTTGCAAAATCGTTATTCTGCTTCGGCGGCTGAAGTATTAGCCAGTGCCCTACAAAACAACCAACGTGCCAAGGTGTATGGCGAAACCAGCTATGGTAAAGGCTCTATCCAAAGCATTATACCCATCAATGATAACGAAGCGGTAAAGCTAACGGTCGCTCATTATTACTCAAGTAAAGGCGAGAAAATTGATGGCGTAGGCGTCAAACCCGATGTGGCTCTGACTGGCGCAGAAACGAGTTGGCAAGATCAGGTATTAGCGGATTTGCAAACCACCAAACGAAGCAACCAATTTTTACTTAAACCTACACCAACGCCCCAGTCTTTTTAAGCTAATCACCTAAGCAGTCACCCAATAACCTCTCATATTTATCATCGGGTTAAATTTATTTTACAATTCATCTTCCATAAAAAATTGCGGATCGACCGCATCCAAATCGCGTACATCAAGTTTGGTATAGTGTTTTTTGCAAAAATTTGGATCCAATTTGCACATTGCACTTTGCAATTCATCAAGGCGCGCTTCAGACTGGCGAATGTGCTCGAGCATTTTGATAAAAGTTGTTGCCACAGGGTCTTGGGTGTTAGGGTCAATCCCATATTGATGAAAAACGCCCGCTTGCTCTAACTTAATTTTATTGCAATCATCCTCACTGGTAGCAGAGGTATTGATAGAGATTTGTTCAATCGCTTTCATCTGCTCAGCATCGGTTGTTTTTTCGATGACGGTTTTTTCGATATAGTCGTCAGCTGGGGTTACCCCATTATTTGCCAAGCTATCAAGCCCCATTTGCTCTGCTTTGGCTTTATCATGAATCAAACGCGCGGCACCGCCTACCATGGTCGCGCCTGCAGGCACTTCTTTGACAACGACAGCATTGGAGCCGATTTTGGCATATTTACCCACGGTAAAGCCGCCTAATACTTTGGCGCCTGCACCGACAACCACGCCATCTTCCAGCGTGGGATGACGTTTGCCCTCATTTAATGATACCCCACCGAGCGTGACGCCATGATACAAGGTAACATCATCACCGATTTCGGCGGTTTCACCAATGACCACACCCATACCATGGTCAATAAAGAATCGACGCCCAATTTTTGCTGCAGGGTGAATTTCAATCCCGGTCAGAAATCGATTGCCAAAGGATACAAACCGTGCCAAGCCTTTGTTATTGTGTTGCCACATACTGTGGGCGACGCGGTGAATCAATAGCGCATGCACGCCAGGATAAGTCAACAGCACTTCAAGCGTGTTACGTGCTGCAGGGTCACGGTCAAACACTGCTTGGATGTCTTCTTGTAATTCTGCTTTGATGGTCTGGGTTTTTTTGGATAAATTTTGGATGACGGACAACATACTGACTACCGATTTTATAAAAATTTTAAGTGATTATGATATCACGAACTCATCAATTGCTTGAAAATTTTAAACAAGCTTAGGATTTAAGTAATTTTGCGATGGTGGCTTGCAGTAACTGATATTCTTTGATATCAAGCTGTAACCTACTAAGAAGTCGATTAATACGCTGAGGCATCACTTTAGATTGGGCAGGGTTGTAGATATCTAAATTCTCCAGCAATGCCAACAGCCTATTTTCTAGCTGTAAACGCTGCTCATTTGAGATAGGCGGCTCATCCCACTGCTGGCGAAAAGTCAAATCAATGGATTTTTCAGCCGCTGTTTTTGCCGTCAATGCTAATTCGGCAGTTTCGTAAAAAACGCTGGCAATCACTTGAACCGCAGCCGCCACATTTAACACCCCATACTGCGGATTGGCAGGAATTTGAATATGGTAGTCGGCCAGTTGCAGCTCTTCATTTGTTAAACCGCGATCTTCACGACCAAACACAATGGCAAGTTGCCAATTGCGATGCGCAGCATCTGTCATTAAATCGCCAAGGTTTTGAAAATTAGTGACCATCAATTCAGCCGCTTGTCGGGGCGATAGCACGGGTCTTGGAATATGGCGTTGGCGACTACTGGTAGCAATCACCCAGTGGCAATCTTGCAAGGCTTGCTCAAGGGTGTCGCAAATAGTCACAGTATCTAAAATGGCTTTGGCACCTGCGGCATGGGCATAGGCATCTTCGTCAATCGGTAGTTTGGGCGCTACCACCGTGAGCTGCGTTAGACCCATGGTGTGCATGGCGCGGGCGGCAGAGCCGATATTGGCAGGCAAGGTGGTATTTACCATCACAATGCGAATACCGGCTAAAAATGCCGCAAGGATTGAGAAGGGTTGCTGAGAAGCGTGAGAGTCAGTCGTTACCATGGGTTGTCAAATTTTAGCCAGTCGTTACGCAATAAGCGATTGTATTTGGTCATTCACTGCATGGCATTCCGCTTTGATTTCTTCAATCAATTGTTCATGTTGGTGGATATGACCCGTGCGGCAGATTTCTTGCAGTTTATAACAAAGTTCGGTCAACTCGGTAGCGCCAAGGTTAGAGCTAGCGCCTTTTAAGCCGTGCGCTGCATTATAACCCAAACGGTTGTCTAAGTTGGCATAAGCTGTTTCCATTTCCGATAAACGTTGTAAACTATCTTGCATATAAGTATGCATCAAATCGACAAAATCTTCGTCAAGTAACGCTCTTAATTCTTCAAACTGGGGTAGGCTGATATGGGATGGCTGAGTCATATGAGTTTCCTGTTGATGGGGCATTGAATAAAACATCATTGGTTAGATTTGATTGGCTTATTTTAGCCCATATCTCATTGAATTTTATCAAAACTTTGATGAAAGTCAGTTTAAAGGATACAAACGTTTATCGCATGATGGGTTTATCGACCAAATTCACCAAAATCAGACGCTAACTAAAATGTAAATGCAAATCTTCCTCATTGACCAAGCTTTTGAGTTTGCCAAAATTCTCTTCTGTCGGCACAATTTGCCAATGTGTTGGCATATTAAGATGGGCAATCGCATAGTCGTTATACACACATAGATTAATCGGTACCCCTAATTGAGCCGATGCATTGGTGGGCTGATTGTCCACAAATTGGGCATTGTCGGCAGGGTGATGCAACTGATGTGATAAGTAATGAATTGTTGAGTTATTGGCGGTCGCTAACAATTGCTGTATCTGTTCAAACAATGCCATATCATGACCTGCAATTTTGATGCTGATTTTTTTTAGCCAGCGTTTGCGCGCATCGGTTAAGGTCATTACCTCTTGTAGGCTGGCATAAAACGTGCCATCGCGTTCACGAATAGAACCGTCGATAATTACCACGGTTTCCACTTTAAGCTTGTCTTTCACGCGCGCAAAGCGCTCGGCATAACAACTCACTTCGATACGACCTGTACCGTCATCGAGCGTAATCACTGAGCGATTACCAAAGTTTGCGACATCGAGTATCAAGCCTGCAAAAAATACGGTTTCGCCATAGCTGGTTTCGCTTAAATCGCCCAATGTCTTTGGTGTATAGCGTTTTAACTCATCGCGATAACTATCAATCGGGTGACCAGTGAGATAAAGTCCTAGCGTATCTTTTTCGCCTTTTAAGCGTTCAGCATCTGTCCAGACAGGCTCACGGGGCAATGGGGGCGGCGCAGTGACTTCTTGTATATCGCTAAATAAATCAATCATCCCTAGGCTGTCATTGCTACGCTGTTGCTCGGCTGCTTGTACCGCTTTTGGCAATTCGGCAAGTAACGCGCCACGGATGTGATAAGCTTCATCCGCAGGCAAATCAGGTCGTAATTTTGGCGCAAAACTATCAAAACAGCCTGCTTTAACCAATGCTTCAAGGGTGCGTTTATTGACTTTTCGCGTGTCAACACGGCGGCAAAAATCATACAAATCGGTAAACTCACCGCCCGCGTTTCGCGCTTCCACGATAGACTCTACGGCACCTTCACCGACACCTTTTATACCGCCTAACCCATACACAATGGTCGTCGGGTTAATCGGCACAAATTCCCAATTGGAGTGGTTAACACTGGGATTTTCTACTTTTAAACCAAAATTTTCGCGGCAATCATTGATAAAAAACACCACGCCATCGGTATTATTCATATCCGAGGTGATGACCGCCGCCATAAATTCGGCAGGGTAGTAGTGTTTTAAATAGGCGGTTTGATAGGCTAACACGCCGTATGCCGCTGAGTGTGATTTGTTAAACCCGTAGCCGGCAAATTTTTCCATCAAATCAAACACGCCACCTGCAAGTTTATCATCGATGCCTTGATCAATCGCCCCTTCCACAAAAATACTGCGCTGCTTTGCCATTTCTTCGGGTTTTTTCTTACCCATCGCGCGGCGTAGCATATCGGCACCGCCTAGACTATAGCCTGCCATCGCTTGCGAGATTTGCATTACCTGTTCTTGATAGACAATCACCCCATAGGTATTTTCCAGTATCGGCTCAAGTCGGTCATGGTCATAGATGACTTCTTCGCGGCCGTGTTTACGGTCAATGTACATATCGACCATCCCAGCATCTAGTGGACCTGGGCGGTACAGCGCACACATGGCGATGACGTCTTCAATATTGGTCGGTTTAAGCTTGGCCAAATATTTTTTCATGCCGGTACTTTCAAGCTGGAACACAGCGGTGGTATGGGCATCTTGTAGCAGCGTGTAGGTGGGCTTATCGTCTAAGGGTAAAGTCTCAAGATCAAGCGGTGGTTGTTGCTCTTTAGCGCGGCGTGCGTTGATGTTTTTTACTGCCGCATTAATTACCGTTAAATTGCGCAGACCCAAAAAGTCAAATTTTACCAAGCCAACTGCTTCCACATCGTCTTTATCAAACTGACTGACGGGATGACCCTCTTCATCACAGTAGATTGCGCTATAATCGGTGATTTTGGTGGGCGCGATAAGTACGCCCCCTGCATGTTTACCAACGCCACGGGTAATCCCTTCGAGCCGTACCGCCATTTCCCAAATCTCATTAGCATCTTCATAATCCATATTGTCAGGATTGTTAAGCAAATCTTTGAGCTGCGGTTCGGCTTCAACCGCTTCAGCGAGCGAAATACCGGGGGTTTTGGGGATGAGTTTGGAGATTTTATCAGCCAGACCGTACGATTTACCTTGAACACGCGCGACATCACGCACCACCGCTTTTGCTGCCATCGTACCAAAGGTGATGATTTGGGATACCGCTTCTCGTCCGTATTTTTGCGCCACATAATCAATGACGCGGTCACGCCCTTCGATACAAAAATCGACGTCAAAGTCTGGCATGGATACCCGCTCAGGGTTCAAAAACCGCTCAAACAGTAGGTCATATTCTAGCGGGTCTAAGTCGGTGATATTGAGCGAATACGCCACTAATGACCCCGCGCCTGAGCCACGACCAGGACCTACAGGCACATCATTGGCTTTTGACCAACGGATAAAGTCCATCACGATTAAGAAATAACCGGGGAAACCCATATTCAAAATCGTCGTGAGTTCAAACTCCAAACGCGCATCATACGGCTTGCGTTTTTCTCCCCAACTGTCGTCGCGTTTTTCGATGGGGTAGAGTTTTTCAAGGCGTTTTTCTAGACCTTCTTGGGCGGTGCGTCGGAAAAAAGTTTCAATAGTATCGCCTTCGGGAATGGGGAATTCGGGTAAATCGTGATGACCCATAGGAATAATGACGTTACAGCGTTTTGCCAAATCCAAGGTGTTGTCGATCACCGCTGGCATGTCACTAAACAGGGCAGTCATCTGATCTTGGGTTTTTAAATACTGCTCAGAGGAATAATCACGTGGGCGATTGGGGTCGGCAAGCACTTGCGAATTGGCGATACACACCCGTGCTTCATGCGCTTCAAAATCATCTTCTGTTAAAAAACGCACGTCATTATGGGCAATGATAGGCACATCAAAGGCATTTGACATGCGAATAGCTTGCTCGATAAAACGGTCTTCGTTGGCACGCTGGGTGCGTTTAATGGCAAAATAGACACGATCGGCAAATGTGGTTTGCCATTGTTGTAGTAGGCTATCGGCTTTTTCTGGATGAGATGATAACATGGCTTGACCGACGTCTGATTTTTCGGTGAATAGCACAATCACGCCTTCACTGCGCTCAAAAATCCAGTCACGCTGAATAATCGGTTTGCCCATTACTTGACCATCGACAAAGCCTTTTGACACGATATTGGTCAAGTTCTTATAGCCGATTTGGTTGCTGGCAAGTAGCGTTACTGTCGTACTATCATTTTCAAGCCAGACTTCAGAGCCAATAAT
This sequence comes from Moraxella sp. K02, assembly GCF_041154755.1. Taxonomy (NCBI): domain Bacteria; kingdom Pseudomonadati; phylum Pseudomonadota; class Gammaproteobacteria; order Moraxellales; family Moraxellaceae; genus Moraxella; species Moraxella sp. K02. The sequence goes on along the minus strand of NZ_AP031590.1, from coordinate 1,417,139 downwards.
CGGCTTAATACCGGCATCCAAGCAAGCTTTATAAAACTTGACTGTGGCATACAGGTTGGATAAATCGCTAATGGCAAGCGCCAGTTGGTTATCGGCTTTGGCAGCTTTGACCAGTGCTTTGATGCGTACAATCGAGTCAGTGATAGAAAATTCGGTGTGAATACCAAAGTGTACAAATGCCATGGATTGCCTTTATCGCGGTTCGTCTTTAGCCCACTATTATACTATGAATTGCAAAACTGCGAACCTACAAAATCAGCAACAAAACGCTTAAAAAGTATCAGCAGATGCTAAGCATTTACGATTTAATATGATAAAATAGGAGCCCTTTACGCCTATAGCTTAACTGGATAGAGCAGTTGCCTCCTAAGCGACCGACGTGGGTTCAAGTCCCGCTGGGCGTACCAGTTTTTTTGACATCAAAAACCTATAAAAATAAAAAAACCCAATAAAAAAATATTGGGTTTAGTTGAAAAAAGTAAAACTTAGCTTAAACGTTTGGCATTGGCTGCCACGCGGCTATAGATAGGGTGCATGCCTTTTTCCAATACATGCAGGGCTTCTTGATTAACAGAATAAAAGAAGTTTTCCAATGAAATCGGTTGACCCAAGCTTAATTTCATACAGTTTGAAAACATTAATTGCCCAATATTTTGTTGCGCAACGAGCGCTTGCCAAGCCATTTGCGTCCAAGATTCAAAAAATGCGATGGGTTTTTCAGTCACCATACGTTCCATTTCTTTCATTTCTTTGGCATTATTGAGGGGGTTTTGTTTCGCTATCATATAGATGCGGCGCTGCATGACTTGTGGTACGCGAACTGAAAAATCTTCAGATTGCTGACACATTTTTTCAACTCTTTGGTTAATATGTTCGTAGGTAGCCATAGGGACTCCATTGATAACAACAGTAAAATACAGGATTGACAGTAAAGTGTAGTCCTATTATACACTGATTTAAATTAAGTTAATAATAGCAAACTCATTGGGTATACAATACTTACTTAACATTACCCAAATAATTAGATTTCATTTAATCAAGCCATTGGTAATCGCTAACAGTCATCCGTGTAATCAGGGTTTTAGTTGACGTCATGAGCATGAAACTATTTTATCAAGTTAATAATGCGCCCCATCATTGGTAATAAATTCATAAAATATTAACTGATGGCTTTATCAGTTTTTATCAAAAGGTATAAAAATGACCATTCAAAGTCTTCCCTTAGTGATTACTTCGGGCGAACCTGCGGGTATTGGCATGGATATCATACTGATGCTTGCCGACAAACAGCAATTAAATCTGCCCAATCGCGCTGTCATTGTGTTGGCAGATATCAACGCGCTGCAACAAAGGTATAGTGAGCTCAAACAAAAAGGCGCGGTAAAAGACGGGTTGGTGATTCAACAATTAGCCATGCATGAGTTAAAAGATTTACCGCAAATTGCTCAACCATCAGCGCATGACACTATTTTGGTGGTGAATGTGCCGACAGCACAACCTGTGGTAGCAGGGCAGCTAAATCCGCATAACGCGCGAATGGTCATCGCACAGCTGCAACTGGCGCATAAGCTCGCCATCAGCAAACAAGTCGCTGCAATTGTCACCGCGCCACTGCAAAAATCAGTGATTATGACTGTGTTGCCAGATTTCATGGGGCATACCGAATTTTTTATGCAGCAGTCGGGTCTGGATAAAGTGGTGATGATGCTCGCCAATAGCCTGATGAAAGTGGCGTTAGTCACCACCCATTTGCCTCTGCGAGCGGTCGCCGATGCGATTTCCCACGAAGAAGTGACAAAAACCGTCGATATTGTCATCCAAGATTGTCAGCAAAAATTTGGTCTCACTCACCCAAAAATATTGGTCTGTGGACTCAACCCTCATGCCGGGGAAAGCGGCTATCTAGGCAGAGAGGAAATTGACATCATCAATCCTGTGTTACAGCACTATCGCGATCAAGGTATCGATATTAGTTTGGCGATGCCAGCTGATACCTTGTTTACCCAAAAACATATCGCCACTGCCGATGCGATTATCGCCATGTATCACGATCAGGGGCTGGCGCCGCTCAAATCACATGGGTTTGGCGAAACCGTGAATATCACTTTAGGATTGCCCTATATTCGCACCTCAGTCGATCATGGCACGGCACTGGATTTGGCAGGGACAGGCAAAGCGAGTACCGATAGCCTGTATCATGCGATTGACTATGCCAATAACATGGCGACCGCGATTGCCCTTTAATTATCCTTACCGAGAATTACGCTGACAAAAAAAGCCAATCGTCACAGATTGGCTTTTTTATTGCGATTATTTTAAATAGCTGCTTGATTATTTTAAATAGCTACTTGATTATTTTAAATAACTGGCGGGGTTCACTGGCGTGCCACGATATCGGATTTGGAACTCTACAGCAGGTTGATTCAAATTATTGTCCGTCCCAACGGTACCGATGGTTTGACCTGCTTGCACCGTTTGGCGCTCCTGTACAGCAAAACTTCCCAAATGCGCATAGGCACTAATGTAGTCGCTGTTGTGCTGAATCAGTATTAATTTGCCATATTCTGGCAAATCACTACCGACATACAGCACCGTACCTGGCTGGCTGGCGACAACATTTGCCCCTGCTTGTCCGCCAAACCACATACCTAACGTACCTGTTTGCTGGTTAAACGGTCGCAATAGATTGCCAGTGGTAGGACGTAACCAACCTTGTGATAAGCTGCTGGTTGGCACGATGACTTGGTTTGGCATCGGTAACGGGGTTGATGAGTTATTGGTTTGTCTAGGCGGGTAATAAGTCGGGTTAGACGGGCGGGATGATTGGTTGACCGTCACAGGGCGAATGGTTGTTGGGCGATAAGAAGTAGGATTGCTTGCTGAGGTTAAAATCAAGCGTTGCCCTGGATAAATGGTATAGTTGCTATCAAGGCCATTAAGCGCGCCAACACGACGATAATCTAGTCCATAAGTGGTGGCGATTTTGCTTAAAGTATCGCCGTTTCTGACAATATAATAGTTGGGGACGCCCCGTACATACACAGGACGCTTATCCACGGTCGCGATCTTTTGTGAAGCACAAGCGGTCATCAACACCGCCGTACAGGCTATCGCACTGAGTTTTACCAGTTTGGGCGTGCACAGTGTTTTATAAGTGGCAAACATAGCAGTCATTCCTAGCAAGTGATACAAAAAAAATTACAACAAGTCAGGGTATAGTAACTAACTTTTAACCACTTACAAAGTAACTAGAGTTAACAACAACGTTTCTTTGCCAAACGATAACAAATAGCAACATTTTAGAATAAAATGAAAAAATGGCGCAAAAATCCTTATTTATCCATTACTTGCCATCCATCCGTTGCCTAACATTGCTAGCTATTTGTGCTAACTATTTAACGGGGCGATTAAATAGGGTGATGGAAAAGGACGATACAGTGTTATTCATGGGTCATAATGGGCTTGGCAGGGCTATATTTTTGTAGTTTTAAAAATAGCCAAATCCCCATGACTAAATTTATCACCCCGACAATTGCAAATAGCATCGGCAGGCTCACGTTAACTAGGGTCAAAAAAACAATCGAAAAAATTGCTGAACCTACCATAAATACGGCATTTAAAATATTGTTGGCACCGATAATGCGAGCACGGCTTGTTTCAGGTGAATAAGCTTGCATATAAGCATATAAAGGTACAATATAAATACCGCCTGAGAAACCCAATAAAAACAAATCGACAAACACACGCATAGCACCCGGCGTGGCAAAAATCATACCGATACTATAGTGCGCGTTGTTGGCGAGTAGCGGCAAATGCATCGCTGAAAGCGTGAAATACAAGTCAATCGCAAAAATCGTCAATCCTGCAATCCCAAAGGGCAACAGCTTTAAACTCACTTGGTTTTTGGTTAACGTTTTGCATAACAGTGAGCCAAGCGCCGTACCGACAGAAAACAGCGTTAATAAAAATATCACGACGCTTTCATCGCCTAGCAAAATAGACTTACTAAATTCAGGTACTTGGGTCAAAAACGTGGCACCATAAAACCAAAACCAACTATTACCCAAAATGGTAAACCACATAATCGGCAAACGATATAGATTGGCAATGGTTTTCCAGCTAGTACGAAAGATATTCCAGTCGATGGTCAAATCAGGCTGTGGGGCAGTCATGACGGGAATAAACCGAGAAGCCAAGTAGCCAATAATCGCCACAAAAACCGTCACCCCAGATATCCAAAACAGCGGACTGTCCAACTTCATCAATACGCCAGCCAGCATCATCCCTGTCAAAATAGCCAGTGACGTGCCCATTTGAAACAGCCCATTGGCACCCACCAACTCATCGGTGGTCATCGCTTGGGGTAGATAAGCATATTTGATAGGACCAAAAAACGCCGAATGGGTGCCCATCAAAAATAACGCAACAAATAATAGCGGATAAATCTCAAACACAAACCCAAATGCGGCAACTACCATGATGACGATTTCAAGGATTTTAATCAGCCTTGTCAGCCAAGATTTTTCATATTTATCAGCAATTTGACCCGCCAAGGCGGAAAACAAAAAAAACGGCAATACAAACAGCATCGCCGCCAGATTGTTGAGCAAACTGACACGCATCCCCAATTTTGCCGCTGCCATAAAGGTCAGTACTAAAATCAAACCTTGCTTAAATACATTGTCATTAAACGCCCCTAAAAACTGGGTGGCAAACATGGCGCTAAAGCGTTTGTATTTAAAAAGCGCAAATTGGGTACTCATGAGCAATCCTAGAAATGTCTGATGATGACTATCTTAACAAATATTTTACAAAGGGTTGCGAAAATGTTTGGTTAGTAAAATGTTTATGCTAAAATCGCCTAGTGCTCGCTCAAGGATTTGATTTTTATCATGAAACCAATAAATTTGCTACCCTATCGTCCGTCAACCGCATCGACCGATAACCCGTTTAGTTTTTTTAATGCCCTCTCTCCACTATCGTCAAATCCTTGTCCGTCAAATCCTCGTCAAAGCCGCGCCCAGTCTAGCGTATCAAACCATTCGCTGTTTCGCTTGACCCCCATACGTTTGGCGATTGCTTTGGTTAGTGTCGGTATGGTACCTGCTTGGGGGGCACAAACGCCAATAATGTCAGCTACTGTTAATAGTTCAGCTAACAGCTCAGCAACGAATAGCTCGCTAACCACGAACAGCGAAGCGCAGACCACTGCAAATGACAGCAAGCGTACCACGGCAACGCAAAATACCATCCCTGCGGCAACTGAGCAAGGCAGCATCACTACTGATGCCAACACCGCTCAGCCTTATCTGTATCAACTCAATCAGCAGCGCGTTGAAGATAAAATTGGTCAACAACTCGATAATCAGACCTTAGCAGATTTTAATAATTTCAACCAACCTGTGGCAACGTTGAAACAAAACCAACCTAGTGTCGGCTACAGTAAGGCATTAGATCAAGCCACGCCGCAGTCGGTTGCCAATCAAATCAACAATAGCAAGCCTGCAAGTGTGAATACCCAATCACAAGCGCAAGTCACTGAGCAGCTGACCACCGAAAAACAGAATTTTGACGCGATTAATCAAAAAGTGAGCGAGCAAACCAATTTATCTAATCAAAATATCGCTAACCAAAATATTGCCAATCAGAATCTTAGTAATCAAGGCGTCGCTAATGATGCCAGTAATATCAAATCCACCGACACCATCAATCCCAATGATTACTTGCCCGCCTATCAACAGCAAACAGCGGCATTGACCACCCCACAAGCCAACTCAACCGTATCCGCAGAGTCGCAAGGTATCGTGGCGCGTTTGAAGAACAAAATCATTGGTCGTGGGGAAGGGCTAAACTATATTGATGTCAGCTTTGCCAATGCCGATGCCAAACTTGAGCCTGCGCGCAATATCAAGGCGGCATTGGAAAAAGTGACCGTCGAATCGGTGTCGGATTTTAATGCCAGTGTGAACAAATTACGCCAAATTGCCAAAGATGCGGCAGAGGCGGTGGGTTTTTATGACACTAAAATCGCTTTTAAACATTTAGGCAAAGACAATATCCAAGTCACCTTAGAGGTCGGCAAACCCGTCATTGTGCAAAATCGCATCATTGATATCCGTGGTGAAGGCGGAAAAGGCGATAACGCGCTGCCGGTGTATCCTGTGATTGAAAAAGAAATCCCGCCCAAAGAAGGGGATGTGTTTAGTCATGGTATCTATAAAGCCGCAAAGGCGACGATTGAAGGCGTCGCGCAGACCAATGGTTACTTCGATGCCAAATGGCTTAATAGTTCGGTGGATATTATTTTGCCGGACAATACCGCCGATGTTGACCTAATTTATGACACAAAAACTCGCTATCACTTTGATGATGTGAAGATATATAGCATTGATAAACAAGGTAATTTGACCGATGACCCCGACAAACTGCCTTTAAAACCAAAGCTGCTCAAAGCTTTAATGACGTACCAAAAAGGCGATGCCTACTATCAACCCTTTGTCAGCGAATTTACCAACAACTTGACTGCCACCCGTTATTTTAATGGGGTGGATGTCGATGTCATCATGCCATCGGACGAAGCAGCAAGCGATATCGCATTTGAACAATCGGGCTCGGCGACGCTCAGCACTGCCAGCGGCAGCAATACCACAGCCGATAATGTCGCTGACACTTCTGGTACATCCGCTGGTACTTCACCCACCAATTCAACCGATCAAAGCAACTCATCTGAACTTCAATCCGCAGGTACTGTCGATAGCACGACGCAAAAAACCGTCAATCAGGTGCAAGACCCCAATGATATCGCGCCGATTCAATTTGAAGTCGATGATTCGACCGAACAACGTCTCAATGCCATCAGCCGAAAAGCCAAAAATTTATTGGCCGCACCCGAAGATATGGAGTTATCACCCGAGGCTGAAAATAAAAGTAAAAATCCGCTGGTGGTCATCGCCAATGCGGTCAGTAAAACGGCAAAAAAACTCGATAAAGACAAAGACTTACCCATCAAACCACGAGAAGACCAAGTCATATCAAAGCTCACGCCACAACAAGTGTATGAAACAAAGCAAATCCCAACCTATGTGGTACTCAATGCCACCAAGCCGCATGAGGCACAAGTGGGTTTGGGTTATGAAACTGACGTAGGCGTGCGCTTGACCGGTAAATACCAAAATAACTTGGTTAACCGAAGTGGTCTGCAGACTGGGGCATCAGTGGCGTTATCCAAAGTCGATCAAGCGGTGGAATTTAATGCCAGTTTACCCTACAAGCATCCCCTCAACGATAAGCTGACAGGCACAGTCGGCTATCAGCACAAAGAAGTTGATGACCTAGTCAACACCTTTGAAGCGGACACGGTCTATGCCAGTATTGCCCGCAATATTTATCATGATAGTGGTTGGAATCGCACCTATTCACTGCGCTACCGCGGCGATAAATTGACCGTCGACCCTGAAAAATATAGCACCGATAGTCTGCCTTATCCTTTTAACAACTACGCATCGGACTATACCCAACAAGCCTTGTTGGCAGGTTATGCAATCAATAAAACGGTAGCAGACAATATGCTGACGCCAACGTGGGGTTATAGCCAACGTTATTCGCTTGAAGTCGGTGCTAAAGGGGCACTGAGTGACACCAATATGGCAATTTTACGTGCGGGTGGTACGGGGATGTATACTTTTGGCAAAGATAACAAACAACAAGTGATTGGGCGACTGGATTTGGGCTATCTATATAGCGGTGATTTTTATGATGTACCTTACCGTTCACGCTTTTTTGCCGGCGGTGATTCAAGTATCCGCGGCTACAACACCGATAGTTTAGGACCGACCTATGGCGGCGAAAATTTCTTAGTCGGCGGTGATGCCTTAGCAGTAGGCTCAGCAGAGTATAACTATGAGTTTAGACCGAGTTTTCGGGGCGCTGTGTTTACTGACTTTGGTAATGCGTATGATACAACGGGCGAATATGATAACGCAACGGCGGTCAGTATCGGTACAGGTATCCGCTGGCAATCACCGATAGGCTTGGTACGGCTCGATGTGGCAAAAGGTCTGACAGGCGATAACAACGATGTGCGTTTACACTTCTTTATCGGTTCACCGCTATAATAATTTGGCTAAAAATCACGGCATTATTTTATGCAAAGCTTTTAGTTAAGATTTTTGGATAAAACTTTGCTAGTATGTAAGGTTTATCCAATATACCGCCCATATACAGCGCATAGAACCTGTGTTTTTGTAGTGAGCTAACGATTGATTTGCGATATTAATGAAAGACGATAATAACCACGACTCATTGCCCGAAGATAGCACCAAGCCTGACGATAAATCGTTGGTAAATAATGACCTAGATACTAAACTAGACACTAACCTAGACCCTAAAAATTCAGACGGTGAAGATTTAGACGTTAACCAGGCGGATACGGCAATCAGTGATGATTTAGACCCAGCACAAAAAGATGCACGTTGGCTACGACGTTGGTATCCACTTGGCTTTGTGTCCAAAATTGCCATTGTGTTAGCGCTTATTTTAATCTTAGTGATGCTAGGGGCTTATTATGCCGTCGGCACCCCATGGGGTACACGGTTACTTATCAATGCCATCGTTCAACAAACAGGTATTAGTCTAACATACGGCAAAGGCAATCTTCGCGATGGCATTTGGGTGTATGATGTTAAAATTCCTAGTAAACCGCCAAAAAATTATGTCGAAGTCACCGTTGATAAAGCCTATGTCAAAATTGGCTGGCGCGCCCTCATCAATAAAGAAGTGCATTTGCGTGAAGCCAACATCAATCGCATGGTCATCACTTACAAAAAACCCCCTTCCAATAAACCCTTTGATTACCCACGTATTGCACTGCCTGTTAACTTAACCTTAGATGACGTAAAAGCAAATTTAGTGCGCTATCAGCAAGTGACTCGCGACCCCATCGATTTTAAACAAGCCCATGTCCAAAATTTTACTTGGTATGATACCCAAATCACGGTTGGCGAAGGCAAATTGGCGTATAACAATTTATTAAGCGCTGATAAAATCAAAGGCAAAATTGACCTGCAGCAGGATTATCCGCTGGATGTGACAGGACTGGTCATCATCAATTCACTGTCAAAAGTGTATGTCGATGCGCTTGATACCCATGCCACAGGCAGTTTGAAATTTTTGACCGCGGATATAAATAGTAAATACAATCAATCGGATGTTACTGGGCATGTAACAGCGCAGCCGATGGATAAAAACGCACCATTTAATGCCAAACTTGAATGGAAAGATGTGTTATTACCCTATGCCACCAGTCAAAACATCCATCTAAAAAATGGACTAGCGACCGCGACAGGGGTGACCAATAATATCCAGCTGCGTATCAATGCTGATTTGACCGCCAAAGATATCCCTGATGGGCACTATCAAGGTCGCGGCGTGATTGCCAATCAAAAACTCAGTATCGAATACCTTACGGCTAAAGTCGCGCAAGGCACATTGACGAGTCAAGGCACGATAGATTGGCATGACCGCACCCGTATTGCCCTGATGAATACAGGTAATGGCTTTAAGATTCGTCAGTTGTTGCCAAAAGACATCGCACCGTATGCGCCAGAGACTTTAACAGGCAAATTAGGCATCGTCTATGATGTGGCAACTGATAAATTGCCGATGCAAGTACGGGCAAATCTGCGCCAAGATGATGGTGAAATTATCAATGCCGATATCCGACAAGCCAAAGGCAACCATAAACCTTATACTATCGATGCCAATTGGCAACAGCTAATACGTCACAATTTACCGAGTATTGGCGAGTTTAATAGTCCCAATGGCAAAGCGCACGTGATTTTTCAGCCGGCAGACGGCAAGCGACCCAGTAGTGTACAAGCCCAAGTCAATGCCAATATACTAAAGCTCAATCAAGCCCCAAGTGGTCATTACCAAGTCAATGTCAACAAAACAGGTCAGCTAGTTGACATCACTCAATTGCTGTATCAAGGCGTGGCAGGTAATTTGGCAGGCAATGGTAAGCTCAAACTTGCCAGCGGCAATCAGCCGTTAGCTTGGCAAATCAATGCCAAAACCAATCATTTAAATGCACACGGCATTTTAAGTAGCATCCCGCTGCAAGACTTAACGGGCAATGTGGTTGCCAGCGGTACCCTGCAACAGCTCCGTCAAGCCAATCGAGCGGTGTTGAACCGTCATGATGTCACCATCAACCAAATTGACATGACAGGGGATTTATTGGGCGCCAACAATAGCAAAAAATACTTAGCCTTAAAAGGCGCAGGCAAAGTACGTGCCGATTTACTCAGCAATAAGTTATCTTATATCGCCGCCAAATTTGATGGTAGCCTCAATGCGCCAAATGTACCCGCAGGCTCATTTAAATTTGATATTGCAGGCACGCCACAACAGCTCAAAATTAATCAATTTAGTCATCAAGGTAAAGAAGGCTATATCAATGCCAACGGTAGCATTGATATGACCAATGGTGCCGGCTGGCATATCAATGCCGACATGAAAAATTTTGATGCTAGCTATTTTGTGCCAAGTCTGCCAAGCCAAATCACCGGCACGATCAATACCGATGGCTATTGGCGGGCAGGCGCTCAGTATATTCATATCGCCAATATGAATCTCAAAGGCAGACTAAAAAATCAACCTTTGATGGCAACGGGTCAATTGACCGCAAAACTGAATTTACCAAAAGACCTAAGTAGTCTGCGTCAAGTCATTGAAAATAGCGCCAATAGTCAAAAATACGGACAAATCCGCCGTCTTATTGAAAGTCTGCAAGCCAATAATCTACTGGTACAATGGGGTAGCAATCGTATCACCGCCAATGGCAACCAAAACCAACTGGTGACCAGTGTCGATATCAGCACACTCAATCAGCTAATGCCACAGCTAAAAGGTATTGTCAAAGGCGGTATTGTCTTAACCCAAGATAACAACCAAGCACTGCCTAATATCTATGTGGATTTAGTCGGGCGTAACATTTCACTGCCAAACTTTGTGGTACTCGATGCCAAAGTCACCGGTAAATTGGTCAATCTTGCCAAATCACCCAGTCAGTTACAATTGACTGCAACGGGTCTCAACATCGCCAATCAACCGCTGCGCTCTGTGCAACTGTATTTTAACGGTACCCAAGACAATCACACCTTAGATGTCAAAGCAGATAGCACCAAAGGACAAGTACAAGCGACGCTCAAAGGTCGTATCGATCTTGCCAAAAAACAGTGGTCGGGTCTGCTTGGTAATGGACAAATTGGTACCAAATATGCCAAGCTGCAACAGCTACAGCCCGCCCAAATGCTATTGGGCTGGCAAAACCTAAATGTACAAATGGCGGCACACTGCTGGCAAATGGTTGGGCAAAACGGCAGTCTGTGTCTAAAAAACAACCTTGTGGTCAGTAATGGGCAAGGCAATGTCGATGTCAGCGTACAACAAATTGATAGCCAAATTTTCTCTGTGGTGATGCCGCGTGATATCGCTTGGTCAGGAAAACTCAACGGCACCGCACTCGTTCATTGGCAGAAGAACCAACGACCCAGTATCAATGCCAGCTTCTTTACCGATAACGGGGTATTTGGTACTGCCCCACAAACCCCTGAAGAAAATCCAACGACCATTGCCTATGAGCGTATCAGTGTCATTGCGCGTTCAACCGCAGAAGGGCTAAAACTTCGTGCAGATATCAAAACAGCCAATGGCGCAGGCAATGGCTATTTGGACGCCACCGTCAATCCCTACATACAGTCAAAACCGATTTCAGGCACTGTTGTTTTTCAAGATATTGATTTGGCGGTGTTTAAACCTTTCTTCCCATCGTTTGAACGTTTGACAGGTAACGGTCTAGTGGCAGGTAAAATCAGTGGTTCATTAATGCAGCCCAAATTTGTGGGCGATATCGAGCTACAAGATGCCGGTCTTAGCATCACAGGCGTGCCGATGCGCTTTGATAAGATTAATGTGTTATCGCACGTGGCAGGCAATCAAGCCTCTATTGACGGGTCTTTTGCCAGTGCAGGCGATGGTCAAGGCACCATTACCGGTACAGTTGATTGGACACGTGAGTTGCAAGCCAAGCTGAAGCTGCAAGGTAAAGCGCTGCAAGTGAGCCAGCCGCCTGCGATTACTGCCATTATTAATCCAATTTTTGATGTGATTGTCAAACCTAGCCAGCGCTACGTGAATATCGTCGGCGTGATTGATGTGCCTCGCGCCACCATTCGCCCCCCTGAAACCACCGGCAGTGTGGTGAGCAAATCCCCAGATGTTAACGTGATTGATAGACGCTTGATGGGTCAGATTGATGATGTACTAAAAGTCACCCAACCTTGGAATATCAACGCGGATGTGGGTGTCGATCTCGGCGAGCGCATAAGTTTCCAAGGTTTTGGGGCACGCTTACCATTGGCGGGTGCGCTGCATATCACCCAGCGCGGTCAAGGCACCATGAAAGCAGAAGGGGTGGTGCAAGTATCACGCCGCTCAAAAGTCGAAGTGTTTGGGCAAAGCTTGAATCTAAACTTTGCGCAAGTTCGGTTCAATGGTGAAGTGATGAAACCACTGCTAAACGTAGAGGCAGTAAAAGACGTGCAAGGCGTACAAGTGGGCGTCAAAGTCAAAGGTAGTGCCAGCGCGCCAAGTATCACCGTGTTTAATAATGGCGGACTTAGTGAACAGCAGGCGATGAATGCGTTGGTGACGGGTAGCCTAAATAACCATTCAGGTCAAACTACCAACGAACAAGACTTTAGAAACCGCGTCAATAATACCATTGCCGCAGCAGGGTTAAGTTATGGCTTAAGCGGGACGCGCAAATTTACCAACCAAATTGGTCGGGCGTTTGGGTTGCAGCGTTTAACGTTAGATGCCAATGGTTCGGGCAATGACACTTTGGTCAGTCTAACAGGGTATATCACGCCAGACTTGTTTATACGGTATGGGGTAGGCGTGTTCACCTCGCAGCCTGAGCTTAGTATGCGTTATCAATTAACAAGACGCTTATACATTGAGGCTAAATCTGCCATCAATAACTCTGTCGATTTGATTTATAACTGGCGCTATTAACGGGTTAATAAATAGTAATAACAAAGGCTGAGTTAATGCTCAGCCTTTTTTTTATTTAACTGTCTGTTGGTTTCACTGTTTTTTAGCTTAAGTTTTTGTTAAGGACACCAATTACGCACACCATAAAACAGCACTTGCGCCTGTTTGATACAGCGATTGAGATAATCTTGTTTACCTTGTACCTCTGTGGGGTCAAATTTGAGCCATTTATACACCCAAGAAAAATACATATTCACGCCCATATCCGCAATCAACAGCCGTACTTCTTGATTTAAATGTCCAAAGGCAGGTTGCATGGCCAAATCATCGGTCATGATTTGCGCAAACAAGCTGATTTGCTCATCGAGTGCATGTTGCACAGCTTGGTTGCCACCATAGCGCTCAGAGACAATAAAGTGCCAGTGCAATGACGCGTGCTCGACACTTTCTAAAAAGAAACGCACGCTTGAGGCAATTTGACCTTCATGCGTTCGGGTGCGACCCAGCTGCAAATGATCGCGCAGACTTTGCAGCGTGTGACCGAGTTCTTCATTGACTAAGCAGGTGCCAAGCTCATCGATATCCTGAAAATGTCGATAAAAAGCCGTTGGCACTACGCCCACTTCGCGGCTAATCTGACGAAGTGAAATCGACGAAAACGCATGCCCTGACCTCGATAACTGAAGCACCGATTGAAAAAAGGCTTGACGGGTTTGGCGTTTTTGCAAGTCACGGCTAGTCATTAGGTATCCAATCAGCGGGTTAAATAAGGAAAAATATTCTAAGCCGAAAACGCCAAATATACAATCGTTGACGATTGACGATAAGTGATGAGGTTTAAATATTCACCGACCAATTACCCTTTAACGCCTGCGCGAGCCGATAGGCTTCATGATCATTCATGCCAGTCAGCATGTCTAAAATACACAACATATTTTGATAAACATCATCCCCTAATTGCCGACTAACATTGCTTAAATGGGCATTTAATAAGTTAAGCAATCGTAATTGCTCAAACTGAGAAATACTGTCTGCTGAATCACCCGTCAACGCGAGCGGCATAAACGCATCAAGTAGCGTATGTAAACAGCGGTTTGACATGATTTCAACGCGTACTTTGCTCGGATGTTGAAAAATACGGGTATTGGCTAGGCTTTTGGCTTCACTGATACTACTGCGTACGTTATTGGGGCAGTAGTCAAATAAGCTGCCCGTCAGCTCACCTGCCAATAAGGCAGCTTGGTTGGCAACAAAGGCATCAGTAACTTTGTCCACCAATCGCCGCATTGCTCGCCCTCGTAGCGCGGCTAATTTTTGGCTGATAGGCGCATTGGTCGTGACTTCAGACGGTACCCCAAGCCGTTTACCCACGAGTTTGAGCAGCAGTGGCTCAACTTCATGATACTCTAACATACCCAGTAAAATCCCATCTTCCAAATCAATCAGCGCATAACAAATATCATCGGCGGCTTCTAGCAAATAAGCCAATGGATGACGCGCGTAACCTCTTTGGGTCTTGGGTAGTCGCAGCTGCTCCGCCAAATCCTGTAAATACGGCGCTTCACTTTCAAAGCAGCCAAATTTCTTGAGCGTTAAGGGCGAGGGCAGTGCGTCACTGTCGCTGACTGGGTTGCTGACTGGGTTGATAGGGGTGGAAAGATAAGGGTATTTCATAAAAGCGCCCAGCGTCGCCGCTGTCAGGCGCATGCCGCCTTCATCGGGATGATGCTCGTTACGGGTCAGCAATCGAAAACCTTGCGCATTACCTTCATACGCTAACAAATCTATTTGCTGGCGTGGGCTAAGCCGCTGCAGATATTGGCGCTGGGAAGGCTGAAAAAACCAATCTCGAATCGCCTGTTCACCCGCATGCCCAAATGGGGGGTTACCAATGTCATGCGCCAAACAAGCTGCTTGCACAATGACACCCATATCCGACATGGTAAAGCTGCTTGGCAGGTCATTACCGAGTTTCTCCGCGCTCATCATCCCTAATGAGCGCCCAATACAAGATACTTCAAGCGAATGGGTTAGGCGGGTATGAATACCCATCTCATGGGTTAACGGATGCACTTGGGTTTTTTGATTTAATTGGCGAAAAGATTGCGAAAAAACCAGCCTGTCATAGTCCTTATGAAATGCCGTCCTTGACGTCTTGGATTGGGTGAACTGATTGCTATGATAGATAGGTTTGGCAGATAACAGCGCTTGCCATTGTTTGTGTGTATTTTTTTTCATTATTGTTTTCAGTCATAAAGATAAAAAGCGGTTTCTTGGAATTAGATAACTGATTCTAGCTAGATAATTGATTATTAACCAGTTTGGATAAACATTTTTTCAAGGGTTTGATAACACTATACCATTAATCGCAAAAAATGACCAAATAGGAATTTTTCTGATAAAACAATTGTGTAATTTTTTATTATTGTTATAATTTAGTAACAAATACAGTGTAGAATGTAATCACCATAAGATAAATGTAATATTTGATTACCTTTGTAAATTGCTTTTGTAGCACTACCAGACATAGGTTTTAATCTATGTCGTATATGAATAGTTGCTAAGTAACACGATGAAATTTAAACAGTTAAATTTCAAATTTTTTAGGACACAAGTTATGATCCATCAAGTGAACGATACTAAAGGCACCGATGATAGTGTAGAAATCACGCGCCATCACTCCAAAATCAACATTCATAGTGTTGTACTGGTGATTATGTTATCGCTCGTGGTGACATTTTTGATGGTGGTGGGAGTCAGTTATCTATATGAAGCTAACAACTTAAAAGGACAGTCATCGAAATATTTTTGTCCGTCAGCTTCTGCTGTACAAGTGGGTATATGCGTTAAGAGCTAATAGTGGGTTTGCTATTAGGCGTGAATGGTTATTATATTTGCCGACTCGGTTAATCCAGTCGGTTTTTTAATGCCTAAGTTCAAGGGCTTTGAATTGAAATGCTTTTAATTGAAATGCTTTGAATTAAAGCCCTTTGAGCTGATAAATGCCGGCAAAAATTTGCCCCATTTTTTTATATTTGAGTGGCTCAAGTGATGCGGTGAATGATTCCAACAACTGTGTGTGATCTTGATCGCTTTCGATATACAGTAATGTCTGCGGATGGATTAACTGATGGTTTATTAAGCCATGCAAAATTGTCCCCCACAACGCTAGTTGATAAGGCGGGTCGATAAATACCACATCAAACGGCTCGGTGTTTGCCAGTTGTGGTAAGGCATGTTGTATCGTAGCTTCCATTGTCACAATTTTTGTATCATCAATACCTAAAAGGGCTTGGGTGGCTTTGATGTGCCTACATTGCTCATGGTTAGGCTCGATAGAAGTTAACTGCTTGGCACCTCGCGACAAGGCTTCAAAACCGAGCACCCCACTACCAGCACAGCAATCTAGTACCTTGGCATTGATTAAATCATCGGCAAGCCAGTTAAACACTGTCTCTCGGACACGGTCAGGGGTCGGCCGCAATCCATCGGCATCGATAAACGCTACCAAACGCCGCCGATACTCCCCGCCGATAATACGCACGTGAGAAACTGGAGGGGATTTAGTAGCTTTATTGGATCGTTTGCTAATTTTGGAAGGCATAGTTTGGACATCTACATTACGTCAGTCAGCGCCACCCACTGCGGTGAGTTTGGCGGCAGTGGATTTGGCTAAGCTGGGCTTTAAGACAATAGGTTTACCTGATAAAATTGCTTCTTGGCGCTGCAGTCGTAGTTGCTGTTTCTCCGCATTGATTTTGGCAAGTTGTTCAGGCGAGGGTGGCGTGATTGGATTGTTATGACGCGTAAGTAACCAATAATCAATCGCTTTTCGAGCAATGGGTGCCACCTTGCTACCCCCACGTCCATTTTCAACTATCACAGCCACCGCTATTTGTGGGTTATCAACAGGTGCAAATGCTATGAACCAGCCATGGTCACGGTGACGCTCACTCAGTGCTGCCTCGTTATAACGCTTGCCTTGAGCAATCGATTTAACTTGCGCAGTACCTGTTTTACCCGCCAAACGGTAACGATCGGTATACACCCCTTTCGCGGTACCCGATTTTACCGTTAATTCCATGGCAGTCTGCATGTTGAGCCAATCTTGCTCAGTGCCTCTAAAGGGAATTTTACCGTCTGGTTTATTGGCAAGTGAATATTTAACAGCCCCCGTGGTTTTGCTCAATAGATGGGGCGTCAAGTGATTTCCTGCATTTGCTAAAATGGCAGTTGCATTCGCAACTTGTAAAGGGGTCGCCAAAAAATAACCTTGACCGATACTGGCAGAGACAGTTTCGCCTGGTAACCAAGGCTTTT
Source organism: Moraxella sp. K02 (assembly GCF_041154755.1). NCBI lineage: Bacteria > Pseudomonadati > Pseudomonadota > Gammaproteobacteria > Moraxellales > Moraxellaceae > Moraxella > Moraxella sp. K02. Next base: position 1,399,763 of record NZ_AP031590.1, on the reverse strand, counting down.
TATAAGTTTTCATCTTCCATGCCGTTGAAGGGTAGACACCCGATTTTTCTCCCGGTAAATCAATACCTGTTTTTTTACCAAAGTTGAACCGCGTCATCCAGTCATGCATTCTATCAATACCTAACTCATAGGTATTCTTGTAGTAATAGGTGTCAACAGATTGGGTAATCGATTTGGTCAAGTTAACCGTACCATGACCCGATTTTTTCCAGTCCCTAAATTTGTGCTTATCACCTGGAATACTAAAATACCCAGGGTCATATATCGTACTATCCCAAGTCACGATACCAGCATCTAACAGACCAAGCCCAGCAAAAGGCTTAATGGTTGAGGCGGGCGGATATTGCCCTTGCAAGGCGCGATTGTACAGTGGCATGTCGGGGTCTTGTTGCAGCGCCTTGTATTCTTTGGCGCTTATCCCTGAGATAAAGGGGTTTGGGTCAAAGCTTGGGTTACTAACAAATGCAAGTATCTCGCCTGTGTTAGGATCCATTGCCACCAAAGCCGCTCTTTTTCCAGCAAGTTCATCACTCACCACCTTTTGCAAGCCATAATCAAGGCTTAGATAAATATCATTGCCGGGAATGGGTGGTTTGGTATCGAGTTTTTTGATGATATCGCCGTAAGCATTGGTTTCAATTGACTGATAACCGGGTTTGCCTAGTAGCAGGGATTCGTAATATTTTTCAATCCCTGTTTTACCAATCAAATCGGTGCCTGCATACAGCTTTTTATCCAGCTTTTTACTGTCGTTGTCGCTGATACGTCCAACATAGCCAATCACATGGGCAAACAAATCACTGTAGGGATAGGTGCGCGTGAGTTTACTTTGAATCGTCACGCCTTTAAAAAACGGTTTGCGTTCACTAAACTGGGCAACTTGCTGTTCGGTGAGTCCGATTTTAATGGTGACAGGTTCGTTTTTACTTTTTTTAAGGGCTTTTGACGCTTCGCTGATTTCTTCAGGGGTCAACTGAAAAATCGGGGTGAGTAGTGCCAAGGTATTGTCAGGATTGTCAATCTCATCAGGACTGATGACAGCGGTAAAAACAGGCTGGTTATCTGCCAAAATTACGCCGTTACGGTCATAAATGTAGCCGCGACTGGGCGGCGCAGAAATCAGTTTGATACGATTATTGTCAGACTGGGTAACGTACTGGTCGTGGGTATAAATTTGTAGATAAGCATAGCGTACAATCAAGCCAACCAAGCCCAAAAAAACAAACACCGATGCCAAAATTACCCGGCGGCGAAAGATGAGATTTTCACGTTGCATATCTGAAGAATGGGGTGGTTTCATAAGCGGGTAACAGCAATTAGAACGGTTTTAAAAAGGGTCGCGGTGCGATGAACGTTTAGCTTAATGCAAATATAGGGATATCACCTAGCTACTAAGCTCCTATATGGATGGCTTAAGTCAAAATTTAAGAGCGATATACTAGCATAAAATGTGGTAAATAAGCATGCCCAAATCCTGTCAAAATCGCAAATAATCAATGCGTGCTGTCAAAACAAGTGTATCAAATTATGATAGCACCATTGATGGTAATATGGATGATAACATAGGGACTTAAAACCGCTAAAAATATAACTTCTTCAGGCAAAATATATCTTTCTGTGCTAAAATCTAGCAGTTTGAACGCACCCATATTAAACCACTTATATTATAGACGTTTTCAAGCAACCCTTATAATGTCATCTCGGTTTTATTGTCCTTTGATTTTAGCTTTTTCACCATGTGAGCTTTTTTGATATGTTTGCAGAAATTTGGCACAAGCTTGCAACCCATCCGCAATTTTTCGCCATGCTGACCATCCCATTTGTGACAGCAGTCGTGACTTGGGCGCATGTATGGATGGCGCTCAAGATGCTATTTTATCCCATTCATTTTTGGGGCATTAAGATTCAAGGTTTCCCAGGCGGCGGTATCGGCTGGCAGGGCATTGTGCCTCGCAAAGCGGGTAAAATATCTGGGATTATCGTTGACCAAACTTTATCCAAGCTTGGCTCACTCGATGAGTTTTTCCAAGCCATGCACCCTGAAGAAGTGGCAGATTTTATCAGCCAAACCATGAACCAAAACTTGGATTTGCTGATTGATGAAATCATGAATGAGCGCTCGGCAACGCTATGGGCGAATCTGCCTTTTGCTGTCAAACGCCGTATCTATGCCTATGGACACGAGCAATTGCCAGCTATCATGAAAAATCTGGTGCTCGACTTGACCTACAATGTCGAAAACTTGGTTGATATGCGCGAGATGATTGTCAACAAGATGGAAAGCGACCGTGCGCTGATGGTGCGGATGTTTTTGAAAGTAGGTCAAAAAGAGATTAATTTTATTTGGCATATCAGTGCGCTGATTGGGTTTGTATTTGGTATTTTGCAGATGGCGATTTTTTGGTTTGTGCCGCAGCATTGGACGGTGCCGTTTTTTGCCGCGATTTGGGGGCTGTTGACCAACTGGATTGCCATCTGGATGGTATTTAATCCGATTGAGCCGCATTATTACCGTTTTCCCAAATTTTTTAGTTTTAGCAAATCATTGCCATTTATCCGCTTTGAAAAACCGCATATGGGACAATTTAACTGGCAAGGTGGTTTTATGAAACGCCAGCCTGAAGTCTCTGAGGTGTTTGCTGAGATTGTGGTCAAAGATTTGGTCACGCTCAAAAACATCATGTATGAAATGATGTATGGCAGCCGTGCGATGCAAACGCGTGAGCTGATTAAAAAGCACCTAAACCCAATGTTGGAATCACAGGTGATTCAAACGAGCTTGAAGTTTGGTTTGGGTCGTAAAGAGTTTGGTCAGCTTAAGCACGTGATTATTGATAAGTCGATTGCAGCGACCATGCTGCCGATGAGTAATCCTGAGCTTAACCTTAGCCGCGCAGAAAAAATCTTTGGGCTGTTTCGAGATCGAATTCGTGCATTGACGCCCAATGAATTTCAAAATCTGTTGCGCCCTGCCTTTCGTGAAGATGAATTAACACTGATTATTTTGGGCGGTGTGACAGGGTTTTTGGCGGGCTGGATACATTTGATATTGGTGTTTTATTAGTTTTACCCAGTTTTTTGGTGAAAATTCTACAGTGTGATAACCACTACAGCGATAGGAGCAGTGGGTATGTTAATTACTGAATTGGGCTATTTTGCGCTTATTTCAGCCTTGGTGATTGCCATTTTACAGGTTATTTTACCAGCAGTGGGCGTGTTCAAACACCAACCTGCTTGGCAACGACTGGCGGGAAGTTTTGCCATTGCTCAGTTTTTGGCAACCGGTACGTCGTTTTTGTGCTTGATGTATGGGTTTTATGCCAATGATTTTACGTTGATCTATGTCGCCAATCAGTCAAATTCTTTGCTGCCTTGGTACTATCGCTTATCAGCCTCGTGGGGCGGGCATGAAGGCTCACTGTTACTGTGGGTCACCATTTTGGCGACTTGGGGCGCGGCAGTGGCCGTTTTTAGTCGAAGCCTGCCGCTTGCCATGCGCGCACGCGTGTTGGTGGTGATAGCCTTTGTGCAAATGATGATGCTAAGCATGGTGATTTTTGTGTCGTCACCCTTTAATCGCAGTCTACCTGCTATCCCAGTGGATGGCAAAGATTTGAATCCACTACTGCAAGACCCTGGGTTGATTTTTCACCCACCGATGCTGTACATGGGCTATGTGGGGGCGGTGGTACCGTTTGCCTTTGCCATGGCAGCTTTATGGGCAGGTCGGTTAGATGCGGTGTGGACGCGTTGGTCGCGTCCTTGGACACTAGCGGCTTGGTGCTGTTTGACACTGGGCATCGTGTTTGGCTCAATGTGGGCATACAACGAGCTTGGCTGGGGCGGCTGGTGGTTTTGGGATCCTGTGGAAAACGCGTCCTTTATGCCTTGGCTCGGTGGGGTGGCATTATTACACTCATTGGCAGTTACCGAAAAGCGCGGCGTGTTCAAAGCCTGGACGATTATGTTGGCGATTTTCAGCTTTGCCTTGAGTTTATTGGGTACGTTTTTGGTACGTTCGGGGGTCATTACCTCGGTTCACTCATTTGCCGCAGACCCCACCCGCGGTCTGTTTATCCTAGTGATTTTGGGCGTGGTAATCGGTGGCGGTCTGGCGATGTTTGCGTGGCGCGGTTGGCGTTTAACCCAAGAAAGCCATTATCAGCTCAAATCTCGTGAGACATTATTGGTCATCAATAACATTATTATATTAGTCTCAACCATCGTGGTGGTGATTGGCACACTTTACCCAATGCTGGCCGATGCGTTAAAACTCGGTCAAGTATCGGTTGGTGCGCCTTACTTTAATGCGTTATTTGTGCCGTTAACTTGGTTATTGTTGTTGTTTTTAGCCATTGGACCGGTCAGCCGCTGGAAAAAAGACACCCGTCCATTTTTGGGTACAGGCTTGGCGATTTTAGCCAGCTGTTTTGTGTTAGCCGGGGTTTTAAGCTATTTCTTGGTCAGTAGCATCGATATCAATATCTTTATGTCAGCGGCACTGTGTCTATGGGTGTTGGTATGGATGGTGATTGATATCAAAGACAAAACCCGTAATGCGCGCTCGTTTGGCGCTGGGCTAAAACGTCTGCACATGGGCTATTGGGGAATGCAGCTGGCGCATTTGGGTATTTTGCTATCCGTGATGGGCATTGCCATTACCACAAGCCTAAGTATCGAAAAAGATATTGCCATGCAAAAAAACCAATCGGTTGAAGTACAGGGCTACCAGTTCACGATGGATGAGCTAAAAAAAATTCGTGGCGCCAACTTTGATGCCACCCAAGCGGTCGTCAGTGTTCGTAAAAATAACCAACTAGTTGCGACCCTTTATCCAGAAAAACGCCATTATGTGGTCAGTCAAATGCCCATGACCGAAGCTTCTATCCAGTATAATCCATTAAGAGATGTCTATATGGCAATGGGTGAGCCGATTTTAGGTGATAATCAAAGCGAAGCCGATGCCACTAAATGGGCGGTGCGTATCTATATCAAACCTGGCGTACGCTGGGTGTGGTGGGGTGGTTTTGTGCTGTCGCTCGGTGCGATTTTAAGTATGTTTGATAAACGTTATCGTAAACTGCCTAGACTTGCTGATATGAGTGATGACAAGTCGGGGAATTTGGCAGCGATTAACACCCCAGCGGCAATCGCCCCCGTGTTAGTAAAAAATGACAGTGAGTTAGGTGAGGAGAGTGCTCATGGCAATGCGTAAAAGACAACTTTGGTTTTTGATTCCTTTGGTGCTTTTTTTGATTATCATTGCGCTGTTTTATACGCGGTTGGGCAAAGATACCACCATAGTGACCAACACCTCGCTCAATCGCGCTTTGCCAAGTTTTAGCTTACCGTCTTTGGGTAACCCATCACAAATGATTACCCAAGCACAGCTACCCAAACAGCCATTTCTACTCAATATATGGGCATCTTGGTGTGTGACTTGTAAAGTTGAACACCCGTTTTTATTGCAAATGTCAAAAGCAGGTGTACCGATTGTTGGGGTCAATTATAAAGATGAAACCAAAGACGCGCTCGATTATCTCAACACCCATGAAGACCCATTTACCCTCAATGTGCAAGATAAAGAAGGGAATTTTGGCATTGATTTGGGTCTGACAGGTGTGCCAGAGTCATTTGTGGTTGATGGCAAGGGCAATGTGCGCCAGCATATCTTGGGTGAAATCAACGAAGAGCGCTACAACAAGCAAGTATTGCCTTGTATGACTGCGCTGCGTGAACAAGCCGCTGATGCTAAAATCCGTGAGGTGTGCCAATGAGTATCACATTTGCAAAAATTCGTCACCTGATGGGTGTGGTGTTGCTAGTCGCAGGGTTATCCATGTCGGCTTGGGCAAATATTGATACCTACCAATTTGACAACCCGCGCCAAGAAGCCCAGTATCGTGCGCTCATTGAAGAATTTCGTTGTCCAAAATGTCAAAACCAAAACTTGGCAGGTTCCGATGCGCCAATTGCACAAGATTTAAAACAAAAGACTTATGACATGGTCAAAGACGGTCGTTCCGACGCCGAAATTCGCCAGTATATGAATGAGCGCTACGGTGATTTTATTAGCTACAAACCCCCTGTGCGCCCATCTACCTGGATTTTATGGTTTTTTCCGCCTGTGCTGTTGGTGTTTGTAATGCTGGCTTGGTTTATTCGTAACCGTAATTCGTCAAAACGTGCCGCTGTCATTGCCAATCCCATAGAAGACGGCTATGCGCCACTTTCAGCCGCCGAACAACAGCGATTACAAGACTTGTTAAACGCCAATGATAACGCTGCCAATGCTAAAACTGGTGAAATCAATCAAGCAGTGGCTAAGGAAAATTAATGTCAACGCTAATTATTTTTATCATTGTCGCGCTTTTGTTTGCTATCACGCTTGCGGTATTTATTTTGTTACCTTGGTTGCAAACCCAAGACCATCACGCCATCGCCAATCGCGCTGATAATCAGCTACTAACGCTCAATATTGAAGTATTTAAACAACGGCTGGAGGAGCTTGATGCCGATTTTGCCGAGGGTCAAATCGATGAGGCGACTTATCAAACCCAAAAACTGGCGTTAGAGCGTCAATTACTAGACATCAGTGACAATCAAGATACCAGACATTTTACCCCCAATTGGAAAAGCCGTCTGATAGTTATCATCTGGATTCCGCTATTATCTGTGATGGCTTATGTGATGATTGGCGACCGCACGCCCGTCTATCAATTATGGGATGCACAAAATCGCTTGGGACAAGTCGCGGATGATTTATTGACCGCAAAAATCGATACCCCGCCAGAATGGGCGACCAAAGACAGCGTGGGGCTCATTAGCGCCATGCAAACCAACGTGCATCGTCATGCCACCGATCCGCTGCGTTGGTTTCGTCTATCTGAAGTGTTTGTAGCCTTGCAAGCACCCGAGCAAGCAATTGAAGCCTTGGCAAGGGCGTATCGTCTCAATCCTGATGATGAAAAAATCGCCATCACCTACGCGCAAACGAGATTTTTTACCCAAGGCGGCGTGATGGATGACAAAACCCGTCAAGTGGTTGAGCATATTTTAGCCAAAAGTCCCAAACACCAAGGCGCACAAATGCTGATGGCAATGGGCGAAATGCGAGCGGGCAACTACGCGCAATCTCGAAAATGGGTAGAACTGCTACGCAGCGAAATCCAAGCACGTCCTGGCGATCATACCCAAGCCTTAAACAGCTTATCTGAACTTGAGCAGACTATCAATCAGCGAGAAGCCCAAGACAAGCAGGCGATTACAGTCAATGTCAAAGTCACCCCTGAGATATTAGGACGGGTTAAAAAAGGCCAAAGCTTATTTATTAATGTGCGTAAGATGGCAGGTGGTCCCCCTGTTGCTGCCAAAAAACTGTCAGCAGATAGCTTAACCATCAATGGTATGTCAATTAACATCAGCGATAACGATAGCATCATGCCGACCATGACCTTAAGTTCTGCGATTAGCGCCAATGAGCCCTTGGTGATTACTGCTCGGGTTAGTGCTTCAGGTGACGCCATGCCACAAAGTGGCGATTTGACGAGTAACCCAGTACCGCTAGAGCAAACGGCTGAATCGACAACCGTATTGATTGATAAAATCGTGCCTTAAATCGTTATAAAAAATTTCTTGATTGAATAAGGGCTTAATTGAATAGCGGGTAGGTTAAATTTTGCCACATTTTTATTTTTAATACCCCTATCAATTTAAATTATTTTGCAAAAATTGCTTGAGATTTTAGCGGTTAACGAGTATTGTTAACCCAGTATTTCAATACTGTTAGTTATTCGAACACAGCATTTGTGGGTCTTTTTTGCTATTGCAGTAATGAGATAGGGCGATTTTAATAATTTCGACTTAAGGAATAGGTTTATGAAGCGTATTATTCTTTTAGGGCCACCTGGCGCTGGTAAGGGTACCCAAGCACAAATCATCACCAAGGAATTTAATATTCCACACATCTCAACAGGTGATATGCTACGCGCCGCTATCAAAGAAGGTACTGAGCTTGGCAAACAAGCCAAAAGTATCATGGATGCCGGTGGACTTGTCTCAGATGATTTAATTATCAACCTAGTTAAAGCCCGTATTGCGCAGCCAGATTGCGCCAACGGCTATATTTTTGATGGCTTTCCCCGTACCATTCCACAAGCGCAAGCGTTAGCCGATGCAGGCGTACACATCGATAACGTGGTAGAAATTGCCGTACCTGATGAAGAGATCGTGTCTCGTTTGTCGGGTCGTCGTTCTCATCCTGCTTCAGGTCGCGTGTACCATGTGGTCTATAATCCACCCAAAGTGGAAGGTAAAGATGACGAAACCGGTGAAGATTTGGTTCAGCGTGATGATGATAAAGAAGATACCATCCGTGATCGTTTAGCGACTTATCATAACCAGACAGAAGCTTTGGTAGGTTTTTACCAAGACTTGGCAAAATCGGGTCAAAACGCGCCACGTTATGCCAAAATTGATGGCACACAAGCGATTGATAAAGTCAGTGAGCAAATCCTAGCTGAATTAAAAGCATAATTAAAACCCTGAGGAAACGCATCGATGGGCTTTTAGGTAAGCTAAATAAAAAAAGCTGAAATTTCGATTTCAGCTTTTTTTTATAATTAAATCAGTTGTATAGCCAAATCAGGCTCAATAAAAAAGCCAATTCAATATGAATTGGCTTTTTTAATGCAACAAACAATTAAGCAGTTTTAAGGGCTTTAATTGCTTTGTTTAAGCGGCTTTTGTGACGTGCGGCTTTGTTTTTGTGAATCACGCCTTTGTCAGCAATACGGTCAATCACTGGAACTGCTTTTTTGTAAGCTTCAGTCGCTGCTTCGTAGTTTTTATTTTCAACGGCTTTTATCACATGTTTGATGAAAGTACGAACCATAGAACGTTGTGATGCTTTTAATTGGCGACGTTTAACGTTTTGACGAGCGCGTTTGCGAGCTTGTGCAGAATTTGCCACGTAAATCTCCTTGGATTTGCAATATAAATCGATCTGTTAGTAAGTGAGCAGCCATTCGCTTATTACAGACACGGGTAGTTAGGGTTGCTTGAATCCTTGAATCACTAGACACGGAAACACAATTAACGATATCAAGCGGATTTAAAGCCCGCTATTTTAGCAAACTCACGCTACAATAACAACTTATACGGTAGATTATTGAGCGTATTTCGTCTATTGGCGAAAAAACCAGCGGGCAATGCCCATCAATGCGGAAAAAAACGTATTTGTAGGTGAAAGTTTTGATTATCTGTGATTAAATAAAATGACAGTAAAAACTCATAAAAATATTCATACTGAGGTCATTGTTTTATGCAGCGCACAGCATTAATCATCGGTGCAACCGGCTTGGTAGGCAATTCATTGCTCACCCAGCTTGGCAGTTTGTATCAAAAAGTCATTATCATTGCGCGCGCTCAGCCAAAAGGGTTGAGTGATTCGATGCATTTTTACCAGCTCAAAGATTTTAATCAAATGCATGAATTGGTGTCTGCGCTGTCGATTGGTAAAGACACCGATGCTTTTAGCTGTCTGGGTACCACCATTAAGCAAGCGGGTAGTGAAGCCGCCTTTCGGCAAATCGATTTTGCCTATAATATGGCGTTTGCCAAAGCTTGCAAACAAAAAGGCGTAGAGCGGTTTTTTTTGTTATCGGCAATGGGCGCCAATGCAGACAGTCGCTTTTTTTATAACCGTGTCAAAGGCGAACTTGAGACGGCGATTGGCAATTTAGGCTTTCAAGAATTGGCAATTTTTCGTCCCTCTTTGCTGCTTGGCAAACACGATGACCGTAAACTTGAAACTATCGCGCAGACGGCGTACAAACTCATCAAGCCTATCGTACCCAAAAAACTGCCAGTCCGTCCCATAGAAGCCGATAGGGTAGCGATGGCAATGGCGCTGGTGAGCAACAATTGGCACATCAAACATACTTATGAAAAATCTGCTAATCGTGTCGATATTGCCCAAAAAACCCAAGTTATCAGTAACAGTGAAATGCTAGCGATGACGCGGTTTAGAAACTAACCTTCCCAAAAAAACAATTGACTTAAGGAACGATGATGAGCGACATGACGTTACAAAATTTTATTACCTGTGATTTATTAGATGATAATCCAGAATGTCAAGTTTGTGCACCCAACATGGAAGGCAAACGCTTTTTTAGTTATGGCGGTAACACAAAATTTGGCGGTGAAGTGGTAACCGTCAAATGCTTTGAAGACAATAGCCGGGTTAAAGAGCTGTTAGCCACGCATGGCAAAGATGATAAAGGCAATGGCAAGGTTTTGGTGGTAGACGGTGGGGCATCAATGCGCTGTGCCTTGCTAGGTGATATGATTGCACAAAGCGGCGTTGATAATGGCTGGGCTGGCGTGATTGTGTATGGTTGTGTGCGAGATGTGGATGATATGGGCAAAATGCCAATCGGCGTACACGCGCTCGGCGCTATCCCCCGAAAATCCAATCGCAAAGGTGTGGGCGAGACGGATATCGAAATCAGCTTTGGCGGTCTAACTATCAACTCTGGCATGTATGTGTATGCGGATAATAACGGTATCATTCTTAGTCAAAAATCACTAATCGACTAGGGATATTATGATGAAAAATCTGTTTAAAATCGCCGTGATTAGCAGTGGTTTATGAACTTTGCTATATCGATAATACCCCCCGTTAAAAGCCTTTAAGGTGTAATATAACATCCGCTAAATTTGGCTGATTTTTTGCTTTAAATCAGCCGCAAAAACCCCCACAATAACGTCATTATTTTTCGCCTTCCTTAATCAAAAGACTTATAACCAAAAGACCGATAACCAAAAGACCGATACCAATGACGAATGCTACGCACCCACTGTCTCATCTTTCCTTTCGCCTCAACCAATCGTTGTTTGACAATGCTAAACATGATAAAAAATGGTTAGGTAACCTACAAGGCATGACCCAAGCCTTATGGCTCACTAGCCTCACCAGCAGCGATAGCGGTCAGCAAAACCGACTTAAAGTGGTCGTGACCCGTGACCAAAATCAGCTCAATCAGCTTGAAACAGAGTTGGCATTTAGTGGGGTCGATGCCCATGTGTTTCCTGATTGGGAAACGCTTACCTATGACGAGTTGTCACCGCACCATGACATTGTCTCTGAGCGGATTCATTTGCTTACCCATATGCCAACTGATGGTATTTTACTGATTTCGGTGCAGACCTTAATGCACCGCGTCGCCCCTGCATCATGGCTATTGGGTCAACACTTTAATTTGTCAGTGGGTGACAACTTTGATGTGGCAACCGAACGTCGAAAACTGGCAACCGCGGGCTATCATGCGGTAGACAATGTCTTTGAGCCTGGGGAATTTGCTGTGCGTGGCAGCGTGATTGATTTGTTTGCCATTGGTCAGCCATTTCCAGTCCGCATTGATTTATTTGATGATGAGATTGAGAGTATCCGTTTTTTTAACCCGCAAACCCAGCGTAGCTTGACCCAAGCGGATTTGGACGAATTAAAAGACAGTGACCCCCATCAATATGTCAAGTTTATCAATAGTCAAAAAAAATCGGGTGAAAGCATCGGTAAAATCAGCAGTTTTCAGATTTTACCCGCGCGAGAATTTCCACTGGATGAGGGTAAAGAAACGTTTCGCGCCAATTTTGCCAGCACCTTTGCCAACACATCTGCCCGCCGTTTTGAGCTGTTTAACGATGTGATGAACGGTATTGCACCCGCGGGGGTGGAGTATTATCAGCCATTATTTTTTGACACCGATACTTGGCAAAATGGCTCGGATTTTTTTAGTTATTTGCCCAAAGATAGCTTGTTTATTGTCGATAATCAACTAGAGACAGCTTACCAAAATTTTTGGCAACAAATCCAAACTCGCTACAATGACCGCAGGCACGATATCGAAAAACCGATTGTGGCACCGCAAGATTTGTATCTGGCAGAACATATCTTTAACGAAAAAATTGCCCAATATCCTCGCATTATCACCAGCGAACAGCCAATTGATGACACCAAAGCAGGTGCAATAAATGCTTTGGTTGACACCCCTCCTGATTTAACCGTTGACCATAAACTTGCTGAGCCACTGCAAAGACTGATGGCATTTCGCGAGCAGTTTGCTAAACCGATATTATTGGTTGCCGAAACTGCGGGTCGCCGTGAGATTTTATCGGAGCTGTTGCAAAAACGCTTTAATTTACAAAGTGTTTCAGGATTAACCGATTTTCTTGCAAATATGGATGAGGCGCATAGCACTGCGATTGCCTTGACCATTGCACCGATTGAGCGAGGCGCGTTACTCCCCGATAAGTTTGCGATTCTCTCAGAAACCCAGTTGTTTGGACGGCAGGTGTTACAGACTCGCCGCCGTCGCCAAAGCGATGTGTCTGATGAATTTTTGGTTAAATCGGTCAGTGAGCTTAATATCGGCGACCCTGTGGTGCATATTGATTTTGGTATTGGGCGTTATCAAGGCTTGATTACCCTTGAGATTGATAGACAACTGCAAGAGTTCATCCATCTCACCTATGCCGATGATGCCAGTGTGTATGTGCCTGTGGCAAATCTGCAGCTTATCAGCCGTTATGCGGGTGGCGACTCGGCAACCGCACCGCTTCATACCATAGGTAGCGGTAAATGGGATAAAGCCAAAGCCAAGGCACTCAGCCAAATTCATGATGTGGCGGCGGAACTGCTCAACGTGCAAGCCCGCCGTGATGCCAAAGTGGGCATTAACTTCCCAATTGACCAAATCCAGTATGACCTATTTGCCAGTCAATTTGCGTTTGAAGAAACGCCCGACCAAGCCAATGCCATTGAAGCGGTTAAGTTTGATATGAAGCAAAATAAGCCCATGGACAGGCTGGTGTGCGGCGATGTCGGCTTTGGTAAAACTGAAGTGGCAATGCGTGCTGCCTTTATTGCGGTACAAGCAGGGTATCAAGTGGCAGTGCTAGTACCGACGACGCTGCTTGCTGGGCAACACGAAGACAACTTCTTGGATCGATTTGCCGATTGGCCCATTCGTATTGAAAGCCTGTCGCGCTTTGGCACCAAAAAACAACACGACAAAATTTTAGCAGATTTGGCAAATGGGCAAGTGGATATCGTTATCGGTACCCACCGTATTTTGCAAGAAGATGTCAAGTTTGCCAACTTAGGTCTGATGATTGTTGATGAAGAACACCGTTTTGGCGTGCGCGATAAAGAGCGTATCAAAGCCATGCAATCGGATGTCGATGTATTATCAATGACCGCGACACCCATTCCGCGCACGCTGAACATGGCGTTATCGGGTATAAGAAACATGTCGATTATCGCCACGCCCCCGGCAAGGCGGTTGGCAATTAAAACCTTTGTCATGCAAAAGTCTGATAACTTACTCAAAGAAGCGATTTTGCGTGAATTATTGCGTGGCGGACAGGTGTTTTTACTGCATAACGATGTGGCAAGCATTGAGCGCATGGCAGAAACCGTGCGAGAGCTTGTGCCCGAATCTCGGGTGGCAGTGGCTCACGGTCAGATGAAAGAACGAGAGCTTGAGCAAATCATGCAATCGTTTTACCACAAAAGACACAATGTGTTGGTGTGTACCACCATTATCGAAACGGGTATTGATATCCCCAATGCCAACACCATTATTATCAACCGTGCCGATAAATTCGGGCTTGCCCAGCTTCACCAACTGCGCGGCCGCGTCGGGCGTAGTCACCATCAAGCCTACTGTTATTTGCTAGTACCTTCTATTAAAGGCTTGACCAGCGACGCCCAAAAGCGGCTTGATGCCATTAGCCGTGCCAATACATTGGGGGCAGGCTTTATGCTTGCCAGTGAAGACCTTGAGATTCGTGGGGCGGGTGAGCTGCTGGGCAAAAACCAAAGCGGCAATATGCAAGCGGTTGGTTTTAATCTGTATATGGATATGCTAAACCGTGCCACCAAAGCCATCAAAGCAGGTAAACAACCTGATTTGAACACCCCATTATCGCTGACCAGTGACATTAATCTGCATTTGTCGGCACTCATCCCTGAAGATTATCTGGGTGATGTCCATCAGCGGCTATTGTTTTATAAAAAAATCGCCAATGCTGAAGACTATGACAGCCTAATTAGCATTCGCAGCGAAATGCTAGACCGTTTTGGCAGTTTGCCCGAGCCGACCAAAAATTTATTTGCCATTCATCAAATCCGCTTAATGGCTGAGGCGCTGGAGATTAGCAAGATTGATGGCAATGAGCGGCAAGTCACCTTTGAGTTTTCACCAAGCACTCCTGTGGAAGCCATTACCATTATTGGGCTTATTCAATCGAATCCGAAAAAGTTTAAAATGAATGGCGCGACAGGGCTAAAAATGATGGATGACAAAGCCATTGCCACAGCAGAAGGACGGATTGACGCGGTGAAAAATCTCATAGAGAAATTATCTTTAAAAGCGTGATGCTGACCTGATAATAAATAATTATTGGCGCATCATAAGCGTGTTATAGCAAAAAAGAAGATTTAGAAAATGATGAAAAATCAATTACCCAATGGCGAGCGCCTGATTGAAGAACCTACCTATCCTGAAGATTGGGAATGTTGCAACAATGGCTGTGAAGAACTATGCGTGTATGAAATTTATCGCGTCCAAAAACAAGCCTATGACGAACAGCAACAACGACTCAAAAGCGTGCCAAAACTACTTAGCGACCTCGACAAACCTTCACAGTAGCTGGAGTATTCTTCAATAAAAGTAATTTTTTGTAAATTCATATTCCTGTCACATGAATTTCATGCTAATGTCATCAAACTCACGTTAAATATCATGACGTTATGAAGTTGCATTGATAACGTAAAATAGTCAGTAGTAAGTAAACAACTAAAAAATGGCAAAAGCCTTAAAATGAATAAAAAATCCATAATCATTGGATAAAGAAGGATAGGAGTAAACAATGTTAGATATGTTAAATGAAGCGTTTGAATATGAAACCGATATCATCTATCTTGACGAAGGCGATGACGCGGTAGAAATGTAAACTGCAAGTTAGGCGTAAAACGTAAAAATTCGCAACCGATAACCTCTTAATATACCGATTAAGAGGTTTGTTTTTTTGGGCAATATAAATGAATGACTAGTGACTAGTGACTAGTGACTAGTGATTATGACTGGTACTGGTACTGGCAGGCATCACCATCTCATGGTGCTTATCGTTCATATTGTGCATGTCGTGATTTATGTTATGGCTCATATTATGGTTCATAGGCATAGTAGTCGGCATGGTAGTCGAAGCTGTCATAGAAGCAGGATTAGACGCAGAGTGATTCATTGTCGACATATCATGGTGCATACTCGTCTCATTCATGGTATGACTGGCATGACTGTGTGAACTTTGACTATGTGAACCTTGGCTATGATTATGGTGCATCATCATCGGAATAAAAATCACCGCAAGCCCAGACAACATCATAATGACCCCATTAATTTGGCGAAGGCGAAAATTTTTAATACTCGACTGTAGCATCCCCACAGTTTTTTGCGTGGCAATGAGCATTGGCATCGTACCCAGTCCAAATACAAACATCAGAGCCGCCCCTGTAGCGATGTTGTTGCCAGCAATCGCCATCATGAGCGCACCATACACCAATCCACACGGCAAAAATCCCCACAGCAGGCCAGCAAACAAGGCTTTACCAAAACTATCAATCGGAAAAACTTTTTTACGTATTGGGGCAAGCGATTGCCAAAAACGCATCCCGAACTTTTCTAACTGATTAAACAGCGGTAACCCAAGCATGGCAAGCCCAATCAACACCAGTACCGCACCCAGTACAATTCTTGGCGCACTGTTACTCATAATGGACTGAAAGATTGCCACCCCAATAACACTTGCAATCAAGCCAAGCAAGGCATAACTGATGAGGCGCCCCAAATGATACGTCAAAATCAAGCCATTTTTTTTGCTGTCCGATACATGCTGCATAGACAGCCCAAAAGCTGTCACAATGCCCCCACACATCCCCAGACAGTGCGGTGAGCCAAACAACCCCATGCTAAAGGCTGCCAAAAATAATGCCCAAGTCATAAAATGCTCCAAAAATGTCTAAAAATTTTTCAAAAAAAGTAAACAAATCAATAGAAAGAAATCAGCAGGAAAACAAATAACACCAACGCGTTATTTTTGCTCGTCAGTAGGGTCTTGTATTTTTGGGGGCTGAGAAGATGAAGGCTTGGCGGGATTTTGCCCCAATTGTTCGCGGCGAAATTGTCTGTCATCCAAAATGACCCGCTGAGATTCATTGTCCAAATCGTCAAATTGGCGTGATTTGATGGCGTAATAAATGGCAAAAATACCCAATACAAATAGCACTAAACTAATAGGAATCAAAAAATACATGCTTTGCATCGCGCATCCCCATTACTTGGCGTAAACAAACGAATTAAGTTTAAAAACCATTATACGCTTATTTTGGCATAAATAAATGCGGCAAAATGTCGCAGTGTTGCACTAGTAATTAAATAGCAGCAATCAAATAGCCTTTGCTATGCTTACAAAAAAAACACATGGGTTGCAAATCAAAGCAACTCAGTGATTTGAGTGCGAACAATGAATGCTATAATCAATGAATGCTATAATCATAGTGGGTTAAACATTGAGGTTTAACTTGGTTTTAAAACTCAAAATTCTACAAGGAAATTATGATGTTGATGCCTAAAATCTTTAAGCTTTCAAAAAAACGGTTGCTTGCCTTAGGCGCGGCTGTTATGGTTGGTGCGTTATTGATGCCAACAGCAAACGCGGCGACGGTGCTCATTGATGTGCGTACCCCAGAGGAGTATTCTGTGAATCATCCCGCAGGCGCCATTAATATTCCACACAATGAATTGCTTGCCAAAATAACGGCGCAAGGCATTGCCAAATCAGATACCATTAAAGTATATAGCCGTGGCGGCAGTCGTGCCCAACAAGCCAAATCTGCTTTGCAATCAGCTGGCTACACCAATGTAGAGATTCAAAAATAACTTATTTATTGGTCGGTTGGCAGTCGTATTGGGGTTTGACAAGATCGCGAGCGAATGCCAGCAATTCATACAAAGCGCGTCTTGAGTGCTGCAGATTCTGATCAAAATGCTGCCAATCATTTGCCTTTGGTAAAGGGGCGACACTTGGGACAGTAGCCACGCCATTGATAGCAAATTGCCTTCTTGAGCGGTTCATATGATACGCATCGGTTACTAAAATTACCTGTTTGACATTGACCATTTCTGCGGTAAATTTGGCATTCTGACAGGTGTTAAAGCTGTTTTTTTCTGCCACTATCCACATAATGCCTTTTTTTTGCAGCCATTTTGCCATCCATGGCGCCTCCTTACCACTGACGATAATGGGTAAGTCAGTCTGCTGATACACTTGGCTGGCTTTAATCAATCGACCTTCGGTAAATTGGTTAATCACAATCTCATTTTGCTGGTTATTGGTTAATCCGCCACCTAACACTACAATCGCTGTTGCAGGATTGACGCTCACCGCCGATTCTGGCAGGCGATAACAATCTAACATAAACAATACCATGGTAGAAAACAGCGGGGTGAAAAAACTGAGCGTGATTAAACACCCCACCAATACAACAACGGTCAAAATCCGTTTGATGGTTGAAAAAAATCGCTCAAGATAACTAATGAGCTTGGCGAGTGCTACCATCAGATTCAATCCAAACCGGTTCAGCTTCCAATTTTATCCCAAATTTATTCAATACAGTCTCTTGTATAAATTGCATAGTTTTGGCAACATCACGTTGCGTTGCAACGTTTGGCGCATGGTTAGTCAAGACTAGGGCTTGTTTCACATGGGTTAAAATCGGCGCAATGCCTTTACCCTTAAGCCCTGACTGGTCAATAAGCCAGCCAGCCGCAACTTTGCAGTAATCAGTCAAATTGCCTTGGGCATCTTTGACAGGATAATGCACCAGATTGGGATAGCTCTGCAGTAACTGGTCAACTTGAGATTTGGCGACGATGGGGTTTTTAAAAAAGCTGCCACAATTTGGCAAGTCATTGGTATCGGGCAGTTTACTTTGACGAATGTCGATGATGGCATTCATGGTGTCCACGGGTGTGACTTCATCGCGACCGGCTTGGCTTGCATAGTGCTGTGCAACTTTTGCCACATCCCCATACTGGGTATTGGGTTTGGCGGTTTTACTGAGGGTAAAAATCACGCTGGTAATGAGCCACTGTCCTGCTTGCTGTTTAAACAAGCTGTCACGGTAGCTAAACTCGCAATCAGATTTGCTTAGATGATGCCACGTTAAACTCGGTATATGAAACGCTTTCACGCTGTCTATTACATCTTCAGCTTGTACCCCATACGCACCGATGTTTTGCACGGGACTGCCACCCACCCAGCTTGGAATTAACGCCAAATTTTCCAGTCCATACCAACCTTGATTGACCGTGTCTACCACGAGCGTATGCCAATCCTCGCCAGCCATCACCTCAAGGGTTATTGTTTGGGTGTCTTCAGACAGGATAGTTTTACCTTGAAGACTGGGCGACACGACAACCGCGTCCAACACTTCGGGCAAAATAACATTACTGCCATTCGATAGCACAACAAACGCTTGTTGATGGGCTGCCAGTTGCCTAAAAGTCGGCTCGATATCAGATAGTTGAGTTAAACGGATAAATTGTTTGGCTTGACAGGCCAATGCCATGGTATTGTATGCGCTAATATCCACATAGCTAGCATTCGCCTGCGCAGGGTTAGATTCAAAGAAATTGGTCATAAAAATATCGTTAATAATCGGCAGAGGTGCTCATCGCCAGTGCAATGACTAGCGCAATGATAAAGTGCTTATTATAACGAAATATCACAGAGAAAATCGGGATTTTTATGACCCCATGACAGCCAATTAAAAACCTTCTTCATCACTGCCAAAATGGTTAATATCCCTAAAGCGGCTCAGCTGACGACGCTGTTTTTTATTTGGGCGATGATCTGGGCGGGCAAGGTTAGCAAGTTTTTTTTGTTCGGTGAAAAATTCTCGTTGACTGATACTGGCATCGGTCTCTTGGTAAAGTACACTAGCGGCAGTGGCATTGCCGCGCACTTCAGACAGCGCCAGCACCTTGACCGTCTTTTGGGTGTAATGATTGGCTGACCCTTGACGAATCGTCAATTCATCACCCACCGCTATTTCTTTACTGACCTTCACGCGATTGCCAAAATGGTGGACCCGTCCCGATTCAATCGCTTCCTTGGCTAGGGTGCGAGTTTTATAAAACCTTGCTGCCCATAGCCATTTATCTAAACGCACTTTAATTTTATCAGTTGTACTCAATGACATTTCCTATAACTTCACTGCATCAATAACTTTAGATTAAATGGTTGTTTTTTAGAATCTTTCAATACACCACATCGATATTTGTAACAAGCAACTGGCGTGTCAAAACGCGGCTATTGGTTTATCCGTTATCCATATCCATCATCAAAATTATAAAACGCTGCTTAAACACTGAAAAGTCACACTCATTAGTAAGACTCAGGGGGTTTAAGCTAATGGATATGGTGAGTGAGCCAAGCCAAAATATCATCATACACTTGTTGGTGATTAGGCTCTAGCAAGATTTCGTGGCGCATCGCTTCATATTGCTGCATGCTAACCGAGGTAAAATTATTTTGTTGCAAACGTTTGACGATACGCGGAATGCCTTTTCCCATCTGCCCAACGGGGTCATCTTTTCCGCTGACAAATAGCAGCGGTAACTGTCTGGGTACTTGTTGATACCAATGCTTATTGGTGCCTGCTTGCATCAACGACATAAGCGCAAAATAGCCATTGTTGGTAAACTGAAAGCCGCAAAGCTTGTCATCAAGGTAGGCTTTTACTTGCTTAGGATCTGAATTCAACCAATTAAACCCTTGTAAATCGGGTTCTTTTCTAAAGGGTAGGTTATTAAATTGGTTTAAAATCTTATCCAATACCGGATTGGTGCGGCGCGTGGTAAAGTGATTAAGATTTTTGGTCACAGGCACAAACAAGTTTGCTAACGGATTAAAATCTGAGGTACCCATAATCACTGCCCCATCAAATCGCTCACCATAGCGCTGCAAAATACAGCGAACGATAAATGACCCCATACTGTGACCCAAGATAAAATGGGGGATATCAGGGTATTTTTCAGCCATTAACTGCGCATGCTCCATCACATTATCAATCATCAACTCAGCAGGATTGGGGTTGCCCATATAGCCTAAGCAACCATTGTCATAGGCTTGCTGTCCATGACCTAAATGGTCAAACGTCAACACCGCAATATCATGATTTGCCAAAAATTGCGCAAAGGGTTGGTAGCGGCCTTGGTGTTCTGCCATGCCATGTACGATTAGCAAGGTGGCAACGGGCGTCACTTTAGGCAGATACAATGTGTAGTTGTTATTCATCGCAAATTTCCTGTGAGTGTTATTTTATGATTAGGGTAGCATAAAAAAGCCGTCATCAGACGGCTTTAAATCAACACACAAATTCACATATCAACAACCTGATTTTTTCATATCCGCTTCTGATAACGGATTGGCACCACGGGTAGGGCGCGGGCAAGGCTCACCATAGTATTGACGATCGGCAAAATAGCTTGAGCGCACCATCGGACCTGCCCAAATATTTGCAAAGCCCAATTTTTTACCGTGTGCAGTATAACGGTCGAATTCATCAGGGTGCACAAATCTATCAACTGGGGCATGCGATTTGCTTGGCTGCAAATATTGACCGATGGTAATTAAATCCACATCATGCGCCTTTAAATCATTAAGTAAAGCATAAACCTCTTCTTCGGTCTCGCCAAGACCCACCATAAAACCACATTTGGTGACGATATCAGGGCGACGCGCTTTGTAATCTTTTAACAGCTGTAATGAATGCTGATAATCCGACCCCGGGCGAAACGCTTTATATAAACGTGGCACGGTTTCGATATTGTGGTTAAATACGTCCGGCGCTGTGTCACTTAAGATATCAAGTGCCACTTGCTCACGACCGCGAAAGTCAGGGACTAAAATCTCAATCAGGCAATTAGGGCTTAACTGACGAGATTCTTTAATGACATTGGCAAAATGCTGAGCGCCGCCGTCACGCAAATCATCTCGGTCAACCGAGGTAATCACCGCATATTTTAATCCTAAACCGGCAATGGTCTCAGCGGTGTGAATCGGCTCAAGCTCATCAAGCGCATTGGGGCGACCATGCGCCACATCGCAAAATGGGCAGCGACGGGTACAAATATCTCCCATAATCATAAAGGTCGCGGTGCCATCACCAAAACATTGGGGAAGGTTAGGGCAAGCCGCTTCTTCACACACCGTATACAGCTTTTGTTCACGCAAAGTTGACTTGATGCGCGCCACTTCACTGGGCGATGACAGTTTGACGCGAATCCAGTCAGGTTTTTTTGGGGTTTCTACCGTTGGAATGATTTTAATCGGAATACGGGCAACCTTATCATGGCCACGTAGTTTTTCACCCACTTCAGGACGTTTTGGCTTGTCGCAATTTGATTTGTCACGAGCGATGGGTCTATCGGTGTGCGGCGTTGAAGGGGCAAAAGTTTGTACAGTGTCGGTCATTGCTATGATTAATCCTTGAATTCATTTAGCATATTTTAGGGGGTCATTATAACAGAAATCTATGCTGACGAATTTAAACTATTTTGGGATAAGCTTTGTTGTTTAAAGTACAGAGCCAAAGTTATTTTTCATCATAGTAAAAAAGCGATAATCGGCTCAAACGCATTTATTAAAAATTATTGGGCTATTTTTTTAAAAAATAATGGCTATGTTAACAAAAACGTATTTTCTCATTAACATTTCATCACATTTCAAGTATATTAGAAGGGTTAAATTTTTTAGCCAAAGCCATGCTGGCTAGTAGCCATTTCAAAATTCAACTGTGTTGTGAAGAGGGCTTTCAGACGCATGGTTAACACAATAATCTTACATGACTATGAGGACGATTCATGCTAGAGAACTATCGTAAACACGTCGAAAATCGTGCGGCACAGGGTATTGTGCCACAGCCACTTAACGAACAGCAAACGGCTGACTTGGTTGAACTATTAAAAAACCCACCAGCGGGTGAAGAAGCGACACTTGTAGATTTATTAGAAAACCGTATTCCACCTGGGGTTGACCAAGCAGCGTATGTTAAAGCGGCATTTCTAGCGGCCATCGTTAAAGGCGAAACCACTTCTCCTCTGATTTCAAAACTAAAAGCGATTGAATTATTGGGTCATATGCAAGGTGGTTACAACGTTGAACCATTAATTCAAGCATTAGACGACAAAGAATTGGCGAAGGCTGCGGGCGACGCGCTGAAAAAAACCTTACTGGTATTTGATGCCTTTAATGATGTCACTGAAAAAGCGGAAGCGGGCAATGAAGTGGCTAAAGAGGTATTACAATCTTGGGCAAACGCTGAGTGGTTCACCAGCCGTCCAGAAGTGCCAAAAAAAGCCACTTACAAAACCTTCAAAGTCACCGGTGAAACCAATACCGATGATTTGTCACCTGCCCAAGATGCATGGTCACGTCCAGACATCCCCCTACACGCATTAGCCATGCTAAAAAATGCGCGTGAAGGTATTGTGCCAGACCAAGACGGCGTGATTGGTCCGATGAAACAAATCGAAGAGATGAAAAAAGACGGTATTCCATTGGCATATGTGGGTGACGTGGTTGGTACCGGTTCAAGCCGTAAATCAGCGACCAACTCGGTATTGTGGTTAATGGGTGATGACATCAAAGGCGTGCCAAACAAACGTGCCGGCGGTCTTGTATTGGGTGGTAAAATCGCACCGATTTTCTTCAACACCATGGAAGATGCGGGCTCATTACCTATCGAAGTGGATGTTAGCAAACTTAACATGGGTGATGTATTTGATATCTACCCACATGACGGCAAAATCACCAAACACGATTCTGACGAAGTGATTGCAACTTTTGAATTAAAATCACCAACGCTGCTCGATGAAGTGCGTGCCGGTGGTCGTATTCCATTGATTGTAGGTCGTGGCTTAACCAACAAAGCCCGTGAATATCTAGGTCTAGGGGCGTCTGACATTTTTGCAAAACCAGAACAGCCTGTCGACACTGGTAAAGGCTATACTTTAGCGCAAAAAATGGTCGGTAAAGCTTGTGGCGTAGAAGGTATTCGTCCTGGTGCCTACTGTGAACCAAAAATGACCACCGTGGGTTCGCAAGATACCACAGGTCCAATGACCCGTGACGAATTAAAAGACTTGGCTTGTTTAGGCTTCTCTGCAGATTTGGTCATGCAATCATTCTGTCATACGGCAGCTTATCCAAAACCAATCGACGTAGAAACTCAGCACACACTTCCTGACTTCATCATGAACCGTGGCGGTGTATCATTACGTCCAGGTGATGGTATTATTCACTCGTGGTTAAACCGTATGCTATTGCCTGATACTGTTGGTACAGGTGGTGATTCACATACCCGCTTCCCAATGGGTATTTCATTCCCAGCAGGTTCAGGTCTAGTGGCGTTTGCGGCAGCGACCGGTGTAATGCCATTAGATATGCCAGAATCAGTTCGTGTACGTTTTGTCGGTGAAATGCAGCCTGGTATCACCTTGCGTGACTTGGTACATGCGATTCCTTACCAAGCCATCAAAGAAGGTTTATTGACTGTTGAGAAAGCCGGTAAGAAAAACGTATTTAACGGCCGTATCCTAGAAATCGAAGGTTTAGAAGACTTAACCGTTGAACAAGCATTCGAATTATCAGATGCCTCTGCCGAACGTTCAGCCGCAGGTTGTACTATCACCCTGTCTGAAGAATCAGTAAAAGAATACCTAACGTCAAACATCACCCTACTCAAATGGATGATTTCTGAAGGTTATGGCGATGCCCGTACCATTGCACGCCGTATCAAAGGTATGGAAAGCTGGCTTGCCAACCCAACATTATTACGTGCTGATGCAGACGCAGAATATGCCGCTGACATCACTATCGATATGAGCGCCATCAAAGAACCGATTCTTTGCTGTCCAAACGACCCAGATGATGCCAAAACCTTGGCAGACGTTGCTGGCGACAAGATTGATGAAGTGTTTATCGGTTCATGCATGACCAACATCGGTCACTTCCGTGCAGCGGGCGCGTTGTTAAAAGAAGTACCTGCGGGTAGCTTAAGCACACGTCTATGGATTGCACCACCCACTAAAATGGATGCACGCCAATTGATGGATGAAGGTCTATACAATGTCTATGCACAAGCGGGCGCACGGACTGAAATGCCGGGTTGTTCACTGTGTATGGGTAACCAGGCGCGTATCGCACCAAAATCAACGGCTGTATCAACTTCGACACGTAACTTCCCGAACCGTTTAGGTCAAGGTGCTAATGTGTACTTGGCTTCTGCAGAGTTGGCGTCGGTGGCTGCGGTACTTGGTAAGCTACCTACCAACGAAGAATACCAACAATATGCTGGTAAGCTCAACAGCATGTCAGCTGATATCTACAAATACTTAAACTTCGACCGTATGAGCGAATATACTGAAGAAGCAAATAAAATTAACGTAGCACAGCTTACCTAACCATCGTTAGATTAAAGTTAGGCTCATCTAATTTTGATTAAGTAGGATAGCTTTTAATTAAGTAGGATAACAATAAAGTAAGACCCTGCAACATAGCAGGGTTTTGCTGTTGTTAGCACTTACATAAAAATTTTTGAACGTTTAGCTAAAAAATATCTTGGCAAAATTTGGCTTATAGTAATGGCATCTGTGGCGAGGCTTCAGCTTGCAGCAAATTTGAATAAGTCACCCCAACCAAACGTACGGGTAAAAGTTTTGGGGTATGCTCATATAACCATTGAATCCAATAATGGGCATCAGATTCTTGTTCAAAGTAGGAGGAAATACTATGAGAACGGGTAATCACACTAAAATCGCTGTATTTGATTTTAATGGTGATGGTGCGAGCGTAACGCTGCTTTTTTTGTAAATCTTTAAACGCTTGGCTATTTTCGCGATATAGGGCAGCCACAATGACTTTATCATCCATGGTATTTTGTAAAAATGTTGTCTCAGAACCGACAGATTTATGGTTGCGCTCAGCTTTAACCTCTCGATTATCAATACCGTGGGCAATCTGGTGAAAGAAATCACCGCGTTTGCCAAAGCGTTGTTTTAATACGTCCGCTGGGGTATTGCGTAAATCCAATCCTGTAAATATACCCATGTCATGCAACATTTTGACGGTGGCTTTGCCAATCCCGTGAAATTTTTTTACCGGTAAATTGGCGATAAAGTCCAATCCTTGCTCAGGTGTGATAACCGCAATACCGTTGGGTTTATTTAAATCTGACGCGATTTTGGCAAGCATTTTGTTATAAGACACGCCTGCTGAAGCGGTCAGTTGCGTTTGCCGCAAAATCTGTTGGCGAATGCGATTGGCGATTAGTGTCGCAGAATTTTTTTCATACGGGCTATCGGTCACATCCAGATACGCCTCATCCAGTGATAAGGGTTCGACCAGTGGCGTATATTGGTGCATGATGGTACGAATTTGCTCACTAACTTCTTGATACACCTCAAAACGTGGTTTGACAAAAATTGCTTGGGGACACAGCTGACGGGCTCGATAGCATGACATGGCAGAATGCACACCAAACTTGCGTATCTCATAACTTGCTGCTGCGACGACACCACGCCCATTGGGGTCACCGCCAACGACCAATGGTTTACCTTGTAACTCAGGATTATCCCGTTGCTCAACACTGGCAAAGAACGCATCCATATCGATATGAATAATTTTACGCATGGATGTTAGTTTACCATTCTAACTATACGGGGAAAGTATTTAATTAACTTGTTAAACATAAAGACGCTAGCTAATATAAACAATAAATTCAAAATTTACTGATTGATAAATTCAATTGATAAGTAGTCTGTAATCTGCTACATTATCGGTATCAAGGGGAGTAACTTCTCACTTTAACAGTTTGTGATTTATCGTCATTACGTAAGCAGCCGCTTACCGGTAAATCAGCTATTTTTTAGCCATATATTGAGCTAATCATCAAATAGTAAGCCAGACCTTGACTTAACACAACCACATATTTGGTCGGTGTGAGTCAAGGTTTTTTTGTGCTTAGCATTTCCCAAAATCCTTTGACTTATTGCCAACCATAGTTTGTGAATGCATACTAAGGAGCGATAATGTTACTTGCAGCAGTGAATCAAATGACAGAACCCATGAGCATTGGCAGTCCCATGCTATATGCCGTGTTCTTTGCTATCGTAGCGATACTGTTATTGGTTGATTTTTTTACCTTTAAAACCCCAAAAAATGGTGAAGCGGTTTCGATGAAACAAGCGGGTATTTGGAGTGCCATTTGGGTGGGCGTGTCTGTGCTGTTTGCAGCCGGTCTATGGTGGTATCTAGCACAAAATTTTGGCGGTGATATCGCCACTCAAAAAGTAGGGGAGTTTTTTACAGGATATTTACTGGAAAAATCGCTCGCCATTGATAATGTTTTTGTATGGCTGATGATTTTTGCGGCGTTTGCGGTGTCGCCTGCGATGCAACGGAAGATTTTACTGTACGGGGTGATTGGTGCGATTGTCATGCGCACGGTGATGATTTTTGCAGGGGCTTGGCTTGTCACGGAGTTTAGCTGGATTTTATATATTTTCGGTGCGTTTTTGCTCTACACCGGGGTAAAAATGTGGCAAAACCACGATGAGCAAGAAGACCCGAAGCAGTCAGGCTTATATAAGTTTTTACAAAAACATCTGAAAATCAGCGATGACAGCCATGATGCATCAGGCCAAGAGCGGTTTGTGTTAGTGAAAAATGGCGTAAAATATTTTACCCCGTTAGCGGTGGTGCTTATCTTGGTTGAATTGTCGGATGTGATTTTTGCGGTGGATTCAATTCCTGCAATTTTTGCGGTCACTACCGACCCGTTTATTGTTTTGACGGCAAACTTGCTGGCCATTTTGGGTCTACGGGCGATGTTCTTCTTGTTATCGGGTTTGGCGGATAAATTCCATTTATTGCCTTATGCGCTTAGTGTTATCTTGGTGTTTATTGGCGCCAAAATGCTACTGCTTGATGTGTTCCATGTGCCGATGGCTATCTCGTTAGGCTTTATTGCTACCGTACTAACAGTGACAGCGATTTTATCGGTAAAGTTTCCGAATTTGGGTAAAGTTGAAGCATAAAAAATATTTTTGAATAAAAAAAAGGGCTAACAATTTAGCCCTTTTTTGTGAATTAAAAACTGACTATTTGGCATAAAATGCTTCTAAAGTAGGCACAAATTGTTTTTTTCGGCTGATCAAGTTACCCAAATCAAGCAATTTATCATTGAGTCTGGTATCAAATGCTTGCTCAATGATTTCATTTTGTGCATCGTTGCTACCAACCGCCCAAGACTGCTGTTGTAAAATATCAACAATAATAACTAGCATATAATCCAAGCCATCTCTTTGGCGGATTAGTTCACTGGCTTGTTGGATACCCTCAATGCGCGAAAACACCACATCAGGATTAACAGTTTCGATACTAGCGATTGCCCATTTTTTATTTGAGAAAATAAACTGTTTATAATCGGTAGTGACTAACGCATCATCCGTTAAGTCGCTGATATTGCTTTTTGCATCGAATAATTGATTGGCAAAGCGGTTTGTATCGTGAATCCCTGCAAGGTGAATGACTGCTTGTAACGCTCGTTTGTCACTGTCTGTAGTGGTAGGACCTGTCAGATTAAGCGTATCAGAAATAATTGCACCTGCCATCAATGTCGCCATTTGCTGAGAAATCAGCAAATTCTTTTCCATAAACATATGGTATAAAATGGTGCTGGTAGATCCGACAGGTTCAAATCGAATATAGGCAGGTTCGGCAGTGGTCAAATCACCAAGTTTATGATGGTCGACAAGGTAACAAATACGGGCGTCTGCTAGATTGGCAATCGATTGCTGGCTTTCATTATGATCGACTAAAGCAGCGAGTTGGTCAGGCTCAAGATGGGTGAGTAATTCTGGTAATCGGACTTTAGCAAGTTCAATTAAAAATTTGGTTTCTTGATTGATATCATCTAAGCGGTAACTTTTGGCATCTATACCTTGTTGATTGAGCCAATAGGCCATGACGATGGCGGATACAATAGCATCGGTATCCGGTTTTTTGTGCCCAAAAACAGCAATGGTTGTCATAAAATTACCCCAATATAAAACACAGCTATTATATCATCTTGTCAAAATCAAACGGTTGACTGGCAAGTTTGCGATGAAAAAGCCGATATTGACTAATCGGCTAACTTTACCATTAAGTGCAACAAAACTACAGGGCTGATTGGATAAGGTGAATGAGGCGCTCACCGATTTGGACGGTTTCATCGGCACTCATGTTGAGCGGTGGCAATAAACGAATGGCATTACCGCCTGCGACATTAATGATTAGATGATGATTGTCACGCGCTTTATCGACCAAGCTATCAAAGGCAATGCCGCGATCCTGTGGCAGCACCACCCCTAGCATCATGCCTTTTCCGCGTACAGTAACCCCTTGGCTACCCAGCTCGCTGGTGATTTGCTCAATCAATGCTGCGCTATTGCTAAGGGTAGTTGCCATCATATTCTCATCATCAATGACATCAATCACTTCGCTAACCACACGGCAAGCAAGCGGCGTACCACCATACGTTGAACCGTGTGAACCATAGCTAAAAATATCATTGGCTTTTGCGCTGGTCATGCAAGCACCCACAGGAAAACCATTCCCCAAACCTTTTGCTGTGGTCAAAATATCAGGTTTGATGGAGGAATATTGATAAGCAAAGTATCGCCCCGTACGACCATTGCCCGTTTGCACCTCATCTAAAATCATTAGTAAGTCATGGTCATCGCAAACTTTGCGAACTTGGCTTAAAAAATCAAAGCCATTGGTCGCAGTATTGACGCCACTTTCACCTTGGATAGGCTCAAGCATCACAGCGCAAACATTGTCGTTATCGGCAATCGCTTGGCTAATCGCTTCAATATCCCCAAAAGGCACGCGAATAAAATCATCATCTAAGGTAAAAAATCCTGCTCTAGCCATTGGATTTGCGGTGGCGGATACGGTCAGTAAGGTGCGTCCATGAAAGGATTTTTCCATCACAATCACTTTGGCTTGGGTTTGACCACGATTTGATGCAAACAGTCGCGCCATTTTTAATGCCGCTTCGTTGGCCTCGGCACCGCTATTGGCAAAAAATACTTTATCCATGCCTGCGACTTGGCATAACTTTTCACCCGCGCGCTCTTGCCAATCAATACCAAAAAGATTGCTAGTATGCACAAGCGTTGCGGCTTGATCGGCGATCGCGGCAGTGATACGCGGATGACAATGCCCCAGGCCACAAACAGCAATCCCTGTTAACGCATCCAAATACGGCGTTCCGTCAGCGGTATAAAGGTAACTACCTTGACCTTTGACAAAGCTAATGGGCTGGCGTTTATAGGTGGGGAGTAAATAAGAGCTCATGGGGATTCCTTTAATCATAGTTAGCGAATCATAGTTAGCAATTCATAGCTAGCGAAATCACTAACCAATCAAATCTACGTTATTTAAAAGCGTCTAATTCGTCACTAAACGGGGTGTCTTCTGCACCGACTTTATAGTCCTCATTCGCCCAAGCGCCTAAGTCAATGAGCTTACAGCGTGCACTGCAAAATGGCTTGGTGGGGTTATCTGCCCAAACGGTGGGTTTGCCACAGCGCGGACAGGGGTAAGTTTTGACAGGTGCATTTGATGGGGTGTGCTCGGTTTTAGACATAAACAAAAGGTATTCTGAAAAATGGTGTATCGGATTATTTGCCATAGTATACTATAAATCCTTTTTTTTGGGCGAATCAAGCGACTGTTCATGCTAAGTCATCAATTTACTAGACCGTTTCAACCCGATCGTATCCGTCATCCCAGAGATTTTCAGCCACTTGCCGCAACATTTTGGCAGCAACCCGCCATTTTTCTTGAAATCGGTGCAGGGAAAGGCAAGCATGCCTTGAGTTTTGCCAGCGATAATGCCAATGCCCATCTCATCGCGATTGAACGTACTGCAGAAAAATATCAAGCCATGCAAAAAATGGCGAATCAAGCAAAGTTGTCTAATTTAACGACTATTCATGCCGATGCCATTGCTTGGGTCACCCATGCTGTACCTGCCCAAAGCTTATCAGGGGTGTTTATTCTTTACCCCAATCCAGAACCGCACAATCCCAACCAACGCTGGCTTAACATGCCGTTTTTTGAGTGGTTGCTGTCTCGGTTAAAACCAGGTGGCGAGCTTATACTTGCCAGTAACATTGAAAGTTATATTGATGAAGCTGAGCATAAAGCACAGACGGTTTGGCAAGTACCGGTGGAGAAAACCCAAGTACCCAATCATAGTGAACGCACGCATTTTGAGGTGAAATACCTAGCGCGTGGCGAGGCGTGTTGGCAACTGAGCATAAAAAAACCGCATGGTTATACCACACGGTTTGATGATTTTAATTCACTTTAGTCAGGTTTTAACGCAAGGGGCGTGGTTTGGGTGTCATCGGCACGTACCACATAAGTTTTGGCGATTTTATCATGTAGGCTTAATCGCTCTTTGCTGGTGAGCATCATGACCAAATCAACGACTAACACAACCAAACCAAAAATCGATAAAGAGTAAGCCAATGTGGTAAATAACCCACGCATAATGATTAAATTAAAAAATCCAGGAATGGCATTGGACTTGCGATCCAAAATGCGTATGCCCATTATCATTTTACCGATAGTCTGACCACGGCGCATCAATAATAGGACTTGCGCAATCATTAAGCCCCATACCAAAATATTGGTCAACAACAATATATGTTCAGGTAATGCTGACATGAGTTCCATCTGCTGGGCAGATGTCAATCGGGTTTGTCCTGCTTCTGCCCATTTGAGTAATTTATCAAAATTTGGGCTGTTGTACAGGGAAATGAACAGGGGCGACGACGCCAATACCATAAGCAGGGTATCTACTAATTTTGCTGCGATACGACTACCGATGCTGGCAAGGTCTAACTGTTTTTTGGCATGGGCAATGTCTTGGTTTGAGCCAAGTTTTTTGGTCAATGTGACCTTGGTAGGGTTAGGGGATTTGTGCGGGTTATTCGCTGAATACCGATCCCAAACATTCTCAGCGTCTTCTGAAGGCGATATAGGATTAGGCGTGTTGTTAATAATATAATCTGCTTCATCAGAAGCGGGCTGCTCACGTTGGTGGGTATCGACTGGCAAGCTTTCATCAATCGTTGGACGGTAAAAAAATTGTCCATCCGTCATCGCATTGACTGTGTTCCAGTTATCCATCCCTTGATGCCACATCAAATCAGTGAGTAACACTTGCCCTGTGGCAAGCATTTGATTGAGTTGTTCAAGGGTATAAGGGCCGGCTTGCACATTGTTGCGAGCTAGAAAAATATGCATGTAATAACTCTACTTCTACTGGGTGGTAAAATTTGAATGACTGTATCTTATTATATGATGTTTTGCAACATCGTGCTAAAAATCGCTTATTATACAAGGCATGTTATTCAAAAAAACGCGATATCCTTATGGATTGACGTCAACAGCATCTAAACCATTAGCTATGCTTGGGTGGTAATGATGGCTAGTAATGATTGGTAGGTGGTAATTATCTATCATAGGCTGAACCAAAAGTATGCTAATATTTTTGGTTTAGCCTACGATTATTTTTCTTATTCTTATACTTGTTCTTATATTGTCAGATTGTATTTATGTCAGCAACTCATCCCACCAATGTCAGCATTGATTTTGATAAACCTTGGTATCACTATTTGACTTATTTTCCGAATTTCCCCAAGCTTGATGCAACATATACTCATGCAACACATAGTCATGCCCCTGCTATCAATATTGTTGAAAATTTGAATGCTGATTTGGATAGATATGAGCATGTAAACGCCAGCCGTATAGGCAATTTTGAAAAATTACCGATTCGCTTTGTTGACCAAGCGTGTCTGCCTGAGGGCGAGGCTTATGAAAGTTTTATTGCCAAGACAGGTAAAATTCCAACCCGTGACAATCACCATGATTTACTTAACGGTTTGATTTGGCTGAATTTTCCGCAGGCTAAAGCGGTATTTAACGAACTCCATGCCAAAGATATTTTGCGACATGGTATTCATAACGCCAGAACAGCGCTGCGTAATGCGTTAACCGTATTTGATGAAAATGGCGGCATTGTGGTGAGTTCAAATAGACTATTGCTTGAACAGTTACAAGCATTTAAATGGCACGCAGCTTTGGTCACTCATAGAGCAAATTGGTTGGCTCAACATCGTACCATTGCCTTTTTTCCATTTGGTCATGCCCTGCTTGAAAAATTGGTTAACCCAAGAAAAAATATCACCAGTCATACCTTGCTGATTTTAGTAGATGAGGGTTGGTTTGAGCAATCCATAGCGAGTCAGAGAAACCAGCTTGATACCGCAATTGCTAAGCTATTTCGAGAGCTAGCAATGCCAGATTTGGCGGGCAATTCAGTTAAGCTATCATCCAAAAGCTTTCAGCCGTTACCTGTGATGGGTATCCCTGGCTATAGTGCTGACAATGTGATACCCGCATTTTATCAAGATGAGGCTGTTTTTAGGGGTCCAAGAGCGTTCAGCGCGCCTATTTTTCCATTGCATGACTGATTACACCAGTGAACAGACAATTTATAGCAGTGGTTGGGGTGATTGCCCAGTCTATGAATCTTGCTTGATAAAAGCCGGTTAATCCGTTAGCATTAAAGCAACCTCTAGTTCATCCAGTCGCATTTATTGATGAAACTCATAATTACTAATAAAAATATTGGAGCATCGGCATGACCACCAAAGTCGTCAAAATTGATAATAAAGTTCGTATGATTACAGGTAAATTAGCCCCACATCTTGAAATTCAATGGGAAAATTATACGTTAGCAGAATTGCAATCATTGCTTGCGACGGTGGTGCGTTTTGAAATTGAGCACAACTTTCGTCGTCATAAAGATTATAAAGATAGCAAAGGCGCTAACATTCAAGTGTTTAATGATGCCAACGAACTTAAAGTCACAAGTTTAAAAGACGAATTATTAATCATTCGCGATAGCCAAATCGATTCACAATAACTATGAATCCGTGAATCAATCAAAATCCAAGCCGAATGACTTGGATTTTTTTACGAGTTAGATTTTTTCGCCATGTTGTTGGTGATTGTTGAAGCAAAGTATCACCCTAAATGCTCAATG
Source organism: Moraxella sp. K02 (assembly GCF_041154755.1). NCBI lineage: Bacteria > Pseudomonadati > Pseudomonadota > Gammaproteobacteria > Moraxellales > Moraxellaceae > Moraxella > Moraxella sp. K02. Next base: position 1,366,459 of record NZ_AP031590.1, on the reverse strand, counting down.
ATTGCCATTGATAAAAAAATAATCGATAGCCTTTTAAGCATGGTATAATTGTCAGTTTTTATTGACAAGCGAATCATGGGTGACACGATGAAATACCCTAAAATCTACGACGTAATTGTGATTGGTGGCGGTCATGCTGGTACAGAAGCGGCGCTAGCTGCTGCGCGCATGGGTCAGCAGACGCTGTTATTGACGCATAATATTGAAACCTTGGGACAGATGAGCTGTAATCCTGCGATTGGCGGGATTGGCAAGTCGCATTTGGTGCGTGAAGTCGATGCGTTGGGCGGTGCTATGGCGCTTGCCACCGACAAAGCAGGGATTCAGTTTCGTGTGTTAAATAGCCGTAAAGGTGCCGCTGTCCGTGCCACACGAGCCCAAGCGGACCGTATTTTATATAAAGCGGCGATTCGCTATACCTTAGAGAATCAGCCAAACTTGGATATTTTCCAACAAGCGGCGGATGATATTTTGGTTGAGAACGGCAAAGCCGTAGCCGTGGTTACCCAATCAGGGATTGAATTTGCTTGTGGCGCAGTGGTGTTGACGTCTGGCACTTTTTTAGGCGGTACTATTCATATTGGACTGGAAAACCACAAAGGTGGACGTGCAGGCGATCCGCCTTCCATCCGTTTGGCAGATAGATTGCGTGAACTCAAGCTGCCGGTTGGACGTCTCAAAACAGGCACGCCCCCACGCATTGATGCGCGCACGGTAGATTTTAGTGCCATGACCGTTCAGTCAGGGGATACACCACTGCCAGTCATGTCGTATTTGGGCGATGTGTCTATGCATCCGCGCCAAATCAACTGCTATATTACCCATACCAATGAACGCACCCATGACATTATCCGCAGCGGGTTAGATCGCTCACCCATGTATTCAGGGGTGATTGAAGGCATTGGCCCCCGTTATTGCCCATCGATTGAAGATAAAATTCATCGGTTTGCTGATAAAGACAGCCATCAGATTTTTATTGAGCCTGAAGGGTTGACCACCCATGAGCTTTATCCCAATGGAATTTCAACCAGTCTGCCATTTGATATTCAGTTGGCTTTAGTGCGCTCGATGAAAGGGCTGGAAAATGCGCACATCTTGCGTCCTGGCTACGCGATTGAATACGATTATTTTGACCCGCAAAATCTTAAACCAAGCCTTGAGACCAAATCGATTGATAACCTATTTTTTGCCGGTCAAATCAACGGAACGACAGGGTATGAAGAAGCCGCTGCACAAGGTATCTTAGCTGGGTTAAATGCCGCACGTCGTACCCAAGGACTGGATGCTTGGACACCGCGCCGCGACCAAGCCTATATCGGTGTGTTGGTAGATGATCTTATCACCCATGGCACTAAGGAGCCGTATCGTATGTTTACCAGTCGTGCCGAATACCGTCTGCTGCTACGTGAAGACAATGCCGATCAACGCTTGACAGAAATTGGGCGCGACTTAGGACTGGTGGACGATGCGCGCTGGCAAGTGTATAGCGATAAAATGACAGCGATTGAGCAAGAAACCGCACGTTTACGCTCGCTTTGGGCAACGCCCACTAATACGCTGGGTCAATCATTTATCAATAAAACCGGCGAAGTATTGACCAAAGAGAATAACGCGCTGGATTTGTTAAAACGTCCGAACGTGTCATTTGATGATATTAGCGAATTGACCGAATCTCCTGTGTCTGCTGAAGTGGGTGAGCAAATAGAAATTGGTGTCAAATACGCCGGTTATATCGATCGTCAGCAAGTTGAAATCGGTCAGATGAAAAAACTTGAACACACGCTCATTCCAGAGGATTTTACTTATCATGATATCTCTGGGCTTTCCAATGAAATCGTGCAAAAACTTGAAAAAGTGCGCCCAACGACGCTTTCCCAAGCCAGTCGCATTAGCGGTGTCACGCCAGCTGCGGTACAGCTTTTGGCAATGATGATTAAAAAAAGCAAAAAAGCGCGTGAAGTGCTAAGCTCCTAACTTTACACCATGCTACATAAGTCCCATGGTATTGGTATGTGCCAAACTTGGGACTTTTTTATCCTCTGTTGCCGTAAAACCACCGACTTCAGGCGGTGGATATAAGGCAGCTTAAGCAACCATATTCACGCACAAAGAATATAAAACATGCTAGAATAAACCCATGAAAACACTCAAGTTACGCATACGAGATAAGCACACAGCACAGCTTAATAACTTAAGCGGTTCGGTTAATTTCGTATGGAACTATGTCAATGACTTGAGTTATAAGCACCTACAAAAAACTGGTAAATTCTTTAGTGCTTACGACCTAAACGACTACACCAAAGGTAGTGGTGAGTTACTAGGCTTGCATAGTCAGACTATTCAGGCAATCAATGAAACCCATGCCAAAGCTAGAAAACAATTCAAAAAAGCCAAACTAAACTGGCGAACCAACAACCCAAATTCAAAACGTAAATCATTAGGCTGGCTACCGTTTAAACAATCTGCCATTAAGCATATTGCCACACACCAAACAGGTAAAAAAGGCTTAAAATCCACCTTACAGCTTAGTTTAGCCAAAGGGCAAAAGCTAATCATCAACCTATGGGACAGCTACAACCTTAGCCTATACCAAATCAACACATGCGAATTGGTACAAGACAGCCGTAACCGTTGGTATGCCTGTATCACCGTCAAAGACTACCCCAAGACACAATGCGGAACGGGTAGCGTAGGCATTGACTTAGGCTTAAAAGACAGTGCTACCACCTCAAAAGGCAATAAATTACAAATCAAACAAACGCTCAACTATGCCAAAGATTTAGCCACCGCCCAACGTGCCAAAAACAAACAGCGTGTCAAGGCAATCCATGCCAAAATCAAAAACACACGCCAAGACCTCATCCATAAATTCACCACCCAATTAGTTAAAGATAATGCGCTAATCGTGGTCGGTGATATTCAGAGTAATCAATTTAATAGTAAAAAAGGCAAACTCGCCAAATCGGTTTACGATGCAGGCTGGTTTGAACTCAAAAGGCAACTGACCTACAAATGCGAGAACGCAGGTTGCCGTTTTGAAATCGTGAATGAGAGATACACGACCCAGCGATGTTCGTGTTGCGGTGAAATCACCGCCAATAGTCCGAAAGGTAGAAAATCGCTTGGAATAAGAGAATGGATATGTGCTTCGTGTGGCACATGGCATGATAGAGATATTAACGCCAGTCGGAACATTCTTGCGGTTGGGCTTGACCGTCTTGTAGAAGGAATCCCCGAACGATAGGGAGGGGAGGAAGTCAAGTGATGGCTCGTAGCATGGGCGGCAATGAAATATTAGCGGCCAATATTTTAGGATTTACCACCGTGTTTTCCATGTTTAGTCTAGCCATCGGCATGGCGTTGTTACGCCATTTTGGCTTGGCTTAGCACAAAATTGGCTAGTCGTAGATTATTCAAAGTAGATTATTCAAAGTAGTGTAGCCATTTTAGCGCAACTTCATCAACGTTATCGATATTGTCAGACTTTGGCAACCATTCACGGCTAGCGGTAACCCGAATCGCATTGGTTTGATTGATATCATATTGACTACCAATACTGATTTTAGGCTGCCAATAGCTTTCATTATCGCTATCGCCACTTATCCAAAATGGCAGTTTTAATTCTGATATCGCACGCCAATTTGGACGCAATTCCGCATTGCACCCGACATTGACGCCAAGCCCAGCACGATAACCATGGTATAAGCCTTTACCAAACTGCGCTGCAATAGTGCCCAAGCCATAGCAAATATTGGCGGGCATATCGCCTGTGTTTGGGGCAGCGCTACCGATTGCCACGCTTTTACCAAATTCACCGCTGATATTTGCGACCAAATGATTGTCTGTAGCGCTGCGGTCATCTTTGTTAATAGCCTTGATACCCTCAAAGACTCGCTGTAAGCCAATATTACCACCCCATGAAATACCCTTTTTTGCGCTATTAATCGGATGAAATGAACGCACATCAAATAATCCTAGCTGCTCAAGTTGCACGCTATCTTGGTGGTCTGCGTTGTCGTGGATGCTAAGACCCATACTCAATGCCGTCAATTGTGAGCCTATGGGATAACCATCAATTTTATCCAACGCATCACGATACACCATGCGGTAATTTAAAGTGATAGCCTGGTTACTGTCTAATTTAGGTCGTCCACTCACACTATCAAGCGACTGCTGGCTAATCCCAATATCAAATCGACTTAAAGGATTAGCCAGTTCAGGATTGTCTCGGCTAGGCAATATCTGAGAACTTAACGCCCGATTTTGATGGGTATTGTTAAAAGCCTTGGGATGATTTGCCGTGTTGCGGGCATTTAATTGCGCTTGCACAACGGTCGGTGTGGAAGGACTAAAATTGGTAGAGCGAATCAAATTTTCGCGATTTAACATGCGTACCACTTGGGCAGGGGAAATCATTGGGGAGTTATTCACTAAAAAATTTTTATCGGGAAAAATAGAATTTAGTAACACTAAAATTTCAGAGGCGCAATTATCGGATAACAGATAATAGGGCAAGTTTTGGTCTTTGATTTCCCAAGTTCGATAGGCAAGTTGTTTAACCTGTTTATCGGTAAGATTGAGCTGATATTGCCATACATTGCGCCCATTATCTTGCAAATATTCTTTGATACCTTGCTGATAATTGGTCATGGTAAATTCGCCCGCATTGCCACCGATACTGGATTTGTAAGCAAATTTTAAAAAATGCTCACCGTCGGTGACTTTCGGCGTGAAATTCAAATAGTATTGATTGCTAAGATCGGCATTATCAAATCGCAAAAAACTATGGGCAAACGCAGACGGTGGGCTATCTAAATACTCACTGGCAAAAATTAATGAGACGGATTGGGGATTGATTTTTTGTAGCCATGAATCGAGCGCATCACAATGTTGATGGGGTAGGCTTGAGGTATCGATGGCTAAGTTTTCAATGAGCCACTGTGTACGAGCGGGAAAGCGACATTGGACAGAGGCATTATTTTTTTCGCTTGGGTGAAATAACTGTGTAAGGATTTCATCAAGTTCTGCTTGTGGATTTTTGGCGCCTTGTGTGCTGGCAAAAAATTGTCGTTGGCTCGCTTGTGGGTTAAAACGATTGTTGACCCGACTTTCAAAGGGCTGTTTTCTGGTGACTGTTTCAGGATAATACAACAACCGCAGCCATGCTTTTTGCGCCGCTAAGTTTTGCTCATGGGCTGATGTCAATGCCGTTTGCAGTGCTTGGGTAGTGGTAATAGGCGTCGGCGTAGATAGGGCTGTATGTGACGAGAATTGCTGAGCTGGCGCAGGTGATACATGTGACACAGGCGCTGCTAACGCATAATGTTGAGCGGATATTAGGCTCAATACAAAGACTGCTTTAGCTAACTGCTTTTGAGTAAAAGCTGTTTTCTTTTGATTAAAAACACGGGTTACAGCGTGTTGATGATAGCTGTATTTGAGAAAGTTCATATGGGTGCTCTTTTTTTATAAGATAAGTTTTATAAGCTAAGTTTTCACAATTTTTGATAAGCAAAGCATATAATATCTGTGTGCGAATTAACATTGCCCAATTTGTAATCACATCATTGTAGGCAGCTAGCCGACTGTAAGACAACTTGCCAAATAGATTTTATCCGCTTAATTTGCTATAATTTTTTAATTATTTAGCAAAATTTTTTTAAACTATTGTGATTTATTGAAGGGTATAAGGACAATTCAGTCATGGATAAACAAGCGATTTTATCAGCGTTAACGCCTGAAATTGTTGAAAAATTTCGTCAAGCAATTTCGCTTGGCAAATGGGAAGATGGTCGAAAGTTGACGGAAGAACAGCGTCAAACTTGTATGCAAGCGGTGATGGTATGGGAGCATGAATTTTTGGGTGTAGAAGAGCGCACTGGCTATATTCATCGTCCCAAAAAAGCGGCAGAAGACTGTGATATCGGTCATGATCATCACTACCCAAATAAATCGCAAGATGAAGATGGCGAAAAACCGATTAAATTTAGTTAGGCGATAAAAAAAGGCGAGAGCATTTTCTCGCCTTTTTTACACTATTTTATTAAGTATTTATTTATCAGTTATTTGAATACTAAGTACTTAAGTATAAGTACTTAGTATTAGCTAGTTGATTATTTTTCTAGAATGGCGACTACACCTTGTCCGCCCGCCGCACAGATAGAAATCAGCGCACGACCTGACCCTTTTTGATCCAGTAGTTTAGCGGTGCTGGCAAGAATGCGACCACCGGTTGCGGCAAACGGATGCCCTGCAGCAAGTGATGAGCCATTTACGTTAAGTTTACTGCGGTCAATCGCGCCAAGTGGCTTATCAAGACCTAAGCGTTCTTTGCAAAAACTTTCGTCTTCCCACGCAGCAAGCGTAGACAATACCTGTGAGGCAAATGCTTCGTGAATTTCATAATAATCAAAGTCTTGCAGCGTTAATCCTGCACGTTCCAACATACGTGGCACAGCATACGCAGGTGCCATCAAGAGGCCTTCTTTAACGCCTTTTTTACCGGTAAAATCAACCGCAGCGGTTTCTTGGTAGGTGAGATAAGCAAGCGGTTTTAATCCATTCGCTGCAGCCCACTCATCTGTGCCTAATAACACACAAGATGCGCCATCGGTCAACGGTGTTGAGTTACCTGCCGTCATGGTTGGGTTGGCATTTTTCTTACCAAATACAGGTTTTAATGACGCCAATTTTTCTAACGAAATATCAGGACGTAGATTATTGTCGCGTGTCAAACCCTTAAATGGCGTGATTAAATCATCAAAAAACCCCTCATCATACGCACGTGCCAAGTTTTTATGGCTGTTAAAGGTAAACGCATCTTGTGCTTCACGGGTGATCGCCCATTCAAGTGCGGTGATGGCTTGGTGCTCACCCATCGATAATTTGGTACGAGGTTCACCATTTTGCGGTGCATCAATCAAGTCTTTTGGATTAACGCTTAATAACGCTTGCAAGCGATCTTTATTGGTTTTGGCATTATTAAGTTTTAACAGCGCTTTACGCAGCCCATCACCAATGCCTAAAGGGGCATCAGAAGTGGTGTCAACACCGCCAGCAATCCCTGAATCAATCAGTCCCAAGGCGATTTTATTGCTCACCGCGAAAGCCGCTTGCAGCCCAGTACCACACGCCTGTGACACATCATAAGCAGGCGTTTGCGGACTCAATGCCGTGCTTAACACACATTCACGAGTAAGATTGATATCACGGCTTAATTTAATGACCGCGCCCGCCACTACTTCACCCAAGCGTTTATCTTGTAAGTTATAGCGTTCCACCAAGCCGTTAAGCGCAGCTGTCAACATTTCAGAGTTGCTGACATTGGTATATTGACCATTTGAACGGGCGAACGGAATACGGTTGCCACCTAAAATAGCGACCTTTTTACCAGCAGGTTGATGAGTGGGGTGTTGAAAATTGTCCATAGAAAAGTCCTTTTGAGCAATTAATTAAAAAAATTGGCTAAGCTTAAACCAAATAATTTTTAAAAATAACGAAATCTTTTAAAAATAACTAAACTTTTTAAGTTGCAGTGATGTTACCATAAAACGCAGACAAAAATACCCATTAAAGGTATATATATAACAATAATTTATATAAATTGCTAACACCAATAAAATTTTATTTGATATGACTGTTCAATATTGCTTGATTGGTATAGAATTTAGACAGAAAATATTTTTAAATTAGTGTTTTACTCAGTGTTGAACTTAGTATTTAATTGAGCCTTATCTAATAGCCTAAGCAAAACAAACTATTCAAAGGAGTCCTTATGTCAGACCATTATTCCGAATTCGTTCAAAATCCATTGGGACGTAAGATTGCCCAAAATTTGGGTTTACCGATGCCAGTCAACCTTGAGCGTTATAAAGACGGTCAAGCACCTATTACCGGTAGTGTCATTTTTGGAGTCAGTGAAAACGCTGTCATAGCAAATGACATCGCCAAAGTATTAGCCAATGTGCAAGCCGATGTCTATCTAGACGCCAATGAGTCAGCGCGTGATGCTTTACAAAATGCACAGATTGACGCCGAGCAGTTTGGCGCGAATCAGTATTTTAAAGTGGCTATTTTCGATGCTTCAGGTATCAACACAACCCATGAGCTAAAACAAGTTTACAACTTCTTTCATCCGATCGCGCGTTCGATTGACCGCTCAGGTAGGGTCATCGTTATTGGCTTGCCACCTGAAAAATGCACCAGTATCGCACAGGCAGCAGCCCAGCGTGCTTTAGAAGGATTTGTCAAATCCGTCGGTAAAGAGTTTAAGCGCGGTATCACAAGCCAGCTTATCTATGTAGACCCAAATGCGGCGCAAAACCTTGAATCTACGCTTCGTTTCTTTGCCTCACCGCGTTCTGCGTATGTGTCAGGACAAGTGGTGAGAGTGGGTCAAGGCAACCTAGTCACGGTCGATTGGCAAAAGCCCTTAAAAGGTAAAACACTGGTGGTGACTGGCGCGAGCCGAGGTATTGGCGAAGCCATCGCAAAGGTATTGTCGCGTGATGGCGCACACGTTATCTGTGTGGATGTGGCTGCACAGCAATCGGACTTGCAAAAAGTAGCAGGTGAGATAGGCGGCTCTACCTTAACATTAGATATCACCGCCGACGATGCTGGCGAAAAAATAGCCGCAGCGGCAGCTAAGCGTGGCGGCTTAGATGGTATTGTCCACAATGCAGGCATAACGCGTGACAAGACATTGGCAAAAATGGATGATAACATGTGGGATGCCGTCATGAACGTCAATCTCAATGCGGAAGAAAAAATTGATGATTATCTGCTCAGTCATGACAGTTTCAATGAAAACGCGAGAATTGTATGTGTATCATCCATTAGCGGTATTGCCGGCAATTTGGGACAGACCAATTATGCCATGAGCAAAGCTGGCGTGATTGGTGCGGTACAAGCGACTGCGCCTACGTTAAAGAACGGTATTACCATCAACGCGGTAGCGCCAGGATTTATCGAAACCCAAATGACCGCTGCCATACCTTTTGCGATTCGAGAAGCAGGTCGCAGGATGAACTCAATGAGCCAAGGCGGTTTGCCGATTGATGTGGCTGAGACCATTGCTTGGCTGGCTTGCCCTGCATCGGGCGGCGTCAATGGCAACATTGTCCGCGTCTGTGGTCAAAGTGTGTTGGGTGCGTAATTATTGACGGGCTGAAAAAATCAGTATCGAAAATATCGCTACTGATTTTTTCCATTATTTTTTCTAAGTCAAACTTAAACTAAGCTTTATGCAAAAAATCAACAATTAGATTGTGACATTCGATTATAATAAACTAAGTTCTCAGATTTTGAGATCTGACGGTAATAAAAAGTAATGGAATATACCCGAACCCTATTCAATCGCCAGCCCTTTGTTGGCTCAAGCTTAAAAAGTAAAAAAGTAAGGACAGTCTGTATGTCAGACCAAAATTTTAGTCGTTTGCCAAAACCGCACACCACCTATGCCAATATTATTAAAAGTTTTTTACCCATTGGCGACCAAGACAAATCAGCCAATGCGGTGTTGCCTAGCGCTACTTATAGCGTCAATACGCTTGAAATCGACCATGATAACTTAGCCGATTACCGTAGGATTTGTGGTTTTGAAAATAATAGCTACGTGCCGCCGACGTATTTTGCGGTGCTGTCACAGTCGTTACAGATGAACATGATGGTCAAAGAGCCATTTCCCTTTGCCATGCTAGGCTTGATTCATGTGCAAAATACTGTTACCCAATATCGGCGCATTAAAGATAGCGCAATTTTTAGAATGGCGGTGAGCTTTGCTAACCTGCGCGACCATGATCGCGGTAAGCAATTTGATTTTGTGACTAAAGTTTTTGAAAAAGATGAGCTGGTTTGGGAAGGGACTTCGACGTATTTATCACGCCAAAAAAGCAAAAAAACGACTCACAAAGCATCGACGACGCAAGTAGAACCCAAGCCCACACTTGATAGTAATGATATGCATGAATTTTGGGAAATTCCCGAAGATATTGGGCGTCGCTATGCGTTTATCTCTGGGGATTTTAATCTGATTCATTTGCATCCTTTATCCGCCAAAGCATTTGGTTTTCCAAAAGCCATTGCACATGGTATGTGGACAAAAGCCAAATGTTTGGGTGCGTTGGGTGATTTGCCAGAGAGCTTTACCTGTGATGTGACGTTTAAGTTGCCGATTTTTTTGCCCTCTGAAGTAGAGTTTATCGCAAAATTTGATAACCGTGACGAGCAGGTGGATTTTGGTGTGTATGATGCCACTACACCAAAAGCCAATTTGATTGGGAAAATCACCCAAGCGCAGGCTAAAAAATAGCGATAAAGAGAAGGTCAATAAGGGTTCAATGTTAAGCGGCTATTTTTTTAGCAGGGTGTTTTTTAGCACAGGATTTTTTAGGATGCTATTGAAGCAATGAAGGATTTAATGGATTATCAAGCGCTAAATCAAAACCTAGCCCAACTATTATCAAAATTTGATCTTAATCAAAAGGTAGGTGGTTGCAGTCTGGTCATTTTTCATCAAGGTAAAGCGGTCACTCAACTGGCTCATGGCGTAGCAAATATTGATAAAACTAACCAGCAAATTACCCCTTGGCAGCCATCCACCCTGTCGCTGAATTTTTCGACAGGCAAGGGCATACTGGTTACGTTGATTCATATTTTAGTGAGTCAAAATCTTTTAGCATATGATAAAACCTTGGCTAGTTATTGGCCAGCATTTGCCCAAAATGGCAAAGATAGCGTCACTTTGCGCGATATGCTAACCCACGAGTCAGGATTATTTAATATTGTCAGTATTACCGAACACGCCAAAGACATGCTAGATTGGCAACTGATGCTCAGTAATGTTGAGCAAATGGCGTTGAATAGTCCAACTAATACGCATAGTTCAGGTAATAGTTCAGCTAATAATAAGCAGTCTGTTAATCAATCAACCGAATCCAGTGCGGCTTCCAATGCAGATTCCAGCGCGGCTTATAGTGCCTTGGTATCGGGCTGGGTATTGGGTGGGCTGATTGAAAAAGTAACGCAATTACCCCTGCAGCAAGCCCTAGAATATTATTTATTGCAACCGCTTAATTTGGTCGGTCAAGTCTACTTTGGGGTACCCAAAGACAAAGTCGAGCAGGTTGCCGGTCAAATACGTGCCAAAGAGACTCAAGCTAAACCTTTACTCACTCAAGATGCCGACTCAACGCTACAATTTTATCAATCACTGCCTTTTTACCCAGCATGGTTAACATTGTCTCAATCGGGCTCTCCTTTGACGACGCAAGCCATTAACGCGCTGTATTTTCAACCTGCTAATATCAATATCGAAGACTATAAATCTGCGCTGGTACCCATCGGTAGCAGACAATTTAATTATTATCACCCTGTCACACTGCAGGCGAAAATTCCTGCCGCAAATGGAGTAGCCAGTGCGATAGCATTGGCAACAATCTATGCAATGCTTGCAAATCGCGGTGTTTGGCAAGGTAAAACGCTAATCAATTCTGCTGTTTTTAAGGCGCTTTCAACCATTCACAATGAGCAATTTGACAAAATCATGCCAGCGGTTATGGCATGGCGACTCGGTTACCATCGCGTGTTTAGTCTGTTCCATGATGTGTCTGATGCATTTGGACATATGGGGTATAATGGGTCTATGGCTTGGTGTGATCCCAGTCGCGCATTAGCAGTCAGTTTTGTACATAATTATGATGTGACTATGCTGGGTGATGATCGACAATTTATCTTGAATGAAACGATATTGGATTTTTTTGCTTAGCCTAATTGTTGAGGCTTGTTTGTTAGTCTCGTTTCTTAGCACCATTTAAACAATAAAAGGAATGTAATCAATGCAGTATGACAATCAAAATATTTTTGCCAAAATTCTTCGTGGTGAGATTCCTAGCCATAAAGTTTATGAAGATGACAAAACGCTTGCTTTCATGGATATCATGCCGATGGCAGAAGGGCATGTTTTAGTGATTCCAAAATGTGAAGCCGTTGAATTGTCGGATATGCCAGCAGATTACATTGCGGCAGTTTTTAGCGCCGCGCAAAAAGTCATGGCAGCGCAGCGCAAGGTATTTAACCGCCAAGGTATTGTGCAGATGCAGTTAAATAATGCAGAGGCAGGACAATCAGTATTTCATTACCACGTTCATTTGATTCCAAGCAGTATCTATCATCTTGGCTTGCATGAAGATCGACAAGGCGATCATGAACGCCTAGCAGCATTGGCAAGTCAATTAAAATCAGCAATTGCAAATTAATTAACTACTTGCAAGTAGCAAATGGTTAAAACCCAACCCCCTATTTGCAAGCCGGTAAGATGGTGGTAGAGGTACAAATCGGCAAAAACCCCGCATCGGTTAAAACATCTTGTGCTTTTGCTGATTTTAGGTAATCCACAAAGATTTGACTGGTTTCAGGGTGATTCAAAATTATCCCATCTTGCAGAATTGGCGGATAACTATCTTTGGGTAGTATTAAATAGTTATTGGTTAGCGTCTTCACATTTTGAAGGGCATTGTCATTGGGTTTATTCAATACTTGAGACAGACTTACAAATCCAAAATCTGCTTTTCCACTATCCGTTAACGCAAAAGTTTCATCGAGGGTATTGGTATATACAATCTTAGACTGGATATTATTATAAAGATTTTGATTGACCAACCAGGCTTCTGCTGCCACGCCATAAGCTAAACTCTTTGGATTGGCTATCGCTAAACTAAAGGGTTTATTGTCAAGCATCAACTGATCGAGCGTGGTTGTAGCGCTAATGTCCATGGGGTATTTATGACTATAAAGCACTAGCTGACCCCGGGTATAAGTGAAGGGCGATGATTTAACACCCTTAACACTGGCAAGCATTTGCTTCGGATAACTCTGATTACCCGACAAATAAATATCAAAGCTTTGAGGATTGGCATTGACCGTATCATACAGCGCAGCATTGGGCGCAAAAGTAATTTGAATCTTTATATTCGGGTAATTGTGATTAAAATCTGATACCAAAATAGGCAATACCATGCGAAGATTGGAAAAAGCGGCTATACGTAGATTTTCAATCGCTTTAGGTGAAGAGGCGGCAGGCGCATTCTTTGAGATAGCTTTGGCAGGTTCTTTGGCAGATTGGTTATTTGACGTCGTTGAGTTTTGATTGCTATTTGATGAATTACAACCTACTATCAATGCTGTGAAAATACATAGCATTGTGTTAAAACAGATCGAGGTAGGTTGATTAAAAGACATATATTTACAAATTTAACCCTAGTTTTTAGCGACAATATGATTAAGTGACGGGCAAGAATACTATACAAAGTAGTAAGTGAGTGTGTAAAAAACGTATCGATTTTATGGAAAAATTATTTTTTACGTGTTTTTTGTTTTGAAACAGAAATAATGAAAATAGTTGTTGCAAAAAAAAATAAAGTTGCTAAAATACCACCCCACATAGCCGATTACAGATAAACTAAAAAGCTATGGCCATCTATGCCAGTGTGGTGAAATTGGTAGACACGACGGATTCAAAATCCGTTGCCTTTAAAAGCGTGTCGGTTCGAGTCCGACCACTGGTACCAAATTAAAGCTCCTAATAACAGGAGCTTTTTTTTTGAGTTAAAATTGCTGTATAAAAGAATGATTAAGGTATTATTTTTAATTGTTTATCAAGCAAATCTATAATGCTATAATGGATTACATGTTACTCAGTCGCAGTGCTAATACTTTTGTTAGGGGCTAATAAAAAAATTAAGTGGTGATGACGGCCATATTGCTTACTTAAATTTACAAAATTTACAAGCGTGTAGCATTCAACTTTTATTACAATTACGCACCATATCTATTAGAACTGTTAGATTTTGCCTTTTATCTTACGAGATTGTCACATGTTAGCAAAGCTCATAAAATTATCTCCTCTCATCTTTGCACTTTCATTTGCTGGATGCAGCTCTAAAACAGCAATTATTAGCGGTATGAATGTGGGTAAATTGCCTGAATCGACAGTACCCGACCAACCCGTGTCATTTGTAGCAGATAATGGCATTCGTTTTAATGTGACCGAATTAACCGCAAATAACATTCCTATGCCTAACCTGTTAGGCTCGAGAACGATCTCATTTCCGCCTGTTTCGAAGTCCGCTGCAACCTATAGTACAATTGCAAAAGGCGATGTGATTGAAATATTCTTACCAGGATATCCTGAAATCACGCAAGGTGTTCAATCGGCAGGAAATAGTATTTATGCAAGTGGCTACCTAGTCGACCAAAGCGGTTTTTTGCAGTTTCCCATGATAGGGCGAGTGAAAGCTGAAGGTTTAACAGTTTCACAACTCACCAGCCACCTAGCAAACCGTTTATCTCGTTATCTTAAACACCCAGATCCGCAAGTACGGGTTATTTCCTATCGTGGGCATAAGTTCTATGTTGATGGTCAGGTAAAATCGCCTGGACAGTATGATATCGCGGATCAGCCCGTCAATCTGTATACAGCAATCAGTATGGCAGGCGGTACTATTAATACCTCAGATACCAATAACATTCAGCTGATACGCGACGGTAGAAGCTATAACTTTGGTTTTAAATCACTACAAAATGCCGGATATTCCCCAAACTCGCTATATTTGAGAAATGGTGATACTATCAAAGTCGGTGATATTACCAATCATAAAGTCACGGTAATGGGTGAGTTTACCAAACCCAGTACCATCCAAATTCCTGAGAATGGATTAAGTTTGATTAGTGCGATTGGGGAAGCCAATGGTATGGTGCCTACCTCTGCAAATGCCAAAAAGGTATACGTACTAAGAGAAAATAGTTACCAAAACGAGTCAAATATTTATCATATTGATTTAACTTCCATTACAAATTTTTCGGTTGCAAATCGATTTAAAATGCAGCCGGGTGATGTCGTGTATGTAGACCCAACAGGTCTGACACGTTGGAATCGTGTAATTAGTCAAATCTTACCATTCTCTTCAATTACAAATATTGCTAGAAGCTTTTAACCGCATGGAAATTAACGATGTCATTTAAAAAAGTTTTAGTGGTATGCGTCGGTAATATCTGCCGCAGCCCTATCGGTGAAGCGCTATTACAGAAACAACATCCTAATCTAATCGTAAAATCAGCGGGATTAAGCGCATTAGTGGGGGAAGGGGCTGATGACAAAGCCATTCAAGTGATGGATGAATGGCATATTGATATTCGTAGTCATCGCGCCCAGCAGCTTACCCAAGAATTGATGCAAGCATTTGATTTGGTGCTTTGTATGTCCAAAGATCAAGAGAATTGGATCAAACAAAATTATTCAAGCCAACGTGGCAAAGTATATCGGATTGGCCATTGGATAAATGAAAATGTAGCCGATCCTTATAAACTTACCATCGACAAATTTTATGAAAGTCGAGCAGTGCTCAGTAAAGCCGTAGAAAGCTGGAAGGATAAATTAGCGTAAATTCTGACGCTAGCCAGTTTTTCGAAATTATAAGAAAGATTTATTTATTCTGTAACAATTAAAATGTATTTTATCGTAGTTTAGCATCAAGTGAGTAAGCATGGATCAGAAAGTAAATGATGATGAAATTGATTTAAGAGCGTTGATCGCAACTTTGTTAAATCATTGGAAATTAATTTTATCAATGCTGTTACTTGGTTTATTAGGCGGTCTCTATTATGCCCAATCGGCAACGCCAATTTATAAAACCAACTCATTGATTCAAGTTGACAAAAAATCCTCAGGCGTTTCTGCGTTAGGTGAGGATGTTGCCGGTCTTCTAAACACTCAAGATGGTTCTGCTCAAACAGAAGTAGAAATCATCAACTCTCGTATGATTCTGTGGCCTGTCATTAACCAATTGCATTTGGATTTAACGGTCAATCAACTTAAAGACAGTTTTTTAGACAAATTACTTACCAAGAAAAGTGTTCTAGTTAGTCATACAGACAATGGGGTGGGTAATTTAAAAGTTGGATTATGGATAGCTGAATTTAATGTCCCTTTGGCCTACCAGAATAAAAATTTCACTTTAACTGCCATAGACAGCCAAAATTTTAAGCTGATTTCGCCTGATGGCGCTGAGTTTACCGGTAAAGTTGCAACGGCATCGCGTTTTAAAATGAGTGCGGGTAATATAGATATTCAAGTCACTTCATTAGCACCTGGTTATTCTTATAACTTGAGTAAACTTACACCGGCTAAGGCGATAGATAACCTTAGAGCAAATCTTGCGGTGGCTGAAAAAGGTAAACAAACAGGCATTTTAGACGCTTCACTTACAGGCGCTAATCAAGATGAAATCACCCATACATTAACGCGCATCGTTAAAATGTATGAAACGCAAAATCTTGATAAAAGTAGCGCGGAAACGACTAAAACCCTGGCATTTATGCAAGAGCAACTGCCTAAACTCAAATCAAAACTTGCCGAAGCAGAAGCAAAATTTAATAATTTCCGTGAGCAAAATGCGACAGTTGATATTGATAAAGAAGCGGAATTGGCGGTCACACAAAGAGCGACAATTGAAACCAACCTGCGTGAACTTGAGCTAAAACGAGCAGAATTATCCGAGCGCTATACGGATGAATATCCGGTATTAAAGCAATTAAATATGCAAATACAAGAGCTAAAAGACAAAGAAGACGCGCTTAAACAAAATATCACGCGTATTCCAGAGGTGCAACGTCAGTTTTTAGAGTTATCGAGTGATGTTAAGATTAGCAATGAAATTTATTTAAATATGCTCAAAAACTACGAGCAATTACAAATTGTCAAATCTGGACAATTGGGTAATGTACGCATCATAGATTTACCTATTAACACCTATGAACCTATTGCACCAAAAAAAGCGCAAATTGTTCTAATCGCGACCCTTTTAGGGTTAATGCTAGGCATCGGACTGGCCTTCTTAAAGTCATTGCTATTTGCGGGCGTGAAAAATTTAGAAGAATTAGAGAACAACACAGATGTTCCGGTTATTGGTGTCATTCCTCATTCGCCTCGATTAACGCGGTTGTTAAAAAGTAAATCAACTAAAATTCCTTTGGTTGAAAAAATTGAACCTGAAGGTATTGTTAGTGAAGGCTTTAAGTCCATTCGCACTCATTTATTGTTTAATGCAACAAAAACCGATGGCAATACATTGTTGATAACGGGTGCAGGACCTGGTGTCGGTAAGTCATTTATTGCTGCCAATCTTGCCGTGGCAATGGCGATGACAGGCAAACGGGTACTGTTAATTGACGCGGATGCTAGGTTAGGTCATCTGCAAGATCGATTTAATTTGCCAAATATCAATGGATTGGTCGATTATTTGGTTGATGATACGATTGATGCAGCTAATAGCAGCTATATGATTCAAACCACACTATACGAAAATCTGCAGTTTATACCCAGAGGAAAAGGGCATAGCCACGCTTCAGAATTATTCTTGAAAGAAAAAATGAAAGCGCTTTTGGATTTTTATCGTCAGTTTTATGATTATATCATTATCGACACTTCACCTGTAATGGGCACTTCAGATGCGCTATCGATAGGGCAATTGGTGGATGCAGTCTTATTTGTCGTACGATATGACGTTTCAAACGTAAAACAGGTGAATTATGCAGTCGAAAAACTACAACGTGCGAATGTAAAAGTAGAAGGGATTATTTTCAATGATGCTAAGCAGTCTTTAATTGGCGCCTATAATTATCATTACGGTTATGAATATAAATCAAAAAATTAATGACATAAAAATTAAGCATAGCCATATTTTCTACTAGGTTTTATATGAGCAATACAACTAACGCTACTAAAGCGCCTTTAGCTTTTACCGTATTATCTAATGCGATTGAGCAGCCTCGCTGGCTAAAAGTAGTGAGTCTGCTACTGATAGATTATATTGCATCTATCATTACGTTGGTTTTAGCGATTGCCCTACGCTATGCAAAATTTGACTTTCATACCAATCTTTTGTCAATTATGCTGCTTGCCGCTTTACCTGTTATTTTTTTAGCGGCTACCAAGTTTTACTCGCATGTCATTCGAGTTTTTCAAGATGAGCGTATGCGTTGGGCGCTGGTAGTTTTGCTGGGTTATTTGTTAATTAGTCAAATACTGATTTTTTTAGGAGTAACCCCTGAGATTCCGAGAGCGGCTACCGCTATCCATGTTTTTTTGTTTTACTTATGGATATGGAATAGCCGAATTGTTTTGCAATTTATTATTTCAAGAACATTGCATCCTGAATTTTATACACAAAAAAAAGAAAATGTATTGATTTACGGGGTGGGTCATATCACGAAAGATTTGATGCATGTACTTCATCAAACTCACCAATTTAAAATAGTTGGGATTATCGATGTCAATGATAACTTTATTGGGGCTAGGGTATTAGGGGTTAAGGTCTATCCTAAAGATAACCTTGAGTCTTTAATTACAGACTTAGAAGTTAATCATGTGTTTTTTGTATTACCCAGCCATCAGCGCCATATCCAAGAGCGTATTGTCAAGCAATTAGAAAACGTACCAGTTAAAATTAGTGAAATTCCAAGTTTGGAAGAAATCACCAGTGGTCGAATTAAATTATCAGATATTAAACCTGTCGATGTGCTAGATGTGCTACAACGAAATACGGTTAAACCAGATACATCGCTTCTTACCAAAAATATCAAAGATAAAGTTGTGATGGTGACAGGGGCGGGCGGTTCAATCGGTAGTGAGTTATGTCGCCAAATATTAAAGCAGCAACCAAAAGCCTTGGTATTATTTGAACTGTCGGAGTATGCACTTTATGCCATACATAGTGAATTGCAAAAACTTGCCAAAAATATTCAGCAAGACCGACAACTACCAACTGTGACGCCGCTGTATGTGCACCTAGGCAGTGTTACCAATCAAAAACTTATTGAACTGCTATGCAACCAATACGACGTTCAAACCATCTACCATGCAGCCGCTTATAAACATGTCCCTATCGTCGAAAGTAACGAATACGAGGGTGTAATCAATAATTTTGTTGGTACGTTTAATACGCTACAAGGCGCAGTTAGCGCAGGTGTTGAGACTTTTGTGGCCATCTCCACTGACAAAGCCGTCCGACCAACCAATGTCATGGGTGCGACCAAACGCATGGCAGAGTTAGCTTGTCAAGCGATGGCTGCAGACCAATCAAAAACCACTATCAGTATGGTGAGATTTGGTAATGTATTAGGGTCATCGGGTTCTGTCGTACCGCTGTTTAATAAACAAATTGCAGCTGGCGGGCCTATCACCCTGACACATCCAGAGGTGACAAGGTATTTTATGACGATTCCTGAAGCAGCTCAGCTGGTTATCCAAGCAGGGGCGATGGCACATGGCGGCGAGGTGTTTGTGCTGGATATGGGTGAGCCAGTCAAGATTATGGACTTGGCCAAACGTATGATTACGTTGAGTGGACTTAAAGTTAAAGACCAACATAATCCGAATGGTGATATTGAAATTATGATTGCGGGTTTACGTCCTGGTGAAAAACTGTATGAAGAGCTGATTATTGATGGGGATAATATCGAATCCACCCAGCATCCATTAATCATGCAAGCTCGAGAACGTAGTTTTGCTAAGATTGAACTCGATGATTTCATAGACCATATTATCGAACAATATAATAATGAAAAAGATTTATATTGGCTAAGGCAAAAATTTGAATATTTTGTTGAAGGATATAGGAATAGAAGTAATCCTTAGCTAATAGGCATCTATAATATAAAAAATTAGTAATAATTTTAGCTTATTTAATTTAATGAAATCTCTATTCACATCTAAAATTTTATATATTTAATATGGCTTAACTGCAATGAATAAGACTCAACTATTAAAAAATTTAGGTATTTATGACTTTGCATTATATTTTCTTTTTTTAAAAGAAAGGATGACATTTAATTTCAATGAATCTTCTAAATTAACTTATAAAGAGCACTTAGAAAAAGATATTGTTATTAGAAATCATAATAAAAAAAATGCTGATATACCAAAAATAATTTGGATGTTTTGGGATAGTGAAAGTATTCCTGCAGAGGTTAATTTATTTAAAGAACGTATAAGAATTGATAATCCTGAATATCAATTAAATTTAATAACTTTTGAAAATTTAAATTCGTATGCGGATGAGTTAGTATTTGACGAAAACGTCGAAATACCTATAGCAAATAAAAGCGATTTAATTAGATTAGCCCTACTTTATAAATATGGGGGTATTTGGCTAGATATCACCACCATATTGTTAAGACCGCTTTCTTGGTTTTTACAAATTGATAATATTAATAATTTTGATTTGATTGCTTTTTATCGTGAAAAATCGACGACTGATTTTTCTCGACCAATCATAGAAAATTGGTTTTTAGCTGCCCCGCCCAATAATGAATTTATAATGGAATGGTATAATGCTTTAAAACCTTTAGTTTATATGGGTATTAAAGAATACTACGCTAATCTGCAAACCCATCCTCAGTATGACCAAATTGTGCAAAACATTGATAGACCCTCTTATTTACTAGCCTATCAAGCTGCCCAATTAGTATTATTAAATTACCCTAATCAATACAATTTTTATTTAAGAAAATGCGAAAACAATGCTTTTTTGATTCATGAAAGTGTGAAATGGAGCGCTATTAAGATAAATAGCTATTTAGCATTTAAAAACATAGATAAAACCAATGGATTACCAATCGTAAAAATCACTTCCCTTGAACGTATATTTTTAAATGTTTTGTTACAAAATGACTTAGTAAGTAATAATAGTATTTACGGCTCATTATTAGAGAATAAAAAACACTAATGAAAAATAGCCTAAAAAAAATATTAAATGAACGATTAAAAAATTCTTTATGGATGGTAAGTGAAAAAGGTTTAAGTATCTTTGGCTTAATATTTGTCACTTCATTAGTAGCTAAATATATAGGTCCCTCGGTATATGGAGAGTTAGCATTAGCAGGTACTATTTTTGCTATTGTGAGAGCGGTAGCAATATTAGGGATAGATCAAATTTATTTTAAGCAGGCAAGCAAAAAATCTTATCAAAATAGCCAATTAATTGTAAATGCAATTTATATTATAAGCAGTATCTATATACCTTTTTCTGTCTTAACATTGGGCTGGTTTTATTTTTATGGTAGTGGTCAGCATATAGTGTTTTTCGTTGCAACCTGTTTAGCAGTGTATATTGGTGTAATTGATATTAGAGCTATTCATTTGGATGCTATTTTGCTTTCTAAGTATAATGTAATTGCAAATTCAGTTGGTATCCTAATTAGCTTGATTTCACGATATCTGATAGTAAAATTTAACTTGCCTATTGAATTATTATCAATTCCAATTATTCTTACTGCTTTTGTACCGTTTGTATTACGACAGTTAATCTTTAGCTCTAAAGTTAAATTGCAAAATCCTAAATTAAAGCTTATTCATTTTATTAGTTATTACAGATATTTTTTAAAAGTTGGAATTCCGTTAGTTGTATCGAGTTTATCAGTCACAATTTACACGCAATGTGCTAACTTGATTTTAGCTTCTCTCGAAAGTACTAAAGAAGTTGGTTACTATTCAATCGCCTCAACGCTAGCAGGTTGTTGGTATTTTGTACCTGTTACTCTTATGATGTCTTATCTATCAGGCATTTACAATGAAAGGGATGAGGAGAAATCACTAAAAAAATCAGTAAGATTGTTTAGGATTATTAGTATTTTTTGTATTTTTATTATTACAATGTTAGCTTTATTCGGTAAATTCATTATTACTAAATTATACGGTGATGCGTTTATCCCTTCAATTAAGATATTTTACTATCTACTCATAGCAAATTACTTTTCAGTCATGGGCTTTTTCTTCTTTAGATTGACATTAAAATATGGAGGTTATAAATTTTTGGCAAATAAAATGGTGTTAACCTGTATTATCAATGTACCTCTTACATATATATTAGTAAGATTATATGGTGTTATTGGCGGTGCTTATGCAATTGTTATTACTGAGTTCATTTCAAGTTTTATAATTAATTTGCTTTATAAACCTTTAAGAGCAAAAGAGATTCTTTTAAGAACAATTGGAATCAATATAATCAAATAATTCGATTTACTATATGAGGTATAAAGATGTCATGGATTAAATTAAGCTTGATAATACCAATGTATAATGTTGAGAGTTATATATCTGAGTGCATTAATAGTATACAAAATCAAATTACTGATGAAGTTGAAGTTATAATCATTGATGATGGTTCAACAGATAACTCAAAAAAAATACTGGATGAATTAATTTTTAATTTACCAAAAAATAAAGCTAAACAATTTAAAGTTTTTAGCCAAAAAAATCAAGGTCAAAGCGCTGCAAGAAATAAAGCACTGAATATTGCATGTGGAGAATATGTGGGGTTTATTGACTCAGATGATATTTTGGATGGAAATTATATAAAAGAATTATTTAGGATAATAAATGGTTATGAGCCAGACATTATATCTATCAGAGCGGCAGGATTTAAAAAATTAATCAATGACCAAAGTGCAATCTCTGAAATGAAACTACTAGATAAAGTTGGATTATATGACTTAACTGATGAACTGAAAATTGAAATTTTTAATAGACATCATTGGTATATATGGTCATATATTGTAAAGAGATCCATTATTAGAAATAATAGGTTTATTTCAGGAATTTATTTTGAGGATGCAGTGTTTTTATCTTCATTGGTACTTAGATTAGATAACATTTATTTTTCTGATAAAAAAATTTATAACTATAGATATAATATGAATGGCAGCCTCCTTTCAGCTTCTTCGAAGAATGTTCAGAAAAATATTGATAGCTATAAATTTATAATAAATTATTTTTATAATGAAATAAGAAACAATAATTTTTATTCTATATCTTATGTAATTTCATTACAAACTTATTTAGCATACTTAAAAGATAAAAAAGGTATTTTTGCAATGATAAAAGCATATTATGAGTTTTTTGATTATCATAAATATGTGAACAAAAAATTACTGTTAAATAGAGGCAATTTATTATTTTATAAATTTGGTGTTTCTTTTCTTATTTTTCTAAGTATTTTTAGGAAGTAATTATATGGTTAATTTAAGTTTAATTGTTCCTGTTTATAATGTGGAAAATTATATTATTGAATGTTTAAATTCAATTGTAAAGATTATTCCTAGTGATGGTTCTACTGAGGTAATTATTATTAATGATGGTAGTCCAGATAATTCTATTAATTTGATAGAAAATTATATCTTAAATTTAAATGATAATATAAAAAATAATTTTCATATTTTTAGTCAAGAGAATAGAGGTCTTAGTGGCGCTCGTAATACAGGAATAGACAATGCTAAAGGTCAATATTTAGCGTTTCTTGACTCTGATGATGTACTTCAAGGTGATTTTTTTAATGATATTTTGGCTATAATAAAGAAACATAATCCGGATATTGTTGAGTTTAGAGCTATTCGCTTTGATGATAATGGCAATACATCAAATCCTTTCCCAAAATTATTTGATGATGGCTTTTATGATTTAGATCAAAAGATATGGAAAAAACTGTGTAATATATCTGCATGGTACTCATGGTTAAGAGTTTATAATAAAAATTTATTTGATGATATCAAATTTCCTGAAGGAAAGAATTATGAAGATGCTTATACTACACCTTATGTTTATTTAAAGGCAAAAAATATTTATTTTTGTAATAATGAATATATAGGTTATAGAATTAATCCGAATGGAATTACTGCAACTAAATCTATAAAAAATATAAATGATATAGGGGG
This sequence comes from Moraxella sp. K02, assembly GCF_041154755.1. Taxonomy (NCBI): domain Bacteria; kingdom Pseudomonadati; phylum Pseudomonadota; class Gammaproteobacteria; order Moraxellales; family Moraxellaceae; genus Moraxella; species Moraxella sp. K02. Next base: position 1,342,693 of record NZ_AP031590.1, on the reverse strand, counting down.
AGCAGCTGAGAAGCTGATAGGCTTTTTTAACAGTAGGCCTGAATTGAGCTCAAGTTTTATATCTTTAGCGCAATACTATATAGCTACTAGCTATGAAACGGAGGGGTTTTTTGTGGCAAATAAGAGATGGAAATTGTTAAAAGAGCAATTATATACATCATCATTTGATAAAAAATATATAGTAAATCGCGGGAATAAATTTTTTTTTCTATTTGAAATATATTTTATTAGTGCAATTTATTATTTAAAAAAATTTGCAAGAAAATTTGGTATTAAAAAATGAAAAAAAATTGTTTCCTTAGTGGTAATTTAAACAACTCAGGTGGCAACGAAAGATTAACAACGCTGATTGCCAATGCATTAGCCCAAAAAGACTTAGAAGTATCTATTTTAAATATTGCTGATGGAAAATCACCTTTTTTTGAACTAATGCCGAGTATTAAAACATATTCACTTTATCCCAAAAAAATTTCATTCAAAAAAAACTTTTTTGGCGCTATATGGCGTATTCGAAAGTTTGTTACACAGCATCAGATAGATACTTTGGTAGTCGTAGATAGTATTTCCTGTATTTTTACAGTACCAGCCTTATTTGGTCTGAATATAACACATATCTGTTGGGAGCATTTTAATTTTAATGTCAATCTCGGAGTAAAGCATCGTGCTATCGGACGCAAATGGGCAGCTAAATATTGTGATTATGTGGTAACTTTAACCAAAAGAGATAAAGAATTATGGGAGCAGGGTATTAAGAATATTAAAGCGAAGATTATACCCATCGCAAATCCAAGCCCATTTGAGGTACAGGAAAATATGCCATCTTTGGACTACAAAACGATTTTGTGTGTAGGCCGACTAACTTATCAAAAAGGATTTGATCTACTTATTACTGCTTGGAATAAAGTTGCTGAACAAAGGCCCGATTGGAAAATTATCATTGTAGGTTCAGGTGAAGATGAGTTAATGCTAAAACAAATGGCAAAAGACTTTGAGGTGGATGATTATATCATATTTGCAGGACAGCAAAAAAATATGGATACATTTTATCGGCAAGCTTCATTTTTCTGTATGAGTTCGCGGTTTGAAGAGCTGCCTATGGTTTTGCTAGAAGCGCAAAGTTATGGTTTACCAATTGTTGCATTTGATTGTAACACTGGTCCTGCAGAAATTATTGCCCATAACATAAGTGGACTTTTAGTAGAGCCAGGAAATATAAATGGACTGGCTAATTCATTATTAGGGTTAATAAACTTATCTAATATTCAGTATGAACAAATGTCATCGAATGCTGTTAAAAATAGTGTCAGATATTCTGTCAACCCTATAGTGAAACAATGGTTAAATATTATTAAATAGAGTAATTTATGAAAATACTATATGTAATTACCGGACTAGGTCAAGGTGGCGCAGAACGTGTAGTTTGTGATTTAGCAGATAAAATGTATGAAAAAGGGAATGATGTTAAAATTGCTTATCTAACTGGAGATATTTTAACAAAGCCTTGTTACCAAGAAATTGAATTAATTAAAATTAATTTAAATAGTTTGCGGTTATTTCCTCTTGCTTATATTAAACTTTCTAAAATAATTAAAAATTTTGAACCAGATGTTGTTCATTCACATATGGTACATGCTAATATCTTTACGCGCCTTGTTCGAATCACTACCTCTATAAAGAAACTTATTTGTACTGCGCATAGTAGTGATGAAGGTGGGGGATCGAGAATGCTTGCGTACAGATTTACACATAATCTAGCTGATTTAACTACTAATGTTAGTAACGAAGCAGTACAAGCATTTATCGAAAAAAAAGCAGTACCAGACTCAGATATCATTACAGTATATAATGGAATAGATCTGAGTAGGTTTTTTTATAACTCAGAAGCCAAAAATAAAATTCTGAATGAACTTAATATAAATGAAAACTCTTATTTGATTCTAGCAGTGGGACGTTTTAGTGAGGCGAAGGATTACCCAAATTTATTGCACGCTGTTAAAACTTTAAAAAATAAGAGTACTGAAGATATCAAATTAATTATTGCAGGAGATGGGGAATTACGTTCAGAAATTGAAAAAATTATTGATGAATTGGGTTTAAAGCAAGACATTCATTTATTAGGAAGACGTAATGATATCCCAGATTTAATGAGTGCTGCAGATTTATTTGTATTATCATCTAAGTATGAAGGTCTACCTACAGTTTTAATAGAAGCCATGGCTTGTCAGGTTCAAATAGTAGCAACAGATGTAAGTGGTGTTAAAGAAATTGTAGATATTTATGGTCAGATCGTTCCTACTAATGATAGTGAAAGTTTATCAAATGCTATTATTAAAGCAATAAGCCGACCTATTAAAAATACTAATGGTGCTAAGTATGTAAAGAGTAAATTCGACTTAGAGATTATCTCTGAGCAGTGGTTAGATAAATATCGGAATAATTAATTCATGATTCTTTTGAGTAAGATTTCAAATAAAGCTATTTTTATTTGCATATTTATATTAATTTGCATAAAACTCATTACTTATTTTCTAATAAAAAATGATTATATCTCTTTTGGGTTGGGTGGCGGTAACGATTCAGAGTATTATCATGCCTATGCTTTAGGTTATACTGATTTGGTAGTAAATTTTTGGCCTGTCATTCTAAGGTTTTTTAATGATCTTGGTCTCTATTCTCGTGATGGAATTTCCTATTTATTTTTATTTATAAATTTATTTATAATTCCTTTTTTAGTGGCTAAATTGTCTGGTCTTAATTTCCAAAAAAGTCAAAAATATTATCTTTATAGTGTTCTGCTGTGTCTGATCTATCCTACACTTTTTTTCTATACACTCGATATTTACCGTGATGAATTTATGGTGCTCTGCTTTCTAGTAGGGTGTTTAATTGTGAAAAAATGTTTAAGTCGTTCAAATTTTATTTCCTTTTCTTATTTTTATCTACTTGCAATTTTAATAGGGTTTTTTTTGGTGGCTTTGCGTCCTTATTTAGGTTTCGCATTTCTATTAGCATTAGGTTTATGGAAAATAAGGCTGCCAAAAAAACGTATCCTCTTATTTGCTATTTTATATTTTTCTGCATTATTTGTAATAAATTATATCGGTTTATTTAAAAGTATTACTGATTATCGTCAAATATTTGACGAAGATACAGGTGGTAGCAATTTAGGTTTAAATTTTTCTAATCCCTTGTTATTTATTCCTAACTTTATTTTGAGTGCTTTGGGTCAACTTTTTGGATTATACTTAGTCAATCCATTTGCGGTTCTATTGTTTATAATTGAAACAATACCTGTTTTATTTATGTTGTCTTTTATCTTAAAAAATATAAAATATGCAGATAGCTTTATTCGTTTTTTAATCGTATTTTTTGTTTTATATGCAAGTATATGGTTAATTGGAAATGATAACTTAGGTACGGCTGTGCGGTTGAGACTGTATAACTATCTTGCTGTTTATATATGTTTTTTTTACATATTAAAACTTAAATCAAGTTATGAAATTCAAAAGGTAATTAAGAAATGAATATAGTAATTATAGGGATAATTTCATCGAGCTTTTAAGGTTTCCGTGTAGGTTCAATTCGCACTCTTCTAAAAAAAGGTCATCAAGTCTATACGTTTACTTCTGAATATACGGCAGAAGACCTAAAAAAAATAGAAAAGTTATATGCTACACCAGATACATATAGATTAGGTCGTGGTTGAATAAATCCACTTGCAAATATAATTGCAACATATCAACTCTCAAAAAAATTAAAGCAATCAATCTTGATGTAATATTTTCTTTTTTTCTAAAATCTGTCATCTATGGCGCACTCGCTGCCAAAATGACTAAAGTACCCAGAAAAATTGCTATGATAGAAGGCTTGGGTTATGCATTTACTGTACAGCCAAAAGATTATTCTAAAAAAGCAATGCAACAATCCCTTAATTTTAATGATGAACAAATCTCATCAATCAATATACGATTTAGCAAAGCATTGAAGAAATCTTTTTATTAGAGAAATGGTGAGAAACTTATGAAGCAAAATAATAGAATACTCCTGATTGGTACAACAGCCGAATGCGTATATAATTTTAGAAAAGATTTAATTCTCACATTGGTAGCTAAAGGCTATGAAGTCTATGCTTTCACGACTGATTATATTCCTAGCGAACTCGAGAAAATTTCGGCATTAGGTGCCACTCCAGTCCCTTATGTTTTTAGTAGGGGAGGATTAAATCCACTTAATGAATTTAAAAATACTATTATTCTCTACCAAAAAATCAAAAAAATAAATCCTTACCTAGTCTTAAGTTATTTTGCCAAACCCGCTATTTTTGGTACTCTTGCTGCAAAAATGGCAAAAGTCCCTAGAATTTTTGCCATGTTAGAAGGATTAGGCTATACATTTACCGAGCAGCCAGAAGGTCTAAGTACTAAAACCAAAATTATTAGAAAATCTCAAATTGCCTTGTTTAAACTAGCCTTACCCTTAGCAGATGGCGTTATATTTTTAAATCCTGACGATCCAAAAGATTTATTGTACCAGAATAATATACAGGTAAAAGATGTACATATATTAGGTGGAATAGGAATAAATTTAAACTCTTATTCCTATTCCTCAAAAAGTTTAGAAGAGAATATTACTTTTATATTTGTAGGAAGATTGCTTAAAGAGAAAGGAATCAAAGAATTTATTAATGCCGCAAAAATTGTAAAATATCAATATCCTAATACAAGGGTTGTAGTTCTTGGTGCGATTGATGACAGTAACCTAGGTTCTTTAACAGCAGCGGACGTTAAAGGGTTAGTAGAAAGTAACTTAATAATTTATCCTGGTAGAGTAGATAACGTTGTTGAATGGCTAGAAAACAGTGATGTATTTGTGTTACCTTCGTATTATAGAGAGGGTATACCCAAAAGTACTCAAGAGGCAATGGCAATTGGGCGTGCTGTAATAACGACTGATGTACCAGGATGTCGGGAAACTGTAATTGATGGCGTGAACGGTTTTATTGTTCCCAAATGGAATCCTCAAGCTTTGGCCGAAAAAATGATCTATTTTATTGAAAATCCTGAAAAGATCAGTGAAATGGGTTATGAAAGTTATAAAATAGCTCAAGATAAATTTGATTCGTATAAGGTGAATGATCGGCTGTTAAAGATATTGGGTTTATAATGTAAGAATATAATGAGAGCAATATTATGAAAATTATAATTACAGGTGCGACAGGTTTTGTTGGTAAAAACTTAACTCAGTATCTCACAACTAAATCAGATACAGTCATACCTTTATCAATTAGAAATGGCGATTATCAATTAGATAATACCGCAGATGCGATTATTCATCTTGTAGGTAAGGCTCACGATACCAAGAATACCTCAGATGATAATGAGTATTATCGTGTAAATACCGATTTGACGATTGCTTTATTTGATAAATTTTTACAGTCAGATATCAAAGATTTTATCTTTTTTAGTAGCGTTAAAGCGGCTGCTGACAGCGTTGAAGGTACATTAACCGAAGATAGCAAAGCAAATCCCCAAACTGCTTATGGTAAATCTAAGCTTAAAGCAGAAACCTATTTGCTTTCAAAGCAATTACCGTCTAATAAACGCTTGATAATTATCCGTCCCTGTATGATTCATGGTGAAGGAAATAAAGGAAACCTTAATCTACTATATCAAGTTGTAAAATATAGTGTGCCTTGGATATTAGCCGCCTATGAAAATCGCCGTTCTTTCATTAGTATAGACAACTTAAATTATGTAATTTATGAAATATTAAATCATCCAGAAATCCCTTCAGGAATTTATAACATAGCAGATGATAAACCCATGTCTACCAACGCATTAATCACCCTTATCGCCAAATCTATTAACAAAAAACCTAGATTGTTAAAGATTCCAAAATTTGCCATCAACCAAATGGCAAAGATTGGTGACAAAGCTCACCTACCTTTAAATACTGAGCGGCTGCAAAAACTTACAGAAAGTTATGTGGTATCTAATCAAAAAATTAAGCAATCGCTTGGTATTGACACATTGCCATTTACCGTCGAACAAGGGCTAACCAAGACGATTAAAAGTTTTGATAAATAGGGCTATACTATGATTCGAGTTTTGGATTTTTTATTTGCATTAATTGGACTCATTGTCACTTTACCGTTATTAATTATCGTATTGGTGATTGGCTATTTTGACACGGGTTCTCCCTTGTTTATTCAAGAAAGAGTGGGTAAAAATAAGAAAGCGTTCAAGCTTATCAAGTTTCGTACCATGAAAATAGCAACTAAGTCAGTTGCTAGCCATCTAGTAGACAGTTCGGCCATTACACCTTTAGGGAAATTTTTACGTAAAACAAAATTAGATGAGTTGCCACAGCTGATTAACGTACTTAAAGGAGAAATGAGTTTTGTGGGACCAAGACCTAATCTATTTAATCAACAAGAGTTGATTGAAGAGCGAGATAAGCTCGGTGTTTATGATGTTTTACCTGGCATTACAGGGTTAGCACAAATCAATAATATTGATATGTCAACGCCTAAATTACTAGCCGAAACAGATAAAGAAATGATCAAGACTTTATCACTAAAAAAATATTTTGGCTATATTATGAAAACAGCTTTGGGTAAAGGAAGTGGTGATGCAGTTAAACAATACAAAATTTCTTAAGCTGCCTTTAGCAATTAGTATGGCGTTATTGTGTAGCTTTTCAGCACAAGCTGGGCAATTAGTTCAAATTGATAGTGATCTACGTCAAACACTAGAAGTTTTAAAACTCAATGATGTGCTAAATGTTGATATATCAACCTGGCCGATTAGCTCAGAAGCCATAGAGACCGCCTTGAGTCAAGCGCAGCCCAAATCAGATAATGACAAACTATTATTGAATCAAGTTAAGCAAAAGCTTGAAGCCAACGATGTATCCAAGCTACAAATAGTGAGCAACGTGAATGGTGACGAGCGTGCTGTGTTTAGCGGTTTTAATACCGAAGGCAATACGGTGACGCCTTTAGGTGTTAGTGTGTCACATAGCCATGCAGGTGAGAACATTGATTATAAAATTCAAGGTACCTTAAATGTCGATGATGATGAGCCTAGCAAGTCATCGAATCTTGATGGCAGCTATATCGGCACGAAATTAGGTAAGCATCGCCTTGCCTTTGGTAGTATTCCCGTATGGTGGGGCAACGGCGTTGATGGCAGTTTAATTCGCAGTAATGCGGCTAGACCTGTCACGGGCTTTTTAATGCAGCGTGCTAATAATACCCCCATTAATTTTCCTGTATTATCAAAACTGGGTAATTTTAATTACCAAATTACTGCCGGTCAATTACAAGACTATAAGGCAGAGCCTCACGCTAAATTGATTGGCATGCGGGCGAGTTTTCAACCGCATGAAGCCTTTCAAATAGGCGCATCGCGTACATTAATGTGGGGTGGCGATAATAAGTCCGAAAGCCTAAAGTCTTTAGGTAAGGCTTTAATCGGCAAATATGATAATGGCGGCGAAACGGAAGATCCTTCAAATCAAATCGCAGGAATTGATGCACAGCTGAATTTAAAACCGTTGGTGAATTTGCCGGTGAGTGTCTACGGTGAATTTATTGGGGAAGATGAAGCAGGGGGTTTGCCAAGTAAACATGCTTATTTGGGTGGGGTAAAAGGTACGATCCCGCTGTTTCAGCAGCCTTGGCTCTGGCATGCAGAATGGGCGAATACTTATTATGATTTGGATAAAACCAATACTATTTACACCCATAGCATTTATAAAGATGGTTATTATCAAAAGGGCTTGCCGCTAGGTCATCCGATTGGTGGGGATGGTGAAATCATTAGTGTGGGACTATCAGGTCATATTGATGCTAATAACCAGCTCGGGTTCAAATACGCTAACGCCAAAGTGAATCAGTCTAATCAAGTGATTAATTCAGCCTTTGCAACCAAGCAAGATTTGGATATTGTCGAAGCGGATTGGAAACATAAATACAATGACAAAACCTCGGTTAAACTGGGTATTTGGGGTAAAAAAGACAGTATCAGCGATGATAAAGATGCGGGTGGTAATTTGGTGTTAGAGTATAGCTACTAATAATTTTAAGTCATAAAAAAGAGCCAAATGGCTCTTTTTTAAGTCAAATTATTGCTCAACTTTTACTGCTCAACAAAGGCGCGTTCAACCACATAATCGCCTGTGCCGCCCATACGTGGTGATGGTTTCAGACCAAAGTCATCGAGTAGTGCCGCCACATCTTTATTCATAGATGGGCTGCCACAAATCATCGCGCGGTCATCGCTTGGATTGATGGGTGGCAATCCAATATCTTGGAATAATTTGCCTGACTTCATTAAATCGGTCATACGCCCTTCATTGCGGAACGGCTCACGCGTGACGGTGGGGTAATAGATAAGTTTATCTTTAACGTATTCACCCAGTAACTCATCTTCAAACAAGGCTTTTTCGAACATATCCCGGTAGCCTAGTTCACTCACATAGCGTACGCCATGCACCACGATAACTTTCTCAAAACGCTCATACACTTCTGGGTCACGGGCAAGTGACAAAAATGGTGCCAAACCTGTACCCGTTGCTAGCATATACAAATGCTTGCCAGGGTTTAGGTCATCAAGCACGAGGGTGCCAGTGGGTTTTTTGCTCACCAATAATTTATCACCCACTTTGATATGCTGTAAAATAGACGTCAAAGGACCATCTTGGACTTTGATAGAATAAAATTCGAGCTCTTCATCATAGTTGGTGCTGGCAATAGAGTAGGCACGCATCAAAGGTTTTCCATTGACTTCCAGACCAATCATGGCAAATTCACCATTCCTAAAACGTAAACCTGCATTACGGGTAGTTTTTAGGGTAAATAATGTGTCATTCCAATGATGCACATAGGTAACGGTTTCTTCATAAAATTTTGACATAGCGCCCAACCTTGTATTGGTCATAGATAAAAATAAAACTGGATAAAGGATAAAAATAGCGGGTTAATATTGACATTCTGGGGCGATATGATAGCAAATTTTTGATGATTTAGTCGAATTTGGGCGTAAAAAAATGGCATAATCATAGTTTAAAATATCATATTTTAACGACCCATTATGTTACCACAACAAATTACCCTGCCGATTATCGGCATTGTGAACTCCCCGCTTAAGCAAAAGTTTGGCGCACCCCGCCAGCCCAATCTTGTCGATATCAACGCTACTATCAGCATGTTGCCGCCCTACAATGTGCTCAGTGCTTTTGAAGGCATTGCCCAATTTAGTCATCTTTGGATCATCTGGCAATTTCATCAAAATCGAATCAATGCAAATCAGTCAAATTTTCAACCAACGGTTCGTCCACCTAGACTTGGCGGTAACCAAAAGATAGGGGTTTTTGCCAGTCGAAGTATGTATCGACCGGCAAATATTGGATTGTCAGTGGTCAAATTTTCGCATATTGAAAACACTGAGGAGGGTTTGAGGCTGCATATCATTGGCGGTGATATGATAGATGGCACGCCAGTCATTGATATCAAACCATATTTGCCTTATAGCGATAGTATTGATGATGCGATTGCTGGGTATGCCAGCCAAAAACCCATCATCAAGTCGGTGCATTGGCATCCCGATTTATTGCCGGATTTATCCAATATTGCAGTAAAAAGCCAGCTGAATCAAACAGATTGGCAAACCATCGAGCAACTCATTGCCCAAGACCCTAGACCTGCATATCGACAACAAGCGCTTAATACCCCATTTGTCATGCGTTATCAAAATGTCGATGTTCATTTTAGCCAAATAGCGGATAGTGTTTTGCAAATTCAAACGATTGAGCTATTAAACTAGACCGTGTAAACTAAGCCGTGGCACGGATGATATGAAAGCTTTTATCTAGCCGTATATTGCTAAACTGTTTCAAAAAAATTTACTTGTTCACAAAATACTGACTATATAGCGTGATTATTCGCTATATTTTTTTTGATTATTTAGTATGATATGGGCTGTATTTTACTTAGATAACCTTAGGACACCGTATGATTAAACTGGGCAAAATCAGTCAAGCTATGATAGGTATGCTGTTAATGGGCATCACCGTAAGTGGTATCGCTGACGATAAAAATAACGATACTATCGCAATTGATATGTCAGAATTATCGACCACCAAAGAAGAAGTGGCGGTATTACAAGTGTTATCAGAAATCTGCCCACCCATGCTGAATAAATCGCAACAAACAGGGTTTAACACTGCTTATAATGTCGAGCTAAAAAAATTAATGCCGACCATCAGTGATCCTCGTTTAGCGGTGCAGTATTTATCCTCTCAGCAAGATTACAAGCAAATTTTGAATGAAACCCGCCAATGGACACTCAGTTATCCAAAAGCGGACAATCTTCAATTATGTAAAGAACTTGCCAACAGTAAATACTAGTTTAACTCAAGCCGTGCTATCAACCCCCTAACTGATTTAGGGGGTTTTATTTATAATAAATCGTTGATTTTTAGACCGAATACAGTGTTGAATTACGATTTTTTTTGCTAATATAGGCAATTTGTTTTACCAAGCGTCCAAGCAAACAGGTCGCATTTGATTTGAGCTAAGAGCAAATAACTAGTAATTGCAAACCCATCTAAAACCATTTAAAATAGATATTTTTTTGACCATCTACAAACCCAAAGAATTTGCCAAAAAAATCGGCGTATCAATATCTACCTTAAGGCGATGGGACAAATAAGGAAGACTTGTACCAACCAGAACCGCAACCAACCACCGTGTTTATACCGATGAAGACATTTTCAAAGTCTTAAACATTGAAAAACCGAACAATCAAGGTAAAATCGTTGTCTATTGCAGAGTATCAAGCTATGCCCAAAAAGACGACCTATACTCATAGATAGATGCCATGCAGACCTTTTGCCTGGCACAAGGCATAGCTGTTGATGAATGGCATAGTGAATTAGGCGGTGGCTTGAACTTTAAACGTAAAATTTTTCTATCACTCATGGGTAGAATAGAAATAGGGGAAATTAAAACCCTGTACGTTGCATACAAAGACCGTCTAACACGTTTTGGCTTTGACTACTCTGAACACATGGCAAATCGCCACAACTGCCAAATCATTGTAGCCAACCAAGAAAAGCTATCACCACAACAATAATTGGTTGAAGACATGCTAGCAATCATTTATAGCTTTAGCAGTCGGCTATACGGACTGAGAAAATATAAAAAACAAGTCAAACAAATGGTAAAAGAAACGCCATGATAAAAGGACACACGATAGAACTAACACCGAACAACAAACAAGCCACCTACTTTGCTAAGGCTTGTGGTGTAGCTCGTTTAGCTTATAACTGGGCGTTGGCAGAATGGCAAAACCAATATCAAGCTGATAAAGTATATCGTGATAACTGTCAAAAAAATGGCATAGCAATTGACAGAACCAAACTTAACAATCCAAGCCAATTTAAACTCCGAAAACAGCTAAATTTTATCAAAAAAACAAAATTTCCATTTATGTTTGACGTTACCAAATGCAGTCCACAAGAAGCCATTATTCAACTTGGCAAAGCATTTGACAACTTTTTTAAAGGACGTGCAAAGTACCCCCAATTTCGCAAGAAAGGTATAAATGACAAATTTAGCTTAACCAACGACCAGTTTAAAATAATTGGCAAAAATATAAAAATTCCCAATTTGGGCTGGGTCAAATTAACAGAAAACTTGCGTTTTAATGGCAAAATCATGAATGCCACTATTTTCAAAAAAGGCATGAAATGGTTTGTCTCTATTGGTGTAGAAATTAACGAAACACCAAAGCCCCTCCCTCGAACAGACAAAGCCATTGGCATAGACCTAGGCATAACCGATTTAGCTGTGTTATCAAACGGCACAAAAGTGCAAGCCCCTAAGCCATTGAAAAGCAAACTTAAACAGCTAAGACGACTAAGCAAACAACTTAGCCGGAAACAAAAAGGTAGTAAAAACCGTGAAAAAGCGAAAACCAAGCTATCACGATTGCATTACAAAATCAGTTGCATCAGAAAAGATTTTATTCATAAACTCACCACAAAGCTTGTCAAAATGTATGATGTGATTTGTATAGAAAACTTAAATGTTAAGGGCATGGTAAAAAATCGCAAATTAAGCCGTGCAATTAGTGATTTAAGCTTTTATGAGTTTAAACGCCAACTGATTTATAAGGCAAATCAATCTCGCAAGACAATCAAAGAAGTGGATAGATTTTATCCAAGCTCTAAAACTTGCTCGCATTGTGGCTTTGTGATGGCTAAAATAGATTTAACGTTAGCCATTCGTAACTGGCAATGTCCTAGCTGTGACACACAGCATGACCGTGATATTAACGCAAGTTTAAATATTTTAAATCAAGCAGATAGGGTTTTAACCTTGTCTTAATTTTAACCATTGGTGGGTAGGTTCTATCCCCAATTAAAAACGCCTATGGAGTTGATGTAAGTCCAAGTTCAAAAGAATAAGGCAAACAACGGTGAAGTAGGAATTAAACGCTAAATTTATCCTTTAGATAGGTTTAGATAGGTTTTAAGGAACAGTGAGTGAGATGAAAGCAATCGTAATACCGCAATACACCCAACGTCTGATGGTCGGCACTTTTGTCGCCGCCAGTTTTTTTGCCACCACTGTACAGGCAAATGCCGCGATACAACAGCCTGAACTAGACAATTCTGCTTTTATCTTAATTGACTATGATACAGGTACGGTATTGGCTCAAAAAAATGCCGCGCAGCCATTTCCACCTGCGTCATTGACCAAAATGATGACCAGTTATATCATTGAGCAGCGGCTGCTATCAGGGGCATTAAAAGAAAACGAACCCATCCTCATGACTCCAGAAGCTTGGTGTAAAGGCTCAAGTGAAGAGTCTTGTATGTATGTCCCCGTCAATACAACCGCCCCTGTGATTGATATGTTAAAAGGTATTATTATCCAATCGGGTAATGATGCGTCAAAAGCGATGGCACAGCACATTGGCGGTAGCGAAACCACGTTTGCAGATTTGATGAATGAAGAAGCCAAAAAAATCGGCATGACCCATACCCGTTTTATGAATGCAACCGGTATGCCACAAGAAGGCCATCAAGCGTCTGCCGAAGATTTGGCGAAGCTCGCCCAAGCGATTATTAAGAACAGTAAAAAGTATTATCCCATCTATAGCCAAAAACAATTTACTTATAACGGCATCACCCAAGGCAACCGCAATGCGCTGTTGTTCACCGATCCAACGGTAGACGGTCTAAAAACAGGGCATACCGAAGAAGCAGGCTACTGTCTAGTAGCATCAAGTAAACGCGGTGATATGCGCCTGATTTCAGTGATTATGGGTACTAAAAGCGCTCAAGAGCGCGCAGACCAATCGCGTAACTTACTCAACTGGGGATTTAGTAATTTTGCTACTAAAATTGCCGCCCCAGCACAAAAAAACTACGGCAGCGTGCCAGTCAATTTCGGTGCTGTCGATAAAGTCAACGTCGTCAGCAAAGGCAATTTACAAGTACTAGTGCCAAAACTGGATCAAGAAAAAATCAGCACCGTGGTCAATTTGCCAGCCGATGTCAAAGCGCCGCTCGCGCAAGGTCAAGAAGTGGGTAAACTAGTGGCTATGCTCAATGGCAAACCTGTGGCGTCTGTGCCACTGGTCGCTGAAACCCAAGTTCAAGAAGCTGGAATTTTTAAACGTATGTGGCAACACATCGTACTGTTCTTTAAAGGTTTATTCTAAATTACAAAGAAAAATTATAAAAAAACCCTTCAAATGAAACGAAGGGTTTTTTTAACTCAAATTTTAACTCAAAAGATTGGACAGCTGTTTAATATATTGATCGAGTGTATCGTCTATTACTTCTTTTTTGACAAAATAATCCACCCCCGCTATTTTTAGCAGTTCAATGGTATGCGGATTTAACGCTTTGGTATCATAAACACAAACAATAGTGACCCTGGCTTTATTTTCACGCTCACGAAATTTGCTGACGAAGTCTAATATCACTTGATAATGAATATTTCGGGAGATAAACAGCGCATCCACTGTATGAAATAACAAATAATCTTCAAGAGGTTCGGTATTGGTAAAGGTCTCAACTTTAGCACCGGCATTTTCCATGCGTTTGGCTTTTTCGAATAAATCTTCATAGTGATACCAAACGACAATATGTTTATTTATCAATAAATTGCGTTCATAGTTGTGTTTCCAATCTTTTAACAGTAACGATACCTGGAAATTGGTACCCACATCAGGTTCGCTGGTAACTGTGATGCCGCCTTTCATCAGTGCTAAGAGTTTTTTCACCAAAAATAATCCTGCAGAATTAGTTGAGGAGGTATGTTTCACTTCAGGATTAATTTGGAAAAAAGGTTCAAAAATCTGCTCTAAATATTCCTTCGCAATGCCTATGCCGGTGTCTTCAATCTGCAACATCCATCGTACTTGCGTTTGTAAATGTTGCAACTGCGAGGTGATTGTTATGCTGCCTTTATCGGTAAATTTAATTGCATTTTCTACCAATGAGCTAATAATTAAAGTGATTTTTTGAATATCGCCTTCTAGGACATAGTCGGCATGATAGGGCTTTGCTGTTAAGGTAATATTTTTCTCGGCAGCCAGAGGCTGATAATCATTGACAATTTGGGTGATTAACGCCGTTGGACTAAATTGGTAGGCGCCGACGCCTGTTTGACCTTTATCGATACGGTTAATTTGGATGATTTGATCCAGCTTAGCATTCAAATCATCTTTACCCAAACTAATAATTTCAACGGCATCTTTTTGCTCAGCGCTGATATATTGATTGTGTAATAGCTGTAGACCCGATTCGATACGACTCACCGAGGATTTAAACTCATGAATCAAAATATTTTCAAATTTTGAGCTATGCTCAAGCTGCTTAAATTGGCTGTCTTCAAGGGCATTTTTTTCTTGGCGAAGGGTGTTGATTTGGGCAATTTGCGCCTTACGCTTGTTGATCAAATACACCAAGGCTTTTTCAAATACCCAAGCCTCATTACTTTTTGGCAGCTTATACGCCTCTGCCTGTGAAAACTCATCTTGCAAAATTTGATGGCTTAAGTCTTCAAGTTCTGGTAAGCGATGGCTTAAATTTTGCACCTTCTGCACCACAAACCACAAATTTAGCAGCGCAATAAATGATAGCACAAGCATTAACGGCAAGTGTTGCCAAAACCATTGCTGGCGAATGGTTTGTAGGTCAAGGGTGAGATTACTATAGCCAATTAGCTGGTCGACTTTGGTGTTTTTTTGATTGGGCGTTAATTTCAACAAATTAATTTTAACAGGTTCGCTCAGTCCGTAATAGCGCTCAAAAAGCACTTCAGTGACTTTAATCGGACGGGTGGTCGGATGCTGCTGCTGATCAAATGGAAAAAATACAATGCTTTCGTACTGCGGCATTTCGCTTAACAGTTTGTCAACGCTGGTGGTTGTCACACTGTTAGGATTGCTGGCAGTAGACTGGGCAAGTAGATAATTTATCCTACTCGCCTGTTTGATTTCAGATTGCACCGTTTGGGTCAAGTCGACTAAGGTATAAATCGCAAGGCAAATAAATAAAACCAATAAAAAGGGTAGCGCAATGATACGCTTTACCGCAATTTGATAACCTAAACTCTTCTGTACCATTCACTCATCCCTTAAAACGCCAATCTTAACATCGCCTTAACGTTTTTTGCTGCGTTTTTTGAATTTTTGCACCTCTCGACGTTTACGTTCTTTTTGCGCATCCGTCATGGTATTGGTGCGACCGGCGTACGGGTTGGCGTTTTGTTTAAACTCAACCCGAATCGGGGTGCCTTCAAGCTTGAATACTTTGCGAAATTCGTTTTCTAGGTAGCGACGATAACTGTTTGGCACTTGGCTGGTCTGATTGCCATGAATCACAATAATCGGTGGATTATGACCGCCCAAATGCGCAAAACGCAGTTTAATGCGTCGCCCGCCTACCATAGGGGGTTGGTGTGCAGTAACCGCATCTTGCAGAATTTGGGTCAAGCGACTGGTGGAAATATCAAACATTGCCGCATCATAGGCACGATGAATCGATGGGTAAAGATTGCCAACACCCGTCCCATGAAGTGCCGAGATTAAATGCACTTTTACATAAGGGATAAAGTTAAAACGTCGATCCATTTCAATTTTGACAAAATTCTTTTGGTCTTGGTCAAGCCCATCCCATTTATTGATGGCAAGTACCATCGCGCGACCCGCTTCTAAGGCGTAGCCCAACAAGTTCAAATCCTGGTCGGTAATGCCTTCTTGCGCATCAATGACCACGATAACTACATGGGCATCTTTGATGGCTTGCAAGGTTTTTACCACAGAAAATTTTTCAACTTTTTCGTCAATACGTCCACGGCGACGCACGCCCGCGGTATCAATCAACACATAATGTCTGTTGTCACGCTCGTAGGGTATATAGATACTATCGCGCGTGGTACCTGGCATATCAAAAACCACCACGCGTTCTTCGCCAAGCAAGCGATTGACAAGCGTAGATTTGCCGACGTTGGGTCTGCCAATGATGGCGATACGTAAGCCATCAGGTGCTTGTTCTTCTTGGTCATCGCTGGGCATATTGGCAGTGACGGCTTCTAGTAAATTGCCCACCCCACGTCCGTGACTGGCTGCCATGGAAAATGGCTCGCCAAAACCTAACGCATAAAATTCATGAATCGCCGCTTCATGGACGCCATCCATTTTATTGGCGGCTAAAAACACCGGCTTGCCTAGGGTGTGAAGTTGTTTGGCAATGACTTCATCGGCGCCTGTGATACCCGCGCGGCTATCAACCACAAATACAATGATATCTGCTTCATGGATAGCGGTATGAGATTGGTGCGACATATAGTCATCAATGGTGCCGTCACCTTCATCCACTTCGCCAATACCACCGGTATCGATGACGATAAAGGATTTTTCTTCAAAGGTTGCATCGCCATATTGACGGTCGCGGGTCAGACCTGCCAAATCAGCAACCAAGGCTTGACGACTGCGGGTCAACTGATTAAATAGGGTGGACTTGCCAACGTTCGGACGGCCAATCAAGGCAACAACTGGTTTCATAAATTTAATTTCCAAAATTTTCAAAAAGCAAGATTTTCAACAAGCAAGATTTTAAACACGCTTGAAAAATTCATTATTTCTATAACTTAACAAACCCAACATCGCGCTGCAATGCTGGGTTGTCATTTAAACTCACACTTTTATCAGTATGGGCTGCTCATCCACTCGCCAAAACTGCCAAATGCGTGAACAGTTTAACAATTAACGATTTACTTGCCAAACACTAAATGCGCCATTTGCGCTTTGGGCAATCAAACGGTTATTGATAAACTGTAATACCGCCACGTCGGATTTGGCTTGTTTTCTGTCAACCAGTGCCCCTGAGGTGCGGTCATATACATGCAAATAACCCATGGCATCACCAACCACCACATAGCTGCCGATACTCACCGCGTTACTCAAACCACGATAAGACAAATTATCGGTTTGCCAATTAACTGTGCCTGTCATTTTATCCATCGCCACCAACTCACCATCGAGCGAAGTGGCGTAAACTTGGCTAGCATCTGTGCCGACTGATTTTAAGCTCGCCAACTCTTTGACAAAACTTAGCTGCTGGGAAGCCATATCGGCAGCGACTAACTGACCACTGTAGGACACAACGTACAGCATATTGCCATCTAATACGGGGGTGGCGTCCACATCAGAAATTTTTTCGATATCACTGCTGCCTTTGCTGATACCAAAACGTTTTGACCAAATGGGTACGCCATTATCGATGTTTAAAGCATGGATACGACCATCAGCTGTCGAGACCAGCACCGTATTGCGATTGAACAAAATCGGCGTGGCACTACCGCGAACGCTTAAATTTGGATTTTGGGTGTTAAAATTCCAAATTGGCGCGCCAGACTCAAGCGACAGCGCACTAATTTTACCATCATTGCCAAGGGTAATCACACGGTTTTGGCTGATGAGGGCAGGGGATAGGGTTACCGTGTCCAAAGGCGTTTGCCAAATAACTTTGCCAGTCATTCTGTCTAACGCAAAGATGACCCCTTTGCTGTCACTAACCACGGCTACGCGAGATTGTTCATCTAGCGCCACCCCTGACATTAGGCCTTGCTTGAGCTTGATGCTCCAAAGCGCTTTGCCTTGCCCATCAAACGCTTGCACGCTACCGTCTGCTAACGCATTCACATAGCCATTGTTGTCATACGCTACGCGAAAGGCGGTAGGTTGCTGGCTGATGGTGGGTTTATTGCGCAAATTGCCAAAGCGTTGGCTAACTTTTGCATTGTTGCCTTGACTAAACAGCGGAGAAATCACATTTTGACTGCTAGCGAGTTTCACAAGCGCGGCAGGTTTATGGACATTGTCAGATTTTTTAAATTTGTCACAACCTGTCAGGGTCATCGCTACCACCAAGGCAGTTGCAAATACGGCAGGTTTCATTAAGTTTGTCGATAAGGGTGTCGATTTTGTTGTTGTTATGGTAGTCATTGTTAATCTCGTAACGTACGGTGAAGTTTAAAATATTGTCAGTTAAAAGTTTTGTCAGGTTAAGATTTTTTGCCTAATTTGCACCTATTTTATGCTTGAGGCAATAGCAGGCGCAGATGCGATTGCTGCAGCAGGGGCAGTATTTTCAGCTTGGGTAGGTGCTTGGATAGGTTTAGCGAGTACGCCGCCTGTTAAATCAGGTTGTTTGACGCTTAAGCCTAGGCTTTCCATTTTGATACGTAGCAATGCACGGTCTTGTGGGTTTGGGTTGTTTTGATTGCGTTGTTCAATCAGTTGCCAAGCCTTTTGGTAATGAGTAGCGGCGGCTTTTTTATCACCTTGTTGGTTGGCAATGTCTCCCAAAATCTCAAGTTTACTGGCTTCAAAGGCAGCGGGCAAAGGGCTTTGTAAGCGTTTTTGTGCCGCATCCGCTTGATTGTCTGACAATAGCACTTGTGCTTGGCGCAAAATGGCAATGGCTTTTAGCCCATTATCCTTAAGCGTTAACTGAGCGGCTTTTTGTAGCGTTGTCGCCGCCGCTTTTAAATCATTTTTATCGGTTTGCTGTTTGGCTTGCAGCATCAAGGCTTGCCATGTATAAACCGAATTATCATGGTTAGCCACAAATTCGCCCAAGTCTTTACCCAAATTGGTTTGCGCCGTAGCCAGTTGTGCTTGTGCTTTAGTATCGCTGGTAGCTTGGGTGGTTAGGGTGTCAATGTTGTTTTGGTCGCTTTGAATTTTGGCAAAATCGTTCGCTGCTGCGGTATCTATATTGCCGCCATGCTTTTGCCAGTAAGTCCAACCAAAATAACCCGCTAATACCAACATAATGGCGGATACAATATAGCCACCATATTGTTTGAGCGCGCTTAAGGATTGCTGTTCATCATTTACTAGCTTAGGTTGTACGTCTTTAACCATTACATAAAGCCTTTCAAAAAATTACTGATATAGGTTACCCATCAAATTTGGCTCAATCAGATAGATTAGATAAAATCTGGATTTTCGCTAAAGAGCGTGTCACTCGCGACCGTAATTTGGTCACCAGTTGCCATTTTTTTGATGGTAATTTGCTGATTGGCGACTTCATCTTGCGCGATAATCACTGACAATTGCGCACCTGATTTGTCGGCTTTTTTCATTTGCGCTTTTAAGCTCGTGGCACTTGCCATTTTTACGCGAAGATTTGAACGTCGTGTACGCAGCTCATGGGCAAATTTGATGGCATCGGTGTAAACATCAGGATGGGCGACCACAAATATATCACAGGCAGGTGTTGCCTCAAACGGCTGTACCTTTTGCATGAGTAATAACAAACGCTCAAGCCCCATGGCAAAACCTACTGCCGGTTCGGAAGCGGCTGGTTTATCACTGCCAATGGATTTGATTTGTCCAATAAGCCCATCATAACGACCCCCAGCACATACCGTGGCTTGGCTACCCAACTGGTCAGTCGTCCATTCAAATACGGTTTTGTTATAATAATCTAAACCGCGTACCAGTTTTGGATTTATCACAAAATTGATGCCGACTGCTTTAAGATAGTGTTGCAAGGCTTCAAAATGCTGCTGGCTTGCTGTCCCCAAAAAGTCAGCAAGCTTTGGTGCGTTCTCTAAAATTTGTTGGGTATTTTTATCTTTACTATCTAAAATGCGTAGTGGGTTGGTGGTTAAGCGGCGCTGACTATCTTCATCCAATTGAGATTTTTTATCGGTTAAAAAATCCACCAAGGCTTGGCGATACGCCAGTCGTTCGTCTATCTCACCCAAGCTATTAATCTCAAGTTGCACCACATCTAAAATACCCAATTTTTGCCACATTTGGTAGGTCATGATAATGAGCTCAGCATCAGCATCCGCCAATTCACTGCCAAAACTCTCAACCCCTAATTGGTGAAACTGACGATAACGGCCTTTTTGCGGTTGTTCATAGCGAAACATAGGACCAATGTACCAAAGTTTTGGATTATCACCCCGCAACAAGTTATGCTCCACCACGGCACGTACCGCGCCTGCCGTGCCTTCAGGGCGTAGCGTCAATGCCGTGGGTGGGTTGGATTTGTCATAAAAACTATACATTTCCTTTTCGACAATGTCAGTGGCATCGCCAATCGCACGGGCAAATAGCTGGGTTTCTTCAACGATTGGGATGCGAATTTGCTCAAAGCCAAATTGATTGAGCACATCGATAAGGCTGCTTTCAAGTTGGCGCCATTCACTCGATGGGCGCGTAGATTCTGTCTCAATATGCAAGATATCATTAAAACCTTTAATGGATTTTAACATGGTCAATTTCCCAAACAATGCAAACTAAAAAAATAAACGACACGAAAATTATTTAACCCGTAAAATTTCATTGGCGCGCTGCGCTTCACGCTCAGCCACTTTTTGACGGACCATGGCTTCAATCTCATCGGCAAGCTTGGTGGTATCAATCAAATGTGATTTTTCGCCATTTTTATATACTAGGCTATTTGGACTGGCACCCACCACGCCGATATCTGATTCTTTGGCTTCCCCTGGACCATTGACTTTACAGCCAATCACCGACACATCCATTGGCTCACGGATATCCTCTAGGCGTTTTTCTAAGTCCATCATCACCCGAATCACATCAAACTCTTGGCGTGAGCAGCTAGGGCAGGCGATAAAATTCACCCCATTACTACGGATACCGAGTGATTTTAAGATATCAAAACCGATTTTAATTTCTTCTTCTGGCTCAGCGGCTAACGAAATACGCATGGTATCACCAATACCTTCTAGCAGTAGTCCGCCTAAGGCAATCGCAGATTTAACGGTACCGGTGCGGTATACCCCCGCTTCTGTCACACCTAAATGCAAGGGATTGTCAACTTGTGCAGAAATCAACCGATACGCATCCATGGTCAAAAACACATTACTGGCTTTGACTGAGATTTTAAATTGATCAAAGTTATTACGATCTAAAATATCAATATGGCGCATCGCCGATTCAAGCATAGCTTCACCCGTGGGTTCGCCATATTTTTTTTGGATGTCTTTTTCTAGTGACCCCGCGTTTACGCCAATGCGCATACTGATGCCATGATGTTTGGCGGCGGCAATCACTTCACGCACTTTTTGTTCATTGCCGATATTACCTGGGTTGATACGTAAGCAGTCTGCACCTGCATCAGCTACCGCCAGTGCAATTTTATAATCAAAGTGAACGTCTGCCACCAGTGGCACAGAAACTTGTCTTTTGATTTCGGCAAAGGCTTTTACGCTTTCCATCGTTGGCGTAGAGACGCGCATCAGATCAGCACCGGCATCGACACAGCGCTGAATCTGTGCCACAGTGGCATCGACATCACAGGTATCGGTATTGGTCATACTTTGCACACTAATGGGGGCGTCACCGCCTACTGCGACATTACCGACGTAGATTTTTTTGGTGAGTTTACGTTTGATGGGGTTATGCGCTGACATAGGCGTTCCTATTATTATAACTATTATAACGAATGATTTAGCGTATTTTTAAAGTGATAAGCCGTTAAGGTTTTAGAGTAAAATTGGCTTTATCGTTTTGGGCATAATTGCTTAATTTAATCGGTTGTTTGTTCAAATCCAAGCTCACGTTGCTGGCTTTGTCGATAGTGACTTGAAACGGCGCTTGACCTGTCAATTGGTAACTACCCCGTGCTTGATCGCCATCTAAAATCGTATTGCCTGTCGCATCCACAATGGTGATTTTGGTGGTGTCTTTGACAAAAATGTCAATCGAAGCTTTAGCACCAGCTTGTCCTGTCGCTGCTGTACCGCTGGCATTATCAGCACTCACCGCGACACCAGTAATGGCAGAGCCCGTGGCGGGTAACCCACTGGCAGTCACTGTGTTAGTCACAATCGCTGAGCCTGCATTGTTAAGCGACGCACCGCTGACCTGATCTTGGGTTGGCATACTGGCAACAGCACTAGCGGGCGCTTGTTCAACCGAGTCATTATGTGCTTTGCTAACTTTATTAAAAATAAAAATCGCAAGCCCCAATACCAATAAAATACCACCAATGACAAAAGGGTTAATACGCACACTGGGACGCGCTTCGCGATTAAGCGTGCCCATCGGCTGCATCGGGGCATTGATGACCGTGGCATATTTTTGTTTGAGGGTAGCGGGGTACTGGGCATCAAAACTTTGTGCGACCAGATTTTTATCCAAACCCAAAAAACGCCCATAGGTAGTGGCAAAACCGCGCGCAAAGGTAGGCTGTGGCAAGGCGTCAAAATCATTGGCTTCAAGCGCCCGAAGATGACTTTTTAAAATGAAAGTTTTGGCAGCCACATCGTCAATCGATAAGCCTTTTTTCTCACGGGCTTGTTTAAAACGCTGACCCAAAAGCTGGGTTGTGTCATGAACCGGGGTAGAGTTTTGTTGATTGTCGGTGTTATTGCTGTTTTCCATCTTATTTCCAAGTTGACGTTGGGGTTAAAAGTCCAGAACGAATCTGCTTTGCTTCATCGCTAAGTGGATAGCGATCCAAAAGCTGCTGGGCTAATTTTTGCACTTCTATGGTATTGTTCGCAAGTTTGGCAAGCCTAATCCCTTGCGATAAAGTGCGCGGGTCAAGGTTGGCTTGACCAATAATTTTAACCAAATCATTATACAGCGCCTGCGCCTCCAAAAATTTGCCATCGGCCAATAAAATATCAATAAGCTCTGTACGGGCGACAATGCTTTGGCGATTGGCATCGAGCGCCTTGATAAATGACTGTATCGCCAGCGGTTTATTTTTGACCTTTAATGCTGTGCGACCTAAATTTTCTAACGCACTGGCACGACCGTCATACCCTAACGCAGAACCCGCAATTTGAAACTGGGCAATCGCTTCTTGGTTACGACTGAGTTGGGCAAGATAGACGCCATAGTTGTTGTTTGCTTGACTAAAGTCAGGATTGAGTGCGATGGCGTTTTTAAAATAAGCTTCGGCTTTTTGCATATTGCGCGGGCTGCCTTCTTGCTGCAATAACACACCCATCATATCATTAGCTTCTGCTGACTTTGGATAAGACTTTAATGCACTTTCTAACTGTCGTTTGGCATCGTCTAATTTACCACCACGAATATATTCAGCGGCAATCGCGGTGCGAATTCTGGCGATTTCTTCTGGATTTTTTTCCCAGCGACTTGGGTCACTGGCGGTGACTGTCTGCGTGGTAACTTGTCGGGTGGTGCTACAACCGGTTAGGCAAAGGGTGAGGCTTGAAAGACCAATCATACCTACGGCAAAAACCTTCGATAAAAAATTTGATTTGCCCGGCATTTTATCGTCGTCTATATGGTTGTCGTGTAATTGACACAAAATAGCAGGTTGACTGTGGTATAAATGAGTTTGACGTGAGTGAAATGATGGCATAACAAACTTACTCATAATCAAATGAACTAAAATAAACCAAATTGAATAATTAAAAATTTTGACAGTAGCTAACCAATTTTAATCGTTGATAAAACCCAATAGCAAAAACAAGCCTAGCATTAAAAATGGAAAAATGGCTATTACTATAGCAAAAAAACCTTGATGACACCAACCGATAAGGCTAACTTGCGCCTTTATCATGCTAAACTATTATAATGATAAAAGATTTAATGAGATGCTTTAGATTGTAACGTTTTGGACACTTTTTCTTGCCATTGTTTTGCTCGGCGGGTTTTATCGGTGACTTGTCCGACCAGTTGTCCACATGCCGCATCAATGTCATCGCCGCGGGTTTGGCGAATGGTACAGACAAAACCTGCTTGGTTTAAGATATTACTAAACGCATGGATACGATTGTTACTAGAGCGTCCGTAAGGCGCATGTGGGAACGGATTAAACGGAATCAAATTAATTTTGCAGGGCAAATCTTTGAGCAGATTGACCAGCTGACGGGCGTGTTCATCAGTGTCATTGACGTCTTTTAACATCACATACTCAATGGTGACGTGCTTTTTATGACGGGGGTTTTCGTCATATACATAAGATTTAGCGGCGGCTATCAGTTCTTTGAGTGGATATTTTTTATTGATGGGTACCAGTTCGTTACGCAGTTCATCATTGGGTGCATGTAGGCTGATCGCAAGCGCCACATCAATGTCTTTGGCGAGCTCATACATCTTTGGCACAATACCCGATGTTGACAGGGTAACGCGGCGTTTGGACAAGCCAAAACCAAAATCATCGAGCATCAATGACATACTGGCTACCACAGGCTCATAATTTAACAAGGGTTCACCCATACCCATCATTACCACATTGGTCACCCGATTTTCACGTTCAGTGACAGGCACATTTTCCATATAAGACTGGTTGGCAACCCACAGCTGTCCGATAATTTCGCTAGGGGATAAATCCCGCTCAAAACCTTGTTTGCCGGTGCTACAAAACGAGCAGTCAAGCGCACAGCCGACTTGCGATGAAATACACAAGGTTTTACGTCCAAACTGTTTGTTATCGTCAGCTGGGATAAGTACAGTTTCCACCAGCGAGCCACCTGCTACTTCAAACACCCATTTGCGAGTACCGTCTTCACTAAATTGTTTAAACTTGACCGTTGGGGGCGATACAGTTGCCACTTCATCCAATGTTTCTTGTAGTTTTTTGGATAAATTGGTCATTTGATAAAAATCGGTCACACCCAATTGATAAATCCACTTCATCACTTGGGTGGCGCGAAACGGTTTTTCGCCGAGATTGGCAAAAAATTGTCCAAGCTCAGCCTTACTCATGCCAAGTAGATTGGTTTTTGCGGTAAGGTCTTGGGGATTGACCATTTCTGGGTTTTGAATGACAGGAATTTGGGTCATAGCGGTCGGATAAGCGTGTCAAATAAACAAGATAGTATACTAAAATCTCAACGAATTGTCATGGTAAAACATAGTGAACCTTGTCAGCAGCTTTATATACAATATCTTTATCTTTATTTACTTCCAAAATATGGTCCAAATTGTCATGGCCAAAGTTATAAAATCTCTACCCATCAAAAAGAGATAGCAACAATTGCAATAATTAGGCATAAGAATGCCAATAACCACTTCCATTCAAGCGAAACAAAATCAACCGTGCGACGGACTAACCTAGCAGACCAATGGGGCAGCTGATAAACCACTTCGCCATTGGCATGCTTACCGCCCCGATACCAAAGTTTAAGCTGTTTTAACATATGTTTATGTCCATTTCTATATCTAAATCTAAATCTAAATCTAAATCTATGTCTAATAAATTGATGAATATGACACTATTAAACTTGTATTGGGTTAAGTCTATATGACAAACAAATAAAAAATCGTAAAAATTGATATAAAAACTCACCCAATTGTTTAAAAGAGGGGGAAATGGGGAGGTGTACTAAATAAGTGATATTTTTAGCCAAAGCATTGACAATAAAAGTTATAATGTTTCCCCATTTTTTAGCCCATTATTCTTTTTTATTTATGTCCAACCATCCATTGCTTACCCCTCTCAATATCGGCGACCAGACCATCGCCAACCGCATCATCGTTGCCCCGATGGCAGGTGTCACTGATAAGCCTTTTCGTATGCTGGCTAAGTCCTTTGGCGCAGGGCATGCCGTGTCAGAGATGATGACCTCTGATGCCACTTTGTTTGCCCATCACAAAACACTGTATCGTGCCAATTTTGATGGCGAAATCGCGCCTATTTCTGCGCAAATCGCTGGCTCAGACCCAAAAAAAATCGCCGAAGCGGCTCGCTATCAAGTTGCCAATGGGGCGCAAATTGTCGATATCAATATGGGTTGTCCTGCAAAAAAAGTTTGCAAAAAGCTTGCGGGTTCTGCGCTACTCAAAGATGAAGACTTGGTCAAGCGATTATTGGATGCCACGGTCAATGCAGTGGATGTGCCAGTCACGCTAAAAACCCGTCTAGGCTATGCCAATGGCGAAGAAAATATTTTACGTGTTGCAAAAATGGCAGAGGAGGCAGGTATCGCCATGATTGTAATACATGGACGCACGCGGGAAGATAAATATCTGGGTAGCGCTCGCTATGAGCTAATTAAAGAAGTCAAAAATCTTCTCACCATTCCTGTTATCGTCAATGGCGATATCGACAGCCCGCAAAAAGCCAAACAAGTATACGAGCAAACAGGCGCCGATGGCATTATGATTGGGCGGGCAGGGCAAGGGCAGCCTTGGATTTTTCGCGACATTGCGCATTACCTAGAAACTGGTGAAATCTTGCCCAGTCCAACAATGGATGAGTTAAAAGAGATTGTATTAAGCCACTTGCAGGAGATTTATGCGTTTTATGGCGAATATTCTGGGTGTCGTATCGCTCGTAAACATATTGCTTGGTATACCTCAGGCATTGCCAATGCCAATGCGTTTCGCCAAGCCATGTATGAAGAAGATACCACCGCTGGACAGTTTAACGTGGTCGCGCGGTTTTTAAAGACTGCGGAATTTGATTGAAACTTCCACTATAAAACAGTCAATCGTAGCGCGCTTATGACTTTTTAGAAACAAAGATTCGCAAAAAAGCATTATTGTTGAATTTAAAATCTGTTAAAATTTTGCTGAGTCTCTATAATAGACCGATATCAAACAATAACCATATACGATTAATCAAATTATAAGGAGTCAGCGATGGCACATTTACGAATTGGCGACACGGCACCAAATTTTGACGCACAAACCACTGAAGGCAACATCAATTTTTACGATTGGCAAGGTGATAGCTGGGTGGTTTTATTCTCACATCCGGCAGACTTTACCCCAGTTTGTACCACGGAGTTAGGACGCACGGCATCATTGGGTGATGAATTCAAAAAACGCCATGTCAAACCGATTGCTTTATCAGTCGATAGCGTCGAAGATCACAAAGCTTGGGCAGGCGATATCTCAGAAACCCAAGGCTGCGAGGTGAATTTCCCCATCATTGCAGACGCCGATAAAAAAGTATCGGAAGCTTACGACATGATTCACCCAAACGCGTCAACCACGCATACGGTTCGAAGTGTATTTATTATCGATCCACAGCATAAACTGCGGTTAACTTTCACTTACCCAGCCGCTGTCGGTCGTAACTTCAATGAAATTTTACGGGTGATTGATGCCTTGCAATTGTCAGATAATTATGGCATTGCAACGCCAGTTGAGTGGCAAGACGGGGACGATGTGATTATCCCGCCAAGCGTCAAAAATGAAGAAATCGCCGCGAAGTTCCCAAAAGGTCATAAAGAAATTAAGCCTTATCTGCGCACCACGCCACAACCGAATAAATAACCTTTTATGTTAAATTTGAAATCAAAAACCTAGTCGCTTGACTGGGTTTTTTTATGCCAACTGTCCCATTAAATATACTCAACTAAATTTAAAGCTACTAAACTAAATTTACAGAACGGATGCTGAATAACCAAAAATATTTGGCTAAACTTCAATTAATGGCGTGATAATGGATATAAACAATGATAAACAATCAAGTTAAAGATGGCTTTAAAACCAGCGCATTGCTTATGCTTGCTCTGACCGGTTGCCAAACGGTGAATACTAAAAACAGCGGTGGGTCAATGGTATCTTCTCGATGCGCCTATCATGGGTTATCGTCATGATGAAAGCGCTCAGCGGGTTTTGCGCTTGACTCGCTATCGCACCCCACCGACCGATACCAAAGGCTATGGCAACCTTTATCAGCTTGATAGTGTGATTGAAACCAAGACTCTGGCAAAATAACCGAACTCATCAAAAAAAGCGATGGCTAACACGAGTCATCGCTTTTTTATTGGCAAATTATTTGTGGCGAATCGCCCACGACTGGTGAATAGGGCGTTTACTATCAAAATCAAAGCCGATGGTTTGGTTGGTCATTTCTTCAACGTGGTAACGGTTGTAAATTTCGTCATCGAGCACAAATTTGGTAAAGTTATTGGAAAAATATAATACGCCTTCAGAGGATAAGCGATTCATGGCACGGTTGATGAGCGGTACGTGGTCGCGCTGCACATCAAACGTACCTTGAAATTTTTTGGAGTTAGAAAAAGTCGGCGGATCGATAAAAATCACATCGTACTGCTCGGTGTTGCTTTTAATCCATTCAAAAATATCTTGGGCAATAAACTGGTAGCTTGGCAAATCTGGCAAGCCGTTTAGGGCAAAATTTTTGCGTCCCCAATCCAGATAGTTTTGTGATAAGTCCACCGATGTCACCGCTTTTGCCCCGCCCAATGCCGCATGCACGCTGGCAGTACAAGTATAAGCAAACAGATTAAGCACCGTTTTACCGCGTGCGTTTTCTGCAATAATTTTTCGGATGCTGCGATGGTCAAGGAATAACCCTGTATCCAAATAATCGCTAAAGTTCACCAAAAAATACGCCCGTTGGTTGTTGGCGGTTGGCTCGCTGACCACATGGAATTTACCCGAATTGGCTTTTTTCTCATACTGCTCATTGCCGGATTGGCGGGCGCGAGTTTTGATAAACACTTGCTCACGGTTCACTTGCAAGGCTTCACGCACCCCATGCAGCGCTAGATTAAAGCGCTTTTTGGCGGTCTCTACTGGAATTGATTTGGGGGCGGCATATTCTTGCACATGTACAAATTCGCCATATACATCCACCGCTACTTTAAAATCAGGTAAGTCGGCATCATACACCCGCAGATTGGTCACAGCTTGTTTGTGAGCCAGCTTACGCAGATTGGCAAGATTTTTTTGTAGTCGATTGATAAAATCTTGACCTTCTTCTACGGCAATTTCACGTTTTTCAAAGCGCGTAATAAGCGGTGTGTCTTTGCTCTTTAACAGCTCACCATAACGAAAATAAACGGTGATAGCACCATTGTGACAGCGTAGGGTTTTTGGCTCGGCCAGGGGTAGTACGTCGGCTTGTTCAACTTTGGCAGCGAGGACGCCCAAAGTCACTTTGGCAGGGCTGTCTGCAAACAGGGCTTGTAATTTTTTACCCAAGCCTTGATACAAGGGTTTAATCAATTCTTCTTCACCCAAGCGCTCACCATATGGTGGGTTGGTGATAAACAGGGGATTGACCCAACCATTGACTTGTTTTTCTAGTGCCAAATTAAGGGTCGCCAGTGAGCGCTGCTGCAAGGTAATGCGGTTGATGATAGGCGTCAAACCTGCGGCGATTAAATTTTTGTGCGTGGCTCGAACTGCGCCTGAGTCCATATCAAAAGCAAACACCGCGGGCATCTCGCCATTTGCCATGGCATCTAGGCGATGATGAAAACGGGTTTGCGCGTCTTGCACCATAGCCTCCCAAAGCGCAGTGTCATGATGTTGCCATGCGTAAAACCCAAATTGGCTATCGGCTTTATCCAGTCCTACCGCATAATCTGCGCTCATCAGCAAGGCTTCAATGATAAGCGTGCCTGAGCCACACATCGGGTCGACGATACTGTCAAATTGGGTGGTGTGAAAATTCACGCTATAGAGCAGGGCAGCCGCCAAGTTTTCTTTGAGTGGCGCTTCAGTCATCGCAGCACGATAACCACGGCGGTGCAAACTGGTACCTGATAAGTCTAGATACAATTCAGCTTGTTTGTCACCCACAGTAGCGACAATGCCAAAATCGGGGTTTTTATCGACATTGGGGCGACGACCGAATTGCTCGTTAAATTGGTCAGCAATCGCATCTTTGACACGCAGCATGGTGAATTGCTGGTTGGCTTGTACGCGCTTATCTAGGGTCAAACGAATCGCAAAAGTCTGCTCCAAATCAAATAACTGGGTCCATTTGACAGTTTTGGCAAAGGTATAGAGCTGATCTGCAATATCGTACTCGGGATTGATGTTCTTTTTGCCCAGTGGTAACAATACCCGAGATGCCACACGAGACCATAGGCAAACCTGATAAATCTGCGCCAACGTCAATGTCGCCATCAGCCGACCCGTGCGCTCAATTTGTGTATCTATACCAAAGCTTGCCAGCTCAGTTTGCAAGGGAATCTCTAGCCCATCCGCACAAGTGATTACAATGTGAAAAGTTTGCCCAACGGGCGTTGTATTGCTGTCTGTCATAAATACTGCCAAAAAAAGTCAAAGTTGATTAATGGCGTATTTTAGCATGATTAGCAAAGGACAAATGATAGAATGTCTGAAATTATGGGGAAGTTTTTACCGATGGGGCTACTTCGTTTGGCATTGCGCTTGGCATTAAAAGCTGCATATGAGGATAAGGTGTGGCAATGCAGGCATCATCGAGTGCTACTTTGATTTGTTCGCGTAGATTTTCTTTGATAAATGGCATTCGAGACACGTGTGGCGGATTGACCCAAAACCGCACGATAAAAAATACCCCAAAATCGCCAATTTTATCCACTGTCGCCGTGGGCGCAGGACGCTCTAATACCTCTTTGGTGTTGGCTAAAATATCAAGAATAATAGCGCGAGCGCTTTCAATATCCGCTTCCAACGCGATACGCACTTCAATATCAAAACGAATCAGATTTTTGGCAGTTAAATTAATGACTTCGGCTGAGGCAACGGTTGAATTGGGGAAAATCACGGTGATATTGTCACGGGTCAAAATTTGGGTAGTGCGCAGGGCGATTTGCACCACTTTGCCTTCTTTTTCATTAATGTTGACCCAATCACCGACTTGAAACGACTGCTCAATCAAGATGGTGATACCAGCAATAAAGTTGGCGAGTGTGGCTTGTGCCGCAAAACCCACTGCGATACCTGCAATCCCAAGACCTGCAACCACAGACACAATATCAAAACCAAACTGCGACATCACCGAGGCAATCCACAATACGATAATGAGCATGGACAACAAATTATGCAGTAATTGTTCAATCGACGCGTTTAGTCCATAATTTTTGAGCATTTTTTGCATCAAATAACCGAGGTTGTACCACGCCATATAAAAAATCACTGACCAAATACCGGCTTTGGCAGTGGCTTTGACTGTTTCAGGTTCAAAATTAAGCTGACTCATTACCGCAAGCAAACTTGAAAACAACCACATCAACCGTGCGATAAGCCTTAACGATTGGCTGTATTTACTGTCTTTGGCGATAAAACGGGCAGAATTGATGAGCAACAAACTTAGCCGATAGACCACGCCCAAAATTACCAACAGTACCATAATTTTGATACCTGTACTGGCAAGTTTGGAGAGATACAGCGGCCAATTAACCGCTTCATCTTCGAGCGAACCACCGACTGCTTTATAGACGTCATAATACAAGTCGTGATAGATATTTTTAAAAAATTGGTTCACGGACATACAATGAGTGATCTCGAGTCAAAAAATCAAAATAAAAATAATATAAGGCGTTTGGGTTAATTTAGGTTGGTTTGGGTTAAAGGGTGGGCAATATCGCAAGTAATTTATCCATATGCCCCTTGGCGCGGACATTGCGCATCTCATGAACCAGCTTGCCTGCGTTGTCGAAAATTAATGTTGAACGCACCACGCCAAGGCTGACTTTGCCGTACAGTTTTTTTTCGGCAATGATGTCAAAATATTGGCAAAGTTGTTCATCGGTATCACTCACCAGCGCAAAATTAATCTGTTGGTTGGTGATAAATTTTTCATGGCTTTTGACACTATCTCTTGATACGCCAATGACTTGGTAGCCAAACTGCTGTAATTGGGTCAAATGCTGGCTAAAATCTTGCGCTTGCACACTACAGCCTGAGGTGTTGTCTTTTGGATAAAAATACAAAATCAAGCCTTTCTCTGACTGCTTGGCATACGCTGGCAGGTTGATTTGACGCTGGATAAATTGCGGCTGCGCTGTGGCATGACGGCTGGTATCCGCTTCAACCGTGGTGACCAAAAAATCGGGTAGTTGAGTCATGGGCATTTCCCAAGCAAAAATTGAATTAACAATATCAGAAAGCCAGATTGAGTACAAACTTCTTCATGCGACAAAACAAAAAAAGACCAGTAAACAACTGGTCTGGTGGCGCGGCTCTATCGATTATGGTATTGATTGTAGCCGATTAGGGACGGGCTTTATTAAATTTAACGCCGTTACCGCACGCTTTCATACGCGCACTGATGGTTTGGAAAGTTTTGTTTTGGCGAACATCTTTGCCACTTTTTACCCAAGTATCAAGCTCATTTTTTTGTGCTTGGGTGATTTTTGATTGTTCATCTACCACACAAGTACATACTTTTTTTGCAGAAGCGGCATCAGTGATGTGTTTTTCGGTCATTTGGGTGGCGCAAGCATTGACATATTGTGGGTTGGCGGCATGCGCGGCAAACGGCAAAACCATGCTAGCAAATAGGGTCACGATGGCTGAATGTTTCATAGTTTATCCTCATAAGAGACAGCAGTATAGAACAGCAGGTGTTCAATCGTACAATGGCTAGCTTTACCGTTGACGCAATAAAGCTGGCAGAATTTGATAATGATAGATTACTGATAAATCGTTGGGTCATCTATTTCAGCTTGTAAAAAACCTTGCTGTCGTAAATAACAGCTATCGCAGTGTCCGCAGGCGCGTCCTTCGCTATCTGCGCGGTAGCATGACACGGTCAAAGAATAATTAACCCCCAGCGATACCCCCAATTTAATGATTTCTGCTTTACTTAACTGCAACAATGGCGTTGCAATGTGGAGATGATTGCCCATCACACCGGCTTTGGTAGCGAGATTTGCCATCTTTTCAAAGGCTTCAATATATTCAGGACGACAATCAGGATAGCCTGAGTAATCCACTGCATTGACACCAATCACAATGGCATTGGACTGTGTCACCTCTGCCAATGCCAGCGCATACGACAAAAAGATGGTGTTACGCGCAGGTACATAGGTAATGGGAATGCTGTCATTATGCTGATTATCGCTAAAATCTGTTTGTTTGGCATCGGGTACCACCAGCGAAGCATCGGTCAACGCCGAGCCACCTAGCTGTGCCAAATCAATATCGATAATACGATGGTTGACTTGGGCAGTCGCGGCAATTTTTTTGGCAGCATTAAGTTCGCTATTGTGGCGCTGACCGTAGTTAAAGCTTACCGCTGTGACGTTGGCATAATTGGCTTTTGCCCAATAAAGGCAAGTCACGGAATCTAGCCCGCCCGAGAGTAAGACGACGGCGTTTTGGGGTGTGGTTGATGTACTCATAAAAATTTACTAATGACAAAAGGTGTATTTTATCAGAACTGAAGCAATTGTTGATGGGAAAATATTGGGATAAAAGTAGTCAACTCAATATTAGCCAAAAAATATTTAGGAAAACTGCTATCACTATCAGTAAATATTTGCGTATTCCACCCAAATACCTTATAAAATAACCAAGAAGTTTTAAACCGAGAGTTAAACTACGTTATCCGACAATTTAGCCCAACCCCTACCACCGTCGTCATTGTGCCATTTTTCATTTTCTTCATTTTTTCTTTTTTAAGGTCACTCATGATAGTTCAAACCCATTTTGTTAGCCCTATTGCCATATTATCAGCCATAAGCGTTGGCTTGATGTATTTGACAGGTTGTAGTGTTGCGCCCTCAACCGCCAAACCCGATAGCAATACTGTTACTATCCCTACTACTATTGCTACCACCCAAGCGAACACAGATACCCAAGCACTCACCACGCGCCCACTAGACAAGGCACTACAAAAATGCGCCAGCGAGTTTTTGGATAAAACCCAGCCGACAATGACCGCTAAGTTGTCGCAAAAAACCTACCCACTGTGCTTTAATGGCTTTGCGGTGATGTATTCGGGTGTCACCAAAACCCCTATTTGGGTCGCTGAGCATTTGACGCGACAACGAATAACGGCTGCCAAAACCTTGGTCAGAGAGGATAACTTTCATGAAGAAACTCGCCTGCCGACCGAGGTGCGTAGTCTATTAAGCGATTATACCCGTACCGGATTTGACAGAGGGCATTTAGCACCCAATGCTGATATGGCAAACCCGGACTCACAATTTGATAGCTTTAGTTTGGCAAATATCGCCCCACAAACGCCTGACAACAACCGTAAAACTTGGGTAAAAATTGAAACGCAAACTCGCAACCTGACCAACCAATACGGCTCAGCTTATGTGGTGACAGGGGTGGCGTTCTTAACACCGGAAGTCAAACGGCTAAAAAATCGCGTGTTGGTGCCATCGCATTTTTTTAAAGCGGTATATCTGCCATCACAACAGCAAGCGCTAGTATTTTTTAGCCCGAATGATGATAGCGGAACCGTTGAAAAAATTAGCCTAAGTACCCTTAAAAAACGCACCGGGGTAAATGCGTTTCCCAGTTTGCCGAGTAATGTAGCGACTATTTCACCATAACCAAAATCAGTAACAGCAAATCAGTAATTAAACAGGGGAAAAAGATGAGTGCTTTTAAACCATTTCAAAATGATAGCCAAAGCGTGGGATTGGGCGAATTTACCCTTGAGAATCAAGGAGAGCAAGTCAATCTCTATGGCAGTGCGACGTTTACGTTGGATAAACAAAGTTTAGCCACGGCAAAACAATTGCAAGATGTATTGAGCCAAATCATTGCGTATTTAGAAGCCCATGAAGCACAAACGGTGGAAAAATCTACCACGCAACAGCAGCAAGCGTCGCACGTGGACGAAGTGAATAACCCTTTTTTATGAATAAAAAAAGCGCAAATCAAACAATTTGCGTTTTTTATGGGTCAACTATTTATTGGTAAAGTAGGCATCAAGCTATGCATTAAAACTGATAGTTAAAGCCAATTTTAGTTTTGCTATCGACACGGTTATCAACCAGTGGGCTGTCTTTTTGCTCATCGCTCAAATACTCTAAATGCTGACTGATAAACGCACTCCAGCGTGGCGAAATGGCGTAACTGGCACTGACATTCACATAGGGGGTAATGCTACTATCAGCGTTATAAGCTTTTATCCCGGTGCGTCGCGATTCTTGCTCAGAAACACCAAAGTAGTAGTTGTTGTACTTGTCATTGTACCACTGCAGTCCTAACTCAGGATAAATGGTGATTTTATCATCCATTGCCTTAAATCTGCTCAAATGCGCCACTTTTGCGCTAGTACCATCACTGCGGCCTAACGCATCAGTTTCCACTTGCGCTTTAAAGCCACCATACGGGGTAATGCGCATATAGCTAGTGCCCACCATAGCAGACCATTTACGCTCATCGAGTCCTTTTAACGCCGCTGTGCTCGCATCGTCTGGATCAAATGAACGGCTATCGTAGCTTGCGGTCAATCGCCATTCGTTTTGTGCATCTTTGTAGGGATAATAACCCGCTTCACTGCCTTCAATATAGAGTCGATTGTTGTCATAAAATGCCTGTGGCATGATCGTAACATCATTGTCCTTATCGTACGCATAATGATTGATAGACGCGTTTAACCCCAGTTTAAAGCGGGCATTGGTATCCACTGGCATAGAGGCTGCGTGGGCAAGTGTTGTGCCCAACATACTGGCAAGTACCAGACAAGGCGCGAAAAAGTGTTTCATAAAAACATCCTGTGAGAGTGGGTCATACAAAAAAGTGCTGACAGGCGTAAAGCGTAGAAAATAACAACCGATTTGCCTGTGAACCATACAGCAAGGTGATAAATTTATTATGGCATAAAAAGGTCAGCGCAAATAGTTGAATTTAAAGGTGCGATAGATGAAATCCAAGCCAGCATAAATCCTTGAGCTACCTTGAGAACACCATTAAAATGTTATAATATAACATTTTTAATATTCTCAATACTTAATTTGGCGACCCAGCATGATAAACGCATTGATTAACAAATATGCTTTTTTTAGCCGACCTTTTTTGCTACTAAGGCTACTAAAAACCCCCACGATTGCAGGGGTGACA
Organism: Moraxella sp. K02; assembly: GCF_041154755.1. Lineage (NCBI taxonomy): Bacteria > Pseudomonadati > Pseudomonadota > Gammaproteobacteria > Moraxellales > Moraxellaceae > Moraxella > Moraxella sp. K02. The sequence continues at coordinate 1,306,415 of NZ_AP031590.1, read as the reverse complement.
TTGACGCTGAGCCTATTGGGGGGATTAACAGGCTGCCAAAAACAAACTGACAATCCATCAACCTCAAAGCAATCAGCCTCAAATCAATCCCCATCAAATAGCTCAGCTACAACAGTCTCATCAAACACCGTTATTGATAGCCAATTACCCACCGTGTATGCCACCACCAATGTGTGGGGTTCGGTGGCTAAAGCGGTCGGGGGTGATAAAGTCAATGTGATTGTGGGGGTCGATGATTTATCACAAGATCCGCATGATTATCAAGCCACAGCGACCGACAAGCTTAATGTCACTAAATCTGCTGTCATGCTGGTCAACGGTGGCGGATATGATGATTGGGGTATAAGCTTAGCTGAGTCGGTAAGTCATAAACCTGTGCTGATTAATGCCGTCGCACTTTCAGGGCTGTCGCCTAACACGGACAATGCGGCAGATGAGCCTGCCAGTGAACAACACCAACACGACACTCAACACGAAATAAAAACCGCTGATCCGCAGCCATCAGATCATCCTCACGTGCCCAGTGAAGGGCATAGCGAAGTACATAGTCACTCGCACGGTGACTTCAATGAGCACGTGTTTTTCTCCCTCGATACAGCAAAAAAAGTGGCTGAAGCGGTCAACAAGCAATTGGCTGCAACATCGCCTGCCAATCAAGCAATTTATGCGAAAAATACCCAGCAATTCATCCAGCAAATTGATGCGCTTAAAGTCAAAGCCCAACAAATCGGACAGCGAAAAGCCATCACTGCCTTTGCTACTGAGCCCGTCATTGGTTATTTGCTAGCCGATATGGGCATCAAGGATGTGACGCCAAAAGCCTATGTCGTGCAATCAGAGACGGATGCAGGGGTGTCGGTCAAAGTGCTCAATGACAGCAAAAGCCTGCTGAGCAATAAACAAGTCGGCTTGTTGGTGGTCAATGCCCAGACCGAGGATGCTACCTCAAAGCAACTAATCACATTGGCGAAGGCATCAACAGTCCCAGTTGTGGCGGTCTATGAAACCTTTCCCGATGGCGTGACAAGCTATACGCAATTTATTGAAAAAACCCTGGATGATTTTGCGGTCGCGACGCGCTAATTTTAAGCAGCCTAAAAATTTTAGATTACCAATTAACGCATTTGGGGAAAAATTTGCGTTAATTGGTATAGTATTGACTGGTTATCCCTTATAATGCTTAATTTTTTGCAATGTCATATTGCCAATCAACCATCCTTGCCTTTAGCATGTTGCCGTTAGGATGAAGAAGTAGCCACCATGCCCATGTCAACCACCAAAATAGCCAATAGCGAGCGGCAGTTTGCGCAGGCTATTCATTGCCAATCGTTTGTCAAACTGCCACAGTCACAGCAAATCATTTTGCAAGTCAAAGATGCCAGTATGCACTTTGGGCAACGTCTGCTATGGCAGGATGTCAATTTTTCGATTTTATCCGGTGAATTTGTGGCATTGCTCGGCGCTAACGGTACAGGCAAGACGACATTGCTGCGAAGTTTACTCAAACTTGTGCCACTATCAAGTGGTTCAATCACGCTTGGCAAAGATATTCGAGTGGGCTATGTGCCTCAGCTCAAAGACTTTGCGCCAAAACTACCGATTCGGGGTAGGGACTTGGTGCAGCTAGGGCTAGATGGGGAAAATTATTTGTTTGGTCTATTTAGCCCCAAAAAAACCTTGGGCAGTTTTTGGCAGACAGCAAAACAAAAAAAATATTTGGTGGATAAAGCCATTGCGGAAGTTGGCGGTGAGTCATTTTGTGATGCGCCGCTTACCATGCTCTCGGGTGGTGAGCAGCAGCGCATGCGTATCGCCCAAGCCTTGGTCGCTGAGCCTGATGTTTTGTTGATGGATGAGCCGCTACTGAGTCTTGATGTGGCAAGCCAGTATGTGGTCAGTGATATTTTAGCCCATCGCAAACAGGCGCATCATACCGCGATTTTGATGATTAGCCATGAACTCGAGCCGATTATACCTTTGGTAGATAAAGTACTGCGCCTTGAAAATTCGACTGCCAACCTCGGTGGTGTCGACTTAATCAATCGATTTCGCTAATTTATTTGCTTCAATCAAAAACAAGTCATCACATTCGATGGTTTTTTAACTTTTGGAATTTACATGCTGCTCACGACTTGGCTACATACCATCATTAATTTTGATAACTTTGCTGAGCTGTTGCCCTTGGTATCAACGTCCATCGTGGCCGCGGTATTGTTGGGTGTGATGGCGGGATTCATTGGACCGATGGTACAGGCACGGGATATGGCGTTTGCCGTGCATGGGACAGCAGAGCTGTCGTTTGCAGGGGCGGCGTGTGCCTTATGGTTAGGGTCTTCAGTGACGCTAGGTGCGGTCATTGGGGCGGTGACGGCTGGCATGGTGCTGGGGGTCATGGGGATTGATAGCAAAAACCGCAACTCAGTGGTGGGTATTTTGTTGCCATTCGGGCTTGGGCTGGGGGTATTATTTTTATCCTTGTATCAAGGTCGCTCCTCCAATAAATTTGGCTTATTAACCGGGCAAATTGTTGCAATCACGCCCGCTGAATTACAGTCGATGTTAGTGGTTGCGGTGATTGTACTGTCAATCATTGCCATATTTGGTCAGCGCATGTTATTTGCCGCAGTTGATCCGCAAGTTGCCCAAGCGCAGCATTTGAATTTAACATTTTTATCCTTGCTGTTTATGTTTGCACTGAGTCTTGTGGTGGCGGTGAGTGTGCAGTTTGTCGGTGCATTGCTGCTATTATCATTACTCATCACGCCTGCCGCAGCGGCGAGTCAAGTGACAGCTAGACCCATCTATGTCTATTTGTTGTCCATGCTGTTTGCCATCATCGCTGGGGTCGGCGGGATATTACTATCGTTAGGACCTGGACTGCCGATTTCACCTTATATCACTACCATTTCATTTGTGATTTATTTAAGCTGCTGGGGAATTGGCTACCTACGAAAAAAAGCAGGGTGGAACAAACGCTTAGCTGCAAACTTTTCTTAATCAACAGGGTATAAAAAAAGCGCAAATGGTATCAATTTGCGCTGTTTGTATCTTAGTGTGTATTAAAGTTTAAACTTTAAACTTCAGCCAGGCTAGTAGGGGCATCGATGGTTTGAATCACGCCACCGCCTAGACAAATATCACCGTCATAAAATACACAAGACTGACCCGGTGTCACCGCACGCTGTGGCTCGTCAAAAACCACCTTTATGGTGTCACCCGTTTCATCAAGGGCAAAAACTGTACAAGCTTGATCGGGCTGACGATAGCGCGTTTTGGCGGTACAGCGATAACCTTGGGCGGTAAATAGTTGGGTGGGTGCATCAACCACCCAGTCAAGCTTATAAGCGGTCAATTCGGTGGATTGTAACATCGGATGGTCATGCCCTTGACCGACAATCAGGCGATTATTATCCAAGTCTTTGTGTAACACAAACCAAGGCGCCTCATCTCTATCTTTGACCCCACCAATACCAATACCGCCACGTTGACCAAGTGTGTAATACATTAAGCCATCATGGGTGCCGATTTTTTTGCCATCATCGGTATAGATATCGCCTTTTTGAGCGGGCAGATACTGCTGTAAAAAGTCTTTAAAGCGTCGCTCGCCGATAAAGCAAATGCCCGTAGAGTCTTTTTTCTTCGCAGTTGCTAAATCGTATTGCTCGGCAATACGGCGTACTTCAGGTTTTTCTAACTCACCCACAGGGAACAAGGTTTTGGCGATTTTATCGCCTGCCACCGCGTGTAGAAAATAGCTTTGGTCTTTATTGTTATCAAGTCCGCGCAGTAGTGGCGCTTTGCCAGTTTCATCACTAAAACCGCGGCGCGCATAGTGACCGGTGGCAATATAATCCGCCCCCAAGGTTAGCGCATAATCCAAAAAGGCTTTAAACTTGACTTCTTTGTTGCATAAAATATCAGGATTTGGGGTGCGACCGGCGCTATATTCCGCCAAAAAATGCTCAAATACGCGATCCCAATATTCCATGGCAAAGTTGGCGGTATGCAGTTTAATGCCGATTTTATCCGCCACCGCTTGCGCATCGGCAAGGTCAGCCATGGCGGTACAATACTCAGTACCGTCATCTTCTTCCCAGTTTTTCATAAACAAGCCTTCAACATCAAAGCCCGCTTGTTTGAGCAAAACGGCGGTGACAGAAGAATCAACGCCCCCTGACATTCCCACAATGACGCGGGTTTGGGCAGGCTTGGCAATATCAGATAAATTAACAGCAGTTGAATAAGTCATAATGTTTAAAAGTGCCAAAAGGGTTATTATAGCAAATTTATTGCTTGTTAAAAATCAATAAACCTGCCACAATACCGTCATCGGATGAGCCGATATCGAAAAAACTCAACTTATTCTCGTAAGTTGGGTTTTTTAATGCGCAAATTATATTGATTGATTTTTTCAAATTCACTGATTGGCTTTAATAGATAAAGCGACATTGTAAATTCAGAAATATTCTCTATATAACCTTTACTGATAAAAAATTTGGGGGTGGTATGCGTTGGATATTTCTGACCGTCATTGTATTGTTGTTTGAATTGTTTACTTATGGGGCGGGGCGGGGGCTGCAGTGGTGGGCAGGGTCTTGGTTGTCCGAGCGGTCTTCTCGCTATTTGATGATTAGTCTATTTGTGATAAGTAATGCGTTATTGGTATTTGGCATCGCACGCTTGACGAGCTTTGGGCTCAAGCTGTCTATGACTTGGCTGACTATTTTGTGGTTTGTCATCATGTCGATGGCGGCGGTGGGCATTATCAATTTGGTGTTGATGAAAGTTGCCCCGCAATTTTTTAATTCCGTGAGTTATCAAATCTATGGACAGCGCATTTTGTTGCCGCTCGTGTTTTTTGGCATGGTATTGATGGGTATTTATAATGCTTATACACCCACCATTCGTCATATCACCTTGACTGCCAATCAGCCACTTGCCAAACCGATTCGCATTGGGATGGTTTCAGACTTGCATTTGGGTCTAATGGTCGGTGAGCGGCAAATTAATCGATTAACTGAGATGGTAAAAGCACAGAACGTGCAACTACTGTTGATGCCTGGCGATATCATGGATGATAATGTTGACTATTATACCTCGCAAAATATGCAGCCAGCACTGCAGCAACTAGCAAATGCAGTGCCAATGGGCGCGTATGCCACGCTAGGTAATCATGATATGTATGGGCATGAAGGCGAGATTCGCGATGCGATCAAAAAAGCCAATATCACCTTATTGGCAGATGACAAAGTGTTGGTTGATAACCAGCTTTGGTTGGTAGGACGACTGGATAATCATGCCACATATCGTAAAGCGACCAAGGACTTAATGCCGTCAACTACCGAGAAGCCGATAATTTTACTTGACCATGAGCCCAATGAGATTGAACAAAACGTACAATTACCGATTGATTTGCAAGTGTCTGGACATACCCATAATGGGCAAATATTTCCTGCCAATTTTATTGTCAAATTTATCAATCGTTTGGGTTACGGCTATGAACGTATCAACAATACTGATGTGATTGTAAGCTCGGGCTATGGTTTTTGGGGGGTACCGTTTCGGCTAGGCTCGCAAGCGGAGCTTTGGGTAATTGATTTGGTCGGTAAAAAATCCTAAATTTTTTAAGCGCGCTTTAACTCATCTTTAATGAGCACATTGAGGCTACTGCGGATTATGATGATGGCAGATTATGGCGATGACAGATTATTGCCATGAAAGACTATTGTATAGACGCTGTCTGCATCATCAGTTGTATATTGCTACGAATATCCTCGAGTGACATTTGCTGGTCTTGCTGCAGGCAGTAACTTAAATTATTTAATATAATCCCTGCATACGTATGCCCTTGAAAATCCAAGTCGCCTGGGCGTCCATGGCGCTTGGCATGCTCAATATAATTTTGTTTGATTAACGCATACATGTCATCATATAAATGAATGTTGGGGGTTTTGATTTGCCAAAAAGCCAGTATGCGTTGTTTTTGCGCATGAATAAACGCCCAAAATTGTTCCAAACACATCAGTAAATTCTCTTGACTGGCGACACTAAAGCGTTCAGTTAAAAACTTCTCATACACTTGGCGAAAATTACTCACCATTTTCTCTGCCAGCGCCTCTTTACTGGCGTAATGACGATAAAAGGTTGAGCGATTGATCGCTGCCGTATCTAAAATATCTTGGACAGTGATGGCGCGGTAAGGTTTCTGCTGCAGTAATGCCAGAAAAGCTTGCTCGATATGTTGTTCAGTCTTAATGACCCGTAAATCATTTTGGTTCATCGCTTATTAGTATCCTTACGCGCTTTATCTTACGCTTTATGTCTTAGCCTTTAAATTTTAGCAATCGCATGATTGGCACAAAATTTTTATAATAAACAACATTATCTGCCTAACTGTATCCTTATGCAACATTTATGTTTTATTTGATGCTTGATGGCTGTTTACGATAGTTTTATATTGCCACCTATTCAGCATAAATGACATAATCAAGCTATTTTCTATGATAAATCCGTCTGCCTGCCGTCGGATTTTTTAGATTTTGTAAATCAAGGTTTGCGATAAGCACAAAAAAATGGCTGAAGCCACGCTGACTGGGGTTGAAAATATTCTGCTAATAGACGTAATATCTAGGCAAAGCAAACGCAGTTTAATTTCAACCTGCTAAAATGTTACTATCGTCAAGTACATAGATAACTTTGGTTACAAAATATAATTTAACCGCAATTTTATAATTCGACTTATAATAATCCATCTTATCAAATTGCGTCGTTAATTTATGAGTAAAGCACATGCTAAAAGCTCGGTTCCTGCACTGACATTAGGGGCAATCGGGGTCGTTTATGGCGATATCGGTACCAGTGTACTGTATTCAGTCAAAGAAGTTTTTAATTCTGGTCATGTCGCCTTTAACGTTGCCAATATCTATGGTGTGCTGTCATTATTTGTATGGACGATTACCATCATCGTCAGCCTCAAGTACATCTCGTTGGTGCTACGTGCCGACAATAAAGGGGAAGGCGGTCTGATTGCGATGCTCGCCTTGGCATCAAGCGCGGTGAAACATCGCCCAAAATTGCACGCAATCATCATGACCATGGGAATATTTGGTACCTGCTTGTTTTATGGCGATGGGGTGATTACCCCATCCATCTCGGTGCTATCGGCAGTAGAAGGTTTGACAGTGGTATCGCCACGGCTGCATAGTGTGGTAATTCCTGCAACGCTGACCATTTTGTTCATACTGTTTTTTGTGCAAAAATTTGGTACCAAAGGTATCGGCAAGCTGTTTGGACCTGTGATGGTGCTATGGTTTTTGTTGATTGCTGGCATTGGGGTTTATCATATCCAGCACAATGTCGAAATCTTGCAAGCCATCAATCCCATCTATGCTTATCAGTTTGTGATGACCAATCCAACACTCGCCTTTATCATTTTGGGGGCAGTTGTCCTGTGTGTGACAGGCGGTGAAGCCTTGTATGCCGATATGGGGCATTTTGGCAAAAAACCGATTCGTATCGCTTGGTTTTCCATTGTCATGCCTGCCTTGCTGCTCAATTATTTTGGTCAAGGCGCATTTTTACTCGCCAATCCTGATGGCAAATCCAATCCCTTCTTTTTGATGATTCCAGATGCCATGCGTATCCCCATGGTAGTGATGGCAACCTTAGCGACAGTGATTGCGTCACAAGCGCTGATTTCTGGGGCGTTTAGTATCACCAAACAAGCGGTGCAACTTGGCTTTTTACCGCGTATGCGTATTGTGTATACCAATGTCAAAGAAGTGGGTCAGATCTATATCCCAGCGATTAACTGGGGCTTGTTTATCGCCATTGCGTTTGCTGTGGTGATGTTTAAATCATCGGGTGCGTTAGCGGCCGCTTATGGTATTGCGGTTTGTACGGATATGCTGATTACCACGATATTGACCTTCTTTGTGATTCGCTATGCGTGGAAATACCCTTTGCTACTGTGTATTGCCGCGACCTCATTGTTTTTTGTGGTGGATTTCTTGTTTTGGGCGTCAAATCTGCTGAAGCTCCTCAAGGGCGGTTGGTTCCCATTGTTGTTAGGGGGCGTCATGTTTGTGCTCATGATGACTTGGCGAGATGGGCGTAACTTGGTGAGAATTGCCCATACCACAAGACAAATTAACTTAAAAAATTTCTTGGATGACTTGTTTGGTAGTTTTACCAATAAACGCTTACAAATAGCTTTGGAGTCGACGCAAGGCAAATTAGAAAAGTTGACCCAAGATATTGAAAACGCGCCACTTGAGAATATCCAAGAGCTGCAAAATCAGCAAGCGTTACTGCAAGAGAAAATCTTAATCAATCAGCGCTGCCAAGTGCTTTTTGAAAATATCAAAAAAATCAAAGGTATTGCCGTGTTTATGGTCTCTGAAGTCGATATCGTACCTGTGGCGCTGAAACAAAACTTAAAGCACAATAAATGCTTGCATGAGTACAATATCTTTGTCACCGTTAATACCTTAGAAACCCCTTGGGTGGGTCTCAGCAAACGTAGTGAAGTGACCTATTTGGGACACAATTGCTGGAAGGTGGTGCTCAATTTTGGCTTTAAAAATGACCCTGATGTCCCAGACTCGCTCAAACACATTCAGCAATTTAACTTTGATTTCGACCCTGCCAAGGTAAGTTATTTCTTATCCCATGAGGCAGTGGTGGCATCTGAGAGCATCAAAGGTATGGCATTATGGCGTGAAAAATTGTTTGCCCATATGCACCGTAATGCTGGTACCGCGGCTGAGTTTCTAAAACTCCCTAGCAACAATGTGGTAGAAATGGGCGCCAAAGTAGAAATTTAAATGCCCAACATAAAAAGACCATTATCCTTCGATAGTGGCTTTTTTATTCTGCTTTTATGCTTGATTGAAACTTAGTCTGTTTCAAACGCTTGATTCAGCGAGGCTTCGACGGCATCAATCCGCGCTTGGCATACTTTATAGGCGTCGATGGACTCGGCTACAATAGTCATCAGCGCGTCGATGTTGGGTTCTTGGCTATTTTGCAAGAGTTGTGCATTTACTTTTAATACCTCATAGGCGCTTTTAAAATCGGTTGGCTCGGTCATGGTTATTCCTGTTGATGGATAAGTCAGTTTTTTGGGTGTTTGGCATTGACAGTGGCTTGTAGATAGCCATCTTGTAGTTCAATGGTTAGGGTTGAATTGGGTTCAACTTGGGCAATCGAAGTCATCACCGTACTTGATGCAGGATGCGAGGTTCTGATAATCGCATAGCCACGGGTTAATACAGTTGACGGATGCTGTAACAATGTCATCTCACGCAGTTGATTGGTCGATTGACGAGCCGTGGTGATTTGCTGATAGGCAAGTTGGCGAATCTGTACAAATTGGTTGTCCATGGCAAGTTTAGCGGCAGATAATTGTCGCTGCGCTGCTGATTGTATCTTGGCAAATTGTTGTTCGCTATCACGGCGTGCCTGTAAGATGTTAGACTTAGCAATTTGCTCAATGGTCAAAAAATGTTGTTTGGCACCCTGGGTAATAGTGAGCAAATGATTGCGAATGCCTGCGATAACCTTGGATGGGGTATCAAAACTTTGATGTGCAACTTCATCTAGCATGACACGGTCGCGCTCATGACCAATGCCGACCCATACCGGTATCGGCTGCTCCGCCACCAGCGCGGCAAGTTCGTAATCATTGAGATACGCCAAATCACCCACCGCGCCACCACCCCGGATAATCACTATCAAATCTGCGGTAATATGCTGCTTGCTCAGATTTTTCATGCCTTTAATGATGGCTTGGCGGATGTCTTCAGGGGCGTTATTGCCTTGAAAGGTGGCATGCTCATAATGAAAAATACAAGCCCCTGTGCTGGCGAGTCTATCGGCATCCGCGCGAAAATCGCCTAGCCCTGCAGCTTTTTCAGGGGCGATGACGAGCACATGCTCAATATCAAACGGCATGGGGAGCGATTTATTGAGATCGATCAGCCCTTCTTCATGCAGTCTGGTTAAAATCATTTGGTATTGCTTTGCCAAATCGCCCAATGTGTAGGTGGGGTCGATATCGACGATGTTTAGCGAAAAGCCATATTGGGCATGGAACGTGGCTGAGACTTTGAGCAATACATTCAATCCTCGCTCAAGGCTCATGCCAGTGTTTTTTTCAAACTTTGACAGTATTTTGGCTGCTTGACCACGCCATAGCGTGCCGCGGCAGCTGGCAGTGACTTTGCCCTCCATATCTTTATCCGCCAATTCAAAATAATAGTGACCGCCTTTGGCTGACAGACTACGGATTTCAGCTTTCACCCAAACCGTATGGGCAAACGTTTCACTAATCACCAACTGCACAGCGGATAGATAATCGGTCAATGACAATACCGTATCGCTTAATGCCTGTTGCAGTTGGCTATCGCGATCTTGAGTGGCTAATTGTTCGCTAAAGTCATCATCGTTTAAGTTATCAACACTTAAGTTATCAACACTGCCACGCTTTGCCGTTGCTTTATTGTCATGTTCATCATCGTCAAGCAGCGCCAAAAATACGTCATCAGCCTGATTTAATGAGGTGGTTTGCAAATCCAGTCGTGCGAGCTGCGCTTCAATTGATTTGATAACGGTTTTGGAAGCTTTTGCCATGGCGGATTCTTGATAATTAAAAATAAAATTGTAGGGGAAAATGATAACGCTGACAATGTGACATTTGTGATTTAGGTGTGATTCAGGTTGCTAAATTTTTGATTTTAAATATTACATTATATTTTATGATGTAATATTCAGAAGTGGAATATGGATAAAGAATAATATTGTTTTTGCTTGACGATGATTTTTTATAAAATAGAATCAATTTAAACTTTTATAGATTGATTTTTATACATTGAGATGAGGGGTGACCATGATGACTGTTAATTTTCAAAAAAAAACTAATGTTCAATACAAAACCGTAGCCGTGCTATCGAGTCTGGCGTTATTAGGCGTGAGCCTAGCGGGCTGTTCACGTGCGCCTACCCAGCAAGACCAACAAGCCGCTTCAGGTCAAGCCGCTACGCAATCAAATGCAGGTGCGAGCGATAAAGGCGGTATTAAACTGCTCAATGTCTCCTATGACGTCGCGCGTGACTTTTATAAAAGCTACAATCCACTGTTTATCAAAGAATACGAAGCCAAAAACAGCGGCAAAACCGTTGATATCCAGCAATCGCATGGCGGCTCTAGTAAACAAGCGCTAGCGGTTGCCAACGGTCTACAAGCGGATGTAGTGAGTATGAACCAAGGCTCAGATGTAGAGCTGTTGGTGAAAAAAGGCTTGGTAGCGCAAGATTGGCAAAGCCAATTGCCAAACCAAGCAGTCCCTTATACCAGTGCCATCGTGTTTTTGGTGCGTAAAGACAACCCAAAACAAATCAAAGACTGGTCTGATTTGGCAAAACCAGGCGTACAAATCGTACTTGCCAACCCAAAAACCACAGGTAATGGGCGTTATGCCTTCTTAGGCGCGTATGGCTATGGCTTACATAGTTTTAATAAAGATGAAAGCAAAACCAAAAACTTTGTCAAAGCGTTGCTCAAAAACGTGCCGGTGTATGAAAATGGTGGGCGTGCGGCGACGACCACGTTCTTACAACGTCAAATTGGCGATGTGTTAGTCACCTTTGAAAATGAAGCCAATCTCGCGGTTAAACAGTTTGGTAAAGGCGATGTGCAAATTGTCTATCCAAGCTACACCATATCAGCAGAAAACCCTGTGGCGATTGTCAAATCAGTGACCGATAAAAAAGGCACGAACGACGCAGCGAAAGCGTATCTTGATTATTTATGGAGCGAGCCTGCCCAGCAATTGGCGGCAGATTTATACCTGCGCCCAAGCGACGCGGCGGTACTGGCTAAAAATCAAGATAAATTACCCGCGCTTACCACCTTTAGTCCGAATGCCGAATTTGGTAGCTGGACGGATATCATGACCAAATACTTCAAAGATGGGGGTGTCTTTGATCAACTAGCCAGCCCGACGAGCACCATAGCATCGGCACCTGCAGCAAAATAGTTCGCTGTTTTTATCTAACAAAACCAGAGTTCGGCTCTGGTTTTTTATTCTAGCTAAGAATATTTAAAGCGCATAAATATAGTTTGGAAAATCCAAGTGAGATGGTACTATAGCCGTGCTTAAGATTTTAGGTACAGAGCTTTTTGTATCTTTATTTTTGAATTTTTATTTTTTAGGGCTTACGCAAAGACGACCGAAGGCGAGCGTAACTGCTCACGCAAATAATCACTGAGTAAACCCCTTTTAACCTGATATAAAGATTGTTTTAACCGTTTAGCTTGTCTGGCTAACTGCAGCCAAACCAGCATACAACAACAAATATGATTCCGCTGAATACGAGCCTTACGACACTGATTAGCTTCAATACCAGTGAGTTGTTTAAGTTCTCGGTGAAACTGCTCAATCTTCCAGCGGATGGCACACACCAATCGTGTGCCATCTGATGAATCCTGATTGGTGTCATTGGTGACAATCCAGTCCGTGCGGTTTTCATTAACCACTACTCGGAACAGTTGCACTTTGTAATCTTTAGGAAAGGCATGTATTTTAATCAGTTTGCCATTTTGTTGCTCTTGGTCAGTCCAAGTTAATTCGTTGACTGCTTTGTAAGGGTTTACTCCTTTTGAATCATCGACTTTGCGATTGGATTTTAAAGGACAATAATAGATTTTTTGTAAGTTATCAATATACAGCATAATGTCTTTGGTGGCATACCATGTATCCATGAGCACATATTTGAATTTAATTTGTTTGTGTTCAATACTGTGCTGTAGCATGTCTTTTAGATGGTCAAGTTTGCTTTTGCCATCGGTGGTTTTGTCATAAATACGGTAATCAATGAGCCAGTATTGTTCGGTCTTTGGATTGACATAGATACAGTTAACGATGCAGATGCCTTTAATAATGCGATGGGCGTTGCCACTGTATTGGCGATTAACCAATTCGATTTTGTGACTATGATTTTTATCGAGTATGCTGTCATCAAAGATAAGATAGCCATCGTCGTCTAATACGATGTCGTCTTTGACTTTTTCCCATACGAGCTTGGGTTTTAGTTTGTCATGACGTAGGTATCGATTGATGCGGTCATGACTAATTGATTCAGGATGATGTTCTGCGTAGTTGGTAAGGGTGTAATTGGTTTGGCTTACCAGTAAATATTGACAGTAGTCTAGGCGGGTGATAGCTTTTTTCTTCATCTCTTTATGCTATAGTGAAAACTGAATTATATCGAACAGGGTCGTTCGTGGTAGGCCTGTCGAACCATAACGACCGTTACCCTTAGACAAGCTCAGGGCAAACGGTGCTTACTATAATTTAGGATTGACTATACTATATTTTTATCCGCTTTCGCAAAATTTTATGCTTTTTGCGTAAGTCCTATTTTTGTATGTTTATTATTTTAAATTCTGACGTTGCCTACCGATTATTAGTAAAGGAAGCCCTGCATGGCAAGCATCAATGCTAACCATCAAGCCGATTTAACATCAAACAATCAGCCTAAAACACCCAATTCACCCTTAAAACGCAATAAAAAGCGCCATATCATGCCGTTTTTTAATTTGAGTTTGGGCATCAGTGTGTTGGCGTTGTCGATTATCGTGCTGTTGCCATTTGTGGCAATGGTAATGACGACCGCCGATATTGGCGTGGCAGGGTTTATCAAAACCATTGCCGAGCCGCGCGTCAAGGCGGCGATTGAACTGTCGCTAAAAATGTCATTGCTAGCGACATTGACCAATTTGGTGTTTGGTACGCTGATTGCATGGGTGTTGGTGCGCTATGAGTTTTGGGGAAAGTCGATTTTAAATGCGCTGGTGGATTTGCCTTTTGCCTTGCCAACGGCAGTAATGGGTATTTCGCTAGCAACGTTATATGCACCCAATGGGTTAATCGGGCAGTTTTTTGCGCCATTCGGCATTAAAATTGCTTTTACCCCTATTGGTATTTGGTTGGCGCTGATTGTGGTAAGTTTGCCGTTTATTGTGCGTGCGGTGCAACCTGTGCTTGCGGAGCTGTCGCCAGAATATGAAGAGGCGGCATCGGTGCTGGGCGCTGGGAGACTGACAACTTTTAGACGGGTCATCTTGCCAGAGTTGTATCCTGCCTTGCTGATGGGCTCAGGCATGATGTTTGCGCGGGCGACGGGAGAGTATGGCTCGGTGATTTTTATTGCGGGTAATTTACCGATGAAATCTGAGATTTTACCGTTAATCATTATTGGTAAGCTTGAAAGCTTTGATGTGCAAGGGGCTGCCGCGGTTGCTTTGTTTATGTTGATGATTTCGTTTGTGATTTTATTTGCCATTAATGCCTTGCAGTGGCTATTTACCAAACGTATGGGCGGGGCAAGTGTATGATAGATAGTAGCCAATATCCTTACCAAACCCAAGCCGCAACCCGTGAGCCGACATGGCTACGTTATACGTTAATTGGCATTGCGGTGGCGTTTATGACGCTGATGCTAGTGATTCCGCTGATATCGGTGTTTTATGAAGCATTAAAATCTGGCTGGCAGTTGTATGTGGCTGCCTTGACCGATCACGAGGCATTATCGGCTATCAAGCTTACCTTGATTACGGCGCTGATTGTGGTGCCGATTAATACGGTGATTGGGATTGCATTAGCCTGGCTATTAACCCGATTTGATTTTAAAGGTAAACAATTCCTCACCACGCTGCTAGATTTGCCATTTTCGGTGTCACCCGTGGTCGCAGGCTTGATGTTTGTGGCACTACTGGGCGCCAATACTTGGCTTGGCGGCTGGCTAGAATACTTTGGTTTTCAGGTGATTTTTGCCATTCCCGGTATCGTGCTTGCCACCATGTTTGTGACTTTTCCATTCGTGGCGCGTGAAGTGATTCCGCTGATGCAGTCGCAAGGCAGTAGTGAAGAGCAAGCGGCATTAACACTCGGTGCGTCAGGCTGGCAAATGTTTTGGCGGGTGACGCTGCCCAATATCAAATGGGCATTGCTATACGGTATTATTTTGACCAATGCCCGGGCGATGGGTGAGTTTGGCGCGGTGAGTGTGGTCTCAGGTCATATCCGCGGTGAAACCAATACCATGCCGCTATTGGTTGAGATTGCCTACAATGAATACAACATGACGGCGGCGTTTGCGTTGTCGAGTTTGTTGGCGTTGTTGGCACTCGTTACCTTAATCGTGCAGCAGGCGTTGACTAAACGTCAGTCTGGCAATGATGAATAACATTGCTGCAATTTAAAAAGTAAAAAGTTAAGAGAATACCATGAGTATTGAAATCCGTGATATCACCAAACAGTTTGGTCGCTTTACTGCACTACAACCGATTAATTTAACCGTACCAACGGGCAAATTAACCTCACTCTTGGGACCTTCAGGCTGTGGTAAGACTACCTTACTGCGCATCATCGCAGGGCTTGAGCTTGCCGATACGGGACGTATTTTGTTTGATGGTGAAGATGTAACCGATGTGCCTGTGCAGCAGCGTCATATCGGCTTTATGTTCCAGCATTACGCGTTATTTCGCCATATGACCGTGTTTGATAACGTGGCGTTTGGCTTGACCGTCATGCCAAAAAATAAACGCTTAAGCAACGCGGAAATCAGCAAAAAGGTCAATTATCTGCTGGAGCTGGTGCAACTATCCCAAACCGCAAAAAAATACCCGCATCAACTCTCAGGCGGTCAGCGTCAGCGTATCGCATTGGCGCGTGCGTTAGCGGTAGAGCCAAAGCTGTTGTTACTTGATGAGCCATTTGGCGCACTCGATGCCAAGGTGCGTAAAGAATTACGTGCTTGGCTGCGCTCAATTCATCATGAGCTCGGTGTCACCAGTATTTTAGTGACCCATGACCAAGAAGAAGCGGCAGAATTATCCGATGAAATTGTGGTGATGAACCAAGGTCAAATCGTGCAAATTGGGGATTATGAGACGCTAGTCAATCATCCCTCGAATCATTTTGTTGCCAATTTTCTGCAAGATTCGCACGTCGAATATGTGATTTAGCTTAGTTAAATTTAGCCTTAATTAAATTTAGCTTAGTTAAGCAATAAAAGAAGAAGCCGCGTGCTTCTTTTTTTTGCTAATTTTTTTGCTAAAGGTTGAATAAAAAAAGGGTATTATGACATACCCTTTTTATCGATGGATTATCTTATCGAGGGATAAGCGTTAAACTGCGCAATAATTATTTTGCAGAGTGACCTGTTAGCTCCACTTTATGTTTTTGATGATCTTCTAAGCCTTCATAGTAGTTACGAAGTACCGCTAACACTTCTGGACGGCTGAAGTTATCAGGCACGTCTTCACCTTCCGATAAGGCTTTACGCAATTTGGTACCTGAGACTTTGACATGATGGCTGGCATCGTGTGGGCAAGTTTTGGTCGATGCCATCGAGTCACAAGCGTCACACCAGAATGTCCAGTCAATTTTTAACGGTTGGGTGATTAAATCATTCGGTTTGAGCGTATCAAAAATATGCTGCGCATCAAATGCGCCATAGTAATCACCGACGCCTGCATGATCACGACCGACAATCAAATGGCTACAGCCGTAGTTTTGACGGAATAAGGCATGTAATAACGCTTCACGCGGACCTGCATAGCGCATATCCAGTGGATAGCCTGCTTGGATGACGGTGTCTTTACGGAAATAATGGTCGATTAATGTACCAATCGCTTCTTGGCGTACGTCTGCCGGAATATCCCCAGGTTTTAATGCGCCAAGCAAGGAATGAATGAGTACGCCATCACAGATTTCAATGGCGATTTTGGCAAGGTATTCATGTGAGCGGTGCATCGGGTTGCGGGTTTGGAAGGCAGCGACGGTTTTCCAGCCATTTTGAGTAAAGATGTCACGGGTTTGTGCCGGGGTGAGGTAAATATCACCATATTTGCTCGGAAATTCGCCTTCGCTCAACACCACCACATCGCCGGCTAGGTTGACATCACCTTGTGCCATTACCATGGCAACGCCTGGATGCTCAAGCTCTGTGGTGCCAAAGACGGTTTGGCATTCGTGCGCTTTGTCAATGCGGTATTTTTCGCTTAAGGTCAAAATTCCCATGATTTCGCCTTGATATTCAAGCGCAATGTCATCGCCTGGGTTTAGCGTATCGGCGGTGGCAGTATCGGTCGATAGGGTAATAGGAATGGGCCAAAACACGCCCGCATTGTCACCGGTGGTTAAATGCATATTGTCACATACGCTTTGCCAGTCTGCTTGGTTCATAAAACCATCTAGCGGGGTAAAGCCGCCAATACCGAGCATAATCAAATCACCGGCTTCACGGGAGCTGATTTGGATTTTTGGGAGATTTTTGGCTTTTTGCTGGGCAGCGGTTAGCGCATCGCCTTTAAGTAATTTTTCTTTTAATGTGTCACTACCGTGCGGTGGTACTAGTTGGCTTAGAGAATGGAGAGTTGAAGTGGCGCTTTGGCTCATCGGATTTCCTATATTAGCGGGTCAAAATTAACGTGTCAAAAAAACAGACGGTTCAAAAAAATTAAGGTAGCGTATAATAGAATATTGCAGTTCGCAATAATAAATGCAGTAACTCGATATATTTATGTAAAAATGGAATTTACTAAATACCCCTTGGGCATTTATGATAGGCAGGTTAAAATTTCACCCAGTTGAAATGGCTGCAACAGCTAAAAGTTTTAAATTTAATTTGTAATTAGAATTTGTCTTAGTGACATAGGAATCCGCATGTATAAATACAACGCAATTGACCAACAATTGGTAGACGATCGGGTCGAGCAGTTTCGCGACCAAACCCGACGTTTTTTGGCTGGCGAGCTCAGTGAAGAAGCATACTTGCCATTACGCCTGATGAACGGTCTATATATTCAGCGTCATGCGCCGATGCTTCGCGTGGCGATTCCTTATGGTCTGCTTGCGACGTATCAACTGCGTAAACTTGCCGACATCAGCGAAAAATACGACCGTGGCTATGGTCATATTACCACCCGTACCAATATGCAATTTAACTGGCCAAAATTAGAAGAAGTGCCCGATATTTTGGCAGAACTGGCATCGGTACAAATGCATGCGATTCAAACCTCGGGCAACTGTATCCGCAATACCACCACCGACCAGTTTGCCGGTGTGACGGCTGATGAAATCGCCGATCCGCGCCCATATTGTGAAATCATTCGTCAATGGTCAACGTTTCACCCAGAATTTACCTATTTACCGCGTAAATTTAAAATTGCGGTCATCGGTACTCGCTCAGACCGTGCAGCGACCCAGCTGCATGACATTGGCTTGCATGTGGTCAAAAATGACGCAGGCGACATCGGTTTTGAAGTGATGGTGGGCGGTGGTCTAGGTCGCACCCCTGTGATTGGCAAAGTGATTCGTCCGTTTTTACCTGAACGCCATTTACTCTCTTATTTAGATGCCATCTTACGTATCTACAACCAATACGGTCGCCGTGACAACAAATATAAAGCCCGTATCAAGATTTTGGTTGAAAGTATGGGCGCCGAAGCGTTTTCACGAATCGTGGAAGAAGATTGGGAAAAACATAATAAAGACGGTGCGTTAACATTGACAGCTGAGCAAATCGAACACGCCAAAACCTACTTTCCACCGCCAGCGTACCAAACATTCAGCCAACAACAATTACAAGCTAGCCAAGACAAACTATCTGCCCAGTTTGAAGATAGCGAGTTTGTACGTTGGTTTAACCAAAATACCCGCGAGCATAAAGTCAAAGGCTATCATGTGGTGATTATCTCACTCAAACACTTTATGCAAGACACGGGCGATATCACCGCTACCCAAATGCGCGTGGTGGCTGATTTGGCGGACAAATACAGCTTTGGTGAAGTGCGCGGCACCCATCATCAAAACTTGGTGCTCACGGACGTCAAACTTGAAGAAGTATATGAGGTCTATCAGGTGCTCAAACAATACGACCTTGCCCGCCCAAATATTGGCTTATTGACGGATATTATCTCATGTCCAGGCTTTGACTATTGCTCATTGGCCAATGCTAGCACCTTAAATATCGTCAACCAAGTCAACCAATATTTCCAAGACGCAGATTTTGTTCATGATATTGGTGAAATTCGCCTAAATATGTCAGGCTGTATGAATGCCTGTGCGCATCACCATGTCGCAGATATCGGTATTTTGGGCGTAGATAAAAAAGGCGAGCATTGGTACCAAATTTCGCTCGGTGGTAGCTCGGGTCAAAACGCCAAATTAGGCGATATTTTGGGGAAATCCGTGCCTGTCGATGCGGTTGCGGCGACAGTGGATGATATCCTGCAAGTCTATCTTAAATATCGCCAAGCGGCGGATACCGATTTTGGTAGTGAAACATTTGCCGAAGTTGTTGATCGTATCGGCATTGAGCCATTTAAAGAGTATGTATATCGTGACAAATCAGAACAGCCGGTGGAGGGATAAGCCATGGCACTCATTAACCAAAGCCAAGTGATTGATAATGTAAAGTCAGTGAGCGTGAGTATTCATGAGCAAAAAATCGCGCATATCGATCCATCCCAGTATGCCTCAGATATCACTGAAATTTTGGTGGACTATCGCCCTGTCGAATTTAGCGAAAAAAATCCGCCAAAACCGCAGTTAGAAGCGGATGATTTGGTAGCGCTGTCCCATCGATTGGGCGATAAAAAACTGGGTATTATTTTATCGGGTGCCAGTGATTATCAATTTTTGCACCAGGACTTTGCCAAAGTGATGCCGCTACTGTCCGTGATTGTAATTGATTTTCATGGTTTTCGTGATGGACGCGGTTATAGCCTAGCGCAAAAAATCCAACTACACCCCAGTTATAACCCCGCTATTGTGTTGCGCACTAGTGGTGATATATTGCCAGATACCTTGCAGCTACTTACCGAAGTTGGGTTTAGTGAGTTTGATATTGATGACAGTGATTTTAACCCCGGTTGGTTTGATTATTTTGTCGATATCAAACACCGTTATACAGGCCGCAGTGTGACGCAATTACCGATTTTTGCCAATTAATTGTTGAATGATGCTAAGATTAAGCGAATCTAAGGGTTCGCTTTTTTAATGTTAGCAAGTTGCTACGGTGTCGTTTCTAACTTCTTGTTTCTGCATTTCAAGTCAACTTGTTAATTCTAAATTTTCATAATAATATCATTAAAAATCATTTTTTAAACAGCGCATAATTGATTAGCATAGCGTATCCCAATTTTTCACCATAAAACATTAGGAAATCCAATGAGCAATAAATTAAATATCGACCTAGATAAAGCTAACGCAGAATTAAATGGCAAAACCGCAGAAGAAATCATTGCTTGGGCACTGGCACAAGGTAGTAATCCTATCATCACTACCAACTTTCGCCCTTACGAAGTGGTATTATTAGAGATGGTTGCCAAACAACGTCCTGATATCAAAGTATTGTTCGTCGATTCTGGCTACAACACTGAAGCGACTTATCGCCATGCGCAAGATTTGATTAAACGTCTAAATTTAAACGTGATTACCTACTTGCCGCAACAAACCGCAGCTTGGCGTGATGTCGAGTTCAACGGTGTACCTAGTGTGAATAACCCAGCGCACGCAAAATTCACTGAGCAAGTTAAACTTGAGCCATTTGGACGTGCGTTAAAAGAAATTGCCCCTGATGTGTGGATTAATGCGATTCGTAAAGACCAAACGGAATTTCGTCAATCGCTTGACGTATTGTCAGAAAGCAAAGACGGCGTGTTAAAAGTAGCGCCATTGTTCCATTGGTCAGAAGATGACTTAGAAGCTTACTTAAAAGAGCATGATTTGCCAAATGAACATGACTACTTTGACCCGACCAAAGTTGAAGAAAACCGTGAATGTGGTCTACATACACAATTATAATTTTTGATCGGCAGTATGTATGATAATGTTAAGCTGAACTTCGGTTCAGCTTAATTGTTCTTGTCACTATTGTTCTTGTCGCTATCTAATGTTGGGAATGTCTATGAATACCTTACCGCTATTTTTTAAATTAGAAAATCGCCCCGTACTCGTGGTTGGCGGTGGGGAAGTGGCACTGCGTAAAGCGGATTTGCTTGACAAAGCTGGTGCGACAATCACCTTTGTCGCACCCAGCTATGAGCCGAGACTCACCGCGCAATTTAGCGATTCTCGCCATCAATTGATTAACGATGTTTATCAGCAAAAATATTTGGATAAACAAACCATCGTCATTGCTTGTACCGATGATGAAACGGTGAATGCGCAGATTTTTCAAGACTGTGAAGATCGTTTTATCCCAGTCAATGTCGTCGATAATCCACCGCTATGTACCTTTATCTTTCCTGCCATCGTTGACCGCAATCCGATTACCATTGCGGTATCAAGTGCAGGTAAAGCACCAGTGCTGGCAAGACTGCTGCGCGCCAAAATCGAAACAGTCGTGCCACCGCAATATGGCGAATTGGCAGGGTTGGCAGGTAAATTTCGCGATAAAGTAAAAGCTGCATTGCCCAATGTGACAGCTAGACGCAAGTTTTGGGAGCAAGCGTTTGAAGGACAAGTGGCGGAATCGGTATTTGAGGGTAATTCAAATAGCCTAAGCAAAGCTGAAGCCCAACTTGAAATTTTGCTACAACAGCACGCCAACAACCAACCCACGAATAAAGCACAGCTTGGCAAAGTGTATATTGTGGGCGCAGGGGCGGGCGACCCTGATTTGCTCACCTTTAAAGCGCTACGATTGATGCAACAAGCGGATGTGGTATTTTATGATAATTTGGTTTCAGCGCAGATTCTCGATTTATGCAGGCGTGATGCCACCAAAATCTACGTCGGCAAAAAAGCCAGTGATCATGCCGTGGGGCAAGAAAAAATCAATGAGCTACTGATCGAACAGGCGCAGCAAGGACAGCGCGTGTTACGCCTCAAAGGCGGCGACCCGTATGTATTTGGGCGGGGCGGCGAAGAAGCCGAAGCGTTGGTCGCAGCTGGGATTGAGTTTGAAGTCGTGCCCGGGATTACTGCAGCCACCGCCGCAGCAAGCTGTGCCGGTATTCCATTGACTCACCGTGCGTATGCGCACTCTGTCAAGTTCGTCACCGCCTCTCTTAAGACGGATACCATCAATGAAGACTTTGCTAGCTGGCTTGATGA
This sequence comes from Moraxella sp. K02, assembly GCF_041154755.1. Classification (NCBI taxonomy): domain Bacteria; kingdom Pseudomonadati; phylum Pseudomonadota; class Gammaproteobacteria; order Moraxellales; family Moraxellaceae; genus Moraxella; species Moraxella sp. K02. The sequence goes on along the minus strand of NZ_AP031590.1, from coordinate 1,284,286 downwards.
TAACCAAACCGTGGTTTTTTATATGGGGTTAAAGCAGCTGGATAAACTGACGAGTGGTTTGATTAACGCAGGAAAAAATCCCAGTACACCGATTGCGATTGTGTCCAATGCCAGCTTGCCACATCAGCAAGTATTGACAGGCACGCTTGAGACCATCGTGGCAAAACAACGTGAGGCAAACTTGCCCGCCCCAGCGATTTTGATCATGGGCAATGTGGTTAAGCTACATCACAGACTTAATAAACTATCTTAATAAACTATAGCAATCTTTAATTGGTGGGGTATGGCAGTTAAAAAAGCTTGCAGATTGTGGTAAATACTTATAACTTAAATATCCGTTAGAAAAATTAACGAATGGGTCAGATAACAAAAATATTTTTGTCACAATTTAATATGACGTTTGTTGTGAAAGGATTTATGTATATTGTAGCAATACATATTATTTGTATCTGCTACAACATCAACTAGTAATTTAGAAGGATAGGGACATGCAACTAAAACCTAAACTGATTTTAACCAATCTGTCATTGGCTTTAATGTTGTTGATATCACCCATTGCCCAAAGCAAACTATTGCCAAAACCCGCCACCAATGCTAGCCAGTCAGCGGCAAATCGCTACGATAGCAGTAATGATATCTTTCATCCTGTCTATGGGAAAAATGGTATGGTGGCTTCCGAGCAAGGGTTAGCAACGCAAGTTGGTTTGGATATATTAAAACAAGGCGGCAATGCTATCGATGCGGCGGTCGCGGTTGGATTTGCCTTAGCAGTCGTCTTGCCAAATGCCGGCAACATTGGTGGTGGTGGTTTTATGGTGTTGCATGATGATAAAACTGGCAAAGATGTTGCGATTGATTTTCGCGAAATTGCGCCAGCCAAAGCCAGCCGTGATATGTACCTGGATAATCAAGGTAATGTTATTGATGGAAAATCATTGTTCACGCATGATGCTTCAGGTGTGCCTGGGACTGTAGCTGGGATGGAATACGCGCTAAAAAAATGGGGTACCATGCCATTATCTAAAGTGCTTGAGCCTGCAATTAAGCTTGCAGACAAAGGGTTTATTGTCAGTGATGTATTGGCACAGACGTTAAAAGAAGAAAAATCAACACTGGGTAAATGGTCAGCTAGCAAAGCGATTTTTTTCAAAAACGGTGAACCGCTGAAATCTGGTGATTTGTTGGTACAAAAAGACTTGGCGAAATCATTGCGTTTGATTGCCAAACAAGGGGCAAAAGCATTTTATCAAGGTGAAATCGCCACAAAAATTGCGAAAGAAATGCAATCACAGGGCGGCACAATGACACTTGAAGATTTAAAAGCATATAAAGTTGTTGAGCGTCAGCCAATTATTGGTGATTATCGAGGCTATAAAGTGGTTACCATGCCACCCCCAAGTTCGGGGGGTGTACACTTGATTGAGATATTAAATATGCTTGAGCATTACCCTATCAAAGAAGATGGGGTAAATAGTGCCAAAAATATTCACCGCATGGCAGAGAGTATGAAATTAGCCTATGCTGACCGCTCAGAATATTTGGGCGACCCGGATTTTGTCAAAATCCCTGTCACAGGTTTAACATCCAAAGCATATGCGAATGAACGGGTCAAAACGATTGATGAGAATAAAGCAAGGCCTTCATCAACCATTAAACCTGGTAAACCACAACCTTATGAAAGTGACCAGACTACGCATTTTTCAGTCATGGATAAAGCGGGCAATGCCGTTGCTGTCACCTATACATTAAATCTTAACTTTGGTAGTGGCATTGTTGTAGAAGGCACAGGGATTTTACTCAATAATGAAATGGATGACTTCTCAGTAAAACCCGGTGTGCCAAATGCGTTTGGTCTAGTGGGTGGTGCTGCCAATGCGATTGAAGCAAAAAAACGTCCACTTTCTTCAATGACACCAACAATTGTCATGAAGAACAATAAACCTTGGCTGGTGACAGGTAGTCCAGGTGGGGCTCGTATCATCACGACTGTATTGCAAAGTGTGGTTAATACCATTGACCATGAAATGAATCCAGCAGAAGCGATAATTACACCACGAGTTCATCACCAATGGTTACCCGATGAGCTTAGAGTTGAAGAAGGCATTAGTCCTGATACGATAAAATTGTTGCAAGACAAAGGTCATAAAGTTGTTACTAAAGCACCAATGGGACGTATTCAAATTATTCAAGCGGATGATTCTGGGTTTTATGGCTATTCTGACCCAAGAAATCCTGATGGCAAAACATTAGGTTTCTAAACTGCTCATTAAAAAAACGTGAGTGATGCGACTCACGTTTTTTTTACTAACAAAATATATCAAGATTATTTTTTGCCATTAGTAGCCCAGTAAATCTTGAATAATTTTATCTGCTGTACCACTTTTCGCCAATCTCGCATTTTGCCCTGCCCACAGTGAGCTAAACTCATCACTTCCCATGCTTTCGGCTTTGGCTTTAATGGGGTTGCTGACAAACGATGCATGGGGAAATGGCGGTGCAGACTCGCTAATATACCCCGTTTCTTGCATAAAGCGATTGACAATCCCGCGTGCTAAGCCGCCACTAAATACATTGGTTAAAGCGGTGTGTTCGGCTCGCTCACTTTGCAGCGCCTCGCTGTGAAAGTCTTTGGTATCACACTCATCTGCCAGCAAAAAAGCCGTACCCACCTGTACTGCGCTGGCACCCATAGCAAACGCTGCTTGTGCGGTAGCGTTGTCGCTGATACCGCCTGCCGCAATTACCGGCAAATTGACAGCGTTGATGATATTGGGCAGTAGGCTAAAAGTGCCCGCTTGCAGCGTCACATCTTGGCTTAAAAACATACCCCGATGCCCACCCGCTTCCAACCCCTGCGCGATAATCATATCCGCCCCATTGGCTTGCAACCAGCGCGCTTCTGCAGGCGTGGTGGCGGACGATATCACAATCGCCCCGGATTTTTTGACGATATTTAACAAAGCTTTGTCAGGTAGCCCAAAATGAAAACTCACCACAGGGACTTTTAAATCCGCCAATAGCGCTGCTTGTTCATGGGTAAATGGCTGACGTCCACCGGTCGTGGCTATCTCATCTTGGGTCAAACCAAATTCTTGATAATAAGGTTGTAGGGTATTAAACCATTTTTCTTGCATCGCTTGGGTATAGTCAGGTTGTTGATGCGCAAAAAAATTGACATTAAAAGGGGCATCAGTCGCAGCACGAATAGCCTTAGTTTCACTTTCGATTTTTTGTAGGCTGAGCAGGGCACCAGGTAGTGATCCCAGTCCGCCTGCTTGGCACACAGCGATAGCAAGTTTGCTGTCTTGGACACCTGCCATCGGCGCTTGAATGATGGGTAATTGAACTTTAACGTCGTCAAGAAAGCTGTTAATCGCCTTGGTATGATGGATCATTTTATGTTCCTTGTCATTATATTAATGTGTTTGTCTTTATGTTATGGGCTCACAGGGCAAAAATCGAAAACCATTTTAGTGTATCGCCAATAGATGATATTGAAAAGTAGTATATTTAAAAGCACTAGATGGAGTAGTGCTATATGCCCGTTATAAATCGGCTGAATATAAAAAGCCCCAGTAACATTACTGGGGCTTTTTTGACTAGTTAATTTAGGTTGACTATTTAAGCATTAAGTTTAGACACTAAGTGTAGGTATTAAGCGCTTGGAATCGCCATCAACAGCGCTTGTCTTGCCTCGGTATTGTGTTTGAATTCGCCCAGTAATGACATACTGCGGGTATCGGATTTTTGTTTCATCACCCCGCGCATCATCATGCACATATGCGCGGCATCCATCACCACCGCTGCGCCTTTTGCCCCTGTCATATCCATCACCGCTTGCGCGATTTGGCGGGTTAGGTTTTCTTGAATTTGCAAACGTCGCGCGTACATATCCACGATACGGGCCATTTTTGACAGTCCAATCACTTTGCCATCGGGCAGATACGCCACATGGGCTACGCCATAAAAAGGCAACATATGATGCTCACACATCGAATAAAACTCGATATTTTTTACCATGACCAATTCATTATTGTCAGTTGGAAAAATCGCGTTGTTGGTAATTTCGACCAAATCTTGATGATAGCCTTGGGTCAAAAAACTAAAGGCTTTAGCGGCACGTTCAGGGGTATTAAGCAGTCCTTCACGTGTTAAATCTTCCCCTGTTGATGCAATTAGGGTGCGGTAGGCATCACTGTTTTGTTGGATAATCTCGTCAAAATTTGCAGGCATAGTCATGATAACATTTAAGTTTAAAAAAAATAGGCATAGCTTAACGCTTTACCACTATTTGTAAAGCGATTTTTGTCACAAACGCCATGAAAATCACTAAATTTGCTTTGTTTGGGTTTTTTGCTAGAATTAACCCCTAATTTTAAGCTATTATAGTGCATATTCGTTCACTGAAAAATAAGGAAAAACCATGCTATTAACAGGGAAGCGTTTCGTTGTTACCGGTATCGCCAGTAAATTATCGATTGCTTGGGGTATCGCAGAAGCGTTACATCGTGAAGGCGCGAGTTTAATTTTGACCTATCCGAATGAAAAAATGAAAAAACGCGTGGATATGGCAGCCGAAACGTTTGGTGCAGAGAAGGTATTGGCGTGTGATGTGGCATCAGATAGCGAAATCGAAGCGTGTTTTGCCCAAGTTGCTGCACACTGGCCAGAGGGCATTGATGGGGTTGTGCATGCCATTGGGTTTGCCCCTGCCGATCAGCTAGATGGTGATTTTACCCAGGTGACTACCCGTGAAGGTTTTGCTATTGCCCATGATATTAGTAGCTACAGCTTTGTGGCACTTGCTAAAGCCAGCCGTGAGTTACTGGCAAAACGCCAAGGCTCGCTGTTAACCTTGACGTATGAAGGCAGTATTCATGTGTTGCCAAACTACAATGTCATGGGTCTAGCCAAAGCGAGTCTGGAAGCGAGCATTCGCTACCTTGCGAGCTCTCTGGGTAGCGATGGTATCCGTGTCAATGGGATTTCTGCAGGTCCGATTCGTACCTTGGCGGCAAGCGGTATCAAATCATTTCGTAAAATGCTAGACACCAACGCCAAAATGTCACCGCTACAGCGCAATGTCAATATTGAAGAAGTCGGCAATGCCGCGATGTTCTTATTATCGCCTTGGGCGTCTGGTATCACCGGCGAGATTTTATTTGTCGATGCAGGTTTTAATACCGTGGCACTCTCTGAACAAGTGATGATGCAGGTAGAAGAATAATTTTTAGGCGGGTAGTGGATAAAAGAGCGACCATGGTTGCTCTTTTTTTTTACTTGCTGTTTTTTTGCTTACTTTTTTTGATTGGTGTTTGGATAGGGATTGCAAAGCCGTCTGGTTAAGCTTACCATTTTTTGTCAGGCTTAACATGTTTGGCAAGTCAGGTAAAGACTGATAAATGGCGGTATCTAATGATTAATAAATTACCTAAGTGGATTTTATGGGGTGGCTGCGTACTGGCGTTTAATGCAGGGTGTATCAATAGCACCGCGTTAGTCGGCTTCACGCACTTATCTGCTTCGCATGTAACGGGCAATGTGACGCTATTTGCCACAGCATTGGCGGAACAGCACTACCAGCAGATGGCGATGGTTTGTATGGTGCTGTTATCGTTTTTATCTGGGGCAGTTATCAGTGGGTTTGTGGTGGGTAGTACGGCATTAAAAGAAGGTAAGCGCTATGGCAACGCTCTGTTAATTGAAGCAAGTTTATTAATCATTAGTCTAATTTTATTTAGCTATCAGTCATTTTGGGGACAGGTGTTTGCCGCGATGGCTTGCGGACTGCAAAATTCGATGGTCGCGACCTATAGCGGTGCGGTGATTCGCACCACCCATTTGACAGGATTGACCTCAGATATGGGCTTAGCCTTGGGCAATTGGCTGGCTGGCAGACCGATTAATAAGAAGATGTTCGTGTTTCAAGCGATGATATGGTACAGCTTTTGCGGGGGCGGGGTATTGGGTGCTTTGGGCTATATCCACTATAAATACATGACGCTGATGTTACCCATTGTGATTGTGTTATCGTCAGCGCTGGCTTATCAAACGTATTTATTAACCCGTAAAAAAACGGCTAAGCAAATACCTTAACCGTTTGATTTTATCTTATTCTTATTCTTATTCTTTATCTTCGAATTTTTTCGCCTCATGTAACATATCAAGCAGCGATTCATCAGAGCCCTTAGAGGTAGAAGTGCCCGCATTATCTTGGTTGATGTCGGTACGATTGATGCCTTCCATCGCTTCATTGGCAACATCAGATTGGGCGTTGTCTAATTGAGATTTGTCGATAGGGTTAGCGTTAGTATTGTCAGTCATGGTCGTCTCCTTGTTCTTTTCTTTTATACGGTTGTTTTCTTTTATATGTTAGACCTACTAAGCTTAATATTATAAGTAAAACAAATGGCTTACAACAATAAAAGATGAAACGTAACCAAAAATATACTCATGAGTGACGTAGGGATAAATTTATTACTTTGTTAGCTATATATTACTGGCTTTAGATTGCATACTTTGTACTGCATAAAAGCTAAGTGAGTTACAGAGGTTGATAGATTGCAAGCGACACTGGCTGTCGTGACTGTGGCAATTCGGGCGATTTTTTCATTGAGCGGTGATGGTGAGGTGTTTTTTTTGCTGTATAATTTTTTGAGCGACCCACTCGCTATCTATAAAAATTCTTGAGTATTTACTGCATGCTAACGATTATACAAAGTAATAAAATCGATACGCTATTTGACCATTTGTTAAAGGCTTACAAAAATCCCAGTTATCAAAGCTCAATTTTTGAGCCATTTCAGGTGATTGTGCCATCTAAAGTCATGGGGGAGTGGTTAAAAAAACAAGTCGCAGATAAAGCAGGCATCAGCACCTTAGTGACCACCGAATTTTGGGGTCGCTATTTTTTGGGACTGATGCAGCGGGTTTTAAGAACCTATGCGCGCATCTCGGAGGAAGACGATATATTAGACGTGCCAGAAGTGGCAATGCTATCCAAAAACGTCATGCAGTGGCAAATTTTTGGCTATTTAACCCAGTACCGACAAGCCATTGTGGAGCAGCCGCAACATCCGCTTTATCCATTTTTATCCCCGTTGGTTGAAGACAAAGAAGCGGATAACCCAAATGCGATTGGTTTTGCACCTGATACACCCGCCATCGTTGACAGTTTGAGCTGGGCGAATAACCAATCGCTCCTGTCTAATGACGTGATTAGCCAATCTGCTGAATTGCAAACCCAAGATCAGCGCATCTGGCAGCTAGCCAGTGATATGGCAAATATGCTCAATCGCTACATGACCTATCGTCCGCAGTGGCTTACTCATTGGGGGCAAGACAAGCCTGTCGCGGTGAGTGACATGATTGCCAAGAAAGATGCGCTGCATAATCGCTTAAACGGGCGGGATGCGTCCAACGCCATTGACACACCAGACTGGCTCGTTGAGCACTATGAACAACTAGAAGCGGCGCAGCGATTTTTATGGCGGCAGCTGTTTGACGATGACTACCGGTTTCGTGAGCAGTTGCATCAGCAGTTTTGGCAGGCATTAAACCATTCAGAAACCCGTATCCGCAATATCAGTCGTAGCAAGTTACCAAAGCACGTGTTTTTATTTACTTTGCAGCAGTTACCACCGACAGAGTTACTGGACTTACAACGCTTAGGGATGCTAACCGATGTCACGATTTTACACTTTAACCCGTCAGAGCAATTTTGGGCAGATATCGTCGATAAAAACTGGCTTATGCAGATGCAAATGGAAGACGATGCCAGCAAGCATGACGCTTGGTATCTAAAAGATTATGGTCATACTTTGTTGTCACGGTTTGGCAAACAATCGCGTGAAGTGTTTGCCATGCTTGCAAGCTTATCGGGTAATGAATATGAGCATGTGCTATGGCAAGATGATTTTGATAACACACCGCCCAATACGTTACTCGAATTTATCCAACATGACATCTTGATGCTAGAAGAAGTCGCGACGACCGCCAAAATCAATGACATGCTTAAACTGGTGAAAGGTGAGGAAGCAAAGGCAGCGATTGAAGATAGCCGCCAAAACCTTGTGCAGCAAACCCAGCTTTTACAGCAGCAGCTTGCCAATATTCAAAGTAATGGGCTGAAAGATATTGAATCCACGCTTGGTCTATATAAAGCCATCAAAGACAAACTCAAGCAAGAATCCAACAAGCAACTTGAAAACGTGGAAAAATGGCGACCCAAACCACTTGATACCAGTATTGCCATTCATGTCTGTCATAGCATGGTGCGCCAGCTTGAAGTGCTACGCAGTATGATTATCGGGTGGCTAAATTATAGCGATATGCAAGCCACGCCAGCGCAGATTCCCACCGATCCTTGGGATAGACGTGCGTTATCAGATATTTTGGTATTATTGCCTGACATCGAAACGCACCAAAATATCATCGAAGCCACGTTCCCCAAACATGTAGGCGGTGACGGCTATCAGTTGCCAGCCAAAGTGACAGGCGTGGTGGCAAAAGATATCAACCTGCTTTGGCAAGCGATTACAGGGTACTACACGCTGCTCAATCGGGCGGGCGCTCGGTTTCAGCGTAGCGAAGTATTTGATTGGTTGATGCTAGCGCCGCTATATGAAAGCTTCGGGCTTAATTTGGAGCAGATGACCCGTGCTTGTGATTTGCTGACTCAGGCAGGATTTATTCGCGGGTTTGACGAGCGGCATTTGCAGCAAACCTTAAGTGCTGCCGATGATGATTATCGATACACCTTTGCTTATGCGCTTGAGCGCTTGGTCGCTGGCGTGATGATGCCCAAAGCCACGGTGGTCAGTTTTGGCGAGTATACCAATAGCTTTGGCGTGGTAGAGAAGTTTGTACCACTGACAAACTTGACCATGGCAGATGCCGACATCGTCGCTGTGCTGTGTGATATTTATCAAACGTTGGATGAAAATCGTCACCTAGGCAATGACGTCAAAACCCTGCCTGACTGGCTAAGCCAAATAGAAAAGCTCATTCAACAAAAATTTAGCCTATTTAATCAAACCAATGCGTGGCGCGCGATTTTTGCCGCACAAAATGACCTAAAAGAAAATATCGAAGCCAATAGCAAATACCTCGCTACGGTAACAAGCAAAACCGCAAAAAACCCCAACCCACCTACCGAGCCAGTGCAGCAAATTGACACCGAGAATTTGCCCCTTAAACTCACTTTTGTACTCGAAAATATCGCCCAATCGATTATCAATCAGCAAGTAAGTGCCGAGCCGTCTGGTGTGATTACCTTTGCCCGTATCGGTTCAGTACGCAGCCTGCCGTATAAATTAGTGGTGATGCTCAATTTAAATTTATCTGAGTTTCCAAAGCAAGAGGAGCAAAACCGTTATAATTTGATGCAGGCAGGGTTGCCCATTCGCGGTGACAGATTTCGAGAAGATGACGATTTAGGCGCGTTTTTGGACGCGTTGCTATGCGCCAAGCAAGCGTGCTGGATATTTTATAATGGTAAAAGTACCACAGATACCCACGAGCATTTACCTGCCAGTCCCGTACAGGAATTACTCGACTTTTTGCAAAACCGAATGGCGAGTGATGACGTAAGCATTGACCCCAATAATGACTCAAATAGCCTAAGCAATAATTTTCAAAATCCCCCAAGTTCCCAGTCAGCTAACTTTGAACAATGGGTAAAAGCGTATTTGGTCACCCATCATGCCGCCTTGCCATTTGATAAAAGTTATTTTGAATTGGCGCAAACTGAGCAAAAAAACGAGCAAAAAAGCGAGCATAAAGATAAAGGTATTCAAAGTACCGAGCAAATTAATGGCGAGGGGTTATCCGCTGATTTACACCAAAACACAGCTACTCTAAACCAGCAAATCAAGCTGTCAAAAACTGCCCTGTACCCACCTGCCAAAATTTGGCACAATCTTTATACGGCGCTGCAAGATAAAAACGCTACGTCCACTCAGCCAATCGTGCAAGTCTGGGATACAAAGCAACTAACCGAATGGCTATCGCAGTGGCAACAACTAAAACAGCGTTTGTCCAACCTGCCTGAACAGTCGCAGCAGCATTATGTCAATTTAAGCAAAATCGTTGGCAACCTAGCCGATCCTGCCAAAGCCTTTGTGAAGGCACAAAACATTGCTATCCCTGCCCAAGGTGATAATGATAGCGGTGATAATGATAACGAGTTTGAATCGTTAACCTTGGATGCGTTAGATGGCTGGTTGTTGCGTAAGTCTTTGTTAGATGCTTTTTTTGCCCAAGCCTTGTCCGATAAGGGCGATAATAACCATAATACTCACAATATTCATAGCAACGAGATGAAACTGGCAGCAAACGCGCAAAAGCCAATCATTCAAGAATCAATCAACATCGCTATCAATGAGTTATTGCCAGCCGGGGTGAACCGCTATCAATCTTTACAGCAAAATCAGCAACAACTCAAAAAAGATTTGCAGGATTTTGTTCATCACTTAAAAACTATCAGCCAACAGCTCGATGCTACTGAGGCAAAGTTGTTAGGGAATTTTTATTCAGATAAATTTGGGGCATTAGATGTACAAAATACGGACGAGGTCGTCCAGTGGGTGGCAACGGCGTTAACCCCCTGTGAAGAGCAGCGAATCGCGATTAGCGCCTTGGCGTTGGATAAACAAGCAGGACTGATGGACAGTAAAGAAAGCTGGGTCATCACTGCCAACTTGCCATTATATAAACCGTATCAATCAATTGAAGATAAGGTTGCAGCAGCTGCCAATCCCAGCTATTGGTTAAATTATTTGCCAACCTCTGGCAAAGAAAAATACCTTTTGCAATTTTGGTTGCATCATTTATGTTGGCAAGTGCTGCGCCGCACCACGGCTCAACAAGCGCAGGCGAATGATGGCTTTTCGCTGTGGCAGTTTAGTAATAAAAAAACCGTGTATCTACCTGCCATCCCTTGTGAGCAAGCCTATGGTTATTTGCAGGATATTGTGATGGTGTATCAACTCATTGATAGCGTCGTAACCATTGTACCGCCGGCTTTTTGCCTGTCATTTTTACAAAAGCAACAAAAACACCCAGAGGCACCAGCCAGCCAGCATCTAGGTGATTGGCTAAAAGACAGTAATTTTAATTTTGTGGATGTGAACCAGTTTGACTACCCGATTTGGCAGCATTTAATCGGCGATTATAAACCATCGGTGGTTATTGGGTTTGCCCAGACGTTGGGCGCGCTGATTTATGAGCCTATATTATCTATGCTCAAAGAATTGCACCAACTCATTGAAGCATGACACGCATTTTTATCAAAGAAATCTTATGAAACACGATATTCATACCCCAAGAATTAAAGCAAGCACCGAAACAAATATCGAGGCAAACATCGAAACACGTATCAAAGAAGACGCTGATTCTTTATTCCATTTGCCCCCTGCTGTCACGTTGCCATTGACCGGGCGCCATTTGATTGAAGCCTCAGCAGGCACAGGCAAAACATGGACGCTGACTGGCGTGATGTTGCGATTAATCGTGCAAGCCGGGCAGCCGTGTGAAAAAATTATCGCCACCACCTTTACGCGAAGTGCCGCCGCCGAAATGCGCCAACGGATCCGTGAGCGTTTGCAAGATTTTTATCAATTGCTGCAAATGATTAATCATTCTACATTTACACCGTTAAATGACAGCGATTTGGATAGCAGCAAAGCTATCGCTGTACAAAAATATGCACATTTTATTGCGCAGGTGCAAGCGCTTGCGGCACAAAAAAATTTACTGGGTAAGTACCAAGACCCTATCAATAAACACTTAATCGAGTGGGTCGCCAAACAAGTCTTTGGGTTACCGGTAGATGTAACCCCAGCAGCAAGCGCAAAAGTAAGCCCGAAAGAAAGCCTAAACACCCCAAAGCCAACCGCCGATGATAGTGAAAACAGCACCCATAAACCTGCCAAAAACACCGTTAATTTTCGTATCGCACTGCAGCGCACCACATTGGCGCTCAACCAACTGGATCGCCTATTTGTTAGTACACTCGATAGTTTATGTCAGAAGTGGCTAAGAGAATACAGTAGCGAAACGGGGTTTTCTGCAGAGGTGCAAATCAGTAATGATGTCAGCGGCATCATCAAGGGTATGATTCATGACCAAATAAGGGCATTTATGGCGCAGGTCAATGCCAATATGCCTGAATTGTACCCGATGATGTTTGACAATAACGTGTTTTTACCGGTTGATGATTACTACGAGGCGGTCAATCGCGCGCTGAATTTTTATACCGCTGAGATTGATTTGGTCGAGTTACAAGAATTTGATATTTCTGCAATTACTGATAATATGCACGCTATAGCCAACTATCAAAATCCAGAATTTGAAACTTTGTTTGATAAGGGTGTCAGAAAGAAAAAGGGATTTAACGGTCGAAATAAACTGGCGAAAAACTTTGACGAAATTAAAAATTTGCAAGATTATCTTAAAGACACAGATATAGCAAAAATATTAGACGTCTCTAAAGTGGCTAAAATCGATAAATTATTTGAAGCGTTTAATGATTTGTACCAAAACGATATTGGTTTCGATGATAACGTTAATGATAGAGAGCAATTCAAATCTTTTGAAATAGTAAACAATATTTGGTTGTTGATACAACAACAGCAGCAGCTTCAAGATTATTTTAATGACGTCAATTACTATTTTATCCAGTTTATCAGCCGTTACGTGCGTACCCACCTACCAAAACGACTTGAATCACAGCGGCTAACTACCTTTGCCTTACAATTGGCGCGGTTAAACGATGCGCTATCAGGCAAAAAAGGTCAGTCGTTAGCGCGTTATATTCGTCATCAGTATCCCATCGCCTTAATTGACGAATCGCAAGATATCAACACCGAACAAGCGTTACTCATTCAAAGGGTTTATTTACAAGACTTTGAGCCAGATAAAGCAGATAAAGCAGAAAAATCAAATGGTAGAAAATATCACCCCCCATCGCAGTTTTTGCTGTTGGTAGGCGATCCCAAACAGGCAATTTATGGCTTTCGCGGTGGGGACGTACAAAACTACACCACGCTAAAAAAACTATTTCCAGAGCACCCCAAGTCACTCAACCAAAACCATCGCTCGTCAGCCGCGCTGATTGATAGCCTCAATCACTGGTATGGCGTTGGCGAGCAAGATATTGACCCAAATGAAGCCGACCAGCTACCCAATGTTAATCAACAGCCGTATTTTATGGGGCGTGAAATTTATTATCGTAAAATCTCTGCCACGCGCCAAACCGCAGAGCTGGTTGTCGCTAATGCGGCGGAAAATGAAGCTGCTAGCTTACCTGCGTTCAATCATATTGCTATCGAATATAAAGCGCCCTATAGTCAGCAAGTGGTGGCATTAGCCGAGAATGACGTCACATCAAATGATACTGATTCCTCCAATAACAATAATGACTTCTCGAATGACATCATCTCATCAACTGATGAAAAAACGGTGGATTATGCCGATGCGATTGCCGCGCAAATTTTTGATTTATTTGATGATGGCAAGCCATTAAGCTACCAAACTCGTGGCTTGACGCTGAGCGATATTTGTGTGTTGGCAGTCAAAAACAGTGAACTTCATACCATCGAGAAACGCTTACATCATCATGGGATTGCGACGGTCAGAGGCGGTAGTCAAAGTGTCTTTGGCGATAGTATGAGTGTTGATTTGATGACCTTACAAAGCGTGCTGTTGACGCCATTTAGCGAATCAAAATTAAAATCCTTGATGTTGTCTAGTTTTTTTCAGATGACCCTTGAACAAATCAACCAGTTGTATGATGCGCTTAATCAAACTAACGCCCAAGCGGTGCAAGGGCAAGCTCACCCTCATCCTCATCATCAAGCGTCAATACACACCAGTTTGGCTGAGATTCAGCAATTGGTATTGACCGCTAGCGAATTGTGGCAAAAACACAGTTTTTTGGTGGCTATACAGTGGCTGCTCAATCAACCCCTTACTTTACCCAGCCAAATCACCCTCAATTTTTGGCAGCGCCTCGCCAAACATCCAAATGGCGAGCGATTACTCATCGATTTGCGCCAGTTGTTAGATATTATTAGTGACCAGTTCAATGGACAGGTAGGCGAGCATCAACTGTTTGAGTGGTTCTGCGCCCAAGTGCAACAGCAGCCTAAAGAAGATTGGTCAACGCAGCAGCGCTTGCCATCTGATGAAGGGGTGCAACTGATGACGGTTCACGCGTCTAAAGGCTTGGAGTTTCCGATAGTGTTTGTGGTTGGATTTACCGGGGAGAGTAAAGCCAAGTTTTATGGTGCGCCGTTATATCTGTATGGTATACAAACCACCCATCAAGCAACGCCCCAATTCACTCAAAAATTGACTCAAAACAATGATAATCCACTGTTAAGTCGGCGATTGACCGCATTACCCAGCCAAATAGCCGATAACAATCCAATCAACCTAATCAATTATGTCGCCATTGAAGACCAATCTGCCTATGAGGAACGATTGCGATTATTGTACGTTGCCCTTACCCGCGCAAAAGAACAAGTGTATCTTGTGACTGTCGCCAAAAAATCTGCAGTGAAAAATTCTGCTTTGGCGCCTTTTATGGACGATTTGGCAAAATTTGCTGTCAAAGAAACGTTGACTAAAACGACCCATATTATAGATTCAAATAGCCTAAGCAAATACTATGACTCAAAGCTAAAATTTATGCCCAAAGGAAATAGGCAAAATGAGCAAAGCGCTACGGTCGCTAAGATTGATTACGATGAAATTATCAAAGTCATTACCATCGATACCTTTAAAGGATGGGCGAATACCAGTTTTACCGCATTGTCTCGTTATATCGACCATACCAGCGTTGATACAGTGGTTAATGCCGAAGACAGGCAAGATGATGATATTTTATCAGCGGTGCAAACCCGTTTATTGCCTATCCCAAATAGTAGGCTAGCGGGGGAGCAAAGTATCGAGGTTAATTCCATTAGATTTAACTTTGAAAAAGGCACAAATCCGGGTACTTTTTTACATAGTGTTTTAGAAGACATCGCCAATAATTACAATGAAACCCCTGAGTTGGCTGTACCACAGCAAAATGCCAGATCAGACAAGTTAAAACGCTGGTCAGTCATGGTGGATCGCACGTTAAGACGCTACCAAATGCCGAGCAATTATTTTTCTACAAAAGAGAGTAGTGCAGGGCAGTATGGCAACTGGCATGATATCAAAATTGATAATTTGCAGCCTGATTATGTCGCGTTGGTGGATTGGCTAGATGACATCATCCATACGCCGTTAGCCGCTTCGGCAGTCCCGCTGGTCAATATCAAACACAACCAAAAAGTTGCTGAATTAGGGTTTAATTTACGCTTAAACCAGCATTTGTCATTTAGCGACTTAAACACGTTGTTTCACCAATTTGATATCCCACTGCAATTGCAAAGCCAAGAAGTCAACACCATGGTTTGGCAGTATCTCAAAGGGGAGATTGACTTGGTGTATCAGCACGGCACACAGTTTTTTATCGTCGATTATAAAAGCAATTATCTTGGCAGTGATTTCGACAGTTATGACCCAGCGGCATTATATGACGCGATGACCACGCATAGTTATTGGCTGCAAGCAAGCATTTACCAAGTAGCGCTGCATCGCTATTTAAAGTTACGACTACCCAATTATGACATTAATACCCATTTGGGGGCGGTCGAGTATGCTTTTTTACGCGGTATGTCACCCGAGCATGATACCTGTGGGAAACTAGTAAAGCAGTTTGATAGTGCCTTTATCTTGGCACTCGATGATATGTTCGGCTATCCCAATGGCAATTAAAATTAACCATCACGCATAAAGAATTTATTATGAAAACAAATACGACTGAGCCAACCGCTACAACTGAAGAAACTGCTAAATTAACCCAATTAGCCAGTTTTATTCAATACCGCAAGCAGCAAAAATCACAGCTAACTAACACCAAAATAAATAAAAATAGCCTAAGCAAAAATAATCAAAAAAATAGCGAAAAAACAAAAGAGAAACCGAAAATCTCGCAAATTTTTGATGAGCTCAATAACCAACTATCAGAAGGTCATACCGTTTATGAAATGACAGTCAACAATGAGGAAGAAAAATCACTCATTGCAGCGTTGACGGACAATAACTGGGCAAGCGTAATAGGGGCGAAGGGGGATGAGTTATACAACCATGACACCAATACACCTATCATTCTTCAAAAGCTTGCCCAATCAGTTGATGGAGTTGGTGAAACGCAAGTTAGCTACATTGTTTGGCTACATCGGCAATGGCATGCAGAACAATCATTAGCCAAGCAGTTGATGAAAATTGCCCAGAGAAAAGTGGCGGCGTTTAATGGTATATCTGCATCACAGGACATCGATAATGGTTTGGCGCCCAATGCGATGCAGCAACTCGCCATCGACAAGTCGAGTCAACACGCACTGAGTATCATTATCGGTGGACCTGGCACGGGCAAAACTTTTACCGTGGCGAAGCTAGTAACCACGCTGCAAAAGGGGCATGAGCATAAAAGAAAACAGGACCCTAATTTACCGCCTTTATCTATCACCTTGACGGCACCCACAGGGAAGGCGGCGCAGCGTATGCAACAATCTTTGCAAAA
Organism: Moraxella sp. K02; assembly: GCF_041154755.1. Taxonomy (NCBI): domain Bacteria; kingdom Pseudomonadati; phylum Pseudomonadota; class Gammaproteobacteria; order Moraxellales; family Moraxellaceae; genus Moraxella; species Moraxella sp. K02. Next base: position 1,267,668 of record NZ_AP031590.1, on the reverse strand, counting down.
AAGTTTGCAGGATGAAGAAATCACTTTGGACAATGCAAAAACCTTACATCGGCTGTTGGGTATTGGTCGTGATGGCATACCACGCTATCACGCCAAAAATCCATTACCCGATGATTTGATTATTGTAGATGAAGCGTCCATGCTAGGGCTTGAGCTTGCCAGTCAGTTGGTTGATGCTATCAAACCCACGGGTCGGCTGATTTTGTTGGGTGATGCCAATCAGCTGGCTGCGGTAGATGCAGGGTCGGTTCTATCGGATTTGTGCGCGGTGACGCGTTTGCAGCCTTATATCACGGAATTGACCGAATCAAAACGCTTTGATTCAAATTCAGTTGTCGGTCAGTTTGCGCTCGCCATTCAGCAAAATTTGCCTGCACCTAAAAAAATAAAGCTCATCCAGCGATTATTACAACCCATTGATTTACAAGCAATTAAGCCGTCTCAAAGTGAAAATCCAACCGACTTGGTTGCTAAAAAACAGCAAACAAAGCAGCAAACAGCCCATATTCCTTTTTACCCAATTGATGCGTCTTCGAGTTTGCCTGCTGTTTTCAACCAATTAGCGAAACCTTACCATCCATTTTTTGCGCTTATGCAGCAATGGTACAGCAAGCCTGTCAATATTTTTGAAGCGGATAATCGAAAAGAATTGTTTGAGGTATTTGATAGGTATCGCATTCTGTGTGCAGGGCATCAAGGACAATTGGGCACCCAATCAATCAACCAAAAGATGAGCCTAGCTTTTACCGAGTTTTCCAAAATCACTCGAACCAAAGCTTACTTTTATCACGGTTTACCTATTATTATCCAAAACAATGATTATCAGTTGGGGTTATTCAATGGCGATATTGCGATTTGTCTGTTGTACCAAGGGCAGTTATACGCGTGTTTTGCAGAAAAAGTGATACCCATCCAGCGATTAAGCCGTGAAAGTTGTGACTATGCCTATGCGATGACCATTCATAAGTCACAAGGCTCAGAGTTTCATACGGTCGCCATTTGTATTGATAAAGCGCATACAAGGCTACTAAGCCAAGCGCTGATTTATACAGCGGTGACGCGCAGTAAATCCGCCTTATCCATATATAGCGCTAAAGAGAATTTTGAGTTAGCGGTGACGCAAAAAGCGGTGCGACAAACTGGCTTACAATTACAATTTGATCATCTCAACAACACACCATAAAAGATAGGTCATAAAAACAGACATCATAAAAAGATATCTTCTAAAAAATACGCCATAAAAAAAGGTATCAAGCGATACCTTTTTATTTATGACAAGCAGTTTTACACATTTTTTAATGCATAAATCCCTGGCATATGGCGTAGATACCCGTGATAGTCCATACCGCAGCCATACACATAGCGATCTGCCACATCTAGACCCACAAAATCGACTTTAAACTCTTGTACTTTTCGGTCATGGAGTTTATTGAGTAGCACACAGGTGCGGATAGATTTTGGATTTTCTTTTGCCAGCTCGTCCACCACCGCTTTTAGGGTAATGCCTTCATCAAAAATATCATCAATCAATAAAATATCTTCGCCCGCCAAATCAATTTCAGGTTTGAATTTCCATTCAAGTTCATTGGTGCCTTGGTTGTTGCGATAGCGGGTAGCATGGATATAGTACATACGATGATAAAAAGTAAACTGGGTAAGCAGTTGACCTGCTGGAATCAACCCGCCATTCATCACCACCATCACAATGGGATTTTGACCTGCATAGTGCAGGTTGACACTGGCTGCCAAACGCTCGTAAGCACTACTCACTTCAAAGCTACTGATGAGACATTCAGAATTGCGTAGCGCTTCTTCGATTTGCTGATTGCTAAGTTGATTCATGGTGGACCTATTAATTTAAAAAAATAAGTGGGCTATTGTAACGCAGTTTTAGCCAATTGAATAATAACGGTTAGCAATACCTAATTGTTAAATATTAACGCTTGGTAATGTTTGGTAAAACGTTCAAGCGATTCTTGTGGCATTTGTGGGATTAAACGGCGTAGCGCGATATCAATGACTTTGACGATGATGCCATCGGTCACTGGAATCGCCGCGCGTTTGAGCATATTTAAATTGAGTGTTTTGGTAAAATCAACCAAAAAATGCTGCAAACAGGCTTTGGTTAGCTCGCTAAATAAGCGAATCAAATTTTGCTGCTCTTCAAGCCCTTTACCTGCTTGGACGTTTTCTATGGTAGTCAGTAAACTCTTTGCCAGCTCGTCAGTGAGTGGCACTGAGATACGACGTTCACCCGATTGGGTATTTTTTAACACTTTTTGGTCAAAAAAATCGAAGCTAGGTAACACATCTTCATTTTTTGTAGGGCTTAATAGTGTGTTAATGAGTTTATCGCTAGTTGCTTCAATGGTTGCTGCGGTTTTAATCAAATGCGCTTTTCGTTCTGAATCATCGGGTAGCGATTCGATTAATTTAATCAGTAGCGCATCCATCAGCTCTTTACTGGTCAACTGGGTGATTTTATCGCGATAAACATCATAACGTTCGCTGCTTTTGCTACCAATCAGCTCATACGCCTTATCAATGGTAGCGCTCAATTCTGCGGAAGGGGTAAACCCAAAATAATAGCTCATAATATTTTTTCGTTATCCAATGATTTCTTCAGGGTAATCAATCACTACCCAGCCATTTTCTATCCAATCACAAATTATATCAGTTTCGACATCAGCTGCTTGCAAAATTTGTTCATCGACGGATTCGCCATTGGCAAGCCGAATGAGGAGTGATTGCGCATTAGCGGGTATATCGTCTGCGTCGATGGCACAGCCATTGACATAAATTTTTGCTTGAGTTTGTGAGTCCGCTTGGGTTTGGGTAAAGATAATACGGCTAGACATGTCTTGCCTGATGACTGCACCCGCTGCCAAGGCGCTTTGTATCTCATCAATATCGGCATACGCGTCAGGTAGCATCAGCTCATATTGACGCTTGCTTACCGTTTCGCTAATCGCTTGAGTGATTATTTCATCGCCAAGTTCAGAGTTTAGCAGCGCAATCATCTGCGCTTTGATATCTTGAATGCTGGCTATTGACAGCTCGCCTGCAACTGCGGGGGGTTGGTTGATTTTGAGGGGAATAGCTAAATCATCAAAATGGGTAGCCACATCCGCCAAACTATCTAGCAGTTGTAATGGGATAGGTCGTCTAAAGCCAAACGAGAAAGTTAAACAATCCTCAACGGCGACCCCGTAGTGGGATAGATTGGTCGGTACATACAGCACATCACCCGGCTCAAGCACCTCATCAAATATCAGCTCGCCCATCTCATTCATCAAACGAATCGGTTGACCTGCTTCAAATTGGGTGGTTTGGTCGCAATACTTGCCCAATTGCCAATGGCGTTTGCCGTACCCTTGTGCCAAAAAGACATCGTAATTGTCATAATGCTTGCCAACGCTGCCACCTGAGGGCGCATACGACACCATGATGTCATCACGTTGCCACTGTGGAATAAAATCAAACGCATGCCATAGGTTGCCAAGCGCTGGCGACCATTGTTCCATATTTTGCACCAGCACCGTCCAATGTTTTGGCAGTTTTTGAAAATCTTTGGCGGTAAGAGGACTGGTTTTAAGTGACCATTGCTGGTTATTTTCGCTGATGAGTCGGGCAGTGGCGTCTTCATCTTGGGCAAGCCCGATGATATCATCTGGCTCAAACATACCAACCAATTGCGGCAAGCCCTGTTTGATTAGTAGTGGTTTTTTTTGCCAGTATTCGCTCAAAAATTGTTCGGGGCTGATATCGCTAGGCAAACAAAAATGCTGGGTCATATTTTTTCGTTCAGTGGGGAGATGTAACGCGCATTATAGCAAAGGCAGTCTATCAAAACCCCATAATAAAATTTTTTTCACCAAAGTGTAAAAAAAGCGTAAAAATATGAAACATATTGAACTGGAAAGTTTCATATTTTTGGTTGTATTGGCTTTACCGCTCGTATATAGTCAATACTCACAAGGAAGTACTCACAGCAAAGTTAGACGAGCAATATTTGATTGACTCGTTGGTTATACCACAACAAAGGAATGTTCTATGACAGCTATTTTAAATCAACACGAAAACTACCTACAAGCCGACCAAGCTTATGGTTTTCCCTTGCTTATCAAAAATTTATTGTCTCGCGCCAAAGTGGTCTCTGGCAACAAAAAAATCCATTACGCCGACAAAACCAGCTACACCTATCATGAGTTTTTCAAACGTGTCAATCGCTTAGCCAATGTCTTAAAAGGCTTAAACCTACAAAAAGGCGATGTGGTTGCAGTCATGGATTGGGATACACACCGTTACTTGGAATGTTATTTTGCCATTCCGATGTGTGGCTATATCTTGCAAACCGTCAATGTGCGTTTGTCAGAAGACAAAGTGCTATACACCATCAATCATGCCAAACCAAAAGCGCTACTGTTAAATTCAGAATTTTCACCGATGATCAAAAGCCATACCCAAGATGCGCCATCGGTCGAGCATGTGATTTGGTTGGATGATAACAACACGCCAATGCCCCCATATGCCCAAGGCGAATACGAAGCCATGCTCGCACAAGCCAGCGATGAGTACGAGTTTGAAGATTTTGATGAAAACACCATTGCCACAACCTTCTATACCAGCGGTACAACAGGCAATCCCAAAGGCGTATTTTTTAGCCATCGTCAAATCGTGATGCATACGCTCGTCGTCGCAATTGGCTGTGCGCTGAATGTCGAAGGTCAAGGGGTGCGCTATTCAGATGTCTATATGCCAATGACACCTATGTTTCATGTGCATGCTTGGGGGTTTCCATTTGTCGCAACCATGCTAGGGCTAGAGCAAATTTATCCAGGTCGCTATGTGCCTTCCACCATGGTTGACTTGGTAAAAAAACACAATGTTACCACCACCCATGGCGTGCCAACGATTTTGCAAATGCTACTGGGTGAAATCAACAAACGCCAAGAAAAATTCAACGGCTTAAAAATGGTCGTCGGTGGCTCTAAACTCAATCAAGGACTTGCCAAAATGGCTGTAGCCAGCGGCATCGAAGTGTCTACGGGTTATGGCATGTCAGAGACTTGTCCAATTATCAGCATTGTCAGCTTTGATGAAACATTCCAACACATGAGCGAAGAGCAACAAATTGAGCATCGCTGCTTGTCAGGCTCGCCGGTGCCATTGGTCGATTTGCAAATTTGGCATAACGGCAAACGTATGCCAAACGATGGCACATCCACAGGCGAAATCGTGGTGCGTTCACCTTGGTTGACGCAAAGTTATTACAAAAATCAGGACGCAGGCGACGAGCTGTGGGAGGGCGGTTATCTGCACACCCAGGACATCGGTTGGATGGACGCAAAAGGCAATGTCAAAATCACCGACCGGCTAAAAGATGTCATCAAATCGGGGGGCGAATGGATCTCTTCGCTTGAAATAGAAACCATCATGTCATTACACCCAAGCGTTGCCGACATTGCTGTGATTGCGATTCCTGATGCGCGTTGGGGTGAGCGTCCGATGGCATTAATTGTGCTCAAACCTGATCATCAAGACACCAAAGCTGAAGACATCATCGCAATTGCGCAGCAAGCGTATGAGCGCGGTCATTTGCCAAAATACGGTATTCCACAGGATGTGAAATTTATCACTGAATTGCCAAAAACCAGCGTGGGTAAAATTGATAAAAAAGTCATCCGCGATCAATATGCCCAAGGGTTATTTGCTTAGACTGTTACTTAATCACAATAAATTAAAAAGCAAAGTAAAAAAGAAAGTAAAAAAGGTAGAATTTTTTCTACCTTTTTTATCAAGCAATCCATCAAACCAGTAAGCGCTGATTGACCTTTGCCATCGGTAACGGGTAATGCCGGGCTTTGGCAATATCGCGTGCGATTATATTGACTTCATTGACATCAATTTTGTGCCAGTTGGGACGCTTGCAAGCAGATTTTTCTATTAAATTGGCATCAACTAGCGCATCCATGACTTTATCCGCCACATCTAGGGTAGAATTGGCTTTCACATTTTCTGCCACCGCATAACGCAGCTTGGCAAACACCTGCAAATCTGCGACGCGTACGGTAATATCATCACTTGGTACTTGCTGCCCACCATATAACGCATTATCTCCCACTTGGGCTGTTCGAAAACTTGGCACAAATTCACTGACATAATCTATGGCGTTTTGGGTGCGCTGTTTTAGTGCGTTTGGCTCCCAGCCGTTTTCAATATAATTTAGATATCGTGGATTAATAGGCGGTTGGCTGCTTTCTTGTGTGGCTTTGGTCAAACCATCATTGAATAAGGTGATGTTTTCGGTCATTCCATGTAGCTGAAAAAACCCGTCAGGATAAGGGGTAAACTGCGCCATGCCATTGGGCGTGCCACGTTCACCGTGAAAAATAATCTCAGGCAAACGCCCCTTATAATCACGCCATTCACTGATATAAGAAGCTTTAAATTCTACCATGCGTTTGATATGCACGCCTGCCTTGTCATCAATAATACCGGTTCTAAACCCGCAAGCATTAACCACAAAATCAGCATAGATATGCTGCAGCTCGCCATGCTCATCGGTAAAAGACACTTGCCAGCCATCCCTATGACGTTTTAAATCATTAACTTGGGCATTTAAATGTACCTGCGCGCGCTGTAGGCGCTGCAATTGTAAAAAAGCACTGGCAGAGAGTCTAAAAATGTTCCAGCCAAATTCTTGCACCGCAATGATGGGGTATTGCAGTTTTTCCAAATCCATTACTTTAAGAGCCGCCACAACCCACTCATCGGTGGTGGTCGGAATGTCTTTAGCTGCTAATTGAACCAGTTGTTGAATTTGCGGCTTGTCATACACTCGGTAATAATCTTGAACTTTGCCCAACACTTGGTTGCTAGGGTCAGCATCAACCAATGATTGATAGTAAGTCGTTAACATATCAAGACGTGGCAGTAAGTCAGTGGCGGTGCTGTTATCGCGTTTTGGCACCGTGATGAGGGTGGGGCGCACATCAATACTCTCTGGATATAACTTGGCAATATCAATACATTGGCGCATCAACATGCGGCAGTCTTCATCACTGATTTCGCGGTACAAATTGCCACCTGCATGCAGATGACACATGGGCGGGGCGTTGATAAGGCTGGCATTTTTTTCAATCAGATGCACATGGATGCCCGCCATTGCCAGCCGTATAGCAATCGTAGAACCTGCTGAACCACCGCCAATCACTGCTACGGTTGGTGATTGCGTACTTGAATTAACGTACATAATTTTGCCCTTATGCGTTGCCCAAAATGAAGAAATAAATTGTAGCGGAAAATAATCCAATTACTGTGACATTTATGCAGTAATTGTCGCTTTTGTTGTTAATGAATTTTACCCAACAGTATATATTAAAATAAGTGGTATTTTTTATACTTTTTAGTATAAAAATATATTGAAAATTCTAATGTTATCAGTTAAAGTTAATTTAGCTTAAAAAGCTGACCTGTATTTTATCCAACAATCATAATTAAGTAAGGAAATTAAGTATGTTAAAACAAGCCTTCCTAGCAGCGGCGATTTCTACCACGTTATTAGCCGGTTGTGCCACGACGCCAACCCATACCGCTCATGCACCGATGCACGCGGCTAACATTGTTGATGTAGCAAAATCAAATCCAGATTTTTCAATATTAGTTGAAGCGGTGGTAGCCGCAGGTCTAGCCGACACCGTCGCGACCACTAAAAACATCACCGTATTTGCGCCGACCAACGCTGCCTTTGCCAATCTACTGGCTGAGCTTGGAATGACCAAAGCGCAATTGTTTGCAAACAAACCGTTATTGCAATCTGTGTTAACTTATCATGTGCTGCCGGCCACAGTGATGGCAAAAGATGTTAAGCCAGGGATGGTTAAAACCTTACAAGGTCAAAACGTCATGGTGACTTCAAATGGTAAATTACAAGACCCCAATGGACGTGTTGCCAACATTGTGACCACCGATATCAAAGCGAGCAATGGTGTGGTACATGTGATTGACCGTGTCATATTGCCAAAAAGATAAGTTATCGGCCATAAACTGTTGTCTTTAAGCATAGTTATCTTTAGCTATAGTAGCCAACAATTTATTGGTCTGATGGCATAGCGGTGATACGATTCATCGCTATTTTTTTAACCTTCAAAAATCGTATAGAGCGGGTAAAACTATGAAACGGATTGCCATTATCGGTGCAGGATTGGCAGGGTTAACTTGTGGTAAAGCATTGCAACAAGCAGGGCACGACGTAGTGATTTTTGAAAAATCCCGTGGCATCGGTGGGCGACTAGCAACGCGCCGTGCCGAACCATTTTATTTTGATCATGGTGTTGCCGCGTTTACTGCCAGTGACGACGATTTTCAAGGTTTTGTCAATCAATTACTCACTGAAGGGGTGATTGCAGTATGGGCAGTTAACCAAGCTACCCCCGATAATTCCTTTGTATCTACTGTATCTACCAAACCACACTCCGTGCCCAAAGTCTCTGACTACTATGTCGGCATACCCGCCATGAATGCCATTGGTAAACATCTCGCCCGTGGCTTAACTGTGCAGCGCAATACCAGAGTAGCCTCTATCATTGACCATCATCCGATTTTTAATAGTTGGGAGTTGTTAAGTGACAAGGGTGAAACATTGGGTCAGTTTGATTGGATTATTTCGGCGATGCCTGTAGAACAAGCAAAAAGCTTTGCTCAAACATCGCTACATACCAAAGTGTTGAATAAATATGCGCTTATGCCCTGTAGTGTGCTGATGCTGGGATTTGATACACCGCTGGTTTTAGACTATGATTATGCCAAAATCGAGAGTGAGGATATCGGTAAAATTATCGTCAATAGTGCAAAACCCCATCGCGAACGCGGTTATAGCCTTGTGATTCATAGTACCCCAGCATGGACCAATAGACATATTGAGGAAGATAAAACTGTCTGTATCAACCATTTGACACAAGCGGCGAGTCAAGTATTGGGTATCGATTTATCGACTGCAGTACACAAAGACATACACCACTGGCGCTATGCCACACGCGAAGCGGTTAACCCCCAATCAGGTCACCACCAGTTAGGCTATCTACTAGATAGCGAGCAAAACATCGGTGTTTGTGGGGACTGGCTACTTAAGGGTGATGTTGAGTCTGCCTACTTAAGCGGTCAAAAACTGGCAAAAGCGATGATTGAATTACTAAAAAGCGAGTAGCGTATGCAACATATCGCCATATTTGGTGCTTCTGGCGCGATTGGAAAGGCATTTTGTGATTGTTTGGCTATCGCCTATCTAAATGCCACCATTCATGCCATTGCCAGGAAACCCACTGCATTTAGCCACCCCCATATCGTCCCTCATCAGCTTGATTTTGATGATGAGCTGGCTATCGCCGCGCTTATCCAAGCGATAAGCAGCACTCAAGCGTTGGACAGTGTCATTGTGACGATTGGGTTATTACATGACTCTAAACTCGAGGCTCAACCCATCGCGCCTGAAAAATCGTTGCGTGATATCACAGCCGACCAGCTGCATCAATATTTTCATGTCAATGCGGTATTACCGATGATGATTGCCAAATACGCCTTGCCCGCTTTAAACAAATCCTCGCAATCGCTATTTGCCGTATTGTCGGCACGGGTAGGGAGTATTTCGGATAATCGCTTGGGCGGGTGGTATGGCTACCGCATGGCAAAAGCAAGTTTACATATGGGCATGAAAAATTTAAGCATCGAACTACAACGAAAAAACCCCAACGCGATTATTGTTGCTTTGCACCCCGGCACGGTAGACAGTGAGTTATCCAGACCCTTTCAAAAAAATGTGGCAGAAGGCAAATTATTTAGCCCAGCGTTCTCAGCACAAAGTTTACTTAAGGTTTTGCATCAGCTCACCCCCAAAGATTCGGGGAAAATTTGGGCTTGGGATGGCAAAGAAATTCTGCCTTAAAAATTTCCTTTGAAGTTGTACCTTAGCCCTGTATTAAGGCTTTAGTTGCGTACCTAGCGTAAGGCTAATCTACCAACCAGTTTTTGTAGATGACGCCCACAATCACGCAAGTTAGTCCTGTGACCAAGCCGCCCCAAATAAAATCAACCAGTGCGGCAGTTTTATCATAACCTTTAAGTAATGCTAAGCTTGTAAAATCATACGTCCCATATGCCATCAGCCCAATGACCACCCCATATCCTGCCAATACTGCCAATGATGCCTGAGCTTTTAGCTGCGGGTAGATGACCACCACACAAAGCGCAAAAACATAAAATAGATAAAACACGCCTGCTGCCGTCATATTGGGTGATTCACTGAGTAAATGTCCAATGCGCGGTGCATAAAAGCGTTGGGTCATGGTTTTAAGCCATACGGCATCAATACCCAAAAATACCATGACGGCGATTAGATATACCCACAGATAGTTTAATGGTGCCATTGCTAAATCCTTGTGTCCTGTTATTAATTATCATGAACCCGTTACCGCGCAAATTGGGTTAACGGTAATGGGATTTTTCAAGGCGTACTTGCACCACGCCAATGGTTTTTTCCAAAAATCCTGCTTCACAGTACGCAAAATAAAAATGCCACAAACGCATAAACGCATCGTCATAGCCAAGTGCCTTGAGCTGGGGTAGCGCCTGCATAAAATTATAGCGCCAATCAATCAAGGTACGGGCATAATCATAGCCATAATCAACCAATGACGTTACTTGCATATCCGTATGGTCACGCGCTTGGCTGAGAATTTCACTGTTAGACAATAAACAGCCGCCTGGGAAAACATGGGTCTGGATAAAATCCACACCATGCAAATATTTTTGATAACCCCGATCATTGAAGGTAATCGCTTGTAATATCATCAGCCCATTATCTTTGAGCAGTCGATTACACTGGGCAAAAAAATCTGGCAAATATTCATGACCCACCGCTTCAATCATCTCAATACTGACCAGCTTGTCATACTTGCCGGTAAGCTCACGATAGTCTTGCTTTAGCAGAGTGATTTTATCGGTTAGATTGGCAGCGGCAATGCGGCGTTTGGCTTCTTCATACTGCGCGTCTGAGATAGTTGTGGTGGTGACACGGCAGCCATATTGGGTGGCGGCATAAATAGCAAACCCACCCCAGCCCGTGCCGATTTCAATGACATGGTCGTCAGCTGTTAACTCAGCTAATTCACAAATTTTTGCCAACTTGTGGGTTTGTGCGGCCGCCAAGCTTGATAAGGGTGTCGGATAGATTGCCGATGAATACATCATGCGCTCATCCAAAAATAATGCATACATCGCATTGCCAATATCATAATGGGCTAAAATATTGGATTTGGCGTTGCGTTTATCATTATGCCGATTGCGGTGTTGGCGGTGTTCCCAGCGTTTGGTCACATTGGCAAATTTGGCTTCGATGGTATTGATGAGGGTCAAATTGCGGGCAATCAAGCGTAAAAATGCTGTTAAATCATCGGCTTGCCACAAACCATCAATATAATCATCAGCAAAAGCAATCGAACCGCCTGTTAATAGGTGTTGATACACCTGCGGTGAATGGATGGTGAGTGTCACTGCCAAAGGATGATTGCCAATTTGTTCCCCTAGCGTTCGTTGTGTATCGCTCACTGGCGACAGTGTTACAGGCTCAGTATTCATCACCCTAACACCGAAGGTTTTGTGAGTCGCTGCCTTAGTCGCTGCCTTAGTTGCTATAGGGTCAGACTGATGGAAGGTTTCAATCACGGTTAGATGACCCTGTTTGAGCTTTGATAGCAATAAAAATATTATTTGCCGCGCTGCTTTTGCCGCACTGTGTTGAACGGGCGTGAGCAGATGGTCAACAATTGGGTAGGGTAGGTAATCGGTAAACGAGCGCCGCTTGGCTAAATCGGATTGACGGCGTTTAACCAAGGTCTCCTTACCTTTTGATAGGTGATTTGACGGCTGAGAGGTTGCAGTGTTTTTAGCCTCTAAAGAAGACGGTGTCATAGTCAATTCCCATAAAAAATTTCAGTTAACTATTGGGGTAAACGTTGGTTATAAGCTTGATAAGGCACACGTTTTAGCACGTATAATTTAAAAGCCTGCCAGTAAATTCGCAGTAGCGATGTGGCACTCATCCAAGGTCGGCGCTTAATTGCCGTTATCACCGAAGCCTCGTCCAATTGAACGCCTTTAAGACTCACGCCTGCATTAAACACTTTGCCGCGGCTATCTGTCAGCCCAATATCAATCACAACATCAAAGCCATTTTGCTCGGGGTTGTCATTTGCCGATGCGTAGCGTTTAGGGTGAATCTCAATACGCCAATGATATTGCTGATTGATGGGATTAAAAGGCGATACATGAAAACCTTTGTCATGTTGGTACAAGGTCTTCTCACCTGTGAGTAAAAAACCATAGTAATGGCGTTTGTTCCAAGGGGTGTTAGAGACTTCTGCCAAAAAATGGCTTGGCTGGTGGTTCTCATCAAAGCCAATATAAAAATTGACAGGGCTAAAATACCAACCCATATTACGTAACACGACCAAAGCCACCACCTCGCCAGTCGGCTGACTGCCAGTCAATTGCTGCCAAATTTGTTGGGCTTTGACCAATAAACTAGCCGATAGCGCAGGTTGTCCTACTGAAGCGGTTAGACGGTTATCCAAAGAGGGGTCTAATCGATTGACAGCAAAATAATCTGCTTGATGGAATTGATAAAGCGCCCAATGATGCTGCGATAGCAGAGGAATCGTTAATGATTGTTGCAGCGATTTGGGCAACCATGTTGGCACATGACTGGCGCCTATATTGACCTTAGGTAATGGATTGTCCGCTAGCTGGGTTAAATTGACTGCCCAAAACCGATAGGGGTAATGAAATTCATGATTGGTAGGGATTTGTCTGGCATGCCAAGTCACACCTTGCAGGATTTGATGGCCAAATGTCATGATGATTTACCTTTGATGGGTGTTGCACAAACCATCATGCGCTAGGTTTTGGCAAAACGCATGGTTGGTCGTGGCGGTTACTTGCCGTCGCTGCAGCACCGAGCGTTTTTTATCAGCGTGGCTCGGTAACTTTGATACGGTAAATTTTGCCGACGGTTTGCTGGGCTTAGACAGCCGTTTTATTTGAGCAGCGGTTGAGGCAGCTGTGGTATTGGTAGTGAGCAAAATGTCGATATCTACCCCCAAACTTTGGCATACCCGCAAGCCACTTTTCACCCCATCTTCATGAAACCCATTAAACCAATAAGCACCACAAAAATGGGTATGCTGCTTCGCTGAAATTTCATGCCAGCGTTTTTGGGCATCGGTCATTTTGTTGTCATACACAGGGTGGCGATAATCCACACGTTTGATGACATGCGCCTCATTAATCGGCGTATTAAGCGTCACCAAATAGTTATGTTTTGCCGTCAATCGCTCAAGGATATTCATGTGATACGTCAATATGGGTTTTTGGTCAGCCACGCGCGCGGTGGGTTTATCTATCGCGTAATTCCAACTTGCCCAAGCCAGCGGTTTTTTGGGTAGAACTTGGGTGTCAGTATGCAAAACCGCTTCGTTATCTGTATACTCAAAAGCCCCTAAAATAGCCGATTCTGTCTCAGTGATATCGGCTAGTAGACGTCTTGCTACATCGGCATGGCAAGCAAATACAACGTCATCAAACACTTGGGTTTGACGCTTACCTTGATGAATAAATTCAATGCTAACGCCATCCTTGCCACGCGTGACCGATTGCACTGGGGTATTGATATACAGGGTTGTACCTGCTGCAGCAAGCCGAGTAATTAAGGCATTGACATATTGCTTTGAGCCGCCCACCAAGGTAAACCACTGTGGGCGATTGACCACATCTAGCAGACCATGATTATCAAAAAACTGGGCAAAAAAGAGTAGGGGAAAACGCTTGGCGTCGTCCATTCCCATCGACCATATCGCAGACACCATCGGCACCAAGTAGTTGGTTTTAAACAACTCGCCATAGTCATGACTGTCTAAATAATCCCCAAGTGTTTGCTGGCTTAAAGCTGCTTGCTGCATTTTATCTGCTTGGCGAAAATTCGCTAATAGCGATTTGGTCTCGCGATTAAAGCGTAAAATCTGCTGAACAAATTGCCAAAATCGAGGGCTTAGCACATGGCGACGCTGAGAAAACAGACTGTTTAACGTGTGACCATTGTATTCAAAATTAATATACGTGTTTTTAACCGAAAAACTCATTTCAGCTTTTTGAAATGGCACATTGAGTTCATCCAGTAGGCGAATAAAATTGGGGTAAGTACGCGCATTAAATACAATAAACCCTGTATCGATGGCGACTTTTTCGGTTGATGGTCTAAACGGGCTGTTAAAAAAAGGATTGTCAAAAGCTGAGCGCTCGGTAACGCTGACATCCAGCGTATTGACATGCCCGCCCAGATAATCATTGCTTTCAAATACCGTCACTGCATGACTGTCTTTGAGATAATACGCACACGTTAGCCCTGATACACCACTGCCAATAATGGCAATTTTTGGTGGGGTAATATTTGCCTTAGTAGGCTTGGCTACTATAGGATTAGCCACCACAGGCTTGGGGACTGTGTGATTGGAGCGCGGGGATTTTTTTGTAAACACTGCCATGTGCGGATATACCTTTAAAGCCAAGTCAAATGATTAACAAGTCAAATGATTAAGTTGTATGAGAAAGTTTTGAGCCCACAAAATGCCATACCGCATCAGGTAACTGCGCCAACAGCTTTAAGGGCTGTACCAATGTCTGCGGGAATTCAATGACATTATCATCATTGGCAATGCCTTGTTGAATGGCTTGGCTGGCTTGCTGTACGGTTTGCAAAAAAGGCATTGGAAAGTCGTTCTGCAGCGTCATCGGCGTTTTGACAAAGCCCGGTACTACCAAAGCCACTTTGACCCCATACGGTTGCAGGCTCATTTGCAAGGTTTTGCTCAGATAATGGATTGCCGCTTTTGAGCTACCATACCCCTCTGCACGCACAAAGGGCAACAAAGCTGAAGCCGAGCCAACGGTGACAATTTTACCTTTAGTTGCCTTGAGGGCGGGTAGTAGCGCTTCGATGGCATGCACTAACGAGCCATAATTTGCGTTCATTACCCTCATGATAGACCGCGAATCAAAGTTTGGCATGTCGATGTATTCGCAAATACCCGCCGCCGCGATGAATAAATCCAGCGTTTTAATGTCGCTAAAAGCTTGCATCACGGCATCATACTCGGTCAAGTCAAGCTGAATCGTTTTTGCGCCCATCGCTGCCAACGTGTACAAAACATCCCTGTTTCGCCCCACCGTATACACCTCATGCCCTTGGCTTAGATAATCCATCGCCAACTGTAAACCGATGCCTGAGGTTGCACCTGTAATGACGATTGATAAAGGCTTTGAGGAATTGGGGGCAGGCATCATAGCGACTCAATATAACAACTTAATACAAAATTTTGAAAACGGCTTACAACATACTATAAAAGAGTAGCGGATGGTTGGCAATAGGTTTTATACTATTTAGTATAAAAATATAATTATTGGTATATAATCAAATAATAAGTATCATAAAAAAATTTGTAGTATAATATTAGCTAATTTTTAACCTCATAAATATTAGAAACCTGAAAAACATTAGAAACTTGTGATGAAAAAGTTAACGTTTAAACAGCGAATGATGCTAGAGCGTGAGTCGCTGATTATTGAAACAGTCAACCATTTGTTAGCCACTAAAGGCTATGATGCGATGACCGTCGATGAGATTGCTGATACGGTGGGCATTGCCAAGGCGTCTTTGTATCGACATTTTCCCAGTAAAGAAGCGCTAGGCATGGCGGCACTGGTTGATATCATGCACAAAGCGCTTGAGATCATCAATCAGCTAAACGCGACCGACCAAACCGCCATCGATAAGCTCAAAGCGCTGACACAGTGGGCGATGCGACTAAAACTAGCGCAAAAAATGCCAAATCTGCCGAGTGAGAACTCCCAGCTGCGCGAGCTGCTAATTGCCAATGACGATTACACCAACAACTTGGTCATGTTGTCAGATAGCATCGGTGAATGGATTGAGCAAGCGCAAGCAGAGGGCAGGTTGCAAAGCAACATACCAGGACTGGCAATTTTATACACCTTATATGCCAGAGCTTGCGACCCTGTACTGGGGTTTTTACGCTCGTCGCAGCTGTATGATGATGATGAGATTATCGCTATCGTGACCCGCACGTGTTTTGAAGGGCTAACCTAAATTCAGCGAACGCAGACCACTAAAAATAGATAGCTAAAACCCAAGACAGCGTAGAAAAAGAGTAGAAAAGTATGAGTAATTTTGTGATTCATCGTGAGCATGGCATCAGTAAAGCGCAAGCCTTTGAGATAACCGAAGACTGGATTGTCTCAGCAGAAAAAGACTATAAAATGCATTGCGATATAGTGCGCAGTGATGAGCAAATACGCGTCAACTTTTCTCGTGCCGGTGTGACAGGTACGTTAACAGTGGATGATAAGGTATTTGATATGCAAGCAAAGCTTGGGTTTTTATTTAAAAGTTTTTTGCCGCTGATAGAAAAGACAGTCAATCAAAATCTTGATAACGCATTGCAAGCTGTGAAAGACCGTTAGCAGACACGGTGAGCTTTGAGTGGCATTAGCGTTTAGTTTGAATTATTTTATTTAACATAATATACATTATGCGAAATAAAAGCTATCGGTGTCAAAAACGAGATATATGGCACAGTGATTAATTTAATGATGAAATGACAATTAGCAGCAAAACCATTTGCATTTATCAATCAATAATGAGTAGTATGCTCACTCAATTATTTATTTATCGTTTGTTTATCATTAAAATCGCCAAGGATTTATCATGATTGGATTTATTGCCCGTCACAGTACGATTTTTATGCCATTGTTTGGTGTGATTGGATTTATATTTCCTGACTTGTCGCATTTTGTCCTTGGGCTGCTGCCGCAGATTTTATTTTTCTTGATGTTTTTTACCTTGTTGGGCATTGACCAAACCCAGCTGATTAGACGCATGACGACCCAATATGTTTGGGGATTTGCTATATTCCAAAGTGCGCTAATGAGCTTAGCTATGACCTTGATTGCTTATTTATTGGGTGTGCGTGGTGATTTGTTGTTGGCTATCGCGGGTCTGTCAGCCACCGCACCGCTATTTGGCACGGGCGCTATTGTGAATGCGGTTGGTTTTGATGCGCTGCTAGCCATGGCAAAAACCATCACCGCCACGTTGGTCATGCCGGTGAGCTTGCTGGTCATATTGTGGTTACTTGGCAGCAAGGACGCCCATTTAGACTTTGTCCTGTATATTAAGCGGTTGTTGATTTACATTATTGCCCCCATGATTTTGGCGGTCGCGGCACGGCAATACATTCCCCGTGATACGCTCAATACTTATTATCCAAAAATTGCCAAGTTTAACATTATTCTACTGATGATGTTTCCGCTTGGATTGATGTCGGGCTTTAGACAGACCTTTGACACCAATCCCATGCAGGCGTTAAGCTTATTTGGTTTGGGCACTGCCTTGTCGTTAGTATTTTACTTTTCTGCCTATTTTTTATACCGCCGCTTTGGCTATGAAAACGCCATTATCTCTGCGCTGGCGTGCGGTGGCCGCAATGTGTTATTGGCGTATACCATCACCACGCCGTTTATGGGTGCGATGTTTTTACCGCTGATTGGCGCGTACCAATTGCCTTCATTTTGCTTGCCGTTATTGGGTAAAAAAATGGTCAAATGGCATGCTATTGACAGCCAAGCCAGCCTAAAATAATACTGATGTTCAATATGATATGGGAAGTCAAACATGATGCATAACCGTGCTGATTATCGGCTATATTTGGTCACAGATCGCAATTGCCTGCAACAGCAAACGCTTGAACAAGCCGTTGAACAAGCGATATTGGGCGGCGTGACATTGGTGCAGCTTCGAGAAAAAGCGATTGCTAGCAAAGCGTTCTATGAGCGCGCGCTGCGTATCAAAGCGATTTGCCATCACTATAACGTGCCATTACTCATTAATGACCGTGTCGATATCGCCCTAGCAATTGAGGCAGATGGGGTGCATATCGGTCAAAGTGATTTGCCGTGTGGTGTGGTTCGGCAACTTTTAGGCAAAGATAAAATCATTGGAGTTTCCGCGCGCACTGCCCAGCAAGCCATCCAAGCGCAAGCAGACGGCGCAGATTATTTGGGCGTTGGCGCGATGTTTGCCACATCCACCAAACAAGATGCCAAAACAGTCAGCGTTGAGACCTTAAATGATATTCGAGAATCGGTAAGTATTCCGATTGTCGCCATTGGTGGTATCAATCACACCACCCTGCCCGCCTTAAAAAAAGCGCTGCAAGCTGCCGACACATCTATTGACGGCGTGGCAGTCGTTTCTGCAATTTTGGGGCAAAAAGATGTCAAACTTGCCAGTGAACAGCTTAAAGAAATGATAAAAACTTAAATATATCAATCATTTAGAATTTTTTATCAGCCTTAGCTGACTATCAAAACGCCTTGCTTGCTGGGTGATGGGGTCAATAAACGCGATGGATTTTGCCAACAGTTGCAAAGGCTTGGTAAAATCGCTACTGCCTTGGGGCTTGACACTGGGATAAAAATTATCATTTAACAGCGGCATACCTAAGCTTGCCATATGCACCCGCAACTGGTGTTTTTTGCCCGTCACAGGCGTTAATCGATATAAGCTAAACGCCCCGTTATTTTCAATCAATTCAATCATAGTATGCGCATTGGGCTCACCTTGGGCAGTCTTGGTCAAAAAAAACGGCTCGCCACGCTCAAGTCTGGAATGGATGTGAAAGGGATAACATAAATCGCTGCGAGTCGGTGCTATGGCGTGATAAGTTTTGTGTATTTGTCTATCGGCAAACAGCGCATGATAGCAAGCGCGGCTACTTGGATTAACCGATAGTAACATCACGCCTGCTGTGTCTTTGTCCAACCGATGCAAGGGTGAAATATCATTCACGGCTAACTGCTGTAAGTCTGGATGATTTCTTAATTTGGCGAGCAAGGTTTGACTGACATAGTGACCTGACGGCGTAACGGGTAAAAAATGCGGTTTATCGACCACCAGTAAATGTTCATCCAAATGAAGAATGTTAGGCTCAAATGGAATGATGGGCTCATTTTCAACCTGCCTATAGTACAAGATGGTTTGCCCTGCCAAATAGGGCGAATCTTGTTTAAGTGGCTCACCACGCTCAAGGCTAATTAAACCGCTGTCAAATCGTCGTTGCCAGCTTGCTAAACTAATATGAGAAAAATGCGCTGCCAAATAATCGATAAGCTGCCCACCCACAAACGACTTATCATGGGGTAAATATAACTTACTGGGTTTCATGCCATGCTCTATCATGTTAAATCTATCATCCTAAAAAACCACTTTATCGATGCTGTTTTACTTTACGCCCATTTATTGGGTTAACAACAACTGCACAGTTATCGCATGATTAATGCTTAGCACATCATTGGGCAGCAAAACATCATGTTGTTTGACGAGTTGACCGTTTCGGGTAATGCTGATGTTGGGGTCAATCTCATCAATCAGCAGCTGTCCTTGAGATTCGACAATCGCAAAATACACGCCACTGGCAAGCTTTAGGTCATTGGCGGCAAATAGACGTAAGGCATGCGCGATTTGTGCCTCGCGACTGGCAAACACAATCGGAAACTCGCGTACTTTTTGTTGGCGCTCCCCTAGCCCATCCACAGATTTTATGGTCAAAACAATCTGCTGTAGATTTTGGTTCAACTGCGGCAGTTTGCTTTGCGCTTGGCGTGGTGCAGTACTAAAAGCAGGCGGGCTTGCTGCGATATGATGATTTGAGTTTGGCTGTGCCTGTGGCTGAGTCTGAGTCTGAGTCATGAATTTAACACCCAGTTTAATCTCATTGCTAAACACCTCACCTTTTTGCAAACGCGCGATATCCGTTGGCGTGGCTGGCACTTTGGCTTTTAACCCAAATTGCGCTTCGTCGGACAAGGTTACCCCAATTGTAGCAAGCTTGGGTTTTAATACTTCATAGCCGTAAGACACCAAATCAATGGCATCATGCGGGGTATGGGTGGATTCGTGGGCATGATTAAAACTGCTAAATAACTGTTCCACCATCGCGGTTGTCAGTCCATCATTGGATTTTAATATGATTTGAGTAATGACTTGGGATTTATCCACCCATTGTTTCGCCGCTGCCATAATCGCATCGGTCAATAAATCTTGGTAAGGCTTGGCGGATTTTTGGATGTTTGGCAATACAGTTACCATCGACTTGGGCGCAGCTGTTGCCGTTTGCAATGGCGGTTGTACCCTCGTAGGTTGTGGCTTATGTGGTGTAGGCTCGGTATTGACCAGCGGCGACTGCATCGGCGCAACTGCAGGCACTGGGTTGGGGGTTGAAGGCGGTATTGTTGATTGCTGGGTCGGCATCGTAACCTGTTGCACAGGTCTTTGATAAGCTTGATCAGGCTGCGGTTGTGGCGAAACAGGCTGGGTTGGATGCTGCGGTGATACAGGTATCGGGGCTGAAGGTGCTGGTTGCCCGATAGGCTCAGGCAAGGTGATTGGGGCGCGTTCAGGGTAGAATCCCGCCTCGGATTTTTCTTCAGCAAAACGTGGGATGAGTCGACCTAACACACTTCTATATAGACTGGGGCTCTCGTCTTCGTCATCTAGCGCATAGCCGTCAAGCCGTTGAATCAGCAAAATGACCGAATTATCTGCTTCGCTGGCTGTGTCGTCATCTGCTGTTTGGGGGGTATGGGTTTTAATCGGCAAAATATGAATATCAGGCATGGTGTATTTGAGCGATTGGGTAAATTGTCGGTAGCTTTCTGCCATTTTCTTATTGGCAGTGATATCAAAACTCGTCGGCACGGAGAGCTGAACGCTCACCCGTTGTAAGTCATCAATGGCGGTGGTGTATAGGCTAAAGAAATTTTCCATTTCATCAAACACATCGCTTGGGTGTTTGTCGTCAATGATAAAACGGTGATTGGTGGTGATGTAAGCCATAATTTACTCTTAATGGTTAACTTTTTGATTGATGGGTTTGCGTTTTTTTAACAGCTTGCGTAGCATCAGTCATTGGACTAGCCACTGAATCAGCCAGTGGCTTGGCGCTGGCAGGATGGCTAATCGCTGAGCTTTGATACATCTGTTTAGCTAATATCATGCCTGCCTGTACTGCTCGGTTAATGCCATCGCGAGGGTCATCGACCAAGCCATTTTTGGTCCAGTTACGTTCAACCAATACCGCTACCGCTTTATCCCATTTGCCATTTTTATCTTTTAGCCCATAGACAAACCATTTATACGGACGAGCATAACACGCCACCGATGGCTGAGCTTTGCCTGCGCGAATGTCTGCATTGTTACACAGATTTGCCACCATACTGACGGTGACATTGGGGGTATAAAAGCTGCGACCGTTTTGGCGGGTTGGATAGTTAAAGCCGGGTGTGCCTGTTTTGCCCACCATCACGCCCTGTGTCCATGCACAGCTACCAATCGCTTGGTTACAGGCAGTGAAAGCTGTGCCGTTGCCGCCGCCCAAACCTGTGCCTGCTAGCAGCGTACCTGATAATAAATTGAGCGCACCACGGGCGTCAGATTGGTTGATATTGAGAGGCATGGCGCCGAGTTGGCTGGTAGCTGTGGTCAACGTTTCTTGACTTTGGGCATCGCCTCGCCAGGCTTTAGGACGCAGCGGAATTTGATTGACGCCCCACAAATCTTCAATCAAATGCACGCCACGACGCTGGGTTGCGCCATTATCGGCAATCAGCAGATTGGCAAACATATCCGACACACCCAGTACCGAGGTTTTGGCATTACCTGCGCCAAACACTTGGTTCATGCTGGCATTGAGCACATCGCCCCCTTGACGACACGCCCCATTCATACGTCCGCCATTGGCTTTGACACAGCTTGCCACTTGGCTTTCGGTAAATTGTAATTGTTTGGTGGTGTAATCTTGCTTGCCATCGGTGAGCAGGACACCTGAAAAATAGCGACTTTGTAGCATCGGGTCGCTATTATAGGCTTTACCAAACAATAAATCTTTAAATCCGCAATTCACTCCCCCTTTATCGGCGCAATTCACACTCCAGCCCATGTCATCACTGGCTTTTTTAAAGGCGGGCATACCCGGGCAAACGCCTTGTCGGTCACGTTGCAATGACATTGCACTGGTCGTGCGTTGACAATATAAAAAGTTCGCCACTTTTTCGGTAGATGAGCTTGCTATCACTTGTTTGAGATATTGCGCTTCAGGGGTTTGCGTATTTTTAAAGCGCGGATTGGCGCGTACCAGTGCCAATGCTTGTACGGTTTTAACGGTCGAACCTGGGTACACGGTTTGGTATAACGCATGGTTCATGAGGTTTTGCTTGCTCCAGTCTTTTTTCCACAGTATCGGGCAACCTGTGGGCTTAATCGTGGTATCGCCATTATCGGCACGGTAGCAGTTGGAGTCAGCGCTAGCAAGGGCAAGCACGCCTTGAGTTTTGACATCAATCACTGCGATACCGATACTGCGTACCAAGGCGTTCTCATACATGCCATTGGCGACGTTTTGCAACGCAGGCGATAGCACGCTATTACAGTCCGCGCCATTGGGGTTATTGGTGACACAATCCGCTACTTGCTGGGCGCTGGTCTGTACGGCGGGATCCAGAGTTAACGCCATGTTGTAGCCGATTTTGATATCCGAGCCATCGACATTGATACTATTGATTGGCGGTGCCGTGAGTTTTTGCCACCAGCTGCGTTGATCATTTTTTTGTTGGTAGCTTTGATAAGCGTCCAACAACTGACGGTCAAAATGGCTGGCGTGAATGTTGGACAATTCGCTATACATCAACCCTAGATTGGTCGGTAAAGCAACCTCGGTTTTGCTGGTGGAGGCAATCCGTTTTTTCGGATCTTGCGTGGGTTTGTCTTGTAGGGTTTGCAGCACGCCATTGGCTTGGTTTTGAATATCGTTTTTGGTTTTAGTAAAAGCATTGTTGGGGTCAGCCGCTTGAGCATTTGGTAAAGTCGCCGCCCCTGTCAATGGTTTAACCACCAAGGATTTGACTGACACCGGAATCAATCTAGGGTTGTTACAAAGCTGGGTTAATGGATCAACGTCACCTGTGTCAGTCATGGTATTGCTACGATTATCGACATACAGATAGCCTGTTTGATTGTCCGCTGTTTTGGCGGTTTTGATGTACACACAGCCCGGTAGCCCATACCAAGGGTTGGTTTGGGTAAGCCAATTGGTTGGCATATGGGCGACATTGGGGTCGTTTTGATTGCGGCGATTGGGCTGTTGTTCTCGCCATTGTAGTTGCAACAATCGCTCAGGGTTGGCAAGCGTTTTTAAGGCAAAGGCTAACGCATCTTCGTTGATATGTTGCTCACAGGCTTGTTGCCAAAGGCTGGCAGTTTGCAGTTGGTATTGGTTGGCTAGACGTTTTTGTTGAAACAAGGTGTTAAGGCTTTGATTGACTCGGTTGATACTGTCGGTAAAACGGGCTTGGTTTTTTGGCTGAGTTAAATCGCACGTTTTGGCAGGCGTGGCGTTGACCGAAGTTGATAGATTAGCGTTTGTACTTTGGCTATTAGTATTTTGGCTGTTGGCTTGGTTGACCACATCTGCCATACCCAGGTTATCGACGACAAGTGACACGGCGTTTTCATTCGCCGCTGCATTGTACGTGGTATTTGAGGCGGTTAAGGGCGAGAGATACCACGCCACCCAGCCGATAAGACCGACAACAAACACCACCAAAATCACTTGTAAGTTGGTCAAAATGGTTTTGTAAAGCGCTTGAGAAACCCGAAAACTGGCAACTTTACCGTCGTTTTTGATTTTTTTGTTAGTATTTTTTGTTTCACTTGCTTGCGTATTGTCGGAGGCATTGGCAGGCGTGGTGATTTGCTCAACATCTACTGAATCAGCGACATTTTCGTCCTGTGACAGCGTGTCAGAACCTGTGTTGTTGACAGTTTCTAACTTGCCACTGTTCATAGTTTCTTGACTGTTTTCGTCTTTCGGGGTTTGGTTTTCGGTCATTTTGAACCTTTAATTTTTGCAAGCCTTACTAAAATTTGACGTTTCTACGATTGGATAAGTTATTGAGCATACGGTTTATTGCCGTCCAACATCAACTTTGGCTGAAACAGCGCCAAACTGAGCATAATACTATTGAGCCATAAATTACTGGTGCCATAACTTAAAAAAGGCAACGTCACCCCCGTGAGCGGTAAAATTCCTAAATTCCCCGAAATGGTGACAAGTGCCTGAAACACCGTAATCACCACCCACAGCAAAATCACCCACGCCAGCAAAAAATAACCGCCCGACAACAGCCGTGATTTCATCTGCTCACTGGCAAACGCCATCTGCTGACGTGCCATCAATGCAAGCCACGCAAAATACACCATCATCAGCACCACACTTGCCCCGATACCCACCACTGCCATCACCGAGGTAATTGTATAGTCACTTTGCATTTGTAGCGGCACGCCCTGACAGCCCGACAAATGATAACCGCACCACGGAATATCGCCAAACCCATAGCCTATCATCGGCACACTATCGCGAAACCAATGCAAAATCGCCATCTGATCGTTGCTCGCCACAAACGGATTGACCCACGCATTGACCCGCTCGGCAGTACGCGCATCAAACCCGCTTAAATTCACCAATACCATCATCAGCAAAAGCAAAATCGCGGTACTCGACAACACGCCCAAAATATAACCCCGTCCGCCCATTTGGAAAATCTTGTTGGATAGCGCCACGCCCACCAAAAAGGTAAACAAAAACAAAAATACCAGCATGGTGCCTTTTTCATTGGCAATACCCAGCGCGATAAACGGCAACACCACCGCAAAAGCAAGCAGCAGGGTCATTTTTTTGGAGCGAAAGAACAGATGATTAATTAATCCGCGTTGGTTAATCGCCAAAAACACACCCAAAAACACCATCAGCCAAATTTTTGACAGTTCAGCGACTTTCGCACTGTCACTGTGAATCAGCACTGCCAAGCCCAAATAGCCCACCGCAAAGGCAAGCAGCCACACGCGCGCTTTAGTCATCGCCGATTTGACGTTGCCCCAACTGCTGTGTAGTAAGTTATTGGCAACAAGGGTTTTAAGCCCCCAACTAACCAAACTGCTAATCGGACGAGCCAGGCTAATAAACACAAAACACCAAAACAAATCTTTGAAATGATTGAGAAAAATATAACGCAGTGACAGATAACTGCGGGTGCTTAAATCAAATAAAATCATCAAACCAAAGGTGGCAAAGCCTACAAACAACGGATAAATCCACGCAGATGACAGCATGGCACGGTTGTCGGGGAATTTTTCCATCAACCGACGCATGGGTGAAAAAATCGTTAACACACTCAGTAGCACGCCAACGCAAAACAGTACGCCCCCCACCATCATCGGCAATATCACTGTATGGCTAACACCCGCAATGACCAATCCCCACACGGTGATGGCTATAGGTAACACTTCCAGCCAGTGCTTACGCCGCGACAGCCATAGCAAGCCCCACGTCACCCACGACCAAATACACACCTGAGTGAGCATCCCCAAATGGGTGGGCTTGCCAATTAACGGCAGTAAATTGTTCGCTTGCAGGGCTTTTTGTTGGTTGTTATTGGCGTCATAGATACTGGCGACATCGTTTGCCGATTGATTTAACAGTTTGGCAATGGCAGGCTGATTGCTAAACAGGCGATTGTAGGCAAAACGTCGATTGCCATCGGCAACCGCAAGCAATGACACTGCAAAATTGGCTTGGTCGGCGGGGGATAATTTATCGGTTTTAAGCGCCATTAGGTTGTTTAAACTATCGAGTTGCCCGTTAGCGTTAAGGTGTAGCCAGTCTTGTCGATTGCTGAGTTTGTCGCCACCCAAATTCACTTCAGTTTCATTTTCAACCAGCTCAGTTTGGCGTTGCTGTTTGCCTTGGGCCTGCCATGCGGCCGCTAAAGCTTGTTGGGTTTTGACAAAATGTTGCTTCGCCTCACTCATTAATTGTGTGGGCTGACTGGCTTGGGCACAGGCTTGAGTCATGCCATAGTTGGGGTTATTACGGTTGTCATACAGATTAGTAATAACGTTGTCGCCACAATATTTGCTGAGTAGTTGCGGTTTGGCGATGCCTTTAGTATAGCTCATCAATTCGAGTTGATAACGCTGCAGTTTGGTCGAATGGGCGTAATCTGCCAGTAAAAATGCGCCAATTAACAGGAGCCATACCACCGCTAAAATTATGATTTCGCTCAACGTTTGCGATTTGGCGTTGGGTTTTTTGCTGGCTTTTGTACGACTCACTATGTTTAGCATTGGGTTTTCCAAATTGATTAACTTTTTTATTGCTATCCCTGTTTAAAAATTAATTGGGGTCATACAACACCACGGTGCGTGCGATTAAATCATGCAGCGTTTGTTTACGGGCGGTAAACCACATCAAAAAACCAAACGGCAATAAGATAAGCTTTAAGGTTTCGCGGATTAACGCATGGAAAAAATTAACCCGTTGACCCTGCATACCAAACACCCACATACCCATAATCACCTTGCCCACCGTAGCTTGTCGTCCTAGACAGGTCAATAACGTCATATAAAACAAATAAAATCCATACGCTATCAAGGCAAGCGTTTGATCGGTAAACCCACGAATACCAAACTGCGGTAAAATCTGCGGCAACAATAATTGATAAGCCAATCCCAATAATAAACTCACTAAAGCTAAATCAAATAGATACGCCAATGCGCGGCGCACAAAACCTGCATACAGCATGGTATAAGCAGGCTTACGAGTCTGCAGCGCGGTCGAAGGCAGCTGATTGGTAGCGGGCGTTGGGTATTGGCTAGGGTACTGTGGCTGCACTGTGGGAGCGACATAAGGATTTGCGTAGTCAGTGGGTTGCGCGGGTGGATTTGACGCCTGAGCAATATCAGGCTGTGCATAATTAGGCTGTTCATAATTAGGGTTAGGCTGGGCATAGATTGGTTGAGCAGGATGCTGCATGGGTTGACTCGCCTGAACAGCTGGCATATCGGTCGGTTGATAATTGCCTGCAGATGGATTTGGCGTATAACTTTGCCAAGTAGAATGTTCGGGCTGGTTCACCTGAGAGGTCTGAGACGCGTTATGAGCACTGTCATAAGCATGATAGCCACTTGACTGTACAAACGAATTTGCTTGCTGCGGCTGAGTAGGATTATCAGATTGTTGCGCAAACTGACGATTGCCACAATTTGGGCACATAACCGCAGTTTTTGGTAATTTTTGACCACATTGTTGGCAGACAATAATCATAGATGTTTACTACCCTATTTTCATATTTTTAATTTGATAAACTAATTTGACGATCCAACCACCCAGTTGTAGGGCGGCAAGCACTCAGCGGGCACGGGATTTGCGCCGCTACTGTTTTGCTGGTCGATAATGGCTAATACTTTCTCGGCGATGGGTACCAATTCTGGATAGGTTTGCGGATAATTTAACATGTTTTGGCAACGTTTTTGTTGATCGTCCGTGGTATAAAACTGCGCCAATAACGACCCCACTGCGCCTTTGTCATCACCCGCTTGCAGTGCCATTGCCGATGCCAATTCAATCATATAAGTATTGGGGTATTTGCTGCTATCACGCGGCGTTTGTAGCGCATAAAGCAAAAAAGATTTGCTATAAGGATAGTTATTTTTAAATAAATAATAAGCGAAATTGGCAACATATTCGCCTTGATGGGGGTTGTTTTTGACCGCTTGCGCTTGAAGATAAACGGCGGCTTTTGGATCTTTTTTACGCCAGTAATAGCTTTTTGCCGCTTCATTGAGTTGTTTGGCAAGTGTTTTATTTATCGGCTGCTGTTTAAAATAGCCCATATCCGCGTTGCGAAAGGCTTCAAGCGAGTATTGCTTTGTTGCATTGATGTCTTGGCTGTAACCGAGCTCTTGCAGCTGTTTGAGCGATGGCTCGGCAAACTCACCCACCTTGACTACGTTATCAAAAAACTCAGGGCTAATACCGAGCGTGTCTTGGTATAGCTTGGCTACGCTAGTTTGCGATGAGGAAGAAAAAAAGCCATTGTGCGCTTTAAGCGCTTGCGTCATAGTGGCTTTTGCAGTCGGCAGCGATTTGATGATGGCAGTGTAACTATTTGGGCTTTTGGGTTTTTTTTGTGGATTGTCATCGCTACTTGCCGCTTTGGTATTATCAGACTGATTGCTAGTGGCGGATTGTGATGTTGTGGGTGTTGAGGCGGATTTTAACCTTGATACCCCATAGCCACCGATTGCCACTATACCAGCAATTAGACCAGCAATCATCGCTATCAGCCACCCTTTAGAGGGCTTTTTGACAGCTACCTCACCGGTGGCAGTGGTATGCGGTGGCGTAGTGGGTGTCGCATCTCGAGTATCAGTGTGATGCGCGGGTGCTGTTATCGCATTTGTTGAATGAGTCGCCGCTGTTTGGGTGGCGTCGTCGACTGCATCCCCTACATTGACTACATTGATGGGTTGGCTCGGTATGCCCCTGTGACTGTTAGCCTGCGTATTGAGTGATTGCTCAAGCCGACGATTATTTGCCAATGTTTCATCATCCATCAAACCGCTCAAAGCCGCGCTTGGCTGATGACTTGGCTGATTTGCAGCAGTGGACGCTACAGAAGCAGGGGCAGGCGGGGTTTGCCAGACGCTGGTTGTCGCTGCAGCGCTGATTGCGGGTACAGGTGTGACGGGCGTGGTTAACGGGTTATTGGGTACGGTTAAAAACAGACAGCGATGACAGGGTTTACCGACAAAATGAATGTGGCTAGCATCATTGGGATAATTTTCACACACTTTAAACTGGCGGTGTTGAACCAATCCGCGCAGATGGTTTTCCCACTCGGCGGCGCTTGGGCGATCAGCTGCATGGGTCGATAAAAACGCTTTATCAAACAGCGCACGGGTTTGGTCATCCCAACACACATGAATACTGTTTTTTAGCGGTGCAATTTCTGGCTGTGGCTGCAAGCCGTAAGCATATAGCCGCTCTTTGATAAATTGGTCGGTGTTGCGATGGGCAGCATTTTTTAATCGATCTGACACAGGGATAAAATAAAACGGATGAATACCATTGTTTAAAATTTTAAACAGCTCAATCGCCAGTACAAAACGGTCGTGTTTTTCATCCAATAAACCAATATCTTTGTGTTCATGATATTCAGGACTGGTCATTTCAGGGGATATGACAGGACTGGGATAAACGCTGCCATCACTGGCAGTAATACGATAGCTATCACAGTCGATAAACCCAACGATAAAGCCTTTATAATCATCATCCATGCCTGTCCTTGGCTCTGGCATCAGGCGCATATTGGCTTCTTTAAAATCAATAAAGGCATGCCCATGACTATGTAAGTCCGCCATCAAGGCGCTAATATTGGCACACAGCTGCACACGATAATTGAGACTCTGCTGATACGCGGTCAGTTTTGCTGCCTCTCGGGGGTACATAAAAGGATTGAGCGATAACGACCTATCAAAGTCCAGCTCTGGCATGGCGTAGCCAATAAGCTCATCATGCTCACCGACAATCAGATGTCTCACCCAAGCAAACTGGGTATACCCTACCCCATTAATCACTTCATAAATATGCTCAGGCGGGTGCGCCATCATGGCTTGTAGTTTGGCAACGCTGGGGTTTTTGGGATCGGTGGGATTTTTAAAGATTTTTGCCACCAAATTGCCCGTGCCTAACAGATTACCAAGACGATAGACAATGCCCATACCGCCAGAACCGATCTCATGAGAGATAGGCAAATCAATGGTGATACGCTGATTGTTTGCAATTAAATACGGCATGGACTATCTCTTCAGATGGGCAGATGAGGTGGGTAAAGCGGCTAACTCAGTGCTAGCAGTAGCACTCATATGATCTACTGGCTCAGTAATACCCAAATAGTATAGCTGTATTTGCTGATTGCCGCTAGAATCGCTGACCGTGCTAGCAGGCAAGCCCGTAACCGATGACGCACTGGCTGCGGTATTGGTTTTAGAGCCGGTTAAAATTTCTGATAACCCTTTGTCGAGCGTCAGACTATCCAAGATTTCCGTCTTTTTGCTTAACCCAGCTATTTGGCTCGTTATCGATTTGATAGGCAAGCTAATTTGGCAGTTGTAGTAATTCATCGTGGGCTGGATGGTGACACCCAAACTTGTCAAATCATGTGTATCGGTAACTGGCAAACAGCTTGCTTTAGCCGCAAGTTTCACAGCATGATTGTTAAATTGTGAGGCGGTCAAAGTAGTCTCGGTCTCGGTATGTTGGTTTTGCAAAGCGGTACTCGCTGCGCCACTGGCAATTCTGGCAACCGTTGCAGCCGATGGGTTTTTATTAGCGACCACCGTGGTTACAGTGGCGGATAATAATGGCTGATTCACCCTATTTTTGTTTTCGTTTTTATTGTCGTTTTTAGTTTTAGCGCTGCTTGTTTGTTTGGATTTTTGCTCGATGACATCGAGAGACTGACCTTGCGGACTGGCTATTATTACCTTTAAGATGGGATCATCGCTCGGATTGCCACTATCGGTAACCGCTGCAACTTTGCTCAAATCAATGGCATAGGAATCAC
Organism: Moraxella sp. K02; assembly: GCF_041154755.1. Classification (NCBI taxonomy): domain Bacteria; kingdom Pseudomonadati; phylum Pseudomonadota; class Gammaproteobacteria; order Moraxellales; family Moraxellaceae; genus Moraxella; species Moraxella sp. K02. The sequence continues at coordinate 1,237,020 of NZ_AP031590.1, read as the reverse complement.
CCAGTGCGTGCGCGGTCAGTGGGGGCGTTATAGCCGAGGTGGGCGTTGTGCTTGCCACCGATGCCGCCGTATTGGCATTGTTGACAGTTTGCGTGGGCAGCAATCGATCTTTATTTACCCAGCCTAATATACCGGTGCCAATGAGCATCGCTGCGCCAGCCATCATAGCGGTATTACGCCGCTGTCTGGTTGAGTCACTGACGGACTGTGAAGGGGGCAACACCTGCGACGTTGTAGCCGCTGGCGTTGCAGGAGCAGTATCTGCACCACTGGCTTGCGGATTTGGGTTAGGCGCTATGTTATTGATGTTACTGGAGCTTATGTTATTAAAGGCTATATCATCTGGCGTGCTAGTGGCGCGGGTGTTTTTATGATTGACAGCATCGGTATGCCAAACCGTGGGGTTGTTTGGTGCAGTCGCTATAGTGTCATTTTCTAGGGATTCATTCGCTAGGGTTTCATTTTGCATCTCAACCATCGGTTCAAGGTTTTGATAATGCTGTTGATTTTTTAATAACACCACCAAGGATTTATCATCACCGGTTAATCGATAGGTGGCAGGGTTGCCAAGCGCCTGTTCAATAATCGCGCTGCCCTGCTGTGAGCTTTGACTTTGGGTTAAATTAAACAGCAAGTTGCCAAAAAAAGGGCGGTAAATTTTGGGCGTAACACTTGCGCCTTCAAATACCAAGTCCGCACAGCCATCCGACATCAGTGCAAGGCAATCCACTTGCGATAAATCAATGGGCTCAACCCTTAAAAAGGATTGCCAATTGTCTTGGGTGATAAAATGCGTCTCATTGACGTATTCATTCTTGCTATCATCCCCGTACACTTGTAAGTTGGTAAAATAATCAATGTGAGGATGGCGGACAACAAATTGGCTGGTGATAAGGGGACTATCACCAATTTGCACCAATAGTGCCTGATGATTAGCATGGATGAGTAGCCCAGTAAAGGTGGTGTGATAATCCCTTAGGCTCGATTCGGCGGGCAGCTGCGACTGCAGGTCGAGGCGTATTTGTGATAATTGCTCGATAATTTGCTGTTTGACTTGCACCAAATCAAACGCAATGCCGCTGTGACTGACACTGAGACCGACACCGAGACTAAGCAGCATTTGTGCAATCGATTGACTAAAAAACGCTGCCCCCGCTTGGCTAAATTTTGCCGAGCCTGCCCCATCACATACCACAGCCGCTATACCGTCTTGGGTTTTTTGCAAATAGATACTGTCTTGATTGGGCAGGTTGCTGTCGATATGGGATTTACCAATACTGGATGCGCCATACACCTGCCAAGATGATTGGACTGATGATTGCGATGTTTGCGCGAACAAATCCGTGGTTTGGTTCATCATTATCCCCAATTTTTTTTAGGTTTTTTATTATTATGAGCGTTGGAGGTGATTGGCTTTGCCATCAACTTTGAATGGTCGCCCACGGTGAGATGCTCCCTAATTGCACGGTTTCCCCAGGCGCAGATTGTGACACGGTCTTAAGACTCGCGGACAACCACACAAAAAATTCGACAAATTTAACGGAGTTGAGATGCACGGGCGGGGTTAAAATCGACAGTTGTTTGAGCATCTTAACTTCTTGCACGCCCGCATCAATGGCAATCGGATAAATAATACATTGATTATTTTGCTCGGCTTGGTGACATTGATTGATAGCCGCCTGCCACACATCTTGGCTGTCGGTGGGCAGACCATCCGTCATGGCAATAACCCAAGGACGGGTATAATTGATACCGTTGTCGCGTAGATTGATACGCTCTTGCTCAATCAAATTGAGCGCAAGTAACATACCTTGTCCTAGCGGCGTCATGCCATTTTCACGAAATTTAATGGGGAAAAAATCAATCGCATCCGTCCAATCCATCATCAGCTCTGCGGTATCATTGACCCCGCCTACGATGACAATGGCTAAACGCACACGGTTGCGGGCTGTTTCATCTTTCATCAAATCATGATAAAACGCTTCAATCCCTTCATTGAGCATATCGATACGGCGTTTGTCGCCATTGCCTGAGCGTATCGCCATTGAGCCTGACAAATCCAACACCAAAACGCACAGGGTACGCTGGGCGACGTTATTGCCATAGTCGATTTCACGAAACTGGGGGGTGAGGGCTTGCGGGATGGATGGCGGCGTAGAATCAGTTGCGGTTTGAAAATTGGGCATGGGGTTGTGGGCGACCATAAAGATATCCTATTTTTATAAAAATTATTGTAATCGGTATCTCAGCAAAAGCCGATACGAAAAGCAAGGTTTTTTGTGGGGATTTAATTAACAACAGTCAAAAATATTTCTACAATCTTACCAGAAGGGCTTAAATACTCCCCCGCCCCGTTAATCATAAGTCATACACCATCACTTATAAATCGTAAGCCATACGTCATAAAAAACCCCTAACACGCGGTTAAGGGTTTTGATGATTTAAGCTATCTTAGTTTTTCAACAGGCTTATTTAATAAGCACATTTAACAAGCTTAGTCTTTTAACACTTCTGCCATGGCATTGGCTACATAGTCGATATTGCTAGCGTTTAGACCGGCAACCGAGATACGACCATTAGCGACCATATAGATACCAAAATCTTTGATAATGCGCGCTACTTGCTCAGGGGTGAGACCAGTATAGCTAAACATACCGTTTTGCTTGGTGATATATTCAAAACTGCGACCGGGTAATTTGGCTTCTAAACTGTCACGCAGTTTTTGGCGCATGTCTTTGATACGATCGCGCATCACATACACTTCTTGTACCCATTCATTGAATAACGCTTCGTCATTCATCACGATATCAACCACGTGACCGCCGTGCGAAGGTGGGCTTGAGTAAATGCGGCGGATATTGAACTGCAATTGACCTTGTACCGCTTTGGCTTGTGCTTCGTCTTTACACACCACAGATAAACCGCCAACGCGTTCACCATACAATGATAGATTTTTTGAGAATGAATTACTGACAAAGAACATCAAACCCATGTCCACTGCTTTGCGAATCGCATAGACATCTGCATCCATGTCTTCACCAAAGCCTTGATAAGCAATATCCATAAAGGCAAGCAAGTTTTTCGCTTTTACTACTTCAAGGACTTGATCCCATTGCGCTTGGGTCAAATCAACGCCCGTTGGGTTATGACAACAGGGATGCAGCAACACCACATCATGGGCTTGCAAGGTGTTTAAAAAAGCAATTAGTTCATCAAATTTGATGCCATTGGTCGCTGCATCATAGTAAGGATATTTGCCCACCGCAAAACCAGACCCTTCAAAGATACCGATATGGTTTGCCCACGTTGGGTCAGACACATAGCATTTGGCTTGTGGAAACCAAGCATGAATAAAATCAGCCCCGACTTTGAGCGCGCCCGAACCACCTATGGTCGCTGTGGTTGCTACACGCTTGTCTTTTAATACTTGTGCGTCTTTACCAAACAATAGGTTTTGGCAAGCAGCGCGATAACCTGGCAAACCGTCCATTGGCAGGTAGGGACGTGGTTTTGGTGGATTAGCGATTTGTGCTTCAGCTTTTTGCACACAGTTGAGGACGGGTAATTTACCGTCATTATCAAAATATACACCCACACCCAAATTAACTTTGTCGGCACGTGGGTCTTGTTTATGCTTGTCCATCAGCCCCAAAATCGGGTCACCCGCATACGGTTCTACATGTGAAAACATGAATAGCTCCTACATTTAATTGATAAGTTTGACTGCTAAAAAATTTACGCTAACGTGGCATTGCCCAAATATTCAATGTCAACGGATAAGGATAAACCTTGTAACCCAATAAAACAACCGTCACGCCTATTTTTTTGCTGGTCTAAGCGCTTTAATTAGCAAAAATTCAAGCCTATCAAAGTGTCCCGTTTAATGAGTTAACCTACTCATGTAGTTACATTTTTTCACAGCAGCTATCGCATAAATTGCAAATTTTGCTTGTTATTTACATTTATAACTTATATTTCTATCAATAATATGCGCATAATAATTTTATCAATTCCGCGTGTATTTTTGAGGAAACACAACATGATGATGACTGCTATAAAAAAATCCCAAATCGTTGCCGCGACAGTTGCGGTGATTGCCATGAGTACCGTGGCGACCCCCAGTAATGCGCGTACCGTTAAAGCCGCCGCCAAAAAAACCACAACGGTAACGACGACTCGCGTCGCGCCAAAAACCACAACGATTGTTAATCAACATATCGATGGCACTAGCGATACAGTGATGGTTCGCCCCAATGGATTTACCATCGTTGACGGTATGCCATTTTACCCGACACAAATTGTCACCACGCCGACCTATCGCACTGTCTCTACCTCTACGCCTGTCGTCACTACCACAGCACCTGTGGTAACAACAGCCCCTATTACAACACTACCTAGTACCACTGTAGTATCAACATCGAATGTCAATACCACCACCCCAGTGACGTTACAAACAGGCTCAGGCGCAACAATAACCGTGTCAAAACCTGCCACCGTTGTTTCTACTACCACGACAACACCCGTATTGCTACCGGCATCAACGCCTGCGGTAGCGACAATGACCACCGTGCCTGTCACGACTGCACCGGCTATTATCGTTAACCCGTAATCCGTAATTCGTAATTCGTAATTCGTAATTCGTAATTCGTAGATACTAATTAGTTAATCTACCAAAAGCAAGACGTCACATGTTGTCGTCTTGCTTTTTTTTAACCGTATTTTTAGCCGCTGATAAGGTAAAATACTCATCTTAAGTTTAATTTTGCAACCTATTTTTTATGTTTTTATCTGCTCATATATGAGATATGCAAGGTTTACGCGATGAATTATGAAAGATTGCAAGACAAATTAGCCATCTTAGCCGATGCTGCCAAATATGATGTTTCCTGTTCATCAAGTGGCAGTAAGCGTGACAATCATAATAAAGGACTCGGCACGGCTAATTCGGGTATTTGTCATAGTTATACCGAAGATGGCCGCTGTGTTTCCTTATTAAAAATATTGTTTACCAATCATTGTATCTACGACTGCGCGTATTGCACCTCACGGCGCAGTCACGATACGCCGCGCGCAGCATTTACTGTTGAAGAAGTGGTTGATTTGACCATGCAGTTTTATCGGCGCAACTATATTGAAGGCTTGTTTTTAAGCTCAGGGATTTTTAAATCGCCCGACTATACCATGGAGCGATTGGTTCGTGTCGCCAAAACCTTGCGTCTTGCGCACAAATTCAATGGCTATATTCATCTAAAAACCATTCCCGGTGCATCTGCTGAGTTGATGCAGGAAGCAGGATTGTATGCCGATCGCTTAAGCGTCAATATGGAAATCCCCACCAAATCTGGCTTGGCATTTCTCGCACCTGAAAAAAACCATGACGATATGAAAGCGCCAATGAAAGTGGTACAAGAACAAATCGTGGTGTTTAAAGACAGTAAAAAGCAACACAAACATACCCCAAAATTTACCCCAGCGGGTCAAAGTACCCAGCTGATTGTGGGCGCAGCGCAAGAGACCGATTTACAAATCATCCGTTTATCGAGCCATTTTTATCAAGAATATGACCTAAAACGGGTGTACTATTCAGGGTATGTGCCTATGCTCAGTGACAATCGCTTGCCCGCCATGGGTACCCCTGTGCCGATGGTGCGAGAAAATCGCTTGTATCAAGCGGATTGGTTAATGCGTTTTTATGGATTTGAAGCAGAAGAAATTCTACCCGATGACCATCCGTTTTTGGATTTGGACTGTGACCCCAAATTGGCTTGGGCGATTCGTAATAAGTCACATTTCCCCGTCAATATCCAAACCGCGCCCTACAAAATGATTGTGCGTATTCCTGGTATTGGTACCCGAACCGCCAAAAAAATTGTTCAGGCACGAAAATTTTCGACCTTGACGCTCGAACATCTCAAGCAAATGGGCGCTGCCGTAAACCGTGCCAAATACTTTATCGCACTCAAAGGTCGCAATGAGCATTTAAGTCATTTAACCCAGGATAACTTTCGCGATTATGTACTGGCGCAGACCCAAACCAAATTCAAAGCCGAACGGCATGGTCAATTGGCGTTGTTTTAGCATTATTATTTTAGAATTAATTTTTTAAAATCAATCTTTTAAAATTAAGGTTTTAAAGTCCACTGTGCAAAAGGTCAATCTTTTATGGATTTAGTGACGGCTGAGACCCCCATTTTAATCTTTGATGGCAGCTTTGAAGGCTGGCTCACGTGTGTGTTCACCATTTATGAGAATGGTTGGCAGCACACCCCGATTGTGACCATTCAAGCCGAGCATGAAGTGGTGCCCAATTTTTGGCAAGACACTGTCACCGTCGCGACCGATGAAGCCAAGACCTTACGGGTGAGTGATAAATTAGCGCACGTCTTTGGCAAAAACGGTATGCGGCAACTGCTGTGGGGCTTTTTATCAGAATCGCCTACCGTGTATAGTCATCTGTTTGGGGTGGTACGGTTTCAATTGTCCAATCCCAACCTTGATGTGTGGGAGAATTATACCCATGCGGATGTGATGGCAGTGAGCAAGCTTATCAAAATGGTCGGGCGTGAGCGCCACCGTATGCAGGCGTTTGTGCGATTTGAACAAATGCAAATGCCAGACACTGAAAAACCGGTATATTTTGCGCGCGTTGAGCCCGATTTTAATGTATTACCCATTTTGCATCAGCATTTTAAAGAACGCTATGCCGATCAAACTTGGGCGATATATGATGTCAAACGCGGGTTTGGTATTTATTACGCTCACGATGATCCCAGCGAACAAGTCCATATCATCTTTGATGTAGATGATGAAGCGCTACTGCATCCGCAGCAATTTTATAGCAAGGCAGAACAACAATACCAAACGCTTTGGCAAAAATATTTCACTCACGTGACCATCAAAGAGCGGTTAAATCGCAAGCTGCATATCCAATATATGCCGAAACGCTATTGGAAATATTTAACGGAAAAAATGGTCTAATTTTGGCTTTTCTACAATAATTGAATACCAAAATTGCTTAGTAGTCTGGCCAATAACCAAAAGATCATAACCGTCACTACGATACAAATGCCCAAATCCGCCCAAAAGCCAACTTTTGGCAGCAAATATGGAAAAATTAAAAACATCGGCAAGGTGGGTATCACATACCAAAATGTGTAATAGGCGTGATTGGCGATTTTTTGGGTAGGTTGATGTTCAAGATACAGCCAAACCAAGGTCAAAATCGTCACCAATGGCAACGCGGCTATAAATCCTCCTAGCTTGTCACTGCGTTTTGCAAACTCTGAAACCAATACCACCATTAATGCAGTGATGGCATATTTAAACCAGATATTCATGTGATATATCTACCATGTTTTTATATTGACTGTAAATGTTCAAGTAGCTGTTGCATATCCTCGGGTAATGGCGCTTGTACTTTAATGGGCTCGCCCGTCTTGGGATGGATAAAGCCAAGCTCATAAGCATGCAGCGCTTGACGTTGAAATTGTAGCACGATTTGCTTTTGATCGTCATCCAATGCTTTTAACAATATGGCATTTTTGCGAGCGGAACCATACAGCGGATCACCGAGTAACGGAAATCCCAAATTGGATAAATGTACCCGAATTTGGTGGGTACGCCCTGTTTCAAGACGGACGCTGACCAATGAGACAGCGTCGCTTATCGCTGTGATTTTCTCAAGATGGGTGACAGCGGGTTTGCCACTACCCACCACCGCCATTTTGGTACGCTGGGTCGGATGGCGACCAATGGGTGCATCAATGGTGCGATGGCGGGCAAGCTCAGCCGCGGACGCCAACACAATCGCTTGGTAAAGCCGGTACACGGATTTGTCTTTAAGCTGATTAATTAGATGCAGCTGGCTTTGACTGTCTTTAGCAATCACCATTAAACCCGATGTTTCTTTATCGATTCGATGTACCAATCCTGCTCTAGGTAGCGTGCGGCTGTCAGGATAATGAAAAAGCAGCGCGTTGACTAGCGTACCCGAGCCATTGCCTGCGCCAGGATGGACGACCAAACCTACTGGCTTATTGATGACCAGCACCGCCTCATCTTCATATAAGATATCAAGTGGGATATTCTCGGGCAAATCTTGCTGTTGAGCGATCAAACTCGCTTTAAGCACCAACATATCGTTGGGCTTAAGACGATATTTGGGTTTTTGCGCTGCGCCGTTTACGGTCAGTTCGCCTGACTCAAGCCAATTTTTAATTTGCTCACGCGAATAGTCGCTAAACACCAAGGCAGCAATTTTATCAATGCGCTCCCCTATTTGCTCAGAGTTGACTGTATAATTTTGGATAATTTGATGACTGCCAGCGTCGTGAGCCTGCAGGTTTTGATGGCTTGGGTGTGGTTGTGACAGATTTTCCCATTCTTCTTCGAGTTGATTGGTATTGTTTTGAGTCATAGATTCATTCATAGATTCGATGTTTGATTCGATTGGATTTAAGTTGCTCGGATGTGAGGCGATTGGCTTGGTCATAAACAGTTCAGACTTAGGGTATAGGGGGTTTGCAAAATTAATATGCGTGGATAGGTCACAAAGTATAACGTTTCGTGATAGACTTAGTGAAATTTTTAATACAATATTTTGCATTCAGTTTTGAACAATAAGTATTATGATGGGCAAATATTTTTGCAATAGATTTGAGGTTCGTATGCATCATCTTTCCAAAGTTGTGGGTGTCACCGCAATTACTCTGGCTTTGACCACTTTATCTGGCTGTCAAACGCTAAAAAATTCAAAATTGTTGGGTGGCAAAGACGAAGTCGTCGCGACCAAAGCTGAAAAAAGCGAACAAGGCTACTACCAAGCAGCGTCTGACAACATCAAAAAAGGCAATCTTGCCAAAGCGATTAGCCAGTTAAACGACTTGCGGACTTTCTATCCTGTGGGTGATTACAGCGAGCAAGCGTTACTTGACCTGATGTATGCGCAGTACCAACATGGTGACTATTTAGATGCGATTGCCAGTGCCGATCGTTTTATCCAGTCTTACCCGTCCAACCCGCAAGTTGACTACGCGTACTATGTTCGCGGCATCTCAAATATGCAGGCGGCATCAGGCGGCGTGATGAAATACACCAAGCTCAATCCTGCACACCGTGATATGGGCTATTCGCGTATTGCGTTTAATAATTTTCAGCAATTGATTAATCGCTTTCCCAATAGTGCGTATGCCCCAGACGCTGCGCTACGTATGCGTTATATTTATAACCAATTGGCAGAAAGTGAGATGGATGTAGCGCGCTGGTATATTAAACGCAAAGCCTATGTGGCAGCCGCCAACCGTGCTAAATGGGTGTTTCAGTACTATCCACAAAGCGAGGCAATTCCAGAGTCTATTGCAACCATCGCCTATAGCTATGATAAACTGGGAATGACAGATACCGCCAACCAATATAAACAACTACTTCGTATCAACTACCCTGCGCTGATTGATGCGCGTGGCAACGTCAAACTTGATAATACCCGTACCGGTTCAAACTGGTTAAATAAAGCCACATTGGGCGTGTTGGGTCAAAGCTCACAAAATGCTGCTGTTCAAGGGCTAGCCCAGCAGTCTGGGCAATACTCAGGCAACACCAAGCCGCAAGTGATTCAGACCTCAATTCAGCAAGCTGCGGCAATGCGCCTGCCAAGTCCGGCTACCACGGCAAATGATGAAACACCGACCAGACCACGTGAGACTACAATTGGTTTGGGTCTGCCACCTGACAATACCAGTCAAGTCAAATAATCTATAAACCCTGTTAACATTAGCTAGGTTTATCCTAGCTATTTTTTTTCAATCAGCTAATTTTTAACTGGAAATGCGCTTTTTACCATGAGTAACAATGCCATCATTGATCAAATCATTGCCAATGCTGATATCGTCAAGATTATTGGCAAGCATGTGGAGCTCAAACGTTCGGGCAATGAATTCAAAGGCTGTTGCCCTTTTCATGGAGAAAAAACGCCCTCATTTTTTGTCAATCCGCAAAAAGGGCTATATAACTGTTTTGGCTGTGGTGTCGCGGGCAATGCGCTCACCTTTTTAAAAGAGTACGAAAACCTCACCGCGGGTGAAGCGCTCAAAGAACTGTCCCGTCAAACGGGGATTGAGCTGCCCAAAGAGCCTGTCAAAAAATCACATACCTATAAAAAAACACCTATTCAGCACAAACCTGCTGTATCGCAAGCAAGGGCATCCTCTCATCAAAATCTGGCTCAAAGTCCCGCCCAAGCCCTCTCTGAATCCGATGTTGCCGAGCGTCCGTCTATTGCCGATGCAGAGGCTTTGTGGATAGACGCTTTTGATGATTTTCAAACGTCTGATAGCTTAGATGCGAGCTTTATCCCTTTTGCTGATTATGATGACGCAAGCGTTGGCGGGTTTTCACCCTTTGATGACATGGGTAATAGCAGTCCGCAGGATAGTTCATCAAGTTTATACGACTTACTCACCCAAATCTGCCAGTTTTATCAACATCAATTACAGCAAAATAGCTTTGCCCAACATTATTTGCTCAAACGTGGTCTGACGCCGCACACTATCGAAGAATTTGCCTTGGGTTTTGCCCCAAACGGTTGGCAACATCTTGAAGAAGCCTTTCCCCAAGATATCGAAGGTTTAAAAATCTTGGGATTGGTACGCACTTCGCAAAATGGACGTGATTTTGATTTGCTGCGCAATCGGGTGATTTTTCCCATTCGCGACCAACAAGGGCGGGTGATCGGCTTTGCCGGTCGCACCATGTCTGATGATGAGCAGCCCAAGTATATCAATTCTTCAGATTCACCTGTATTTCATAAACAAGCCGTGTTGTATGGTCTTTTTGAAGGGCGCAAGGCCAAAGCCAAAGACTGGCTGGTGGTTGAAGGTTATATGGATGTCATAAGCCTTCATCAAGCGGGCGTGTATGGCGCAGTTGCCTCCATGGGAACAGCACTAGCGCAATCACAAATCGAAAGATTACTGCAATTTAATCCCATACTTACTTTAAGTTTTGATGGTGATAGTGCAGGACAAAAAGCCGCTTGGCGTGCCATGGAAGTGGGTTTGCCTGCGCTCACTGATGGCAAGGAATTGCACTTTTTGACACTGCCAGATAATCATGATCCTGATAGTTATGTCAAAGCGCATGGTTTGTTAGCGATGCAGCAACAAATCGCCCAAGCCGTTCCCCTATCAGCGTATTTGTATTCAAGTCTGACGCGTCAATATCCTACCAATACCCCTGAAAATCGCAGCAAAATTTTGCAGCAACTCTCTGCGCTGACCCAAAAACTGCCAAAAGGCAGTTATGGCTGGTTGCTGCGTGAAGACATCAAGAACAAAATGGGATTGGGGCGAAAAAACCAAGCACGGCAAGCGCAAGATGCCCTGCTCAATTTTGATAGCGAATTGACGGTACAACTGCATCTGCAGTTGTGTTTTTTGTTTCAACCAGAGCTGTTAGGCAGTCTGGAAAATAACCGCATTAGCCAATCTGTGATCCGCGAGATTTATCAGCGCAGCGAAGCGGCTAATGTTTTTAAGCCGAAACACCCATCTACCAAACCAACAGCCCCTATTCGATTAGATGAAAATTCAACTGGTGACACTGATGTTATCACAGATGTCATCGATGCGCCCTGCAAAAACTATGATGAAAGCTGCTGCCTAACTTGGCAAGCCATTGCCGATGAAGAATTATTGAATTTGATTACTTGGATTCAAACCATTCAGTCAAGATTGCAGGATTTTGATAACCCAAAATGGTCAACTTACGATCGAATTAATGCCAAAGCGCATTTTATACTGGCGGGCTTGACATCAGAGCAGCAAAACAAACTTGTCAAACATTGGGCGCGGTTTTTTAAGGAACTCAGTCAGCGCAATATTGATGATATCTCGGACCTGGTGACAGAGTTGGTGGTTCAATTGATGTTAGAAACTCTACAGCGCGAACAAAAAACCCTAAAAGCAGACTTAAAGGCGCTGAGCCTATGTATTAAACACCACCAAGCGATTTTAACTTGGCTTAGAACATGGCTACAGCGCAAAGAGGATTAATTCATCGCGTGTTTATGCCATTTTAATCCGCGCATCATGAAACATATCCATCTCAGGGGCGAGTACTTTCATAAAACGGTCAAAATATAATAGTTGTTTGGTGAGTAGCGCAAAATCTCTTGGGAAGTGAATACCATGGCGTTTACCGACTTCCACCATTTCAAGCAACATTTGATTGATTTCATCAGTATGATCTTTTAATCGGTTTGGCATAGTTTGGTCAATGGTTTTTCCCATAAATAAACTATCTTCCGCCAAGATTTTTTTCATCACTGATTCAAGATCTTGCGCAAGGACATCGACATTGACTTGCTCTCGCGCATGGGTCATATCCATTTCAACCATATAATGCGCCATGCCGCGATAGTCTTCTTTAGCAAAACTATCCATTATACCCATACTGGCTTGCCACGCTTTGGGTTCAAGTTTGCCTACAATCCCAAAATCAATAAAGCCAATACGACCATCGGTCAACAACATCAAATTGCCTGCATGCAAATCGGCATGAAAACTATTGCACAGCATCAAGCTAGAGAACCACGTATTTAAAGTATCTGTCATCACCTGCGCGGGGTATTTGCAGTATTGACGCATGGCAGCATCATCAATCATCGATACCCCAAAAAACCGGGTCATGACAAGTACTTTTTTGGTACTGATATCATGATAAACATCGGGCGCGACTACTTTATGATTGTCGGTTTTTTTCAAAAAATCTTGGAAATCATCAATGTTTTTGGCTTCTTGTAAGAAGTCCGTTTCTGCTGCCATGCGCAAACGGATTTCATCAATAATGGGTGAAATACTGGCAAATTTTAGCGACGGTGCGATAATGTCAATCAGTTTAGTCAACCCAACCATCATGCCTAAATCGGTTTGAATGATGGTGTCTACTTCAGGTTTTTGCACTTTCAACACCACATTATCGCCATTTTTTAAAACAGCACTGTGGACTTGGGCGATGGATGCAGACGCTAGCGGTTTGACCTCAATACTTTGAAAAATATCTTCCAATGTCTGCCCATCTTTTTCCAGTTCCTCTCTTAAGACGCCTTCAATATAGCTATAAGGCATGGGCGTGGTTTGATCCAGACAGCCTTGAAATACTGTCACATATTCGCGAGGAAAGATGGACGGGGTACTGGCAATAAACTGACCGATTTTGATATAGGTAGTACCCAACGCTTCAAAGCTTTGGCGCAGCAGCGTTGGGGTCATTTTTTCGCCTTGGGCGATACGTAGCCCTGCTTTGCCAGCCACGGTTGCCGTCTTCCCGACCCGCTGAATGACATTTAAGGATTTTTTAAAAAAGTGATTTTTTTGCATGATTAACTCTAGTTTAAATGACGTCTGTGATAGCGGATGGTTGGCTACAAATCTCGCAGTTAGCGTCTTTACGATAGTGAAGTTTTTTAAGATTCATGGTTTTGCCGTTCCATAGCAATAACGTTTGCGCTATAGGATTGATGCCGAGTCCCAAAAAACTCAAAGCCGCTTGGGCTTGAAGGTTGCCGATGATTTGGGTGGTACTGGCAAGCACGCCGCTAGTAGCACAAGTTCGCTCATCATCCCCTGCCCCTTGAAACAAGCAATGATAGCAACCTTGCTGCGGCGCAAATAATGCCAGTTGCCCGGTTTGCGCAATGGCGGAAGCTGATAACAATGATAAATTCGACTTGACAGCGATGGTATTAATGAGGTCTCGTGTTCTGAAGTTATCGGTACAATCACAGATTAATTTGCTTAGGCTATTTATATTTGCTTGTTCAACCATTTGTTGATAATTATCGGCTGTCAAACGTGCTTGTATGGCGATAACCTCACAAAATGCATTGATTTCATGTAATTTAGCCTTGGCTACCAACGCTTTAGATTGACCGATGTCGTTTGGGGTAAATAGCGACTGCCGCTGCAAATTGCTCTCATCAATCGTATCATCGTCAATAATCAGTAGTTTGCCAATGCCAGCACGACACAAGGTCTCTGCAAGTGGGCAACCTAACCCGCCCATCCCAATAATAATCGCACAGCTATTTTTTAGCCGCGTTTGTGCTTCTATATCCCACCCTTCTAGCAATATTTGGCGAGCATAGCGTAGCATTTCTGCATCGGTTAATTCGGTTTGTTTTGACATAGTAGTTAAATTTTACATATTTACTTAGGCTATTTTAGCCCATTAATTTAGTACACTGATTTATTACACCTAGCGTTACCCGTTCATTGTCCCCATAGTCTTTGACAGTGATGACCTCGTCAAAGCCATTTGACAAAAACACGCCCCTAACCTGTTCGCCCTGGTTATACCCATGTTCAATCGCTAATAAGCCATGAGGCTGTAAAAATTGTGGCGCAGTTTTGACAATATGACAGATGTCTGCCATGCCTTTGTTATCCGCGATTAGCGCGCTAATAGGTTCATCGGTTAAGCCCGCCAAGTGGGGATCGTTGGGATCGATATAAGGTGGATTAGATACAATGATATCAAATTTGTTATTTTCATCTGCATGGGTTGTCATAAAGGGTTCATACCAACCGCCTTCAAAAAACGCGATATTATTCACCCCTATTCTATTGGCATTTTGTGCTGCCATTTTCAGCGCCTCAGCTGACTTGTCTACTGCGCTAACGGATGAATTTTTAAATTCCTCTGCCAGCGTGATGGCAATACAACCTGACCCAGTGCCTAAATCCAAAATATTCATTGGTTTGCTTAGGCTATTTTTATGGTGATTAAGCACCGCCTCTATCAACCTTTCAGTATCAGGACGCGGTATTAAAGTATGATGGTTGACTAAAAACTCATGCTGCCAAAAACTTTGTTTGCCTAAAATATACGCCAATGGTTTACCGGCTATCAACTCATCCAACGCTGCAAAGTATTGAGCGACTATCTCTGCAGTTACCATTTCGCTTTCATGGGTAATAAGATAAGTCTGCCCTACATGAAGATACTCACCCAGCAACTGTTTACGGATGTGTTTTTCAACCGCGCTTGGTACACCCAACAATGATTGAATGGTGTAAGATGATACTGGATTATTCATGGGTGATGTTATCGCCTCTTGTCGCATCTTGGCTCATCACATGCTTATCTACCATATAAATCAACAACAGCACAGGAATGCCAATCAGTGCAGTAAAAGTGAAAAAAGCAGGATATCCCATAGTTTCTACCATCGCACCTGAATAGCCACCCAAAATTTTTGGTGTTAACGTCATCAATGAACTAAGCAGTGCATACTGTACCATGCTAAAGCGAATATTGGTCAATACCGATAAAAAAGCGACAAAGATGGCACTTGCTAGACCTGATGCGAGATTATCAAACATCACCGCTGAGTACATGTAAAAAAAATCGTGACCCTTGCCCGCCAAAATCACAAACAATAAATTACTGGCTGACGCTAAAATAGCACCAATCAACATAGCATTCATGATTTTAAAACGCTCGGCAAGCAAACCGCCTAGAATACCCCCTACAATTGACATCCCCATCCCAAAGGTTTTGACTGCCAAGGCGATATCGGTTTTGCTAAAGCCTAAGTTGACATAAAACAAGTTTGACGTCGTACCTGCCACAATATCTGAAATACGATACAAGCCTATCAATAAAATCAGCCATACGGCTTTTTTACCATAACGAATGAAAAAGTCTTGAATCGGCGCGACCCACATGTCAACCGCGACTTGTTTTTTGATGATTTTGGCTTTTAATAACACTAACGCGGTACCAATGGCGATAGCCACAGCGCCAATAAATTTAATACTTTCATAAACAAAGCCCAAAAATTTTGACTCAGTCTCGGGAAGCACATGACCGATGACAATAAAACTGGAAATCAGCGCAATCACTGAAATTAAAAATAGTAAAAACAGTTGAAAATAATCCGACATCGGGCGTTCATGTTGCTCACGGGTGACGGTGGGTTCTTTAATCAAAAGAGTGGTGACAACGCCTACTAGCATCAAAGATGCCATAATATAATAGGTTTGTTGCCAAGCAGCGTAGTTGTAAGTGGCTTTGGTCGAGCCAAAATATTCTGCCAAAAACAGTGCCCCCGCCCCTGCGACAATCAGACCGATTCGATAGCCTGCCATAAACATACCAGAGAGTACGGGTTGCATGGATTTTTCAGCAATTTCAATGCGATAGGCATCAATCACGATGTCTTGTGTCGCCGCTGAAAAACCTAACAACACGGCAAAAAATGCCATGTAATCAAGCACAACATCACTGGTGGGATTAAAACTACCAAGCATAAAAATTGCAAAGGCGATCACAATTTGTGCCACAATTAGCCAACTACGGCGTTGGCCTAGCATTTTGGTTAACAATGGAATCGGTACGGCATTGACGAGAGGCGACCAAACAAACTTAAACGAGTACCCGAGCATCGCCCAGCTAAACATGGTGATAATTTTGATATCAAATCCTGCTTCTTTGAGCCAAATTGATAAACTAGAAAATATCAATAGATAAGGTAGCCCTGAAGAGAAACCCAATAGCAACATCACCCAAGCGCGCTTGTCCATATAGGCTTTGATGGCTTCGCCCCAAGACTTTTTTGTGGCTGTTGAGCTTTCGCTTGGTAGCGCCGCTTGGTCGTTTGCCACAGGTTGTTTTGATATTTCCATGTTACCTCTCACTCGTCACGCACGATTTACCACAAAACTTTATTAAAATCTTGCTATTGTAGCGGTTTTCTAGGTCTAGACAAACTAAAATTATGATGGCTGTCTGAGACGTCGATATCTGAAAAGGCGGTGCTGCAACTGAATCAATAACTAAGTCAATAACTAGGTCAATGTCTGCAGACTTATCAATTTTTTTAAATTTTAAGCCTATTAAATAAGCCTGACGAAAGCCGCTAGGTTTTGAACCTGCGATTTTATGGTAATATGCTATAATTGGCACCCTGCGGTGACTTTCAACTTTTTTGTTAGTTGTTAGCTGTTAACGGCTTTGGGGCAAATTATGCAATAGCCGATTGCTATCTATCCGCAAAATAATGCCTATCATGTCACGGCAGTTGATAATGAAAGCTTATGTGTAGTCGATAGTAGCATGGCAGGCGCAGTGTCCAACACACGTATGGCGGTAATGCCTAGTTTTGTTAATTTTTAAGTTCAACCAAGCTCCTATAGCGAGCATTTTATTTCGTTTTTTTATTCGTTTTTTTTATTAAGGTCATTTTATGGCAATCAATGTTGTCATCAATCAACGTTATTTACAAATCCAACTCAAACAGCTTGAAACCGTTTGGCAGACTGTGATTAATAATTACAATCTGAGCCAAGCTGCCAAAGTATTACACACCAGTCAATCCAGTCTTAGTAAGCATATTGCCGCGCTCGAAAGTCAGCTTCGGGCAGAAGTTTTTGTGCGGCAGGGTAAGCGATTGGTGGGTCTATCCCCTATCGGTGAGCTGCTACTACCGCATATTGAGAAAATATTTGTAGAAGTACGGTCGATTGAAAATTTAACTTTAGATTTTCAAAATCCCCATCAGGGTGAGTTGTCAATTGCCACGACGCATACCCAAGCACGTTATGTGTTGCCTTGGGTAATACAGCGCTTTAAACAACAATTTCCCAATGTCCATCTGATTTTACATCAAGCTGACCCCGAGTCGATTGCCAATATGGTGGCACAAGGTCAAGCCGATATTGGCATCGCAACTGAATCGCTGCTTGCGCATGATAATCTACACTGTATTCGCTATTATGATTGGTATCATCATGTGATTGTGCCCGTGGGTCATGAGCTTGAAAATCGCACTGAAATTGATATCCAAACCTTAGCAAATTATCCGATTATCACTTATCACGGCGGTTTTACGGGTCGTGGTGCGATTGATAGAGCCTTTAGCGCGGCACAGCTGACCCCTAATATTGTACTTACTGCTTTGGATGCCGATGTGATTAGCACCTATGTCGGTATTGGTATGGGCGTGGGCACGATTGCTGAAATGGCATTTGAAGGTCAGAATTATCGCAATCTTGTCAAAATTCCAACGAAAATTTTTGGAAAACATGTGACATGGATAGCCACCCGTGCCGATGGCGATATCCGTAATTTTGGCAAAGCTTTCATTGATATTTGTCAGCAACAATTTGGGTGATTGATTTTTTTGGATTCGCCATTATAAAGAGACTACTATTCTTTTTATGATGACTACAATGGTGACAAAGATGACCAAACAAATCCCTATTTCATTTTTAGACCTTGTTCCTGTACCTGAAGGCAGTGACGCCAAAAACGCGCTTAAGCAAGCGGTGACTGTTGCCCAAACTGCCGAACAAGTAGGTTTTAACCGCTATTGGCTGGCTGAGCACCATAACATGCGCGGCATTGCCAGTACTGCAACCAGTGTGTTGCTAGCTCACATTGGCGCTCACACCTCAACGATTCGAATTGGCTCGGGTGGTATCATGTTGCCTAACCATGCGCCGTTAGTGGTCGCAGAACAGTTTGGTACGTTAGCCACTTTGTATGGCGAACGTATCGATCTTGGCGTCGGCCGTGCCCCTGGTACGGATGGAGCAACCTTCCGTGCCTTGCGCCGCACTATGAATGATGCCGAAAACTTCCCGCAAGATGTGCAAGAACTGATGCATTATTTTGACCCGCTCGATGGTCAGACAGTGACTGCCATGCCGGCTAATGGCTTAAATGTGCCTGTCTGGATTTTAGGGTCGTCTTTATTTGGTGCCAGTCTTGCTGCTGCATTAGGCTTGCCTTATGTGTTTGCGTCTCATTTTGCGCCGCAGATGTTATCGCAAGCGGTGACATTGTACCGTGAGAATTTCAAGCCTTCTGCCTACTTGCAACAGCCTTATGTGATGGTAGCAAGTAACTTGCTATTGGCCGATACCGATGAGGAAGCCGCTTACCAATTCACCTCAGCGCAGCAAAGTTTTGTTAATTTGCGCCGCGGTAAACCCTCACAAATGCCAAAACCGATTGAGAATATTGATGCTTTTTGGACATCTGCAGAGAAGTACATGGTTGAATCATCGTTGGCAATTTCGTTTGTCGGTACACCTGACAGTGTCAAACCAAAACTTGACCATTTTCTTGAGACTATCCGCCCTGATGAATTGATTGTCACTTGTAATATTTATGACCAACAAGCCCGCCTCAACTCCTTATCTTTGGTGAAAGCGCTTGATTCATTTAGCTTAAACAGCTAATCAACATCACAAAAGCAAAAACCACAAAAAAGCCCAAGTTAATCTTGGGCTTTTTTATTATTTCAATAATTCTGATAATGACATCTTATTGAGCCGATCCAAATCCTCTTGCGTGTCTACACCGGGCGGCAACAATTCTGAAGCAATATCAATGGCGATACGCATGCCTTGCTCCAAAATACGCAATTGTTCCAATGATTCAAACTGCTCTAGCTCGCCTTGCTGCCAGACACTAAATTGTTGTAGCAAACTGACCCGATAAGCATAGATGCCTAGGTGTCGATAAGCGTTTTTTGGCGCGCTATTTTCCCCACTTATTGGCTGTTCGGTCAACAATGCTGTATGGCGATCGCAAGGAATCGGCGCTCGGCTAAAATACAAGGCTTCCTTATGGGCATTTTTGACGACTTTGACTACCGATGGCCGTAAAAACTCTTCAACGCTTTGGATGGGTTCAGCCAAAGTCGCCATCACGCAATCTTTTTTTTGTAGCAGGAGCTCAGTCACTTGTTTGATAAGTCCTGCAGGCACGAGTGGTTCGTCGCCTTGCATATTAATCACGATATCTTCAGTTGACCACTGCTGAAGCCTAGCTACTTCAGCAAGCCTATCAGTGCCAGACGCATGATTGGGGTCAGTCATGATGACAGCTGCCCCATAGTCTTGACACAGTTTAGCGATGTTATCGTCATCGGTTGCCACAAAAATATCATCGGCAATTCCCGCCGATTTCACCGCATTGGCACGATCAATCACCCATAGAATCATCGGTTTGCCATGAATTTCTAACAGCGGTTTGTTGGGTAGTCGAGTACTTTTTAGACGGGCTGGTATGACCAAATGTTTTAACATATTGTATTTCCTACAAGTTTTTTAATTGTCAGCATTGTTAGCATTGTTAGCATTGTCAGCAAGGGCAACCAATTCACCAATTTGTCGGTCGATTAACCCATAAAAGGCGGGTGATAACTCAGCTTCTACCGGTAACACCCATATGGTTGTTACAATGTCATTTTTTTCATGATCTTGGGCGAACAAAATACGCAATTTGACCGCATCCTTATCAGTGACGATAATCGGTAACTTTGGCAAGTTGGCAAAATCTTGCAAACTATAAGTGTGATGGTCATTTAGTGGCATCGGTATGATGTCAAATCCTAATTGGCTTAGGCTATTAAAAAAACGCTGCGGCAAACCAATCCCCGTCATGGCAATCACTTGTTGGGCAGGTAAGCTATTTTGCGAATAGGTTTTAAATAAAGGCGCTTTAAATAAAGGTACTAGCGGTTTTTGTAGCAAACGCATACGAATATCGGGTGATATGCTATGATAATTTTTGCTTAGGCTATTTGAAAAATGGGTTAAAGCCTGAGTATCCTGCCAATCACTTTGATGAAATATGACGGTGGTATTGGGCTGATACAGGCGTTTAATCGGTTCGCGCAGAAAGCCTGTGGGCAATAGCTGGCGGTTACCAAAGCCGCGATCGGCATCGACGACAATCCAGTTTTCATCCCTATCCAAGGCAAAATGTTGCAGTCCATCATCCGCCAAAATAAGTTGAATGCTTGGGAATTGCTCAAGCAATAACTCAATTGCTTGAGCCCGGTTTGGACAGACTGCCATTGGCACGCCTGTACGCTGCACAATCAGACACGGCTCATCACCAACCTCACTGGGCTTTGAATTTGCTGTCACGATACAAGGCATCAGCTTGGCTTGTCCACCATAGCCACGACTGATGACGCCGACTGTCAGCCCTTTTTGCTGCAGGTAAGTTACCACGGCAATGATTAGCGGCGTCTTACCGCTACCGCCAACCGTGATATTGCCCACTACAATGACGGGCACGTTGGGATAATAAACTGGTTTTAGCCCTAATCGATAAATATTTTTATTGAGCCAAAAAACCAATCCATACAACCAAGACACGGGCAATAACAACCATAGCCAGAGAGATTTGTTGCGCCACGCCTGTAGTAGTGTCTGTTGCATTAGCTTGACAATATGTCCTCTTCAAAATGACGCTCATACAGCTTGGCATACGTACCTTGCGCCGCTAGCAAACTGTCGTGGGTACCGACTTCAATAATTTCACCTTTATCCATGACCACGATTTTATCGGCATTTTGGATAGTGGTTAATCGGTGCGCGATAACGATGGTGGTTCTGCCATGCATGACACGTTCCAGCGCTTTTTGGATATAAAATTCTGATTCGTTATCTAGCGCGCTGGTGGCTTCATCCAAAATCAAGATAGGCGCATCTTTTAGCAGGGCACGTGCAATGGATAAGCGTTGGCGTTGTCCGCCAGATAACTGCAGACCCTGTGAACCAATTTCTGATTGGTAACCCTGCGGCAATTGCATGATAAAATCGTGCGCAAAGGCTGATTTTGCGGCATCAATCACTTGCTCCGAGGTTCGGTTAGATAATTCGCCATAGGCGATATTGTTGTGGATAGAGGTATCAAACAGCACCACTTGTTGGTTGACGCTCGCAATCTGACTACGCAGTGAATGTAATGTCAAATCTTCGATAGCGACATCGTCAAGATAAATATTGCCCTTTGTGGGCTCTAGCGCGCGCATCAGACAGTTGACTAGAGTAGTTTTACCGGCGCCACTTCGACCGATTAACGCCACCGTTTCACCGGGATTGACCACCAAATTTACGTTGTTGAGCGCTTGTTTGCCATCCTCAAAAGTGACGCTTAGGTTGTTAAGTACTATTTTACCGGTCAGGGCTTTTTCAACCTTGCCTGTGTCTTTTTCTTCGGCTTCATCGAGCATCTCAAATATAGAATCCGCCGCCGCCAAACCTTTTTGCAAGCCTTGATTAATATCGGTCAACGAGCGCACGGGTTTACTCAGTAGCCCTGCCGCGCTGATATAGGCAATAAACTCGCCTGCGGTGGTATCGCCTAATACGTTGGGTCTTAATGCAATCCATACCACCACCGCCATCGCGCACGCCATCAATAATTGAATTAATGGGGTATTGATACTATTGGTCACCACCACCTTTAGCCCTTGTTTAAGATTGGTTAAAGAGGCGTTATTAAACCGCGTCAGCTCATTTTGTTGACCGCCATAATTTTTGACCACTTGGTAGCCTGTGATGACTTCATTGGTAATATGACTGACTTCACCCATGGATTTTTGAATACCGCGCGACAGCTTGCGAAAGCGTTTACTGGCTTTGCCAACCAACAATAAAATCGGCGGCAATACCACAAACAACGACAGGCTTAATTTCCAATTACTGTAAAGTAAAAACGCCAACAACCCAATCACGGTCAAACCATCGCGTAACAAGGTTTTGAGCGTATCGGTACCCGCCGCAGTCACCTGCTCGACATCAAAGATTAATTTTGCAGAAATCTGACCGGCATTGTGGTTGAGATAAAATTGGCTAGGTAATCTGAGCAATTTTGAAAACACTTGCATACGCAGCTGATAGACGACATTTCGTGAAATCACCGCGCTAAAGTAATTACCCAAAAATGAGCTAAGTCCGCGCAGTACAAACAATAATACGATTAAAGCTGGAAAAAGATTGATATGCGCTTGATCACGATCATTAATCGCATCAATAATGAATTTGACCAGTTTGGCAATGCCCACTTCGGTGCCTGCATTTAAGGTGAAGCCAATGACGACTAGCGTCATCGCCCACCAATACGGCTTGAGATAACCTAGCAATCTTCGATAGGTCTGCCAACGTGGGTGAGCATTGGAAGGTTTTGAAACGGTCATGGCATCTCAATATATAAAAGAAGGACTTAACAGCTATTGTATCAGTAAATTGAACAATAAAAATTATTTGGCATCTGGCGCTGGGGCAATATTACTATCGAGCGAAGTGGCAGGCATCACAGTACTGATATTTAAATTCATAAAGCCCATTTTACCTGCTATATCCATCACCTTAACCACCGATTGGTGACTGGCATCGGCATCGGCAGAGATAACAAATAGCTGCTTTCGGTCTTCACCTGCTTCTTGACGAATCATCGCCTTCAATTCAGCTTCGCCATTACCAGATAAAGCAATGCCATTGACCAAATAGCTACCATCTTTTTGCACCGCGATTTCAATGCGTTTGCTTTTCTCGGTAATCGGTACGCCTTCTGCTTGCGGCAAAATGATATTGAGTTTACTAAAATGGTTAAAGGTGGTCGACAGCAGTAGAAAAACAATCAAAAACAGCAAGCAATCAATCATTGGGGTCAGATTGATTTCTAAGGGTTCGACCGTGGGTTTACGAAATCGCATGGGTTGACTCTTTTACACAGCTATACGCCATTAACGAGGCGTGATTAGACCATTGTCCAGTAATTCTTGCATCATCAAACCCGCTTCTTGTTCAAACGCGGCATTGATATCAATGATACGGCGCTGAAAAATACGGTACGCTATCACCGCAGGTATCGCAACCAGCATGCCCCCTGCTGTGGTAATCAGCGCTTGCGATACGCCAGCTGCCAGCATGGTCGGATCTTGCATTGCGCCTTCAGTAATGGCTAAGAATGATGAAATAATCCCCAGTACAGTACCTAAAAGCCCCAGCAATGGCGCGATAGCACCGATGGTGCCCAACATATTGATATGTTTTTCTAATTGGTGAATGGCGATACTGGCGCGGTTTTCCATATGCATGGTCATTGAATCAATCCCATGCTGGCGATTCATGAGTCCAGAAGCGAGGATATCACCCAAAGGCGAATTGAGTTTGACATTCTCAAGCGATTCACGATCAATATCGCCCTGCTCAATCAGCCGCTGCATCAATTGTTCACGCAGATGGGCGGGTGTCACTGTACTGGCTTTAAGTTTTATCGCGCGCTCAATGATGATAATCAACATCAAAATCGAACATAGGACAATGGGCCACATCAACCAACCGCCTGCTTTAACTAATTCCCACATCCGTTATACTGCCTTTGCCTGTCAATGACTAATAAATTGAGAAAACCAATCTAATGCGCAAGATTAATGCGCAAGTTGCGACTGAAACTGCACAATCAAAGCTTGTAATTCCTCTTCATTGTGAAAAAATATCTCAATACTGCCCTTGCCTTTTGAGGAGCCTTTGATTTTTACCACGGCACCGAGTTGTTCAGAGAGATGTTGGTTCAGTCGCAGCCTATCATAATCAATTTCTTGGCTTTGTGTCGGCGCTTTTGGATTTAAAATGTCTTTAACTAACGCTTCAGTCTGACGAACGGTCAATTGACCCTGTATAATTTTTTTGGCGATAACCGGCTGCTGTTTGGGTGACAGCGCCAATAATGCCCTGGCATGCCCCATATCCATTTGCCCTTCATTTAACGCTTGTTTGACATCGTCATGTAATTGGTTCAAACGCAGCAAATTAGAAACCGTTGTTCTCGCCTTACCCACCACATCGGCAATTTGCGAGTGACTCATGCCAAATTCATCATGAAAACGCTGCAATGCGGCAGCCTGTTCCATGACACTCAAATCTTCCCGTTGGATGTTTTCAATCAATGCCAAAGCGATTGCCAAGTCATCTGACATGGGGCGCATGATGGCGGGTATATGAGTTAAACCTGCAATTTGCGCCGCACGCCAGCGACGTTCACCCGCGATAATTTCATGGGTAATCGGGGAATTGGGCAATACTTTGGCTAAGGGTCGAATCACAATAGGCTGCATCACGCCATGCTGCTTGATAGACGTTGCCAACTCTTGCAAGGCATCTTCGTCCAAATCAATGCGCGGCTGATACTTGCCACGCTGCAAATACGTGACGTTGATATGCATCAAATTTAACCCAGCCACATTACTATTATCACTACTATTATCATTGGCATCGTTATATGCCGTATGGGTATTTGACGTTGGTGTTTTGGGATATTTTGGGGTAAATGGTTTGGGGGTTACCGCCGATGTAGGCGATTTTTTAGCTATGGCTCTAGTGTCGCGAGCTTTGGCTGATTCGTCATCCAAGATGTTTTGTCCATCATCGGTTGACTTGACATCTGGTGTTTCAGCGCTTTTCGCGTCGTCGACAGCGGCTTGAACATGCGCATCGATTAGATTACCGGTAATCAATTTTTCTGTTTTGATTGAGCCGAGTAACGCATCAAGTCCTCGATTTGATGCCAATCCACGCTTTTTAACCATGTTGAAATTCCCAATGCCATTAAATAGTTAAAAATGACTGATAAAAAATTAAACCAATGCCGCCATTTTTGAACTGGCTATTTTAGCAGATTCGCCATAGCTTGAAAAATATTTTCATTGCTTTTGCCAGTGCGCACTCGCCAACAAGTTAACAAAGAAAGTGCCTAACCAGCTTACTTTAGGCAAGTTGGAATTGGCGACTTTGCTTGATAATTTCATTGGCAAGGCGAATATACGCTTGTGAGCCTTTTGAATTCATCTCATAATCAAGCGCAGGAATGCCGTGCGCAGGGGCTTCTGCTAGACGAATATTACGAGGAATAATGGTGTTAAATAAAATCGGACCAAAATGCTCAATCAACTCCATAGAGACGTCATTTGCCAAGGTGTTGCGCGGGTCAAACATGGTTCTTAACACACCGCGGATATGCAAGTTTGGGTTTAGCAACTTCAAACGCTCAATGGTTTGCGATAAATCCGCCAATCCTTCCAATGCAAAATATTCACATTGCATCGGGATAATCACCCCTGATGTGGCACACATTGCATTGACGGTAAGTAAACTTAAACTCGGCGCGCAGTCAATCACGATAAAATCATACGGTTTCGTTGCGCGGCCGTTTTTGGCAGGCATATCAGCGAGCTGCTGCATGGCTTTTGACAAAATTGCATGATTTTCAGGCTTTTGACTTAAATGCAAATCACTGCCTGACAATTCATTGTTGGCACCGACAATATCAAACCCATTCGGGGTTTTGACAATCGCCTCATGGATTGGTAAATCATCCAATAGCACATCAGCAATACTGTACTCTAACTCGCGTTTATCTAGCCCTGATGCCGTGGTCGCATTGCCTTGGGCATCCAAATCAATCAGTAAAACTTTTTTGCGGCGATGTGCCAGTGCACTTGCCAAATTAACCGCGGTGGTGGTTTTGCCCACCCCACCTTTTTGATTAGCAATGGCTAAAATATCCATGAACTGTCTCGCAATGTGTTGATAAAAAGGTTAAAAATTGTAGTCAAAAACAGCCAGTTTTTCAAACCCTAATACCGGTAAAACTGGCTGAAATGGGGTGTTTATCTTTGCAAATAAATCAAATGGCGTGATTCATGCAGCTCAGGCACGGTTAACACCTGCGTGTTAATTTGCCACTCATTTTGAAGGGCTTGAATCTCGTCAACAGGTTCAACCCCCTTCATGGCACAAATGATACCATTGTCTGCCAATTTGCTTTGACTATGGGTGACAAAATCCACCAGCGATGCAAATGCCCTTGAGGTAATCACTTGATAAGTCCCTGCATGCGCTTCGATACGACTGGCAACCGGTGTTAGATTTTTTAACCCCAATTCACTGGCGACTTGCTTGATAAAGCGAATCTTCTTTTGGTTACTATCGAGTGCTGTCACCGCACGTTGTGGCTGACAAATAGCCACCATCACCGCTGGCAAACCCGCACCCGTCCCAATATCTAGCAAATCACCGGCTGGCAAAAATGGTACAATCGACAAACTATCAAAGATATGTTTGATTAATGCTTGTTGGTCATCTTTGATAGCGGTCAAATTATACGCTTTATTCCAAAATAACAGCTGCTGTAGATAATACAGTAGCTGTAATTGCTGCTCATCCGATAGCTGCAACTTTAACTCAGAGAGTGCTTGTTGCAACTGCGGCTTTAATTTTACGTACTGGGGTTGTAGCTTTACATTAATCTGCGCCATTAAAACACCCGATTAAGACCATTGAGCGCAGCAACGCGGTAGGCTTCTGCCATCGTTGGGTAGTTAAAGGTAGTATTGACAAAGTATTCTAGCGTATTGCTGCCCTTACTTTCCATCACTGCTTGTCCGATATGAATAATCTCAGAGGCGTGATTGCCATAGCAATGGATACCCAAAACCTCTAAGGTTTCACGGTGGAACAGTATTTTTAACACCCCACTACGCTCACCGATGATTTGTGCGCGGGCAAGGTGTTTGAAGAAGGCTTGACCGACTTCATACGGCACTTTTTCGGCGGTTAATTCTTGTTCGTTTTTGCCAATGCTTGAAATTTCAGGAATGGTATAAATACCCGTTGGCACACTGCGAACAGGTTGTGCGTTTTCATCGCCCACCATATAAGCAGCGGCGCAGCGTCCTTGGTCATAAGCCGCCGATGCAAGCGATGGCCAGCCAATGACATCCCCTGCGGCATAAATATTTGGGATATCGGTTTGGTAATGCTCATTGACTTTGAGTTGACCCCGGCTGTTTGCGCTGAGTCCGATGGCGGCAAGGTTGAGACTGTCGGTATTACCTGAGCGACCGTTTGACCATAAAATAGCATCTGACTTGATGCGTTTACCACTTTTTAGGTATAAAATCACGCAGTCATCATAAGTTTCTAGCCGTTCAATTTCTTCTTTGTTGCGAATCAACACGCCAAATTGTCTAAAGTCATGCGACAATGCGTCAGAAATCTCATCATCTAGATAGCTAAGCAACTGCTCTTGGGTGTTAATCAAATCTACTTTATAACCCAGACCGGTAAAAATAGACGCATATTCACAGCCAATCACGCCCGCACCATAAATAATAATGCGCTGTACTACATAATCCATTTGTAGGATTTTATCGGAATCAAATACGCGAGGATGGCTAAAATCTAACAAATCAGGACGATAAGGACGGCTACCCACGGTAATAATGGCTTGTTCAAAGGTAATGTCTTGCTCGGTACCATCACTCATATCAACATGAATGGTATGGGTATCTTTAAAACTTGCCCAGCCATTGATTAAGTCAATTTGATTGCGCTCGTAAAAACGGGTATGGGTTTCTACCTGATTACGCACCACTTCGCGCGCTTTGGTTAATACTTTATTAAGTGGAATCTGGTGATAGTCGATGCCCTGGTTTAAGATAGGATCGCGGCGATTACCGATAATATTAAACACCGACTGGCGCAATGCTTTACTTGGAATCGTACCTACGTGTGTACAGTTACCGCCCACTTGTTTGCGTGGATCAATCACGGCAACTTTTTGCCCAGATTTGGCGATTTTCATCGCTGCCGCTTCGCCCGCAGGTCCTGCGCCAATCACAATAGCATCATAATCATAGGCATGGCTAACGGCATCTTGACGCTTATAACGCTTTAAATTGATACGGGTGTTATCCAGCGGGCTAATTAAATCAAAATGCACCGATGCATCATCAAAATGTTTGACCTTATCGTCGTCTTCACTGATACTGACGGTATTGGCTTTTTTATCAGAATCCGAAATTTCAGTTTTGGTTGGTTTTGCCAAAATTTCGGTAATATTTTCTTGGGGCTCAATAATTGACTGCATATTGGAATCACAGATGTTTTCGTTTTCATTGTTTGTAGCGGGAATTTGAGTAACTTTGTCATTCATCCGTTTTTTTGGCATATTAGCTCCCATATTTTAAGCCTTGATAATGAATAAAAAATTTTTAAATTGAATATAAAATACAATAAATCAACCGTAGGTTAAGAGATTACATTAACCAATTCGACGTTTTAACCCCGTCATTTGTAAAATACGCGTCGCGATTTCTTCAATCGACATTGTTGATACATCAATATTTGGAATCCCTTGAGAAATATAAATACCTTGAATGGCGCGCAATTCCTGCTGACATTGCTGGTAACTTGCATAGCGGCTACCTGCACGGCGCTCGTTACGAATTTTCACCAGTCGATCGGTGTCAATCACCAAACCAAACAGTTTGTCACGGTAGGGCTTTAACGCTTTGGGCAACGAATTTTCATATAAATCATCTTCAGTCAACGGATAATTTGCCGCACGAATACCGAATTGCAACGCTAGGTATAAAGAAGTAGGCGTTTTGCCCGAACGTGACACCCCAACCAAAATAATATCTGCCGCATCATAATGGGTGGTACGCGCGCCATCATCATTATCTAAAGCAAAATGCACCGCATCAATACGCGATTTATAGTTCTCAGAATCGACATCCCCATGGGCATGACCGGTATGCGGTGCAGGTTGTACTTTGATTTCATCGGCAATTTTACTAATTAAACCTTCATAAATATCCAAGTTAAAGGCATCTGCACCGTTGATTCGCTCACGAATCACAGGGTCAACGATGGTATCAAAGACTAGCGGCTTTACCCCATCACGTTGGTGGGCAAGATTGATTTGATTGACCGCTTCATCGGCGCGATCAAGGGTATCAACATAAGGAATAACCCGGGTCTCAAATGGTACCGTGGGAAATTGACTTAAAATAGAGCGACCTAGGGTTTCAGACGTAATCGCGGTACCATCGGAGATAAAAAACACACTTCGCAACGACTGCGAATTTGCAAAATTTAAGGCGTCTTTATTTTGAATCGTGGCTTTGATTTGCTCAATGGTCATGAAAAATTATCCAAAAAAATGACAAGAAGCGTCCATACTATTTTAAATTAACACTGGTTTAAACTGACACTACTGACATTAGGGGTTAACCCCATTCATTCACCGCGTTTTTGGCAGTCAATGTCATCTATTAATGTCCTTATCAGTGCAGACACTATCGTTTGTCTCACGGGCATTTGTTTTACAGGTCGAGAGTTTGTTATTATACGTGACTTGTAGGCTTTAATCTAACAAATCGATGCTTAATTTGCCTTAATTAGCCATCAGTTATTGTCATTGAAGGCTTATCTACGTTTTTTATCCCCTTAAACTCAAAGATATCCAAGCAAAATTTTAGTTGGATTGTTGATGGCTGACAGTTTTTCTAAAATTATAAATTTTTTGCTAGAAAATCATTTTTTAAGATGAATTTTCTGCGAAATACCGTTATAATCTTTCCAAAATAATCTTTATTTCACGGAGTTATCACCTTGAACGCACAAGTTATCTCACTCGACAAGTTAGGCAAAAACGACATTGACAAAGTAGGCGGTAAAAACGCTTCATTAGGTGAAATGATTAGTCACCTAACGGATTTAGGGGTAAGCGTACCAGGTGGTTTTGCAACAACGTCTGAAGCTTTTAACAAATTCTTAATTGGTACAGGTCTTCAAGACAAAATCAAAGACGCGCTTCAAGGTCTGGATGTGGATGACGTTGCGGCATTGACTGCCACGGGCAAAAAAATCCGTGACATGATTATCGAGCAAGAGTTGCCTAAAGATCTAGAACAAGAAATCCGTGATGCCTTTGCCGAGATGAGCCAAGGCGAGGACATCGCTGTTGCAGTTCGTTCATCAGCGACTGCCGAAGATTTACCAGACGCCTCATTTGCCGGTCAACAAGAAACTTTCCTCAATATCCGTGGTATTGACAATATCTTGATTGCTATTAAAGAAGTCTTTGCTTCTTTATACAATGACCGCGCCATCGCTTACCGCGTTCACAAAGGTTTTGAGCACGCAGGTGTTGCGTTATCAGCTGGCGTACAACGCATGGTACGTTCAGAGACAGGCACTTCAGGTGTGATGTTCACCATTGATACCGAAAGTGGTTTTAATGACGTGGTATTTATCACAGCAAGCTATGGCTTGGGTGAAATGGTCGTACAAGGTGCGGTGAACCCTGACGAATTCTACATTTCAAAAGCGTTATTAAATGCCGGCAAACCCGCCGTAATCCGTCGCAACCTCGGTAGCAAACAACAAAAAATGGTTTATGCGGACGAGCACTCAGCTGGCAAATCAGTCAAAATAGTCCCAGTAGACAAAGCAGAACGCAACCAATTTTCACTGAGCAATGAAGAGTTGGTTGAACTTGCCAAACAAGCATTAATCATCGAAAAACATTATGGTCATGCGATGGATATCGAATGGGCAAAAGATGGTGACAGTGGCAAATTGTTCATTGTGCAAGCGCGTCCAGAGACCGTAAAAAGCCGTGAAAGTCAAAATGTCATGGAGCGTTACATCCTTAAAGAAAAAGGCGATGTCATCTGTGAAGGTCGTTCAATTGGGCAACGTATCGGCGCAGGTACTGTACGCGTGGTCAATTCAATCCATGAAATGGATAAAGTACAACCAGGTGACGTCCTTGTGTCTGATATGACTGACCCAGACTGGGAACCCGTCATGAAACGTGCCGCTGCTATCATCACTAACCGTGGTGGTCGTACCTGTCACGCGGCAATTATCGCGCGTGAATTGGGCGTCCCTGCCATCGTGGGTTGTGGTAACGCCACTGACCTATTGACCGATGGTCAAGCCGTCACTGTATCTTGTGCAGAAGGTGATACCGGTTATATTTACGAAGGTCAATTGGACTTTGAAATCCAAAACAACTCAATTGAGTCAATGCCAGACTTGGCATTTAAAATTATGATGAACGTCGGTAACCCTGACCGCGCATTTGGGTTTGCCCAAATCCCTAATGAAGGGGTGGGTCTGGCGCGTTTAGAATTCATCATCAACCGCATGATTGGTGTGCATCCAAAGGCACTGCTTAACATGAACACCCTACCACGCGAAATTGTACAAGCGATTCAAGAGCGCATGGCAGGTTATGCTTCACCGATTGATTTCTACGTTGATAAATTGGTTGAAGGTATTTCAACCCTAGCCGTCGCATTCAAAGATAAGAAAGTTATCGTACGTATGTCTGACTTTAAATCGAATGAATATGCAAACTTAATCGGCGGTAAACTATACGAGCCATCTGAAGAAAACCCCATGCTCGGTTTCCGTGGTGCCAGCCGTTACGTATCAGAAAACTTCCGTGACTGCTTTGAGTTAGAATGTCGTGCATTAAAACGCGTTCGTGATGAAATGGGCTTAACCAACGTTGAAATCATGATTCCATTCGTACGTACGACAGAGGAAGCGCGTAAGGTATTAGAACTGCTTGAGAAAAATGGTCTTAAACGTGGTGAAAACGGTTTACGCGTCATCATGATGTGTGAGTTGCCAACCAATGCCTTGTTGGCAGAAGAGTTTTTACAATACTTCGATGGTTTCTCAATCGGCTCAAACGATTTAACCCAGTTAACGCTTGGTCTTGACCGTGATTCGGGTATCGTATCTCAATCATTTGATGAACGTGACCCAGCGGTTAAAAAACTACTGAAAATGGCTATCGATGCCTGTAACGCACAAGGCAAGTATATCGGTATCTGTGGACAGGGCCCTTCTGACCATCCAGATCTAGCCATGTGGTTAATGGAACAAGGTATTACTTCTGTTTCACTGAACCCTGATTCAGTGTTAGATACTTGGTTCTTCTTAGCAAAAACCGAAAAATAAGCTGGTTAGCATTAATAAAGCCCTTAGTTTTGACTAAGGGCTTTTTTTATTTTTTAGGGTCAAAAAAAACCTAGCATGGATATAACACGCTAGGTTCTTTTGACGCTGCAATTTATAACAACACGCGGCGTGGATCTGCTAGTAATTTTGCAATATATCGGGTAAATACCGCAGCGTCCGCACCATTGATCACACGGTGGTCATACGATAATGACAACGGTAGCATTAAGCGTGGCTCAAACTCGCCTTTAGTCTCATTCCAACGTGGCTGAATGCTAGATTCACTGACGCCTAGAATCGCAACTTGTGGCCAATTGACCAGCGGCGTAAAGTAAGTACCGCCAAGATTGCCTTGACTTGAAATCGTAAATGACGCGCCGGTTAACTCTTTAGCAGATAGTTTTTTATCACGCGCTTTTTTGGCAAGCTCACCGATTTCAATCGCTAGTTGCTTGATGCCTTTTTGCTCTACATGTTGAATGACAGGAACTGTCAAACCATCCTCGGTTGCGACGGCAAAGCCTAAATTCACAGATTTACGGATGATAATCTGGGTATTGTCATCGCTTAAATGGCTGTTAAATTTTGGATGTTGCATCAGCGCGTAAGCAGTTACTTTCATGATGAAAGCCAGAATGGTTAGACTCACCCCTTCTTTTTTCATCTCATCTTTTAGGTCGCCACGCAATTTTTCTACATCGGTAATATCTGCCAAATCAAACTGGGTGACTTGTGGCAAATAGGTATTGTAATTAAGCTGCGGAATTGAGACTTTTTGTAGACGGGTCAAATCTTGGCGCTCAATTTCTCCCCAAATTTCCGTTTTACTCATATCGGGTAAATTAGGTAATCCTGAGCGAGCCGCTGATGGCGCAGATATATTATTTGCTGCTGCGGGCGTGCTAACTGCTTTTATTGTATTTTTGACATAAGCAAACACGTCTTCTTTGACAATACGCCCATTAGCGCCCGTACCAGTCACCTCACTGACATCAACACCCAATTGGCGGGTAAGTTTGCGCACCGCAGGACCTGCATAAACTGCGGCGTTTTTGGCATTAATTTGCGCTTCAGACAGTTTTGACTGTGAACTTGACTGGCTAGCTGTCGTGGTAGCGCTATTAGTTGAAGTCGACGCGGTATTTTGCGTTTTAACGACTGCTTGCTGAGTAGTATGGGTGGTCGCTTGCGGCTGTGAAGCTGAACTTGATGCAGATTGCACTGATCCCGCCGCTTCAATCACAACAAAGTCTTGACCATTGGTGACGGTATCGCCAGCGTTAACCAGTAATTCAGCCACTTTACCGGCGACTGGCGAGGGGACTTCCACCGAGGCTTTATCGGATTCTACCAACAACAAGGGTTGTTCTGCTGTAACCTCATCGCCTACTTTCACCATCCATTCACTAATCTGTGCCGACTCTACCCCAAGATCAGGCAAACCAAAGGTTTGTTTACCAGCGGGTGTGGATGATTGAGGGGCAGATACCGTTTGAGCAGGTGGCTGATTTTGGTTTGCGGCTGAATTGGCTTGACTGGCAGCTTGTTCTGATGAGTCACTGGCTAATGGCTGTTGCGTGGCTAATTGGGAGGTCATCACGATAAAATCTTGACCATTGGTGACCGTATCCCCTGCATTGACTAAAAATTTGACAATTTTTCCGCTGACAGGTGCCGGTACTTCGACCGATGCTTTATCGGATTCGACCAATACCAGCGGTTGTTCAGCAGTGACAGTATCACCTTCTTTGACCAACCACTCACTAATTTCTGCGGTATCGACACCCAAATCTGGCAATGTATAGGTTGCTTCAGCTGATGTAGATGTGGGCTGTGATTGGTTTGACGCAGCCATAGACGGCGCTTGCGATGAAGTCGTATTAGCCTCTTTAGTCTCTTTAGTCTCTTTAGTTTCTTTAATTCCTCCAGCTTCGTTAGATTGGGCTGCTTGTTGGTCTGTCTGTTGCGCAGATTGCTCTACGGGTGTAGTGTTGGATTGGCTATTGCCTGCACTGTCGATGGTGAGAATCACATCACCTTCTTTGACCTTATCGCCGATTTGAAGACTAATTGCTGTAATAGTCCCTGCTGATGTTGCAGGCACTTCCACAGAAGCTTTGTCAGACTCTAATAAGACAATGTTATCGTCCACATTGATGACATCGCCGACTTTGACCATAATTTCGCTGACTTCAGCGCTATCAACGCCTAAGTCGGGAACTTTGATTTCCATGGGTTTATCCTTAAAGTTTTATTTTTACTAAGTTGGCAATCAGCCGCTAATACGTGGCTGATTTTTTCCAATTATTAATTGATATTATTCAGGTTTTTCGTTAAGAATTGGCGCATCGGCTTTATCTTCTGCTTTGCCATCTGCTGAAATCGCTTCATCATCCTCTTCAACCAAGGTTGGTACAGGTTTTGGATGCGCGCCTAAAATCGCTGGGGCATCTGGGGATTGGTCGATTTGTACTTGAGGATACCAAGCAGGTGAAGCATCGGCATCAATACCTAGGCTACTAATGGCATCTTTGACCAAACGCGCATCAACTTCGCCTTCATCTGCCAATAGTTTGAGCGTTGCTACCACAATATGGGCAGCATCCACTTTAAAGAAACTACGTAATTGGCTGCGGCTATCCGAACGACCAAAACCATCGGTACCTAAGGTGGCATACGGACGACTGTCTGGTAGGTAGGCGCGGATTTGTTCAGAGAATATGCGCATATAGTCGGTGGCGGCGACTACAATACCTTCATGCTGGGCAAGCTGCTCAGTAATCCAAGGCGTACGCTGTTCATCTAGTGGGTGCAAACGATTGTACTCATCACATGCCATGCCCTCACGAGTGAGTTCATTAAAGCTTGTGACACTCCACACGTTGGCATTGATGTTGAATTCTTCAGCTAGAATTTGCGCGGCTTTTTCAACCTCACGTAAAATCACGCCCGAACCCAGCAATTGCACTTGTTTTGAACCATTATCTTTGAGCAAGTACATGCCTTTTTTGATGCCTTCTTCGACCCCTGTTGGCATAGCTGGTTGCTCATAGTTTTCATTCATTAAGGTGATATAATAGAAAACCCGTTCGCCTTCACCATACATACGGCGCAGACCATCTTGTACAATCACCGCTAGCTCATAACCATAACATGGGTCATAAGTGACACAGTTTGGTACCGTATTAAATAAAATCAACTGATGACCATCTTGGTGCTGTAAGCCTTCGCCATTGAGTGTGGTACGACCTGCAGTACCGCCAAGCAAGAACCCTTGCGCCTGCATATCGCCTGCGGCCCAAACTAAATCACCGACGCGTTGGAAACCAAACATGGAGTAATAGATATAAAAAGGAATCATCGGTAACGCATTGGTTGAATAACTGGTCGCTAACGCAATCCAAGTACTCATCGCACCCGCTTCATTAATGCCTTCTTCCAGCATGTGACCGTCTTTGGCTTCTTTGTAACCCATCAAGGCTTCATGGTCTTCAGGGGTATAATTTTGGCCCGATGCCGAGTAGATACCCAATTGGCGGAACATACCTTCAAGACCAAAAGTACGGGCTTCATCAGGCACAATCGGCACCACACGCTCTTGCAGCACTTTATTTTTTAGCAGTGCCGCTAGCAAGCGTACAAATACCATGGTAGTAGATTGCTCTTTGCCTGCACTACCTTGTAGTAATTTATCAAAAATCTCTAACCCTGGGACATCGAGTGGAATATGACCACTACGGCGATTGGGCAAATGTCCGCCCAGTGCTTGACGGCGACCTTTCAGATATTGGATTTCAGCAGAATTTTCATCAGGACGATAAAACGGCAATTCTTCAAGCTGCGCATCGGTAAATGGCAAATCAAAACGGTCACGGAAATATTTTAATGAATCAATTTCGAGTTTTTTGATTTGGTGGGTTTTGTTGACTGCTTGGCTTTGGTTAGATAAGCCATAACCTTTGACGGTTTTAACCAAAATCACCGTCGGCTGACCTTTGGCTTTCATGGCTTCACTAAATGCAGCATACACCTTCATCGGGTCGTGGCCACCACGGTCTAAATTTTGGATTTCTTGGTCAGTCCAATCTTTGACCATCTCGGCAAGCTCTGGGTATTTACCAAAGAAATAGTCACGGACAAATTTACCATCACGCGCTTTATAGACTTGGTATTCACCATCGAGGGTCTCAAGCATACGGTATTTGAGCGCGCCTGTATGGTCTTTGTCTAGTAGCGTATCCCATTTACCGCCCCAAATGACTTTAATCACCCGCCAGCCTGCACCGCGAAACACGGATTCAAGCTCTTGAATGATTTTACCGTTACCACGTACCGGACCATCTAGACGCTGTAAGTTACAGTTAATCACCCAAATCAGATTTTCTAGATTCTCGCGACCGGCTAGTGAGATAGCACCTAAGCTTTCTGGCTCATCGGTTTCACCATCGCCCAAGAATGCCCAGATTTTGCGACCTTCTTTTGGAATCAAGCCACGATTTTCAAGATATTGGTGGACATGCGCATGATAAATTGACATGATTGGGCCTAAACCCATCGACACGGTTGGGAACTGCCAATAGTCAGGCATCAAATAAGGGTGTGGGTAGCTAGATAGCCCCTTGCCCCCTACTTCACGGCGAAAATTCGTTAGCTGCTCTTCAGTCAATCGACCTTCTAAAAATGAGCGAGCATACATCCCTGGCGAACCGTGACCTTGATAATAAATCATATCACCGCCAAAGCTTTCACTCGCTGCGCGCCAAAAATGGTTAAAACCTGTTTCGTATAACGTTGCGCTAGAGGCAAAGGTCGCTAAGTGACCACCTAAGTCGTCGTCATTTTTGTTGGCACGCATCACCATCGCCACCGCATTGTAACGAATGATAGCGCGAATTTTACGCTCTAGGGTTAAATCACCGGGATACGAGGGCTGATCTTCTACCGGAATAGTATTGATGTAAGCGGTATCAAGGCGGTTAACGCGTAACCCTTCTTGTACCGCCTTATCATAGATGGCTTTTAGTAAAAAAGTAGCACGTTTTTTTCCCACTGACTTGATCACCGAATCAAAGGCGTCAAGCCATTCTTGGGTTTCTTGACTATCAGGGTCTTTAAAATACTGATATTGCATTTTTCGTTCCTTCTGGCAATGGCATCCATCCATGGAAATAACCTAGAATGGAGCTAGGTTGTAAACGACTCAAAGTATTCAACTATTAGACACAAAACATTGTTATAAATAGCGATAGCAATATTTTACATGAAAAAAATATTTATGTATTTTCGCTAATTTTTGATAGGTATTTAGTTATGAAATAAAGGTAAAAAAAACAACTGTTTTTTCTGACCCAATAGTAAATTTATCGACAAAGTAAAGCGATAAAAGCGTTAAATCGCTTGACAGTCAACCATCAACACTTATCAACTGCTTTTTGATAAGCTGGACGAGCTTGGCATTTTTTTAACCAATTGTGAATGTTGGCGTATTTTGCCTCTAAACTATGGGTTTCTTGCATGGCGTTTATGCCAAATTCAAGCTGTATATCAGCGCCGCTAAATTGGTTGCCAGCAAGCCATTCATTACTCCCCAAATGCTTATCTAACATCTTGAGCTGTTCGGTTAGTGAATGATTCAGATAAGATTTGTCTATCCCTGATTTGAGTAATTTTGCCACTTGCTTGATACCTATCGGTGATTTTTCTATCATGGTAGCAAATATTAGTCGGATAATAAGCAAGGGCATCAACGAGCTTTCGGTAAAATGCAGCCAATATCGATACTGTTCATACGCCTCACTGCCATAATCTGGGCGAAATTTTTTATTCAGCACCAGTTGTGAGATTGGATGTGCATCTTGCGGGTCGCTTAACTGGTCATAGTTATCAATCAAATACTCAATGATATTGGCAGATTCAATCAGCGTTTTTTCATTATCTTGCAGGATAGGTGCCTTACCCATCGGGTGAATTTTTTGCAAAGATTTGGGTGCCAAACCAT
The DNA here is from genome assembly GCF_041154755.1 of Moraxella sp. K02. Classification (NCBI taxonomy): domain Bacteria; kingdom Pseudomonadati; phylum Pseudomonadota; class Gammaproteobacteria; order Moraxellales; family Moraxellaceae; genus Moraxella; species Moraxella sp. K02. Next base: position 1,198,392 of record NZ_AP031590.1, on the reverse strand, counting down.
GATGGCGTTCGTACTTGGTCAACTGATACGGCAGCTCTAATTCCTCTAATAGCCAAAGAATACGAAACGAACGTGATTTTTCAAGGTGATGTAGATGCAGTTTTGACATGGGTATACTCGTCTTCTAATGTAATAGGATTTTTGGAACAAAGTAACTTTAAATTTTATAAGGCTTTAAACTTACTGGCTGTTGCGAAATTGTAGAATTCAGCGAAAAAAAACCAGCTTATTGATTGATAAGCTGGTTTGATAAAGCGAGGTTACAAATATCAAAGCTACAAATTAGTCATCTAACTGTTGTGCATCGGCTTCTAGTAAACCATCTTGCTGCAGCGCATCAGACAACTCGATGTTTTGTAAATCCGCGCTGTCTGGTAAATCAGTACCATCTTGCGCCATATTGTCAGACAATGCTGTCTCTAAACTCTCTTCGTCCAGCTCGTCTTCACTACCGCCTTCAACCAAAGCGATAGAAACCAATGATTCATCTTGTGAAATACGAATCAGGGTGACCCCTTGCGCATTACGACCTGTCTGCGCGATTTGTCCGACAGGTGTACGCACCAGCGTGCCGGCATCAGAAATCAGTACAATATCATCAGCATCGGTTACCGCTAATGCCTGCACCAGCTCGCCATTACGCGCCGTGGTTTTGATGGCGATAATACCTTTACCGCCACGACCTTTGACAGGGAAATCAGAGACAGGGGTACGTTTGCCAAAGCCACGCTCACAAGCACATAAAATCTCGCCTTGCTGTGGGGCAACAACCAACGACACCACACGGCTAACCGCAACGACACTGTCATTGTCTTGGTCATCTTGGCTATCGTCTTCAAGCTCGGTGTCGTCGTCTTCAATACCTTGATTGGCCAGTAGCGTCACCCGCATACCGCGTACCCCTTTTGCGGTACGACCCATCGCACGGATTTTACTTTCATTAAAGCGAATGGCTTTACCTTCATTAGAAAATAACATAATGTCTTGCTCGCCATCGGTAATGGCAACACCAATCAAGTTATCGCCGTCGTTGAGCTCAACAGCGCGAAGTCCGTTGGCGCGAAGGTTTTTAAATTGTGACAATTGGACGCGTTTTACCATACCCGATGCGGTTGCAAAGAACACATAGCTATTGTCATTTTGCTTGTCGTCTTCGGTCACGGGCAAGATGGCGGTGACTTTTTCATCGGCATCGAGTGCAATCAGATTGACCATCGGACGGCCACGCGAACCGCGGCTGGCCATAGGCACTTCAAACACTTGTAACCCAAATACACGGCCACGATCGGTAAAAATCATCACGTTGTTGTGTGTGGACGTGACCACCATATGGTCAATGACGTCGTCTGCTTTCATGGCAGTGGCTGACTTGCCTTTGCCACCGCGTTTTTGGGCGATGTAGTCGCTGATAGGCTGGGTTTTGGCATAGCCCGTGCGTGAAACAGTCAACACAACGGTTTGTTCAGGAATCAAATCTGCACGGCTAAAGTCACTGCGGCTATCGACGATTTGGGTTTTGCGCGCATCGCCAAAATCCTCACGAATTTGGATTAATTCGTCTTTGATTACTTGCATTAATTGCTCAAAGTTATCCAAAATGCTTTGTAATTGGGCAATGAGTGCCAAGATTTCTTTGAATTCTTGCTGTAGCTTGTCTTGCTCTAGCCCCGTTAAACGGTGCAGCTGCATATCCAAAATAGCATTGACTTGGTCAGGCGATAGACGATAATGTTGGTTGTTATCAATCAGTCCATATGGGGCGTTTAGGTCTTCGCCTTCAATCACATCAGGGCGAATCGAATGACTGCCTGCTGCCTCTAACATGGCAATCACGCCACCTGACTGCCAAGTATTGGTCAGTAAGTTATCGCGGGCTTCTTGGCGGTTTGCCGATGCCTTGATAGTATCAATAATACGGTCAATGTTGGCAAGGGCAATCGTTAGTCCTTCGAGCAAATGGCCACGCGCCTGCGCTTTTTTGAGTTCAAAAATAGTACGGCGAGTGACCACTTCTTGGCGGTGACGCACAAAGGCGGCAATCAAATCACGCAACGTCATGATTTTAGGTTGGCCTTCATCTAAGGCAACCATGTTAATGCTAAAACTTGATTCTAAAGGCGTTTGGATAAATAGGTTGTTAACGATGACTTCCGCGTTTTCACCACGTCTTAAGTCAATGGCGATACGCATCCCATCTTTATCTGACTCATCACGAATCTCGCTAATGCCTTCAAGTTTTTTATCGCGTACCAATTCTGCGATTTTTTCAATCAGTTTTGCTTTATTGGTTTGGTATGGAATCTCGGTAAATACAATACGCTCACGTTCTTTATTGGCGCCCGTTTCACTCATCGGTTCGATGTGATATTTGCCGCGCAAATGCAAGCGACCTTTACCGGTGCGATAAGCATCGACAATGCCTGAACGACCATAAATAATACCGCCTGTTGGGAAATCAGGACCGGTGATATGCTGCATGAGCATTTCACCAGAGATGTGCGGATCATCGGCATAGGCCAAACAGGCATTAATCACTTCGGTCAGATTATGTGGCGCCATATTGGTCGCCATACCCACCGCAATCCCTGTGGCACCATTGACCAGCAAATTTGGAATACGGGCTGGCATGACGCTTGGCATTTGCTCCGAGCCATCATAGTTTGGCTCCCAATCCACAGTGTCTTTATCCAAATCACCCAGCATTTGGTGAGTAAGTTTTTGCATGCGCACTTCGGTATAACGCATCGCTGCGGCAGGGTCATCATCCACTGAACCAAAATTACCTTGACCATCGATGAGCATATAGCGCATTGAGAACGGCTGCGCCAAACGCACAATCGCGTCATAAACTGCCGTATCGCCATGCGGGTGGTATTTACCGATAACATCACCGACCACACGCGCCGATTTTTTGTAAGGTTTGTTAAAGTCGTTTGATAATTCATGCATCGCGTATAACACACGGCGATGGACAGGTTTCAGCCCATCACGCACATCAGGTAAAGCACGGGAGACAATTACGCTCATGGCATAGTCGAGATAAGATTGTTTTAATTCATCGACGATGCCAATGGGGCTAACGGAATCGGTGGACATGCACGCTCCTTTTATCAAGCTACTTAAATATATGAGTCATCTTATTTATTTTACTTTTCAAGGCGATGCCTAAGCTAACAACCATGCGTTTAAAAGCAATGCGCAATTTTGACCAAAAGCTGCAAAAAACCCCAATCAAAAACTTCAGAAAAGTAACACAGATGACGTTATATTTTTAGGATAGTAAAAAGGAATAATTATAGCATAAAACGCATGATTTAGCAGTTAACTCACCGCCAAATGTCGACGGTAATGTCAAAATATCATGCTTTGACGGGTGTTATTTTACCCCCATGGTAAACTGCCCAAAATTAACCAGCTATCTTAATCAACTATTGTAATAATCTATAAAATAAACTGTCTAATGACAAAGCCTGTTGATAAACAGGCTTTGTTAAATGAGAATCAGTTAAGTGCATGTTGGTTAATTGGCTATAGCTTCAGGCTATCGCCAATTTAGAACTGACTAAACAATGTCTGTGCCACACCCATACAATACGGCGTGACTAAACCATGATATTGCATAGCGATGGCTTGTGATGGATTGCCCCCGTTGGCAGCCGCATTCGCTGCAATATTTTGCACTTTGCTAGCAAATCCTGCTTGCATTTTTTCTGATTGAGACTGGATGCTATTATTGTTAACGGTATCAAAACCTAACGTTTGATAAATCGGTTTTTGACGCGTGGCGCGATTGGTGACATCAATATCAATAATTCCCAACTTGGTCGCGCTAGTTTTATTAGTATCTGTATCCCATAGTTTTTTCATTAAGCTAGTATTTACGTCAAAGAATACCATCGGATCTTGGTTACCACCACACATAATGACAGGCATTGTGGGTAAATAGCCGCGCAAGTCATTGGCTTTTAACGCTTTACGTAGTGGATGTTCAGGCAGTGTGGCTGGCACTGGGCTATAGTTGGTATAACCTTGTAAATAAGGCACTGCCCAATCGACATTTTTTTGGGCATCTGCCAAGTACCCTAATCGGTAGTCATTTTTGACTAAATAATGCGTCGTGTCAAAACCAAAGCTAAATGCTGGGTCAGACGGTGATATCGCATCGAGCGTTGAATTGCCCGTTGGGGCTTTTTGAAACATCGCTGAGGCAGGCAATCTGCCACTTAAAATGAGTTGCATATCAGTCATACTGGTGCTAGGCAGTAGCGAGGGGATTTCATCGGCATTGGCTGGCGCAAACATGTCACTGGGTTTGGCATAAATATCGCCATACTGCTCTTGATAGTTGCGAGCCATCAGCGGGGCAAAAAACGTCGCACCGAGCATGACTTTGCCACCAAATACCACATCACCAAAGGCTTCCATGGCATAGGGTCCAGAAATTGGCAGTGCTGCTGTCACAGGTTCTTTGAGCGTTTCAAGATAGCGTGTGGTTGCCATAGTGACATAGCCACCTTGAGAATAACCTGTGATAAACAATTTGCCATTGTCAGCTACATTGGTTGCACTGCCCGTGCGGCGTACCACTTCCCTGCCTGCTTTTAACGCATCTGCCATCTCGTGTGACTGCTGCTGGGCATTGAGGTATGGATGATAAGCTAGGCTTGATTTGTCATAACCTGCGTAATTGGGTGAGACAACCACATAGCCCTGCCCTGCAAACAGAGCCGCTAACAATGTCGCGGCTGGTCCTGCTTCATTGTTGGCATTACCCACTTCTGCAAAATTATAGGCTTTGGTCGTTGCCGTACCGTGGGCATTGAGTACAATGGGTCGATTGCCACTACAGCTTGCATCCGTGCCTGTCGGAATAAACACAGCACCCGTCGCATCGGTCTTATTACCCTTGACATCAACAGTATCATATTGCATGTATTCTACACGCACACCACACTTGGGCGTGGCTGCAACTTGGCTAAAATCGGGATCTGTGGTATTAAATAACTGGGTTAAGGCGCTGGCGGTGAGATTTTTGGTCGTTAATGGATCTTTGATTAAATTACCTGTGGGCAGTGAAGCAACGCCTGTTTTTGCAGGTGGCGTTGTCGCAGAATCATTGTCGCTACCACAAGCGGCTAGAGTTGAGGCCAACCACACCGAGATAAAAATTTTGGTTAGGCTAAAAGTAGGGTGGATTAAATTAGACTTACCGTGCATCTCATACTCCTTATGAGGAAATTAATGGTTCATATCCTTGAACAACGCATCATGTTACCCAAAAAAAAACGGGCATGAAAACGATACGCTCATCATGCCAGTTTTTGTACTATTTGAACATCCGTTTCTAAAAAAAATTGCTACTGAAACAAAAACCTAAAGTAGCTCTAAACAGATTTGCGTTTAAACTTGCTCCAAACCGCAGTTACTGGGCCCGATAAGGCGTAAATCACGCTAATGGCGAGCAATCCTGCAGGAATATTATACAGCACGATACCGAGCGCGAACACAATCAAGATGAGTGCCACAAAGGGGACACGCTTTTTATCAAACTCTTTAAAGCTATAGTATTTTAAATTACTCACCATCAAAAAGCCGGCAATCACCACCCAAATGGCTGCCAAGATTTGAAAAGCGCGACTGGTCGCCGGCAATTCAACTTGCCAATCCATATGCACCATCACAAACGTCGTGACTAAAATAGCGGCTAACGGACTTGCTACCCCAACAAAGTATTTTTTATCAACGACACCAATTTGTACATTAAAACGCGCCAGTCTAAGCGCCGCACAAGCAGCATACACAAAGGCGCAAGCGATACCAATACGCCCCAACGGCTCTAACGCATAATGATAAATCAATAACGCAGGCGCAAGTCCAAACGCGATGCAGTCGGCTAGCGAGTCTAGCTGCTCGCCAAAGGGACTTTGTGCATTGAACAGCCTTGCCGCCCGACCATCTAACCCATCTAGCAATGCCGAGATAAAAATCGCCACACAGGCACGCATGTAATGCCCTTCCCCCAACGCGCTTTGGGTAATCGAATAAAATGCCGCAAGCAGCGACAATAGCGTAAATGAATTGGGAATTAAATAAACGCCTTTTTGCGCAATCGTTTTGTCAGCGACACGCGCATTTTCAATGACTTCAAAGGTCAGCCCATCATAGTCATCGGTTTCTGCCAATTCACGGTTACGCTGATGCTCAAGCTGAATTGGATTGATATGCTGAGCCGGTGGCGGCTGTTTGGATGGGTCGATGGGCGTTTTGATAAGGGTTGGTTGGTTATTATTATCGTTATTCATTGATTATCCTTGCAGGTTGTCTCTTGCAGGTCGTCTATAATAAATCGTCTGTTGCTAGGTGCATCAAGCTCGGTAAAAAATTGCGAAATTTGGCGGGTTTGATGACCAGTTAACCCGCCAAGTGTGGCATTATTCGCCAACCAACCACTGTACTTTGGTACGCTGTTCCACGCTCATTTGTGGGCTTTCAGGATGCTGCAAAATTGGCTGTAAATATTGCAAAATCTCTTCAGCTTTAGCATCAAATTGCCACGGTGGGTTAATCACCAACATACCCGTCCCATTTAAGCCCATCGGCAAATCAGGGGGAAAAATATTCAGCTCAAGCACCAACTGACGGCGGATTTCGGTGCGTTTCATTTTTTTATAAAACAGCTCAACCGCATCGTTATTTTTGATGGGGTACCAAAGAGCCAACACCCCGGTTGACCATTTTTTATGCGCTTTGACCAACAAATCTACCAATGCGCTAAAATCACGATGTTCCTGTTCAAAGGGGGGATCGATTAAAATCAACCCGCGTTTTTCTTGGGGTGGTAATACCGCCAAAATCCCTTCATAGGCGTTACGATGTTGCACGCCAATCGGCAATTGGTGCAGTTGGTAGTTGAGCGCATCAAACTCGCTGGCTTTCCATTCAAACGCTTCGGCGCGATTGTTAATCTCTGGGTGAGCGTCTTGTTGTTTTTCGATGTGATGGGCAATAAACCAAGGCGAACCTGGATACACATGCTTATCATAGAATTTTTTGGCGTAGCCAATATCTTGTAGATAAGTTTGCACCGCCTGTGGCGCTTGGCTATTATCTTGCGCCAGTAGTTTGGTAATACCATGGATGGCTTCACCCGTTTTTTTGGCTTCATCACTGGCCAGTGAATACAAACCGCGCCCACCATACGCATCCAAAATATAATAAGGTTTTGGCTTGGCGCTCATCATCTCAAGTAATTGGAGTAATAAAACGTGTTTTACCACATCAGCGAAGTTGCCTGCGTGGTAGCTGTGTTGATAATTCATAATAAATTTTTCGTAAACAAATTAGCAGGTATGGTAGCATAGCTATCAAAAATTGGCGAAGTTTTTGCTAGAAGTTTTTGCTAAAAATTGCCCAGTTAAATGTTTAAACAATGCTGGAGGAAACACAGCGCACATGCCAGAGTTGAATTTTATCCTGCCCAACTGGTTTGAAAAAATAAACGACGCACAGCTTGACGGTTTGGTTAATGACGGGTTTATCGTGCTAGATGACTGTTTTGACGTCAAATTTTTTCGGGCGTTACAAAAAGAGAGTGGCTTGATTGATTACCAAGCGGCCAATTTGACGCAGGGTGAGCGAATCACTAGCATTCGCGGGGATAGCACCCGCTGGATTGATGAGCACTGTCCGATGGGTATTCAGTATCTACAAGCGATTAATGAGCTCGCGCAATTTTTTAATCAAACCTTATACACAGGCATTCGCCGTAGTGAAGCCCACTATGCCCGCTACCCTGCAGGGTTTGGTTATCAGTGGCATTCAGACAATCCGCAAGGACGTGATGAACGTGTGTTATCGGCAGTTTTTTATCTCAATGAGAGTTGGGGCGCGCACGATGGCGGTGAAATTGTCGTCATCGACCAACATGACACACAGCAACAATTACAGCCGCAAGGTAACAGATTGGTGATTTTTAATAGTAACTTAGTCCATCAAGTCGCAATCACCCATCGTCAACGCTTTTCCATTGCCACTTGGATGAGAAAAGATGGGCTAATTAGCCAGTAATAAACTTGCCGCAATCACCCACATCACAACCCCGATGAGGATATCAAGAATTTTCCAAGACAGTGGTTTGGCAAATAGCGGCTGCAGCACACGCGCACCATAACCCAAACTAAAAAAGAAGATAAACGAAGATAAAATTGCGCCCAATGCAAACGCCAGTTTATCAGTAACCTGTGACGCAATCGTCCCAAGCAAAATCACCGTATCTAAATACACATGGGGATTGAGCCAAGTAAACGCCAAGCACATGGCAATCACTTGTTTTAAATTACCAACGTCTTCACCCTGCGCCACGAGCGATTGGTTTGATTGATAAGCCGCAATAAAACTTCGAGCACCATACACAATTAAAAACAACGCCCCTGCGTATTTGGCAATGGTGATAATCAGCGGAAATTGCGAAATCAGCTTGCCAAAGCCAAACACGCCACCGGTAATCAACACCGCATCGGATAACGCGCAAATCAAACACACGATAAAGACAAATTGTTGTTTTAGCCCTTGTTTAAGCACAAACGCATTCTGCGCCCCAATCGCCAAAATCAGAGAAAAGCACACGCTCATGCCCATGAAAAAAGTAGAGAGATTCATCGGTACCACAGGTCCCCAGTAACATTCGCAAAAAACACAAAAAAAGCACAGTGAGAAAAAAGTACAGTAAGAAAAAAAGCATAGCGAGAAAAAAGTACAGTGAGAAAAAAAGCGTATTGTAGCCAAAATCCTGAGCGATTGCGAACAATGCGACGCGCTAAGGCGCTAATTTATGCTAATATGCAGCGCAAATAAGCGAGATTTTTGAGAGATTTTTAAGGAAACGACAATGACTGATTATGCCAGTAACGCCACTGATTTAGACCACCTTCAAGCGCAAACCTTAGCACTAAGTTTACAGCTGATGCGCGAGCCATCAGTGACGCCGACTGACCTTAACTGTCAAAATATACTGGCTGAGCGGCTTAACCACCTCGGCTTTGATTGTGAGTTTTTATACTTTGGTGAAAAAGGCGCAACAGGACGCGAAGCAGAAGTCAAAAATTTATGGGCAATTCGTCAAGGTCGTGGGCAGGCGCAGGCGCCCGTATTATGTTTTGCAGGCCATACCGATGTCGTGCCCACGGGGGATGTCAGCCAATGGACTTATCCGCCATTTGAGCCTACTATCAAAGATGGTATACTGTATGGGCGTGGTGCCGCAGACATGAAAACAGCGATTGCGGCATTTACTGTCGCTGTTGAAAATTTTGTCGCCAAGCACCCCAATCATCACGGCTCAATTGCTTTGTTAATTACCGCTGATGAAGAAGGTCCTTCAATCAACGGTACAGTCAAAGTGGTTGAAACATTGCAATCGCGCAACCAACCAATCACCTATTGCTTGATTGGCGAACCCTCTAGTACTCACAGCTTGGGCGATATCATCAAAAATGGTCGCCGTGGCTCGCTCGGCGCCGTTTTGACGGTGACCGGCAAACAAGGCCATGTTGCCTACCCGCATTTGGCAGTGAACCCTATTCATTATGCTTTACCAGCCCTGTCCGAGCTTTGTAACCAAACTTGGGACAATGGCAATGCGTATTTTCCCGCCACCACCCTGCAAATCTCCAACCTTAATGCAGGCACTGGGGCTAACAATGTGATTCCTGCAACGTTAAGCGCCGAGTTTAATTTTCGTTTTTCAACTGAGACCAACGATGAGAAACTTAAAGCAACCACTCATGCGATTTTTGATAAGCATTTTCAAGACAGTGCAGCCAGTTATCACATCGATTGGAAATTATCGGGCAACCCATTTTTGACGCCGCAAGGCAAACTCGTCGGCGCCTGTCAATCCGCGATTAAAGCCGTGACAGGGACAGATACACAGCTTTCAACCACAGGCGGCACCTCAGATGGTCGTTTTATCGCAACCTTGAACGTTGACAATAGGTCGCCTGAAGTGGTTGAGCTTGGCGTGCGTAATGCCACCATCCACCAGATTGATGAGTGTGTAGCAGTCGAAGATTTGGGTAAACTTGCCGCAATTTATGAGCAAATACTACAAAACTTGCTGTTAGACTAAATGCTGTTAAGCCAAATATTGCCTTCAGCTTAATCTAGTTCGTCTAGCCAAGCCATTTGAATCGCTTCTAGTTGTTTTTCAGTCGATTTGGTTGGGTCATCGCCAAATTCTTCCAACTGCGTCACATACCGATGCAAATCGGTAAAACGAATATATTGCACGTCTTCATCAGGGTATTTTTCAGAAAGTTGAATGGCAATTTCTAACGTGTCGTTCCATTTGAGGGACATATTTTTCTCCAGTTATTTGATGGGGGTGAGTTTTTTGATTTCGTTAAGATTGTCTTGCCAAGTTTTGATGACAGGATGGGTTTGTTCGTCTTGTTGTACAATGACGCGGGTCGGTTGCACTTGCCCATCTAGCATCAATACAATTTTGGTCAGTGCCACCACATTTAAGTCATTTTTCACCCAAAACTCGTGGCGAAAATACAGGTATTTTTTATCCCAAGCCAATAATTGACTGCGAAGCGTCAATTTATCAAACACAAAGCTTTCTTTGATGTAGGTTAATTGTTGCGATGCAATCACCCAACCTAGCTTGTCCGTTGGGCGTTGCTGCATCAGCCACTGTTGGATGTTAAGCTCAATAAAGCTTAAGTAGCGATAATTAGGCACATGATTACGAAACCCCATATCATGCGGCAAAATCCGGTAGTGGCGGATAATCGCATCGCTGTAGCTTGGTTTGGATGACTTTGCTTTATCGGATTTTAGCATCAAGCATAATATAAGATAACGAATTAATAAATTCATAAATTTTCCTTGTGATATCCGCCTGATTATAGCAAATAAAAAACCCTGACTAAACTGATTAGTCAGGGTTGATTAAAGTTACAAAAACTTAGTGACCTGTGCCATTGATATGGCGAATCATGTCTTCCACCACTTTTTTGGCATCGCCAAAGATCATCATGGTTTTATCCATGTAGAACAAGCTATTATCAAGACCTGCGTAGCCGGCACTCATTGAGCGTTTGATGACCATCACGGTTTGCGCTTTGTTTGCTTCAAGAATCGGCATACCAAAGATCGGTGAGTTTGGATCGTCTTTTGCCGCTGGGTTGACCACGTCATTGGCACCGATAATCAGCACAACGTCCGTACCGGCAAAGTCCGAGTTGATTTCATCCATTTCTAAGATGTCTTCATACGGTACATCCGCTTCAGCCAATAGTACGTTCATATGACCTGGCATACGACCTGCCACGGGGTGAATCGCAAAACGCACGTCCACGCCTTCTTCTTTAAGCATTTCATAAAGCTCTTTTACCGCATTTTGCGCACGGCCTTGCGCCATACCATAACCTGGCACAATGACGACACTGCTAGAGTTTTCCATCATAAAGGCAGCATCTTCAGGTGAGCCTGTACGGTAAGTTTTCGGTCCCGTATCTTCTTCTGTCGCAGCGGCTGAGCTGCTTGACATACCGCCAAACAATACGTTGAGCAGTGAACGATTCATGGCTTTACACATAATGTAAGACAAAATCGCCCCAGATGAACCTACCAGCGACCCTGCGATAATCAGCATTGAGTTGCCTAGGGTAAAACCGATACCGGCTGCCGCCCACCCAGAGAATGAGTTTAGTAGCGATACCACCACAGGCATATCACCGCCACCAATCGGTGCAATCCACATCCAGCCAAAAATAATAGCCAGGATGGTCATGGCATAAAACGCTGGCATGGATTGGGTGGTGAAATACATAATACCAAATGCTAGCATCGCGATGAACAATAGCGCTTGGACAGGTTTTACCCAAGTGCCTTTAAGCGTCTTTGCCCAGCTTTTTGCCGCCAACTTACCAAAAGCAAACATTGACGCTGAGAAGGTAATTGCACCAATAAAACAGCCCACAAACAACTCAAACCGCGCGATGGTGCTATGCTCGACGCCTGTATGCAATACGCTCGCTAGTGCGATGGCAACTGCCGATAGACCGACTAAAGAGTGCATCAAAGCCACGGTTTCTGGCATTTGCGTCATAGCGACAGTGCGTGCTTTCCAAGTACCGACCACAGCACCTAGCACCATCGCGCCAACAATTAATACAAACACCGGACTGGGTGCCAAGAAAAAGGTGGTAATAATAGCAATCGCCATACCTATCATACCGAATCGGTTGCCACGGATGGCGGTTTTTGGGCTTGATAAACCCCGTAAGGTTAAAATAAATAGCACCGCACCAATCAAATAAAACCAATCCGCATGTTGGGCGACCCAATTCAAATTCTCATTCATCAAGCATTTCCTTCTTTGTTTGGCTCAGCTTTGGCTTTTTTATCTTTTGATTTAAACATCGCAAGCATACGTTCCGTCACCGCAAAACCACCAAAAATATTGATGCTGGCTAGAAATACCGCAAACGCCCCCAATAAGCTGGTTGGGGTAAACATATTGCCATCGATGCTGACGGTCTGCAGCATGGCACCGACGATGACGATACTGGATAAGGCATTGGTCACCGCCATGAGTGGGGTATGAAGTGCAGGTGTTACCCCCCAAACCACGTAATAACCCACAAAAATAGCCAAAACAAAGATACTAAAGATTGCCACAAATGGGGTGGCAGATGTCGCAGACGCTAATAGGGTCAATAACATAAAACCTCCTAACCTCGATAGGTAAAATTAAATGAAAATTAGGTTAGCGACTGGCTAACAATACTTGACCTTGGCTAGTAACCAGCAAGGCTTTTTGGATTTCATCTTCTGGATTGAGCGCAAACACTTTATTGTCATCCATCAAGGTTGCAAAAAAGTTATATAAATTATTGGCATACAATGCCGATGACTGCGCCGCCAAGGTCGATGGAATATTGGGCACACCCATGATGGTGACACCATTTGGGGTAATGATATTTTGTCCAACCACTGAGCCTTCCACGTTACCGCCTGTTTCCACGGCCATATCGAGTAAAATTGAGCCAGATTTCATTCTATCGATGGTAGCTTGGTGGATCAAACGCGGGGCATTGCGACCCGGAATTTGAGCCGTGGTAATCACAATATCTGCTTGGCTGACTGCTTTATCGACAACCGCGGCTTGGTCTTTGATATATTGCTCAGACGGTGTCCAGGCATAGCCGCCTGTGTCTTTGGCTTTGGCTTTTTCTTCATCGCTCATGGGGACATCGAGCCATTTACCACCCACTGACTCCACTTGATCACGCACGGTGGGACGTAAGTCACTGGCTTCTACAACAGCACCCAAACGACGAGCGGTGGCAATCGCTTGCAGACCCGCGACGCCCACGCCTAGGATGACAATACGTGCAGGTTTCACCGTACCTGCCGATGTCATAAACATGGGGAAAGGACGACCAAACTGGTTGGCAGCCAAAATCACCGCTTTATAACCTGCCAAGTTGGCTTGGGATGACAGCACATCCATGTTCTGTGCTCGCGACAAAGTTCGCGGCAATAGCTCCATGGCATACACTTTGGCATGGCGATTGGCATAGTCCTGCAAATTGGCATTACGATACGGATTCATCATGCCGATAACAATCGCTTCTTGTTTTAGCTGGTTGATTTTTTCAATCGGTAAGCTATTGACCGTGAGCACCACATCACTTGTTGAGATCGCATCATCAACAATTTGCGCCCCTGCTTGTTCCAATGCATCATTGGTAATAAACGAACCTTTACCCGCATCACGTTCGACCACAATACTGTGACCCAACTTGATGAACTTTTTGATGGTATCGGGGGTAATCGCAATCCGATTTTCATATAATGCAGTCTCTTTTGGTACACCAATTTGCATACACTCTCCTCAAGCGGTTCGGTTGGATTCTCAATCCATAACTGACGATTAGCTTAGACAGTTATAAATTAAAAAAATGATAATTAAATTACCATAAATATAATTAATTATGCAAAATAAGTCTACGCGGGATAACAAGTAAATCTGACTGACGCGTATAAAAAAAAGTTATCAATAAAAATTTTTACAAAATTTTCTTTTAACAAGATAGCTTTCTGAGGGTCAGTTTATTTGCATAGGGCGCTTTTTAACGTTGCCATTGTCGATTTCAAATACATCAAAATCTTGCGCAAGCCAGAAGTTACCTTGATAACTGGCAGCCACTTCCGCGCGAATATGTGACATATTCAAAGTTTTGTTGCTAGGTTTATCAACAGGTTGAAAGCGTGCGCTAAAATGGGTCAAAATCAGGTTTTTTAATTGTGACAGCTGCGCAAACTCAGCTACTTGCTTGGCGGTTGAATGCATGGGGTCAAAATAATGAGTGGCTACTTTTCGTTTATCAGCGATTGCTTGGGTATAGGTCGCCTCGTGTACTAGCACATCGGTATCTGATATGGCATCGGCTAATAGCTCAGGTGAGTCATTGTCGCCTGCGACTATCAGCACGGTTTTATGCAGCGTGGTGGTGACAAAATCCGCGGATTTTAGCAAGGTGTTATCATCTAGATTGACGTCAATACCGTATTTAAGCTTTCCCCATAGCCGTTTATCTAGCACGTTAAGCTCGGTGAGTTTTTCGGTCAATAAGGTTTTTTTGGACAGTTGCTGGGTGAATTTAAAGGCATGGCTAGGGATACGGTGTGATAGCGCAATCACATCAATTTGTAACTGATGGTCGTCTGTCAAATCCAACGTGACAGGTTGGTAACTATCCCCCTGCACTCTATTTTCAATGGCGATAAAATGAATGTCAAAACTTATCATCAGCGCTGTCGTAGCTTGCACGGCGGCAAGATAATCGGCAATGGCTTGCGGGGCGATAAGGGTTAATGGGTGCTTGCGTCCACTCATCGCCATACTAGCCAGTAACCCTGGCAAGCCATAACAGTGGTCGCCATGCACATGGGTGATACAAATCAACGCTAGCTGCATCACGGACAACGGGGTTTTGAGTAATTGATGTTGCGTGGCTTCCCCACAGTCCACCAATATCCAAGGGACATTTTTTGATTTGCTATAAGGATTGATGAGAGATACAGCAAGCGCGGTGACGTTGCGGTGTTTGGTGGGTATCCCTGCAGATGTGCCCAAAAAAGTGAGTGTTAACATGATTGCCTCTTGATCAAACGAGTGTTACATCGTTATAGTGAACATTTATCAATTTAACTATAAAATAAAATGCGCTAACAAATTTGACAACAACTTTTGACTGGGCAATGACTTCAACGCATCCTTTTAGCCCCTAGCCCCTAGCCTTTAACCATTAGCCCTGTACTTGTTGATAGGCGGATTTGGGGCGTGCTTTATTACAGGTGCAACGGCTGGCGCATGGCTTTACCCGTTTACGTTTTAAAAATTTGGTAACAGATAATAGCAATAATAATTTGGCAAGCGGGTTATTATTGAAGATGATTTCACTGAGTTTTGGTATACTCAGTGCGACTTGTATCACTTCTTATATCACCTACTGAACACAATAAGGAAATGCTATGTTCAAGTTTTTTACCCCATTATGCTTCTCATTAAGTTTATTTGGCTGCCAAGCTGTTAGCCCAGCTCAGCAAAACCCCCAACCTATGCCTCAGCCAATTAAGAAACCTGAGATGATGTGCACCATGCAATATGATCCTGTCTGCGTCAAAACTATCAATAATGGCATCGTCCGCTATCAAACCTATGGCAACGCTTGTATGGCAAATAATGGCGTCAATGCTATGGACAAGACCATGAGTGTCACCAAAGGTGCTTGTGAGTCAGAGACTAGCAAATAACTGAGTTAGTAAGTGATTGGCTAGCAAATAGCTGGGCTATCATAATTTAGCCCGACATAACGTCGCACTAGCTTGTTTGCCATAGCTTACTGACGATAAAACAAGCGAAGTGTTATAATCCCTCTAATTACTTTGTGTTAAAGGTTTTGCATCTGTATGTCATTAGCGCTGATTATTGATGATGAAGTAGATTTGTGTCGCTTGATGCAGATGACACTTAAAAAAATGGGCATTGAATCCAAAGTCGCCTATGACTATGCCACTGGCGTCAGCCATCTTCAAACGTATAATTTTGATTTTTGCTTAACCGATCTCAAACTTCCTGATGGGACAGGACTAGATATCGTTAAATTTATCAGTAAAAATTATGCCAAAACCCCCGTGGCAGTGATTACCGCCCACGGTAGTATGGATTTGGCGATTGAAGCGTTAAAATTGGGGGCGTTTGATTTTGTCAACAAGCCGCTTGAGCTGTCGCGGCTGCGCCAGTTGGTCGAAAATGCCTTGAAGGTGGCGGAAAATGCCAACAAACTCAATTGTAAAGAAGTCTATGATCCTTTCAGCAATCGCTTAATCGGACAATCTAACGCCATTGCCCAGCTCAAAACCACCATCCAAAAATTGGCGCGTAGCCAAGCGCCCGTATTTTTGTGGGGAGAATCAGGCACTGGTAAAGAAGTCGTTGCCAAGCTGATTCATGATTTAAGCCCGCGCTGCTCTGCCAATTTTGTGCCTGTTAACTGCGGCGCCATCCCATCAGAGTTGATGGAAAGCGAGTTCTTTGGGCACAAAAAAGGCAGTTTTACTGGCGCTACCGCAGATAAAGAAGGGTTATTCCAACAAGCGAATGGCGGTACGCTATTTTTGGATGAAGTAGCGGATTTGCCGATTTCCATGCAAGTCAAATTATTACGCGCGATTCAAGAAAAGAAAATTCGCCCCATTGGTAGTGCCCAAGAAATTGCCGTGGATGTGCGTCTTTTATCCGCTACCCATAAAAATTTGGCTAAGCTTGTCGAAACGGGTGAATTTAGACAAGATTTATATTATCGCATCAACGTGATTGAAGTAAAATTACCAAGCCTCAATGAACGGCGTGATGATATTTTACTGTTAGCCAATCATTTTATTTCTTTGATTGCAGAAGATTGGGGACTATCGCAGCCACTGACATTATCGAATGAAGCCGCTGTTCAATTGGCAAACCATCACTTTGCAGGCAACGTGCGTGAATTAAGAAATATCTTAGAGCGGGCGATTACTCTAGCTGATGATAATGTGATTGAAGCCCATCATTTGAATTTGCCATTATCAGCCGCCAACGTACCGCCTGAAACCATAGAAACCCCCAATCAATCCATCTTATCAACACCGAGTCAACCGAGCGCGCCAAAAGTTGCGCCCTTAGCCGAGCCTAAATCCGCCGCAAGCAGCCCCATCAATACTTCCTATAGCAGCAACTTGTTTGCAAGTGGTTATAAAGTCAAACCCAATATTCAACTTACGCCCACACCGACCCAATCCAACCATGAAGCGTTAACCCATGAATCGTTAACTTTAGATGCGCCGATAGGGGGTATCAATGCGCCTAATTTAGCCCAGCCCTCTGCTGAAGAAGGTCAACTGCCTGCCGAAGGGCTGGAAGAATATTTGATGAATCAAGAACGCAAAGTCATTATCGCAGCACTCAACTGCAGTGGCTGGAATCGCACCCAAGCCGCTAAACTATTAAATACAACATTTCGCTCACTGCGCTACCGTATGAAAAAATTGGGCATTGATAGTGGCAGTGATATTAATAGTGATAGTGACAGCGATGAGGATTAAAAACTTCGGATAAAGGACAAATCGATATTTTTTGATAAATCTACTATCCCTACTTGGTCATAACAAGCTAGTGGAAAGCGCCGGCGGATGCCTAACCACTGGTTTGCTGATTTAGCAAATAGCACGAATCGATTGCCTTTTTCATCGAGGCTTTGGTCGATATTGTCAATTTGATGCAGGCATTTTACCGCAATGATATCAATGTCTAACGTGACAGCCGGTTTTTGGTACAGACGTCTGTCTTGTTGCTGTTCAAACTTCTTGGTGAGTTGTAACCACTGCCAATAATCTATGGGCTGCGCAAAGTCTAAATAAGCCACTTGGTTAAAATAAACCGCTGTATTGGATGTTTGCTTGTTTAAGTCATCGTGTAAATTGTTATCACTACAAGTATCTTCACTACTATGAATCGCGCTGAGGGTCAAAGTGCCAAAGTTTTGCAGCCAGTCTTTGGCTTTTTGTAAATAATAAGGTTGTTTGACATTACTGGCTAACGACAAAACACAGGCTTTGATGACTATGACATCACGCGGTGGTACACTCATACTCAAATGCTCAAATAAACATACTTTTTGCTTAGGCTAATTAATTTTGCTGAAAACGGGTAATTTTAACACCGACACTATCGGCTTGTTTGATGGCGGTAGGTTTGTGAATCGTCACTGTGACTTTTTCTGGGGCAAATTCTACCAAAATCATCTCAGCAACCAATTGCGCTAACCGCTCTAACAGCGCGACTCTATTGGCAATGCTCACTTCAGCCACGCGCTCACTGACACTTTTATAATTGATGGCATCTTGAATATTATCAGTCTGCGATGCTTGGTATTGACAGCCCACCATTTCAATATCAAAAATCAACGGTTGGGTTATTTGCTGCTCCCACTCATACACGCCAATCACGGCATCGACTTTGAGACCCCTCACAAATACCGTATCTGTTGAATTACCTGTCAGTTTGACTGGCTGATTGTTGGACTTTTCGTTTGCAATCGCATGTAAGGCATCCGCCGCTGAATATAGTGATTCATGCATGGTTTTTTGTGTGGGGGCTTGCGTGGTGCTGTGGGGGGTTTCAAGCTTAGTTTGTTGGGTGGTTTCTGGTGTGGTCATTTTTACTCTCGTTAGGTATTTCGTTGTTTAATTAAATCATAACTAAAAAATACCAACCCTGTCCAAATAAAGGCAAAGGTAATCAATTTATAAATGTTAAAAGGCTCATGATACAAGAATATCGCCAATAAAAAAATCATGGATGGGGTCAAATAATTTAAAAAGCTTAATAAACTAAAGTTGACCATTTTGGTGGCTTTATTAAACATTAAGAGCGGTATCAAGGTCACAGGCCCTGCAATCATCAATAAAAAAATTGATGGCGACAGCCAAAAATCTAACTGACTACTAGCAACATCATGCATAGCAAACCAACCAATAAAGATAGGTACCAATAGCGCGGTTTCGATAAACATCGCAGACAGCGCGTCAAGCGGGGTATGGCGATGCATTAAACCATATACAGAAAAGCTACTCGCCAACACTAACGATACCCATGGCAATTTACCCAGCACGACCAACTGAATCGCCACGCCTATCGCTGCCAAAATCACTGCCATCCATTGCAAAGGACGCAGTTTCTCTTTGATGACCACAAGGGATAGTAAAATACCCATCAACGGACCAATATAATAGCCCAAACTGGCTTCCAAAATCTGATCATGATTGACCGCCCACACGTACACCAGCCAATTGACCGAGATAATCGTCCCCGAAACGGCAGTATAAAGTAGCCATTTTGGGTTGGCTTGAATCACTTTTAACCAGTGCCAGTTTTTGGTCACTGTCATGATTAGTAAAATCGTGACAAACGTCCAAATAATTCGATGCCCAATGATTTCAATCGCATCATACTCTTTGAGTAGCTTAAAATACAGCGGGAAAAAACCCCAAATTAAAAAAGCCACCAGTGCGGTCAACACGCCTTTGGGGGTGGTTACTACGGTTGGTTTTTCATGGTCAGTAATATCAACGGTACGGGTCGGAATGTCACTATTGATGATATCAATGGTTTGATTTTGGGGGATGTGATTTTCGGGGATTTGATTTTTCATTAACACAACGATAAATTTTATTTTTTATAAAAAAGCGAAAACTAAGAAAGTCATAGTCTATCTTAGTTTTCATGTCATCCATGTAAAGACTTGCGAAAGTGATACAAGTTTAGCTCAACTAGGGTTTAGTCAGTCACTACTTTAACTTGTAATCCTGCACTATTGACCAGTTCAGCAAAGTTGGGGAAGCTGGTATTGACCGTCTCGGTACCATGAATGGTAATCGTATCACTCGCGCGCAAACTTGCCACAGTAAAACTCATGGCAATGCGATGGTCATGGTGACATTCAATCTCACCACCACCAAACACCTGTGCCACATCACCGTGACCTTCAATTTCAATGCCATCATCGAGTACGGTACAGGCAATTCCTAAGGTTTTTAGCCCATCTGCCATCACTTGAATACGGTCAGACTCTTTAACGCGTAATTCAGCTGCGCCATGCAACACGGTTTTACCCGTGGCACAACTTGCTGCCACAAACAGCACAGGGAATTCATCAATGGCGAGTGGCACCAAGTGCTCAGGAATCTCAATACCTTGCAATTTTGAAGATTTCACCACAATATCGGCAACTGGCTCACCGCCAACAGTGGTTTCATTGGTCAATGTCAAATCAGCGCCCATCAGCTTTAAGATATCAATCACGCCGGTGCGCGTGGGATTGATGCCCACTTTGTTGATGGTCACATTGCCTTGTTGGGCGATGGCGCCTGCGACCATAAAAAATGCCGCGGATGAGATATCAGCAGGCACTGCGATATCACATGCCGTTAATTCGCCGCCCCCTGTCACACTAATTTGATTGCCATTGTGCGCTTTTGACACTGTTACAGGATAACCAAATGCCGTCAGCATGCGCTCGGTGTGATCGCGCGTCACTTCTGGCTCAATCACTGTGGTAGTGCCTTGTGCCCATAGCCCTGCTAGCAGCAAACACGATTTGACCTGCGCTGATGCCATCGGCATTTCATAGCGGATACCTGTTAAAGTTTGATTGCCGGTGATGCTAATCGGCGGTGTGCCTTTTTCGCCCGTGGTTTGGATTTTGGCACCCATCTCACGCAGAGGCTTGGCGACGCGTTCCATGGGACGTTTGGATAAACTCGGGTCACCCGTCATCACCGAATCAAATTTTTGTGCTGATAAAATACCTGATAACAAGCGCATACTGGTGCCTGAATTACCCATGTATAGCGGATCATGCGAGGGTTTTAACCCATGTAATCCAACCCCATGAATCACTACCCTGCCCTGATTAGGACCTTCAATCACTACGCCCATATCACGAAAGGCTTGCAAAGTAGCGAGTGCGTCTTCACCTTCCAAAAACCCTGTCACCGTGGTGGTGCCTTTGGCTAACGAACCAAACATAATTGAACGGTGAGAGATAGACTTGTCACCTGCGACGGTGTGACTGCCTTCAAATTGTTGCGCTGGGGCGATAACGTAAGTTTGCTTCATGGCTTGTTTTTCCAAATAAGGCGTTTTATTTAACATGTGTCCAAAATGTTGTCGGGCGGCTTGGGCTTGGGTCAATATACCCAGCATCTGCTCAGAATCATTGGTCTCAATAATTGCTTTCAACTGACTTAACTGCTCACTAAATTCATCAATGGCATCGAGTAGCGCGGTTTTATTGGCATAAAAAATATCATGCCACATGGTTGGGTCGCTGGCTGCGATACGGGTAAAATCCCGAAAGCCACCCGCCGCGAAACGAAAAATATCCATATTGTCGTTATGCTTGGCTAATTGCGCGACTAAATTGTAGGCGAGCAAGTGGGGTAAATGACTGGTACGCGCGAGCACCTTATCATGATAATCCGCTGACATGGTTACCACTTCTGCGCCAGTCCGCGACCATAGCGCAATCACTTTTTTAA
The DNA here is from genome assembly GCF_041154755.1 of Moraxella sp. K02. Taxonomy (NCBI): domain Bacteria; kingdom Pseudomonadati; phylum Pseudomonadota; class Gammaproteobacteria; order Moraxellales; family Moraxellaceae; genus Moraxella; species Moraxella sp. K02. Next base: position 1,176,738 of record NZ_AP031590.1, on the reverse strand, counting down.
CCGCTTGTTTGCTAGTGGTGTCTAGGGGCGTTAAGATAATTTTATGGTTATCAAATAGTTTGGCATTACGCGCATCAATCCCTGATTTTTCTGCCCCTGCAATCGGATGGGCTGGCACAAAACCTTTTGGCATATCCTCACCAAACACCGCGCTGGCATCTGCAATGATATTGCCTTTGGTACTGCCCACATCCATGATAATGGTTTTATCGGTAATAAAGGGTTTGATTTGTTCAAAAATTTTTTTGACCGCCTGTACTGGCGTGGCTATTACCACCAAATCTGCCCCTTGCACCGCAAGGGCAGCATCATCAAACCCTGCATCAAGCAGCCCGTATTTGATACCTTTGTCAATGGTTGATTGTGAACGGCTGACCGCCACAATTGATTTGGCCAATTTTTTATCACGCATGGCTTGTGCCAAACTTGCGCCGATGAGCCCTAGCCCAATAAAACACACTTTTTCAAACATTTAACTTACCGATTTTTTATAATTTGCTAAAAAGACTGCCAATGCAATCAAAATCCCACCGAAAATAGTGCTGATGGTTATTGTTTCACCCAATAAAACCACGCCCAACAATACCGCAATGAGCGGAATAAAATAAATATACAGCGAGGTTTTTACCACGCCCAAATGCTTATTGGCATTGGTCCACAACACAAAACACAAGGCAGAAGCGATACCCCCTAAAAACAGCAAATTTGCCAGATTGATGGGCGTAAACGCGTGAAGGTTGATAAAGGCTTCACCTGTCACCAGCATATACAGTGACGCGGTGATTATGCCATACAAAAGCACTTTACGCATGCGTACCATCGGGCTTAGTTCATCTTTAATAGCACTGTTAGCAAACCCAAAGAACGACCACGCCAACCCACTTAATATCGCCAAAATATTACCTAGCATGCCATTGGTTAAACTCATCGGCTGATTCGCCAGCACCAACGCCACGCCAACCAATGCTATCACACAGGCAATCAACAGCAACTTGCTAAAGGTATGCGTTTTAATGATAAAACTGGCAATCAGCACCGTAAATAACGGAGATGCTGTGACTAGCAGCGCCGCATTACTGCTATAGGTATATAGCAATGCGGTATTTTCTAGCAAAAAATACAAGGTGATACCGCACAGCCCCGACAAAAAATACAACACTTCGTTTTTTGCACTACTAAAGGTTTGCAGTCTAGGTGACATGGCAAACAATAACACATAGGCAAATACCGACCGATACAGCAAAATCTGAATGGGTGACATATCCGCCAGCAGCACCTTGGTGCTTGCTAACGTTGTTCCCCAAACGATGACCACAAATAACGCTAAAAAATGCCAAAATACGTCACGATTTTTTTCTAACTTTTTTTCTAACTTTTTTTCTAACATCGGCTCAGCTCAATACCTGCGCCAACGTATCTAAAAAACGGTTGATTTCTTCAGGCAAACCCACACTCACGCGTATCCAAGCTGGCAGACCGTAACCAACCATCGGTCGCACCACCACACCTTGCTCAATCAATGATTGATAGATATCCATGCCATCGCCGACATTGACCATCACAAAGTTGGTGGCTGATTTGACATAGACGACACCTAAGCTATCCAAGCCATCATACAAGGCTTGTTTTTGCTCATGGTTAAACGCCAAATATTGATTAATAAAATGTTGGTCTTTAATTGCTGCTGTGGCGGCGGCATGCGCCAATGTACTGGTATTAAACGACTGGCGCGTATAATTTAAAATCTCGGCAATGCTTGCGCTGCTTACGGCATAACCAATGCGCAAGGCTGCCAGTCCATAAGCTTTGGAAAAACTACGTAGCACAATGACATTGTCATATTCTTGGGTCAAATCTACACAGCTGAGCGTTAGTACAAATTCGATGTAAGCCTCATCAATCACCACCAACACCTCCGATGGCACTTTTTTGATGAATTTAACCAGGTCATCTTTGGCGAGCACGGTGCCTGTGGGGTTGTTGGGATTGGTGATAATCACCATTTTACAATTGGCAGTTTGATTGACCGTCTCAAGCATCGCAGGCAAATCATGAGCAAAATTTTTGGCAGCGACTTGTTGGGTTCGCTCATTGATACCCAAAGACGCCAATTCGTAATCCGAAAACGCGTATTGAGAATACACAATCACATCATCGCCATCAGCAAAGCTTGCGGTAATGTTATTGAGTAATTCATTAGAGCCATTACCCAACACAATTTGTTTTGTTTCGCAGCCCAAAAAATCGGCTAAGGCTTGTTTAAGCCCCTGCCCTGCACCATCGGGATAACGCGATAATTCGCCCAGTTTTGACGTGATTGCCAAGGTCACGTGTGGCGAGCAGCCCGTTGGGTTTTCATTGCTCGCCAATTTGACGATGTCACCCAAGCCATACTCACGGGTCAGCTCTTCATTGGATTTATCCATTTCATAAGCTTTTAACTGCTCAATACTGTGATTGACCGATTGGATCGTCATATCAAAACCTTTAGTTGATGATTGATACTGATAAAATTTTATTGTCAAAAACGGTTAAATCACCGCTTTTGGATAAGCACCTAATACCCGTAAATCTTTGACCTGCGGGCGAATCTCAGCGAGCGCGGCTTGCATATTGGCGTCGTCAATATGACCGAGCATATCAATAAAGAACACATAAGCCCATTTGTTTGGACGCTCTGGGCGGGTTTCGATACTGGTCATCGACACGCCATGTTTTGCTAGCGGCTGCAATATTTGAATCAGCGCGCCTGCCTGATCTTTGGCTGCCACTAAAATCGAGGTTTTATCTTGACCTGACGGCGCTACTGCTTCGCGGCCAATGATTAAAAAACGGGTGGTATTGGACGGGGTATCTTCGATATTTTCAAATAGTCTGTGCAAATTATATTCGCTTGCTGCCACTTCCCCTGCAATGGCGGCTGAGTGCCACTCATTTTTGATACGCCGCGCCGCTTCACCATTGCTAGAGACTGCCACCCGCTCGACATTGGGATAATGGGTATCTAGCCATTGGCGGCATTGGGCAAGCGCTTGGCTGTGGGCATAAATTTTTGAAATCGCGCCCACTTTGGTATGCTCACCCACCAAAAATTGATGATGCACCGGTAATTCCACCTCGCCAATGATTTTCAGATCGGAGGATAAAAAACCATCAAGGGTATGATTGACCACGCCTTCTGACGAATTTTCCACAGGGACGACGCCATACATCGCAGAGCCTGCTTCCACTTCACGAAACACATCAGCAATGGTCGATAGCGGCACTGTCGTGGCGGCTTTACCAAAATGCTTCAGCGCTGCCATGTGGGTAAAGGTGCCTGCAGGACCCAGATAAGCAATTTTTTGTGGGGCTTCTAAGTCTAAACACACTGACATAATTTCGCGGAATAAACGTGCCATTTTATCGGCAGGGAGTGGACCCTCATTACGCGCCATCACTTTTTTTAGTACCTGCGCTTCTCGCTCTGGGCGATAAAAAATCGGATTGTCCTCTTGCGTCTTTTTGGCTTTGGCTACTTGCACCGCATAGCCTGCTCGCTCGTTGATTAATCGCTGGATTTTTTCATCCACTTCATCAATTTTTTGGCGAAGTCCAATTAATTCATCATTGCTCATCGTTTGTTCATTCATAAAATTACAACTCAACAGTCAACACTGACCTGCGCGATAGGATTGAGGGTCATAAATCACAGGCAGCCTAGCTTGAAATATACCTTGAAATATACAAAGTTACCAAATGGCTTTATAGCAGAAATTGCCTAATACTAGCACAAATCACGCCTGTTAATCGAGTTTCGCTCAGCGCTTTTTCATCACAAATAGTGATATAGAGATAATATTTTTGGCATACCCTAAAAAAAATTGGATTTTTCTGCTTGATGCTTAACAAATACTTGCAAAATAGAAAAAAAACTAGCGATTGTCACAATGTTTGTGATAGCTTTTAAGGTAAGTTAACTAACATTGAATGAAACCATACTATTTTGTCCGTGATAGGTTATCAAAGACATGCAGCAATTTGACATTTAGGAAAGTACATGACTAGCAGCTTAAACCAACTAAAAATGATGACAACCATTGTGGCAGATACTGGGGATTTGCAGGCGATTGCCCGCTTAAAACCAGTCGATGCGACCACCAACCCAAGCTTGATTACCAAGGCATTGTCAGCGCCACAAATGCAGCCTATTTTAATTGAGACATTAAAAAAATACCCCGATGATATGGATGCGGTGATTGATGAGCTCACCATTTATATCGGCACAGAAATTTTAAAACTGATTGATGGTCGTGTTTCCACTGAAGTGGATGCAAGGTTGTCTTACGATACCGATGGCACCATTGTCAAAGCGCAGCAATTTATCAAAGCGTATGAAGTCGCTGGGATTGATAAAAAACGCGTACTCATCAAAATCGCTGGCACGTGGGAAGGCATCCAAGCCGCCAAAGCGCTAGAGCAACAAGGTATCCATTGTAACGTGACGCTGCTATTTGGCTTGCACCAAGCCAAAGCCTGTGCCGATGCCGATGTTACCTTAATCTCGCCATTTGTCGGACGGATTTTGGATTGGCAGAAAAAAGATGAAGGACTCGATAACATCGAAATCAGCCGTGATAAAGGCGTGAACTCTGTCAAAACTATCTATCATTACTTCAAACAGCATGGCTACACTACCCAAATCATGGGCGCGAGTTTTCGCAGCATTGAGCAAATATTGGCATTGGCGGGTTGTGATTTATTAACGCTTGCGCCTGATTTGCTAGACCAACTTGCCACGATGGACGTCAAAGTCGAGCGTCAGCTATTCCCCGACATGAAATTTATTGACCTCAAAAAAGAAACCCTCGATGAGACCCAATTTGCCGAGCAACATGCGCTTGATCCTATCAGCCAAGCGTTATTATCAGCCGGTATTGAAGGCTTTATCCAAGCTAGAGAAGCGTTAGAACAAACCTTGAGAGGCTTGGTTAACTAAAGCTTTAATGAATAAAGCTTGGTTCATTAAATTTTTGTTAGCGGCTAATCATGTCCTTTAATCATGATTAGCCCCATGCCACTCCATTAGCCTTTAGCTTGCAACACGGTATAAAGTGGTATAGCAAGCGGTTGATGCAAATCCACCAAATCAAGCAATACAAGTGCGCCTAATACTTGATGTCCTGCGGCTTCACAAAGCCCCACCGCAGCGCTCAAAGTACCCCCTGTCGCCAATATATCGTCCACCAACAACACATTAGCAGGCGCAAGTCCTGCCTGCATCTCTAAAGTATCACTACCATACTCTAGCGCATAGCTTTTATTCGCCACAGGCGGTGGCAGCTTGCCTTCTTTACGTACCAATACCATGCCTTTGCCTGTTCGACCCGCCAACAGGCTAGCAAAAATAAAACCCCGCGCTTCAATGGCGCCAAAGCAATCAACCGCATCAAATACTGGCTTTGGTATCGCTGCCAGTAACGCATCGATTACCGCATTGATGTGAGCGCGCAATAATGGCGTGATATCATAAAACGCAATGCCTGGTTTGGGAAAATCAGGTACCACTCTGATGATTTGCCAAAATGGGTGCGGTGAATCAGGGGAGATAGTCGATTGCATAGGATTGACCCAGTTAAGTAAAAAATTAAGTAAAATTAAGTATTAAGTAAAAATTAAATAAAAATTGCTAAAGCGTGCCTCATTCTAGCAATTTTTTCCTGCTGAGCCAATCAAGGTCACGGACAGCATTATGCCTTTATTTTAGCCATGATTAATAGGCTAGGCTTGGGCGAACTGATTTAAAGATTTGCGATATGGGATTGAATGTTGCCTGTCATTGGCTTGCTTGTTTCGGTGCATACTTGTAAACTATCGCAAGTTAAATTTTTAGGGGATTGCGTGAGTTTTGCATGGTTAACATACTGCTCGGCATTGTAATTGCAATTTTTATCCTTATCTTCAATAGCAAAAGTTACCACTAATATAGGGAAAGTTATCAATGAAAAAATATCAATGTATCGTGTGTGGTTGGGTGTATGATGAGGCACTGGGCTGCCCAGAAGAAGGCATCCTTCCGGGTACACGCTGGGAAGATATTCCCGAAGACTGGACTTGCCCTGAATGTGGGGTTAGCAAAGTAGACTTTGAAATGATTGAACTATAATAAATATAATAGGGTTTTATCATGCAATCAACTAACAATGCCGATAGTGCGAGTTTAGACAGTATCAGTTCAAATGACGCGCCTATTGCGCAACTGCCAAATACACAACCACAACCTGTAATCATTATTGGCTCAGGGATGGCGGGCTATACGCTAGCGCGTGAGCTCAGAAAGCTAACGACTAGCTTGCCTATCGTCATGGTGTGTCAAGATAGTGGTGATAGCTACGCTAAACCAACCTTGTCAAATGCCTATGCGCAAAACAAACTTGCCGATTCCATCGCTAATGCAAGCGCGGCAAAAATGGCAGAAACGTTAAACCTAACCCTATTAAATTTTCATCAAGTCACCGATATTAATGCCGATGAACAAGTCATTGTGGTTCGCTCGTTAGTCAATGAAGCGTCTCAAACAACGCTTGCTTATCGAGATTTGGTATTGGCGACAGGCGCGCATTCTAGACTGTTACCCAATCTAGCTGTCAATCACCAAACCATTTTTGCCGTCAATCATTTAGATGAGTACAAAAGCTTTCAGCAGCGCCTAAATACCCTAAAATCTCAAAAATCAGCCCCGGTTAAGGTAGCGATTATTGGTGCAGGATTGATTGGTTGTGAATTTGCCAATGATTTGATTGGTCAAAATACCGGTAACCAGACCACTGACATCACAGTGGCAGTCTTTGATAAAGCGGCACGCCCACTATCTCAGCAGCTTCCTAGCGAAGCGGGTATCATGTTACAAGACGCTTTGACTCAGTCAGGGGTGACATTTTATTTAGGCACTGATATCACCAGTATCACGACAAATATTGACACAAGCGATAATGCAACCGTGACTATCTCATTTGACAAGGATAAGCAATCACAAACCTTTGAGGCGGATATTGTTTTGATAGCGATTGGTTTGGTGGCTAATACTGAGCTTGCCGCATCAGCGAACATTGCCATAGCATCTTCACAGCACATCAATCCTACAGTAACCCATTTACCAAGAACCGTGCAGCAAGGCATCAAGGTTGATGCGTACCTAGCCACATCGGCCAAGCATATTTATGCCATTGGCGATTGTGCCAACGTGATGGGTAGCTACATGCCCTATGTCATGCCATTGATGAACCAAGCCAAAGCCTTGGCAAAAACCTTGGCTGACCCTAACATGGCGCCGACCAAAGTGGCGTATCCTGCCATGCCAGTGGCTATCAAGACACCTAGTTTACCTTTGGTGGTATTACCCGTATCAGGGCAGTACAGTGACGATCAACTGTATTGGCAAACGACCCTAACCACTGATGGAATGGTCATGACCGCCCATCCAAAAGATGATACCAATAGCATTTTAGGGTTTGTATTAGCCGGTAGAGAAGCAGCAAAACAGCGCTTAACGTTAACCAAGCAAGTGGCGGATTGGCTTTCTTAGCTGCCACGCTTATGCAACGAGTCATCTAATGCGGCAAGTTCATTCAACAACCTACTAGCAGATTGATATTTTTGGAATAAATTATGGATTTAGCCAAATTTAATTTTGAACCCTCAGTGATTACGGACTTTATGCAAAGTGCCATCATTGATATTGGTGATGAATTACAACTGTGTGTTGAAGTTGGTGGCAATCCTGATCATCCGCCCTTGCTACTGATTATGGGCTTAGGCTCGCAGTTAGTGTTTTGGCCCGATAGTTTTGTCAAAGGCTTGATTGATGCAGGCTTTTTTGTGATTCGTTTTGACAATCGTGACATCGGGTTATCATCAAAAATCGCCCGACCCTTCCCCCGTTTTCCCGTCAACAATGTCAAAATGATGCTGCGTATGCAAGTGGGTTTGACGAACCGTCATTTTCCTGTGGCGTATAACTTATTTGACATGGTTGAAGATACCCGCCGCTTACTTGATAAGTTAGCGCTGAACAATGTGTATGTGGTGGGCGCCTCCATGGGCGGGATGATTGCGCAAATTTTGGCTGCCAAATACCCAAAACGCGTGTCGACACTGGGTCTCATGTTTACCAGTAACAACAAGCCATTTTTACCACCCACCAAGCCAAAACAGCTGCAAACCCTACTTTCACATCCCAAAACCACCCAAATTGATGACGTGGTCGCATATGGCGTGTGGTGTATGCAGCGTATCGGCTCACCCAATCATGTGGATGAAGAGGAAGTAGAACGGCTCATTCGCTTGCGGTTTGAACGTAGTTATCACCCACGTGGCGCGCTTCAGCAGCTGCAAGCTATATTAGCCACTGGCTCTATTGTTAAATTCGACCAAAAAATCAAACAGCCAACCATTATCATTCATGGAGAAAAAGATGGGCTGGTGCCATCGGCGCATGGTCGGGCGATTGCCAAAGCGATTGCGCACAGTGAGTTTCATTTGATAAAGGATATGGGACATGATTTGGCAAAACCCTTTATCCCTACGATTGTCAAACTGCTAGCCGATCATTATGTGAAGCATGCTTAAGTCGCTAATTTAATAGCCGCCATAATACAAACAGCACTGCAATCACATAAAAAATTGGTGCAAGCCAGCTACTCACCTGCCAAACGGCATGACTGGCAATCATTTGCGCGATAAATAATGAACCCACAAACCCAAGCACCGCAAGCCAATCCTGCTGACGACTTTTGAGCATATCTGAGCGAATTTGCTGTATTTCACGCAGCTGCTGATCTTGGTGGCCACCCAGATTTGACAGACTTTGCAAACTATTATCTAGCAATTGTGGCATGTCATTGAGACTTAGTAACAGTTCAGGTAATTGCTTGCGTAGCTCGCCAATTTTTTGCATCGGGTCAAATTGCTGCTTCACCCAGCCTGTCAAAATCGGCTTGGCGAGCGACCAAATATCAAGCTCAGGGTATAAATCCCGTCCTAAACCTTCCACATGCACGAGCGTTTTAAGCAGCAGCATCAACTGCGGCGGTATATCCAAATGATAGCGACGCGCAATATCAAGCACCGACATGAGCACGCCTGCAAAATCAATGTCGTTGATTGGCTTACTAATCATCGGTGACACGGTGCGGCGCATATCGCGCATGAGGGCGTATTTATCGGTATTGGGTGGAATCCAGCCTGCCCGAGCAATGATATCTACTAGACCGGTAAAGTTATTGTTCATTACCGATAGTAAAAGCCTTGCCACAATCATTTGGTCAGCTTTAGACAGCTCGCCCACGATTGAGCAATCAAGGGCGATGTAGCGGGGATTGGGATTTGGGGTATCGGCTGGCAGCGTTTCAACAAACACATTGCCTGGGTGCATATCGGCATGGAAGAAATTATCCCGAAATACTTGGGTGAAAAAAATCGTTAATCCTTTTGCCGCAAGTGCCGCCCTATCATATCCAAGCGCATCAAATACTTGGGTTTGCGAAATCGGCACCCCAACAATGCGCTCCATAATCATGATGTTTTTGCTGGCTTGGTACACTTCAGGCACATACATCATCGATGAACCCAAAAAGTTGTTACGCATTTGGGTGGTATTGGCAGCTTCAAGGGTTAAATCAAGCTCATTGAGCAAGACTTGCCGATAATCTTCAACGATATCGATAATATGTACGGCACGCGCCGCTTCAATCCGTGCCGATGCCCACCCTGCCAAATCGCGCAATAATTCAAAATCTTCAATAATCTGTTCACGGATGGTTGGGCGAACTATTTTGACTACCACTTCACGCCCATCATGCAGGCGTGCGGTGTGTACTTGGGCGATGGATGCCGCCGCTAACGGTGTGCCATCAAATCTAGCAAATAGCTGATTGATACTTTGCCCCAAACCGCCTTTTTTTGTCGATTGTTCAATTTGCTCGATAACCGTATCGACACTAAAGGGTTTCACCCTGTCTTGCAGATGCACCAACTGCTCAATAATCTCAGGGGTGACCAAATCACGACGGGTGGAAAGCAGCTGCCCTAATTTTAAAAACAGCGTGCCCATCTCTTCAAGCGCCAGCCTAACTCCGTCTGGATGGGGTTTTTGAAAATAGCTGGCAGGGTGCATACGGATAAGCTTGGCAATGGGCTCAAGCTGCGGCGTCTCTTCCATAGGTAGATGGGTATCAACACGATAATAAGCGGCAATGCGCCACAGTTGTAAAAGACGTTTGCGATGATTTAGTAACACGTTGGCAACTCGTTAGAAAGCTTATCAATGGTGGGAATTCTAGCATGATATAAGCAATTTTTTAATGGTTAAAAAAAAGACGGGGATTTAACCCGTCATGTTGATTGTGCAAAAGCGACTTTTGCAATAAATTTACTTCTGCAATCTACTTTTCCAATCTACTTTTGCAATAAAGCCGCTTGCTGTTGCTTGATGGCATCGAGTCTGGCTTGTTCACGTTCAATATCCGCCCGCAGTTTTAGTAGCTGTTGTTTTAACTCATTGCCTGCATTGGTATCAGTACTTGCATCGTTGGTTTTCCACTCTCTAATATTGGCAATATCGGCAAACATCTCTTTGGCAGGTACAGCGATTGTGCCTTTTAGGTTGGCTAACAGATTAGACAATTGACTTGCCATCGGCAGACCAATCAAAGGTTGCAGTTTACCAATGATATCAGGGTCAAACCCAGCGACTAACTGTTTGACTTGCATCAGCACTTTATAATCGCCCTCAATCGGCAGATTGCCTTGTGGTTCACCCATCAAATTGAGCAAATGCACAGGATTGTCCACCTTGACAATACAATCAGGTTTGCTTACCACGGCGCTACCATTAGGTTCAAAAACATCAACCGTCACAGGCTCAAAGCGGATATGGTCATCATTAAAAATCGTATCAAATTCTATGGCGGGCTCTGCCATCACTAGCCGCAAAACTTTACCCGATAACGGTTGTAGCCCTGCTTGGGTGATGGGGTCAGTGGCAATCGCTAGATTAACCACTTTTTCAATGCCTGCGAGTAGTAATACAGTAAACATCTGATTCTCTTTTAGTATATAAATTTCAGTGAGCTATTATATTTTTCGCCATCAGTTACTTTTTAAACCCACGATGTACCGCCACGATACCGCCTGTTAAGTTGTGATAATCACAATTGACAAAACCTGCGTCTTCCATCATGCCTTTTAAGGTGCGTTGGTCTGGGTGCATACGGATAGACTCTGCCAAATACTGATAGCTTTCGCTATCATTCGCCACCAATTTACCCATGAGTGGCAATGCGGTAAACGAATACAAATCATACACTTTACCAAATGGCTCAAACACCGGTTTTGAAAATTCCAAAATCAGCAAGCGACCGCCTTTTTTGAGCACCCGATACATCGAGCGCAGTGCCGCGTCTTTATCAGTGACGTTGCGTAGCCCAAAGCTAATTGTCACCAAATCAAAACTTTCATCGTCAAATGGCGCCAGCGTCTCAGCATTGGCGAGTACAAAGTCGACATTACTACAGCCTGCATTGAGCAGACGCTCACGACCGACCTCTAGCATCGCTTCATTGATATCGGATAATACTACATGACCTGTGCGACCCACCTCTTTACTAAAGGCTTTTGCCAAGTCACCTGTGCCGCCTGCGATATCTAGCACCCGTTGACCTGCTCGCACGCCCGTTAGGCTTATGGCATAGCGTTTCCACAGACGATGAATGCCGAGTGACATTAAATCATTCATGATGTCGTATTTTTTGGCAACAGAGGTAAACACTTCTGCTACTTTTTCTTGTTTTTCAGCTTTTTTGACGGTTTTGTAGCCAAAATGGGTTTCTTCATTGCCATCGGTGGCTTCGGTATGGGGGTTGTCGATGGCTGATTTATCAAAACTGCTAGTTGATTGCGCTGATGATTTATTGGGAATAGCGTCATTGGGGATCGCGTGATTTGGGGTAGCGGATGCAGGGCGAGTGAGCTGCTGACCTTGGGGCACGGATTCTGGTAAATCAGCTGTGCCAGTAAATTGACGGTTGATGGTGGTGTCAGCTGTCAGTGATTGTTGTACTTGGCTATTGAGTTTGTCATTGGCTTGGATGCTGTCTTTAACCAAGCTGTCTTGGACTGAATTATGGTTATTGTCGTTCATGTGGTTTCCTAGTGAGGTCATCGCCAATCAAAAATTGGCAAAGTTAAAAGCGTAAAGTTCGTGCAAAATTTTTTTCTATTTTATCACTAAACATCAAAAGGATGTTCTTTGCCCGCATGCACATTGGTAATGATTTGCAACTCTTTTTCACAAAATGGCTCGATAAAGGCGCCAATACTTTTAATCGGTTTGATGGCAGCAAAACCTTCGGCGATAAAGTCATATAACGGCTGAAAACCTTTTTTGTACGCTGTGCCTTTGGCAAGTGAAAATGCTTTTTGTAAGATAAATGATTTAAGATATTTATCCGTGCGATAGCACATTTGTTTGAGGTCAGCAATCTGCTGGCGTCTTGCCGACTCTGCATTGACGGATTGATAGGCTTTAATCATGGATGGCTCATCCACGGATAAATGATTCTCTTGTAAATACTGAGCAAGCTGTAAATCAAGCTTAATGGCGTTAATCGCTTCGATGATACCGGCTGCCCCTGTGCTCACGGCATTGGCAGGGATAAATTTTTCTAGTTTTTCAGCCTTTTGCACCATGCGCTCTAGCTGTTCAGCGAGTACATTGAATTTTTCGCCGCCATATAATTGGTCAATTAAAAATTCCCCCATGGCTTGGTTGTTGGCGCTGGCAAATAAGGCTTGGTGGGTTTTATGAATACGACCGCGTTGCCAGGCTTGTACTTCACTGAGTTTTTGCGCTAACTGGGTATCGCTGTGGTATGGAAGGGCGCGAAATTGTTTTAAATCTTGTTCTAATTGGCTTAAGCTGCTCATAGGGCCTCGATTTTTTTGCAAAATTTTTAAATTCAAAACAGAGAAACTGCAGTTTATCTATTGTATAAACCCACAGTAAAATGAAGTTTTGTGCCGCATTACCTTAATGTAAATCCAGCAAAAATACAAATCGTAAATTGTTCAACAATAGCATAACTGCTATCTTTTAAAAAAAATGAAGCGGTCATTAGCAAAATTTCGGGTATTTCCCTAAGAAGGTCGTATGCCAACGCAAAGTAGCAATAGTTTAACCAATAGCTTAAATAATAACTTAAATACCAAGTTGGATAATAACAATACAGCCGCGTCTGCACCCATCAATAACGCTGCCAAATCTGCCAAAACCGATAAAGCTCACAAAACGCCACCTGCGACACTTGAGGCGCAATTAAGTTTTGACTTGATTACCGAGCAAACTACCCTACGCGAGCAACGGGCTGACAAAAACTCGCGCGGGTTACTCATCTTGGTCAATGGTATGGAAAATTCGGGCAAAGGCGAGGCGGTTAAAGCGCTAACCGAATGGATGGACGCACGCTATATCAAGGTTCACGCGACCATGGGACAGCATCCCAGCCGCTACCAACCGATTTGGCAACGCCACACATGGCAACTGCCTAGAAAGGGTGAGATTGCGGTGTATTTTGGCAACTGGTACGCTGACTTGATTCGTTATGTGTTTGACTGTGGCGATGATATAGATGAACAGCGCTTACAGCAAATGATTGAAGACATTGAGGCGTTTGAACAAGATTTGGTCAATAACAACACCGATATCGTCAAGTGCTGGTTTTCAGTCGACAACAAAACGCTAAAAAAACGCTTGACCGATGAGGAGCCTGACCCTGAGCAGTTGTACCATTTAGATTGGTTTCGAAAAAAAGATGTGAAACGTTTCAAACGCTTTAGCAGCAAGCTGATGGGGTTACAATCAAGCTGGCACCACCTAGATGGACAGGATATTGATGCCTCAAACATCCAATTTGCCAATGTTGTATTAGCAGCGCTGCAAACCATGAACCAACTATCTGCAGCAACAGATGCCCAAGACAACCCCCAAAAAGCTGACAAATCAGCTAACCCTAAAACGGACAAAAATCCTGTTAAACCCAGCCCACTGCCTTTTAAACCCACCCCTCTGATTGATGAGTTGGTTAGCGTCGAATCCCACGCATTAGAAAAAGCAGACTATAAAGAACAACTGCATAGCAAACAACATATACTCGCTGAACTGATTCGTGAGCGAGGTCAGCGCCATATCATCTTTGTCTTCGAAGGTATGGATGCGGCAGGCAAAGGCGGTGCGATACGCCGCATCATTGCCCCACTCGACCCGCGTGAATTTACCATCCACGCTATCTCCGCACCGACCGAAGATGAATTAAAACACGCCTATCTGTGGCGTTTTTGGACGCGCCTGCCCCATGATGAAATGGCAGATGTGGATATAGCGTATTTATCACAAAAATTCAAACGCAATAAATGCGTCGCCTTACTCAAACAACGCCTGCATAATAGCCGAGTGACCATTTTTGACCGTAGTTGGTATGGTCGCGTACTCGTTGAGCGTATTGAAGGCTTTGCAAAAGAGGCAGACTGGCAACGTGCTTATGGCGAAATCAATCGCTTTGAAAACGACTTGGTACAGAGCAAGGCCATTTTGGTCAAGTTTTGGCTCGCTATCAGTGAAGAAGAAGAACTTAAACGCTTTAGAGCGCGTGAACAGACGCCCAATAAGCAGTTTAAAATCACCGATGACGATTGGCGTAACCGCGCCAAATGGCATGAGTACGTGCAAGCGGCTTCCGACATGATTCATTTAACCCACCATAAAAAACGCCCGTGGTATGTGATTGCCACCGATGATAAATATACCGCAAGACTCAAAATCCTTGACGCTATTATTTCCGAGCTATCTAAAAATTTATAAAGCGCTATCTAAGAATTTATAAACTGTTAATAGTCTGCCTTTTTACTATTTTACTATATCTTAAAACTGTCTACCCAACTTGATGAAAGATAATGATTTTGGTGGACAGTTCCCCTATAATATCGTGTTTGATTTGATTATTTAGCCTGATTAGTTATCCTTAATAAATCCATCTAAACTGCAAGTGAGCAATATGGAATCTTTACGCAATTTTTTGAAAGGTTGGATGGGCAAAGCCTTGCTCGTTCTTTTTTTACTGCCTTTAGCCATCACGGGTTTTGAGTCAATTGTCCGTAGCGGCGATGACCCCAATGCTGTCGCCAAAGTTGCAGAGTTAAATATTGATAATGCTACCTTGCAAACCATGATTAACAATCGCCGCGAAACCTTGCTTGAGCAAGTGAATGGCGATGCAAGCCTACTTAATAGCGATAAATTACGTGAGCAGATGCTGCACAATTTGATTGACCGCTATTTGATTATCAACCAAGCCAACAAGCTTGGTTTTACAGTGTCCGATGCGACTATCACCCAAATGTTGATGGCAGAAAAAACCTTTCAAGACGCCAGCGGAAAATTTTCTAATGAGTTGTTTGCTGACTATTTAACCCGTCGCGGCATGACCAAAGAGCAATTATTTGATTCGGTTCGTCAAGACTTGTTGGTAACTGCCTTTAGCCGCGGTATCATTAATACAGGGATTTTTGCGCAAGGGAGTATTGATAAACTTATGTCAATGCTGTCTGAGTCGCGCCCTGTGCAAGTGCTGCGTTTGGACTGGCACAGCTTTGCGCCGCAGGTACAAGTGACGCCGCAAGAGATTGCAAGTTATTATCAAAAAAATCAAGCAACTCTTAAATCTAGTGACATGGTGGATTTAACTTATCTTGAACTCAATAAAAATGCCCTGCCTGTTGCTGCCCCAACGGCTCAGGAATTGCAGCAACAGTATCAAACCTATTTGAAAAATAGCAACAACCAGACCGAATACGAATTGGCAATGATTTTGATGAATGGTGATCAAGCACAAGCCACCTTAACCTCATTAAAAAGTAAACTTGATGCCAATCAAGCGGATTTTGCGGCGCTTGCCAAACAGTACTCGCAAGATGAAGGCAGTAAAAACGATGGCGGCAATATCGGTCCGATTACCCAATCGATGTTCCCCAATGATTATGACACCATCATGACCCAAATCAAGACCCTAAAAGTCGGTCAAGTCACCAGCCCCATCAAAACCAACTATGGCTATCATTTATTCAAATTGGTAAAAATCAATGGTCAAACCCCACCAACCATTGAAAGCTTGACGCCTGTATTAACCGAACAAATTATGGCGCAAAAGCGTGAAGCCGCCTATCAAGATTTGATTGGGAAAATCAACAATGACGCAGTTGCTGGCGCTACTATCACCGAGCTTGCCAATCGCTACAAATTAACCGCCAAATCGATTAAAAACTACCCTAAAACCAATAACTCCTCTGCACTGAGTCAACCTGCCATTGTAGCGGCGGCATTTGAGCCACTGGCGCTGCAAGAAGGCAGTGTGTCAGTCGGCATAGATGTCTCTGATAAAGTGGTATGGCTGCAATCAACCAATCACCGCCCCAGCAAACTCATGACACAAGCCGAAGCCGAGCCGGTTATTAAAGCCAAACTTATTGAAGAGAAAGCAAAAAGTTTAGCACTGGCAGAGGCCAATGCCATCGCTGCCAAAGTCAAACAAGCCAATTCAATTGCGGCGGCGGGTGTCCCATTCCAAGATTTGGGGATTGTGACTCGTCAAGATAGCAAACTGAGTGATGACGAGCGTGCTGTGGCATTTAGTCAACCTGCTGTTAACAATCAACTAGCGGTCATGACGCGGCCTACTATGTCGGGTGCGAGCGTGATTGTTGGCGGTGTTATCACTAATGATAACGCCCAAATCACGCCGCAAGTTAAACAACAAACTGCCCAAATCGTGCGCGAAAATATCGGTCAGTCCCAGTTTGAGGATTACTTAGCATACCTAAAATCCATCACTAAAGTCACGGTTAAACCGCAGACTGCTACGCCATAATATGCTATTAATACATATGCGCTGAATAAGTCAGCGCCTTGTTCTAGCAATAACGAGTGTTTAGCAATACGTAGCGCCATCAAAAAAGGCTTACTAATGATGATTAGTAAGCCCTTTTTTATCGGTGGGTATTAATGATTTTCAGAGGCGTGATTGATGGTATATTTTGGAATTTCAATGGTCACATCTTGATCGTCGATGATGACTTGGCAAGATAGTCTCGAATTTGGCTCTAGCCCCCAAGCGCGATCTAACAAATCAGCTTCGATATCATCCATTTCCTCCAAGCTATTAAACCCTTTTCGCACGATAACATGGCAAGTAGTACAAGCTTTTGACATATCACAAGCATGCTCAATTTTCACGCCTTTTTCTAGCAAGCCACGGCATAGATTATCGCCTTCATTGAGTTCAATCTCTGCGCCAGTGGGGCAAATTTGGTGATGCGGTAATACAGTAATTTTTGGCATAGCAATCTCTTAATTAATAGTCTTATGTATTCAAAATTAATTTGACCAATCCGCGGTTGAAGTGCCTTTCATGGTTTCATTGACCGCTTGGTTCATGATAAGTGCAGCAAAATCATCACTATGAACTTTTAGCTGCGCGCTCGCTGTTTCTAACTGGGCTTGTTCAGCACCATCAATCGCCTGTTGAACATCAGCCATCGAGGTTTGCAGCGTATTTTTCTGTTCATCTGTTAATAAAAAGCCAAATTCTGCAAGCGCGGATGCTAGCGCCAACAATTCTCGTTTTGCTTCTACCTGACTTTCAACCAAGCTACGCTGCAGTCGATCTTGCATGGCAAAATCAAAGCCTGCTTTGAGCAGTTTTTCCTGCTCATCTTCTGACAACCCGTAAGATGGCTTGACTTGAATTTGGCTTGCTTTGCCCGTTGTCAACTCTTTAGCCCAAACTGTTAACTGACCATTGGCATCAATTTGAAAAGTGACTTCGATACGCGCCAACCCTGCTTTCATCGCTGGAATGTCAGTCAGTTTAAACTGTCCTAACGAGCGATTGTCAGCCACCGTATCGCGTTCACCTTGTACCACATGGATAATCATACCATTTTGGTTATCTTGATAGGTTGTAAATACCTGTTTACGGGTCACAGGAATGGGCGTGTTACGCGGAATAATCACTTCGGTGAGACCGCCCATGGTCTCAAGCCCCAAGGATAAAGGCGTGACATCAAGCAGCAACACCGTATTTTGCTGTTGTCCGATTAATTGGTCGGCATATTTGGCGGCGCCTAACGCGACGACTTCATCGGGATTGATGCGTGACAGTGGCGGCTTATTAAACGTTTCTGCTACGATTTGCTGAATCAATGGCATTCGTGTCGAACCACCTACCAATACCACTTCATCAAGCTGGGACGTCTCAAGTCCAGCATCACGTAACACTTGCGCACAAACCGCTAATGTACGGTCAGTGACAGGCTGGATGATTTGGCGAAGATTACTTTGGGTTAACACAATATCAAAAGCTTGACCGCTGATTGAAAGCTCCGCCGTCACTTGGTCTGTTTTTGATAACTGCTCTTTAAGCGTGCGAGCCTGTACGTTTAGCAGCTGTTTTTGATGATTATCAATGCTTGATGGATTCAAACCTGTTTGTTGAATGAGCCAATTAGCAATCAAGCGGTCAATATCATCGCCACCCAGTGCGCTATTACCACCCGTTGCCAGCACTTCATACACACCGTGATTGAGCTTTAACACCGATACATCAAACGTGCCCCCGCCCAAATCATAAATAAGATGATACGCTTCGTCTTGTGCTTGGTTCAGCCCATACGCCATCGCAGCAGCCGTCGGCTCGTTTAATAAGCGAATCACATGAATGCCTGCCAATTTAGCCGCATCTTTGGTGGCTTGGCGCTGTGCTTCATCAAAATAAGCCGGCACCGTAATCACCGCCCCTACAATACTATTGTCAGGTAATGCCAATTTTGCTCGGTCATATAGATGTTTTAACAGGATACTTGATATTTCAACAGGGTTTTTGGCACCTTGTGGGGTTTGGATACTTGGCATGACGTCGACATCACCGACTAATTCATAGGGATGATTGAACTTAATATCCTTGATGCTTCGTCCCATAAACCGTTTGACCGAGCGTACTGTGTAGCTTGGCGCTTGTTCTGCCATTGCTTCAGCATGACTACCTACCAAAGTTTCTGGATTACCATTCTCATCTAAACCAAAATACACCACCGAGGGTAAAAGCTTTTGGCAATCGCTACCTTTTACCTGAGTAGCAATTTGACTGTCGTCATTGGCGTTATTGTCACTGGATTGACACTCACTAACTTTATCACCAATCACTTGTGGCTCGCCTGAACGCACTACCGCTACCAGTGAGCGCGTGGTTCCTAAATCAATTCCTAAAGCAAAACGATGCGCATGGGGCTTGGCACTTTGATTGGGTTCAGCGATTTGTAATAACGACATAAATTGGACCAATTAAAAAATAGAAAAAATAATTTGAAAATAAAACCAGCTTAGTTTATATCTTTAGCTTAGTTTGTATCTTTATAGAAAGTCAAAACGGATGGTATTATAAATTAAAAACATGATAAACCAAATAAATTAACCAATGCTAGGACGACTTACCCTTTAATCATGATTTACACATACAAATCGTCATCATTATCAAAATTCTGCTGGGCTAATTCATCGGTGGTTTTTGCCACATCTGCTTGCAGTTTAACCAAAAACTGCAGTTTTTGAATGATATCTATCGCCTGTGTGGTTAACGCATCATCATTAGCCTCACCTTCAGCTAGATTATCAATTTTTTGATAAACTTCGTCAAAAGCAAGTTGGTAATTATTTAGCCATTCGGTAAGTTTTTTGCTAAGCAAGGTAATACTTTGGCTATCAGCATCGTCTAAATCGATGCGAAATGACATGGCATCGTCTAAAAAGTCCAAATCACGAATTGGCTGATTAATAGATTGTGAAATACCTTTGAGTGCCAATAAATGTGACGCGCGAGAATCAGGGTTTTTAAGCGTATTGTAGGCTTCATTAATAATCGCAGACGCTTGCTCAGGCTTTAGTGCGGATAATTTGGCGATTGATTCACGCAAAAAACCATCGGTATTAGCAGGCAGCGAAAGGTGTTGCTCAGCTAAAGACGCATCAACATTGTTATCAGGATGGAACTTAGATTGAAGTTGGCGAAGGGTCTGCTGAAGCTTGGCGATATCAATTTGATAGTGTTGGGGTACATTCATCAACTCAAAATAATTAACCATTTTCAACTTCCCCTACCAAGCCATTACTATACTGAAAAAAATATTACAAACTAAACGGTGAAAGATTCACCACAGCCACACTCACCTTTTTGGTTAGGATTACTAAATTTAAAGCCTTCATTGAGACCTTCTTTGACAAAATCCATTTTCAAACCATTAAGATAAACTAAGCTTTTTGGATCGACAAAAACACTAACCCCGTTGCTTTCAAAACGTTGGTCATTAGGGTCTGGCTCATCGACAAATTCCAGCACATAAGCTAAGCCAGAACAACCTGCGGTACGGATACCCACACGGATACCTTCCCCATGACCACGGTTTTGCAAAAACTCGCGTACATGTTGAGCTGCATCGTTTGATAATTCAATCACTTTACTACCCCATTTACTCATGTCAATCTGCAATTACTCATGTCAATCTGCAATCATTTCAATCTTTAGGCCAGTCAATTTGAGCGACCCACACACAGTCTTATTGAGGATGAATCAATAAGACTGTTACAATCGTGAAATCAATCAAGCTTCAGCTTTGGATTTATAATCTTCAATCGCTGCTTTAATGGCGTCTTCTGCCAGCACTGAGCAGTGCACTTTAACAGGCGGCAGTGCCAACTCTTCAGCGATATCTTTGTTTTTAATCGCGCTAGCTTGATCTAGGGTTTTGCCTTTAAGCCATTCTGTAACCAATGAGCTTGAAGCAATGGCTGAACCACAGCCATAGGTTTTAAAGCGCGCATCTTCAATGATACCGTTATCACCCACTTGAATTTGCAGGCGCATCACATCGCCACAGGCTGGCGCGCCGACCATACCGGTACCGACATTTTTGGCATCTTTATCTAAGTTTCCCACATTGCGTGGGTTTTCATAATGGTCAAGCACTTTATCACTGTAGGCCATTTCATTTTCCTTTTGGCTGGTTACGTCAAACGTAACTGACTAATCTTTACTTATTAAATTGAATAAATTTTTAATACAAATTAATTGTTAATACAAATTAATGTTCGTTCCATTCCACACTATTTAAATCAACGCCTTCTTGGTACATATCCCAAAGCGGTGATAAAGCACGTAATTTTTCAACCGCGGTTCGCACCTCAGCAATCACATGGTCAATATCTTCTTCGGTAGTATAGCGACCCAAACTAAAACGAATTGAACTGTGAGCAAGCTCATCTGACAATCCAAGCGCGCGTAATACGTAGGAAGGCTCAAGCGTCGCTGATGTACAAGCAGAACCCGATGACACGGCAAAATCTTTCAATGACATCATCAACGATTCGCCTTCTACAAAGTTAAAGCTGATGTTGACGATATTTGGAATGCTGTGATTCATGTCACCATTAAGATAAATTTCATCAAGCTCTTTTAAGCCATCCCACAGGCGTTGACGCAGTTTTGTCAGTCTGGCTTCATCTTCTGCCATACGTTTGCCCGCAATGGCAAAGGCTTCACCCATCCCCACGATCTGATGCGTTGCCAAAGTACCTGAACGCATGCCACGCTCATGACCACCACCTTGCATTTGTGATTTTAGGCGCACACGTGGTTTACGGCGAACATATAAAGCACCAATACCTTTGGGACCATAAATTTTATGGGCAGAAAAACTCATCAAATCAACTTTTAATTGCGCTAAATCAATCGGGGTTTTACCGGCTGCTTGCGCCGCATCGACATGAAAAATAATACCTTTTTCACGGGTGATTTCACCAATCGCCGCAACATCTGTTAACGTGCCAAGTTCGTTGTTAACCATCATTAGGCTTACTAAAATAGTATCTTCACGAATAGCGTCTTTGACTTGGTCAACCGTGATCAGACCTGTCTTTGGCTGTGGGTCTAGATAGGTAACTTCAAAACCTTCTGTTTCTAATTCACGGCAGACGTCTAGCACGGCTTTGTGTTCAATTTTACTGGTAATGATGTGTTTGCCTTTACCACTATAAAATTGCGCCGCCCCTTTAATCGCCAAATTGTTTGACTCAGTAGCCCCTGAAGTAAACACAATTTCACGTGAATCGGCGTTGATTAATTCTGCGATTTGCTCACGAGCAGTTTCAACCGCTTCCTCAGCTTGCCAACCAAACCCATGCGAACGCGAGGCAGGATTACCAAACACACCATCAAAGGTCATGTATTTCATCATCTTTTGGGCGACTTGCTCATCAATTGGTGTGGTCGCGGCATAATCTAAATAGACTAATTTATTCATGCTAACAAATTCTCCCCAGAATTTTGTTTTAAGGTTTTGCTGTTATCAGCTAATGAATGATTGTTACTAATATTACTAACTTTAGTGGTGCTATGCTTTGCTCGTTGCGATACGGGGGCATCTGTCATCGGGTTTACCGCAGATTGATCCTTATGCTGCATATCTTCTACCATCAAAATTTGACGCTCAGAAATTTCACGGATAATTTGACGGTTGATGAGCGTATCTAGTGTCACGGTGGACAAATAGTTTTCAATTTGCTCAGACAATCCATTCCATAAATCATGGGTTAAACACATGGCGCCATCTTGGCAGTTGCCCTTACCTTCGCAAGCTCTAGCATCCACCGACTCATCAACTGCTGAAATAATGGTCATAATCGAGATTTCATTGATGGGCTTGGCAATATGATAACCGCCTGAGGCACCGCGAGTGCTCACGACCAACCCTTTTTTACGCAGCTTTGAAAACAACTGCTCAAGATAAGAAATAGAAATCTCTTGACGCTTTGCGATATCAGACAATGACACAGCCAATTCATGTTTTTGCTCTTGCAATGCCAAATCTAGCAGCGCCGTCACTGCATAGCGTCCTCGGGTTGTCAATCGCATAGTAGCCCCACTTAAGTTAAAAATTTAAATCCGTTCAAGCACAATAAGCTGTGAAAACACGTTTTATGGTTGGTATGGCTATTATATGAAAATCCGAGTCTTTTAGTCAAGATTAATTCTTACTAAAACACTCGGATTTATTTATTGCTCGGATTTATTTACTCAATCATAAACGATTTTTTATCAAAGCAATTTTTTTATCAAAGCAATTTTTTATCAAAGCCATATAGGGGGGAATGGGTGTTATTTTACCGCCCAACCAATCGCACAAATGATGAATAATACAAAAAATGCGATTGCCGCGCGTTTCATCCATTTATTTTTACTGTTTAATTCTAAAATTTGTGCTTCAAGCGCTGTTTTTTGTAGGGCTGCGGCGTTGACTTGGGTATTGAGTGCTTCGACTTGTTGTTTATAGTCAGCATCGGTTTTGATAGGTTTTTTGACTTTTGGCTGGTCTTTATCGCCTTTGACTGCTTTTGTGATGACTTGTAATAGCTGATTGATACCAATTTGATGTAAAAAAGCCTTCACCTCTGCCGTCTTTTGTGCTTCGCCGCGAATTTGTAGCTGCTCGATGGCTTTGGGCTGATTGGTAAATAAATTCTGGGCGATTTGCCAAGTAAAGCCGTTGATGGTCACGTCGACCTGCTGAGAAGGCTGTAATTGACTGTCTAACAAAATGCCGTTAACGGTAAAGGTCACATAAAAGGTGACGTTTGGGATATAAGCGTGAATACGAACGACAGTATTGGTAGTGGCTAAAGGATAGACAACCTTACGAAGATCGGCATCAAAACGTAGCAACAGGGTCAGCAAGGTTTCAATAATCACTAATACCACATTGAGCGCTGTGGTGGCTATATTGCTTGGGGCATTGGTCGAAGTTTGAAAATTATCGTTCATTAAATTTCCACAAAATTAATCAAATATGGGTTTTGTAATTTGTCGATAGTGTAGCTTTAAAAGGGTATTAATAACATTAATTATTGTAAGTCTGGTATAAAACACTGTCAGTCGCTGAGTATTAGTCAAGAAATCATTGCGAGATTGATTTTTAGCCACTTTTACTCACTATAGCTGTATATATCAAGTTTTAGCGGTTTTTGTTGAAATAAAATGTTATCGTTTGGTGTGCCAACCGCTATATTTTGCAAAAACACGTTAATCAATGCTTAATTGCACAGAAATTATGATTAAACTGCTTGTTAAGCCGCTTGAGTTTACTTATAATCGAAGCATAATTACTTATGCAACACTTGATACTCAAGGCTTTGAGCCTAATTACTTGTCAAGCGTATGCTTTGTATATATAACGTTTATTTTCATCCCTAAAAATTTGAAGGATATTCTTATGAATAAGTCAGAATTAGTTGATAGCATTGCTAAAAAAAGTGGCCTTTCTAAAGCCCAATCAACTGAAGCATTAAATGCCTTTATCGCAACGATTGGCGAAGCGATGAAAGCTAATGATACTGTATCGCTCGTTGGCTTTGGTACGTTTAGTGTCAAAGAACGCCAAGCACGTACTGGCCGTAACCCACAAACTAAAGAAGAAATCCAAATCCCAGCAAGCAAAGTCCCAAGCTTTAAAGCAGGCAAAAGTTTAAAAGATATGGTTAACTAATTAACCCTTATCTCTTTATAGCTAAAAAAGCGTATTTTTAATTAAATACGCTTTTTTATTGCCTTATAATTTCCTTACTAAGTATAAAAAATGAGTAAAAACTTAAGTAAAAAACCACTATTTTACATAGTGGTTTTTTTGTTTGACAAGATTTGGTTCATCTATCTTGGCACCGTAATGATTTGACCCACTTTTAGCGACGCCGTTGGTGACAAGTTATTTAAACTAGCCAGTTCTTTAGGGCTGATGCCAAAGCGTCCCGCCAAAGAAATTAAGCCTTCGCCTGCCTTAACTTTATAGGTTGTTGTGGTTTCTGGGATTTTGATGTTTTGACCAATCAATAACGACTCATTACCTTTTAAATTATTTAAGGCGGCAAGTTCGCTTTTGGAAACGCCATATTTTGCACTCAAGTTTGTCAGGCTATCACCAGATTTTACCTGGTAGCTTTGCGTATCACCACGGCTATATTTGCTTACTGGTTTTGACGCTGGCTTGTTATCATCCTCTGATTGGGTATCTTTGGCTGTTTTGGTCTCTTTTTTTGTTTCTTTTTTGCTCTCTGGTTTTGCAGAGTCCTGCTTGCTCATCGGTTCGCGGGTCGCTGTCACGCTAGCCACCGTACCCAATCCTGCTTGAGGAATAACCAGTTTTTGCCCTTGAATTAAATTTGCCGTCGGTTTTAGATAATTGGCTTTGGCTAAAGCTACTACCGTTAAATCAAAGTTATTGGCGACGCTACCTAAGCTATCACCTGGGCGTACCGTGTAGTTAATCGATTTGCCAGCTAGCGCATATTTGACCTTTTCAACTGTGACAGGCACGATGATGACTTGCCCTTTTTGCACACGATAATTGGTGTTAAAACCATTGATATCGGCAATGTCTTTGGGCGATACGGATAATCTATCAGCGATACCCGATAAGGTATCACCCGTCTGAACGGTATAACGACTTGATACCGGTTGCACTTCGGCTCTAGCAGGGGCAGGCTTTTGCGCTGCGGGCTGTGCTACTGGCGGCTTTGGCATTTTGTCTGGAATTAACCACAAGTTTTGGTTGGTACGCACTTGATAAGTGACTGGTAAATTATTAAATTTTGCTAACTCACTGACATTTAGATCAAACTTGTCGGCGATGCCTGTCAAGGTATCCCCCGCTTGCACGATATAGCTATTGGCTTTACGTTTTGGCGCTTCCGCTACTTTGGGTTCGATAGGCTTGGCGTTGTATAAGTAAAGTGTTGAACCTGCTAGCAAGGCAGCATTTGGGTCAATTTGGTTCCATTCAGCGATATCTCGCCAATTCACACCCATTCGACTGGCGATATTTACTAAGTTGTCGCCAGCTTTAACTTGATAGGTGCTGCGTGTGCCGCTTGGACGTTTTTTAGCAGCCGACTTGCTAACCGTGACAGCTTTGCTTTCACTGGTGGTATTGGATTTGCTCGTAGTTGCTGCTTTGCCATTTAAGCTCGACGCTTGGGTAATTTTGACCTCTTTTGGCAACACCACTGGCGGTTCTTCGTAACTGAGTTTTTTGGTTTCGCCTTTGGCTTCTAGCACAGATTGCTGGGTCTGAATGGCATTGAGCTTGATATTACCATCGGTAGGGTTAATGGCTTGCTCTACTTGTGGTGCGGTTTTTTCAATTTCTTTAGCAATCAAGTTACGCTCTTGATTGGATAAAGGCGGCTCTTGCACCACGGTGTTATTGGCAGTAACAACGGCTGAAGTGGTGGGTAATGTATTGGTAGACTGCATTTCAGCGGTCACTAATTTTTGCTCGGTTGCGGTAATCGGCGGTTCTTTGATGACCGTATTACGGCTTTGGATACTTGGCGCACTAGGAATGGGGGCGATATAAGTCGTGGTTTGGTTTTTAACCATATTATTTGCCATCGCCGCCAAGTCGCTGCTAGAGGATGGCAAGGTAACTTTTTCTTTTTTGCTATAGGCTTGCTTGGCAGCACTGATTGAATCACCCTGACGTGTGGTGGTAGTTCGGGTTTGGTTGCCAGAATTTGTCGTCGGTGTGTTATAAGTAGGCGTAGCAGTTTTAGGGGTGACATAACTATTGTTTGCCAAATAACCTTGTTGACTCATATAACCATTACCGCGTAATTGGGTGATTTTACGGTCAATTGATTCATTGAGATCATTGGGAATCAGAATACGGCTTGGGCCTGACATATCTACCGTACCTGCAATCAACGCAGGATTTAGGGCGCGCAGTTCATCGTAGCTTAGGCCTGTCAGACTGCCAATTTCATACAAGCTCACGCCAACATTGGCAGGGACACTTCTAAAATGTTGACGGTTCGCAATTGCGGGTAAATACACATTGTAGGCACTCGGATTTTTGACAATTTGCGCCACAGCCAAAAACCGAGGGACATAGTTCATCGTTTCAGTGGGTAATTTGAGCGACCAATAATCCGTGGGTAACCCACGTGCTGCATTATAATTAATCGCCGATTGGACACGGCCTGGACCGGCATTGTATGCTGCCAATGCCAACTCCCAACTCCCAAATTGGTTATACAAGGCGGTCAAAAAGTCATAAGCGGCACGGGTTGACTCAATCACATCACGACGACCATCAAAGGTACTGGTTTGATTCAACCCATAAATACGACCTGTACTTGGAATAAACTGCCATAACCCTGCAGCCGATGCGTTACTGTTGGCATTGGGATCATAAGAGCTTTCAATGACAGGCAATAATGCCAGTTCGGTTGGAATATTGCGACGTTCAGCTTCGCGCACTGTGTAGTATAAATAGCGGCTAGCACGCGCTGTTAATCGGTTTAGATAATCTTGGCGGCTAATAAACCAACTTTTCTGCGCTTCAATACGCGGATCGTACACGTTGGAGTTCATACGAAAATTGACGCGCAGCCTATCCCACAGATTACCATAGCGCTGAACCAACAAAGCGTTATTCTCTACCATGGTCATGTCGGTGGCTTCCAGCAGGCCTTCAAGCTCATCCAAACTATCCATATCCAGTAAGGCTGCATTTTCTTGTGCGCTACTCACCGTGCTTTTGCTGTGACTGGACGATCCAACCATGGGTTTACCCGCTGGACTGGTGGTGCTGGTTGGCGCACTGCTACAGGCTGCCAAAATAATAGAGGAAATAGCTAAACTTAACGGTTTGATAGTTTTTTTTGATGAATGGCTTATCGAAAGCAACATGATAATTCCTAGCTCTTTTTTGCAATTTAGATGTAGCACATATACCCATCCCATAGCGTAACACTATGAACGAATATAAGCTAAAATTTGACATTATAAATAAAAAAACGGCTGTGATTTCAAGACAGTGAAATTAAATATTGGCTGA
Source organism: Moraxella sp. K02 (assembly GCF_041154755.1). NCBI lineage: Bacteria > Pseudomonadati > Pseudomonadota > Gammaproteobacteria > Moraxellales > Moraxellaceae > Moraxella > Moraxella sp. K02. Next base: position 1,148,715 of record NZ_AP031590.1, on the reverse strand, counting down.
AATTATACTAGAATCGATAAAAAAAGTGGCACAAAACTTTTGCACCACCCTTTTTAACACCACTTTTTATACCACTAACTTAGTGCTTTTCAATCACAAGTTGGCTAATCGCCCTAGACAATAACACCGAATTACCGCTTTCAGTAAAGGTAATACGTGAAGTTGTTACTAAACGTGTCGTCACGTTATTTTCGACGATGACTTCTGTCGTTACCGCATCTGCCTTAGCCTGGTTACCGCTAAATACCACGTTGTTTAATTGTATATCATAGCGATATTGCGTTGCTTTTGACCAGTTGTTTTGCAGCAGGTTTAGATAATTGCTTTTATTTAAGGTGGTGGTTTTTCCTTTACGCGACACAGATATCAAGGCATCATCTGCCACTAGGCTTGCAACGCGCGAAATACTTTTGGCATTTGCGGCAGCCGCCATTGCAGTAGCGTAATTGTCGATATCACGCTGAGTGATTTCAGCATTTGCCAGCGTTGGGACGGTTAACGAAGTCGCCATGACTAACCCTAAGCATAGTTTTGATCTCAGCTTTTTTTGGATTTTATCAATCGGTTGAAAATTTAATGTGATAGTCATGAGATTTTCCTTCAATTGGTAACACCCAATTGTTTGACCCTAAAAGAAATAATTTGTTACATCTAAGCATAGCATAACCATTAACTTTATTGTTACTTCATTGTTAATAATCAAGCATAAAATAGTGAATAACCCCAATAAAACCCTGTGACCCTACTATCCAAAACTATCCAAAATCGCTGGATTACCAAATCAATCATCGTTTCTACAGCGGTGAATTATTTCAGCAAACAAGGGTTAATCATTTATTAATTTGGCTAAATCGGTTATCATTACAGGTTGTTTTTATCACCATTTTATGACTAAATCTCAATTTAAGGGTATTTCAACTATGCTACTTACCGCTATTTTAGCATTTATCCAGTCTGCCCATGCGGAAGGTGCGGCAGCAGCGCCTACTGGAACAGGTGCTTCTACCATCATGCAAATGCTATTGCCATTGGCTTTTTTTGCTATTTTTTACTTCATTATTATCCGACCACAAAGCCGTCGTAATAAAGAGCATCGTCAAATGATTGATGCTATTAAGGAAGGCAATGAAGTGGTATTTGCCGGTGGCTTGATGGGAAAAATCAAAAAGCTTCAAGGTGAATATGCGGTCGTTGCATTAAACACTACCCAAGAGGTGATGGTGCAACGTGCCTCAATCATCTCAGTATTGCCTGTGGGTACCATTGATAGTCTTAAATAATTGCTGATGCAGCTCACCTGTCAGGTTGGCGACCTAGCAGTCTGTTAAGTTGCCAACTGGCTATTATGATATTGTACTGCCTTGTTGATCGCGGTTAATAGACCTAGTAGAACAACTAGTTACCTAAAAAAAATCAAGTTTAAGAAGTCAAGATTATGCACTACCCTGCTTGGAAATACTTTTTAATCGGCATTGTGCTGCTACTGAGCACCCTGTATGCCCTACCAAACCTTTATCCAGACAAGCCCGCCGTTCAAATCACGGGGGCTTCTGCTAGTACCACATTGACCAATGATGTGCTAAAGCAAGCGGAAACCATCCTAAACGCCGCCAGTATCCCAACCAAAAACAACAGTTTTGATGGTAAATCAGCCTTGTTAAAAATTGCTGATGAGTCGACTGAAACGCAGCTTAAAGCGCAACAAGTGCTAAAAGAAAAGCTTGGTGACAATTATGTTGTGGCGTTGAACTTGGCACAAACCACGCCAGCATGGCTACGTAATATTGGCGGTAATCCTATTAAATTAGGGTTGGACTTGCGGGGTGGTGTACGGTTTGTACTAGAAGTTGATATGAGCAAAACCGTCTCTCAGCGTTTGGAAAACTTAATCCGAGATGTTCGCACAGAGCTACGCATCCAAAAAATTGCCGTGACCAATTTACAAGCAGGGCAAAATAATCTGACGTTAAACTTTGTCGATAATGCCGCGCGTGATCAAGCCATTAATGTGTTACGTAATCGCTTTGGGACAAATTACGAGTTACAACCGCTCATCAATGCAGGGGGTCCAGCGATTAACATGACCTTGACCCAGTCAACGATTTCACAAATCTCTCAAGATGCGGTCACCCAGAACTTGACGACTTTGCGTAACCGTATTAATGAGCTAGGCGTGGCTGAAGCCGTGGTGCAATCACAAGGTGCCAATCGTATTGTGGTGGAATTACCCGGGGTACAAGATACCGCAGAAGCCAAACGGGTCATTGGTCGTACCGCCAATCTCGAATTTCGCATGGTGTCTGACCAAAACAATACTTTCCAAGCCAATCCATCTGGGGTATTGCCTGCAGGCACTGAAGCCTACTCATTTGGTGAGGTCGATAGCCCACAAAAAACCTTATTGGAACGTCAAGCTGTGGTCACCGGTCGAAACGTACAGGATGCCCAAGCAGGGATGGATGAAAACGGTCGCCCCCAAGTGAATATTACGCTGGATAATGCGGGTGGTCGTTTGATGCAAAATACCACAGCAAAATCAGTGGGCAAACAAATGGCGGTGCTGTTTATTGAAAATAAGCAGCGTGTCACCTTCCAGCCAGACCCAGTGACGGGTCAAAATAAAGAAGTAAGAACACCTTACGCAGAAAGCCACATTATCAATCAAGCGACCGTTCAAGGGGTGTTTGGGTCAACTTTCCAAATCACAGGCTTAGATAGTAATGCAGAAGCCTCAGAGCTGGCTTTGTTACTTCGTGCAGGTGCGCTAGCGGCGCCCATGTATTTTGTTGAAGAACGTACTATTGGTCCATCATTGGGACAAGATAACATCCAAAAAGGTATGTTCTCTACCCAAGTCGGCTACTTACTCGTGTTCTTATTTATGATTATTTTTTATCGTTTATTTGGTTTAATTGCCAATATCGCGTTGATTTTTAACTTAATGATGATTCTAGCCATCATGTCATTGATTGGTTCTGCCCTAACCTTGCCGGGTATCGCAGGTATCGTGTTAACCATCGGGATGGCGGTGGATGCCAACGTACTGATATTTGAACGCATCCGCGAAGAGCTTGCCAACGGTGCCAGACCCAAATCTGCGATTGTGGCGGGTTTTAACCGCGCATTTACCAGTATTTTTGATGCGCAGCTGACCACCTTGATTGTCGCATTTATTTTATTTGCGATTGGTACAGGTCCGATAAAAGGTTTTGCTGTCACCTTAGCCATTGGTATTGCCAGCTCTATCTTCACCTCAGTGACCGTCACTCGTGCACTGGTACAGTTAGCTTATGGCTACCGCAAAACTGTCAAACGCCTAAGTATTGGTTAAGGAGCGAATAATGAATGATGACAAATTAGAGGACCTAGACGGTTTAGACGGCTCAGAACCCATCAACCCCGAGCAAAAACTCTCAGAGCTGGGCGTACGTCGTAGTGATGAAATAGCATCAAATGCACAGCACCGCAAAACACCGCGCCGTAACGGTAAAGGGGTGAATAAAAATTTGGTCAAGCAGCCTGCTACTCCCACCGATACGATACCCCAAAACCCTGGGTTAGCGGTGGCTAACGCTGCCACGTCTGAATTTTCAGCAGAAGATTTTGGCGGTGAAAAATTCTTTGCCGGTCGGCGTATCATTGATTTTTTAAAGGTAGCTAAACCTTTTGCCATATTATCCGCCATCTTAACGATTCTTGGTTTGGTCGCTATTTTAACCAAAGGTTTAAATCTAGGCTTAGATTTTACTGGTGGTGTGTCAGCCACGGTTGTATATGAGCAACCGGTGCAACAAGCCCAAGTTCAGTCAGCCTTAGCCAGCCATAAAATCAATGACAGTGTGGTGCAATATTTGGGCAGTAACAAAGAAATTTTGGTACGCCTGCCGCCGCAAAAACAAATCGAAGGGTTATCAAACTCTCTTGATGCTGCGTTAGATTTACCCAACAACAATGCCACCATCAAGAATATTGACGTGGTTGGCAGTCAAGTAGGTAATGAGATTTATGTCAGCTCCTTGGGGGCAACGGCACTGGCATTACTGTGTATGTTTATTTATGTCATGGTGCGTTTCCAAGCCAAATTAGCCTTAGGCGCGGTGTTGGCGTTATTTCATGATAGTATTATCACCGTAGGTATTTTCGCACTTTTCGGATGGCCGTTTGATTTGACCGTGCTTGCAGCCGTGTTATCATTGATTGGTTACTCGATTAACGATACCATCGTCGTCTTTGACCGTATCCGTGAGAATTTCCGCCGTGTCCGTGGTGCCAGCCCAACGCAAATTGTCAATTTATCGCTCACTGAAACGCTACGTCGTACTATTATGACCATTTCAACGGTGTTGCTGGTGGTTGTCGCGATGCTGCTGCTTGGCGGCGAAAGCTTACATTGGTTCTCTGTAGCATTGCTCATTGGCTTGATTTTAGGTACTTTCTCATCAGTGTATATCGCCAGTGCAATTCCACTGTGGCTCGGTATGTCGCGCAAAGACTTTATTGTCGAAGTCAAACCAGAATTTGTTGAGGACGAAGTGGTTTTTGAAGACCGCAATGCGCCTATCTATGACAACAAAGTAGTAGATAATCAATAAATGATTTGAGCGGCAAAAATACCCTACTTGCTAGGGTATTTTTATGGCTAGAATCTAAACAAGAATAGCAATGATGAAAAATGAATTAATGAAAAATGGGTTATGGCAACAGGCGTTTAAAGTAAGTTTTCCTGTGGCAATGGGCTATATCCCCGCAGGGATTGCCTTTGGCGTGTTGTTTGTGGCAGCAAAACTTCCTATATGGGCGGCGATTTTATCTAGTGTGGTGTTATACGCGGGTGCGGCGCAATATGCTTCTATTGCGCTGTTAGCGAGCGGGGTTGGAATCTCAACCATCGCCAGCAATACCTTAGCGATAAATTTGCGCCATGCTTTTTATGCCATTCCTTTGTTAAAACAATTACCAACAAATCCTATCAGTCGATTTTATTGCTTGTTTGCGTTAACCGATGAAACTTTTTCCGTGTTAACCACCCTTCATGAAAATGAACGCCAAAAGCTCATATTACCTGTGAGTTTGCTCAATCAGTGTTATTGGGTTATCGGTACCATATTGGGGATTTTGCTGGGTGCAGGGCTCAATGATTGGGTGCCACATTTGGATTTTGCATTAGTGTGCTTATTTGCTATTTTAGCCTACGAGCAGTTTAAAGCGGTCAAGGCTTACTATCCCATCTTCATCGCCATCATTGCGTTCACAGCGGCGTTTTATTTTATACCCGATTGGCTTTTACTATCAGCGATTTGCGTGAGTTTGGGACTCATTATCATCCACTTTTTTATGGATAATAAATCCACTCATCAGCAAGCTCTCTGACACTTCACCTATAGAAAAATTTATTTGATTAATCGTTAGAATATTATGAACACACCACCTGATAACTTTTATTTAGTCGCCGCTACTTTTGCCATGGCTTTGGTGACTTTTCTCACCCGCTTAACCCCGATAATTTTGCCGAAGCGATTATTGGATGCGCCATTGTTGCTCGCGGTGAATAAAGCATTGCCATTATCGGTGATGACGCTGTTGATTTTAACTTCCTTGCATTGGCAGCAGCCTAAGCCTATAAGTATGAGTCTGGGCTTATCGCCATTACTTGTGGCAGAGATATTAGCGCTTTTAGTGGTATTGCTCAGCTATCATTGGAAAAAGCAATTACTGCTAAGTATGCTGGTGGGGATTGCTAGCCTTAATGGATTTTTATGGGGATTGAATCTGATAGGTTTTCAATAGCCATAAAAAAAGCCCAACTTGGGCTTTTTTTATTAAGGATAATTTACACCTCGGTTTGTACTCCGACGATATCTACGGGCGTATCAGCCACGTCTTGTATCCCAGATTTTTTCTGTTTGGCTTTATCACTGCGTCTACGCTGCAATTCATCCAAATAGTCTTCATCAATACCACCGGCGATGTATTTGCCGTCAAATACCGAACAATCAAATTTTTTGGCATCGCTGTGTTTGTCTTGTACCGCTTCAATCAAGTCATCCAAATCTTGGAATATTAAACGATCCGCGCCGATGATTTTACACACTTCTTCCACACTATGACCTGAGGCAATCAGCTCATTGCGCGCTGGCATGTCAATACCATACACATTGGGATATTTGACGGGTGGCGCCGCACTGGCAAAATACACATTATTGGCGCCAGCATCACGTGCCATTTGGATAATCTCGTGACAGGTCGTGCCACGTACAATTGAATCATCGACCAACAATACGTTTTTATTTCTAAATTCAAAAGGCACCGCGCTTAGTTTTTGACGTACCGATTTTTTGCGCTGCTGTTGACCTGGCATAATAAAGGTGCGACCGATATAACGGTTTTTCATAAAGCCTTCACGGTATTTTACGCCTAGATGCTGGGCAAGCTCCATCGCAGAAGTACGTGAGGTATCGGGAATAGGAATAACCACATCAATCCCGTGATCTTCGCCCCATTCTTTGATGATTTTCTGCGCTAACGATTCGCCCATACGCATACGGGCTTTATAAACAGAAATATTATCTATAATTGAATCTGGGCGGGCAAAATAGACGTATTCAAAAATGCAAGGTCTAAACTCTTTGGCTTCGACACACTGGCGACTAAAGAAGTTATTGTTTTCATCAATAAAAATCGCTTCACCGGGCTTCACATCTCGAACGATATCAAAACCCAATGCAGTTAACGCAACTGACTCAGATGCCACCACATATTCAAAACCGCCATTTTCCGCTAATCGTTGACCAAAAATCAGCGGACGAATGCCATTGGGGTCACGAAATGCCAAAATACCATAGCCCGTAATCATAGCGACAACCGCATACGCGCCTTCGATACGTTTGTAGACAGATGTCATCGCTTCAAAAATATCATCGGGGCTTGGATGCTGGATACCGAGTTTTTGCATCTCATGCGCTAGCACATTGAGCAAGACTTCTGAATCAGAATCGGTGTTAATATGGCGCATATCTTCCATAAACAGTTCTTTGGCAATCTCTTCGGCGTTGGTCAAATTACCATTATGCGCTAAGGTAATACCATACGGTGAATTGACATAAAAAGGCTGAGCTTCCGCACTGCTAGATGTACCAGCCGTCGGGTAGCGTACATGCCCGATGCCTTGATGACCGACAAGACGCATCATATGACGTGTCATGAACACATCGCGCACCATGCCATTTTCTTTACGCAAAAACAGACGGCCATCTTGACATGTCACAATACCCGCAGCATCTTGCCCGCGATGCTGCAGCATAGTCAGCGCATCGTATAGCATTTGATTAACTTCACTGTGAGCGGCTATACCGACAACTCCACACATATTTTACCCCTTTGATTTTTCACGGATGGCTATGAGACCTGATGAAAATTGAATGAAACTACCTTATTTGGCGGCTGACAATACTTTAGCCGTCAGTCAAACTTACCAATGCTATTGCCCATTTGCCCCACTATTGACCTATTTTATCGGTAGCGGTTTTACCGAGCGTGGTAGCAAGCTGTTGGGTGATTTGTGTCGCAAAAGGTGCCAGTGGCAGTAGCGCATTGGCAAACTTAGACTGCTGCCAAAAGTCACGTTGACTGACAAAAGGCGCCAATAAACTGAGCACCATTAACACAATGACCAGATTTTTGACCAAGCCAAACCCCGCGCCCGCCAATTTATCTAGGATGCTCAGTCTCAGCCCCTGCAAGGTTTTACTCATCACCCATAATACGATTTGCAGTCCCACGATGACAAATAAGCCAATTGCCAAAAATGCGGCAATGATACTAAGGCCGGTTGAGCCAGTCAGCGACACAAAAAACGGCGCTAAAGGTTTTGCCAAATAACTGGCTAGCAGCAGCGCCAATAGCCAACCGAACATGCCCACCAGTGAGCGCAGCAAGCCATTATTAAACCCCTGCCACAACCCCATAAACAATACAAACAACACTACCATATCTAACAAAGTCATCGGGTCAAGCTCGTATCATGGGATTTACAAAGTAGCGGGTGAATGTTGGCTTAAACGATAACCGTCAATGGCTTCAACACAGGTTTGAATGAGTTCAGGTCCTTCATAAATCAAACCACTATAGAGCTGAATCAAATCCGCCCCTGCTTCAATCTTTTTAACCGCACGTTGACCATTGTCAATGCCGCCTACGCCAATAAGCGCAACTGAGCTTGGTAAGCGTTCGGCAAACTGCTCAAGGACTTGGGTACTGCGGTGACTGAGTGGTCGACCTGATAGCCCGCCTGCTTCTTGACTGGTTTTGTAGTCTTCTACCCCGTTACGGCTTAAGGTGGTATTGGTGGTAATCAGCCCATCAATATCAAAACGCACCAATTCTTTAGCAATATAATCAATTTGGTCTTCTTCCAAATCTGGGGCAACTTTCAGCACTAATGGTACATAATACTGATGTTGGGTAGCCAGTTGGCTGTGACGTGATTTGATACCATCAAGCAGCGCCGTGAGCGCATCACCACTTTGCAAGTCACGCAGGTTTTTGGTATTGGGAGAGGAGATATTCACCGTAATATAAGACGCGTAAGGATACACTCGCTCTAGACAATAAATATAGTCATCTAGGGCATTTTCAACCGGCGTGCTGGCATTTTTGCCAATATTAATACCCAAAATACCTTGATATTTTGCACGCTTGACTTGCTCAATGAGATAATCGACGCCTTTATTGTTAAATCCCATGCGATTGATAATGGCATGGGCTTCTTTGATACGAAATAGACGCGGTTTGTCGTTGCCAGGCTGTGGTTTTGGGGTAATCGTACCAATTTCGATGTAGCCAAAACCCAATGCCGCTAACGCATCGATATATTCGCCGTTTTTATCAAGCCCTGCTGCCAAACCAACTGGATTGGTAAAGGTTAACCCCATACATTCGGTTGTTAATTCTTGTTTACCGTACAAAAACCCGAGCATGCCAAATTTTTGCGATTTTTCAAGTAACGATAACGTGATTTCGTGGGCTTTTTCAGGATCGGTATTAAATAAGAACGGACGAAGAAAGGCATACATAGTTGAATAAGCACTCACATTGCATGGGTGAATCTAATTGACTCTGCCCTTTATACAAGCAGAACTAACCTATTTAGCTTGAGAGATAGCAGCCGTTGACGCGCTGTCTAGACTACCTCGTCAAAATCAGAAAAGCTATTATATCAGTGTTGACGCTAAATAAACACCTGCAATTTTCTTTGCCTTCACCGCTATATCGAAGGCTAAGGCACAGCTCGACCATTTGACAAGGCAATCCAACCGCGAATAATGCGATACAGATGCCATAAGGCTGTGGCGACGATTATCAAGCCGCCTAAAACACCGACAATAAAGCTACCACCCATCGTATGATTGCTATCAACGGCGGCGCCAAAAAATAGCCCACCCGTTGCAAAAATCACCATGACAAAACCAATCAGCCAAAAAAATATACTGTACCAAAACGTTTTGATTTGCCAATCAAAGTGACTATAAAGCCACGTGTTTCTAGCCTCATCACGCTTTAAATAATTCATCACAATCGGAATAATCCAAGTCAGTCCTGCAGTAAAATAACTAAACAGCGCCAACGCATAAGTAATGTGGTTATAATTGATTTGACTTTGGGTCACCGGTAAGTTTTGACTAAGCTGCGTGTATTGCGGTAACGCTGATGGATAACCATTCGCCCCACTACCAAATTGTGGGTTGACTGGGTCAGGTGTGTGAGCATCTGTTGGTTTTTCTAGGTTCATTATAATTTTCCATCAATGATTATTACTTTTTTTATCGGGTCATACAGTAGAATTTCAATTGATTGTTATGGACTTTAGGGTATTACCCAAATCGGTTCTCGAATGGTAAATGGTTGGTGGTTGCTATCGGCAAACTCGATCGTCCAGCTAACAGGGGATTGCTGTGGTGTCAACGCCTCAAAGGTTGGTACTGGGATGATTTTTATGCGATTTTTTGCCGAATACAACAAATAGTTGCCATCGGGCGAAAAGTTGGCAGGTTCAGCCAATCCTTCATTATTAATAGCAATGCTTTGTTTAGTTGCCATATCTGCGAGCCTGCCTTGGCTATTATCGCTGACATAAGTTATCAAACGCCCTGTGGGACTAATCCGAGCGATGGCATTGGTTTTACCAGGCAAGTTTAAAGGCAGAAATTGTTGTTTTGCAAAATAGTATTGATAAAGTTGCGGTTGTAAAAATTTGGCTTTATCCGACGTAAATATAAATGACTTGCCATCTGGCAGCCACACAGGGGCTAAATCAATCGCTGGTTGCTGGGTCAATTGTTTTTTTATATTGCCGCTGCTATCAGTCAAAAAAATCTCTGGATTGCCCATTTGGCTATTTGCTAGTAACAATTGGCGTCCATCGGGGGAGATTGCCCCACTAAAATTATGGGTGCGTTTGGCAGAAACCCCCGACACCCCAGAAACCCCAGAAACCCCAGAAACATCAGAAACATCAGTGACTTGCAAAGTCGCTCTATCAAGGATAACAACTTTAGGATAACTTTTGCCTGCTTGAACCGTAAAAATCAGGCGGTCGCCTAAGCGACTGGCGGATAAGCTCATTATCGTCCCATTGACCTTATACAAAGTCTTTGGGTCGCTGCCATCCATTTGGGTTTCAATCAGCTGCGCTTGGCGATTTTCCCCAAAGCCGGTTAAATAAATAAAAATTAACTTGCCTGGCAGCTGGTTAGCATCCATGTGCGGCAAATTGGTTGGCGCAGTCGCTACCACTTTGGGCAGTGAGGACGAACTTTGCAGGATGGTGTTAGATAAGGTTGTTGATGGCGAATGCATGGTCTGACACCCTGTCATCGCCAAGCTAATTGCCATGACAATTGCCATGACAATTGCCATAACAGGGGCGCACCATAAACGGGGTAAGGGATAAACATATTTCATGTTATTTGTGGCTAGGCTACGGCAAAACATTATTGGCGTCTGGATTGAGCCAAAGTGGTCCATAAATCAAGCCATTGGGTACGCCATTTTGGGAGGGGCTAATACTGATGGATTTGCCATTGGAGACAATGGTAATGACATTTTTATTGGAGTAAATATAGTGTTGTCCATTGGGTGAGACACCTGGGGCTTCACTTAACCCAACGTTATTTACAGCAGTTACCGAGCGCGAACCCAGATCCATCACCACGCCTTGATTAGCACCCGACAAATAGGACATTTTTTTACCATCATTGCTGATGCGCCCCATGCTGCTCAGTCCGCCGCCCGTCAAACGCTGCTCACTACCGGTTGCCAAATTGTATAGATAAATTTGACCTTTATTACCGCCTTTTTTACCACCGGCTCTATCTGAAGTATAGACAAATGACTGCCCATCAGGCGCCCAACTAGGATAAATAGCCCCTACAGGGTCATTGGTCAAGCGACGAGAACTGCCACCTTGCGCCAAATAAATCTGCGGTATGCCGTTTTCAAAACTGCTACTAAATATCACGCGGCCATCTTTACTCACGGACGCACCATAGTTCATGGCTTTAAAATTCGTCAAATTGCTGACTGCCCCGCTGACAATATTGGCAGACATGACCTGCGGATAGCCTAGCGTGTCGGGCTGAACTTGGAAAGTGAAAGTTTGATTGTCAGCAGAGGTGTTTAGGGTTTTAATGGTACCGTTAAACTCATAAATCACTTTTGGGTTAAACCCATCCACATCAGAAATGACCAAACGTGACACACGGTTTTTAGGCTTGCCTGTTTCCACCACATACGCAATTCGCCCAGAAAAATCGCCTTTGATGCCTGTCAATATCTCATAGATACGGTCTGCAATCTTATGCCCTGCCATACGCAAACTTTGCGAGTTATTTTTGGTGGTGACGGTTTGCAGACCTTGCATCACCTCGCCTGTCGCCACATTAATGACTTCAAAATTAATTTCAACATTGCCCCGATTGCTGCGCGTATTGCCGACCACCAGATAAGGGACGGCTTTATGCTGCCAGACAGGCAAAGTGACTTCACTACTGCTATGAGGCCGCTCTGGCAAATTACTATCTAAAGTAAATTGCCCCAAATTGGTCAAATCATTGGTGACAATCCCTGAGATACTCTCTGCGCCAGCAAATGGTACGATGGCAACTTGCAAGTTTGACCGTGGTGCCTGCTTGACTAGAGTAAAGTCAACTTTATCGGCAGCGTTCGCTAGAGGTGGCATCGCAGTGGTAGCCAAGGCAATGACTGCCGCTTTAAAAAAAGTTCTGTTCATAATTAGCCTGCAATATTTATAATTATTAAAAAAGTGGTTTTCAGATAATAGCATTGTTTTAATCGCCAAAAAAGACTGGGCAAGACTAAGCGCTACAACACTATTAGCTTTACTACTTAGCTTTACTACTTATTTTTACTATTTAGCTTTAAAGTTGCCTGTCATGGTTCTTGCGCCATTGGGTGGGGGTGGCAGTGGACTTGATTGGTTGATTGCTTGTTGTAGGCTTGCTTTAAAAGCGGCATCACTACTGCCGCGAATAGTGATATTACTAATTGTACCATCCGCCGCAATGCTAAATGACGCCGTTAATGAATTGCCATTACTATTGGTTGGCACATTCCAGTTTGCATCAATCATCGCCATGACTTGGCTGACATAGCCTGCCGAGCTCCCACCCGATGCACCACCACGTCTGCTAGAACCTTGACCACCAAATGATTGCGATTGCGCTGCACCTGTAGATTGACCATCTTTACCCAAATCCAGTGATTTTATACTATTGTTACTTTGCCGCTCGCTATTGGCATTGAGGTTTTTATTGTAGGCGGCATTGTTGGCGCGTATTTCGTTTTTTACCTCATCAATATTGCTTTCGGCAATTTTATAATCTTGCAGATTTCGCTGCTGGGTTTCATTGCGCTGGTTTAATTCATCAATCACGCTCTGTCTTTCAGCGGCTACTTCCCGGTCTAGCTTTTCAGCAAATAATGCCTGCTCTTTTTCCCATTGCGCCTGCTTGGCGGCCAAATTATCTTTGACCATTTCAATTTGGTTGGTTGAGGTCGAATGAGGCGTGTTCATTGGCACAGTGGATAGGGTTTGGGAATTTAAAGACGGTGTGGGCGCACCAGCCATCTCGCCAGCCGTGGCTTGGTTTTGCGCAAGCTCATTTTGTTGGTTGGCTTTGATTTGCCCTTGCATTGCCGACAACTGCTCAGGGGTAATCAAAGAGGTTTCCATGGGCGCGGGCGGGGCGTTATGATAAAAGAAAAACAATAACCCAACCACCAACGCATGGGCAATGGCACTGAGCACAATCGCCCATACCGGGTAATCGGGTGTTTTGACGGGTACATAGACTGAGGTCACTTCAGCATACATCGTCTCAGTATTTCCTTATTCTAGCAAAAATGTTCAATCAAAAATTAAAAGGTCATCGTATTAGAAGGCTGCTTGATTAAAAAGCTACTTCATTAAAAAGCTACTTGATTAAAAGGCTACTTGATTAAAAGGCTACTTGCTGGCTGCTTTTGGCGGTGCCGTTAACAGCCCAACCTTTTGAATGCCCGCTTGCTGCAAGTTTGCCATCAATTGGATAATATCACCATATTGGTTATTTTGATCGGCATTAATCATCACATTGACATTGGGCTTACCATCGAACTGATATTGAGGTTGAGATTGTAAATTATTCAAAGTGGCGATTAACGCCGCTTCGCTCATTGGCTCATCGGTTTTGTCTTGGGTACTTAAATATAGCTGTCCATCAGATTTTAGTGACACAATCACCGGTAACTGCGTGCCTTGCTGCAGTGATTTGGTTTGCGCTTTTGGCAAATCAATATCTACTCCCGTCGTTAACATAGGCGCGGTCACCATAAATATAACCAGCAGCACCAACATAACATCAATATAAGGCACCACATTCATACCCGCATTGAGTTTTTGTGGACGGCTACGGCTGTAAGGGTTTGCTTTCATAGTGTCAAGTTGTTCAATAAAATTTATCTAACATTCATTTAGCGTTTAGCATTCAGCGTTTGTCTAGCGAGCGAGCGGTGGCATCATGGCAGCTGAATTCATCCCCGTGGGTAAATTGGTAGCCGTATCCACAGTTTGTCGCAACAACATGCCTGTCATCTCATCACAGAACAGGCTACGACTTTGATAAACTTTATCGTTTTTTGCGGTAAAATGGTTGAAAGCCAGTGCCGCTGGAATCGCAGCAAACAACCCGAGCGCCGTGGCAATCAAGGCTTCAGCAATACCAGGCGCAACCGCAGCCAGTGTGGCTTGCGCAGAAGTCGATAAACCCATAAAAGCCGTCATAATCCCCCAAACCGTGCCAAGCAGACCGATATAGGGCGAGACCGAAGCAATACTCGCTAGCAACGGCAATCCTTGCTCAAGCTCGAGTTGTTGACGACCCAAGCCAACGCGAAGTTTGCGCTCGACGCCTTCAATGACGTCGCTACGGGCTTGGGTGTTTTTGAGCAGTTTTAAAAACTCACTAAAGCCAATAAAAAAGATTTGCTCAAGTCCACTTCTATCAGGATTGCCTTGAACACCTTTGTATAGGGTTGGCAATTCAACCCCTGACCAAAAGGTTTTCTCAAAATAATTATCGGCGCGCGTGGCAATTGCCAAACGACTGCTTAAACGAAAAATAGTGACCCAACACAACAAAGAAGCAAATAATAAAATGCCCATGATAATTTTGACGAAAATACTGGCATGCGTCACCAAACTAACGAGATCAATCGAGCCTTCCATAAGTTATGCTTCCCCAACCATCCAAATCACTAAATATAAATTACTAAATATAAATCACTAAATATTTTGATGCCAGCCTGTCAACAGCCTGCTAGCAATACCCGATTAAAACCAAAAACCAAAAACCAAAAACTAGTGCAATTATAAGGTCGAGCACTAGAATTAACATAAGCATATTGTAACCAATAACATTGGCTAATCGTATAAAAATTTTGGGGCGTTGCTAGTATTGATGATGGCATGGCTACTATGACTAAAAGCTAAGGCTAAAAAGCTACTGATAAAAGTCATGGCGCTGCAATAAACTGCTGTGTTTGGGCATAAGATTGTGCTTCTGATTTGATTAGCGTCAACCATTCATTGGCAATGACAGGATGCGACTGAAAATATGCCATCATCCAATGGGCTAACGGCGTAGGCACGGGCACAAATTGGGTGGAAGGCAAAATGGATTGGGTGCCATTGGTTTCATCACTGTCATACACAAGCTCAACCTGCGGATTTTTTTGAATAATTTCTACCCCGATAATCTGCCAATTGGTAAAAGCATTATCAATCGCATAAGGCAAAGCTTCTGTTTTAGATAATTTTGATGAGAGGTAGATAGGCTCAAATGTTTTGCTAGTATTCACCCAATGCAAACGCAATGCAATATCAGGTTGTTGGTAAAACACCACCAATTTGCCAGCAAACTTTATTTGCCAAGGATTGACAACTTGGCTTAGATGAATGCCAAGCATTTGCGCAAATTGTTCTCGCGTCAGCAATCGATCAAAGCTTGCTAGCAATTGACCATTTAATGAATGTTGCAGTTTGAGTAAGTCGGATAAATACTCATAATGGTAAATAAATTTCATAGGCAGGTGCTGTGAGATAACCCCGTCCGTCACTTGACACCGATGCACTTTCCACTGCGGCATGGTATCGGTAATAAGCGCAAGCAAGTCTATGATTGTATTGTTTTTAGTTTTGGTTACGGTTTGATTATCGAGCGTTGAATCGATAGTTGGCGTATTAGCATCCGTTTGAGTGACTAGCAAGCGATTTCCTTTTAACTGGTTGGTTTATCACAATTGCTTCATTATAAAACTTTTTTCATGCATTTGAGCCAAAAAAAATCATCACATGGTGAAATGCAATGATTCATCTAAAAAACTGTTGTAACTAATAGTTTTAGTTAATAATAGGCAGCGTTTAGCAATAAACCCACCGCTAAAAAGAACCAAATCATAAATACGACACTGAGCCATTTACGATGATATCGCCAAGATTCATTATCGATTTTGTTATCGGTTGTCAAATCATCCGTCGAATCATCTATGGCTGATTTTCTTGGTAACTTTGCAGACTTTTTAAAAATATCTTTAAATCGTAAGTCTCTGGTTAAGTGATTGTCCTCATCTTTTATGGTAAAAAAATTAGATGAGTAATCTGCCAAATAAGTTTGAGGATTAGTCGAACTCGGTAATACCGATTTGACGGTTGCTTGGCGATAATCATGCTCAAGCACGTCAGCAAAAACTAACTGAGACGCCAAACTTTGAGATGCTAAGCCACTCCTTATTAAGCCACCCCTTATATTGTTATGTGTTTTGTTAATCTTCATGTTAAATACCCCTTCTTGATAGGTAACATTATAGGGATATCATGCCGTCATTTAATCATAGGTTTGATTGTGGTTTTGTTATACTTAGCTAACTTGTATTAGCAAATGTGCAGATTTGAAACCGTTTGTAAATCGTGCATAGTTAAATTCATTGACAATTAATTTACACTTTGGTCAGGATTAAAGCATTGATTTAGCCTTAGCTTTAAACAAATTATCTTCTATCGATAAATATTTGTTGTTCAGAGGCTTTGACAAAGTCTTCATAAGAAACTACCCCTTGACTACTAGGGGCATCCGTTGTTGAATTACTGCCCGTCTGCGCGCGCTCATCTGAACCTTGATTTAGGTTATTGGGATTTGAGCCATTAGGATTTAGGGTACTGGGATTAGCGGTGTCAGTTGGCGCATCAGGCATCTGATTAGTCCTACTTGGCGTGTTGGCGAGCGTATCTGTTGACACTTGATTGGTGGTTGTAGCGGGATTGACATTCGCTGGCGCGGTGGGTTGTGGGGTGGAAGACACGCCGTTTCCTAATTGCTCACCGGTAATTACCACCGCTTCTGTTCTTAAATTCTCTGGTTGAGTAGTCGAGGCAGCAACCGCTGAAGCAGTTGCAGGCAATGTCTGCGCCGATTGGCTAGGGTTTGTTGCCGTCACAATGACATTGTTTTGGGCGTCTCTACTGTTTCTTATCGCTTGATAACTGTGATAGCTGGGCAAGACAATTTGGGTTAACAAACCGATGAGTGAAATGACTAAAAGCGGAATCAATACCATCAGTACCGTTTTTAACTGGGTAGCAGGTCTAGCAGGTAAGCCATAATAATTGGAGCCTGCCGTCCCTTCGACTGCTAGCAAGTAAAGGTAAACTAAGATATTTACCCCAGGCACTAACATCAATAGCACAAGCCACCCTGTTTTGTTAAGGTCATTGAAGCGCCGTTTGCTAACGGCAAGCTGTAGATAAAACAAAACCGCCACACCCACACTACTTGCGCCAAGCAAACTCATCGGCAACTGCTCACTACTGGCATTCACCATGCCCTGAAAGCCACCAATCGTCACAAATAGCAAAGCGACCAGCATTAGTGCTATCAATGCATTAAAGGTGGAATACGCTAAAAATTGAACACGACTAACCCGACCGTGCCAATCAAAAAACCGACGATTATTAAAACCTTCTTGCATCTCGGTTAACGTGACAAAAGACCTGCCTGCTTCAGTTGCAATTATTTCATCAACTTGCATTTCATTAACTTGATGCACATTATCGAAACTGGGTTCAATGGGCGGTAAAGACTGGGCTTTTTTTGGCTTGGGTAGACGGATGGCCATAATGAGCAACTTAATCTAGAGGTTTAAACTTTTTTTAGCGTAAGGTTTTTAGCATAATATTTTTAACGTAGTATTGCCCAAATTTTATAATATATTGGTTAGAATATCTTGAAATGGCGACATAAATTTGACATTTTTTGTAACATTGATTTAGTGACATTGATTTAATGGTTTGGCTTGATAGCAAATTTATTGAATGAGTAAACAGCTTTTAACCCCGATAACACAACGCTGTAATTATCATTGAGTATTGATATGGATATTTCACAACTCACTTATTTTGTGGTAGTGGCAAAAGCAGGTAGTTTTAGCCAAGCTGCCAAAACCTTGGCTATATCACAGCCATCGCTAAGCCGCCATGTCCAGCAACTTGAAAGCGAGCTGGGTGTCGAGCTGCTGGATCGCTATCACCGCCCAATGACCTTAACCGCAGCGGGGCATTTTTTTTTGGCACAGATTGAGCCAATATTGCTACAGCTTGAGCAAGCCCGTGAGTTGACTCAGCGCTTTGCCCAGCCGCATCGAACCAATCATTTGACAATAGGATTTGTCGCCTCGGTGCTATATGGTTTGTTGCCTGAGATTATTTCTACAGTCAAACAGCGACACCCAAATTTGGATATCAAGCTAGTCGAAATCAATTCGGAGCAGCAAATGTCAGCGCTAAAGTCGGGAGACATTGATGTGGGGTTTGGAAGGTTTCGGCACAGTGACAACTTTGTGCAACAGATATTTTTACGTCATGAACGCTTTGTGGTGGCGCTGCCGATGGCTCACCCCTTGGCATCACGCCCGGATGATATTGGCATTGCATTTAAAGAGCTGCTAGAAGATACGCTCATTTTGTATCATCGCACGCCCTTGCCAATCCTGCAAAATCCGCTATTTAATGGCGAAACTGACCAACTCATGTATTTGTTTGCCCGCCATCAGTTGTCACCTCATTTGACCACCAAAGTGCGCGATATCCAAATTGCTTTGGGCTTGGTGGCGGCAGGTGAAGGCATTACCTTAGTGCCTGATAGTTTAAAAACCGTGCGTACCGAGCAAATTCATTATCATCGTCTACGTCACGAAGATGCGACAACCCCGATTTTTATGAATGTACTGGCACACCAATCCAATCCATATATTGATGATTTACTGCAGGCGACTTACCAAGTGTATGAAATTAAAGGCATTACCTACTCTACCCAATCCTTGAATTAAAGACATTGGTAATAAAGGCTCTTATATTTAAGCCCTTAGTAAGATTTTATTTGCTTAGGCTAAATTGGCGTTCTTGGTTGACACGGCTGATGAATTGTTGGGTAAATACTTGATAATCCACGTCCGCAAAATCTGCTAGACGCAACATGGTCATGCCGGCATAGCCACAAGGGTTGATCATTTGAAACGGGGTCAAATCATTTTGTACATTGATGGCGATGCCATGATAACTAAAGCCGTGTTTTATCTTAAATCCCAATGACGCAATTTTACCAAGTTCTAAATCGTCTTGGTTATACACATACACCCCTGGCGCATCCGCGCGCGCTTTGGCATAAAAATCTGGCGGCAAATAAGGCGTGATGACATCAATGATGATGGTTTCAGCTTTGCTGACCAAATCACGCACGCCCCACCCCAACGCATTTAAATCAAATAAAAAATATACCACCAACTGCCCATGACCGTGCCAAGTGACTTGACCGCCCCGATCGGTGTGGATGATGGGGGTATTATCTCTTTGTAAAATATGTTCAGGTTTGCCCGCTTGACCCAGCGTAAACACATTATCGTGGTCCACAATCCATAACTCATCAGCGCTAAGCTGCGCCTGCTCGCTGCTGGCAGATTTTTTTTGCTCGATACGCGATAACACGCGCGCCAGCATCGCTGCATGGGTGGGTTCATATTGAGCGTTTTGCAAATATTTAATTTCTAATGGTAACATCGCATTTCCTTGCAGTAGCTTTCAAGTTTGTGTGACAAACCGCTTATTTGTCGTTTGTAGCAGTAACATTGACTTTGCCCAGTTGTAAAAGAGATTTTTCTAGCACTGGCTGATAATCAGTCATATCACGCTGCGCGACTGAGCCAAAATTTGTTAATTGACTGGTTAATTGACTGACTGGCATCAGCATCGCAGGGTTGGTGTTGCCGCTTTTTGCAAAACCGATGGCTAAACTTGCGTTATCACCGCCCAAATAAAAATCTTTGATGGTAAGTTGATCGTCAGTCGCTTTACGGGTTTTCTCATTGTCATTGGGCGAACTAGTTGCAAAATCCAGCGTTAAATCCTGCTTTTCTTGAGTGACTAGGCTGAGCTCGTCATAGCCTCTATCCGCAAGATAAAGCATATCTTTACCACCGCCCACATTGATAATGGTATCATGACCAAATCCTTTGGTGAAATAATATAAATCATTGCCCGTGCCACCCACCAGCACATCATCACCAGCATTGCCGATGAGCACATCATCATCAGCACCGCCTAGCAGCCTATCTTGACCGCTATTACCCACTAGCACATCGTCCCCCTGACTACCCCATAATAAATCCCCTACGCCCTGCCGTCCAAGCACAGAACCGTCAGTATGGTGATTGATGATGACATCATTAGCCAAGGTGCCAAAATGCTGGTTGGCTTTATTGGCGAGGGATTTGGCTTCATAACTGTTCCAATCCAGTGCCTTGCCAAATGCTTGCTGATAATCTTGCGATATACGCGCAATGGCAAAACGGTTATTCAAGAACACCAAGGTATTGTATTCATCATACGTATAAAGCGGCGCATGAAACTGCCCACTGGGCAACATGCTTTGATTGAGCACTGCCAATTGGGTTATTTTGTCGTTTTCACTGATTGCTTGGCGCATGATTTCATCGACTTCAGTAAACACATCTTTATCTTGCGGTTTTGCCGCGTTATCGAGCCACAATGGTTTGACAAACCGTTGATAGCCTAATTCTTTTGCCACCAAAAACTCATAATAAGTTGCCTCACCCTCCGCTTTGGCGCGTGCCATTCCATAGGCTTGTGGCGTATCAAATTGATACAAATTGTCTTTATCACTATTGATTTGTTGGTATTGACCGGTTGCGTGCCCTAGCTCGTGGGCGATGTTCAAAAAATTTTTGTAACTTTTAGCAATATGAATGGTATTGCCGTAGGCTTTTGCGCCGACACCGACCGTGGTATCTTGCTCATCAATGCGTAAGTTACCTTGGAATCGATTGAGCAAATTGACCAAGGTAGGCGATTTTTCGATATCTTCGACATTAAACCCCGACTGAACCAAATAGACATTGTTGGGATTGTTCAGATCTAACGCAGGCATGACCTTCCTTTAAGTGAGTGGCTTTTTAGGTAGTTTTTTTAAGCAGATTTTCTAACAAGTAACACTTAATGACAGCAAAAAGTGAGTTTTATAGCGGCATTGCCTTATGCACAGTTATCGCACAGACCTTATCGTCGGATAAAGGTATAGTAAGCAATATAAATTTTAAAAAACATCAGCAAGCTTAATCAAATTTTCAGCCGGCTGTTAACGCGCTATTATAGCGCAATTAATGACTTAAAATGCCCTAAACAGGGGGCATTTAACCGCCAGATTAGTCATGCCTATAAAAATGGAAAAATTATGAAAATCGAAAACTCGTATGCCACGCTCGATCCAAGGCTTTATCATAAACACCCCCCCAAACCACTCATCAACCCGCAAGCAGGGCATTTTAACCCGCAAGTCGCCAACCAAATTGGTTGGGCAGATGATGAGTTTTTAACACAGCATTGGGTCGAAATCTTGGGCGGTGACATCGTTCCCGACGGCTTTGAACCATTAGCCATGGCGTATGCTGGACACCAATTTGGGCAATGGGCAGGGCAACTGGGCGATGGTCGTGGTCTATTACTCGCGCAGGTAATCGATAAAGACGGACAATTGACCGATTTACATCTTAAAGGCGCAGGATTAACCCCCTACTCGCGCATGGGGGATGGTCGTGCGGTGATTCGAAGCGTAGTGCGAGAGTATTTGGCAGGTCATGCGCTCAATTGCTTGGGCATTCGTTCTAGCAACGCGCTGGGCTTTGTGGTTTCAGATACCCCTGTCAACCGTGAGACACGTGAACGCGGCGCGGCGCTATTACGTACCGCAGATTGTCATATTCGCTTTGGGCATTTTGAATGGGTGGCAAATTATGCGCCTGATTTATTGCTGTATTTTACCCGTTATGTCATCAAAACCTATTTTAACCCGTGTTTTGACAGTGACACGCCCATTCAAGATTTTTTGAGACAAGTGGTTGATAAAACTGCCAAAACCCTTGCTGATTGGCAGCTAATTGGCTTTGCCCATGGGGTGATGAATACCGACAATTTATCCATCACGGGTGCGACCATCGATTTTGGTCCTTACGGTTTTATGGAGCGCTTTAATCCGATTTGGATCAATAACCATTCTGATTACAACGGGCGTTATGTTTATCAAAACCAGCCATCTATTGGACTTTGGAATTTGTCACGTCTGATTACCTTATTTTTACGTCTTAATGGCGAAAAACTGACCGCTAATCACCCGCCAGAAGCCTTGTCGCGTGAGCAGTTAACCGACATTTTAGACAGTTTTGGCGAGATTTTTTATCAGTACTATCAGCAGGGTCTCTGCCAAAAATTTGGCTTAGCCATCAGTGAAGAAAACTGTGACTTTGCTTTGCAGTACTTAGAGATCATGCAGCAAAACAAACTTGACTTTACCAACAGCTTGAGAGCGCTGGTAGCTATTGTTGCTGACGCCAAGCCCAATGATAAATTAAACCTATTACATGAATTTAATTTACTTAATCAGTTGAAAATTTCAATTAGCAGCGCTAACGGTCAACCCAATGTCACATTAGCGGACTGGATTGATACCTACCATACTAAATTACAGCAGGATTCTTTGCAGTTGGTAATGAGCCACAATCCCGTGTATGTCCTAAGAAACAGTATGGCACAGCAAGCTATTGAATTGGCTGAACAAAATGACATGAGCGAGGTGGATAGACTGTATCAGCTACTGGCTAATCCTTACCAAGTTAGTGCATTAGCCAAGCCAAGTGACAGCGAGCCACCGTCGGCAGATGCGCCTGAAATATGTGTCAGCTGCTCATCTTAAGGTGATAGACAAGGTCGGTAGCGCGATTTTTTAGCTCACTAGTTTTATTTTTTGCCGGTACTCAACTAGTCATCAATCTGTCAATAGTGCTAGAATAGCGAACACTACGATTCGAAAACGACTGTCGCAACGAAGGATATTATGGATAAATTATCGCCGACCAACAATGGCTTATCAGACAAAGAATTATTTGAACAAGCCGCCTTGCATTATCATGCCAATCCACGCCCAGGTAAAATTTCTGTTACCCCTATCAAGGCACTTGCCAACCAACGGGATTTGGCACTTGCCTATTCGCCTGGCGTCGCCGTACCTTGTCTAGAAATTGAAAAAGACCCCAAAAAAGCCGCGCTTTATACCGCTCGTAGCAACTTAGTTGGTGTGGTGACAAATGGTACCGCTGTTTTAGGATTGGGCAATATCGGTCCTTTGGCGTCAAAACCTGTGATGGAAGGTAAAGGCGTGCTGTTCAAAAAATTTGCCGGCATTGATGTATTTGATATTGAAGTGGCACAAAACGATCCGGATAAATTCATCGAAGCGATTGCCTCTTTAGAGCCTACCTTCGGCGGTATCAATCTTGAAGATATCAAAGCCCCTGAGTGTTTTTATATCGAAAAAGAACTGCGTAAACGCATGAATATCCCTGTGTTCCATGATGACCAACATGGTACCGCGATTATTGCGTCGGCCGCGTTATTAAACGCGCTACAAATTACCGGCAAAAAAATCGAAGATATCAAAATTGTGGTATCTGGTGCAGGTGCTGCAGCGATTTCTTGTTTAGATTTGATTTGTGCGTTGGGCGCAAAAAAAGAACACATCTTTGTCGCTGACTCAAAAGGTATTATCACTAGCAACCGAGCAAACCTCGATGAGTCAAAACAGCGTTATGCCCGCGATACTGAAGCCAAAACCTTATCGGATGTGATTGAAGGCGCGGACATGTTCTTAGGTTTATCTGCCGCTGGCATGCTGACCCAAGATATGGTAAAACGCATGGCGCAAGATCCCATTATCTTTGCCCTAGCCAATCCAAACCCAGAAATCCTACCTGAAGATGCCAAAGCGGTGCGTCCCGATGCGATTATCGCCACAGGCCGCTCTGACTATCCAAACCAAGTAAACAACGCACTGTGTTTCCCATATATCTTCCGTGGGGCGCTTGACGTCGGTGCCACGACCGTCAACGAAGAAATGAAAATTGCCTGCGTGCGAGCCATTGCTGCCATGGCACATGTGGAAGCCACGCCACAAAAAGGTCAAAAAACGGTGGATGAAACCAAACGTTTTGGTCGTGAATACCTAATCCCTGGACCGTTAGAGCCAAATTTGATTTTGGAGATTGCGCCAGCGGTTGCCAAAGCGGCGATGGATTCTGGCGTTGCCACGTTACCGATTGAAAATATGCGTGCTTATCGCGATAAACTCTCAGAGTTTGTTTATAACTCTGCGTTCTTGATGAAACCTATTTTCACCCGTGCCAAACAAGAGCCAAAACGTATCGTTTACTGTGAAGGTGAGGATGAAAACGTATTACGGGCAGTGCAAGTGGTGGTGGATGAAGGCTTGGCAAAACCTATCTTGGTCGGTCGTCCAACCATTATTGCCAACCAAATCCAGCGGTTGGGCTTACGTATGGTGGCAGGTGAAAATTATGAATTGGTTAACATCGAAAGCGACCCACGTTATAAAGACTACTGGCAGTTTTATTATGAGATGAACAAACGCAATGGTGTGACGGTTGAATTGGCGCGTCGTGATGTTCGCCGTAAAACTTCTTTGATTGGCGCGCTAATGGTTGAACGTGGCGATGCCGACGGTATGATTTGTGGTACGTTTGGTTCATATCACTTGCACTTAAACTACGTGCAAAACGTCATCAAAAAACACGCGGATGCTAAAGATTTTTATGCCTTAAATGCCTTATTAATTCAAGGTCGTAACTTGTTCATTGCTGACACTTATGTGCATGAAGACCCAAGCGCTGAACAACTAGCGGAAATGACAGTATTAGCAGCGCAAGAAGTCCGCCGCTTTGGTCTTGAACCGCGTGTGGCATTGCTATCACATTCAAACTTTGGTTCATCTGACTTTGAAAGCGCCAAAAAAATGCGTCAAGTCTATGATTTACTGACCGATATGAATGTTGATTTTGAGTTTGATGGCGAAATGCATGGTGACACCGCGCTTGATGACCGTATCCGCCATACTTCATTCCCATTTAGCAAATTGACAGGTTCAGCTAACCTACTGATCATGCCAGACTTAGATGCGGCTAACATCGCATTTAACTTGCTAAAAACGGCGACCAATAGTGTCACCGTCGGTCCATTGTTATTGGGAGCGCAACGACCTGTGCATATCTTGACATCTTCTGCGACAGCACGTCGTATCGTCAACATGACTGCTGTAGCGGTAACACAAGCGCAAGAATTGGCAAAATAATTTTGTGTTGATTGATAAAACCAGTTTAGTGCTCTAAACTGGTTTTTTTATGGGTTTAATTTAGTTAAAACATCGGGGTGGTCATGCAAGTTTATTTGGTCGGTGGTGCGGTACGCGATTATGTATTGGCGCGCGAGGTCACTGAACACGATTATGTGGTGGTCGGCGCAACGCCTGAGCAGATGCTGGAGCTGGGATTTTCGCAGGTAGGGGCTGATTTTCCGGTTTTTTTACACCCAAAGACCCATGACGAATATGCACTGGCTCGCACGGAACGCAAAAGCGGTAACGGCTATCTTGGTTTTAAGGTACACGCTGACGCCGCTGTCACCTTAGAAGAAGATTTAGCCAGGCGCGATCTCACCATCAATGCCATGGCTATAGAAGTCAATGGGTTGTTTGACTGCAGTTTTAAACAGGGCAAATTTGATACCCGCGATATCATCGACCCGTATGGTGGCTTAGCAGACATTGAGCAAAAAAAATTACGTCATGTGTCCATCGCTTTTGTAGAAGATCCGGTACGCGTATTGCGCCTTGCCCGTTTTGCCAGTCGTTATGCGCCGCTCGGATTTACGGTCGATGAGTCCACCACGAAACTTACCAGTCAAATGAAAGCCGCAGGTGAGCTGAGTCATCTTGTCGCTGAGCGGGTATGGTCAGAGATGTCAAAAGCGTTAACGCAGGCTTGGTCGGATATTTATTTTGACACGCTTTATCAGCTTAATGTCCTCGATATCATTATGCCAAAATTGTATCAAGCATCCAATGATAATCCTAGCCAATGGCAATTGATGCTATCTGCGCTGCGAATGGTGGGAGAGCAACAAGCGGACAACGTCATGAAGTTTGCTCTAGTTGCAACCTGCTTTAAGTCTCACCAGCAACACAATAACCCAACTAGCGAGTATTTAGAATTTTGCCAAGGTTTAAAGGTACCAAAAAACGCTGAGCGATTGGGGTTATTTATTGTTGAGCATTTTGATGAATTAAAAAATTTCGATCACTTAACTGCAGAACCATTATTTGAGCTGTTAAGATTAAGTAATAGCCTTAAAGACACCTCACTTTTAGAACAAGCCTTGAAAGTCGTTCATCTTTATCAACAGGTCAAACAAACCGCGCTATTAACCACCATCAAAACGCAATTAACTCAAATTTCTGCCAAAGATGTGGCAAGCGAGCTGACCGGCAAACAGATCGGTGAAGCCATTGACAAGCTGAGGTTGCAAAAACTTGAGGAAATTTTAAATCACCCACGATAAAGGAAGCATCATGACTACAACAACACAGACTCAACTAACCCATGTGTTAGTACTAAATGGTCCCAATCTCAATTTGCTTGGCAAGCGAGAACCAGAAATCTACGGATTTCAAACCCTACAAGATATTGAAGATGATATAAGACAACTAGCCAGTAATCATCAAATTAAACTCACCTGTTTTCAAACAAATCAAGAATCTGCCCTGATTGATAAAATCCATCATCACGGTTTATTGACCACAAATCCTGAAGAGCAGATTGACGCGATTATCATCAATCCCGCCGCCTTTACTCACACATCGGTAGCAGTTCGCGATGCCCTACTCGCCGTGAATAAACCTTTTATAGAAGTTCATCTTTCCAATATTCACACGCGTGAGCCATTTCGACAGCATTCTTATTTTAGTGACAAAGCTGAAGCGGTCATCTGTGGTATGGGGGCTTTTGGCTATACTGCAGCGTTTAATTATCTGGTTCAAAAACATCAGTAGCAACATAATTTAGCCTAAAATAAATAGCAACATGGCAGCAAATTTTAAGTGTACAAACGTACACAAATATACCCTGCTATATCTATTTATTTTAGAAAAATCTTGTTACAATACGGCAATCTATGAATTAGTTGTCTATGAAGCGTATAATTTTAAGGTAGTTAGGATATGGATATAAGTAAAATCAAACAACTTATTGACTTAATGGAAGAGCGAACGTTAGCAGAATTAACCGTACAAGATGGCGATAAAAAGGTCTCTATTTCACGCCATTTACCCCAAGCGAATATTCAACCTGTGACAGCGACTACAGCCACCACGACAACCGCTAACGCTGCCCCTGTAAAATCTGGCATGGTAGAAACATCACCGATGGTTGGGGTCTATTATGTTGCACCGAGTCCTAATGACGCGCCATTTATCAAGGTGGGTCAACAGATACAAGCAGGCGATAGTTTAGGCATTATTGAAGCCATGAAAATCATGAACCCGCTTGAAGCAACCCAAAGCGGTATCATTGCAGAAATCTTGGTACAAAACGGCGATGTGGTGCAATTTGGTCAACCGATTGTCCGTTACGAGTCTTAATTTTTAACTTTTTTGTCTATTTGAAGTTTGTTTATCGATAAAAATTAGGGATAGCAATGATAAAAAAATTACTGATCGCCAATCGTGGTGAAATTGCGCTGCGCATTGTTCGCGCTTGTAAGCAGCTTGGCATCCAAACGGTGGGCGTGTACTCAACTGCAGATGACAACTTGATGCACCTTCGATTCGTTGACGAATCCATCTGTATTGGCAAGCCCAATGCCAGTCAAAGCTATCTCAATATCGATACTATCTTAACAGCCGCAGAAATCTCTGGCGCTGATGCCATTCACCCAGGTTATGGGTTTTTATCTGAAAATGCTGAATTTGCCGAACGCGTGGAAGAGGCAGGGCTAACTTTCGTAGGTCCTGCGCCTGAGCACATTCGCTTAATGGGCAACAAAATATCCGCTATCAACGCCATGAAAAAAGCCGGTGTGCCTACCGTCCCTGGCTCAGTGGGTAGCGTCACTCTGGCTAACGCTGAAGAACAAGCTAGAGCCATTGGTTTTCCTCTGTTAATCAAAGCAGCAGCGGGTGGTGGTGGTCGTGGTATGCGCGTGGTTGAACGCCTTGAGCAGTTATTGTCTCAAGTGCAAGCCGCCAAACAAGAAGCCGAATTGTGGTTTGGCGATGATAGCGTCTATATGGAACGCTTTTTAAAAAACCCGCGCCATGTTGAAGTGCAAGTTTTAGGTGACGGCGAAGGCAATGCCATTCATTTATTTGATCGCGATTGCTCGCTACAACGTCGTCACCAAAAAGTGCTTGAAGAAGCCCCTGCCCCAGAGATTCCTGATGATATCAAAGAGCCCATTTTGCAAGCTTGCGTCCGTGCTTGTGAGCAAATTAACTATCGCGGCGCAGGGACGTTTGAATTTTTATATGAAGACGAGCAATTTTTCTTTATTGAGATGAATACCCGCGTACAGGTTGAACATCCTGTCACCGAAATGATTACCGGCATTGATGTGGTGGTTGAACAACTCAAAATCGCATCTGGCTATGGCTTATCGTATCGTCAAAACGAAATCGAAATTCGCGGGCATGCCATCGAGTGCCGTATCAATGCCGAAGATCCAGTAACTTTCATGCCGTCACCTGGTACGGTGACCCACTTTTTTATGCCAAATGGTAGCGGTGTACGTTTTGACTCGCACCTTTATCCTAACTATGCCATCCCTACCTTTTATGACTCATTGATTGGCAAATTAATCTGTCATGGTCAAACCCGTGAACAAGCGATTGCCAAGCTTCGCCATGCCCTTGACGAGCTGATTATCACCGGCATCAAAACCAATGTGCCATTACATCGCGATGTGATTTTGCAAGACGAGGCTTTTTGTAAACAGGCACAAAACATTCATTATCTGGAAAAAAACTTATTATCCCAGCCAGAGACGCCAAAAACCGAAACAGAATAAGGTTAATGGTTAAAAAAGAGGGTCGTTTGAGCCTCTTTTTATGCAATTTTAATTCATCGCCAAATTTTTAAGAGACGCTTTCAGCAGATTTTGGATGGTTAACGGTGAATCAATGGCAGATTTTGCCAGTTTTATCGCAGCTTGGGCTTCTTTATCGCGATAACCTAGTGCAATCAACCCCGCTTCCACTTCAGCAATAATAATGCCTTCATTGCCGCTATCGGTCGCTAGTGGTAATGAAGGGGCAAAACCTGATGTATCACCTAAGTGCTTGATTTTGTCTTTTAATTCAACAATCAATCGCTGTGCGGTTTTTTTGCCAACCCCTGGGATACGCGTCAATGCCAGCTCATCATTGTTCATCACAAACTGGTGCAATTCCTGCACCGTTACGGTTGACATCATCGCCAACGCCATTTTTGCCCCCACCCCATTGACTTTAAGCAACAGTCTAAACACTTCCCGATCGCTATGGCTTAAAAACCCAAATAACAACTGAGCATCCTCGCGTACCAAAAAATGTGTCCACAAGGTGACGGACTGATTTAATTGTACTTGGCAAAATGCATTAAGCGGCATCTCAATTTCATACCCAACGCCCGCTGTAGTCATCACCACTACCGTAGGTGCCATTAGATGATGCACTTGCCCTTGAATTAATCCTATCATTGATGACTCACTACAAATAATTTAATCCAATAAAAAAGTGGGCAACCTAAGTCCACCCACTTGAATCTCACACTCTCTTGAATATCATGCTTTTTAGTCATTTGCTAAAACTTAGCTCTAGTATTTAGTTATAGAAACTAACCATTTTTTCTAGACTAATTGGGCGGATTTTATCCGCATTACCCGCCGTACCAAATGCAGTATAGCGATCGATACAAACCGCTTTCATGGCATCGATGGTTTTGGCAAAATATTTGCGTGGGTCAAATTCTGCTGGGTTTTCAGCGAGGAATTTGCGAATCGCACCGGTTGATGCCAAACGTAAATCGGTGTCGATATTGACTTTACGTACACCATGTTTGATGGCTTCTACGATTTGCTCAACTGGCACACCGTAGGTTTCACCGATATTGCCGCCATTTTCATTAATCACTTTGAGCCATTCTTGTGGCACACTTGAAGAGCCATGCATTACAAGGTGAGTATTAGGAATACGGGCATGAATTTCTTTGATACGTGCAATCGATAAGATATCATCGGTAGGTGGTCGGGTAAATTTATACGCCCCGTGGCTAGTACCGACTGCAATCGCTAGTGCATCAACATGGGTGTCATTAACAAATTGCTCAGCTTCATCAGCACTGGTTAACAGCTGTGAGTGGTCAAGTTTACCTTCCGCCCCTACGCCATCTTCTTCGCCAGCCATACCCGTTTCAAGGCTACCTAAAACACCAATTTCACCTTCTACTGATACACCACAAGCATGAGAGAGTTTTACCACTTCACGCGTCACTGCCACATTATAATTATAGTCTGCAGGGGTTTTACCATCACTCTTTAATGAGCCATCCATCATCACCGATGAAAAACCCAACTGGATTGAACGCTGGCAAACTTCTGGACTGGTACCATGGTCTTGGTGCATAACCACTGGAATGTGCGGCCACTCTTCAATGGCAGACAAAATAAGATGGCGTAAAAATGGGGCACCTGCGTATTTGCGTGCGCCTGCCGATGCTTGCACAATCACAGGTGAATTGGTTTCATCGGCTGCCATCATAATGGCACGCATTTGCTCTAAGTTATTGACGTTAAATGCAGGAACACCATAGTTGTTTTCTGCTGCATGGTCTAAAAGCTGACGCAAAGAAATCAAAGCCATATTACTTTCTCTTGGTAAAGTTAATAATCAATTGAAAATTTTAGAAAAATTGGGTTTTGCCGTGTTGGACAAGGCTTGAGTATAACAGAAGTGCGTTATAATTTGAATTCAAAAAATATAACTTTGAACTGAACGATATTATGGCAAACTACCTAACCCAATCAAAAAGCCCCAAAATGATTTCGGGGCTTTTTTAGGCTGAATACTAAAATTAGTATTTTTGTTTTTCTGGCACGGTTGTTTGGATGTCAGTACTACTATTTGCTGCATCGTTTTTAACCGCTTCTGCACCTTGTGCTACATTGGCTGCACCAGTCGCTACAGCAGAGGCTACGTTCGCGGTGGCTTGGGCGGCACCATTGGCAACAGCTTCAGTCGCGTTGATTGCTGCGCCTTGGGCAACCGCAACACCCGTGGTAGCAGCACTAGCCACAGCTTCACCTGCATTTGCTGTTGCACTAGCGGCACTTGCAGTCGCGTCTTTAATGTCTTGACCCGCTGCGCTTGCTGCGGCTTCAGGTTGACCGTTAGCTGCGGCTTCTTCGGTTTTTTTACTACATGCAGTAATTGATAAAGTTGCTAATAAAGTTGCCAATACTAAATTACGTTTTAACATATTCATTCCTTAAACGCCAAACATATGGGTATACATACTTGCATAATATCTTATCGACAATATATTTTTAGTGCAATTGCTTACAATGTTTACCATACAAATATTAACTTAACATTACATTAATTCAGCGATGATAAATTTAAATCGCTGAATTAATGATAACGATTGTTAGCATTTAGGCACGTTGGCTCAGTGCGTGCACGGCAGGTAAGGTTTTACCTTCCACAAATTCTAAGAACGCCCCGCCCCCGGTTGATGTGTAGCTTACTCTATCGGCGACCTTGTATTTATCAATCGCAGCGAGCGTATCACCACCACCTGCAATGCTAAAGCCTTCACTTGCTGCGACTGCTTCACTAACGATTTTGGTACCTTCACCAAATTTATCGACTTCAAATACGCCTACAGGTCCATTCCATAAGATGGTTTTGGCATTTTTAATCGCATCGGCAAGTTTCGCCGCACTGCTTGCACTTATATCTAAAATCATTTCATCATCAGCAATGGTATTGACCGATTTGGTTACGGCATCGACAGATTCTAGCGAGCCCAAAAAATCATCAAAATCAATCTGTGATTTTTTAGCGACGACCACTTCCTCAGGTAGTAATACATGGGTCTCTTGCATAATGCTTTTCGCCGTTTCCACCATGTCGGCTTCATATAGGGATGCACCAACATTGGCACCTTTGGCTGCCAAGAATGTATTGGCAATACCACCACCCACAATGATTTGGTCACAGATTTTTGCCAATGATTTGAGCACATCTAACTTCGTAGAAACTTTCGAGCCACCAACAATCGCAAGCATGGGCTTGGCTGGGTTATCTAAAGCTTTGGCTAATGCATCAAGTTCTGCCGCTAACAACGGGCCTGCACAAGCAGTCTTTGCTTTGGCGATAACGCCTTCTGTTGACGCTTCAGCACGGTGAGCCGTACCAAAAGCATCCATCACAAATACATCACATAAAGCGGCATAGCGTTCAGATAAAGTGGCATCGTTTTTCTTTTCACCCGCATTAAAACGTACATTTTCCAGTAGCACAACTTCACCTGGGGCTACTATCACATTATTTTGGGCATAATCGGTCACCAATTTGACAGGTTTGCCCAAAGCATCGCTCAAATAATCTGCGACTGGCTGCAACGAATATTTGGCTTCAGGGTTTGATGGGTCTGGGCGACCTAGATGCGAACACACGATAACCGCTGCGCCTTTATCTAAAGCCAATTGGATGGTGGGCAAGCTTGCTTTTAATCGGGCATCATTGGCAATTTTGCCATCTTTTAACGGTACATTTAAATCTTCGCGGATTAAAACTGTTTTGTCAGAAACATCAATATCGTTTAAACGAGCAAATTGCATGGATTAACCTCTAAGTTAATAACAGGATGGTGACCCGTAGGGGTTGATAAAACGTTGTCACATGACAACAAAAATTGAATAAAAAAATAAGCGTAGATTAGCATAGTTTGAGTATTTTTAACATTATTGATGCTATCAACTAACGCCCAATTAATGCCACGCACGGTGATAACACGGTATGACTACTTTATTACTACTTTATTAAGAAGGGTCTTAATGATAAGCTTATAAGGACAAAAACAGGAATGCAGCACTGCATTCAATATCTTATTCTAAAATTGGAGTATTTATGGTTGACCTTGACAAAGCAAAACAACGATTACTTGACCTAAAACAAGAATACCAAACTCGCGTGCATAAAATCCAACATGATATGCAAAATCCTGATACGGATATGACCCAAGATTGGGACGACCAAGCGGTGATTAATGAGCAAAACGATGTACGTAAAAACTTGCTAGTCGAAGCCCAGCACAACCTTGAATTGGTGAATAATGCCTTACTTCGTATCGAAAATGGGACTTATGGTATTTGCGCTGTGAGTGGTGAAGAAATCGAGCCCGCACGTCTTGAAGCGGTACCCTTTGCCACCACTTGTATGAAACACGCTAAATAGCTTATAAAACACACCAAATAGCTGATTTTGGTAGTTTTTCGCCCATAAAAAAGCAAGGACAGTTATCCTTGCTTTTTTTATCAAAAAATTAGTCAGTAAATTGCGACTTGTTTAGGTGAATCGGCGCATGCTTAAATTAGCAATAATGTTTTCTGCATCGTTCCAGCGGGTTTTTGAATCACTTGCACCGAGTAATACGACAATGGCTGGACGATTACCCACATTGGTTTCAAATAGTACGCAGTTGCCTGCTTCACGAATATACCCTGTTTTTGACAAACCAATATTATATAACCCATCACGCACCATGTAATTGGTACTGCGAGCGGCTACGGTTCGAAACCCCGAATTGATATTATATACACCGAACTGACGGCTAGGCGTAGTACTAAACTGGGTGACTAGGTTCATCTTTTGTGCATAACGGGCAAGAATTGCCAAATCACGCGGTGATGCCACATTACGAGAGTCTAGACCTGATGGGTCATAGAAACGGGTTTGGGTCATCCCCAATTCACGCGCTTTTTGGTTCATACGGCTAATAAAATTGTCATACCCCATAGGGTCGGTACGTGCTAATGCTTTAGCCGCTGGATTTTCTGATTTCATCATCATCATCAGTAGCATTTCAGCACGATTAAGCTGATCGCCAACTTTTAAACGGTCACTACCCGATTGCTTTGGGGTTTTGAAATCTAATGAACTAATCGTCAATGTTTCGCTCATGTTAGCGCCTGATTCCGCCACCACCACAGCCGTCATCAATTTACTGATTGAGGCAATCGGACGGGCAATATCAGCATTTTTTTCATAAATCGTATTGCCTGTTAACGCATCCACTACCAAAGCACCTTTGGAATTGGCAAAATAGCTGCCCGAAGACCGCGTGCTAGCTTGAGACCATGCAGGATTATAGCTTTCATCCTCACTGTATGCATTGTTATAGCTATTATAATTACCGCTATTAAAACTTGTCGTCTGTGGCGTGCTGTTGTACATGATGGCACGGGCTTTGTCTAAACTACCCTGCCCACCCCAACTAACTTTAGCTTGGCTACCTGTCTGCATATTTAATTCAGCATTACTTTGTACGCCAACCAGTGCAATGACAGCACCTAACAACGTTTTCTTTAACAATGTTTTCATTTCAACACTCTCAATCAAATCATGGTTAACTTGCTGTTGGATAAAGCATACAGTTACCAAAACTACCAATATATTTACGAAAAACAGATGAACAACGATACCTTAAGCCCAATAGCCATTAAAATCAAGCCATTAAAAGTTACAAAATCTAACAAGAATAACGGATTGATTACGCAAGACTGACTTAAATTTACGATGAGTAGTTTAGCACAGTACATATGTTACGCATGTAAAAAAACAATAAAACCGCCCGGCTAATACAATAATAAAACCATAAGTAACAATAGGTTAAGATATCCTTTTACGAAAAAAGCTGACATATTGCTATGCCAGCTAATTTATAAGTTAAAGATGATTTATGGTTTGAAACTGTCTTTTAAGGTCACAATACGGTTAAACACCAAATGCTCTGGTGAATAGTCTTTACTATCTGCCACAAAAAACCCTTCGCGTTCAAATTGGAACCGCTCGCCTGCATTGGCTTGTGATAAAGAAGGCTCGACAATAGCATCTACTTCACGTAGTGAATTGGGATTAATCTCTGCGGCTAAATTATTGATGTCAATTTTGGCAGGGTCTTCTTGGGTAAACAGCTGCTCATACAGACGTACCTTCGCGGGTACACCTAGACTGGCTGACACCCAATGTATCACACCTTTAACCTTACGACCTTCTGGATTGTTGCCCAACGTTTTTGGGTCAATAGTCGCTGTTAACCCCACCACTTCGCCATTGTCATCGGTGATGTGCTCCTCAATCTTTAACACGTAACTATTGCGTAAGCGGATTTCTGGGTTTTGCGGTGACAAGCGTTTATAACCTTCAGGCGGCGTGATTTCAAAATCCCCTTTATCAATATAAATTTCTTTAGTAAAAGGAATGTCACGCGTACCTTGGCTGTCATCATGGCTATTTTTAGGCTGGTTCAACCATAAAACACCATTGTCGAGTTTAGTTTTTACACTGTCTTTTTTGAGTGTTTCAACATTGGCGACGGCTTCATCAAAATTGGTAATCGTCACTTTTAGTGGGCTTAGCACCGCCATGGCACGATTCACATGCTCTAATGAGTTACGGATACTAAACTCGAGTAAGCCAAAATCCACCACACCGTCCGACTTGCTGACGCCCACACGGTCACAAAAATCCCGCAAGCCTTCAGGGGTATAACCACGGCGTCGCATGCCGGCAATTGTCGGCATACGCGGATCGTCCCAACCACTCACCAAGTCATCTTCGACCAGTTTTTTAAGTTTGCGTTTACTGGTCAAAATATGGTTCACGTTTAGGCGGGCAAATTCATATTGGTGTGGTTCTTTGTCAAAGCCCACTTTATCTACCACCCAATCATAAAACGGACGGTGGTCTTCAAATTCTAGGGTACAAATCGAATGCGTAATACCTTCGATTGCATCTGACAACGGGTGAGCATAGTCATACATGGGATAAATACACCAATCATCGCCTGTTTGGTGATGCGCTTGGTGCATGACACGATACAAAATTGGATCGCGCATATTCATATTGGGGCTTGCCATGTCGATTTTGGCACGAAGCACCGCTTCACCGTTGCCATATTTGCCAAGTTTCATATCGTTAAAGCGTTGCAAATTCTCTTCAACACTGGCATCACGGTATGGGGAGTTTTTACCTGCTTGACCGAAATTGCCGCGGTTTTCACGAATATCCTCAGGACTTTGTAAATCAACATAGGCATCGCCTTGTTTGATTAATTTCACCGCCCAATCATATAACTGAGCAAAATAACTGGACGCATAGCGCGCCTCGCCTGCCCAATCAAAACCGAGCCATTTGACATCATCTTTGATGTTATCGACAAACTCCTGATCTTCAGCATCAGGATTGGTATCGTCAAACCGTAGGTTACACAGCCCTGCAAACTCCTTGGCAAGCCCAAAGTTGAGACAAATAGATTTGACATGACCCAAATGTAAGTAGCCATTGGGCTCAGGTGGAAAACGGGTCACAATCTGGCTATATTTTTGCGAAGCAAGGTCATCACGTACGATCGCACGGATAAAATCATTTTTTTCACTATTGGCTGCTGTATCGTCGGTTTTTGTATTTTTGTCGGTCGTCGCCGTCATTTGGTTGCCCCTTACCTATTACAAAAATGGTGAACTAATCTGCCATTCTAGCAGTTTTTTGACATTGAAAAAACTTAAATGAATTTAATTGAAACATTTAATTTTGCCAACTTTGCAAACTAAATACTGACTTTTTGATTGAAAATCGCTAGGATAGCCACAACAATTGCAAGACGCGTTTCTTTAACCATAAAAACCATTAGGAGCACACAATGGATATGCCATATGTAGAATTAGAAACCACCATGGGTAACATCGTTATCGAACTGAACCAAGAAAAAGCCCCCAACACGGTGGCAAACTTCTTAGAATACGTTAAATCAGGTCATTATGATGGCACGATTTTTCACCGCGTCATTGATGGTTTTATGATTCAAGGTGGTGGTATGGACGCCAACATGACAGAAAAATCTACCAATGCCCCAATCCAAAACGAAGCAGATAATGGCTTAAAAAATGAAGTCGGCACTATTGCGATGGCACGTACTTCTGACCCACATTCAGCGACTGCGCAATTTTTTATCAATGTAAAAGACAATAGCTTTCTAAACTTTTCTGGTAAAAACCCACAAGGCTGGGGTTATGCGGTGTTTGGTAAAGTGACTGAAGGCATGGACATTGTCAATAAAATCAAAGGTGTGCCGACTGGTAAATACGGTTTCCACGCTGATGTACCAACCACGCCTGTGGTGATTACCCATGCAAAAGTAATTGAGAAATAATTTTTTTGTATGCAAAGTTTTGCAGATTTGGTCACCGATAATCCCTCTGTCATTGCGCAGGTTGTTATCAGTGATTTACATTTGAGCATGAATGAGCCTGCCACTAATCCTTTAGGGCAGGCTTTTTTAGAT
Source organism: Moraxella sp. K02 (assembly GCF_041154755.1). Classification (NCBI taxonomy): domain Bacteria; kingdom Pseudomonadati; phylum Pseudomonadota; class Gammaproteobacteria; order Moraxellales; family Moraxellaceae; genus Moraxella; species Moraxella sp. K02. Next base: position 1,111,095 of record NZ_AP031590.1, on the reverse strand, counting down.
TTTTTAGATAAACTGGCTTTATTGCCCAATCTAAAACAGTTTTTTATTCTCGGTGATTGGTTTGAAGCTTGGCTAGGGGATGATGTTGCCGATACAGACACCTTAACAGATGCGCTGCAACCGATTATAGAAAAGCTCAAAACACTATCCGATAAAAACTGCCAGATTTTTGTCATGCATGGTAATCGGGATTTTCTGCTTGGACAACAATTTTGCGACAAGTTTGGCGGGCAATTGATTTTTGAGCCGTTTTATTTGACATTAAATGGCAGAAAAGTTCGCCTAGAACATGGCGATGCACTGTGCACCGATGATAAAGGTTACCAACGCTTTCGCAAAATCATCCAACATCCTATCACTAAAAAAATTTTACTCGCGCTACCCATCAAAAAACGCCAACAAATTGCGCAAGATTTACGCCAAAAAAGTAAAACTGATAATGCCAAAAAATCCCTGCAAATCATGGATGTCAATGAACAAGCCGTCAAACAAGCCTTGCAAAAAGCCGATATACTGCTTCATGGGCATACTCACCGCCCTGCTATTCATCAAATTGGCGATAAAAAACGGTTAGTGCTTGGCGATTGGCGATTGAATGACAACAGTGTTAATGCTGTCATTGGCGTTACAATGTCGGGGCAACTAAACTTGGTCGAATTTTTTTATACAGTTAATCGCTAAAATGCTCTCAAAGAATTTACTATTATTTGTTGCGGTGTTTTCAATTTAATTGAGAAATAAAAAAGGCGAGCATTGCCCACCTTTTAGTAAGTCAACAATTCAATTTAAACAACCGCTTTCACGGCTTGAATGACCGCATCAGTGGTGATGTTAAAGTATGGGAATAAGTCTTTGGCAGGGGCAGACTCACCAAAGGTGGTCATACCCACGACTTTACCATCAAGCCCTACAAACTTGTACCAATAATCGATATGGCTGGCTTCAACCGCCACACGGGCACGCACTTGCGGTGGCAACACGCTGTCACGGTAGTTGATTTCTTGTTTGGCAAACACTTCAGCACAGGGCATTGATACGACGCGCACGCCCAAACCTTCGGCAGTCAACTCAGTGTAAGCATTCATTGCAAGCTCAATCTCTGAACCTGTGGCGATGATGACGGCACGTAGCTCACCTTGTTCTTTGGCTAGTACATAACCACCTTTGGCAATATTGGCTACTTGCTCGATATCTCGCGCTTGGTGCGGTAGGTTTTGACGGCTAAAAATCAGCGCGGATGGGGTTGATTTTGCTTTCAAAGCTTCTACCCATGCCACGGCTGACTCGACCGTATCACATGGTCGCCAAGTACGCAGGTTTGGGGTGGCACGCAGGCTAGCAAGCTGCTCGACAGGTTGGTGAGTAGGTCCATCTTCACCCAGACCGATTGAGTCGTGGGTATAGACATTAATGACGCGTTGTTTCATCAAGGCTGACATACGCACCGCATTGCGCGCATATTCCATAAACATCAAGAACGTCGCGACATATGGAATAAATCCGCCATATAAGGCAATACCATTGGCAATCGCCGTCATACCAAATTCACGCACACCGTAGTGAATATAGTTACCTGCCGCATCATCTTCGAGCGCTTTGGCATTTTTAAACCAAGTGAGATTTGACCCTGCCAAATCAGCAGAACCACCCAGTAGCTCTGGCAATAATGGCTGTAAGGCATTGATTGAATTTTGGCTGGCTTTACGCGTTGCAATGTTTTCTGGGTTATCTTGACACGCCTTGATAAATTCTTGGGCTTGTGTCTCAAAATTTGCTGGCAAGTCACCATTCACACGGCGAAGCAATTCACTGGCAAGCTCTGGGTAAGCGTCTTTATAAGCATCAAACTCACTTTCCCATGATTGTTGTAGCGCTTGACCTTTAACTGTACAGTCCCACCCTTCATAAATATCGTCTGGAAGTTCAAAGGCTTCGTGATCCCACTTGAGTGCTTGACGGGTGAGCAAGATTTCATCCGCGCCAAGGGGTGCGCCATGTGAGGCCTCCAAGCCTTGCTTGTTGGGTGAACCTGCGCCAATCACGGTTTTACAGATAATGAGTGAGGGTTTATTTTTTTCAGCTATGGCATTTTGGGTCGCTTGGGTGATGGCATCGGTATCGTGACCGTCAACTTTTTGCACTTGCCAACCATAAGCTTCAAAACGTTTTTGGGTGTCATCTGAGAACCAGCCTTCGACGTCACCATCAATCGAAATACCATTGTCATCATAGTAGACAACCAATTTGCCCAGTTGCAGCGTACCGGCTAATGAGCAAACTTCGTGCGAAATACCTTCCATCAAACAACCATCACCTAGAAAGCAATAGGTTTGGTGGTCGATGACTTGGTGACCATCTCGGTTAAATTGCGCGGCTAGGGTTTTTTCTGCAATCGCAAAACCTACAGCGTTGGCAATCCCTTGACCCAACGGACCTGTAGTAGTTTCCACACCTGCGGTGTAGCCATATTCAGGGTGACCGGGTGTTTTAGAGTGCAATTGGCGGAAATTTTTGATATCCTCAATGCTAACGTCATACCCTGTTAAATGCAGCAAAGCGTAATGCAACATTGAGCCATGACCATTTGAAAGCACAAAACGGTCGCGATTTAGCCAATTTGGGTCGGTTGGATTGTGCTTTAAAAACTTACGCCATAACACTTCAGCGATATCTGCCATGCCCATCGGCGCGCCTGGATGTCCAGAATTGGCTTTTTGCACCGCTTCAAAGGCTAGGGTACGGATGGCGTTGGCAAGACGACGTTCAGAAATTGGGGTTGTCATTGGCTTTCCTATATTACAGAATTAGTTACAGAATTAATTGCAGAATTAAATTTTGTCGTATGTAACATGCTAAAAATAAAACTGTGACAAATTTTATCACAGTTTTAGGTCATTTTTTAGCTTTAACCGTTTAGTTTGCTCGACTTTCAAATAAAAGCAAAATGGCAAAAGTTGCAATTTTGTGCCAAATCACTTGTTAGCCGACAATTTTTGGTTCAAATTTTCTAAACGCTCAAGCGTGCCTACATCGACCCACGCATCGCTCAGCAAATCGCCAATTACTAAACCTGCTTGCATGGCTTGTTTGAGTAGTGGTGCAAGCGGCGCAGTCTCCCCTACCTTGACCGTATCCAATAATCTTGGTGACATAACACTAATCCCTGCAAAGGTATATTTTGGCGTGCCATCTGCCTTGACCTTGCCATTTTCTAAGGCAAAATCGCCCGTTGGGTTGTGCGCCGCTTGGTCGGTGAGTAGCAAATAAGCCTGCGAATCGTTTAGCTTAAGCTGGGTTAGTTGAGCAAAATCAAAAGGCGTCCACACATCCCCATTGACCAAAATAAATGGCTGGTCTTTTAATTTGCCGGTAGCCAAAGCCATCTTGATACCGCCTGCTGTCTCAAGCGGTTCTTCGGGTTCAATCGACCAATGAATGGTGACACCGAATTGACTGCCATCCCCGATTGCATTGAGCAGTTTATCAGCAAGCCATGACACATTGATGGTGATATCGGTGATACCCGCTTGTTTGAGCGCTTTGATATGCCACACGATAAGCGGTTGCCCGCCGACTTCGACAAGTGGTTTTGGCGTGGTCAAGGTTAAAGGGCGTAGCCGAGTGCCTTTACCCGCGGATAAAATCATGGCTTGGGTGATGGTGGTTGACATGGGGTTTTATCCTTGGATTTTTTGATGAAAAGCAGGTTCAACGACGGCGGTCATCCAGTCAGCAAATTTATCAAAAGTATGACGCTCATCCCTTTGGGTGATAGCTTTTAGACAAGTTAATAAATCATTGAAAACTTTAGGCAAGTTTACCAAATAACGGTCTTTGCCATCTCGCTCAAACAAGCGTACAAAAATTCCCAACACCTTGAGATGACGCTGCATACTCATGATATTAAAATCCACAGTAAACTCTGCCAAGCTTTTGTCAATTTGCGCCAATTGATAATAATGAGCCAGATGCGTATTGACCCATGTTTCATCATAATTGATATAGGCATCTCGCAATAAAGACGCCAAATCATAGGTGTAGGCACCGATGACAGCATCTTGAAAATCAATCACGCCCAACTCATCGCTGTGATTTAATACCATCAAATTACGGCTGTGAAAATCACGGTGCACCACCACTTGAGGCTGCGCGATGACTTGCTGGATAATATCAGACTGTAAATCTTGCCACAGCGTCTCTAAGTCTGGGGTCATCGTCACGCCGATATAGGGTAAAAACCACTCGCTAAACAAGCCCATTTCTCGGCGCAGCAAGGCATCGTCGTAACTTGGGATAACGGCTTTGGCGTCATCGATGTCAATCTTTTGAATCGCCAAAATTTCCTGCATTGCCTGCTGATAATAGCGCGCAGTTTTTGCCAGCTCGCCTGCATCCGTTAAATCCTTGGCAATGACATCGGCAAAATCCGTGTTTCCCAAATCCTCAAGGACGATAAAACCTTGCTGTTCATCCGTGGCAATCATTTTTGGCACATGCACATAACCTGCCATTAAATTGTCCACGGCGATAAATTCTTTCACCGATTCTTTTGCTGGTGGCGCATCCATCACGATATAGTGTTGATTGTCGACGGTTAAGCGATGATAGCTGCGAAAGCTGGCATCGCCAGGTATTTTTTTATGCTGCAATGACTGGTTTGGAAAAACTTGGGTTAACCAAGTGTGCAGCTGTTGTTCACGTGACTGTTGCTTAAGTAATTGTTGTTCAAGTGGCTGTTGTTCACATGGCTCGGTATTTGATGGCGAAGCTGTGCTATCGCAAGAGGCTTGATTGGCAAGTTGTGCGGCAGGATGGTTCATAAGATGGGCTTACTCAATAAAAATAAGTTATGCTACCGAAAATCTGCGTATCTCTCAAGTGGCGTCTATCATGTTTGCAATTTTAAACATCTTTTGCAATAGTATATTGATGACGCTAGTGATATGATGTGAAGGTTTTTATATTGCGTCTTTGGTAAATGTCTAATGAAAAAATCTGTGAAATTGTCGCCTATTTCGTCAACTTCTAATCGTTTAACTTCACATTCGTCTTTGCCAACCCAGCCCACATGCCTGCATCAATCACTACACCAAATTTATCGACATACCAACGTTTTAGCGATGACGCTTGGTGCGATGTTTACTACTTTGTATTCAACCTCAGCGCTTGCGGTGTTGCCGACAGCCGCCGTTACGGAATCGACTGATGTAGCGACAGCACAAAGCACAGAAGCTCAAAACATTGAGTCACAAAGCACTGAATCACAGAGTATTGAAAAACAAAACCTTGATACCTCAGCTGCAAAGCCCCATACCGATAGTAGTATCGCCACCACAGCAGACAGCGTTACTACTGTCGATGTAACCACCAATCAAGGCATCACACCGATTAGCGTGCCTGACATCAAACCAAACTCTGCGCGTACTCGTCCCAACTTTACCCCAAATCAACAGCAGCAAGCCAGTCTAGATAAGCTCAAAACCTTTTATCAACCCAAAACCCAGCAAACCACGGACGATACTAGCGCCACGGTTGCTAATTCAAATTCTAATACAAATTTACTGAACCCGCTCACGCCTGATAGTCAACAGTCAGGTGCTCAAGCAAATACGCAATCAAAAGCAGCCACCCGAAAAGACGCCATGTGTCATGGTAACTGGGTATATCCCACTTCGACCATCTATCAACAGCAAGCATTAGCGGCAGCCGCTACCGACCAACCCAATAGCAGCTTCCCAATTTATGCGTCGTCTGACTATGGGTATTATGACAATGAAAACTACGCTGAATTGTCAGGCGATGTGCAAATCAACCAAGGTCGTCAGCAAATCTCTGCCGATAAAGTGGTCGTTAACGTGCAAGATGGTATTGCAGCAGCTCAAGGTAATGTTTTGTTAGTGGATGCCGCGCAAAGTACACAATCGACAGACGGTAACCCACGTGTAAGCCTCAAAGATAGCCCAAAAGGGGGGCTGATTACCGTTGCCGACGAACTGGCGTACCAAACGGATAGCACCAAAGCAACCGCCAAAGACGTGGCATTTGCCAGCGTCCCCCTACAAGCGTATGGTTATGCCAAACGGCTTAATAAAGTCGATGAAAGCCGCGTTGAAATTGACGATGTCATGTTTACCACCTGCGCGCCTGACAATCCGACTTGGCAGATTAATGCCAAAAACATCGATATCAATACCGACACGGGTCGCGGTGAAGCCTATAATGCCACGTTAAAAGTTAAAAATACCCCAGTATTGTACCTACCCTATTTTAACTTTCCGATTGACGATCGCCGCACCAGTGGTTTTTTGTTACCACGCGGCGGTTTTAGTACGGAAGGGAGTTTTAATGTACAGTTACCTTATTACTTTAATCTAGCGCCAAATTACGATGCCACTGTCACGCCTACCATTTTTACTGACCGCAATCCGATGTTGACAGGTGAATTTCGCTATCTGACAGAAAAATTTGGTTATGGTAGCTTGACAGGCTCTTATCTGCCAAACGACAAACAATATAATGATGAAGACCGTACCCGCTTTTATTATAATCATCATTGGCAGTCAAAAGATATCCCTAACCTATCCATTGATGCGCTATATCAGTATGTCTCAGATCCTAAATTCTTAAACGATTTTGAGACATTGGGTGACGAAACCGTTCAATTAAATTTACCGCGCCGCATTCAAGCCAATTATTACAATGACTATTTAACTGCGCTTGCCAAGATTGAAACCTTTCAAACACTGGATCGTAATTTAATTAATTCAGACAAAATCTTGGATAAAGACAAACCGTATGACCGTCTGCCGCAGTTATCGGTCAAATATCGTGTGCCTTGGGTGACCCAATTTGATTTAACGGGTATCAGCGATTTTGCCTATTTTAAACGCCCAATCGATGATGGTTCTGCGCCTGAGCAAAGCGGTGGCAGACTGTATAACAAACTCACTGCCGCCTATCCAATGACGCGAACTTGGGGATACGTGACCCCTTCAGTGAGTTTACAGCACCTTTATACCCAATTTGACCAAGAATCAGCCGACGCCAATGGACTGGATAAAAATAGCAAAAGCCAATCTATTTTTGTACCGCAGTTTAGTATTGACAGTGGCTTAAATTTCTTTAAATCAGGCACCCCATTTGGTAAATTTGATGACTCCTTGGGCGGCTATCAGTTATTGAGCCCGCGCCTAAAATATGTGTACTCGCCCTATAAAGACCAGACTGACGTACCCAACTTTAATACCCGTTTGGCATCGCTCAATTTTTCGCAATTGTATGAAGATTCATGGTTTTTGGGATATGATCGTCTGCCTGACAACAATCATCTAACCCCTTCATTAAATTATCGCTATATTGATGGCAATGGTTTGACTCGCTTGGATGCCAGCGTGGGTAAACAAATTTATTTGAGTGATATTCGGGTACATCTTGACGATACCGATGATGGGTTAAAAATTGACAATACCGGTACCGTCTTTGAAGTAAGCACCCAACCGCGTCAAGATTTTTGGGTAGATTTAGATGGCTCGGTTGATGACAACGCTGATTTAAACTATATCAACACCCAATTTCGTTATGCGCCAACTTTCAATAGTCTTTATAACTTAGGTTATATCAAACGCAATGAGAGTAGATTTGGACAAAAAGCCCTCTCTGCTTTCACAGGCTCCGCTGTTTTGCCTATTGGTGATAATTGGCAGTTTTTAGGGGCTGTCCAATACGACAATGAGAAAAGTCGTTTTAGTGATGTGTTAGCGGGCTTTACTTATGATAGTTGTTGTTATGGCTTATCGATTTATGCTCGCCGTTATTATGATGAATTAAGTGATAAAGACAGTGCTGACCACGCTATCATGGCAGAAATTAGCTTAAATGGGTTATCCAATAAAGGTGACGGTCGACTGGCTAGCTTGATGCGTAATCGGGTATTGGGTTATAACCCTAGATACTAAATGCCTTTTACGCAAAAAACCGCCTAAAATTTGACGTTTTTTAGGATTTATTATGATACAGACATACGCTAGCAAATATTATTGTATAAAATGACCCAAACTTAGCAACATCTAAATCTAAGAAACTTGATGTAAGAAACTTGGTCAAAGACCCGTCATTTAAGCTAAATGGTTTTGCCACGATTTTTGAGTGATCAAATTTACTTTTTTTATTTTTTGGTTTTTATTTTTTTTAAGGATACATGCCATGAACCATGCTGTCATGCATAATTTACCCAATTTTCACCGTAACACCCTATCTGCTCTCACTAGCGCTTTGATATATGGCACCCTATTGGTCATGCCAACATTGAGCGCGCAAGCCGTGACTGCAACAGCGGTAACCGCTAAAACTAACACCACCACCGCCAAAACGACGGTCGAGTCTGGTAAAATATCCACTACTAAAGCTGCCGCTCAAACCACGAGTAAGTCAACCAAAGCAACAACAACAGCAAAAAAAACCACCAACGCTGCCAAATCAGTCAAAGCTGACACCAAAGCCAGCGGCTCAAAACCTACCAGTCAAAAAACAGCAAAAGTTGTCTCCCAAACTGCGCCCATAGCACCAGAGGTCGCCAACTCATTGGTTGAGCCAGCGCCTGTCGTCACTAGTAACTCGCAAGATCAGGTCATTGATGGCGTGATTGCTATTGTCAACGACACCCCTATTTTACGCAGCCAGTTAGATCGCGCGGTTGCTCAAGCTTCTGCACAGCTTCAAGCGCAAAACAAACCTGTACCACCCGCACAGCAACTTTATCCGCAAGTATTGGATCAGCTAATTACTAAGCAAATTCAACTGGATTTAATCAAACGCCAAGGACTGCAAGCTGAAGAGAACGCAGTGAATGCTGCGTTGACCAATTTGGCACAACAAAATGGGGTCGCAAGCCTTGCCGAATTCCAGCAAAAACTTGACGCCCAGCGCGTAGGTAGTTACCAAGCATTGCGTCAAAAAGTCAGTGAAGACTTGGCGATACAAACTTTGCAGCAGCAACAACTTGCCAGCCGCATCAAAATCTCCGATCAAGATGTTAACAACTTCCTCAAATCACCAGAGAGCAACGCTTTAGAAAAATCACAATATCGCACCTTACATATTCGCGTGCCTTTTGAAGCCGATGCCGCAGGTAAAACCAGCGACAAACAAAAAAAACAAGCGCTGACCGTAGCCACCCAAATTGCCAAAAACTTGCAAGCTGAGAATGCCAATATTGAGCAAATCATGACTGACGCGCAAACCAACTATAACGCGCAAATTCAAGGGGGCGATATGGGCTACCACGTCGCGGCAGAGTTACCGACAGAATTGTCAAAAAACATCACCGCCCTTGAAGTCGGACAAGTCACCAACCCGATTGCCACGGCAGAAGGTTATAACGTGATTAAACTCGTTGATAAACGCGGTGGTCAAAAAAAAATCATCGATCAATGGCATACCCGCCATATTTTAATTAGCCCATCAACTGCCCTACCGGCTGACATGGCGAAACAGCAGATCGACACTATCTATGATAAACTGCGTCAAGGTGAGGACTTCGCTACCTTAGCAAGCACCTACTCAAAAGACCCAGGAAGCGCCAGCAACGGTGGCGATTTGGGCTGGGTCAGTGAAGGTGATATGGTACCAAGCTTTGAAGCAATGATGAAAAAAACGTCGGTAAATGACTATTCTGTGCCATTTCAATCACAATTTGGCTGGCATATTCTTAAAGTCGATGAAAAACGCCAGAAAGATGTGAGCGATGTCTATCGTAAAAACATGGCGCGTGAAATCCTATACCAACGTATGGCACCGCAAGCGCTAGACGATTGGATGCAGGAATTAAGAGCGCAGGCTTACGTCAAAATCATGCAATAATTTAGCTTTCACAAAAAAGGCAGTGTGATTAACACACTGCCTTTTTTTATGATTAAATTAGTCCATAAAAATCAGCGTTGCCATTCTACCTGTCGCAGGCAATTGATGCTGGGTTTGCCGACGATACGAATAAAATCGTGCATCACTATGGCTATTTAATCCGCTTTTATGCACCTGATGAATACCACAAGCCTTGAGCTGTAATTCTGCTATTGCAGGCAAATCGGCAAAATAGTGACCGACCTTATCAGCATTTGGCTGAAACAACCGGATAGCGACAGCCTCAGATACGTTTAACACTGATAACACGGCATCTTTGACACGACTGTCCACTTCATAGCTCGATTGTGCGATGCTAGCGCCTATCCAAGCGTGCCACCCACGAGTGACCTTGTGCATTTCGGCAGGCGCATTGTCCCCCGCTGCCAAATCAAACTGATGTACCATTTTTTGCACCGTTTTTGCAATAATATTTTTATTAAGACCTTGCCAGCCAGCGTGAATAGCCGCAATCAGCTTGTTATCATCTGCTGCCTCCGTCGCTATCATGACAGGTACACAATCTGCTGTCATAATCGCTAAGGCAACGTTAGGCAAACGAGTGATATGCGCATCAGCCGATATCGCTGCTGTGCCAATTTTATCAGTAACTTGATAAATGTCATTACCATGAATTTGATTAAGCCAATGAACGCTCTTTAATGCGGGATGATATTGTTGCAAGGATTGTAGCAAGTGCGCACGATGTTGATGCACCTGCACGCTATCATCACCTACATGCAAACCCAGATTGAATTGACCATACACAGCATTCAAACTAGACTGCCCCACTGCATCATTGCTTGAATTGCTTGGCTTTCTTGGCAGGGACTCACAGCCAGATAGGGTTTGAACCACGGTTACCCCTTGGCTTGGCGCTTGCGTCAGTTCAATCCAGTGTGATTGCTTATCTGTCATTATTAGGCTCTTAGTTATTGGGCTCTTAGTGTTATTAGGCGCTCAGTTGGCTTGTGAATGATTTGTCGATTAAAACGCATCGCCAGGCACATACACCTCACCCACCATCAGACGTCGCGCTGAACGGCTCATAGACACTTTTTTGGCTTGCCATTTACCATCCACTTGTGAGGACTCACCCCCGACCAGTAGCGTGCCTGAGGGGTGACCAAAGCGTACTTCAGACAACGCTTTGCCACCTGCCGCTTGGTTAACTAGCGTACCTTTAATGGTCGCTGCGGTGCCAATCGCAACCGAGGCTGTACCCATCATGGCATGGTGCAGTTGACCCATGCTCATCGCGCGGGCAAGCAAATCAATATCGCCTGCCTTGACTGCTTTGCCACTAGAGGCGGTATAATCGGCGGGTGGCGCAACCCAAGCAATTTTTGGGGTATGCTGACGGGTTTGAGCTTCTGTTAGCGCTGTAATCAATCCCATTTTAACGGCGCCATGAGCACGGATTTTTTCAAGCTTAGCCAAAATTTCTTGGTTGCTATTGATGTCTTTTTGCAGCTCCGCGCCCGTAAAACCTAAGTCTTTGGCATTTAAAAAAATCGTTGGGATACCTGCATTGATCATCGTGACATCAAATTCACCGATTTCAGGTACATTAAGTTTGTCAATCAAGTTGCCCGTCGGGAACATATCGCCATCGCTGTCCACAGGGTCGATAAATTCAATTTTGACTTCGGCTGCTGGGAAAGTTACACCATCTAGCTCAAAATCGCCCGTTTCTTGCACTTGACCATCGGTCATGGGTACATGCGCGATGATGGTTTTGCTGATATTTTGCTGCCAAATACGCACTTCACAGTTACCATTTTGGGGCACTTTACTGGCATCCACCAACCCATTGGCAATCGCAAATGAACCGACCGCAGCGGTTAAGTTACCACAGTTACCTGACCAATCGATCATCGCTTTATCAATGGCGACCTGACCGAATAAATAATTCACATCATGATCGGCAACGTCAGTTTTTGACAAAATCACCACTTTGGAGGTTGATGATGAGCCATTCCCCAAACCGTCAATTTGCTTACCATACGGATCTGGACTACCCACCACCCGCAGTAAAAAGCTATCTCGGGCTTGCCCTGGGGTTTGGCAGCGTTCAGGTAGGTCATCAAGCTTGAAAAAAGTACCTTTTGATGTACCACCGCGCATATAAGTAGCTTTAACAGCGATTTGTGGGGCAAAATTGGCCATGTTCATATCCTTATGGTGGCAGGCAGAGAATTGACGCATCAATTTGTTTTATGTTTAGTCACATTACTACATCAAAAACATGATAAAACAAATTGATGACTGGGTGGCATACGTTAAACACGTCATTTAACAGTGGTTTACGTTAGTATTGCTCATTTTTTTCTTCAATGGTTAATTTTACATTGGTGTCGGTTGGGACTTTTTCATGCGATACTGGCTTGGTTGATTTGTCTGTGCTGTTGCCAGTGCTAGCCGCTGACTTAGTAGCAGTTGATTGGGTATCAGCATTTGAGGTGGTTGACTCAGATTTTTTCACCGACTTTTTATCCGCGCTATCTGATTGCGTGTTTTTCTTGGCTGGTGTGGTGGTGGTCACGTCAGTCTTGGTTTTTTCGCTGTTGTTTTTTTCACTGCCCGTTTTTGGTTTTTCTGCGGTTTGTTTCTTGACAGGTTTGGTCGTTGAAGTTTGGCTGTTGTTGGCCGCGACACTGGGTTTGCTAGTCACGGGTGGCAAAACAGCGATAGCGCCTGCCGAAGAACCGGCTAACGGCGTATTAGATGGCTGGGTCAGCGTTTGCGCTAATGCCGAATTTGCCATAATCTCACCGACTAGCCCAATCACATCGTCGCCTGTGGTGCTATTGACTTGGTAATTGGTGCCACTGGCTGATAGACCAAACCCAACATTGTTTGCCACCAACGTGCTATTTTTCAGTTGATACCCACGCGACGCGATTTGCTCGGCGGCGGCTGGCATTTTTAGACGGGTATAAATTTTATTCGCGTTATCGAGCTGCGCTTGAGGCATATTAAATGACACCGTCGCTTGGCACTTACCATTGCTACCATTCACGCCTTCTAGGTTAATGGCCACTTGCGACAAGCCATTTTGCAAAATAGTCATATCAACCACCGTCCCTGCTTGCTGCTGGATGATGTCAGACTGTTTTTTGGCTTGCTGGTCGATGCGATTGACCAGATAACTGTGAATAGCACTGGTTGCCTTCTCAGTGTTACAGGCAATATCAGACGTTTCAAGTGTCTTTTGCTCACTGTTTGCAGCACTGCCAGTTTGCTCATCTTTTTGCTCATTGCGACTACATCCCACGACGGCTAAGGCAAAACACGCCAATAATAACGGCGTACGCATTTTTTTTGACAACGTATTTTGTGGGAAAATCATAGACATAAGGCACCTTCACGCAGAATTTATTACCATGCCATTATAAAGCAAAGTTTTGCAAATTGGGTAGTTGTTCACTATTATTTATAATAAAATTTAGTTGTAATAATTTTTAGTAGTCATAAAATTTTATTGTCTATTGCGAGCCATGGTATGCGCCATCCAAATCAAACGTATTATTTACTCGGTCATCGTGCTGCGCGGGCTGAACGGCTAGAGAACTGTCAAGACGGCTTTGCCTACGTGCAGCAATTGCAAAAACATGGTAAGCAGCTTGATGGGGTTGAATTTGATGTCCAAATGACCGCCGATGGCAAATTTGTGGTGGTACATGACGAAACCTTAAATCGGCTGGCAAAACAACAATCGTGGATTGCTGATAAAACATGGGCGGAATTAGACGCCATTGTGCAATCGGACTATGGGCGTTTTTCCCAATGTTTTGAACTAGGGTTTTTAAAACATCACCTATTGTTGCTAGACGATTTACCACCCTATCTGCAACACTTTTGCCATATTGAACTAGAAATCAAAACCCATGCCAAAACTCATCCAGCCTTGTTGGTTAAAAATCTGCTTAGGCTATTATCTCAAGAAATATGGCAAGCTTTACCCATCACTTTGACCAGTTTTGATACCGATATTTTGTACCAAATTCAAAACCAACAGCAATTTTTAAATTTTCACTTTCCGACAGGCTTATTACTTGAACCCAAAACACTTGAGCCTAAAACACTTGAACCCAACACCACGCTGGCAAGCCAAATTACTTTTTTGCCGACGCCTGATGCAGCGGGTAAAAATTTAATATTACAAACCTTCAATCGCGCTTGTGCCTTAGGCTGTAGCCAAGTGGGCATTTATTATGCGCTTATCACCCCAACCCTGTTGGAAATTGCCAAAATATATGGCTTAACAGTCACCGCTTGGACGGTAAATGAGGTTGATGTGGCAAAGCGCTTGATTGAGATGGGCGTGGATTGTTTGATTACAGATTATCCTACCCAATTTTTAACCCAATTATATGATTTTAACGTTTAAATTGACCCACTAAATTGACCAATAAGGAGATAACAATGAAACTTGCAGAAGCTTTGTTACGACGTGCCGATATGCAAAAAAAGCTCGCCAGCTTGAAATCGCGCATTGCTGAAAACGTCAAAGTCCAAGACGGCGATACCCCAAGTGAAAACCCGAATGAACTGCTGCTACAAGCCAATCAAGTCATGAGCGAGCTGTATGCGTTAATAGACCATATCCATCGCACCAATGCCATCGCTGTCATGCCCGATGGCTCAACCATGCTCAGCACTTTAGTCAAGCGTGATGAACTTGCCGAACGCCATCGCCTGCTGCAAACCGCGATTGATAATGCTAAGACGGAAGGCGATCGTTATAGCTACCGAGAAATCAAATGGCAAAAAGTGATTGAACCCGTCAAATTGCAAAAACAAGCAGATGACATAGCGGTCAAACTCAGAAACTTAAATATCCAATTGCAAGCCGCTAATTGGCAGATTGATTTAGTATAAGCTAGTTTGAAAAAAGCCTACAATTTGCTATGATGGATTTGAACATACAGGGCGACTATCAGACCTTGTTTGGCGCGCTGTCCACCGAGAGGTTGAAAACAAATCGGGCACAGCTTGCAGGTCTGCGAGCAAGACCATCTTTTTACTCGTCATGCTCAGCACACCTTACGAGTTAAACTCGCTCACAAGGCGACTTTAGACCTGCACTCATTACTACCGGATATTGACTGTATGTTCACCTTTTTTGTCTAAAACCCTCTGTTTGATGGGGGTAAAACTTTTGCGGTGCATGGGCAAAATACCGTAATGCTCTATCGCTTGGATATGGGCGGCGGTGGGATAGCCTTTATGCTGCTCAATGCCATAATCAGGATATAACTTTGACAACGCCACCATGTCTCGGTCACGCGTCACTTTGGCAATCACGCTGGCGCCACTGATACACGCATGTTTGCCGTCCCCTTTCACAATCGCTTGCTCATGCGTAATTTGCTGATAATTAGGCAAGTCAAACAACACGGGCAGTTTATTGCCATCCACCATGACGCTAAAAGTCGCTGTTGGGTATTGCGCTAACATTTGCGCCATCACGCCTGCCACCGCTTGTTTCATGCCTAGTAATGTCGCTTGTAAGATGTTGAGCTGGTCTATTAAGCTGGCAGAAATTTTGACAACCTGATGCGCGCTCGCCGTTTGTTCAATCAAGGAAAATAACGCTTCTCGTTTTTTCTCTGACAGTTTTTTGGAGTCAGTTAGCGCACTTAGCAGATGAGTGTGGCTAATACCCACACTATCAGCGGTGTGTAAATCAGGGCTTAGGCTATCTTCTTTGACAGATAAAATCGCCTTATCGAAGATGAGTGCACAAACTACCACATCGCCCAATAACGGCCCTCGCCCGACTTCATCTACGCCAATAATAAAATGCTTTGTCATTTAATTTAGATCCCAAAATTTGTTACAATGGCTGCCATACGGCTATTTTACATTTTTAAGGAAACAATATGAATATTTTAGTGATTGGCACAGGTGGACGTGAGCACGCATTGGCATGGCAATGCGCCAAAGATAGCAAAGTTAGCACAGTTTTTATTGCCAACGGCAATGCAGGCACAGCGCTTGAACACAAACTACAAAATATCGATTTAAACGTCAAAGACCATGCGGCGGTGATTCAATTTTGCCAAGACAATGACATTGCCTTTGTGCTGGTTGGTCCTGAAGCACCACTTGTGGCAGGTATGGTCGATGACTTAACAAAAGCAGGTATCAAAGCTTGGGGACCCACGGCGTATTGCGCCCAGCTTGAGGGGTCAAAAGCCTTTGCCAAAGATTTTATGATAAAACACCATATCCCTACCGCCAAATACCAAACTTTTAGCGATGCAGAACAAGCGATTGCTTATGTGAAAGCCGAAGGCGCGCCGATTGTCATCAAAGCCGATGGTTTAGCCGCAGGTAAAGGCGTGATTGTGGCGATGAGCGAACAAGAAGCCATTGACGCTATCAATGATATGTTATCGGGCAACAAATTTGGTGATGCAGGCAGCCGTGTGGTGATTGAGCAGTTCTTGCAAGGCGAAGAAGCCAGCTTTATTTGTATGATAGATGGCAACAATATCTTGCCGATGGCAACCAGCCAAGATCACAAACGTATTGGCGAAGGTGATACCGGTCTTAATACAGGCGGTATGGGTGCTTACTCACCTGCCCCCGTGGTGACGCAGCAAGTACATGATAAGGTGATTAATCGTGTGATTCAGCCAGTGGTCGATGCCATGAATGCCAATGGCACACCTTATACAGGATTTTTGTACGCAGGCTTGATGATTGATGACCACAATGACCCCTATGTGATTGAATTTAACTGCCGTTTTGGCGACCCAGAAACACAGCCCATTATGATGCGGCTAAAGGGCTCAATGGTTGACTTGATAGCATTAGGGTTGGATGGCAATCTTCCCAAACAAACCGAGTGGGATGAGCGTCCTGCCTTGGGTGTGGTACTGGCTAGCAAAGGCTATCCAGAAAGCGCAAGTAGCGGCGATGTCATCCATGGGTTACCAACGCTTGAGTCTCAGTATGGGCAAACGGATATGGATGTCAAAGTTTTCCACGCAGGCACCAAAGCGTTTGACAATGGTGAGATTGTCACCAATGGCGGCCGTGTGGTTTGCGTGACGGCGCTCGGTGACGATATTTTGGATGCCCAAACCAAAGCCTTAGCAGTTTGTGGCGCTATTAGCTTTGATGGTATGCAATATCGCCGTGATATCGGTTGGCGCGCTATTCAATCTAGCGCCGAATAACCACTAACCAATAAGATGGCATTTAGACCTCTAGCCACTGTGTTAAACCAAGTGGTTACGCTAAGTGGTTACGCTAAGTGTTAATCCACTTTATTAAAAATCGGTAACAACAATCAAAGCAAATCATGTGTTAAAATGATTTGCTTTTTATTTGGCTTTTTCTTTCAAAAACATTAGGCACCCTGTATGGCAAATCCGCAAAATTACGATAACCAACCGCTTGAACAGCTCAAAACCTCGGCGCTTGACCGTCGGTTATCGATTGCCAAAGCATCGCTCAATATCGGCAGACGATGGGCGACCAATAGTGCCTTTGGATTATTCAAATCAAAGGAAGAAAAAGCGGTACAAAAACAAGCTTTTATGCGTGAGCAAGCCCAATATTTGGTGGATGAGCTGGGTAAACTCAAAGGCTCGGTGGTCAAAATCGGTCAAATGTTAGCACTGTACGGCGAGCATTTTTTGCCCCCCGAAATCACAGAAGCCTTACAAACATTAAACAGCCAGACGACTGCTTTTTCATGGTCAATTATCAAATCCGCGCTACAAACCGAATTGGGCGATACCATCCATGAGTTTGATATCGACCATACCCCTATTGGCACCGCCTCACTTTCGCAAGTACATAGAGCGGTTCATAAAGCCACGGGCGAGCAAGTGGTATTTAAAGTGCAATATCCCAATATCGCTGATGCCGTGGACAGTGATTTGGATTTGTTCCGCCAACTGCTTAGAGTCACCAATGTTGTCCCGCAAACCCGCCAACTCGATGCGTGGTTTGAAGAAATTCGTGACCTGCTGCATCATGAAGTCAACTACCTCCTCGAAGCAGATACCACTGAGTTATTTTTTCAACGTTTTGTTGGGGATCGTCGTTATGTAGTGCCGCGCATCCTCAAAGCTTATAGCACCGATCGGTTGCTATGTATGACCTATGAAGATGGTGTGTCGATTTTGGATGAGCAAGTATTTGCGCTGCCCCAAGAAAGACGCAATGCGATTGGGCAGGCGTCGATTGAAATTATGCTGCGTGAGATTTTTGAATGGGGGGATATGCAGACCGACCCCAATTTTGGCAACTATCTGATTCGCCTTGCACAAAAGCCTAATACACAGCAGCCTGATACACAGCTTGATCAATTGGTGTTATTGGACTTTGGCGCGATTCGTCAGTTTGATGATAATCTGCTACTCATCGCCCGTAATTTGCTGTTGGCAGGGGTTTTTCACGACCGTAGCAAAATGCGCCAAGCGATTGAACAAGCAGGTGAGCATTTTGAATTCTTTGCTAATCTTAGTGATTCGGTGAAAAATGATATGGTAGAGCTATGTTTGCTTGCCAGTGAACCCTTTAGTTTGCCAAGTCGTAATCCGACAATTCCACCCCATGCACTGGATGTACATGGCAATTATATTTGGGCGCAAAGTGATTTACATAACCGTGTCATTAAGCTTGCCAGCAAATCAGCAACCTCAAAATCCTTTAGCGTGCCGCCTAAAGAGCTGATGTTTATTAGCCGTAAATTCATCGGCGCTTATACCTTTATGACTGTGCTTGATGCAAGAACTAAAGCCCATGATTTGATGGCAACATTCACCTCAGAAGATTGGGCGTAAGTTTACCATCAGTGTCACCGCACACAACTTGATAAAGCATCAAATTTTGTATGAGATTTTTACTGCTTTTTCCACGTCAGCCAATTATCAATCACCGCATTGGCAGGATTGATATTGCTTTGCTCACGCAGCCATTCTGACGTTTGCCGCAAATCTCGCAGCTGCTCGTTATAATTTTTAACTTTTAATGATTGCTGTACCACACGGCAAATATTGTCTGGGTTGGCGTCTTCTTGTAGCAATTCTGGTACGATTTCTCGACCTGCCAAAATATTAGGCAGTGCCACATACGGCACTTTGACCAGGCGTTTTGCCAGCCAAAAGGTCATTTTATTGAGTGAATATACCACCACCATCGGTTTACCCAGTAGCATGGCTTCAAGCGTGGCGGTGCCCGATGCAAGCAGCACCAAGTCTGACGCCGCCATCACCCGTTGGCTAAAATCCGCTTGTGTTTCATCACAGCTCACTGTCACGTGATGGCGCACCTGTGCTGATTGGGCTTCTAGATATTGCTCTACGATAGTCAGTAGGTGTTGGTTGACCGTTGGCACGATAAAGCATAGCTTATCATCCATAATCAACAGTTTGTGAATGGCTTTGAGCATTTTTGGAAAAATCGCATCGATTTCACTGCGTCTTGAGCCTGGCATCACTGCAATGAGATGACTCATCTCAAGCTCGCCCATTTTGACAAAAAACTGATGGTAGGTGGGATTATCCCAAATCAACTCACGGCGCAGCTCGTCCATGGGCGTTGTAAGCAAATTGTCATCAATGGTCTTGAGAAGTGAATGCCCGACACACACAGCGGGATGATCATGTTTTTGATACACAGACAACTCAAACGGAAACAAACACAGCACCAAATTGGTGGCGCGTTTGATTTTCTCAATTCGCCCTTCCCGCCATGCCCATATCGATGGGCTGACATATTGCACACAATAAATACCGGCTGATTTTAACCGTTCCCCCAATCGCAAATTAAAATCAGGCGCATCAATGCCGACAAAAATATCGATGGCGTTTTGTTTAAAGGCTGCCAAAATTTCATCGCGTGCTTTAAACAAATCTGGCAAATGCTTAACCACTTCCACCAAGCCCATCACCGACAGACGAGACATCTCAATCACTGAGTTAAGCCCTTGCGCTTGCATCTGTGCGCCGCCCACGCCCACCCATATAATGTCATCACGCAAATTATTCATCTGGCGCATAAAGTCTGCACCCAGCGCATCGCCTGAGACCTCGCCTGCTACGATACCAATGACAATCGGCTGAAACTTGGTTTTAGCCACGTTTTGCGGCAAGTTCTGTTCACTTAGGTTAGAAAAGCTCGCTTCGCTGACGTTATAAAAGCTGGCTGTGCTTGGGTTAGCAATATTGGTTGCGAGTGTCGCGTTTGCAGCAAGGTCTGAAATGGTTTGTGTAGGGGCGTTAGCGTACATGGGATTAAACAGCCTTGTTTGGTTATAATTTTAAAAAAATATTTTAGGGGTAAACAGATGAAAAGTAAAACCATCAAAAAATTTAAATGACAGTTATTTGTTATTTTGTACTAGTATACTGATACAATAATTGTTATACTGGTGCTATAGGATATTCAGATATCCAAACAGACTTTAAACATTGACAAAAAATTTTATCAACTGCCAAACTAAAAGTAGGCTTTCCTACTGACTCAAGTAATGACATTATAAATTTTTTGGTTTATAGTGATTTTTTAAATTTTTGCCAACAGCCTGTGAGAATTATGACAACTTTTGCCAAAACTGATATCGCTGATGTAGATAATGTGAATATTGAAGCAATTTTACCGCTAGTAACGCCTGCGGAATTAAAAAACGAACTACCATTGAGCCCCAAAGCTATCGAGACGGTGACCAAAGGTCGCGAAACCGTACGTAATATTTTAGACGGTAAAGACAAACGTTTATTGATGGTGATTGGTCCCTGCTCGATTCATGACGTCAACGCTGCGCATGAATATGCCGATAAACTGTTGGCTTTATCCAAAGAAATTGAAGACAGTATTTATGTCGTGATGCGTGTGTACTTTGAAAAACCTCGTACCACGGTGGGCTGGAAAGGCTTAATCAATGACCCAGACATGAATGATAGCTTTGATATCAATAAGGGCTTGCGTGTTGCGCGCAAACTGCTGCTTGATTTGAATGAAAAAGGCTTACCTTGTGCAACCGAAGCGCTGGATCCCAATACACCGCAGTATATCCAAGATTTAATCAGCTGGTCAGCCATTGGCGCACGTACCACTGAGAGTCAGACTCACCGCGAGATGTCTTCAGGTCTGTCTTGTCCAGTCGGCTTTAAGAACGGTACAGACGGCGGTATGACAGTGGCGGTCAATGCCATGCAAGCGGTCAAATCTGGTCATAGCTTTTTAGGTCTATCTGCCGATGGCCTGGTGTCTATCATTCAATCAAAAGGTAATCCATACGGTCATGTGGTGCTTCGTGGCGGTAATGGCAAACCCAACTATGATGCCACTGCCGTTGCCCAAGCGGAAAATGAACTTGCTAAAGGTAAAGTCTCAGGCAAAATCATGATTGACTCAAGCCATGCCAATTCAAATAAAGACCCTTACCTGCAACCGATGGTCATTCAAAATATCGCTGAGCAAATCAAACACGGTAATCGCTCGATTATTGGGATGATGGTTGAAAGTCATCTTAAAGGCGGTCGTCAAGACTTGACCGCGGATTTGAGCCAACTAGAATATGGCAAGTCTATTACCGATGGCTGTATCGATTGGGATACCACGGTCAAAGCGATGCATGATTTACGTGATGCCATTAAAGATGTATTACCCACTCGCGAGTTGAATGATTAAGCTTTTAGCATTTGAATAAATTTAATTAACCGCTATAATGAATTTGTAGCGGTTTTTTTGTTGATGAAATCAGGGTCTAAACATGAGCGAAAAATTGGAAAAATATGGCGTCAAAATCGTAGAACGTCCGGCCATTAAGCCCACTAAAAAACTTGATTTGTCAGGTATTTATGGTATGCAAATTATCAAATCGGAAACCAAACTAGTTCTACGCACTCATAACAAAACCTTTAAACGCCTAGCAGATATGTAATGGAGTTAATATTTTTCCCATTTGAACGGGTTATTGAAATAAATGCCTATATCCTTTCAACAGAAAAAGGTATGAAGGGGAAAGCAGACATTGGCAAATTACAAGGTGCTTTAGCGAGAATTGATAATGCCATTGTATATGGTGAACTTAATGATATTTTTGAGATTGCAGCGAAGTATGCAACAAGTATCGCTGTAGCTCATGCATTATCTGACGCCAATAAACGAACAGGTCTTGCGGTTGCTTTAGAATATTTGTCATTAAATGATTTTGAAATCACGATTGACCACATTTTGTTAGCCGATGCGATGCGAGATTTAGTTATCGGGGAAGTGACTGAATCCGAGTTCGCCGATATCCTTTATTCTCAATATGCATTGACCACTAGACTAGGTTAATAATGCGGCGGTTTATCGCTCAACAAATCAAACGGCTGAATTTGTGAGCCTTGCGTTTGAGTTTCCAATTTTTGATAAAGTAGCTGTAATTGCCGTTGTTGGTCAGCAATCAACTGACTTTGCTCGGTGACGATATTATCAAGTTTATCCAATGTATCTTCCATAAACAGCACTTGCGTTTGTAAATCAATCAACGCTTGGGTTAATTTTTCTACCCTATTAACCCACCCATTTTCATCGCTTGATCGTTTTTGGTGATCTTTTTCGCTCATTTAGAATGCCTCATAAGTTTCCCCACAATTTTTTGCCATAAAGTCTGCTACAATAGCCGCATTTTCCTATTATACAAACATTTTTACTAAACTTTGAGAAAGTTATGGCACTGATTCATTTACGAGATATTCATTTGGCATTTGGTATTGCACCGATTTTGGACGGTATTGATTTTAATATCGAACAAGGCGAACGCGTGTGTTTGATTGGGCGCAATGGTGAAGGCAAATCAACTTTGTTTAAGGTCATTAGCGGTCAAGTCAAGGCTGACAGTGGCGAATTCCAAATCAGTGGCAATCTGAAAATTGCCATGCTTGAGCAAGACATTCCAGAAACGTCGGGCAAAGTCAGTGACATCATTATGGCTGGTGCTGGTGACGTGGCAACATGGCTGACAGCCTATGAGCAAGCCAGTGATAAATGTGCAAGCGGTGACATGAAGGCCTGCGAATTAATGTCAGATTTGCAGCATAAAATTGATGATGCCCATGGGTGGGACTTGACCCGCGAAGTACAGACCATGCTGTCCATGATGAATTTGGACGGCGATGCCGATATTAGTGAATTATCGGGCGGTCGCAAACGCCGTGTACTGCTTGCCCGTGCGCTGATTACCAAACCTGATGTGCTACTACTTGACGAGCCGACCAACCACTTGGATGTCGAAAGTATCGAATGGCTTGAGCAATTTTTGCAAAACGCGCAAGGATTAACCCTGCTGTTCATCTCGCATGACCGCTCGTTTATTGACAAAATCGCCACCCGCATTGTCGAGCTTGACCGCGGTATTCTACGCAGTTATGACGTCACCAAGCAAGCAGGCAATGTCAATAAAGGCTATGCTCGCTACCAAGAACTTAAAGAACAACAACTGAGTGCCGAAGAAAAAGCCAATGCCAATTTTGATAAAAAACTGGCTGAAGAGGAAGTGTGGATTCGTCAAGGCATCAAAGCGCGTCGTACCCGCAATGAAGGTCGCGTGCGTGCGTTAAAGGCGCTGCGTGAAGAACGTAAAGCGCGCCGTGAGCAAGTCGGACAAGTTAATATCAGTATGAACGATGGCGACAATAGCGGCAAATTGGTTGCCAATGTCAAACACCTCAATCTAGGTTATGGTGATAAAACCTTGGTAAAAGATTTTAACACCAGCATCATGCGTGGTGACCGTATTGGCATTATCGGTAAAAACGGTGTTGGCAAATCCACGCTCATTCATGCGATTTTGGATATTCCGCAGCCTGATATCACCAAATCTGGCTCAGTAAAATTAGGCACCAATCTACAAATCGCCTTTCTTGACCAGCTGCGTGACCAACTTGATCTAGAAGCGACCGTGGTACAAAACGTCGCGGAAGGTTCTGATTTTGTAGAAGTGGCGGGTAAAAAGAAACATATCATCGGCTATTTGCAAGATTTCTTATTTGCCCCAGAACGCGCCAGAACGCCAGTCAAAGCCTTGTCAGGCGGTGAGCGTAACCGCGTTTTGCTAGCCAAACAACTACTAAAACCTGCAAATATCTTGGTACTTGACGAGCCGACCAATGACTTGGATATGGCAACCCTAGAGCTGTTAGAAGAAGCCGTCGATAGCTTTAATGGCACCATCTTACTGATTAGCCATGACCGTACCTTTATGGACAATGTCGTGACATCAACTTGGGTTTTTGATGAAGATAGCGATGGCAATGGTATTGTCAAAGAATATGTCGGTGGCTATCAAGACTATTTGACGCAAAAATCGCGTGAACAAGCGATTAAACCCAAAGCAGACAAATCAGAAAAGACAGCAGCAAAGCCCAAAGAAGTGATTAACACTGATGCCCCAAAAACTGATACGGTTAAGAAAAAACTGAGCTACAAAGAACAGCGTGAATTGGACAGTCTCCCTAATGAAATCGCGCTACTCGAGCAAGAGCAAGCTGAACTTCAAGACAAATTAGCCGATGGCAGCTGGTTTGTGAGTGATATGGCAGCCGCCACCCAAGCCAGTGAACGTCTCAACGAGATTGATGATTTGCTACTTGAAAAAATGGCGCGCTGGTCAGAACTTGATGATTAAAATCATTAAATAATTTATGAAGGCAAGGTTAGCAATTAACTTTGCCTTTTTTTATGTTTTATATTAGTTAATGTTTACAATAACCAATATAATGTAATTTATACTTGAAAATAGCCTTTTTGCTCCTATAATTATAGCTATCAATAAGGAGAAAAATCATGGCCATGCAAAATAGCAAGCAAAATAGCAATAAAACTTACCGACAAGTCGACAAAATCCATGCTGCCCCACGCCCCCATTGGGTGGGTGATGGTTTTCATGTCAACCCGATGTTCAATCATATGGTGGGTGATAAACGCACTGATCCTTTTTTAATGCTCGATTATGCAGCAAAACAATATTTTGAACCCAATGCTCAATCCCCTCGCGGTGTCGGACAACATCCGCATAAAGGGTTTGAAACGGTAACTATCGCCTATGCAGGTGAAGTCTCCCACCGTGATTCTAGTGGCGGTGGCGGGACTATTAAGACAGGTGATGTGCAATGGATGACGGCGGGCAATGGCGTGATTCATGAGGAATTCCACTCCCCTGAATTTAGCCAAGCAGGCGGGGATTTTAGTATGGTACAGCTTTGGGTCAATCTACCTGCCAAAGATAAAGCCACACCTGCCAAATACCAACATCTTGCCAATGATGACATGGCGGTGGTCAGTCTGCATGATGATGAAGGACTGCATGCAGGACAAGTTAAGGTAATTGCTGGGGAGTTTACCCCTACTGTCAATACCCAAGTCCCCCAGCAGGGTGACAATAAGGCACGCGGCATTGGCACGACTTTTACCCCTATTAACTTGTGGGATATCAGTATTGAACCCAATCGCTCGATAGAAGTCGCGATTTCTCGCACTCATAATTCGTTGTTATTGTCGATGCAAGGCGATGTTATCATCAACGCTGATCACGACCAGCAAGCCCACGCCAATCAATTAATCACTTTTGAGGTTGAAAGTGGCGATACGGGCGAAGATTTTGTACGCTTAACGGCAGGCAAAGCGGGGGCGAAAATCTTGCTGATGAGTGGTGAGCCGATTAATGAGCCTGTGGTAGGTTACGGACCCTTTGTGATGAATAGCCAAGCCGAAATCCGTCAAGCTATCTTAGATTTTAATGCGGGGAAATTTGGCGATATTCAATAAATTTTTTGGCTAAAAAAAGCGATATCATGGATTTGATATCGCTTTTTTATTACTGATTTATCTTGATTATTTATCTTGGTAAGTACAAAGATAAGCCGTTTCTTCGTCAATTTTGACTTTGAATTTTTGGTTGGCATCGACGGTAAAGGTTTCATGGGCTTTAAAAGTTTGCCAGTCAGTTTGGTTTGGCAACAATGCCGAGATAGCCCCGCTAATGACGGTCATGGTTTCAAACTGACTCGTGCCAAACTCGTATTCGCCTACTTTCATCACGCCCACGGTCGCAGGCAGGGTGGCTGTTTGAAAACCAATTGATGCCACATTCCCATCAAAATATTGATTTACTTTTAGCATAGTTATTCCTCAAAATTAGCTACTATAAATCGATTATCATAAACTTTTTTGCCCAATTATCAATCCTATTTTCCAAAAAACGCTGGCAAGACTGCTAAAATCTGGTAAATACTTTTACCGCAATTTTTGTAGGATTTTTATATCAATTATTCCTTAACAATTAAAATTTCCTATTTTTGTGCTATATTCAATTTTTTTACCACAGTTGTTATATTTGTACGCATTTGGCTTGTATTAATTGAGGTTATTGCTCTATGTATGTTAAATATTCGTCGTCTATCATCTCGTTGTCGCACCGTTTTTCTGGTCAAAAACTGGCATTGCCTGTCAGCTTGGCAGCCTTGTTGGCAGCTTGTTCATCAGCACCTATTCAAACCCAACCCCAAAAATTACCAGGTACGTTACCGACTGCCCCTGTGGTGATTACGGCACCCCCGAAAGTCACGCCCGTGCCACCTGTGACTGTTCCAACCAATCAATACAGCAGCTTTTATCAGTGGAAATCGGATTTTATTGAACGCGCCGTGCAAAAAGGTTACCCCCGTGCTGATGTTGAACGCTTGCTGTCTAGTGCCAACTACAGCGAACAAGTGGTATCACTGGATAAAGGACAGCCTGAATTTGCCAAAATGCCTTGGGAATATATCGATGGTGCCGCATCGAGTGGTCGAGTCAGTGGGGGTCAGCGCAATTTTGCCAGCCAAAGCGCCCTACTTGATCGCATTGAAAATCAGTATGGTGTGCCAGCCTCTATTGTGACTGCCATTTGGGGCATGGAATCTTCTTATGGTCAAGGCACAGGCAACTCATCACTGGTCAATAGTTTGGCGACATTGGCATATGATGGTCGCCGCCGCAGTTTTGCAGAGGATCAGCTGCTAGCGCTGTTGTCGCTGCTTGAGCGTGGTGATATTGAGTGGTCACAACTGCGCGGCTCTTGGGCAGGTGGGATGGGACATACCCAATTTATTCCCAAAACTTGGTTATATGAAGCAGTAGATGGCAATGGTGATGGTCATCGTAACCCTTGGCATACCGCTGATGCGTTAGCCTCTACCGCAAGCTATCTTAAAAATGCCGGCTGGCAACGTGGCATAGGCTCGTACTATGAGGTACGATTACCGAGTGGTTTTGATTATCGCCAAGTCAGTACCAAAAAAAACATGGCGGACTGGCAAAATTTAGGCATTCAATTTATCACCCCAAATGCGCCCATGGATGCGATGGCAGAATTGTGGCTCCCTGCGGGTAAAGAGGGTCCTGCGATTTTATTAACCAAAAATTTTGATGCTATTAAGGTATACAATAATTCCTCGAATTATGCCATGGGGGTGAGCTTACTTGCCAAAGCCATCATCGGGCAGCCAGGCTTACAGCAATCTTGGCCTCGCTATGAGCAGCCACTTGCTACTTATGAAGTACGCCAACTGCAACAGCGTTTGACGGCAATGGGTTATGATACTAAAGGCACAGACGGCGTCGTAGGCACCAATACCAAATTGGCATTTCAGCGTTGGCAAGCCGACCACAACCTAATCCCAGATGGATTCATCTCAAAACGCTCGGCAAGTGGGCTGATTAATTAAGGTATTTCTTCATAAAAAAGCCACCGAATGATTCAGGTGGCTTTTTTATTTAATTATCCATACTAAATTCTTCCGCGTAGCTATTCCAACCGAGCTTAGTACGACAAGCTTCAAAAAAATCTACCCCAGGTGGGTGTAATAACGTGAGTTTGTTCGGATGCTTGTGAATCACTAAACGCTGGTTTTGGTTGAGCGGCACCGACGGTTTCCCATCTGCACTCACCATCGGCTGGGTGCGATTATCTTTATGGATGCGGATTTTGATTTCGCTATTGCCGCTGACCACAATCGGGCGGCTTGATAAGGTATGTGGATGCATGGGCACTAGACAAATGGCATCCATACTAGGATGAATAATCGGTCCGCCACCTGATAGCGCATAAGCGGTCGAACCCGTCGGTGTGGAGGCAATCAGACCATCACTGTGCTGACGATAGACATTAAGCCCATCAATTTTTAAATGAAAATCTAGCATATGCACTGACTTGCCTGCATGCAGCACAATGTCATTTAGCGCCATATCTTCATAAATCACATGTGCACCTTGACGGATTTCCATTTTTAGCAAGAATCGATCTTCAAGCTGATAATGACCTTGTAAAATACTGGTCAATTTCATGTTTAAATCATCAGGATAAATGTCAGTTAAAAACCCTAAACGTCCGCGGTTCACCCCCACTACGGGCACTTTGTGTTTGACCAGTACTTGCGCGGCATGTAGCAGCGAGCCATCACCACCGACCACAATGACCAAATCACAAGCACCGCCTAGCAAACTGCGCTCAATAGTAGCAATCTCGCCTAGACGTGCAAAATCCAATGCCGGCAATCGTGCCGTCTGATGGTCAATTAATAAAGGCAGCCCTTGCTCATGAAAAAAGTCACAAATTTGGTAGATACTTTGAATGACACTTGGCTTGTTGGCACGGCCCATAATGCCGATACGCCCAAAAGCAGGATTGGGAATAAGTGTGGACGTCATAGCAGAAAATTAACTGATAAAGATTGAACTATTTTATCACAGCTTACTGGCGCACGTTATGCCCAATCAGTATTTTATATTACAAAATTGCTAACCTTCGTTGTGCAGTTAATGTATACAAACTCGTTGCTATTTGCTAATTTAAGGTAATTGATATCTAGTTAACTTTTGGAATTTTTTAACGCTTGGGAGCAAATTTTTATGGCAAATCCGATTATATCTCGCGCTGAACTTGCGGTTAGTACGACACCGATGACGGTCAAAGGGGTCATCCGAAAAACCTCTTTTCTGCTAGGTCTGACAACCTTATCGGGTGTTGGGTTCTTTGGCTATTGCCTAGCTAGTGGCGTCACTTCAGGTTTTATTAGTGTAGCGGCTTTAGCCAGTATCTTGGTGGCTTTTGTATTGAGTATGGTAATTATCTCAAAACCCCACATAGCTAAAACATTGGCAATTCCCTATGCCATTTTAGAGGGCATCGTGATTGGCGCGATTTCTCTTTTTGCTAGTATTAAGTTTCCCACAGTTGCTCCGACGGCGTTGGTCGCAACTTTTGTGACCGCTGCCGTGATGCTGGCGCTTTATCGCAGTGGCGTAATTAAAGTCACCCAAAAATTTCGTTCTGTGATGATGTCGGCTGTGATTGCTATCATGCTGGTGTATTTGGTACAAATCGGGTTTAGCCTATTTGGTAGCTCACTGCCGTATTTGTTTAGCGGTGGCGTGGTGGGTATTGGTTTTAGCTTGCTGGTGATTGTAATTGCATCACTTAGCTTGTTATTAGATTTTGATAGTGTTGAGCGAGCCTATGCCGCAGGGGTGGATGAAAGCTATGAATGGCTACTAAGCGTTGGTATCTTGTCAACACTGGTATGGATGTATATTGAATTTGTGCGTTTACTGCGTTCACTGCAAAACTAATTTTTATTAATAGGACTTACGCAAAAAGCATAAAATTTTGCGAAAGCGGATAAAAATATAGTATAGTCAATCCTAAATTATAGTAAGCACCGTTTGCCCTGAGCTTGTCTAAGGGTAACGGTCGTTATGGTTCGACAGGCCTACCACGAACGACCCTGTTCGATATAATTCAGTTTTCACTATAGCATAAAGAGATGAAGAAAAAAGCTATCACCCGCCTAGACTACTGTCAATATTTACTGGTAAGCCAAACCAATTACACCCTTACCAACTACGCAGAACATCATCCTGAATCAATTAGTCATGACCGCATCAATCGATACCTACGTCATGACAAACTAAAACCCAAGCTCGTATGGGAAAAAGTCAAAGACGACATCGTATTAGACGACGATGGCTATCTTATCTTTGATGACAGCATACTCGATAAAAATCATAGTCACAAAATCGAATTGGTTAATCGCCAATACAGTGGCAACGCCCATCGCATTATTAAAGGCATCTGCATCGTTAACTGTATCTATGTCAATCCAAAGACCGAACAATACTGGCTCATTGATTACCGTATTTATGACAAAACCACCGATGGCAAAAGCAAACTTGACCATCTAAAAGACATGCTACAGCACAGTATTGAACACAAACAAATTAAATTCAAATATGTGCTCATGGATACATGGTATGCCACCAAAGACATTATGCTGTATATTGATAACTTACAAAAAATCTATTATTGTCCTTTAAAATCCAATCGCAAAGTCGATGATTCAAAAGGAGTAAACCCTTACAAAGCAGTCAACGAATTAACTTGGACTGACCAAGAGCAACAAAATGGCAAACTGATTAAAATACATGCCTTTCCTAAAGATTACAAAGTGCAACTGTTCCGAGTAGTGGTTAATGAAAACCGCACGGACTGGATTGTCACCAATGACACCAATCAGGATTCATCAGATGGCACACGATTGGTGTGTGCCATCCGCTGGAAGATTGAGCAGTTTCACCGAGAACTTAAACAACTCACTGGTATTGAAGCTAATCAGTGTCGTAAGGCTCGTATTCAGCGGAATCATATTTGTTGTTGTATGCTGGTTTGGCTGCAGTTAGCCAGACAAGCTAAACGGTTAAAACAATCTTTATATCAGGTTAAAAGGGGTTTACTCAGTGATTATTTGCGTGAGCAGTTACGCTCGCCTTCGGTCGTCTTTGCGTAAGCCCTAATTAAATAAAAAAACACGGTTTAAAGTACCGTGTTTTTTTATGGCTTGCAGTTTAAGGTAATAAGCGTTCCATCACCCATTGCTCGTCATCTAGCGAATAGACGATGCGGTCATGCATACGATTGGCTCTACCCTGCCAAAATTCGATTTTTTCTACTGTCAGCAGATAGCCACCCCAAAATTCTGGTAAAGGAATTGGGTCATCGCCATACTGCACAGTTAATTGGGCAAATTTGTCTTCCATTACCTCGCGGCTGGCAACCACGCTGCTTTGTGGCTCGCTGACCCAAGCCGCTAGTTGGCTGTCACGGGGGCGGCTATGAAAATACTGCGCGGATTGTTCACGGCTAACCTTTTGCACAGCGCCGGTAAGACGGATTTGTCTTTCTAGGCTTGGCCAAAAAAATAATGCTTCAGCATTGGGGTTGGTCGCCAAATCACAGCCTTTGGCACTGTCGTAATTGGTATAAAACACGAGGCCAATGCCCGTGTTATCCAATTTGATAATTTCACGCATCAGTAAAGTGCGCACACTTGGCTGCCTATCACGTCCACAAGTCGCCAGTGAAAACGCATACGCTTCCCCTTGCTTGCTATCAATCGCTTGCTGCACCCAAGTTTGTAGTAAGCCAAACGGCTGCTCTGGCAAGTGTGATTCGATAAGCTCGCCTTGCTCATACGATAATCGTTGACTGGTAAAATCAATACTCATGTTTTATCCTTATGAAATGTCAACTTTACGCCATCACTTGGCGTACTTTTTCAGCAAGTTCATTGGCTAGCATATCGCACTCAATCTCATCATCGCTTTCGACCATCACCCGAATTAATGGCTCTGTACCTGATTGACGAATTAGTAAACGACCCCGTCCTATCAATTTTTCTTCGGCAGCTTTAAACGCATTTGCCAATTCTGGGAAGGTATAGGGATCTTGTTTTTGCACCAATCTGACATTGACCAATTTTTGTGGTAGCTGGGTATAACCCTTCATCAGCTCTGATAATGATTGTTTGCTCTGCGCCATCACCGCAAGCACTTGCAGACCTGCCACAATCGCATCGCCCGTACTGGCTTTATCTAGGGTTAAAATATGACCCGATGACTCACCGCCCAGTACCCAGCCATTTTTCTCAAGTCCTTGCATGACATAGCGGTCGCCAACTTTGGCGCGCTCAAAGGCAATACCGGCTTTGTCAAACGCCAATTGCAGACCCATGTTGGTCATCAATGTGCCTACCACGCCATCGACTTGTTGCTCTGCTTGGGTGGCTAAAATATATAAAATGCCGTCACCATCAACCAATTCGCCTTTTTCATTGACCATGATGATACGGTCGCCATCGCCATCTAAAGCAATACCCACTTGGGCATCATGGTCAAGCACCGCTTGTTGCAAGTTTGCCGGATGCGTAGAGCCGACATTGTCGTTGATATTAATGCCATCGGGTTTATCGCCAATGGCAATGACGGTTGCTCCTAACTCACGTAATACACGGGGTGCGACGCTGTACCCTGCCCCATTGGCACAGTCAACGACGATTTTGAGGGCATTTAAATTTAGATTATAGGGGAAAGTGCCCTTACAAAACTCGATATAGCGACCCTTGGCATCCTCCACACGATAACTTTTGCCTAGCGCTTCTGGGGCGTCAATGACGACATTGATATCTTTGATTTCATCAATTTTTTCATTGATGGCTTGCTGAATTTCATCTGACAGCTTTTTGCCCTCATTGGAGAAAAATTTGATACCGTTGTCATAAAAAGGATTATGGGATGCCGATATCACCACGCCTGCATCAGCGTGAAAACTTCGGGTCAAATGCGCGATGGCAGGAGTTGGAATAGTGCCTAGCATATGCACATCTACCCCTGCGGCGTTAAATCCTGCTTGCAGACAGGCTTCAATAACATAGCCAGAAAGCCGTGTATCTTTACCAATGACGACATTGGGACGATGATTTTCGTTTGGAGCTGCTTGGTTGGCTAGCAGCACTTTACCCGTGGCATAGCCTAATTTGATTAAAAACTGCGGATGTATCGGAAATTCCCCAAACTTACCACGAATACCATCAGTACCAAAATAACTCATTTAATTCTCCTTTGTCGCCCGTTGTTGTTATTACAATATAAAATTTTAGCATAGCAAAATTTCACGCATGTTGCGACATCTGTTTGTTTTCATGGGTCACTTGGCAAGGGGTCAATCTAGGCTATAAAAACTTTAGGCGATAAATCGGGCTATAAAAAAAACTGGGTATTTAACCCAGTTTTAGCCCAATCAACCTATCACTTAGTTTACACGGTAATTAGGGGCTTCTTTGGTGATTTGTACGTCATGTACGTGAGATTCTTTCATACCTGCCGAAGTCACACGCACAAACTGTGGTTTGCTACGCATTTCTTCAATATTGGCACAGCCTGTATAACCCATTGACGAACGTAAGCCACCGGCTAATTGGTTGATGATACCGTTCATTGGACCTTTGTAAGGGACGCGACCTTCGATACCTTCGGGTACCAATTTTTCTACCCCTTCTTTGGCGTCTTGGAAATAACGATCGGATGAACCGTTTTGTCCTGACATCGCCCCTAGCGAACCCATACCACGGTAGGCTTTGTAGTAGCGACCTTGGAATAGCTCAACCTCCCCTGGCGCTTCTTCGGTACCGGCAAGTAGCGAACCCACCATGATAGAGGAGGCACCCGCTGCTAACGCTTTTGCCATATCGCCTGAAAAACGGATACCACCATCGGCAATCAGTGGAATATCATTTTTTAACGCATCAGCCACGTTACTAATCGCTGAAATTTGCGGCACGCCAATACCTGCGATAATACGTGTGGTACAAATAGAGCCCGGACCGATACCCACTTTGACCGCATCAGCACCCGCATCACGCAACGCGAGTGCCGCATCAGCAGTGGCGATATTACCGCCAATCACTTGGATGTTTGGATAGTTCTTTTTCACCCAAGCCACACGATCAATGACGCCTTTTGAATGACCATGTGCGGTATCTACGACAATCACGTCCACATCGGCAGCGATGAGCGCTTCAACGCGGGCTTCTGTATCTGCCCCCGTACCCACTGCCGCGCCAACACGTAGGCGACCTTTGCTATCGCGGCAAGCATTTGGGTTGTTTTCGGCTTTGGTGAAGTCATTGACAGTAATCAAGCCTTTTAATTGAAAATTGTCGTCCACAACAATCACTTTTTCGATACGGTGTTCGTGTAGCAAACGTTTGATATTCTCTGTGGGCTCGCCTTCTTTGACTGTCACCAATTTTTCTTTTGGGGTCATGATATTGCGAACAGGCTGGCTTAGGTTATTTTCAAAACGGATATCACGGTGGGTGACAATACCCACGACTTGGTTACCTTCTACCACAGGCACACCGCTGATTTTGTTTTCTTTGGTGATGCGAAGCAATTCACCCACACTGGTATCGGGTGATACACTGATAGGATCAACAACCGTACCGGCTTCAAATTTTTTCACCCGGCGTACTTGCATGGCTTGTAAATCAATGTCCATGTTTTTGTGCAAAATACCCATACCGCCAAGCTGGGCAATGGTAATCGCCATTTGCGATTCAGTCACGGTATCCATCGCAGCAGATACGATGGGTAAATTTAGCTCAATACCGCGCGTCAAACGGGTTTTTAAATCTACCATCTTAGGCAAGACTTCAGAATAAGCAGGTAGTAGCAGCACATCATCAAAGGTAAGTGCTTCATCAACGATTCGTAACATAAAGACCTCGGAGCAGTTAAGAGTAGTTAAATAGTAATTAAAATTTTGTCGTGGTGAAAAATTTGACAGCCAAAAAACCGCAAAAGGCTGAACAGTTCCCTGCCCAGCCTTGTGGTTTAGTCTGTTGTCAGCTTAAATCGCAATTGACACCATCTTTTATTTAAGTTTTAAATTAACCGCCTATTTTAGATAAAAAACATGTCTATTGCAATCATTTTTCTAAATTACACCGAGATAAAGCGCATATAAGCTTACATAGCGGGCGGTCTTGGCAATCGTCACCAACAGCAAAAAGCGCCAAAACCGTTCACCGAACACACCGGCAAACAACGTAATCGGATCACCGATCATGGGTGCCCAGCTAGCAAGCAATGACCAAAACCCATATTTTTGATAGACACGCTTGGCTTTGGCAAGCTTGACAGCCGATACCGGAAACCAAGGCTTGTCATAAAAGCGGTCGATCTGACGCCCAAGCCAAAAATTGACACACGAACCCAATACATTACCAACGCTTGCCACCACCAATAGCAGCCAAGCCTTATAGTGTCCCTTGGCCAATAAGGTGACAAGCACCGCCTCAGATTGCATGGGCAATAGGGTTGCCGAGCCAAAGGCGGCTAACCATAGGAACCAATAAGCCAATTACACGCGGCGCCAAGTCGTGCCATGTTTACCATCTTCTAGTTCAATGCCTTGTGCTTTTAGGTCACTGCGGATTTGGTCAGCTTTGGCAAAGTCTTTGTCCGCTTTGGCTTGCTTGCGGGCTTCGATGAATGCTTCAATCTCGCTATCACTTAACCCGGTCGTTTCGCCCACTTTCGCTTGTAAAAAATCGGTTGGATTAAGCTGTAAAATATTGAGCGGTTGTGCCAAATCTTTTAGCAATGTTGCCAATGCCAGCGCTTGGGCATTGCCCTCAGCGGTTTCAAGATTGACCGCTTTGTTGATTTCACGTGCCAGACTAAATAATACACTCACCGCCCCTGCACTGTTAAAATCATCACACATCGCTTGATTAAAGGGGGTTTCAAATGGGGTTTTGTCAATCTCGCCCGCTGGGTCGGTGAGGCTTTCTACAGATTTTAATGCTTGATACAGACGCGTGAGGCTGGTTCGGGCTTCTTTAAGCGCACTATCCGAGAAATTTACCGGACTGCGATAATGACTCGATAAAATAAAGAAACGAATGGTCTCTGGGTGAAACTGCCCCATCACATCGCGAATGGTAAAGAAATTACCCAGTGATTTTGACATTTTCTCGCCGTCAACATTGATAAAACCCACGTGCATCCAGTTGTTGGCATAGGTTTTACCGGTTGCGCCTTCAGATTGGGCAATTTCGTTCTCGTGGTGCGGAAACTGCAAATCATGCCCGCCGCCGTGGATATCGAAGGTGTCGCCCAAGCAGCAAGTACTCATCGCCGAACATTCGATATGCCAACCTGGGCGACCCACACCCCAAGGCGACTGCCATTTGGTCTCAGATGGCTCTGTTTGTTTGGCAGATTTCCACAATACAAAGTCAAACGGATTTTTTTTGTCTGTCTCAACATTTACGCGCTCACTGGCACCTGCTTGCATATCGGCTAAGCGACGCTTTGAGAGTTTGCCATACTCAGCAAAATTTTCGACCGCATAATAGACGTCACCCGTTGCGCCTTGATAGGCTAACTTTTTGCTTTCCAGGGTTTGGATTAGATGCTGCATCTGTGGGATAAAATCCGTGGCTTTTGGTTCACT
The DNA here is from genome assembly GCF_041154755.1 of Moraxella sp. K02. Lineage (NCBI taxonomy): Bacteria > Pseudomonadati > Pseudomonadota > Gammaproteobacteria > Moraxellales > Moraxellaceae > Moraxella > Moraxella sp. K02. The sequence continues at coordinate 1,074,848 of NZ_AP031590.1, read as the reverse complement.
GTTAGGACGCTCACAGCCCAAATTATCAGCATCTTCGTGCATGGCTTTGATAAAGCGGTCTGTCAACTGATAGATACTTTCGCCATTGTCCTTAGCGCGGTTAATAATTTTGTCATCAATATCGGTAATATTACGCACATAGTTGACATCATAGCCAATATGACGCAGCCAGCGCACGACCACGTCAAAGCCGACCATGACCCGCGCATGACCGATGTGGCAATAATCATACACCGTCATCCCACAGACATACATGCCAACTTTGCCTGCTTCTAAGGGCGTGAATGGGCGCTTTTGTCCACTCATCGAGTCATATATGGTAATCGGCATGGGCTGTGTCAGCTGTGTCATGGGATAGTCACCTTTGCAAATTGGGTAAAAAAGACAATCGGTTATCATACCGAAATTTTGTTAAAAGTGCTATGATTTGGCATATTTCACACTTTAAGGTCTCTATAATGGGCAATCGATTATCAAAGATTTACACCCGAACGGGCGATGACGGCACCACTGGCATGGCGGATGGTTCACGCATTTCCAAGGCAGACTTACGCTTTGACGCCATGGGCAAAATTGACTTATTAAACTCACAAATCGGTTTATTACGGGGCTATCTTAGTCAAGATAACCATACTCAAAATCGCCAAGCCCAACCTAACCATGCCCAACCTAACCACACCCAATTTGATGCCAAACTAAGCCGCTTGCAGCACCAGCTTTTCAATCTCGGGGGTGAACTTGCCATGCCCGAATACCGCGGGATTTTGGCAGAGTATGTGACAGAACTTGAAAATCAAATTGATGAGTGGAACACCCATTTACCACCTCTCAAAGATTTTATCTTGCCTGCAGGCACCATTGTGACCAGCCAAGTGCATATCGCTCGTTGCTATTGCCGAGACGCTGAGCGCCTACTCGTGGCATTAAACTCGCGGGATGATAATGTCTCACCACTCAGTCTACAGTTTATCAATCGTCTATCCGATTGGCTGTTTGTATTGGCGCGTATCGTTGCTAGGTTAGATGCCGGTCAAGAAGTGCTTTGGGATAAAAACACCCTGTCATAACCCTATCACGATACTTTAAAAACGCTATGCGTTAAAAACACTATACTTTAATTTAAAAAGCTATGCTGCAATTTAGCCAACTATCCTACCAAATCGACAATCGAACACTAGTCAATCATGTTTCAGGTGAAATTCATGAGCATGATTTTATTGTCATCACCGGGCAGTCTGGCAGCGGCAAATCGTTACTACTAAAGCTGCTATCGAGCCTACTACCTATGTCAGCAGGTCACGTCACCTTAAACGGCAAAAATTTGACCGATTTGACGCCGGCTATTTGGCGCTCACAGGTTGCCTATATTGCGCAACTAAGTGAGATGATTGAGGGCAGCGTCTTAGACAACTTGAGCCTGCCCTTTAGCTTTGCACTTTATAAAGACAAAGAAATCGATGTATCTTGGCATGAGCAGCAGCTAGTTAACCTTGGCAAATCACCGCAGTTTTTACAGCAAGATAGCCGCAGCTTATCGGGTGGCGAAAAACAGCTTGTCAATTTATTACGCACGCTACAGTTGCACCCGACCATTTTATTACTCGATGAGCCTACCGCCTCCCTTGATACCACCACCACCCACCAAGTCGAAACATTGATTAACCACTGGTATCAATCCACCCCCAATGCTACCGTCGTGTGGATCAGCCATGAACCGACCCAAATTCAGCGCTTATTGGCAATTGGCACTAGCCACTGGACGATGGCTAATGGTCAATTGAGCAATGACGAGTTAACAATCGATAGCAAAGTACCCGCATCAATGGCGCAAGGCAATCAGCCATGATGATGTTAGCCAGCACCATGCCCGCTATCTCCTACCTACAAGTGGCGCTGGCAAGCCTGGCATTATTACTGGTGATGGCAATCAGTGTTTGGTTGAAACTGGGTATCGTCAAATCCCTGCTCATTGCAAGTTTTCGCACGGTGGTTCAACTAAGTCTCATTGGACTGCTACTTGCGTGGATTTTTGCCAGAGAGCAATGGTATGAAGTGTTGGCAATTTTGACTTTTATGTCGATTATCGCTAGTATCGCTGCCAAAAATCGGGTTAACAAACCCTATCAAGGTTTATTTTGGGATACGGCATTGGCGGTGTTTGTCAGTAGTTGGGTGGTGGCTATATTTGGTGGTGGGTGGGTGCTGTCAGACAACGCTGCTACATGGTTTCGTCCGCAAGTGATGATACCATTATTGGGGCTGATTTTAGGTAATTCATTGACCGCTGTCTCACTCTCTATGAACCAACTTGTCAGCAGTTTTCATCGCGAACAAAATATGATTAATACCTATTTGGCATTGTCCGCCACGCCTTGGGAAACCGCAAGACCCTATGTCATTGCTGCCATTCAAAATGGCATCACACCGACGATTAACAGCATGATGGTGGTGGGGGTAGTGAGCTTGCCGGGTATGATGACAGGACAAATTTTGGCAGGTGCAGATCCGCACCAAGCCGTGCTTTATCAAATTATAACCCTGTTTTTAATTGCCACCAGCAGTACCTTAGGGTGTACAATAGCGACTTTGCTGATTTTTCGACGGTTTTTTAACTCGCAATGGCAGTTTGTCATCCCACCCACTGCCAAGGCCTCTGACTAACCGTTGATTGGCTATCTTTCACTTATTTACTAAAAATTCTAATGACCCTGCAAAATTTCTTATTTTTTTTAATCAGTACTTGCCTTATCTCGGCAGCACCTGGCTCTAATATGCTGTTAGCGTTCCAATTTGGTGTCAATTATGGCATCAAAAAAACCTTGTGGACGTTAGCAGGGCTGAGCATGGGTTTATTTATATTACTGACAACGTCACTGTTAGGGCTAGGGCTTATCAGTACCAACGCGCCTTTTTTGCTGACGGTAATCAAAGTCGTTGGCGCGCTGTATTTAGCCTATCTTGGGATAAAATCTTGGCGCCAAGCTGACAGCGAATTGCACAGTGACCAGTTACAGGTGATACCGACCCCCGCGCAACTGTTTAAAACAGGGGTTTGGGTGTCGTTGTCCAACCCCAAGGCGATTTTGTTTTTTGCCGCATTTTTCCCCAAATTTATCAATTTTTCCTCGCCTTTACTGCCGCAATACCTCATGCTCACGGTGGGTTTTTTCATGATTGAGATAACGTGGCAACTGGTTTATACCATGAGTGGCAAAAAACTATCGGATTGGCTGCAATTGGGCAATCGCTTGATATGGCTTAATCGATTATGTGGGTTGATATTTATCATCATTGCCATGGCGCTCATCACTGAGATTTTTTGGCATTAGCGGTTCAAAAAAAATAGCGGCGGGCGATATCGACAATCAATTTGAGTGCTATGAGGGTGAGTAGATAAGGCAGGATTTTTTCTAGCCAGTCTAAACGGATTTTATGGCGCAGTCGGGTACCAAGCCATGAGCCCACGGTTGCCATGATGACCATCATCACTAGCAACTGCCAATAATCGGCAAACACAAATCCCATCGCCACATAAACTAGCAACTTAGCGGTATGCACCACTGTCATCATCAAGGCGCCCGTAGTAACGACGACATTGTTATCATCATAATATTTATTGAGCATCGCGATATTGAGTGGACCCGGTGTGCCAACAAACACGCCCAAGCCCGTTTGTGCAAATCCGACCAAAAAGAAACTTTCAAAACGGCGAATCACTCGGTTAAAAGTGCTTGACCAAGTTATTAGTAAGATATAAATGCTGATAAATAACGGAATAAGCTCTAAATGGATAAAGCGCACTAACACGCCAAATACCAACAGTCCCGTCAATGAGCCCGCCAAAAATTGCCAAAAATAGGTAAAGTCTAAGGCATCGCGCCCAAACCAAGCACGAGTGGCATTACTGACAAGCTGGGTCACACCATGCACTGGCACAATCGCTGCAGCAGGCACAAAAAATGGCATCAGTCCAATGAGTATCATGCCGCCGCCCACGCCTGTGATGGCAGTTAAAGCAGAGGTTAATAAATTAGCTAAGGCGAGTAAGCTATCATTCAGCATTTTTTACCCTAAAATAAAAAACCCGATGTCACATCGGGTTTTTTGATAAGTGAGGGTTAGGCATCGTATGGGTCGCGTAGCACGATGGTTTCGGCACGGTCAGGACCTGTTGAGATAATGTCAACGGGACACTCGATAAGCTGCTCAATGCGCTTGATATAAGCTTTGGCATTTTCAGGTAGTTTGTCATACTCTGTCACACCTACAGTGCTCGTTTTCCAGCCTGGCAATGTTTCGTAGATGGGTTTGACATTCTCGTAAAACTCCGCATCGCTAGAGCCGCAAACTTCACCACTTGGCAACTCATAACCCGTGCAGATATTGAGCTGTTCAAGGTCATCTAATACATCAAGCTTGGTTAAGCAGATACCAGATAGTGAGTTTAGTACCACAGCACGGCGTAGAATCGCTGCATCAAACCAACCACAACGACGGGCGCGGCCTGTAGTAGCACCAAATTCTTGACCGACAGTACCGATGTGCTCACCGATATCATCAAATAGCTCAGTTGGGAAGGGACCCGCCCCCACGCGTGTGGTGTAAGCTTTGGTGATACCCAATACGTAGTCAAAGTACAAGGGTCCAAGACCGGTACCCGTCGCCACGCCGCCAGCGGTGGTGTTTGAGCTGGTAACGAAGGGGTAAGTGCCGTGGTCAACGTCAAGCAATGTACCTTGCGCGCCTTCAAACATTAAGTTTTTGCCTTCTTTGCATAGCTTGTCAAGCTCGCCTGTCACATCAGCCACCAAGTCTTTTAGCGCATCACGCCATTCTTCTGCCAACTTTAAGGTCGCATCAAAATCGACTGCGTCCACCCCATAGTATTGGGTCAAGGCAAAGTTATGAAACTCAAGGTTAGTTTTTAATTTATCGGCAAAGTCAGCCCGCAACAAGTCAGCAAAACGCAACGCACGGCGCGCTACTTTATCTTCGTAGGCAGGGCCAATACCACGACCGGTCGTACCAATTTTGTTGTTGCCGCGTTTGATTTCACGGGCTTGGTCAAGCGCTACATGCTGTGGCATGATCAGTGGGCAATTGGGTGAAATACGGAGTCGCTCACGCACAGGCACGCCTGCTTCAACCAGTGACTGCATTTCTTTTAGTAGCGCATCTGGGGCTAGCACCACGCCATTACCGATATAGCAAGTAACCCCTTCACGTAGAATACCCGATGGAATCAAATGTAATACGGTTTTTTTACCGCCAACGACTAAGGTGTGACCGGCATTATGACCGCCTTGATAGCGCGCCACAGCACTGGCTTTTTCAGTCAATAAGTCAACGATTTTGCCTTTACCTTCATCGCCCCACTGGCTACCAAGGACAACGACGTTTTTTCCCGTATGTTTCATGATAAGTCACCTTTTATCAAAGTAATTGCTAAAAACAAGTTTACAACAGTTTAAAAATTAATTTTCTGCCAAATGCTCTAAGTACCAAACCCCATTCGCTACTTGCAAGCGATGGGTGGTTTGCTCAGGCTCATCGGTTTCATCCAGCGCAATCATCACCCGATGCCCTTCTTGGCGTAGTGAGTCAATCGCTTGTTTGAGCGCTGGCGCATCAGGATGATTGGGTACATGTAAAATAGTTTGTACATGGCTATAAGGCACCACGGTAAAAGGCTGCTCATGTACTTGGATATGATTTTGCCAACGGTTTAGCTCGCAGCTAAAGCCAACGCCCGAACGCACGGCATCGGTATTATCAACTTCATGATGAAAATGATTGCTAAAGCGGCCACCACGAATCAGCGGCAATGACTCATCTGCCACGTACACATTAAAGACAACGCCTGTATGATAGTGATATCCCAATCCTGTGACATCGACACTGACATTGGCATCCCAGTGATCTTCAAGATAGCTCACCAGATAAGTCAAATCAGACAAGGCTTTGGCAATGATAGCATCGTGTTTGGCTTGAGTTGAGAGTCGTTCGCTCAGTTTTTGTAAGTCATTACCTGCCTCGCCAAGCACATAAAAATCGTTGGCAAGTTCGCCAAACTGGCTCATTTTGCTGGTCAAAAGTTTCAGCTCAGGTAACGCTTTATTAGCATAGAGCTCAATGAGTTTTTCTTGCAGATGCGTAGGTACACTCGCAAGCTGGCAAAGCTGCTGAAAAATCGCCACATGACCAATATCAATATGCGAGCGTGCAATCACATCCGTGCTATCTAACAAGGTAAATAGTACATCTAATAGTTCCACTTCACTGGCTAGTGAGTCGGTACCAAAAATCTCAGCGCCCAACTGTAGCGGGGTGCGCGAACCAAATAAGCCTTTTGGCATGGTATAGATTACATGCCCGGCATAACAATAGCGGGAAATTGATTTTGATGGGTTACTAGTATCTTGATTATTGTGAAGACGCGCATCAATCCGCGCAATTTGTGGGGTGATATCTGCGCGTACCCCCATGAGCCGACCGGTTAGCTGATCAATGATTTTAAAAGTTTGTAATTTAACATCTTCAGACGCATAGCCGAGCAAGCTTTCGGTATATTCAATCATAGGCGGGCTAATAAATTCATAGCCATGGCTGATTAAAATACGGGTCAATTGATAACGCAGGGTTTCTTGCTTTACCGCTTCGGTCGATAGTAAGTCGACAACCCCATCGGGTAATAGCCAAGTATTTTTTGTATTAAGATAAAAAGCAGACTGATTTGCCACACTTGTGGAATTTGATGCTAAATTTGACACAATAAATCCTAAGGATGATTAAATGATATATCACTAGACATGACAACAAGCGGCCATATGAAAACATAGACCATGAATTACCATGTAAAATCATAGAATAATCGATGAGAAGGGCACTTACAAAAATAAAATAAGCAAAGAATAAAATAAGGGCACTTTTCCTTTTCATTGTATCATAGCTTCACTGGGCTTAGGCATTTTTTTATTGCCCAATTTTTTATGCTAAAATCCTATAAAATTTTATTAAAATTTATTTATTTAAACTTACAGCCATGCAACCGTTCTAGGGAAATCCAATTTACTCATGAAACTCTTTGTCTCAACCACCTCCCCTTTCGCCCGTCTCGTGATGGTCGCCTGCTTACGCCAGCAAATCGATGCCGAGCTTATATTTGTCATGCCTTGGGAAAACCCACAAGAATTATTAGCGGTCAACCCTTTTAGCCAAGTACCTGCCCTGCTCACCGATAATCAATTACTCATCACAGAAAGCAGTGTGATTTTGGCGCATCTGATGCCACAAATTTTTGCTGATGAAAAATCTGCCGCTTTAACGAGCCTGAGCCTCGGCATTATCAACCAAACTGTTCGCGCCTTTGCTACCGAGCGCTTTCAGCCATCACGTGCTACCCCTCATCCATTTATTGAGCGCTCGACCAGTCTATTGTCTAATTTACTCCCCAATGCACCACAGCTCGATGCACAAAGCGATGCGTTAAGCCAAATCTTTTTTGGCATTGCCTTAGGGTATTTAAAATTACGTTTGGCTGAGGTGTTTGAAAAGGCAGTCACTGAGGCAAACAAAGCGGCACTCGAGCAATTTTGTCAGCGAGATTTTATGCAAAAAACTCAGAGTACTGCTTTAGAAAAACTACCAACATCTATCTCTCAACTTTAGCCAATCATCCATCTAGCCCAATCAAAACATTAAAAGAGCTCACTATGTCCTATCATCCAAAAGCTGAATTAAACCAAACCAATGTGCTGGGTACCGCACTAGCGAGTTGCTGTTTTGACCCGTTAACAGGTTATTATCGAAATGGTTTTTGTCATACCGGCGCTGGTGACGTCGGCTTACACACGGTTTGCGCCAAAATGACCCGAGAATTCTTGGAATTTTCTGTTGCCAAGGGCAATGATTTGGTGACGCCTTTACCCGAATTTGGTTTTCCAGGGCTGCAGCCCAATGATTTTTGGTGCGTGTGTGCCCTGCGCTGGGTGGAAGCATTGGATGCGGGGGCTGCGCCGCCGCTAAAGCTTGCCGCATGCCATGAGAGCCTCTTAGAGTTAGTAGATATAGAGACACTGCAGCAGTATGCTATTTAAGGCGATATTGAAAAAATGACCGTTGCTAAGTCCATGGTTAACTAGATTCAACTAGGTTTTAGCGGTCTGTCACGTATAATTATCTTGAGATTGTCATTTTTCACTGTTATCATTATCCATCTAATTTTAGCCGTATGATTGCATTGTCAATGCATGACTTCTTTTTTTATTCGTTTAAAAATCACTGAGAATTACAAAATAGCAAGAACACACAGGCACATTTGCCTACTTTGATGTTTACTTGCTGTTTTGTGGTTGCTACCTTTTGAGTACTTTGATAACGACTGGACACATTTATTCGATCTGATACAACTCTTTCAAATCGTGATAGCGAGGTTTTTGGTTATGACGCCACCCCACCAAAACAAAAATTTATCTGAACGCAGCGACGATTTATTAGAGCACCCCACTCAGACGACCCAGCACGTCACTCTGCCGTTAGCCTCAACACTTAATCCGCCACATGATATGTCGACGGATTCTTTTACCCTTGCCAACGCTGATGTCATGTATGATGAAATCACTGATGAAGAACTCGATTTGCACGGTGATGATAGTTATATCTATGGCGAAAATTATGACGATGACGGCACTGTCGAAGTCTATGCACCGACCGATGTACCACCCCCTGAGTACAACCCTGAAGCTGAAATCACCGAAGATCGCTTTAAAGGGAAAAATGAGATTGCCAACTGCTTTGCCTACTCTCGTAAATCTGGGGAAAAAATCGGCGAGATTGAGCTTGATGATGTGCGCCGCGAATTATCCAACAACAACGTATTTGTTTGGGTAGGACTGCATGACCCAAGTATCGAAACCATTCGAGAAGTTCAAGAGGCATTTGACTTGCACGAACTTGCCATCGAAGATGCTTTTGCTGAACATCAACGCGCCAAAGTTGAAAGCTATGGTAATGATAGTGTGTTCGTGGTGGTACGAACCGCCAAATTGACCGAAAATACCATTCGTTATGGCACTACGGCCATCTTTATGGGCAAGCAATATATCATCACTATTCGTCAAGGTGCCTCTCATAGCTACCAAAGTGTGCGAGATTTTTGTCATCGCCGACCAGAAAAATTGCGCCTTGGACCCATCTTTGTGCTGCACGCCATCCTAGACTTTATCGTCGATAACTATTTACCTATCACTGAAAAATTAGGGCGTTATTTGCGTGAGCAAGAACGGGAAATTTTCTCTGAAAACTTTAACAAGCACACACTACGCAATTTGTATGAATTAAAATCACAGCTCGTACATATGCGCGCTGTCATCTTGCCCGTACAAGATATCTGTAATTTTTTTATCAATCATAAAAAGACTGATTTGATTCCAAGTTTTCCTAGCCAAGCCAAACCGTATTTTCGCGACGTCAATGACCATCTACTGCGTGCGCTCGATGCGGTCAATGGACTCAACGAAATGCTCAGTGTTGCCATGGATACTTACATGGCAGTGGTGAATATGGGTCAGAATGAGGTGGTACGAAAACTTGCCGCTTGGGCAGGTATACTCGCGGTTCCAACCGCCGTGGCAGGGATTTATGGGATGAACTTTGACAATATGCCTGAACTAAAAATGCATTATGCCTACTATATTTTGTTGGCATTTATTTTGACCATTTGTTTCACGCTTTACTATCGCTTTAAAAAGGCAGGGTGGTTGTAACTTTACCGCTAGACTTTAACCATAAAAGCTTAATAGATAATACTATTAAGCTTTTTTTATTGCGCTATTCATTTGTCAATGACAAATAATTGTCTATACATCAATTAAATTAAACAGCTCATCAATTTCTGCTTTCAAATGATACATTTCGGTGTCATTCCATTTTTTGGATAAATGACTAATGGGCAAAATCACACAGTGTAAATCGCGATAAATAATGGCATTAAAAGTATTTCTCACGAGAGTTTTATTGGCTTCTCGTTCAAAATATTTAATTACATCAATATTTTGGGTAATGACTAAGACAGGTTTTAAAATACTATATAGCCAATCAAATACATGGGTATGTTTATGCTGGGGGCTTAGTAAAGTCTTTTTGGCGGTGATAACACTATAAAGATAAGTTTCAATCACAGGATGATTTGAGATTTCATCAATCAAATTTTGCTGAAATATATGGTTGCGATTCCACTGTAAATCATCATTGTAACTAGCGATGTCATAATGCTCAGCAAACGATTCACGGTCAAACCCCATGTCATCATTCCAAATATCGGCATCGAACACGTCTAAATTAACTTCGCGAGCAGGATTGTAGCCGACCATCATGATTTTGCAATTAAGGGGCGACCCTGAACAGATAAAGGGACGTACTTTTACATCGTCTAGTTGCTGCTCGCTAAGCCGCTGCTGCATCTCTGTACGGAATTTTTTTAAATCCATTTTCACAATTTATTCCCAAAAAATTTGCTATCAATAAAATCCCATAATTTTTATTATATTACCTAGTCGCTATACAACAATCAATATACTTTTAGCGACAATTAAGTCACTGCTTAGCGCGTAAATAGCAAATAAAAAAACCTCAAAGAGCATGAGGTTTTTTTATATTTATCGCCTATATATTTATCGCTTGGTAGCTTATGATAGCGGCAATTACAATTTGCTAGTTAGTTCTGGCAAGACTGTAAAAATATCACCTTCTAGGAAATAATCAGCCACTTGAGAGATAGGCGCTTCTGGGTCATTGTTGATAGCAACGATAACTTTTGAATCTTTCATACCTGCCAAATGCTGAATGGCACCTGAGATACCTGCGGCGATATATAGGTTTGGCGCGACAATTTTACCCGTTTGACCCACTTGTAGGTCGTTTGGCACATAACCTGCGTCAACTGCGGCACGTGATGCACCCATCGCAGCGCCTAGTTTATCAGCGAGTGGCTCAATATATTTGGTAAAGTTTTCACCGCTGGCTAATGCACGGCCACCTGACACAACAATTTCTGCAGCAGTTAATTCTGGACGATCAGATTTTGCCAGCTCTTCACCGACAAATTTTGATTTGCCCGTATCTTCGCCTGCACTTACTTGTTCTATGCTGGCTGCGCCGCCTTCTGCTGCGGCTGCATCAAATGCGGTGGTACGAACTGTGATGACTTTTTTGCTTTCAGTATCTTTAACAGTTGCAACGGCATTGCCTGCGTAGATTGGACGCTCAAATGTCTCTGCATCAATCACAGCGGTTACATCAGTTAGCATATTTACGTCTAACAAAGCGGCAACGCGTGGTAAGAAGTTTTTACCTGTTGTTGTCGCTGGCACAACGATATGGCTATAATCACCTGCAAGCGATACGACGAGTTTAGCGACGTTTTCAGCCAACTGATGTTCAAAAGCAGCGTTACTTGCGCAAAGCACCTTTGAAACACCTGCTACTTTAGCGGCTTGTTCTGCCACGGCTTCACAGCCAAGACCTGCAACTAATACAACGATATCGCCACCGATTTTGCTTGCTGCCGTTACGGTGTTGAGTGTTGCTTTTTTCAGCTCTTTATTATCATGTTCTGCATATACTAAAATTGCCATGAGATTTTCCTTAATATTTGATAATCGCTATCGTTAAATGACGAATTAAATTGAAGGTAGTTAAATGATTAGATAACTTTAGCTTCGTTTCTTAATTTATCGACTAACTCGTCAACCGATTTAACTTTAACACCCGCTTTACGCTCTGCAGGTGGCGTTACTTTTACGATTTGAATGTTAGTAGCGGTAGAAACACCATAATCTTCTGGTTTTTTCTCTTCTAATGGTTTTTTCTTCGCTTTCATGATGTTAGGCAGTTTGGCATAACGTGGTTCATTTAACCGTAAGTCAGTAGTGATGACCGCGGGCAATGATAACTGAACGGTTTGTAAGCCGCCATCGACTTCACGTGTTACGGTGACACTGCTACCGTCGACTTTTATTTGTGATGCAAAGGTTGCTTGACCCACATCCATCAATGCCGCTAGCATTTGACCTGTTTGGTTGTTGTCATAATCAATCGCTTGTTTGCCTAGTAAAATGATGTCAGGCGCTTCAGCTTGTGCAATCGCTTTTAAAATTTTTGCCACTTGTAGTGGATGCACAGTGTCGGTAGTTTCAACTAAAATACCACGATCTGCACCCAGTGCCATTGCACCACGGATTTGTTCTTGTGCTTCTTTAGGTCCGATAGATACAACAACAATTTCAGAGACCACGCCCGCTTCTTTTAGGCGTACAGCTTCTTCCACAGCAATCTCATCAAATGGGTTTATAGACATTTTAACATTGGTTAAGTCAACACCAGTGTTGTCCGCTTTTACACGAACTTTTACGTTATAGTCAACTACACGTTTAACAGCAACTAATGCTTTCATACGTTCCTCGTTTGTTATATGAATTAAAAAAGGAGGATAAATCCAAGTATCCCCAGTCATGATAAAATAAACATCCTATTCTTCTTAACTTAAAGCTTGGTGAGCCAACTTAGCAAGCTAAAAAGAATACTTATACTGTGAATACTCACAATACCCATCATCTTCGTTAATAATATATGTTGCGATAACTTACCCAACAAATCAAGAAAATCCTATGAATTTTAAGTCATAAAAAAATGGTTGGAAAACATCAAAAATTCTTGAATTTTTCGAATATATCATAACTAAAATAATTAGGGAAATTTTTTAACTAAATATTCAACATACAATGTCTTGTGCTTGATATAAACATTAAACACAAAACAAACGCGCATAAAAAAAACAACCTATCGTCTGGTTGTTTTTCTTTATTGCAAGCTAATTAAGATAAGCAGTTAATAAACAAACAATTAAGCTTGTAGTTATTATTATTGTGCTTCAATTTGTTCGGCTTGTGGGCCTTTTTGACCTTGGCTCAATACGAAGCTCACACGTTGACCTTCTTTAAGTGTTTTAAAACCTGAACCTTGGATTGCACTGTAATGAGCAAAAACGTCTTGACCGCCATTGTCTTGAGCGATGAAGCCGAAGCCTTTGCTCTCATTGAACCATTTTACAGTACCAGTAGCTTTATCTGACATAAAAAATCCTACATTAAAAATTAACTATGTTATCTATAACGCTTGCAATTACCTAGGTAAATACAGGGTGTTATAAATTGTCATCGCCAAAAGTTTGTTAAGTGTATTTTAGCGAATAATGACAGTATAGCCTAGTTTTAGCGTTTCACCTACTATTTTTTGAATTTTTTACCACAAAGTTACAATTAACAAGGGATTTAAATTGACGTTATTAAGCTAGATTAAAGGCGATTACACCGTTCATCAACATGTTGATAAATATCGCAATACTAGTCACAGTAATCACCAGTGAAAATGATAGGCTGTAGTCCATGTATTTGATGGGCATACTCATGTCATCGACATCTTTAATATCGCCCGCCTGATCTTTAAGTAGATAAAACCCATAAATCCAACCAAATATGCTATACAAAATATAGGCAAATGGCACGACTTTGGCAATGCTACTAAATCCGCCATAATATATGGCTACGACAGATACCATGAGCCACACAGTTTCTAATATGGAGCTCACGCTAAATAACGTCGATTTCGGCAGTTTTCCTAAGTTTTTCTTCAAAACAATGGATTCATACGCAATCAGTAGCGCGACAATTAGCGTACCGACCAGATAAATTGCTTGCCAATTTAACGTATAGCTATCCCCCATCAGGTGATTCAAAGGATTTGCCAATGCAGGCAAAGAACTTATGCCGCTAAAAGTGTGTAACAAAGTTGCAGTGGACAACTGCCAAACAGACGCTATATTCAAAACAAATCTCATAAACTTTATATCGATGCCCATTATTTTATACTAAAAAACCCTGTCTATGTAACTTTACACAGCGCAGGGTTATTGTCATTTTATTGTTTTTACCAATTGGGCATGATGCCATCGGCAAAACTAACGGGGTGAAGAACTAGTTTTTCTCTTTGTCGATGATTTTGCTTGAGGTAATCCAAGGCATCATACCGCGAAGTTTGGCACCTGTTTTTTCGATTTCGTGCTCAGCGGTTTGACGGCGGCGCGCTGTCATTGATGGATAATTTGACATACCTTCAGCGATAAACATTTTTGCATATTCGCCTGATTGAATACGTTTTAGGGCATTACGCATCGCTTCACGTGATTGGTCGTTAATAACTTCTAGACCTGTTACGTATTCACCGTATTCTGCGTTGTTACTGATTGAGTAGTTCATATCAGCAATACCGCCTTGGTACATCAAGTCTACAATCAATTTTAATTCGTGCAGACATTCAAAGTAAGCCATTTCTGGGGCATAACCTGCTTCAACCAAGGTTTCAAAGCCCATTTTGACCAGCTCAACCGCACCACCACACAGTACCGCTTGCTCACCAAATAGGTCAGTTTCAGTTTCGTCTTTAAACGTTGTCTCGATGATACCTGAACGACCGCCGCCGATGCCCATCGCGTAAGATAACGCCACTTGTTTGGCTTGACCAGACGCATCTTGGTAAACGGCGATTAAGTCAGGAATACCGCCGCCTGTGGCAAATTCGTTACGCACGGTATGACCCGGTGCTTTTGGCGCAATCATGATGACATCTAGGTCTTTGCGTGGTACCACTTGGTTGTAATGGATTGAGAAGCCATGGGCAAATGCAAGCGTGGCGCCTTGTTTGATGTTTGGCTCAATCACGTCATTGTAGAGTTGTTTTTGGAATTCATCAGGGGTCAAAATCATGACTAAGTCAGCTTGCTTGACGGCTTCTTCTACTTCAGCCACTTTTAGACCGGCATTTTCTGCTTTTTTCCAAGATGATGAATCTTTACGAAGCCCTACGGTGACATCAACACCACTGTCTTTTAGGTTTAATGCGTGGGCGTGACCTTGTGAGCCATAGCCGATAATCGCAACTTTTTTGCCTTGGATGATTGATAGATCACAATCTTTATCATAAAAAATGTTCATAACTATTTCCTTGTGTAAAAAACAACTACTATTAAAAGATTAAAAGGTTGGTAAATTTAGACGCTGAGGATTTTTTCACCCCGAGCGATACCAATAACACCAGAACGTACCACCTCTAAAATGCGTTCACGTCCCATCAATTCGATAAAGCCGTCCAATTTTGCGGTGTCACCGACAATTTGAATGGTATAGACATTGGGCGTGATATCAACAATACTTGCACGGAAGATATCCGCACAGCGCTTCACTTCTTCGCGGTTGCTGCCCGTGGCGCGTACTTTGATCAGCATGAGTTCGCGCTCAATATGTACAGTATCGGTCAGCGTGGTTACTTTAACGATTTCAATCAGCTTGTGCAACTGTTTGGTCATTTGCTCAATCTTATTTTGATCGGTATCTGTGGTCAAGGTCAAACGCGATAAAGTCGGGTCATCGGTTGGGGCGACGTTCAATGTCTCGATGTTGTAGCCACGTTGTGAAAACAAGCCAACCACACGAGACAGTGACCCTGATTCATTTTCCATTAAGACAGAAATTAAATGTTTCATTAGGTACGCTCCCCTTTGGCTAACCACATATCACGCATTGACTGACCTGCTAATTGCATTGGATAAACATGCTCGTTTTTATCGACGAGCACATCGATAAATACCAATCGATCTTTGAGTGATAAAGCATAAGCAAGTTGTTCATCAAGTTTGGCTGGGTCGGTGATTTGGATACCGACATGACCGTAAGCTTCTGCAAGTTTGACAAAATCTGGTAATGAATCCATATAAGAGTGCGAATGGCGACCTTCATAAATCATGTCTTGCCATTGTTTGACCATACCCAACTGGGCGTTGTTAAGATTTAAAATCTTCACGGGTAAGTTATATTGTAGGCAAGTTGATAGCTCTTGGATATTCATCTGAATTGAGCCTTCACCTGTGATACAGACCACATCACGCTCTGGATTAGCAAGTTTGGCTGCCATTGCATAAGGCAACCCTACCCCCATGGTGCCTAACCCACCTGAGTTTAACCATTGACGGGGCTCATCGTATTTATAGTATAGGGCGGCAAACATTTGGTGTTGACCCACATCAGAGGTGATGATAGCTTTACCATGAGTTAACTCATATAAGCGCTCAACAACGTGCTGGGGCTTCATGCCATTGCTGTCATCTTTGTCGTAGCGTAGACCATGACGTTTACGCCATTCATTGATTTGCGCCCACCAATCATTTAGCGCGGCTTGGTCAAGCTGTGCGTTATTTTCTGTTAATACGGCGAGCATATCACTTAGCACATTTTTTACATCACCGACGATCGGGATATGTGCGTTAATGGTTTTTGAGATTGACGCAGGGTCGATATCAATATGGATAATTTTAGCGTTTGGACAGAATTTTTGCGTATTGTTGGTCACACGGTCATCAAAACGCGCACCCACAGCCAAAATCACATCTGAATTGTGCATGGTCATATTGGCTTCATACGTCCCATGCATCCCAAGCATACCTAAAAACTGTTTATCCGAACCTGGATAAGCGCCCAAACCCATCAAAGTATTGGTCACAGGTAAATTCAGTAAACGGGCTAATGCGGTTAATTCTGCACTTGCGTTTGACGCAATCACGCCACCACCTGAATATAAAACAGGGCGTTTGGCTGCAATTAAAGTTTCGATGGCTTTACGAATTTGTCCTGAATGACCGCGAACCGATGGTTGGTAAGAACGCATACTGACCGACTCAGGGAAATGATAAGGGAATTTTTCGTTAGGCGCAGTTTTATCTTTGGGAACATCAATCACCACAGGGCCTGGACGACCAGAGCTTGCGATATAAAATGCTTTGCGCACGATTTCTGGGATTTCGCTGGCATGACGTACTTGAAAACTGTGTTTGACGACAGGACGTGACACACCAATCATATCAGTTTCTTGGAACGCATCATCACCGATGAGGCTTGAAGGCACCTGACCTGAGATGATAACCATCGGAATGGAATCCATAAACGCGGTAGCGATGGCGGTAACCGTATTGGTGGCGCCTGGACCTGATGTGGCTAATACTACCCCGGTTTGACCTGTCACACGGGAATAAGCATCTGCCATATGACCCGCTGCTTGTTCGTGACGCACGAGGATGTGCTCAATGCTATCTTGTTTGAACAACGCATCATAAATATGCAACACGGCGCCACCTGGATAGCCAAAAATGTATTCTACACCTTCGTCAATTAGCGCTTGCACCAGCATTTCTGCACCAGACATCATGACAGGTTCACCTGCTGAGGCTTTGGCGGTTTTTTTGTCAAAATTGGGTGCAGCGTGAGCCGTTTGGTTTTCTCCCGTCATATTGGGAGCTTGGGTAGTTTGAGTCACTGTCATCACCTTTTATGGTCGTCTTCAAAAATGATACTGGGAAGTTGTTTCAGATAAAAATTGCTAAATGATTAGCAAGAATCTTCAACACTGCCATAAGGTAACAGTGAACAAATCAGACGAGGGCAAAAAGCATGATAACCAAAAAAGAAAGCATCACGAAAATTACGTAATGTATAAATTGATGGCTACTTTTTGTCTTTGTTGACCGATAAGTCAGGGTTGTTAGATTCTTTTGTTTAGATTCATAAACAACAACAACGGTAAAAAATGCTCTCATCCAATTGGAGAGCCTAATCAGCGGATAGCGCCAATTAGCTTAGATTTTACCAATTAGTAACCAACGATAATTGTTACTAACGACCAGTAGAGGACTTATGATGTGAGTTTTTTTAACACTTGTCAATAAAAAAAAGCTACTAGAATTTATAACTTTTAGTTATAGATAAATGAATTCGTTTTAAGGCTTGGTTTTAAAGCTTAATAAACTTTAAAATCTCGGACTGATTGAGCCAGTCGTTTTTAGAAAATTACCTTTAGGAAATTAAACGATTATCCTGTCGAAATTTACTGCTAAAAGCTATCAAGCTGTGATAGGCTATCGCATAATTTTCTCGTTTCTTGCACAGGAAAAACAATGTTAAAGCCACTGTTTTTGTTATCACTCATGTTATCACCATTCGTTATGGCGAGTTCAAATGCAGCAACTTATTACAAGTGGACTGACAAAAATGGTGTGCCGCATTATAGCCAATATGCGCCGACCAATGGTGTTAATTTGCGACAAGTGCAAGTGGTTAATACCCGTGAACTTGGGCCTAGTAGTCGTGCACCTGCAACCGCTGGCAATAGCACAGGTGCTGCTTCAGGTGTATCACCAACACTGACAGCCGATCAAAAACGCGCTGCTGAGCTTGAAGCACAAAATCAGCAACTCAAAAAACAGCAAGATGCGGAGCGCTGCAAAGCCTTACAAAGTACCCTTGCCAACTTAAATCAAGGCGGGCGCGTCTATGAGATGGATAATAAAGGTGAACGTAAATATTTAGATGGTCGTGAAATTGAGCTACGCCGTCAGCAAGTCGCGCAAACAGTGAGCCAATACTGTAAATAACTTGGCGTGCTATATGACTTTAGCATTCAATTAAAATTAGCATTCACTTAAAAATTAAAGGGGTGTAAAGGTTAAAGGTGAGTGAATTCTCACCTTTTTTCTATCGAACCTTCTTAACCTGCCGTGATTTTAATCTTGCGTGATTTGATGGATGATGTCACCGATTGCCGATGCCATGTGATTGGCTTGCAACGCATATTCACCCATTTTTTCTGCTAACGTATCACCTGCTTTGGCATGTATGAGCACGGCGGTTCGCATGGGTGCCGCAATTGCTTGCCCCAATAAGCCCGCCATCAGACCTGCCAAGCAGTCGCCCATGCCAGCCGTTGCCATACCGGCATTGCCCAAGCCGCAGATATCAATACAGTCTCGTTCAAAACTGTCACCCTCAAGACTGGCACGTTCAAGCACAATTGTTTGTGCCCCTTTGATAAGCCAATTGCCCCCATAGTGGTGAGCTAATGCCCGAATCGCGCTGATTTTGTCTCGATCAATGTCGGCATAGGGTTGATTGAGCAAACGTCCTGCTTCCGCTGAATGCGGCGTTAGGTAAAACCGTTGGTTTGACTGTCCCAATCGTGGTTGAATGGGAGTATTTAAACCGTCACTCGTACCTGCCCAATCTGCCAAATGGTATAAACCATCGGCGTCAATAACACATCGCTTTTCTGATTGTTTGATGGCCGTAAGATACTGGTCAAATAAATCCAGCGTTACTTTATCTCTACCCAGACCCATGCCGATGGCAACCACATCCACCGCGTTAATCAGCTCGATGATGCTAGCGATATGGTGTAAATCCGCGGTCATGGCATTGGGCAAAGCGGTGACAATGGCTGGATGAAAATCACGATGACAAGCAACAGTGACTTTGCCTGCACCACTACTCAATGCTGCACTGGCGGCTAATATCGCCGCCCCTGCCATGCCATGCCCATCCTGTGACCGATTGCCACCGATAATGAGTACATGACCATACGTACCTTTATGGCTCACCTGATGACGTTGTGGCAAGTTAGGTAGATTCGTGTGTAACAAGATGCCCGATTGCTCAACAGGGAGCAAAGGCACATCAATCACAGTGCCAACATAATCTTTACTATCCCCCATATGCAGTCCGACTTTTCGCCCGATTAGACAAAGTGTCTTATCTGCCTTAACCGCCGTATCATCATATACTTCGCCCGTAGCGGCATTAAGTCCGCTGGGTACATCGATGCTGATGACTTGACAAGGGTGAACTTGCTTGCGGTATTGATTAATCCAATTGATGATTGTCTGATAATCAGCGCTAGGCTTGCCATCGAGTCCAATCCCCAACAACCCATCAATCACCACATCATAATGATAGCTTAAACCAAGCTCATAGAATGGCTGTAAAAATGCTGTCAACGTCAGATATTTTGGCGCATTTGCACCGTTTGACTGATACAGGTGCTTTGCTGTTTGGCTGTCGAGGGTGGTAGGCGCTGCGACTTGTACTAGGGTAACTGACCAATGTGGGCAAAGCTGGTTGACATAATGCGCCACCAACCAAGCATCGCCGCCATTATTACCCGCGCCTGCCACTACCAATACCGATTTTTGAGGGTGACTGCTTTTTTGATTGCTACTTTCCTGCTTGATGATGTGTGCAAGTTGCCATGCAGCTTGTTGCATCAAGGCAAAACTGTCATTTTTGCTAAACCAGTTTTTTTCAATGTCATAAATTTGTTTGGGGCTATATAAGGCAATGGCGTTTTGCATCACAGTATTTTTATCCGTCTGTGCATTACTTTGCATAAGATGATCCAATGATGTTGTAGGTGTTTATTTTGCTATAATAGCATTTTAATTTTATTTGGTTGTTGGCATGTTGGACACTACAAATGAACTCAATGCACTCAAGGGCTGGATAAAGGCGCAAGCCAAGGCGTTGGGGTTTGCTGATTGTGGCTTTGTGCATCCCGCCAATCCCATCTTTAGCAAACAGCTTGATGCCTTGCAAACCTGGCTAGCACAAGGTAAACATGGCGATATGCTGTTTTTTGAAGACAATCATGATAAACGTGCTAACCCTGCCCTGTTAGTTGACAAGACGCAAAGTATCATTAGCGTGCGTTTAGATTATTTGGTCACGCCGCCGCCTAAACGCAGTGTGCCAGACAACGAGCGCCCAAACTCAGCGATTATTGCCCGCTATGCTCGAGGACGTGATTATCATAAAACCATGCGAGGGTTACTAAAAACCCTAGCCAGACTGATTCAAGACAAACTAACCACCGATTATCCGCAATATGCCAACGACTTTGTATTTCGCCCCTTTAGCGACTCCGCGCCTATATTTGAGCGCGCGTTGGCTGAGCAAGCAGGTTTGGGCTGGACAGGCAAACACACCTTGCTGATTCATCCACAAGCGGGGTCATTTTTTGTGTTGGGGGAATTATTCACCAGCTTGCCTTTGGCAGAGGATAAAAAGCAAATCGAAACCACATTATCGCATTGTGGCAGTTGCCGTGCTTGTATTCATGTCTGCCCTACCCATGCCATCCGCAAAACACCCACCGGGCATTATGATGTCGATGCACGGCGGTGTATTTCGTATTTAACCATTGAACTAGATGGCAAAATCCCTGTAGAACTTCGCCCCAAAATTGGCAATCGTATTTTTGGCTGTGATGATTGTCAGTTGATTTGTCCTTGGAATAAATTTGCCAGATTAGCGACGATTGAGGATTTTAATCCCCGTCACCGTTTAGATGAGGTGTCACTGCTTGAGTTATGGGCGTGGGATGCACAGGATTTTTTGACAAAAACTGAAGGCTCGCCAATTCGCCGCACGGGCTACGACAACTTTATGCGCAATGTGGCAGTAGCCTTGGGCAATGCACCATTTAGCCAAGCAATTATTGACAAACTGCAACAAAAACGCCCCATGCTAAGCGAAAACACACAAGAACATATTGATTGGGCGACCCAGCAACAACTTAGTAAAAGTTAAAATGATGAGTTGGGTTGTTGTAAAAAGGCGATTTCCTCATCACTGGATTGTCTACCCAAAATCGCATTGCGGTGCGGATAACGCCCAAATCTTTCAATAATGGCTTGATGCTTATATTCAAACGCTAACGTATCGGCACTGGCGTATTTTTTAAACAGTGGCAACGCCTGCTGATGAATGTTTGCCGATTCCGAATGCATAAAAGGCATTAAAGCAAAATTGCGTTCGTCTTGATTTAACTTGTCAAAATCTGGCTGTTTGACGATTTCTTGTGCCAATACTAACGCCATGCCATCTTGGGCAAAAGCTTGTGAAGAATCTCGAAAAATATTGCGCGAAAACTGGTCCAATACAATGATTTCCGCCAGTCGCCCTTTTGTACTGGCTCGCCAATCCCATAACTCGCCTCGTTTGGCTTGCTCAAGTGTGGCTAAAAATTTAGCCGTTACCGTTTTATCAAAATCCTCATCTTTGGCAAACCAAAATGGCTTAGTATTTTCCTGCAACCAAAAATCTAATACTTTTTTAGCGTCCGCTGATAAGGGTTGCGCTGCTACCTGTGATTGATTGGTCATTTGCTTTCCTTTTGTAGGGTAATTATAGTGACTTGTCGGGTAATGATAGTGACAAATTTTGCTAAACAAGCGCGATTTACCTATAATGTGGCACAAATTTAGATTGAGAACAACCATGTATCCTTTTTTACGACTGGGCACCCATGCCATCAAAAGCGTGATTAAACAAAAACAAGGTCATTCGCTTCAATTAACCGATACCAGCGAAATCACCTTGACCGCTAATATCAACGACATTGACCATTTTTTTGAAATGAACAACGGGCGTATTTTTACCCT
This sequence comes from Moraxella sp. K02, assembly GCF_041154755.1. Lineage (NCBI taxonomy): Bacteria > Pseudomonadati > Pseudomonadota > Gammaproteobacteria > Moraxellales > Moraxellaceae > Moraxella > Moraxella sp. K02. Next base: position 1,052,479 of record NZ_AP031590.1, on the reverse strand, counting down.
GTTTGATTTGGGGCGAAACGATCTTGCCATTCGCTCAGGGCTTGCCAAAAAATTATTCAAACACCGCTGGGGGCTGGTGGTCGCTGGTAGCACCATCCAATATCGTAAGCGTGTTCGTTTATTTGATAAGGTCACCATCAAAACCCGACTGATAGCTGTTGATGAGCGCTGGTTTTATATTGAACAAAGCATGTGGGTCAAAGGTCAGCCGACTTGCTCTGCGCTGCTGCGCACCGGTATCACCAACATCGTGACTGGCAAGGTTTTGCCGACTGAGCAAGTGCTCAGCGCATTGGATTATAAAGATATCAATATGCCACCTAATGACTGGGTCAAAGCTTGGTCAGACGCCGATAAAATCCGCCCATTTCCTAAAGCCAATGTCCACCTTGCCAAAGATTCTGCTATCACCGAGTAACCCATAAATGCCTTTAACTTTAGATGATTTTGATTATCAACTGCCCGATGAACTCATTGCCCGCTATCCGTTACCGGTGCGCTCCGCATCTCGATTGCTGTATTTACCTGCCCATGGTCAGCCCAAAGACCAACAATTTGTGGATTTGCCAGAGTTGTTAAACGCTGGTGACTTGGTGGTGTTTAATGACACCAAGGTCATGAAAGCAAGGCTGTTTGGGCAAAAAGCCAGTGGCGGCGCGGTCGAAGTATTGGTCGAGCGTATTTTGCCCGATGATGCTAGTAGCAACCAAAAGCACACCGCTTTGTGTCATGTACGCGCCAGCCGCAGCCCAAAAGAGGGGCAAACGTTGAGCCTTGCCGATGGTAACATTCATGCCACAGTAATGGGGCGTGAGGACAATTTATTTTTGCTAGCGTTTGACCAACCGATATTGCCTGTGCTTGAACACTATGGTGAACTGCCGATTCCGCCCTATTTTGAGCGCCATGCCGATGACAATGACGAAACCCGTTATCAAACGGTATTTCATGACCCAGCCAAACTTGCCAGCGTAGCCGCACCGACGGCAAGCCTGCATTTTGATGATAACGTATTGGCTGCCTTCAAGTCCAAAGGCATCAATACCGCCTTTGTCACCTTGCATGTCGGCGCAGGCACATTTGCCCCTGTCAAGACAGAGGATATTTTGCGCCATAAAATGCACTCAGAATATGCCGAGTTGCCCCAAGCGACTGCTGATTTGATTAACCAAACTAAAGCCCGTGGCGGGCAAGTGATTGCAGTCGGTACCACGGTGACACGGGTATTAGAAACGGCGTTTCAAAAAACCGCCAGTTTTGAAAACCCAATGCTATCGGCTTGGTCAGGTGACACCGATATTTTTATTTATCCGTCATTTAGATTTGGGGTGATTGATAAGCTCATCACCAATTTTCATTTGCCAAAATCCACGCTATTGATGCTGGTGTCAGCGTTTGCAGGCAGTGAGCCCATCAAACAGGCTTATCAGCACGCCATCGAGCAACGATATCGTTTCTTTAGTTACGGTGATGCGATGTTGTTGGAAAAAATGGTATAATTTCAACCTTTTATGATTTTAACTTTTTAAAAAACCTGTTACAGAAACTTTAGATTATGCAATTTACCTTACATAAAAACGCTACAGGCGAGAGCCGTGCTCGCCGTGGTACGGTTCATCTCGCTCATGGCGATGTGCAAACCCCTGCCTTTATGCCTGTCGGTACTTATGGCACCGTCAAAGGCATGCTGCCGCGCGATATCCACGAAATCGGCGCCGAAATCATCTTGGGCAATACCTTTCATTTGTGGCTGCGCCCAACGACCGATGTCATTGACAAATTTGGCGGCTTACATGACTTTATCGGTTGGAACAAACCGATTTTAACCGATTCGGGCGGTTTTCAAGTCTTCAGCCTTGGTGCAATGCGTAAAATCGTCGAGGAAGGTGTGCATTTTCGCTCGCCTATTGATGGCGCAAAGGTGTTTTTATCTCCCGAAATATCGATGCAAATTCAATATTCACTGAACTCAGACATCGTCATGCAGTTTGATGAATGCACGCCTTACCCTGCGACGCCTAGCGAAGCGGATACATCGCTTGAACTATCACTGCGTTGGGGCGAGCGCTGTAAAAATGAGCATGAAAAACTGGGTAACAAGAATGCTTTGTTTGGTATCATCCAAGGCAGTATGTATCGCAACCTTCGCGAAAAGTCCCTAGAAGGGTTGCTCGCTATTGGCTTTGATGGTTATGCCATTGGTGGACTGTCAGTCGGTGAGCCAAAAGAAGAAATGATGGCGGTGCTTGATTACTTACCCGATGATATGCCCGCCGACAAGCCTAGATACCTGATGGGCGTGGGTAAGCCTGAAGATATCGTGGAAGCGGTACGCCGCGGTGTTGATATGTTTGATTGCGTGATGCCAACACGTAATGCACGAAACGGTCATTATTTCACCACTTTTGGCGCCGTTAAAATTAAAAATGCGGTGCACCGTTTTGACCAAAGTCCGCTTGATAGTGCGTGTGATTGTTATACTTGTCAGAATTTTAGCCGCGCCTATTTGCATCATTTGTTCAAGTGCAATGAAATGCTATCGGCACAGTTGGGCACCATACACAATTTACGTTACTATCAGCGCTTGATGGCAGATATTCGTCAGTCTATTGAAGATGATAAGTTTGATGCGTTTGTCGATACTTTTTATCAGCAGCAAAACTTACCAAAACCTGATTTGCATTTGACCTAAAAACACATAAAAAAAGAGCCGATTTGGCTCTTTTTTACTTTTTATAAGCTGCTGTGGATACGCTAAATAGCAACGCTATCTTTCCTTACTACCTTATCTTACCACGTTATCTGACTAAACCACGTTATCTGACTAAACCACGTTCGCTATGAATCAGGGAATCCAATAGCAATTGTACCAAAGGTTCTTGGGGTAATAGCTGCTCGGTCACTGCTACAATGGCTTCTTCCTTGGTCAGTCCTGAACGGAAAATCACCCGATAAGCTTGTCGCAGATAATCAATAGTCTGCTTTGACCAACCTTTACGGCGCATGCCTTCGATATTAAGACCATGGCTTTTGGCAGGGTTACCCGATACCATGTTAAAAGCCGCAACATCTTTTAAAATCAAGCTGGCGCCACCAATCAAACTATAATCATCAATGCTACAAAATTGGTGAATACCTGAATTACCACCAACAATCACATGGTTACCAATGCGGACATGCCCTGCAATCCCCACGTTATTAGCCACAATGTTGTCGCTCCCAATCACGCAATCATGCGCAATATGGGTATTGACCATAAACAGATTACGGCTACCAACGCGTGTGATGCCTTTATCTTGTACCGTGCCGCGATGAATGCTACAGGCTTCGCGAATGCGATTGTCATCGCCAATTTCTAGCCACGTCTCCTCGCCTTGGTATTTGAGATCTTGGCAATCTTCGCCGATGCTAGCGAATTGAAAAATCTGGTTACGCTCACCGATACGGGTAAACTTGCTAATGACGACATGGGGGTGAAGCACGGTCTGTGCCCCAATTGTGACATGTTCACCAATAATACAATACGGCCCTATCTTGACCGACGGGTGTATCGTTGCAGTGGCATCAATAATCGCCGTTGGGTGAATCGTCATGAAAAATCCTTATACCAGCCCACTATTCAAGAAGAACTAAAAATACAGGTTTAGCTAAAACCATAGGCAAAGCTAACTATAAACAGCAGGTTAAAATAAAAACGACATTATAGCATTTTTACTAAAGTATGCCATTTTTATCAAGGATTTTGCTTAACTTAAACAGATTTTATCGATACAGCTTATTAAAAACGCGCCTTATTCAAGCCATATAAAAATGAGGTTAAAGTCATGACTGGTGATATTGGGTACGCTGCTCTGCAATGGTGATTTCTGCACTGGCTGCCAACTCATCGCCCACGCACGCTGTGCAACTAAATTTATAGATACTGTGACGCTCCATGGTCTTTTTGGCGCGTAAAATAAGCTGGTCACCGGGGATGACTTGACGTTTAAAACGTACTTTATCGACCCCAGCGAACAGATAAATATAGCCATCTCTTGGTTTGACATTTTTGCTGATAAAACCCAGTACACCCGCCACCTGCGCCATGGCTTCAATCATTAACACACCTGGCATGATAGGCTCTTCAGGAAAGTGACCATTAAAAAAAGGCTCGTTAATGGTGATGTTTTTAAGACCGGTAATCCACTCATTGGGTTTTACCGCAGTGACTCTGTCTAATAGCATAAAAGGATAACGGTGAGGCAGATAATCACGTAACACAACGGCATTGATAGGTAATGTCACCCCAATCTGTGCAAGGCTTGCGATGTCTTCATCAATCAACTTATCAAAATCCATGGATATATCCTTTATACTTTTAAATCATCTTTATCAAAAAAATAGATTTGTGAAAAACAACCATTGTAACGGTTTTAAGATTGAGTTTACAGTTGTTTTCTCAAATTATTTGATGGATAAACGTAACGATTAACTTTTTGGTTTGCCAAGTTGCTTAAAATTAATATACGCTCTTTTCCATAAACTATTGGGCATCACTGGCATGCCTGAAGAATATACACCCGGTTGGTGAATCGATTTGGTCACCATCGTCATGCCGGTAATCGTGACATCATCACAAATTTTGATATGACCTGCAAAACCTGATGCGCCACCAATCATGCAGCGTTTACCAATTTCTGTGCTGCCAGCAATCCCCACGCACGCTGCAATCGCCGTGCCAGCACCAATGTGCACATTGTGGGCAATTTGCACCAAATTATCGATAATGACATGATTACCGATAACCGTATCATTCAGCGCGCCGCGATCGATACAGGTATGGCTGCCTACGCTGACATGATCACCCAATACCACTCGCCCTAATTGGTGAATTTTTTGCCAACCTGCTTCATCTGTACTGCCTTTAGGAGCAAAGCCAAACCCGTCATTGCCAATGCTGGCATGACTGTGCAAGCTGACATGTTTACCCAATACACAATCATGCCCGATGTACACGTGCGGCGCAATTAAGCTACCTTCGCCAATCACGACATTGGGCTGAATATTGACTTGGGCATCAATCTTGACGCCATCACCAATGACACAGTTATCACCGATTTGGCTATACGCCCCAATACGCACATTGTCGCCCAATTGCAGATTGTTACCCAAAATGGCAGTGGGGTGAATCAAACTATCCGATAAATTAGGGTTGACTGTCTGATGATACGCTTGGGTCGGTTCAAACAATGCTGTCAGTTTGGCATACGCGGCATAAGGTGATTTGACAACGATGGCAACGCTATGGCTTGGGCTTTTTTCCTGCAAAGATGCGGGGACTAGCACAGCGCCAGCGCCCGTGGTTTGCAATTTTGATTCAAATAGAGGATTGGCGATAAACGTGATATCGGTTTCGGTGGCATCGTCAAGGGAAGCAATTTTGGAAATTTGTTTCTGCAAATTTTGGTCGGTTTGCACATCCCCTTGGTCAATGACGTCACTAGCTAAAAAATCCAAAATTTGTGCGAGGGTGAACGCCATTTGATTACTCCAATCGTTTGCTTAAAATTTGCCTTAATTTTACACACAAAATAAAAAACGCAATAGTCGAATATTGCGTTTTTGCTAAAACCTCTAAGCTTAAAAAATATTATTTTACTTGATCGTTAATCGCTTTGGTAAAATCTGCCGTTACATCCCATTCAGGTTTGACATAACTAACGGTTCTATCACGATTATCAATGAGCACATCAATATTTTTTTGACGCACAATATTTTCTTTAATGGCTTGGATTTTGGGGAGAATTCGCTGCATCACTTCTGCCTCATTGGTATCAATGATGGACTGGATTTGACTGGCAACCTGTTCATAGTTTTGTAGGTTGGTTTGAATTTGCTTACGCAAATCATCTTTTTGTGCTTGGGTCATCTGAGTATTTTGCGTGGCATATTGTTTTTGCAAACGCTCAACGGTCGCTTTATAGCTATCAAGCTGCTGCTGCTTTGGTTTGACCGCCGCTTGCACCACGCCAATTTTGGTTTTAGCGATGTTAGTATTATTGATGGCAACTTGGGAATTCCAAACCGCAACGGTATTGGCAAACACTGGCATTGCCAATACACTTAAAATACTTGCTGTGGCTAACTGAGTGATTATTTTCATATACATAGACCTTTTAGAATGTACGTCCAATTTCGAACTGTACATTGTCGACTTTATCTTTATCTTTATCATTAAGCGGAACAGCATAGCTTAATGAGATTGGACCAATTGGGGTAATCCAAGTGAAGCCTGCCCCCGCGCTAAAACGCATGTTATTGTCTTTTTCATTTAATAGCGATACGGTATTGCCACCCACTGTGACTTTTTGGTCATATTTATTGGTGGTGTCAAACACTTGTGCCCCTTCAACAAATAACACCGGACGGATTTGGTCTGCCCAATCGCCTTTAAACGGCATCGGCAAGATTAATTCAGTACCCATTTGCGCGAGTGCATTACCGCCAATCTCTTCTGGGTAATTATCGACCCCACTATTATTTTTCACTGGGTAATAACGATTACTGGTAGGGCCTAAAGTGGCATTCTGATAACCACGCACTGAGCCATAACCCCCTGCGAAGAAATTTTTCCAGAAAGGTAAATCGTTACCATATCCTAACTTGGTATAACCGCGTAGTACGGTATTTTTTAGGAATGGGCGATAGTAGTTTCCTTGATAGACCAGTTTTTGGTAAGTGGCATCACCGAAGGCCAGTTCCAAATTGACGTTATGTGACATACCGTTGGTTGGAAAACGCCCACGGTCAAGCGTGTTCATATTCCAGCCTAAATTTAGGCTCGCGGTATTAAATGGGTCTGATTCGAATGATTCATTGCCATCAGAGTCTGAACCTACTTGCAGAGCACCTTCGTCTTTTAAGTATTGATAGTTTGATACCGCTAACAAAGCACCTGCTTTGATTGTGGTACTATCAAGTGTGAGACCGGCACTTAAACTCTTATTTTCATCAATCGGATAGCTAAAACCTAAGGTGCCGCCATACGAATCGGTGACATAGTTTGAAATGTTTTTGCTGTCATATTTGGTTCTGCGGGCATAAATACTGGCACTTTGCGATATCCCATCTGGGGTAAAGTACGGGTTGGTATAGCCCAAATTATAACTATCTAACGTCTGAGAACGCGATAACGAAATATTGACCTGATTACCTGTACCCAAAAAGTTGGATTGACTTAAACCTGCTTGGAAAGTGATACCACCACTTTGTGAATAACCAGCCGCAATGGTACTAGTCCCTGATGGTTGCTCCTCTACTGCGACATTGATATCCACCTGATCGGGGGTGTTAGGGACAGGTTTGACATCCATGTTGACAGTTTTGAAGAAGCCTGTACGCATCAAACGCGTGCGCGACAAATCGATTTTTTCATTGGCGGCCAATGCGCCTTCCATTTGGCGCATTTCTCGGCGCAATACTTCATCTGCGGTTTTATTGTTACCGGTAAAATTGATACGGCGAACATACACAGGGCGCACAGGGTCAATAAAGAAATCGACATCTACCGTGCGAGTATCTTCATTGATACGCGGCACTGGGCGGATTTGGGCAAAATAGTAGCCATCGTTACCATACAATGTGCCTAGATTTTGTAAGGTTGTCGTCATTTGACGTTGTGAATAACGCTCACCTGGCTTAAATGCCACTTGCTTACGAAGCTTGTCGGTATCGTAGTTGGGCGTACCCATAAAATTGACATTGCCAAATTTATACTGCTCACCTTCGGTAAGATTGAGCTCAATAAACACTTTATCTTTTTCTGGACTTAAATTAATGGTGGCATCATTGATGGTGAATTTGACGAAGCCCGCATTTTGGTACATGGCGGTGACATTTTCTAAACTTGCCGCAAGCTTTTCTTTGGCATAGCGGTCAGATTTGCTAATCACATTGACCCATGAGCTTTCTTTGATGCTCATCGCTTGTCTGATTTCTTTGTCGCTAAAATGTTTGTTACCAATCACCTTGATATCGACAACACGCGCCGCCTTACCTTCAACAAAATTAAATTTAAGCGCAACGCGGTTATTGTCTAAGGGCGTTTGGGTTACCTTAACTTCGCTATTATAATAACCTTGCTGATTATATTGCTGTTTTAGCTCATTTTGGACTTGCTCAACCGTCGCCTGTTTTAACACATTGCCTTCTACGATGCCAATACGTTTTAGGCCTTCGGTCAATGCTTCTTTTGGAATGAGTTTATTACCGTCATAAGTAACATTTGCGATAATTGGGCGCTCTACCACGTCAAATACCAACTTATTGCCTGATTGGGATGCTTTAACGTCTGAGAAATTGCCAGTTTCATAGAGGGCTTTGATACTAGCTGCGATATTGGTATCGTTTGCTACTTCACCGGTATTGACAGCAAGCACTGGATAGAGGTTATCAGCGGATACCTGTGTCAATCCATTAAATTGAATATCGCTCACGGTAAAATTTGCCGCTTGTGCATACGAGGTAACGAGTGCTAACGGTGCAACCAAAAATAACGCTGAATTTCGCATATAACTTGTTTCCGAATTGACGACTGCCCAAAGATAATGCATGAAACCTGTCACTTTTAGGTATCCAAACTTAGTTAGCCAAAGGTATTTATCTAGGTTTGATAATCTAAATTTGGTAATCTAAGTTTAGTTTGCTAAAAATGACAAATGCTATCAAAAAGGGTGACTTAATTAAACTTCTAGTAATAGTTTGTCTTTGATGTGTAGCTTGTATTATCAAAGTACAAGAGATCCGTAAATAAATTTTACTGGCATAAGGTAAGCTAAATTTTGCGTAAAGTCTAGCGAAAAAACAAAACTACAAATCAATATTTTAGCCAAATTTGGGTCGATTAAAACAAGCGTGAGATATCGTTACCAATCGCCAACAGCATGAAACCTGCAAGCAAAACTAAACCGATATTCATTCCCATCATTTGTATTTTTTCGGGCATGGGTTTACCAAAAATAGCCTCATAGGCATACATGACAATATGACCCCCATCAAGGACAGGTACGGGTAATAAATTGAGCACAGCAAGGCTTAAACTGATAATCGCCATAAACGACAATACCGCTTCCCAACCGATGCTAAAACTTTGATTGGCGACTTTGGCAATGGTAATAGGACCTGATAGGTTCTCTACCCCAATGGTGCCCGTCAACATTTTACCCATTGATTTGAGGGTCATGGCACTTAAATCGACAGTTTGATGCACGGATTTTTCGACCGCTTGGATGGGCGTATATTGAATAGTTTTTATGTACTCAGGTGGCGGCGTAACCTTAGATGCCGCTGCAGCTGCGCCAATTTGTCCAAATCGATTGCCCATGGTATCTTTTTTTGCTTGTGGCATAACTTTTAAGGGGATGATTTTGCCTTGGCGCTGTACTTCAAGGGTTAATAACTGCTCGGGGCTTGATTTGACAACTTGTGAAAACGCAAGCCAATCGCTCACTGGTTGACCGTTGACACGGGTGATGGTATCACCGACTTGCAGACCTTGACGCGCAGCAGCGCTATTTGGGACAATTTCACCGATTACCGCCGGAATTTTTGGTTGCCATGGAATCGCGCCTAGACTATCAATGGGGTTGGTTGCTTTACCCGCTTCTACTTTCATAAAGCGCTGTATCGGCACGGCAACATTGGTTGGACCTTGCGCGCCATTTACCGTCAAATTAACTTGCCCCGACTCGCCCATGCGATCGGCTAACGCATAGTTAATATCTTGCCAGCTTTGAATGGGTTTATTATCGACCGCAACAATTTCGTCACCGACTGTGAGACTGGTTTGACTGACAGGTGAGTTGGGTAAAATACTGCCGACTTTGGTCGCCAATACTTGGGTTGGAGTGATAAATAGCAGCCAATACAAAAAAATCGCAATCAGTAAGTTCATCACCGGACCTGCTGCGACGATGGCGATTTTTTTCCAAGGTTTTTGGTTATTAAAGGCTAAATGACGTTCAGCTGGATTGACTTTGCCTTCTCGCTCATCGAGCATTTTGACATAACCGCCAAGCGGAATTGCAGAGAGAGCATAATTAATCCCAGTTTTTTTACTGGTCCAGCTTAGCAGCTTTGGACCAAACCCAATTGAATAGGTCAATACCTTGACACCGCATAGCCGAGCGACAATATAGTGCCCCCACTCATGTAGCGCAACCAAAGGTCCTAATACCACAATCGCAGCTAAAACGGTCAAGATGAAATTCATGGCTATCCTTTTGACAAAATCACAGGCTAAAAATAATTTAACTATCGTTATCTTGATAAGTTATGTAGTCATTCTTAACGATTATCAACCAGTGTTGCCAACTATTTTTAAACTTTTTTAGCACTGTTTAAGCGTTTAAAGCGGCAATACATTGGTGTGCTTGTTCACGGCTTAGTTTATCGACCGCCAAAATCGCTTGCAATGACCCAATCGGCTGTTTTTCGGCTTGCAATAGCACTTTTTCATTGATATCAGCAATATCGGTTAAACAGATGTCGCCATCCAAAAACGCTTGAACGGCTATCTCATTACTGGCATTTAATGCGATACACGCATAGCTGCCTTGTTGCATGGCTTGATAAGCCAACCCTAAGCATTTAAACTTTTCTAAATCAGGTCGGACAAAATTTAAATTACTTAACTTAAAAATATCTAATCGTTCCACCCCACTACTGATACGATTGGGGTATGCCATGGCATGGGCAATGGGGGTACGCATATCAGGACTGCCCAGCTGCGCTAAAAAACTACCATCGTTGTATTCAACCATAGAGTGCACGATGCTTTGCGGATGAATGACCACTTCAATCTCAGAGACCGGCATATCAAATAAAAAACTTGCTTCAATCAGCTCCAAGCCTTTATTCATCATAGTAGCACTATCTACCGATATTTTTTGCCCCATGGACCAGTTGGGGTGTTTGACAGCCTCTGCCACGCTGGCGCGTTTCATATCATCGAGTGTTTTGTGTAAAAACGGTCCACCTGAGGCCGTTAACCAAAGCTTCTTAATACCATGGTTATCATCATGAATGGCATTGCGCTGTTGTTGTACCGCGGTAGGCAAACATTGAAAAATGGCATTGTGCTCGCTATCAATTGGCAGCAATTTGGCATTTGATTGCTTAACGGCTTTAATCATCAGCTCACCTGCCATCACTAATGCTTCTTTATTGGCGAGCAAAATAGTTTTACCCGCGTTAGCCGCTGCCAACGTTGATGGCAAGCCTGCAGCGCCGACGATAGCCGCAACCACCATGTCCACTTCTGCTAACGTGGCAAGCTCGGCCAAACCTTGTTCACCAATCAAAATCTTGCAGTCCAGATTAGCCTCGCTGAGCATCTGCGCAAATGTTGTTTCCTTTTCTTTAGCAACACAAACATAAGTTGGCTCAAATTGCTGGCAAATGCTCAACAGTTTATCCAGCCGTGAAAACCCTGTCACCCCGACCACGTTATACAAATCAGGATGCTGACTGACGACCGATAGCGTACTATCGCCGATAGAGCCTGTTGCGCCCATGATAGCAATGTTTTTTTGCGGTATAGTGTGATTTGAAGATAGCATTACAATGACCTAGTAAGTTGCGGGCAGACGGCGGTTAAACCTATATTTGCATTTACAGCGGCAAATTGCCACTGTGATAAGCATATTAACACGCGAGAAAATTTTTAAGCAGCAATCAACAAGCAGTTGCGCAAAAAAAGATTGAATGAAAAAAAGCTTGCATTTATTAGCAGATTGAACAAATTGATATTGGCTAGATGGGTATTGAACAGATTAATATTAAGCAGGAGTGAAAATTTTTGAAAGCTAAACCCAATGTAGTATTAAATTAAGCCGTAAAATTTCATCGCCCAAAACCCTAACGCAAAAATTGGCACGGCTGAAAGCTGCGAATCAATACGATCAAGAATGCCTCCATGTCCTGGCAACAATGCCCCGGCATCTTTGACACCTGCATGGCGCTTTAGCATACTTTCAAATAAATCACCGAACACGGACATGATGATAGTGAGCAGCGATAAGAGCAAAAACACGCCAATAGCCATCATCGACCAATCGTTTAACAACCCAAAGGATACACCAATCACCACAAGCGTACCCGTGGCAAGTCCACCTAATAAGCCTTCCACACTTTTATTGGGTGAGACGTGCGGGGACATTTTGCGTCTGCCAAGTTTTCGTCCGACAAAATAAGCACCGCTATCCGCGCACCACACCAATACAAACACATATAGCAGCCACCAAGCTGAAAGTGACCACAGATAATACATCGCAGTAATGGCAGATGACAGTATAATCATACCGATGACGTATAAATGCTTACCATACCAAGCTTGCGTATTATTGGGATAACGGCGAATCCAGCCAATCGCTACCGACCAAATCAGCGCCGCAACCATCCAAAAGAACACCCAAGAGGCTATACTGCCAGTTAGCTTTGCCATCACCAATAACACACTGACAATCCCTAGAATTAAAAGGGTATACATATAATTGATTGGCTTGGCAGGTTTGGTGGGAATTTGGGTGGTAGGCGGTACATAACTGCCAGAATTTTGTTCAAGTGACGGCATGAGCTTTGACCACTCAAAAGCCCCAAAGCCTGCACCGACTAACAATAGCGGCAACATCAAAATAGGCTCGCGGGTAGCAAACATCGCAGCGCCAACAATCACTAACAAAATAATGGCGGTTCTAATGCGTTCCCACATGACAGTTCCTATTGATTAACTAAAAGCTCAAACCTAATAATTGCTCGCTGGTCTTACCAAATCGACGCTCACGACCCATAAAAATATCAATCATTTGGTCTAATTCAGCTGCCTTGAAATCTGGCCAAAGCGTTTCGGTAAAAAATAACTCAGCATACGCACATTGCCAAAGGAGAAAATTAGAAATGCGGTAATCACCCCCTGTACGGATTAACATATCAACGGCGGGTAAATCCGATAGCGACAGGTGGCGTGCAAAATCGTCTTGGGTAATAGCCTCGGCAGTAAGCGCGCCTTCTTCCACTTGTTTGGCAACTTGGCGGCAGGCATTGACGATGTCCCACTGACCGCCGTAGCTGATAGCAATCACCAAACTCATCTTAGTAAAGTGGGCAGTTTGCTCTTCTGCATCTTGCATAATCGCGCGTAAATGCGGCGTCAAGGTACTCCTGTCACCGATAAAGCGCAAAGAAATTTGATGACGCAGCATTCGCGGTAATTGGTCATGGACGGTTTGCTCAAGTAGCTTCATCAATAGCGCCACTTCATTGGCTGGGCGCTGCCAATTTTCGCTAGAAAAAGCAAATACCGTCAATGCACGTATACCAATATCCATGCAATGCTCAACCAAAGGGTCTAAATTATCTTTGCCGGCAATATGCCCGCCACCGGTTGGTAGCCCATGTGCTTTGGCATAGCGGTTATTGCCATCCATAATGATGGCAATATGTTGTGGCATTGCTGCCTTTGACTCAACCATGACCTACTTCTTATGAATTGGTTCTTTTGTTGGATAAATAACGATTAAACGGCCATTAACTCTGCTTCTTTGCTAGAGAGCATTTTATCAATGCTATCAATGTATTTATCGGTCATTTTTTGGATGTCGTCATTGGCGCGGCGTTCATCGTCTTCTGAGATTTGCTTGTCTTTTACTAAGGCTTTTAAGGCATTGTTGGCATCACGGCGAGCATTACGCACGGATACACGGCGCTCTTCGGCTTCATGACGTGCCAATTTTTGCATATCTTTACGGGTTTCTTCTGTCAATGCGGGTAGTGGTACTCGAATCACTTCTGCGCTCATTGGGTTAAGACCCAAATCTGATTCACGAATTGCTTTGTCGACTGCCTGCACCATGCTACGGTCAAAAGGCTGCACTAATAGGGTACGCGAGTCTTCAACGTTGATGCTCGCCACTTGATTAAGTGGCATCTCAGAGCCATAGTAAGACACCATCACACCCTGCAAAATACCAGGATGGGCACGGCCTGTACGTAATTTACTAAAGGCATTTTCTAAGGCTTCAATCGCCTTTTTCATTTTGTCTTCGCCTTGTTTTTTAATATCGTTAATCATGTTGTGTCCTTTTAAAACTATGTATGTCAAATTTATAAAGTATTTTAGTGTATCAACTATTTTAGTGATTGATAACTTTGGTGCCTTCTGACTCGCCCATCACCACATGAAGTAGCGCATTGGGTTTTGCCATATCAAATACTTGCAGCGGTACGTTATGCTCACGCAGCAACGCAATCGCAGTCAAATCCATCACCCCCAATTTTTGATCTAGCACTTGGTCAAAGGTAAGTTCGTCGTATTTGACGGCATCATCATGGGTATTTGGGTCTTTGTTATACACACCATCGACTTTGGTCGCTTTTAGGATTAAATTGGCTTCAATCTCGATGCCACGTAAACATGCTGCGGTATCCGTAGTAAAAAACGGATTGCCGGTACCTGCGACAAACACGCACACTTCATTGTTCTGTAAATAGCGAATAGCGTTGCGGCTGCTGTAGTTTTCAGTCACTTCGCCAATTGGCAAGGCTGACATCAAACGGCATTTGATATTACGGCGCTCTAGGGCGTCACGCATCGCCAAGCCATTCATTACGGTCGCAAGCATACCCATTTGGTCGCCTGTGACACGGCCCACCAAGCCTTGTTTTTGTAGCGCAGCGCCACGATACAAGTTGCCACCACCGACCACGATACCCACTTGCACACCCAATCCTACCAAGTGCGCAATCGCAAGACTCATGTTGTCTAATACGCCTGAATCAATCCCCATATCATTTTTGCCTGCCAGGGCCTCGCCAGAGAGTTTGAGCAAAATACGTTGGTAACGGGGAGCTTTATCAGACATGGTTGACCTCTTGTTGGCTGTTGGATAGCAAATAATACAAATGGCGAAATTTTAACAAAATTAACGGTTTTTAGATAGTGTAAAGATAATTTCAACAGTCATTTTAATTTTTACCCTACTCTCACATTGAAAATTCAGTCGGTTTTAGCCATTAAGCTATCGAGTCGCTATATCCAAGGTACTATATTAATGTGTGGATTATTAAAGCGTGGATTAATGCGTGGCTGAATGAGAAAAAAGATTAATCACCATCACACCCAATACAATTAGACTCATGCCCGCGATGGCGGGTAAATCCAATTTGTTACCCAAAATAAAGTACCCAATGATAGCGGTTAACACAATACCTACCCCTGACCAAATGGCATAAGCAATCCCCAGTGGTATGATTTTTATGACTTGTGAAAGAAGATAAAAAGCAATGCCAAAACAAATCATGGTAATGATAGTGGGCAAGGGTTTGCTAAACCCCTCTGATTTTGCCAAAAAAGTTGAACCAGTCACTTCACTAATAATCGCAATCGCTAAAAGACTATACGCTAACATTGATTGAGACATGACAATCCTTATCCTTATAACAGTTCACCTGTAAAACTGGCAAAAAGGTCATACTCATTGGCTTCATCAATGGTGACGGTCAAAAATTCACCGACTTTAACTGATGCATCAATATTATCTACATACACGTGACCGTCAATTTCTGGCGCATCGGCATAGCTACGGCAAATGGCGATATTTTCTTCTTCATCAATCTCATCCACCAACACTTTTAAGGTTTTACCGACTTTCTCAGCCAGTTTTTCGGCACTGATTTGTTGCTGTAGCGCCATCAGTCGTTCATAGCGTTGTTGTTTGATAGCGTCTGGCACAGGGTTCGGTAAATCGTTTGCCGCCGCGCCTTCTATTTCTGAATAGGTAAACGCCCCCACTCTGTCTAATCGCGCCTCTTTGAGCCAGTCGAGCAAATACTCAAAATCTTCTTCCGTCTCCCCAGGGAAACCCACCACAAAAGTGGAACGAATGACAATATCGGGGCAAATCGAGCGCCAAGTTCTGATGCGCGCCAGTACGTTTTCGCTATGCGCGGGACGTTTCATGGCTTTGAGCACATTGGGGCTGGCATGTTGGAACGGGATATCAAGGTATGGCAGTAGCTTATCTTCACTCATCAGTTTGACCACAGCATCGACATGCGGGTAAGGATAGATGTAATGCAAACGCACCCAAATGCCCAGTCGATTCAATGCCTCGCACATATCGTAAAATTTGGATTTGATGGGCATGCCATTCCAAAAACTGGTTTTGTATTTAAGATCTACGCCATAGGCTGAGGTATCTTGCGAGATGATTAATAGCTCTTTGACGCCTGCGTTTTTGAGCGCAGCCGCTTCAGTCATGATACTGTCAATCGGGCGACTAACAAGGTCTCCACGAAAGCTTGGGATGATACAAAATGTGCAACGGTGGTTACAGCCTTCGGATATTTTGACATAAGCATAATGTTTTGGCGTAAGCTTAATGCCCGCATCATTGATTAGGTCGATTTTTGGGTCGTACGTTTTTGATGGCGCAGGTTTTGGCACATAATGCGACACGGCATTGACGACTTCTTCATAGGCATGTGCGCCAGTCACCGCAAGCACGGCTGGGTGCATGGTTTTGATTTTTTCGGCATCTTTGCCAAGGCAGCCGGTGACAATCACCTTGCCGTTTTTGGTAATTGCCTCACCAATGGCGTCAAGCGATTCTTGCACCGCAGATTCGATAAAGCCACAAGTATTGACCACCACCAAATCTGCACCATCATAGTCACTGGCGACTTGGTAGCCATCACGGCTAAGCTCGGTGATAATGCGCTCGCTATCCACCAAGGCTTTGGGGCAACCAAGCGACACAAAACCAATCTTAGGCGCTTTTATCGTTGCTATATCTTGAGCCAGTTGGTGCGCCGTTTGGCTGGCGCTTTGACCTAAAGTACGGTTTTCATTATGATTGGCTTGATGGTGGGTAGCAGGTTTATTGGTAGATTGGGGATTAAAAACTTGCGGTTGGCTTGGCATGACTTTCACTTTTAAAAAATTTAATCTGACTATTTTACTAAGTTTTGCTGTTTTTACCAAATCAACTTTTTAATTTTTCATCGACTCAAATTAATTGTATAGGTAAAAATTTCAAATGTTAAAAAAATCAATCTATTGTTCATAACCTATTGTTCGTAAAATACCTATCAACTGTAGCACTCCCAATCATGACTATTCAATATAAGTCATACCCTGCAAAAACACTATTAGTCATGATTTTAGTTCAAACAAAGTTTAGGGCGTGTCCCTAATTCCGAAAAAAGTATTTTTAATGGCCTAAAATGCCTAAATCTGGCAAAACTGCGTTAAATTGTTTGACAATATTCCAATATTATCTGCACAATTTGCCTTGTTTTGCTAGCGATTTAGTCTATTTTTAGCCTCATTATCCAAATAGGGACACGCCCTAGAAAAATTATTTTAAATCAATATTCTATAAAAAATCCGCCAAATTTTGACGGATTTTTTGTTAACCATTCAACTCATCCCACAATTTTTCTAGGCGTTTATCTGATACAGGCACACGGGTTTTCATCGGCTGGGCAAACAGCTGAATCCGAAACTCCTCAACCAACCAACGATACGGCATAATTGTCTCATCATTACCCTTAATAGACAGCCTCTCCATGTGCTTATCGAGCTGGTACACGGCATCAAGATCGGCATCCAAATTGTGCTCAAGCCTATCGAGTCGCACCAACAACGCCTGCAGATAACGCGGATATTGCTGCCAATCTTGATAACTCATGCGATACACAAAGTCCGACAAACTCAAATCATCGAGCTGGTCTTCGATATCTTCAATACTTTCTTCAAAAATATCACGGTCAAGTAACAGCAGTTTTTGGCGAACTTGCTGCCACTGCTCATACACTGATTTTAGCTGAACTAATACACTTTGCCCAACGCTCAAGAAATTGGTAAGCACCACGGCTTTGGCTTGGTTAAATTCATCCAACGTCAAAGGCAACTGATTGATGGCAATCACCAACTCTTTATCATGAATCCCTGCCGTGAATTTTTCATGGTCAAACTCTGCAACAAATTTTTCAAAAGTGGCATCAAGCGTGGCATGAATCAGCAAATCTTTGAGTCTATCAAGCTCACCGAGTGGGGCAAAGGCAAGTTTAAAGTTTTTATCAATTTGGCTGGTAAGCTGTCTGGCTTTCGCGCCTAATTCATTGCCGATTAGAGCAAGCAAGCCTTGACGGTGTTTGTTGAGTGCCACACTGACGTCAGTAAATTGCTGAATAGACACAGCCTTTTTATCGCTATAGCTTGGCTGTCCATCAGCAACCAGTGCCGAAAACTGCTTGATCATCACGCCTGCACTGTGACGGTTTTGCATAAAGTTAAAATGCTCGGGAAACTCGCTATGTACGCCTTTACCACTGGCGACGGCTTGGCTTGTGGTGACTTGATGACGCAGTTTTAATGCGTCAATATCTCGCCCTTTTTCAATCAGGCGGTTTTTGTCATCGACCAGCGCAATTTGTGGCTGCAAATAGGTTTCAACCTCATTTGGGTTAAAGTCTTTTGGCTCTACAAATTGATTGTTTGCCCCACGCACGCCGCGCTGGTTTAAGGCTTGGCACAGTTGCTTTAGCAGTCCGCCATGGTGGTTTTTTTCAAGCGTGTCAAAAATTTGTTTGGCGGTATCGGGCACAGGCACGATTTGACGGCGAATATCTTTGGGCAACGTCTTTAATAGCTGCAAAACCAGCTCATAGCGCCACCCTGCAATACCCCATAATAACTCAACCGCATCAACTTGAGGTAAGGCAACAAGCGGGACTTTAATGGTCACGCCATCATCGTCGCTGGTCGGGTCAAAAATATACGACAGGGGTAGTTTTAAATTACCCAGTTGCCACGTTTCTGGGAAAGCTTGGGTGGCGGGTGCTTGTTCGTTGAGCACATCTTTATCACTAAAAAATAAAAACTGTGGCTCCGTCTTTTCTACCTCTTTTCGCCAATCTTCAAAAACTTTGCGACTAGCGATATGCTCAGGCACTCGCTTGGCATAAAATTCGTATAATTGCTCTTCATCAACCAGCAAGTCTCGACGCCGCAGCTTGTCTTCAATCAACGAGACATCAGCGACTTTATCTATATTATGCTGCAAAAATGGCGGCAATTTGCCCTTTTTACCATCGCCTGTGGACGGGGCATTCAGATTGCCCAACACCAAGGCATCTCGCAAAAAGATTT
This sequence comes from Moraxella sp. K02, assembly GCF_041154755.1. Taxonomy (NCBI): domain Bacteria; kingdom Pseudomonadati; phylum Pseudomonadota; class Gammaproteobacteria; order Moraxellales; family Moraxellaceae; genus Moraxella; species Moraxella sp. K02. Next base: position 1,033,290 of record NZ_AP031590.1, on the reverse strand, counting down.
CTCGAGACTCGCTAAGGTTGACCCGCTCATAATTCATCAGTTGTTTGTGTACCACAATCAGACCAAACAAGCTGATTTGGGCGTATGCCTTGACATGCCCCGTTTTGGCTGACCAATGCGGCTCAAAATAATGGTATTTGAGCAAATCCCCGGCCATCGCCAATATCCACTCTGGCTCGATTTTGGCAGCGGTACGCATAAATACCTGCGAGGTCTCAACCACCTCAAACGCCATTACCCATAGCGGATTTTGCTTAAACAAGGTACTGGCAGGAAAAATCTTGGCTTTGTGCTGACGCGCGGTGACATACTCGCCGCGTTTGGCTTTGATTAGCTTGCCGCCTTTATCGACTTCATTGACTTTTTGGGCAATGAACGACAACAGACCTGTGAGTAATGCTCGGTGAATAGGCACATAACTGGCTGGCTCTTGGTTGATTATTAATTTTAAGCCATCCACCATTTGCAGCAACTGGCTATGGGTTTGTTGCCATTCACGTAAACGCGGCGAGCTTAAAAAATGTTTTTTGGCAAAGCTTTTGCGTTGGCTGTTGGTTAATTTGTCGTTTCCATATGGGCTTTGCGCGATTGGCGCGGCTTCATCATCTAGCGTTGCATTTTTTTGACGGTCAAGATCACTGTTTTTAAATTCACTACTTTTAAATCCACCGCTTTTAAATAAAGCCCCATGAATTGCCTGCCAAAGACTGAGATAAAATAAAAAATCGCTGTCGGCTTGGCGAAATAATGCGTGTTTTTGGTCGGCTTGGGTTTGCTTATCACTCGGGCGCTCTCGAGGGTCTTGCACTGACAAGCCCGATACAATCACCAATAGCTCTTTGAGACAACCGTATTGCTCACCTGCAATCAGCATACGTGCCAAACGAGGGTCTATGGGCATTTTTGCCATCATTTGACCGACTTTGGTGAGTTGATTGGGATGGCGTTTGGATTGACCTTTGCTATTGTCATTAGATGTGCTTAGGCTATTTTCAGGTTTTTTAGTGGCAATCGCCCCCAATTCTTCTAATAGTTTACGCCCATCATTGACCAGTCGATTGTCGGGTGGCTGGATAAAGTCAAAGTTTTCTACTTCCCCCAGACCCAAGTTTGCCATTTGCAAAATCACCGATGCCAAGTTGGTACGCAGAATTTCAGGCTCGGTAAATTCCGGACGGCTGGTAAAGTCCTCTTCTGAATATAAACGGATACACACGCCTGCCGCGATACGTCCACAGCGACCTTTTCGTTGATTGGCGGCAGCTTGGCTAATCGCTTCAATCGGCAGTCTTTGTACCCGCGAGCGATAGTCATAGCGTGACATCCGAGCAAATCCCAAATCAATGACGTAGCGGATATTGGGCACGGTTAAGGCGGTTTCGGCAACGTTGGTGGCGATGATAATGCGACGGCCGCCTGTCGGGTGAAAAATCTGCTGCTGCTCGGCAAAACTTTGACGGGCAAATAACGGCAAAATCTGGGTATGACGGGGGGCATATTGGTTTAAAATATCTGCCAAATCATGAATTTGCGCTTCTGTTGCCGCAAAAATCAAAATATCCGCTTGGTCAGCATGCCCTTTGCTGGCAGCGTCTTGGTAGCACTCTTCCACCGCTGCGGTAATCGCTCGCGGCAAGTTTTCTTCGACATCATCAAAGCTGTCATCATCCGAACCTGTGACAATCTCCTCCGTCAACGGACGGTAGCGCACTTCCACGGGATAACTGCGACCTTCAACCACAAACACAGGCGCGGGCGTCGCTTGTTTGGTTTTACTATCAACGCTAGAAAAATACTGGCTAAACCTTGCTGTGTCGAGCGTTGCCGATGTGATAATCACCTTTAAATCGGGACGTTTTGGCAATAGACGCTTGAGATAACCCATGATAAAGTCAATGTTAAGACTGCGCTCGTGGGCTTCGTCAATGATAATGGTATCATAGCGGCTCAAAAACTTGTCATGTGCCATTTCAGCAAGCAAAATACCGTCGGTCATCAGTTTGACAATGGAATCCGATGAGCCTTGCTCAGTAAAACGCACTTTAAAGCTGACTGTCTGTCCGAGCGTTTCCCCTAGTTCTTCAGCAATGCGATTTGCCACACTACGCGCCGCTAATCGTCTTGGCTGTGTGTGTCCGATTTGCCCTGTTAGCCCTCGCCCGGCAAGCATGGCAATCTTAGGTAACTGGGTGGTTTTGCCTGAGCCTGTCTCCCCTGCCACGATGATGACTTGGTGGTCTTGGATGGCTTTGATAAGCCTATCGGCTTGTTGGCTGACGGGCAAATCTTCGTTGAGATGTATCGTTGGCAGACTGGCGATACGGCTTTGCACCCTGTCTTGCGAGTGTTTGAGTTGTTTTTGGTAGCGGTCAAATCTTGACGTATAGTCTTCGCTTTCTTTGTCTTTGATTTGTTTTAATTGTTGGGCAAGGCGTGACAGATAATAGCTGTCTTTTGCCATGACCGGTAATTTCACACCATGGTGCTTGTCTGTTTGAGGCTTGTCTAGTTGAGGATCATTTAATGGTACAGCAGTCGATATAAGTTCTTTCATTCACTTAGGCTATTCTTATGGTAAACATTGCCTAGATAATGTGGTATGAATAAGCTAAAATCAAGCGTTATCCCTATTTTTAAGCTATCCGATAATTATTTTTATGACATTTATTTTTTATGATATTTGCTAGTTTCACATGAAAGGAGAATTTATGAGTTTATTAAAAACGGTTGAAGTCATTCACAACCCTAATAACTTGCCGATTGACAGAGCGGTGATTTGGCTACACGGACTGGGCGCAAATGGTCATGACTTTGAGCCGGTCGTCCCTGACTTGGGACTCGATGGTAACCACGGCGTGCGGTTTGTATTTCCCCATGCCCCCGCCATTCCTGTAACCATCAACCAAGGTTATGTGATGCCAGCTTGGTATGATATTTTGGAAATGTCGCTTGAGCGCAAAATCGACACCGCACAGATTGAACAATCCGCCCGCGCGATTGGAGAATTAATCGCACGTGAAGTCGAGCGCGGTGTATCGCCAGCGCATATCGTGATTGCAGGATTTTCGCAAGGTGGTGCGGTCGCTTATCAGACGGCACTCACCTATGACAAACCATTAGCCGGACTGTTAACCCTATCGACTTATTTAGCGACCAAAGACAGCCTAACTTTAAGTGATGCCAATAAAAATCTAAACATCGCCATTCATCATGGCACACAAGACCCTGTCGTCCCAGTACAGCTTGGGCAAGAAGCCAAAGCATGGCTTGAGTCAAAAGGTTATCAGCCGCAGTTTTACAGCTATCCGATGGCGCACCAAGTATGTATGCCGCAACTCAAAATTATCGGTAAATGGCTAAATGATGTGTTGGCCTAACGATGTTTTAGCATAATTTTTTAGCATAAAAAGAGCGTACCTGACTGGGTACGCTCTTTTGGCAATTAGCCATTCATCTTTGGCAGTCGTTTTAACAAAATAAATAGCCAGTAATTGACCCATCCTAGCAAAACAAAATCCACCAACCACACAGCCATCAACCCCCAATGCGTTTGATAGCCGTATTTTAGTGCAACCATACCACTGCCGCCCAAATATACAAAAGTGAGCATACTTAGCAGCAATAGCGCGTATGGGCTTTTGCCTTTCACGATATAAGGCGTTGATAAGAGCGCAGGTATCAACCACAAAGCTTGCCAAGCAATCCCGCCGACCATAGCAGGCTTTGCACTTGCCAACCAATGCGTCAATAGCGGTACTGCCAGCAATCGAAACCCTAGCCAAACCCACCATACTATGGTTAAGCGTCGGTGGATGGGATAAATGGGTTTTGGCGCAGATAGTGAGTGCGTGGCTTGTTTTCTCATAATGCTTGTTTTCTCATAATGCTTGTTTTCTCATAACGCTTGTAATGCCTTGGCAATTTTGGCTAGACGTTTACCTTGGGCGATGGCTAATGTTTTTTCGTCCGCGCTCATGATGTGGTCATGCTTTGCGCCACTGACATGGCTTGCACCATACGGGCTGCCACCTTGGCTCGTGGTATTGAGCGCAGGCTCACTGTACGAAATTCCCACAATCACCATACCATGATGCAGTAGCGGCGTCATCATGCTAGTCAACGTCGTCTCCTGCCCACCGTGCATGGTGCCCGTACTGGTAAATACGCACGCAGGTTTGTTTTGCAAATCCCCCGCGAGCCAGATTGTGACGCTATTATCCCAAAAATACTTCATCGATGCTGCCATATTGCCAAAATGGGTGGGACTGCCGAGTGCCAGCCCCACACAGTTTTTTAACTCATCCATTGTGGCGTACAGGTCACCCTCATCAGGAATACTTGGCGCGATTTTTTCAGTCTCGCTACTGACCTTGGGTACCGTGCGAATACGAGCGGCTATGCCCGTGCCACTGTCTTCAATACCTTGTGCGACCAGATACGCCAAATCTTTGGTTGAGCCATTTTGGCTGTAATACAAGACTAAAATATAAGGTTGACTCATGGTTTTTCTCACATCACTTTTGATAATTGTTACGTCAAGCTAGTTTGGATGAATAAATTTTGCTGGATGAATTTTGATGGCAGGGTCAAGGCAATCTACTAGCCAGATTGCCAATTGCAAAACACCAAAACTGTTCACAGTAATTCAATAAACAATTTTTTTGAATATGATACCATACTGCCATACAATCACTGCCTTTTTCGCCGATTTGATGGTCAAACTTTGAAATTTTTTATCAATAAGAACTACTATGAATGAACTCATTGCCAAACTAAAAAAATTATCCATTTTTAAACATAAATGGGTGCAGTTTTTGATGTACCTTATCAAAAATTTTATCGATGATAATTGTAGCCAAAAAGCTGCATTACTGACGTATACCACGCTGCTGTCTATTGTACCGATTTTAACCTTGTTGGTTGTGATTCTCTCCACCATCCCGCAGTTAGCAGAAGCGCGTGAGCAGATTCAAAACTTGATTTTTAGCAATATTTTGCCCAGTACCGGATTACAGGTCACCAAGTATCTTAACCAATTTACCAGTAATTCATCGAACTTAACCATTATCGGTGTGGGTATTTTGTTTTTTACCACCATTTCCACTTTAACCACGATTGAAACCGCGTTTAACCAAATTTGGCGTGTTGAAAAAAAAGAGACCAGTTGGCTCAATCTTGTGCGTTATTGGGTGATTATTACCCTGTTGCCTATTGTGCTTGCCATCGTCATGATTATTTCAAGCACTGTGCAAAGTCTGAGCTTTCTAAATCAAAAAATTGGCGGCTATGGGATTGACTGGGCAATTTGGGTGCAATTCGGCTCCATTGCGATTGTACTAATGGGTTTAGTGGCGATGTATTGGTTTATCCCACGCTGCCAAGTACGTTTTAAACATGCGCTGGTTGCCGGTGTTGTGGTTGGGATTATCTTTGAAATCTTAAAACTCACCTTTGGCGCGATTGTTGACAACTTTACCAGTTATAAAGCGGTGTATGGGGCGTTTGCGATTTTGCCTTTGTTCTTACTTTGGATTTATATTTCTTGGAATATTATTCTGCTTGGCGTGCAAATCAGCTACTGTTTGACCATTTTTGAGACCAAAGAAATCTTTCCCCGTCATGCCTTGTTTAGCTTGATGGATATGCTAAACGTGTTATACCGTGAGCATAAAAAAGGCAATGTCGTCACCGAAGCCGGTCTGCGTGATGTGCTAGGTCGCCAAGAGATGCCAAATTGGTACACTTATATTAGCTTTTTACAAGATAACAATCTCATCACCACCAGTGACAAAGATGAATATGTGCTTAAACGCTCGCTCGATGATTATAGTTTTTGGGATTTTTATCAAAATATGCCCTATCCTTTACCGCATGAAAAGGATTTGCGAAAACTTAAAAATAACGCGCCTTGGACTGTGCAATGGATTAATACCTTAGCCCGTGGTGAAGCTATGCTCAAATATAATTTCGATATATCGATGGCAAGTATTTTTGATAGTATCGCACCGCGTCAGACCCCAAATGCCGAAGACATCGAGCCAGATACAGGAAAAAAAGATAAAGGTAAAGGTAACAAACTAGCCGGTCAACGCGAAGGCTCAGGTCTATCAGGCGGTCAAGTCAGTGACGTGGTTAATGAAGATAAACGCATCAAAGAAACCGACGCTGAGCAAGCGACTGGCTTTGATGGTACGCTTGATTTTAAAGGTCAAGGTAGCTTATCAAGTCAACCGCGTGATTTTAATGCTTTAAATAGCGATGAGTTATCAGATGAATTATCACATGAATCATCAGTTGCTAAGCAAGGTCATGATAACCAAAAACACTTGTCAAATGATAACGGGTTAGATGATAAACATTCGCTAAAAACGCTTGAAGAAAGTAACAGTGAATACGACAGTCATGACGAAAACAAAGCGACTCCCTCATCCACACAAAATGGCAATGCCACAGACGAGCATAAATTTGCGATTGATAATTATTTAAATGCCAATAATTTTGACAATATGCGTTGGGATATCAGTAACCTAGATGACACGAGTTTTAGCAATGAAATTACCACCACCCAAATAGTCCAATCAAAAATCCTAGCGGATGATGACAAAGCGAAAGGTGATAATACGGCAGTGATGGCTAAAATTCGTCAGATTGTGCCGGCTAGTGTACTCGATAGTCCTTACAATCCTTTTAATTTTATCAAATCAAAAATTGCAGCCAATGCGAGCAAAAAATCCCCACGTATCATTACCGAAAAAGATAAACCAGATAGCTAGACCAGACAGCTAGTTTGGCGAGTAAAAAAGGGCAGATTCTGCCCTTTTTTTATCGCTTTTTTTATCGATAGCTTAAGCCTGTGTTATCTTTTTACCCAATAACCCTTTGGCGTGCATGTTGCGATAAACCACCACAACAATGACGATATTCACTAGCAGTATCAAAAAGTTAAGCCAATTAAACCGATGGCTAAATAACTCATAAACCTCAAGCGGCAAAAACACGCCGTAGCCCAAAACACTATACCAATACGCCCATATCTTATCTCGATAAAGACCGTAGGTTTCCACAAAACGCAGCAGCGCATAGCCCACGACTATCCAAAAGGCTTTTTGCCAATTTTGGTTGGCGACCCAAGCATAGTGATTTAGCGCCTCTATTTGGTGGTGCAGTGCCATACCCATGATATGATGCAGTGCCTGTGAGACCACCCGCGCAATCCATTGCAATTTATCATGCCCTACAAAAATAATAGCCGCCACCCCTAGCGCTGCCAATCCTTTTACCAGCTCATAGATAGCGACCATGATGATGGAGTTCTTGGCATGATGGCTATTAGGCACTGTCGGGGCTAACTGCTTAAACGCCTTTGGCATGATTCATTACCATATCTAATCTTGAAACAAACCTAAAACAAGCCTAAAAATAGACTTGCTCGACTTTCCCTGTCAGCTCGCTATTGATAAATGGCGTATTTTTGCCTTGCGACATCATTGATTCTTTAGTCACCGTCCAAGTCAGACTGGGGTCAACCAGCACCGCCCCGCCCGTTTGATGGTAGCTAGCTTCAATGCCAGCGATTTTGGCAGGATTAAGTGCGATTTTTTCTACTAGCTGCTCTGGGGTCAAAATACCCTCTCTGACCAATTGACAAGCAAGCCCCATAAAAGTATCAAAATTGCTAATGCCGGGTTTACACTCCGCAAATGGCGCTTGTTTGGCGGTTTTTGCCAATGGCTCATGGTGGCTACAAATCGCATCGATAGTGCCATCTTGCAAGCCCTCTTGCAGTGCTTTTTTGTCTGTATTGGAACGCAGGGGCGGCAACACATACGCCAAGGCATTAAAACCAATCAAGGCATCATCGGTTAAATGTAACTGGTGCATCGCCACATCACAGGTCACGGGCAAGCCTCTTTGTTTCGCCCAGCGAATCAAATCAATCGATGATTTGGTGGTCAGCTGACCAAAATGTGCCGATACGCCTGTTTCTTCGACAATCAGCAGCTGCTTGGATAACGCCACGGTTTCAGCAATCCAAGGAATCCCTGCCAAACCGTGATAAGAGGCGATGTAGCCATCATGCGCGACACCGTTTTTGGATAAACTGGGTTCATCAGGGTAAAAAAATACTTTGATATCATATGTCGCTGCATAATCCAGTGCTTGCAGTAGTACATCATCATTGGCGAATTTGCGGCGAGCATTGCTGACCCCGATGATGCCACCTTGCTTCAGCCCAAGCATATTGGCGGGTTTTTCACCTTCAAGACCTGCAGTCATCGCCCCTAACACATGCAGATAGATGCCACCATCTTGATAAGCCCGCTCTCGCAAGCCTGCCAGTAACGAGCCGTTCTCAAGCACGGGATTGGTATCAGGTGGTATAACGACATGCAAAAAACCGTTTTTTCGAGCCGCGGCGCCTTCTGATTTTAGTGTACCATGCGACTGGTGCCCAGGTTCACGCAAACGCGCACATAAATCCACCAGCGGCGGTAATAGCCATTTGCCATCGCTGTCGATAGTGTCAAGCTGCGTGGTATCAAATTGCCAATTGGCAGGTAAAAGATTTTGAAGCGTCATGGTTTTGCCTACTTTGTCATTTTTTTTGCTAAATTTTAAGATGCGCTGCGTGCGGCACGTTGCCCTTGCATAGCCAGTGCCAACACCGCCATACGTACCGCAATGCCGTTATTGACTTGTTTTAAAATCACCGATTGCTCGCCATCAGCAACACTTGATGAGATTTCAACACCACGATTCATCGGTCCTGGGTGCATGACAAGCGCGTCAGGTTTGGCAAGGGCAAGGCGTTCGGTAGTGATGCCATACGCTTTAAAATATTCGGATGTCGATGGCAATAAAGGTGAGCCAATACGCTCATTTTGAATACGCAGACCAATAATGACATCACAGTCAACCACCGCCGCGTCCAAATCGTTATAGACACTGACACCATACCGCTCAATGCCTTTTGGTAGTAATGTCTTGGGCGCGACGACGCGAATTTCTTTAACTCCTAAGGTTTTGAGCGCCGCAATGTCCGAACGGGCAACACGGCTATGCTTGATATCGCCGATAATCGCTACCGTTAATTCCTCAAACGGTCTTGGCGCTTCACGATAAATCGTGAGCATATCGAGCATCGCTTGGGTCGGATGCGCGTGCCAGCCGTCACCACCGTTGATGATGGCAATATTTGGGGTGACTTCGGTTGCCATAAAATGCGCAGCCCCACTCGATGAATGACGCACCACAAAAATATCCGCTGTCATGGCTTCAAGATTCCACAGCGTATCGCGTAAGCTTTCGCCTTTTTGGGTACTGGACTTGGCAATATCGATACTGATGACACTGGCGCCAAGACGTTTGGCAGCCACATCAAAGGTGGTGCGAGTACGGGTAGAATTCTCAAAGAACAAATTCATCACCGTACAGCCTTCAAGCTCATCACTGTTACGGATGCTGTTGGGGCGACCGGCATTGTCAGTTAAGTAACCATTGGATTTTTCGATGATGGCCATCAGCTGGGCTTTGGTTAAGCCTTCTACGCCGATAAAATGCCGCAAATCACCTGCTGCGGTCAGTTCTGGCTTTGCCATCGCCTGATCAAGCTTGCTCTGTAGCGCTTCGTTAGATAAGGTTTGGGTGTTTAAAATATTCATCAGCCACCTAGATTTGTTGTTATTTGTATAAATTTTGCCTATTTTACCGTAAATCGGTTGGAATAAATACGCCAATATTTTGCGATTATCGCTGATACGACGGGTCAAAAAGTGCTACAATTTGCGGCAAATTGTCTATATTTTTTTTAATTCATGAGGTCTAAATTCACCCTGCTTAATCGTATGTGATTGGGTTAGGGTGTTAATTTATAATTTTATAATAAGGTCTACTATGTCAAATCTTGAAACTTATCTTGCCGCGCAAAATGCCCAACCTGCCGTTGCCGACATCATTACCACCATTACCAAAGTCGGCATTCAAATCAGCGACTTGCTCAAACGCGGCGCACTCGCGGATATTTTGGGCGAAGCGGGTAACCAAAACGTGCAGGGCGAAGAGCAAAAGAAGCTCGATGTCATTGCCAATGATTTGTTACTAGACGCTTTGAGCAGCAATCCGCATTGCGCGGGCGTGGCTTCTGAAGAATTAGATAACGCCACTCCTGCCAATCAAGATGGCGACGTGTTGGTACTGTTTGACCCACTCGATGGCTCATCTAATATCGATATTAATATGGCAGTCGGTACAATTTTCTCGATTTTACCCTACCACCACCAAGGTCACCCTGCGACGGATGAGGACTTTTTGCAAAAAGGGACTGCGCAGTTGGCATCGGGTTATATTTTGTATGGCACCTCAACCGTGATGTCAATCACGCTTGGTAACGGTGTCGCCATGTTTAGTCTTGACCCAGACACCAAAACGTTTGTGCAAATCAAAGACCAAGTGCAAATTAGCGCAGATACTAAAGAATATGCGATTAATGCCTCCAACTATCGCTATTGGTTGCCACCGATGCAGCGTTATATTGACGAGTTTACGGCGGGTAAAACTGGCGTGCGTGGTAAAGATTTTAATATGCGCTGGGTGGCGGCGATGGTGGGCGATATTCACCGTATTTTGTGCCGGGGGGGGATTTTTAGCTATCCATTTGACACCAAACACCCTGATAAACCCGGTAAACTGCGTCTGATGTATGAAGCCAATCCGATGAGCTTACTCATTGAGCAAGCGGGTGGTTTGAGTACCGATGCTATCAATCGTATTTTGGATATCGAGCCGACCAGTATCCACCAGCGGGTGCCTGTGGTACTGGGGGCAAAAAACGAAGTTGAGTATGTGAAAAAATTACATGAAGAAATCAAATAATGCTTATCACTTCAAAAGACAACCCGACCATCAAGACTGCCCATGCCCTTCTCACTGCCTCGCGCCAGCGTAAGAAGCTGGGCAAAACCGTGATAGAAGGCACGCATTTGCTTGAAGCGTATCTAAATGCTGGTCTCACGCCCGACACCGTGATTGTCAGCGAAAGCGGTCTGCAAAATGACGAAATCAACGCCCTGCTCGGTCGGCTTAACCAGATAAAAACGTTAACGGTCAGCGATAATTTGTATAAAGAGATTCGCACGCTGGGCGAGAGCCTGCCCATCATGGCGATGATTGACATGCCGCATTTAGACTTTGATCAGCCCATCACCAGCGATTGCTTAATCATCAATGGTGTGCAGGATAATGGCAACCTAGGCACACTGTTACGTACTGCCTCAGCGGTGGGCATAAAGACGGTGATTTGCACTCAAGGTAGTGCGGCTGCCTATTCACCTAAGACGCTGCGAGCGGGCATGGGGGCAAATTTTAGTTTAACGATTTTTGAAGGCATCAGCGTAGATGAGGTATTGATGAAGGTCAAAGTGCCGATGTTTGCCACGAGCTCACATACCGATCATATTATTTATCAGACCGATTTGAGACAACCGTTAGCCTTGATTATGGGGCATGAAGGACAAGGCGTGGATGAGAGGTTAATTAGTCAATCTGCCCCGATTGCCCTACCGCAGCCCAATGGTCAAGAAAGCCTAAACGTGGCGATAGCAGGGTCACTGTGTCTGTATGAAATGTTACGGCAAAGACGCTACGCATGATTGCCATAAATAATTGCCATAAATAATTGCCATAAATGAATGAGTGTGACATAAATGACTAGACAGCCTGTGTTTAGTTTTTTTTGTCGTCACTATCACCTGGTATCACCGCTTTGGCGACGGCTACCGTGCCTTTGACCACCCCTTTGGTGGTCTTATAGGCAACTTTGACAGGAACAGTGACAATTTTATGCACACACCCTTGTAAGATAACAGCGGTGGTCAGCACAAAAAGCAGGGTGGTTAGTTTTTTCATTCGTTACCTTTAATTGACTTTAAGATTGACTTTAAGAACGATAATCAGCATTGATTTTGACATACTCGTATGATAAATCACAGGTATAGACAGTATCACTCGCCTGCCCGCGACCCAATTCAATATGAATGGTAATTTCAGGACGCTTCATCACCTCGCTGCCACGCGCCTCGGTATAGTCATGTGCCAAGCCGCCACGCTCGCAGATACGCACCTCATCGAGTGATACCGCCACTTTTGACTGGTCAAGCAGCACGCCCGCTTTCCCTACCGCTGCCAAAATACGCCCCCAATTTGGGTCGCTGGCAAAAAATGCGGTTTTTACCAGCGGTGAATGCGCCACTTCATACGCGATTTTGGCACATTCTTCAGAGGTTTCACCGCCTGTGACTTTTACCGTGATAAATTTGGTTGCCCCTTCACCATCGCGTACAATCAATTGAGCGATTCGAATCATCACATTTTTAACTGCTTGATAAATTGCTTGATAATGCGGGTGATTTTCACTGTCAATCATCTCCCCAACTTGTCCTGTGGCAATCAACGTACAGCAGTCATTGGTCGAGGTATCGCCATCCACCGTGATGCGGTTAAATGACTGATTCACCGTGTCGGTTAAGATATTTTGTAGCAATGTTTTCTCAATGTTGGCATCGGTTGCCACAAAGCCAAGCATGGTCGCCATATTGGGGCGAATCATCCCTGCCCCTTTTGAGATACCTGTCACGGTATAGGTGATGGCATCAATCGTGACTTGTTCGCTATGCCCTTTTGGGGTTGTATCGGTAGTCATGATGCTATGAGCGGCGGCAAGCCAATTATCTTCGGTTAAATTGGCTAAGGCGCTGTCTAACCCCGCGATGATTTTATCCGCAGGCAAGGTTTCGCCAATCACCCCGGTGGAGTAAGGCAATACTTGCTCGGCTGCGACACCGGTTTTTTCTGCCAATGCCATACAAGTTGTTTTGGCACGCTGTTTACCGTCTTCACCCGTGGCAGCATTGGCGTTGCCTGTGTTGACAATCAAATAACGGGGGCTGTCTTTAGCGATAAATTCTCGCAGCAACTGCACAGGCGCGGCACAAAATTGGTTTTGCGTGGTGACAACCGCGGTATTTGCGCCCGCTATGATGTCAAAAACCGTTAAGTCTTTGCGCCCTGCGTAGCGTACATGGGCTTCGGTGATGCCAATTTTTATCCCTTTCACTGGGTTTAATTTTACAAGTTCGACATTGCCAACTGGCATAAGAGCGCTCCTTACTGTTGTTTAATTGATTAATCCAAAAAATCTGCCCAAATCGGGGCATGGTCGCTGGGTTTTTCCATAGCACGCAAATCATAACTGACACCTGCACCGTTGAGCTTATCCGCCAAATCAGGCGTCATCAAGATATGGTCAATCCGCAGTCCCCGTTTTGGCTCATCGTCAAATCCTTTACTGCGATAATCAAACCAACTTAGCGCTTGACCGTCGGCATATAACGCCCGATAAGTATCATGCAAATCTGTCGCAAGCAGGGCTTGGTACCACTCTCGCTCCTCGGGCAAAAACGAGCACGTGCCATTTTTTAGCCAACGTTTGACACTATCCTCGCTAATGCCAATATCAAAATCAAGCGGCGCAATATTCATATCCCCCATCAAAATCATACTGCGATTTTCTGCTTTAAGCTGCAAGATATAGTCGGTTAAATCGGCATAGAATTTGCGCTTCATCGGAAATTTGGTTTCATGCTTGCGATTTTCACCTTGCGGGAAATAGCCATTGAGCACATCAATATATTTGCCATTAAAATCATAGCGCGCATGGATAAATCGTCGCTGCGCATCGTCGCTATCAGTTGGAAAGCCTTTTTGTACAAAAATAGGTTTTTGTCGTGATAATAACGCCACACCATAGTGAGATTTTTGCCCAAAAAACTCGACATGATAGCCCAATTGCTGCACGCTCTGCAGCGGAAATGCGTCATCATGTACTTTGGTTTCTTGTAGCCCAATGACATCGGGCGCGATAATATCGCGAATGGCTTCAAGCTGGTGTGGGCGCGCCCGCAATCCATTGATATTAAAACTGACAAAACGCGGCATGTGTTTTCCCCAAATTGATAAATATGTCTTGGTATTGATAAATGTGGCTTGGTTAAGCGTTAAATGCCGACTATATTAGCGGATATTGCCCGCAAGCTCAATTTGAAAGCAAATTGGGTCTGCAACACTGAGGTTATGCATGATGAACCCGCAAATAGCAGGTGAAGTTTAAAAAAATTTTGGTATAATCAAAAAACCTTGCACTTTATTCACTGCCAACTTTGCAAAATATTTTTTTCAATTTTTTCTGGCGACGTGCTGACCTTAGACTTAAAAAGACAATATAATGGCTCGAGTTTCTTCTATTACCCGTGTTTTAAAAATCATCGAAGCCGTGTCTGCGGCACAGCGTCCTTTATCCCCGCTGGACTTGTCTGAGATTTTGGATATTCCAAAACCGACCATGCACCGGCTGATACAGCAGCTGCAAGAAGAAGGCTTTGTGCGGGTCGATATCAATGGTACGATTGTGCCTGCGTCGCGTACGCGGCATATGGCGATTCATCTGTGGCAAAGCCAGCAAGTGGCGATTCAGCGATTTGCGATTTTGCAAAGACTGGTGGATAAAATCGGTGAAACCTGTGGCATGGCAGTACCTTATTACGTCAACATGGTATATACCGACCGCGTACCTTGTCCTTCTGCCTTACAAGTGTATATGCCCACTGATTCTCAAGCACCCATTTGGTGTACGGCGGCTGGTAAAATCTACCTCAGTACGCTCACAAAAGATGATAGGGCCACGCTACTAAAAAATTTATCGTTAACCGCTATCACCCCTGCGACGATTACCGATAGGGAGGCGCTCAATCAAAGTCTTGAACAGGTAGCTAAGCTGCGCTATGCAATTTCTGATGAAGAATATATTGCCCAAGCGGTCTCAATTGCTGTGGCAATCAATGACACCCAAGGTCGTTACATCGGCTCACTGTACACAACTGCACCTAAAACGCGCAAATCCCTCGAGGATTTGATTGGGTTTGTACCTGATATGCAAAAAGCTGCGGATGATATTCGTGATGCGTTTTTTGGGGAAATTTAAAGGTTATCCTTGACACTTTTGACAAGGCAAAGTTAAAACGCTCAAAGCAATTTTGTTGATAGATTTTAGCTTACTTAGCTCAAATGGTGGGGCTTAGTCATTTGCAGCCTCATCAATGTGGCAACAAACCCAAATGTTGTAAGCCTTGATAGATGCCATCTTCCCACGCAGTCGGGCATACATAGTCAGCCGCCGCTTTCACATCGGGATGGGCATTCCCCATCGCCACACCAAAGCCGACTGTCTGTAACATTTCAATATCATTTACCCCATCGCCAAATGCCATCGCATCTTCAAAATCCAGCCCCAGTTTATTGAGCGCCTGCGCAATTCCTCGTGCTTTCGAGCCTGTCGCATCTAGAATATCGATACCGTTTTTGTGCCAGCGCATGATTTTTAAAGTCGGGGGGAATTCAAAATTTACCTGCGTGTTGTCAGGATGAAATGCCACGACTTGATAAATAGGTATCGACAAATCAATGTCATCATGACGGGCAGTACGGTAAGCTATTTTAAGTGAATTTAAAGCTTCTGACAGCGCCTCATCTTCCGCTAACGCGATAATTTCAGTATCGGTCATGTAGGCATAGGATAAATTGTTTGATGCAACATAATCGGTAATCAGTTTAATTTGCGCAGGCGTCATCGGATAATGCGCTAACAATTCCCCTTGGTGATGACTGCATTGACCGTTGATGGTGACAAGCACATCGATACCCACGGTCTCAATGAGCTCATACACCGCTTTGGGAAACACCGCACGACCCCGACCCGTAGCGATAGCGACCATAATGCCTTGCTGCTTTAATTGTTTGAGTGCCTCAATCGCGGATTGCGGCACCCTTTCTTGATGCTTGATGTACAAGGTGTCATCAATATCAAAAAAGACAATTTTTGGTTTTTTGGGGTGTGCTGTTGGCTTAGACATAATAACACTAATGCGATAAATTGGGATTGACGCTAATTCTACCCTATTTTTGGGTTAACTTTTTAAATTAACGAGCAGAAAAAAGCCAGAAAAAATCCTAGCTTTTTGCTAAACGCCAAAACTTATTGCAGAACGTTCGCATCATAATGCGCCATAATGCTTGAGAAATCTTTATCCCCATGTTGCTCGCTATGTTTGCTATACAGTGCCGTGGCTTGGTCTGCCATTGGTGTCACCACTTGGGTATCATCGGCTGTTTGTTTGGCAAGGTTCATGTCTTTGAGCATGAGTTTACTCATAAATCCACCGGTATAACCACGGCTTGATGGCATGGCGTCACCCACATCGGGATGCGGATTACACACTTCTAGCGCCCAGTTACGACCGGTGCTGGCTGACAAAATACTGGCTAAGACTTTTGGGTCTAAGCCGTTTTTGGCGCCCAAGTTCATGGCTTCGGCTGTCCCTGTCATAATCACGCCAAGCAGCATGTTATTACAGATTTTGGCAACTTGACCTGCACCGACCTCGCCCGCGTGAAAGATATTTTTTCCCATCGCCTCTAAAACGGGTTTGACCTGCTCAAATTGCTCAGCTTGCCCGCCCACGATAAAGCTGAGTGTCCCCGCTGCTGCCCCTGCTGTACCGCCTGATACCGGCGCATCCATGAACTGAATACCTTTATCTGCCGCAGCTTCGGCAACTTCACGCGCATCACTCGCTGCGATGGTGCTACTATCGACCAGCAAGGTGTCTTTACCCACCACATCGAGCAAGCCTTGATTACCGTCTTTACCCAGATACACCTCTTTGACATGTTGACCTGCAGGTAACATGGTGATGACCATATCCACCTCTTTGCTTGCGTCCACAGGTGAAGTCGCCACGTTTGCCCCTTGTTTGGCAAGGTCGTCTAGCACGGCGGTGTTTAGGTCAAATACGTTGAGGGCAAAACCATTTTTGATGAGATTTTCTGCCATCGGTTTGCCCATATTACCAAGTCCGATAAAGGCAATTTTTTTAATGGCTGTTTGTTGATTATTTGGCATATACAATCCTTGTATGTTGTGGTGTTTTTAAAATTTATACAGCAAGTTTGGCTAATTTTGCTGAGAGCGAATCGCTACCCAACCAAGCCTCAAAGGGATGTTCGCTATTGGGAAAAGCTGACGCAAGATGTGACTGGATATAACGGGCATCGCATTCATCAAGGGTTTTACTCCATATTGGCGATTTGTCTTTATCAATCAGTAAGGCGCGTACACCCTCACGAAAATCGGGGTAATTGACACAATGTAGCGACGCATTCATCTCCATATATAGCACTTGCTCAAGCGATAATTTGCTGGCATGTTTAAACATCTCAACCGTTAATGCTGCGCTGACAGGACAACCGTGCTGATAAGTCTCGACCGCTTTGGTAAGCCATTTATCCGCTTCACCGTTGACTTTGGTAAAGTTGTCATCGCGCAAGGCTGCATCTATATCATGCACTGAGCCTTTGTTTACTAGCACTTGGATGGTATTAAAATGCTTCATCAAATGACTGTCTGCTAAGTGCTCGGTATGATGAATTTTGGCTAAGGCTTGACTTGCGATATCATGTAAATTGCTGTCAACTTGCCAATTGGCTTGTTTTAGCGCGTCAAGCACTTTGTCGTATTCGCTGCTTGCAACGGCATACTCAGCAAGGCTAGAGAAAATCGCATCGTTGGCGTTACAGTTCGCCCCTGTCAAGCCCAAAAACAGCCCAATTTTGGCAGGCATACGCGACAAAAACCACGAACCTGTGGCATCAGGGTATAAGCCAATGGTAATCTCTGGCATGGCAAAACGGGTGGTTTCGGTGACGATACGATGGCTACACATCGCCATCAAGCCCATACCACCACCCATGACAATACCATTACCCCACAAGATAATGGGTTTTGGGTAAAAGTGCATTTGGCGGTATAGGCTGTATTCGTTTTCGAAGAATTCAACCCCATACGGATTGGGCTGCTGCATAGGCACTTGTGGCGGGGTGTCAGTCATGCTGTCGTACAATTTGCGGATATTGCCCCCTGCACAGAACGCCTTGTCGCCGCTGCCTTTGAGCAAAATGGCGACGATGTTGTCATCAGTTTCCCAATCGGTGAGCTGGCTTGCCATCAGTTTGCACATATCGACACTTAACGCATTTAATGCTTTGGGGTCGTTGAGGGTCATCGTGCCGATGTGGTGACCGCAGTGGGTGGCTATGGTTTCAAATATGACGGGGCTTTGGTTATCTTCCATTTTAAATTGTCCTTCTAATTTATCAAATTATTAACGAAAGGTTTCGGCAATAAAAACGCATAATATTCTTTAAATAAATTTCCCATATTGGTATAACTTGCATAGCGTTGAAACACTGATTCAAAGCCTAGTTGTATTGAATTATAATTATCAATTTTTACATTTAAATCTTTTGAATAACCAATAATTTGTAGTGGTAAATCAAAATCAATTAAAGCAAAAACACTTTCATCAGGGTTAAAGATAAAAAAAGGCGTGTTCAAGTGTGGCATATACAAACACTCAATTATCATTTCAGATAATTCTTCACATTCAACGACACAACACGAATCTCTATCGGTAGATGCCAAAATTATTTTGCCTTGAATATGATGATTCACAAGCTTAACAATAATTTCAGTTGGCGTTATATTGTCATAAATTATGTCATCAAGCTCATACGGTATCGTTAAATATTGAAAATCTTTACTTAAATTAGGCTTTGCGTCAATATCGGACTTTGTACAAAACTTTTCTAAACATAACTTATTCGCTTCATTTAAAGACAATAATTTGGCATTTTCTTCTAATAAATCTAATCGGTTTTCTGCCCATGTTGATGAATTAAAATAGTAATCGTCACTATTTAGTAAATAATAATTTCCCATTAAAATTCCTGACTTTACCTTTATATTATAATTATAATGGTGCGTAGAACGCACCCTACAGCGGTTTTTAGTTTAAAAAATTTTAAATTGGACGTATGCGATACATCCTTATAAAAAAAATTATTTCCACTCTGGCGGGCGTTTTTCAAGGAACGCATTGACGCCTTCTTGTTGGTTTTCGCCATCAAATAATTTGATAAATAACTCACGTTCCTTTATCCAGTTAAAACTTGGTGGTTGATAACGTGCCGACATAATCAAGGTTTTACTCGACGCAATCGCATCGGGGGATTGCTTCGCCACTTTTTGAGCCAATTCTAAAGCCTTTTCTAACCCTTTGCCACTTTCCACGACTTCTTCCACCAAACCAATTTGCAGCGCCTTATCTGCCTTGATACGCTCACCGCATAAAATCATACGTTTTGCCCAGCCTTCACCCACCAGCCACGGCAAGTTTTGCGTACCGCCTGCACATGGCAACAAGCCAACAGATAGCTCAGGGAGTGCCATTTGGGCATGGCTCTCAGCAATGCGGATATCGCACGCCAACGCACACTCAAGCCCACCGCCCATCGCATAGCCGTTGATACAGGCTATCGACACGCCACGAAAATTGGACAAGGCTTCAAATGCCTCACCAAATGCAATCGCCATCTGCGCTGCTTGACCTTTTTCACCACTGGCAAAGCTGTTCAAGTCCGCCCCTGCGGAAAAAAACTTTTCGCCATCGCCATGCACCACCAAAACGGTGACTTGCTTGTTGGCATTTAAATCGCTAATCAGTTGTTTTAAACTGGCTAAGCTGTCCTTTGTCCATGTGTGGGCAGGCGGATTATTGAGGGTCAAAACTGCAATGTGATTGTCGATTGTTAATTTTAAATTGGTGTAATTTGACATGGTAAATTCCTTTTAAAATGCCTTTAAATTCATTGCAATCTTGCTAACGTCCCAGCTTCCATCATTTTGCGAGACACAATCATCCGCATCACTTCATTGGTGCCCTCTAGGATTTGATGCACGCGCAAATCGCGTACATGACGCTCTAGCGGATATTCTTGTAAATAGCCATAGCCCCCGTGTAGCTGCAGCGCTTGGTTGGCGATATCAAAACTCAAATCCGTGGCAAGGCGTTTTGCCATCGCACAATACGCCGTGGCATCGGGCGATTTGCTATCCAAATGATACGCCGCCAATCGCACCATCTGCCGAGCCGACACCAAATGGGTGAGCATATCGGCAAGTTTAAACTGCACATTTTGGAATTGATCAAGGGTTTTGCCAAACTGGCTACGCTCCTGTACATACTGCACGGCACGGTCAAGGGCAGCTTGAGCCGTACCCACCGCGCAAGTGGCGATATTGATACGCCCACCGTCCAAGCCTTTCATGGCAAAGGTAAAGCCCTGTCCTTCTTCCCCCAGTAGATTTTCGGCAGGGACTTTGACATCGGTAAAATGCACCGCCGCGGTCGGTTGGTTTTTCCAGCCCATTTTATGTTCATTTTTGCCGTAGCTGATGCCATCGCTGTTGGCATCGACGATAAAGGCAGACACGCCTTTTGCCCCATTGTCGGAGGTGCGCGCCATCACGATAAGCACATCGGTCGCCCCTGCCCCAGAGATGAACATTTTTTGCCCAGTAATGTGGTAATAGTCGCCTTGTTTGACCGCTTTGGTTTTTAATGAACCCGCATCTGAGCCAGCATTGGGCTCTGTCAAACAGTAGCTACCCAATTTTTCGCCCGCTAATAATTCAGGCAAGTATTTTTCGGCAACCTCGGGTTTGGCAAACTCGCCAATCATCCAAGCGACCATGTTGTGAATGGTCATGAATGCGGCGGTTGAGGTATCGCCATACGCCAGTTTTTCAAAGATAATTGCCGCATCAAGGCGCGGCAAGCCCAGTCCGCCAAAATCAGGGTTGGTGTAAAGCCCCATAAAGCCCAGTTCACCGGCGGCTTTGAACACCTCTTTGGGAAAATAGCCCGTGGCATCCCATTCGGCAGCGTTGGGCGCCAGCGATTTGGCGGCAAATTGGGCAGCTAAATCGGCAAAGGCTTGTTGGTCTTCGGTGAGAGAAAAATTCATATCGTGACCCTAATTTTAAATTTGGTTAAAAACATTTGGTTAAAAACAAAGGCGCGATGGGTACGCCTTTTATGACATTGAAAATTATATTATTTTAGTGAAATTGTAGTATTAACGCCTTTACTGGCTTCATCATCAAACCAACGGGCGGTGACGGTTTTAGTTTGGGTGTAGAATTGCACCGCTTGTTTGCCATAAGGACCCAAGTCACCCAGTTTACTGGCGCGAGAACCGGTGAATGAGAACATCGGTAGTGGCACAGGAATGGGTAAATTAATACCGACTTGACCCACATCGATGTCTTGTTGGAATTTATGCGCTGCCGCACCTGACTGGGTAAAGATAGCCGTGCCATTACCGTTTGGATTGGCATTGATGATGGCAATCGCTTGATCTAGGCTATCGGCATACATGATATCAAGCACCGGCCCAAAGATTTCTTCTTTGTAGCAAGTCATATCGGTAGTGACGTTATCTAAAATAGTCGGTCCGACAAAATTACCATTTTCAAAGCCTTCCACCTTGATACCACGACCATCTAGCAGGACTTGTGCGCCTTCATCCGCGCCCGCTTGGATTAGACGTTCAACACGCGCTTTGGCCGCTTTCGAAATCACAGGCCCTAAATCTTTGTCATCTTTACCGGCTGCCACCACCAATTTTTTGGCACGTTCGACGATGTCACCCACCCAGTTTTTGGCTTCACCGACTAGAATCACCACCGACAATGCCATACAGCGCTGACCGGCGGCACCAAATGCGGCACCGGCTAGTTGGTTTAGACATTGTTCTTTATTGGCATCGGGTAGAATGACGGCGTGGTTCTTAGCCCCCATCATACATTGGACACGCTTCCCTGCTTGGCTGGCACGGTTATAGACGTGTGTACCAACTGCGGTTGAGCCGACAAATGAGATGGCTTTGATATCTGGATGGTCACAAATGGCATCAACGGTGTCTTTGCCGCCATGCACCACGTTTAATACGCCTTTTGGGATTCCCGCTTCAAGTGCCAATTCTACCAATCGCATGGTGACCATCGGGTTTTGTTCAGACGGTTTTAATACGAAGGTGTTACCGGTGGCAATCGCCATTGGGAACATCCAAAGTGGAATCATGGCGGGGAAGTTAAACGGGGTAATACCTGCACACACGCCAAGTGGTTGCTGGATATTATACATATCAACGTCTGTGGCGACATTCTCGATAAACGCGCCTTGCTGCAGGTTGCCAATGCCTGAGGCGTGTTCGACGACTTCAAGACCACGGAACACATCGCCTTTGGCATCCGCTAGGGTTTTGCCTTGTTCTTCGGTGAGCATGGCGGCAAGCTCGTCCATGTTGTCACGAATCAGTTGTTGGTATTTTAAGAAAATGCGTGAGCGGGTGTTAATCGGGGTTTTGCGCCAGGTTTTGAACGCTTCTGCCGCCGCCGCGACAGCTTGGTTGATTTCATCGTTGGTAGTTTGGGGTACTTTGGCAATCACTTCTTGGGTGGCTGGGTTGGTCAGGTCAATCCACTCGCTAGTAGTTGATTCGACAAATTCGCCGTTGATGAGTTGTTTTACAGTTTGGGTAGTCATCGTAACAATCCTTGTTTTTACCGTGTTGGGTGTATAGCGTTTCATAGCGTTAACGCGTTGCAAAACAGTGTGAATCAGTTGGGGGGTACTGTCAATAATACTTAATTACTTAAGTAGTTTTTCTGGCGTAGTTTTGCTAGAGTAGTTTTACTGGGCGGCTGCCATAGGGTTAATGACAATAATCTTTGAGGCTAGCTCACCTTTGCTGCGAGCGCCCAGTTTTTTCATTAAGTTGGCTTTATGCACTTCAATGGTTCTGGGGGATAAACCAAGCAACTTACCAATCTCTTTACAGGTATAGCCATTGACCACATATTGCGCAATTTGGGCTTCACGTGCGGTGAGCTGCGATTCGGACAGTACTTGCGGTTTTTTTTCAAAATGCCAAATTGCCAGTTTGAAGGGGTCATCTGGGGTTAAAGTGCGTCCGTGGGTGGTCGCCCAAAATATTTCCCCTGTTTTGTGACGCATAAAGCGCTCATCGCAGTAATGCCTATTGGTCTGTAATCCCAAACCTGTTAATGCTTCTTTGCCAATTTTTTCAAAATCTTCGACACTGGGAAACAATTTTTGCATCGATTGATTGAGTAGCTCATCGTGCGTATAACCGAACAAATTGGCAAAGGCATCGTTGAGCGCTTTGATACGCCGATAGCTTAATACCACTATCGGCGTGGGCGCGTGCCTAAAAGCCAGTAAGGCATAATTTTCCATCACAATTACCCCTGATTTTTAAGCCCTGACAGCTTATTGGTTGGCAATTTATTGATTGCCATTAATAATCCGCCATCGCTTGTCTGACCGCCTCAATCGCAGTTGGGTCATCCAGCGTACTCATGTCGCCTGTTTCTTTGCCTTCCGCCAGTGCCTTGATAGAACGGCGTAAGATTTTGCCTGAGCGGGTTTTGGGTAAAGCTTTGGGAAAATAAATAGCCGCAGGTTTAGCAAGGGCGCCCAACTGTCTTGCGACTTCACCCACAATTTGCTGCTCAATGCGGAAACGGTTTTCGGTTTCTGCTACTAAGTCATGATTTTTTAGGATACAAAAGGCAATGGGTAGCTCACCTTTAAGCTCGTCATGGATACCAACAACCGCCGATTCGGCGACCTCGGGGTGATGACCGATGGCCTCCTCGATTTCCTTGGTACCCAAACGGTGACCTGCCACATTGATGACATCATCGGTTCGCCCTAGAATATAGTAGTAGCCGTATTCATCCATCACCGCATAGTCTGATGTTGCGTATTGTTTGCCATCGAGTAGTGAAAAATAGCCATTGATAAAACGCTCGTCATTTCGCCAAACGGTGGTCAAACACCCAGGTGGTAAAGGTGCGGCTAACACCAGCATGCCTTTTTCATTGGCTTGGCAGGGTTCGCCTGTGGTTTCATTGATGACTTTGGCGTCATATCCAAACATCGGATAGCCGGGTGTGCCTTGTTTGTGTGGCTTGTGGTCGGGATTGTCTGCAAATTTTGGGGCATGGCTTAGGATGGGCCAGCCCGACTCAGTTTGCCAATAGTGGTCAATGATTGGCACCCCCATGTGACCTGTTAGCCACTGGGCCGTTGGCTCATCGAGTGGCTCACCTGCCAAGAAGAATGCTTTTAGGCTTGAGATATCATGACGGCTCATCCACATTTCGTCTTGTTTACGTAGCATCCGCACGCCTGTCGGTGCGGTTAACAAAATATTGACTTTATTGGCTTCGACGATTCGCCACCAAATCCCCGGGTTTGGCGTGGTTGGCAAGCCTTCATATATGATACTGGTCATGCCTGTCAGTAAAGGGGCATAGATGCTAAACGAGTGACCCACTGCCCAACCGATATCCGAAATCGCCCAAAACGTCTCACCCGCTTTACCGTTATAGACAAAATCCATCGCGGTGGCAAGGGCTACTGCATGACCGCCTGTATCGCGTTGTACGCCTTTGGGTGTGCCTGTCGTGCCCGAGGTATATAATAGATACGATGGCGCATTGGACTCTAGCCAAACACAATCGACTTTGGCATTGTTGTCGGCACTTATCGCCCGCTCGGTGGCATAGTCGATGTTTTGTGGCTCAGCCGTGTATCGCATAATGCCACGGTCAATCACCAACACCTTGGTTTTGACTTTGGCTTCTTCCACCGCTTTATTGACCAAGTTTTTATAATTAATGAGCTTGCCACCACGCAGCCCTGCATCGACCGTAATCACCATTTTGGCTTCGGCATCATCCATGCGTACGGCGAGGTTATGCGAGGCAAATCCGCCAAATACCACCGAGTGAATCGCCCCGATACGCACACAAGCAAGCATGGCATACGCTGCTTCCAAAATCATCGGCATATAGATGACAACACGGTCGCCTTTGTCGATGCCATGACGTTTTAGCACATCGGCAAAATAATTCACTTCTTTGTATAAATCGTTGTAAGTTAAACGGCGTTTGGCATAGTCGGTATACAGTTCAACAGGGTTGCCGAGTGCCTTAAAAGCTTTCTGAATATTGGGGTAATTATCAATCATTTCAGCATTGATTTCAGTAGACACCCACACAAAGGCATCTTGCTCTGCCCGGTTTTCAAGGTGGCGATCGACCATGTTATAACATAAATTGGTTTCCCCACCGACAAACCATTTGGCAAAGGGCAGCTTGCTATCGTCTAAGATTTGGGTAGGTTGTTGATGCCAATAGATTCGCTTGGCTTGCTCGCCCCAGAAGGCTTGTTTGTCGTTGATGGATTGATTGTATAAGTCAGAGAAATTCATTGGCTGTCCTTAGCTAGAATCTTAAGGGATGGTGAAAGTCGCTTGCAGGTTTGGTTTTCAGAGGCTGGCAAAACATCTCATTGTTTAGCAAAGCCTATCATTGTACTCATTGCATGAATTCACTCCTTGAATCCATTTTATAAATTCAAATGATACGTTTTGTATCGTTTTGAATATAGCAAATAGACTCGCTAACGTCAAGCCTCGCCAAATTAATTTTAAATTTTTTGTATTTCGAATTTTTAACGATTAGTATTTCTTATGGTGATAATAGTTTGTGCTAACATAATTGTCCTGTTACACTTTTTAGACTAAAGCAAATAAGGGAAAAGTTATGAGCCAGACCAACGCCAGCCCAGCTGAAAATGAAAAAAGCCTTGCACCGCCTCACGTTTTAAGCTTAAACCCTTTAAACTCGCATCCGTCAAATACGGCACTTGTTGAGCTTATCGACAATGATAAAGACTCTCCTTTGCTAGCGGACACCCAGTTACTTAGCCGCGTGCTGATAACGGTCGTTGAGCAGCAAACCTCAGAACCGGTCAAACAAACCATTAATAAACTGTTAAATGGCGAAGACCCCCAAAAGACTATTCAAGCCATTTTGCCAACGCTCAACCATCAACAGCGCAAGAATCTCATTCGGGCTTGTGGCTTATTTGCGCAAGTGTTTAACATCGCCGAAGACATGCACCATGAGCGTCGCCGCCTTGCCCACGAACAAGACGAATCTGCCTCAAAAAGTAGTTTTGCCCATGTGATTGATGAATTAAAAGCCCAAGGGATTGACAGCGATGAGTTGCAAGCACAGCTTGATGATACCTATATCAGTGCGGTATTGACCGCGCATCCGACCGAAGTGCAGCGTCAAACGATTTTATCACTGCGCCGTCAAATCCGTGCCTTACTTGAGCAATACCACACCGCGATTGGCTACCAACGTCATCGTATCGAGCAGCAACTAGAAGCCACGTTATTGTCGCAGTGGCAAACCAATGAAACCCGCCATTTTAAAATTACGGTCAAAGATGAAATCGACAATGGCATTGCCTATTTTGATTTAAGTTTTTTTGAAGCCTTGCCAAATTTATATCGCAAATTAGATTATCAGTTAAAAGAGCGTTTCCCCGATACTGACATGCCAAACTTACTTAATATCGGTGGTTGGATCGGTGGCGACCGTGATGGCAATCCGTTTGTGTCAGCCGATACCCTTCGCTATGCCTTCAAACGCCAAGCGGCGACGGTGTTTTACTTTTATCGTGACCAACTGGGCAAGCTGTATCAAGAGTTGCCGCTATCTATCCGCCATGTCAAAGTGAGTGATGCGGTACTGGCACTCTCCGAGCAATCCAAAGAAGATAATATATCTAGAGAAGAAGAGCCTTATCGCCGCGCCATCGGGTTTATCTCATCACGTTTAGTCGCTACCTCGCATACGTTTGATTTGTCTTACGGTTGTCGCTTTGGACTTAGTGAGCCCTACGCTGATTGTGACGAGTTTTTAGCT
The DNA here is from genome assembly GCF_041154755.1 of Moraxella sp. K02. Classification (NCBI taxonomy): domain Bacteria; kingdom Pseudomonadati; phylum Pseudomonadota; class Gammaproteobacteria; order Moraxellales; family Moraxellaceae; genus Moraxella; species Moraxella sp. K02. The sequence goes on along the minus strand of NZ_AP031590.1, from coordinate 1,006,466 downwards.
GATTTGTACGTTGTTTATCAGTCATTGGTCGACAATGGCAGTGAGTTGCTGGCTAACGAACGACTCACCGATATCATCCGCGCGGTGGAAGTATTTGGTTTTTATTTGATGCCATTGGACTTGCGCCAGTTTTCAGGGATTCATGCCGAAACGGTTCATGATTTGTTCAAACATGCCGATTTAGAAGATTATCTTTCTTTGTCTGAGTCCGCGCGTCAACGTGTGCTACTGCGTGAATTGGCAACTGCGCGCCCTTTATACAACCCTTATATCACTTATGAGCCACAAACCCAGCGTGAGCTAGAGATTTTTCAAGCCGCAGCCGATATCAAAAATCGCTTTGGTGACAAAGCGATTACCCAAAGCATTATCTCCAATGCCGAACAAGTAAGTGATTTGTTGGCACTGGCGTTGTTATTGAAAGAATCAGGGCTATTATTGGTCAAAGATGGCGTACCCGTGAGCCGTATCAATATCGTGCCTTTGTTTGAAACCATTGAAGCGCTGCAAAACAGTACCCGCATCATGAGTGAGTTACTGGATAAACCTTGGTATAAATCGGTGCTAGCCAGTCGTGACAATCTGCAAGAGATTATGCTCGGTTATTCAGACAGTAATAAAGATGGCGGTTATGTCACCAGTCAATGGTCGCTATACCAAGCTGAAATTCAGCTGGTGGAAATGGCAGAAAAATATGCCATTCAGCTGCGTCTGTTCCACGGTCGTGGCGGTAGCGTCGGTCGTGGTGGTGGTCCGTCATTTGAGGCGATTTTGGCACAACCCGAAGGCTCAGTGGATGGTCAAATCCGTATTACCGAGCAGGGGGAAGTTATTACCGCAAAATATGCCGATGCGGGCAACGCGGAACGCAACCTTGAGACGCTGATTGCCGCAACGCTCAAAGCGAGCCTATTGCCAAGCCATAGCGAAAGCCCTGATAGCGACCTAATGAATCAATTATCGCATGAAGCGTTTAATTGCTATCGCGCGCTTATCACTCAGCCGTATTTTATTGATTATTTCTTGCAGACAAGTTTGGTTAAAGAAATTGCCAGTTTAAATATTGGCTCACGTCCTGCTAGCCGCAAGTCTTTGGCGCGTATTCAAGATTTGCGCGCGATTCCTTGGGTATTTTCTTGGATGCAAAATCGCTTGATGCTGCCAGCGTGGTATGGCTTTGGCACCGCAGTCGAAAAACTGATTGCAGATAACCCAGACAACTTAGCAAAACTGCAACACAACGCCCAACACAGCGCCTTTATGCAAGCCATGTTATCGAATATGGCACAGGTCATGGCAAAAACCGATATCGAAATCGCCCAAGCCTATGTTGAGCTCGCCAACGATGCCACTGAAGCCAACGCTATTTTTGCACTTATTACTGCAGAATATCACCGCAGCCTTAAAGCCTTGCTGACACTGACTAATAAAGAGACGCTACTGGATGACAACCGTACATTGGCACGCTCACTTGCGCTACGCTTGCCGTATTTGAATGCGTTGAACTGGTTGCAAGTGGCTTTATTAAAACAACTTCGTGAAGCGACGACTGATGAAGCGACTAGCGATAATGAAGCGTCTTATACCGCAGTGCTTAACTTGGTTCATTTAACTATCAATGGTATTGCCCAAGGCTTAAGAAATACCGGTTAGTAAGCGTTCAAAACAGCCTTAACTTACCTTTTTAAAAAAATCGCTGGTTGTGTACTGGCGATTTTTTTATTGACGTTTTTTGATTGATGATAATTAACCCAAATAAAGCTTATCAAAATCCAAATGGTGTACCCATTCTCGTAACAGCAATACCTTTGCATAAAACGCTAGGTCGTTGGGCATAGCAGGCAAATCTCGCAGCGAGCGATAGCCCGCCAGCACCGCAAAAGCTTTTTCTAGCATCTCAGCGCGAATATAGTCGCCATTGTCATCTTGCTCAAACGCTAGTAAGCGTAAATCCTCTGCCCCTATCACCTTTAATAACTCATCTTTGGGAAAGCTGGGTTTTAGCGGTGAAATAGCATCTTCTATGCGCATAATTGCCGTTTCCCAAGACAATTCAGTGGGTGGCAACACGTGCAATGTCTCTGTAATTACTTTTAGCGTAAGCCCAATATCCCATAGGTTATCTTGCAACCTTACACTGATATGGTCAGGATTTAGTATTAACACTAACATAGCACGCCCTTTTGTGATTTTGATTGATTATAACTGGATTGTGATTAAATAGCTTGATTGTCATTAAAATGCGCTCGTTTAACCGGTGGATTTGATTTTATAAAAAAAACCCTTATCTAATAACCATATAAATAAGGGGATAGCCATGTCAGAAATTCAATTTAATGCCAACTTAAAAAAAGCCGAAAGCGATGAGCCACTGACTGAGCAGCAGTTAGAGGCACTGGCACAAAAACGCGCCTATTTGCAAGAGCAGGCTGAAGACATCATTGCTATTGCACAATTACAAGATAATTCTGCGCTCAACTGTTTACACAAAATCAATGTCTTAGGCGGTACCTCAGAAAAAGCTTATAGAGCCGTAAATACCCGTATCGTAACCGACCAAGACCCACATGGCGCTTATCATGCGGTGGCAATGGCACAATCAACTTCGGACTTGCCTTTTGATGTGCCTACCCTCGTAGATATTGTCATTGAGCAAGGTGAGCCAGCATTACAATTGCGATTGTTAAAGCTATTTGATAGTCAGCCGATTGCTGCTGAGCCGATTCCAAAAATTCGTGATAGTATCAATCAATTAGGCGATAAAGCGGTGATTGCGCAGCTCAATCAGCATTTGTTAAATCGCCAGTGACACAAAAACAATAAAGGTTAGGAGCATTCCTAACCTTTTTTTATTGATAGATGATTTGACTTTGACAATTAGGGGCATTTAAAGGTGATGGTATATTCGTAATCATCATCGCGGGCAATGGTTTTTTTGCTGCCAAACACACTACCAATCATGCCTATGGCTTGGTCAGCCGCGCGTCCCATGTTTTCATCCAACACGCCGTTATACTGGTAGCTATCGGTCAATACGATGGGCGATTTTCCGCGGCACTGCTCGGTGGCGATACGTAACGCGTTTAATTTGGCGGTATTTTTGCTTTTGCCTAACCCAGTGGTTTCTAGGGTGTTGTTCGCGCGCTGTAGCACGGGTAAATTAGTGGGTGTACTTTGACAAGCAGATAAGCTCACTGCTGCTAGCAGCGTGATAGTAGTGTTTTTTAGTAAAGACGGTTTGAGAGATGATTTCATGATCTGCAGGCTGTCCCTTTTCAATAGCGGTGTTAAAGTTCTCATCATGTTAAAGTTCTCATCAATTATCAACAATACAGGCAAATTCACCATTTTAACAATAGAATTTGGTTGATGGCTTGTATTAGTGTGTGGTAAAAATTAAGCCGCCGCAAGTGGTCTTACAAATCATAAAATCTGCGCAACAATTGGCTGGTTTGTTGATTTTCAAACTAGCTATTTTGGGTGAAATTGGTTAGCATGATGGGTGGTTTTTTTAAAGTTTTTTGCTTAGATTAGGACGATTATGCTCTCACCTGCCCATTCACCATTAACCCATTCGCAATTAATAGATGCCCCTTGCGGTAAGCTTGAAGTTGACGCGCTTTGGCAAGCTGACTCAACAGGCGTTGCTAACCCAAACGCTGCGTCGGTTGAGCGTGTTGCCATTCTTTGTCACCCAAACCCATTGCAAGAAGGCACGATGATGAATAAAGTGGTGACCACCATGTATCGTTTTGCCCGCGACCAAAACATGCATGTGGTACGCTTTAATTTTCGCGGTGTGGGTCAGTCAACGGGCGAGTATGGCAATGTGACAGGTGAAATCGAAGATGCCTTAACCGTGCTTCAATGGATTCATAGCCAAACCGAGGCGCGCAAGCTATGGATTGGCGGATTTTCGTTTGGCGGATTTGTCGCCGCCAAGCTTGCCCAGCTTGTCAATGAACAAGGCGCATTTTTGGGCGTGGATGATTTTGACATCACGGATTTGGCACTCATTGCCCCTTCTATCGAAAAAAACGACACCTCAGATTTGCTACTGCCCACCGCACAAACCTTTATGATTTATGGCGCGAATGATGAAGTGATTGCGCCAAGCTCGCTACAACAATTTGGGGAAAACTTTGGTATTCAAACGCACATCATTGACGATACAGGGCACTTTTTTCATGGTAAATTAGGGGAATTAAAACAGCTGCTTGAAGCGTTAAGTAGCAAATAACGCAGTTTTTATTCTATCCTTAGTTTCTGATTGGTGTTTTTGATGGGTGTTTTTGATTCAAATTTTTGCTGTATTTGACATCGTGCGCTATTTGGCACTTTAATGCCGTCTATTTAATCGCACCCATTTAATGGCGGCTACATCAAAGCACGTTGAAATGGAATTTTGACAACTTTTTAATTTACGCTAAGAGACAACATGCCCAACTCAAATTTACGACCCCTACAACGCTATGAGCTTGCGCTAAAATCTGGTGAGTTTAGCGAAGATGCACAGCAGCGCGCTGCGATGACTTATTTGGACAATGTCTATGAACAAATCATGGACAACCGCGCCAAACAACGTGGGCTGTTTAGCTTTTTAAGACGTACTGATCCGCCCAAAGGGCTGTATATGTGGGGCGGCGTGGGTCGTGGTAAGACTTGGATGATGGATATGTTTTTTGAGTCGGTGCCTGCCGACAACAAAATGCGCCAGCACTTTCATCACTTTATGAAACGGGTGCACGCCGAACTCAACAAGCTACAAGGTCAACCAGACCCACTACAAAAAGTCGCCGATATCATCCATAATGAAGCAGATGTGATTTGTTTTGATGAATTTTTTGTCTCCAATGTCTCCGATGCGATGATTTTGGGTGATTTATTTACCATGCTATTTAAAAAAGGCATCACCTTGGTTGCCACATCAAACATCGCACCAAATGGCTTGTATAAAAATGGTATTCACCGTGACCGTTTTTTACCTGCCATTGCCGAAGTTGAAAAAACTGTACGGTTATGAACGTTGACAGTGGCATCGACTACCGTCTGCGCGTATTGCAGCAAGCCGAACTTTACGTGTCTCCGTTGACCAAAGAAAACATCCACTGGCTTGCCAACCGCTTTACCGCGCTAAGCAACAATCAGCACATTATCCAAGACCCCATTCGTATCAATGGTCGTGATATCGCCATCAAAGGGCGCACCGAAAACACCTTGTACATTGATTTTCGGGCATTATGTATGCAGCCGCGCTCAGCCAGCGATTTTATTGAAATCGCCAACGAGTTTAGCACGGTCTTGGTGGATGATGTGCCCATACTCAACGATATTATCGCTGATCCGACAAGGCGCTTTATTTACCTCGTCGATGAGTTTTATGATCGCCGCGTCAAGCTTTTGGTACGTGCAGAACAGCCGATTTTACAACTGTATGATGGGCAAAAATTGGCGTTTGAAATTGAGCGCACGCGCTCACGGCTGTTAGAGATGCAATCAGAAGAATATCTCAAAGCGGAACATCGTTTGGATGAGATAAAAAAAGAAGATATGACCATTTAAATAATCCAAAGCCTTAATTGTTATGCAGGTGAGTGGCTTTAACGATGTATATTCCCAAAGATTTTTCCCAAACCGATTTTGAAGCCGTTAAAGATTTTATTGCTCAGTCGCCATTAGCAAATATAATGGCATCAAACGGCGAATCGATTGAAATTTGCCCTGCTCCGCTAGTTTGGCAAGTAGATGAACAAAATCCGCTTGGCTATTTGATTGGGCATGTGGCAAAAGTAAATCCGATTGTAAAGATTGACGCTAAAAACTGGAAAGTTGCTTTCACTAGCCAAGGTCATTATATCAGCCCAAATTGGTATCCTACCAAGGCGATTACCCATAAAGAAGTGCCGACGTGGAATTATCAATCGGTGATTTTTTCGGTGACACCACAGCTAATCACAGACGCAACTCAAATCAAGCAGATTGTCGCGAAGATGACGGATTTTTTTGAACATCAGCTTAAACAAACTAATCCCAGTCATGAGCCTTGGTCTTTAAGTGATGCGCCAAATGACTATATCAACGCCATGTGCCGCGCGATTGTGGGGGTTAAATTGACCATTCATAATTTTGAAGCCAAATTTAAACTTAGCCAAAATAAAACTTTGGCTAATCAGCAGGGCGTGATTGACGGTTTAACACAACTGCAATCAGCTTCAGAGGATAATATGGCAACGCTAATCAACAACCTCTTTAAGGAATAACAATGACAAATTCAGCAATTTTAGACTTTATCAAATCGCGCCGTTCAATCGGCAACCTTGTCGCCCCTGCCCCGAACCGCGCGCAAGTCGAACAAGCGATTGAAGTCGCCCTATCCGCTCCCGATCACAAGGATTTAAACCCGTACCGTTTTATCGTACTTGAAAACCAAGCGCTCAACACCTTAGGCACGGCGTTAAAAAATGCCGCGATGGCACAAGGTGAAACTGACGAGAAAACCCTCAAAAAAGCGGAAAATATGCCGCTGCGTGCGCCGATGATTATCGCGTGTGTGACCGATTTTAAACCCCATGATAAAGTCCCCCATTGGGAACAAATAGCAGCAAGTAGTTGTGCTGTGCAAAATCTCCTACTTGCCTTGACGGCACAAGGGTTTGCCACCGTATGGCGCACCGGTCCACTTGCTAATGCGCCTGCAATCAAACAACTGTTTAATGTAACCGCTGATAACCAAGTCATTGCCTTTGTCTATGTTGGCACAGCCGTGTCGACCATCCCACCGCGTTCTAAGATAGACGTCACACCATTTATTGTTTATGATAATGGCACAAACTAACGGCTAAAGTAGCCGTTTATATTTTGCTCATGTAAAGGGTGCCCTGTTGTCAGTATTTGCAGGACAAGTGGATTCAAGGATTTTCAATGAAAAAACCCCAGTTAGCAACCAATCTAAGTGAAAATTTAGAAAAGCTGAATGTCAATCGTGAAAAAGCCAGCAAGCTGTTTGCCGACGTCATTGAAAAAGCGGTCAAAAAGTCCAAACCTGACACCACAGCGCTATTAGAGAAAGACTTAGACATAGAGACAGCCTTAGACAATCAGCTCGCCAACGAGCCTACCCCCCTCAAAATTGCCGTGCTGGGTGGTGGTAGTTTTGGTACGGCAATGGCAAATTTATCGTCCAAAAATGGCTGCCAAGTCACGCTTTGGGTACGCGATAAACGCAGCGTCAAATCGATGCAAAAAACCCATATCAACAAAAAATATTTGCCTGACCATAAGCTTGATGAGCGTCTGCAATTTACCCATGATTTGCAAGCAGCCGTTAAAGGCAAAGATTTGATTTTTGTGGCAGTGCCGAGCTCAGCGTTTCGCGAAACCTTACAAAAAATTGCGCCTTTTATCAGCGCTCAAGCCATCGTGTCTTTAACCAAAGGTATGGAAAAAGATACCTTTGCGCTAATGAGTGATGTGATCGCGGATGAATTGCCCAATGTGGCTTTTGGCGTGATGAGCGGCCCCAATCTCGCCAAAGAAATCATGAATAATATGCCATCTGCCACCGTGATTGCCAGCCAATCTGCAGCGCTAAGGCTTGCGGTACAAAAAGCGCTGCACAGTGCATTTTTTCGCGTGTTTGCCAGTGATGATTTAATTGGCGTCGAGCTTGGTGGTGCGCTCAAAAATATTTATGCCATCGCCATGGGCATGGCGGCTGCCTATGACATCGGGGAAAACACCAAAGCCATGATTTTAACCCGCGCATTGGCTGAGATGAGCCGATTTGGCGTCCAAGCGGGGGCTAATCCCCTGACCTTTTTGGGGTTGTCAGGCGTAGGTGATTTGTATGCAACTTGTTCATCGACCTTAAGCCGTAACTACCAGATTGGTAATATGCTAGGGCGTGGCATGAGCCTTGACCAAGCCATCAAAAAACTGGGGCAAACCGCGGAAGGTATTAATACTATCCAGCAGGTGAATGAAAAAGCCATGAAAGAAGGTATTTATATGCCAATTACCCATGCCTTGCACGATATTATCTATGAAGACAAAGCGCCGCTCGGGGTTGCGTTAAACTTGATGGAAGCAGGATTTAGAAGTGATGTGGAATTTGTCATGCCGCATCAAGTGCAGCCAACGCATAACTGACAAACATAACTTTAAATATTTTTAGGTAAATACATGCAATTAATTTTAGTTCGTCATGGCGATGCAGGCGCTTATACCCTGCCAGACCATGAAAGAAATTTATCAGCACTGGGTCAAGCCCAAGCTTCACAGACCGCAAAGTGGCTTGCCGAAAACTTTGAGCCCGATCATTTTATCGTCAGTCCTTACAACCGCGCCCAGCAAACCCTTGCCCAAATCCAGCAATTTTTTCCCCATGTCCCTGTGACCACGTATGAGGGCATCACCCCCGATAACGATGCAGACATCGCCGTGGATGCGCTAGGCGAATTGGTTGGCGACTGCATGGTGGTGGTTTGTCATATGAATATCATTGCCAAAATCGCCCATATTCTCACGGATGATCCCCTAGAGGGTTTTGCGCTGGCTGAAGCGCGTGTGTATGATATGGGTATATTGGCACCCAGTCTTGCCTCTGAGATCAAACGTTTTGTTCCCACCTGTTAGGTGATTTAATTTGTCAATTTTGTGTAGGACACTTCTGTGATTCATATTTGGTTGCCAACTCAGCATGCTGCCTTACGTTTATGGCAACAAACCACCCAGACTTGGCAAACGGCTGACAATTGGCAAACGCTTGCGACCCTTGCCAATCTTCTGCAAACCACGCAATCAGCCAAGCTGCAAGCCTGTCTCTATTTTCCTAGTGTCAGTTTATTAACAATCCAGCCTACCCTTTCAGCAAGCCAGCTCAACACTTTGGGCGACACCGGCAGACGCTATTTATTTGAAGATATCAGTATTGGGTCGGTAGAAGATTTACAAGTCAAAATCCAGCCGACCGCTACCAACAGCGAGTTACCCGCGTTATTTGGGCTTCATGCTGCCGATGTTCATTCATGGATCAATGCTGCCTCGTTGGCGGGTATTGAGATAGTCGCTTTACTGCCAGATTTCTTATTGCTGCCGACCATAGATAATAGAATAGATACTAGTATGAATACTAGGGCTATACCTACTACAAGCGCGGTGTATTACCAAGATGCAGATACCCAGTTATTAAAACTCCATACTTATCACGGCATGGCAGTTAGTTTTTTACCGCTGGTACTCACCAAATTACCCATGCTAGAAACGCTATTTTTAACCGGTTTTCACGATGAAACCGTTGCCCAGCAATTAGCCAGTATGCCTAATTTATCCATTGCATCGTCTGAGTTGTTGCCTACCCCAATCAAAGACCCGGTCAGACATTTTTTTAACTTTGCGACAATCAAAGGTAAAACGACGCTTGCGCCTTATGCCAAAGTCATCGCCCTAGTCAGTGTTTGTGCGCTGCTAACAGCCTTTGCGGTCGATGCGCTTCGTTGGTATTATTACAACCAAGCACAAAAACAAGCCTCAACTTTGCTGGCGCAGCAATACGCGCAGTGGTTTCCCAATGAGCCGCTCAGTAGCAAACTCACTCTACAACGACAGTTATCTGGCAGATTAACTACCCAGCAATCAGCCACGCCAAACGTACTTCAGACATTGTCGTCGATACAGCCGGTATTGCAGCAATACCAACTGACTGCCAAGCAGCTTAATTTTCAAAATAATCACTTACAACTGCAGCTTTTATCATCAAGCGCCGACTCGTTAAACAAAGCCGTCAATGACATGGTAAACAAAGGGATTAAAGCCAAGCTAGGGTCTGTCGATGCTGCGATGCCCGCTGCGATGTCTTCCAATACTGCCAGTGCGGTTTCCAGTGCAGGGGCGCCAACTTCTGCTGGCAGTGCCCTTGCCATGATAGATATTGAATTGGCAGACTAAACCTACGACTGAGATGAATTTATGAAACCGCACGCCTCACTGAGCCAATCCCTGCAAAAACTAACCACGCCTTTGGGTCATGCCTTTCAAAATTTATCACGTCGTGATCAGATTGCGCTGCTGATATTGGCAATGTTCTTGCTTTTTTTTGTGGTCGGTGTCGGTGGTTGGACGCTACACAGCAAAGCCAACCTGGCACAAAAAAAATACGATGACACCATGGCAGATGTGTTTTGGCTACGCAGTCAAGCAGGCAACATCAATCCCAACCAAACCCAACAAGTCAATCAAGCCGATGCTATCAAACAAATACTCACCCAATCAGGTATTATCAATGCGCAAGTGGTCGAGAATGGCAGTACTATCCAAGTTGCTTTTAGTCACGCGCAGGCCAGCGTAATCACCAATATATTTAATCAGTTTCAACAACAAGGTATTCGCATCCAGCAACTACAAATCAACCAGCCAGACCTCGATAAGCTTGAAGTACAATCTGTCTTATCTATTAACTAATAGTAAAAGTAAGTAATAGTAAGACCATAAAAAACGATGCACTTGGCATCGTTTTTTTGGCGCATGGGGGCGCATGGGGGCGCATTGGGTGATTATTTTTGCACCCACTGACGAATTTTATCACGCTCTGCTGGCGTGGCTCTCAACCATAACTGCATAAATTGATCGAGATTATCGGTTGAACTGACTGTTGTCACAGGTTGATTGCCAGATTGATTACTAGGTTGATTGATAGCGGGAATCGCGCCCCCTGATTGTCCTAAGGCATTGATGGTTTGCTGATTGGCTTCAACCGCTTTTGAGCTACCACCAAACACACCGCCTAACGCATTACCCAAGCCGCCAAAAATGCTTGAACTACTGCTGGATGTGGCTTTCTGACTTGCAATGATTTGCTTGCCTTGTAGCACCGCTAGTGTCGGTTGTTTGACATATTCTTTGGCGGCATTATAGTCTTCTGGTTGACCTAGCATATCCAAAACATACGTTTGATTGTCGGCAAGCTCTACCGGAACGCTAATATTGCTTGAACGTAACACATCGTGATTGTCACCGCGCAGCTCGTACAACCGATTGTACTTGGCAGTAATCACATGTTTGCCTGGCTCAAGTTTGTAGGTTTTTTGCGGTTTTGAAAGCAAGCCGTTTTTGACTTCTTGACCATTAATGGCAGTCACCACGGTATTATCAGCAACATTCAAGGTGACTTGGGCAAATGTTTGTGTGGTTGCGAACACGCCCGCAGTCAACACGGCAGCCGTCCATAAGTACTGTTTATTCATAGGATATCCTGTTGTTTTACATCAAACTGTTGATGGATTCTAACCCATTTATCACGCAATTCCTATGACAAACCCGGTCAAAAATCTAAAAAATTTTCATTTTCTGCAATTTCATCAAAATCCGCCAATTCAAAATTGAGCGTTAAATTATCAATAATATTCATCGCATCTTGAATTTTGGCTTTGCTCACTTTGTTTAATGGGGTGCGTTCCATGTTGGAAAACAATGGCTGCAATTCGTTTAACACTGCCAACATCGCGCCGATGCGGTGTGGACCTTCGTTGAGCAAATAGTCAATAATGCGCGGGTCAAAGTGCCAATGACGACGGCGTAATACCGATTCCAAAATTAGCTGTCTATCAAGCCTATCACTGCCCGTCGGCAACTGAAAAGTCGCGGCTCGCGCAAGCCTTGATAGCAAATCTCGCAGCTCAAAATTTAACGACTTTACTGGCAACCGACTGGCAAAAATAATTTTATTACCGTATTCTTGCGATAAATTAATCAGATGAAAAACTGCTTCTTGCCACTCAGGATGACCTTGAATTGCATCCATATCATCAAGCGCAATCACCGTAGTATTCTCTAGCGATGACAACACCATGGCATCCATATTGGCATTTATCAGCTCACGCAGCGACAGATAAATAACAGATTGGTCGATATCACGGAAGGATTCGCAGATAGCGTTTAGTAGATGGGTTTTACCTGTATCGCGCTCGCCGTATAGATATAGCTGCGTCAATAGCCCTACATGCATTTGGCGCACCACATCGATGATGGATACCCAGCCTGGACCACTAAAGTCACTGATACTCGCGGACTGCTTGATATTTAAGTTTAGACTTAATTGTTCCGACATTCATGCACTCGCAATCGGTAAGATATCCCTTTTTGAAAATAAATCATAAACCACTATACACATAGTGCTGCCCAGTTAGCCGCCCTATGCTTAAAAGTTTAAAAGTTTAAAAGCAAAAAATTCAAGCGTCTAACTAAATTTTGACTATTATAACCTAAATTTATGAAATAGCTACTCACGCGCCTTTTGCCCCGTGTTGGGTTATTTCAAATTTACTTACCTTTCTTATTTACTTTTTAAAACACTCAAGACAAAAACAGTCAATGCCATTATAGCGCTGAATGCGATGATATAACCAAAGATTGTACATGTCTTATCATTTTAGTAGTATATTTGATTATCTTTGTAATGGAGACCCCTATGTCTTTTGTTAACCAATGGCGTAATGCGAATTTTTTTAGACCATTACATATCACTATAAGCACCTTGAGCGCTATGTGGCTAGGCTTGGGACTTACCGCCTGCCAACCCACCCCTGAGACAACTAACCGAGCCAGCGACGCCCCTTCACCGTCTAACGTACCTGAAGTCATCATTGCCCAAACCCCAGCCAGTATCCCACCTGCCACAGTCGGGTTAAAACGCATGGATTTTCCGGTGTATTTGGCAGGTGTGCCAAGCCTACTGCATCCGATTATTCCATCAGTGCCTATCAATCGCAAAGTTGAAAGCGATGCCAGTGATGCTAAAAAATCACCCGTCAGTTACTTTCAAGAAGTTACTGCGTATGAATTTCAAAGCAGTGTTTACAATATTGTGTTTGAAGGGCTAAAAACCGGGCAAGTACACCGGCTATTTCCACAAGATAATTTTGTGATAAGAGCGGTGCACACGCCATTGGTAGATTTAAGCCAAGATGATAAAACAGCGCAGAAAAAAGCTGCCATCACGCAAACTGCACCTACCCAACCGCAAGCTGCGAAAGAAGCAATCAACCCATTGGCAGTCAAAGTCGGCAATACCTTACTGCTAGGCTATTTTATCTATGAAGTCAAAGAGATAGCTGACGATGATGACAATAAAACCAATCTTGATCAGCAGCTTACCTTGTATTTAAGCGATTTAAATGGCAAAAATTTATTGAAACTCACGCCCAATAATCAATATTTTAAACATTATAAATGGCAGCCTGAGACCAAACGTTTTTACTTCTCAACCCAAGCCGATACCAACGGCGATCGGGTGATTGATGAGAATGATAAATACTTCTATTATTTCATCGATTTTACCAAAAACGCGCAAATAGTCACGGCGTATGATTTTAGTAAGCCAAAAGCATAAAGCTTTGATAAATTGCGCCATTAAGCGCGTTTGAGACGTAACGCATTGAGCACCACAAACAGTGAGCTTAATGACATACCAAACGCAGCCAACCAAGGCGGCACATAGCCTAACGCAGCGGGTATCAGTACGATAAAGTTATACCCGAGTGCCCATTTGAAGTTTTGGGCAATAATGTGATCGGTCTTGAACGCCACCTCACGCGCTTTTGCCACGGCTTGGATTTGACCATTAAGCACCAAGGAGTCACTGGAGACTTGCGCCAAATCTGCTGCCCCTGCCATGGCGGTTGAGATATTGGCAGCGGCAAGTACCGGTGCATCGTTCACCCCATCACCGACCATTTGCACGATGTGTCCCTGCTGCTGCAGCGCTTTTAAATGTTGTACCTTATCATTCGGGGTAAGACCTTTATAAACCGTGTCAATACCAAGCTCGCGCGCTACTTCAAACGCCTGAGCACTTGGGTCACCGGTGAGCATTAGCACCTGCGCGCCTTGTTCTTTAAGATGTTTAATGGTAGCTAAAGCGCCTTCTCGGACTTTATCATGAAAATAAAAATGCGCCAGTGGCTGCCATTTTTTGCTTAGGCTATCTTGTCTTGATAAGGTCACACTGGTGCTGGCTTGGTGCTTGGTGAGATTTGGCAGTAACCCATCGTCTAATCCTGATGGCACTGCAAAACCGTGATGACCTAGACGGTAACTTAGCCCATCAATCGTGGCTTGCAGACCGCCCCCGGGAATGTGCATCAAATCGCTGGTAGCGGGCAAATGCATTTGCCGAGTCATGGTCAATAACGCATGGGCAATAGGGTGACGACTACCCACTTCAAGGCTCGCTGCAATACTTAAAAAATGGTTTTTTGTCTCGTCTTCGTTTTTAGCGTCATCTTCAGTAAAATCCACTGACGGATTTTGTTTAACACCATACGGTACATCCAGCGTTTCAATCGCCATCAAATTGGGTTGACCGTATGTCAATGTACCGGTTTTATCAAACGCCACATGGGTGACTTCAGCGAGTGTGGTAATGGTATGCCCGCGCGTCGCCAAAAACCCCAAGCTTGCTAGTCGATTGGTAGAAACGGTTAATGCGATGGGTGTGGCCAATGATAAGGCACAGGGGCAAGTAGCGACCAATACGGCAACCGTTGCCCAAATGGCATGACTCGGCTCGATAAAATACCATGCCAAAAACACCATACTGGCAATCACCAGTACCCGCGCGACAAACCAGCGTGCCAGTTTGTCTGCTTTTAAGGCGATTTGCGGTTTTTCACTGAGCGAGCGATTCACTAACCTGTCAATCACCCCCATTTGGCTGTCATTGGGTAATGTGGTGATTTGCATCACAAACGGCTGACTGTCATTTTGGCTACCGCCCACAATGCTATCGCCCAAGCGTTTGATGATTAAGTCACTCTCCCCGGTCAATAAACTTTCCGACACCGTGGCACTATCCGACAGCAAAATACCATCACTGATGATACTGCTACCAGCATCAATGCGGACAATATCACCCACTTTTAGCGACTGCGCCGAAACCATTTGCTCATTATCACCCCTATTGGCAGGGTCTATACTAAGTGACTGATAAAAAAGGTCTTTATATTGACTGGCATAGCGCGTCACTTGTGAGACATCCCTATTCTCTATCGCTAACGGCGCTTCATGACCCAGCTTTGCGACCAACACAGGTTCGACGACCACCAAATCATTGGCTAAATTGGCAGCCTTTAGCCTGGCATTGTGCTCGACAAATTTGCCCGCCAATAAGAAAAATATCAGCATACTAACCGAGTCATAATAGGTCTCGCCCGTGTTGGTCAATGTCGCATATAAACTTGCCAAAAAGGTAATGACAATGGCGATACTAATCGGCACATCCATATTGACTTGCCGGGCTTTAATCGCTGACCACGCCGATTGAAAAAATGGCAAGCCTGCAATCAAAAACACAGGAATACTCACAAACAGCGATACCCAGCGTAAAAATTGCCGATCGTTGACGCCGATACCTGAATATTCCCCAAAATATAGCGCCACTGCGAACATCATCGCTTGCATGGCACCCAATGCCGCAATGCCCAATTGAAACAACATACGGCGATTATCTCGCTTGAGCATCGCCTCATGGGTATCTTGCCGATAGGGTTTGGCATCATACCCAATGGCTTGCACATTTGCCAAAATTTGGCTAATCGGCAATTTTTTGTCATCCCATACCACGCGCATCCGTTGATTGGTGAGATTGACTTGGCAAGTGTCCATGCCATCAAGGCGATATAATTGGGTTTCAATCAGCCAACTACAGGCAGCACAGCGCAAATTGCTGATTGACAGCTCAGCAACGCTGTGCCCTTGCTGATGGTAAATAAATTGCGATTTGATATCGTCGTGGTCATACGCTTGCAGCTGATATAACGAATCAGGGAGACTGGCGGTACGATTAATTTCACTGCGGTCAAGATAGTATTGCTCAAGCCCCGCCTCGATGATACTTTGCGAAGCAAGCTGGCAGCCCATACAGCACATCGCCCGCTCTTCACCCAATACATGGGTAAAAAATGGCGGGCTTGGTAGCGGGTCGCCGCAATGAAAACAATGCCCTTCTGCCGGCAACACCAGCTCCACATCTTGATACGTGGTAGTAAATTTGCTATCCGCCTCACTATGCGTACGGCTAGGCGCATCGGTCACAACCGACTGCCCAATATCCGATTGTTTTGCCCCAAATTGGCTATTGTTTGGCATCATCAAACCCCCTAGGGCAAAAACCCTAACTCACCCAAAAATGACTGTTATTGTACTCCAAAACCGTGTATTAAAGTTCAAAAATCCTCTATAAACGTGGCAAAATAGCACGATGTTGACATTGTATTTTGGCGTATTTTGGGTCATGATAAAGCACTTTTTTATACCCTTGATCGTGACGCATTTTTGTATGAATTCAACCGTTATCTCTGCCGCTAAAAATCGCCAAAACTCGCCTAAATTCCAGCATGACTCAAACCAACAAGGGATGTTTATCCTGAGCTTCATCTTTGTGGTGACAGTATTGGGCGGCTTGGTGTTGCTTGGGTTATATCTGGTGCGCCAAGATAATATCATCACCCAAAAATTTGAGGGCAAACGCTGGAACATCCCTGCAAAAGTCTACTCGCAACCATTAACGTTAGCGGTGGGTAATCCCCTTAGCGATGATGAATTGGAAAATTGGTTAAACTTACTCACCTATGCCCCTGACAAAAACTATGACAATGCCGGGACTTATAGCAAAAAAAATGGCGAATACTATATTCATACCCGCGAATTTAAATTTGCCGCCAACGATACTGAGCCATCGCAAATTATTAAGGTCACGCTCAAAGATAACCAAATTGAAAAATTACAAAGTACCCGTCCCAATCCATCGGGTGTGGCGCGGGTTGAGCCAATTTTTATTGGCGGTATCTATCCAGACAACAATGAAGACCGCATCGTTTTAACCATCAATGACTATCCGCAGCCATTAATTGATGCGCTGGTGGCAACAGAAGACCGCAGTTTTTATCAGCATCACGGCGTGTCTATCCGCGGGATAGGACGTGCGATTTATAGCAATTTTATGGGCGGTTCACGCCAAGGCGGCTCCACCATCACCCAGCAACTGGTTAAAAACTTCTATCTCAACTCAGACCGTACTATCAAACGTAAAGCCAATGAAGCGGTGATGGCGATTTTGCTTGAAATGCATTACAGCAAAAGTGAGATTTTGCAAGCCTATATGAATGAGATTAACTTAGGTCAAAATGGCAATCACTCCATTAACGGGTTTGGGCTTGCCTCGCAGTTTTACTTTAACCGCCCGCTAAAAGAGCTTCGACTCGACCAAATGGCGATGCTGGTAGGGCTTGCCAAAGGCCCTACCCAGTACAATCCGCTACGCTACCCCGATGCTGCCCTAAAACGCCGTAACGTGGTACTGAGCAATATGCTAATAACCGGTAAAATCAGCCAACAGCAATATGATGAAGCGGTGCAACAGCCACTGAGCGTGTCTTACAATCCTGTGATTGGTAAAACGCGTTTTCCAGATTATCTCGATGTGGTCAAGCGAGAACTCACCCGTACCTATGATGCCAACGATCTCAAAAACGAAGGCTTAAGAATATTTACCAGTTTTGACCCCAATGTTCAAAAAACCGCGACCAATGCGGTCATTCAAAGCATCAATCAGTTAAAAAAAAGTAATCCCAAACAGCTCACTAATTTGCAAGCCGCCCTAGTTAGCGCCAACCCCAACAACGGTGAACTACTCGCTGTGGTGGGAAGTAGTCGTGATTTTACCGGTTTTAATCGCGCCGTCGATGCCAAGCGCCAAGTTGGCTCTTTACTCAAGCCGATTATTTACTTAACCGCATTTGAGCAGGGTCGTTACAATTTATCAAGTAGTGTCGATGACAGCCCAATTGTGCTAAAAATGACCGATGGTAAGACCTGGACACCCAGCAATTACGGTGGCGGCAGTCATGGTATTATCCCCCTCACCAGCGCTTTAGCCAATTCCTATAACCAAGCCGCAGTGCGTGTGGGCATGGAAGTCGGTATTCCCAATTTTTTAAATCAATTGTACCGTATGGGTATCAGTAGCCCATTGCCCAATTATCCCTCTACCTTGCTTGGCGCGGTAAATCTATCACCCATGGATATGTTGGGGATTTATCAAGTGCTAGCAACAGGTGGCTTGCGTCATGAAATTCATACCATTCGCACGATTATTGATGACCAAGGACGAGTGGTTCAGGGCATGGAACAAAAAAATCAGCAAGTCATCAACCCTACGGCTGCCTATCTCACCAATTATGCGATGCAGCAGGTCATCAAGCAAGGTACTGCCAAAGCGGCGCTGGCGCTCGGTGACAACCTCAATCTTGCAGGTAAAACAGGGACTACCAATGATTATCGCGATGCGTGGTTTGCAGGCTATAGTGGCAATGTGGTCAGCGTTGTTTGGGTCGGTTTAGATGACAATAAACCCACAGGCTTAAGTGGCGGCAATGGCGCTTTGCCGATGTGGATGAATTTTATGAAGCAGCAAAAGCTTACGCCAGTTAATCTCATCGCGCCAGGCAATATCGAATGGCTATGGATGGAAAACGGCAAATCACAATTATCCAATGAAAAATGTCCAAATGCCATCTATGTACCTGTTGATACCGACAATCTACCGCAAGATAGTAGTGAATGCGCGGTACAACTATACCAAAGTGAACAAGAAGCAAGATTTGCCGCCCAGCAACAACAGGCAATGAGTGAGTTTGGACAGAGCCAACAACAGCGCTATGACAATATTGAGCGTAGACAAACCGATGAAGATACCATTGGTAATAACCCACCTGCACCCAATCCCTACCAAAATGAGGCGACTAATACGGGCAATACCCAGACTAACCCTAATAACCCTAATAACCCTAATAATAGCGGCGACCCGACCCATACCAACCAACCACTCAATGCGGCGCCGCGCTCGCAGTCTTGGTTAGAAAAATCGGTCAAAGAAATGTTTTAGAGACGATAACAGGCAAACCTTCTTATTTGTCCTTGCCCTTGCCTTTAGGTGTTTTGGCTTGGGTGCGTCAAGCAATAAATGGGCGTTTTCATTTTTGAGTCACATCGCATTTTTGGCTAAATGCGTTTATACTACCAAGCCAGCGCGCTCGCCTTTTATCGTTTCATTATTCTATTTTTTCATTATTTTATTTGTTATTTTTAAGGACTGTTTATGCCTTGGCAGCAATTACATATTCGATGCGAAAAATCGCAAGCCGAACTGGCGGAAACCTTGATGCTCGAAGCCGATGCGCTCAGTATTAGTTTAGATGATGCGGGTGACCAACCGCTATTTGAACCATTGCCCGGTGAATCGCCACTGTGGGATGATGTGATTGTGACTGGGCTATTTGATGGCGATTGTAATTTGGAAACTTTGAGTCAAGCTATCGCCAATGATGTGGTGGCGACACGCGTGTGGACCAGCCGAGTGGATGACAAAGATTGGGAACGTGAGTGGATGAAGAATTACCATCCCATTGAATGTGCCAATGGACTTTGGATTGTGCCCAAATGGATGTCACCCCCTAACCCCAATGCGATTAACATCATCATGGATCCAGGCTTGGCATTTGGCACAGGTTACCATGCAACCACCCGTCTTTGTATTGATTGGCTAACAGAACAACCTTTGCAAGATAAAGTGGTGATTGACTATGGGTGCGGCTCAGGTATTTTGGGCATTGCGGCGCTTTTGCTAGGGGCAAAACAGGTGTACGCGGTCGATATTGACCCCCAAGCGGTATTGGCCACCCATCAAAATGCCGAGCGCAACAAGGTAGCCGATCAGCTTCAGGCATTTTTACCTGAACAATTTAGTGACTATTGTAAAGAGCAAGCTATTTTGCCCGTGGACTTGATAACCGCCAATATTTTAGCCAAACCACTAATGAGCCTTGCCCCTTATTTTGCGACATTATTGAAATCTCAAGGTAGCATTGTGTTGGCCGGTCTGATTGAAAACCAAGTGGAAGATGTAAAAGCTGCCTATCAGCCTTATTTTGAGATGGATGGCGAATTTACCTTTAGCGCGCAGGAAGATAGACATTGGCATCGCCTCTCGGGTTTTCGCCGCGATTAGGACAAGTCGCGATTCGTATAAAAAGCCTTACAGGGAAGTAAGGTCGTCTTTTCCCCGTCGAAGCATAGTAACAGCCTAGTAACATAGCTAGCAGCCTAGTGAATATAAATTCTAGAAAATTTGTTGACTTTATTTTTTATTCGTCATTAAATGATTTAACACACGACATTATTAAAAATCAAAGACGCAAACTAAAAATGCTAAAAGGGAAGTGATGTTGCGATGAATTTGTACAATGCCAAATGCCCAGACTGCCAACATGCATTTAAAATCAATGATGAACAGTTAGACGTTAGACATGGGTACGTTCGTTGTTCCCATTGCAAAACCACTTTCTCAGCTACTGAACAACTAGAACAAAAAAAATTTGTTAACAACAATCCACTCTCAAGTCAAAACCATCAGATGCCCTCGGTGCTCATTGACGATAAATCTGAGGATATTTTATTTGATGATGAGTCAGGTCTTGATGAAGCTGGTAATCCCATTGTCAATGAACCCGTTAAACCCACCTCACCGTATGCCTTGTCAAAATCTTCGACCACATCAGCCAAAGCTAAATCAACCAGCCAATTAGATGACTTTGAGATTATAGACAATTTTGAGCAACTGCCAAAAGCCAAAGATAGCAAGCCTAAAAAGCCAATCATTGACGATAAGGATGCCGCTGAAGCAATAGAACTCGCCAAAGATAAAGACACTTCAGGCGATGAGAATGCTTGGCTACAAAGTTTAATGGCGCAAGCGGATGATAACGAAGCAATGGACGACTCATCCGCCACCCACACTAAACCCAAGCGAGGCATAAATACTGTGTTTAACACAGATATTTTTGACCAAATTGCGATTGATACGAGTAACGAGCAGCAAGCAGATTTATTAGCGTATCAAAAAAAGATTGATGAGCGCTTGTCGCAACAAGTTTCCTCGCAGCAATCGCTGAATGCAAAATCTTTTAATATGGGCATCGTTTGGGGATTAGGCAGTTTACTATTAATCTTTTTGTTAGCCGCGCAATATATTATTTTTAACATTAACACCTTAATCACGTCAACAACAAACGCCGCCCTGCTATCAACTATTTGCCATAAAATACCCGCCTGTCAATTGCCTCTGGCTGATACCGAGCTTATTGATGTGCAGATGCTAAAGCTTGCGCATTCATCCAAACAAGCGGGGCAGACTGACGTGGTATTTACCCTGACCAATACCACAGACAATAATATTATCTACCCGAGTGTTAAGGTTTCGCTGCGCAATGGCAATACCATACTTGCGCAAACCCTACTCACCCCTAGCCATTATTTGAAAACCGGTAACAATTATTTGATGCCGCATCAAATAAAACCCATCAAATTGCGGATTGATTTTCCAAAAACTAAAGTCCAAGCCGCTAACATTGAGCTGGTTTATTAAATTGTTTTTAGCTTGATTACAGCGTTGCTAATGTCAATCTCATACAGCCCCCACGATTTATCGCAGAATTTTACATATTACAAACAACTTACGCTTGCTATCGCTTTTATAATTGTTTTAGTATAAGTATCAATAACTTTATTATCCGTCCATATATTTAAGTTTTATTTAATCTATCAACTAACGAGTTATTCGATAAATTTGTCAGCAAATTTATTTTGAGAATCTGTTATGCCCAATTCTATTGCTTTACAAAATCGCGCCAAGTATTCCAATATGTCAGATAGCCCATCTAACCCATACACTACCCATACCCCATCGCAAACTTCTCCCAGCGCAAGCTTAGCTCATCATATTGAGCTTGTGGTACGAGAGTATTTCGATAATTTAAAAGAACAACAACCGACCCAGCTTTATGAGCTTATGTTGTCACAATTTGAAAAACCGCTAATCAGTGTCGTCCTTGAACACACCCGTGGCAATCAAACCAAAACCGCAGAGATTTTGGGACTTAATCGCGGTACATTGCGGAAAAAACTCAAAACCTACCAATTATTATAATTGATAAAAATACCCGCTGTTTTATGATAAGATATCCCCATATTTAGGGATTTATAGAGTTGGGGTATGAAAGTCAATCAGTCAGTTCGTCATAACTGACTTTTTGTTTTTTCTGCACCCAGTGTTTTTTTGTCAACGAGTCGAGTCAATTATGAATCAAGCTTATGCATTGCTCTCTGTTTCTGATAAATCGGGTATTGTGGATTTTGCCAAAGGTCTAATCACCCACGGTTTTCGTCTACTATCAACAGGTGGCACCTACAAACTACTCAAACAACATGACTTAGCAGTGACTGAGGTCGCAGAATACACAGGTTTTGCAGAGATGATGGATGGTCGGGTAAAAACCCTACATCCAAAAATTCATGGCGGTATTTTAGGTCGCCGCGGCACTGATGATGCCATTATGCAAGAGCATGGCATCGACCATATTGACATGGTCGTTGTCAATCTCTATCCATTCGCCCAAACCGTTGCCAACCCGAATGTCACCAAAGAAGACGCCATCGAAAACATTGATATTGGTGGACCTACCATGGTGCGTGCCGCGGCAAAAAATCATGACCATGTCAGCATCGTGACAAGCCCCAACGATTATGCAGCCATCTTGGGCGAACTAACAGCAAACGGTCGCATCAGTGATACCACTCGTTTTGATTTAGCGGTAAAAGCATTTGAGCATACAGCACATTATGACGGTATGATTGCCAACTTTTTAGGCAATCGCCTGCAAAGCTTTGAATCGGCTGACCAATTCCCGCGTACTTTTAACGTGCAAATGGACAAAGCGCAAGACTTGCGCTATGGTGAAAACCCGCATCAACAAGCCGCTTTTTATGTGGAAAAAGCCCAGATAAATGGTCAAAAAGAAGCCAGTATTGCCACCGCCAAGCAATTACAAGGTAAAGAACTATCTTACAACAACATCGCAGATACCGATGCGGCGTTAGAATGCGTGAAATCGTTTGATATGCCTGCGTGTGTCATCGTTAAACACGCCAATCCTTGTGGCGTGGCCGTGGATGCCGATTTAACCAATGCTTATCAAAAAGCCTTTGCCACTGACCCAGAATCTGCGTTTGGCGGTATCATCGCCTTTAACCGTGAATTAGATATCAAAACAGCAAAAGCGATTGTGGATCAGCAATTTGTTGAAGTCATCATCGCCCCAAGCATTGCCGATGGCGTACTTGATGTCACATCTGCCAAGAAAAATGTGCGCGTGTTAGTCTGCGGTGAATTACCAAACCCAAGTGAGCGCCAAGCCCAGTTTGATTTCAAACGCGTCACTGGGGGTTTATTGGTGCAAGCGCAAGATTTGGGCTTAATTACTTTAGATGATTTAAAAGTGGTGACAAAAGTACAGCCGACTCAGCAACAATTCGATGATTTGCTATTTACTTGGCAAGTCGCAAAATATGTGAAATCCAACGCGATTGTGTATGCCAGAGATGGGCGTACCATTGGGGTAGGTGCAGGGCAAATGAGCCGTGTCAACTCAGCCCGTATTGCCGCGATTAAAGCTGAGCACGCTGGTCTATCGCCTGTGGGTGCGGTAATGGCATCAGATGCCTTCTTCCCATTTCGTGATGGTATTGACAATGCTGCAGCGGTGGGGATTAAGGCGATTATCCAGCCCGGTGGCTCCATGCGCGATGACGAAACCATCGCCGCAGCCGATGAACATGGCATTGCGATGGTGTTTACCGGTATGCGTCATTTTAGACATTAATTTTTGTTAGGCATCAAAAAGGCGAAACTGATTAGGTTTCGCCTTTTTTAATTGATAACTTTTTTCGTTTGATTGCTTTGTCAATGCTTAAATCTCAGCTTAGGTTTAGATTTTGGCTAAAGTTTGGCAAATATCGAGCATGCGATTGGCGTAGCCCCATTCATTATCATACCAAGCAAACACTTTAAACTGCCGCCCGACACTCATGGTCTGTAAGCTATCAATCACCAATGAATGCACATCATGGATAAAGTCACTGGACACCAATGGCTCATCACTATAATCCATGATACCCAATAAATCTTGTTCACTGGCATGTTTTAACAGCTGATTGATAGCGGTAACATCCGTGGCTTTGTCAAAGGTAAATGTCACATCAATTGCCGCGACATCCATGGTCGGGACGCGAATAGAATACCCATTCACCTTGCCTGCCATATGCGGCATCACCCGATTGACCGCAGCGATACTACTTGATGTGGTTGGGATAATGTTATGCCCAGAAGCCCGTGCACGGCGCAAATCACGGTGCACTTGGTCAAGCACGGTTTGGTCAGCAGTCACCGCATGGATTTCGGTCATCATTGCTGATTCGACGCCATAGGCATGATGCAATACATATAGTAAAGGCACGAGCGCTTGGGTGGTACACGACACACTGGATAAAATCTTTTTATCACGGCTAAGCTCATGGTCATTGACGCCCACTACGATACTGGCATCCACATAATCAAACGGGGCAGCCCCGATCATCACCTGTTTGGCGCCCGCCATAATATGCTGTGACGCCTGTTCATAGCTACGAAAATGACCCGTGCTCTCAAGCACCATATCAATGCCCAGTTTTTCCCAAGGTAATTTGGTGGCAAGGGGCTGCTGTATCAACGCAATTTTTTGCCGAAACTCCCCTTGGCTTAATAGCAAGAAATGCTGTTGTTTTTCACCCAAATCCACTGTTTTTAATTCAATATGGATATCACTGACCGCCGATAATCGGCCGTGGGTACTGTCATATTTGAGCAGATGTAGCAGGGTTGCTGGCTCAGCAATATCATTGATGGCGACGATATTTAACGGCTGTAATTGTGAAGGATTTTGACAAAACCGTTCGATATAAGCACGGAGCACGTTGCGCCCAATACGACCAAAGCCATTAATAGCGATGTTAAAAGGTTTGATAGTGGAAGCATTCAATCAGGGATATTCCTTACTAGACAAGTGCTCAATTGCCATGCGGTTTTAAAAATAACAAGGCAAGTTTCACATCATTATAAGAATAGGCGTTTCTTAACTCTTGGACAATCGCACGAATTTTGATGTTGCCATCGTTATCTTTATCGCGTTTGTCATCACGTTTGGCTATTTTTTGATACGCCTTATCAATCGGTTGTAGCCATTCGTCCTCAGGTCGTAGATGCGCTATGTTGGCGCGGGGAAAATGCTCAGCAATTTTCTCGATATGCCCCATCACGGTTGATTGGGCGAGATTACGGGCTTGCGCAATTTCTGCGATAGTCAAACTTTCATCCAACAAGGCTTTGGTTTCCAGCACCGTGGGAGTGATAACGCCCGCCGCATCATCCGCCAAAGATTGCAGCTGCTGTACAGCATGGCGACGTTTTTCAAGCAGTTTTTGCTGTTGTTTGGCGCGATTTTCATACGCAGCGATTTTTTCTTTATCCAGCGTACCCCGGCATTGAATGATAAATTCACGATGAAGGTCATTGAGCTGTTTTTTACTGCGCGTCAAAAATTCACCTTCTTGCTCTGCACTGATCGCCTGAAATCGCTGATCAGCCCCGCGCGCTAAGGGATCAAGCTGTAAGCTTAATTCATTGACGCCCAGTAATTGTAGTCCAGATAGCTGCTTTAACCGTGATAAAGCCACATAGCCCTGCCCTTTTTCAAAGGTTTTGGATAAATCCACTTCTGCCGCATCCAGCGTCATGCCTTGGCTTTTGTGAATGGTAATCGCCCATGCCAGCGTCAAGGGGATATGATAATAGGCAGCCAGTATTTCGCCGTCTTCATCATCAATACGCCATGAATCATATTCAGCGATGACTTTGCGGCCGTCATTGAGCTCAACCAAGGGATACAGTAACTCCGATAATTTGTCATCAGCCGTGTCTGTCGGGGCAGCATCATCCTCATCCCTATCCTCATCAGTGGGGTGAGTTTGTTGTGATTCACCGCCATTCACTTCATCCAGCAAGTCTGCCATATCGGCTTGTTGTTCTTGTTCGATGGCATCGAGCAAAGCACTTGCATCTGCTGCTAGCGCTTGCTCATCGAGCGGCTCAGATAGGTTTTTTGATGGGCTGTTTGTTGATGGGCTATCGTTTGTTTGTTTATTTGGTTGTTTAAGGGTGGTGGCAACAAAATCAACTACCTTGCCCATGGTGCCATTTGAGACATTGAGCTCGGTGTTGTTTTTGATAAACATCACTTTTGCGCCAAGTTTGAGCACGAGCTCTGGGGTATTGCGTACGGATTTTTTTAGCGTTTCAACCAGCTTTTCATCGCCTTCTCCCCACGCGCGAAAAGTATGCGCCGCTGTGGTAAGTTTGCCAAGTTCCTGCTCATTGATGGCTTGCACGTTGACATTGTGGGTAAACAGTCGGGTACGGTTGTCGGCTAGCACATGCTCAGCCGTAGCGGTCAAAGCAGGCATGATATGGGGGGTAAACTGCTGGCTACGAATCTGATTTAAAATCGTATTCAAATCCAAACCATAATACGTGTTACCTGCCACCGCTGTTTTGTCAGTTTTTTGACGATGCTGCTCGGATAAATAGCAAATTTGAAAATCTGCATCCAGCCAAGCTTGCGCCATAAAGGCAAATTTATCGCGGTTGCTCTCATGGGGCTCACCAATCGGCGGCAACTGAAAAAAATCCCCGGCAACCAATAGCTGTATACCACCAAATGGCAATGTGTTTTCCTTGATGGCTTGTAGCACTTGGTTAATCAGCTCAAATTGCTGTCGATGCAGCATCGAGATTTCATCAATCACCAATACTTTGGTGCGTTCAATGCGCTCCACAACCACCGTGCGTTTTTTGATTCGGGCGATGTCTTTGGCAGTTAACTCATTACTGATACCGATGCCTGCCCAGCTGTGAATGGTCATGCCGTTCATATGGGTGGCAGCAATGCCTGTGCTTGCCGTCACCGCGACCGCTACATCCCTTGCGCGCAGATAATGCAAATACTGATTGATGGTATAGGTCTTGCCCGCCCCTGCTGAGCCTGTTAAAAATACATTTTTACCAGTTTTAAGGATATCAAGGGCGGTGGCTTGTTTCATTAGTTATACAAAGCTTTTATAGATAAAAAAGAAGGGGTTAAAAATGAGCCTACTATAAAGGCAAAGCCGAGTAAAGGCAATGATTGACAACGCCAAAATAAGCTATCAGATGCTTCACCGGTTAGTCAATCATGGTTTTGATTTGCTTGAGACTTAAATAACCAATATGCAGCGCATCGTCAGGTAGCTGATTTTTTTCAGGCTCGGTTAATGGCTGAATGGTTAATGCCACGTCTTTTGGCAGTAAATCAGCCACACAGTGAATATCATCCAAGTCTAGTTCATGCTTATCATCAACATGACTGGTTGCCACGCCGCTTTTGGCGGTATCGACATTATCAAATGTATAATCTTGATAAAATGCCGTTTTTTTAACTTGCGCCGTTGCTTTACCTAGCGTCTCGGCTACCACAAGTGTTTTATAATGAAACTCTTCAAAGTGACCTGGCAGATAACCACCTAAATTGACAAAATAAAGTTGTTTGCCTTGACTATCTAATTTGTTATCTACATTATCATCTGCAAATATGTCATCTGCCAACCTGTTATCTGCCAGCGCGTTATCTTTTGACCAGCTATTTTTCGACAACAAAATTTGATAATCACCCACCCGCTTCACTTCTCGCCATGCGTCTAAGTGCCAGTTGTTTTTGACTGCCGGCCAGTGCTGATTGACACTCTCAATTGTTTCACTTAGGCTATTTGCAATCACAAACATTACATCATGCTGTTCAATCAGTCTTCCTTGGGGACGCGCCCCGATTTTTAACATAAATAGTTTCATAGTTATAAGCCCAAATGTGTCGCCATTAAAAGTTAAAAACCTGCCAAGCCTCACAGGTTTTTATCACAGATTTTTATTATTTTATCTTACGGTTATTTTTTGACCATCGGCATTTTAGCGCTTTCTAACTTTGCCAAGGCATCTGGTAGTTTATCAATCGCTGTCGCTACCACCGCTTGTGCCGCTTGCGAGATGCCTAGCTTCTGCGCGATAGTCGGTTTTTGGCGAGATTGAATGGCATACAATTCGTTATCTGTCATCTTCTCTAAGATATAACTGTCCGATGTTTGCAGAGCATCGACCAAATTGCGTGTTATCGCATCTTCCCCGTACCAATGCTCACCGGTTGCCACTTGTTCAACATCCAAACTTGGACGGTATTTGCGCACAAAGTCTTTAAATAGTTTGTGCGTTTCTTCCAGCTCTTGTTGGAATTTCTGTTTGTCTTCTTCGGTATTTTCACCAAACACGGTTACCGTGCGTTTGTATTTACCTGCGGTAAATACTTCGACATCGATGTCATGTTTTTCTAATAAATCATGAAAATTGGGCACTTGTGCCACCACACCAATCGAGCCAACCACTGCAAATGGCGCCGCCAAAATTTTATCAGCCACACACGCCATCATATAGCCACCACTGGCGGCGACTTTATCAATACAGACCGTTAAGTGTAGTCCTGCTTCTTTTATACGTGCCAACTGCGCTGCTGCTAGGCCATATGCGTGTACCATGCCACCTGAGGACTCAAGGCGCACAATGACTTCATCTTCAGCTTGCGCAACCGTGAGTAGCGTGCTGATTTCTTCACGCAGTTGCTGTACTTCAGTGGCTTTTACATCGCCATGAAAATCCAGCACAAAACAATTTTTGTTGGTAGGTTTATTTTTAAACAGACCAAATTTTGGGGTTTTTTTGGTATTTTCTTTTTTCGTCAAGTCTGTCAATGCGCGGCTGATGAGTGAGGTTAACCCTTTATCATCCACCATTTGCAATTGTAATTGTTGTTTGCGCTGGGCTTTGACTTTATTTAAATGGGTGACTTTCATTTCAAGCGGATGTTTGGCATTTTGAAATAGCATAATAATTCTCTAGATTAAGTAAAAATAAATTAAGGAAAAAATTGACACAATGGGTTTTATATAGCGTTTATTTTGCTGTTTTCAATCGCTTATCCACACAATATTCGCGAAATGTCTGTGACAGGCATGGCTAGTAGATATGCATGATAAACCGTGTTTCATATTGTGAAATCCAAGTAAACAAGGCATAATATTCGTTTATAAAAATTTTTGCTACTTCTTACATTACGAAAAATATTGGGATTGCTTCATTATGATGCGTACACACTATTGCGGGCTTGTCACCGAAAACTTAAACGATCAAACCATCACTATTTGCGGTTGGGTGCATCGTCGCCGTGACCACGGTGGGGTTATTTTCTTGGATATGCGTGACCGTGAAGGCCTACTGCAAGTGGTCATCGACCCAGATACCCCAGAAGCATTCGCTACAGCAGATAGCGCGCGTTCTGAATATGTGCTCAAAATCACCGGTCGTGTGCGTCAGCGTTATGCGGGTACTGAAAACAAAAACATGACCAGCGGTCAAGTGGAGTTATTGGCCAAAGACATCGAAACAATCGCCACCTCTGAGACACCGCCATTCCCCCTCAATGATGAGTTCACCAACGTTTCTGAAGAACTGCGCCTAAAATATCGCTTTTTAGACATGCGCCGTCCAGAGATGCAAGAGCGTATGAAGTTTCGCGCCAAAGCCACTTCGACCATTCGCCGTTACCTAGATGACCAAGGTTTCTTGGATGTAGAAACCCCCATCTTGACCCGTGCCACCCCAGAAGGCGCGCGTGATTATTTGGTGCCTAGCCGCGTGTCAAACGGTGAGTTTTATGCCCTACCACAGTCGCCTCAGCTTTTTAAACAGCTGCTGATGGTAGCGGGTTTTGATCGTTATTATCAAATTGCTAAGTGTTTTCGTGATGAAGACTTACGTGCTGACCGCCAGCCAGAATTTACCCAAATCGATATCGAAACCTCATTCTTAAGTGATGAAGATATCATGAACATTGCCGAAGGATTAACAAAAGACTTGTTCAAAACCATGATGGACATTGAATTTGATACCTTCCCGCGTATGACATACGCTGAAGCCATGCGTGACTATGCGTCTGACAAACCAGACTTGCGTATTCCTATGAAGTTAATTGATGTGGCTGATATCATGCAGTCTGTGGAATTTAAAGTATTCTCAGCCCCTGCCCAAGACCCAAAAGGTCGTGTGGTGGCGCTTCGGGTGCCACAGGGTAGCGACCTCACCCGTAAACAAATTGACGAATATACTAAATTTGTCGGCATTTATGGCGCAAAAGGTTTGGCTTATATCAAAGTCAACGATGTGAGCAACATCAACAACGGTGTGGATAAAGAATCAGGTTTGCAATCACCGATTATCAAAAACATGACTGATGAAGTATTGGTCGAGCTGATTAAACGTACTGAGGCGCAAACCGGTGATATCATCTTCTTTGGCGCGGATAAAGCCAAAGTCGTCAATGATGCCATGGGTGCGCTGCGTGTCAAATTGGGTCTAGACCTAAATATGCTAACCCAAGAATGGGCGCCGCTTTGGGTCGTGGATTTCCCGATGTTTGAAGAAACCGATGACGGTAAATGGACGTCGGTGCATCACCCCTTCACCAAGCCAAAAGGCACGGTTGAAGCGATGAAAAACAACCCAGAAACCGCGCTGTCTATCGCTTATGACATGGTATTAAACGGTACTGAAATCGGTGGCGGTTCACTGCGTATCAATACCTTAGATATGCAAAAAGCGGTATTTGAAGCCTTGGGTATTTCTGAAGCCGAAGCCGAAGAGAAATTCTCATTCTTACTTAACGCGCTAAAATACGGTGCGCCACCGCACGGTGGTTTGGCATTCGGTCTTGACCGTTTAATTATGCTAATGACAGGCTCACAATCGATTCGAGACGTCATCGCCTTCCCAAAAACTAAAACGGCTGAATGTCCGCTGACTGATGCCCCTGCGCCTGTGGATGGCAAACAACTGCGTGAATTGGGTATCCGTATACGCGAAAAAGACAGTAAAGCGCCACAATCTTAATCGAGGTCACACCTTTAATTAGATGAATGCCTTTACTCTTCTTAAATATGTGCCAATGTGGATGCTATATCTATTGGCACATATCGCAAGCTTTATCATTTCACTTCGTCGTGACAAAAGTATCATGAAAACCATTGATACTAACTTACGACTTGTCTATCCTGAACTCACTGAAACTCAGCGTGACCAGCTTGCCAGAGCTTGTATTGCCAATCAAAGCAAAAACATGGTGGAATCGGCTAAAAGCTGGGCGATGCCACCTGCGTGGTCGGACAAACAAATCCATACCGTGCATCATCAACAAGTTTTGATGCAAGGCTTACAAAACCCCAATGGCATGCTTGCGATTGTGCCGCATTTGGGAACATGGGAAATCATGAATGCGTGGCTCAACCAGTTTGGTGCACCCACCATCATGTATAAACCCGTGAAAGGTGAACAAGCCAATCAGTTTGTGCTAAAAGGGCGTCAGCGACTGAATGCAACTTTGGTACCAACCGATGCGACTGGGGTCAAAGCGATTTTTAAAACCCTAAAAGCAGGCGGTTTTAGTATCATATTGCCTGACCATGTCCCCGACCCATCTGGCGGTGAAGTGGTGCCGTTTTTTGGTATTCCGACATTGACCAGTACCCTTGCTAGCAAATTAGCCAGTAAAACAAAGTGTAGCTTGGTGGGTTTGACCTGTGTACGCCGTGACGATGGACAAGGCTTTGATATTTATTGTGATGAGCTAACTGATCCCGCCTTGTATGACAAAAACATGGTGACAGCGACAACCGCGATGAATCACGCCATCGAGCGGATGATTGACCGTTTCCCCAGTCAATACATGTGGGGCTATAAGCGCTTTAAACGTGTGCCAGGATTTCCAGTTATTTATAATGCCGAGCCATCCATCGCATTAGCGGTTCGCCAGCGTTATCCAAAACTTAGCAATCATGATATTATCAATTCACTTACTTAATATGATAATCATTGACTTATGACTTTACCAAATTATACTTCAGTGCCTGCTCTGCCTGATGAAAACCGTTACATTATTTGTATGAAATGGGGCACCAAATACGGTGCTGAGTACGTTAATCGCCTGTACAATATGGTTGACAGACATTTAACACTACCCTTTCAAATGGTATGTTTGACCGATGATAGCACAGGGATAGATGCCAACGTCAGATGCTACCCAATTCCTGAGCTTAATTTACCCAGTAATATCCCTGAACGTGGCTGGAAAAAACTGACCACCTTTAGCCCTGAATTATATGATTTGAAAGGCACGGCGTTATTTTTGGATATTGATATTGTGATTGTCGATAATATTGATTGCTTTTTTACGTATCAAGCGCAGCACGATGACAGTGTGGTGATTATCCGTGATTGGAAAAAACCGTGGCGCATGGTGGGTAATTCATCGGTGTATCGCTTTAAAGTCGGACAACATACTTATCCGAATTTGTTATCTAATTTTGAGCAAAATTTTGACACGATTCGTAGCCAAGTACGCCATGAGCAAGCTTACCTATCCAATTATTTGCGTGAACATCATCACCTTGAATATTGGGATGCGTCTTGGTGCGTGAGCTTTAAATACCAATGTGTGCAGCCATTTCCCTTAAGTTTTGTCAAACCGCCGATTTTGCCTAAAGGGGCAAAAATGGTAATTTTTCATGGGGAAGTGAATCCACCCGATGCCATCATGGGCAAAAGCGGTAAGTGGTATCGTAAGGTATTACCCACTGACTGGATTAGGGATTATTGGCGATAACTCAACCTTCGATAGTTAATCCTTAAATAGTTAATGGATAATTGAGCATCGGATAAGTAAACTTAGAAGAAATTTCACATAAGCTTGCGGTTTTAGGAATAATAAAAAATGGCAAACTGGCATCGTAAGTTTATTTTATTATTTAAAAGTGAAAAACGCCTTGGGGCGAATCAAATTATTGACCACTATGCCGGGCAAAATATTGAGGCGATGAAAAGTCGTATGATTGATAGTGATACTTGTTGTATCATTGATACGATTATTCAAGCCCACCCTCATTTATTAGATGATACCCAAGTAGATGAACCGATAAACCCGCTTAAGGACTATCAGCCACGGTGTATTCGCAATTTATACACCCATTTAACCACGTTGCAACACGAGTTTATAGGACAATCTGAACTTAGTTTTTATCATGCGATACTGATTGTATTATTACGCCGTCGGTTTCAACCTGAAAAAACTTTCCAAACCTTTACCCATCTTTGGCAAACTCAGACTGACTATCTGATGGATAATTTAAGTTTACGGTGGATTGCCTCTGCCTGCGACACCTTTATTGATTTTGATCCAAAGCCGACTAGAAAGGCAATGTTACTCAATATTATTACTTTGATTAATACGGTAAAAGTCTACGAAACCCAGCAATATCTCTGTCGTTCATCTGCCAGCGTAGATGAGGAAAAATCCGCTGTTTTGTACGCGCATCATAAACCGCTGTATGCTGGTTTGACCTATTTTAGGCTAGGTAAGGACGATACACTAAAACATATGCGTGAGCGGTATCAGCGTTTTTATGCTGAAGACCCTTTTTCTACCACACTCTTACTCAAGGTGTTTGCTAGATTGCATGACCAACCTAGCGCATTCACCACATTAAAACAACTACATAAGGATGAAAAATCAGCATGGTGGTAGCCAATCATTCTTTGATATTTACCCGATCTACTCAGACAATCGCCCTGCGTATTGTCAATCCTGCATTTGTGCTACCAAAAGTCTCTGATACGACAGTACATATTTTGGCGTCAGGCCCAAGCATCCAGACCAATGCCATCGAACCGCTTGGTTGTGAGTCGGTTATATTTGTAAATGGCAGTATTAGCCTGACCGAACACTATAAATTTGACAAGATTGTGGCGTATGTCATCACGGACCCACGCTTTATTAAGCATAACTGTAGTATTCCGCTGCAGTATTATCGGGGGGAGTATCCATTATATATCAGTGCGTTAGTGGCAGAACAACTATGGCAAGATGCGCCCGATTTTTTAGTTCAATATGCCGACCATATCTATATCATCTATCCAGTCGATAGACCAATTGATGATAGTTTGATTGCCCTTCAGCAAACTAGCCTTTTAGGAAAAATAGCTGTCACACTCAATAAACGTACCCGACTAAAACACCTAAAACATAGCCCTTATCATAGCATCAATAAAAAAATTGGGGTGTCTTGGGATATTCGTTACGGCTTTGTTGAAGGGGGAACGGTAGCGTTGGTGGCGTTACAGCTTGCTTATTCTCTAGGATTTCAAATGATACATCTGTATGGCATTGATTTAATCAATAGCCAGCAGCCACGGTTTTATGAAAACCAAGACAATGCTGCCCCGACCAAACTTGATAAGGCTATCACCCACCGTATCGTACCATCGTTTGATTGGGTAGCCCGCAACTATCAGCAAAAAGGCGTGCAAATTTATAACCACTCGCCCGTCTCTAAGGATTTGTTTACATTTATTCCGTATCGGGCAGATTAGAGGTCACGAATCGCTCAATGTATTGGTTAGCGATATTTTTGGGTAAAAATCGCTCATCAAACGGCACGGCAAACGCCGATGGATTTGCCATTGCTTGTTCTAATAATTGGGCTAAGGCGTCAATATCATCGACAGGGACAAGATTTTGCCTTGGTAACAACTCACTAGGGCCATACGGACAGTCGGTGCTTATCACAGGCGTATCCACGGCTAATGCTTCGGCAATCACTCGCCCAAAGCCCTCAAATCGAGAACTTAACACTAAGCATTTAGCGTGTTTGATATACGGATAGGGGTTAGATTTAAAGCCAGTAAATACCACCTTATCGCTAATCCCTAAATCAACCGCAAGCTGTTTGGTTTCTGCCATCAGCTTGCCTTGACCCACCAAATACAGCGGATAACGTTGCGAAGTTTTGGCATAGGCTTTTAGCAGGATATCATGGGCTTTTTGGTATTTAAAGCTGCCCACATGCACAATAAACTCCGTAGTCTCTAGCGAGTATGCCCCTGCCATTGCCTCAATAAGCTTGTTATCAATTGGGTTATAAATCGTGGCAATATTTGTCAGCCCTAAGGTCGCTTTAAAATCCACCGCCACCCCTTTACTAATCGCCACACAAGGCTGCGCATGATAGGTCGTCTTTAGCTGCGCTATATCCATAGGCTTGTTGCGAGCTTGGGCTAATTTCAGTTCTTGAGAAAGGGTATTACGAATCACATGAATGACATTGAATAATTGGCTATAGCTTAATACCTTGTCCGCCCGTTCCAAATTTGCAATCGTCAAACATGGCTGACCAATATGCGTTAAAATATAGTTATCTAAATGTTTGGCAAATTGTTGGTAACGTAGCCTATCACTGGGGATTAATTTAAACCACTTAAAGTTGACAATATGAAAATTAATATGTGGACTAAGCTCATATTCTGTGGTGGCTTTAAATCGGATGATATGGACTTTATAGCCCAGTTGATAAAAGCCTTCCGCGAGCGTCAATACTGACTTTTCTGCCCCGCCCCCCTGCAAGCAGTTGATAACCAACACAATGATATTTGAGGGGTTGCAGCTCACAAGTGGCTCCTTAGGTTTATTCAAAGGTAAGGTTGGTCATGTATAGCGGGCGTGTCGCACGCAGGACTTCACGTTTGATTTTTTGCAGCCCTGTTAAGTGGCGTTTAATTTCTCTGCTTCTGGTTGCCTGTAGGCTGCTTGCCAAAGCAACTTGCGGTAATAGGTGATGCTCCTGAATCACAATCGCAGGCACAAGCTGATATACAGGCAGGGCTTTGGGGTATTTACCCACATCAAATAACATCACATCGACTGCCTCAAGTTGGGGCAAGTTTCTAATATATTGTAATAAATACTGACAAGCGCGATGGGATAGCAAATAACCTGCCCCGCCTAAATGACGAGACTTTAATTCATTAATCGTCCGTTTACTCTGAGGTAAGACTATCGGATGAGCCAAATGCACCCTTGGGCTTACCTTTTCTAATTTTAAAATATCGATAGCTTGGCTTTGAAAAACATCAATTTGGCGGATCAACTGGTCAAACTGCTGACCTAAAAAAACGTCATCCTCATAAATCCCGATATAATCAAGATTTTCATCCACACAGCGTTGCCACAAGCTAACATGACTTAAAAAACAGGCAATTTCGGTGTCACTAGATACCGACTTTGTGATATCAATCGCCAGTCGCTGAGCGACTTGGGTATTTTTATCAGGGGTGACCGCCGAAAAAAAAGTAAAAGGTATGTGCTGCTTATCAAACTCTTGTTGGATATGGCTTTGCCGCTTGCTATGATGAGCGAGACTAATCACATAATTTTTTAGCATCACTTTTCTCGCTTGGATTTATTCACAATCAACCCCCATAAATGCCAAATACTGACGGGCAACATTTTGCGGCAAAAAAGCTTCGTTAAATGGCACGTTAAACTGGCTAGGATGGCTCATTAATTGGTTGATTTTTTCAGTTAACGCAGGGATATCTGCCACTGCCACCAAATTCTGCGGCGGCAAAATCTCACTAGGTCCTGAAGGACAATCGGTGCTAATCGCAGGCACGCCCAATGCCAATGACTCTGCCAATACCAATGCAAAGCCCTCAAAATGCGATGACAACACAAATCCTGTGGCGTGCTTTAGCAATGGGTAAGGATTCTTTTGAAACCCAGTTAAAATCACCTTATCTTGCAAGTTTAACGCGATAATGTTTTGTTCAATTTGCGCTTGCAGACTACCCTTGCCCACCAATACCAAGGGCAATGTCTGTGCCGAATTGGCATAAGCTTGCAATAAAATTTCATGCCCTTTTTGGGCTTTAAAACTGCCCACATGGATAAGATAGCCCTGTCGGGTAATGGCAGGTAAATCTGGGTTAGCTGCCTCAGCTAATACACGGATTTTATCACGGTCGATGGGGTTATAAATCGTGGTGGTTTTGGTTGGTTCGCCAAATTGACGGACAAAATCTTGCTCCACCCCACCGCTCACACAAATAGCAGGATATTTGGTATAAATTCGTTGAAAGTAAGAAAGCTGCTTGGGCGGCAAGGTAGCAAGTTTTAATTTTTCACTCAGTTGATTATGGATGACATACGCCACCTTTTTTTGCCTTGAATAATAAAATACCTCATGTTCACGGTACAAGTTCACGAATATTGCCACAGGCTGACCAATATGTTTATTGATATAACCATCAACCGCTCGAGCAAAAAAGAAATACCGAATTTTACCTTTCGGAAAACGTCGATAATTGCGAAAAGGAATAAGATGATAGATTAAATTTTCGCTTAATGTATGTTCGACAATCGGGTCAAATCGGACAATATGCACCTCAAAACCCATCTGGTAAAAGGCTTCTCCCAAGGTCAAAACAAATTTTTCTGCCCCACCGCCTTGCAGGGAATTAATCACTAATACGATTTTTTGTGACTGAACCAATGACATTTAATACTCTATTGACTATTTAAACCAACGACTAAATAAAGAAGGTTTTTTCGCGGGACGAGTCACCGCATTACCCTTGTAACCTTTTTTATAAGTTCTTTTTGGAAACTCGCCAAACGGCGTAGTGCGATAGTTTTCAATACTATAGCCCGCTTGTATCGCCTCTTGATAGTAGGTATCGAAAAGCTCAACCAAATCTTGACGAGGGTGCGGCAAAATCTGCCCATCAAACCAATGCGTTTTGCCCTCGGCTTGTAAGCGCGGTAAGGAATATTTATGGCTAAACTGCGTTCCCATGTCCGAATAATGCAAAATCCGAATATCCTCAATCGCTAAATCTTCGCCATCCACACAATTAAAGCTGTCTTGGTAGAGCTGTATGAGTTGCGGATTGGCTTTAAATTTTGCCATCATTTTGCTATGGCTTTCAGGATCGGCTTGTAGCTGTGCTACAGGCTCAAGATAATCCTTGGCTTTTTGGCAATCCCATACGCAGGTGCACAGTCGCATCAAATCGCCATCGCCTTTAGCCGCAAGAATCGCCTCATCAGATATCGGGTGCCGCCACAATTTAGCGATATCGTCCAACACCACCATATCGGCATCCATATAAATCGCCCGTCCGCTAAAGCCACAATATTCGGGGATTGCCCAACGAAAGCCCGAAAACGGGGTCGCCCATTTTTCGGTATGCCAGCCCTCGCCTGTTTGCGGATTGGAATACCATACACTGCTTGGGTCACGGCTTAACTGCATCCAGACAATCTCAACAGGCTCGCTGGTATGTTTGTGCAAGCTATAATCTAGCACCATCATCTGCTCAAGATCGCTGTTATTAGGGTCACAGCCGATAAAAATTTTGATAGGTTGGTCTAAGTTCGCCATAGTTTATCCTCTATTCTCGCCAATGCGTTGCCACCCAATCAGTCGGCAAAATAAAATGGCGTAAATGCGAAATCGGTTTTTTGATTTTTTCAGCAGTAAATAATTGCCCTAAATGTTCTTTAGCGTTATCGGCAGAATTTTTGTTGTATTGTCCTGCAATCGCATTTTGCGGATACAAATCCCCAGGGAAAATAATAATGCGTGCATCATGAGGCAGTTTTGGTGGGATAAAATAATTTAGCGGAAATGGCTGACGGCATTTGCGGCGAAAATGCACCACCCACTCTTTTGGAAAAAGCTTAACCCCACCTGGGGCATTGCGAGTGACAAAACGCTGCTCAAAGCGATATTTATCCGCCACCCCTTGTGGATCGGCACGGAATTTTTCTAGCAAACTAACCAAGCTACCGACTTTAAAGCGAAAACACGAGGTCTGACCTAGCTTCTCTAAGGGGTTACTTGGGTTGTAAGATAAAACCGTCTGATCGTCATCGCCAAAACTAAAAAAGTCATCAAGGCTACCCACTACGACTACATCAAGATCTAAAAATAATACCGTTCCTGTGACATTGCCAAGCTGTGCATTCCAAAGTCGTGACTTAGGCCATTTACCAAGGGTATTGGTAGGCATCACAATATCGCTGGGCGGCAAATCCTGACATTCTACTTCAGGACGAATGCCATCGGTATTGTCGGTAAAGCAGACAAAGCGAAACGGCGGGGTGATATTACGGCTTACCATTCCATAGAGTTTATTAACGTAATCTGCGCCATATTTGGTGCCCCATTTGATACAAATAATTTGTTTAAGCGGGGTGGTTGCACTCGATGTTGTCATGTCACTTCCAAAGTACCGATAATTTTTCAAAAAATAAGGATAGTCATTTTAACATAACTATCCTTTTATGTTCACTTATCTACTTATTTTCACTTATCTACAATTTTACCGATTATTCATCCACGTAGCTGAGCCAATGCGCGTATTTATCATTTTTGCCTTGTACTACGTCAAAAAATAGACTTTGCAGTTTTTCGGTGATTTCACCACGCGCGCCGCAGCCAATGACGTGGTCATCATATTCACGAATTGGGGTAATCTCAGCAGCAGTACCTGTCATAAAGATTTCATCCGCGATATAAAATTCATCACGGGTGATTCTACGCTCATGCACTTTGATGCCCAAGTCCTGTGCAAACTGTATCACCGTGCGACGGGTAATGCCGTCCAATGCACCCCCTGACAAATCTGGGGTATGCAGCTCACCGTCCTTGACCAAAAATAAGTTTTCCCCTGAGCCTTGACAAACATAGCCTTGGGTATCCATCAATACCGCTTCATCATAGCCATGACGGGTGACTTCTTGGTTTGACATGATAGATACTGGGTAATTGCTGACGGCTTTGGCTTTACACATGGTAACGTTTGGATGGTGATGGGTAAAACTTGAGGTTTTTACACGGATACCTTTCGCCATGCCTTCTTCACCCAGATAAGCACCCCAAACCCAAGCGGCAACGATGGTGTGAATGCTATTATCTTTGGCAGCGATACCCAATTTTTCAGAACCGACCCAAATCAATGGACGAAGGTATGCCGATTCAAGGTTATTTTCACGTACCACGGCTTTTTGTGCTTGTAACACTTCTTCATACGAATAGGGTACAGCAAGCTGGAAAATTTTAGCTGAATTTAGCAGGCGCTGGGTATGGTCTTCTAGACGAAAAATCGCCGTGCGTCCATCATGGGTTTTGTAGGCTCGAACCCCCTCAAACACACCCATCCCGTAGTGCAGTGTATGGGTTAATACGTGGATTTTGGCATCACGCCAGTCTACCATGTTGCCATCCATCCAAATAAAACCATCACGGTCTGCCATGCTGGGAATTGTTGCCATTGATTACTCCTAGTGTTTTGTTTGAAATAAAAAGTGTTTTGTCTAAAATAAAAATTGATGTTACATCTATTCTGGTCGTTGCCCGATTAAGCGATGCCATTGCGCATCAACAAAATTACGTAGTTCATGCCACTGGGCTTCATCTACCAGTATCGGCTGCTCTGCCAAAGCCAAGCGATGCGTCATACTGCGGATACGAAGATAAGCGTGCGTTAGCTGTTGGCATATTTCAGTTTCGATAATGCCTGTTTTGGCAAGCGCTTCAAAGATACGCACATTGTCACTCCAAACTGCCAACGCAGGATAAC
Source organism: Moraxella sp. K02 (assembly GCF_041154755.1). Classification (NCBI taxonomy): domain Bacteria; kingdom Pseudomonadati; phylum Pseudomonadota; class Gammaproteobacteria; order Moraxellales; family Moraxellaceae; genus Moraxella; species Moraxella sp. K02. The sequence goes on along the minus strand of NZ_AP031590.1, from coordinate 965,881 downwards.
GATTGGCATACGCCAAGACAGCAAACTGGGCAATAAACTCAATATCAACCAATCCGCCTGCATCTTGTTTCAGATGAAACAACCCTTGCTGCTTGGTATGCGGTTTGCTGCCCAAATGGTCTTGCATCTTATGACGCATGTTGGATACTTCGATACGGACACTGTCTTTATCACGCGGCAGACACAATACTTCTTTACGAATTTGGTCAAATCGCGTCATCACCCGGTTATCACCGCAAATGGCACGTGCGCGAACCAACGCTTGGTGTTCCCACGCCCAAGCTTTGTGCATTTGGTAAAGTTCAAACGCATGGGTAGACACTACCATCATACCTGCTTGACCCGAAGGACGCAGGCGCATATCAATCTCATAGACACGGCCATCGCGCGTTTGGGTGGTCAAATAATTCATCAGTTTTTGGGCAAGGCGTGCGGCAAACTTCATACCACTGATGGGTTTTTCACCGAGTGTCATGGCTTCCTCATCAATGTCATGAATAAACACAAGATCAAGATCTGAGCTATAACTCATCTCAAGCCCGCCAAGCTTACCATAACCAATAATCGCAAAGCCATTATGCGCTTCACTCACAGGCTCGCCTTGGGCATTGACAGGATACCCATGTTTTTTCACCAATTCACCAAATACCCGTTGCAACGCTTTTTCAAGCACCACTTCAGCGATAAAGGTGAGTGAATCAGAGACTTTCATCAACGGTCTATCCGCCAACACATCACTCGCCGCCACTGCCAAGACTTGGGTTTTTTTGAAAAAACGAAAGGCGTTGAGTAGCCCTTCCTCATCATTAGGTTCTACCCGCAACAACTGCTGACGCAAGATGTCACTGAGTTCTGCCTTATCAGGTAAATGACGGTATTTTTCACGGATAAATGAATCCAGCAAAACAGGATAACTTACCAATTCGCTCGCAATCCAAGGGCTTGCTGCTAGCATAGGAATCAATTTGGCGGCTGCGGTTGGGTTTTCGACAAACATGACCAAATAAATTGACCGACGACTTACCGCCTCTAGTAGTGTCAACATTCTAGGTAATGCCACGTTGATTGCATCTTCGCTTAAATCAGAATGTAACAACCCATTGATTAGAATCGGATAGGCGGCATTTAGGCGAGTCTTGGCTTCTTCACTGAGTCCTGTGATAAGCTTACTTTGCCAAAACTGACTTAATTTATCTTTATTGTCAGCGCTTAATTTTTGCTCAAGCTCAGATAAATTGTGCTGATGATCTACTTGCAGTTGTTCATCAGACTGCTTACGATCACTGACTAGCTCGTCAAAAGGTATTTTTACCGTTTGGCGGTATTCATTGAGTTTGGCTAACAATGCCGCCCAATCGGCAAACCCCAATACTCGGGCAAGCTGATGTCGCTGTTTTTCATCTTGTGGTAGTCGCTGGGTTTGTTCATCATTGATGGCTTGAATACCATGCTCTAATCTGCGTAAAAAACGATAGGCTTGTGCCAATTGCTCATGGGTCACCGCATCGATAAAGCCATGCTTTTCCAGTTGGCTCATCGCTTGTAGGCAGTTTTTTACTTTGATATCACTGACACGCCCGCCATAAATCAACTGAAACGACTGCACGATAAACTCTATATCACGGATACCGCCTGCCCCAAGCTTGACATTGTCGGTATCTTGACGTTGTTCGACTTGGTTTTGAATCAGCGATTTCATCTCACGTAGGGCGGCAAAGGCACTATAATCGACATAATAACGAAATACAAACGGCTTGATAAGGGCTTCTAAGCTATCGCTAAAGGTGACAGGGTTGACGATTCTGGCTTTTAGCCAAGCAAATCGCTCCCACGCCCGTCCATGTTGGGCAAAATATTTTTCCAGTGCCGATAAATGAATTGCCAAGTCACTGCCATCGCCCCAAGGACGCAGGCGCATATCAATGCGAAATACAAAACCATCTTGGGTGTTTTTATCAAGCAGATTGATGATGCCTTGACCCCATTTGGTAAAAAATTTCTTGTTGTCGATGGATTTAGTAGCTTTTGACCCTTCTTTTTTTAACGGGTCAACCACCGTCTCACCTTGCCCCTGATGGACAAAAATCAAATCGATATCGCTTGATAAGTTAAGCTCTTCTGCCCCCATTTTACCCATGGCGATGATGGCTAAATCATCCTTATGTGGTTTATTTTTTTCATCAAAAAAATACGGCTCGCCATAGCGACTGATTAAATCTTGATACACATAGTCTTTGGCAAAGATAAGACAATAATCGGCAAATTTTGATAGCTCCCATGTCAGCTGCTCTAGACTAATCAGATTTAATCCATCTTGCCAAATCCAGCGCATCATCAACAAATTACGTAGATGACGCAGCCCTCGCATCACGCTTGCTTCATCCGCCAATTGGTAATCTTCATCCAGCGTATAATCGCGTATTAAATCTTTGATATGTTGGACATCGAGCGTTTGGGAAAGCGGATAGCTTTTTAAAAAGCTTTGTGTAACGTTTGTTTTAGTCTGCCAATACTGATAGCCAAAATTACTAGCTTGCTGTAATACAGCGATTTGTTCTATCGTCGGTAAGAGTTGCGGCATTCTAATTTCCGTGTGTCAGATAAATAAACAGGATAAATAAACAGGATAAATAAACAGATCCACCTCATCGTGGTATATATAAGTACTAAGCATTCACGCTTGCATATCGATACAATCAATCTTGTCCTATCAAGCTTGTAAAATTAAGCCAAGTTTGCACCATCAAGCAAGAAATTTAGCAAATAGCATGGATTAAGTGCGGCTGATACAGGGTATTTTGCTCAAGCTTACATTGCTTAAAGTTATCCTTATAGCCTAGCACAAACCGCTATTGTTGCAAATTTTTTTAGCACACAAACCTATAAATACTCGTTTGCGCGTAGCAAAATGTTTGTCATAGAAATAAAAACGTAAAAAATATTGGTAGTTATCAAATTTTCATATATGATGAAAAAAACAAGGAAGTAAAAGTCAATAAATTTATGTGAATAGTCGGTCTATAGTTTTTTTTGACCCTGATATCAATCGCATGTGACTGATTTTTTAGCCGCATGTTCAATTGTAAAAAAACCAACACATTTATCTTATAAACTATCCCAATCATTGAATTTTTCAGTACAACCAACAATCACAACAAACAAGGAGCGTACTGTGATGACAACGGACAACCCAACTGCAAACAAAAAAACTGCCCTCGTAACAGGTGCGCTAGGTGGTATTGGCACTGCTATTTGTCATGCGCTAATCCAAGCTGGCTATCACATCATTGCAACCTACACTCACAAAGCGGATAGCACGGTCAACCGCGGCGAAACTTGGTTAAAAGAAGAAGGCATGAATGCCAGCGATTTCACCTTTGTTGAAACCAATCTCACCGACCATGAAGCAGCCACCAAAGCCATTCTTGACGCAATTGAAAAAGCAGGTCACATTGATGTGTTGGTAAATAACGCAGGTATCACCCGTGATACGACTTTCAAAAAAATGACTTATGAGCAATGGTCAGAGGTGATTGATACCAATTTAAAATCACTATTCACGGTCACCCAACCCGTATTTAACAAAATGCTTGAGCAAAAATCTGGGCGTATTGTGAGTATTAGCTCAATTAATGGCTTAAAAGGTCAGTTTGGTCAAACCAACTACTCAGCCACCAAGGCGGGTATCATCGGCTTTAGTAAAGCGTTGGCACAAGAAGGCGCTAAATCTGGGGTGACCGTTAACGTGGTTGCACCGGGTTATACGGGTACTAAAATGGTGATGGCGGTGCCTGAAAAAGTGATGGAAAGCATCAAAGCAGGCATCCCAATGGGTCGTATCGCTCAACCTGAAGAAATTGCCGCTGCCGTGATGTATTTGGTTAGCGATGGCGCTGCTTATATCACAGGTGAGACCATCAACGTAAACGGCGGTCAATACATGCACTAATGAGCCTGCCATCATCGGTTATAAACTAAATCGATTATGAACTAAATCGGTTATGAACTAAATCGGTTATGAACTAAAAAAGACCAGTCATCGTGACTTGGTCTTTTTTGTTTTATGACAACATTACTAACAACCGTTAACTTGCTGGTAACTTACTTGGCTGTCAATTTTTTCACGCCATCTGCCGTTGCCATCAGCAAGATATCAGCGCGCTGTGCGCTAAATAATCCATTACACACCACTCCTACGATGTTGTTTAACTTTGCTTCAAACGCTGCTACCTTCTCAATGTCCAAGCCGATATCTAAGCCATAGACATCCAAAATTAAATTGCCATAATCGGTGACAAATCCTTCACGGTAGACCGGTTCACCGCCAAGCTGCACCAACTCACGCGCCACATACGAGCGCGCTTGCGGCAATACTTCAATCGGTAGTGGAAAGCCAACGCCTAATTGCTGCACCCATTTACTTTCATCCACCATGCAAATAAACTGCTTAGAAGCAGCGGCAACAATTTTTTCACGGGTTAAAGCGCCGCCACCGCCTTTGACTAGCTGTAAGTGCTCGTTTACTTCATCGGCACCATCAATATATAAGTCTAACTCGCCTGTGAAATTTAAATCCATCACCTCAATACCGAGCGCTTTGAGCTTATCTTCGGTGACTTTTGAGCTTGCCACAGCGCCCTTTAGGTTAACTTTTGGCAATAATTCAATGAGGCAGTTGACGGTACTACCCGTCCCCACGCCCAAAATCATGCCTGATTCGATATATTTTAACGCGTCTGCTGCCACGGCTTGTTTTTGTTGTTGTTGCGTGCTTGCATTCATCGTACTCATAGACCCAGCCTTGTTAGGAATTTATCAAAAAAACAGATAGAAAACTTAATGCTATCAATTACCCAACTTATTTTACCGTAAAAGCACTTGCAAGCTAAACCCTAAAGTCCTAATCTAATCACTTATTTTTTACTTCTCTAACGATTTGCTGTGTTTTGGTTATGAAAGCACACAGAGGGTAAAAATAAATCTTCAAACGTATTTTTCAAACTTAGGTCATTATTATGTTATCAGATTGGGTACGCCTTATCCTTCAAGCGACCGTGTATGATGCTGCTATTCAAACGCCGCTTGAACCCGCCAAAAAACTCAGTGAACGGTTTAACAACGATATTCGTTTTAAACGTGAAGATTTTCAGCCAGTGTTTTCTTTCAAGCTGCGGGGTGCCTACAATCGAATTAGCCAGTTGAGCGAAGCAGACAAAGCCAAAGGCGTGATTTGTGCCTCTGCCGGCAACCATGCGCAAGGCGTCGCCTTCTCGGCTAGCCGCTTGCGACTCAATAACATTATCGTGATGCCAACCACCACCCCCGACATCAAAGTCAGTGCCGTCAAGTCCTTGGGCGGTAATGTGGTGCTATATGGCGATAGTTTTGATGAATCTAACCGCTATGCCATTGAACGCGCCCAAACCGATGGCTTAACCTTTATTCCGCCGTATGACGATGAATTGGTCATCGCAGGTCAAGGTACCATTGCCATGGAACTAGTGCAACAATGGCGTAAAATGGAATATGTGTTTGTTGCCGTTGGTGGCGGTGGCTTAATCTCAGGTGTGGCAGCGTTTTTGGGGGAAGTTGCACCGCATGTCAAAGTCGTAGCCGTCGAGCCAGAAGAAGCAGCCTGTCTAAAAATTGCTTTAGCCACCAATGAACGCAAGCGCTTACCTCAAGTGGGGTTGTTCGTCGATGGGGTAGCAGTCGCCCAGCTGGGTGAAATACCGTTTGACGTCTGCCGTATGCCAAAAAGCGATCACTCAGGTCCCGTGGTCGAGCCTGATGTGGTCACTTGTAGCAATGATGAAGTGTGTGCGGCGATTAAAGACGTGTATGATGAAACCCGCACTATCGTCGAGCCTGCAGGCGCGTTGGCGGTCGCGGGTATGAAAAAATACATCGAAGATCATAATCTATACGGCAAAAACTGTGTGGCGATTTTATGTGGTGCCAACATGAATTTTGACCGGTTACGCTATATCGCTGAACGTACCGAAATTGGTGAGAAAAAAGAAGCGATTTTTGGGGTGACCATTCCTGAGCGCACAGGCGCTTTCCTGGATTTTTGCCGCTCACTCAAAGGTCGCAACATCACCGAATTTAACTACCGCATCAACACCAACCCCAACTACGCCCATCACGCTGCCAGTATTTTTGTCGGTATCGCCCTCAAAGAAGGCGAAAAAGAGCGCAAAGCAATCCACCAGTTACTCAATGAAGCCGATGACGCCGCGATTGATTTGACCGATGATGAAGTCGCCAAGACCCATATTCGCTATTTAATCGGTGGGCACGCGGGATTAAAAGACGAGCAACTATTTCGCATTGAATTTCCCGAGCGTCCTGGCGCGCTGCTCAACTTCCTTGAAAAATTGGGCTCACAGTTTAATATTTCTTTATTCCACTATCGCAATCATGGGGCGGCTGAAGGGCGTATCTTAGCGGGCATTCAAATGGGCGAGCAAACCGCCGAGCAATTACTTGCCAAACTGCAAGACATTGGCTATGCGTGCGAAAACCTCACCGATAACTTAGGCTATCGCTTATTTTTACAATAATTTTTAACGGTTTGGATAAAAAAGGTGTCATCGTGGCGCCTTTTTTTATGCCAAGTTTTTTATGCCAAGCCATACACAAAATTCGCTAAATTTCAGCACGGTACATAGCAAATATAGCCATTTTCTGCTAATCTCAATACTTAAAACTTGATAATTTACCTGATAGTTTCGCTGATAAATTAATTAAAAAATTCTGCTATAAGACAACCACTATGTCATCAAAAAAACGTTTTTTAAAACTTGCCGGTATGACTGCCAGTATCGCAGGCAAAGCAGCTAAAAATTCTATTAAGTCTTTTGCAGGCTCTGAAGAAGATAAACTCACAGCTCGTAGCGAAATGCTGCAAACCGTGGGGCTGCAAATCGCCGACACCTTAGGCGAAATGAAAGGCGCGGTGATGAAAGTGGGTCAAATTGCCTCGCAGTATAAAGATGTGTTCCCGCCTGAAGTCTCAAAAGCGCTGGAGAAATTACAAAAAGACGCGCCGCCCATGCCGTTTGCCGTCATCAAACAGCAGGTTGAAAAAGAATTAGGGCAACCGATTGAGGCGTTGTTTGCCCAGTTTGAGCAATCACCCTTTGCGGCAGCCTCTATCGGTCAAGTCCATAAAGCGGTGTTACCAACGGGTGAAGCGGTCGTGGTCAAAGTGCAATACCCTGACGTTGATACCAGTATCGATAGTGACTTAAAACACGTTCGCTTGGCGCTTAAGATAACTGGCGTGCTCAATATGGATAAAACCTTGCAAGATAAAATTTTTGCAGAAATCCGTGATAGCCTGTATGACGAGCTTGACTACACCAAAGAAGCCCATAATTTAGCAATTTTTGGCAGTTTTCACAGTGATGATGATGGGCTGATTATTCCCAAAGTTTTTCATAGCCATTCGACCAAACGGATTTTAACCCTATCACAAGAATTGGGTGAAAAGCTTGAAGTGGCTGCGACTTGGGACAATGACACCAAACAAAAAATCGCCATTCGCCTATTTGATTTTAGTGCCGGTCAATTGTTCAAACTGTATCGTCTGCATTGTGACCCCCATCCCGGTAATTTTGCGTTTCGCCCCGATGGCTCAGTCATTGCCTATGACTTTGGTGGTATCAAATCTTACAGTCATGACGAAGTTGCGTTATTCAAACGCTTTGCCATTCATTGCCTGAGCGGTGATGTCACAGCGCTTGAGCAAGATTTGGTCAGCATTGGCATCAAAAAAGACAATGATGAACCACTGCCCACGGACTTTTATGACGATTGGTTGCAGATTGGTTTGACCCCGTATGGTTTTACGCAGTTATTTGATTTATCCAAACATGCGCCTTATGACTTTGCCACCAGCCAGACCCATTTTCAAGCGATTGCCAAAGCAAAAGAGTCGCTTAAATACTGGCAAAGCTTTCAACCTGCCCCACTGACCATGATGCTTGATCGAACCATTTCTGGACAGTACTGGAACTTGGTGAATTTAAAAGTAACCATTGATTTAAGTGAGTTGATACACCGCTACATTGATTTGCCGACATTGCCACGACCTGATGATTCGCCTCGCCCTTAGGTTTGATTTCAACTTTCAATAACATTTCCTGCGATGACATAGGCGCAACCCCCTATCAAAAATCGGGGTTGCTCGTTTATAATAGCGCACGCAAAATTTTGAAAATCAGATTGTTACGTTAGATAGTTAGATAAAGGATACACTCATGGCCGGACATTCCAAGTGGGCAAACATCAAACACCGTAAAGCCAAACAAGATGCGGCAAAAGGTAAAGTCTTTACCAAAATCATCCGTGAGCTGGTCTCCGCTGCCAAGCAAGGCGACCCAGACCCAGCGAGTAACCCGCGTTTGCGTGCGGCGGTGGAAAAAGCCAACTCAGTTAATATGACCAAAGACACGGTAAAACGGGCGATTGAACGTGGTGCAGGCGGTGGTGACAATGACAATATGCAAGAAATCACCTATGAAGGCTATGGCTTGGGCGGTGTTGCGGTGATTGTCGAGACCATGACGGATAACCTCAACCGTACCGTTGGCGAAGTGCGTCATGCTTTTAGCAAAAATGGTGGCAATTTGGGTACATCAGGCTCAGTGGCTTATATGTTTAGCAAACGCGGTGAAATTACCTTTGATGATGTGTCGCTAGAAGACAGCATCATGGAAGTCGCACTTGAAGCAGGGGCAACCGATATTGAAAATAACGGTGATAGCGTCACCGTGGTCACTGAGCCAGAGAATTTCGGTGAGGTGATGGATGCCTTAGAAAAAGCCGGTTTAAAATCTGACAACGCAGAAGTGACCATGTCCCCTTCAACCATGGCGGATGTCACTGATGTCGAAGACGCTAAAAAAATCATGAAAATGATTGATATGCTAGAAGATTTGGACGATGTACAAGAAGTCTATACCAACGTCAACTTTACTGATGATGTCATGGAACAACTCGATGATTAAAGGAAATTTTTCAGCATAAAAAAGGCTAAATGTAGATTTAGCCTTTTTTATTTAGCAACTTGTAGCAGTGTCGTGGTGGGATATAAGGTTAAAAATACTCGATTAAACTCACTACCGTGATGCAAGGCTTCACTTGTGTCAAAAGTTAACACGCCCTTTTCTTGCTGTTCATTGGTATGAATCAACAACCACACTTCATCCAGCGCTCTTTTTTTGCGGTACGCTTGGACTTTATGCGCTTTTTTGCTCATCACCGCATCAATGTCATTTTGATTGATGAAGGAATCAATCGGTAAATCTTCATTCTCATCTGCCATATCGGTAAAAAACGCACTGGGTAACCAACGCATGGTTTTGGCAATACCGTTTTGTAATTTACTACTGAGCGTAGGATGCGGCAAATCATGGGATAGCTCGATAAATTGCTGTGATATATTTGAAATATTACGATTATCAATCTTTTGCCAATCGCCCTTGACACCTAATATCTCACCGTGACAATTAAACCGCGTTGGTGTAAATTTGGTGGACAACTGTAGCAGCGACTGCCAGTACCAACGTTTTAACATTAAATTATCATTACCGAGTCTATCGCGTAGTCTTGGCAAAGTGGTTAATTCGATGCCAATTGCATATTCACCTTTGTCACAATAAAAAATACAGGTAAAATCAGGCTCGTTACCATCATCCGTACCTGAGATGGTCTTGGCAGGATGTAAATGCAGGATGGCTAAAAAATGTGCCAAATACACCCATTCACGCTGGCGTTTGAGCTGATTTTGTGACATCCGCATGATGCTTGGCGAATTTTTTTTGCTACCTGCCATTCATTAATTACCCGATTAGCTTATTCAATTGACTCAGCCTAATGTTTTATTGATTAAAATATACCAAAAAAATTTTACTTACTTCAACACTTTAGCTTATCAGCTCAATACGTCAAACTCATGACAATAATCCGAACGGTTTTGGGGTCTGTGTGTGTTTTTAGTAATTTATCTGACTATTATGACGTTTAGCCTTGTATTTTAAGCTACTAACCTTATATAATACATAGTTCATTTGGGGATGTTCTGGCTTCGACGCTGGTAATGAAACTCAATGATGCATGTCGAGTGAGTATGTCCACTCGTAAATAAAATATACATTTTAAACTAGTCGCAAACGACGAAACTTACGCTCTAGCAGCCTAAGGGCTGCTTGGGACGGCACAGATTGCCATTGGTCTGGTTGCTCTCCTTGAAGCGAACGCACGATGGATAGCTTAAATTGTTGTCTCGCCAATTTGAGCAAAACTTAAGAGGCTCGTGGTTGGCATCCTGACTGTCGGTTCGCCAACCATTAAAGCCATAGACAAAATCTAAACATGTAGAGTCATGGGCGTAGTGCTGGCGGACGCGGGTTCAACTCCCGCCATCTCCACCATATATAAAAAAGAGAATGCAGATTACTGCATTCTCTTTTTTTTGCATTTTTTATGTCTAATAAGCTAATGAAGATAGCATTTTTACATAAAATCAACAGGTTAGAAAAACTAGCCGATAAAGTTACACAACTTACATGTTTAGCAAAATACATCCGATATTAAAGATTTTGTTTACAATAAAATGTTTGAAATAACATAACTTTGTAATTAGAATACACATCCTTTAAGTGATATTAAACAATATTACTTTGTTTTTAATATGTAAATCACGGGAAATGCCCCTTGATACCTTTAAGTAGTCAGATTATTGACCGCTTTAATTGATAAAAGGAACATCCGATGAAATATATCATTGCCAGTTTGTTTGTTACTACTTTAGTCACCCAGCAAGCCAACGCTGCTGTTGTTTCATGGTATGGTGGCAAGCATCATGGTCGTACCACGGCGTCTGGCGAGAAATTCAATCAACATGCACTGACTGCAGCCAGCAACGTGCACAAATTAGGTAGCCTACTTAAAGTCACCAACAAAGCCAATGGTAAAAGTGTGGTAGTGCGCGTGACTGACACAGGGGGATTTGGCAAATATGGGCGTACGCTAGATTTGTCTAAAGGTGCTTTTAGCAGAATTGCTAATCTTTCAAACGGCCTTGCTAAAGTCGATATCGTTAGATTATAGCGTTATTTTTATTAATGTATTTTGCCGTAAAAAAGGGCGCTATTAATTGATAGCGCCCTTAATGTTTTATCAATTAAAAAATTTAATTCTCTAAAAAATGGGTATCATTCGACCATTGCTGCATTTTGATACTTTCATCCAAATATTGCTCGATAGCCGGCAAGTTAAACCCGTCGTTTTCACTGATAAAGCTAATACTCATACCTTTATTGCCTGCCCTACCCGTGCGACCGATACGATGAACGTAATCATCAGGACTGTCTGGCAAGGTGTAATTGACCACACAAGCCACATCATCCACATGAATACCTCGCCCTGCGACATCAGTCGCCACTAAAATACTGGCATCGCCTTGACGAAATTGTGCCAAATACTTCTCGCGTTTGGCTTGTATGACATCCCCTGACAATATCACCACTTTATACTGACGATTAAGTTTGTCATACAGGCGCTTGACTTGATCTTTACGATTGGCAAAGACAATCATTTTCTTGGGAGAAATTTTTTCAATAATTTGCTGTAACGCCGCCAGTTTATCCGATTCCATCAAGGTGAAAAATAGCTGCTCGATGGTTTGACTGGTTTTTTGCTCGGGCGCAATCTCTACAAAAATCGGCTGATATAACCAACGATAAGCCAAATTCATCACATCTTGGTTAAAGGTAGCGGAAAACAGCAGGGTTTGCCGATGCGTATTGGCAGGCATCATACGAATCAAGCGTTTGATATCAGGTATAAAACCCATATCCAGCATTCTATCCGCTTCATCTAATACCAAAATTTCAAGACGATCGAGATACACATGGTGCTGAAAGCAAAAATCAATCAAACGACCTGGGGTGGCGATGATGATATCGACAAACTTTTGATGCAGCTGCTTTGACTGCGTTTCATAGTCCGTGCCACCGAGCAAACAAACAGTATTCAGTTGGGTAAACTTGGTGAGTTCAAGGCAATCTTGATAAATTTGTTGAGCCAGTTCTCGAGTCGGCGCGAGCACCAGCGCACGGGTTTCCCCCAAAAAACGATCGCCATCAACCTCAGGGTTTATAGGATTATTCAGCAATTCATTGATGATAGTCAGTAAAAACGTTGCTGTTTTACCTGTACCTGTTTGTGCCTGCCCAATGGCATCTTGCCCAGCGAGTGTATTGGGTAATATCTGCGCTTGGATAGGGGTCAGCGTTTGATAGCCTAGTTGGTCAATCGCTTGTTTGAGCGCTGGATGAAGGGGTAATTGTGAGAAAGTTTGAAACACAGAGATTTAACCTATTTTGACCAATTAATCATTGGCTATGAGAAACAACAAAAACCAAGTTAATTACATCAACTTGGTTTGGGAAAAGGTCAAAAATAATACTTCAACCCCTTTTTGGCTCAACTTATTCGACTTTGGTAACTTCTTCAGCTTGAAGACCTTTTTGACCCTCGACCACGATGAATTCAACTTTTTGACCATCTTGAAGTGAACGGTAGCCGTCACCTTGAATCGCGCGGAAATGAACGAAAATATCTTCACCGCTGTTACGCTGAATAAATCCAAAACCTTTTGAATCATTAAACCATTTTACAATGCCTTGTTCACGAACTGACATATTATAACTTCCTTTAACACTATTAATAGTAGGTTTTTAAAGTAGTTTTTTAACCAAGGCTAGTTAAGCCTAGTTAAGTTTAGCTACTCACTACCTACGCCTGCTAATTAATGTACTAGTTAAGCTTTTGTAATAGTTTGTTAAAACATTTCTCTACAATGTCGCTTACATAGTAAATTGTTCTTATAGCAATCATAGCATGGGTTTTTTACAAAAAAAAGTAATTTCGTAAGAATTGGTTATTTTTTTAAACAGCGATTTTTTAGCCTTATTTAACGGTTTACAATAATAAAACTACAGGATTGGCTACTAAAATTACCAACTATTTTAGCGTCGGTTTGCACACATTGTATGGGCTTATCTTTAGCATTTATCTCATTGATGCCAATGAGTTGATTGATAACTTCCTCGCCCAATTCATCTAGCACATCATGTTTTAATTCTTTTATTAATTGCTTATCGGCATTTTGATGGGTTTTGATGGCACATTCTTTAAGTCGCCATAGTAAGTTTCGTAAAACTACTTGATTGACTGCAGGCTTTTGATTCAACCATTGGTATTCATGGGGTGAAAAAAAGCGCGAAGCAACCTGATGACTAATTGCGCGGTCTTCGATATCAATACCGATATTGCCATAGGGCGAAATCAATACTGCAGCATGTTGGCGGCTATGGCTAAAACTGACATACCAAGTGTAACCATCAGCCGTTATAAAATGATAAGGAAAGGTTGTATCCATTAACTCGCCTGTCACATTGAGCGCTTGCTGTAGCTTTTTTAGCAATTGACGACAAGACATCGACCCTGCTTTATTGTTGGATAAGGTAGTCTGTTCACCCAAATTATGATGAATATCAATAGCCACCCAGCTATGGTCTTCGATTGGATAAAACTGCATCGGTGATGGTAGTGCCTTGTTGTATCAATAATTGTATAAATAAATTTAACGATACCTTAAAGTATTAAAGTATTTTTTTATACCAAGGTTGATTGGCTTTCTTCTTTTGTGCTTGTGCAATCGCTTTACGTTTTTTTTGATACAGTACATTATTACTGATGAGATTGATAACGCGAGTGTCTTGCGCGATAATTTCCCCTAAGACGTTTTCAACACTTACGGTAATGGTATAAGGGTTAGGATCGAGCGTGGTAGTTGCGATAGTATAGCTAGTGTCTTTTGTGGTTGCTAAGGTTTGGTTATTGAGTTGATAGACGATTCTATCCCCTGTTTTTAAACTCGGCGTCAAGGCAACGTTAACCTCAATTGGTTGACTACCCCGTCGCAGCGTTTGCCCTGCTTCAGGCGATACAATTCTTAATACATAATCCCCTTGCTGGCTTGCGGATATAGATTGGATCGATAAGCGACCATTTAAGCTATCAGGCAAGCGATTGTCAATATCCCTACTCGCTGCGTTATCAACTTGATTGTTCAAGCTTGTGGATGTCGTTGCGGGTTGAGTCGTTGTCGCAGATACCTGTGATTGGGTGGGTAATTTATCTAATACGCTGATAGTCTTGCTGTTTTTATTATATTGATAAGCGGTATTGATATTATCGGTATATACCACTTGACCGTCTGAGGTTGTCGTCTTATACACTTCAGCATGACCTAACTGTGACAGCAATAACATTAAAGCCATGAGTGCAAAGTTATAGCGCAAACTAGTATTATTATTGGTACTATATTTTGTCAAAATCATTTAAGCCTTCCCCTCAAAACCCATTATTACCCATATTTTAGCAAGCTTGATAATCAATCCCTAAATAATTTTGCCTATTAGCCTAAAAATTTCACATAAAAAAACCCAACTTAATGTGAAGTTGGGTTTTTTGAAAAGCGAACTTATTAGCAGCTGTAGTACATATCAAATTCGATTGGATGAACTGATACGTTGTAACGCTCTACTTCTTCTTTTTTCAAGGCAATGTAAGCGTCAAGCATTTCTTTGGTAAATACGCCACCTTTGGTTAAGAACTCATGGTCGTCTTCTAACGCTTTAAGCGCAACTTCCAAGTTCTCCGCCACTGTTGGGATCAATGCTTCTTCTTCTGGCGGAAGGTCATATAAGTTTTTGTCTGCGGCTTCACCTGGATGGATTTTGTTTTGGATACCATCAAGCGCTGCCATCAACAATGCGGCAAAGCAAAGGTAAGGGTTGGCTGCTGGGTCTGGGAAACGTGCTTCGATACGCTTGCCTTTTGGGCTTGCCACGTATGGAATACGAATTGACGCTGAGCGGTTACGCGCTGAATAAGCCAGTTTAATAGGCGCTTCATAATGCGGTACTAGGCGTTTATAGCTGTTGGTTGATGGGTTAGTGATGGCATTTAAAGCACGAGCATGTTTGATAATACCACCGATTGCGTATAAAGCAGTTTCTGATAACCCTGCGTATTCATCACCGGCAAAGGTGTTTTTGCCATCTTTTTGGATTGACAAGTGAACGTGCATACCTGAACCATTATCACCAACCATCGGTTTTGGCATAAAGGTCGCAGTCTTACCATATTCGTGTGCAACGTTGTGTACTGCATATTTGAACTGTTGTACTTCGTCCGCTTTACGAACTAGCGTATTAAATGATACACCGATTTCTAGCTGGCAAGAGGCAACTTCATGGTGATGGACTTCAACACGACCTTCACCCATAATCGCTTCTACCGCAGCACACATATCAGCGCGCATATCTTGTGAGCTATCAACGGGTGGTACTGGGAAGTAACCGCCTTTGACGCGTGGACGGTGTGCATAGTTACCGCCTTCCATTTCTTTATCGGTTGACCAAGCGGCTTCATCAGCTGAGATGGTGTGACGGGCGCCGGACATGTCGATTGACCATTTTACATCATCAAATACGAAGAATTCTGGCTCTGGACCAAAGAATGCGGTATCACCGATACCCGTTGACTTTAGGTATTCTTCAGCACGTCGCGCGATTGAACGTGGGTCACGGTCATAACCTTGCATGGTTGATGGCTCGATAACGTCACAGGTCACAACAACTGTCGTTTCACGAAAGAAAGGATCGACAAAGGCGGTATCAGCATCTGGCATCAAAATCATATCTGACGCTTCAATGCCTTTCCAACCAGCGATTGATGAACCATCGAACATTTTACCTTCTTCAAAAATGTCTTCGTCCATGCTGTCAGCTGGATAGCTTACATGTTGCTCTTTACCTTTAGTGTCGGTAAAGCGAAAATCTACCCACTTTGCTTCGCTAGATTTGATTAAATCTAAAAATTTATTCGACATTGCTCGTTTCCTTTTACTTACGCAAAAAATGATTAAAAAAACGTTACGCCACTTTATACTCTTTTTGGTGCTGTGACAAGAGATGAACAAAGTGGTGCTTGTTGAAGTTAAACTTTCAAATTATGTGCCAACTTTTTGCATGTCATAATAAAAATTAAATTTTTATATATAATTCAATTAGTTATTTAAGCAGTGATTGGATTATAAAGTTGCCTCACGTTACTATCCTTCTATCTAGCCGTCAAATGGCGATGCGGCTGCAAGAATTGCACTATTTTAATTAGAATTTCATTAATATTCACTTTTATGGTGCATAAAATATGTGTTTAACTATTTTAGTGAAAATCATTAACATTATTGCCTGCGACTCTGTTTCACTTATTCGGTTTCAGTCACTTGCTGTCAGTCACTTGCAGATTGGTTGTGATAAAATAATTAGCTAAAATAACGGTGAAGTTTTTTCATTGGCTAACCATCGTCCAATAATTACATGATAGGGTTTCCGGATTGCTACTTTTTATTGATAACTACGACAGTTTTACCTACAATTTGGTGCAGTATTTTGAACAATTGGGACAACCCGTTGAAGTTTGGCGCAATGATGCTTGTAGTAGTAAAGACATTATTCGTTTAAATCCCGATTATTTGGTCATTGGTCCCGGACCTTGTACGCCCAGCGATGCGGGCAATACGTTGAGTTTTATCAAAGACTGTGCGGGCATTATTCCTATATTAGGCGTTTGCTTGGGTCATCAAGCGATTGGGCAAGCATTTGGCGCCCATATCATTCGTTGCCCAACGATTATGCATGGGCGAGTGTCGCAAATTTTTCATCACCATCAAGGGATATTTGCCGGGCTTCCCTCACCTTTTAACGCCACTCGTTATCATTCTTTAGCGATTGCGGCAGACAGTTTGCCTGCTTGTCTAGAGATTATCGCATGGTGTGATGATATTCACCCACATGATTCTCTGCCATCCCCTACTGTGATGGGCATTAGGCATCAAACATTGCCGATTGAAGGGGTGCAGTTCCATCCAGAATCTATTTTGAGTGAGCATGGGTATGCGATTTTGAAAAATTTTTTAGCTAATTATGAAAACTATCAAAACGCTAACCCTTAGACTGGGGTAATTGATTTCTGCGGGTTAAAGTTTGGCTTTAAAGTTAGGCTTTGTTATAGTATACTAGTACAATGATATATAAAGCGTAAGCCATAAAAACTCATACGAGACTGACATGACCCATACTGTAACGCCCTATCTTGGTGACATTACCACGGCTATAGAGAACAACCAACCGTTAACGCCAGAGCAAACCCAACTACTACTTACCACGGCCCTTGATCGCGCCATCAACACCATTGATCTAACTTATGCAGAAATGCGCGGCGTCATGCTAGCCATCATGCAAGGTCAATGCCCCGATGCCATGATGGGCGCGCTGCTCACCGCGCTGCGTATGAAAGGTGAAAGCATCGAAGAAATCACCGCCGCCGCCCAAGTAATGCGGGAGCTGGCGATTAAAGTGGATTTATCGGATGTGCCCAATGTCGTCGATATTGTGGGTACGGGGGGCGATGGCGCAAATCTATTTAATGTATCTACCGCCGCTACCATGGTCGCAGCGGTTGCCGGCTGCCATGTCGCCAAGCATGGTAATGGCGGCGTTTCCGGCAAATCTGGCAGTTCCGATTTGCTGCAGCAAGCGGGTATTAATTTGGCGTTAAATACCGAGCAGATTACCCAGTCGATTAAGACCCATGGTATCGGTTTTTTGTTTGCGCCCAATCACCATGTGGCAATGAAACACGCCATGCCCATTCGCCGCACCCTAAAAACGCGTACGGTGTTTAATATTTTGGGACCTTTGACCAACCCGGCGGGCGTCAAAAATGCCATGATTGGGGTATTTAATCCTTCGCTGTGCGAACCGCTTGCCAATGTGTTTAAAAACCTTGGCGCGGAGCATGTGCTAGTCGTCGGCTCAGTGGATAACCTTGATGAAATCTCACTGGCGACTTATACCCATGTGGCTGAACTTAAAGATAGTAAAGTCAGCGTGTATGATATCGAACCTGAAGATGTTGGTATCGAATCGCAAACGCTTAAAGGCTTAATCATTGACAGTCCAGCACAGAGCCTAGCCCTCATCCGCGAAGCACTGGCTAACAATCCCAATAAAACCCCCATCGCCAAAAAAGCAGCGGATATGATTGCCTTAAACGCTGGTGCCACCATCTATGTGGCAGGTAAAGCAGAGACCATAAAACAAGGCGTAGCTATAGCACAAGATATCATCAGCAGTGGCAAAGCCTTGCAAAAAATGGCAGCATTAGCAAGCTTTACTCAGCAATTCACCTCTCATTAAATTTTTGGAAAAACCATGCCTCATCAAGCAGTCCCCTCAGTATTACAAAAAATTGTCGACACCAAACGTCAAGAACTAGTCAGAGCCAAACATCAGCAATCTTGGCACGACCTTGAGCAAATTGCCGCAACGAACCACCAAGACATCCGTGATTTTGCCGGCAGTTTGCGCAAAGCGGGTATCCGTGTGATTGCGGAAGTCAAAAAAGCCTCGCCATCCAAAGGCATCATTGCCCCTAATTTCGATGCTGTCGCCACCGCAGTCGGCTATGAACAAGCGGGTGCCGCTTGTTTATCGGTATTGACCGATACCGACTACTTCCAAGGCTCGGATGAGTATTTATTACAAGTGCGCCAAGCGGTCAGCCTGCCTGTGTTACGCAAAGATTTTATGATTGAGCCATATCATATTTTGCAATCACGCGCGCTTGGGGCAGATTGTATTTTGCTGATTATGGCGTGTTTATCGGATGCGCAAGTCGCTGAGCTGCACGAATTGGCGTTAAAGCTTGGCATGAGTGTACTCATTGAGTGTCATGACGAGATAGAAGTGGAACGCGCGTTACGCTTGCCCACCCATCGTCAAAACGTGTATGGGGTTAATAATCGCAATCTACATAACTTTGATGTGAGTTTGGACACTACCCTACGCCTAAAAACACTTTTTCCACAAGATAGCTTATTGGTGACAGAAAGCGGGATTCATTCGGCAGAGGATGTAAAATTGATGCTCGACCATGACATCCATGCGTTTTTGATTGGTGAGCAGTTTATGAAAACAGGCGATGCCGGCGCGGCATTAGCAAAGTTATTGGCACAATCGCAACAAAATGCGTAAAATAGCCAAGTTAAATATTTGATGTTAGGGCGTTTCATCGATAAACGCCCTATTTTTTATACTGATTTATAGAGTTATTGTATGGCAAATTTATTTTCTAAAGAAATGCAAGACCAGTTAAAGCAGCTTAAAACCGAACTGGGTAAAGGTCGCAGCCAAACCAAAGAGACCGATGAAAACGGCAAACCGACTGAAACCGTGGGTTTATTGAGCAAACAACAAGTCGCCAAACAAGTTAAAAAATATAATAGCGAACATCTGGATGAAGATAAATTGCTATTTATGCAAGCCATGTCAGGCGTGCAGCCAATCAAAGATAAAAACTTGGCGGATAAAAACAACGCTGGCAATAAGCTTGATGCAACAACGCTAGCCAAACGCGCGGCGGCGGTCGGTGGTGACGATGATAGCGGGCATGTATTGTCTGATATGCAAGCGCTGCTTAATCCTGTCTCTGGCGATGCTTATTTAAGTTATAAAACCGCAACGCTACAAAACAAAGTGTTTAATGACCTCAAACAAGGCAAGATTCGCTGGTATGATGCCGTAGATTTACATGGTGCTACCATTGAAGAGTCGCGTGAAGCCATGAGTCAGTTGATTTTGCAGGCTCAAAAAAACAATGAAAATTGCGTGAAAATCATTCATGGCAAAGGCATTGATAGTATCTTAAAAACTTGCGTCAATGGCTGGTTGCGTCAAATTCCTGAAGTGCTTGCTTTTTGCTCAGCGCCTGCGGCACAAGGTGGCAATGGTGCAGTGTTGGTCTTACTCAAAAAACGTGAAAAAGCCAATCGCGACCAATAACCATTGTACTGCTATTTTGACTATAGGTTAAATTTTACAAAATCATGCATAGAACAAACGATGCATGATTTTTTTAACGAGATTTTTTAATTGTTCATAGTTTATTCTTAGTTTTTGTTTATAATAGGCTCTTTTTTTTTCATGGATTAAATGCGCTGCATTAATCTACTCTCAACTGGCTAAAAACAGCGCCCATTTGTCTTTTGACAGCTGACTGTTTTTAACACCACTGGGTATAGGAGAAAGGTAACTTTGAACAATACCACCACTGCGACTAATTCGCCCGCTAAATTGCAACGCCAATTGGCACTCTGGCACATTATCATTATTGGTTTGGCGTATATTCAGCCCATGACCGTATTTGATACCTTCGGCTTGGTTTCTGAAGCCAGTCATCAGCACGTTCCAACATCTTATATTATTGCTTTGATTGCTATTTTGCTTACCTCGCTAAGTTACGGTAGCATGATTCGTCGTTATCCTTCGGCAGGTTCGGCATATACCTATGCCCAAAAATCGATTCATCCCAATGTCGGGTTTATGGTGGGTTGGTCTTCTTGGTTGGATTATTTATTGTCACCTTTGGTGAATATTATCCTAGCGGTGATTTATCTTGAAGCGCTGTTCCCTGATGTCAACAAATGGATTTGGGTATTTATTCTGACGGGATTTATGACCTGGATTAATGTGCATGGCTCCAAAGTCGTGGCTTATTTTAATAGTTGGATTGTGTTTATTCAGCTATTGATTATCGGTGTATTTACGTGGTTGGTGTATAGTAAATTGATGGCGGGCACCAATGCGGACGGCACTATCAATGCCGCAGCTTACCAATTATGGAGCTTAAGGCCGTTTTGGAATGATATTGCCAATATGACGGCACTCATCAGTGGTGCAACCATTTTATGTTTCTCTTTCACAGGCTTTGACTCACTAAGCTCATTGGCGGAAGAAACCAAAGATGTGCAAAAAACCTTACCAAAAGCAATTTTCTTGACGGCATTGATTGCCGGTATTGTGTTTATCATTAGCACTTACTTTATGCAGATTTATTTCCCACAAACCCCTGACAAATATTTCCCAGATGTGGCGGCTACCCAGCCAGATATTTTGATGTTGGTGGGTGGTTCTGCGTTTCAAGCCGCCGTATTGGGCTTTGCAATTGTCACGGTGATGGCGTCAGGTATTTCTGCGCATGCCGGTGTCTCTCGTTTGATGTATGTAATGGGGCGTGATGGGGTCATTAATAAACGTATTTTTGGTCATATTCATCCAAAATACTTGACCCCAACCTACAATATCTATATCGCGGGTGTGATTGCGTTAACCGCGGGTTTTATTGAGTTTGATGTCATCGCACATTTGATTAGTTTTGGGGCGTTGACGGCGTTTAGTTTTGTTAACTTATCCGTGATTGCGACCTACATCATCCGTGAAAAACGCTACCACAGCGCGTATGATTTATTTATGTATTTGATTGTGCCGCTGTTGGGCTTTATCAGTGTGGCGCTGATGTGGAAAGAAAGTGAACCTATCGCCATCAAAATGGGTTTAAGCTGGGCAGTAATCGGTCTTATCTATTTGGCATTTAAAACCGGTGGCTTTAAGCGTCATCCACCGATGCACAACGAACATGAATAAGGGTTAATGTGGTGAAAAGGTCAGATACGATTCTGACCTTTTTTATGTCTGTGGCTTTTGGGTGCCCATACCTTGGCTTTTAATAGACTGACCGACAATCGCCGTCTTGATATCACGGCACCTGTGGATACAGATTGGTTAACGATGTGTGCGCAGTTTGGCTTTCATTTGCCTTGATAATTAGCGATTTTATTATTTGGCGACATCCTTTACGCAACCAAGTAATCGCTCACTTTACTACCGATGGTCGCAAACGTTGCGCCAATCCCTGCCCCCACCAACACATCGGTGGGATAATGTAACCCTAGCACCAAGCGCGATAATGCCACCAGCATCGTAAATGGTAGCAATACCCATAACATCATTGGCACTTGATGACCTATCATGGTGGTAAACAATACCGCTTGCAGCGTATGTCCCGATGGAAAACTAAATACATCTAAAGGCCGTTCACCTAAAGTAATGGTCTGGTGTACTTGGTAAGGGCGTGGACGTACTGTGTGCACTTTTAAATACTTATACAGCAAATAACCACAAAAACTGCTGAGTAACACCGCACACACTTTCATAGCAACGATACTAGCGACCAGTCCTTGCGATAGTAACGCTACTAACATCACTACCGTCGATACCGCCCAAAACCAACCATCGCCTAAGCGGCTGATGGTTTTGAAAAACTGCGCAAAAAACTTCAATTGCGACAGCAAATTTACCCGTAAACATAAGCGAGTATCCCACTGCAGCACGCGCTTTTGCAAATGATATAGTTTAGGTTTACTGTACAAAAATTGATAATAATTGCGCATTAAATTGGGTAAGTTTTCGACAGGGCTAACAGAGGTACAGGTGAATTCTGAATTGGCAAGTGACAGATTGGATTTTTTTATGGGTTGATTCATGGATTGATTCATGGCGCCATCCTTTTTTTTGCCTATTAGAACATCACGTTTTGGAAAAAAACGCGGCAGATTCAGCAGGTCTTGGGGTTAGGTGACTATTTTGGGTTGAGTGGCTATATCGTGGCTGTTTTTTTGTCGCTACAGGTACAGTCGGAGTCGGCGGAACTGGCTGAGGTGTGGGGGCGATTGTCGAATCCGCTAGCGGATGTTGAGCTAGTGCTTGAGAAGGCAAAATGGCTGGCGTCACTGTGCTGGCTGTTAGGGTATTGGTCTGGATTGATAGCACTTCATAAAACATGGTCAACATTTCTTGGGCAGGTTTTTGCCAAGAAAAAGCAGCTACCTTGTGTCGTGCAGCTAGTCGCATCTGATCAAGCTGTTGTTGTTTAGGCAATTCACTGATCATCTCTACAAAGCGTTGTTCTTGCCCAAGCGGTACGGTTTTACCACAACTATCATCCACCAACAGCGCCGCAGCCGCATCATGATAGGCAAAAATTGGCAAACCCGATGCCATTGCTTCGGTGACGACATTACCGAAAGTTTCCACTTGACTAGCAAATACAAAAGCATCGGCACTGGCATAATAACTTGCCAGCGCCTCGCCTGTTTTAAAGCCTGCAAAAATAATGCTTGTATCATTGGCATGCCTTTTAACGAGCGCTTCTTTGTACGGTCCATCACCGACAATCACTAATTTAACATGACGATGCAGCTGCTGTAATTGTAGCGCTTTGAAGCTTTTAATGACGGTATCCATACCTTTTTCAGGGGAAACACGGCTCACACACATTAACACTGTGGTACCCTCGCCCACGCCCCAGCTTTGCCGTAATGCTTGGCTACGTTTGCTCGGTGCATAGCGCGCTGTATCAACGCCACGACCGACTTGGTACAAATGCTTGAAACCAAATTCAGCCAGCTGATGTTGGGTGGTCTGGCTTGGAATACATGTGGCATTGCACTGGTTGTGAAAACGCTTCATATACGCAAGCAAAGGCAATGAGACAACTTTCCAGCCAAAGTATCGGCTAAAATCATGAAACGCGGTGTGATAACCTGAAGAGACTTTAATTCTTTGCTGTTTGCCAGCAATCAACGCCGCAAGCCCCAAAGGACCTTCCGTCACGATATGTACAATATCAGGACGAAGCTTGCGCAGCTGCTTCGTTAAAAATCGGTAACAAGGTAGCCCCATGCGCAGATGCGGGTAATAAGGAATGGGCAAACTTGGCACTTGTAAATCAGTGTTAACAGCCGCGGTGTTAAGCCCTGTTGTTAGGGTATGTTGTTCGACTTCATCGCTTTGTTTGGGGCGAATCAAAGTGATGCGATGACCCATCGATTTGAGTTCGCGCATGATTTGATAAACGCTTGAGGCTACCCCATTGATATCGGGCAACCACGTTTCAGTTACCAAAGCGATATGCAGAGATGGCCTATTGTCATGAAAAGGCGTGCCTGCAACTTGAGTTGAGGGATTCATGTGATTTGCTGACGTCGTCTGAGTGTCAGAGTAAGCCTGGTACAAATTAGTGTTTACAGTATTGTCACTCATAGTATGTTATCAACCATTATAACCGACTGCTTTGTTTGACTACAAAAGCCGTTTCGGTAAATTAAATCAATCCTTTGTATGAGTTAAGCTTATAAGCCGCCATTGACAACCTCATGTCAATTTGATAACAGTTTGATGACAATTGCATCGCAACTATTACAACTGTCACACCTATCGCAGCTATTACAAGTATCGCAAATAGGGGTCGATTTTGCTAAAATAGCGAGCATATTGCAGCTTTATAGATTAATGCCTTATAGATGGTTAAATGACTGATTTGATAAATACATCGAATACCGCTATGCCAAATACTTCGACGCTCGATACACCGATTGTGATGCTGATGACACACGCACCTAGTCATCCGCTTACCAAACGAGCGCTTGAATGCGCCCAATCGCTATGTGCAAACCATAGTAAAACAACCGTTAAGCAAAACCCGTTGACTACTACGGATTTTAAAATTTTCTTATATAGTGATGCGGTGATGTTGGCCAACCGATTAATTTGGCTGCCAGATGATATCGAAAATATGGCAAAAAATTGGCAACGCTTTGCTATGAGTCATGATTTAACCATTCAAGTGTGTGTGAGTGCCGCTTTGGCTCGCGGGGTGACAGATGCTGACAATGCAACTAGACATCAGCTACAAGGTGACAATTTGGCAGATGGCTTTGAATTAGTCGGTTTGGGTGAATTAGCCATGCATCTGCACAGTGCAAAAACGGTTTATCAGTTTTAATTGGGATGGGTTTAGCGATAGCGGTTTACTATGAAAATTGTCATTAATATTCACGCTGACACGTTTTTGCTTTGTCATGAAGCCTTATCAATGGCGTTTGCGCTGGCGGCGTTTGACCACCAAATTCAGCTGACTATCGGTCATGGCATGCTAAACTTACTACTTGATGCGCCCACGGGCAAGCTTGCCCATATGCTAGCATCCCTTGATATGTATGATATGGCGCCCGCTTGGCTGGCGCTAGCGGATTTTGATAGATTCAAAGCATGGCAAGCGAACCAATCAGCAGACTTTGATTGGTGTGCTCAAGTCACGTTACAGCCCACCACACCGCCTCATTTTGATACCACTTTTGACTTATAAATACTATGACCCAACTTCCCGAACTTGACCAAGACGGTCATTTGATAGCGCATCAAACATGGTCACCAGATATCGCGCAACAATTGGCGAACACGCTAGATGTCACGTTAACCCCTGAGCACTATCAAATCATAGACGCAGTGCGTCAATATTATGATTTATACAGCCATCCACCGACGACCCGTCCTTTAATCAAGTTTTTATCCAAGCAATTGCCCTCATTGGCGGTTGATAATGCCAAATTGCAAGCCATGTTTAACACGGGTCTCGTCGCGCGTCATGTCAACCGCATTGCAGGGTTGCCAAAACCTGCAAATTGCTTATAAATTTTGAGATTATTTTGGGTCATAAGGGACGAGATTGTCATAACCGATACTGTGACCGTTATCACCGCCAAACCCCTGCTGACGCCAAACTTCAAATAATGTAATTGCCACGCTGTTAGATAAATTTAAACTGCGAGAGGTCGGCAACATAGGCAAACGCAACCAGTTGTCTTGCCCAATTGCCGCGCGAATTGGCTCGGGTAACCCGGCTGTCTCTGACCCAAATACCAAAGCGATATTTGCCAGTTGCGCAAAATCTTCATCATATAAAGGTTTGCTAAGCTTGGTGGTCAAGGCAACGATTCTTTGTACCCCACTTTGGCTTAGACTGTCTTGTGCATCCTGCCAATTGGCATGTACTTTGACATTTGCCCATTCATGATAATCGAGCCCTGCTCGGCGTAATTTTTTATCTTCTAACTCAAACCCTAATGGCTCAACCAAATGTAGTGTTGAACCCGTATTGGCGCATAACCGAATAATATTGCCTGTGTTGCTTGGCATTTTGGGTTCAACTAATACCACATGAATCATATCGACATCCTTAACCAGATTAAAATAAAACAGATTGAAATAAAAAAGCGCTAAATGCGAAGATTAATTTACAAAAAACCTATACTTATTGCGTAAATTTAAGTTTTTTTTACAACTTGATAGTTTTGGTTACATTAACGCTATAGCGACGTTAGACTAACCTGCATTACCATGGCTCTACCAAGCATGTTTTACTTTATTTGAATTTTATGAACCAATCTTCTATGAATCAATAAAGTCGCATGATTTAACCTGGTAGTTAAAAACTGTTAAAAAATAATGGATATATCTGAGGAAATTTAAAATGAAAAAATTAATCGCTGCATCAATCGCTGTTATGTTTGCTGTCACAGGTTGTAATACAATCAAAGGTTTTGGTAAAGACGTATCAAAAACAGGTGACGCAGTAACCACTACCGCACAAAAAACTGAAAACAAAATCTAATCGTAGATTTTCTGTTTAAGTAAAAAAACCCATCTCGCTGATGGGTTTTTTATTGCCTATTTTATTGGCTATCGGTTATAACCCTAGTAGGTTATAAAACTAGCCGTTTTTTGGCAAATTTTCAGGTAAATAACAACGTAGATAAGCTATCACCGCTGTAATCGCTTCTTGACGATAGGCATCGGTAATTTCTTTTTCTGAGCGATAAGCTAAAATAAAAATACCATTGATAATACCGTACGCGACTAACAATTGCTGATGAATGGTTTCTAAAGCCGGCATTTTATAATGCTCAGACAACTTATCATACACCATTTGGCTCAGGCTTTTTTCGATTTCACTGCCAAAGGCATTGCCCTCAAAATCTGGGGTATTGGTCTCATAAATCAAACGGGCAACCGTTAAATCGGATTGAATAATATCAACGCCTGTCTCAATGACTGTGGTGATATAAGCCTGCCAGCGACTAAATTGTTTGGCATCGACTTTTTCAAGCTTGTTAAAGATTTCTATCGCATTTAAAAAACGTAATGCCAAAAAAATCGCTTCAACGTTTGGGAAAAAGTGATATGCTGAGGCTCTGGGAATGTCCGCTCGTTCACACACATCAGCCAAACTAATCTCACTGACAGGTCGAGTCGCGCTCAACTCTTTGGCAGCGGCTAATAATTTTTGGCGACGCAAACGACCTTGCTGGCTAGTGAACTTGAATTTGTTAGGAACCAAGCGGCGAGCGAGCTCAGAGTCCACTAACACATCCTCAATTTTTTCATCATAAGCGCTTGACATATTTCCTCTCTATCGACTGATTATGAATAAAGTTTAATTTGTGCCCGTACCAATCCATGATCGGTTGGGCGTTGTTCTACAATAAATTTGAGATGATCGTTAAAATAATCTACTTGTAATACTTCGCCGATGTTAAATTTACTATCAGCTAAAAATTGTTCAGATACCAAAATTTGGTCAAGCACTTCTGGCATACCTTGGTGGATATGGGTGTAAGCCACATCTTTCAGCCAGTGCATACGGCTTTGTACCGTAGAGGCATCATACAGCACGATATCCCGCATCGACTTATCATAAAATACTTCGCCCGATTCGCTTAAAAGCTGACAAGTGACACTTTGCATCACATCATTCATATCCCCTAACAAAATCAGCGGATGGTTGTTGTGTGACAGTTTTTCGATGACCACTTGGCGAATGCCTGCCGCTTCCGCTGCCCGCATACAAAGACTGCGCAGCTTGGCGCGGACTCGAATTAGCGGATCATTGCGATCTTCTAACGGCTCGCCTTGCGCGTTTTCTAAAAACTCAGGGCGTTTACTTTTTAGATGCGCCACAATCACGGTGACCACCATGCCATTTGGCAATCTGATGTCAGCAATCAGCGGGGGGCGATTAAATTGTTGATAAAGCCCAACATCAGGAACATCTAACAACGCAATCGCAGGCATCTGCGTGAGCAATTGTGTATTAACAATCTCAAAACGCGATACCAAACCTACGCTCGGGGTACCAACTGCGCCTCGTCCTTGGGTTAATGGACTGTCTGGCTGATTACTGGCTAGTGGCACACTGACATGATAGTCATTGAGACCGGCTGCATGACATAAGTCAATGAGTGCTTGCTCATCCCAAATTTCTTGGCAACCAATGATATCAGCTTGCAATTGCCGAAAAATGGGGGCAAGTGCATTAATCTTTTGTTGATATTGCTGCGGCGTATACACGTCTTGGTTTCGATAAAAAACCCGATTGGGCAGTGCAAAGTTAAGTAAATTTGCCGTAGCGATAACAAATTGATTGTCCACTGTCATATCCTTAATGTTGAGTTACCAGTTATCCCTGCTTGCTTATACCAACATTGTCCAAAAAAACTTCTAACTTTCATCTTCGTAACTTTTATCATCGTAGCTTTTATCATAGTAACTTTCATCACTGTCAACACAGTGTCGAATTCTGGAGCATTATACATTTTTTTATTCAATTTCTACACAAAAAATCACTATTTTTAGCCAAAATTTGCTGATATTTTTAAGCTAGGTTTAAAAATTGGGTAAATAAAGTGCTTTTTTTTACTTAATCACCTTATTTGCTAACGAAAATTACTCTCGTGTCGAGTATTTAAAAAATTTTTCATATAGTTAACTATTTGTTTTTACATTATTTTTAGTTGTTTAGAGTCGTCTTAATGATTTTCTTGATTTAATTTTGTTCGTTTAATAATTGATTAATATAAAACTGCCAACGCTCAACGATGGCTTGGCGTTCAGACAAGGCCATCTTGGGCTCAAAGATACGGTCTAACTGCCAACTTTCACCAATGCTAGTGTCATCATATAGCCCCACCGCTTGCCCTGCCAATAATGCCACCCCTTTTGCGGTACTCTCTGTGGTCGTCGGTCGCAGCACAGGGACATTGAGTATATCGGCTTGAAATTGCATTAAAATATTGTTATTGGCAGCGCCCCCATCCACGCGCAGTTCATGCAGTGGCACAGGGCTATCTTTTTGCATGGCGATTAACACATCATAAGCTTGTAGCGCAATCGCTTCTAAGGCGGCTCTAGCGATATGCGCTTTGCTAGTGCCACGTGTCAGCCCGATAAGTCTTGCGGTAGCATCTGCTCGCCAGTAAGGTGCGCCAAGCCCGGTAAAGGCAGGAATCAGGGTCACCCCTTGGCTATCTGGTACTTGCGCCGCCAAGGTTTCAATGTCCTCACTGCGCGCTATCATACCTAAGTTATCGCGTAACCACTGCACGATGGCACCTGCCATAAACACACTGCCTTCAAGCGCATATTGTGTTTGCGTGAGGCTTGTTTTTTTATGTCGTTGTAAATTTTGTAAAGGTTTTAACAAGTTGGGCAATTTACCTGAAGGTTCATGACGGTTAGATTGACGAGTGTGATTTGCCTCTGTGGTTTGCCAAGCGACGGTGGTGAGTAATTGCTGATGACTGACACAGGGCTTATCGCCGGTATTCATTAATAAAAAACAGCCCGTGCCATAGGTGGATTTTGCCATGCCTGCCCGGTTACAGCCCTGCCCATACAAGGCGGCTTGCTGATCGCCTAGCACTGCCGTGACTGGGATTTGTTTGCCAAACATCCCTTGTTTGGTGACCCCAAAATCGCCATCTGATGGCTTGATGGTAGGTAACATGGTTTTGGGAATATCAAATAAATCCAATAACTCCTCAGACCAGTCGCCTGTTTGCAAAGACATCAGCATGGTGCGTGACGCATTGGTGATATCAATGCTATGCTCGCCTGTCATGTTAAACAGTAGCCAACTATCCACAGTACCAAAAGCCAACTCACCTGCTAACGCTTGTTGGCGAAGCTTAGGGTTTTGGTTTAACAGCCATACAATTTTGCTGGCACTAAAATACGGATCTATACGTAATCCGGTAATTTGCTGGATTTTGGCATCAAAGCCTTTATCACGCCAGTCTCTGCACCACTGATGGGTACGTCTATCTTGCCAGACAATGGCGGGGGCGACAGGCTTACCCGTCTTTTTATGCCAAATTATGGTGGTCTCACGTTGGTTGGTGATA
Organism: Moraxella sp. K02; assembly: GCF_041154755.1. Classification (NCBI taxonomy): domain Bacteria; kingdom Pseudomonadati; phylum Pseudomonadota; class Gammaproteobacteria; order Moraxellales; family Moraxellaceae; genus Moraxella; species Moraxella sp. K02. The sequence continues at coordinate 935,814 of NZ_AP031590.1, read as the reverse complement.
CCGATGGCTGAAATATCTGTCGCCAATAATCCTGCTTTGGCAATCACTTCTTGGGCGGTACTAATTTGGGTTTGCCAGATGTCATTGGCATTTTGCTCGATAAACCCGGATTTTGGGGTGATGATATTAAGCGGTTTTTGGGCAATGGCGATGAGGGTTAATTGGTTATCAAAGATGATACTGCGGCTTGAGGTAGTGCCCTGATCCAGCGCTAAAATAAATCCGTTTTCTGTTTTAGCCATGTTGTTGTCTCAAACGATTGTGTTAAGCTTCAATATATTATCTTAGCAAATACTTACCCATCAACTTTTATATTACTGCGGCTGAAACCTTAAGGCAACGATTCGCGAAAAATAGCCATTGATTTTATCAACAAAAAACCACATCATACGGATACTTTATTACTACTTACCAAAACCTATCTGTTAACTATAAGTGATCCTAAAGCTTAGACTTCAGACCCTAAGCACTGTCACTCTAACTGTCATTGTTGATCTTTCCCACTACCGCTTTTTAATGCGTTGATGAAACTTGTTTTATGAAAAATACCTTTGCAAAATCTGTTCGTACTACCCCTGTGACCTCAAAATCCTCTTCTATCATTACCGATACCATCAAATCTGACAATTTACAGCCTGTTGCAATCTCGCAGTTGCGCCGTTATACCGACCCAGCGACCTTGCCAACAGATAGCAACCATACCAAAACGCTTGAGATTGGCTTTGGGCAAGAGCGCGCCTGTAAAGCGATTGCCACTGCACTTGATATCAATGCCAATGGTTATCATATCTTTGCTGCAGGTGAAAACGGACTGGGCAAACGCACCTTAATCACTCGCCTGCTACAAGCACACGCCAAACAAAAACCCACGCCCAATGACTGGGTGTATGTGCATAATTTTGTTGATGCGCGCACCCCGATTGCGCTTGACCTTCCTGCTGGCATGGGCAAGCAATTAGCGGAAGATGTCAAAACCTTTTGGCTAACCACCAAACGTCAGCTCAATCAGCGTTTTCGCAGTGAGCACTATCAAAGTAAAGTAGAAGCCATAAAGAATGAAATTAGCCTTCGTGAAGAACAGGTCTATCATGCGCTGCATGAAGAAGGCAAACAGTATTCACTTGCATTGGCGCTGCGACCTTCAGACAATAAACCGATTTTTATCAAATCTGATTTTAGTGACAACCGAGCCGATGGCAATGACAATGACAATGACAGTTACAATGATATTGAGCCAAGCGATGGTTATTTATCAATCAAACCTGCTAATAAATTGGGTCGCCAAAAAGCCAGTGGCAAAGCGCCAGTTTTACCACTTAAAGCCAATCAAACCTCTAGCACCACAACTAGCACATCTAGTAATACCTCGAGCGCAACCAATCAAGCCAGCTTTGGTTTAACCCCAAAATCGCCGTATGTTGCCAATTATCAAGATAAGAACCATATGCAAAAACGCTTGAGCCAATTGACCGTTGAGCTTGAGCAAATTGAAGATGAAGCCAATCAGACCCTACAAGCGCTACACCATTCATTGACTCGGCGTACCTTAAAACCTCTGATGGAGCCGTTATTTGACAAGTATCAAGACTTACCAAAGGTTCGTAAGTATTTGCAAGACGTGCATGACGATATCGTCAATCATGTAGAACGAATCATCAATGAAGATGATGAAGAGTTTTTGCCCAGCCATTTTTCGCCATTGCCAGCGCGCTATTTTGTCAATGTGATTGCCAGCCATGCGCCCGATCAAGGCGCACCGATTGTATTTGAAGACTTACCCACCCATTTAAATTTACTCGGTCATGTCGAGCAAATTACCCATTTGGGTACCGTGTCAACGGATGTCAGTCTGATTCGCGCCGGTTCACTGCACCGTGCGAATGGTGGTTATTTGGTGCTTGAAGCAACTAATTTGCTTGAATATCCGTATGCGTGGCAAGGTCTCAAACGCGCACTACAAAGCCGCCAAATCAAAATGTCGAGCCTTGAGCAAATGCTGACACTGACCGGCAGTATTAGCCTTGAGCCACAACCGATTAAGCTTGATGTGAAAGTTATTTTACTCGGTGAGCCAGACTTATATTATGACCTGCTAGATTTTGAGCCTGAATTTAATGCCGTATTCAAAATCCGTGCAGATTTTCACGATCGCGTGGTACGCAGTCACGCCAATGAACAAGCGATGACAGCCAAAATTGCTGATATGATAAGCAAATACCAATTGCTAACGTTTGATAACACCGCGTTGGCGTGTTTATTGGATTATCTCAGCGAGCAAGCAGAAGACCAGCATGAGTTAAGCCTACATGGGGATAGATTGGCGCAGCTATTACTCGAAGCCAATCGGCATGCGGTCATCAATCAATCAGAGCTTAGCCCTGCAAGCACAGTGACCGCTAGCCATGTCCGTCAAGCCATTGATGATATTCGTCACCGCTCGGGCTATTTACGGCAATTGTTCTGGCAAGAATTAGAAAAAGGGCAACAGCTGATTAGCACCCAAGGCAAAGCGATTGGTCAAATCAATGCGCTAACGGTCATCAGCTACGCAGATAGTGAGTTTGGCATGCCTGCGCGATTAACAGCGTCAGTGCACCACAGTGCCGCGCACGCCGACATTGTTGATATCGAGCGCGATGTGGATTTAGGCGGCTCTATCCATGCCAAAGGTGTGCTGATTATGAGCAGTTACTTAAAAGCACTGTTTGCAGAAGACCACACGCTCAACTTTACTGCATCGCTGGCTTTTGAACAAAGTTATGGCGGTATCGATGGCGATAGCGCGACAGTAGCCGAAACCTGCGCGCTGCTGTCTGCCCTATCGCAAACCCCGATTAATCAAAGCTTGGCGGTTACAGGATCGATGAACCAATTTGGTCAAGTCCAAGCGGTCGGCGGCGTCAATGCCAAAATCGCCGGGTTTTATGATGCGTGTGTCGAGCAAGGTTTGACGGGTAAACAAGGGGTGATTGTACCCAAAGCCAATTTGGCGCAATTGATGCTACGTCAAGATATCATCGATAGCGTGACGGCAGGTAAATTTACCATCTATGCCGTAGAGCATGTCAATGAAGCCATGTATCTATTGACGGGTCTGGCGCCGGATGAGATGACCAAAAAAGGCAAGTATCGTAAAAATACCGTTTATGGTCGTATTTATGAACGCTTAGAAGCTTGGGAAGAAAAAGACGCAGATGACAAAGAATAACGCCTCATTGGGTTATTGTTTATCGCTGATAACTTGCTTGCTCTATATCAAGCAATGTTTGCTTAATCTCGATCCCACCGGTGTAACCGCCCAATTTGCCATCGCTGGCAATCACGCGATGGCAAGGAATGATGAGACTTAGTGGGTTGCGGCCATTGGCCTGCGCGACTGCGCGAAAGCCTTTGGGATTATCCACTTGTAGCGCAAGCTGTGCATAGCTGATTGTTTGACCGTAAGGGATTTGTCGTAATGCTTGCCATACTTTTTGCTGAAAAGGTGTGCCTGTGTAAATGCCGATGGGCATATCAAATACTTGTCGCTGACCTGCCTGATACTCCTTTAGCTGGGTAATGGTCTCTACTAGCACTTTTGCATCGGCATCAATCGAGTGACTTAACGCTACCGAATTCATGACGGCTACTTTTGCCTTGTGCTTAGCTAATAGGTCATGGGTCTTTTGCGTATGCCAATCGAGCGCAATCAAACAGCCTTGGTGCGCCACAAGCGTCACGGTTGGCAAATTTTTCGCAAGTTGATAAGACGTCATTATCATGTTATTCATCTTTTTCAAATAGCGCTTTGACAAAATCATCGGCTTGAAATGGGCGCAAATCATCAATTTTTTCACCCACGCCAATAAAACGAATCGGCACATTGGTATTTTCAGCGATATTAAATACCACGCCGCCTTTTGCCGTACCATCCAATTTGGTCACGGTCACGCCTGTCAGTGGCACTGCTTCATTGAAGATTTCTACTTGATTTAGGGCATTTTGTCCTGTACCGGCGTCGAGCACAATCATGGATTCATGCGGCGCTGTCGGATCGGCTTTTTGCATGACGCGAATCACTTTTTTCAGCTCTTCCATTAAATTAGTTTTATTTTGTAGACGCCCTGCAGTATCGGCAATCAGTACGTCAATGCCACGGGCTTTGGCAGATTGAATGGCATCAAAAATCACCGAGGCACTGTCTGAGCCATGACCTTGGGCGACAACAGGGATATTATTGCGCTCCCCCCAAACTTGCAATTGCTCGGTGGCTGCTGCACGGAACGTATCACCCGCTGCTAACATCACTGATTTTCCTTCACCTTGCAGACGTTTGGCAAGTTTACCGATGGTGGTGGTTTTACCTACGCCATTGACCCCAACGACCAAGATAACAAACGGTTTTGTGCTAGCATCCACCACCAGCGGTGCAACTTTGGGTGTCAAGATATCGGTTAGTTCTTTTTGTAGCGCTTTATACAGTGAATGTGAATAAATCAAATCACCGCGGGCAGTGGCTTCGGTCAAGTTTTTGATAATGCGATTGGTGGCATTCACACCGATGTCGGCGACCAACAGTTGGTCTTCGACTTCTTCTAGTAGTTCATCATCAATTTCTTTACCACCAATCAAAATATTGGTTAAGCCTTCGGTCAAGTTTTTACGACTTTTTGACAAGCCTTGCTTCATGCGGCTAAACCAGCCGCCTTTTTGTTCAGGTTCTGCGGTTGGCGCAGCCGTATTGGCAGATGGCTGCTGTGTGGGTGCAGGCTGACCTTGGTGTTGGCTCTGCGGTATTGGTGACACAGATTGGGGTGTCACGGGTGCTTGCAGCGTTGACGTTTGGGCGGCTTCAGCGATACGCGGCGTTTCAATAATTGGCACATCTTGCACAGGCAGATTGGGCATCGTAGCATCATCAAAATTAGTTGGTTGGTTATTAAAATTAATTACCACCTTATTAGAAGCATTGTTATTAAATTGGTTGCTACTCATATCATCGCCTATGGTTAAATTTGTCATTAAAATATCGAGATGTATAAAATTATAACAGTGTTTGTTCGCAGTTTGAAATAAACATGCTGTCAACCCCTTAAACCCATAGGATGTGTGGTATGGGAAAAAACTGTCAGCTCACAGCTTGTTGCACTAAAAATTTGCAGGTGGTATTTAGTCATACTTAATCGTGCAATGGCCTTTCAAATAGCAATCAATGTCAACATCCGTTATCATGGTTTATCTTTTATAATGCCCGCAAACCCCATTGCTCCACAATCAGAAAAACCAGATTAAAGACTAAAAGTTAAAGAGAAACTATGTTAAACCGAAACCCTGTGTCAAAGCCTACATTTTTTAACCTTACTATCCTTGCTGCCACCCTGACCTATGCGCTCAGTGTATCAGGTTGCAGCACTGCGCAGACCATCGCAGCCAAAACCATGCCGACCAAAACTACCTCGACTGTAGCCAATACGCCTAATAAATCCCACCCAACTGCTAACGCGGTAACTGATACAACCCAGCAAACGCCAAGCCCCACAGATTTTGACAGCGATAAGGCAGCAACGCGCCATGAATATACGCTGGCTAATGGCTTAAAGGTGATTATCAAAGAAGATCACCGTTCCCCTGTGGTGATAAGCCAAGTATGGTATCGCGTGGGTGCCGCGGATGAACCCACTAACTTAGGCGGTATGTCGCATTTGCTTGAGCATATGATGTTTAAGGGGACAAAAGACGTGTCCTCAGCAGATTTTGAACGCCTTATTGCCAAATTTGGCGGTAGCAATAATGCTTTTACCAGCTATGACTACACTGCATATTATGAAATTTTCCCTGCCAATCGCTTAGCCCTCGCCCTAGAGCTTGAAGCCGATCGGATGACCCATTTACAGCTAAAGAACAGCGACTTTACCGCTGAGCGCCAAGTGGTGATGGAAGAGCGCCGCCAGCGTACCGATGACAACCCAAACGCCCGCGCCTATGAGCAGTTTAGCAAAATGGCTTATCCGAACAGCCCCAAAGGAGAATCGGTCATTGGTCCCATGGCAGAAATCGAATCCATTGGGTTAAACGACTTAACCGATTGGTATAGAACATGGTATGCACCCAACAATGCGACCTTAGTAATCGTGGGCGATGTCAATCCGACAGACACCATCAATGAAGTCAAAAAATACTTTGCCGATAAAAAACCGCAAACCCTGCCAACGCGCCCCAGTGTGATACAGCCAGGCTTTCGTGGTTATCAAGAAAAAACCACCCAATTACCCGTGCAAGTACCTATGGTCATGATGGCGTTTAACGTGCCTACGCTTACCACAGCAAAAGACCCCAAAACCGCCTATAGTCTATCGCTACTAGCCGATGTGCTCGATGGCGGTCTATCTGCGCGCCTAGAAAAACGCCTAGTACGGGAAAAACAGCTACTAGCCTCAGTCGGCAGTGGTTACAATGCCTTTAGTCGGGGCGATGGGCTATTTTTAATCCAAGCCACCCCGCGGGATGGCGTGACGCTTGCCCAAGCCAAACAAGCAATCATTGCTGAGATTGACGCGCTTAAAACCCAACCGATTGCACAAAGTGAACTGACCCGTGCCAAAACCAACACCATGACCAGCTTAATTTATAGCCAAGACAGTATCAGCGGACAAGCGCAGATGATTGGCAGTCTAAACAGCATTGGGCTTGATGATCGGATGGTGTTTAACCTACCCAAAATCTTAGATAGCATCACAGAAAGTGACTTACACGCTGCCGCTAGCAAATATTTGGTTAACAACAATTTAACCGTGCTCAATGTGGTGAAAGAAAACAAACCCAATAAATAACTATAAAACCAGTAACTTAACTTATGCTGACTTAAATTGCCCAAATGGCGGTTAGACTATCCTTAGAATTTTGAGAAAAAAAATGAAACCACGCTTAGCTAAAATCTTATTACTAATGACCACCATTGCCTCGCAAGCGGGCCATGCTGAACCTGCCACCTATAGCGATGCTCACAGTAGTGGCAATATTGACCCCACCGCACCCATTGCCGCTTTAGACAAATTAACCAGCCTAAAAACCACAGCGCCGTTAAACGTGACATTACCAAATATCATCCACTTTACGACGGATTCGGGTACCCCAGTCGCTTTGGTACAAACCCATCATTTACCGATTGTGGATGTCAGTGTGTATTTTAATGCGGGCTCAGCTCGTGATGAAGCCATTAAAAAAGGCGGTTTTGGGATTGCCAGTCTGACCGCAAGTATGCTCGATCAGGGCACACGCCATAAAAGCGAAGATGAGATTGCCGAGACCAGTGAGCAGCTTGGGATTGATTTATCTGCCCGGGCTTATAAAGATATGTTTATTGTGAGTTTGCGCAGTCTATCCGATGAAGCGCGTTTATCCCCTGCGCTTGGTTTAATGAGCGATATGATGACCCAGCCTACGTTTCCGAACAAAAATTTTGAACGTACCAAAGCCCAGTATCTAATCAGCCTACAACAGGCCAAAGAAGACCCCGATAGCATCGCAAGCAAAGCCTTTGCTGAGGCACTTTATGGCAATCATCCCTACGCCCACCCCACCCAAGGCACAGAAGACAGCATTGCCAAAATTAATGCCAACCATCTCAAAGCTTTTAGCCAGCAGTTTTTGGTGGCGAAGAACGCGAATATTGCCATTACAGGCGATATCAGTCTTGAGCGCGCGCGCGCGCTTGCCAATCAGCTAACCGCTCAAATGCCTGTTGGCACAGCTGCCCCAAAGCTTGCCGATGCTAAGCCTTTGAGCGCCGCTAAAACGATTCATATCCCATTTGACAGCACCCAAACCACCGTATTGATGGGGCAATTGGGTCAAAAACGCGTGGTGGATAGCTTAGGCTTGCAGCATCAAACCAACTTTGCCATTGCCGATGAAATCGTCGGGGGCGGCAATTTTCAAGCCAGATTGATGGAAGACATCCGTAAAAAACGCGGGCTCACCTATGGCATTTATAGCAGCACCACGCCGATGCTTGCCCAAGGTAGCTATACCATTAGCTTTTCTACCCGTAACCAAAAGTCGCAAGAGGCGATTGAGGCGACCAAGCAAGTCATCAAAAATACCCTAGAAAAAGGGGTAACGCCAAACGAATTGGCTTTAACCAAAGACAGTCTAATCAACAGTTTTCCCACCAGCTTTGCTAGTAATGCCGCCATGAATGCCACGATTGGTATGATGGGGTTTTATCAGCTGCCAGATAGTTACTTAACCGATTACGTGACGCGCGTGCAGCGCCCCGACCTTACCGCTGTCAATCAAAGCTATAAAGACCTCATTGACCCTAACAAGTTTTTGATTGTAACGGTTGGTAACGCCACGCCAAACACAACAACCGCAACAAAAATCGCTAAATAGCCCATGTTAAAGGTTAACGGGTTAACAGTTGCGATAGGTTAAAAACGGCAGGGTGATGAGCTTGAGCTATGGCTTGCGCCCCATTTTCGAAAGCCTTGCGTATCAAGATGCACCGAGCCTGTCGGATACAAACCAAGTCCAAAACTATAGGCTTGCCCGTTGGATTGCCAAAACTGGCAAAGCCCATCAAAGGTGCTTTCTATCGCCCATTTATTGGCTTCGTTTTCAGGTATCCAAATATCAATCGCGCCATTGGTCATGTGCTTACTCTCACCCGCACCGCCCGCGCAATCATTTAATGCAGGGTTACGATACACGGAGCGTATCACTGTCGAATACGGCAAATAACCTTGTTTTTGCAGTTGCTGCAGCATTTGCAGGGTGGGCACGATATTTTGCCATAGTGATGCAGGCGGCACTTCATACGGCTCAAAACCGCAGCGGCGCGCATCTCTGGCACTCGTGATTAACTGATCCATCGGCGGAATGGTGCCTAATTGGCTTTGCAAATAATTTTGATAAGCTAACACTTCTGATTGCTGGTAACTGTGGCTAGCTAACCAATCTTTAAAATCTGCATCATTGGTATAGACAACGTTACTATTGTATCGTGTGCTATTTTTGAGTGCGCCATAATCTGTTGTAGGTCGGGTTGTGTTTTGACGGTTGAGAATAAGACCGCGCATATTATCAGTCTGTGTCACGGTGGTATTTTTAGGGTTTGGCTGGGTTTGACGAACGATGGTCGTAGTCGGTTTTCGATTATCCATGGGTGTGACGGGATGATTACAGGCGATAAGCAATGTCATTATCATCCCTGAGCCAACAATGCCTGTTAAAATCTTGGTTTTGGTATTCTGAGTCTTGGTAGTATTGATATTCTTGGTGTTGGCACTCTCGGGCTTGGCATACTTTGCTGTTTGCGCGTTGTCTTCGATAATGGTTGGTTTATTTTTGGTCTTGTTTTGATGTGTCATGGACTGCCTATTCACGTTTCGTCAAAATGGAAAAACACCACGGACTTATGAGCAACTGTCAAAAAAGTAGGCTTGATATGTTTAGGTAATCATGCCTACTTGATAATTGTTTTCACTTAGCTTAATTTTTACTTAATAGTTATGTTCACTTCATAATTAAGCTTAATTAATCGCTCACTTAATATAGTGACTTATTTCTATGAAACAAGTGTTATAAACTATTACATTATTAAGACTACCAAAATCACATTAAGCCATATAAACTATTGAGCCTATTTTTGTGTCTTTTTACAGACTTATTGTCACCGGGTTAATTTGATGTTTGGTGTGTATGGTAGATAAGATTGGACAGTACCGTTTTTCTAGGCAAGCTCATCACTTTGGTAATGACAGTATACCCTCCTTTTGGCAGCGCGTGCATTTAGACCCTTGGTTGCTGATGCTATTGTTTGTCACGGCTTTGTTCGGTTTAGCCATTTTATATAGTGCCTCTGCTCAAGACATGGGGATGGTCATCCGTCAAACCATTAGTTTTACCATCGCGTTTGTGGTAATGATTGTGATGGCGCAAATCCCGCCCAGTCTTTACCGTGATTTTACCCCGTTTTTTTATGTGGGTGGCGTGGGATTACTGATACTGGTCAAAATTATTGGTGAGGTGCGTCTGGGTGCGCAGCGCTGGATTGATATTCCTGGGTTTGGTAGTGTGCAGCCGTCAGAATTTATGAAGCTGGGTATGCCCATGCTTACTGCTTGGTTTTTATCCAAACGTGACTTGCCGCCAAGTTTATCGACAGTGCTTATTACGCTGGTGGCGATTGTTATTCCGGTGCTGCTAATTGCTGAACAGCCCGACTTGGGTACTTCTTTATTGGTGGCATCTAGTGGCTTATTTGTGCTGTTCTTATCGGGTTTACCTTGGTGGATGATTGGCTCTGCGGTGGCGCTGTTTATTCCCTTTGTTTTTGTGGCTTGGGAATACCTGCTACACGACTACCAGCGCAGACGCGTCCTGACTTTGCTAGACCCTGAAAGCGATGCCTTGGGGGCTGGATGGAATATCATGCAGTCAAAAACCGCGATTGGCTCAGGGGGACTCACAGGTAAAGGCTACCTACAAGGCACACAATCTCATCTACACTTTTTACCAGAAGGTCACACTGATTTTATTATTGCGGCTTTTTCTGAGGAGTTTGGCTTAATCGGTGTCAGTTTACTGATGTTCCTGTATTTTTGTATTCTATGCCGCGCCTTATTTATTGCTTACTCTAATACCGCTGTCTATAGCAAATTACTCTCTGGCGCGATTGCCATGTCATTTTTTGTGTATGTGTTTGTGAATGCCGGCATGGTGGCAGGTATTTTGCCAGTTGTCGGCGTTCCTTTGCCATTTATCAGCTACGGCGGTACTGCTTTAATTACTTTGATGGCAGGATTTGGTTTAGTGATGTCAATTGCCTCGCATAATGTTAAATAACCGTCAGACTATCTTGGAAACTATTTTGTTTGTAAATAGGCTATTTATAAACGATTCTTTATGTAACTATTTATGTAACTTGGTATTTTTAAATGTAAAAAAAGTAAAAAAGTTAGCATAAAAGATATCTTTTTTATGAGTAGTTTTAAACAATTATGATGGTAAAACTTAATAATTTTTACCGTTTATCTATTTTTTTATACCTTTTATCTAAATAAATCGTGATTTTAATCGCGTAATTGCTTATTGTGGGTCATCAGGATTGAACAATTACATACCGAAACAAAGTAAAATTTGTAAACTAATTGTTAAATCTAATAAATTTTCTTGGTGCCCTATAAGCGATTTGTATGCATGACGTATAAAGTAAAGGCTTATTGGCTCCCAAATATGAGGCGCTCATTGTAAAGAGCGATTGTTCAGAGGTCATTATGTCAAAGCGTCAATCGAATTTAGCTAATGTAACGACGTTACTTTGCTTTTGTGGCGTAACGGCGATTAGCTCAACTACCCAAGCAGCCACGAGCAATTTAGATCACGTACTTAATGAGTTAACCCGCCAGCACAACAATGCATCAGACTTAGTCAAATCAGCCCGCCAACCTCGTAACCTTGCCTTAGACAGCCAACTTATCAGCCAAGACACTTCACAAGCTAGCAAAGATTCAGACGTGTTAGAGCGTCTTTCTGCCGTTGCATCAAACACAGTCAATCGCTTTAGCCAAACGGGTGTCGCGTCTTGGTATGGTCGTCAATTTCAAGGTCGTAAAACTGCTAGCGGTGATACTTTTGATGCCAATTCATTGACCGCGGCGCATCGCTCATTGCCAATGAACTGTTATATCAAAGTAACCAACAAATCAAACGGTAAAAGCGTTGTGGTAAAAGTCAATGACCGCGGTCCGTTTTCAAGCCATCGCGTATTAGATTTATCGTATGCCGCCGCCAAACAAATTGGCTTAGCAAGCACGGGCACAGGCAACGTTGTTATTGAGCGTGTGGCCGGTCCAAACTAATGTTAGTTGACTAGCAGCTTTTAGGCTTAATATCAGCTTTTAGACGACTATCAGCCTATCAGCACAAAAAAAAGCATGAAATTGATTCATGCTTTTTTAATTGCCTTAACAATACTACCGCGCCAAATACTTGGTCATATCTTCAATACCATGCAAGGTCATTGGGTACATATGACCTTGCATGGTATCTTTGATTAAACCGATGGTCTGCGTGTATTGCCAGTAGCTTGGTGTTTCAGGGTTGAGCCATGCGACTTTATCAAAGTGGTTAGTGATACGTTTTAGCCACGCCTGTCCCGTATCTTGGCTCATATACTCGACGCTGCCGCCGACAGATAACAACTCATAAGGCGACATTGCGGCATCACCGACAAAAATCACCCGATAATCACTGCCATATTTGTGTAGCACATCCAATGTGGGCACCGCACTGGCGTTACGGCGGGCATTTTCTGTCCAAACATATTCATACACACAGTTATGAAAATAAAAAAATTCAAGCGTCTTAAACTCGTTTTTAGCGGCAGCAAATAAGCGCTCACAGGCTTCGATATAGCTATCCATGCTACCACCGATATCAAATAGCATGAGCACTTTGACACGATTACGGCGTTCGGGACGCAGTTGCACATCAAGCATCCCTTTTTGCGCGGTTTTCTTGATGGTTGAGTCAATATCAAGCTCATCAGCCGCCCCATCACGGGCGAATTTACGCAGTTTTCGCAGTGCCATCTGCATGGATCGGGTTTCTAGCTGGTTATCCGTATCCAAATCGCGGTATTTGCGCTGCTCCCACACCTTGACCGCGCTGCGTTTTCGGCTTTCACCCCCTACTCGTACACCTTCAGGATGGTCGCCATACGCACCAAATGGCGATGAGCCGCCTGTACCGACCCATTTGCTACCGCCTTGGTGTCGCTCTTTTTGTTCTTTTAGGCGTTCCTCTAGGGCTTGCATGAGTGCTTCAAGCGAACCATATTTTTTGAGTAGGCGTCGCTCGGCTTCGGTGAGATTGTTGGGGTCAAGTTTAAGTTCCAGCCATTCTTTGGGGATATTACCCAATTTTGCCATCAGCTCGTCCATGTCGAGTGTATCAATACCGTCAAAATAATCCGCCATGGCACGGTCAAATTTATCAAAGTATTTTTCGTCTTTGACCATACATAGGCGAATCAGCTCGTAGAATTGTTCACGGTCGGCAAACACAATGCCTGTTTCTAGCAAAGCATAAAGATCTAGCAATTCCCGGGTGGAAACTGGCACGCCATAAGTGCGTAAGGTATAAAATAAATTAAGAAACACTTTTTTTACTCAATTTTTAATTTTCTGTTTGCTTTCTTTCATCGCTTGTAAAATATTATCTATAAATTCTTCTCGTCTTTGATTAACATCATTCTGCACTATTTGCTTTAGTAAACTTAATAAAATAGATTCTTCTAAAAACTCTGGTTGGCTAAACCAAGTTGGGTTTCTACCTTGATTTGGATAGCCAACATAATTTTTATCTCCATTCCAACGAATTGCCAACTCTCTAAAATTATTACTTTCTCTTCTGCCCCAAATGGCTGAAAAATCTCCATTGTCGAATAAATCTAAAACGTCTTCCCAAATTTTGGGTCTTACTTCTGAAACGCTTGGCATAGTCAAAATCCTATTTTAATCAAATTTATTTAAATTTTTTAAGATAATACAATCAGCGATTTAACCGAAGCATAAAGCCTATACGTTCAAGTAAGCTCAAGTCATTTTCATTTTTGAGTAACGCCCCCGCCATGGGTGGTAAGTTATCGCTTGGATTTTTCAACCGCTCAATCGCATTTTGACTGCCCGCTTGCAACTCATCTGCCATGAGCAAACTAATCCAATCTACCAATTCAGAAGTGGATGGCGGTTTTTTTAAGCCTTTGACTTCTCGTAGACCGTAGAACACCTTGAGCGCTTCATCTACCAATTCTGTTTGTAGATTGGGGAAATGCACATCCACAATTTCGCGCATGGTTGCTTGGTCAGGAAAATCAATATAATGAAAAAAGCAACGACGCAAGAAGGCATCAGGCAGTTCTTTTTCATTGTTTGATGTGATAATAACGACGGGACGATGATCGGCGGTAATCGTTTCGCCAGTTTCATACACATAAAACGACATTTTATCAAGCTCATGCAGCAAGTCGTTGGGGAACTCGATATCTGCTTTATCAATCTCATCAATGAGCAGTACCACACGCTCAGGACTGGTAAATGCTTGCCATAGCTTGCCTGCCTTGATGTAGTTGGCAATATCATACACGCGGTCATCACCCAATTGACTATCGCGCAAGCGTGATACCGCATCGTACTCATACAAGCCTTGTTCGGCTTTGGTGGTTGATTTGATGTGCCAAGTTAAAAGTGGCATACCTAAACTTTTTGCCACTTCTTCAGCCAGTAGCGTTTTACCCGTGCCAGGTTCCCCTTTGATGAGTAACGGTTTTTGCAATTGAATCGCAGCGTTGACGGCAAGCTTTAAGTTGTCAGTGGCGATATAACTATCGGTGCTTTTAAAACTGCTTTGGGTCACGCTATTTTGGATGGCAGCATTTGGCTGATGGTCAGACATAAAAAAACCTATGATAATCGTCAAAAATGAGTTTCAGACTATCATAAGTTTTAGCGAAAGTTAAGCTATAAGTAAAAGGTTAAGCGGTAAAAGATTAAGCTATAAAAATTCAAGCCGTAACAGCTTGTTGGCTTATCACTATCATAACTTAGCGGCTAGGCTGGCTGATATTGGCGTTATTTAGCGCATTTTTTTTGTTGGTTTTATCGATGCCCATTCGAAGAATTTGCCAAATAAAACCCAAAATACAGCCCACTGTAATGACAACCATAATTGGTAGCAACCCATTAAAGATAATTGCTGGATCTTTGAGTAAAATCCCATAAATCACTGAAATACTCGCTGGTGCGATGTCAGGCGGGGTGCCAAGGGAAGTGGTTGGCGTGAGCAAAATCGCAAATAGAATAATCCAACTCAAACCTGCAAGCGTTTTTGGCAAAATCCGTACCACTAAAATCCAAAGCAGTAATACGACAATGGAAAATCCTACATAGGCATATAGGGGTAATTTGTCTGGCGGCACACCTTGAACCAGCTGCGCCCACCAAATGATGATTTCGCCTAGCACATTACCGATTTGGTCGAGTGATAAAAATGCAAACATAATTTTGCCTTGCCAAAAATAGATAGATTATTTTAGCATGATTCAAATCATTTGGTTAAAATTTTGCTACTGCCACTTGTTCTGCTGCGCTTCTGCCATATTCAATTTTGCTTGGCGTAACAGCACATCTTCAGGCGGCATTTGCACAAAATATCCCTGACTTTGCAGTTTTTCTAACACTTCTGCTTTATTAACTCGTGCAAGCTTTGGCGTATTCGCCAAATCCAAATGCATCAAAAAGGTTTCGCGCCCAATCGCTTGACGAAAATCCTTAGGCAGCACTGACAACCAGTCACGAATCTCATCCGTGTCGTTGGGATAATCTGGGCGAGCAATGTACACATACAGGTCATCTTTTTTGCTAAATTTATAAATATCGCAATGCATCATACAACTCTATTCTTACTGTAAAATTTAAAGTGCCTCTATCATACCATAAAATAGTATGTCTGGAATTGCACTCCTTTTGCTATTAGCTTGGGCATGTTAGATGTAGCTCATAAAAAAAAGAGCAACTAGGATAATTGCTCTTTTGGTGATAAAAGCTACTGATAAATTTACTCTTTATAAAAGCTAATTAATGATGTTCAGTATCGGCAATCTGCGCTTGTGCCAACGCAGATAAGGCGGCTTTTAACATCGCTGATACGGTGCTTGAGCAAGTGCCAATACCTGAATAAATCTCACCTTCAATATTCAACTGTAAGTAAGCAACGGCATTGGCATCACTGTTGTTTTGGGTGAGCGGGCTTTGACTTTCAACCGTTAACGCATGCTCTGCATAGTTGATAACGTGAATATTTTTGTTCAATTTGGCAGAGATGGCATTGATAAAGGCAGACAACGGGCCATTACCATTACCGACGACCTCTATAATATCATCCCCCATGCGCACAGAGCCTGTAAAGCTTACTGAGCCAGCGGTGTTTTTGATTTCATAATCTTGCAATGCCAAAGTAGATTGGTTTAAATAGGTGTTTTCAAACACGCTAATAACATCATCTGATGTCAATTCTGTCTGGCGGCTCTCGGCCTCCTGCTGAATGACACGGCTAAAGTCAATTTGCGTCCAACGTGGCAAATGAAAACCAAAGTCACGTTGCAAGATATAAGCAACACCGCCTTTACCTGACTGGCTATTGATACGCACGACATCCTGATAGCCGCGTCCGATATGAGCAGGGTCAATCGGCAAATATGCCACATCCCATAAGCCTTGGGTGGTTTCGGCATTTTGCTCGTTATAATCTAACGATTTTTTAATGGCATCTTGGTGCGAGCCACTAAAAGCGGTAAATACCAATTCGCCCACATAAGGATGGCGTGGATGAATCGGCAACTGATTGCACTCACTCACTACTTGGGCGATTTCGCTCATGTTACTAAAATCAAGCTGTGGGTCTACGCCTTGGCTATACATATTCATCGCCATAACCATGATGTCCATGTTGCCTGTGCGCTCGCCATTGCCAAAAAGCGTGCCTTCAATACGGTCAGCCCCTGCCATCAAACCCAACTCACTGGCAGCCACGGCACAGCCACGGTCATTGTGGGTGTGAAGACTCACAATCACATGCTCACGCATGGGTAAGTTTTGGCAAAAATATTCAATCTGATCGGCATAAATATTGGGTGTTGAGCTTTCTACGGTTGATGGCAAGTTAAAGATTACCTTCTGACCTAAGTCCGGGCGCCAAACTTTACACACCTCATCACAGATTTTGACCGAAAAATCGACCTCGGTTTGTGAGAAACTTTCAGGAGAATATTCAAAAATCCATTCGGTTTCAGGGTAATCTTTCGCCAAATCACGCAACAATGTCGCGCCTTCAACCGCAATCGCAATGATGTCATCATAATCTTTTTGATACACTTTTTCGCGTTGCACTTTTGAGGTTGAGTTATACACGTGGACGATGGCACGTTTGGCACCCTTTAACGACTCAAAGGTACGGCGAATCAAATGCTCGCGTGCCTGCACCAATACTTGCAAGGTCACATCGTCGGGTACGTGTCCGCCTTCGATCAATTTGCGGGTAAAGTCATACTCGACCTGCGCCGCTGAGGGAAAACCAATCTCAATTTCTTTGAAACCCACTTGCACCAACAAATCAAAGAAGCGCATTTTTTGTTCAATGCTCATCGGCTCAATCAAGGCTTGGTTACCATCTCGCAAATCCACCGACGTCCATATGGGCGCTTTGGTGATCGTTTTATCGGGCCAAGTACGCTGGGTCATCTTTGGTGCAAACGCAAAGGGTTGGTATTTTTTATGATTAAAAGCCGCGTTTTTGGGTTGTATCGACATGCTAATGCTCCACATTTAATTTTGCTTAAAATTCTATAATAAAATTATACCCATTTTTTTGTAGTTGAAGTAACTAAATTTTGCTATAAAAAACATAGAATTTGATATTTATGGCTACTATAATTATAGTATTTAGTTAAAATCACTAATTTTGAGAGTTTACCATGGCTTCATTAGATAAAATAGACAGACAAATTTTAGCGCTATTAAGAGAAAATGCCCGCATGAGTAACCTTGAATTGGCAGAAAGCGTAAACTTAAGCCCTACCCCCTGTGCGCGCAGAGTCAAGCAATTAGAAGATGCCGGTGTTATCACGGGTTATAGTGTCACCACCGACCCTAGAAAATTAGGTTATCAACTGTCAGTCTATATTGCCATTAGCATGGATAAACATACGGCAGAACGCTTTAGCAATTTTGAAAAAAAACTACGAGAATTTCCTGAAGTGGTAAGCTGTAGTATTGTGACAGGGCGCAGCGAAGACTATCTTATCAAAGCTTTGGTCAAAGATATGGCGCATTATGAAGAATTTTTATTGCATCGTCTAAACCGTATCGAAGGTATCGCACAAGTGCATACCAGTTTTGAATTACGAGAGGTATTCTCTCTTCCCATTATCACAGATACTATATGATGCTGTATTTAGCGTATAAAAAAAGATACCCACGAAGGAGTATCTTTTTTAGTAATTGACTGAAGTTAGAAACGGTAAGTTGCACCGATTTTAGCGATTGGGTACCATTTTGAATAATTTGAATCATCCAAATCTTGTTGTAAATCAGATTTTAAACGATTATTGTCAAATTTTGCAATTTCTTCACCATTGGCATTTAGAACTCGTGTGTTAGCATCAGTAACTTTTAAGCCACCAGTATAAGCTGCACCGATTTCGCCAAATACACCAAAGTTATTAGTGATATTAGGACGGAAACCAATAGTTAAGTATGGGTTCATAGTGTTTTTGTTTTCAGCTGACGCTTCAATGTTACCATAGTAAGTGTTACCATTGATGTTAACTGGTTTGGTTTCAGTCGCTTGTTTTTTCAAGGTGATTTCGTTGTCACCAAAAATCGTACCAACACCAACAGTGAACCAATTTCCAGCTGGGCGTAAATTTACACCAATATATGGGTTGCTTGAATCTGTTTCTAAGTCATATTCAACATCTTCAATTTCGATGGTGTCTTTTAAATCACCAATATCGCCGCCAGCCCAACCAACTACAAGCTCAGTTTTATCATTTAAACCCCAACCAATATTGGCACCATAACCTAAGGTACCTACTTCGGCACTGATAGCAGCAGGATGTGTTACGGTATCAAAAAACGTTCTAGTACCAGTAACCAATTGAGTTGTTGTGTTTTTTACTACACCTAAGTTTGGATCGTAGGTGGTAGTAGATACGGCAACAGGCTGTGCAACAATTTGTTGATCAACAACGACAGTTTCAGCAAAAGCAGAAGTTGCGATTAAAGCAGCAGGAATAGCAGCTAGTTTCAAAACTTTCATATAAATCTCCTAAGGACAGGATAAGGTAAATTTACCATTTCTCTTAAAAATCTAAAAGACTTTCAAGCGATGAATGACATATAAAGAAAAAGTAAATTAGTTGACATATTTTGTTACGTTTCTCTTAGGTATATTAAAACGTAATTTTTCAGCAATGTCTTTTAATTTTGTATAACTTTTCTATATGTTTATGTAATTACATAGGATGAAGTGTAATATTTTATCAAAAATGTTGCTTTTTTAAAAGACTTAAGTTGATGTTGCAATTAACAGAATGACTTTTATGTTAATTTTTTTTACAATACGCCTATCGAGAGATGCTGCAGCTCAAGGTTCGCTTAATTTATATTTGCTTGCCTGCGCTAGGCTCGTTTTTTGTATTTTAACCAAAATAAATCCAAAATAAATAACCGCATCTGCGTTTTTACTTTAACTTTTTTTACTAGTTATTAAGGAGTGGACGCAGTGTCCCTGTCTATCAATTCTACCGATTCAAATTTTTCTGATTATAAAGTTGCCGATATTAGCCTTGCCGACTACGGTCGCAAAGAAATCAAACTGGCGGAAACTGAAATGCCTGCTTTGATTGGCTTACGCCAACGCTACCAAGCCGAGCAGCCTTTAAAAGGCGCCAAGATTGTGGGCTGTATCCACATGACCATCCAAACTGCTGTCCTCATTGAAACGCTCGTGGCGCTGGGTGCTGAAGTACGCTGGACTTCTTGTAATATTTTTTCAACCCAAGACCATGCTGCTGCCGCTATCGCAGCAGCCGGTATTCCTGTATTTGCTTGGAAAGGCGAAACTGAGGAAGAATACGAATGGTGTCTTCGCCAGCAGATTTTTGAAGGCGGTGAAGCCACGGGCAAGCTGTGGGATGCCAATATTATTTTAGATGATGGCGGTGACTTGACGGCGCTGATTCATAGCGACTACCCGCAAATGCTCGACAACATTCACGGTATCTCAGAAGAGACAACAACAGGGGTACATCGTCTAATTGAAATGCTCAATGCACGCACGCTAAAAGTACCCGCCATTAATGTCAATGACGCAGTGACCAAATCAAAAAATGATAACAAATATGGCTGTCGCCATAGCCTAAACGATGCCATCAAACGTGGTACCGATATGCTTTTAGCAGGTCGTCGTGCACTTGTTATCGGTTATGGCGATGTGGGTAAAGGTTCTGCGCAAAGCCTACGGCAAGAAGGCATGGTAGTACGAGTGACGGAAGCTGATCCAATTTGTGGTATGCAAGCTTGTATGGATGGCTATGAATTGGTCTCGCCATTTGTGGAAGGTGACCCTGCCAAAGGTGTCAACAACACCCTTATGCAAGATACTGACTTGGTGGTCACTACCACTGGTAACTACCATGTCTGTAATAGCGATATGCTAAAAGCCTTAAAAGCCACCGCAGTGGTTTGTAATATTGGTCACTTTGATACTGAGATTGATACCCAGTTTATGCGTGACAACTGGAAATGGGTGGAAGTGAAGCCTCAAGTACACCAAGTGTATCGATCAGACGATGAAAACGATTACTTGCTTTTATTGTCGGAAGGTCGTTTGGTGAATTTGGGCAATGCCACAGGTCATCCCTCACGTATTATGGATGGTTCTTTTGCCAACCAAGTATTGGCGCAAATGCACTTATTTAAAGAAAAATTTGCTGATTTGCCGGCGGACAAAAAAGCGGATAATTTATATGTCAAAGTATTGCCCAAAAAACTTGATGAAGAAGTGGCAGCAGCCATGGTCGCAGGCTTTAACGGGGTACTGACTAAATTGACGCAGCAACAAGCCGATTATATCGGTGTGCCAGTTGAAGGTCCATTCAAACCTGATAGCTATAAATACTAATAGCTATAACTACTATTTGTTAAAGGTTTAATCAAAGTCATGCCCATGTGCATGACTTTTTTATGCAGTTTAACTCAATATTTATGCCAAAAAATTCAATTTTTTTACTGTTATACCCGTTATAATGGTGCTATTTTTTATCATTTTGGATACTTTTATGACCACCATGACAACGCCGTTTTCTTTTGAATTTTTTCCCACCAAGACCGATGACGGTCAAACCAAATTATTGGCAACCTTTGATGAATTAAATGCTTTAAAACCTCAATATTTTAGCGTGACTTATGGCGCAGGTGGGTCAACCCGTGAGCGCACCTTAGGTATCGTTAAGGCACTGAGTGAAAAAAGTGATACGCCTATCACCCCGCATTTATCCTGTATTGGCGATGATAAAGCCAAAATTGGCGAGTTATTGGATTATTATAAATCGTTAGGTATTAATCGCTTGGTGGCGCTGCGCGGTGATTTGCCATCGGGTATGGTGGGTCTTGGCGAGCTGCCGTTTGCTGTCGATTTGGTTAAATACATACGTGAGCATAGCGGTGATTATTTTCGTATCAAAGTCGCTGCTTATCCAGAAATGCACCCGCAAGCCAAAAGCTTTGATGCCGATATCCAAAACTTGCTCAATAAATACCACGCAGGCGCGACTGAAGCGATTACCCAGTTTTTCTACAACGCTGACAGCTATCTATATCTGCGGGATGCCCTTGCCAAAAAAGGGGTGACTCAAGATGAGTTCCCGATCATTGCAGGCATTATGCCTATCACCAATGCGTCAAATTTGATTCGATTTGCCGATGGCTGCGGGGCAGATATTCCACGTTTTATCCGTAAACAGCTTGCCGACTATGGCGATGACAAAAAAGCCATTCGTCAATTTGGGTTTGAAGTGATGGTCAATCTATGTGAGCGTTTGATTGCCGAAGGCGTGCCGTCAATGCATTTTTACAGCATGAACCAAGTCAGCCCAAATAAACAACTGATTGAAGCGCTCGGATTGGTTTAATTGAGGATAGACCTTACGCACTATCTGAGAGCAAACAAAAAATGAGCATGACGATGTTAAACTGTCTGTTCAACATCGTAAAATTGGGGCATCGCAAAATAACGCTTATCTTAAACATTTTATCTGGAACAGTTTATCTTGAGCAGCTACTGTTCGGTAAAATTTTATCATGCGATTGCCCTGATGGTCGGATGCTTACCTAATTATACTTACCTAGTTAAATGTCGTCATGCGTTAGGTTTGCGCCAGTATTTTAACTTTGAAGTGTGACCAATCCCCACATTAAAGGTGTTGGTAGGATCTAGCTTTCGATAAAAATTGGCTAATGCTGGCTTAGCAACATATAAATGACCCACATTGTGTTCTGCGGGATATTCTGCCCTACGCTCGTCTAGCAGCTGCCACATCTGATGCTCAATATCCAGTGGATTAGTGCCTTTCTTGACAATGTAATCTTGGTGAAATACATGACAAAAAAAGTGCCCATAATATAATTTATGCAACATATGTTGTTCGAGATCGGCGGGGATTTTTTCCACCCATTCTCTATCATTACGTCGTAACGCAATATCCAATGCCACAATATCCTCAACCTCGGCTCGATGGGTATCACGATATCGTATCGCCGCCCCGGCAACAGCAAAACGGTGTAAGAAAGCTTTGCGACCTTCTTCCTCCGTACAAGCAAAATACGAGCCAGTAGAATGTACGGCAAAATACTCATTTAAAAACTGCTGTGTCTGTTCTGCGCTTTGCTCGTCCACTCGTAGAATCAAATGATGCTCAAAACGCTGATGAAACGCTAGCATGCGCTGCGGTAAATGACTGGGTAAGAAAAACGTGATAGCTTGTAAAATTTGATCAGTCAGACCCCGTATCTTGATTTTCTCTAACCACCCATCAATGCGATCTTTGAGGGCTAATGCTCTGGGTATATTCACCGTGCCAAAACGCTCAATAAACAAGAAAGTGTCTTTGCCATACTTTGCGCCAATACTAAAGGCATCCCGATGAATATATTCTCCAGCAATCGGCAAGCTGGGTAACGATGTCAGCAAATAACGACGTATTGCCGTTAAGTCATTATGGTCATTTGAGCCGATATAAAAAACCCTACTCTCAACTTTTTCAAAGGTGTCGAGTCGTACCGCAAACACACAGACTTTACCCGCTGAACCCGATGCTTCATATAATCGTGTCGGATCTGCATTAAATCTAGCAGGACTATCTGCATCGACTTGTTTAACGTCATGCGCATAACGATTGTCTGATGCCAGCTGAGTGGTTTGCGTGGTTACCTGACCGGTTTCATAGTCTTGTTTTTGCAGTCTGGTGAGTATTTCTTCGGCCGTGTTGCCCAAATCAATACCTAGATGATTAATCAATTGTAATTCACCCGATTCATTGACACGGGCATACAACGCCATTTCAGTATAAGCAGGTCCACGACGTACCAGTGCGCCCCCTGAGTTGTTGCACACCCCACCTAAAACTGAAGCGCCAATACAGGATGACCCAATCACAGAATGTGGTTCACGATTATAAGGTTTTAAAGTACGCTCAAGATTATCCAAAGTAGCGCCAGGTAAACACACGACTTGTTTGCCATCTAAAATCACTTGAATGCCTTGTAGACGCCGAGTGCTCATAATAATAACTGGACGATCATATTCATCCCCATAAGGTGTAGAGCCGCCTGTCAATCCTGTATTGGCAGCTTGCATAATTACCACACAATCTGCCTCAATAATTGTTTGTAGCGCCTGCCACTGCTCAAGTAAAGTACCGGGGCATACCACAGCCAACACTTTTCCCTCACCAAAACGTATACCTTGTCGATAATGACGGGTATCTTGTTCATCGATGAGTACATAAGACTTCCCTACGATCTTCGTTAATTTATCGAGTGTCGGCTTATACTGTTTTAACATGATTAGGGCTTACGCAAAGACGACCGAAGGCGAGCGTAACTGCTCACGCAAATAATCACTGAGTAAACCCCTTTTAACCTGATATAAAGATTGTTTTAACCGTTTAGCTTGTCTGGCTAACTGCAGCCAAACCAGCATACAACAACAAATATGATTCCGCTGAATACGAGCCTTACGACACTGATTAGCTTCAATACCAGTGAGTTGTTTAAGTTCTCGGTGAAACTGCTCAATCTTCCAGCGGATGGCACACACCAATCGTGTGCCATCTGATGAATCCTGATTGGTGTCATTGGTGACAATCCAGTCCGTGCGGTTTTCATTAACCACTACTCGGAACAGTTGCACTTTGTAATCTTTAGGAAAGGCATGTATTTTAATCAGTTTGCCATTTTGTTGCTCTTGGTCAGTCCAAGTTAATTCGTTGACTGCTTTGTAAGGGTTTACTCCTTTTGAATCATCGACTTTGCGATTGGATTTTAAAGGACAATAATAGATTTTTTGTAAGTTATCAATATACAGCATAATGTCTTTGGTGGCATACCATGTATCCATGAGCACATATTTGAATTTAATTTGTTTGTGTTCAATACTGTGCTGTAGCATGTCTTTTAGATGGTCAAGTTTGCTTTTGCCATCGGTGGTTTTGTCATAAATACGGTAATCAATGAGCCAGTATTGTTCGGTCTTTGGATTGACATAGATACAGTTAACGATGCAGATGCCTTTAATAATGCGATGGGCGTTGCCACTGTATTGGCGATTAACCAATTCGATTTTGTGACTATGATTTTTATCGAGTATGCTGTCATCAAAGATAAGATAGCCATCGTCGTCTAATACGATGTCGTCTTTGACTTTTTCCCATACGAGCTTGGGTTTTAGTTTGTCATGACGTAGGTATCGATTGATGCGGTCATGACTAATTGATTCAGGATGATGTTCTGCGTAGTTGGTAAGGGTGTAATTGGTTTGGCTTACCAGTAAATATTGACAGTAGTCTAGGCGGGTGATAGCTTTTTTCTTCATCTCTTTATGCTATAGTGAAAACTGAATTATATCGAACAGGGTCGTTCGTGGTAGGCCTGTCGAACCATAACGACCGTTACCCTTAGACAAGCTCAGGGCAAACGGTGCTTACTATAATTTAGGATTGACTATACTATATTTTTATCCGCTTTCGCAAAATTTTATGCTTTTTGCGTAAGTCCTAATGATAAATATCCTTATTGATTAAACTTATTGTTTAAATGCGCCATGAGGTTTTATTGGCGATTGTATTGAATTTTCGATAGTGGAACTGGTCTGGTTTTATCAAAGATAGGATTATGTTCGATAGTAGGGCTAAGCATAGCGTTAAGATGGTCAAGTGTGCGTTTACCATCGGTGGCTCGATTGTAGATGCGGTTATCACTGATTTGTGCTACCAGATTTTGTGTTAGATGAGGCTTGGCATAGTGGCTAAGTGGGTAGCTTACTTGGGTTAACCGTAAGTATTGGCAGTGGTCTAAGCGAGTGATGAGTTTTTGTTTCATCTCTGTATGCTACTATATTTTAATCAATTGACGCAAAATTTATGCGCTTTGTATCAGCGCTTAATGTAAAAGGAGACTATTAAAGTCCCCTTTTTCACTGCTGTGAGTCTGTTTTAGTTTGATGTTAGATTGTTACAATGTTACATGGCAGCTGCGAAGATTGCTACGACCTGTTCATGATTTGCCTTGCGTGGGTTGGTGAGCATACAAGCATCGTTTTGGGCATTGGTTGCCATGATGGCAAGGTCTTCTTGTTTGACACCAAGTTCAGTGAGTCCTGTAGGAATACCTACTGCTTGGGATAGCTCACGAATTGCATTGATGCCTGCTTTACCTGCTTCTGCTCGAGTCATGTCTTTGATGTCGATGCCCATAAATTGTGCAATATCTGCATAACGCTCAGGTGTTGAAATCAGGTTAAATTCACAGACGTGCGGTAACAAAATCGCATTACAAACACCATGTGGCAGATTGTAGAACCCACCTAACTGGTGCGCCATCGCATGGACATAACCTAGCGAGGCATTATTAAACGCCATGCCTGCTAAGTATTGGGCGTAGCTCATAGCCTCACGCGCTTCAATATTTTCGCCATTTGCTACTGCTTGACGCAGCCATTGTTGAATCATTCGTATGGCTTTTTCAGCACAAGCGTCTGTAATCGGATTTGCAGCAGTCGATACATACGCCTCTACCGCATGGGTTAGCGCATCCATACCTGTTGCCGCAGTTAAAGATGCGGGTTTGGCAGTCATGAGTCGAGGGTCATCAATAGCAATGAGTGGGGTACAACGCCAATCTACAATCGCCATTTTGACGTGGGTATCGGTATTGGTGATAATACAAAAACGTGTCATCTCTGATGCTGTACCTGCCGTGGTATTGATAGCAATCAATGGCGTCATTGGCACTTTACTTTTATCAATACCTTCATAGTCACGGATATGACCACCGCCTGCGGTCACTAGACCAATCCCTTTTGCACAGTCATGTGACGAACCACCACCCAATGAGATGATAAAATCACAGCCGTTATCCTGATACGCTGTGACGCCATCGTGGACATTTTTGTCAGTTGGGTTTGGCTCTGCACCTGCAAATACGTAGCTATCAATACCTTGTTCGCTTAAATGTTTAATGATAATGTCTGGAACACCTGCTTTGTTCAGCCCTTGGTCAGTTACAATAAGCGCTTTTTTAGCGCCTAGGTCTTTGGCTTTTGAGCCCACTTCTTTGACACAGCCAGGTCCAAATAATGATACGCAGGGAATAAAAAAACCACTGGTTTGATCGGAGATTTGCTTATAAGCCATGATTAAATTCCTTTTAATCTTTTATGGTTAGGGTATATAGTAATTTTATTCGTACGCCTAGTTTTTTGTCATCATTACAAATAGATAAGATGTACTAATATATTTTTATAAAATCACTATGACTTGATTGTAGTTAAGTCATCCAATGCTCTCTACCTACTATTAACCTACCTTAGTCAAAAAGTTACTTTACTTGATGTCTTTTGAAAAAATAAAGCACGCTACTTGCGTCCCTCATGGCTTGTGCTGTCAACCATACAGCAAAACACTGGGTAGTTTTCATCACGCAGCCCGATAGCAAAAACTTGAACCTCTGCTGACTTCAATACCAAGCTTTTTTGTATCCGTTCACACAATAAATCATATTACCATCAAAATTGGTATTACCAATTTACAAAAAACCTTATAAATATCACTGTTTTTTTGAAATTTGATTGAATTAAAGCGTAATTTTCTTTATTATTTAACCAATTATTGATACTCAGACTATTTTGGTAATACCAATTATTTCATGGAGGAAATGATGCAACATTGGCAACAGATTTACGATCCCATGGGCAATATTTGGCTTTCAAGTGCCATTGCCCTCATCCCAATTATCTTCTTTTTTCTAGCCTTGGCGGTATTCCGTTTAAAAGGTAGTGTCGCAGGCACCATTACCGTTGTTTTGGCGCTGCTTGTTGCCCTATTTTTATATCAAATGCCGGTGACCTTAGCGCTATCATCCGCGATTTATGGATTCTTCTATGGGCTTTGGCCTATCGCCTGGATTATTATCGGGGCAGTATTTTTATACAAAGTCACGGTAAAAACAGGGCAATTTGATATTATCCGCTCCAGTATTTTATCACTGACCGAAGACCAACGGTTACAGATGTTACTGGTCGGGTTTGCCTTTGGTACTTTTTTGGAAGGCGCAGCAGGTTTTGGTGCACCTGTAGCTATCACAGCAGCGTTATTGGTCGGATTAGGGTTTAAACCTTTGTATGCCGCTGGACTTTGCCTAATCGTCAATACGGCCCCGGTTGCCTTTGGCGCGATGGGGATTCCAATCATCGTAGCAGGACAAGTCTCTGGGGTAGAAACCCATGCCATCAGCCAAATGGTTGGACGCCAGTTGCCTTTTATTGTGCCCATTGTGTTAGTCTGGATTATGGCGATTATGGACGGGTGGCGAGGGGTTCGTGAAACCTTCCCAGCGATTGTAGTCGGTGGTGGGTCATTTGCCATTGCGCAGTTTTTGACCTCAAACTACATTGGACCTGAGTTGCCTGATATTACCGCTGCTATTGCCTCGTTAGTCAGTTTGACGTTGCTATTTAAAGTGTGGCAGCCCAAGCACATATTCCGTTTTGAAAATCAAGTCGATGGCGAAAATCAGAGGGATGATACCACAAGCGTATCGGCACCGTTGCCAACCCCCCATTACTCACCCGCTCAAATCATCAAAGCTTGGATGCCGTTTGTGATTTTGACAGCAATGGTATCGTTATGGAGCATCAAGCCGTTTAAAGATTTGTTTGTTAAAGGCAAAGATGGTCATCCTGATGGGGCGTTGGTCGATATGGTGATGAGTATCAATGTGCCGTATTTGCACAATGCCGTACAAAAACTGCCCCCAGTCGTCACCAAAATTACCGACTATGCGGCCATTTATAAATTTGATTGGTTCTCAGCAACAGGTACTGCCATCATGTTAGCGGCGATTATCTCCATCGTGATGCTAAAAATGCGTCCCAAACAAGCGTTATCGACGTTTGGCGAAACCATTAATGAGCTACGCACCCCGATTTATTCTATTGGTATGGTGTTGGCATTTGCGTTTATCGCCAATTATTCGGGGTTGTCTGCTACCTTAGCATTAGCATTGGCACACACGGGTAAAGCTTTTACCTTCTTTTCACCATTTTTGGGTTGGTTAGGGGTATTTTTGACAGGCTCAGACACGTCAGCCAATGCGTTGTTTGCTGCCCTTCAAGCCACCACCGCTCGGCAAATTGGTGTGCCTGAGGTGTTGTTAGTGGCAGCCAATACCTCGGGTGGGGTGACCGGTAAAATGATTTCCCCGCAATCCATTGCCATTGCCTGTGCCGCTACAGGTTTAGTGGGTAAAGAGTCAGATTTGTTCAGATTTACCGTCAAACATAGTATTATTTTTACCATTATGATGGGCGCACTCATCACGCTACAAGCGTATGTCGTGCCTTGGATGATTCCACACGGATAATGATGGGTAAGGTATGAAGGTTGCAACGCAGGTCATTGAACAATTAATTTCGCTAATAGACCGTGAAGGGCTAAAAAATGGCGATAGATTGCCTGCCGAGCGCCATTTGTGTGAGCGATTAGGCGTATCTCGTACCGCACTGCGTGAAGCGATACAGCAGATGAATAGTGTCGGTATTACCGAAAGTCGTATTGGGTCGGGAACGTTTGTCAAAGATGTACAAAGAACCAAACAGAACCAACCCCTTGTGGCGCTGTCTGATAATCTGATATTACAGACACTAACGCCCTTATTGGATGCCGATCCCCTGTATCGTCTAGATGTGCAAGAAGCAAGAATTGTACTAGAAGGCGGTACAGCCTGGTACGCTGCCCAAAGAGCCAGCAAGCAAGACATTGAAAAAATCCGCTTTTACTACGAGCAGTTAGCAAACAGTCAGGCTCATGGCGATACCGAACAAGCCGCTATTGCCGATGCCAATTTTCATTTAGCGATTGCTGAAGCCTCCCAAAATGCGGTATTGTTGCAGATGATGAAAAATGTTTTTCACCTAATGAGACATAACGTGGTATTGGCTCGGCGAAAAATTTACACCGAGCATTATGGCTTTGAAACTTTACACACGCAGCACATGGCGATGATGAATGCGATTATTGCGCGTGATAGTGAATTAGCTCGTAAAGCCGTGGGTGAGCATATTGAGTTTGTGATAAAACAGGTTGCCAAAATTGATGAGGCAACGGCTCGCAGACAGCGAGTTTCCCGATTGGCCACTGATGCCTTTTAGTACAGATGCCTGTTAATACAGGCGCATTTTATAAACGTATGTTAGTGTAAACAGGTTTGAATGCACGTGGCTATTTCTACCATTAATAACATAGTTAAGATAGGGATATTATGATTATTTCCTCTGCCAATGATTACCGAGAAGCGGCGCGACGCCGTTTACCCCCCTTTTTATTCCACTACATTGATGGTGGGGCGTATGCAGAATACACCCTAAAACGTAATGTTGAAGATTTATCGAGTATTGCCTTACGTCAGCGGGTACTAAAAGACATGACGCAGCTTGATTTATCCACTGAGATTTTTGGTGAACAGCTGTCTTTACCTGTGGCGCTCTCTCCAGTGGGTTTGACAGGTATGTATGCTCGTCGTGGTGAAGTCCAAGCAGCCATGGCTGCCGACAAAAAAGGCATTCCATTTACCATGTCAACGGTATCAGTCTGCCCTATCGAAGAAGTCACCCCAAAAATCAATCGCCCTATGTGGTTTCAGCTGTATGTG
This sequence comes from Moraxella sp. K02, assembly GCF_041154755.1. NCBI lineage: Bacteria > Pseudomonadati > Pseudomonadota > Gammaproteobacteria > Moraxellales > Moraxellaceae > Moraxella > Moraxella sp. K02. The sequence goes on along the minus strand of NZ_AP031590.1, from coordinate 905,785 downwards.
TTGCGTGACCGTAAGTTTATGCAAAATGTGCTAGAGCGCGCCAAAGCGGCAGGCTGCTCAACGCTGGTGTTTACCGTCGATATGCCTGTCCCAGGGGCGAGATATCGCGATGCGCACTCTGGCATGAGTGGACCCAATGCTGCCATGCGTCGCTATCTACAAGCCTGCACCCATCCGCAATGGGCAATGGACGTGGGGTTACTGGGTAGACCGCATGACTTGGGTAATGTTTCTAAATATCTTGGTAAAGCGATTGGCTTAGAAGATTATATCGGTTGGCTCGGTAATAACTTTGATCCCTCGATTTCTTGGAAAGACTTAGAATGGATTCGTGATTTTTGGGATGGCGCTATGGTCATCAAAGGTATTCTTGACCCGCAAGACGCCAAAGATGCGGTACGTTTTGGCGCTGATGGTATCGTGGTTTCGAATCATGGTGGACGTCAGCTTGATGGAGTAATGTCAACCGCCACTGCCCTACCCAAAATTGCCGATGCTGTTAAAGGTGATATCAAAATCTTGGTCGATTCGGGTATCCGTAATGGCTTAGATGTGGTAAGAATGCTGGCATTGGGAGCGGATTTATGTATGTTAGGACGTGCATTTATCTATGCGTTAGCCGCCGATGGTGAGGCTGGGGTGACCAATTTACTCAACTTGATAGACAAAGAAATGCGCGTGGCAATGACATTGACCAGTGCAAACCGAATTCAAGATATCAATCGAGACTGTTTAGTAGATTTTAGTAATTTGACTTAATAGACTGACAGTAAATAGTCAACCTTAGCGTCTTTATGGGAATTTTTGATTTCGACAACTATTAAGATTTAATGGTTGAACTATAAGTTCTTTAAACTAAGTTCAATAAATTTATAAACTTCATGGCGCAATAACCGCTTATTGTGAGTGGTTGATTGAGCGATGGTAAATAAATTTAATATTGATATTTTTTATTTTCGATAAAAAAACCGCCCTATGAGAGCGGTTTTTGTCGTTTATGACCTACCAAATTCTAGAAAAAGCCCATCGGTTTTTCAGAATAGCTAACCAGTAAATTTTTGGTATTTTGGTAATGCTCTAACATCATTTTGTGGTTTTCACGCCCGATGCCTGATTTCTTGTAACCACCAAATGCGGCATGGGCTGGATAAATGTGGTAACAGTTTGTCCATACTCGCCCAGCTTGAATAGCACGCCCCGCACGGTAAGCAGTATTACCACTACGTGCCCACACGCCAGCACCTAGCCCAAACATGGTATCATTGGCAATACGCATGGCATCATCAAAGTCTTTGAAGGTTGTCACAGACAATACCGGTCCAAAAATCTCTTCTTGGAAGATTTTCATATCATTATTGCCTTTAAAAATCGTCGGCTCGATATAATAGCCTTCACCCACCTCATGTCTTGCATTACCACCGGTTAAAAGCTCGGCGCCTTCTTGTTTGCCTGTAGCAATACAGCCTAAGATTTTGTCCTGTTGTTCCTGTGAGGCTTGCGCACCAATCATGGTTTCTGTGTCCAATGGATGACCTGTTTTAATACGTTTTACCCGTTCCACGGCTTTCGCCAAGAAGGCATCGGCGATACTTTCATGCACTAAGGCTCTCGAAGGACAGGTACATATTTCACCTTGATTGAGCGCAAACATAGCAAAACCTTCAAGCGCTTTTTCTAGGTAATCATCTTCTTTATCCATGACATCAGCAAAGAAAATATTGGGTGATTTACCGCCTAATTCTAAAGTAACTGGAATGATATTCTCTGTCGCATACTTCATAATAAGCTGGCCGACAGGGGTTGAGCCAGTAAAGGCAATTTTTGAGATGCGTGGGCTTCTAGCTAAATGACTACCCACCTCTTCCCCATACCCATTCACGATATTTAAAATACCTGCTGGTAGCAAATCTTGAATCAATTCAACAAGCACCAATAAGCTCACAGGCGTCTGTTCGGCGGGTTTTAAGACGATGCAGTTACCCGCGGCTAGTGCAGGCGCTATTTTCCAGGCAGCCATTAAAATTGGAAAGTTCCAAGGAATGATTTGTCCAACCACGCCTAAAGGTTCATGAAAATGATAAGCGACAGTGTCATTATCAATGGGTGAAACGCCGCCTTCTTGCGCGCGGATCGCACCGGCAAAGTAGCGAAAATGGTCAATGGCAAGTGGTATATCCGCAGCTAAGGTTTCACGGATGGGTTTACCGTTCTCCCATGTTTCAGCTACCGCTAATAACTCAATATTTTGCTCAAGGCGATCTGCGATTTTTAATAATAGATTAGAGCGCTCTGTGGGTGAAGCCGCATTCCACTTAGTTTTAGCGGCATGGGCGGCATCAAGTGCAAGTTCAATGTCTTCTGGACTTGATTTGGCGACTTTGGCGAAGGGCTTGCCGTTGACGGGTGAGATATTATCAAAGTACTCACCTTTAACCGGCGCAACCCATTGGCCGCCAATAAAGTTGTCATACTTTTCTTTAAAATTGATTTTAGCACCGTCAGTATTAGGGTCAGCATAACGCATAATGACATTTCCTTTTGTCAGTTGGTAGATAAACTGCTTCGTGCAGTTGGGGTTTACAAATTCATATTATTACAGAAACGGTAGGTAAAAGGTAGGTTAATTATCCTTTACAATAAGGGATGTACATTATACTATTGAGGATAGCTTATTTTAAAAACCAAGGATTGGTTAGTGCATTAGGATATTTTAAAATATGAATAAAAATAGACTGTTAGAGCTAAGGCATCGGATTGATAAGAGGCGTTTTAACATTACCTTCACCGATAATAATGCAGACCTTATCCAGCAAAGTATTGTCCAGTCATGGCACCGCTCAGACAGTGCTAACATTCCAAAAGAGCGCCAACAAGCACCCATTAACGCTACCAAAAGCGATCAATCGTACTATCTAAAAAAAGCCTTAGACTATTGTCAAAATCAATTACAACATATCACCTTGCAATCCTCCATGGTGATGGCTGTGGCTGATATCGGTAGTACGATTATTTGGACGACTGCCAGCAAGTCTATGCAAAAAGCAGCCGAAGCGGTTAACTTCATCGAAGGCGGATGCTGGGGGGAAAGCCAAGTTGGCACAAATGCGCTTGCATTATCACTAAAAACGCAGCAATCAACTTGCGTTTTTTCCAATGAACATTATATGCCTTCGGTTCACGAATGGGTCTGTTACGCCACGCCTATCATTGAACCGCATACCAAGCAGGTCATTGGCGTACTGGATTTATCGACCACTTGGCAGAATCACAATAATTTTGGCATATTTGCTGCTGAACGCTGTGCCAGTATTTTACAATCCGCTTTGAATGAGTGCCAAAGACACTATCTGTATATTCAAGGATTTAATGAACCCAGCGTCATATTCAATGGCAAAACCTTGCGGTTGACCCCTCGGCAAGTCGAGATATTGACAGTGTTAGCACTTTGTCCCCAAGGCATGAGCTTAGATGCCTTACACCAAGCCATCTACGGTGAGCGTAAAGTGTCACAAGGTACGCTAAAGACTGAAATGTCACAGTTACGTGATACGCTTACTGGTTTATTGGGTTCTCGTCCGTACCGCCTATTAATGCCTATTGATGGTGATTTTTTACGGGTTGAACAATCATTAAATGCAGGTTATTTAGAAGCGGCCATCAAATTATATACCGGCATATTTTTTAGCAAAACTGAAAGCCCTTTTTTATGCACTTGGCGCACCTGTTTAGAAGCTCGCTTGAGCCAAGCCATTTATCATTCAGATCAGGTTGACTTATTACTCATGCATTTGTCAAACTGCCCCGATGCTAGCGATGCGATAGAAAGGTTGATTGAATTAATGCCAGATAACCTCTCGATTCACCAACATTTAGAGGTGCTGTCAAATCGGTAACCATCAATTTTTGCTTCACCATCAATTTTCCCCTAATCATGCACTTTTCGTTGAAAAAGCCGCTGCAAGGCTTTTTCGATATGGGTGATACCTTCACCAAACCGTTGATTGTGTTTTATTCTTGACTTCCCGCCCTTACTACCCTGTCTAGTTGCTATGCGTGCAAGCATTTCTAAAATATCATCGACCTGTCAAGATAGATAAAAGATAGCATGCCTCTATGCACTTTTGGGTGGTAATGCTTGTGTATTTTTTATCGAAAATTTATCGTACGTAAATTCTGTGATAATTACCGTTCCTATTATTACCATTATCGCTTATAGCATTAGAAGGCTTGCGATTTCAAGCGTTTTTTCTTGGGTCAAAAGTGCTACAATGTGACAAAAAATTTTGAGATCCTTATGAATAACGCGTTATGGCTTCCTTGCACACAGATGCAAGCCCTTGAAAACAATCCCCCACTCCACCTCGTCAAAGCTCAAGGCAATCAATTATATGATCAGCACGGTAACGCCTATTACGATATGATTAGCTCATGGTGGGTCAATTTACATGGACATTGCCATCCCTTTATCAACGAAAAAATAAAGCAGCAGCTCGATACGCTTGAGCATACTTTAATCGCTAGTGTCACTCACCCGCCGATTTTGACGCTTGCAGAAAAATTGGTTGCCATCACGCCCAAACCACTAACCAAAGCTTTTTTTGCCGACAGTGGCTCAGGGGCGGTGGAAGTCGCGCTTAAGATGAGTTTGCAGTACTGGCAGCAATCAGGGCAAACGCAAAAAACCAAATTTATCTCATTGGAACACGGTTATCACGGTGAAACCGTTGGCAGTCTTGCGGTGACAGATATCCCGCTGTTTAGTAAGCAATATAAAGATTTGATTGTCAGTCAAATTCGTATTCCTTCCCCCGCGCATATTTTCAGCCCTGACGCTATCGCAGCGCAGCTGCATGAGCAAAAAAGCCTGGATGCACTAGAACGTATCTTGGCAGAAAAATCCCGCGATATCTGCGCCATTATCCTTGAACCTTTGGTACAAGGGGCGGCTGGCATGGCGATGTATTCTGCTAATTATTTGCTTGGCGTTGCCAAACTTGCGCACCATTATCACATCCACGTTATATATGATGAGATTGCCGTGGGTTTTGGTCGTACAGGTACTATGTTTGCGGTAGAGCAAATGCTAGCCTTGGCAGATGCGGATAAACAAGACGATTATTGCCCTGACTTTATCTGTCTGTCAAAAGGTCTAACGGCAGGCTATCTGCCAATGTCTTGCGTCATGACAACCGATGATGTTTATCAAGCATTTTATGATGACAAAGTGGAAAAAGGTTTTTTACATTCGCATAGTTTTACTGGCAACCCACTGGCTTGTAGCGCGGCTTTGGCGTCGCTTGAACTGTTTGAGCGCGATAATGTCTTGCTACATAACCAATACCTTATCCAAGCGCTGGCGCATGGCTTGCAGCAACTATCTGATGCCAATTTGCCCATAAAATCTGTACGTCAAACCGGCATGATTGCGGCTTTCACCTTGGATTTTTCTCAAAATGTGGGCAAAGCCTTTGCCAATTTATGCCTTGATCAAGGCGTGATGATTCGCCCGATTGGCAACCATGTTTATCTTATTCCGCCTTATTGCACGACCCCGGCAGAAATTCAGCAAATCTTTGGCATATTAAATCATTGTTTGCAAAAGCTTTGTGACAATCTCCCAAAAATACCTAAAGGCTCGTCTCAGGCCATTGATTTACCTTAAGCCTTTGCTAAAGCCTCATGAAATTTACTAACTAATTAATTGTATAAATGTTTATTATTATCATCTCTCGTCAAAAGTTAGTATTCATTACAAACATTCAATTCTTACAGTATTATAAAAAATTGTATTAAAATTCAAAACTTATGCCTACATTTCTCATATTTAACGTATAATCCATGTGATTATCGTCAAAAAATATTTAACTTTTGTGGGTTCTTTAACCCACTTAACTTAACTCAATCGTGAAACTTACTTAGATGATTTATGCGTAGATTTTTTTATAACCAACCAAATTCGCTAAAAGTTGGCAGCACCGTGCCTTTGACCGAAGAGATTTTTCATCATTGGTGTAAAGTGTTAAGAGCAAGTATGGGTGAACAAGCGTTGTTTTTTGATGGTCAAGGTGGTGAATATACCGTCACTTTAACGGATATCACTAAAAAACAAGCGCTCGTTACCATCAACGATTTTAATTCGATCAATCGAGCTTTGCCATTTACTGTGAACATTGCCTTGGTTATGAGCCGTGGCGAGCGCATGGATTATGCGATTCAAAAAGCCACAGAGCTTGGGGTGTCATCGATTCAACTGCTCACAAGCCAACATGGCGAAGTACGCCTAAAAGCAGACCAAACCGATAAAAAACTTGCCCATTGGCAGCAGGTTGCGGTATCGGCTTGTGAGCAATGTGGGCTTAATATCGTGCCAAACTTACTGGCTCCAAAAGCTTTTAGCGACTGGATTGATGAGCCAGCAGGCGTGCCCACTTCTAGCAACGTGACCAAATTAATTTTAGCCGTTCCTCCTGATGACAGTGGCGTAGTGCCACCTTGTAATCAAATTGAAGGTAACGACATTGAGCATAACGATATTGAACCCATCACGCCCTATACCAACCCACTACCTCATATAACAAACCAGTTTAGACAGTGTACTTTAGCCCAATTTTGGTTACTAATTGGGGCAGAAGGTGGGTTTTCAGAGCAAGAAATAACGCAAGCTATCGAGCGAGATTTTATGCCTTGGCAAATTGGCGAGCGTGTGCTACGAACTGAGACAGCCCCTGTCGTCGCATTGTCTTCATTGTTGACGCTACATCAAACTTTGACTGTTGCACAGGAATAATGATGTCACCGAATAACAAATCAGTCATGCCAATAGACCCTCGTGATTGCTTTACGGGTGCTAACAAGTCTTGTCATGATGAGTTAAGTCAGTATGGGTTTATTGTCGATAGCCATTTTTTTGATCAACAAATTTCGCTTGAACATCAAAATGCGGTGTTTGCCTCAGTTTTTTCAAAAATCCATGATGGCATTTTTATGCTTGATGAACGGCTACGTTTTATCTGTGTCAATCAGCAATTTTTAAACATTACTGCCTTGCCACGCGATCAGGTGATAGGTAGCCCGTTTTATTTTTATCCGTATAAGACCTACGCCCTACACTTACAGCAAGCGATTGCTGCCATTATTACCAAACTGGATAACCGACAACCGATTTCGACCAATTTAGTGCTTTCTTATCACCATTCACTTGAAGTGGCGGTTTGGCTAGATATCTGCGTGTGTGAAGTCGATGATAATCAGGTGATGTATGTCGGCCTACTTACCAATTTAACAAAAAAAGATGCGCAGCTTAGCCACACCTTACATCTCTACAATTATGATGAATTAACGGGTCTGCCCAATTACGATACTTTTTATGACAAATTAAAAAGCTGTATTGACTACTACCAGGCAGCCGATAATCAGCGCGAGTGTATGGGGGTATTGCTACGCATCAATATTGATAAATTGCAGTCTTTTAACATCAGCCTTGGCATTGAAAATACCAATATGCTGATTCAAGGGTTTGTCAAACGGGTAAAGTCCTTAAAAATTTCGGGTGCCAGTTTAGTCACTTTTTCGCGGTTTGGTGGTGATAGTTTTGCTGCGATGATTTCGGTACAACACCTTGATGCCGCGCATCACTATGTGGCAGCGCTCAAACAGTTATTTGACTTACCTTTTATCATTGACAACCAGTCAATGTATTTAAGGTTGTCGATTGGCGCTTCGGTTTTCCCCACTCATACCCAAGATGCTCAGACATTGTTATTACAAGCAGACACGGCGTTAAAACATGCGCGGCTCATCAGTGATGAAGATTGTGTTTGGTATGATGCCAACCAGCAAAAAAGTAATTTTAAAGACATTCATTTACTCAGTGCGTTTAAAAATGCGTTATTAAAACAGCAAATTTTGCCCTACTTTCAGCCTAAGTTAGAGTTTGCACAGCCCGACTTGCCGATGTTTGAAGCGCTGGTGCGCTGGGAGCATCCCACCCTTGGACTCCTCTATCCCAAAGATTTTTTGGATGAGGTGCTCGATAAGTCATCGCAGCCGCTATTTGAAAAAATCGTGTTAGTTTGTATTGAGCAGATTTTGACATGGCGTGAGATGGGCTATAACTGCCTCATCTGTATCAATATTGATACTCGCCAATTGATTAGTGACAAATTTATTGAGTTTATTGAAGGGACGATACAGCAATATAGTTGGCTTGCGCAACTAATCAGTTTTGAAATCACCGAAGTCTGCAAAATTCATGATGAAGTAAAAGCGCAGGTGATGCTATCAAAACTGCGTCAGTATGGTTTTAGTATATCGATTGATGACTTTGGTACAGGCTTTGCCGCGATGCAATATTTGATTAAATATCCGATTGATGTGCTCAAAATTGACCGCTTATTTATCACGGATATTTTACAAGAGCCAAAAAAACAAGTGATTGTGAAATCAGTGATTGATATGGCGCATTCGCTATCCATGCAAGCCTTGGCTGAGGGCGTCTCTAACCGTGAAGAAATCGAATATTTGCGTAGCCTAGGTTGTGATTTGATTCAAGGCTTTGGTTTTGGTGTACCCATGTCTAGCAAAGACACCACCGATTGGCTCAAAGCCAACTATAAACCAAACTATTTGCTATAAGTTTAAATTAGACTAATTAGATTTTTTTATGACCCTATAGTCATGTTAGCACCTTGTCACCTTTGTCAAATTTTCCTATCTTAGAGATATAAAACCTTAGTATTGGGGTAGGTTTTTTTGTCTTTTTAAAACACTAATCAAGGATATCGTATGCAATATAAAGCACCGCTTCGTGATATGAAATTTGTCATGCATGAATTATTAAAATTTGAAGATCACTACAAAACCATTCCTAGCTATGCCCATACAGACAAAGAAACGATTGATAGTTTCATAGAAGCAGGTGCAAGCTTCTCAGAAGCAGAATTGTCACCCCTTAACCGTTCAGGCGATGAAGAAGGCTGTCGTTTTGAAAATGGTAATGTATATACGCCAAAAGGCTTTAAAGAAGCTTATAAACAATACTGTGAATTAGGCTTTCCTTCTTTATGTGCTGATGAAGAATTTGGCGGTCAAGGCATGCCATTGTCATTGGGTTCAGCGGTCAATGAAATGGTAGGTACGGCTAACTGGTCTTTCTCAATGTACCCAGGTCTATCTGAAGGTGCTATCCGTACGCTAGAACACCACGGTACCGATGAACAAAAACAAAAATATTTATTGAAACTCGTCAGCGGTGAGTGGACAGGTACCATGTGTCTGACCGAAGCGCATGCAGGTTCTGACCTAGGTATTATCCGCAGCAAAGCTGAACCCAATGAAGACGGTTCATACGCTATCACCGGTCAAAAAATCTTTATCTCAGCGGGCGAACACGACATGGCAGACAACATTGTCCATATCGTACTAGCGCGTTTACCCGGTGCGCCAGCAGGTACCAAAGGTATCTCATTGTTCATCGTACCAAAATTCAATGTCAACGAGGATGGCTCTATCGGTGAGCGTAACACCGTTACCTGTGGTTCGATTGAACACAAAATGGGTATTAAAGCCTCTGCAACTGCGGTACTAAACTTTGATAAAGCCAAAGGTTACTTGATTGGACCTGAAAACAAAGGTCTAAACTGTATGTTTACCTTTATGAATACTGCCCGTATTGGTACTGCAATTCAAGGTCTAACTGCAGCGGAATTGGCTTTCCAAGGTGGCTTAAGCTACGCTAAAGAACGTCTTGCGATGCGCGCATTAAGCGGTGCAAAAGCGCCAGAACAAGCGGCAGACCCAATCATCGTCCATCCAGCAGTGCGCAACATGGTATTAACTTGTAAAGCGTTTGCTGAAGGTGGCCGTGCCCTCGTCTACTATCTATCGCAATTCTCTGATGTAGTAACTAAAGGCGAAGGCGAAACACAAGCTTACGCTGACCAGATGTTGTCTTTTTTAACCCCAATTGCCAAAGCCTTCTTAACTGAAACAGGTTATGAAGCAGCCAATCACGGTGTGCAAGTGTATGGTGGTCACGGCTTTATCCGTGAATGGGGCATGGAACAAAACGTACGTGATACGCGTATTGCTTGTTTATATGAAGGTACCACTGAAATCCAATCACTTGACTTGTTAGGTCGTAAAGTATTGGGTTCACAAGGTAAAATGCTAGCTAACTTTAGCAAAGTCATTTATCAATTCTGTGAAGAAAACAAAGACAACGACGCAATGGGTGAATTCATTCGTCCACTGGCACGTCTAAATAAAGAATGGGGCGATTTGACTGCTCGCATTGGTATGCAAGCCACTGAAAATCCTGATGCAGTGGGTGGAGCGGCGGTTGACTACATGTACTATAGTGGCTACATCACCCTAGCTTACCTATGGGCTCGTATGGCGTTAGTCGCTCAGCAAGCGCTCCAAGGCGACACCACTGAGACCAAATTCTATCAAGCGAAAATCAAAACCGCTCAGTTCTACTTTGCAAAACTATTGCCTCGCACCTTAACTTACGTCAAACGTATTGATACAGGGCTTGAGCCATACATGAGTATGGAAGTTGACGAATTCCAATTCTAATTTTTTGCTAAGCTATCTAGTGTAGTAATAAAATTATGATAGAATCATTGATAGTTTAATTTTTTATTCAATCCTTAGGTAGCAAAAGCTGTCTAAGGATTTGTCTCATTTCGAATTACGAGCTAACCCATAAAAGGAAATAATATGCCTATTTATAATGCGCCAATTCAAGACATGAAATTCATTTTGAATGATGTATTCAATGCAGCTGATTTTTGGCAAAAAAATGAACAGTTAGCCCATGTTGACAGTGATACGGTCAATATGATTTTAGAAGAAATGTCAAAATTTGCTAAAAACACGTTACTGCCCATCAACCGCTCAGGCGATGAAGAAGGGGCACAATATCTGGGTGAAGGCAAAGTAAAAACCCCAACTGGTTTTAAAGCAGCATTTGACGAATATGCACAAGGCGGCTGGATTGGTCTAGGCGGCGATCCAAATCATGGCGGTCAAGGCATGCCAAAAATGGTGACTATGCTCGCTGAAGAGATGGTATTTACCGCCAACCAATCATTTGCGCTCTATCCAAACCTATCGGGTGGTGCGTGTATGTGTATCTACAACGCAGGCTCTGAAGAACAAAAACAAACCTACCTAGAAAAAATCTACTCAGGTGAATGGACAGGTACGATGTGTTTGACCGAACCGCACGCAGGTACGGATTTGGGTATCATCAAAACCAAAGCCGTGCCAAACCAAGACGGTAGCTACAATATTACAGGTACCAAAATCTTTATCACCGCAGGTGAACATGACTTAGCGGACAACATCATCCATTTGGTATTGGCAAAAACCCCCGATGCCCCAGCAGGCTCAAAAGGGATTTCATTGTTTATCGTACCCAAATTCCATGTGAATGCGGATGGCTCATTGGGCGAGCGTAACGCGGTAAGCTGTGGCTCTATCGAGCACAAAATGGGTATCAAAGCGTCAGCGACTTGCGTCATGAACTTTGATGGTGCCAAAGGCTTTATGGTAGGCGCGGAAAATACCGGTCTTGCGTCTATGTTTATCATGATGAACTATGAGCGTTTGACCATGGGGTTACAAGGTATCGGTGGCGCTGAGTTAGCTTATCAAAACGCCACAGCTTATACCCTTGACCGTATCCAAGGTCGCGCCGATAGCGGTATCCAAGAGCCAAGCAAAGCCGCTGACCCAATCGTATTTCATGCCGACGTTCGCCGTATGCTGTTAAATGCCAAAACCATCAGTGAAGCTTCACGCTGCTTTGCGATGTATGTTGCCAAAGAACTTGATACCAACAAATATACCGATGATGATGCAGCAAGAAAAGCCGCTGATGACCGCGTTGCTCTTTTGACGCCAGTTGCTAAAGCATTCTTAACCGACCGTGGTCTTGAAGCGTCAATTGATGCACAGCAATGCTTTGGTGGTCATGGCTATATCCGTGAATGGGGTATGGAACAAATCGTACGTGACACCCGTATCTCACAAATTTATGAAGGGACCAATGGTATCCAATCACTTGACTTGTTGGGTCGTAAAGTGGTGAAAAACGGCGGTGCGTTTGTGACAACGTATGTGCAAGAAATGCGTGATTTTGCCAATAACATGAACGCAGACCATGCCATCAAACAAGCGATTTTAACATCAGCGGATAAACTTGAAGACTTAACCAAAGCGGTGATAGCGGCGGCAGCGGTCAACAAAGACGAAATCAATGGCTGTGCGGTTGATTACTTACAAGCCTTTGGTTATGTCAGCTTTGCTTATATGTTTGGCCTGATGGTTGAAGCCGCAAATGGCAAGGAAGGCGACTTCTATGCCAACAAAGCAAAATTAGCAGACTACTATGTCGGTCGTATGTTGCCACGCTTAGATGCGCATATTGCGATGGTAAAAGCAACAAGCCAACCCATCACAGCGTTTGACCGCGATTATTTTGCGGCAACCATTGCTTAATCCCTACTTAAATACAAAAAAATCGGCGCTAGTAGCCGATTTTTTTATGGATTAATAGGTTAGCGAAGCATATCGTCATCGTCATCTGCTAACGATTCATCCTCATCAAAATCAAAGTCTTCATATTCATAATCCGCTGAGTCGTTTTCTTCAACGACAGCAACGCACTCTTCATATAACTCAAAAATATATTCTTTGATATCACTTTCTTGCTGGTGTTTATTTGGCGTGAGCTTGGCTTCTTCTTCATAGATGAATTTTGCCAAATTTAGGGCGACATAGTTATTACTTAGTTCAATCATGGTGTTATCCTTCTTATATGCGATATTATTATTTTAAAACGGTAGCGATAGCGCATCGTTAGTATGACATATTCAACAATAGAAAGCTTAAAGCAGTTGTAAGCTAGTGTAAAATTTGAGCGTTTAACAATTTGTCGCCATAAAATATAAAACCCACCGAAGTGGGTCTATATGACTGCTTACTGCTTATCGTCTGCCATTTACGCTTTGGGTAAAGTCACGCCCATTTGACCTTGGTATTTACCGCCACGGTCTTTGTAGGAAGTTTCGCACACATCATCAGCATCACTTTGGAAAAATAGCATTTGCGCCACGCCCTCTCCAGCATAGATACGCGCCGGTAAGTTGGTGGTATTACTAAATTCCAAGGTCACATGCCCTTCCCATTCTGGCTCAAGCGGCGTGACATTGACGATAATACCGCAGCGTGCATAGGTAGATTTTCCCAAACAAATCGTCAATACATCGCGGGGAATACGAAAATACTCGACAGTACGAGCCAAGGCAAATGAGTTGGGTGGGATGATACATTCATCGCCCACGATATCAATAAAGCTACGCTCATCAAAGTTTTTTGGGTCAACGATGGCAGAATGTACATTGGTAAACACTTTAAATTCGCGCGCGCAGCGGACATCATAACCATAGCTTGAGGTGCCGTAGCTGACCAATTTTTGTCCCTGCTCGCCCACACGTACTTGACCGGCTTCAAATGGTTCAATCATGCCATGCTCTTGTGCCATTTGGCGTATCCAGCGGTCGGATTTAATCGACATTGTGTTTCCTCAAATTTCATATTTAGGCAGAATTATACTGTAATTTGCTACATATAGGCGAAAAAAAACGGCTTTCGAGTGAGAGCCGTTTTTTCGGTGAGAAAATTAACTCATACGTAATTTATCAAAGGTCAATTTATCTTGGGCATCGACATCCACTTTGATGGTGTCACCCGCCACAAACTCACCCGATAACAATTTGACGGATAGCGGATTTTCGATTTCTTGCTGGATGGCGCGTTTTAGCGGTCTTGCACCATACACAGGATCATAACCCACAGCGACCAATTGGGTCATGGCTTCATCTGACAATACAATATTCATGTCACGCTCTTGGAGACGTTTGCGTAAGCGTGAGAGTTGAATATCTGCAATACCTGCCATTTGCTCTTGCCCAAGTGGATGGAATACCACGATTTCATCAATACGGTTGACAAACTCTGGGCGGAAATGCTGATTGACTGAATTCATCACTGCCGCTTTGATTTCTTCGTAGCTATCGCCTGCCATTTCTTGGATTTTATGTGACCCAAGGTTTGAGGTCATGATAATGACGGTGTTTTTAAAGTCCACAACGCGGCCTTGGCTGTCGGTCAAACGACCATCGTCTAGCACTTGCAGTAGGATGTTAAACACATCAGGATGCGCTTTTTCTACTTCATCAAACAATACCACACTGTAGGGTCGGCGGCGTACGGCTTCAGTCAATACCCCACCTTCTTCATAACCCACGTAGCCTGGGGGTGCGCCGACAAGACGGCTGACACTGTGTTTTTCCATAAATTCAGACATATCAATACGAATCATGGCATTTTCATCATCAAACAAAAAGCTTGCCAACGCTTTGGTCAACTCAGTTTTACCCACGCCTGTCGGACCTAGGAACAAGAACGAACCGCTAGGACGATTGGGGTCAGACAGCCCTGCACGACTACGGCGCACTGCATTGGCGACTGCTTGTACTGCTTCATCTTGACCGACTACACGCTCATGCAGTTTTTCTTCCATATGCAGCATTTTTTCACGTTCGCCTTGCATCATTTTGGTGACAGGGATGCCCGTTGCAGCGGCAACGACTTCAGCGATTTCGTTTTCGGTGACTTTATTACGTAGCAGCTTCACGCTTGGCGCTTCCCCTGCTTGCTCTTTTTGCTCAGCCAAGTCAGAGTCTTTAATACGTTTTTCCAGTTGTGGAATGGTTTCGTATTGCAGTTTTGACATGGTCTCGTAGTCACCTTCACGCTGGGCTTTTTCATAGGCGATACGCGCTTTATCAAGCTCATCTTTGAGCTGTTGGCTACCTTTAACAAGGGCTTTTTCTGCTTGCCAAATTTCATTTAAATCTGCGTATTCTTTTTCAAGCTCGCTGATTTGAGTGTCAAGCAGTTTTAGCTGTGATTTCGCGCCTTCATCATCCTCATGCTTTAAGGTTTCACGTTGCATTTTGAGCTGAATCAAACGGCTGTCTAATTTGCCCAAGGCTTCTGGTTTACTATCAAGCTCCATCTTTAGACGGCTAGCTGCTTCATCCACCAAGTCAATGGCTTTGTCAGGTAGCATACGGTCGGTGATGTAGCGGTTACTCATCCGCGCGGCGGCAATAATCGCGCTGTCTTGGATATCGACCCCGTGATGCAGTTCATAACGCTCTTTTAGGCCACGCAAAATGGCAATGGTATCTTCCACGGTAGGCTCATCAACCAATACTTTTTGAAAACGACGCTCAAGGGCGGCATCTTTTTCGATATATTGGCGGTATTCATCAAGGGTAGTCGCGCCCACGCAGTGCAACTCACCACGCGCCAACGCAGGTTTGAGCATATTTCCCGCATCCATCGCGCCATCGGCTTTACCCGCACCGACCATGGTATGGATTTCATCAATAAATAAAATAACTTGCCCTTCGCTTTTTGCTAGGTCATTAAGTACCGCTTTTAGGCGTTCTTCAAACTCACCACGGAATTTTGCCCCTGCAATCAGTGCGCCCAAATCAAGCGACAATACGCGTTTGTTGCGCAAGCCTTCTGGCACGTCACCATTGACGATTTTTTGTGCCAATCCTTCGACAATGGCAGTTTTACCCACACCCGGCTCACCAATGAGCACAGGGTTGTTTTTGGTACGGCGTGACAATACTTGAATGGTACGGCGGATTTCGTCATCGCGCCCAATCACGGGGTCAAGTTTGCCCGATTCGGCGCGTGCGGTTAAATCGATGGTATATTTATTTAAGGCATCACGTTGGTCTTCGCTATTTTGTGTATCCACTTTATCACCCCCACGAATAAAATTAATGACTTGTCTTAGTTTTGGTTCATTGACCCCTGCTTTTGCAAGCAGTTTTGCGGTACCCCCCGTCTCTGCTAAGGCAACCAACACCCAATCGGTGGATAAAAACTGATCGCCTACTTTTTGCGCATGACGTTCGGCTAGATTTAAAATCTTAACCGTATTTGGGCTCAGATTGACATCACCTGTGGGTGTGCCAATCACCGCTTGGTTGTTGAGCGATTGTTGCACCTCTGTTTTTAACTGATTTAAGTTTGCGCCTGCTTGTTCATACACATTGGCATTACTCGGTTCATTGAGTAGCACTGACAACAAATGAATCGGCTCAATCGCGGTATGATCACGAGTAACAGCGAGCGTTTGTGCCTGCTGAACCGCGTTTTGTAAGGCATTGGTAAATTTATCAAATTGCATTATTATTTTTCCTTTTGGCTTTTAACTAATTAGCTTTGAACTAAAATTGATATGGCGTTTTGATAAATCGTTTCAATGTCCACCTTTAAAATTTTTTAATTGTCAATTTTTTTTGATGATTGATGATGGCTGTATTCTCAATTATCACTTGGGTCAATAGCTTGCAAAATTCAACGTGTTACCTATCAAAAATTGACAATAAAAATGTAGATAAATTCATAAATCAACAAATTTTGGCTTAATGTATAACTTCCAAAGGGGTACACCTAATCAGTTTTACTGACTGAATTTAATGACTGAGTTTTTTTTTGTTGGCTGATATGCGTTTCCTTTTAATAGTTAATAGCAAATTAGTAGCATAGGAGCACCTTAGTTCTTTATCAGCCGCCTTGACCGTTATTTTTAAAAAATTACGTGAACTAAAGTTTAAGCCATAGCTAAAAATTGATACTAAAATTTTATGGACAATTATTAAAATTATATAATATTTTCAATGGTTTATTATAAGATGGCTTACATTACATTAACCTATCTACTACATGAATAGACAACAACCGTGCATGGCGCATGCTACTCTGCACAACATCGAATGAAAACGCCCCATAACATATCAGTTCGGTAGCGCTACTTTATTTGGTCAAATAACAGTCAAAAAACAACAACAGCAAAACAACAATTAGGAGTTATACCCATGCGCGCATTAACCTACCATGGTGCCAAAGATGTTCGAGTCGACAATGTGCCCGACCCAAAATTACAAGCTAAAGATGATATTATCTTAAAAGTTACCGCTACTGCCATTTGTGGCTCGGATTTACATTTATACCGTGGCAAAATCCCTGCGACCGAAGAAGGCGATATTTTTGGTCATGAATTTATGGGGGTTGTCGAAGAAGTGGGCGCTGACGTCACGGCGGTAAAAAAAGGCGATCGCGTGGTGATACCCTTTGTAATTGCCTGTGGTAGCTGCTTTTTTTGTCAAAATGATTTGATGGCAGCCTGTGAGACCACCAATGAGGGTCCAGGCGCGGCGATGAACAAAAAGCTTATTCCACCACCTTCGGCATTATTTGGTTTTAGTCATTTATATGGCGGTGTGCCGGGTGGGCAAGCAGAATATGTGCGTGTCCCAAAAGCCAATTTTGGTCCTTTTAAAGTCCCAGGCTCGCTGGCTGATGAAAAAGTGTTGTTCTTATCGGATATTTTGCCAACTGCATGGCAAGCGGTGACGAATGCCAATGTCACCAAAGGTTCGACTTTGGCTATCTATGGTGCAGGACCTGTGGGCTTGCTATCAGCCGCCTGCGCCAAAATGTTAGGTGCTGCACAAATATTTATCGTTGACCACAATGACTATCGTTTGCAATATGCACAAGATACGTATGGCGCGATTCCTGTTAATTTTGACAAAGTTGATGCCGCAGAAGCCATTATTGAGCAAACTGCGGGGCATCGTGGTGTCGATGCGGTGATTGATGCTGTTGGTTTTGAATCAAAAGGTAGCATAGTTGAAACGGTATTAACCACGCTTAAGCTTGAAGGCTCAAGTGGTGCGGCATTACGTCAGTGTATGGCAGCGGTACGCCGTGGTGGTACAGTCAGTATTCCTGGGGTGTATGCAGGTCCGATTCATGGTTTCTTGATGGGTGATGCGTTTGACAAAGGATTAACATTTAAAATGGGTCAAACCCATGTACATAAATACTTGCCACAACTGCTTGAACATATTGAAAATGGGGATTTATCGCCTGAAGCGATTATTACCCATCGTATGAATCTATCGGATGCAGCAAAAGGTTATGAAATCTTTGAAAAACGTGAAGAAGAGTGTCGAAAAGTGATTTTGACACCGTAATGTAACCTCATCATGGATAGATTTAGCATGGTTAATTTAGAATGATAAAATGAGCGTTAATCAGCTTGATACCATGATTAAGCATTCCATCACTAGCCCCTCACAACTTTTAGCCAATAATTTAGCCAAAGTTGTGCAAGGGGTTGGTGATTTTTTGCTATTGTTAGATATTGATGGGACGCTTAGTGAATTTCACCCCGATCCCCAACAAAGTTTTATCAGCCATGATAATTTAGCAATTTTAGCGCAGTTACAAAATCATTTACCCATTTGGCTGGTAACAGGGCGGTCGGTTGCCGACGCTAGACGTTTGACAGCGCCGTTAAAACTGCCTGTGATTGGTAGTCACGGTTTGCAATGCGATACTCTAATAAATAGCTATTCTTTGGTGGACATCGATTTAGCGCAGCTACAACAAATTATTCAAAGCGTCATTAACGCTACTGGTAATCATCCCCACTGGCGCATTGAGCAAAAACCTTTTGGTGTGGCACTGCATTTTCGTGAGCATCCCGAACTTGCCGATAAAGCTTTAACTATCATGCAAGCTATTGGGCATGATTTTAATGATTGGCAACTTAAAGCAGGCAAATGTGTGTATGAGCTATTGCCACAAGGGGTCGATAAAGGCAGTGCCATTAACCATGTTTTAAAACACTATCATCCTCATTGCCGTCCGATATTTATCGGCGATGATGTGACCGATGAAGCAGGATTTATTGCCGTACAAAGTTATGGTGATACCTCAAATAAGAAAGGTAGTGATATTAAAGGATTTGGTATCAAAGTCGGTTGTGAACCCACCCATGCACATTATTATGTGAGCGACATCTCAGCGGTTACCGCGTTACTTCAAGGATTATTAACCCTATGTCAAAGTTGATTGTGTTATCCAATCGGGTTAATTTACCTAATAAACAGTCACCTAAAGCTGTGGCAGGCGGGTTGGCAGTAGCACTTCAAGAAGCCCTTGCCAAAGATGGCGGTATTTGGGTCGGTTGGAATGGTCAAGTAGTGACAAATATCAGCGATAAGCCCGATACCGTCAACCAATTTGCGACTGAGCAGCACGACAAAGTCACCTATGTCACAACGGCTTTTTCACCCATGCAATATGAAAAATATTATTGTGGTTACGCCAATAATCGACTTTGGGCGGGGATGCATGACCGCACGGATTTGATTGTATCGAGTAGTGAAGATTTTAGCGTTTATCAAGCTGTCAATCGTATGTTTGCCAAACAGCTACAACAAATCGCGCAGCCTGACGATATGATTTGGATACAAGATTATCATTTTTTTGCGGTAGCAAGGCATTGCCGTGACTTAGGCATGAAACAGCGCATTGGCTTTTTTTTGCATATTCCATTTCCCCAGTTATGGGTATGGGATTTTTTGACTTATGGTCAAACGTTAATCCATCAATTACTCGATTACGATGTGGTTGGATTACAAACCCAACAAGATGCTCAAAATTGTGTCGCGGTGATTGAGCAGTTACTCCCCCACGCCATCCAAATTACCCAAACAAATGGGCGTACACTCATTACCCATGGCAATCATACCACCTTAATAAAAGCCTATCCGATTGGTATCAATCCTGTCCATATTCGCCATCTTGCCAGTCAACCGCTGTCAGACAAAGCCGTGTTAAAAAATCTCACTTCAACCATCACCACGATTTTAGCGGTGGAACGACTGGATTACACCAAAGGTATTCCCGAACGCTTACAAGCTTTTGCTGCCTTTTTGCAGCGTTATCCACAATATCTTGAGCGAATTCAGCTGTATCAAATTGCTTGCCCGTCCCGTCTTGATATTGAGACTTATCAACAGTTACGACAACAAGTGCATACCCTAGTTGAGCAAATCAATAGCCAATTTGCTACTGCCAGTTGGCAACCGATTATCTATCAAGAAGACCCCGTCAGTCATGACAATTTAATGCCGTTATTTAGGCAATGCCAAATTTGTTGGGTTAACTCGCTAAAAGATGGTATGAATTTGGTGGCAAAAGAATATATTGCCGCACAGGATGAACAAAACGCAGGGATTTTGATTTTGTCTAAAAATGCGGGGGCAGCGCATCAACTTCTGCAAGCTATCTTGGTCGACCCTACGACCAACGACAGCATGATAGAAGGCTTATATCAAGCGTTGACCATCACCAAACAACAACGGGAGCAACGTCACCAATCGCTACTACAGGGCATTTATGATACCGATATTGACACGTGGCGAGCGCATTTTTTGGCAGATTTAACCCACATGGATAAAACTCCATAACCCAATCACAGAGACAATAAAATAGACAACAAAACAGCCAATGAGAAACTCACAATGACACCAGTGTTGGATCATGCTTTACCTGCCGACTATCACCAATCGGACTTGAGTAAATTAATCACCGCTATTTTGCAAGACTTTCGCAGAACGATTGATACATCACCTAAACTAAGCGATACCGCTTATGTCACACAATTAAAGCAAACTTTGTCACAGTTGGTGCTTTTGTCCGCTCAAATTGCCTTGCCTGCTGACGGTCATACTTTACAGCGCTGGCAAGTATTGGCACAGGTTGCCGCTTGTGACTTGAACTTGGTCAAATTTTTTGAGTCGCATCTTGATGCGTTGGCGATTTTGGCAGAATTGGGCGTGGACGATATCGCTGAAGGCCTATGGGCAGTATGGGCAGCAGAAGGCGGTGATGAGCCACTGCGTTTTGATGGCGAAACATGCACGGGACAAAAACTGTGGTGTTCGGGTGCGACTTTTGTCGATCATGGCTTGGTTAGTTTCCGAGATGCCCAAAATAACGCCCAATTGCTGATGTTAACCATGAAGCAACCGCAAGTGACCATTGATGACAGCGGTTGGTATGCGGTAGGTATGCCCTACACGGCGACAGCCACGCTCCATCTAAAAGGCGCTAACGCCACCCAAGTCATGTCAAATGCGATTGCCAAAGGTAGCAGCCCTTATCTTGACCGCCCAGGGTTTTGGCAGGGTGCAGCAGGGGTAGCGGCTTGTTGGTATGGCGCGGCAGCCCAGTTGGCACAGTTTTTATTGGACAGTTATCAGCAAAAACCCCAAACCTTTAAAGCACTTTATCTTGGCGAAGTGTCGCAAGCACTCAGTGTCACCCAAGCGTACTTTCATCAGGTTGCGCAATTAATCGACAGTGAGCCTAGCCAAAATCATACACTCCCCATCCGTATCTTAAGAGCGCAAGTGGAGACTACCGCCATGCTAGTGCTTGAAAAAGTTGGTAAAGCCTTGGGCGCAACGCCTTATTGCAAAAACGCCCATTTTGCACGGCTATCGGCAGATTTATCGGTATTTATTCGTCAAACCCATGGTGCATTTGACAGTGAAGCGATTGGCAAATTGACTGCCGAACAGCTAAGTGATTTAGCAGGAGGAGTATGGCAACTGTAAATTCTCAATATGCCCCACTGCATCCGATTGTGGGTGACCGTTTAATTGCAGGCGACGGCACCTCTGCACAAGACTGGCAAGCCTGGCAGGGGTTAGATAGTCTCACCAGACTGGATATATCGACCCATTTCCCTACCCATCGGCGCGTGTGTATTTTTGCGCCGCACCCAGATGATGAGATTTTGGGCTGTGGGGGACTGCTGCAAGCGTTGGTGGCTCAAGGCAATCAGGTATTGATTGTTAGTGTTACCCAGGGCGAGAAAAGCCACCCTAACTCACCGCTGTATCCGACTGACAAACTGGCAAAAATCCGAGCACTTGAAAGCCAGCTTGCACTTGAAACGCTGGGTAGCAGTTTGGATTTGCCCAATGTGTCGATGATAAGCTTGAATTTTCCTGATGGCGAAATTTTTGGGCGGCAAGCGGATTTTTTTGACAAATTAACATCGCTGATTCAGCCCGATGATATTTTAATTACCCCATTTGCGTACGATGGTCATCCCGACCATGAAGGCACTGGGCAAGTGGTACAGCGTTTTGCCCATGAGTTTAAAAGCCGCCTAAATTTGACCTGCTATCAAGTGCTGATTTGGGCATGGCATTGGGCAAAGCCCGGCGATAGCCGTATTCTCTGGCACAAGGCATGGCGATTTGATTTAAGCGAATTACAGGCGCAGCGAAAAAGTTATGCCATGCGCTGTTTTAGCAGTCAAATCTATGCTGACCCAACAACGGGAACAGCGCCTATTTTGTCAGATACCACGTTAACTAGGCTTAGCCAACCATTTGAGGTATATCTTCATGACTGATGTGTCAGCGTATTTTGCCCGAATTTATGCCGATAGTAGCGACCCTTGGCAATATGAAAAACGCTGGTATGAAGTACGAAAACGCGCGATTTGCTTGTCATTATTGCCCTATCCGCATTTTGCCAAGGCGATTGAACTTGGCTGTAGCAATGGCGTATTTAGTGAGCAGTTAGCCCAGCGCTGCGATTATTTGAGGTGTGTGGATGGGCAACTTGAGGCAGTCAAACTTGCCAGTGAGCGTCTGCAAGAAAAGGCGCATGTGCAAGTTGTGCAAGGTTTGATACCGCAGGATTTGCCCAGTGAGCGATTTGATTTGATTGTGGTCAGTGAGATTTTATACTACTTGGCGCCTGACGCACTGACCGAAGTCATTGCTTGGCTCAACACCGCATTAACCGACAATGGCGTGATTTTAGCTTGTCATTGGCGCTATCCGATTGACGGGTTTCAACTGACAGGCGAAACAGTCCACGACAATTTGCAACAACAGCTGCACTACCGTCAGCAAAGTCATGTAATTGACCAAGATTTTTTGTTGACCATTTGGCAAGCCAATCACCAAAGCCTTGCCAAGCAAGAAAATCTAGTGGAATAACTGAGAAAAACATCATGGCAAATACTCCAATCTCACAGCGGCTACCCAAAAAAATCGGCATAGTCATCCCTGCCCATAATGAAGCCGATAGTATCAGCGCGTGTTTGGATGCGATAAAACAGGCGATTGCTCAGCTATCAAGCGACATAGCGGTACAAACGGTGGTCGTGCTAGATAGCTGTGATGATGATACCTTATCAAAAGTGCAAAATGCTCACGTAGATTGGCTGCGCTGTGAGTTTCGCTGTGTGGGTAAAGTCAGGGATTTGGGCGTGCGCTACTTGATTGAGCAAGGGGCGGATTGGATTGCTTGCACCGATGCCGATAGTATGGTGGAAGCTGATTGGTTAATGGCACAAATCAAACACCTAAAAGCCGAACCCACAGCTATGCCCACAGCCATGATATGTGGCGTAGTGAGTATCGATTGTTGGGATGCGTTGTCAGAGCTTACCAAACAGCAATACCTCGCCCATTATCAAGATTGTATGAATCATCGCCATATTCATGGGGCAAATTTGAGCTTTGCCAGTCAAGATTATCTGGCGGTGGGTGGTTTTGATGAATTAACTTGCCATGAAGATGTTCGTTTGGTCAAAAAATTTGAGCAAGCCAATTTACCCATTATTTGGAGTAATTTGGTACGCGTGGTGACTAGCAGTCGCCTTGATGCTCGTGCTGAAGAAGGGTTTGCCCATTTTTTAAGGGGTCTAGAGAATCAGCCCTTGTTTTAAATGAGAATCAGCCTTCAGCTTAAATGAAAACCAGCCTTTGAATGAAATAAAGGTAAAAATTTGGGTTTAACACCGTTCACTTACAAAACTCTTGTGATATTCCTTGCTATCTGCCGGTATTACTATATACTGGACAACAGCTAGAAAGCAGTCAGAAGTTTCAATCGCATTACATTAAGTCTATTCTAAGTTCGTTTCCATTACGCTTGTGTCCTAGATTTTAAGTGAATCGTGTATCAAAACTGCCGCAATTCTTTCATACCGAATAGAATCGTGTTGTGGCTTAGTTCCAGCTTTAGGGTCAGATGACCACTTTTAAAATCTATCTAATCAAGGACAATCCTATGTCAAATACTGTAAACGGCACCGTAAAATGGTTTAACGAATCAAAAGGCTTTGGCTTTATCGAACAAGACAATGGCGGCAAAGACGTTTTCGCACATTATAGCCAAATCGCAAGCTCAGGTTTCAAAACCTTAGCGGAAGGTCAACGTGTATCTTTCGTTGTGACCCAAGGTCAAAAAGGCGACCAAGCTAGCAATATCGTTGCTATCTAAGGTTAGCTAAGACTACTATCGTAAATAGTTTGATATCATGACTGCGTGAATAACGCTTTATTGATTAGCCATTTGCATCGATATCAAAAAAATAGATATCAAAAAAGCGCTTATTTATTATAAGCGCTTTTTTTGTGTTTTGTGCTCACCCAACTCTTTGGCTAACTCGGCTGACCATTTGTGGGCTGCTATGTACGGTTAAAAAAGGTTATGGTGCATCCACTTTACGTTTTTTTTGTAGTTTGCGCTGTAGTGTGCGCCGGTGCATTTTTAGCACCCTCGCGGCTTCACTGATATTGCCTTGGCATTCATCTAATACTTGGTGGATGTATTCCCATTCGTGATGTTCAAGTGACAAACGTTCATCTGTTGTACTACTTAGTGACTTTGTAGGGGCTACTACGATGTCCAATACTTTATAGATTTCATCCAGGCTGCACGGCTTAGGCAAATAATGATACGCGCCCAATTTGACCGCACTGACGGCGGTAGCAATACTGGCATAGCCGGTAAGCATTAGAATTTTGGCGGTGGGAGTAATAGCGAGTAATGGCTCAATCAGATGAATGCCGTTGTCATCACCGATATTGAGATCCAATATAATAAACTTGGGTAACTGCTTCTTTGCCAGTTGTAGCGCGCTATTGGCATTGGTGGCAGTCAATACCTGATTGCCCTGCTTTTCCAATGACTTTTTTAAAATACGGCAAAACACCTCATCATCATCAATGATAAGCCATGTCTCTGCTAACAGGGGTGGGTGTTGCAACCTAGTCTCCTACAATAAACTGGCGGGCGCATGAATTACTGGTAACGTTATCTTCACGCACGTACCTGAATCATTTAATCTTTTTTTCGGGGGTGAATTTTGCTTATTGGTCATCTCAAGGTGTCCGCCAACATATTCTATAACTGTTTTGGCAATCGTCAAGCCAAGCCCTAAGCCATGATCAGATTCGATAGCAGTTTGGTGTTGGATACGCTGTATCATGTTACTGTCTATACCCTGTCCGTTGTCTTCAATAATAATCATCACGTTTTGAGCAAGCTGTACGCTAATATCAACCCCTGTGGCTTGTGCCTGCATGGCATTATTGAGCATATTCATCACAATAGAATACAGCTGTTCTTCACTCAAGGGGACAGCTATCGGTTGTGGTGGTACATTAAGCAATACTTCAACATGGCGGTTGATAAATTGCCAATCATTGACGACTTTGGGCAGTAACATTTGTAAATTTGATGACGTTACCCATGCCAATGGCTGAGATTGCGCTGGCGGCAGCGCATTGGATTGGATGTGGGATTTGAGCTTGTGCAGCGATTGGCGGCAGACGTCGATTTGTGACTGTAACAGTTTAATGTCATCCAATAACTCATCGTCTTCATCTAATTGCTGGGCAATGTCATCGCTCAGTAATTGCATCGACGCAATCGGCGTGCTCATCTCATGGGCGATATTGGCAGCAAGACTACTGATAGCAAGCAACCGACGTTGTTGGTGAATGGCTTGCTGTGCTTGCTCAAGCGCCTGATAACTGTGGCTCATCGCTTGTTTAAAATAAACCGTTAAGGCAGTTAACATGATTGCCGCGAAAATAAACACCCCAAACATACCCAGTAAATGGAGTTTTTGACCCACCCCATGATCATGGTGGCTAAGGGTCAGCGGCACATAACAATACCATAACAGCGTATATAGCCCAACTGACAGCACCGACAAGCTGATGATGTGCACGGTTCGCATCACCATAGACGCCACGGCAATCACCGTCAAAAATAAGGTAATCAACGGATTGGCTGCACCACCTGAATAATAAATAAAGGCTGACCATGCCAGTAAATCCCCGATAAAACCCGCCAACATGAGCCAAGAGTGTTGGGGGTTAAAGTGTCGAATAACCAATAGGCGTCTAGTCAGCTCAACGCTGACCCCATAAATAATGGTAATCGTGAGCAGATGATTGATTTGCTGTTTGGCAACGCCCCATTGGTCGGCACAAATCAGGGCGGCGACCATAATAGCTAACCAGGTATAGCGAGCAATCATGGGGGCTTTTGCGACGTTCTTGATGGCTTGATGCATGGACAAACTTTTGACGTACCATAAAACAAGATTTTAGCATGAAGCAGCCGCACTTTGAGCAAACTTTGAGCGAATTAACGTGTCAAAAATAAATCTCAATACTAGGATAACCATCAATGCACCAAAAGTTTTCTCTTTAAACCCTATGGATGATGGCATAATTTTTTTAATGTTAATTTTTAAAACTTTAAAGTGTGCTTATTTGCTGATTCAGTTACAATCAGATAAAGGCTCACTTTATGTTTGTAATCAAAAATTTATTTGAGTGCCAACTCACAGCTATCTTTGACGCTTTACAAATAGATGAGAAATGTGCCGTGGTCAATTTTCCTCAAAGTGCTAAGAATTTAACCGTTACCCTATTAATCAGTAGCCTGCTGTTGCTAGGTTGTCAAAAAATGAATGCCAAAGAAAACGCTAGCTCTGCGCGTGATGCTAGCAAAGCGGATGTATTGCCGACTGATACGTTAGCGACCTTAGAAGGTTTGAGCCAAATCAATCCCAAATTAGGCAAAATGGGTCGTCATGTGATTGACCCCAACAAGCCAACTGTGGTGAAATTTTGGGCAAGCTGGTGCCCGCTGTGTTTGGCAACGCTCCAAGAAAGCGACGCATGGGCAAAGCAGTATCCCAATATGAATGTCGTCAGCGTGGTCAGTCCAGGTCATTTGAGTGAAAAATCCCCCAAAGATTTTCAAACTTGGTACACAGTGCTTGCCAAACACTATGCTAACCTACCGGTGCTTATGGATAACAATGGAAAGCTGATTAAACAATTTGGCGTGCAAGTCTATCCCAGTTTTGCGATTTTGGATAAACAAGGTAATTTATTAAAACTGGTCAAAGGCAATCTTACCCCCGCACAAATACAAGCCTTGTCAGACAATGCTAGCAACGACTTTGCAGAGCTAAAAGCCCTGAATCAAGCAAAAATTCCGCCTAGCCAGACTGACCAAGCTGATGAGCAGGCTAATAACCAAACTAACAAACAAGTTGCTAGCATCAAGGCTTTAGCACCGATTAACCATAACGGTGTGTATTATCAAGCAGATGGTAAAACCCCGATTCGCACGCGTACTATCTATCTGGCGGGGGGCTGTTTTTGGGGGCTAGAGGCCTATATGGAGCGCGTGGATGGCGTGGTTGATGCGATATCAGGTTATGCCAATGGCAATAGCGCCAGCCCCAGCTATGAGCAGGTAATAGCAGGCTCAGGACACGCAGAAACCGTCAAAGTTATCTATGATATCGATAAAACCAATCTTGCGACCCTCTTGGCGTACTATGTGCGAGTGATTGACCCGACCAGTCTCAACAAACAAGGCAATGATCGCGGGGCGCAATATCGTACCGGCATTTATTATACCGATGCCAATGATAAGCCAATCATTGATAAAACCCTTGCCGATTTGGCAAAAAAATATCCGCAAAAAATCGTGGTAGAAAATAAACCCTTGGCGAATTTTTATGACGCAGAAAATTATCACCAAGATTATCTGAGCAAAAACCCCAATGGCTACTGCCATATTGATATTAGCCTTGCCAATCAAAAAATCCCCGTTATCAAAGCCTTAGCGCCTGCCACGACAGTCACCGAGGCGCTCAATCCTACCCGCTATCAAAACTACGATAAAAATGTAAAAAGTCGGTTAACTCAAGCGCAGTATGACGTCACCCAAAACGCAGCTACAGAGCGCGCTTTTAGCCATCAATATGACCATTTGTTTGCTAAAGGTGTATATGTGGATATCGTCAGTGGCGAGCCTTTGTTTTTATCCACGGATAAATATGATTCGGGGTGTGGCTGGCCGAGTTTTACCAAACCCATTAGCGCAAACGTCATTACCACCTCAACCGATAGCAGTTTTAACATGACACGAACGGAAGTGCGCTCACGGGTCGCCAACTCACATTTGGGGCATGTGTTTGATGATGGTCCCAAGGATAAAGGCGGATTACGCTATTGCATCAATGGCGATGCGCTACAGTTTATCGCGTTGGCAGACATGCAAGCCGCAGGCTATGGTGCACTTATGCCTTTGGTCAAATAGCCAGTCAACTAGGCAGCACGTTGACTGGTAACGGTATTAAAACGCTTTGACAAGCCATCAGCTGCCAAGGCGTTTTTAATAAGGCGTTTTTGATTATGCTGAGAGTTTAAAATTTTTTTAAAAATGCGCTTATAAAAATTTGGTCATCACCCTGAGCGGCAATATTTTCATACCAATCCCAATCGGTAGCCAAGGCCATGCCGGGACAAAGGCTTCATCCACTTTGGCTTCAATTGCTTCGACAATCGCTTCGACGCCCTCTTCTTCTGTACTTTCAAACGGCAAATATTTGGCACCGATATTAAGCTCAGTACGGATATACCCAGGGTAAATCGTGGTGACAGTAATCGGACGTTTTTCCTGCATCATATCAGCGCGAATGCCTTCGGCTAAATTTGCCAGTCCCGCTTTGGCAGCGGCATAGGTGGTAAGATGACGGGGCAAACCGCGCACCGCTGACATACTTGAGATGACCACCAACTGACCGCTGTTTTGCTGGCGAAAAATCTTCATCGCCGCCTCACACTGGGCAATCGCCGCGATAAAATTGACTTCAGCGGTATGGCGATTGGTCTCAAAGCGTCCATGACCAATGACGCGGCTATCGCCCACCCCTGCATTGACGATAACTTTATCAATCGTTTTACCTCGGGTTTTGCAGTCACTCACAAAGCTATCAAATACCGTAAAAATCTGATTATAATCGGTTACATCCAAAGTTTTGACAGAGACTTTGACAGGGTACTTGCTTTCAATGTCTTGCTTTAACGCATTTAATCGCTCTTCTCGTCTGGCGCAAATTGCCAAATCATAGCCTAGATAAGCAAATCGGCGTGCCATCATCGCCCCAATCCCTGAGCTGGCACCGGTAATCAATACGGTTTTGCCTTGACCGATACCTTGTAGCTCTGCTAATGAACGGCGATTGACCAGTTTGTTCATCACAAATTGACCGTACTTATCAATTTTTTGTAGCGCGTTTTCAAGTTTTTTCATCGTTTGGTTGCCTGTACCACTCAGTTATCGTAACAATAAATAAAAAATCATCAAAGAGTCGCTGATTTTATCATTACGACCCTTGTTTAGCCTACTGCAAATATCGCTATAGGCGTTAAATACATAAGATAAACAAGGATGGCGATAGGGTTAACGATGACTGACACCCTTTAGCCCTTCATACTCATTATTTTTTATAACCGCCTTCTACTCGGTGATGTCAAATCTGTCGCCAAACGCAAATATACAGGCTGGCAATGCGCTATATTAGGACGCCCTATATCAAGACACCCAATGTGAAGACAAAAAAAACCCAAATTAGCGCAAGGTCTCATCTGGGTTTTTTACGACTTTTTGGTTTATGCCAAACCATTGACCCATGTCAGTGGGGCGTTTCTCATCCAATCACTCATCAGTGTCCACGGTTGTTCAGGGACGCACGCTTCATCAGGCTCACCTTCAATCGCAATTGCCAATGCTTTGGTGCCGATTTCTTCACTCACTTCAAAGGGTAACGGTTTAGCGCCTTCGTTAATCTCAGTGCGTATATACCCTGGATATATCGTTGACACTTTAATCGGTAAATCAGAGAGCAGCATATCGGCGCGAATCCCTTCAGCAAGCTGTGCAATCGCTGATTTACTTGCCGCGTACACTGACATATGTTTTGGCAGACCACGGAACGCCGACATACTTGAGATCACCACCAAATGACCGCTATTTTGGGCGCGAAAAATTTCCATCGCCGCTTCACACTGGGCAAGACCTGAGATAAAATTGATTTCGGCAGTTTTGCGATTAATCTCAAAATTACCCTTGCCAATACGGCGACCCTCGCCGACCCCTGCATTGATGATGATACGATCAAGCTTGCCAAACTCTTGGGCAAATTCATGAAACACTTTAAAAACCTGCGCATAATCAGTCACATCGAGTGCCTTGACACTGACTTTAACCGTCGGACTATCCGCTAATAGGTTGGCTTTGAGTTGTTCTAGGCGTTCGGTGCGGCGCGCACAAATTGCCAAATTATAGCCCATGCGAGCAAAATGGGTCGCCATGCCTGCCCCCAGCCCCGAGCTTGCGCCAGTAATCAAAATGGTTTTACCCTTACCCACTTGGTTATCTATAAAAGAGGATAAGTCAGTGTTGGGGGGTGTCATTGTAGTTTGAACTTGCTGCAGTAATTCCGGTAGTGTTTGCATTATTTCATCCTTAATTATTTGTTAAATTTTTTTAAACGTTAAACTGATAAGCTAAATTTTAGCGCCAAGTCACCATCTGCTCGCCTTGTTTATACAAATAGCTAAACTCATTAAAGGTCTGTAAAAAAACACCTTGCTCACTCACGCGAAATTGGTGAACACTGGCGTTGGCGATATGCCAGTTCAAATCAAAAGCTTGGACATCTGATAGTTTCATCACTTGCTGCATGATACTGGCAATCACGCCACCTGAGGTAAATACCATCGCATGTTCATGCTTGCCAGTTTGCGCCATCAAACGCTCAAAACCGTTCCAAGTGCGCTGCAAAAAGTGTTGCCAACTTTCATCATAGTCGCTGTCGTACTGACCGCTTTGCCAACGGCTCATGGCTTGGGTAAAAATCTCAGTAAAGCTAATCTCAGGGTGTGTTTGACTGGATAAATACGCCATAAAACTGGCTTTATCCGCAAATGGCAATCCCGCCTTATATAAGATTTGCTCATGATTAAACTCATTAAAACTGCTATCTTCACCGAGCAATAGCGGCATGGTCAAACTGGGATTTGCCTGATTTTTTAAAGCGTTTTGCACATGGTGGGTGATTTCGGTCAGTTCGATACCTTCACGGGTCACATAATAATGGCTTAAAAAATGTTTGAGACTGTCCTTTTGCCGCGCCATACTGCCTGACATCAGCGCGTGCACTTGCCGACCTGACTGGCGAAAACTATCACCAAGCCACTGGGTCTGAGCGATACCTTTTGGGGACAGTTGGTCATAATCGTCTGCGCCAAATGACGCTTGCCCATGACGGACAAGGCTGATGAGTTTCATGAAAACCCCTATAATTTATTGTTATTTTTTTCGATAAGTTCGACACAGCGGTCGTGCAAGGCGTTGACAATCACGCCAAAATCTTTGAACGCCGGATTATCCGTCTGCTGATGATAATAACGGTAATAAATCTGCTGCGCAATCGCTGCCAAACGAAACACCCCAAATACTTCATAAAAGCGCCAGTTGTCCACTTTCAGCCCTGTTTTTTGCAGGTAGTATTCGACCACTTCGGCACGCGTCATCATGCCTGGCAGATTGGTCGGCTGACGGCGCGTAGCTTTCATTACTGCATTGTCATCGGCTTGAATCCAGTAAGCTAACGCACAGCCCAAATCCATCAAGGGGTCGCCTATCGTTGCCATTTCCCAGTCGAGCACGCCAATGATGTTGGTTGGATTGTTTGGGTCCAAAATCACATTATCAAAACGCCAGTCATTATGAATCACGCTAGTTTTGACATCAGTTGGGGTGTTGGCTTTTAACCACTGACGCACATCGGCAAAATCAGGCACATCAGGCGTGCGGGCTTGCTCATAGCGCTTATCCCATCCCATGACCTGGCGCTCGCAGTAGCCTTCGCCTTTGCCAAGTGCCACCAAATCAGGGTTTTGGGTGTAATCGACCTTGTGTAAATCAATTAGCGCATCGACCACCTGCCTGCACAGCTCGCTGACTTGCTGTTCGTTTAACGTCAATGCTTTGGGCAAATTGGCGCGGGGAATAATGCCTTCGATGCGATCCATGACATAAAAATCGCAACCAATCACGCGGTCATCGGTACACAGCGCGACCATATTAGGTACCAGTGGGTATTGTGATTGCAGTGCTTTTTGAACTTTGTACTCACGCACCATATCATGGGCGGATTTGGCTTTGGTACCTTTGGGTGGGCGGCGTAAAATCAAATCACGGTTGGCATACTTTAGGCGGTATGTCCAATTGGATGCGCCCCCTGAAAATTGGGTGACTTCTGGCTGACCTTGCAAAGCGATGCCTTGGCTCATTAAATACTCGGTGACCGCGTCGCTGTCAATCTCTTCGCCTTTGCGTACTGGGTTTGTAGTATCAAGCATAATTTCATCCTTGTTTTTTATCTTGTTTTTTAACTTGTATTTTTAACGAGGTCAAATAACAAAATGACGTAACTCAATATTACGTCTTTTTTGTTAGCTAGCTATCTTTTTTGTTAACTAGCTATTAGTTATTTGGTCGTCGCTTGTTGGCGTTTTTTCACTTCCAGTTTGGCAATCATGCCTTTATGCACTTCGTCAGGTCCATCGGCAAGGCGTAGGCTACGGGCTTGGTTAAAGAACATCGGCAACAGCGTGTCTTGGCTCACACCCATCCCCCCATGCAGCTGAATCGCCATATCGACGACTTCTTGGAGTACCGTTGGGGCGACCACTTTAATCGCTGAGATTTCGGTCAACGCCGCTTTGGTACCGAGTTTATCCATTTTATAGGCAGCATACAGGGTTAACAGACGCGCTTGGTCAATTTTGACACGGGCATCAGCGATACGTTCACGGTTGCCCCCTAAATCAAGCAGCGGTTTGCCAAATGCACTACGGCTTAGCCCGCGATCGATGGCAAGCTCAAGCGATTTTTCTGCCGCGCCAATACAGCGCATACAATGGTGAATCCGACCCGGTCCTAAGCGCCCTTGTGCAATCGCAAATCCCTCGCCTGCCCCGCCGATGACGTTGCTAAGCGGTACACGCACGTTGTCAAAACGCATTTCGCCATGTCCATGCGGTGCATCATAATCATTAAACACTTTGAGCATACGTTCAATCTTGACGCCTTTGGCATCTATAGGTACTAGCACCATGGTGTGCTGATGGTGACGATCTTTAGTCTCATCTGGGGTGTGTGCCATAAAAATAATAAGTTTAGCGTTTGGATCGCCCAAACCTGAAGACCACCATTTGCGACCGTTGAGCACAATTTCATCGCCTTCGACAATCGCCGTGGCTTGCATATTGGTGGCATCACTACTGGCCACTGCAGGCTCTGTCATGCCAAACACGGAGCGAATCTCGCCTGCCAATAACGGCGTTAACCATTGCTGTTTTTGGGCGTCGTTACCGTAGCGCCAAATCAATTCCATATTACCACTATCGGGCGCATTACAGTTAAACACATGGGGGGCAATAAGACTTCTGCCAGACAACTCAGCAATATGGGCGTATTCTTGAACACTTAATCCTTGACCGAGTTGCTCATCTGGCAAAAACATATTCCAAAGATTTTGCGCACGGGCTTTGGTTTTTAATTCTTCAAGTTTGGCAGGCCATTGCCAAGTCGTCCAATCGCCTGTGGGATTAAGCTTATGCGCGGCTTGCCAAAATTCTGCTTCAATCGGTTCGATTTCGGTTTGAATAAATGCTTTGGTACGGGCGATGTAATCTTTTGCTTTATCGCTAAGTTGGAATTCCATTGAGCCTTGTCCTTTTTTGACTAAAACAATGATTGAATCAGCTTAACAGATTTATTATCATGAATAAAATGATTTTAATTAGTACAATATCATGAATAAAATTCATACAACCGGGATGTCTTAGCCAAATTATTGTGCAAACAACCGCCCTCCACTTGTAAGGTATTATCCAAATGTTGCGTAAAAACCCGTTAAAGCAGCTTGATTTAAATCTGCTTAGGCTATTTATTTATATTTTTGAGCTTAAAAATCTTACCCATACCGCAGAAGCTTTGCATTTAAGCCAATCGGCCATTAGCCATGCGTTAGGTCGTCTTCGCCAATCATTGGGGGACGAACTTTTTTATCGGGAAAAAGGTGAGCTGCACCCCACGCTGTATGCCAAACGGCTTTATCCCACCGTCAAACAAAGCTTTGAAAATCTTGAACAAATATTTCAAACTAACCATTTATTGAGCGAGGGCAAACTTGGCGAGATGGCGCAGCAGAGCTTTGCCACGTTGACGATTGCCATGCACGATGAAATTGAATTGATTGTGTTTAACAAATTGGTCAGCCAAATTCATCAAGTTTTGCCCAATTGCCAAATCACCAGTAGCCGGCTCAATCGCTCAGAACTTGCGCATGAGCTAAAAGTAGGTCAAGTGGATTTTGCCATTGATGTGGCGCGGGTGGTGGATAGTGAGATTGTGCATCAACCTTTGTTGCGAGATGAGTTTGTGATGTTGTTGTATGCGCCAAATTTTGCCGCTGAATTAGCGAACGAACCGACTATCACCCAAGCTCAGTATTTTGCCAGTCAACATATAACTGTGTCATCACGGCGGCTAGGTCTGTCGATTGAAGATAGTTTATTGTCCAAAGCAGGTTGGCAGCGGCAGAGTAAAATCCGTTGTCAGCATTATGCCACTGCTTTTCAATTGCTAAAACAAGACAAACTATTGCTCACGTTGCCGCGTCAATTAGCCACCACATTTTTGCCACCCGCCCAAGGCTGGCAGATTTTGGATTTGCCGATTGATTTGACCCATATCGAGTTACACGGCTATTGGCACCAACAACAACAGGTTGACCCGCTGTATGGGTGGCTAAGACAGCAGATTTTTAGTGCGTTTTATTAGCTGGTTGCGCTTATTCAATTATTTACAGGCTATTGATGATTTATTCAGACAATAGCTGCTCAATACGGCCAGCATGGCGCTCTTGCTGTTTAGCGAGAGTCAAACGATTGGCGATGATGATTGATTTTAACTCCGCTAATGCCACGTCGAAATTGTCATTAATCACCACATAATCAAAATTCACGTATTGCGACATTTCATTGACCGAACCGGCCAGACGTTTTTCAATCACCTCTTGACTGTCTTGTCCGCGATTGGAAAGCCGCTGGCGCAGCGATTGGCGATCAGGCGGTAGGATAAAAATGGTCGTGGCATCGGGACGCAATTTTTGCACTTGCAGCGCGCCCTGCCAGTC
The DNA here is from genome assembly GCF_041154755.1 of Moraxella sp. K02. Taxonomy (NCBI): domain Bacteria; kingdom Pseudomonadati; phylum Pseudomonadota; class Gammaproteobacteria; order Moraxellales; family Moraxellaceae; genus Moraxella; species Moraxella sp. K02. The sequence continues at coordinate 870,417 of NZ_AP031590.1, read as the reverse complement.
GATTTCTAAGATGACGTCTAAGCCATTGCTCAGCATAAATTCTACTGTGGACTGGGCGGTGCCATAGTAGTTTTCAAACACTTCAGCATGCTCCAAAAACTCACCTTGCTTAATCATATCAGCAAATATCTCGCGGCTGACAAAGTGATAATGCTGCCCATCAATTTCTCCAGGACGCGGCTTGCGAGTCGAATGCGAGATACTAACCGCCAAGTCATTGGTCGTTGCAATCAGCTGTTTGACCAGCGATGTTTTGCCAGTACCGCTTGCTGCGGTGATGATAAATAATGAGCCTTTGGTCATGACATATCCTTAGGGGTTTGATGAAGTAAGTAGTAGCCATTTTTGAATCGGCTATTTTAGCAATTTTTGCTAACAATTTCTGCGTAATTTAGCCCTTGAATAGCGATTCGCTGATTTTTTACGTTTAACATATTTTGCGTGTATGAACTCATGGTAAACTAGCCACATGAATCATCAATGACTGAAGAACTGCGTTATGAAAATTTTACTCGCCAATCCTCGTGGTTTTTGTGCTGGGGTCGATAGAGCCATCGAAATCGTCAATGTCTGCCTTGAGCGCTTTGAACCGCCTATTTATGTGCGCCATGAAGTGGTACACAACAAGTTTGTGGTAGAAGACCTTGCCAATCGCGGTGCGGTATTTGTCGAAGAGTTGGATGAAGTGCCTGATGGGGCGATTGTGATTTTTTCAGCGCATGGCGTCTCCAAAGCGGTGGAAGATGAAGCCGAGCGCCGTGATTTGACGGTGTTTGATGCCACTTGCCCACTGGTTACCAAAGTCCATATCGAAGTCAATAAATTTGCCAAAACAGGCGTAGATGCGGTGTTGATTGGTCATGCAGGTCACCCAGAAGTTGAAGGCACGATGGGGCGCTTCGATCCACAATACGGTGGACGTATTCACTTAATTGAAGATGTGATGGATGTTGCCAATCTTGACCTACCGACTGATACTGATTTGGCTTTTGTCACCCAAACCACCCTATCGATGGATGACACCGCAGAAGTGATTGATGCGCTAAAAAATAAATTCCCCAAAATCCATGCGCCGCGTAAAGATGATATTTGTTATGCCACCCAAAACCGTCAAGATGCGGTCAAGGAGCTTGCGGCGCGTTGTCAAGTGGTGTTAGTGGTGGGCTCACCCAACTCATCGAACTCCAATCGCTTGCGTGAACTCGCGGAGCGCTTGGGTGCCAAAGCGCATTTGATTGATAATGCCGGCGAAATGCAAAAAGGCTGGTTTGTAGGCGTGGATACGGTAGGCGTGACTGCGGGTGCGTCGGCGCCTGAAGTATTGATTCAAGAAGTGTTAGATACCTTACAATCTTGGGGCGGCGAAAAACCTGAAGAATTATCCGGTATTTTGGAAAACGTGACCTTTAGCTTGCCCAAAGCATTGCGCTCACCCCAACTGCGTAATCCTAGTGAATCCAAGATTTAACAGAGATATAGCATCGGATAGATGGCAAGTAAAGCCGGGTATAAGTCTGCTCGGCTTTTTATTGGTCATTTCATTATTGGTTATTTAAACAATGCTTGTATCATTTTTTTCATTATTTAAAAATTAAAAAATTGTGCCGCTTGTGCTTGAAATAGTTTTAGACTCACCCTAACTATGACAACGAACCATCATAAATTGGGTTAATTATTTTTATTCTTATTTTAGGAGTTAATTATTATGGCAGATTCAAACAAACCTGAGCCAAAAAAACATAGCTTTGAAGCTGAAGTCGCGCAACTATTACATCTAGTCACCCACTCGCTTTATTCAAATGCGGATATCTTTGTGCGTGAGCTGGTCTCAAATGCCTCTGATGCCTGTGACAAGTTGCGTTTTGAAGGCAATCAAAACGACGCGCTGTATGAAGGTGACAGTGAACTACGCATTCGCATTGATATTGATAAAGATGCCAAAACCATCAGCTTTATCGACAATGGTATCGGTATGAATGAAGCCGATGCGGTAGAGCATTTAGGTACTATTGCCAAATCAGGCACCAAAGCTTTCTTAGAAAAATTATCCGATGCCCAAAAACAAGACGGCAATTTGATTGGTCAATTTGGGGTGGGTTTTTATTCAGGTTTTATCGTAGCGGACACCATCACGGTGGAATCTCGCAAAGCAGGTGAGCCTGCCAGCCAAGGCGTACGTTGGGTTTCAGACGGTACCGGTGAATTCACCACCGAAACCATCGAAAAGCCTACCCGTGGCACGACCGTGATGTTACATGTTACCGATGAACACAGCAAATACCTTGACCGCCAAAAAATCAAATCTTTAGTCAATAAATACTCTGACCATATCAGCTTGCCCATCCAAATGCGCAAAGAAGTTTGGCAAGAAGAAGAATTAACCGAAGCGCAAAAAACTGCTAATTCAGAAGCAGGCGAAACTACCAAAGGTGAGATGCCCCAAGGTCAAATGATAACCACCGATGAATGGGAAACCATCAACCAAGCCAATGCCCTATGGACGCGCTCACCTTCAGAAATTACAGACGAAGAGTATAAAGAATTTTATAAAAATCTTACCTATGACTATGATGAGCCGCTAACTTGGACGCACAACCGTGTCGAAGGACGTTTACAATATACTCAGCTGCTATATATCCCTAAAAAAGCGCCGTTTGACCTGTACCAACGTGAGCAAAAACACGGTCTAAAACTGTACGTCAAACGTGTATTTATCATGGATGATGCCGAGCAGTTATTGCCGATGTATCTGCGTTTTGTCAAAGGGGTGATTGATACCGCGGATTTACCGCTCAATGTCAGCCGTGAAATCCTGCAAGAGTCTCGCGATGTCAAATCTATCCGCGATGGTAACGCCCGCCGTATATTGACCGTGCTAGCTAGCCTAGCCAATAGCGATGAAGCCGAAAAGCAAGAAAAATATAAACAGTTTTATGCTGAATTTGGCAACGTTTTAAAAGAAGGCTTGGGTGAAGACCAAAGCAATATGGATAAAATTGCCAAATTATTGCGCTATGCCACTACCACTGATGACAATGTGGTCACCAGCTTTGACGACTATAAAGGTCGTATGAAAGACGGTCAAAAGGCGATTTATTATCTAACAGCTGAAAACCTCGCCGCCGCCAAAGCCAGTCCGCAACTTGAAGTTTTTAAGAAAAAAGGCATTGAAGTCATCTTAATGACCAACCCCGTTGATGAATGGGCAATGAACTTTATGTTTGAGTACGATAGCACACCGCTACAAAACATCGCCAAAGGCGCGGTAGACTTGGGTGATTTGACCGATGAAGCCGAAAAAGAAGAAGCCAAAAAAGCGGAAGAAACCTTCAAGCCTGTGGTAGAAAAACTCAAAGGCGTGTTAGGTAGCCGTGCTAAAGACGTGCGCGTATCAAATCGTTTGGTGGATAGCCCTGCTCTGCTCGTTACCGCTGATGGTGAACTATCGCCACAAATGATGCAAATGCTCAAACAAATGGGTCAGCCTGTACCAGAGAGCAAACCAATTTTGGAAGTCAACCCAAACCATCCGCTGATTCAAAAATTGGAAAGCGCAGAACAGTTCGATGACCTCGCGCAAGTGATTTTTGACCAAGCATTACTTGCCGAAGGCGGTCAATTAGACGACCCTGCCGCTTATCTCAAACGCGTCAATGCGTTGTTGATGAAGTAAGTTATTTTGCTGACCTCAAAATAAAACCAATAAATAAAAAAATAAAAACCGAAGCCTAGGCTGTTGCTTAGGCTTCGGTTTTTTTTGAAAACCACCGCCATCGCATTGGCTAGTGGTTGTAAGCACCACTATTTTATCAGCGCTCGGCAAGCATACACTGTTTGGGGATTTGCTTGCGATTAAGTGAGGTGATACAGCCCCAACTACCATCGACTTTGCTATCGCCAATACGGTACATGGTCAGCGTCTGACCATTGAGCCAGCGATTAGGAAACGGCACGCCTCGTACTGTCGCTTGAATCATACAATGACTGTCAGTTGGAATGCTTTCTGCTTGGGTCAGCACTTTTAACACCACTTTTTGGTTATCTGTGCTTAGCGGTGTATTGACAGGACATTGACCGGTGGCTTTGTAGATGGCATCGACCCGTCCCTGTGCGCTTTCTACGATATCAAGCACTTCAAACAGCGTGGCGTTGGCTTTTTGTTTAGCATAAATCGGCAAAAACTGCACTTGAATCACAAACAAAGAAAACGCATAAAACCCAAACGCCAGCGCCAAACCCACTAAACTTACACCGCCGTGCCTGCGGATATGAGCCAGCTGTTTTTCCTCATCCCGCGGATACATTTCAATCGCATCGGCGATTTCACGGCGCGCCATCCGATAATAATAAGCATCGCTCCAACGTGCCACCATCACCGACCAAAACAGCCATATCACAAGCCCAATGCCAATACGTAGCGGCATACGAATTGCTTCATCAAGATTGCGTATCAATAAGTACTCTATCGCCACCAAAATGATGGTAACATTGAGCTGAATAAATGACCATCCCGCCACCGAATAGACAATGCTATCTAAAAATCGCTTACGGTATAACAGCCAAGGAAACGTCATCAAAAAACCTGCCCAATGCCACTTTGCCGTCAATCGCCCTGCCTGATCAAACTGGGCAAAACGCTTGAGATAATACGCCTGTGAACGATTGCCGATAAAGGCTTTGTCATACATCAGACGCTGTTTATCAGTCAGCTGTGGCTGCCAAAATGGCGGCGGTGATGTTTTTTCAAGAAATAACATGGCGATTACGGATTATCCATTGGTTGTTTTCACTTGTTGAGGTTTTTACTTTTTGGGGTTTTCACTTATAATAGCCGAATTTTATCACAACCACCCTTTATCACACCAACTACGATTTTTGCAAATGACGACACCCCAACATACCCAAACTTCTGAGACAGTCGATGCGGCTAGCACCGATGCACCATTGCTTTCTCCCAATCTCTCCACTACCCCACAACCGAGTGATGAAAACTCTTTATCCCCGCACTATCGCGCCATTCAAACTTTTATGAAGCGCAAAACCCATGTGGGCAAAAAGGCAGAAGCTGGGTTACAGTCAGACTTTGCTCATTTTTTTGTCCAGCCCAACTTGGACGCAATTCAAGCAATGGATATCGGCGGCATAACCAATTTGCGTGAGCTATTTTCAAACCCTGATGCGCTTTTGACATTTGAAATTGGCTTTGGTATGGGCACAAGCTTGGTGGAAATGGCAAAAAATGACCCAACACGAAACTTTATCGGCATTGAAGTGCATGAAGCAGGGCTGGGTAATTGTGCATTTTTGGCAGGGGAAATCGGTCTAAATAACCTCAAACTCATCAGTGGCGATGCAATTGCCCTGATGCAGCAATTACCGGCGGCGCATATTGACACGCTGCAGTTGTATTTTCCCGACCCTTGGCAAAAAAAGCGCCATTACAAACGCCGTTTTGTCAGTGCTGATCGCATGAGGGTGGTGGAACGGGTGCTTAAAAAAGGCGGCATGTTCCATGCTGCTACCGATTGGGAACATTATGCCCACTGGATGATTGAAGTCATGGATAGTTTAACCGCGTTTGAAAATGTCGAAGGCAAAAACAGCGAAGGTATAGGTAACTTTTTACCGCGTCCCGATTTTCGCCCCCTGACTAAATTTGAAAAACGCGGTATGGAGGAAGGTCGCGCTATTTACGATATTATGTATCGCAAAATTTAGCGCGTTGACAATTTTATGCCATAAACAGGATAATCAAAGCGATTATCCTTTTTTTATGCCTAAAATTTTTCTACAATGTGACTTTTCGTTATTAGATGGTATCTATCAGGATGTCGATTAGCGTGTGATGCCACGTAAAATCTCTATGACTGCTATCAATTTTTAGTGGTTTTATTACCTTGAATCGGGATGACCTTAGGAGTGATGGGATGACACCCGTTTATATTACATTTACGTTGTATTTGATTTTGGTATTGGGCATCGGGTTTGCGGCATATTTTGCCACGCGTAACTTTGATGACTATATTTTGGGTGGTCGTAGTCTGGGCAGTTTTGTGACCGCGATGTCGGCAGGTGCGTCAGATATGTCAGGATGGCTGCTGATGGGGTTACCTGGGGCGATTTATGTATCGGGGTTGAGTGAATCTTGGATTGCGATTGGTTTGGTGATTGGTGCGTATTTTAACTGGCTTTTAGTGGCGGGTCGACTGCGGGTGCATACTGAGTTTAATAACAATGCGCTGACTTTGCCTGAATACTTTCACCACCGCTTTGGCGCCAACAATAAATTGATTAAAATTGCTTCGGCGGCGATTATTTTGTTTTTCTTTACCATTTATTGCGCCTCAGGCATTGTCGCAGGTGCGCGGCTATTTGAAAGCTTGTTTGAAATTGACTATGCCACGGCTATGTGGCTAGGGGCATTTGCCACCATTATCTATACCTTTATTGGGGGATTTTTGGCGGTAAGCTGGACGGATACTATTCAAGCAAGTTTGATGATTTTTGCACTGGTATTCGCACCCATCATGGTTTATTTAAACTTAGGCGGTATGGATGAAATTCATGCGGCGGTCAGTATGGCGGCACAGGCAAATAACAAAAACTACGGTAACTTGCTGTTTGGTACGTCATTCGTCGGTATCATCAGTGCGGCTGCGTGGGGCTTGGGTTATTTCGGTCAGCCGCATATTTTGGCGCGTTTTATGGCAGCAAATTCGGTCAAATCACTGAATAATGCTCGTCGTATCGGTATGACTTGGATGATTTTATGCCTAGCAGGCGCGGTGGCGGTCGGTTATTTTGGGCTTGCCTATATGACGGTGCATCCTGAACAAACTGCCATTTTAAAAGATAATAACGAGCGTATCTTTATCGGTTTGGCACAATTGTTATTTAACCCTTGGATTGTCGGTGTGGTGTTGTCGGCTATTTTGGCGGCGGTCATGAGTACCCTTAGCTGTCAATTATTGGTATGCTCAAGCGCGATTACAGAAGATTTTTATAAAGGGTTTATTCGTCCTACTGCCACGCAAAAAGAGCTGGTTTGGATTGGTCGCTTCATGGTGCTTTTGGTCTCAGCGATTGCCATTGTCATTGCCCAAAACCCAGACAGCAAAGTGTTAGGATTGGTCTCGTATGCTTGGGCAGGTTTTGGCGCGGCGTTTGGTCCTGTAGTATTGATGTCGTTATTTTGGCGACGTATGACTGGCACAGGCGCGTTGGCGGGTATGCTTGTAGGCGCGTTGACGGTCATCGCTTGGAAACCATTAACCGATAGTAGTCTTTATGAAATCGTACCAGGCTTTATTTTAGGCATGATTGCCATCTATGTGGTGTCGCTGTTAACGCCCGCATCTGATAAAGTCATGGCACGTTTTGATGAAGCAGCAACCGCTTTTAAAAATGCTCGTTAACACATTGGCGATACACCGTGCAGACGAAACGCTAAATTTTTGAAAAAAATTGCAGATTATCCTTGACGAGATAGGTCGAAATACGCATAATATGCGACCACAAGACAGACACAAAATGTCTATCCTACATGGCGATGTAGCTCAGCTGGTTAGAGCGCACGACTCATAATCGTGAGGTCAAGAGTTCAAGTCTCTTCATCGCCACCATATCAAAAAAGCCAATAACTTAATGTTATTGGCTTTCTTATTTGCCAAATGTGTATTTGTGCCTTGAAATCTCGTCGAAATTTACCATAATAGTATCAACGTACCAAAATATTATATTGGTTACTGTCATACTCCCCTAATCTCTCAACCTTATGATTTATCACAACTATAAAAACCCATAAAAGGAAGCACTCTTGAGCGATACCATCAGCAGAACAGTCGATTTATCATCTCTAAAAACCCATCAACTCAAAACCTTACTTGGCGAATACAACAATCACATTAAGTATCTTGAACATCGTCTGTCAGTCCACATTCACCAACGCAAAACCGATTTTGTGATTTCAGGTGAGCTCGATTCAGTCGCGCGTGCTGAGCGTATCTTGGCACAGCTTGCCGATGAAACACAAAGCAGCGACGTCATCTCGCCAGAAGATTTGCACCTGCTCGTGCAAACGAGTTTTAGCCGTGAGCAAGATTTAGCGCTAGAGAATGATGCCGCTAGCGAAAATGGCAGCGAGCGCGTAGATAGCACTGAATTCACCCCGATTAGTTTGAGAACCCGTAAAGGAAAAATCATCCCACGCGGTTACAACCAACAGCAATATGTCAAAAAAATCTTACTCTCTGATGTTTCGTTTGGCGTAGGGCCTGCAGGGACGGGTAAGACTTACTTGGCGGTGGCTTGTGCGGTGGATATGCTAGAGCGCAATGAGATTGAGCGTATTTTGCTGGTGCGCCCTGCGGTAGAAGCAGGGGAAAAACTGGGCTTTTTACCGGGGGATTTGACCCAAAAAATCGACCCTTATCTACGCCCACTTTATGACGCTTTATATGAAATGCTAGGGTTTGAAAAAGTGGCAAAACTGATTGAAAAACAAGTCATTGAAGTAGCCCCCCTCGCTTACATGCGCGGTCGTACCTTAAATAACTCGTTTGTGATTTTGGATGAAGCACAAAATACCACCCCCGAGCAGATGAAAATGTTCTTGACCCGTTTGGGTTTTGGCTCGCGGGCGGTCATCACGGGCGATATGTCACAGGTGGATTTACCTCGCGGCACCAAGTCAGGCTTGCGGCATTCGCTAGAAATTTTGGCGGATATTGAAGAAATTCATGTGACGCGGTTTGATAGCAAAGATGTGGTACGCCATCAATTGGTTCAAAAAATCGTGCAAGCCTACGATAAATATGATGAAGCGCAAGAAGCGATTAAAGAAGCCAAAAAGCAATCGCGCCTACTTGAAAAAATCCAAGCACAGTCACAAGCCGCAAGCTCGGCTATCGGAGTGACGGATAACAACGCCCCGAGTGATAAAGCACCGAATGATAAAGCTCCGATTGATAACGCACCCATTGATATAGGTATCGCGGAGTAGCTTATGTCATCAGCTTTGCCAACCCAAATTGATTTAACAGGTGATTTAGCTGGCGCTTTGCCGCAAGCGCCGCTTAGTCAAGTGCCGATGAGTCAAGTGATAATTAGTTTTGCTGAAGACTTAATTGCGCTGCCAAATTTTGGCGAACTTGAAGCCTTGTACCAACAAGACAAGATTGTCGCTATTTTGCAACAAGTTCTGCAGTATTTTGAAAACCATCAAGACACTATCGAGATACCTAATCAACTGGGTGAATTTATCTTTCAAAAAACCGTTGAATTAGAAATTTATGTCACGGAGCCTGTGGAAGCTCGCGCTATCAATTTGGATGCGCGTGGCAAAGACTACGCCACCAATATTTTATCCTATGCCAGTGAATTGCCTGAAGCTGTGCTAGAATTACTGCCTGCATTGCCGCTAGGCGAATTAGTGATTTGCCATGCGGTGGTGGTCAGTCAAGCCGCTGAACAAGGCAAGACCATTGAGCAGCATCTGACCCATTTGCTGGTACATGGGATGCTGCATTTGCTGGGTTTTGACCATGAACTTGGGCAAGCTGAGCAAGATGAAATGGAAGCGATTGAAATCGCTGTCCTTGATAAGTTATCTGTTGCCAACCCTTATGAGTAAAATTTCAATTGAGTAAATCTATCAACAAATCAGGTATTGGCATCATCTACGCGGGCGGCACTTTTGGCAGTTATGGCAAACCGCTTGCTAGCTTAGATGCCGATATTTTTTTACCTGTGTTATCACAGATTTTACAGACCCATTTTGCCACTTATCCAAACCATGCACACGACCCTGTGGATTGGCGGATATTAGATAACCATGTCATTAAAGACAGTAGCCAGTTAACGCCTGCCGATTTTGCGCATTTTTATCAATTGATTGTACAAGCCATTGCGCAAGGGCTTCGCCAATTTGTGGTACTAACAGGCACGGATACGCTCAGCTACCTTGCGGCTTTTTTGGCAGAGTGTTTTGCGGGTAGTCATATTAGTATTGTGGTGACAGGGGCGATGAGACCTTTGCTTGATAGCAATGTGTTAACCGATTACCGCATCGACGCGCAGAGCGATGCCATACAGAATTTATTTGATGCCTGCAAATTAGCCCGTCATGGTGAGCCTGGGGTGCGGGTTTGTTTTTCTGGTGAAGATTGGCCTGCCCAAACTGTGCAAAAAATTCATAGCCATGATTTAATGGCGTTTGTGGGGCACCACCGTGCTGGTTATCCCGCCAATAGCTATACCGCAAAAATCACCCAGGCTCAGCATCAACTTTGGCTAGAAGATCGGTTAAGTGAATTGCCGCAAGTGTTTGACAGCTTGTCCCATGCCAACATTGCCACACTCTATTTGACGCCCGTGGATACGCAGTTGCTCGCCACTCGCTTGGATAATTTATTGTCTGAAAAACCTGATGCCATCATTATTTTGGCATTTGGTGCAGGCAATATGCCGTATGCCGAATCCATTAAAAACCAATTATTACAGGCGAAAAAACAAGGCTGTCTGGTTGCAGTGACGACCCAATGCGCGTATGGCGGCGTCAGCCAAGCGTATGAAGCGGGGGCATGGCTGGCTCAATGTGAAGTTTTGATGACGGGGCGGTTGACCTTACCTGCCATATTTGCGCGTCTGCTTTGGTTGATTGGCAGTTATGACACCCCTGCTCGCCGCCGTCAGCGTTGGGCGCATTGTCTAAAAGATACCCACACCGTCGCCTAATAACTGATTAGTTGTTATACTAGGCTTTTTATCGTAGGTTTTGACAAAATTGGCTTTTTTATGACTGTAAATACTTATGCGATCAGCATCGAATTTATTGGTACTCGCTATCGCGGCTGGCAACGACAACAAGAAGTTGATAGTATTCAGCAGCATGTTGAAGCAGCGTTATCAAAGATAGCCAATGAACCGATAGAAGTCATCGCTGCGGGTCGTACTGATGCAGGCGTCCATGCATCAAATATGATTGCCCATTTTCAAACCACTGCCACGCGTCAGCCTTATAATTGGCTGCGTGCCGCAAATTCTCTACTACCTGATGATATCGCGGTGCGCTGGATACAAGTGATGCCCGCTGAGTTTCATGCGCGCTTTTCTGCAATTGCTCGACGCTACCGCTATATTACCCTCAACCACCCCTTTCGACCTGCGATACTCAATCAGCAAATTACCCATGAATACGCCCCGCTTAATGTCCAACTGATGCAGCAGGCAGCAGCTTATCTGGAAGGCACTCATGATTTTACCAGTTTTCGTGCCGCTTCCTGCCAATCTAATCAACCTGTCCGCCATGTCCATTTTGCCAAATTGATTGCGCATGGTGAACTGTTGGTGCTAGATATCCAAGCCGATGGTTTTTTGCATCACATGGTGCGAAATATTATGGGTACGTTATTTGAAATTGGGCGCGGTGAAAAGCCAGTCGCATGGATTGAAGCATTGCTACTTAGCAAAAATCGGTCACTTGCGGCAGCGACGGCTTCTGCCGATGGGCTGTACTTTATCAATGCGCTGTATCCACCCCAATTTCAATCACTGTTACCTGCAACAAGGCTATCCCCTATTTGGCTAAATTTGCCTGAATAAGGGCACGATGAGCGCAAATCTTTTAGCTGTTTTTTTCAATTGATTGATTTGGGGGTTAAAAGTTGCGATAACACACGCATCAGCGTATAATCTGCATTTATACATTTGACTCATAGATATAGGTATTATGGCAAAAAAAGACGATGTAATTGAATTTGAAGGCGAAGTGGTCGATACTTTACCTAACACATTATTTAAAGTGCGTTTAGAAAATGGGCATGAAATTATTGCGCACATTTCTGGAAAAATGCGTAAAAACTATATTCGTATCTTAACAGGCGATAAAGTTAAAGTTGAAATGACACCTTACGACTTATCGAAAGGACGTATCACTTACCGCGGTCGATAGTTGTTTAGCTAGATATAGTCAGTAAAAAGAGGGTGTTAACTCATTGGGTTAACACCCTCTTTTTTTTGTGACTGTTCAGGTCAATAAATTCTTACAAAAATGTGATTCTATGGTTGTCAATTGTTAAAATTTTGATTATTCTTTACCTAACCAAAGGAAGGTATTACGTCAACTTTAATTTACTAATAAGTTTTTGTTAAATTAGCTGTTAGACGTGATGATTAAAATCAAACAGGGAGCTTCACATGTCATTTAAAATTTCTTCTCTTGCGCTAGCCATTGCTACGCTTTCTACTGTTTCTATCGCAAACGCCGCCGGTCTAGACCGTTCTACCCAACCAAGCTGGGCTTTTACCGAGCAAGGTACTTTTGCCTATGTTGAGCACATTACCATCGATCCAACAATCGAAGGTAAAGATAACGCAAAAGTTGCGACAACTGACGCAAACTTTACCGCTGGTCGCAATGTCCCTGATATGGCGGATGATTACCAGTTTTTAAACTTTGGCGCAAAAGCCGATGTTAATGATACCATCAGCGTAGGGGCATTTTTTGATCAACCTTGGGGTGCCGATGTTGAGTTTTCTGGCGATAACAACTTTGTTGGTGCACCAACTTCTATAGTGAATGGTATCTATGCTCAGGCAGCAGCGGGATTGCAAAATGCAGGTATTGCACTGCCTGTTACCAATGCTACAGAACTGCAAACCGCTATCTCAACCATCCAAAATCAAGTTACTGCAGGGCAAGCGCGATTAGATGCAGCAAATACTCAATTAGCGAGAGCCCAAGCTGCTTTGGCTGCTAACCCTGCATTAGCGCCTGTTTTAACGCCACAAATTACTGCACTTCAACAAGGGATTGCTGCAGGTACTACCCAAGTTGCGGCTGGTAACCAAGCAGTTAAGACTTTATCTACCGCACAAGCGGCTTCACAAAATTTATCTAAAGTCACAGGTGCAACCAACGTTTCTTTCAGCAGCCAAAATTTCACAGGACTGTTGGGGGTAAAACTGGGTGAAAAGAAAAATATTCAAATCTATGGCGGTCCTACGATTCAGCGTTTAGAAGGTGATGTCCACTTACGTGGTAACGCTTATAAAACCGCCTCTGGCTATGATGCAAATATTACGCGTGATACGGCTTATGGCTGGATGGCTGGGATTGCTTATTTAAAACCTGAAATTGCCCTCAAAGCCGCGTTAACTTATCGCTCTGAAATCGACCACGACGTCAATATGACGGAAAATCTTCCTGCACTTGGTGCAGCGGGTGTCGGCTCCAATGAAATTACTATCACCACGCCAAAATCTGTTAACTTAGATTTCCAAACAGGTCTCAATCCAACAACCCTTTTAACTGCAAAAGCACGTTGGGTACCTTGGAGCGATTTTGCGATTAAACCAAAAATCTATGGTAGCGCAAGTGGTTTAAATTTAGTTTCTTATGACGATGACGCTTGGACTGCTGAAGTCGGTCTAGGTAAGAAACTATCGCCACAATTAGCTATTTCGGGCGCTGTTGGTTATGACTCAGGTGCAGGCAATCCCATCACTTCTCTAGGACCTGTGGAGGGTAACTGGAATGTGGGTTTGGGAGCAAAATACAATTTGACACCTGAATGGGCTATCTCAGGCGGCGTTAAATACTTAATGTTTGGTGATGCCAAAGCGAAACTACCTGATGGTAGCATTGTTGGCGATTTCCAAGACAATGATGGTTGGGTATACGGCTTACGTTTATCTTACCAAAAGAAATAAGATAACTTTCAATAACATGAAAGCCAATCTGTTCATCAGGTTGGCTTTTTTTATGTGTCTAGTTAATCAATTGTTGATACAGTAAGCGCTTCATGATTATCAAACAGATGCTGCTTCAACGACATATTGTAGGGTTTAATTTGCAAAATTGGTTAGGGCTATTGTGAGATTACCAATGCTTGGTACCGTGATGCCATTGGCTTTTCTTGGGTAAAGTTTGGCTTTTTGCACTTGTTGGCAAATAAATTTATCCACCGCTTGATCACCCGATGTTTGCGTAATCCTGCATTTTTCCACGCCACCTTGGGCATTGACATTGAGTTTTACTTGTAGGCTGGATAGCTGTTTTAGTGTCACAATACGGGATAAATTGGGTGGTAACTGCGTGTTAGGTCTTTTCTGCCAACTTGCATCCGCATTGCCAAAGGTGATGGGTGTTGCTGGCTTTGGTGACGAATTAATAGCTGGGACAGCGGAGATAGCTGAAATAACTGGGCTAACGGGCTGATTTGGCGTTTTTTTTATTTGAGGGCGCATCGAGTCTTTAGATGATTTAGCAGATGATTTAGCACGCTCATCGTGAGTTATAGGTTTTAAAGCATACTCAGCATTGGTATGGCTTTGGTCAGTAGTAGCTGAGTTGGTGATAGTAGCTGATTTGGGTTGAGCAAGAGATTGGCTAGTGTTTGAACTTATGTTGCGTTCTATTTGCGCCGCTTGCTGTTGTTCATAGTTGGCGTTATTTTCACGCACGTTCAGTAATGGCTCGCTAGGAATATCTTGTGATTTTTTTTGGGGTTGAGTTTGGCTTCGACTTCGACTTCGACTTTGACTTTGACTTGCTGTAGATAACGAAGTTTTAAGTTGACTGGCTTTTTTTTGGTTAGTCGAATTATCTATCGTTGGTCTGAGTTCGATTGGCTTGTGGTTATTATCTTTTGCTGGGTGATTCACCAGTTTAGCGGGTGTAGGGTTTGGTGTTGGGAACGGTTTTTCCTTAATATCAGCCGCTTGTGTGTTATCGCTAAAATAAGGTTGTTTGGCAGGGTCTGCATGATGGATAACCACAGTCTGCGGTTGTGAATGGTAGGTTTGTGAGGGGTAAGGCTTCAGCTGGATAAAGCTAATTTCGAGCGGCTGTGTGGTTTGCGGTTTGATTTTTAATGGCGTTTGGTACTGAAAAAATAGATATAGCAGCAGCCCATGCAACGCAGTAACAATGCCAACTACCGCTACCCTAATATATAGTTTTGACGATTTGTTATCAGATGATGGGGTAGATAGCATAACAGGAAAATCGCTTGATGCACGCTTGAATGATGACAGATGATATTGCCATGGTAATATAATTGTGCCATAAAGTCGCTTGTCCATTGACTTCCTCCCCTCCCTAAAGCGAGGGGATTCCTTCTGCAAGACGGTGAAGCCCCACCGCAAACCTTAAATAGTGGCAACCGCCCGTACGACACACCGTACATTTAAGGTTCTTATTTTAAACTAATCCTACCATTAGGATTGTCAATAGACACGGATTAGCTTAAGTGTGTGTTTGGAGTGCCTTACCAGTTAAGTTACTGCGTACTCGCAATTTAGTCTTAACTTAACTGTTGAGTGCAAGACATTAAATATAGTGATATGAGTATAGCAAATCTTATAGAGTTAAGCAATTGCCTTATATCCACCACCTGAAGTCGCAGGTTTACGGCAAGGTCAGATAATGACGCTTTTTTGCTTATCAATTGATTCAGCGGGCTTGGCAAGGCAGGCATTTTTTGCATGGGTGGCAATCCAATCTTTATGCAAGAAAAAACCTAAAATGAATAAAATTCATTATTTTTAAATTTTAATTCGTTTTTATTCATCTTCATTTTAGCGTATAACTGTCTTTGTACTTTTAGCTGTGACGATTTTTAGTAATCGTAGGGTGCTAAAAGAAAATTTTTTGCGCGACTGTTACGGAGACTATAGACATGACTTTACCGATTGATTGTCATATCAAAACCACTGCATTTGATGAAAACTACCAACCTGCCAAAGATACTAGGCTGACTACCAACTTTGCCAATCTGGCACGGGGTGAACACCGCAAGCAAAACTTACGCAATACCCTGCAAATGATTAACCATCGATTTAATGACTTGGCACATTGGGACAATGTGACGGGCGACCGCTATCAGGTCGAGCTTGAAATTGTATCTGCCCATCTTGAGATAGCGGGTACCAAAGATAGCTTTCCGGCTATTGAGATTTTAAAAACCGTTATCTTTGACACCCATACCCAGCAGCGAATCGATGGCATCGTGGGTAACAGTTTTTCTTCCTATGTGCGCGATTATGACTTTAGTGTATGGCTGTTGGCGCATAACAAAAACCAGCCATCGTTTAGCGTGCCCGAGCGCTTTGGGGATTTGCATGGTAAGTTGTTTGATTATGTGTTGAACTCGCCTGCCTATCGTGAGCAATTTAACAAACCCCCGGTGATTTGTCTGAGTGTATCGACCACCAAGACTTATACCCGAACTGCCAATTGTCATCCAATTTTGGGCATTGAATATGTACAAGACGCGTATTCGCTGACGGATGAGTACTTTAGCAAAATGGGGTTATCGGTGCGTTATTTTATGCCGCCAAAATCAGTGGCACCTTTTGCATTTTATTTTAAAGGTGATTTGCTCAACGACTACACCAACCTTGAGCTTATCAGCGCGATTAGCACGATGGAAACGTTCCAAAAAATCTATCGTCCTGAGATTTATAACGCCAATAGCGTGGCAGGTCAAAGTTATCAGCCCAGTTTAAATCATGAGGATTATTCACTGACCAAAATCGAGTATGACCGTGAAGAGCGCAGCCAGCTGGCGATTCAACAAGGTCAATACACAGAAACCCACTTTATCAAACCCTATCAAACCTTATTACAAAACTGGTTAAATTCCCAAGTAGCTTAACCCAAGTAGCTTAACCCAAGTAGCTTAACCCAAGTAGCTTAATAAGTCGCTTAAGCAGTTTTTGCTGACACCAAACAATCAAAGAGAAAACAATGACGACACTTTTTCCAACATCAACGGCAGGTAGCCTGCCTAAACCCAGCTGGCTTGCTGAACCTGAACAACTTTGGTCACCTTGGAAGCTGACAGACAGCGCCCTTGTCCAAGGCAAACAAGATGCGTTATTGGTATCATTGCAGCAGCAATTAGCAGCGGGCATTGATATTGTGAGTGATGGCGAGCAAACCCGCCAACATTTTGTCACCACCTTTATTGAGCATCTAGATGGGGTTGATTTTGCCAATCGCGCTACGGTAAAAATTCGCAATCGCTATGAAGCCAGTGTGCCGACTGTGGTGGGTGCGGTGTCGCGCCCGCAATCGGTATTTGCGAAGGACGCCAAGTTTTTGCGTCAGCACACAGACAAACCTATCAAATGGGCATTGCCTGGCCCCATGACCATGATTGATACGTTAAGTGACCAATACTACGGCAGCCGCGAAAAACTGGCTTGGGAATTTGCCAAAATACTCAACCAAGAAGCCAAAGAACTGGAGGCGGCAGGGGTCGATATTATTCAATTTGATGAGCCTGCCTTTAATGTATTTTTTGATGAAGTTAATGATTGGGGTATTGCGGCACTCGAACGTGCTATCGAAGGGTTGAAATGTGACACTGCCGTCCATATCTGTTATGGTTATGGTATCAAAGCCAATACCGATTGGAAACAAACCTTGGGCAGTGAATGGCGACAATATGAAGCCATTTTCCCCAAACTGCAACAATCGGCGATTGATATGGTGTCGCTAGAATGTCAAAATTCGCGCGTACCGATGGAACTTATCGAATTGATTCGTGGCAAAAAAGTGATGGTGGGCGCGATTGATGTGGCGACGCATCAGATAGAAACGCCTGAACAAGTGGCAGAGACGCTGCATAAAGCCTTGCAATTTGTGGATGCTAAAAATTTGTACCCTTGTACCAATTGCGGAATGGCGCCGCTCCCCCGTCATGTGGCACAAGGCAAGCTGTCTGCCTTAGCACAAGGCGCCAAGCTCGTCCGAAATGACTATTTAGCCACGCATCAATTGGACGACCTAATAATTTAAAAAGTACTTTGGAAAAAACAATGGTTGACGTTACTGATTTTAAAAATGCCATGTCGATGTTATCGGCTGCGGTCAATGTGGTCACTACCGATGGCCCTGCGGGTCGTCATGGCTTTACTGCATCGGCGGTGTGCAGTGTAACCGATACCCCACCGACCTTGCTGGTATGTATGAATACCGCCTCACGCTCGTATGAAAATTTTGTGCAAAACAAGGTATTGGCGGTGAATGTGCTGGCTGACCATCATGCAGAATTATCCGAGGTTTTTGCATCAAAACTCGAAGCGCAAGCGCGCTTTGAGCATGGCACATGGCATACCTTGATGACCCAATCACCGATTTTGGACAATGCCTTGGTGAGCTTTGATTGCCAAATCGAGCAAATCCAAGAAGTCGGCACACACGGGATTTTTATTTGTCGTATCGAAGCCATACAACAAGGCAAAGACCAGACAGGCTTGGTGTATTTTAACCGTGAATACCATGCCGTCAATACAATTAAAGTCGATACGCCCAGCCAACCATAATGCCAAGCAATGCCAAGCACCGAGTCAGATTTTCTACAATCCAAGCAATTTAATGCTAAAGTAGTCACTCATATCGATAGTTACATAATTTAGGATGGGTGATGGCGATTATTAAATCTTTGTTGGACACGGATTTATACAAATTTACCATGCTACAAGTGGTACTACACAAGTTTCCACAGACGCATAGCGTCTATGCGTTTCGCTGTCGCAACCTTGAGGATACTGCCTATCCCCTATCAACGCTACTCGATGGAGTCAATGCCGAGCTCGATGCGCTTTGTGAACTACGTTTTACAGCCGATGAGCTGCAATACCTTCGTGGTCTGCGCTTTATCAAAAGTGATTTTGTTGATTATCTTGAATTATTTCAACTCAAACGGCGTTTTATCAAAGCGACCATTGATGCCGAAGGTCGGTTAGACATTCGTATTGAGGGCCCGATGATACAGGCAATGATGTTTGAAATCTTTGTGTTGGCGATTGTCAATGAACTGTACTTTAGTCGCCTTGACCAGCAATCGGCTTGGCAAGTCGGTGAACAACGGCTAAACGATAAACTGCTACTGCTACAAGACTATCGTCACCAAATGGCGGCTTATGACGTTCCTTTTTTGCTATCAGATTTTGGTACGCGTCGACGTTATAGTGTTGCTTGGCAAGAGCAAGTGATTGAGCGGTTGATGACAGTGCCGGAAATATTTCGCGGTACGAGCAATGTGTATTTTGCCAAACAGTTCGGTATCACCCCAATTGGCACAATGGCACATGAATTTCTGCAAGCCTTTCAGGCACTCGATGTGCGCTTGCGTAATTTCCAAAAAGCGGCACTCGAAGCTTGGGTTCAAGAATATCGAGGTGACTTAGGTATTGCGTTGACAGACGTAGTCGGGATGGACGCTTTTTTACGAGATTTTGACTTGTATTTTGCCAAGCTATTTGATGGGCTGCGTCACGACAGTGGCGACCCATATGAATGGGGCGAAAAAGCTTACGCGCATTACCAACAACTCAAAATCAACCCAAAAACCAAAATGTTAAATTTTAGCGATGGGTTGACTTTGCAGAAGGCGTGGGCGCTGTACTTGCATTTTAACGACCGTTTTCAACTTGGGTTTGGTATCGGTACTCACCTGACCAATGATATGGGGCAAACACCGCTTAACATTGTCCTTAAACTGGTTGAATGTAACGGGCAATCGGTCGCCAAAATATCCGACAGCCCAGGCAAAACCATGACCGACAACGATACCTTTTTGGCATATCTGCGCCAAGTATTTGATATCGCTGAGTAACAGTACTAAAGCACTAATTGCAAAAACCAATAAGCTAAATCAGCGCGTTCAATTTCACGCCCAGTCACGGCAATGTATACCATGAACTTGGACGATTTAACTATTATTGCACATCAATACACCAATACTTGGTAGTCACATAATCTTCAATCCCATACTTTGAGCCTTCACGCCCAAAGCCTGATTGTTTGACACCCCCAAATGGTGCAACTTCGGTTGATAACAGCCCGGTGTTTTGGGCGACCATACCATATTCAAGTCCTTCACACACTTTCCACGAACGCGCAACGCTTTGGGTGTAAAAATACGCCGCTAGTCCATAAATCGTGTTGTTGGCATGGGCAATCACTTCATCATCGGTATCAAAAATGAACACGGGCGCAATCGGACCGAAAATCTCTTGGCTGGCGATGTCCATGTCATCGGTGATACCCGTGATAACAGTTGGCTCAAAACTTAACGCCGATGCTGCATGTTTTTTACCCCCAGTTACAATTGTCGCGCCTTTGTTCACCGCATCTTCAAGTAACTGCTCGACTTTGTCTAATGCACCTTGGTTGATGAGCGGACCGATATTTACGCCCTCTGTCATACCGTTACCGACTTTTAGTGCTTCGACTTTTTGTTTGAAGATGGCTAAAAATTTATCCTTGATACTTGCTTGCACATAGACGCGGTTTGCACAGACACAGGTTTGTCCGGCATTACGGTATTTGGAAGCGATAAGCCCACTTGCTGCTTTTTCTAAGTCGGCATCATCAAATACGATAAATGGGGCATTGCCACCAAGCTCCATTGAGAGTTTTTTGACGGTGGACGCGCATTGTGACATCAGCACGCGACCGACTTCGGTGGAGCCGGTAAAGGATAGTTTATGGATACGTTCATCTTGGGTGAGCACTTCACCAATCACTGAGGATTTACCGGTGACGATTTGTAGCAAGCCTGCAGGTAAGCCTGCACGTATGGCAAGTTCGCCCAGTGCTAATGCGGTCAATGGGGTTTCGGTGGCAGGTTTGACAATTATGCTACAGCCAGCAGCTAAGGCAGGGGCAACTTTACGGGTAATCATGGCGGCGGGAAAATTCCAAGGGGTAATCGCTGCGCATACGCCAATCGGTTGTTTTAACACCACGTAGCGTAGGTCTTTGTTGGTGGTGGGGATGATGTCGCCATAGATGCGTTTGCCTTCTTCGGCAAACCAGCGGATAAAGCTATTGGCATAGCCGATTTCACCGCGCGATTCGGTGATTGGCTTGCCTTGCTCAGCGGTCATGATGGTTGCTAAGTCTTCTTTATTTTGGTCGATTAAATCTGCCCAGTTGTTTAAAATAGCTGCGCGCTCGTTGGCGGTTTTTTGTGCCCAGTCTATTTGCGCTTTATGTGCGATGGCGACGGCGTCGATGACTTGGGATTTTTCTAGGCTGGGTATGGTGGCAATCACTTGGTTGTCAAATGGATTGGTGACATCAATGGTAGTACGATCCGTTGCATCTACCCATTGGTTGTCAATGAGGGATTGGGTTTTGAGTAAGGTTGGGTCTTTGATTGGTAGCATCAGGAAGTCCTGTTCGTTATGTTGTTATGAGGATATTGAGAACTTTTTTATGATAAGCGAGTCAATGCCATTTATTATAAGCTGATAGCAGCTACCTGCAATAGCGTCATTATGTTGCAGCAGCTGTCTATGCAGTAAAGATTAGATAGCAAATGGCATAAATAATCGGATAAAAATACAAACCGAGTCGGTTAACTCAACTCGGTTGTGACTCTCTTATCGCATTTGAGGCTACTGGCTCAGCAGTGGTATGCCTTTGACTGCATGCGTCTGTGAAAATTGCCGCTGCTTAAAAGTTTTTCTTGGAAATTTTTCTCAGCGCGCTGTTGGCAAATGTCGCTGCATAAAATCATTGACCTTATTAAAGGTAGGATAAAAAGACTGTAACGGTGCTGCCAGACCAATGACGACGCCTACATGAGTGGCAGGGACTTGCACCCGTTCTACGTTGCCGCCTGCTTGGGTCAGCGCTTTTTGTAAGCTATCAGCATTTTGTGGGTAGACAAGCCTGTCTTTACTACCTGTCACCAACAAATGCGGGGGTACATCTTGGCGGATATGATACACAGGCATCACTTGCTGGCGGGTGCTATTAGCTGGAAAAGCAACTTTGGTAGTACCTGTACGAAAATCGTAATCATACGGCCCTGCTAGTCCAATCACGCCTAATATTGCCTTGTTGGGAATGCCGGAGGTTTTCCAAAAACGGCTATCATCCACCGCAGATACCACATTAAACGCCCCTGCAGAATGCCCCATGACAAACAGCTGATTAGGATTGCCGCCATATTGAGCGATATTGCGATACACCCAACCCATGGCGCTGGCTGTATCAAGCACATAATCTGGGAATACGTTTGCAGGGGCTAAGCGATAATCCACCACCACTGTGGTGTAGCCCGACTTGGCAAACTGCTTACCGACAAAGCCATAGGTTTGGCGTTTGCCATGTTGCCAGCTGCCCCCATATACAAATATCAACACAGGGTGACGCTGACCATCTGCAGGGGTATAAATATCGAGTTGTTGGCGGGTATCTGTGCCATAGGCAATATTTTTGATGGTTTTAATACCATTTGACACAGTGCTATTGCTATCAGCTTTTGCTGCGATGGGTGCGTTTTTTGTCGCCATGGCCTGACAGCCTGTTAAACTTAACCCCACAAGGGCTATAACCGCAGCAGTTCCAAGTTTGTATTTATTCAAGCGGAGGGTGGCGGATGACGGGTGTTTTGTAGCGTGGGTCGATGAATTTGACATAGGTTTCTCTTTGTTAAGGGTTTATCTTTGTTAAGCAATTACGTTTTCAATTCAGGACGTTTTTAAGTCAGAACGTTAAATCTGAAATGATTAAATATTTATGTAAGAAAATGGCTTTTTGTTAAGTATAATCGCTTATAAGCGTTAATCAAATGCCCGCTGTAGTGAATTGGTAACAGCGGTAACCTTATGTTGGATATCGTTATGTGTAATGCTATTTATTATTTAACCTATACCAGTAAAATCACCTTACTAGGCGCGATTAATCCGTTTACTTTCAAAACTATCGAGCAGATTTCTAGGCAAAACAATTATACCCAACACATCACAGGATTTTTGCTATTCAAAAATGGGCATTTTTTTCAATATTTGGAAGGGGATAAGGCATTGGTCACTCACCTGTACCAAGATTTACTGAAAGATTATCGCCATAAAAATTTAAAAATAATTACCGAGGGTCATTGGGAGCAGCCGCGGTTCAAAAAATGGGATATGTACTGTATTGACATTGATAAGGATGTGAATAATTTATCCATTAGCCGACTATTTCAAGCGTTTACCCCAACCTATTGGCAGTCATCGGAAGTAAACGAGCTAATCACAGATATGCAAACACAGCATCATAAAAATAATTAAATTTATTACCCTAAAAAAAAATTTATAAACTTTAATTTATTTTTGTATGAATTAAGGGTTATACTTTAGTTTAAACAGATAATGCTAAATTAATAATAACATTAAAAAATTATTATGCTACACTCAAAGTAACATATAAAGAGTATGGCTGAGGAGTTCTACGATGATGTCTCCCCCTACTTACTACCTCACTTATACCAGTTCGCTTACTTGGTCAGCCGCTTTAAAGCCCAGCACATTTACCCAGATTTATCAAAGTGCCAGAGATAATAATCAAAAAACCGGCATAATGGGTTTTATCCTATTCAAAGATGGTCGCTTTCTGCATTTTATGGAAGGTAGTGAAATGTATAGTAAACGCTAAATTAAACTGAACAGTATTTAACACAATCATGAAGCGAATCGAAGTCATTAATCGAGAGTTTTACCTTTTGCTTAACCACTGCCCACTTATGCTCCACAGGATTTAACTCAGGAGAATAAGGTGGTAAGTACAGTAACGTTAAGTTGTATTTTTCGGCAATCTGTTTTAAATCACCACCCCGATGAAAACGCGCGTTATCCATGATTAAAAAACGCTGTGGGTAGCTGTCGAGTTCATCTTTAGGCAAAGATTGACCAAGCGTGTGAAGCCAATTTTCTACCGTATCACGCTTACACCCACCTTCAAAGGTCACAGGCGCAATCAGTTTAAATTCAGCCATACTCATTGCACCGATAAGATTTAAGCGTTTGCCTTTATTGGCATCCATTTTAGCATAGCAAGGTGTGCCAACCGGTGACCAGCTACGATGATAGCTTTGTCTTTGGTAAAAGCCTGTTTCATCCATAAATAGGATGTTGGTTAGACCAAACCAAAAAGCCATGATAGCTAAACATACGCTGAAACCTTGCTGTTTTACGGGGTCTGATTCTTTGTAGGTGAAGGTCTTTTTTTAAATGTCCAGTTGATACGATGTAAGGTATCGACAAACGCATTGTAGGATATACTGACATCAGGATGGTCTTTTAAATATTGTTCCCGTAGCTGTTTAGCGGTATCAAATTGTTTAGCTTTGACATATCGTTCAAAGCTATCAAGGTCGGTTATGATGTGTTTTACACCCGTTGGTTGTGCTTTCTTAGGTTCGGTATTGCCTTGGTCGTGGTACAAGGCTATCCAACTGTTAAGCGTGTTGCGACAGATGCCGAATATTCTCGCTGTTTTGCTTTTGTTATTTGTTTCTTGCCAGTAGGCTATGGTGCGTTTGCGTAAGTCTTGGTCGTATAGGTTTGGCATAGTGCTATCTATGAAAGTTCAAGTTGTGTTCATTATAATACAGGATTTACTATATATAGCGAATTTGTACCTCGCTATCACCCATGATAAACGCCACCATAAAATTCATCTTATCCATCAAGGTGCCACCCATGCTAAACGCTTTAAGCAATGCGATATGCTATGCGTGACACCCGGCATATCCCATACAACCCCAGTGATTAGCGAGCTGTTAGCAAAGTTTGAAACCTACCAATGGCAGACCGAACAGGTCGAGCAATTACTCAATGATATGGTCGCGTTTTATGAGCGCGATGATGCTGATATTGCCCCCTACCAGGTCAAAGCGGGAAGCTATATCGGCGCCATCATCAAACACCATGTCAAAAAACACCTTTTTTTCATACTCACCGTCATCACGGTGCCATGGTTGGTGATATTTATGTTGTTAATTGAGCTGTAAATTTTTGCCACTCTGATAGTAAAAAAGGCTAACCATCAAACGCTTACGCAAGCGCAAGATAGCGACGCAGTTTTTAAACTCAATTGTTTCGACGTCTTTATTGGGTATCTGGTAGTCGTCACTGTCGGCTCATACCCTATCGCGTTAATCAATGTTTGATATTAATAGTTGCTTTTTAGGAACAATAAACTGACGAAAAACATACCTAGTATCAGCAGTTGAATGATTAAATATTTTTTATTCTGCCCCATAAAATGCCGATAAACCACCGAGAAAAAACTCCCTGTTTGGGGAGTCATGTCAATCAAATGGTTTTTTGCCATTAGTGACATCACTTCATGTACGTGAGGGACTGGGCTTGCTCGCGCATGTCAGTGAATAGATTTTGGTCAAAAATTTGGGTCAAATTTATTTTACTGGCGTACACATAATACTGAATTTGATGATTCATGATATTTTCCGAAAACTTGTGAGAGAGGCCAGTTGTAATAAATTTTTATCGGTTAAAAAAAGCTTAATCTTATAAAACCTAGAATTGGTCTCATAAAATTAAGCTAAAATACAGCATCAAGCACAGCGCCAAACTCTCTAAAATGGACCTGAAAATAAAATGGACTGGGAACTTGCCATTTAGCATTTTTGGGTCTGCATAAAAATGTACTACGATACTGTCAATCCGCAGTAGTTTATATAAATGGCATTTTTACATAAATTTTTCAACCAAAGATACGTCAAACTTGGCTTTGGTAATCTTGTTTGCCTGCGCCAAAGCAATATCTGCATCAGTAGGGCCTGCCCATTGACACGCTTGCTGATAAAATAACGATAAGATAGTTCTAAATCCTGCTGTATCCGCATCAGTCAACGACATTGTCAACGCACTTTGTTTATCGCCATCAAAAAACTGATCAAAAAAGTGAATCATGGTTAAGGTTAAAGCCTGATTGGTTTCTGCCTTGCGAGCTAATAGCCCAAAACCACGGGATTTTGATGAATTATGATGCTGATGAATCGTCTGCTTGACACTGTCTAAAATTTGGCTGCCCAATAATGGTGAAAATTGCGCCATAAAACTATCAATCAGTAACTCAAAGGCGGCTATTTGGGTAGATGTTGGTTTAGATATTGGGCTAGATAGTGGGTCGGGTCTTTGGTTAGAGATAGCTAATTGACTAGATAATGGGTGAGTTACTGGGCTATTTTGCCCTAAATCACGAATATCATGGGTCATTGGTTGGGGGTTGACTGCACCCATTTGATAATCACTCAGCGCTTTCATCAAACTTCGACGGATATTTGAGCGATATTCTTTGGTTGCGTTGTCTTGCGTAATTTCATGGACAAAACGCTGGATTTGGTAAGGCGTAATATCGGCATAATCTTTATGAAAGATGTCCATAGCTTTACGTATATCAGCATCTTTTAAAAACGGTGTTAACGCAGATTTGATAGTAGATTCTTTGTTCATGACGGTGCCAAATATTTAAAGTTAATAAAATTACAATTGACGCAAATGACTGTATTGGGTCGGGTACCTGTGACGACAGAGCATACAGGCACCTCAAAATTTAAAACTAATGCCGCTCAGTTAGCGTTTGCTGACTAAATAAGCTATCTTGGAATTCAGGGTAAGCCCCTTCGGCATGTTCGGTAAAGTCAAGCCCGCGTTGCTCATGCTGTGCAAGTACCCGAAGACCGATGGTTTTTTCAATCACAAAATATACCACCATACCCAGTCCAAATGACCAGACAAACATTGCCCCGATGCCCATCAGCTGTACGATGATACGCTGGGTGCTGAATAAATCACCTTCATAAAACAGCCCTGCTGCCAGCGTACCCCACACACCGCCGCCCACATGCACAGCAACGGCATACACCGCATCATCCATTTGAACATTGTCCAACAACTGCTTCACTGCCAAATACGAGACACATGCACCCACACCGGTAACAATCGCATACACAGGTGACATGGTCGCACAGCCTGCGGTAATGGCGACCAACCCTGCAAGGCTGATATTGACCGTATCACTTAATAAAATTGCTTTACGCATCACCCCTGAAATCAACATATAAGCCGTCACCGCACTCACCCCTGCTAGGTGGGTATTTAGCATGATTTTGCCCAAATTGCCTGAGCTGGTCAGTGTAGAACCTGCGTTAAATCCAAACCACGCTAACCATAGAATAAAGCCGCCTAAGGTGACAAGCGTGAGATTATGACCGGCAATCAAACGCGGCGTGCCATCAGGGGCAAAGCGACCAATACGCGGTCCAAGGACGATAATACCCGCTAGCGCTAGCCACCCACCGACAGAGTGCACCACTGAAGAGCCGGCAAAATCAATAAATCCAAGCTGGGCAAGCCAGCCTTGACCGCCATAATAACCACCCCATGCCCAACTTGCTACGACTGGATAAATCAGTCCGCAAGTCATCAACGTACCAATCAGATACCCTGAAAATTTAATGCGCTCCGCCATCGCACCACTAGCAATGGTGGCGGCGGTGGAAGCAAACATCATCTGGAAAAACAAATGTGCCCATTGCATATTGCTAAGCTGTTCTGGTAAAAACTCGCTTTGGCCCACGTAACCTGTCGGGTTGTTGCCTGCCATCAAACCATAGCCCAAAATATAAAAAATTAACCCGCCAATCGCCATATCGGTGTAGTTTTTCATCAACACATTCACGGTATTTTTACTGCGCACTGAGCCGGATTCAATGAGCGCAAAGCCCGCCTGCATAAAGAACACTAGCAAACCGCCAATAACTACCCACATCACATTTTGGTAGTCATATAGCTGCTCATTGGTGGGCGTCGCAGCGTACACCGAGGAATGTTGATAAAAAACCATCACGGATAATAGCCATTTATAGGCTTTATTAAGCCGTTTACCCGTATGCCGTTGAACCGTATTGTTTAACTTTCTCATGAAACTTTTGCCCTTTTGCCCTTATGCCCTCGATAAAAAATTATTGCTCAAGTATTAATCAGTTTTGCCAAGACAGGGAATGCAAATTGTGTACCAAATAAGAAAATAATTGAAAAATAGCGGGTTTTGAAAGCGCATAAAAAAGCGCTTTAAGCCGTGGTGACTTAAAGCGCTAATGGTTGAGGTTGATGGCTATAAGGACTCGTTATCTGAAGTGTTACCTGTTTTATGGATATCTTCAGTGGGATTGCCTTCTGTCACCGTACCATCATTGGTGGGATTATCATCCTGCGCTTTTGGATTAAAGGCTTTATCACGCGCATCGGCATTTTCAAGCCACAGCGCGTTTAAAATCGCCAATAATACCGCAAACCCCAATCCTAATATCCACGCAAAATACCACATTGTGTTCTCCTATTAAGTTGCCTTGATTTGGGTCAGTAAAGTGAATGCTCTTGCTCTCGAACATAAGCCTTGGTCACTTTACCGCGCATCACGTTATATGCCCAGCTGGTGTAGCCTACAATCATCGGTAATAACACCACCACGACAACCAACATAATCATCAAGGTGAGATGACTCGATACACTGTCCCAAACCGTCAAGCTTGAACGTGGGTCGCTAGAGGATGGCATGATAAACGGAAATAACGCCACCCCTGCGGTCATAATCACACTAAGCACAGCAATACTGGAGGCGATAAATGCGCTCAAGGTTTTACGCGCTTTTAGCAATATCGCCGTGACAAGCGGCATGATGACACCAAGTACAGGGAATGCCCATGCCAGCGGATACTGATGATAATTTGCCATCCATGCGCCCGCTTGACGCGTCACCTCTTTATTGAGCACATTTGGCAAGGCTTGGGGGTCAATGTGGCTGGTGATATGATAGCCGTCAATCGATTGTATCCATACCCCTGCTATCACAAACAGCACCGCCATCACCAGACTACTGATAGCAGCGTAGTTAATGGTACGATTTTGTACCTCATCAAGGGTGCGATGCGCCAAATACGCTCCCCCTTGCATAATCAACATAGACGCACTGATTAAGCCACACAGTAGGGCAAATGGATTAAGCAATGCCCAAAAAGAGCCTGTGTAAGTCGATACCAAATGGTCATTAAAACTAAATGGCACGCCTAAAAACAAATTACCAAATGCCACGCCAAACACCATAGCCGGAATAAATGAACCGACAAACAACCCCCAGTCCCACGCTTTTCGCCAGGTTGGATTGTGTATCATACTGCGATATTTAAACCCCACCGGGCGGAAAAACAACGCCCACAACACTGCCATCAAAGCCCAATAAAAACCGCTAAAGGCAGTGGCGTACACCATCGGCCATGCCGCAAAAATCGCGCCACCTGCCGTGATAAACCACACTTGGTTACCTTCCCAGTGCGGACCTATGGTATTGATAATCACCCGGCGCTCTTCATCATCTTTGCCGACAAAAGGCAGTAACGAACACACGCCCATATCATGCCCATCCATGATAGCAAACCCAATCAGCAGCGCACCGACCAATAACCACCAAATAATTTTGAGTGTTTCATAATCAAACAACATGATTCACCTCGGCTGTCTTAGGGCTCAAATTTAATGAAGGATTCACATGAACCTTGTGAGTGTCTTCGCCGTAGTATTTGCCTGTACCTAGACTTGCGGGTCCTTTACGGGCATATTTCACCATCAAGTACATTTCAATCATCAGCAGCACCGTATAAAAACCAACAAATCCCGCCAGCGAGGCATACACATTCGCCACGCTAATGTTGGAGACTGAAAAATAGGTCGGCAACATGCCATAAATCGTCCAAGGTTGACGCCCATACTCAGCAACAAACCAACCAAATTCAGCAGCAAGCCAAGGCGCAGGCAGCATCAATAATGCCCAACGTAACAGCCAAGGTTTTTGGATAAAGTTGCCTTTGACAGTTGACCAAAGACTAATCGTAAACAATGCCAACAATAAAAAGCCCAAGCCCACCATGGCACGAAATGACCAAAACATCGGGACAATAGGTGGAATGGTGGCATCAGTGGCCTGTTTAATCATGGCAGGCGTGGCTTTGCTGACATCAGGCGAATAGCGTTTGAGCAATAACCCAAAGCCCAAGTCTTTTTTTACCTTTTCAAATTCAGCCACTGTCACAGGATTTGGGGTTGAACCTGGGGGTGCACTGCGTAATTGATCCAGTAGCACCACCGCTTTTTGACCATTGATGATGCGTTTTTCATTGATGATTTTGATGTCATGGATGCCCAAAATCGGGGTATCCAGCGAGCGCGTCCCAATCAAGCCCATCACATACGGGATTTGTACTGCCCAGTTGTTTTTTTGCTCGGCTTGGTTGATATCTGCAATCAAATTAAAACTGGCAGGCGCAGGCTCGGTTTCCCACATCGCCTCTATCGCTGCCATTTTGGTTTGCTGTGCCAAGCCAATAGAATAACCCGACTCATCACCCAGCACGATGGTGCTACAAATCGACGCAAAACCAAATGCCGCCGCGACTTGAAAGCTGCGTTTGGCAAATTCGACATCGCGTTTTTTGAGCAGATACCACGCTGAGATGGCAAGCACAAAGGTCGCGCCCACCGTATAGCCGGCAGAGACGGTATGCACAAATTTGTTTTGCGCATCAGGGTTAAACAATACTGCCGCAAAATCGGTCATTTCCATGCGCATGGTTTGGTAATTAAACTCCGCGCCAACCGGATTTTGCATCCACCCATTGGCAATCAAAATCCACAACGCGGATAGATTGGTACCCAGTGCCATCAATATAGTCACCAGTAAATGCTGTCCGCGCGACAGTCTATCCCAACCAAAGAAAAACAGTCCGACCATGGTCGATTCTAAAAAAAACGCCATCAAGCCTTCAATGGCAAGCGGCGCACCAAAAACATCGCCGACATATTGTGAGTAGTACGCCCAGTTGGTACCAAACTGGAATTCCATGGTGATGCCAGTGGTGACACCCAAGGCAAAGTTGATGCCAAACAGTTTGCCCCAAAAACGTGTCATGTCTTTCCACACTTCTTTGCCTGTCATCACGTACATTGATTCCATGATGACCAGCAGCCACACCATGCCCAGTGTGAGTGGTACAAATAAAAAATGATATAACGCCGTGACTGCAAATTGCAGACGGGATATATCGACGAGGTGTTCTGTTATCATGTTGACTCCTTGGTTTGACAACCAATTGAGATGTCAATTACCCTCATGCGTGGTTAAAAAAGGGTAATGTTTTTATTTACAAACATTATATAAATCTATAAATTATTTGTCATGTGGCATAATGTCGCACCTGACTACAAAATACTATGATGAGTATTGCGTTGCTGCTACCATCTTCTCATACCCTGTCAAAGATGGTAATCGTTGAATGAGTGATAGTTGACTGCGTAATAGTTTATGGGTCTTTTGAAGGTAGTCGTTTAAAGTGAGCTCGTTCATCGCTTTACTTATTTAATTGCCTTTTATATGGCTTGTTATATGCCTTTATCAAGGTTTTATCAACCCTCATTGGTGGGCAGGGTGTTTACACTTTTTTGTCTCATTGCCTTGATGAGCATTACGCCATATCTAACAACCGCTTGATACGCTATGATATGTCCATTGATTTTATCGTTACTGTTAACCAACCATGTCTGAAACTTCTGCTGTCAACCAAACCCTTCGTCACTATGCCGCTATGGCAAAGCGACCGATTTATATGGCATGGGGGCTGTCAGTTGTGTCCACGCTGCTATTGATCGTGCAGTCTTGGCTGATTGCGGTCATCTTTGCAGATTGGTTAACGCAAATCGCCCATCACCGCCCTGCCACTGACGTATTTTTTGATTATCTGCCGTGGCTCATAGGGTGTCTGTTGCTACGTCCTTTACTGCATTTTTGCAAAGACCGACTAGCGTTAGACGCGGGGCTACAAGTAGCCAGTATCCTACGAAAAACGCTAGTTGAAAAACTGGCACAAGTAGGTGCAGCGCGCGACCAATATGGCAGTGATGGCGGGCTTGCCAGTATGGTGATTGAGCAATGTGACGCCTTAACGGGCTATGTCAGCCGTTTTTATCTGCAGCGACTGATTGTGGTGACCACGCCTATCATGCTATTAGTCACCGCTGCGACCCAAAGCTGGATAGCCACGCTGATTTTACTGCTGACCGCACCCCTAGTTCCTGTATTTATGGTATTAATTGGTCATGCCACCGCCCGTAAAAGTCGCCAACAATTTGCTGCAATGGCACAGCTGAGCGGGCGATTTTTGGATTGGTTGCGTGGCACAGCGACACTGCAACGGCTGGATGCTGTCGGGCACGCGAGTCAAGACATCGACGCCTCAGCCGAAGCCTACCGTATGCGCACCATGTCGGTACTCAAAATTGCGTTTTTAAACACCGCCGCGCTAGAACTGTTAGCCGCGCTGTCGATTGCGCTACTTGCCGTGTATTTGGGTTTTGGTTTAATCGGTATTTTACCTTGGCAAAAAAACACGGTGCCTGTGCCTTACCAGTCGGCGCTATTTTTACTGCTGTTGGCACCTGAATTTTATGCCCCGCTACGTCAGTTGGGCGCGGATTATCATGTCAAAGCGCAAGCGGAGGGTGCGATTGCTGAATTATCACCGTTGTTAGCGTCTGCGTCAGCGGAAAAAACAAAAGCTAACCCCTTTATATTAACTGCACCCCCTGCCATTGACGCGGATAATATTTGGGTCAATCATCAGCAGCGCACACGGCTCGCGCCGTTAAGTTTCGCTATTGCCGCAGGGGAACGGTTAGCGATTGTCGGTCAAAGTGGCAGCGGCAAATCCACCCTATTGCAAATTTTTTTGGGTTTTTGTGCCTATCAAGGCGATATCTTTATTGATAACCAAAATTTTAACACCATCGATTCCACACAATTTCGCCACCAAATCGCCTATTTGTCGCAGCAAACCATGCTACTGCCGATGAGTATCGCCGATAATTTGCGCCTGCCAAACCCAACCGCCAGTGATGACAAACTATGGCAAATTCTTGCGCAAGTGGGGTTAAAACCTTTGATAAAAGCACTGCCAAATCAGCTAGATACTCAGTTGGGCGAGCGTGGTAGCGGGTTGTCGGGTGGACAACAGCGGCGACTGGCAATAGCCCAGTTACTGTTGCAAGACGCACAGCTTTGGCTACTCGATGAACCCACTGAGCATTTAGATAGTGAGACGGCAGCCGAGATTAATGGGTTATTACAACAAGTAACGAGGGGTAAAACCGTGCTATGGGTCACGCACGATGCCACAAAACTGCCTTGGCTGGATCGGCAAATAAGCCTTGATATTGCATCTACTTTGGCGAAGGCGTAACGGTATGACAGCCCCTAATAGTGAAAAAAATAGCGAGAATAAACTTGCTAGTGAAAATAGGCTTATTAGTCAAAATAGCTTTGTCAAAACTCACCGGCAAAAAAAAGCAAACAGTCATCAAACCTTTCGTTTAACCCAACTGTTTAGCACGCAGCTAGATAAATGGCTCATTGCTGCCTTTTTAGGCATAATGACTGCGTTATCGGTGATTGGGCTATTGATGACGTCAGGGTGGTTTATTTCTGCGGCAGCAATGGCGGGGATGGTGGCGCTGGGCTCACACAGTTTTAATTATCTGGTACCGGCAGCGATTATCCGTGTGATGGCGATGGTACGTACCGCAGGACGCTATGGTGAAATGATGGTATCCCACCATGCGGTGTTTGGTTTGTTGCAGCGGCTGCGAGTGCGGTTTTTTAACCAGTTTGCACGCCTACCACTGGCGAATTTATCAAGTACCTTACAATCTACCCATGCCATGCACCGTTTAACCCATGATATTGAGGTACTCAATGAGTTGCCACTGCGCGTGGTATCGCCTTGGCTAGTCGCGACAACTGCTAGCTTGCTAGTAGCCACCTTACTTTATCAGTATGAGGTTAACCCCACCCTGATTGCCATATTTTTAATCGCGGGTTTGATGCTGCCTGCCATGCTGACATGGATCAGTATCAAGCACGCCCGCGCTCATCAGGCATTGGCAGAGTCTAGGCACGTTAGTTTGCTCAATCCGCTATCGGCGCTTACCCATTTATTGATTTGGCAGCGCTGGCAATCCGAATTGACTGCTTTTAACAGCGTCGACACTCAACATACGCATCAGCAAAAGCGCATCCAGCGCGCCCAGTCATTGATCATGCTGATCATGCAGTGGCTGATTGCAGCGGTTTTGGTCGGCTTGTTAGTGGGTTTTTATCACACTCCCCTTGTCATCAGTGTGCCGATGTTGCTTGCGCTATTTCTCGGTATCATGGGCATGACTGACTTGCTAGCGCCGTTAGTCACCCATTCGCTAGCCCTTGGCAATAGTTTGGCAGCAAAACATCAACTCAATGAATTACTCAATCCTTCGCTACAACCTAGCCATCATTTAAACCATGATTTAGCCCCTTTACCCATTGATGTTGCGCGCCTAAATGCACCACTCACACTCACCATCAATCAGCTAGCTGGCAAAATGCCACAGGCGATTGTCGGTTTCAAAGCTATCAGCTTGACTGCCACCCAAGGCATCCCGGTATTGATTACTGGGCGCTCAGGCGCAGGCAAATCAACACTGTTACAAGTGCTAGCCCATGAACTAGCACCGCAACAAGGCAGCATCGAGCTAAGTGGGATGGATTGGCTAGCCTTACCCAATACGCCAGCGCTCACAGGTTATTTGGGGCAACAGATTGATATTTTTGACCAGACCTTGGCGACCAATTTAAGACTAGGCAACGCCGATGCCAGTGATGAACAGCTTTGGCAAGTGCTGAGTAAGGTTGGACTCAAAGACTGGGCGCGCAATCAGCCGCTACAATTACAGACCCCGCTAGGGGAATACGGACAAGCCATTTCGGGTGGGCAAGCCAGACGCATTGCCTTGGCACGGCTATTACTTAGCCCAAAAAAAATCTTGCTGCTTGATGAACCGTTTGCAGGACTTGATAAAAAAAGCCGTGAAGCACTGTGGCAAATGCTGGTACAGCATCAGCAGCAAGGCATTTTAATCATTGTCACCCACCATCTTTGGCAAACCAAGTGTCCAATTAATATCGTGCAATTACCTGAGCCTGATGTTTTCATTTAACCTGTCAGAGGAAGGTTTGATTTGACAGGCAAAAAATTGATAAAAACATTTTTGAACATTGTTGCGGGCGTTTATGCAAAGCAAATTTTTTATCCGATTGCTATAACCTACCTAGCCTGATTCTGCGTTATCGCTAAGTTTCTGCTGTCTTAATTTTTGTATGATAGTATTATCCAATCAATGGTTATCAACAACTATATTAACAACGCAGGAAAACCTATGAACTTAGCAAAATTTAACCCCTCATTTTTAGCCGCTGGGCTTAGTGTAGCCCTGCTTAGTGTCGTTACAGGTGCGACAGTCACTGCCTGTGCGAGCACCTCAGCGGCACCCCAAGCGCAAAACATGCAAAAGCGCCATCCAGCCAATGCCAAGCACTTTGAGCAACGCTTACAAGCCATGCAGGCCAACGCCCAAGCAGCCGCCAATGCCAGCATCAGTGCCTCTCAAGCGGTCGCCTTGGTACAAAAACAAACCGCGAACACTCGCATTGTTGGCGTACACTATCATGACAGTAGCAACCGACCCAACCCAAACCCTGCCCGGAGCGGCAACAACGCCAATGACAACATTGTCGGCTACCGGGTCATGACCCTTAATGCGAATGGTCAACCACAACTGTATATCGTCAATGCGTCTAATGGTCAAGTGAGCCAAGCAACTATGCCATCACGGCCATCACGCCCAGCGCGTCCGCCACAACCTAATACGCCTAATAACCTCAACAATAATCAACCGCCTGCGCCGCCTGCCATCAATATCAGCCTAGAGCGCGCTATGCAATTGGCAGCAAGCCAAGTCGGTGGTAAAGCTATTGGTGCCCATTTGGGGGGTAAAGGGGGCAAAATGGGTCATGGTTCTCGTGACGGTCACCGCCGCCCTAACAGAGACCCACAAATGGGCAATACAGGTATGCCGCCTGCACCAAACCCTGCCCAAAATCAACCACCTAGAACCCCAAGCTATCAGATTAAGGTGGTAAAAGGTCAAGAAGTTTACCATGTCAAAGTCGATGCCCAAACAGGTGCTGTGAGCGATGTCAAATCATTTAACGACTTCAAACGTCGTGCGCCTACTCAGCCATAATTGAGTGCCAAATGGCAACCTTGCCTATAAGCAACACCGTCATTCTTAGAATGGCGGTTTTTTGTGTTATAGTCTATTTATTGAACAGTATTCGTGTATAAAGGTAACCCAATGAGAGTATTACTCGTCGAAGATGACGTATTCATTGCCGACAGTCTGATTGATAGTCTAGAAGAAGAAGCGTATGCGGTAGACTGGGCAAAAGATGGGCGAGAAGCGATTTTGACCCTCAAAGTCGAAGCGTATGACGTGATTTTGCTGGATTTGGGCTTGCCAGAAATTGACGGCATGAGCGTGTTAGAGACGCTTCGCAGTGCCAAAATCGATACGCCTGTACTGGTGCTGACCGCCCGAGACCAAATCAAAGACCGCGTGAAAGGGCTGGATGCCGGGGCAGATGACTATATGACTAAGCCGTTTGCGATGAGTGAATTACTCGCTCGTATGCGCGTGTTGGTGCGCCGCTCGCAGGGCAATAGCCAAAACACCCTACAGGTCGGTGACTTAATCCTTGATATCAATGCCAAACGCCTCAAACGTGACGGCATAGAAATCGATATTACCGCCAAAGAATACATGCTACTCACCACTTTTATGACCGCGCCCGATAAAGTGTTTTCAAAAAGTGAATTAGAAAATTCTATCTACAATTGGGAGGCGGGGATAGAGAGCAATGCTATTGAATTTTTAATCTATGGACTGCGCAAAAAAATTGGTCAAAAACGCATTAAAAACATCCGTGGTTTAGGCTGGTATATCAGTGCCGAAGCCCAAGACTAACAAACGCGATAGAAAAAGGCCTCAAAAAACATCCAGACAATGACCGCCAAATAGCCGCGACAATGACCATGACTACCCCTACAAAAACCGCCCTGCCCTTGCAAAAATCGTTGCAAAAATCACTGCAAAAACAGTTGCTGGTTTGGATACTTGGCACGTTACTATCGATTGGCATTTTGGTACAGATTGCGGTATTTTGCTATACCTATCAAGAGTTTAACACCTCACAAGAAACCAATCTTAGCTATCTTGCTGAGCTGGTTAGCTCGCGCGCGACAGTTCGACTTCCTCCCCGTAACCTAAAGCCTAATAGGCGGCTATCAAACCCAGATAACGATTTTGCACCGCATGACTTCCCACCGCCTAGACCGCCTATACCAGCTATGATAGCTTCTGCCCCTAGCAGTAGCACGCCGACCACTGTTTTCTCACCCAATGATGAAAGCAGCGTACTACAGTATCAAGGCATTAAAGACGGTGTGCAAGTTGATATTTTCCCTGCCCGTTTTGGCAAAATTGACACCAATTTTATTGAGCCAATGGCTCACCCGCAATTGGTTAACACCCCTATCGGTTTTAGTGAATTAACCCTTGATGGTGAAATCTGGAAAGTCTTTCGTAAAGATACCCCAAGGCGGGTGATTTTTGTGCGTCAACCTGTCGAATGGCAGAAAAAAATTGCCCTAAAATCGGCTTGGCAATCCATTATTCCAATTTTACTGACCACCCTGTTGCTGCTTGCACTATTGCCTTGGGTATTAAAGCGCGTATTGCGTCCGATTCAGATATTAGCTCGGCAAATGGCAAAACGTCACGGTCAAGATCTCAGCTTGATCGAGCTACCCACTGACAGCCAACATCGCTCAATTCTACCCAGCGAGCTGATGCCCTTGGTCATTGAAATCAATGCCTTGTTACAACGGGTTGACACGCATATCCAAAACCAAAATCGCTTTATCGCGGATGCGGCGCATGAGCTACGCTCGCCGTTGACCGCAATCTCGCTGCAAGTACAACAACTGCAAAAATACAGTCGAGATGCGGCGATGTATAGCGACCCTGCGAGGCAAGCCAAATTCAAACAAAACATTCATAAGCTCGCTGTCAGAGTGGAACATAATCAACATTTGGTGGAACAGCTACTCACCCTTGCGCGTATGGACGCCCAGCAATCACAGCTGACCGAGCGCACCAACACGCCCACCGATTTAATCGCAGTGCTACGAGAAGCCATCAAACTGCTATTGCCGATTGCTGATAGCAAAGACCAAACCCTATCGGTTGACAACCATCTCACCGCGCAGGGTGCGTCAGCGACGCAGGTCAGTGTAGATGAAACCGCCTTGTTTATCCTCCTCAAAAACCTACTGCAAAATGCCATTTTATACACCCCAACCACAGGCAATATCGCGGTTGTCATTAATCAAATGACTATCGAAGACTTAACGCAGTCGTCAAGCCGCACCGATTCGACCCATGCCACCTATGCCACTTATGCCGCCCATGACAACTTCGCCAACGCATTGACCCCAACCCCTGTGTTGGTGAACCACACTGGCAACACACTCAATCACCGCGCAAAACGACTCATCGTCCAAGTTGCCGATACCGGCATTGGCATTGATGCAGCCCATTATCAAGACGTCTTTCAACCCTTTTACCGCGTCAATCAAAATGCGTCAAGCGCATCCCTAGCACAAGGACAAGGACAAGGACAAACAAGTAGCACACAAACCCATAGTGATACTGCCAAAAAATCTTTTTCGTCCAAAGACACAAGCGCCCATTCAGGTTTGACGGTAATTGGCGGTACGGGCTTGGGTTTATCGATTGTTTATCAAATCTGCCAACAAGCCAATATTGATATTTATCTCAGTCCTACGCAACTGGTTGAGAATAACGCCCAAACCACTGCCACCACCCAAGGCTTAACGGTAACCTTGGTGTTTTAGCCTGCCTCAAAAATAACGTACTTTTGTCAAATCATCGCTACTTTTTTAAATCATTGTTCAATCTAGTTTTCTCAAACGTATAATTGCGGTATAAAGTACAACAACTATGCTTGGGTAAAACGGAAGTCAACTTTACGATGTTTGATTTTATATTGAAAAAAAATAAAAAAAATGCGCTGGAGTCAATGCATGACAAGCCATCGGGTGTGTTTCATAAACTGGTATTTTATAGCAGTTTATTCGCTGTATTGCTTGCCATTATTGAGACTGGGTTTGTTTTTAAAGTTTGGTTGCATGGCGTGGCTTCGACGTTTTATTTGCTAGTACTTGGGCTCAATTTTATTGAGTTATTGAGTCAATATGTGCAAAAAGGTATACGCTCAAAGCTTGTGCTCACGTTTGATTTGTCCATTGCTATATTAGTCATTGCGTTGCTGGTGACACATTTTTTTGCTGATAACAGTTCTTTTTTATACAAATTCTTGTTTGAAAAATCGCTGATAAAAATTGCGTTGTTGGTTTCTTTTATTCGTCAGTTATTGGTGATGGAGTTTAGCTTTAAGATAGTCGTGGCGCACCCTGCCCAGTTGTTTATTTTAAGTTTTTTATTGCTTATTTTGCTCGGCACGTTTTTGCTGATGATGCCAAATGCCACCTATGGTCATATTGCGTTTGTTGATGCTTTATTTACTGCCACGAGTGCGGTTTGTATTACGGGTCTCGCGGTAAAAGATACAGGCGCTTTTTTTACCCCATTGGGTCAAATCATTATCATGTGTTTGTTTCAATTGGGGGGCTTAGGGATTTTGACTTTTGCCACTTATTTTAGCTATTTTTTTCGGGGACGCATCAGTTATCAGACACAGCTACAGCTTGGGCATGTGACCTCAGCTAATCGTATGAGTGATGTACTAAAGACGCTCAAAGTAATTTTTGCGGTCACCTTTGCGGTGGAGTCCGTGGCAGCCATAGCGATTTATATCAGTATGCTTGATGTCCCTATGAGTATCCATCGTCGCATCTTTTTTTCGGTTTTTCATGCCATCTCTGCATTTTGTAATGCAGGTTTTTCAACGATGAGTAATAGCTTATATGAGTTACAAGTGCGCTTTAATTATCCGTTACAAATGGTTGTGGCGGTGACGTTTTTGTTTGGGGGATTGGGGTTTGCGATAGTTGCCAATGTCGTGGAATATTTGCGCCATCAGCTGATGCGCCTGTTGTTTCCTAACCGCTCACGATATGGTGCCAAGCCGTGGCTACTGAGTATCAATAGTCGCATTAGTCTAGTGACGACCTTGTCCTTGCTAGTGCTTGCCTTTATCAGTGTACTTGCCTTTGAGTGGCAAGGGACTTTATCTGAGCATACCAGTGTCGTAGGCAAACTTGTGACAGGGTTTTTTGTGGCAGCTGCACCGCGCTCATCAGGAATCAACGTGGTAGACATGGCACAGCTAGCGCCGCCGACCGTGATGCTTACCATTGCACTGATGTGGGTTGGGGCAGCCCCAAACTCTACAGGCGGTGGTATCAAAACCACGACTTTTGCGGTCGCTGTGCTCAATATTGTGTCACTGGCACGCGGCTATTCTCGTATCGAAGTATTCCGTCGTGAAATTGCCGATATCTCAGTGAAGCGGGCATTTGCGATTATATGTTTGTCAGTGATTATCATTGCGTTTGGTTGTACGTTAATACGCTGGGCAGAGCCAAACATGAGTATGACAGAAGTGTTATTTGAAAGTGTTTCTGCTTATACCACCACAGGGTTAAGCTTAGGCATCACCCCACATTTAAGTACGTTTAGCAAATCTGTCCTGATTGGGCTGATGTTTTGTGGACGAGTTGGGGCATTGACCATCTTAATTGCCTTATTAAATCGCCCAAGGCATCAAAGCTATCGCTATCCCAGCGAAGAGATTATTATCACCTAAAGATAAATTGATAAGGTATAGATATGAAATACATCATCGTCGGTCTAGGCAATTTTGGCTCATCACTTGCCACCAAACTCACCAGTCAAGGACATGAGGTCATTGGTATTGATATCGATATGGATAAGGTTGAGCGCTACAAAGAATCCATTTCGCACACGATTTGTATCGATTCTACCAGTGAAAACGCCGTCTCAGGCTTACCCATTGCCCAAACAGATGTGGTGCTCATTACCATTGGCGAAGACCAAGGGCAAAACGTGATGGTCACTGCCCTATTCAAAAATCTTAATGCCAAATATATCATTAGCCGAGCCATTAACCCACTGCATGAAAAAGTGCTACAAGCATTGGGGGTTGATGACATCATCCAACCTGAAAACGAGGCGGCAACGCACTGGGCAAAAAAACTCTCGCTCAATGGCTTAATTGATTCGTTTGAACTCGATAACGATTATAGTATTGTTCAAATACAGACACCGCCTACATTTTACGGTAAAACAGTTCACGCGCTTGATTTAATCAATCAGTTTAATGTGATGCTGTTAACCACTATTTCATTTCACCAAAACCAATTTGGCTTTGGTCGAAATCAAACTAAATCCAAAATCGATGGCATTGTGCATCCAGATTTTGTCATTGAGCCTAATACAGTTTTAGTATTATTTGGGGAAACCAATGACTTAAGACGACTGTTCAAGTATATGCACGCCTCCCAGAATAGTTGACAATACTCCATCAAAGCATCTAGTCGTTGTGGCTAATTTTTTGATTTTCGCTAGGCTTCTTGTGTTTTAACAACGGCTTGCGACCTTGCAAGCCGTCAGCCAAAATTTTTGGTAACAAAATGGTCACTTTTTGGTCACAAGCGTTTGGTCACGTTAGTTTTACTTAAATATTAAAAATAGATATCTTTTCAACTTAACAATTAAAACCAATTTTCAAAATAATATGAAGAAAAAAATGTATAAAATAATATATTTTTTAAAATCAATAACTTGGTATAAAATTTAAGCCAAAAAAAACCTCAAATCAGGGGAGATTTGAGGCATAAAACTTTAAAAATTTCGTTTTAAATCCACTAAAATAAGTGGCGCAGCGGACGGGACTCGAACCCGCGACCCCCGGCGTGACAGGCCGGTATTCTAACCAACTGAACTACCACTGCACGGTAGCTGATAGCGATGATATAGGTTGGTGGGTCGTGACGGATTCGAACCGCCGACATTCTGCGTGTAAGGCAGACGCTCTACCAACTGAGCTAACGACCCTGATAGGCAATCTAGTAGCCAATCAAGTTGCTTCAATATCATCGAAGTGACGCGTATTATATAGACTTATGATGGATTGTCAACTAGTTATTTAAAGATTTTTTCGATATCTTTTTGCAAGCTTGGCATCGCTTTTTCTAATTGGCTTGTGTCACCTATCAAGGTCGGCATCATCACCTGCACAAACTCACTGGAAACTTGCGATTGTTTGCTCAAGATGCGTTGTCCCATTGGGGTCTCATAAAATTGGTTGAGGGCATCGACTTCAGCTTGGGTATAGGTTTTTTTGGCAATCGCTTGATAAGCTTGTTGCAGTTGCTGTTTAGAGATGGGTTG
Organism: Moraxella sp. K02; assembly: GCF_041154755.1. Lineage (NCBI taxonomy): Bacteria > Pseudomonadati > Pseudomonadota > Gammaproteobacteria > Moraxellales > Moraxellaceae > Moraxella > Moraxella sp. K02. Next base: position 828,162 of record NZ_AP031590.1, on the reverse strand, counting down.
GTCTAATTGCTGTCCTAAGACGGTGCTATATTTAACGAAAATATTTTTAAGCTGTTTTTGCGCATGACGGCTAAAAATGCCCGCGTTTTCATCCATAGGCAATTCTTGGGGTAGCCCTTTCATCATATTGGCAGCTTGCTGACGTTGGGCAAGCATTTCATCAATCATTTTATCGATATGTAGCACCTTGACAAGCTTGTTAAGCGATGCATCCGTGGGCTGGGTTTGCAATTCATTGAGAATCGCAATTGGCGTTTGAGCATTGACTGGGTTGTTTTGAATGATTAATTCGGCGTAAGCAGGATGAACCAGCGTCGTCAGACCAGTCGAGGTCAATAAAGCTAGCAAGGCTAATTTTTTAGCATTTAATGAGCCTGATGAATTTAACAGTTTGTTGGGTTTTTTAAAGGGATATTGATGACGCATTTTTTTGCCTATTTGATATCACATTGGGAAATGTTGTTACTTTGAAAACGCAATGCTTTACGCATCTGTGCGGCTTTTTGGCGACATTCTTGCAAATTATCTTTGATTTCAAGGGGTGGTACACGGGTTGGCTTGCCATATTGATCCACCGCGACCATGGTGAAGTAACAACTGTTGGTATGGCGTATCGTACGGTTTTGGATATTTTCTGCTTGCACTCGAATACCCACTTCCATCGAAGTTTTGCCCACATAATTGACGCTTGCCAAAAAGGTGACTAACTCCCCTACATGAATCGGCTCACGAAAAATCACTTGATCGACCGATAGCGTCACCACGTAGCTACCGCTATAGCGACTGGCACAGGCATAGGCCACTTGGTCAAGCATCTTTAATAAATCGCCGCCATGCACATTGCCAGTGAAGTTTGCCAAATCAGGCGTCATCAGCACAGACATGGTAAGTTCATTTTGTAAAGGGGCAACTTGCAAATTTTGATTTGATTCAATGGCGTTGGGCACAATGGCGATCCTTCTTAATTCATATAACAACTATCATAAAAAATTATTAACCTCGGCATCTTAGCTGTTAACTAATAAGCTGTTAACTAACATAGCTTTAAATCAACGCAGCTTTGAATCAATGCTGTGAATCAACTTGCCATATACAGTGATGCCTTAATCGCTAAAGTAGCAAATTCGTCTTATCATCACAATAGCCTATCAGTAACTAACTGATTACTAGCCAAAATCTAGTTGAATAATAAAAAAATCCGAATATTTTTGATATAGGGCTTGACAGTCACGATTAATTTGCTAAAATACGCACCACTTAAACGCTGCGATGTTTTTTGCAGGTTTAACAAAAAATTCTACCGCTTATTCTCCAATAGCTCAGTCGGTAGAGCAATGGACTGTTAATCCATGTGTCCCTGGTTCGAGCCCAGGTTGGAGAGCCATATCAAAAAGACCTTTAACAAGCGTTGTTAAAGGTCTTTTTTTATGTGGTATCTTTTATCTATAGTAAACGCTAAATTAAACTGAACAGTATTTAACACAATCATGAAGCGAATCGAAGTCATTAATCGAGAGTTTTACCTTTTGCTTAACCACTGCCCACTTATGCTCCACAGGATTTAACTCAGGAGAATAAGGTGGTAAGTACAGTAACGTTAAGTTGTATTTTTCGGCAATCTGTTTTAAATCACCACCCCGATGAAAACGCGCGTTATCCATGATTAAAAAACGCTGTGGGTAGCTGTCGAGTTCATCTTTAGGCAAAGATTGACCAAGCGTGTGAAGCCAATTTTCTACCGTATCACGCTTACACCCACCTTCAAAGGTCACAGGCGCAATCAGTTTAAATTCAGCCATACTCATTGCACCGATAAGATTTAAGCGTTTGCCTTTATTGGCATCCATTTTAGCATAGCAAGGTGTGCCAACCGGTGACCAGCTACGATGATAGCTTTGTCTTTGGTAAAAGCCTGTTTCATCCATAAATAGGATGTTGGTTAGACCAAACCAAAAAGCCATGATAGCTAAACATACGCTGAAACCTTGCTGTTTTACGGGGTCTGATTCTTTGTAGGTGAAGGTCTTTTTTTAAATGTCCAGTTGATACGATGTAAGGTATCGACAAACGCATTGTAGGATATACTGACATCAGGATGGTCTTTTAAATATTGTTCCCGTAGCTGTTTAGCGGTATCAAATTGTTTAGCTTTGACATATCGTTCAAAGCTATCAAGGTCGGTTATGATGTGTTTTACACCCGTTGGTTGTGCTTTCTTAGGTTCGGTATTGCCTTGGTCGTGGTACAAGGCTATCCAACTGTTAAGCGTGTTGCGACAGATGCCGAATATTCTCGCTGTTTTGCTTTTGTTATTTGTTTCTTGCCAGTAGGCTATGGTGCGTTTGCGTAAGTCTTGGTCGTATAGGTTTGGCATAGTGCTATCTATGAAAGTTCAAGTTGTGTTCATTATAATACAGGATTTACTATATCGTTATTGCTATGAGTCATTTTGATTGCTAGGAGTCATTTTGCATCATGAACTTTATTGATGTTTTTTGCTAAAAAATGCTTGACTCATGTTTTAAATCTCAGTAATATACGCACCACTTGATTATCTGTTCTCCAATAGCTCAGTCGGTAGAGCAATGGACTGTTAATCCATGTGTCCCTGGTTCGAGCCCAGGTTGGAGAGCCAATCAAGCCAAATTCTGTTGTATATTTTGAACCCGTTCCCTTGTGAATGGGTTTTTTTATGAGCAAAGTTTAGCAATTTGCTGTTTACTACGCTTTTGTTTGATACCCTATTATCTCACTTGCTAAGGTACTTAAGGTACTATTGATAAGATACTACTTATGACACTGTCGTTTTCCCCTACCCAATCTCAATTTTTGACCCTACAACAAGCGATTAATAAAGACCGCATCACCCAGCTAGTGAGCGATCATCAGCAAGGTAAACTGTCACCAGAAGATAAATCTTACTATGAAAACTTAATCACCCAATTTATCGAGCTAATCAAGCTGCCTGATAGCGCGCATTTAGCCATGCAGCTTTTACCAGAATTCAAAATCACCGTGCCAGCCTTGCTTGATGGCATGGCTTATCGCGCCGTGGCTGATAAAAGCCCGAAAGCGTGTGTGTTTGCGGCATATATGATTGACCAATCGCTGTTGCAGCGCGATATGACGCCCCTGTTTAATGTGATTATTGAATTGGGTACGCCTGAGCTGTGGGTTGAATTGGTAAAAAAAGTAAATAATGCCCCTGCCGATCGCATCGTTGAGAAGGTTTATCAATGCGACAAATCGGTACAGGCCTATTGGGAACAACAAATTTTGTAAAGAAAATTGGCTTGATGGTCGCATACAGCGTTAAGCTAATGCAACATTTGACTAAGATTTTTGTAGGAATTTTACGTTTGCCTTGCTTGTTTCTCGCCAATGAAATAATTACACTAGGTTAAAGATATCTAATTGTGCTAAATTTTCCGTCTAATTGATAAACTGGTTACATCTAGCTTCATTGCTAAAAATTGATCACACGCGAGGCATGCAAATGATTACTAAAATCAAAAAAAATCAACAAGTCATGGTTCCTATCCATATCAAAATCACTGAAGAAATGCGGGATTTGTTGGCCCAAGTCGCCAAAAATCATGGATTTCCACGTATTCAAGGCTTGATTCGCTTATATATTCGCCGGGGACTCGATGCCGAGAATGTCGGCTACTCACTCGCCAAAGACAGCCGTTTTATCGAAAAGCTGAAGCGTCAAGGGGTGTCCGATGAGGTGATTTTTGAAGCGATTGATGAGACAGCCAATGAGCCAGAAGCCAAAGCAAACGATACGGCAAAATCTTAAGCATTTTTAGCCCCATAAAAAAACCCAAAACGCAAATGTTTTGGGTTTTTTAAGATTCATCAACGCTTTTATAGGCTTATCTTTTCTAGGCTTATACGCTTATACGGTGGGATGATTCACAACGGGCGGTAATGGCTGACCATTGAGCGCGGCGTCCAAGCGCTGTTTGTCTAGCGCATTTTCCCAACGTGATACGACAATCGTCGCACAGGCATTACCGGTTAAGTTGGTCAATGCACGGCACTCTGACATAAAGCGGTCAATCCCTAAGATAAGCGCCATCCCTGCGACTGGTGCCTAACACCAATAGTAATTCATCTTTGATGTACTTGATCATTTTGATGATTGAAAAGCCATTGTAACGTGCCACAGCAGCGAGTTATTAACAATGTGATAACGTATCAGCAAGGTAATTTTCAACATTATTGTTAAGCTGCAATGGGTCACATGGAGGCACTAAAACAATCCGTTGTATCAATATTTTTAGACGCAGGATTGGTGGGTTTTTGAGCGTTTTTCGCTTTAATATTTTGCTTAACATTAGCGCAAGGTATGAAGCCTAGGTATTAAGCCAAAATTTTCAGCATAGTTATCTAACTTTCTATTTAGCTTTCTTTCGCTAATATTTTTTGCATTAACGTAAAATAATGCTTGCATTGTTATTTCACTTGTATATAATAGCCACCACAATTTGGAAGCTTGGCAGAGCGGTTGAATGCACCGGTCTTGAAAACCGGCAAGGGTGCGAGCCCTTCGAGAGTTCGAATCTCTCAGCTTCCGCCATATTTAAAAAAACCCCTGACTTGATTAAGTTTTGGGGTTTTTTATTGCCTAAGATTTATCCCTATGAATATCATTCTTTTACCGCAAAATACCTCATCGACCGCTATTATTGATGATAAAACGAGCGTTATGCACTTAACACAGGTACTTAAAGTGACATTGGGCGATACGGTGAAAGTCGGTATCAAAGATGGCCACTTAGGTACAGCGGTTGTGAGCAATATCCACGATTTAAGTATTGAATTATCGCAAATCCACTGTACTATTGCGCCACCTGCCAAACTTCCACTTACTGTTATTTTGGCAATTCCCCGCCCCAAGGTGTTGCGTCGTCTATTTTTGGACATGACAGCGATGGGTGCCCAGCATATTATCTTGGTTAATAGTTACCGTAGTGAAAAGAGTTACTGGCAAACCCCATTTTTAACTCAACTCGATAACTATATCCATGAAGGCTTACAACAAGCCTGTGATACCGTAAGCCCAACCGTAAGCCTCAAAAAACGCTTAAAACCCTTTGTTGAGGATGAACTCCCTGCTTTAATCGCGGGTAAACAGGCGATTTTGGCACATCCTTATGCCAATGAGCATTTTACCCAAGTGTGGGACAATGCCCTGCCACATGTGCTAGTGATTGGGGCTGAAGGGGGCTGGATCGATTATGAAGTCGAATTATTCAAAAATGCTGGCTGCCAATCAGCGCATATTGGCAATCGCATCTTACGCACTGAGAATGCCGTAAGTGTGCTCTGCGGTCATGCACTGTTAACTAGCCAATAAAAAAGCCCTTAAAAATCGCCCTACATTGCCGTCAAATAACCTGCTATCGCCAAAGTTAAGCGAATGCAGGTGTGAAAAAATCATTACAACATCATAACAATTTTGTCTTGGGATTGATTTTGCATAAGGGTGTATGATATTTCCTGCTTCATGTCATAACGATAAAATTAAATAATATTGCATAACTAGATAATATGACTAGATAATATAACGAGATAAAAAGGAAAGCTGATGAAAGCGAGTGATATCTTAGATAACGCGACGTTTATGCCTTTTACTGCCCCACCTTGTTCGAATGGTCCCTACGAATTTTTTGACCGCGAATACTTTATTATCACCTACCGCACAGATCCTGAAAAACTGCGTGCTATCGTACCTGAGCCACTCCAAATCACTGATGACGCGCTGGTGAGTTACGAGTTTATCCGTATGCCCAACAGCACAGGTTTTGGCAACTATACCGAATCGGGACAAGTGATTGAAGTGATTGATGCCGAAGGCCGTCATGCCAATTATACCCATTGTATGTTTTTAGATGACTTTGGACCTACCGCAGGCGGGCGTGAGCTGTGGGGTTTCCCAAAAAAAATGGCGTCCCCTGTATTAACCGTCGACAATACCGACACCCTACTTGGCACCCTCGACTATGGCAGTGTGCGCGTAGCCACAGGTACTATGGCGTATAAATATGATGAGCTGGACAAAGCCACCGTCAAAGCCAATATGGAAAAAACGCCCAATTATTTATTAAAACTCATTCCCCATGTCGATGGCACGCCGCGTATTTGCGAGTTGGTGCGCTATTATTTGACCGATGTAGAAGTTAAAGCAGCCTATACAGGACCTGCTACCTTACAGTTATTTGACCATGTGATGGCACCCGTGTCAAAATTGCCTGTGCTAGAAATCGTCAAAACCTCTCATATTATTGCTAATCTCACCCTGGCGTTGGGTGAAGTAGCGGTAGACTACATTGCCGATGCGCAAGCCCGTCCCGATAGTAACTTTCAATAATTAATTTTCAATAATTAAAACGGTCATAATAAAACCACTTTGTCATAAAAAATTAAGGAGAAAAATATGGCTACTCAACTCACTACCGATTTAACAGGTAAAGTCGCACTCGTCACTGGTTCTGCAAGTGGCATCGGCCGCGATATCGCAGAAACCTACGCCAAAGCAGGCGCTGCGGTAGGTATTGCAGATATCAACCCAGATGCGGCGCAAGCAACCGTGGATGCAATCAAAGCTGCAGGCGGTAAAGCGGTTGCCATTGCAATGGATGTGACCAATGAAAACGCGGTAAATGCTGGCGTGGATAAACTGGTGCAAGAATTTGGGGATATTGATATTTTGGTATCCAATGCCGGTATCCAAATCATTAATCCAATCGACCAATTTAGCTACGCTGATTGGAAAAAAATGATTGCCATTCATCTAGACGGTGCTTTTTTGACTACCAAAGCGGCACTTAAATACATGTATCAAAATGACAAAGTAGGTACCGTCATTTATATGGGCTCAGTACACTCGCATGAAGCATCAGCCCTAAAAGCGCCGTACGTCTCTGCCAAACACGCGCTATTAGGTCTAGCCCGTGTATTGGCTAAAGAAGGCGCCGCCCACAACGTGCGCTCATACGTGGTATGCCCAGGCTTTGTCAAAACCCCACTGGTTGAAAAACAAATCCCAGAACAAGCCAAAGAAAAAGGCATTTCTGAAGAAGAAGTGGTGAAAAACGTAATGCTGGGTCAAACCGTAGACGGTGAATTTACCACAACCGATGATATTGCTCAATTAACCTTATTTTTAACGGCTTTCCCAACCAATGCGATGACCGGTCAATCATTTATCGCAAGTCATGGTTGGTTTATGAAATAGCCGAATACTGGCTTACAAAACTAAAGCACAAAACAAAGTACAAGAATAGAATACAAAACTGACTAATAAAAAAGGATTAGCGTGGCTAGTCCTTTTTTTTGCGTTTGCAATCTATATAAATGGTTAATGCATGGGTTACAAATCGTCAATGAACTTTCGACCATCGCTCGCCACAGGTTCATGATCAATTTTTTGAATCTCTGATTTTATAAGCTGTTCATTGTTATCAGCGATACATTGCATGATCATGGCAAGTTGTTGCTTGGTCGCATCTTGATATTTTTCTGCTAAAATTTGCCCGACGTGACCGGCGGTTTGGGCAGACTTTGGATTGGCAAGCCAGTGAGCCAGTTGCTGCGTTAATTCATCACTACCATTGACTTGCACCAATGCACCCGCTTGTTTTAACTGATCTACAATCAGTTGGCAAGATTGGGTATATTGTCCCATAATGATTGGCTTGCCGACAATGGCTGCTTCAATCGGATTATGCCCCCCGATATTGACCAAAGAGCCACCGACAATGGCAATGTCCGAAAGAGCATACCACACGCCAAGTTCACCCATACTATCTGCCAAATAAACGCTCTGGTTTTTGGCAGGTTCGCCATCTTGACTACGGCGAATCACCGGCAAATTTTTGGCATCAATCAATTTGGCGACATCATCAAACCGCTCGGGATGACGTGGCACGATAATGAGTAGCGGATGACGGTTGGCATACTGGGCTTTCACGGTTAAAAAGCTGTCTAAAATTGCCAATTCTTCGCCTTCATGGGTACTGGCTGCCAAAATCACGGCGCGATCTGACAAGTGCCAACTTTCTCGTAACTTTTCGGCACGGCTTAGCATCAATGGGTTGGTTTTACTAGACCATTTAAGCGAGCTGGCAATGCGGATTTTGTCACTGGTAGCGCCCAATTGGCGAAAGCGTTTGGCAGAATCGCTATCTTGGGCGATGATAAGGCTTAAATTCTCCATCATGCTTTGGCTAAGCTTGGCAGCTTTTTGATATCCCTTAAAAGATTTTTCAGACAAGCGGCCATTGACCAAAATCGTGGCAATTTGACGATTGCTCAGTTCAGCAAGCGTGGTGCCCCACAATTCAGTCTCGATAAATAGCGCGGCGACGGGTTGGACATGGGTCAAAAATTTATCAATCACCGCTTTGCTATCAACCGGTACAAAACTATGGTACACCTTGCCGTCTGCTATCTCAGGCGCAAACAGCTGTTCGACGCGGTTATAGCCTGTATGGGTGGTATTGGTCACCCACAGTGCATAGCCTTGCGCGAGCAAATCTCTTAAAATCGACTCGGCGGTATTGGTTTCACCGAGTGACACCGCATGGCACCAAATCAGCGGTTTTTGGGTGGTGATGGCAGGATAGACTTTACCAAATCTCTGCTCAATCTCATTGGGCAAGGTTTTGTTAATTTGCAGCTTGAGTTGGTACAGGGGTTTGAACATCGCCATCGATAGGCGGTAATAAAAAGGCGTGGCTTGCATAACGACTCTTGAAACAACTTAATAAAAAAATGCCGTCATTGTAAAAAACGAGGGCTAAAATAGCAATAAAAAACCCTACTTTGTGGGTAGGGTTTTTGAACTTAGACGTTCGCTAAATTCAACACCAGCCATTAGGCTTGTTCTGTCCAGCGTTTTTGTGATTCTTTAATCACCGCTTTCGCTTCCTCGATGTCGCCCCAGCTTTCAACTTTGGTTGTGCCCGCTTTTTTCAAATCTTTATAGTGATTAAAATGGAACTCGATTTGCTTAATCAGTTGCTGTGGTAAATCTGCTAGGGTATTAATCGCGTTACCGTTGTTGCGGTCATCGGCAGGTACCACCACCACTTTATCATCTACTTCACCATCATCCACAAATTTCATCACGCCAATGACTTTGGCTTCGATAAAGATGCCTGTTGGTAGCGGTGTGTCAGTGATGATCAGTGCGTCTAATTCGTCGCCATCTTCATCAAGGGTTTGTGGGATAAAACCATAGTTGGTTGGTTTGGCAAATAATTGTGGCTCTACGCGGTCAAGTTGCATCACGCCAAGTTTACGGTTCCATTCGATTTTGTTGTTTGAACCCGCTGGAATTTCGATAACCACGTTAATCACGCCGCCATCAACATCGCCCGCATCAAGAATTTGGTTAAAATCTGCCATGAGTTTTTCCTTTTTGTTAGTAAAGTTGTTTACAAAACTGCTTGTAAAAAAGTAGCCTAAAAGTGGGTTGATTATAGCAAAGTCTGTTGGCTTTCTCTATTTTTTCCCACCGCAACTTCTAGGAGATTATGAATATCCATAGGCAAGTTTGGAATTAAAAAATTTGGCCGTTTAACATTCTGGTTTGATTTTCTGGTTTTATTTAAAGCAACTTACTTTTCAATAAACTTGGCTTTGTCTTTAAACATACATTCATCAAACACCGGGCATTTGCCACATTCGGGACTTCTAGCTTTACAGGTGTAACGCCCATGCAAAATCAAATAATGGTGCGCGTCCAATATATAGTCCTGTGGTATGCGCGCGATGAGTTTATCTTCCACTTCTCGCACGTTTTTACCCGTTGCCAAGCCTGTGCGATTGCCGACACGAAAAATATGTGTATCCACTGCCATGGTGGGCTGCCCAAAGGCGGTATTGAGCACCACATTGGCAGTTTTTCGCCCTACCCCCGCTAGGCTTTCAAGCTCGTGGCGGGTTTGCGGTACTTCGCTAGCAAATTTATCCACCAAGTCTTGGCAGCATTTCATCACATTTTTGGCTTTGCTATTATATAGCCCAATGGTTTTGATATAGCTTTTTAGCCCCGCTTCACCCAAATCCAAAATTGCTTGCGGGGTATTGGCAACGGCATATAGTTTACGGGTAGCCAGATTGACACTGATATCGGTGGCTTGTGCCGACAGTATGACCGCGATTAACAATTCAAAGTTGCTCTGATATTCCAGTTCCGTCTCTGGTTTTTCAATAGCTGCTGCTAGTTTTTGGAAAAACGGCAACACGTTTTTATTGGGCATGCGCCGTGAGGGCGGTGTCTCTGCGGTTTTGGGCACTTGGATTTTTGATTTGATGTTGGCAACCATTATGCACTCTTTAGGTTATGGCAGTGTCGCAAGTTGCTGCTGCAAGGCTTGCACCAAGGCTTGTTTATTGTCATCAGCGCGTACGGCAAGTTGTTTTTCTAATTTTTTGATTTGGGTGCGTAGTTTTGCCGCTTCAATGGCGTTTTTTGCCGCTGCTGCATCGATATCGACTTTGATATCATTGAGTTTGGCTTGTACCATGCTGACCACAGGTTTGGCATTGGTGTTGTCATTGACTTGGCGTTCGATACGGTCAAGATGGGCGTAATAGCGCGCGCGTAATCCGTCTTGCTCGGTTTGCCTTGTCGCGTCATCCATCAACCGTGTGAAAGGTACCAGCTCGATGCAGTCCACTGGACAGGGTAGCAAACACAGCTCACAGCCTGTGCATAGGTCGGTAAAAATGGTGTGCATACGTTTGCCTGAGCCAATAATGGCATCGACAGGACACGCAGGGATACATTTGGTACAGCCAATGCAATCTTCTTCTCGAATGATGGCTCGCATTTCCATCGGACGATTGGTAGCGGTATCGGTTTGCCACTTTGAGGCTTCAGCTGTCAGCGGTATACGCCCAAGCAACTTGCCGATTTGGTCGGTGACTGATTGTCCACCGGGCACGCATTGGTTATGCGGCTCGCCCAGTGTGACAATGGAGGTGGCATACGGCAGACAGCCTTCAGGATGACCGCATAGCCCGCATTGGGTTTGCGGCAAAACTTGGTCAATTTGTTGTATTAATCGTTGATGCTCGATACTTAGGCTATTTAGGTTTAAATTATTAAATAGATTGGGTACCTCGAAAACAGGTTGGCTATCAGACATGGCTCAATTTTTATTCACTATAATCATCAATGTGTATTTTAGCATAGCTCATGCCTATTTCGCCTATACCCTATCAATACAAATCATCAATACAAATCACTTAATCAATCTATTTAAGATTGGTAATGCTGTTTAACCCATTCGATTAGTTGGTAAGCAATCGTGCCTTTTGGCGGGATGATAGGGCCGTTTTCATCTAAGCTATCTATATCAAAAAATTGGGCATCCATCAGCTCATTGTTATCTATGGTAATATCGCCACTTTGGTACTCTGCAATAAACCCTACCATTAAATTGCTGGGAAAAGGCCACGGTTGGCTGCCAAAATAGCGCAAATTGCTGACAGATAACCCCACCTCTTCCATCACTTCACGATGCACACATTGCTCTAAGCTCTCACCGACTTCTACAAAACCTGCCAGCACGGTATACATTCTGCTATCTGTCGCCCGTAGATGATGCGCCAACAAAATCTGTGATTTGTCCGTGGTGGTTTTGATGATGGCGGTGATGATACAAGGCTGTACTCTGGGATATTGGTGATAATGGCAGCTGGGGCAAACGGTGGCATTCTCAACGGGGTGTAACTCTGTGGGCGTACCGCAGCGACTACAAAATTGATGATCTTGACGCCAGCGTAACAACTGCATAGCTTTGGCTAATTGGCTGGATTGTAGCGCATTAAGGCTGCCAATCAGATGTCGAAAGCGCAGAAACTCAATCTGTCCTGTCATCTCTTCTGGCAATTGTGACAAGTCGATATCTTGATGGGCAATGGCATAGATACTGTTGCCTGCCTCATCGGTGTTCACTTTAACGGCCTGAACAGGCACGTCCTCACAACGATAAAAAAAAGGAAGTCCGCCTATACAAGCGAACTTATCGTTATCACAAATAAGCAAATCATGGTGTAATGCGGTCATATTGGTTACCAAATCACCCTAAGCCACAAGCATGTGTTGTAAGCTGCGATAGCCTACATACATTGCATGGTTGCCTGCGGGTTTGTTCGTTTCAAGACTTTCTAGATAATAATCTGCTGACATCACAATATCGGCAATTTTAGCAAGCTCATGCTCTGACAACTCGCGACCCTGTTGCTCGATTAAGTTTTGTAGCACTGTGGCACCGCGTTTTAGCAGTTGGCTTTGTCGAGGTAAGTTTAGAAATAAGCAAGCACCCGAGATAGTGCGCATGATATCAGGCACAGGCTTGATATGTAAAATATCTTTGTCGGTGTCATTTAGATAATCATTGAGCGCAGTTTCAATGGTGGCAATCGCGGTACGGCTTTCTTGGACGAGGGTGTTGTGAGCCGTTTCGATTTGATGTAGCGAAATCGTTTGGTTGTACACGGGCAATGTCACCGCACCTGGGGTATGTGATTTTGCCAGGTTAATCGCCGCATTTTCTGCCATCATTAAAGTGCCAAGCAAGCCATCAAAATCATCAGGCGTTGGCTGCGTCCAAGTTTTTACTTTGCCAATTTGTTGAGACAGCGCTGCACTAACCTCATTTAAATTTAAGGTTTTAAACACGCTACTTAAATCATGCAAATGCTGCGCCATGCTATCAATCTCATCTGGACTTGAATTGAGATTAACTTGGCGAGCATAACTGTCACTGGCAGATTTAATCAAATCAATTTCTTGCTGGATAAGCTGGTTAAGCGTACTAGTCACTTCACGGTCAGGTCCAAATAAGAAGCGGCGCATGGTTTTTAGCTGGGTTTCGTCTAAAGTATTGGCCGAGAATTTGTGCCGAACTTGCAAGGCAAGCTGGCTATCTCTTGAACTGGCAAATTGCACCAAATCAGCAAAGCGAGAATCATTGACAGGTAGATAGTCATTAAATTGTTGTTCAACAAAAATGAGCGCCCGCTTTTGCAGGTTACTAAGCGGTAACACCCCTGCCAAATCTGATACAGCGGCATCAGCAGCATGCCAAAACAAACTATCGGTACGTTTTGAAACCATTTCACACGCAGCTTGCATGGCGTTGAGTTTTTCTAGCTCTTTTGGCGATAATTGATTGCTCTGTGCAGTGAGTGCCACGCTCAGACCTGCGCGATAAGCTTCCACCAGTTTTTTTGGGTCAATGCCAAGTGATTTTAACGGTTGGTAATTTTGTTCTGGATTGGCAATGACGATACTGCTGTTTTTGTTAGCAGTTAAGTCTGATAGCTGCAGCGCTGGCTGATTCAAATCGCTGTGAAGTTGATTAATAACCGGCAACAACAGCGAAGGTTCAATGGTCTCTTTTAGTAATACAAACTCGATATAACGCGCCAACGTCATGATACCTTCTGACACATCCATCATCATGTCATTATTGGGTCGGTCGCGCTCGTCATAGAGTTTTTGCAGTCCTGCAGATAGACTATTGGCAAGTTCATAGCCTTCCTCTAATTGAATCAACCGCAATACTTTTGCCAGTTGCGCCAAGGTATCCACGGAATCAAGCAGCAACGGCGCTTGACTACTGTCGTCATTAAACTCACTTAAATGCATCTCGGCATCATGTAGCGTCACGGCAATTTCAGGTCTTAATAAATGCAATGAAGGCAAATCAAAATTGGTGGCCGTTAGTTTTTGTGAGTTAGGACTTGGCAGACTCATGTTTTTTTATCCAAAATGATTTTAGGGTGATAAAGATAAAATGACAGCGTTTAGGCGTTTTTAACGTAGACTTGCATATTAATCCAACGCACCTATGACAGCTACGCTTATTGCTGATTATTGTAAGACGTCCCTATGCCAGTGTCTATGTCAAAGTGTTAATACCCGCACAATAATTACACTTTATCATGAAATTTTGCCCATCGAAGAAATGACGTGACAAAATTTAATGAGACAATTTTTATTGTTAAACACTCGCCCAGTTTTCAGCCAGCTGTGGGTTGTTATTTTTTAAGGCGTTAAGCCATTCAAGATGCGCCTGCTCAGCATCACTACTCGCCAAAAAGCGCTTGATAGTCGTGCTAAAACGCTGATGCTCAGTTGCGCCGCCGACACCGCCACCGACATCATCATCGATGGCTAACGCAACCTGTCCGCCAGTCATCGCCAGATACACTTCCGCTAAAATCTCGGCATCGAGTAACGCCCCGTGAAAGGTACGGTCTTGTTTACCGACATTGAGACGTTTCACCAGCGCATCTAAGGTATTGCGCTGCCCTGCGAACATGCGTTTGGCGATGGCAAGGCTGTCTGTCACGGTGACGGCTTGGTTAATATCAGGCAAGCCAAGACGCGCAAACTCAGCTTGCAAAAAGCTCATGTCAAACCCTGCATTATGCGCGATGAGTTCTGCGCCTTGCAAAAAGTCATAAATCGCTTCACCGACTTGCTCAAACACGGGCATATCATTTAAAAACACATTGTGAATGCCATGAACGCGAATGACTTCCTCACCCATCTCAATTTTTGGGTTGATATAGACATGCAGTTTTTCACCGGTAAAACGTCGATTAATCATCTCAACGATACCGACCTCAATGATACGGTCACCATTTTGTGCTTCAAACCCTGTGGTCTCAGTATCGAGAATCAGCTGACGATTGGCAGTACCTTTGTGTTTGGCGATGGGTAATAAAGGTATAAAGGTCGGGTTGGGCTGACTGGTAATACCATTAAACGCTGGACGCTGAGCAATCAAGCTGTCATCTTGTGCGACAAATTGCCCTTGTGGGTTGGTGAACACCGCAAAATGTGGGTTAGCACTTATTGGCGAGTGGGTCAGCTCTCCCCCTAACGATGACTGAGTTGATACATCGATGCTAGTTTGAGTATGGATAGCTTGAGTAGGTTTGGTTTGAGCCTTGATTGTTTGGGTAGTGTTTGTGTGAGTAGTGCTTGCGGCGGGTTCACCGTCAAGTGCCTGCAAAAAGATATCCCCCATCATCTCACTTTCTGCAAACGCCATGTCTTGCGCGTCATCAAAAGACGTATCGCTAAAATCGCGGGTTAACGCTGAGTGATTGAGGACTGGGTTGTTATCGGTTGACATTGGATTCATGGGCGGGTCTTTTTTTTTATCATCAAAATCAGGGTTTTTATCACTAAAATCCGATTTAACATCTAAATCAGTGGTAGGATTGGGTGGATTTTTAATCACTTTGTTAAAGCTTTTGGGTAGTTGGTCAATGCCTTGGTTTGCAAGCTTATCGGCATATTCATTGCCATCATGACCGGCGTGTCCTTTGACCCATTGCCAGTCAATTTGTCTCTGCTCACACAGCTTATCAAGCCGCTGCCATAATTCCACATTTTTGACATTTTTCCAATGTTTCTTTTTCCACCCTGCCAGCCATTCGCTGATGCCTTTGATGACATAGCTAGAGTCTGACCAGATTTGAATCGGTAACGCTTTTGGGCTGTTTTCCAGTGCCGCAATCGCACCCATCAGCTCCATGCGGTTGTTAGTGGTATGCGCCTCACCCCCGCAAATATCAATTTGCTCACCCGTAGGTAAAATCACCACAGCGCCAAAGCCCCCTTTACCAGGATTGCCACGGCAGGCGCCATCAGTGTAAGCAAGGGTTCGACCCACAAGGGGCGTTAAGGCATGATTTGACATAGATAACAACCCATAAAAAACAGCAAAACAATCAAAAAAACAGCCCTCAGTATAAGAAAAAAAAGCATAAAAAGCCATGCCAAAACGTCTATAATAACCGCTTATAGTTGCTATCTGCAGGTTTAAAGGACGTCTATGCAAAAAAAATCTCGTGCGCGCGTGTCAGCTGTGTTGACCAAGGTGGGTATGGCTATGGTCTGTGCGCTAAGCCTAAATTTGGCAGCTTGTAACAAGCCCCAATCCCCTGCAACGACTAGCAGCGATGGCGCAAAACAGTCGCCAGCACTATCACAACCTGTCGCTAGCGATGATGTGTTTGTGGGCTGTTACACAGTCAGCCATACGGAACCTGCCCAAATCAAAATCATCAAAAATGGTGACAACTATGCCATGCAAATGCGCGAGTTTAACGACCCCAGCAAAAACTGGGACAAGCCTGAAGCCATGCAAGTCATCGCCACTGACAGCCCAGATATACAAAAATACTTTGACATCAAAGCCGATGAACATCAATATTTAGAAAAAGTCATTGCCCGTCCCGACCGCGTGTTTGTGCTTGCCAAAATCACCGATAGTTTTGCAAGCCTAAACCCGCAATTTGACAGCCCGTATCTAGGTTATATCTACAAAGGTAGCAATACTGTGTATAAAGTGGCATGCGAGCAAACCACCAACCTTTAATTACCTAAGTTGCTGCTTGACTTGATGAGCTTGATTTGATGCGTGAGTTAATATATCTCATCCAAATTTTAACCCCAAACGATTGATAGAGAAATAAGCGATGAATTTTTTTGCATGGTTAGTGCTGGGCTTGGTGGCATACACTAGTGGCTTTAGTATCCGTCATTTTCGATACAAAGGCACAACCCTCTCAAATGATAAAAAATGGCAATACGCGGCGATTTTTTTTGTGATCGCGCTCGTGGTGTTTGCGCTATTGAATTTATATGTTATGCATAAAGCTGCCCTTGATATGATGTTTGTGTTGGTATCGAGTTTGGTGGCGACAGGGGTTTTTTATTATGGTATCTCGGCAGATACCAACAACAAGATGAATATACCTGATTAAACATACCAGATTAGTTGAACCATGATTTTTTGTAAGTCGATGAATTTGTTTGGATAATAAAATGTCTAAAAAAATGGCGAATACTGACGCCCACTTGGCTGGCTTGACGCGGCGCCGACTGCTAAAGACAGGCATAGCGCTATCGGCAGCGACGGTAACGGGCGCAAAAGCGGATTTGACCATAGGCGGGCAAGTGATTAGCCAACCTTCACAGCGCTATGGGTCAAACAATGATGCTGATAACATGGCTTTTGGCGAGCCAAACGCTACGCCCATGACCCCCCAATGGGACTTTGTAACCATCAAAGCCAATTGTGAAGCCCTCAAAGGTCGCGGTGTCCACCTCCATCTGGTAGCGCCATCGGGATTTGGCAGTGATGAACAGCGTAACTTACTGGCGATTTACCGACTCACCCAAGCCGGATTTTATATCGACAATCCAGAAGTGATTAGCCGGCGTTATTTGCGTTTTGCAGGTTCAGACAGTGAGCGCTTGGGCGATATTACCGCGTTACTTAACCGGCCTGTACTTGAACTGCCTAAGATATTACTCGGCGTGCGTGGCGGCTATGGCGCGATGCGTTTGCTCAACAAACTAAGTAATCAGCAGTGGCGAATGCTGACGCAAAAACTCAAAGAGCGTGGCACACTGCTGATGGGATTTAGTGATTTTACTGCGTTGCAACTTGCCATGTACGCCAAAGGTCATCTTCCCTATGTGGCAGGGGCAATGCTCAGTAGTGACTTTGGCAAAACAGAGGTGAATACCGATACCATCCAAAGTTTTATCAATCTTTGTACCCAAAACCAGCTACGTATCCAAGTGCCAGAAGCTCAGCTTTATCGTGACACTGCGCGTGATTTGGCTAAGCCGATAAAAGGCATCTTATGGGGCGGTAATCTTAGCGTGTTATCTGCAATGGTGGGCACGCCGTATATGCCAACTGTCGAGAACGGGATTTTATTTTTGGAAGATACCGGTGAGCAGCCTTACCGTATCGAGCGTATGCTACAAACCTTGGTATTATCAGGTATTGTGGCAAAACAGCAAGCGATTGTGCTGGGCAAATTCAATTTTAGTGGCATCAGTGATGCTTACAATGGTGATTACACCTTTGATACTGTCATCCGTACTATCCAACAAGCGACAGGGCGACCCATCTACACCGATTTTCCCTTTGGGCATGTGGCAAGACGCATCAATTTTCCACTTGGTGTCCCTGTGACGCTTGACAATGTCGGCAGTGGCTATCAAGCAACGTTTAACCAGTTTTATCATCTTAAAACCGATGCAAACTTTGGCAATTTGGACTTAACTAAATTATTCGTCTAACGTATTTTCGGCAGATTGATTGCATGCTTACTTGAAAAATTACTTGAAACACTACTTTCAAAGCTACTTGCAAGATTAATTGTTAGACAAACGTAAAATTTTAACCGCGCCACTGGCGACCAAGGCAAAGACCAAGAGCCCAATCAACAGATCGGGATAGCGCGACTGGGTAAACCACGTTAACACCCCAGTCAAGATGACACCTAAGTTGACAATCACATCATTGGACGTGAATATCATACTGGCTTGCATATGTACGTCTTTACTTCTACTTTTCTGAAGTAGATATAGACATAAAGCATTACCGAGTAACGCCAACATCGAGATACCTATCATCATCGCAAAATTTGGTATCGTCTCTGCACCTAAAAATCGACGCACCACTTCCATCAATCCCGCTACAGCAAGCAGTAACTGCAACACACCTGCGACCTTAGCAGTCAGCTGTTTGGTTTGCAGCGAATGACCCACGGCAAACAACGCTAACCCATATACGAAGCTATCGGCAAGCATATCTAGACTATCAGCGACCAATCCCATTGAGCCGCTTAGCCAACCACTCACGGATTCTATGATAAAGAACAGCAAGTTAATAGCAAGCACTTGCCATAACAATTTGCTTTGTTGGTGATCGTTGCTAGTTTTGCTATTGGCTGCATCAGTCACTTGGGTGAGTTCCGAGCCAATGATCGAACTGTCAAAATTTAGCGGCTGTAGTTGCTGCAATATCACTGCAGCATCGCCTTCGTGAATTACTGTCATCTGACGATTGGCAATATCAAAGGCTAGCGAGTGAATTCGGGTATTGGGCGCTAATGCCATCCGAATCATTTGCTCTTCAGATGGGCAATCCATTTTAGCAATTTTAAATAGCGTTTTTTGCATAACTCATCTAATTGAAGACATGGTTAATTGGGGCTTATATTATTTTAAAACCTGTTTGAATTTTAACATGCAAACAGGCTTGTAATTTTTCAAATACGCTCGCATTGACTATCAGATTTCAATTTAGAAAATCCGGTTATTGTCATGCGTTTTGGCAAATTTGGCGATATTGGCTTCGATATTTTTAGCGATATTCAAATAATATTCAGCAAATTCATCGCCTGCGCCTTGATTGGCAATGACGGACGGCTCTCCTTTATCTGCTTGCTCGCGGATGCCTTTTGCCAGTGGTAATTGCCCCAGCAGCGGTACTTGATACTGTGCGGCCATTTTATCCCCGCCACCTTCGCCAAAAATCGCTTCGGTATGCCCACAGCTGCTACAAGTATGCAGCGCCATATTCTCTACCACGCCCAGCACAGGGATATGGGTTTTGCGGAACATCTCAATGCCTTTTTGCGCATCTAGCAAGGCGATATGCTGCGGGGTGGTCACAATCACCGCACCGGTCACAGGAATACGCTGGGCGAGCGTCAACTGAATATCCCCCGTCCCAGGTGGCATATCGATCACCAAATAATCAAGATTTGGCCAGTTGGTTTGATTGTAAAGTTGCATCAGTGCGCCTGTGGCTTTGGCACCGCGCCAAGCAATCGGGGTAGTGTCATCGCTCAACAAGCTACCGATGGATAGCATCGGCATGCCTTGCGCTGCAATCGGTACAAACTGCTCATGCTCTAGCTGCGGCTGCTGACCTGCCACGCCAAGCATACTTGGAATACTTGGACCATAGATATCCGCATCCAGCACGCCCACGCGTTTGCCCAGTTTTTGCAGCGCTAAGGCGATATTCACCGTCGTCGTCGATTTGCCAACCCCGCCTTTGCCTGAAGCTACTACAATAATATGCTCGATACGTGGATGCGGTGTTAATTCTGCTTGGGTGGTGGCTTTTTTGGCAATCGCAGGTTCAGGGGTTTCTGTGACTAATTTGTCACTTTGTGGCGCGACCTGAGTGACAGGTGGCATGGCATTGGTGGTTTTGGGTAGAGTTGAGCCACTGCCTTTGGTCGTAGGTTTTGGCGCAGTAGTGCTGTCAAACAAGGTAATATTCATATTCACTTCACTGACCCCATGAATATGCAGCTTTTGGCTCAAATCATGATGGATTTGTTCAGGATTGCAGTCATCGGGCAAGCGTAAATCCAATGTCAGACTATTACCTTGCTGTTTAACCCCTTTGACATACTGGCGAATTGGCTGATGATTAACGCGGTAGTCATCAAATAACTGATTAAGCGTGGACTCATCCACTGTCGCCACGGTTTTTGGTTTGATAAAGTTGAACATGATAGTTGCTTACCCCAATGTTGTTATTTTAACGATTTTAACCACTGTTAAGTGGGGTTTATTGCCAATTTTCACAGTGATAGATTGAACATATCTGTGTGAAAAGTAATTTTTCTTGTTTGATTGATGCCCATTGGTTGGGAAATGATGCGATTTAAGCTATCATACAGCAATAATAACGTTTTTTTAAACAAATCAATAACAGGTGTATTGTGAGAAAAATTTTAGTTACTAGCGCCCTACCCTATGCCAATGGTCCGATTCATTTGGGGCATTTGGTTGAGTACATCCAGACCGATATTTGGGTGCGCGCCATGAAATCATTGGGTCATCAAGTGACGTATGTGTGTGCCGATGATGCCCATGGCACAGCGATTATGCTTAAAGCAGAAGCCAACGGTGTCACGCCTGAAGAGCAAATTGCCGATGTCAAAGCCTCCCATGAAAAAGATTTTGCGGGATTTTTGGTTGATTTTGACAATTATTATTCGACCCATAGCCCAGAAAATGAGCATTACTCCCAGCTGATTTATAATCGCTTGTATGAAAACGGCCATATCTCGCACAAAGCAGTCGAACAGCTGTATGACCCAGAAAAAGGCTTGTTTTTGGCAGACCGTTTTGTCAAAGGCGAATGCCCAAAATGCGGCGCAAAAGACCAATACGGCGACAACTGCGAAGTCTGTGGCACCACTTACAATGCTACCGAACTCAAAAATCCTTACTCAACGCTTTCAGGTGCAACGCCTGTTTTAAAATCATCAATCCATTATTTCTTTAACCTGCCAAACTTTAGCGAATTTTTGCAAAATTGGACGCGTAAAGAAGGTCGCCTGCAGACCTCTATCGCCAACAAACTACAAGAGTGGTTTGATGCAGGTCTTGCCAACTGGGATATCAGCCGCGATGCGCCGTATTTTGGCTTTAAAATCCCTAACACCCCAGCCAGTGAACCCGACAAGTACTTTTATGTGTGGCTCGATGCACCCGTCGGTTATATGGCAAGTTTCAAAAACTTGTGTGACCAACAAGGTGCGCATTTAGGCTTAAATTTTGATGAGTATTGGTCAAAAGAAAATCATAACAACACCGAAGTTTATCACTTTATCGGTAAAGATATTGTATATTTCCACGCCCTGTTTTGGCCGGCTATGCTTGAAGGCGCAGGATTTAGAACCCCCACTGCCATCAACGCGCATGGCTTCTTGACCGTCAATGGCGAGAAAATGAGTAAATCTCGCGGCACCTTTATCAAAGCCGATACCTACTTGCAAAACCTTGACCCTGAATACTTGCGTTACTACTTTGCTAGCAAATTATCAGCCAGTGTGGAAGACATCAATCTTGACCTCGAAGACTTCATGCAAAAAGTCAATTCTGACTTGGTTGGTAAGGTCGTCAATATCGCTAGCCGCTGCGCAGGATTTATCCATAAAAATCATGGCAGTAAACTAGCGCTGACAATTAGCGAGCCTGCTTTGGTGCAACAAATCATTGATGCGGGCGAAGATATCGCTGCCGCTTATGAAGCGCGCGAATTTAGCAAAGCCATGCGTCTGATTATGGCGTGCGCAGACAAAGCCAATGAGTACATCGATGACAAAAAACCGTGGGCTCTTAACAAAGTCGAAGGTCAACAAGCTGAAGTACAAGCGGTGTGTACCGTCGCGCTTAATATCTTCCGTCAATTGGTGGTTTATCTTACCCCTGTATTACCATTGATGTGTGAGAAAGCACGAATTTTTCTCAATGTTGACAGCCTAGATTTTGATAGCCGTCATGCGTTATTGGTCGGACATACCATCAACGCCTTTACCCCATTGATGCAGCGGGTTGACAAAGATAAAGTTGCTGCGATGGTGGACGCTTCAAAAGAAGATTTAAACAAGCAGCCTGCTATCGCCAATCAACCAGCAACTGGACAATCTGGCGCGAGCAAAACCAAAGCCGCCGCTAGCGAACAACCCACTGACGATACAGCATTGATTGGTATTGATGACTTCGCCAAAGTCACCATGACAGTAGCAAAAGTGCTAGCCTGCAATAACGTGGAAGGTGCAGATAAATTGCTGCAATTTACCCTAGATGTGGGTGAGACAGATGGGCAGGGCAATGTGAAAACGCGCAATGTGTTTAGCGGTATCGCTAAATTTTATAACCCTGAACAATTGGTGGGCAAAACTGTGGTCTGCGTCACCAACCTTGCGCCACGAAAAATGAAGTTTGGTATTTCTGAAGGTATGATTTTATCGGCTGAAAAAGCCGGTCAATTGACGGTGGTTACTTTAGATGACCATATTCCTGCAGGTGCGACCCTTGCTTAATGGGCTTAACTGGCTTAATTGGGATTGATGGCGATGAGCTGAAACATTTTGACACATTCTTAATCATTTTTTTGGTCACAACAAAAAACCGCTGGTAATCATCAGCGGTTTTTTTATTAAGCTATCCTAAATATCAAAAAATCAATAATGTCACACGATTAGCGTTCGCCTTTACTTACGCTGATGCGGACGGGTATAGATTTTCGATTGGCTCTAACGGGATTAGCTGCCTTATTGTATTGGCAATAATGGGGTGCTTCAGCCGAAGGTAGAATAGCACCAACTACTAATACGCCTGCCATCAAGTTTGATGAGTTCATATAGCCTCCTTGTTGAGTTAGTGTACGATGATTCCATCTATGAATCATTTACCTTTACTAAGCACAGACATGTTTAACTTAATCAACGCTGCAACGAATCGTTTAAAAAAGATAAATAATGCTGCGAGTAGAAGCTCTATTCTAAAAGATATCGAAAGATTTTCATACCATTTTATTATGACAATTTCATGAAATATTCAATAATATTTATACATTATGTTTCAATTACGGACTTTATGTAATTAAGCATACTTATATATCGGTATTCATGACAGGTTTTGTTAATAATCTACTATTTATCAAAGCGTTTATAAAACCTTTTAATCCATAAAAACTTAGCCATAGTCGCAAACTTTTATTTATGTTATAGTAAACTAGTACATTGAAATGATATACTCGACTCACAAAACAAGTTTGATTATTGGGGAATGCTAACCCGAAGTGATGAACCAATTAACTTTATATGTGAGCCCAAAACATGCACAAGCCCAAGGCTTAACACTAAATCCTGAACTATTAAAAGGCGCGATTAACGTTGATACTACACTCGAGCGAAGAATTGATAAATAATCGCTATGGGTAAATAAGAAAAAACCCGCCTAACTAAATAGACGGGTTATCCAAACTGGGCAGTGAAACGATGCCTTATTTAAAGCACATTTAAAAATTTAAAGCACATTTAAAATAACACGTGTCGCTTCAAGCACATCAAGTACGCGGTTGTCAACACGTAGGCGAACTTCACCTGGACGCGGGCGACTGATAACTTTTGCCTGGCGATAAGCATTGTTATTTAACACATAGACATTACGGTCATTATATCGCTTGACGCTGTAATAACGACTATCTAGTTTTTTTGCCCAGCCAGGTGGTACCGCTTTACCACGTGCGACATTTTTTTGCAGTCCTGGGGGCAATTGGCGATACTGCTCATGGGTTAGGTAGCGACCCGTACGACTATCGTAGTATCGATTATCGCCTCTATCGCGATTTGTGTTGTAGCGTTGGTTTTGTTTGCGGTCAGCTTTATAGTGTTTTTGTTGCTGTTTCTGATGCTGTGTCCAAGTTCTAGCTTGTTTGTCTTGACCTTTACCATGACCAGGATCTGCAAAAACAGCGGATGAAGCCATGAACGAGCCCACTAAAAGTAAGCTAGTTAATAACGTCGATTTTTTCATTGTTATACACCTTTATCTGTACCTTTATATGTACGTTGGATAAGTAATTTTGTATGAAGCTATATTATGAAATTAAAATGTAACTTAATATGACAATGCTGTGGTAATTTTCTTTCTACTCAAAAACAATGCGCTATGACTTATTAGTTAGCTGATAACTTAGCGAATTATTATTAAAAAATGATACATTAGCGAAATGAGGCAGATTGTTATGTCATAGGAATTTATCAGATAATGCCTTTTTAACCAGTTACCCAAAGCTTTCATTATGGCTACTATATATAACGCTATGCGACTGCAAAATTAGCTGATAAAATGTAAATAATGTTTAACAATGCTGTATGATATTGTTATTGAAGTGTAAGTTTTTCTTTTTTAAGATTTACCTTTTTAATTGTTACCCTATGGATGGATTTTTGGAGTGATATATGTTGAACGCTACATTTGGTGTTTCTCGTTTGACCAAAGCAATGATGCTAGGTGGAATTTGTATGGCAAGCCTGATGGGCTGCAGCCAATCTAACAATAAAACAGCTGATGCCAGTAGCGCAAGCACAGCAGGTGCAACGACAGCGGCGTCAGGCGACACCAAGTCTGTTGCTATCACGGCAATCGTTGAGCACCCAGCATTAGATGCCGTTCGTCAAGGTGTGATTGAAGAGCTTGGCAACGAAGGCTTTAAAGAAGGTCAAAACCTAAAAGTAAATTTCCAATCAGCCCAAGGCAATACGGCGACTGCCGGTCAGATTGCCAAACAATTTGCCGCGGATAAACCCGATGCCATCGTTGCCATTGCTACCCCATCGGCGCAATCCGTCATTGCAGCGACCAACTCAATTCCTGTCATTTTCTCTGCAGTTACCGACCCGGTCGAAGCGAAACTGATAAAATCTTGGGAAGCCTCTGGCACCAACGTGACAGGCGCATCAGACATGTTACCACTTGAGCCACAGATTGAGCTGATGAAAAAAGTCGTACCAAATCTCAAATCCGTCGGCTATGTATACAGCCCAGGGGAAGTCAACTCAACTGTGGTACTCAAAGCGCTTGAAACAAAATTTAAACCTATGGGTATTAGCATCGTTGCAGCACCTGCACAGCGCACTACCGATATTCCCCAAGCGACTCGCGGTCTACAAGGTAAAGTTCAGCTCATCTATACCTCACTTGACAACAACGTGGTATCCGCTTATGAGTCGCTTTACCAAGCCGCTAAAGAAATCAAAGTCCCTCTAGTGGCGTCTGATACTGACTCCGTTGCCCGTGGTGCAGTCGCGGCGATGGGTATCAACTACAAAGATTTGGGCATCGAAACAGGTAAAATCGTTGGACGCGTCCTAAAAGGCGAAAAACCAGGTACCATCAAGCCTATCACTATGAATAAGCTTGATTTATACCTTAGCCCAAAACATGCGCAAGAAGTCGGTATTACGCTGCCACAAGAGTTAATTAGCCAGGCAGCCCAAGTAGAGCCTGCGCCAAAAGCTAAACAATAAATCTTTTGTCAGTTTTAGCTGTTTTAATGTGATTGTAAATTTAATTTCCCAGTGGCAACTAAAGTTTCAAAGCGCGTATTTGTACTTTAGTCGCATTACGCTTAATGCCACTTGGTTTACCTTAACACCTGACTGCTTGTTAAATTAACAAGCGGTCTTTACTTTTTTGTGTGAACAGTTATGTCGTTACTTGCTTTATTTGGTGCCCTAGAAAGTGGTCTAATCTATGCGTTAGTGGCTTTGGGCGTATACATTTCATTTCGGGTGTTAGATTTTCCAGATTTGACCGCGGATGGTAGTTTTCCCTTAGGTGGTGCTGTCGCAGGCGTGGCAATCATCGCGGATGTCAACCCTTGGCTGGCTTGTATCTTTGGTATGCTTGCTGGTGGTGTTGCAGGTTTGGTAACGGCTTGGCTACATGTCAAACTTGGTATTTTACAGCTGCTCTCAAGTATTTTAGTGATGGTCGCGCTGTATGCCGTCAATTTGCGTATTATGCAAGCGCCAAACTTGCCATTGCTCGGTGAGCCAACGATATTTGGCGAACTGGTGACTGATAGTAACGGCTATTGGATGCGCTGTGTGGTCATTGGTGGTGTGGTGATTGCTGCCAAGTTTTTCTTGGATTGGTTCTTTAGCACTGAGGTGGGCTTGGCGATGCGGGCAACTGGCTCCAACCTTAGAATGTCACAAGCACAAGGCATTGCTACCTCTCGAAGTATCTTGCTTGGTATGGCGATTTCTAACGGGCTGATTGCGCTTGCGGGTGCGATTTTTGTGCAAACCCAAGGCGGTGCCGATATTTCTATTGGTGTTGGTACCATTGTGATTGGTCTTGCTGCCGTTATCATTGGTGAAACCATCATTCCTGCCAAAAAAATGCTGTGGATTACCCTATCTGCTATTGTCGGGGCGATTCTTTATAAATTCTTTATCCAAATTGCGTTGTCAAATGATACCTTACGTGCGATTGGTTTTGGTCCTCAAGATGTTAACTTAGTCACCGCACTACTGGTGGTGATTGCTTTAATCCTACCAAAAATCAAATCAAAAATTTTGAGCAATCGCCATAAGCATGCTGCTTAACTTGGTATCAAATAGTTGATTTTAACTTTGGCACTTAACAACTTATAAAGTAAAGTAAAAGGACAATGCCTTATGATGAACGCAGACAACCTACGATTGACCTTCAATCCTGGTACGCCTATTGAAAACCCTGCCTTACGTGGTATCAGCCTGCGTATTGAAGCGGGTGAATTTGTCACGGTCATTGGTACCAACGGCGCAGGTAAGTCGACGTTTCTAAATGCTGTCGCTGGCACGATTCGGGTCGATAGCGGCAAAATTACCCTAAACAATATTGACGTCACCAAAAAATCTGCCCACCAGCGGGCACACTGGGTAGCGCGCGTTTTTCAAGACCCAATGGCAGGTACTTGTGAAGCCTTGACCATTGAAGAAAACATGGCGCTTGCTTACAAGCGCGGCGAATCACGTTTTTTAAAAGGCGCATTGAATCACAAAAACCGTGAAATTTTCCGTGAAAAACTGGCGATTTTAAAATTAGGGTTAGAGAATCGACTCACTGACCGGATGGGTTTGTTATCAGGCGGGCAACGCCAAGCGGTTAGCCTATTAATGGCGTCCCTACAGCCGTCAAAAATTTTACTACTCGATGAACACACGGCTGCCCTTGACCCAAAAACCGCCGCTTTCGTCTTGGAACTGACCGATAAAATCGTCCAAGAAAACAATCTCACCACCATGATGGTTACTCACTCCATGCAACAAGCGCTCAATCACGGCACACGCACCGTCATGCTACACCAAGGGCAAGTGGTACTAGACGTATCAGGCGATGAACGCAAAGGCATGACTGTTCATGATTTACTCAATATGTTTGAACGCACCCGCGGCGAAGTGGTAGAAGATGACAGCTTAATTTTGAGCTAATTTAACTGGGCCCAATCAAATGCGATGGGTTAAATAGAATAAGTTAAATAAACGCTAGAGTTTAACAAGATGAAGATGGATAACATAAGTTATCCATTTTTTTACACACAGTGATAAATTAATTCTTCATAATAACACTGGATAAGCAAGCAGTGACAATACTGCTATTTTCCCTAAATTTTAATTATAAAAAACAATATCCTTTGAGGTCACTATGTTTGATTTAAAATCACTTGTTACGAAAGCTGTCGAAGACAAAACGTTAAA
Organism: Moraxella sp. K02; assembly: GCF_041154755.1. Lineage (NCBI taxonomy): Bacteria > Pseudomonadati > Pseudomonadota > Gammaproteobacteria > Moraxellales > Moraxellaceae > Moraxella > Moraxella sp. K02. The sequence goes on along the minus strand of NZ_AP031590.1, from coordinate 800,241 downwards.
TGTCAATGAATACATCTTTATGCCAGAGCGCGTGGATATGATGGTAAAAGATGGACGATTAAGCTGTGTACTAAACACCAATGGTAAAGTTGATTTTATTTACCATAAAAATGGTATCACCGAAGTGCGTTCAGGTTTACGTAAAAGTCCGTTTACTTCGTTTCGCAATGAGCTTCACTATGGGGTGTATGATGATGTGGTGGATGAAGTGATTGAAGCGGTTGAAAAAATCATTGGCAGTCAATCCAAATACTTTAATTTTGCCGCAGATGCAGAATAAACAAGTGAATCATAAAAAAGCTGAAATGTTACTTTTCAGCTTTTTTTATGTCTTTTATTTATAGATGATTCCTTTATTTATAGATGATTAAAGGCGCTATCAATCGCATCGTCTAATCGCTCAACCGCGATGATTTTGAGACCTTGATATTGCTCTAATTGCGTTTTGGGGGCATTGGCTTTGGGTACAATCGCATGGGTAAAGCCATGTTTCACCGCTTCTTTTAGACGCTCTTGACCATTGGGAACAGGTCTGATTTCACCCGACAAGCCCACTTCACCAAATACCGCTAGGGTATAAGGTAAAGGCTTTTCCTTGATACTAGATGCACAGGCCAATAAAACTGCCAAATCTGAGCCTGTTTCAAGCACCTTGACCCCGCCTACCACATTGACATACACATCTTGCCCATTGGTTTGGATACCGCCATGACGGTGCATGACTGCCAACAACATGGCTAAGCGCTGATAATCTAAACCTAGTGCCATGCGCCTAGGTTGTCCTTGCGATTCATCGACCAACGCTTGTACTTCAACCAGTAGCGGTCTGGTACCTTCACGGCTAACCATGACCACTGAGCCTGCAATCGGTTTATCATAACGACTTAAAAATATCGCCGATGGATTTGCCACTTCTTTGAGCCCTGCATCCGTCATGGCAAAAATGCCCAGCTCGTTGACAGCACCAAAACGATTTTTCACCGCACGAATCATTCGAAAACGGCTGTCCGACTGTCCTTCAAAATACAGTACCGCATCTACCATATGTTCTAGCACGCGAGGGCCTGCCAGTGCCCCTTCTTTGGTCACATGCCCGACCAAAAATAACGCTGTACCCGTTTGCTTGGCATAGCGCGTCAGAATCGCCGCTGATTCACGGATTTGACTGACACCGCCTGGCGCGGATTGGATGGCTTCGGTAAACAAAGTCTGAATTGAGTCAATGATGGCGACGGCTGGTTGCTCTTGGGTTAGGGCTTGGCAGATCATTTCAACATTGGTTTCTGCCAATACTTTTAAGTTATTATTGGGTAACCCCAAACGACTAGCCCGCATTGCCACCTGTGACAACGATTCTTCACCGGTAATGTACAGCGCACTGCCGGCTAGACTTTGATTTTCCGCCATGTGAATCGCCGTCTGTAGCAAGATAGTGGATTTGCCAATACCGGGATCACCCCCAATCAGCACCACAGAACCTGCTACTAAGCCGCCGCCTAACACCCGATCAAACTCACCAACACCTGTTGGTAGCCTAGTATCGAGCGACATAGGCACGGCATTAAGTGGCATGACGCTCGATTGCTCGCCCGCGTAGTTGCTGGCTTTTTTGGTGACAGGCTTATGATGTGGCATGCTAACCGTCGGCGCTTCGACAAGGCTATTCCAGGCGCCACATTCGGCACACTGTCCCGACCATTTACCGAAGTTTGCGCCACATTGTTGGCACACGTAGGATGATTTTGATTTTGCCATAGATTCCAATTTGCAATGAAAAATTTAAAAATAAAGAAAAATTAAAGAATAAAGAAAAATTTAAAAATAAAGAAACTTAAAGCGTATTGGTGGTGAGAGGGATAAACTATGCAATGACATTAATGCGATGAAATTAGCGATAGCGAGCTATGTTTGACACACAAGTTTTGCCACGCAAGATTGCTGTTATTTGCGACCATATTTATGGGCGACTAGGTCATAAATCCAGTAAAAAATAAACCCATACACCAAAATAAGTAGGGTCAACGAAATATCGAGCAAAAACGCCTGCCACAGTCCAATATTCATCACCCACATGACCAGTGGTAAAGTAAAGCCCAATAAGCCACCTTCAAAACCCAGTATATGCAGTACCCGTAGCCATAGCGGTCGAGCCCGTTTTTCACCGGTAAAAAATTTATCAAACAATAAGTTATAAATAAATGTCCAAATCATGGCGATGAGCGAAATGCCAATCAGCAGCGCCAATATACTTGAGTTATGCTGCGATTCACTACCCGTAAAGCCAAAAAAGCTGAGTAATTTTACCCAGCCTAATGATAGCAGTATGGCGATTGTCTCAAATAAAATCGCTTGCCAGATGCGTGCTTTGGTGGTCATCACGTTTTGCCTTGAACAATCTTACTAAACCACGAAGTTCTCACCCAAGTAGACCTTACGTACCAACTCATTGTCTAAGATATGCTCTGGCGTGCCTGCCGCAATAATTTGTCCTTCACTGACAATATAAGCATGTTCACAGATAGCCAAAGTCTCACGCACGTTGTGATCGGTAATCAACACGCCGATGCCGCGCTGCTTAAGCTTAATAATCACCTCTTTGATATCGCCCACCGAAATCGGGTCGACTCCCGCAAAAGGCTCGTCAAGCAAAATAAACTTGGGATTTGAGGCAAGGCTGCGGGCAATCTCACAGCGTCTGCGCTCACCACCAGACACGCTCATTCCTAATGAGTGGCGCACATGACCCAAATTAAATTCCCCAATCAGCTGCTCAAGTTGCTGCTGCTGCCCCGCTTTATCCAAATCTTTGCGAGTCTGCAAAATCGATAAAATATTTTCTTCAACGGTTAATTTGCGAAAAATTGATGCTTCTTGCGGCAAGTAGCCAATGCCTGCTGCGGCGCGCTCGTGCATGGACAATGCCGACAAATCCCGATTGCCGAGCTGTATTTGCCCTTTGTCCATATTGACCAGACCGACGACCATATAAAAGCTGGTAGTCTTGCCCGCCCCATTTGGACCGAGTAACCCAACCACTTGTCCTTGTTCTACGGAAAAAGACACATCTTTAACCACCCAACGCTTGCCATAGCGTTTGGCAAGGTGCTGCATGATTAGAGTCTGGTTGGCTTGCGGTTGCGACATAATAAATCCTAAAACTAAACAATAGCAATGAGCAGAGCGAAAGCAAATTAAACAATACTAGCGATTACGAACGCCCACACGGTTGCTCGCTTGTGGCGGAAATACCAGCTCAACTCGTTGGTTATTCCCTGCTTTTGCCTCAATATCACCCACTTTTAGACTGTAATGGATGACATTGCCCGAAAAACTACCGCCATTTTGGGTCAAGCGCGCATTACCTGTGAGGGTGACAAGCCCTGTTTTGACATTGTAGTCAATTCGATTCGCCTGACCTTTTGCCAAGCCCTTCTCTGGTGTCACAATTTGTTGGATAGTGGCAGGACGCCCTGTTGCGACTGCGCTTTCGATGGCGCGGGTTGGCGTCAAATTGACGGTTAAATTATCCGCCGTCATTTTGAGCGTGCCTTGGGTAATGGTGACGTTGCCTGTATAGCTTGTCACCCCAGAGCGCTCACTGTACGTCGCTTTATCTGCCAACAACCGAATCGGCTCATTGGCGTCTGATGGCAAGGCGTTTGCCACGTTCGATGCGGTAAGCATGCCAGCAACTAACACACCGCCAGCCATTATTAATTGTCGAGTCTTCACCACAATCATGTTAAACCTTTTATATAAAAATTTTAAAATCAACAATATAGATTAAATTAGCACCGAAGTTAAAGATTTTTGATACTCACTTGAATCCCATTAACATCGCCACTGATTTGCTGTGTTAACAGTATCTGCTGTAATAGGATTAGCTACTGTGCAGGTTGAATCATCACACTCACTTGTCCAAAACCGTAATCACCCGTTGCCAAGTCACCACTAAATTGTTTGGCATCAAACCGATTATTCCCATGGATAAAGGTAAGCGGTTCATTAGTCATTACTGTGCTATTGACCAAATCACCCACAAAGTTTTTACCTATCATTTTAACGGGCAAATTCGACATACTACTATTTTGGGTGAGCAGCGGAACGCTGGTTAAGGTCACGTTACCTATCAGTTTGGCAATCTGCTTATTTTCATCCAATTGCGCTTGGTCTGCCACCAAGGTTACTTCACGCTCGTTTTTTGGACGGATAACAATCTGCGGCTTGGACATCACAGCGGTATTGGCATTTTGGTAATGGGTCACTTGCGCCGCTGTTAACTGATAGCCGACACTACCTGTTTCGGTCGTTTGTAATGCTTTAATTTGCTCTGCTTGGTAATCAATATCGGTCGGCTTGAGTGACACTTGGGTCAAGCGAGCATCGTTTTGCGCATAAAAATAGGCCGATACGATAATAAATAATAAGCCTAAAATAAATAGCGTTTTTGTTGACACGATTGCCACCTAACATTGCCAAAAAATTTGATAAAAACGGACGTTACCACACTAAACCGCATACGCCAAATCACTTAAAACAACTTGCTTAAACCTTAAAATAAATCACTTAAAATAAATCACTTAGAACAAATCCCTTAGCATAAATCCCTTAAACCAAGTTATATGATCTAAATCACATAACTGGCCAAAATATCATCGTAATGACCCGTTGATTTTAATATCAAATCACATAACTCACGAACTGCCCCTTCTCCGCCTGAGCGCGTGGTAACCATATCGACCTGTTTGATGACTTCGCCATTGGCATTTGCCACAGCTACAGCAAATCCGACGGATTGTAAGGCTTTGATATCTGGCCAATCATCACCGATATAAGCACACTCTGCTAGCGAGATACCAATATTAGCTAACAATTCATTAAGCGCTGTCAATTTGTCTTCACGCCCTTGCACTAGATGGGTAATTTTTAATTCTTTGGCGCGATGCGTGACAATGTCACTAGTGCGACCGGTTATAATGGCGGTTTGAATCCCTGCTTGGTGAATACGCTGAATACCAAAGCCATCTTGAACATTAAAGCCTTTGGTTTCAACCGTGTTGGCATCATAGATAATTTTTCCATCGGACAACACACCATCCACATCCATGACCAATAGTTTAACGTTTTTTGCTTTAGTGAGCAGACTTTGCATGACCTTATCCTTATTACTTTAAGAGTAGTTATTTTAAGCCTATTAATTTACACCCGCATGCAGTAGCTCATGCAAGGTCAAAATACCCGCTAAAGTCTTATCATCATTAATGATTAATAGCTGATTTATCTTTTGTTCGTTCATTAATGTGAGCGCATCAGACGCACGCATATCAGGATTGACGGACTTTGGATTGGTTGACATCACCTGACTAATCGGCGTATCAAGCCCCAATTGGCGCGCTAAGCTACGACGCAAGTCGCCATCGGTGAATACACCCACGACTTGATTGCTTTCATTGGTAATCACCGTCATCCCCAGTCTGCCACCTGTCATGCTAAATAAGGCTTCGTTAAGCGTTGAATACTCATTAATAGTTGGCAGGTTATTTACATGCATCAAGTCTTTTACTTGGGTTAATAATTTGCGACCCAATGCCCCAGCAGGGTGTGATAAAGCAAAATCTTCTGAAGTAAAATGCTTACTATGCACCAACGCCACCGCTAACGCATCTCCTAGTGCCAAGGTAGCGGTGGTACTTGATGTCGGTGCTAACCCAAGGGGACAAGCTTCTTCAGACGCCCCTAAAGTCAAAGCCACATCGGCAGATCTTGGCAAAATACCGCGTTTGTCACGGCTGATACTAATCAGCGGAATGCCCAGTTTTTTTACCACAGGCAGTAACGTGCGGATTTCATCTGACTCACCTGAGTTTGAGATGCCAATTAACACATCGCCTTTGACCAACATGCCTAAGTCGCCATGACCTGCTTCACCAGGATGCATAAAAAAAGACGGCGTTCCCGTTGAGGCAAAAGTCGCTGCAATTTTGCGACCAATAAGCCCTGACTTACCCATGCCTGTCACCACCACACGCCCCTGACAGTTTTCGATCAAATGGCAAGCGGTCACAAATCGTTCATCTAGCTGTTCAATCAGCAAATCTAAAGCATGTTGTTCTGTTGTGATAGCGTCTTTGGCATGCTTTAAATAATCAACCGATGCATCCAAGATAATTCCTCACTAATTTTTCAAAATGGCTGTTGGTGCGCTTTTTTCGGGCACTCATCTTTATGCGCTTATTGCTATACGCTTATTCGGGCATTTCATAGTTAGCATAAACAATATTTAAAGCTAAAAAATTAAAATTTTTTAAAGTCTGATTATCATAGCGTAATTTCAGCCAATATTCACGGGATAAGTCCGAAAATACATATTTTGACAACATTTCATCGAGTTTATATTAACAATCTAGGCATTGCTAAATCAGTTCCAAATAAAGTATAAGAGACAAGCTATAAAGCCAAAGCCAGCTATAAAAAATGGCGAACACTGATAGGGTTCGCCACGTAATATCATGTTTGGAATTTAAAAATTAATACTTGTCTTCACCATTGCCGTTTGCATCATCGTCAAAGTTGGCATCGTCTTTGGTAGGCTCAAAATTCATAGTGTCATAGCCGCTATCAAAACCACGGTCAGCAAAACCACTACGATCATACGGTGCTTGCGCAAACCCTGTACGCTCCTGCGGGTAGCCACGTTGGTCATTGTCATAACCGCCGCCATCAAAACCGCGATCGCCAAAGCCACCCCGATTAGCAAACCCTGTGCGATTGGCGCCGTAGCCTGATTGTTCAAAACCGCCTGCTTGACCAAATCCCATTTGGCTAGATTGACCGTAGCCACTTGCCCCTGGCATTGGCGTGGCTGAACGTGGATTGCGGGCTGGTACTACCGTTGAAATAGCGTGTTTATACACCATTTGACTGACAGTGTTTTTGAGTAACACCACATATTGATCGAAAGATTCGATTTGACCTTGAAGCTTGATACCATTGACTAAAAAAATAGACACTGGAATACGGTCTTTTCGCAAAGAATTTAAGAAAGGGTCTTGTAGTGTTTGACCTTTTGACATAGGTTTCTCCCAGAAATAAACAGAAAGTTAGTTAAATTATTATATTTTTAGACGACTTTTTAATTATACCTTCAATGACAGCTTATTAGCTTAACACGGATGGTCAGAGCTATACTAGACAAGCGCACAGATATTCTTACCCAAGCATAGCACTGCTTTTAACTTATTTTTGTTAGCAGCGTTCTTGCTTCATCAATAGTTGTTAAGGGTGTTATATCAAACCGCTCAACCAATTGTTGTGTACTTACCAGCTTACGCATCCATGTATATTGGCGTTTTGCTAACTGTCTTGTAGCATATAATGCCTCATTTTGCATAGTTTGTCTATAATCTTCAATTGGGGAGCTGTGCGTGTTTAGTAAAGAACGCGCCACATTAACATGGAAATTTTCTTCATTATTATCATATGTAAACAATGTTGTATTTTGTATTTTTTCTAAAAAATCCCAAGCTTGCCGATAGCCAACGCAGCGCATAGATGGCAGATCAGCCGTGAGGTGATATTGTTGTCGCAGGGCAATCACTTCTTGTAAAAAGCCTTGCTGCCACATGATATCTAACCGAAGTGCGATACGCTTGTGTAACCAATCACGATCTGGCATCACGGCTAAAATTTGCCAATGCTGATTTGGATTGTCGGCTAACGCCCTAGCGGGCTGATTCTGCCAAGCGCTTAATGGCTTACCTGTTTGCAGATAGATTTCCACCGCTCTGCCAATTCTTTGGGTGTCTGTGGTTTTGAGTTGCTTACCCAGGATGGGATCTACCTGGGTTAAATAAGCATGCAGCTGTTCAATCCCCTGCTCGGCAATCAGTTGGCTGACTTGTTGGCGAGTCTCTGGCAAAGTTGCTGGGATATCATTGATACCTTGAATCAGTGCCATATAGTACATCATCGTTCCACCCACCAGCACAGGGGTTTTATTTTTCTGATGAGCAAGATTGATATGATAGTTCACATCGTTGACAAACTGGGCAACGCTGTAACTTTGCTCAGGACTGATGATGTCAACGAGGGCATGTGGATAGTGTGCCAATTCTTCACGTGTCGGTTTGGCAGTACCGATATTCATATCCCGATAAATCAAGGCAGAATCTACCGAAATAAGATGGTATTTGCCAGTTTCGTAGAGTTCGTACGCCAACGCTGTTTTACCGCTGGCAGTAGGTGCTATAAGGCAAATCACGTCTTGTTTATCGGCTGTTATCATAGCTTATTCTGGGGACTCTAGAGATGACTGGAAATTAGGTGAATGCGACAGCAGCCATTGTAGCATGTCAGTTTCACTGACTTGTATGGCATTATCGGCAATTTGGGTAAAATCAGCTTGATTCAAATAAGATTGCACACACGCTTTATCATCACTGTCTATATGATGGTATTGTAAGTCAATCAGATAAAAATATCGGTGCCAAAAAATTAAAGCAAAAGTTTGATGCTTGTTTTCAAATAAGGTCACTAGCTGTATCGAGTCGCTATCCGTTAACCTATCAACAGCACCCTTTCTTGCCACCTGATACATCGACTGATTTTCGGCAACATGGGATAGCTCATGGGTGGTGTTGGGTTTCTCACCCGTCTTTATCTCACCGGTCTTTATATAGTGAATGGGCGTAGCTTCACCCTCAGGTAAATTTTGAAATTTATCGACTTTACTGTCATCAGTATTTGTCATGCAAGCTTGCCGTTGCAGGTTTTTTAATGCCGTCATTTTAGGCGGCAATTGCGCTAGCATATGCTGAGACAACCAAGCTAATATATTAGTCAATGGTTGGATTTTGACTTGTTGTTTACTTGGGTGAATATTGACATTTATCCACTCGGCAGGCAGCTCAAAAGACAACGCATAGCCCATTTGTAGCAAATTATCGATACCAATCCCCAGCTTGCGACCCACTTTTTGTATGGCTTGGCTAATTGCCAAATCACTGACCAAACGATGATTGATATAAATAAGTTTTGGCAGATTATTTTTATGGGCGATAAAAAACCAGCCGGTGACTTGGGCACTTAAATCCTCTGTCTGTGCTTGTAAACCTTGCAGCGATAAATAAAATGGCTGTGCAATGTCAGCCAATGGCAAATTTAACGCTTGTTCAAGTCGTGCCAAACTAAACGCCGGCAAAAAAGGCAATGCAGCATCCTCTAAATTTTGGTGAGACGCTTTGGCTGACTGCGTTAAGCTAAAACGCAATTTGTCTTGATGATATAATTCAATCTGCACATCGGCAAAACTAATCGCTAATCGCTGCACGACTTGTTCAATATGGGCAAATTCTGTGGCGATACTTTTTAGGTGCGAGCGTCTGCCTGGCACATTGAAATACAAATCGCGAACGCTGACACACGTGCCGCGATGTTTTACGATAGGACGAATAGTAGCTTGGCTTACCTCGCTACCGCTCACGCTCAGCTGTTGCCCTATCCCGCTGTCATTGTGACTACTGGTTAATGTCAGATGCGATATCGCTGCAATGCTCGCTAGTGCCTCGCCGCGAAAGCCTAAACTATGAATACCAACCAACTCGCTGACATTAGCAAGTTTACTGGTGGCATGGCGAGTGACGGCAAGCATCATGTCATCAGGATGAATCCCCATGCCGTTGTCACTAATTTGAATCAACCCAAGCCCGCCTTGTTCGATATCGATTCGAATATGAGTAGCGTTGGCATCGATCGCATTTTCAATCAGTTCTTTGACCACAGAAGCAGGGCGCGTCACTACCTCGCCAGCGGCGATTTGATTGATAAGCAGTGGGGATAATTTGTGAATACGGTTGTCAGGCAAAACTAATCGTCACTTCTCGTTGTTCATCATCAAGGCGTTTGATATCAAGGGTGGCATTGGGCGGCGTCAAATAGCCTGCTGCACGACTCGCCCATTCAATAATCACCAAACTATTTGGTTCATCTTGATATTCATAAAAACCGATAAATTCCAATTCTTCAGGATCATTGAGGCGGTATAAATCGGCATGGTAAACCGGCTTAATTGTACCATCGTCCTGCGTAATACGATAAGGCTCAACCAGGGTAAAAGTCGGACTTTTTACCGCGCCTGTATGCCCCATTGCTTGAAGCCAATAGCGGGTAAGCGTGGTCTTGCCCGCACCCAAATCACCCGACAGCCAAACGCTACCGGTTAAATTCATCTCGGCAAGCTCTTTAGCGAAGGCTTGGGTGTCGGTTTCGGATTTTAAAAGGATAGTTTTATTCATGTCGATTAATTTCCCAGCTTGCCCCATGTCTGTCCTGACTCAAAAATCGTTACAACAACCCCATCAGATACCAACAGCTTAGTCAACTTGTAAAACCACTGTCGGATTGACAATTTTTTCGCCTTTTTTTAATTTGTCATACATGTTTGGGTCATGCCATTCGGCTTTTACTTGCTCGCTAAATTCAAAATCACCCAGCGTCAACGCGCCCATTTGGACATTATCGACATCGTCTTCAAAGCACTGTGCATAACCTGTTGCTGTTTCGTGGGCGATGACGGAATACACTTTGACATCGGTTTCGCCGTTTTGCATTTGGGTCTGTTTTAAGATTTCTCTTGCCCAAAAAAACACCACGCGGCTAAACTGCTCTGCCGATGGCGAAACAGGCAAACTAATCCAGCGCGCGCTAAATTTTTTGCAGGCGTCAATATAGTCAGGGTCATCTTTATCCCAAAAACAAATAGCATGGTCAAAACTATCAATGATGTCTTTAATCGATGATTTTAACAGCCCAAAATCATACACCATTTGCCCGTGATCGAGGCGGTGCGCTTCTAAAATCAGCTCGATTTGGTAACTATGCCCATGAATCGAGTACTTGCAGCGATCGGAGCTACAATTGCGCACGATATGGGCATTTTCAAATTTAAACAGCTTTCTAATTCTCATAATGGGATTCGCATTTTTTTAGCAGTACTAAGGGTTTGAATGCTGACTATTATAAAGCTATTGGACAAGTTAAGCGAATTTTCGTCATATGCGCAAATTTGCCTGCCTAAATTTACCCATAACATAAATAAAAAATCTCGTCACATTTAAGACAGTAACTCACGTCTTAAATCGCTAACTGTGCTAATATAAAAACTTGGGGATAGACAGTTATTGTTGAACAATGAGTTTTTTTAGCTGACTCTTTTTTATATAAAGTTTTGTTGATACAAAACTTTGTTGGCATAAAGATAAGCAAAGATAAGCGCGGTGGAGATAAAAAATGATGATTAGAGTATTGGTGGTTGACGATCATGATTTAGTCCGAATGGGCATCGTACGGATGCTGTCAGATAGCCCTGACATCGATGTGATTGGTGAGGCTGCCGATGGTGAAACCGCGATTATCAAAACCAAACAATTAAAACCTGATGTGGTGTTACTTGATGTCAATATGCCTACCATTGGCGGCTTAGAAGTCACCAAGCGCTTGCTACAAACCGATAAAAATACCAAGATTTTGGCGGTCAGCTCTTTGGTTCAGCAGCCCTACCCATCCATGCTCATCAAAGCAGGGGTGAGTGGCTATATCACCAAAGGAACACCGCTTGATGAGATGATTAAAGGCATCAAAAAAGTCCACCAAGGCGGGCGTTATTTTAGCGCCGATGTTGCCGAGCAGCTTGCTGATATTTTATTCACTGACAATTCAGAGTCGCCATTTGATGCGCTAAGTGAGCGAGAAATGCAGGTGGCGATGATGGTGGTCAATTGCAAAAGTCCACAGCAAATCGCCGATCAGTTGTTTGTAAGTGTCAAAACAGTCAATACCTACCGCTATCGTATTTTTGAAAAGCTTAATATCGACAGTGATGTCAAACTTACCCATTTGGCTATGCGCCACGGTTTAATTCAACCCTAAACCATGATTACCAATCCTGCGTTTTCATCGCTATTTGACAAGCCAAACACCCACGATAAAACCAAAAAAATCGGTAACGTCTACAATGGTTACCGCATTATTATTGCTATCTTTTTTTCCTTTAGTTTTATGTTGGCACTAAAAAATGCCCAGCATGACTATTGGGTATTGATTAATCTTTTTCCCACTTTTTTTTATTTTTTCTTTAGTATTGCTTTATTTATTTTGTATTATTTTTATCCCAAAAATCCGCTGTTGATGGTCGGGCTAACCGTTGATGCGCTGGTACTCACTACTTTGTTGTATTTCAGCGGTGGTAATGATTTACAAGTAATTTTGCTGTTTTTGGTGCAAGTTGCCGCAGCTTTTATGTTGGTGCGCTCCAACCAAGCTATATTGCTGACTATTTTTGCCATCACACTTGTTATTTATCAGCAGTTTTATCAAACCCTAAAAAGCGATGTGAATTACGCGCTAGTCAACAACGTGGCTTCGATGGCAATTAGCTTTATCGGGGTGGCTTATTTAAGTTATACGTTATCCAAACGGCTTAAACAAATTGAGCAGCTCTCTGAGCGCCAAGTCAATGAAGTCAACGCGCTAAATGCCATCAACAATAAAATTGTGCAAATCATTGACCAAGGCGTGGTGGTAGTATCCCACGATTTAGAAATTTTTATCGCCAATGATACCGCAATCGAGCAACTACATCTGCCAAAGACACTTGATAATTTTAGTTTGCCAGATATTTCCCCCATATTAGCCGCAAGACTTGCACCCATCATCCAAGAGCCTGAAGCAACTTTAATGCTACGTCTTGATGCACCGACTGCTAGTACACCTTTAGCCGTTGGCATTGAGCCTAATAACCAAAGTTTTAATGATTTACGACTTCGTGTCACCCAATTAAGACAGCAATATGCCATTATTTTTATTGAAGATTTACGCCATGAGTTTAGCCGTGCACAGCAGCTAAAACTTGCGTCACTAGGGCAGTTATCCGCCAGTATTGCCCATGAGATTCGTAACCCGCTAGCAACCATTAGCCAAGCCAGTCAATTATTAATGGAGGAAGTTAATGAGGCTGACAGCAGCTTATCGGGTGACAATATCCTGCTATATGAGATGATTTATCACCAAACCATTCGGGTCAATAAAATCATCGAAGATGTGCTGAAATTATCTCGTCAGCAGCGCCCTAATTTTGTTTATATCGAACCCAAAACTTGGCTAAACGATTTTATACAACAAAACTTTAGCGGGCATGATATTTTTCTGCACTGCCGTACGGATAAAGGCTTTATGTTTGATAACCATCAGCTAGCACAGATTTTGGTCAACCTCATCAATAACGGGCTGCGTTTTAGTAGCAAAACCCGGCCTCATGCTTTTGTCACCCTTCAAGTGTATGAATTTGGCAAATCTATTCATATCGATGTGATAGATACCGGTCACGGCGTTACCAAAGAAAATATTGAGTATTTATTTAATCCGTTTTTTACCACTGATAATCAGGGCACAGGTCTGGGACTTTATTTATCACAGGCCTTTTGTCAGGCTAATTATGCCAATCTAGAATATGTGCCAAGTGAGGGGCAAACTTGCTTTCGGATTATTTGTCAAACCAAAACGTTACCGTCCGTCTAAAATATCTTTGTAGCTAAAATTTTTAATTGAATTTTTTGGCTAAAGCATTCATATTACAGTAAGTTTATCGATATCAATTTAACAAAATTGTCGGGAATTTGAGTGTATATGTGTTCACTTTTTTCCATTTTTTCAGTACAATATAGCGTAAATGATTAAAAAAATACATGTCGTATTTTGATCATCCTCAGGACATTTATCTCTATGGCACAACCTCAATCTTTTGAAAACGCGCCCATTAATTGGATCCCTGCGTTTGTCTTAATTAGCACGCCTTTGGCGGCTTTATTGATTGTACCTTATTACTTGTGGACACATAGCGTCAGTTGGCAAGTTTGGGCAATTTTCGCATTCTTTATGGCTTGGAATGGGTTAAGTATCACTGTCGGTTATCACCGTTTATGGTCACATCGTACTTACCAAGCGCATCCAATTGTCAAATGGTTTTTTCTGATTGGCGGCACCTTAGCTGTTCAGGGTTCAGTATTTGATTGGTGTGCAGGTCACCGTTTGCATCACCGCCACGTCGATGATATCTATCAAGACCCCTACTCTGCCAAGCGTGGCTTTTGGTTCTCACATATCGGGTGGATGCTCAAAAACTACCCAAGCGGGCACTATGACTACAAAAACATCCCAGATTTAAAAGCTGATCCTGTGTTAGTCGCGCAAGATAAATATTATGCCCTGTGGATTTTATTAGCCAATATTGGGTTGCCAGCGCTGTTTGGTTGGATGGTGGGTGATGTTGCGGGTACCTTAGTACTCGCAGGGCTACTGCGCTTGGTGTTAAGCCATCATTTTACTTTCTTTATCAACTCGCTTTGCCATATGTTTGGTACCCGTCCTTATACCGATACCAATACCGCGCGTGATAATCCGATTCTGGCGATTTTCACTTGGGGCGAAGGCTATCATAACTACCACCACTTTTTCCAATACGACTACCGCAATGGGGTAAAATGGTGGCAATATGACCCTAGCAAATGGATTATTTATGGCTTGTCAAAAATCGGTTTGACTTGGGATTTAAAACGTGTCCCAGACGTTACCATTCAGCATGCGCAAACAGAAATGGCATTCAAACGTGCTGAGAAAAAAGTTGCGACTTTTTCAGGAAATTTAACCAGCGATTTCCAAGCGATAAAAGATCGTTTAAATAGCGAACAACAAGCCTTTAAACAAACGATTGCAGAATGGCAAGCGTTAAAAACGCAAGCCATTGAGATGAAAAAAAATGAGTTTGCCCAGCGTATTCATGAAGTCGATGATAAGCTAAAAGACCAGTTTAGTGGCATTGAAGATAAACTTCGCAATCATGCTCAGCAAATTGAAAATTTGGTTAATCATTTAAAAGGTAAACATGTTTGATTAAAAGCTAATCATGTTTGCTAGTTAACTGGGTCAAAAATAAAGGTAGGATAAAGTCCTACCTTTATTTTATGGTTTTTTTGGGTATCGATTAGTCTTTTAGCGGATAAGAGGGTGAAAATGGGTCTAACAATTCAATCAATCGGCGTTCATAGCACTGCCCGCGCCAAATAAAATGTACTTTTGCCTCACTAAAGGGTTTATCATCAAACCACAAAAACACCCCTTCCATCATTTTTGGCCAATCATCCCAGCTAATTTCACCTACGCCCATCATCACCGCTAAAAACGCTGACAACAGCGTATCATGACTAACCGCCAGTAATAAATGTCCGTGCTTTGGCTGATGCTGAAATAAAAGCGCTAATAAATCTAAACCGCCTTTATGTGGCGCTTTAATCCCTGGCATGTCGCCCGCCAAAAAACGATTGATAAAATTGAGCGCACCAATTTGTTTGAATACCTTACTCACTTCTTCATGGTCCACGACCAAACTACCTGGCTCTACCAACAGCGATTGGTGCGACACATTTCTAGAGATGCCGGCCCCTGCTTGCATTAAAATTGCGGTATCAATACAACGTTGTATCGGGCTACTGATGCTATCTACATCCATTGAGTAATTTAAGTTGGCAGCCAACCAACGCCCCCAAGACTCCGCCAACACTCTACCTTTTGGTGTCAGTGGCAATGCATAACTGGCAAAGCCATTTTTATCTGACATCTCGCGCAATGAATGGCGGGTAAATAGTATTAGTCGCTCATGTTTTGGCAGTAACTTGACCGAGTCAATCATACTGAGCGGTAAATGAGCAGGCATGGTGTTGATTGAATTAGACATTTAACTACGCATTCCTTATATCTTTTTATCTTTGCACCATAAATTGATACTATAAATTGATGAGGTCAAAAATTTAAGCGATTAAATGGGATGTTTCTATGAAAACGCGCCAATCATACCATGACTTCAATGACTTTATGCCAGTCAAAAATTATCCCGGTACTACTGATTTCATTAGGGTAGGCTCTGGGATTGACAATAACACGTGTATGACCTTGCTGATAATCAAACGCTTCATGGGTATGTCCATGCAGCCAAATATCAGGTGCAAAATCGCTCTGTAACCATTCGCTCAAATCAACGACAAATCCCGCATTACTGGGAAAATTGGCATATTTTGGCGCGATAGATAATGGGCTGATGCTATGATGTGTCATGACCACAGTGGGCATACCATCTTTTTCGCTTTGTTTTAAGGCGTTTTGCAACCATGCCCGCTGCCGCTCATGAATAGCTACAGTATCTTGGGGCGTTAACAGTCGGTTATCATAATAAATCTCGCGATAATCGCGCATAAACTGCTGAGCAATCTCCAATGTATTATCTTGTGGTTGATATTGATAATCCGTCCAAAGCGTTGTGCCAATAATTCTGACACCCATAAATTCAAAGCTCGTGCATTGTAAAAAATGCACTTGCGTATCTTGCGTCAATGTCTTTATTTGGGCATCTAAATCGAGAATATTATGACCAAAATACTCATGATTGCCCACAATCACAAAAATTGGTTTTTCAAGTCGCTTTGATTCGCCAATGAGCCATTCGATGCCCAAAAGCCCATTGGATGTGTCGCCCGCTACTAAAATAGCATCGGCGTTTGTGTAAGGGATTTCACCAATCGGCAAATCCCTTCTTGCATAGCTATCAATATGTAAATCACTTAACACTTGAAAACGTACTGGCATACATGACTCGAGATGGATTATTTTAACGTATCCAGGATATAGTGCAGTTTTGCGGTGGGATTCGCTGCTGCCGTGATTGACCGCCCAATCACCAAATAATCAGACCCATTTGCTATGGCATCTTTGGGGGTGCAAATCCGCGTTTGGTCATTACTGGCGTCTTCTGGTAGTCTAATACCTGGCGTGACTAAAAGAAAATCCTTGCCGCATAAACTTTTAAGCATATTGGCTTCTTGTGCAGAGCAAACCACCCCATCAAGTCCAGATTGCTGAGTCAATAATGCTAGTCGCTTGACATGACTTTCTACCGAGTCGGTGATGCCCACCTCAGCCAAGTCTTGCTGTGACATAGAGGTCAGCACCGTCACGGCAATCACTAAGGTTTGATAGTTTTGCGCTGATAAACGCGCTTTCACCGTTTGCATGGCGGTACGCCCCGCACTGGCATGGACATTGACCATCCACACCCCCAAATCAGCCGCCGCTAATACCGCCTGCGCGGTGGTATTGGGAATATCATGAAATTTTAAATCCAAAAACACCTCAAAACCACGCTGATGTAAGGATGTCACTAAACTATTACCATATTTGGTAAACAGCTCTTTGCCAACTTTCACCCGGCACAATGTAGGGTCCAGTTTATCCGCCAAGCTTAATGCCTGACGGTCATCCATGTTATCCAATGCCACAATAATGGGTGGCTTGATGGCGGATTTGATGAGTGATGTTGCTTGCGGTACTGCCACTTGATTCATAACAAACTGACTCGTTTTTTCAATTCGATAGCATGCATTGCTTATCGTACGGGTGGTAAATTAGGGTTGGCTGCGGTAGGTGCAATCGTTGCATTGCTGGTTTGCGCTAAATGCTGTTCATAATTATGCTGTGTTTGCATCAATTTTTCTTGGGTTTGCTTTAACTCTTTAGATAAGCGCTGATTTTCCAGTTTCATCTGTAACACGCGAAATAAAATCAACCCCATCAACAGTCCCGCGATGACCCCTAAAACAATGCTAATAATCAACAGTAACCCCAAACTCATTTGTGGTACTTGGCTAAACAGTAAATTTACTTCGACTTGGTTGTTATTCACCAATACCAGCATCAATGAATAACCAACGACCACGAACAACAAAATCGCTAACAGATAACGCATATTTTTCTCCTTTATTATTTTAATCAATCTACATTTTTGAATGCCACTATTATTACAGATAATTCAAAAAAAAGAGTGGATTTTTTGTCCACTCTTTTTTGATCAATCATATGTTAAACCATATCGCTAGTTCAATAACGTTAAATGACTCAAAAACCGCAACTAACGATGATGATTGACTGCCTCTCGCAATGCTTTGCCAGGTTTAAAATGGGGTATCGCTGTTGCTTTCACGGTAACTTTCTCGCCTGTTTTAGGGTTGCGCGCCACACGTGGCTCACGATGATGCAAACTAAAACTACCAAAACCGCGTACTTCGACACGTCCGTTTTGAGATAAGGTATCGACCATCAAATCAATGATTTGCTTGGTGGCATCCTCAATGGTTTTTTCTGGTATATTCTCACATTCACTTGATAATCTAGTGATCAAATCAGATTTGTTTAACACTTTTTCCATACTACCCCTAACACGCTAAACGTAACTGTCATAGTCTAAATTACAGAATGATGGTTTTAAAAACTTCGTTACAGTTCAATTTCATCAAGCAATCTATCAACAATTTTAATAATGAAAAATTACATTTCATTACTTTTCTTCGCATATTATAACAAAACCGTACTAAAGTCGTCGTCTTTTTTAGACTAAATCTTTCATTTCGCTAACTAAAAGGTAAAAATAAAAAAAGCGACTAAGTTAGTCGCTTTTTTTATCGCTCACAAAACCGATTATTGGTTTTGTTGTTGCTCTTTGATTAAGTCACCAATGGTTTTTGGTTGGTTATCAGCTGCTGCATTTGAACTTAATGCTTTGATAGCATCACGTTGCTCTGCTTCATCTTTTGCACGAACTGATAGGTTGATACCGCGAGTTTTGCGATCCACGCTGACAATTTTCGCTTCAACTTCATCACCGACGTTAAGTACAGTGGTCGCATCGTCTACTTTGTCTTGTTGGATTTCTGAAGCACGTAAATAGCCTTCTACGTCGTCAGCCAATTTTACTTTAGCGCCTTTGGCATCAACGTCAGTCACCACCCCTTTCACTACCGCACCACGATCATTTGATACTAGGTATTCGTTGAATGGGTCGCTGTTAAGTTGTTTGATACCTAAGCTGATACGGTTAGCTTCTGCATCTACAGACAAGATGACCGCTTCAACGGTGTCACCTTTATTGTAGTTACGAATCGCTTCTTCACCGCTTTCAGTCCAAGAAAGGTCTGATAAGTGAACTAGACCATCAATACCACCTTCTAGACCGATAAAGATACCGAAGTCAGTGATTGATTTGATAGTACCAGATACTTTGTCACCTTTTTGGTAGTTCTTATCAAACTCTTCCCATGGGTTTGGCATGGTTTGTTTGATACCTAGGCTGATACGACGACGGTCTTCATCGATATCAAGGATTTGAACCATGATCTCGTCACCGATTTGTACCACTTTTGAAGGATGGATGTTTTTGTTGGTATGATCCATTTCAGAAACGTGTACCAAGCCTTCGATACCATCAGCGATTTCAGCAAAACAACCATAATCAGTCAGGTTAGTTACACGTGCTTTAACGTTAGTACCTTTTGGATAGTTGTTAAGAACGTCTTGCCATGGGTCAGTGCCTAGTTGTTTTAGACCTAAGCTGACACGGTTACGTTCACGGTCAAATTTTAATACTTTAACTTTTAATTCTTGACCCACTTCAACTACTTCTGATGGGTGCTTGATACGGCGCCATGCCATATCTGTGATGTGTAATAGACCATCGATACCACCTAGGTCTACGAATGCACCGTAATCAGTCAAGTTTTTCACCACGCCGACCACTTCTTGACCTTCTTCAAGGTTAGATAGTAGTGCTTCGCGCTCTGCTGAGTTTTCAGATTCCATCACAGCGCGGCGGCTAACAACGACGTTGTTGCGTTTTTGATCCAGTTTGATGACTTTAAATTCTAACTCTTTGCCTTCTAAGTGCGCAGTGTCGCGTACTGGGCGAGTGTCCACCAAGGAACCTGGTAAGAATGCGCGTACTGAACCGATATCAACCGTGAAACCACCTTTAACTTTACCAGAGATAAGACCGGTTACGATCTCATTGTTCTCATAAATTTTTTCAAGTACGTTCCAAGTTTCAGCACGTTTTGCTTTTTCACGTGACAATTGGGTTTGACCCATGCCATTGTCAACCGTATCTACAACGACTTGAACTTGGTCGCCAACTGCTACTTCAAGCTCGCCTTGTTCATTCAAAAATTCTGAACGCGCAACGATACCTTCTGATTTTAGACCCGTATCTACGGTAATCCAGTCGCTATCAATCGCAACTACGGTACCTGAGATAACTGCACCGCGCTCTACGTCAAGTACTTGGCTTGCTTCAAACAGTTCAGCAAATGATTCCATCATAAAATTTACCTTTGTATAGCCGTAGCCTGTCCAGCACAGTACGGTTCAAATTAAGATTTTTTATAAACATAAGGCTGGTTTTAGTGCCTATAAAAAATCGATAAAACTTTTAAAAACAGTTAATTAATTGTCAAACCACGTTCAAGGCATAGTTGCCAAACTTGGTTAAACACTTGCTCAGCATCGATGGCTGAGCTATCAATCACTATCGCATCATCAGCAGGCTTAGCCGGTGAGGCACTGCGTGTACTATCACGCTCATCACGGGCAATAATTTGTGCCAAAATTTCGTCGAAATCTGCCTGTTTGCCAGCGTTGGTTAACTGACTGACACGGCGCTCGGCTCGTGCCTCAGAGGATGCGACCAGATAAACTTTCAGCGGCGCATCGGGAAAAATCACTGTTCCCATATCACGCCCGTCTGCAATCAAACCCTTTTTTGGGTTGCCTTGCGACGTCGCCATATTTTTTTGTAAATCCAATAGCGCTTGACGCACATTCGGGAATACCGCGACTTTTGACGCAAAGTTACCCACTTCTTCGGTGCGAATCACTTCGCTCACATCGTTGGCATTCACGAGCACTGTCACATGCTCTGAACCCGCTTTTGCGGCTGCAAACTCAATTTTCAACGATTGGGTTAAATCAGTTAGCGCAGCTTCATCAATGTTGCCGGTTAACAAACCCGCTTGGTGGGCTGCAAGCCCCACAATCCGATACAGCGCTCCTGAATCCAAAATTTGATAATCCAGCAGCTTTGCCAGTCTTGCCGTCAATGTACCTTTACCTGCGCCACTTGAGCCATCAACGGTGATGACGGGCAGGCTTGCGGTTAGATCAAAAGACGGTTGCGTTAACGATTGTGACATGCCATTCTTAGGAACAAAGCAAAAATAGTCGTATATTTTACGCCTGAAAGCTATTTTATACAAGTAATTTGACACAAGGATTGACTAAATTGCGTATCATTTTTTGCCAATGAAAAAATGCACAAAAAAGGCGCAGAAAATGAGAAATGCACCGATAAGCGGAGTGATGATTAACCATTGCGCGATAGAAGAAAAAAAGCTGGCGACTTACAGGATTAAGCATAAGCTCACCTTTAACAATCGCTGGCTTTTAACAATCACCTGCTAAAACTGCCAGAATTTCCAAAATTTATAGCGTAAAGGTGGGTTTATCTGAGCTGATATGACCTGCTAGAAGGCGGTCGACTTCGTTTTTGATGCGTAACCCTGCTTCATCTTTGCCAAGCTGTAACGCATAGCCTGCGGGGCGCTGTGCTTGTGCGCGGTGGTTGACCCACACCACTTTACCATGCAGCGGCATTCTCTCACTCGAATTTGGCAAAGTGATTGCCACAAAGGTTTGACTGCCTAGTTGTTGCTGCTGGTTTGTAGGAATAAATAACGCACCGTTTTCAATAAAAGGCAGATAGCTAGCATACAATTTTTCGATCGTATCATAGTTAATGGTGGTGATACCGCCACGAGATGGCATTGCCATAATCACTGTTCCTTTTACTAACGCATGGGGTTACCAACGCATGGTGAATGATAAATAATATAGATAATTGGGTAATATAGATAATTGAATAGATTAGCAATCAAGCATGGTGCTAAAAATTTTATCATAGCATAACTTATCTTGGATATGTTGCTGTCTATCTTGCCAGATTTGATCGATAACCCGTTGTAACTGGCTAATTTGCTTTAATGTCGGTGGTGGCTGCAGCTTGCCAAAATCCAAGTCATTGACTGACGCTGAGATACCGACGGCAAATTGCCCCAATGGCACTAACAAGGCTTGCGACAAGTACAAAAAATCCGTCAGTGTCAGCATTTTTTGCCAATAATTGCTGGCCTGCACAGGCGTACGTTGTCCACTACGAACCGCTTGAAAGCTGTTTATCCAAGTTTGGCGGTGTTGATACCATTCGCTGTTTAACATTTGCAGTGCCAAAAAGGGCGCATAACCAGACAATTCACTCACTTGTTGTAGCGTCGCAGTATCGGCATTTGGCATTAACTGCTGCATCGCTTGCATTGATTGATCGGGGGTGATATGGCTGACTGAAAATGACTGTAGCCGCGAGCGAATCGTTGGCAGTAGCTGCGAAGGACTATCGCTAATTAACAGCATCAACACATTCTCGGCAGGCTCTTCTAAGGTTTTAAGAAGCGCGTTACTGGCTGCTAGGGTCATCGCATCCGCTTGGTGAATAACCACGATTCTTAATCCGCCACTCGATTGCGTGACAAAGGGCTGTAATTCACGAATTTCGTCAATTTTGATGCTATAACCTGACTGATGGGTTGGGGCTTGCGCCACGAGGGTATTATTTGCTTTAGATTTAGGCGACGCGTCACGCGCCACGGTGGGTGTGGGAATTTGATAAAGATCGGGGTGGGTGTTGGCAATCAGCCACTGGCAGCTTTGGCATTGCCCACAGGCAGTTGTGGCACCTTGTACATTGTCCCGTTGATTCTCACACAATGCCCATGCGACAAACCGGTAGACAAAGGCGCGTTTCCCCGTCCCTGCATTACCTGCAAACAGCATTGCGTGCGGCAAGGCGTCTAGATGAGTGGTCAAATACTGCCAAGTTGGCTGTTGCCACGGCAGTAAATCCATAAACAGCCACTGCTGTATCACCTGTTGGTTGACGGGATCTGGATAGTAATACTGGGTTACTTCATTGGGTGTTGATTCGGTATTGGGTTGTTTGGTGCTTTTTGATTGAGAAATTATAGTCGATGCCATAGAAAAAAATCAGTCAACAGAGTAACCATAGTATAATCGCTACGGCTAGATAATCAATTAGGATAATCAGTCAGGTTGTTTTCTCGAATACATAAATGCGTTAACACGTAGCGTTATTTTATCCCTTACAGTCTTTAAACCTTGGCCCATAAGATTTTTGTTGCAAATAAATGATGGATTTTTTTTGATGAGTCGATTAAATTTTCATCTTAAGATATCTATTTTCGTATTTTTTCTTATAGTTGTGATTTACCCTATTTAAAAAAACGATTCAATTTTCTGTTTACTTCGAGGTTAGTTTGACGAATTTATCGCAACCTAATAATCAAGATGCTTTACTCAATACCCAACATCGTTATGATGCGGCGGATATGGCAGACCAATTAAAGGTGATGCCAACCTTAGAAGCGCGTTTAACTACTATTTTAAACGAAATCAATGCGCTGCGTGATTTTCCGCAAGTTACCTTATTTAAACAACTACTAGATACCCTGCGCAACCGTGCAGATGATGCTACAACCGCCAATGAGCAGATGGCATTATTTATTCGGCTACTACGCGGCAATCGTGTATGGGCAGAAGGGTTTTGTGTGTTTATGCTTACCTTGATTAATCGTTATCGTCAGGTGTCGCTATACACGGATTTGGGTATCTTGTCAGATGCTGGCTTTACTTCA
The DNA here is from genome assembly GCF_041154755.1 of Moraxella sp. K02. Taxonomy (NCBI): domain Bacteria; kingdom Pseudomonadati; phylum Pseudomonadota; class Gammaproteobacteria; order Moraxellales; family Moraxellaceae; genus Moraxella; species Moraxella sp. K02. The sequence continues at coordinate 776,554 of NZ_AP031590.1, read as the reverse complement.
CAATTTTTTGATTTGGTGGGTGAAAAGCTATTACCCTCCGTACCCGATGACCGCGATTTGATTGGCTTATTTAACGCGTTTTTTGCCACACCAAAAACCCGCTACTGGGTGCGCTTAATCAATGAGCGTTGGTGGATTGAACTGATACTCATCCTTAAAGTACCCGCGGGCAAAGAAGCGTTAGTGCAAGCGCTTGAAGCCAATGTGCTCAAAGCCATTACTATTTTAACGGCGCGTATCAACGGCATCGGGCTCAATGCCGATTTAATAAAGGCATTTCCCAATCCGATTGACAATCAAGATACTTTTATTGCACTGAACCGCGAAGTCGCTGAATTTGTCAGTCAATACCAGCTCAGCATGCAGCCAGGGGATGAGCAAGCGATGCCCCAGCCTGAGGTGGATAGCAGTCAAATTTTAGTGTTGACCGACCAAGCGCGCACCATGATGCAAAACATCCGTCGCCGTATTCATCGAACGGGTATTACTGTGCGTACCACCAATATGTTGGTGCGCCTTGAGCAAAGCCTGCAGCGTCTTGAATTGTTGGTGTCACTGCTATCGGACAACGATCATATCAAGAAAAAAACCATCATAGAGCTCATTAACACGTTGTATGAAGATTCATACCACCGCAGTAGTTTTAGATATTTATTTGGCATCAATACCGCGCTGTTGTCGCGCCGTGTCACTGAGACGGCCAGTAAGGTCGGTGAGCATTATATCAGTACCGATAAAGCGGGCTATCGCCGTATGTATAAAAAAGCGGCATTGGGTGGTCTACTCATCGGCTTTATGGCGACCCTTAAAATCCTAGGGAAATCCCTACCCTTGGCACCGTTTGGTGTGGCTTTTTTAAACAGTATGATTTATGGTCTTGGCTTTGTGGCAATTCATATTATTGGCGGCACAGTGGCGACCAAACAGCCTGCCATGACAGCTGCCGCGATTGCTTCGACCATCTCAGAGGTAAAAGGGCGCAAAGCGGCGCAATTTACCAAGCTGACCGAATTGGTCGTTGATATCATGCGCACCCAATTTATTGCCATTATGGGTAATATTTCAATTGCCATGCCGATTGCGCTACTGATTTCATCCATGTGGCTGTATGGACTGGGTCGTCCGTTAACATCGGAAGCTAGCGCAGAGCATTTACTGCATGATCTTAACCCGTTTACCTCGCTTGCTATCTTTCATGCCGCGATTGCTGGGGTGTATCTGTATATTTCAGGATTGATTGCAGGCTATTACGATAATCTTGCAGTACACAACAAAATTGGTGAGCGTATCCGCAACCATCCTACCCTCAAACGGATGATGACACCTGTCACGTTATTGCGCTTTAGCGATTTTATCGAGCGCAATCTGGGTGCGATTATGAGTAACTTTCTATTCGGTTGCTTTTTGGGTAGTACGGCGACCATCGGTTATATTTTTGGCTTACCGATCGATATTCGCCATATTGCCTTTGCGTCTGCCAACTTTATTCACGGAATTTTTAACATTTATGCCAACACGGGCGAGTTTCCAGAAATCGGTATTATTTTGGTCAGTCTATTTGGGGTGATGGTCATCGGTATGATTAACTTGTTGGTGAGTTTTTCACTCGCCTTAATGACCGCCCTACGCGCTCGTAATGTGAAAGTCTTTGAGTGGAAATTCTTATTTGAATTGGTCGCCTCGCATTTGATGACCCAACCCTCTGACTTTTTTATCCCGCGTAAACAGCCGATGAACTATGCGCTCATCGATAGCGACGGTAATATTATCTATGATGACAAACCGATTGCAAACGATGGTAAAAATAATAAAGGACATAAAACTGCCCTGACATCACAGCCAGAAGAACATCCGCATGCTACTGCGCCCCATATCGACAATATCAGTCATACGGAAAAATTGACTGATGAAGAAGTTGCAGAGAAAAAACAGGCAATTAAAGAAAAAGTGGTGCAAAAGGCGGTCGACAATATCACCCCAAATGACACGGCAAGCAAACTACCTAAATAATTGATGAAACACTGAACACGATAGAAATATGATGACTTTTTCGGAAACTACAATGAACCAACCTGCGACCTCAATGAGTCCGACTCAATTGGCTCATCGATTAAATGAGCTATTAAAAATTAATGAATTCCAAGATTATTGCCCCAATGGTTTGCAAGTGGATGGTGGACAGCCGATACAGCACATCCTCACCGGTGTCACAGCCTCTGAGGCATTGATTGAACAAGCGATTGCGCACAACGCCCAAGCGATTTTGGTGCATCATGGCTATTTTTGGAAAGGTGAACCTGCGCCGTTAATTGGCATGAAAGGCAAGCGTATTCGTTTGTTGATGCAACACGGTATTTCCTTACTGGCTTATCATTTACCGTTAGATGCCCATCCCCAATTGGGCAATAACGCCCAATTAGCGTTAGCACTGGGCTGGACTGATTTGTCGCCGCTATACCCTAATGAAAAACATCCGATTGGTAATATCGTGAATTTAGCAGCGCCATTGTCGATTGCAGCGCTCACCAACAAACTATCGACTGCGTTAAGCCGTCCGCCCCTACATCTATCTGGGGGTAATCAAACAATTTCGCGCATCGGTCTGTGTACGGGTGGCGCACAAGATATGATTGAGCAAGCAGCCCAAATGGGTTGTCAAGCCTATATCTCGGGTGAAGTATCAGAGCGAACCACTCACATAGCCCGTGAGCTGGGTATTGATTATTTTGCCTGTGGACATCATGCCACTGAGCGAGGTGGCGTGCTTGCATTGGGGAATTATGTCAAAGAAAATCTTGCCTTAACCGTTGATTTTGTCGATATCGATAATCCCGTGTAAAATCGGGCAGTTTATTGAGTAATTATTACCCGTTAATTGCATTTTAGCGGGTTTTTTACGCTTTTTATCATAAATTTGCCTTTCGTTACGTTCAAAAACATGACGGGTAACTTTAATTTCACTACAATACCCCCATTGTTTCATATAACTAACTGTAATGCCATGCAGTAAATATTGTTATTGTTTATTTATTTTATGCGTGCCATACGTTACCCTACGTTAAATTCTTTAGGTAAGTGCTTGGGCTTATTAAATACTTTTTAGTTCGCCGGTATTTACAAAAATTTTAACCCTTTTTCGGGTTGTACTTGATTATTATTTATTTCGATAGTTTTCTACGATGGATAGGGAATTATCACCGTCCTAGGTATAAGGGGAGCCAACCTGTTTGGCTCTTTTTTTAGCGTTAAGTTAATAACGACCTATTTTGGATGGAAGCTTTTTTGGTGAGAGTTAGGATAGAGTTAGATAGTTAGAAGCCATGTACTTATGTGGCTTGGCTGACTGGTGCTTAGTAAATTAGTACTTAGTTAACTGGTACTTGGTTTGACTGGTGCTTAGTTTAACGGTTGCTTAGTTTAACGGATACTAGGTTTAACTATCGATTCGGTTCTTAGTTTCATAAAATGTTTTCATTTGGCATAGTTGTTTTTTATTAATTTAACGTATCTAACGTATGTGCACCGTGGAGTGACACATGCCGCTAAACTCATCATTTGAGTATTGTGATGATTTGGCTTTGACCTATCCTGCGTCGATTTCGATGTCGGTCAAAGCATTTTTAAGCCCTTTAACTTTATACCCGTTTCAACACCCTTTATTACGCTTTAGTAAATACGCGACCCAATTTAAACGCTTGCAATTCTTCCCGATTCAATTCAAGCCTTGTTTGGGTGGGGTGATGTCGCCAAAAATTGCCCAGTCTTGTGTGCCAGCGGTGTATAGCCATGTGCAAGATTTGGCGCAACTGGCTAATCCGTCCGCTCGGCTCATTAATCGCTTTATCAAGCCGCTAAAATGGTTGGGCGCCAGTAAAAAGCTGGCAGCTGTGATGGGGATTGGTTTGCCCTTAGCTTATGTTGCCACCCAGATGGGTGTTACTGACAAAGTCGTTAATGGCAATGCTATCAATACCCTTGCCTCACCTACTAGCATGGTTGCAGCACCAAAAATGGCGACTTTTGATAGTATCCTATCTCAAAAGCAGCTGCGTATTGCCACCGTCAATGGTAATACCACTTATTTTGCTCAAGATGGTTTTGAGCACGGCTTTGGCTATGATGTCATGCGCCATTATGCCAAGCGATTGGATGTTACCCTGAGCACACAAGTGTTTGCCAGTGATGCGGACGCGATGGCGGCTGTCAAAACGGGTAAAGCCGATATCGCCTTGACCAATGGGTCAGATTATCAAAATGCGACTGCGTTATCATCGCTGAGTCTAAGCTGTGACAAAGATTATTTATCAAAGCAGGGGCTCAACGAACATGTTGCCATACAGCTAAACCCCAATGATGCCAAACTCAACAATGATGTAAAAAACTTCCTGTGTGGCGGTCAATCGCTCACCCGTAACCAACATTTAGCGGCGTTTTATAGTCAAACAGCATTGGCAGAGCCGTTTAATCAACAACACTTTGCCGATACCATGACACGCGTGTTGCCCATTTATGAACCATCTTTTAAGCAGACCGCAAACAAATACCGTCTTGATTGGGAACTGCTTGTGGCAATGGGGTACCAAGAATCGCATCTGGATGCAGAAGCCACTTCGCCAACGGGTGTGCGCGGTATCATGATGCTGACCAATGCCACTGCCGATGCGATGGGCGTTGATAATCGGACTGACCCGACCCAGAGCATCCAAGGCGGCGCTAAGTATCTCAGTCAGCTGCAACATGAATTTGCCCAAGTGCCAGCATCGGAGCGAGTATGGTTTACCCTAGCGGCATACAATATGGGTCCACAAGCGATTAAAGATATCCAGCAGATTTTGCAAAAGCGCGGTATTGATAGCAACAATTGGGCAGCCGTGTATCAGTATTTAAAAGTCAATAGTCAAAGCAATAGCCGTTACGTGCAGTGCTTAGATTACGTCACCCATATCCGCAGTTATTTGGAAGCGTTAAAATTGGACAAAGTCAATCATCGTCAATTGACTTGATGCGTGTGGGTATAAAAAACTACACATTTTCAAAAAAGAATGGTTTAACGCCATTCTTTTTCTTATGCTATCACTTCGTCGTTTTTAAAAATTACTGACTTACTGTTAACATTATTAACCTAAGGATAGCACGTGACCAAGCTCCAGAATCAGCCCCACACTCAATCAAGCACTCAGCCTGTTTATACCACCCAATACCGTATTTATTTGGAAGATACCGATGCAGGCGGGATTGTGTATCACGCCAATCATTTAAAGCTGTTTGAGCGTTGTCGTCGCGATTGGTTACGTGAATTGGGGATGACCAGTTATTTTTATCAAGCGCATTCAGCCGAGGCTGTGAGTCACGACGTTACTCACCATAGCGATAGTGGCAAACCAGATATCCAATTTGTAGTCAGCCAAGCCAACATCCGTTATGTGCGTCCGATTCTGCTTGATAGCGAAGTCACCGTTGTGATTGAGACAGCAGACTGCAAATCTGCGTCATTACAGCTTGAGCAGCGAATTTATGATACCCACCAGCAGCTTTTAAGCCAAACCGAGATAAGTATTGTATGCGTGGCTACCCATAAAGATGAAAAAGGGCAAACCCAAGTTCGCCCTACCCGTTTGCCCAAAGCATTTGTACAGCTGCTGCAGCTCGCTCGGTAACTTTTGGTTATTTTGCTTTACAAGTTTGACAGGTAACTTGCTCATCTTCTAGGCGGTATGCCATCATACTACCGCCCCACACACACCCGGCATCCGTGGCTCTGGCATTTGCCAAATCCACTTTGGCTTTTAACGCTGCCCAGTGACCAAATAAGATTTTGCGTTCGCGCGGCACTTGCCATTCAAACCACGGACGAAACCCCTCTGGCATTTTATCATCCAGACTGGATTTAAAGCTAAACTCTAGCGTCCCGTCCATTTGACACAGGCGCATACGGGTAAAATAATTGCAAATCGCTCGCATACGCGCGTAGCCTGTCAGCATATTTGACCAAGGAACAGCGGTATCGCTATACAGGTTTGGCAGCAGTCTATCGAGTTGCCATAAGCTACTTTGTAGCTGAGTTTGCAATTCTGACGCATGCATGGCTGCTTGGGTAATACTCCAGTTTGGTGGGATGCCTGCATGCACCATCACAGTTTTATCATTAGGATAGACAAGCAGCGGCTGGCGACGAAGCCAATTGAGTAATTCATCACAATCTGGGGCGTCAAAAATCGCTTGGGTTCTATCCTTTTTCTTAATCTTTATGACACCACGCCATACCGCGATTAAGTTAATATCATGATTGCCCAACACCATTTCGGCAGCACCGGCTTGGCAAAGACGTTTTACCAGACGCAGCGCGCTCAGCGAGTCTTCACCGCGTGCAACGATATCGCCGACAAACCATAATTTATCTTGCTTTTCATCAAAACCAATCTGCTTGAGCAGTGCCTGCAAATCGGCATAACAGCCTTGAATATCGCCAATGACAAATTGATGTCGAAAACCCATAACACCTCATAACATCTTTAAAGTAAAATTTTAAACAGCTATAAAAAAATTAACCATTTGCCGCCATGCCGTTTGCCGCGATGCCATTAGACAAGGTCACAAAATCTTGTACTGATAACGTCTCAGGACGCGCCAGTGGATTAAGTCCCCACGCCACAAGCTGGTGTTCTGTGACCGCAGGCAAAATCGGCGACTTTTTAAAAATCGCCCGCAGTGTTTTACGGCGATGATTAAATGCCTCACGCACCACAAGGGCAAACAGCTTTTCATCGTCAGCCACAATCGGTTTTTGTTGATAAGGTCTGAGTCGAAATACCGCACTCGTCACTTTGGGTGGGGGGTTAAATGCCCCATTTGGCACCGTCAGTAAATAATCAGTTTCACAATAATACTGCATCATGATGGATAAACGACCATATTCTCGGCTATCCACCGCTGCGGTGATGCGATCCACCACTTCCTTTTGTAGCATAAAATGCATGTCTTCAATGACATCGGCAAAACTTAGTAAATGAAACAATAACGGCGTAGAAATATTGTATGGCAAGTTACCCACAATGCGCATTTTTTTGTCAGGCGCAGCATTAGGGTTATCGCCAATGATTTGCTGGAATAGCGCACGGTAATCCACTTCCATAGCATTGGCTTTGACAATGGTTAAGCCCTCATTGCTATTGGCACCAATACGAATGCGCAAGCTGTCTGCCAAATCGGTATCAAGCTCGACAACGGTCAAGCGATTGACTTCCTTGAGTAGCGGCTCAGTAATCGCGCCCATGCCTGGACCAATTTCAACCATCAAATCATCGCGACCTGCATGAATACTGTCAATAATTCTCCCAATAATCACCTGATCATGTAAGAAATTTTGCCCAAAACGTTTTCTAGGCTGATGCGATAAAAAAGCAGAGACCGTCACTCAACACATTCCTATAAAAATGAAATAATTATCAATGTTGTGCAGTCTACGATAACATTCACCGTAATCAGACACAAATCACTATCAAACTGCTCATTATAGCATAGCTTGACCTTCAATCATGACAATTTCATGACAACTCGAGACGCTCGCAATAGCATGACAACAATCTGCCCAATCGCTTAATTTGAATTTTTTTAGTTTATATCATGCTACAAATTTTTGATGGGTTAAATTTTTGATGGGTCTATTTTTTGATGCGTCAATCGCCTGTCGAATTCTGATGACTAAGTTGTTATAATGCAACCAATTTAACTAATCCTTTATTTAGTGAGCATTGTATGGGCTTTAATTGTGGTATCGTCGGACTGCCAAATGTTGGTAAATCAACCCTGTTTAACGCATTGACCAAAGCTGGGATTGCGGCAGAAAACTTCCCGTTTTGTACCAAAGATCCCAATACTGGGATTGTGCCTGTACCCGACCCACGTCTCAAACAACTTGCCGATATCGTCAAACCTGAGCGCGTTGTGCCCACCTCAATGGAGTTTGTGGATATCGCAGGTCTTGTGGCAGGCGCATCCAAAGGCGAAGGCATGGGTAATCAGTTCTTAGCCAATATCCGTGAAACAGATGCGATTGCCCATGTGGTGCGCTGTTTTGATGATGACAATGTGATTCACGTCGATGGACGCGTCAACCCATTATCCGATATCGAAACCATCAACACCGAACTTGCCCTAGCTGACCTTGAAGCCGTGAGCCGTGCGATTATCAATGTCGGTAAAAAAGCCAAAGGCGGTGATAAAGACGCCAAAGCTATGCTCGATGTGTTTAACAAAATTGAGCCATTTTTAGCCGATGGTAAGCCTGCGCGCATGGCAAATCTGGATGAGGATGAGAAAAAAATCATCCGCAGCTATGGTTTAATCACCCTAAAACCGACCATGTATATTGCCAACGTGGCGGAAGATGGCTTTGACAACAATCCTTATCTTGACCAAGTACGGGAATTTGCGGCAAAAGATGATGCGTTGGTCGTCGCACTGTGCAACCAAATCGAATCTGAAATCGCCCAGCTGGATGACGATGAAAAACAAGAGTTTTTAGAAAGTATGGGTATGACTGAAGCAGGGCTTGACCGTGTGATTCGCGCAGGTTACGAGCTGCTTAATATGCAAACGTATTTTACTGCAGGGGTCAAAGAAGTGCGCGCTTGGACGGTCAAAGTCGGTGCGACTGCCCCTGAAGCGGCAGGCGTGATTCATACTGACTTTGAGCGTGGCTTTATCCGCGCCGAAGTGATTGCGTTTGATGATTTTATTGAATACAACGGTGAAAAAGGCGCGGCAGCGGCAGGTAAATCTCGCCTCGAAGGTAAAACCTACATCGTGCAAGATGGCGACGTGATGCACTTTAGATTTAATGTCTAAATTGTGTACTCATAGGCTAATTGACATAATATGATTGATATAAATAGGCAATTTTAGTTGCCTATTTTTGCAAGTTTATTTTCTAAAAACGCTTGACTTGTATTGCAAGTCACTATCTTAATCCTTATAATATGCGTTCGTAATTTTGAGAGCCCTCGTTTCCCAGACACTCACTCTCAACTATTAACTCAAAAAGGTTTTTAAACATGAAAACTATCAGTGCTAAACCACATGAAGTGACACACGATTGGTACATCGTCGACGCTGAAGGTAAAACATTAGGTCGCTTGGCGAGCGAAATCGCATCACGCTTACGTGGCAAGCATAAGCCTTCTTACACCCCTCACGTTGACACAGGCGATTATATCGTTGTGATTAATGCTGAGAAAGTTGCTGTGACTGGTAAAAAAGCGCAAGACAAAAAATACTACCGTCACACCGGTTATCCAGGTGGTATCAAAGAGACTAACTTTACCAAACTTATCGCACACAAACCCGCTGACGTACTTAACAAAGCCGTTAAAGGTATGTTGCCAAAAGGTCCATTGGGCTATGCGATGATTAAAAAGTTAAAAGTTTACTCAGGTACTGAGCATCCTCATACGGCTCAACAACCTCAAGTATTAGATATCTAAGGAGTAACACATGGAACGCAATTACGGTACAGGTCGTCGTAAAACTTCAACAGCTCGTGTGTTCTTATCTGCGGGTACAGGTAACATCGTCGTCAACGGTAAACCACTTGATCAATACTTTGGTCGTGAAACATCAGTAATGGTTGTTCGTCAACCTTTAGAATTACTAGATGCTGCTAGCAAATATGATATCTATGTGACTGTAAAAGGTGGCGGTATCAATGGTCAAGCAGGCGCGATTCGCCACGGTATCACCCGTGCATTGATTGAGTCAGATGACACTTTAAAACCAGCGCTTAAAGAAGCGGGCTTTGTGACTCGTGACGCGCGTGAAGTTGAACGTAAAAAATTGGGCTTACGTAAAGCACGTAAACGTCCCCAATTCTCAAAACGTTAATATTTTTCGTGGTCGAAATTCTCGTATCGACCGCGTTTTTTGGCGTTTACAAAAAAGACTCTTGTTTACCGCAAGGGTCTTTTTTATTTACCTTAGGTAATTTATTTTATTGCAAAAATAGCATAAAATAGCAAAATTAGCGTAATTTAGGCACAGCTAAGGTGGCAATTCTGTAACAACTGATTTACAATAGCCACAAACCCAGTGTGGGGATATGATTACCCACTTCATTAATCTGGAGGAGTTCTTAATGAGCCATGCCGAAGGCGTCGACGTTAAGCGTCGAAGAGTTTTAATCGCATCTACTGCCGCTATGGGCGCAGTCGGTGTCGCTGCTATTGCTACGCCGTTTGTGCGTTCATGGTACCCAAGTGCAAAAGCAGAAGCTGCGGGCGCACCTGTTAGCCAAGACCTAAGCAAACTCGAAGCAGGACAAATGATTGTTGTCAAATATCGTGGTAAACCGATTTTTCTTGTCAAACGTACCAAAGAGATGATGGATAATTTATCAAAAGTAGAATCATCACTTGCCGATCCAAAATCAGAAGCTTCATTACAACCTGACTACTGCAAAAATAATACCCGCTCAAAAGACAATAGTGAAGTTCTAGTGTGTGAAGGGGTTTGTACTCATCTAGGCTGTGCGCCAAATTATCGACCAGAAGTTGGTGCCGCTGATTTGGGTGGCAGCAGTTGGGTTGGCGGATTTTTATGCCCCTGTCACGGCTCAAAGTATGACTTAGCTGGACGTGTTTATAGTGGTCAACCTGCGCCTCGTAATTTGCCAATTCCTGAATATAGCATCAGCGGTACTATCTTAACGGTGGGGGCATAATATGAGTGCAAAGAAATTTATGCATTGGGTGGATGCGCGCTTTCCAGCGACAGAAACTTATGAATACCATATGTCAAAGTATTACGCACCAAAGAATTTCAACTTTTGGTACTTCTTTGGCGTATTATCGATGGTGGTATTGGTCAATCAGTTAGTGACGGGTATTTGGCTCACCATGATGTTCAACCCAAGTGCAGAAGGCGCATTTGCTTCTGTAGAATACATTATGCGTGATGTACAAGGTGGTTGGTTAATTCGTTATATGCACTCAACTGGTGCTTCGGCATTCTTCGTGGTCGTGTATCTGCATATGTTCCGTGGCTTGTTATATGGTTCATACCAAAAACCCCGTGAACTGGTTTGGCTCATCGGTATGGGTATCTATCTGTGCTTAATGGCAGAAGGTTTCTTCGGTTACTTATTACCTTGGGGTAATATGTCTTTCTGGGGTGCGCAGGTTATTTTGAACTTACCAGCCGCGATTCCATTTATTGGTGATGCATTGGGAGAATGGGTAAAAGGTGACTATATCATCTCTGGTATTACCCTAAACCGCTTCTTCGCGTTACACGTTGTTGCGATTCCTTTGATTTTAGTGGGTCTGGTATTTGTTCACTTGGTAGCATTACACCATGTTGGTTCTAATAACCCAGATGGTATTGATATCAAAAAACTTAAAGATAAAAATGGTGTACCCCTTGATGGCGTGGCTTTCCACCCCTACTACACTGTGCATGATATGATTGGTATCGTGGTATTCTTTATCATTTTCTTTACCGTGGTATTCTTCTTCCCAGAAGGCGGCGGTTTCTTCCTTGAGCCACCAAACTTTGAAGCAGCAAACCCACTTAAGACACCTGCTCACATTGCCCCTGTTTGGTACTATACGCCTTTTTATGCAATGTTACGTGCAACTCCGTCTATGTTTGGTTCAGCCCTGCCGGGTGTTATTGTGATGGCAGCATCAATTGCTATTTTATTTGTATTGCCTTGGTTAGACAAATCGCCTGTGCGTTCAATGCGTTATAAAGGTATTTTGTCAAAAATTGCGCTTGCTATCTTTGTTGTTAGTTTCTTGATCTTAGGTTACTTAGGGGTAATTCCATCAAGTGATACCGCAACGATTGTGGCACGTATTTGTACTATTTTGTATTTCTTGTTTTTCTTGCTAATGCCAATCTATACATCGATTGAAACTTGCAAACAGCCACCTGAACGTGTAACTGGAGGTCACTAATGAAAGCGGTTAAAAAATTAGTTGCTGGATTGGGTTTGACAGTTGCATTGGGTCTCGGTGCTACCTCAGCTCAGGCTAGTGCAGAAGGCTGTGGCACTTACAAAACAGTTGATGGTAAAGACGCGCATTTGGCGTGTGAAACCGCTCCTGTAGATTTGACCAATAAAGCGTCTATTCAACGTGGTGCCTCATTATTCATGAGTTACTGTGCAGGCTGTCACTCAGCACAGTATGTTCGCTACTCAAAAATGTACAAAGACTTGGACATTCCAAAAGAGTTGGTGGAAAAATACTTGATGCTGACCACTGACCAAGTCGGTGACCATATCAATGCAGGCGTAGACCCAGAGCTTCAAAAGGCTTGGTTTGGTGCACAGCCACCTGACTTGTCACTTGAAACCCGTCTACGTGGTAATGATTGGGTTTATACTTACTTGTTAGCCTTCTATGAAGATCCAAGTCGTCCTTGGGGTGCCAACAACATCGTACTGCCGAATGTTGCCATGCCGTTTGTTCTTCATGATATGCAAATGAACACCTCAAAAGAAGAATATCGTCGTAATATTGGTGATATCGTCAACTTTATGGCGTGGATGGCAGAGCCGCAAGCGCACCAACGTAAAGTATATGGTTTTTGGGTCATCTTATTCTTACTTGCGTTACTAATTCCAGTGTACTTACTCAATAAAGAATTTTGGAAAGACGTTAAATAAGGGTTGATATAAAAATTAAATAATGGTTGATATAAAAAAAGGTAGCTTAGGCTGCCTTTTTTTATGCGCATCTATTGCTTGGTTGCTACGATAACTTTCACAGTTATTGCTAATTCAGTCATTTTAAGCTAGGCTTATCCTTTACGCTGATACAGCTTATTATTTTTAACTATGTTGACCCCTACTTCGAATACCCCGTTGATTTATGCCGATGATGGCTATCTAAGTCACCAATTAAGACTGGTTTTACTTGAGAAAAAAATAGAATTTAGCGAGACGAACATTCGTGATGATGAGGATTTTGCCGAAGATTTACCTGATATCAACCCTTACAACACGCTACCGGTATTTATTCATCGTGAATTGATTTTATATAACAATCGTATTATTTTTGAATACCTTGAAGAGCGCTATCATCAGAACAAACTGCTACCTGAAAATCCGATTGAAAAGGCACAATACCGTCAATTATGGTGGCGCATTGAGAAAGACTGGATTAAATTGGCAGATACGCTATTAACCCATAAAGATACATTAGATGTCAATCAAGCAAATATTGCCAGAAAGCAACTGACTGAATCACTGGTTACCATAGCGCCGCTGTTTGCCCATAAAGCTTTTTTTCTTTCAGATACCATGGGTGTATGTGATTGCATTTTATCATCGATTTTATATCGCTTAAAACCCATGGGTATTGAATTGCCGCTGCACCTGTGCCGTCCGTTGTATCAATATATGGAGCGGATGTTTAATCGCCCAACGTTTAAAACTAGTTTAAAATAGTAATCATTAAAATAAGAGAATCACCATGGAAAACGACTTTCAACTAACCCCGACTCGCCCTTATATGGTACGCGCTATTTTTGAATGGCTTGAAGACAATAACTTAACCCCACATATCATGGTCGATGCCACACAGCCCAATGTCACGGTGCCTATCGAATATGTGCAAGATGGTCGTATCGTCCTCAATATCGCCAGCCGGGCTACAGGTAATTTGGTCATTAATAATGATTTTATTAATTTTCATGCGCGATTTGGCGGTGTTTCGCAAGAATTATGGGTACCGATGCAAGCGGTGATGGGGATTTATGCCAGAGAAAATTCACAAGGCATGTTCTTTGACCCAACGGAATACGATAATGCGCCACAATCTGAAATCAACGCCAGTCAACCAGCCCAATCCACCGATACACAACGCCCAAAACGTCAAAACAAAGCAGGGTTAAAAATCTTGGATTAGTGGATTGTCACTGGCAATATGGGTTTAATTTTGTTAAAATAATCAATTACTTTTTTAGTTTTGAATAGGATAACCATCGTCATGGCACGTGTCACTGTAGAAGATTGTCTAGAAAATATCCACAACCGTTTTGATTTAATTCTTGTTGCCAGTAAACGTGCGCGCCAAATCGCACGCGGTGTATCAGAACCTATGGTTGAGCGTGAAAATGATAAACCAACCGTACTTGCCCTACGCGAAATCGCTGAAGGCCTTGTGACTAAAGAGATTTTAAACCAACCTGAGCGCGAATTGCCTAACAAATTTCACCATGTTGATTTGAGCATTTCAAGTGGTCATGGATTCTAAGGCTAGCTTAAGCCACTGTTAATAGTTAGCGACTATTATTTTATAAAGAGTCACCTTTTTCGGGTGACTTTTTAATTGAATGAATCTTGGAATTATATGTAACTTAGCTTGACAATTCGCAGTAATTTTGCGAATAATTAAGATATCTTTATAATACGTTTTTGCTAACTTTAGCTGGTTTGATACCAGCTATTTTTATCCAACCGTTTTTTATGATAGAGTTAACTGCTGACCAGGACAATATGAATTTTTTAGCAGGTTAAACCTATCGATCGTACGTTGAGGGCGCATTTTTGAATATATCAACTTTACCAAAATTAAGCCATCCTGATGTGGATATTGCACAGTTTGACCTAATGCGTGTATTGGATTATTTGGATGATGACGAACAGCAAATTGTTCTCAAAGCCTGTGCCTTTGGCGACCAAGCCCATATCAAAGATAAACGCAAATCTGGCGAGCCTTATATCACCCACCCTATGGCGGTAGCGGAGATTTTGGGTAGTTTTCGCATGGATGTCGATACCATCGTGGCGGCGATTTTGCATGATACCGTTGAAGATACGCCTACCACTGAAGAAGATTTGACCCGAGAATTTGGCAAGCCAGTTGCCCAAATCGTCAATGGTGTCACCAAATTAAAATCCTCCAATGAAAAACATATCAATAAAGCCGCGACTTTTTATCGCATTATTACTGCAACGCTAGAAGATCCGCGCGTGTTGATTGTCAAATTGGCGGACCGCCTGCACAATATGACTACCATCGAAGCGGTGCCCGAAAAAAAACAACAGGCAACCGCACAAGAAACATTGGATTTTTATGTACCGTTTGCTCGTACGCTTGGGCTTAATGATTTAGCCGACTATATCGAGATTTTATGTTATCGTAGCCTAAATGCGCCCATGTATAACAAGTTATCCGATAAGCTTATGCAGCATGGCTTGGGGCGCACCTTTCAACAAGAAGCTATTCATAATTATTTAAATATTGTTTTGAGCCGACTGGGCGTTAAAGGTTATGTCAAAGATGTCGATAACCGTGTGACTTTGTTTCGCCAGTTTTTTAAAAACCGCGGCGAAATCACCGATTTGCTGTGGCATTATGAATTTATGTTGGTCATGGATAAAGTGGAAGAATGCGACCAAATCGCCAAGTATTTTATCAATAAATACCAAATTGCGCCTGAGTGTATCGAAGACAATATTCGCCATCCACGTGCGGGGGGCAACCAATCGTTTACCATTACCTATAAAAACGACCATGACACCATCAAAGTGGTCATTCTGACTAAAACTATGCTCAAGACTACCCGTTTAGGGATTTTGATGGGTGAAGCAGCATCGCCACTTAGCCAGTCGGTGATTCAGGCCTCTCTACGCAATCTGCAAAACTTGATTGCCGACAATGAAAGCGATATCGAAGAGCAGCCATCCGATGCGGTGACGGTGGTCGATAAACTGATTGATTATCTTCACGAACGTAAAATTATTTGCTATACCCCAAACGGTGACGCCTATGAGTTGCCGCGCGGCTCCACAGCGCTTGACTTTGCCTATACTATCAGTACCCATATCGGTAACCGTGCAACGGGCGCTGAAATCAATGGCGTCGAAGCCAAACTGGGTACGATTTTGAAAACTGGCAATAGGGTCAAAATTCATACTGACCCCAATGCGATTCCAAAAGCGGAGTGGCTGGGCTTTGTGGCAACCAATAAAGCGCGGCGTGCGTTGTTTGAATGGTTAAAAGGCTTAAATCCAGAGCAAAAAGAGCACGAAGGTAAAACCGCCTTTGAGCGCGCGCTTAAAACGCAAAATCTTTCACTCGCTGATGTGAGTGATGAACAATGGCAATTGCTACTTGATTGGCGTGGCTTACAGGATAAAAGCGCGTTCTTTACGGAGTTTACCACAGGTAAATTGCTACCGCAGATTGCCGTTTCGCGCTTATTGACCCAAGAGCAGCTTGCCAAAAACCAAGCCAGCGCCCATGCCGCCAACCAACCGCAAAGCTTGATTGCGGATGCCGCCAATATGGAGATGAATTTTTCCAGCTGTTGTCATCCTGTGTATGGCGACCCGATTGTCGGGCATATTTCAAAAAATGGCTTGGTGGTGCATCGACATAAATGTTTTTCAATTGATGAAATTCGCCGTGTCAATGAATACCAAGTGATTCCGCTACATTGGCGAGTGTCTAACAGTGAGGATGAAGTATCGAAGCGTATTTATTTTGATGCTGCGTTAAAAATTAATCAAAACTTAACCGATGAGCAAATCAGTGATTTAATCTTTATTGTGCGCGATACTCAGGCGGGTTTTGAGTATATTGAACAGCGTAATGGCCATACCTTGCTGTTTGTGGTGGTGCAAAGCCGTGCCCAGATTGCAAGCTTAATTCAGCGCCTCCGTACCTTCTTGGGCTACCCCAATATTGTAAGACTGTATCAATGGAATGACGAAGTGCTACTTTCTCAGAGCCAAAACACGTCTGCGCCAAGAAATAAAGATATTTTATAAACCCATCATACTGTAATAGGAAATAATATGAGCCGTGACATCATTCATACTGACAATGCCCCTGCTGCGGTCGGCACTTATTCACAAGCTGTGAAGGTTGATAAGACTGTTTATATTTCAGGTCAAATCGGACTCGACCCAAACACCATGACCCTAGCCGATGGCTTCGTTAATCAGGCCAACCAAGTCATGTCAAACATCGATGCTATCTGCCAAGCCGCAGGCGGTTCGCTTGCCAATGTGGTGAAATTTAATGTTTCGCTCACCGATTTGGCAGATTTTACGGCCTTAAATGAGATTTTTGCGGCGCGTTTGTCTGCCCCTTACCCTGCCCGTGCCGCGGTGCAAGTGGCTGCCTTGCCAAAAGGTGCGGTGATCGAAATTGAAGCGATTTTGGTTTTAGATTGATTTTGGTTTTAGATGAATGTTAACCGGATCAAATGGAAGGTGAGTTACAAGACTTGCCTTTTTTTATGTCAAATTTTTGCCCATCTGACCACAGTTTAACGTATAGAATTGGGCTATAATTCAACCCTACAACAATTTTTAAAGGTGTGTTTTGCTAATCCAAGTTGCCTTACCTGTCCCCATTGATTCGGTGTTCGATTATCGCGTTGTGGGCGATGCGTTGCCCGCGATTGGCTGCCGCGTCCGAGTACCGTTCGGTACACGCAAATTGGTCGGCATTGTGGTGGCGCATATTGAGCACAGTCAGCTTACGCAAAATGCGATTAAACCTGTATTGGACATACTTGATGAAGTGCCGATTGTCGATGAGGCATTGTTAAAACTCGCTTATTGGCTGTCTGCTTATTACTGCTATCCGCTTGGCGATGTGTTCGCTGTCATGCTGCCGACTTTGATTCGCCAAGGGATGACGCTCGACTATCGACAATTATGCTGGCAACAATTACGTGATGCCACTGACGATGATTTTTCTGCCAGTGCAAAAAAACAACGCCAACAATTTACTTTATGTGAATTGGTCATCAACTCGCATGGCAATTCACATCGCAATTCGCATGGCAATGCCACAAAACTTGTAACTGAGTTTGCGCTGATAGACCATGGTGTCGAACCCGCTTATTTAAAAAAATTTGAGCAAAAAGGTCTGTTTGCGCCTGTTTATCAAATGCCATCTTTACCCAAGCTTGCTAAGCTTGCCACCACGCCGCTCACTTTAAATTTGCAGCAACAACAAGCGGTGCAAAAAATTACCCACGCCTGCCAGCAGCCACACTATGAAGGTTTTTTGCTCAATGGCATTACGGGAAGTGGCAAGACCGAAGTGTATTTGCAGGTGATGCAAACGGTACTGGCGCAAGGCAAACAAGTACTTATCTTAGTGCCAGAAATTGGGCTTACCCCACAGACCCGGCAGCGATTTGCCGAACGATTTGACGCCCAAGTATTGATGCTACATTCAGGGCTTAATGACACCATACGGCTTGATGGCTGGCAACAATGCCGACTGGGCTATGCGCAAATCATTATCGGTACGCGTTCGTCAGTGTTATATCCATTTGCCAATTTAGGGCTAATTATTGTCGATGAATCGCATGACCAATCTTACAAACAGCAAGACTCACTGCGCTATCACGCCAGTGATGTGGCGCTCTATCGGGGGTTTCAGCTTAATTGCCCGGTGATTTTGGGCACCGCGACGCCATCACTTGAAAGCCTATATCTGGTACAACAAGGTAAACTCACCGAGCTTACTTTGACCCAGCGTGCAGGCGATGCCAAACCTGCCATCATGCAGCTGATTGATGCGCGCCAACAAGCATGGCAAAACGGTTTGGCGCAAAGCTTAATTCAAGCCATTCGGCAAACGTTAGATAAAGATGAGCAAGTATTGGTATTTTTAAACCGTCGTGGCTACGCGCCCATCTTATTGTGTGATGCTTGCGGTTGGCAAGCAGACTGCCCGCGCTGTGATGCGCATTTGACAGTGCATTTTCAGCCAGTGGCAATGCTAAAATGCCACCACTGCGATTGGCAACAGGCCATCCCGACACATTGCCCCAGCTGTGGTAGTAGCAATCTTGACCCTGTGGGCATGGGTACGGCGCGGATGGTTGAAGGGTTAACTGAGCTTTTCCCCGATGTGCCTGTGATTCAGATTGACCGCGATACCACGCGTAAAAAAAACAGTTGGGAGCAAGTGTATCAGCGTATTGCTGACAATCCCAAAGCCATTTTGGTGGGCACGCAAATGGTGGCAAAAGGGCATCATTTCCCCAATGTGACATTAGTAGCAATTCCCAATGCTGACCGCGGTTTTTTATCGTCAGATTTTCGCTCGCCTGAGCATACCGCCCAGCTGATTATACAAGTGGCCGGTCGTGCAGGTCGTGCCGATAAAGCAGGTTTGGTACTGATACAAACCCTGCAACCTGAGAATCTCGCGTTACTGACTTTGGTACGTGAAGGATATCTGAGTTTTGCCCAGCAATTATTGGTCGAGCGGCGCATGTTGGGATTGCCGCCATTGACTTACGCTTGTTTGGTACGGGTGGAAAGCAAATCGCTAGAAAACAATCAGCAAATTTTGCATCAAGCGATTGCGCTATTGCCATCACGCCATCACATGACAGCCTTGGGTATTGCCATTAATGGCCCGGTAGATGCGCCGATGGCAAAGAAAAACAGTCGCTATCATTCGCATTTATTAATTTTGACCAAAACACGCCACGTTCGCCAGCAGCTATTATCGGACTGGTGGCGACAGACGATTGCGTTGCCATCGGCAAAGTATGCCAGACTGTCGATTGACATTGATCCGATGAGTTGGTCTTAACCTGACTTGCAAAACCATTGCTTTTGCTAAAGCGCTTATTTTAGTGTGATGTTTAAATGGGCTTTTTTCAATTCGCTGATTGGGCTACAATTTAGCTAATTTTTGCCATTGATTAGGGTAAGTAAATAACAATGACCCCAAAACCGCTTCAAGATTCAAAGCAGCCTACTGATGCGCACCCTAATGAGTATAGTCATGGCAACAATCACCACCATGATGACGCTGGCCACAGTCACAGTAGTCATAGTAGTCATAACCACAGTCACAGCCATACGGATAATCAGCGTATCATCACCATAGCGTTTGCCATCATTGCAAGCTATATGGTTGTTGAAGTCATCGGCGGTTATATTACCGGCAGTTTGGCGTTGTTATCAGATGCAGGTCATATGTTTAGTGACGCGGTGTCACTTGCCATGACTTTGTTTGCGTTTATCATTGGTAAGAAATCTGCTACCTCTCATAAAACTTTTGGTTATCGCCGTTTTGAGATTTTGATTGCGCTCATCAATGGTCTGACGCTACTGATTATCAGTGCAGGTATTATTTATGAAGCGGTGCTGCGTTTTCAGCAGCCGCCACAAATCGCCACTACGGGTATGCTAGTTATCAGTACTATTGGGCTTATCGTCAATTTAGTGGTCGCCAAACTGATGCACGGTGGTGATACTGATAATCTCAATATGAAAAGCGCTTATTTACATGTATTAAGTGACTTGCTAGGCTCGGTGGCTGCGATTATTGCTGCTATTGTGATTATGCTGTTTGGCTGGGTGTGGGCAGATGCGGCGGTAAGTATTTTGGTGGCGCTACTGATTGTTCGCAGTGGTTATGCTGTCGTCAAAAATGCCGCCCATATCTTGATGGAAGGCGCGCCCAATCATATTGACCAAAGCGTTATTATCAAAACCCTCTCTGCCCACCCAAATGTGTTATCGATTCATGATTTACACATCTGGACGATTACCAGCGGCTTACATAGTTTATCTTGTCATATCATTGTCCCAAGCTCGCTTACCCTACAGCAAACTGACGCGCTATTATCAGACTTACAGCATGAGTTACAGCATTTAGGCATTGGGCACAGCACCATTCAATTTGAAAGTGATTTGCATGCGCACTCCGCGCAGTTTAATTGTGATATTGCCAATACACCCCCTGTCCATGCGCACGCACACTAACCGACTTTTTGACCCGAAGTGCAAAAAATCGATGTTGCTGCTGAGCGTTTTTAGTTTTTGTTTTGTGGGGTTTGCTGTTTGCTTGCTTAACTTTTCTTACGATTAATTGTGTGATAGTGTCCATTACTTAGGCTAAATATGTTAGGATGAATCAGCACCATGCTGTGGCAAGCGTTGCTTGCTAAACGTTTGCTAAACGTTTGCCAAACAATTAGACATCTGTATTTAATATCTATTTAAGTTTCTATTAAATCTATATAAAAATCATTAGCTTACTGGAGGTAAACGCGTATGACACACCGTTCTGCACCTTTCGTGGCACCCAACTTGCATCTCACCCAATCTGATGGCTCAGACAACTCAGATAATGGCAATCCCTCAGCATTGCTGGTTGATGAAAAGGCGCATAAAAAACAGGTCAAGTTATTGCTCTCCACCTTGCAAGCCGATATTGCCCAGTTTCGGGACAATTTTTTTCCGCCGCCCTATCTCACCCAAATTCAAGATTTGCCTATTTATGCAGGCAATTTGGCAGAGGTGCAAAGCTATGAGCAAACCTGGCAAGCTCTGATTGACCGCGCCAAAGGGTTTTATCCTTCGGCAGGACTGCCGCCTGATTATCTGCCATTACCCGCAAGCCTTGAGATACCGCAGTTTATTTATCATGTGCAAAAACTACATTTGACCCGTACCAAAGCCAAGGAATCCAAAAATTTTGGCTCGGTGGGTGCACTGGTTGAAAAATGCGGTTCGTATGAGGATGCCCAGTTGATGGCGATGGAAAATGCCTTAGCCAAAGGCGAAGACGTGCGGCTGGTGGCGCATCGTGAATTTATTGATTTACGCGCTTATGTGTTTTGTCGCAATCCCAAAGGTGAATTGCTAGAGCCTGAACGGGTTCGTTTTTATCGCACAGGTTTGGTGATTCAAACATTAGTAGACTTTAAAGTGGTGGACAGTCGGCAAACTCCCCGTAAAAAACGCAATGATGCCTATAAAAATGCGATTGCCGATAACGGGATTTGGAAAATTTTTGTCAAAAATTAAAAATAATTGAGGTTTTGTATGTTTGTGCTTGCTGCCAGTGCTGATAGTTCTATGATGCTTGACGCAACTATCTTTTTGGGTGCGACAGTGATTTTGATACCGCTTGCAAAGCGTTTTGGTATCGCCACGGTATTGGGTTATTTGTTTACAGGCTTATTGCTCGGTCCGAGTTTTTTAAAAGTTGCAGGTAACCCCGATGACTTGCTGCATTTTTCTGAATTTGGGGTCGTGCTGCTATTATTTATTATTGGTTTAGAGCTACAACCCTCTCGGCTTTGGGCACTTAGGCAACAGATTTTTGTGTTAGGCGGGCTGCAGGTGATTGTCACGGGCGTGGTGCTGATGCTACTATCGTGGTATTTTTTAGATATTCGGCTATCACATAGCTTTGTCATCGGTTTTGGCTTGGCGCTGTCATCAACGGCGTTTGTGTTGCAGTTATTGGGTGAAAAAAAGCAGCTTGCCACCACGCATGGTCAGCAAGCCTTTACTATTTTATTGTTTCAAGATATCGCAGTTATTCCTTTACTAGCCGCATTGCCATTTTTGTCGGGCGCGCAAGAGCAAAATTACGATTGGATTTATTTTGCCAAAGTCATCAGTATTTTTGCTGGCATGATATTTGTCAGTCGGTTTGTGGTACGTCCTTTCTTTAAGTTTGTGGCCTCTAGTAACGCCACCGAGCTGCTCACCGCCACGGCGTTGTTTATCGTACTGGGTGTGTCGCTATTGATGAATTATATAGGCTTGTCAATGGCACTTGGGGCGTTTTTAACCGGGGTGCTACTGGCTGACTCCGAATACCGCCACGAGTTGGAGGCGAGTATTGAGCCATTTAAGGGTTTGCTGCTTGGGCTGTTTTTTATGTCAGTCGGTATGCTCACCAACGTCAAATTAATTGTCGCCAAGCCCTTACTCATCATTGGCTTGGCAGTATTGCTGATGCTCATTAAGTTTGTGGTGCTGACAATCATTGCGCGGCTCATGGGCAACAAAAACGAAAGCAGTATCCGTCTTGGGGTGACGCTAGCACAAGGTGGGGAATTTGCCTTTGTACTGTTTAGCGTGGCGACCGCCCAGCATCTGTTAACCCGTGAACAACAAAATATTCTAAACCTTGTGGTGACTGTCTCAATGGCAATGACGCCACTGGCATTTTTATTACTGGAAAAAATTGGCAATCCGATATTTGCCAAAGCTAAGCCCAGTAAAGAATACGACAAAATACCCAACCATGAGCACGCAGTGGTGATTGCAGGCTTTGGACGTGTCGGGCAAATCATCGGTCGTGTGCTACGCATGCACAATATTGAATTTACCGCGATTGAAAAATCTGCCAACCAAGTCGATTTCGTCCGCAAATTTGGTAACCAAGTATACTATGGCAATCCCAAAAACCCAGAAATTCTGCGAGCGGCAGGGCTTGAAAACGCCAAAGTTTTTATCATCGCGATTGGCGATATTGAACTATCTGAGACGGTCGCCGATTATGCCGTACGCAATTATCCGCATCTGACCATCTTGGCACGTGCCAAAAACCGTGAGCATTATTATCGTTTGCGCGATGCGGGGGTCAAATATATTTGGCGAGAGACTTACCTATCTTCGCTGGATATGTCACGCGAAACCTTGGAAGTATTGGGCATGGAGCCAAAAACCGCACGAAAAACCGTGCAAATGTTCCGCGATTATGATGACGCGTTGATTGAACGGCAGCGCGCCATCTATGAAGATGAGGCCGAGCTGATTGCTTCGGCACAATCAGCGATTCAAGAACTCGAAAGCTTATTTGATAGCGATATGACCACCGCGAAACATGAACTCCATAAAGAAAAAGAGCGGTTTGAAAAATTAGCCGAGGAATCCTACTCGCAAACAAAAAAATAACCCAAACAAACCATCAATAGAAACGAACATTTAAAATGTTAAAAATCATAAGGAGTACAAGCATGCAAATCCGTGTCGTACAACAAGATATTACGACCCTAGCTGTTGATGCGATTGTCAACGCTGCCAACAATTCATTGCTCGGTGGTGGCGGGGTTGATGGCGCTATTCACCGTAAAGCAGGCACGTCACTACTTGCGGCTTGTCGAGTGATTCATGATGAGCAAGGCGGTTGTCCTACTGGCAAAGCCGTAATTACCCCTGCAGGGAATTTGCCCGCCAAATATGTGATTCACACCGTCGGACCTGTTTGGCATGGCGGACAGGCAAATGAGTCAGCGCTACTAGCAAGCTGTTACACCGAATCGCTGAAACTTGCTGAGCAAAACGGCGTTAAAACCATCGCTTTTCCCAATATTTCAACGGGTGTGTATCGTTTTCCAAAACAACAAGCCGCACAAATTGCGGTAAACACCGTAAAAGATTTCGTCAAACAAAACGAAAATCATGAATTTGAAGACATTATCTTTGTCTGTTTTGATGCAGAAAATTATCAGCTTTATCTAAATTTAGTCCAACCCGAAAATTAAAATATGCAAATTTTACATGATGGCGAAGCCTTAACTATCTCAGAGCAGTATCTGAATGCAATGTCCAAATCCATAGGCGACTGCCAACTTGCAATCATGAAAAATAAAACAATAAACCGCCTAAAGGGTGCATGATATCAGAGCCTACACACACTGCGACCAGACCTGCCAAAGGCGATTGTGTATAAATTTTGGGTCATTTTTGCCAACAATCATTGCCAATATTTACAAAAATTAACAATTCAATTTTTGATAAAAAAAACAGCCTAATTTTAGACTGTTTTTTACCGCTTTATAGCGTTAGCAAGGGCATCGCTTCATGCCACCGCCATTACTCGGGTAGCGCGCATCGACGCAGTAGCGAAAAAAGGTCTTTTCATCCATCGGCTCTAGGTCAGGATGCTGCTCCTGCATATGGCTGACGTAGGTCGCATAATCAGGGACACCGACCATCAAACGAAAGCTTTGTTGCATTCGTTTGACTAGCGTGATTAGGCGGGTAATATTTTTTGGGCTAAAAATTACCTCCTTTTGCGCCTTTAAGGTCATTTTAATCAAGTTGGCGATTAACGCATTATTACTCATGTGACGCTCCTTCTATCTGCCTAGCATAGTTTTGGTGAAACCCAAGCGATTGCACAATATAGGTGCAATCGCTGTTATTTTTCACTAATGCGGTGCAGAAATATTCAAGGGTTTTGGATCTTCATAAATCGCCTCACCTTCAACCACGGTAGGTTTATCACTTGCCAAGGCTTTTGTTAATGCGCGAATGGTACCCACTATCATCACAATCAACACAATCATAAAGAAGCCACAAAGCACGGCATCCACATAGTTTGAGAATACGATGGTTTGCATCTCATCCAAGGTTTTGGCAGGTTTTAACACTTCACCTTTGGCAATCGCGGCGCTGTATTTTTGTGCTTGTGCTAAGAAACCAATCGCTGGATTTGCATGGAAGATTTTTTGCCAACCTGCCGTCAGACAGGTAATCAATAAGAAAACCGTGGGTGCCACAGTGACCCAAGCATACTTTTGTTTTTTCATTTTAAATAAAACTGCGGTACCTAGGGTTAATGCCATCGCTGCCAAAATTTGGTTACCGATGCCAAACAGCGGCCACAATGAGTTAATACCCCCAAGCGGATCGATGACGCCTTGGTAGACAAAGAAGCCCCAAGCGGCTACTGCAATCAAGGTCGCAAGCAAATGCACGCCGAGATTGGTTGAGCCACGTACCGATGGCACCACGATGCCAATGGTATCTTGTACCATAAAACGACAAGCACGTGTCCCTGCATCGACTGCAGTCAAAATAAACAAGGCTTCAAATAAAATCGCAAAGTGATACCAAAACCCCATCATCGCTGTACTACCGAAGATAGACGATAGGATATGCGCCATCCCAATTGCAAAGGTCGGTGCACCGCCTGTCCGTGAGATAATAGAGCTTTCGCCCACTTGCTGCGCTAGTGTCGTAAGCGCATCGGGGGTAATCACAAACCCCAATTTTTGGATAGCGGCTGCCGCTGTCTCTGGGGTTGTACCTAAAAGCGCTGCTGGCGCATTAATCGCAAAATACATACCAGGGTCAAGAATGGTGGCACAGATCATTGCCATGATACCAACCATCGACTCCATGAGCATACCACCATAACCAATGGCTCGAGTATCTACTTCATTGTCCACAAGTTTTGGGGTCGTACCACTCGATACCAACGCGTGAAAACCAGAGATAGCACCACAAGCAATGGTAATAAACAAGAACGGAAATAACCCACCTTTAAATACGGGGCCTGTACCATCGATAAATTTGGTAACCGCAGGCATTTTTAGCTCTGGCATGGTAAAGACAATCGCCAGTGCCAAACCTACAATCACCCCTATTTTTAAAAAAGTTGATAAATAATCGCGCGGCGCAAGCAGCAGCCACACAGGCAATACCGAGGCTACCACACCATAAATCATCAATGCCCAAGTCAACTGGGTACCTGTCAAGGTAAACAATTCAGCCATCGCAGGGTCTTTGGCAATATCGCCACCAAATACAATCGCCGCCATCATTAATACAAAGCCGATGATAGACACTTCCATGATTTTACCTGGGCGTAGATAGCGCATATAGACGCCCATTAGCAGCGCGATAGGAATCGTTGCCGCGATGGTAAATAGCCCCCAAGGACTGTGCGCTAGCGCCTTCACCACTACCAGTGCCAGTACGGCAAGAATGATGACCATCACACCGAGTGCACCGAGCATCACCGTAATACCCGTAAACGTACCCAGCTCGTCTTTTGCCATTTCACCCAGTGATTTGCCATCACGGCGAGTGGACAAAAATAGTACAGTAAAATCTTGTACCGCACCTGCGAATACTACACCAATGATGAGCCATAGCGTACCTGGCAAATAACCCATTTGTGCTGCTAAGATAGGGCCGACTAATGGACCTGCCCCAGCAATCGCAGCAAAGTGGTGACCAAATAAGACGTATTTATTGGTAGGAACATAATCTAAGCCATCTTTTAGGCGGTGAGCCGGTGTCACGCGGCGGGGATTGAGTTCAAAGACTTTTTTGGCGATAAATAAACTATAGTAGCGATAAGCAATGCTATATGAACACACGGCAGCGGCAACAAGCCATACGGCGTTGATACTTTCGCCGCGGTGCAGGGCGATTGTCCCTAATGCCACTGCGCCAATAATTGCAACAAGTAACCATACTATCTTTGATAGCATGGGGGAGTTACTTGTCATTGCGGAATTTGTCTGCATGTCAACTCCTTTTTATATGAAGATCATCCTAGGGTAGAGATAAACGCAACTATATGAAAAAGCAATTATGTTAAATGGAACTAAATCAACATGTAATTACGTTAAACAATCCTTGCTAGTTTTTTGTAATATTTTGCAAATTGTAACATGGATTAATGGTCATTCGTCATTCAATGTATCACTGTTACTCAATATATACTAAATTTACTGGCTTTAGCCCGCGTCGTTGTTTGGTATAATGACCCAATCAGCTTAAACGCCTATACATCTCAGCCTATATTTTTTTTGCATTTTTTATATATCTGTATTTTTTATGAAACATACCCTATGAAACCAACCCAAAATCATAAGCCTCAAATGTTTGACCCAACAGCCAAAATGACCACGGTTGATACTGCCAGTAATGATAGCACCAGTAATGTCGATGCCAATCTGCTACATCAGTCAACCGTAACACTTGAAGGCATGCCAAAGGTGAGCGAGTTGCAAAAACTGCAATCAGATAACCGTACAGCGCGTAAGCCTTTTCAGTGGCAGTTTTTATTGCCGCAATATTGGGGGATTTGGCTTGGGGTTGCGCTGATTTTGCCATTGATTTATTTGCCGTTACGTTATCAATTTAACATCGGTCATTTTTTGGGAAAATTATTATTTGGACTGATTAAGAGCCGCCGAGCCGATACTTTGACCAATCTGTCATTGGCGTTTCCAGAACTCAGTGAAGATCAGCGTTTAGAGATGGCAGAGAAGATTTTTATCAATGCCGGTGTGGGTGTGTTTGAAAGCCTGTGCGCGTGGTATCGACCGGATGTGTTTACCCGCTGCGTCACTGTATCTGGGCTGCACCATGTCAAAAACGCCCAATCGCAAGGTAAAGCGGTGATTTTACTCGGTATCCATTCGACTTTGCTCGATTTGGGTGGACGGCTGACCACCATGTTTACCCCGCTGGATGTGGTGTATCGACCGCAAAACAATGCACTGCTTGATTGGTTTATTTTTAACGCGCGCGCCAAGGTTTATAGCGACCAAATCAGTCATCGCGATATGCGCCATTTTGCCAAAAATCTCAAAGACAATCATGTGGTATGGATTACCCCCGACCAAGATTTTGGGCTAAAACAAGGCGTGATGGCAGATTTTTTTGGGGTACCCGCTGCCACTTTGACTGCACCACGTCGCATGGCAAAACTGGGCAATAAAGCCAATCCGCCTGCCGTGATGATATTGCATTTTTATCGGGAAACCCCGGATGAGATGCCAAAGGGTCGCAAACCGCATTATCACATTATCTTCTCGCCTGTCATTGACAACTACCCAACCGAAGATGAATTAGCGGATGCCAAACGCATCAATCAGCTATTAGAAAATTATATCCGTATCGACCCGACCCAATACATGTGGTTTCATCGGCGCTATAAAACCCAGCCTACTGGTATCCGCTATTACCGCTAATTTTGCTCATGCGAGTCATGTGGCTCAGCCAATTTTTGGCATGAATTTGTAGTCAAAAACCGCTATACTAACGGACAATTTTTTTGCCTATTTTGTACTTTTTTTGCTTTTGTTTGGAATTTTGAATATGAATGATAAAACAGCCGCGCCGCGCCGCATTTTAACTGGTATTACTACCAGTGGCATTCCCCATCTTGGCAACTATGTCGGTGCCATTCGCCCAGCCATACAATCGGCGATACAAGGCGCCAGTACGGGAGAAAGCGACGCTTATTTTTTCTTGGCGGATTTGCATGCACTTATCAAATGCCACGACCCTGAGGCGATTCATGCATCCACCAAGGCAATTGCTGCAACGTGGCTTGCGTGTGGTCTCGACCCTGAGCGGGTGGTGTTTTACCGCCAGTCGGATATTATCGAAATTCCAGAGCTAACTTGGGTGCTCAACTGTAACTGTGCTAAAGGTTTGATGAACCGTGCGCACGCCTACAAAGCCGCCGTAGATGCTAACCGTGAAACGCCAGACACTGACCCTGATTATGGCATTTCGATGGGGTTATTTAGTTATCCTGTGCTAATGGCCGCCGATATTTTGATGTTCAATGCCACCCATGTCCCTGTGGGTAAAGACCAAATCCAGCATATCGAGATGGCACGTGATATCGCAGGTACCTTTAATTTTCGCTATTGTGACCCAGAAAAACCGATTTTTGTATTGCCCGAAGCCATGGTAGATGATGACACGCCGCTACTTACAGGGCTTGATGGTCGTAAAATGTCAAAAAGCTATGGCAATACCATTCCGTTATTTGGCGACCCTTCATCAAATCAGCCGCAAGTGGATGGTGAAAAAGCGCTGCGAAAAGCCATCATGCGTATTGTCACCAATTCACAATTGCCAGAAGAACCCAAAAACCCCGATGAATCCACGATTTTTGAGATTTATCGTGCATTTGCTAGCGCAGAAGAACAACAAGTACTGCGTCAACGTTTTGAGCAAGGTATTGCTTGGGGCGATGCCAAAGAAGTGTTGTTTGAAAAAATTAACAGCGAAATTGCCCCTTTCCGGGCTCGTTACAATGAATTGATGGCGAATCCAAAAGAATTGGAAGAAATCCTACAAATGGGCGCAGAAAAAGCCCGCCGTGATGCGCGCAAACGCCTAGAAAAAGTACGAAAAGCCATTGGTATCAAACCCCTTGCCAAACTCAAAAAGTAACGAGTCACTCATGTCATTTGCCCACTTTAAAGCCTACACCGATAGACTTTATCAAATCGATAAAGCCTTTGACGATGCGCAGCCCGACCGTCTCAACCGACATCGCCACCTTGAGCCTGATTCAGCCGAGTTTCTTGCCAGTCTGGTTATCAGTAAGCGGGCTAAAAATATATTAGAAATTGGCACATCAACGGGCTACTCTACACTATGGCTAGGCTATGCGTTAGCCCAAATCAATCGCGCCAGTACCGCGGATACTGCCACATTGACCTCGATTGATATTGATGAATGGCGATTACTAACCGCGCGCAATCACCTGCGCACCTTGCAGTTTGACCACAATATCACGCTACAACAAGTCGATGCGAAGGATTTTTTACGTCAGTCAACCGCCCATTTTGATGTGATTTTCTTGGATGCAGAGCGCAAGTTTTATGGTGACTATGTGGCTGACTTTAAGCGATTGCTCACCTTTGGCGATATGCTAATTGTTGATAATGTGATTTCTCATGCCGATGAAGTAGCAGCGTTTTTGTCAGCCTTTGAACAGGACAGCAACTATTTGTGCTCTACCCTATCCATTGGGGCAGGATTGTTTGTGGCGGTTAAACAATCAAAGGATTAATAACAAAATGCTATGGGAATTATTAAAACAAATTTGGTGGTTAATTCCTCTTTTCCTTATCATTAGTTTGTTAAAATCGCCTACTTTTAAAGGTTGGTTTGGCGAAAAAATGGTTGAAAAAGCTGCTAATCGCAAGCTGCCACATGATAGCTACCATGATTTTCAAAACGTCACTTTAGCAACTGATGAAGGTTCTACGCAAATTGACCATATTTATGTGTCGCGTTTTGGTATTTTCGTGGTTGAAACTAAAAACTATAAAGGGTGGATTTATGGTAAAGTCAAAGATGCCAAATGGACGCAAAATATTTATGGCAAAAAACATCTTTTCCAAAATCCGTTACGACAAAATTATAAACATATCAAAACATTAGAGAGTTTATTAGATTTACCGAATGACGTTTTTCATTCAGTTATTGTATTTACAGGTGAATGTGAATTAAAAAGTAATTTTCCAGCCAATATCTGTCGCTTGGGAAATTTTACAGATTATATTTTGTCATTTGACCAACAAAAACTCAGCGACATACAAGTTCAGCAAATCTGCCAATTATTGGCTAAAAATCGTCTTGATAATACGCTCAAAACTCGCCATCAGCATATTCAAAACCTAAAAAAACAACATCACAAATGACCAATTTAGCCATTCGAATTTTTGAGACGCCCGTTCAAAGTCTGCCCGAAGACCTTTATATTCCGCCTGAAGCCTTTGCCATTTGGCTGGAGCAGTTTGAAGGTCCGCTGGATTTTTTGCTGTACTTGGTCAAAAAAAATAACTTTGATATCACCACCACAGCGATTTTGCCGATTACCGAGCAGTACCTGACTTATATTGGTGAGCTCGATGACAATCATTTTGAGTTGGCAGGCGATTATTTGCTGATGGCAAGTACCTTAATTGCTATCAAAAGCGAATTGTTACTACCAAGTCCGCAACGGCCAGAGGATGAAAAAAACCCTACCAAGCAGCTGATTGACAGACTTGAACAATACGCCCAAATCAAACACGCCAGTCAGCGTATCGATGCGTTAATGCGGCTTGAGCGCGATGTGTTTTTGGCATATGCCAGTTTGCCAAGTCCTGATATATTAGCCAAAGAGGTTGCACCCTATCCTGCCACCATGCTTGCCGACAGTTTAATCAAAATGCAGCTAAAACCCGATTACCAAATGCACCACGTCAAAGCTGATATCGTGCCTTTGGCAGAGCGTATGGCAAGCATTAGCCATATGTTGGCAAGCCGTGGTCAAGGCACTTTCCACGATATATTAGATAAATCACAAGGCAAACTGGGTGTGGTGGTGAGTTTTGTCGCCATTTTAGAATTAGCCAAACAGCGGATGCTAAAATTTGTCGCACAAGACGATGACAACGCTTCCGATGTAAGCGAACTAACCTTGATATGGGCATCGTCATGACCGATTTTAACCAACAACATCAGCTTGCCCAGCAGCATAGCAAATCTATCGAAGCGATTTTGCATGCTTCAGAAACCCCGATTACTGCCAAACAGCTATGTCACTGGCTATCGATTAATCCAAACCAACTGAGCATGGCACTCACGGTCTTGCAGCAGCGTCTATCACAAGGCGCATTAACCTTAGCGGATACCGCGAGCGGATACCGATTGCAAATCGCCAATGACTTTAGCCCGCTGATTCAGCAAGTTTTTCCCCAGCGTCAAGAAACCCTAAGCCAAGCGTTATTAGAAACGTTAAGTGTGATTGCTTATAAACAACCGGTGACGCGTGGCGATATTGAGCAAATTCGTGGCGTGACTGTATCAAGCAATATTTTACGGCAACTATTTGATAAGGGCTGGATTATTGAGCAAGGCTTTCGCGATACGCTGGGACGTCCTGCACTACTGCATACCACCCCAGCGTTTTTAGCCGCCTTTGGGCTTAAAAGCTTGCAAGATTTGCCAAAGCTAGCTGATGTGCAACAGCTTGAGCTATAAAAAAGCTGCCGACTGGGCAGCTTCTTAAAGATCCTGTTTAAAGACCCTGCATCAAGAATGCATTAAGGCAAGCGGCGAGCAGGGGCGCCCCACTGGTTGACATTCGGCTTGGTATCTGTGCAATACCACACCAGCAGCATAATCCCGCCAATGATGGGGATAAAGGCAATCAGCATCCACCAACCTGATTTATTAACATCATGTAAACGGCGAACACCGACTGCAATATTGGGAATCACCAACGCCAAAGAAATAAGCCCCGCCACAATGCCATCAGTACCAATCATATAATCAATGATTGCCCCACCCAGATACAACATGACCCACGCCAAATAAAAATACCAATATTCTTTACGTCTAGCACGCCCTTTAAAATTGGCATAATTGCTGAGACTTTTTTTAACCCAATCAAAAAAGCCATAATTTTCTTCAATCGCCCATGCTGGATTGACGGCATTCATGCCCGCTGCGTGAGTAACTTGACCATAGTTGGCAGTTGTAGGGTTGTCTGTATAGCCGTGATGGATGGGCGCAATCGTGCTATCTATCGGTTTATTTAGATTGATTGCATTGCCTGCGGCAAGACCGACAACTGCCACCGCATAACCCTGCGCATCGACACTAAATTCTACTTGTTGTCCTGCCATCGGTGCCGTGGCTTGTTGCCATTGTTGGCTAGTAAATGGGTAATTTTTGCCGTCATCCCCCATGATGATACCTTGACCATGTTGCGGCGAGAAATTGGCTATTTGCCCTTTCATTGTTATTATTCCTTTTAATTGTATTGATTCACTTATGTCGATGATTATAACGTAAAATAATTTTTACAATGTGATATTATTTATATTAAATTTTTGGTTAAAATACTGGTTAAAATTTAGCCACATGACTTTATACTAGCATTCAACCATCGCTTGTCCTACAATACGCACAAGCATGAAGTTTCATGCTGGCACAACATTGTGAAATGTTGCTACCTATTAAAGGATTATTGAATGAAAGACGAAAAACTGCAAAAAGCCCTCGCCCGGCTAGGCTTAGGTTCGCGCCGCCAAATGGAAGATGTGATTCGCGAAGGTCGCGTCAGTGTTAACGGCACTGTCGCTACCATTGGTGACCGTGTCGGACAGGGCGATGAAATCCGAGTCGATGGACGTTTGCTACGCTATACCGCAGAAAACGAAAAACGCCGCCGTATCTTGATGTATTACAAGCCAGAAGGCGAAATTTGCTCAGCCCATGACCCAGAAGGTCGTCCTACGGTGTTTGAGCGCCTGCCACCACTGAACCATGACCGCTGGGTAATGGTGGGTCGGTTGGACATCAACTCAACGGGTTTATTGCTATTTACCAATGATGGTGAACTGGCTCACCGTCTGATGCACCCATCAAATGAAATAGAGCGCGAATATGCGGTGCGTGTGATGGGCGAAGTCACCCCTGAGATTATCTTAAATCTCAAACGTGGCGTCATGCTAGAAGATGGTATGGCACAGTTTGACGACATCGTTGAAAAAGGCGGTGAAGGTATCAACAAATGGTACCAAGTCAAACTCAAAGAAGGTCGCAATCGTGAAGTACGCCGCTTATTTGAATCGCAAGGCTTAAAAGTAAGCCGATTACTGCGTATCCGTTACGGCTCTGTCAGTCTCCCAAGGGAACTTCGCACGGGTCGCTACCTTGAGCTAGATCGCCGTGAGATTGACACCTTAGCAGGACTTGTCAACATTCGCCCGCGCCAAGGCACAGGGCTTTACGGCATTGCCAAACGCCGCCAAGAACGCTTTGAGAAAAAACCGCTAAAAGCGCGCCGTGGTGGTCATCATTTACGCCGCGATAAAGAAAAAAGAAGCAGCTAACCGCTATAAAACTTACAAAAAAGAAACTTACAAAAAAAGCGTATCAAATTGATACGCTTTTTTTATGTTAATATACCAATGTTAATCTACCATCGACTACGTGCGATTTTTGACATAGCGGTAAGTTGACGCAAATTGCTGGCTGACTTCATGAAACATCTCATTGAGCAATTCATCTAATTGCAGATTGACCCGAGCCAATACCTCAATTAGCATCTCGCCTGCGGTCATCTCACCCTGAATTTTTTGATTGAGCTGACTGGGATGATATTTGGCAATTTGGTCATACTGGTGCACTGCTTCAGGAATCGTCTGTTCAAGCAAGCGATTGACCACAAACTTATTTTCAGTCAACCATTGGGTTTGCGGGTGGTCTGGTTGATTGGCTGACTGGCTTTGGTCACGTTGCCACGCCTGATAACGAATGTGTTTGTCATGGATGGTATCAAGCAGCATCACGGCAGCGGTTGGCATACGTTCAATTGACGCGCCATCAATACCTAAAATCGAAGGTGAAGATAATCGCGGTTGTTGATTTTTTGCTTTAAACCATTTTTTATTGCTTGCATGTTTGCTAGCACGTGGCATTAAGTCAAAACGGCTATCACTACCGAAGGTATTGGGAATTGGCAGGTTTGATTGGTACGCCAAACGCATGGTTTCTGGTTTTGCCGGCGATGCTGTGGGCGGCACAGAATATTGAGACATACCGACCTCAATACCTGCCATGTCATGTAATTTATACCAAGCCAGCCTTATCCATCGATACACCAAAAAGCTTATCAACAAAATCAACACAGCCAGTAATATACCGAGCAAAATATTCATCTATACGCCCTAACAGCTTGTTTATCAATAAAAACCTGACTATAAAAAGCAAATATAGCATTACTATGATTGCAACTGTTTAAAAATTCAAGCATGTTAGTTTTAGGTAAGCCTAAAAATTCCTCGGTCAAAAAAAAGTATTGCGCAAAACTTTTAGCTATTACTTTTAGCTATTAACTGCTACCCTAAATCATCATATTTACATGGTATGCCAATAGCGAAGTTTATTAATTACAAATAAAAATGCCACAAACATACCGAGATAATACGCCAATTTAAGCTCAAAACTGTCATCCCGTAACTTAAAAGGTAATGCGCAAATAGTGACGGCAAGCGGAATCCACAATAGCATAAACACCCAATTTTCGATGACATTGAGCCAGCCTTGCATTCCCTTGCTACTACGTAAAGCCGCCAATCCTAACAACAAACAGGCAACTATCAGTGTGTTGATTAAGCCTTTTGGAAGATTGCTGGGATAAATCGATAATTCTTGCTTAGTATAATGTGGCAATGCCATTCAATAAATTCCTAAATAATTACTGAGGATTGGTGTTATGTGTAGCGTCAATTTGTGGCGTTAATGTCTTGATGGGTGCCGACTCGCCGAACGAACCGCTACGAATATGCCGCCATCATCCATAGCATCGCCACACAGCTAAATAACAAACCCAAGGTTAACGCATTGCGATTTTGAATCGGTGCACGCCCCGAGTAGCGATTTAACACCTTTGAGCCAACGACAAAAGCCAGTGGAATACCCAGCCAAAAAATCGCAATGGTACTCACCAGTGAGGGCAATATTGATGATAAACTATCGCCAAACATCAACCTAAACCCAAAACCTGCCAGTCCTAGCAACACCGCAAATATTGCCAGTCCAATTGTCAGCCCTTTGGGTACTAAAGACGGGGATTGAACGTCCATACCAATTTCCTTGTGTATCATGGCTTGTGGCGCATTTACGCTGGCAAGCGACCGACCAAAGCCAGTTCAGCACGCATCGCATCAATCGCTTGGCGATAATCAGGTTGATTAAAAATCGCTGAACCTGCGACAAACATATCAGCCCCTGCTTCGGCAACCGCACGAATATTACTGGCTTTGATACCGCCATCGACTTCAAGGCGAATATTGCGACCCGATAGCCTAATCATTTCGCGCACTGCTTCAATTTTTTTGAGGGTGCCATTAATAAATGCTTGCCCACCAAACCCTGGGTTAACACTCATCAATAAAATTTGGTCAACTTTATCCATCACATAGTCTAGATAGTGTAGCGGCGTGGCAGGATTGAGCACCAGTCCACAGTCAGCGCCCCCATCTTTGATGAGTTGTAAAGAGCGATCGACATGTTGCGTGGCTTCTGGGTGAAAGGTAATGATGCTGGCGCCGGCTTTTAAGAACTGCTCAATCATATTATCAACCGGTGACACCATCAAATGCACATCTATCGGCGCAGTTACCCCATAATCACGCAGTGCCTGACAAATCATGCTACCAAAGGTCAAATTTGGGACATAATGATTGTCCATCACGTCAAAATGCACCACGTCTGCACCTGCGGCGATAACCTTCTCGACCTCCTCGCCCAGACGGGCAAAATCTGCCGACAAAATCGAAGGCGCAATCAGAAATTGGCTATCATTAGTTGGATGAGCAAAGTTATTAGGTGCTTGTTTAGGTGAGTCTTCAAGAATTTCAGACTGGTTCATCGTCATTGTCCGTCAGCTTTGATTAAAAATTGCGGATATTTTAGCAAAGATTATTTTAAAAAACTTCGACTATTTGGTGACTATTACTTGGTGGCTATTATTTGGTGGTTATTATTTGTTAACTGGGACTACCGACAGCGACTATTTGCTGCCCGTGAAAATAAATCTGCCACAAGCCTTGCAGAATTTACATTTAACTAGTCAAAACAAGCAAAAAACAAGGTAGCTAGACTATGCTAGATTATGATTGATAAATACCAAAAAAGATAAAACCCAAGTCTTAGGGCAATAGACTTGGGTTTTAGGGCACTTCATGTCAACTATGTTATTATTATTGGCTTTCCATGATATTACTCATCCTGAGCGTTTCAACACTACCATTCCTTGGTATCATCCTTGTGTTGATGAGTTCATTGTAGGTTGTTGCACGGTTGGTTACTAGCCGCAAAAGGCGGAATCTGTTGTAAGCAAATGCTTACATGCGGTTTTAGATTGCCCGCTGTTAGCTTTCTCATAAGCCTTTCAATAATTTGCTAGCATCACTAGCGCTATCACTCTGAGCTTCCGATAGTTTTTCGCCTTCTTTGACCCCTTCTTTGATGGTTTCTTTTGCCTCTTGGTGATCGGCGATGCTTGGCAAAGGTTCAGGCTGCTCATCCATGACTTCAGGTTCATATTGTAAAGTAGTCAGCACGGGGAAATGGTCGGAGCCAATGTTCGGCATACGCGCCATGGATACCAACGTGAAGTGATTGCTGTGAAAAACATGGTCAAGCGCCCAGCGCAAAAATGGGTAACTGGCGTGAAAGGTATTGATGAATTTGCGCCCAATGCGAGGGTCTAGTAGGCCTGAGATACGCTGGAACATGCGTGTGGTATGCGACCAAGCCACATCGTTAAGATCACCTGCAACAATCACCGTCAAATCGTTGGCGTTGATGTGCTTGCCTACCATTAATAGCTCAGCATCCCGTGTCACCGATTTATCGGCTTCGGTTGGACTCGGTGGCATGGGATGCAAGCAGTATAGCCAAACAACCTTTCCCATGGCTAGGCGAACTTGGGTATGAATTGATGGAATATCATCAACCACCAGATATTTTACTTGGGGATTGATAAGCTCAAGCTTTGAGTACAAATGCATACCATACAAGTTATCGAGTGGTACTTTGACGTTAAATGGATAGTCAGCCTCAATGGGGCTTAAAGCGTCTTGCCACACTTGGTCAGTTTCGAGTGTCAATACAATATCGGGTTGATGGGTATGGATAAGGTCAATCAAAGCTTGTTTATTTGGATTGGTCGTCAACACATTGGCAACCAATAATTTCACTTGATAATCGCGTGACTTTGGCTTTGCTGTTTGCACTTGTTTCTTCCACAAAAACGTATAAGGCAACACCATGTACGCTTGCATAGCCAGCGCAATAACCAGCAGTAAAATCAATCCCATCTGCCAACGACTGTCAAAAGCGCCCAGCCAAAGTAAGCCAATGAGCGCCACTACCCCCAAAAAAATCAATTGATTTCTGGGAAAATCAGCAATCCTAAACCACCATTCAAACCTAGGGATGGTTGCCCAAAAAGTTGCAAAAACCACAAAACCTGCTAGCAACTGTAACAACAGCGTCATTGTCTATCCTTTCATGTTATATTGCGGTTCACGTTGGTCAATATTAGCTTGTTATCATTAGCATGGCGATATAGTAGCCACAAAAATACGGCTGATAAATTGCAGTTGTGTTGCCAAACGGTATTTTTCACCCTGACATCGCTATCAGCCTACCATCTATAGCTAAATAGATGGCCCATGTAAAAAAAAATTCACTTGCAAAACCTTACAAATACAGGCAAGGTAGCAGGTTACTAATTGAAAAATCAATGTGGATTTTCTGCACTATTTATTTTATTTTGTTTACAGTAAGGAAGGGTTATCATGAGTCAGCTACGCGTAGGTTTGGTCGGATGGCGTGGAATGGTCGGTTCGGTATTAATGCAACGTATGATGGATGAAAACGACTTTGAAGGGATTACCCCCGTGTTTTTCTCTACCAGTAATGCCGGTGGTGATGCCCCTACCCCAAATGGCATTGCCCCTAGCAAGCTTGAAGATGCGCATGATTTAGCGGCTTTAGCGGCTTGTGATGCCATTATTACCTGTCAAGGCGGTGACTATACTAAAGAAGTCCATCAGCCGCTACGTGATAAAGGCTGGACAGGTTACTGGATTGATGCAGCAAGCACCCTGCGTATGACTGACAATAGCATCATCGTCCTAGACCCAGTCAACCGCAATGTCATTGATGACGCTATCAAAAATGGTCAAAAAGACTTTATCGGTGGTAACTGTACGGTATCTTTGATGTTGATGGCGATTGGTGAGTTGTTCAAACGTGATTGGGTTGAATGGGTATCTGCGATGACTTACCAAGCGGCAAGTGGTGCGGGCGCCAACAATATGCGTGAGCTTATCAAGGGCATGGGCTACATCCATGATGGCGTCGCAGACGAACTCAATAACCCGGCAGGCGCAATTTTAGAAATTGACCGTAAAGTAGCCGAATTACAACGTAGCAGCGACTTCCCAAAACAATACTTTGGTGCGCCGCTTGCTGGTAGCTTAATTCCTTACATTGATGTGCAGCTAGAAAACGGGCAATCAAAAGAAGAGTGGAAAGGCTGTGTTGAAACCAACAAAATCCTAGGCAATGATGCAGACAAGACTAATGCCAACATTGTGCCGATTGATGGTATCTGCGTGCGTATCGGTGCCATGCGTTGTCACTCACAAGGCTTGACCATCAAACTAAAAAAAGACATCCCTCTAGAAGAAATTGAAGCTGCGCTTCGTAACAGTGGTAATGAGTGGCTAGATGTGGTAGAAAATGACAAAGCAGCAAGCGTTGAGCGGTTAACCCCAGTCGCGGTCACTGGCACCCTTAAAGTTGCCGTAGGTCGTCTTCGTAAGATGAATCTAGGTGGTGAGTATTTATCCGCCTTTACCGTGGGCGATCAGTTGTTATGGGGCGCGGCAGAGCCATTACGCCGCACACTTGCGATTATCCGCAATCAATTATAAACCCAAGGTTTGTTCTAAAAACACGCTGATTAGGGCGTGTTTTTTTATGCCTGAGTAGATAAACCTGATAGTGTTAATCCGTTATTTACCCCTAAAAAACGCCATGACCAGTAGACAGGGATTGCCGTTGTCAGGGTATTGATAGTATAACGTCATTATCCAAACATCAATCCACGCGTAAATTGCTATCAGCAGAGGGCTTTATCCCAAGCTTTATGCCAATAATAAGCGAGCCAGACTATTGAGAGTTTTGGACAAAAAGTGTAAAGTTGAGCAGATAATTTGACTGAAACTTTTGTCAAGTTGTTGGACTATCGATTAATTTGATATTTGAATATTGCCTGTCGGTATATTGACTACCATGAACCAAACAAGTAGGCATTTTTTAACACCCCTAACTAGGCTATGATACCTTCAGCAAGGATTTTTTATGTCTTGGCAAAAATACTCTGTACACTTGGTATTGGGTTTTCCCTTATCGCTTCCAATTGTCGCTTACGCCGTCAATATTGGCGATACTTATGTACAAACCCAACAAAACCAACCTTTAAACGCCAGTATTAATGTCAGTGATATCAATCCAAGAAATTTTTCTGTCAAAGTCGCCCAAGCTGATGTGTATCGCCAACTAGGCTTGTCAAAAGATGCCGATATTCAAATCAAATTTGTCCCAACCAGTAGCAATGGCGGTCAGATTGTATTGACAACCAACCGTGCGATTAATGCCCCATTTACCGATGTGGTGCTCAATATCACGGAAAATGGCGTGACCAAAACGCTGCCAAAAACCTTGTTGATGCCCATCGACAGCGCACAAAAAATCACCACGCAAGCCAATACCACGGCTTTGCAATCACCTGCGCAAAACATCGTCATAGGTTCGGCCAATCCTGTGCAGTTGCCTGTTATGTCGCCCGACCCTATGCCCATGCAGCCGATAACGTTGCCATCAACCACCATCAACCAACTGCCTAATTTACCTACAACTGGTATGCCCGTTGGCGCCGCCTCAATGACGCTGGCTAGCGAAAACAGTGACTACTTGCGTATCCAAGAAACGCGAACGGTTCGAACTGTTCAGCCAAATGGCACTGTCTATAATCCAGCTGTGCCACAAACGCAAAACCCCATCCAAACAAACGACACAGATAATCAATTGCCAAGCCCGGCAGCTAGTTATGGCAACCAACCTTTAGACAAATCCAAATCCAAATCTAAATCTAAGTATAGCGCCAAAAACCCGCAAATCATTGGCGAGACAACCACTTATACACTACAGCGCAATGATAACCTTTGGACCATCGCCAGTAATATCGCAGCGGTAAACCGCAAAGATATCGATCAAGTGATGGCAGATATCATGGCAGCCAACCCGACCGCGTTCCCCGATAATGACCCAAGCAAACTTGTCGCCAATACTCAATTACAAATCCCAAAATACAAAGTAGTCCCTTCACAAATTGGGATAAAATCAGCCAATAAAGCGCGACAACAATATCGTCAAAATAAAAGACGTGTCGCAAGCAAAAAATCTGTCATCGCACCAAAATCTGCTGCTAAACAACCAGCCACCCCAAAAACGACAAAAAAGACACTTAAAGCACAAAAAACACCGCGTCCATACGCAGCGACTAAAAAATCTGAAATGACCATCATCGCACCTAATCATACCAATGGTTTAGTACAAGGTCAGCGTAGCAACAACAAGGTAGGCAAAGGGATGTCATCCCAAGTGGCGGCTCAAGTGCAGCAAAAACGCCAAGCCACCGCCCAGCAAGCCACTAAAGTTAACAAACTCAATCAAGACTTAGTGGGTGCTGAAAATCGCTTGAAAATACAAAACACCAAGCTTGCCCAATTAGAAAAACGCTTAAAAGAGTTAAACAAAAAATAATACAGCGCGTGGATGATATTGCCTGTGTGCTGTGTCATTCCATACCGTACAACAAATTTGTGGTGATTCATTAGTCGCATTAAGCGGTAGCTTATATCTTGCTATGCCCTAATGATAACTATCTACCGTAACGATGAGGTAAAAGATGGATCCGATAATGATAGGTATCGCAGCAGTGGTGATTTTGATAGTTATTGCTGGGGTTTTCTTAATGAAGAAAGGTAAAAGCCAGACAACGGTTGCTACTCATACCCAAGTCAAACGTCCAAAAACCTTGGCTGAGCAGCAGCGCGAATTAGAACTGCAACGTCAATCGCAGACGCCAAGCCAAGCTGCGCCTGACCTACCGCAAACGACTTTGCAGACTGCTCAAAACCTCAATACCGCCGAGAGTGCGCAGCATGAGTTACAAGCGGCTGAGCAATTGATTCAAACCCAAGACTATGAGGGCGCTATCACAACGTTACGTCGTGCGCTAAAAAATCATCCTTCACATAGTGGGTTGAATTTTACTTTACTTAATAGCTATGCCTTGGCTAAAGATTATCAGCACTTTAATACCTTCTACCTAGAGGTATTG
The DNA here is from genome assembly GCF_041154755.1 of Moraxella sp. K02. Lineage (NCBI taxonomy): Bacteria > Pseudomonadati > Pseudomonadota > Gammaproteobacteria > Moraxellales > Moraxellaceae > Moraxella > Moraxella sp. K02. The sequence goes on along the minus strand of NZ_AP031590.1, from coordinate 734,279 downwards.
GCACTCAGCGATGTTGATCTCACCACCCAAGCCAATAACCTAAAAATGCTGGTAGATGAAGAACAAAGGATAACTGCACGCAGCACAGTGATGACCGATACCCCTGAAGCTGTTGAATCAGATGGACTTGATTTTGATTTGCCAGTTTTTAAACAAGACAGTGATAAGCCAGCCATCAACAGCACTTTACAGGTTGCCATGCCCAGCGTCACTGAAGCGGCACAGCCAGCAAACCCAGTTGATGGTGTTAGCAACAATGCCGATAATGAGTTAGATTTTGACTTTACACTTGATGTACCTGAAACCAAAATCGCCCCTCTCCCCACTGCAACTGAGCCTACCACTGAAACCACAGCGGCGCAATCACAATCAAATGAGTTCACTTTTGACGATTTTGATTTTGATCCACCTAGCAAAGAGCCCGCGACCGCTGCGACTGTCGCTGCCCTTGCCCTAGAATCACCTACCGAAATTTTTGCGCCGATAGATGAACCTGTTACAACCGCGTCAGCAAATAACGTCAATAACAATGCTATTAGCGACAGCGATTTTGACTTTGACTTTAGTTTACCAGAGACGCAATCAACACCTGCCGCTACGGCTACAGCGCCAATGCTAACGACCCCAACGGCTGCACCGAGCGCTGACAACAACATCGCAGATGATTTTGATTTCGACTTTGATTTGAACGCTGAACCAGCGGTTACTCCAACCAATGACGCTACTACAGAAGCAGTCTTAAGCTTTGACGCGTCAGATACCAAAGCATCTAGCAATCTAACTTCTGATGCGGTGACTTCTGTACCGGTTGCCAGTGATGAAGCCACAGATATTACATCGTTTGCTTTGGATGATGAATTACTACGCCAAGCAGAAGCGGCTTCACTAGCCAAGCCTGCTACCCCATCAGTCGCTGAGCCTGTCGTTGACTTGGCAGAAGTCAGCGCTCCTGAAGTCAAAGCCCCTAAACCATCTGATTCGCTACTTATCTCAGATGATATGTTTGATTTGTCTTTTGATGACTCAACTACTCAGGCAGCTACTCCAGCAAATACACAAACAACTACCACCCCAATCGCTAGTCCTGAAACGACATCGATTGCAGATAACGCAATCTCAACAACAGCACCAGTTGTTGAAGATTTATCAGCGATTCTCGATGTCATTAAGGATATCGACACGGATACCTTAAACGTAGATTTGGCAGAACAGTATGTGAATTTAGGGGAATACGACAGTGCCAAACGCTTGCTTGATGAAATCAAAGACAGTAACAACACGATATTGGTAGAACGTGCTACAGCGTTAAGACAACGTATTGCTTAATCATGTATTGCATAAAAAAAGGATAGTAAATTGACTATCCTTTTTTTGGTCTAATTTTTTTTGAATTACTTTATAAAAACTTAATACGCAAAAAACTTAATACTCAATCGCTATAGGCTTAAGTCCTGCTTTAAAAGCATGGGCTTTTTCAACATAATGTAATGCGGATAGTTGAAGCATCACTTCGCGCCCCTGCGGCAAGGTTTTGACAACTTTAGCCGGGCTACCCATCACGATGGAATTATCTGGGATTTGCATATTTTCGGTGACAAGCGCATTGGCACCGATGATGCAGTTTTTGCCGATTTGGGCATTATTGAGCACAATCGCACCGATACCAATTAAGCTATTATCACCAACAGTGCAGCCGTGTAGCATCGCCAAATGCCCAATTGTCACGCCTTCGCCAATGGTGACGGCGATACCTTCATCGGTGTGTATCACACTGTTTTCTTGCACATTACTATTTTTGCCCAAATAAATCGGCGCATTATCTGCGCGTATCACCGCGCCAAACCACACACTGACGTTATCAGCTAAATGTACATCGCCAATGATTTCAGCGGAGTCTGCGACCCAGCCTGTGAAGGGTGCCTGATAAGTGGGTTTTTTATCTTGCCATTGGTACAGCATATCAAATCCTTATGAAAAAAAAGCGCATCAACTAAAAAACTGACCCTCTAATTTTAGCAAGTGCGGATAAATTAGCAATGGGTTATTGTAGGCAACGTAGTTAAATCAAAGCCCTGCTTTTAGGCTCGCTTCGATAAATTTATCCAAATCACCATCCAGCACCGCTTGGGTATTGGAAGTTTCCACCCCTGTACGCAAATCCTTAATCCGCGAGTCATCGAGCACATACGAGCGAATTTGACTACCCCAACCGATATCCGATTTGGTGTCTTCTAGCGCTTGTTGCTTTTCCATACGCTGCATCATTTCACGCTCGTACAGTTTGGCGCGTAGCATTTTCATTGCCGTGTCTTTGTTGGCATGTTGGCTACGTTCATTTTGACATGCAACCACAATCCCTGTCGGTTGGTGGGTGATACGCACCGCAGAGTCGGTGGTATTAACGTGCTGACCGCCGGCACCGCTTGAGCGATAAGTATCGATGCGTAAATCGGCAGGATTGATATCAATCTCGATATTATCATCAATCTCAGGCGATACAAACACCGCCGCAAACGACGTGTGGCGACCGTTGTTGCTATCAAACGGTGATTTTCTTACCAAACGATGCACACCGATTTCGGTACGTAACCAACCAAACGCATAGTCACCTTTGACATGAATCGATGCGCTTTTAATCCCTGCAACCCCACCTGCTGATAGTTCCATGATTTCGGCTTTAAAGCCATGTGATTCACACCAGCGCAAATACATCCGCAGCAGCATCTCTGCCCAGTCCTGCGCTTCAGTACCGCCTGAGCCTGACTGGATATCAACATAGCAGTTGTTGCCATCCATCTCACCGTTAAACATACGTTTAAACTCTAAATCTGCGACTTTGGCTTCGGCCTCATCGAGTTCCGCTTGCACGTCTGCCAGTAGTGTCGCATCATCGGCTTCCACCGCTAAGTCAATCATGGCTTTGGCGTCTTCTAACTTGTCATCTAAAGCGGTAATCACGCCAATGACATTATCAAGCTGCGATTTTTCTTTACTGATTTTGGTGGCACGCTCTGGGTCGTTCCACAATTCTGGGTTTTCAAGCTCTAAATTGACTTCTTCCAAACGCTCTTGCTTGGCTTCGATGTCAAAGATACCCCCGAAGCTGATTGCCACGGTCAGTTAAGTCTTTGATATGCTCTAAATACGGGTTGATTTCCATGTGAGGTTACCTTAATGTGTTTCTATGAAAAATGCGCTATTATACCTGAATCTGTCACTGGATTCATCTTAGCTGTCGCCATTCATCTTAGCTGTTGCATACTACGCCTGTGCTTCCATCGACCAATCTTCCACTGCCCAATGATGAGCTAAGGCATGCGCGTGTAGGGTATCATCAGGACATACCGCAATCGCTACATCCGCCCATTCTAATAGCGGCAAATCATTTTTTGAATCCGAATAGGCATAAGTTTTGGTATAAGTAATACCTTGCGCATTTTTTTGAGCAATCCAATTTTTTAAATGAATGATTTTGCCTTCTTTAAAGTTTGGCTGTCCTGCGACTTTACCCGTGTATCCCTGCTCGGTGACTTCAAGCTCAGTGGCTAAAATATTATTTTCCTCTACCAAAAATAATTTGTTAGCAATTGCTTTGACCACAAAGGCATTGGTGGCGGAAATCACCACCACATCGTGCCCCGCTTGTAAATGTGATTGGATGGCGTTAACCGCTTTTGGACGCACTTTTGGCGCGATTTCATCTTGCAAATATTGTTCACGCCATTCGTGTAATTGGGCTAAAGTATGCTGTTTTAAAAAGCCTGCCACAAACTCATTATAGACGACCGCATCGAGCGTCCCTGCGATATAGTGCTCATAAAACTCCCGATTTTTAGCACGATACAGCGATTCTTCTACCAGATGATGTTTGACCAAAAACTCGCCCCACATATAGTCACTATCAGTATCAATGAGGGTGTTATCGAGGTCAAATAGCGCCAATTCTTTGTGTAGTACGGTTGACATAGGACAGCCTTTAGCATAGTTAGTGAAAAGTTAAATTGCGGGGTTTTGGTCATCGACAGCTAAGGTATCACCAAATCGCCAAGTACGGATAATGCGCAGCTCCAAATAATCTTGCATTTGCTTTGAGAACTTACCAAATGGCGCAGCTTTTCGCACCGAATTTTTTGCTGCTTCATCCAAGATGGTAGCGCCTGATGACTGTAACACTTTGATGGATTTGACTTGCCCGTTAGGCTCGATAATCACCATCAGCATGACATCGCCTTTGATGCCTTTGGCGCGGGCTTCTTGCGGATATTGCTGGTTGCCAATATGATAGGCTTGTTGGCGAAAGTTCTCGATATAGCGCGCGGCTTCACCGGTGGTGGTGGAGTTACTGCTGATAGTTTTGACCGCAGATTTTTTGGCTAGTAATTGGCGGTTACTGCTGATTTTGGTTTCAAGGGTGGCGATTTGTGCCTGTACCCGTTGTTCTTGCGCGGCTAGATTTTCGCTATCATCTTGTTTTTTATTATTATTTTCTCTGCGGATTTTTTCAAAGCTTAACGTGGTACGTAAATAACTTTCTTGAAACGCTTGTTGACGCGTTTGGCGTTCTTGACTCACGATATCATCGGTTTCATTGATTGCTTGGTCTTCTAAAGGACTCATGGTATTGTTTTCAAGCCGTAGCTTTTCGTTGGACTCACCGCCACCTTGCTGGCCGGCATTGGCGATAAAATCGGCTTTTTCATTCTTTTGCAGATTTTCGGTCAACACCGTGGTGACTTCTTGCACCGCTGCGGTTGGTGAGCTCTTATCTTCAAATTGGATACCAAAAATAACAGCCGCATGAATTGCCACCGCCGTAATGGTAGCAAATAGCATGACGCTGTCTTTGCAAGGCGCGGTATGTGGCATTAACTTTTGAAAAACATCACGGTGACTGTCTTTGCTATACACCAAACTATAACCCTTTGAACCATTAGGACACTATCACTAGGAAACTAGCACTAGGAAACTAGCACTACAACCTTGCTAAAAAAATACAAATCACTCATGTATTATAACGCGCAGATATTATAGATTAAATCATACATTGGCTGAAGCTAAATTCATACGCCATTAGCAATCAGTGGTTAGCAAGCAATAAGTAGCAAGCAATGTTTACCAATTAATGGTACAAGATTTTTTGTAGACGGGTCAGTGACTTTATGATTAATGCCTTTATAATTAGCAACTTTACAATGCCCAAAAACTGACTACAATAATAGCTTTCAATACAAATATAAAAACTGAGAAACGATAGTGATAACAAGCAAAACGCAACTGGATGAATTTTTTGCCACCCATTCTGAAGAAATCGCACGTGAACTGATGCAAAAATCGCAAACGTGGTATGAAAAAATCGAAGATTTTGCCGGTCAAGAGTTTATCGTACCCGCCACCGAAAAACAGCTAAACGATGCCATTCAAAAATTTGTGGTTGAAAAAGTCAAAGCGATATTGAGTATGCATCTAGAGATTCATGAAGGCTGGCTTCGACTGTATGCAACGGTCAACTATAATGGCATCTACGCTGACCTTGCTGTCAATTTAGGTGTGGTACATGCCCAATTTGACCGTTATCGCCAACGCTTGGTATTTCAGCAATTGACTGACACCGATGTCATTGCCTTGTATTCAGATTCGTATCTGAAATCAAAATCGATTCATGCGGCGCTTTGGTTTTATAAACGGGTGTTAAAGAAAGACCCGCTCGGCATGATTTTGGAGAAAATCAATTTGGTGCAGCAAAAAGATGATATCTTGTATCTCGATATTGGTCGCTGGCTGAAGAAAAACGAAAAAATCATGGCAACGCTGCGCAAGGTGCAGGTGAATCATGGCTATCTTGCTGAACAGCAACTCCTGCTGAGAGCCAATGCCAATATTGGTGAAATTCTCAACATAGGTAGTAGTGACCAATTAATTACCGAAGCGGATAATCCTGCAGTGACCACTAACGCAACAAAAGCGGCTTAGTATTTTTTTTCATCGGCATCGAAGCTCATCCTTTACCGCTTTTACTCTACTGATTTTTTTACCGATTGTGATTTGCCAATTAACAAGGTGCTTACCAATAGTTTTCAACGGCGATATTGCCTTCACCGCGGCGATTCATGGTCAACCCAATCGATTTTAAGGCTTCTTTGGTATCTTCGACCATTTGTGGGTTACCACACAGCATCACGTGACTGCGCTCTTTATCCAGTTTTTGCCCTACCAACTGGGTTAACTTACCCGACACTATCAAATTAGGAATACGCGCTTTTTCCCCCGCATAATCCGCTTCCCGCGTGACAATAGGCAAAAATACAAACCCTGCTCCATTGTCGCCATAGATTGACTTAATCGACCCAATCTCCGCTTGATAAGCCAGCTCTTGCGAGGTGCGTGCGCTGTACACCAAAATAATGCGTTGATATTGCTGCCATACATCAATGGTCTTTAAAATCGATAAAAATGGGGCTAAACCTGTGCCAGTTGCCAGTAACCATAAATCATTGGGTAGGGGTAACTGGTAGCGGGCTAAGGTCAAGTAGCCAAATGGCGTGGTATTGAGCAATAAACTATCGCCCACTTGGATATGATTAACCTTACTGGTGAATTCCCCGTGAGGAATGACCACCGAGAAAAATTCAATAAATTCATCATAGGGCGAAGATGCGACAGAATACGCGCGAAACACATAGCCATCAAGGTCAATGGGCTGACCTTGCGTCTCATAACCCTGTTCCTCATGACCTTGCGTCTCAGAAGTTATTAACTTGGTCTCATGGTTTTGTGCAAAATATTGCAAATCTTTGTCATGGATACCGAGCCTAACAAATTGCCCTGCGGTAAATTTAAAGCCATCGGGGCGCGTGACTTTGAAACTTAGCAAAGTTGGTGCCCAACGAGTCACTTCAATCACTTTAACGCGAATACTTTTATCATCTGACATGTTATCTTAACCATTTTTTTTGCATCATTATAAACAAAAAAGCGTACCTTAATGAGCTAAGATACGCTTTTTTATGTTGCAGTACTAAAATTGGATTAATATAGGCGAACTAGCGTGATAATTTTTGATAACGTTTCGGGGAAAACACCGAAGTACAATACCGCTAACGTCACCAACAATACCATGATGCCGCCTGCTTGAACACCCCAATGATTGACCGCATCGTGCGGCTGCACTGCTTGGGGACGTCTAAACAAGGTGACCATAAGATTTAGATAGTAATACAGGCTAATTGCACTACCCACGATAATCATGGCAGTGAGCCACCAACTTTGCGCTGAAACCGTAGCAAAAATCGCAAAGAATTTGCTGATAAAGCCTGCGGTCAATGGAATACCTGCCAATGATAACAGCATCACCGTCAATACAGCGGTCAGTACAGGACGTTGCCAAAAAATCCCTTGGAAGTTGTCAACCAATTCCGCTTCACCTTGACGTTTATACGGGCTTGACATGATAGTCACGACACCGAACGCACCAATGGTGGTAAACGCATACACTGCCATGTAAAGGCTAACAAAACCTGCTGATTCAACTTTCACGGCGCTGATGATAGCTAACACATAACCGATATGCGCAATGGATGAATACGCTAACAGACGTTTTATATTTTGTTGACGGAGTGCCAGTACGTTACCAATAATCATCGATAAGCTGGCAATCACCACAATCAAGGTATTGATGGCTGGCAAGGCTAAGGTTGCCGTAGACAGTAAAAAACGTAACCCTAGCGCCATCATAGCTACTTTGGAAACACTGCCTAAGAAAGTCGCCACAGGCGCAGGCGCACCTTGGTAAACGTCCGACGTCCAAGTATGGAATGGTACTGCTGAGAGCTTAAAGGCAATACCAAATAGCATTAATGCCGTACCTACCACCAAAATCGGCATAATCATACCATTTTGAAACATGGGTACGATTGCCATACCAATTTGACGGAAGGATAAAGTACCTGTGTTTGAGTAAATTAATGCCATACCCATTAACATGGTAGCAGAGGCTGTCGCCGATAAAATGAGGTATTTGAAACCCGCTTCTAACGATTTACCACGCGCATAAGTATAAGCCAACATACCATATAGCGGTACCGACAATAACTCTAAGCTGACAAAGAAAGAGGCTAAGTTATCAGCGCATACCATAAACAGCGCGCCTAATGTTGAGATAAGCATTAGCAAATACAATTCTTCTTTGTTGTCGCCATAGCCTTCAATGTAACCATACGCCAAGGTAAAACAAGCCAATGAGCTGATTAAAATAATCACCATATTAAACTGGGCAAAGCTATCCACTGCAAATAAGGGGGCAATCAAGCCTTGCGATGGCGTAAATAATTGATACAGACCATGCAACATGCTATCAGGATTGCCACCCAATAACTGTATTAGCACAACAAACAAGGCAGCATTAAGACCAATGACACTAAGGGTGCCTGCCACAAAATTTGAACGCTTCATGGCGATGGCAATCATCACCACCACCGTGGTGATTGAAATTAAAATCATTGGAAACAATGGCATGAGCACATTGCTAGCAAATGGAATAATAGGGTTCATCTATTTTACCTCCATATGAGCAAATGGCTCTTGAGAAGTAGGTACAACTTGCTGGACATGATATGCCTCACTAATCCACTGCATACTGTGATCAGAGGTATCTAAGAATGATTGCGGATATAGACCTAACCATATTAAGCCAAACGCAAGCACCAACAAGATTGCCGCTTCACGCGCATTGATATCACGCATCGGTGACATTTTTTCAATCGTCGCTGTTGGCGTACCAAATAATGCTTTATAAATCATAATTAATGCGTATAAACCTGCAACGACTAAGCTAAAGGTGGCAAACACCACTGCCACAGGATGCGAGGCAAAAGACCCTAGAAGAATTAAGAACTCACCAATAAAGTTACCGGTACCTGGAATACCTAATAATGCGGCGGCAAAGAACATAAGTAACGGTGGGTAATAACGCATTTGACCCCACATACCACCCATTTGGCTCAAGTCACGGTTATGTAGACGCTCATAAAGCTGACCGCTCATGATAAATAATGCCGCTGAGCTAAGACCATGTGCCAACATTTGAATCATCAAGCCTTGGAAACTAATTAACGTACCGGCATACAACGCAAGTACCACAAAACCCATATGTGAAATACTGGTATAAGCCAGTAACCGCTTGATATCTTGCTGCATAAACGCAAGCCAAGCCCCATAAAAAATACCAATACCGCCCAAGGTAATCGCAATCGGTGCAAACTGAGCACTGGCTTCTGGGAATAATGGTAGGACAAACCGCAATAAACCATACGCCGCGGTTTTAATCAAAATACCGGCCAAATCCACCGAGCCTGCAGTCGGTGCCTGTGCGTGCGCATCGGGTAACCAACCATGCAGTGGGAAAATTGGTAATTTAACCGCAAAGCCAATAAAGAACATCAGCATGATTGGATATTGCCATTTCCCAAGATCTGTACCTAGCAAATCCATATAGTTAAAAGTTATTTGACCTGTGGTTGATGCATGAATCATCACCAAAATCAAAATACCAATCAACATAATCAAACCCGATGCTTGGGTATAAATAAAGAATTTGGTTGCCGCATATTCTTTGGTTTTACCACCAATCGCATTGTGTCCCCAAATTGCAATCAAGAAATAGATAGGAACTAACATCATCTCCCAAAAGAAGAAGAACAAGAACATATCGATTGCTAGGAAAACACCAATAACACCGCCCAAGCTCCAAAGTAGATTAAGATGGAAGAAGCCCACACGGCGAGTAATCTCACCCCATGAACACGCCACCGCCATCATACCCAAGAAGGCTGTTAGGCTCACCATCAACAGCGATAACCCATCAATGGCTAGATGGAAACTGACCCCCAATGAGGGCATCCAAGATAGTTGAAACTCTGCCAACCAAGTCGGTTTAGCAGTCACCTCAGCAATGGTTTGTGCTGAGCCAATAAAGTTACCGTTTTGCCAAATAGCTACCGTAATCAAAAACGTCAATAGCATGCCAAGAAACGCAATCCAACGCGGAAAACGTTCATCAACTTTTTCAACCAACCAGCACAGAAAACCTGCAATGATTGGAATAAATATCAAGGCGGGTAATAAGAGATTATTTTGCATAACTGTTACTTCCCTATCATCATCATTACCAACACCAACAATACTGCCATGCCAAGACCGAAGCTAGCAGCATACCCACGAATCGAGCCTGATTGGAACCATGTCGCCACTCGGTTACCTGCCAGCGATAGGGCTGGTAAAATATTCCAAGTGCGGTCAATCGGATCAATTTTAATCAACTTACCAATCAATAAGAATGGTTTAACAAATACAATGTCATACAAAGCATCAAAGCCTAAACCATGATAGCACCAGTAATTAAGCGCACGGCCCAAACCTGTCTGGTTAAACTTACTCACGATGCGACCTTTATCTAGGGCAAACAAGAAAGCACCCACAATCAAACCCGCCAACATCGCAGCCATCACAATCATTTCTGCCGTGTGCTTACCTGATTCTACCTCAGGATGAATCACGCTAAAACTCTGTGGCAATACGCCTGCTAATGGTGGATGAATCATCGCCCCCACCGCAGTTGATAGCACTAGCAATACCGCGAGCGGCAGCCAGTATGTCCAACCTTTAAGATGGTGAATCGGCGTTTTTTCTTCACCAAAGAACACAATCCAAATCATACGAAATGTATAAATCGAGGTTAAAAACGCACCCACCACTGCCATCCAGAATAAATTCATATGACCTGATGCGAAGGTTTCCCAAATGATTTCATCTTTTGAGTAGTACCCGACCGTAATCCAAGGAATCGCAGCAAGTGCCCCACCACCGATCGCAAACACCGCAAATAGGAATTTGTTTTTATAAAATAACCCACCCATTTTAAAGATGTTTTGCTCATGATGGTAAGCCAAGATAACAGCACCTGACCCTAGGAATAATAAAGCTTTAAAGAACGCATGGGTCATCAAGTGGAAAATCGCAACTTGCCAAGCGCCTACCCCTAATGCCAAGAACATATAGCCGATTTGACTCATGGTCGAATAAGCTAAGATACGTTTGATATCAGTTTGTGCCAGCGCACAGAAACCAGCAACCAACAATGTTGTTGCCCCAACGATACCTACCCAACTTGCCAATACATCAGGGGTTAATAAGAACACAGGATGTAAACGGGCAATTAAATACACACCTGCGGTAACCATCGTTGCCGCATGAATCAAGGCTGAAACAGGCGTAGGACCTGCCATCGCATCGGCAAGCCAAGAATGCAATGGAATCTGTGCAGATTTACCCATCGCACCCAGCACTAGCATCACAGCCGCAACTTTGATGGTAGGATAGCTATGACCAAAAATCGTCACCGTTGACCCTGCCGACGTTAGCATTTGCGATACATTGGCATTGATATCTAAGATATTTAATGTACCCAATTCACGGAACAACAAGAATAAGCCAAACGCTAAAAACACATCACCCACACGGGTTACGGTAAAGGCTTTCATCGCAGCACGGCCATTGGCGCGCTCGTGATAATAAAAACCAATCAATAAGTAAGAACAGATACCAACGCCTTCCCAACCTAAGTACAACAGCACTAAATTGTCAGCAAGCACAAGTAACAACATACTTGCGACGAACAGGTTCATATAGCTAAAAAATCTTGCGTAGCCTGTTTCACCGCGCATATACCATGACGCGAAAATATGAATTAAAAAACCGACACCGGTAATCACGCCCATCATGGTCACGCCCAAACCATCCAGCATGAGACCAAATTTTGGGGCAAAACTACCAACTTGCATCCACGTCCACAACGGCTGATTAATGACAGCGCCTTGTGGGTGGTTCATTAAAAAATCACTGCCTGCCATCAAGGCACACAAAGCAGCCAAACCCATACTGCCGACACCGACCACTGCGGCTGCGTTTTCGCTTAAGCGGTCACGCATGGTCGCTAGAATCAGAAAGCCAATCAGCGGCAGCATAAAGGTTAAAGGTAACATACTCATTTTGATTTCACCCTTTCATCTCATTTGCCGTATCGACATCTAAATGACCACGCTTATGATAAAACTGTAAAAGAATAGCCAACCCAATTGCAACTTCAGCGGCTGCCAAAGTTAGCACCAAAATAAACATAATTTGTCCGTCAGGACTGACCCAGCGACTACCTGCCACTACAAATGCTAAGGCAGCAGCATTCATCATAATCTCAAGACTCATCAACATAAACAAAAAATTACGTCGTACCATCACACCACAAAAACCAATGGCAAACAAAATCGCTGACAAGATTAGACCGTGCTCTAATGGCACATGCTCTAATGGAAAGTGTCCCATTATGCCTTCTCCTCCTGAACTTCGCGTAACACAGCCGGTTGGCTGGGCTCTTTATCAATAAAATTCGTTAAGGCAGGTTGTATGGTATTACCAAGCTCACTGTTATGACTTTCATTTTCATCATCCAAGGCAGATTTTGCCAAATGATAAGCCGCCACCAAACCCGCTAGTAATAAAAACCCTGCAATTTCGACCAACAATAAATATTCAGTAAATAATTTGGCACCGATCATTTTTGCCGTAACTGGCTCCACCCCAATAAACGCTGGCATCGTTCCTTCCAACCCATGTTTCATGCCAATCAAACTAAACAGAGTCAAACCCACAATAAATGCAAGTCCTGCAGGTACTGCCCAAGCCGAGGATGATAACCAGCTTTCTTCTTCTAAGGTACTTTGGGTGCCTAAGTTTAGCATCATCACCACAAAGACGAACAATACCATAATCGCCCCTGCATAAACGATGATTTCAAGCGCACCGGCAAATGGCGCACCTAAGGCAAAGAAAATACCGGATAACGCCAACAGCGTGACAATCATGTTTAATAACGCATGCACAGGATTGGTGCGAGTAATGACGCGCAAACTAGCCAAAATAGCGACAATCGCTAATAAATAAAACCCTATCGTTGCTCCGGTTATCATGGCAATAAACTCCGTAAATCAATCGGCGCAGACTCATTTTGGTGTGCCCCTTTAGGTTTATCTTTGGTCGCCATCCCAGTCACACGGTAATAATTGTAGTCAGGGAATTTACCCGGGCCTGAAATTAACAAATGCTCTTTTTCATACACCAAGTTTTGACGGTTATATTCACCGAGCTCAAAATCTGGCGTCATCTGAATAGCCGTTGTCGGGCACGCTTCTTCACACATACCACAAAAGATACAACGCGAGAAGTTAATACGGAAAAACTCTGGATACCAGCGTCCGTCTTCACGTTCTGCTTTTTGTAGTGAAATACAACCCACCGGGCAAGCGACGGCACATAGGTTACAGGCCACACAGCGCTCATCCCCATCCGGGTCACGTGTCAGTACAATACGCCCCCGAAAACGCGGCGGTACAGGAACAGGTTGTTCTGGGTATAAAATCGTATCACGTTTACGGGTCGCATGACTTGCGACCATGATCAGGGTGCGCAGAATTGAGCCAAAACCCGTAATCGTGTTTTTTACCATAGTCAAATACATACGTTAATCTCCACCTTACCCTACACCATGGGTGCGCCATAATACATAGGCCGCCGTCGCGAGTAAATTAATCAAGGTAATGGGTAGACAAATTTTCCAGCCAAAGTTCATTACTTGGTCATAACGGGGACGCATCAACGCCCCACGCGCCAATACAAACATGGTCATGAAAAATAGCGTTTTTAACATGAACCAAATAATCGGCGGGATAAAACTCAGTCCATCAAATAATGGCAACCAACCACCAAAGAATAAAATAGTAATCAGCGATGATACCAACACGATATTCACATACTCACCGACAAAGAACATACCAAATTTCATACCTGAGTATTCAACATGATAACCTTCGGCCAATTCTTGCTCTGCTTCTGGCTGGTCAAATGGGAAACGGTGGGTGACTGCCACACCTGCAACCATAAAGGTTAAAAACCCTAAAATTTGACCAAATACATTCCAGTGCCAAAAACCACCGGCTTGTGAGTATACGATATCGCGTAAGTTAAATGACCCTGCCAACGCCACCACACCCATTAGCGATAATCCGAGAAAGACTTCATAACTAATGGTTTGGGCAGCAGAGCGTAGACCACCGAGCAAGGCGTATTTATTGGCTGATGCCCAGCCACCAAACATCACGGCATAAACTGCCAACCCTGCCATCGCAAAAAAGAACAAAATACCGATACTCCAGTCTGCGCCACCGAGTGATGGCGTAACTGGTACAATGATATAAGCGGCTAAAGCGGTAAACAATGAAATCGCAGGCGCCAAGACAAAGATAAATTTATCGGCAAATTTGGGGGTCCAGTCTTCTTTAAAGAAGATTTTGAGCATATCCGCAGCAACTTGTAGCGAACCTTGCCAACCTACACGGTTTGGACCATAACGGTCTTGCCACAGTGCCAACATGCGACGTTCATAAGGAATCATCAACGCAGCAAAAATCACCACCGCCAAGAAAATAACAATTGATTGCACTGCCAAAAATACAATTGACCAAGCTTCAGGGGACATTACCCCAGCCAGCCATGCAGGTAAATCGGGCATCTGTCTAACAGAATAATCCATTATACCCCCTCCCCTGGAGTTACTTGAGCTGTCACGCCACCATTATTAGCTGGTGATACCGCTTGAGTGACAGTGTTGGTAGTTGCTGATTTTACGATACTGATGTCCGTATAATGCTGCGCTAGCAGGGCTTCTAATTCACCCGCCTGACCCACAGGATAGCCCACACAGCTTTCGGCTAAGTAATCGACAAGCTGCACAGGTAATGTGGTCGCTACACCCTTCACTGTGACCGTTAACATATCACCTGATTGTAGCTGCCATTTATCCGCATCATCCGTTGATACACTAAAAGCAGCTGGCATCAATTGTGACGCGACCACTTCACTACGGGCAGTGAGTTCATCACTAGCAAAAATATTATACACAGGGACTAGCTGGGTGGAACCTTGTTGGCTAGCTGCCGCAGGCGCAATATACTCACGTTTTGGCAATGCGGTTAACGCATCAAAAATACGCACCCCTGGATCGCCATGTTTGAGATGACCACCCACTTTATCTTGGTATTTATTCCAAGCTTGCGGTGAGTTCCAACCTGCTGACCAAGCAAATGGAATCATTGATGAATCCGTTTGGGTGCCCACATAACCTTCTTGTGAGAAGGTCAAGCCAGTATCGATATCTTTCGGCTGCTCTGGCTCATGCACAGAAATCGGTGCACGCATCGCTGTACGACCTGAATAACGGCGTGGCTCACGCGCGACTTTTAGACCAGTAATACGGTAATCGGCTGATGGCGCTGCTTGTCTGATTGCGGCTAATTGTGGATTGGTGTCTGCGACCGCAGTAATCACATCATCAAGCTGCGTCCAGTCAATCGCACGGCCATTGAGCTCAGACTCTACCGCATGCAACCAACGCCAGCTTTCTTTTACCATGCTGTGCGGGCGATAGTAAACAGGATCATAAACTTGGAAGAAACGCTGTGCACGACCTTCTGCTGAGATTAGTGTGCCGTCCGCTTCTGCAAAAGTTGCTACAGGCACCATCACATCAGCTTGGTTATGCCATTGGTAAGCTTCATGATCGAGTACAATCAATGATTTATTGATTAGCAATTGGTTCATTTGCTCAGCGGTTAAGCGGCGGCTGATGTCATTTTCCATGACAATCACCACATCGGCATCATCATCTAATTCATCAATCGCTTTACCACCCAGCAAGTTGACGCCTATGCTATTGGCAGCAGGTACTGACAAGTATAAACCCGCTTTTTCTTGATAGCCTTTGGTGGGAGTCATACGGCTTGGACGTTTAACTTGCTTGGCTTGTTCAGCAAATGCCGCTTCATCCATCTCTTGTTTGAGTTTGGCTTGCTCTGCATCGATTTTGGCAATCTCTGCATCCACTTGGACGTTGTGGGTGTCAACCACGCCTTTTTCATAGATGACCACTTCACCGCGTTTTTGCTCAGCGATATTGGCAATTTGTGCCGCCGCTTCTATGATAGCGGTGTGGTATAGTGACGAACCTGAGATGATAAGTGGTTTGGTTGCTTTAAGCAGCGTCTGCGCGATATGTTTAGCAAATGCTTGCATATCGGCATTATCGTCTTCATCGATGACCAAATCTTTTGGTAATTGTGAGGTGGCCAACGTTTTCATGTGCTCAGCGATGCTAAAGCCTAATGCAGCGATATCGCTTGGTGTAGCGACGCAGCTTACTTTGGCGATATCATCAAGGCGTGTATCTTTGACATCCACAATAAAGATTGGGCTGTAGTCTTTTTGACCGATACGAGCCACAGGCTCTGCCAAGAAATCTGGCGTTTTTAGTGCATCTGCCATTTGTTTGGCGCGATTTTTTGCCGCTTGCCGTACTGCCAGTGCAATACGTGGACTGGTTTGGGTAATATCTTCACCCAAAATCAATACCGCATCATAATCCTCAATCTCACGCATGCTTGGATTATGGATATTTTCTGTGGTCAACACATCGATACATTTTTGTACCACAGTTTTTTCTTGTTTGCTAATACCAATGCTAAAGTTTTCGGCACCGACTAAGCGTTTTAGCGCATAGTTTGATTCAAGGCTGGCAACGGGTGAACCAATACCAATGGCTTTTTTGCCTTGCAACCGGTTTTTGATGGCATCGATAGTATGGTCAATGCTTAGATTGGTTTGTTTACCATTGATACGCTCTACCGCTAAAATCGGACGGTCAGCACGATTGACATAACCATAGCCGAAACGACCACGGTCACACAGGAAGTAAGCGTTGACTTCACCATTAAAACGGTTTTCGATGCGGCGCAATTCACCATAGCGCTCACCCGCTGAGATATTACAACCTGCCGAACAGCCATGACAAATGCTTGGGGCATATTGCATGTCCCATTTACGATTGTAGCGCTCTGAGTGAGTTTTGTCGGTAAATACCCCAGTTGGACAAACTTCGGTAAGGTTACCTGAAAATTCACTTTCAAACTGACCGTCTTTATCACGACCAAAGTACACACGGCTTGCTGATGCATAAACGCCCAAATCTTCACCACCTGCGTAGTCTTTGTAATAACGCACGCAGCGATAACACGCGATACAGCGGTTCATCTCATGATTGATAAATGGACCCAAGTCTTGGTTTTGGTGGGTACGTTTAGTAAAGCGATATTTACGATGATTGTGACCTGACATATAGGTCATATCTTGCAAGTGACAATGACCGCCCTCTTCACAGGTTGGGCAGTCATGGGGGTGGTTAGTCATTAAGAACTCAACCAAACTTTTACGGAAGTTTTTGACTTCTGCATCCGTCACTGAGATCCACATGTCTGGGGTCGGGTTGACCATACAGGACATGACCAAACGACCACGACCGGCTTCATAATCTTCTTTGTTATTATATTGCTTGACGGCACACTGTCGGCAAGAACCCACCGAGCCCAATGCAGGGTGATAACAAAAATAAGGGATATCGATGCCAAGCGATAAACAAGCTTGTAGCAAGTTATCGGCACCATCAACTTCGACGTCTTGACCGTCTATATGAATAATTGCCATGTTAATTCCTTACACTGATTGCCCATTGGTGGCCTTAACCGGTTGATACACTTCAACTTTTCCGCTGTTTGCGGATGAAGGCACGCCCGTTGGGGACAATTGTTCTTCAGGCGCCACGTTGTTACCAATTTTGGCTTCAAATTCTGGTAAAAAGTATTTTAACGCACTTTGTAATGGCTCAACCGCACCCGGTGCGTGGGCGCAAAAGGTTTTACCTAACCACAAATCTTTGGTCAATTGGCGCAATACGTCAATATCGACAGGTTGACCATTGCCTGTATCGATGGCATGCAAGGTTTTGACCCCCCACGGCAAACCATCACGGCAAGGCGTACACCAACCACAGGATTCACGAGCAAAGAATTTTTGCAAATTGAGTGACAATGACACCATATCTTGCGATTCATCTACCACCATAATCAAGCAGGTACCTAAACGGCTACCTGCTTTCATGATGGGTTCAAAGTCCATTGGCAGGTCTAAATGCTCGTCACTGGCGGTTAAAAAGTCAGTTGATGCACCGCCTGGTAACCAAGCTTTTAATTTACGGCCGTCTTTCATGCCTTTGGCATAATCAAAAATAATTTCGCGAGCTGTGGTACCAAATGGCAGTTCCCATAGCCCTGGGTCATTGACTAGACCTGAACAACCCATGATTTTGGTGCCTGGGTTTTCTGATTTGCCTTGTGCTAAGCCTTTATACCATTCTACGCCATGCAGCATGATGCCCGGCATGTTGTTTAAAGACTCTACGTTATTCACCACAGTGGGACGACCCCATGCCCCTGATACTTGTGGGAAGGGTGGCTTAGTACGTGGATTGGCACGGCGACCTTCAAGCGAGTTAATGAGCGCAGTTTCTTCACCACAGATATAACGGCCTGCACCGGTATGCACGTGTAAATCAAAGCTATAGCCGGAACCTAGAATATTATCGCCTAAATACCCTTTGGCACGGCACTCATCCAATGCATTATTTAGGCGTTTAGCGGCTTCAATGTACTCACCACGGATAAAAATATACCCTGCGGTTGCGCCAATGGCATAACCTGAGATAATCATCCCTTCAATCAGCTGAAATGGTAGGCGCTCCATCAATAGACGGTCTTTAAATGTACCTGGCTCCATCTCATCTGCATTACAAATCAAGTAACGAGGTCCGCCATCCGGTGGTGTCATAAAGGTCCATTTAAGACCTGCATTAAAGCCTGCACCACCCCGTCCACGCACGTTGGCATCTTTAATCATGTTGCCCACTTCTTTGGCAGATTTAGCCAAGGCATTTTTTAGACCTTCAAACCCTTTTAGGCTTTCATAGGTTGCCAAATCTAGCACTGAGTCATAATGCGCCAAACGCCAAGTCAGGGGCTTGGTCTCACTGGTGGCTGTTGCTTTATCACCATAAATAGGAATGCTTTGCTCGCCCAATTGACTGGGTGATTTGCCAATTTTTCGATTATTAATTTGACGGGTTATATTCATGCGTATTGCTCCAGCAATTCAGCAATCTCTTCAATTTGGACAGGACCGTAGGTATCTTCATCAATCAAAACCGCTGGACCTTTATCACAGTTGCCTAAACAACAAATGGGTAATAAGGTAAAACGATTATCAGGGGTAGTTTGACCAAAACTAATGCCTAAAGTGCGCTCAAAGGCTTGACCTAAATTCTCCCCACCTACCAGATAACACCCAATCGAGTCACAGACCAAAATCACATGACGACCAACCGGTGAACGGTAGATACGGTTATAAAAAGTCGCAACCCCTTCCACGTCGGTAACTGGGATTTTTAAGATATTAGCTATCGCGTTGACTTGTGCATCATCTACCCAGCCATTACGGCGTTGGACAATTTTTAGCGCATCAAGTGATGCCGCGCGGCTTTGTGGGTAATGATGCATAAATTCATGAATGTCGTGAATTTCTGCTTCGGTTAGAATGCTTGCGACATCCACCTTTGGGGTTTTATCAGTTACAATCTTCATCGGTGGTTTTCTCCTAACGGTCAACGTCTGCCATAACAACGTCAATTGACGCTAGATAAATAATTAAGTCAGAAACCAAGCTACCATTAATGACTGACGGCATTTGCTGTAAATGCGCAAAGGTCGGCGTACGAATACGGGTACGGTAACTCATGGTTGAGCGATCAGACGTAATATAATAGTTGGTAATACCTTTCACCGCTTCCACCATAAAGGAGGACTCGCCTTCTGGCATGACAGGACCCCACGATACTGAAATAAAGTGGTTAATCAAGGTCTCAATATCATTTAAGGTGCGGTCTTTGGGTGGTGGGACAGCCAGTGGGTGATCGGCTTTGTATGCCCCCATTGGCATGTTGTTAAGACATTGCTCAATGATACGCAGTGACTGACGAATTTCTTCAATTTTGACCAAACAGCGGTCATACGCATCGCCATTAAACCCAATTGGCACTTCAAAATCAAAATTTTCATAGCCAAGATAAGGACGCGCTTTACGTACATCGTAAGGGATACCTGTGGCACGAAGTCCATGACCTGATACGCCCCAAGCCAGTGCAGATTTAGCATCGTATTGGGCAACGTTTTGGGTGCGCAGTTGTAATACTTTGTTTTTCATGGTGGCTTTGACGTATTCATCGATACGTTTTGGCATCCAATCTAAGAATTCACGAACCAGTTTGTGCCAGCCGTTTGGCAAGTCCATCGCGGTACCGCCGATACGAAACCACGCTGGGTGCATACGATAACCGGTTACCGCTTCAATCACATCATACGCTTTTTGACGGTCGGCGAACATATAAAATACTGGCGTCATACCGCCCGCATCCTGAATGAAGGTACCCCAGTACAGCAAATTATTGGTGATACGGAAGAACTCACTCATCATGATACGAATGGTATTCGCGCGGTCTGGTACCGTAATACCTGCCAATTTTTCCACTGACATGATGTAGGGCAACTCATTCATCACCCCCCCAAGATAATCGATACGGTCAGTGTAAGGAATAAATGAATGCCAAGTTTGGCGTTCAGCGATTTTTTCAGCGCCGCGATGGTGATAACCAATATCTGGAATACAGTCGATGACCTCCTCACCATCTAGCTGAAGCACAACGCGAAAGGCACCGTGCGCCGAAGGGTGGTTAGGACCCAAGTTTAGGAACATAAAGTCTTCGTCACGGCCACTACGTTTCATGCCCCACTCTTCTGGGACAAATCGTAGGTTCTCCTGCTCAAACATCTGCTTGCCTTTATCGAGATAATAAGGCGGTACTTCAGTTGCACGAGAGGCGTATTCTTTACGCAGTGGATGCCCTTCCCAGTATTTTGGCAATAAAATACGGGTTAAATGTGGGTGACCATCAAAGGTAATACCAAACATATCCCACGCTTCGCGCTCATACCAGTTGGCATTCGGCCAAATGCGGGTTGCCGTAGGGATGTGTAAATCAGCTTCTTTGAGCGCCACTTTGATACGGATGTCCGTATTGCGCTCTAACGACATTAGATGATAGAACACGGTGAAATCACTGTCAGGCAAGGCATTGCCATCTCTGTCTTTACGATGTTGGCGTAAGCGCTCATCAATCGCTGAGATATCCAGTAACATCACATAAGGCTGTGGCAAGGTGCGAAGATACAGGAGTACTTCGATGACCTGTTCACGGCTGACCCAAATAGTGGGAAAAGCGTCAAAGGTTTTTTGTACAACAAACTGCCCCTCAAACTTGCGATTTAATTCTGCAATCACTGCTGGGACATCAGTTTGTGCTTGATTATCAGTTACCGTTACCATGAGTGGCACTTTCCTCATTCACAATTATTAAGAAGGTAGTGGAATACCTTTTTTGTTTTGAACGCAATTCGCTAAGCTTTTACTTAGCGAGAATTCATCCTAAATCCATCCAGAGATTGACTCTAGCATTAAGCAATCTCTAGCATTAATCAATGTTATCTGGGCTGCGTAGATTTTTGACCGCGATGCGATCTGCTTGTTTACGGTCACGTTCTGGCTGCATGACAGGTTGGTAGATACCTTGGTCATTGACATGAATACCGAGTGGACGACGTTCTTTAGTAATCGATTCTTGCAGCAGCATGATGGCTTGAATCAAAGCTTCTGGACGAGGTGGGCAACCAGGGATATACACATCGACAGGAATGATTTTATCAACGCCTTGCACCACTGAATACACATCGTACATGCCGCCTGAGTTAGCACAGGCACCCATTGAGATGACCCATTTAGGCTCAAGCATTTGCTCGTAGAGACGCTGAATAACAGGCGCCATCTTCATAAAGCAAGTACCTGCCACAATCATCACGTCAGCTTGGCGTGGTGACGCACGAATAACCTCAGCGCCAAAGCGCGACAAGTCATGCACGCCTGTCAATGTCGTTGCGTATTCTACATAGCAGCACGAGGTGCCAAAGTTAAATGGCCACAATGAATGCTTACGACCCCAGTTTGCAAGGCTATGGGTCAAATCTTCTAATCGTGTCATGACGACGTTTTTATTGACTTCCTCTTCGTCAATAATTTGACGGGTTTGGTCTGGAAATCTGTCGGCATCTGGATTGGCTTTGGTTAATGTATATTTCATAATGCTCGATCACCTTGATTTTTAAAGCAGGATTTCGCTCTATATCACTACAAATGCAAAAGACCTTGCAACACAGATTACAAAGTCGGATTATTATTTTACCGCGTTATTGTTTGGGTTTTGGTTCATTGCGCCAGACAACTGGGCCGGGATTTTACCAGTCGGGTCAACTTCTAACTCTTCAACACCATTAAAGCGGGTAATATCCGCGAGATTAAAGCCCGCAGGCGCAGCAGCTAAACGCTTTGGTTTTGGCTTTTTGTCAGCAGGTGACCAGTTAAGTGCCCCTAGTTTAAGCAGATAATATAGACCGATTAATAGCTCTACCACAAACAGCACAACGGTCCAAAATCCCAACCAACCTGCTTCTTTGACCGATACCGCATAGGTATATAGGTATAATGCTTCTAAGTCAAAAATAACAAAGAAGATAGCGACGATATAGAATTTTGCAGATAAACGGATTCTGGCAGAACCAGCACTGACCACGCCCGACTCGAAATTTTCTTGCTTTTGAAAGCCTTTAGAAGTACCACCTAACAATCTTGGTACAACAAGCATGAAAATACAAAGTCCTATGGCTGCCAAAATAAATACAATTGCAGACCAATCAATGACTGGAATCATGAGGATACTCCTGGGCAATACGACTAACAGTTACGTAGGTTAAGCAATTCAAGTTGGAACGATATTTTTGATACTTCCACCAAGCCCGTCTGGCTCAAGCGTAATATCACAAAGACGATGGCAGATAACGTCTTAAGAACTATTTTCCTTAAGATTACCTCGTACCAGCTAACAAGCTGCCCCGCTGCACATCCATTGACCATTATTGTAATCGGTGAGTGATTGGCTAGTTACTAAACAGGCTAGTCAAATATATTGCTAAAACCACGATTAAAACCTAATATAAAGTAGCATTACATCACTTTATAAAAATGCGTATTTTAACAAAAGTAACTATATATTGCTGTTAACTGGCTAAAACACGGATAGTTTACTCATTTTATGTAAAAAATGCTAGTAGCAGGCTCCAATCTTCCGGTAATTAACCGTTAATTGAATAGCAACACTCTAGCAAAAAAACCCTGCAGTAAGCAGGGTTTGTCAGCCAAAAATCATTTGAATAATTTATTTAATGAAATAGTTAACTACTTATTGGTTAATCACATCAACGCCTTTAGGTGGCGTGAAGCTAAATTGATTACTGGCAATTGACGTATTGCGTTTCACATTTGAGAATCGAATACTGGTGGTTTGTCCCAAATTATCATTTAATACCATCATCACAGGATTACCGCTGTTAAAAGCGATGCCTAAGCTTTTAAAGTTGGCATTGCCACTTTTTGGATACAGCACGTAATAATTTTTTGAGGCAATCGGCTGGGTCACATTAAAACTATTGGCGATTTTGCTGGGATCACCTGACAAAATCAGTGCTGGGGTATCCCCTACTTGATTGCTCACGCTTTGCTTGGTCGCTTGATTTAAATCTTTATCGTATATCCAAAGCGTATTGCCATTGGCAACAATCAGTTGCGATGCCGTACCACCAATCTGCCAACGAAACTGATTTGGGCGTTGCACAGCCATGGTACCTGAGAAATTCTTTGATGCTTTACTTAAGCCCTTGCCACCTGTGCTAGAGGTAGTTTGACTAAAATTGGCGGTCATGCTTTTGACATTTTTAAGTAGGTTGTTTAAGTTTTTTGCCGCGCTTGCTGAGTTGGCGACAGCGGCATTGGCTGATTGCATGGCGACTGTCATCGGCATACTAGTAATCAATAATGCTGATAATGTACCAGTAGCTAATTTACTGATAATTTTATTGGTAGATGTTGTCATGGTAGGTCCCTCATTCAATAAAAATTGTTAAAAGTTTAGCAAAAGTATTCAAAAATAATATCAGCCCAACAGGCTAATCAATAAATTAAAAATTAAAAATTAACAAGTTAAGCTAAATTCGCTGACAAATATTGTCGCTAAATTTTTCTTACCCTACTAGACGCCCCATGCAATGATTGTTGTTGAAGTTGTAACAAATGTAACAATAGCTGAGCGCTAAGAAAGTTTTGACTAAGCACTGACCAAACAATGTCAAACCATTGAGGACTATCCAAAACCCGTTAAGAGACTTGACTACCAACAATAAAAAACCCAATAAGTGCGACTTATTGGGTTAATTTGTTTAACAACAAGCTGAGTGATTATTCAGCTGCGCCTTCAACAAATACGTAGCGACGATTGAATTTACCTTTAACGGCAAATTTTACGACGCCGTCAGTTAAAGCAAATAATGTATGGTCACGACCCATACCTACACCTTCACCTGCGTGAAATTCTGTACCACGTTGACGTACAATGATGTTACCAGCAACAACTTGCTGACCGCCAAAGATTTTTACGCCAAGCATTTTTGGGTTTGAATCACGACCGTTACGGGTAGAACCTGCGGCTTTCTTATGTGCCATGTCGATGTCTCCTAGAGATTAATGTGTTTGAAATAGTCAATTAAGCAGTGATTGCTTTGATTTTTAACAAAGTATACCATTGACGGTGACCTTGTTCTTTATGATAGTGTTTACGACGTTTGTGTTTTACAATACGTACTTTCTCGCCACGACCATGTTCTACTACTTCAGCTTCGACCACTGCACCGGCAACCACAGGTTGACCAATTTTGATATCGCTGCCATCAACGACCATTAAAACGTCTTCAATTTTGATGGTATCGCCTTTTTCAGCTTTTAGCAATTCAACTTTTAAATATTCATCTTGAACGACGCGATGTTGTTTACCACCACTTTTGATTACTGCATACATCTTGGTTGCTCCAATAAACCCGTACACCGTGGCTACCAAGGGCGATAACACTTCTACGACGGATACACAGGGAAATATAAGGTCGCAATTTTAACGTTTTTAGTATTTAAAATCAAGTAAAACTTCACGGATGTTGATGCGATTTTGGCTAATAAATTATTGCGCGTTTCTCAACGCAGTGTCCGCTCAGTAATACAAGTCGCCAATAAAAATACACAGCTATAACTTACACAAAAAACGGCAGTATGGTATGATTTTGCCGGCTTTCACCACAAGCCAAATACCACGAATTTTCACTCCAAGCTTTGAGCCAACCTATGCTAGACAATCAACAATTAAATCCTACATCCACTGCTATCGATGCGGGTGTTACTAAAGACAGTAACAGCACGCCTGTCACCTATCAGCAGATTCAATCTATTATCGCTGACGATTTCGAGATTATGGATAAGCAGGTGTATGGCAGTCTAAGCTCAAAAGTCAAACTGGTCATGTCGGTGAGTCAGCATGTCATCAACGCAGGCGGTAAGCGTATGCGCCCGCTGATTTCGCTGCTTTGCTCACGTATTTGTAACGATCAGCCTTCACAAGCTGCCATGCATTTGGGCGCAATCACTGAAATGCTGCATACTGCAACGTTAGTACATGACGATGTGATTGATGCGTCAGGTATGCGCCGTGGTAAGCCGACCGCGAATGCAACGTGGGATAATGCAACGGCTGTATTGGTCGGTGACTATCTGATTGCCCGTTCATTTAATCTTTTGGTAGGTTTTGGCTCGTTGCCGTTATTGCAGTTATTCTCGGATGGCACTTGTGATATCGCTGAAGGGGAAGTATTGCAACTACAACATCAGCATGACCCCAAAGCCACCGAAGCCGATTATATGAAAATCATTGACGGTAAAACCTCTCGGCTATTTATGATGGCAAGTCAAGGGGTGGCTATTTTGGAAAATCGCCCTGAATACAATGACGCCTTCGCCACATTTGGGCAGCACTTTGGTAATGCCTTCCAAATTATTGATGATATCTTAGACTTTGTCGGCGATAGTGAGGTGCTCGGCAAAAACGTGGGTGATGACATTGCTGAAGGCAAGCCAACCTTGCCGCTGATTAAAGCGCTTGAAATGACCACGGGTGATACGCATGAAAAATTACGGATTGCCATTCAGACGGGTGAAGTAAACGATACCCACGAAATTATTGAGATTGTCAAAACCAGTGGTGCACTGGCATATTGCCGTGACAAAGCGATGCAAGAAAGCGAGATTGCTAGACAAGCCGTGCTGACCTTACCAGATTCAAAATACCGTCAAGGTTTACTCGATTTGATGACGCTTGCCAGCCAACGGCTTTATTAATTGTTAATTAGCGCTGAGTGGTGATCAGTTTGATGTCCAATTCGATATGCGGTAAATCATACGTCATTAAGTCGTCATATAATTTTGCTAATTTTTTGATAGCTTTTTGATTAATAGTTTTATAATTGATGGCTTTTTGATTGTTAGCTTTTTAATTATGGATGCTGTATGTCTGATGTTATGCCCACTTCATTACCCGATATTAAACAACAACTTATCGAAGAAAAAACTAAAGAAATTCAAGCGCAATCGGCATTAGACACCATTGAATCACCTGCCACCATCGACATTAAATTTCGACCTTCCAAACACGCGGATTTTATGCAAGCCGCCAAGGTGCACACCCCAAAGTATAAATTCTATGTGGAAGTCGGTGGCAACCCTACCCACCCTACCATCGTACTGATTATGGGGCTAGGCGCGCAAAGCTTGGTATGGCCCAATGAATTTTGCTATGCGCTAATCAATGCTGGATTTCGGGTCGTGCGATTTGACAATCGCGACATTGGCAAATCCAGCAAGCTTAAGCACAAAAAATTGACCCCCGCTCATGATTCCCCCATTTATAAAGCCAAATTGCTGGGCAGATTCGGACTGGGGCTACCGCTAAAAAATTTGGAAACACCGTATGATTTGTACGACATGGCAGAAGATGCCTATCAACTGCTCAAAATATTGGGGATCAAAAAATACTTTGTGATTGGTCAATCGATGGGCGGTATGATTGCGCAAATCATGGCAGTGCGTTATCCCCACCAAGTAGAAAAATTGGGACTATTATCCACCAGTAACAATCGACCCTTTTCGCGCCCACCCGCTGTTGAAGCCATCAAGGCCTTTACCCAGCCACTACCCGAAAGCCAAGATGCTGACGCATTGACCCAGCAGTTTGTGCAGACCATCAAGACCATCGCCAGCCCCGATTACTTTGATGAACAAGCGGCCTTGAGTAAAGCTAAAAAACTGTTTAAACGGCGTTTTTACCCAAAAGGCACGCAGCGGCAGTTACTGGCGATTTTGGCGACGGGGTCACTGGTCGATATTGACAAACAAATTCACCAGCCCACCCTCATCATTCATGGCAAACAAGACAAACTCATTCCATTTAGTCATGCCTATTCGCTTGCCAAGCATATTGCACACAGTCACTTGATACTCATTGATGAGCTCGGTCACGACATGCCACTTGCGCTGATAGAACAACTGGCAAGCCAGTTTATCGCGCATTTTAGTTACAATGCGCCAATCAATTGATTGTGATGCGAAAATTAACTCATTGTGATGATAAGCATTTGCTCCCATTCAACCTTTAAATCGGCTGGGATTGGCAAATCTTTTTCAAAATAGTATTTAAAACTTGACATCAAGATAGTTGCCATCATGGTGGCTTGGTAATCAATCGCCTCAGCCGTCAAATAGTCTGTCGCCTTTTGTTTTTTAGCCAGTTCAATAAAGTTTTGCTTACCCATCAAAAACATATCATGATAAAGATTGTGGTGTTGGGTACGGATTTTCCACAGGGCTAGCATCTGTTGGCGGCGTTCAAACATTTTTTGTGAATGATTTTCCATAATCATTTGTAGCATTTGACTATCAGCATTGAGCCTGTCTTGAAATAGCTGGCTGACTTCCTGCTTGAAATCATCAATCATCTGCCCAGCCAAATCACCCTTACCACTGTAATATTTATAAAAAGTAGCGCGATTGACTTTGGCGCGCTCCAAAATTGCTTGGATAGCAATATCGTTGTACTCCTGCTCGGACAACAATATAATAAAGGCTTCACGGATGGCTTTATGGGTTTTGACAACACGTAAATCAGGTGACTTGTTACGACTTAAAGTCATGCGCAAATGTTTCCTTGTTAAAAAAATCGATCAATGGCTTTGACATTTTAAAATTTTTATGTATACAAATAGGCAATAATTGTTGCTTAAACACTTACTTTGTTTAATATTGTCGGTTTCCCAATTAGAGATTTTTTTTTAAAATAATGGCTGCCGATCACTAGGTAGTAATGTAGCTATCTTTTAGTTATCCTAAAGTTTTGTGTCTTATCGTAAATATTGCAACAACAATGTCGCATTTATTTTATAATATTTTTTTAAAATTCCCTATTTTTTATGAGGTTGGTATGAGATACCCAGTGTTGTTCATGGTGTCATTAGCGAGTTGTAGCTTATTAATCGGGTGTAATAAGTCAGACACAGCAGCCCAGCAACAAAGTGGCGGCGGTGCAGGAGCACAGGCGCAAATGCCACCCACAATAGTCAATGTACAGCCTGTAACATTCCAAACGATTCCACTTACCAAAGAGTTATCAGGTAAAGTTGTCGCCTATCAACAAGCCACCGTTACGCCGCAAGTATCAGGTATTATTGACCGCCAGTTGTTTCGCGAAGGCACTTTTGTCAAACAAAATCAGCCGTTATATCAAATCAATACCGATAGCTACACCAGTGTACTTGCCGGTAGTCGCGCAAGCCTTGATCAAAGTCTTGCCAGTGTCAATACCGCAAAAGCCAACTATAATAATGCCTTAGCGGTGCTAGAAACCCGCCAAGCCGAACTTGCGCTGGCTCAAACCAATTTAAACCGTCTAAAACAGCTACGTGGTACTGAAGC
The DNA here is from genome assembly GCF_041154755.1 of Moraxella sp. K02. NCBI lineage: Bacteria > Pseudomonadati > Pseudomonadota > Gammaproteobacteria > Moraxellales > Moraxellaceae > Moraxella > Moraxella sp. K02. The sequence goes on along the minus strand of NZ_AP031590.1, from coordinate 705,236 downwards.
TATCTCCAGTCAAGAATATGACCAAGGGGCGACCGCCGTGCGTACCGCGCAAGCAGCGGTTAAAAATGCGCAGGCGCAAGTCGGGGTGGCACAAGCCAATATTGATGCCGCCCAAGCAGCGGCTCGCGGCGCACAACAATCAGTGAATAGCAACCAGCTCACCATGAGCCGTACCGTGGTTAAAGCGCCTATTAGTGGTATCACCAGTCGCTCAAATGTCAATGTCGGTGCGCTTGCCACCGCGGGCTCGACGCAGATGGTAACCGTCTCGCAGCTCAATCCAATTTATGTCGATATCAGTCAGTCAGCCGCCGAGTTATTGGCACTTCGTCAGCAATTTGCGGCTGGTAAACTTAGCACACCACGTACCGCTCAGGTTCAGTTAAAGCTCGCTGATGGCTCAACCTACCCGATGGTAGGACAACTTCGCTTTGAAGAAGCTAAAGTGGATATAGTAAACCCTAAATTAAACTGCACAGTATTTAACACAATCATGAAGCGAATCGAAGTCATTAATCGAGAGTTTTACCTTTTGCTTAACCACTGCCCACTTATGCTCCACAGGATTTAACTCAGGAGAATAAGGTGGTAAGTACAGTAACGTTAAGTTGTATTTTTCGGCAATCTGTTTTAAATCACCACCCCGATGAAAACGCGCGTTATCCATGATTAAAAAACGCTGTGGGTAGCTGTCGAGTTCATCTTTAGGCAAAGATTGACCAAGCGTGTGAAGCCAATTTTCTACCGTATCACGCTTACACCCACCTTCAAAGGTCACAGGCGCAATCAGTTTAAATTCAGCCATACTCATTGCACCGATAAGATTTAAGCGTTTGCCTTTATTGGCATCCATTTTAGCATAGCAAGGTGTGCCAACCGGTGACCAGCTACGATGATAGCTTTGTCTTTGGTAAAAGCCTGTTTCATCCATAAATAGGATGTTGGTTAGACCAAACCAAAAAGCCATGATAGCTAAACATACGCTGAAACCTTGCTGTTTTACGGGGTCTGATTCTTTGTAGGTGAAGGTCTTTTTTTAAATGTCCAGTTGATACGATGTAAGGTATCGACAAACGCATTGTAGGATATACTGACATCGGGATGGTCTTTTAAATATTGTTCTCGTAGCTGTTTAGCGGTATCAAATTGTTTAGCTTTGACATATCGTTCAAAGCTATCAAGGTCAGTGATGATGTGTTTTACACCCGTTGGTTGTGCTTTCTTAGGTTCGGTATTGCCTTGGTCGTGGTACAAGGCTATCCAACTGTTAAGCGTGTTGCGACAGATGCCGAATATTCTCGCTGTTTTGCTTTTGTTATTTGTTTCTTGCCAGTAGGCTATGGTGCGTTTGCGTAAGTCTTGGTCGTATAGGTTTGGCATGGTGCTATCTATGAAAGTTTAAGTTGTGTTCATTATAATACAGGATTTACTATAGTACCACAGGCACGGTTAATCTGCGTGCGGTATTTAGCAATGATAACTTTGTGCTGTTGCCAGGGATGATGGTGAATGCCCAGTTGATTCAAGGTATTATCAATAATGCCGTATTATTACCACAAAGTGCCATTAATCGTACAGCCAAAGGTGAATCAACCGTGTATGTGGTTGACGCCAATAATAAAATCCAAGTACGCCCAGTTACAGTTCAAGGTACGCACCAAGGTCAATGGATTGTCACTAGCGGTCTAAAACAAGGTGAGCAAGTGGTGATGGTTGGTGGCGCCAAAGTCAAACCAGATCAGCAAGTCAAAGCCATGCCTTATGTGGCATCGCAGCCAGCCTCAACCGCGGTACCGACCAATGCTTCTACCACGACGACGACCAAAACGACCGTAACAAATAGCTCAACTACCGCCAAAACTGCGCAACCATAAGCACGGGAGATATCATGTCACGCTTTTTTATTGATAGACCCATCTTTGCTTGGGTGATTGCCATGCTCATCATGCTGATGGGTATCTTAGCAATTTTTAAATTACCGATTGAGCAGTATCCACGTATTGCCCCACCTACCATTAGTATCTCAGCCACCTACCCAGGTGCCGCTGCCCAAACCATTGAAGACTCCGTCACTCAGGTGATTGAGCAAAAAATGAAAGGGCTTGATGGATTGATGTATATGTCCTCAAGTTCATCATCCAGTGGGGCTGCGCAAATCACCTTGACCTTTGAGAATGGGACAGATCCCGATACAGCACAAGTCCAAGTCCAAAACAAACTGCAATCTGCCATGAGTTCGCTGCCAGAGATGGTGCAGCGCATGGGGGTCAACGTCAATAAGTCCACGAGTGGCTTCTTGATGGTACTGGCGATGACATCTGAAGATGGCAGTATGGATCGTGCCGATATTGCCGATTATCTCAACTCCAACGTGGTTGACCAGATCAGCCGTGTCGAGGGTGTAGGTAACGTCAATGTGTTTGGCTCTGCGTATGCCATGCGTATTTGGTTAGACCCTGAAAAACTTCGTACCTATGGTTTAATACCCTCGGATATCACCAGCGCAGTTCAAGCGCAAAACGCACAAGTATCAGCCGGTCAGTTAGGACAAACACCCACTGACGAAGCCCGTCAAGTCATTAATGCCACCGTGACTGTGCAAAGTTACTTACAAACCCCAGAGCAATTTCGTAATATTTTACTTAAAAGTAATACAGATGGTGCGCAAATTCGCTTGGGTGATGTCGCCAAAGTGGAAATTGGTAGTGAAAGCTACAGCGAGATTGCCCGCTACAATGGCAAGGATGCGGCAGGTATCGGTATCTCACTGTCATCTGGCGCCAATGCTTTAAGCACACGTAACGCCGTAGAAGCCAAACTTAAAGAGCTTGAACCTAATTTTCCTGCGGGCTTAAAAGCCTCAGTTGCTTATGACACCACGCCATTTGTACGTTTGTCGATTGAGGAAGTAGTCAGAACACTTGCTGAAGCGATTGCACTGGTATTCTTAGTGATGTTCTTGTTTTTACAAAGCTGGCGCGCAACGATTATTCCTACGTTGGCAGTACCTGTGGTAATACTGGGTACGTTTGGTATTTTGTACGCATTTGGCTATACCATCAATGTGTTGACGCTGTTTGCCATGGTGTTATCCATCGGTCTGTTAGTCGATGACGCGATTGTCGTGGTCGAAAACGTTGAGCGTTTGCTGGAAGAAAATCCAGACATGACGCCACTGGAAGCCACCCGTGAATCAATGCGCGAAATCAGTAAAGTGGTGATTGGTATTGCCTTGATTTTGTCGGCGGTATTTTTACCGATGGCATTCTTTGGCGGCTCAACTGGGGTGATTTATCGACAGTTCTCAGTGACGCTTATCAGCAGCATGGTACTATCTGCCTTAGTTGCGTTGATTTTCACCCCTGCCCTATGTGTGACTATCCTCAAACGCACTAAAGCCCATGACAAACACAGCGGGCATCAGACCGGTTTCTTTGGCGCATTTAACCGTATGTTTATGCGTCTTAGTGAAGGCTATGAAAGCTTCGTAGGTCGCAGTATCAAAATGCGCTGGCTATATATGATTCCTTATGCCTTGGTGATTGCGGCATTGGTGTTCTTATTTACCCGTATTCCAAGTTCATTTATTCCCGAAGAAGACCAAGGTGTGCTGTTGACATTGGTGCAACTGCCTGCCGGTAGTACCCAAAATCAAACGCAAGCGGTTATCGAAAAGGTCAACGCCTATTATAAAACCCAAGAAAAAGACCTTGTAGAATCTGTATTTACGGTCAATGGCTTTAGTTTTGCCGGTCAAGGGCAAAATATGGGATTGGCATTTGTACGCTTAAAAGATTGGGATGAGCGCCCTGGTAAAGAAAATACCGCGCAATCGATTGCCAAACGTGCCATGGGTTATTTTATGACCCAAGTCAATGAAGCCCAAGTATATGCCATTTCACCGCCTGCTATTCAAGGTTTGGGTACGGCAACGGGTTTTGATCTGCAGCTACAAGACTCCGGCAACTTAGGTCACGAAGGCTTGCTGCAAGCCCGTAACATGCTACTGGGCATGGCGGCGCAAAATAAACAAGTCAGTGGCGTGCGTCCAAATGGACAAGAAGATTCACCCCAATATAAAGTCAACGTCAACTATGATGCTGCTGCTGCGATGGGTGTCGCGCCGAGCGTGATTAACAGTGTTCTTAGTACCGCTTGGGGTAGTAGCTACGTCAATGACTTTATGGATCGTGGTCGTATCAAAAAAGTGTATATGCAAGGTGAAGCTGAGAGCCGTACCACCCCAGAGGATATCAACAAATGGTATGTACGCAACAGTGACAATCAGATGATTCCGTTTAGCTCATTTGCCACCGGTGAATGGCAGTATGGTTCGCCTACGCTAACGCGTTACAACAGTTTGTCATCGATGAACTTGCAAGGTAACGCAGCTCCAGGACTGAGTACCGGTCAAGCGATGACTGCGATGGAACAAATGATTGCCAAACTGCCAAAAGGTATCAGTTATGAATGGACAGGTTTATCATTAGAAGAGAAAAAATCTGGCGCCCAAGCACCTATGCTGTACGCCATTTCGATTTTAGTGGTGTTCTTATGTCTAGCTGCGCTGTATGAAAGCTGGTCAATTCCCTTTGCAGTGCTGCTTGTTGTGCCACTTGGGGTATTAGGTGCTGCACTGTTTACGGGTTTACGTGGGCTTTCAAACGATATTTATTTGCAAGTAGGTCTGCTGACCGTTGTGGGTTTATCTGCCAAAAATGCGATTTTGATTATTGAATTTGCCAAAGAACGACAAGATTTGGGACATAATCTATATGATTCGGTTACGGTCGCTGCTCGCCAACGCTTACGCCCGATTATCATGACATCATTGGCGTTTGGTATTGGTGTGGTACCCTTATTCTTGGCAACAGGCGCAGGCTCAGGTAGCCAAAATGCGATTGGTACAAGTGTGTTAGGCGGCGTGGTCAGTGCAACTATCCTAGGGGTGTTTTTTATCCCAATGTTCTATGTGTGGATACGCTCACTGATTAAAGGTAACAAACCGCATGACCCCAATGACGGCAATGATGGTGACTTACAACCCGTATCACCCTACTCACCTAATCCTGCTGAACCTGTCGCTGTCACACAGCCCACACAGGTGAGCATCTATAAGCCTGATGATAGTTCACAATCCAACCATCAATAAGACATAAATGGGTAAACATTTTACCCATTTAATCTTTTACAATAACAAACACATTATATTTATACAGGTAAGTTATATGGATTCTACCTTTCGCCTAATACCCCTGACCGCTATAGTAGCTACCCTACTCTCGCTCACCGCTTGTCAAACCATTCCAAAAGCCAAAACTGAGCCTGTCGTAGCACAGCCGCATATCGCAATTAATCAGCCTTATGAAACCTATGACAGTCAGACCGTCAGCGGCACCAGTCAGCCGAGCATCGCGTCTCAGCGTTGGCAGGATTTTTATAGCGATGCCAAGCTAAAACAACTGATTCAATTGGGGTTAGACAATAACAAAGACATCAGTGCCACGATTTTGGCGATTCAAAAAGCCCGCGCACAGTACCAAATCCAAGACATCGCCGATGTGCCTACTATCAATTCATCTGCCAATGTAAATCGTGCAGGTGACTTCAAAGGCAATGCTGCCAACACTTATAATGTTGGACTAGCCATGTCAAGTTACGAGTTTGACTTTTGGGGACGTATTGCGAGCCTCAAAGATGCCGCCTTACAAAACTACCTTGCGACCACCGCTGCCAAAGATGCCGCGCAAATTAGCTTGATTAGTAACATTGCGCAAAGCTATGTGGCCTACAGCTATAGTTTGGCACAACTGCAACTTGCCAAACAAACCTTAGCCACACGCCAAGATTCACTTCGCATTAACCAGCTGCGTTTTAAAGCAGGTCTTGATTCGCAGCTAAGTACCGTACAAGCCCAAGCGGCGGTTGAAGCTGCCAAAGTGTCTATCGCCCAAGCACAAACCAATTTGTTGACCAACCAAAATGCCTTACGCTACCTAGTAGGCGCCCCGGTGGATAATAGCCTACTACCTGCAGCGGGCATTAGTAGCATCACCAATAATCGTATTTTTGGCACGGGCTTACCCAGTGATTTATTATTGTATCGTCCTGATTTGCGTCAAGCGGAATATAACTTAAAAGCCGCAGGGGCAAATATTAACGCCGCGCGCGCGGCGTTTTATCCAACCATTAGCCTATCCGGCAATGTGGGTGCTGCCAGCTCAAGCTTAGGCGATTTGTTTAAAACAGGCGCATTTAGCTGGGGTTTTGGACCGAGTGTGAGCTTGCCGATTTTTGATGCAGGTCTACGTAAAGCCAATTACCAAGTGAGTGAAATCGAGCAACAACAAGCGCTAAATACCTATGAAAAAGCGATTCAAACCGCTTTTAAAGAAGTCAATGACGTATTTGCCAATCGCGCAACGTTAAATCAGCAGTTGACCGCGTACAACCAGTCGCTCGCTGCCAACCAAAAATACTATCAAATTGTTCAAGCCCGTTTTAAAGCAGGTTTGGACAATTATTTGGGCGTATTGGATGCACAGCGTTCGATTTATAGCAGCCAACAAAGTATTCTAAATACCAAGCAGTCGCAATTGCTCAGTCAAATACAGCTATACCAAGTTTTAGGCGGCGGGGTAAGTCGCGATGTGCCGCTCGAAACACCCATAGAAAAACATACAAATTTCAGCACCAAGTTGTCACAGGTTGCTAATAATGCCCAGCAAAAAATTACTGATGCAGCCCATCAGCCTGACCAAGCGAGCACTACAACCACCTCAACAACGACCACTACAACAACCGTCCAACCTTAATACATTAGACCTAGCTCATTAGATCTAGTGCATTAGATTAGTCATAAGCTGTTATAGTAAAAAACCCACACTGATGTGGGTTTTTTACTATAAATGGCTGCTTTAAAACGCATAACTGGCGATGCCATGCGCGATGAGTTTTCCTTCATCATTGACCAACATCATCCGCGTGGTGCAGCCTTTGCGTCCCATACGAATCACTTCGGCTGTTACCATAAACTCATGGCCGCGACCAGGGGCTAGATAATCAACACGCAAATCGACGGTTGCCATGCGTTTAATTTTTTTGGTCTGCTCTGCAAACGTGCCTTGGTCTCGACGATAGATTTCAAGCATGCCTTCAAGCCCGCCTATGGTATCTAATAGCGTCGCCGTCATACCGCCATGCAAAATCTCAAAATTTGGATTGCCGATGAGGGCTGGATTGGACTTGACCTTGCCATATACTTTGCCATCTTCATAATGATAGGTAGTAAAAGTATGCGCCACAAACGGGCTTTGGGACATGATGTTGGCGAGCTGCTGCCCTAGCACATCAATACCAGGTTTGCTGATGGGGTGATGCTCACTGTCTTCATTGAGCTGCAGTTGCAACTCGTTTGCCAAATCAGAATGCTCGTCATTTTCTTTAGACATTGTGTCAGTCATATTAGTGCTGTCAATCGATGACTGAGCGGCTAATTGATTGGCATTTACAGGGTTTAAACTCACGGCGCCCTCCATGCGTAAGTAGATTGTGGTAAGATGGCTTTTTAAAAAATTATCATTCTAGCAAATTTTGCTTATTTAGCCTTATACAATTTCTGCGTTACTTGATAACGTTAGATAATAAGCTTCACTCGAGAACCAGAGGTCTTCATGAGTTATATTTTTAATCGTTCATTCCCCAATACTCGCTTACGTCGCCTACGTTACAACGATAATATCCGCGCCATGGTGCAAGAAACCAGCATTGAACCCAAGCATCTGATTGCGCCCGTGTTTGTCATTGAGGGTAAACAGCAGCGCCAAGCCGTGGCAAGCATGCCAGGCGTTGAGCGTTTGAGCGTAGACTTGCTAATCGAGTATGCCAAGCAGCTACTCAGTCTAGGCGTTACCACCATTGATTTATTCCCTGTCATTAGCCCAAGCCTTAAATCGCTACAGGCTGAACACGCCTATGATGAGAACGGTCTTGCCTGCACTGCTATCAAAGCAATTAAAGACGCCTTACCTGAGATGGTAGTGATGACTGATGTGGCGCTCGACCCTTATACCAGTCATGGTCAAGATGGTATTGTCGATGACAATGGCTACGTGCTTAATGACATTACTGTTGACATCCTCGCCAAACAAGCCCTGAGCCACGCCCGTGCAGGCGCGGATATCATCTCACCAAGCGATATGATGGATGGTCGTATTGCCGCGCTTCGTCAAGCATTAGATGGAGAAAATTTTATTAATACCGCCATTATGGCGTATTCTGCCAAATACGCGTCTGCGTATTATGGACCGTTTCGTGATGCCGTCGGCAGCGCAGGCAACCTTAAAGGCGGACACAAAAAACAATACCAAATGGATTTTGGTAATCGCGCCGAAGCCCTGCATGAAGTCGCCCTCGACATCCAAGAAGGCGCTGACATGGTAATGGTAAAACCAGGTCAGCCTTATCTTGATTTAGTACGCGAGGTCAAAGACACGTTTGGCGTGCCGACTTATGCGTATCAAGTATCAGGTGAATATGCCATGCACATGGCAGCGATACAAAACGGCTGGTTAAGCGAGGACGTTATTTTGGAATCACTGTTAGGGTTTCGCCGTGCAGGTGCCGACGGTATCTTAACTTATTTTGCAATGACAGCCGCCAAGCAGCTCAATCAATAATGTTGTAAAGTTTGATTAAAACTAAAGGCGACACTGGCTTATCAATCCGTGTCGCCTTTTTTGTGACGTTACACTCGTTAACTTAAAAGCATCGAGCGCGCTAACGAGCGTAATAAAAAGTTACTTAATGTGATAAAGAATAACAAAGCTGCTAACTTTTATTATTTTTTTACCCATTTATTTACTAAATATAAACTTAGTTAATCAGTCAATTTCATGCACAATAAGTTAAAGTAAAGAAGCTAAAGCAAAAATACTAATTCTTATTTATCTATTTACCCGTATTCACTAAGTTTACTAATTTTGGACGAGCCATTTTTAGCGTCTTACAATAATTGATTACTTTTTGGCATTATATTTTTGAGAGAAATAAGCAGATAATGGGGTTCATAACAAATAAAAGACGAGAGTGGTATCTGCTAGCTGATTAATGGAGGATAAGATGATGCGTAATGAACCAATTTCTAATAGTTCGATTGCTAATAGTTCGATTTCTAATAGCCCAATCAAAAACGCCATGATGGCAGTGGCTATGATGTTATTTTTGGCACTCAGCTTTAAACTGTCAAGCGATTTGACAATGGATACTCAGCCATCGATAAGTCCGACTGACGCGGTCGTTAGTACCTTAAATCAGCCGGGCCAACAGGTGGTATTGTCTACCCCTAATTAACCTACCCATAATTAACCTATTTTTATCAATTTAAATAGACCATACGATTAATAAAATATGCAATGAATAAAAGATGCGCTGTGGCATCTTTTTTTTATGGCAGTCATTGACGACCACTGGGTTATCAATTGTTGCACCGATTATTTCTCAAAATTTTACCGCCAACTATGTCCTTATCTTTTGCGCTTTAGACTATAATAGTCGATTGTCCATTTTTTACTGAGCAACTTTTATTAACGGTGGAAGCGACTATGAGCCAATTAAACCCTCGCCAACAAGAAGCCATGCAATATGTCTCTGGACCCTTGCTGGTATTGGCAGGTGCAGGTTCGGGTAAGACATCGGTGATTACCCGTAAAATCGCTTATCTGATTGAAGAGTGCCAAATGCCTGCCGAGCGTATTACCGCGGTCACCTTTACCAACAAAGCGGCTCGCGAGATGAAAGCCCGTGTGCAAAAATTATTGCCGAGTGACAAAACCAAAGGCTTAACTGTCTCGACTTTTCACCAATTTGGCTTGCAGTTTTTACGTTATGAGTTATTGCATACGCCGCTTAAAGGCAATTTTTCCATCATGGATGCTGAAGATAGCAAGCGGTTGTTGATGGATTTGATGGTGCGAGACAACATGAGTGGTGCCGAGAGCCGCGAATTGGTCGGTAAAGCCATCAAAATGATATCCGATTGGAAAAATGACCTTATCCCGCCTGAAAAAGCAGCAGATACGCTCACCGACCCTGAAGATATGCTATTTGCAACGCTGTATCAACTCTACGAGCGTAACCTACGTGCCTACAATGCGGTGGATTTTGATGACTTAATTGTGATGCCGACACGGCTGTTGCAACAAAACACCCAAGTACGTGATAAATGGCAAAATCGCATACGCTATCTATTGGTAGATGAATACCAAGACACCAATACCGCGCAATATGAATTGATTAAACTGCTAGTTGGCGTGCAGCCGCGTTTTACGGTGGTGGGTGATGATGACCAATCCATCTATGCATGGCGTGGGGCAAAACCTGAAAACATGGCACTGCTGCAAGAGGATTTTCCCAAATTAAAAGTGGTTAAGCTTGAGCAAAACTATCGCTCTACGTCACGTATTTTGCACGCTGCCAACTCAGTGATTACCAATAATGAGCATTTATTTGAAAAAAAATTATGGTCAGATAAAGGGCATGGCGAGCTGATTCGGATCATCAATTGTCGTAACGATGATGATGAAGCAGAACGCGTTGCCAAAGAAATCATCACCCACAAACTTCGCAATGCCAATGAATGGCAAGATTATGCGGTACTGTATCGTAGTAACTTTCAGGCGCGGATGTTGGAAGCCCAGCTACGTCAGCTGCAAATTCCTTATAAGTTATCAGGCGGCACGTCGTTCTTTGCCCGTAGCGAAATCAAAGACATTATGAGTTATTTGCGCTTGATTCTAAATCCTGAAGACGACAGTGCCTTTTTACGCATTATCAATACCCCAAAACGTGGGCTTGGACCTGCCAGCCTTGAAAAGCTCGGACTATTTGCCCAAGAACACCAAGTCTCGCTCTTGATGGCAAGTAGTCATAGTGGACTGACGCATGTGTTACCCAAAAAAGCCAGTGGCGAGCTTAAAGAATTTGCTGATTTTATCGAGCGTTATACCCAAGAGCTATACCAGCATCCCGACCCTGTGCCGCTGGTCAAGCAAATGATTGATGAAACTGGCTATATCGATTTGGTACGAAGCGAAGCAAAAACCCCGCAGCAAGAAAAAATTCGTATTGATAATATCGAGACGCTTTACGCCAGTATCCAAAACCTGATTAACCGCGCGGATGATGACGATGATCGCACCATTGATGCAGTCATCCGTAAGCTTGTGTTACTTGATATGCTTGAGCAGCAGCAGGAAGAGGAAAATACCAATAAAGTCAATCTGATGACACTACACGCCGCTAAAGGGCTTGAGTTCGATTATGTCTATATCATGGGACTTGAAGAAGAACTATTACCGCATAAAAACTCCATTATTGCTGAATCCATCGAAGAAGAACGACGCTTGATGTACGTGGGGATTACCCGTGCCCGTAAAGAGCTGACCATGACGCTGGCGGCACAGCGCCGTGCAGGGGGTCAAATGAAAACCACCACCCCTAGCCGATTTATTGACGAATTGCCGACAGAACATATCGATGCCCCTGGCATGAAAAAATCAGTGGCGGCGCACCAACCCAAGAAAACCGCAGAGGATTATTTGGCCAATATTCAGGCGTTACTCAAAAGCAAAGCCGCCAAATAATTACTTGATAATAAACTGCTGCGTAGAAAAAAGGGCGAAAAAGGTAACTTTAAGCCCTTTTTTTATGCAAAAAAGCTTGTATGACAAAGATTTGACCCAACCACCCAAGTAAATGTAACTAAATATTTCTTAAAAAACTGGTGTTTGACAGGAGATGTAACAAAAAATTTCAAATAGGTAGCTTAGTTACCTTTTTGGCAAATTTCATTTCATAACTTAACGTCCGACCTGTTAAACACAGACAGTAATCTAGATTTATTTTGCTATGATGGCTTTAACAAAACAAGCAGGGCAATAACTGGTTGATTAATCAGGGTCAATTAATAACGCTGAGTAGCAACTAGTTATATAGCTAATATTCAAATGAACTTAACTAAAATTTTATATGGCTTGTTGTGATACTTTTCAAAAAACTTCTGAAGGAGAAGACGATGAAAACTTTAAATAAAACCCTTTTAGCTTTAATTGCAGGTACAGTTGTGACTGCAGGTGCAAATGCTGCCCTTTACCAAACCAATACTGTTGGCTACACTGGTCAACCTTATGTAGGTGTCAAAGCGGGTCAATTTAATACTGATGTTGACCGTCTTGATACTGATAACCAAACCGCTTATGGTGTGTATGCAGGTTATAATTTTACCCCTAACTTTGGTGCAGAAGTTGAATATGTAGATTCTTCAAAAGAAGATCTAAAACTTAGCGGTACAAAAGTAGGTGAAATTAGCACTAACACGGCAGGTTTATATGGTACTTATAAATACCAATTTCCAGCATCTAATGTTTACGCCAAAGGTAAATTAGGTTTTGCGCAAACCCAAGTTGATGTTGGTGATGATAAATATGACGAGTCAGGTCTTGCAGGTGGTATCGGTTTAGGGTATAACCTTTCACCAAATGCATCTGTAGAAGCTGAATATACGCGTCTGCCTTCAGTGGACGTAACAAACAATGTTTCAGTTGACTCAGACTTAGTTACTGTCGGTGCTCACTATAAATTCTAATTGAATTGATAGATGAAGATTGAATAAAAAAGAGTAGCTTATGGCTGCTCTTTTTTTTGGTTTCTTTTTTTGGTCAAAAAAACTTACTTTGGTATTCGCTCAGTATCGCGCCATTTAGGTTTATAATATAGTGGTTTTTTTACATTTTTTTATAAATTTAACATAAGTTGGTAAGCATGAAGCAAGTACAAGTCAAGATTTTAAACCCCAAAATTGGTAATGATGATAAATTTCCCCTACCTCATCGCGCCACAGACGGCTCGGCGGGTATAGATTTACGTGCTTGTATCGATGAGCCTATCACTATAAAAGCTGGTGAAAGCCAATTGATTGGTACAGGACTCGCCATTTATATTCAAGACCCTGATTATGTTGGCTTTATCATGCCGCGCTCAGGGCTAGGGCATAAGCATGGTATCGTCCTCGGTAATTTAACAGGCGTGATTGATGCTGATTATCAAGGCGAATTAATGGTCTCTATTTGGAACCGTAGTCAAACCAATTATACGTTACAACCTGGCGAGAAAATGGCGCAGTACTTGGTCTTGCCGATTGTGCGTTCGACTTTTGAGATTGTAGCGGAGTTTTCTGATATCAGCGTACGCGGTGAAGGCGGCTTTGGCTCAACGGGAACCCATTAGTTATTAGCATTTTTTCAGTTCTTTTTAACAATTTATAACAGAGTATTTAATTATTTTGCCAAATTTCAATGCTATGATTTTGGTAGTATAAAATCAGTTAGATGTTTTTTTTATGAATACTCTGTTTATTCATCCTTTCTTTCCGCAAAAATCTCTTTTTAAAGCTTACGATATTCGTGGTGATGTCACTTTATTTACCGATGATTTTGTCTGGTCATTGGCAAGGGCATTTGCCGAGCTTTTTGTCTATGCTCACCAAACCGCGGCAACAACGCCAACGCTAGCGGCAAACAAGCCTACGGTTGTCATCGGGTACGATGCTCGCCACCAAAGCCAAGAGATTGCCAAATATATGGCGTATGCTTGCCAGCAAGCAGGTCTAGTAGTGCAGTGGTTGGGATTGACAACCACGCCGATGATGGCGTTTATGGCTCAGCAATTTTCCGGTAATGGGCTGATGGTCACCGCCAGTCATTCGCAAAAACATATCAATGGCATTAAATGGCTTATCAATCATGAGTCGCCAAGCGGTGATGATGTGCAGCAGCTTTATGAGGCTTTAATTGGCTACAAAGCCATCGTGCCTGAGGACAGGCTTATTGCTGCTATCAGGCAAACTACTTATTCAACGCCCAAGGATTTTTTTGCAGCTTATATTCAGGCTATCGAGCAGGCTTTTACTCACATCAATCAAACCAAACTCACTCAAACCACCTATTTCCATGCCCCACAGCAAATTGTCATCGACTGTATGCATGGTGCGACCAGTGATTTTGCAGAGGCTCTATTTAGCCAGCTTGGCTATTGTTGCATCATGCTAAATGCCTCTCCCGATGGCAATTTTCCCCAAGGCAACCCAGACCCGACGCAGTCCAATCGCTTGACGCAGTTAGTTCAAACAGTCAAAGCTACAGGCTCAGATATTGGCTTGGCTTTTGATGGCGATGGCGATCGGGTGATGGTAATTGATGCACAGGGTCACATGATTAGCCCTGACAATTTGCTTTATCTACTCTCTCGCATTGCCATTGAAGAATTGCCCAGTGCGCATACATCAACTGCTAGAAAAGTCATTTTTGATGTCAAATGCTCGCATCATGTACCCAATCTCATCGCTTCGCATGGCGCCGCCCCGATGATGACCAAAACTGGCAGTAGCTTGATGCGAAAGTCGCTACAAAACAAATCAGACAACGCAATTTTTGCAGGTGAGTTATCAGGGCATTTTATTTTTAACGATGGCTATTTTGTGCTACATGACGACGCCATGTACGCGGCTGCCCGCTTGCTCAATTGGCTGAGCCATCAACCTACCAGTCTTAACGATATCCTAGCGAGTTTGCCCACTTGCATTAGTACGGCGGATATGTATTTACCTATTGCGGATAACCATTATGGTCAAACCGTGATTGCTCGTATCACGGCACTGGGGAAAAAGCCGTTTAAACGGTTAAAATCCTCATTTGCGGTCAAAAATGTCAATACGATTGATGGGTTACGCTTGGATTTTGCGGATGGATTTGGTATTTTACGCAAGTCAAATACGGGCAGTTTTTTGACCGTGCGTTTTTCTGCCAATGACGTTGCTGAGCTGCGGCATATTCAATCTATTTTTGTTGACTTATGTCGTACGATTGATGACAACCTTGCCGAACAAGTCGCACAAATTCAGCCTGTATAAACACCGCTGTTAAAAACGCATTTTAAAAAATGTCTCTAGCAAAATTATATAAGGATTTGAAATGGCATTAGATCTTGAGCAAGCCATGCATACCGCTGACGTATTGACCGAAGCACTACCCTACATCCAGCGTTTTGAAGGTAAAGTGATGGTGGTCAAATACGGCGGCAATGCCATGACTGATCCGATATTAGAGAGTTCTTTTGCCAGAGATATCGTCATGCTAAAAACCGTAGGCATTCATCCCGTAGTTGTCCATGGCGGCGGTCCACAAGTCGATAACTTGCTTAAAGAATTGGGGCGCAGCTCTGACCGCATTGATGGCATGCGAGTGACCGACAAAGCCACCATGGATGTGGTGGAAATGGTACTTGGTGGTAGTGTCAACAAATCTATTGTCAATCTCATCAACAAACACGGTGGTCGTGCTATTGGCTTAACCGGTAAAGATGCCAGTCTCATTCGCGCTAAAAAATTACCGATGACCAAAACGGATGAACAAGGCAACGAACAACAAATTGATTTGGGATTTGTGGGTGATGTGGTCAGCATCAATCGCGATGTGATTGATTTGATGATTGCCTCTAACTTTATTCCTGTCATCGCACCGCTTGGCGTGGATGATGAAGGCAATACTTACAACATTAATGCCGATGTGGTGGCGGGGAAAGTCGCTGAATTCATGCTCGCGGAAAAACTGATTTTACTCACCAACATCAAAGGGGTGCTGGATAAAGAAGGCAATGTTGCCACAGGACTTACCCCTAGCAAGGTGGATGAGATGATTGCCGATGGCACTATCTCTGGCGGCATGATTCCAAAAATCAGCTATGCACTAGAAGCGGTAAAAAATGGGGTAAAAAGTGCAGTGATTGTCGATGGTCGTGTCCCGCATGCGACCTTGTTAGAGGTCTTTACCGATAAAGGCGTTGGCACCCTCATCAGCCGCCATCCTTGAACTAACTTTTGCGTTACTTAGGTTTCTGAGTTGTTTTTGGGTTGCTTTTGGATTAATAAGCCGCTGATTCAGGCGGTTTTTTTTCGCTCATGATATGGGTCAAATATTGGATAGATTTTAGAATTACAACACAAATGTAATTGGTATTTTTTCTAATATTGACTATCATGACTATTTTATTTTGTAAATTTATATAATATTGCAAGCGGCTATAGCAGATAGTAGCAATTATTTGGAGTTCATATTCACGTACCACTTACCAAGGACTATTGGAATGTCGCAAAAATACTTTATGGCTTATTGTAGTGAAATAACGCTGACTGCGGCGTTAAATCAACGTACATTTACCCACATTCTGAACCAATCTATTAAAAATAATACCCGCTCTGGTATCACTGGTTTTTTGCTGTATGATGCGTGTAAGTTTTTTCAGTATTATGAAGGCGATGCGTTAGCGTGTGCAAACTTGCTGCATGTTTTAAGACAAGATAATCGCCATACCCATATCAAACTCATTGGTCAAGGCTATATTTCAAACGCCGTTTTTGACAACTGGTTTATGGGTTGTTTTGATTTATCCAAGCATTCCTATCTCTTTAAACACCATGCTTTTATAGAATCATTTGATGTCTATAGTTGGGGCATGCAAGAAGTCGTCAAGCTGATTGATATCATGTCAGAGCAAAGAATCACTTACATCACGCCGCAACAACCTATCAAATCACTGTTTAGTAAACGCTTTATGCGTATTCGAAATTTCACCCTGCCGTTTCAAGGTTAGTGGCTAATCTCAAATCTACCAAATCGGCAAGTTAAACCAGCTTTACGCTTTATGATAATCAGGAAGTTAAAACGGTATTATTGTCATCTACAAAAATAAAAAACCTATTGATAACAATAGGTTGATTAAAATAAGCATGGCAAACCGATAAGCCGGGTTCTGTCGAGGACGAACATTCATCTAGGCGTATCGTTACCAATACGCTCAAGCAACCTACCCGTGTCCAACGCGGGCAACGCCATACGGACACCTATTTGGTCTTGCTACGAGTGGAGTTTACCTTGCCATGAACTGTTACCAGTCATGCGGTGGGCTCTTACCCCACCCTTTCACCCTTACCTTATTGCTAAGGCGGTCTACTCTCTGCTGCACTTGTCGTAGGCTTACGCCCCCCAGCCGTTAGCTGGCACTCTGCCCTGTGTAGCCCGGACTTTCCTCCCCTTACCCACTGTAAACAGGGGCAAGCAGCGTTCGTCTGGTCTGCCAAGGCAAGCATTATAACAGGCTTTATCTATTTAGTCACGGTCAGCAGGCAACGCATACGTACCGACTGCATGCGCCACAGGTCTGTCATCACCTTCTGAATAAATCAATACATCCCCTACCGCAAGCGTACGCCCGACTTTGATAAGCTGGCATTTGGCGATAAGGTTGGCTTGTGCAGCGGGTTTTCGCAGAAAAGACACGTTAAGATTGGTGGTCACTGCCAATGGTACGATACCGATTTCGCCCAAAATAGCCACATATAGCGCAACATCGGCCACTTTCATCATCACAGGCCCTGATACCGTGCCACCCGGTCGTAACTCATCGTCACCAATAGGATGTGACACAATGGCTTGCCCATTACCCACCGATTCGATGTGGCAGTTGGCTTGGGGGAAAGATTGCTTCAGAAAAGCACTCAGTTCTGCTTTATTGGCGGGCATAGACATTCCTTATCTATAATGGCTTTGTTAAAATTCGACGTTGTGAAAAATAGCGGTTATGAAAATTTATTGACTGGTTTTAGTTTGGGTGATGCGCTCAAATTTGAGCATTAACTGCGCTGGCGTCTCCAGATAGTTCGGATCTCTTGGAATACAATCAGGTACGGGACAAAACAGCGAACACTGCGGCTCATCAAAATGACCGACACACTCGGTACACAGCGCAGGGTCAATTTCATAAATCAACTCGCCCACATAAATCGCATCGTTAGGGCAAAGTGGCTCGCAGACATCGCAGTTGATACATTCATCAGTGATTATTAATGCCATAGCTTTTAAAACGTTCACAAAGAAACGTTTATTTTACCACGACTTACCAACCCTGTTGTTTTTTTCGTTCAAATGCCTCTTCGACACACGGCGGTACAAATTTACTCACATCACCGTCTAATTTGCCAATTTCGCGCACCAGCGTTGATGAGATAAAAGAATATTGCTGCGATGGGGTCAAAAACACCGCTTCAAAGTTTGGGTCTAGTTCACGATTGAGATTGGCGAGCTGAAATTCATACTCAAAATCTGACATCGCCCGCAGTCCACGCAGCACACCTGTGGCTTGTTGATTTTTTGCCAAATCCACCAACAACCCATCAAAGCCAATCACAGATATATTGCTCAAGCCTTTATCATGACAGGCTTTTTCTACCAATCCAATTCGTTCCTCCAAAGTAAATAGCGGTTTTTTATGATGCCCAATCGCCACCGCAACAATCACCTCATCAAACAGGCGGCAAGCGCGCTTAATCAAATCAAGGTGCCCTTTGGTAATTGGGTCAAATGTACCTGGATAGATAATTTTAGTATAAGGCGTGGCAAGTGGCTGGCTGGCTGCTGACATGGCTGTCTCTTTATGATAAATAATGCGCTATTTGGCGCTAACAATATGATTAAAACAAAGATTGCTAGTTTGTTGCTAATCCTAGCAAAATTTTACCCCAATTAACAATCAAATCTCACTATCAATTTGTGTTTAGCGTGTTATCATGACAGCTTTGCAGCATTTTACCCAAAGCCTAATTAAAACTTAGGGTAAAGCCTAGCAATAAAAAACTTAGTAATCCAAAGCCCAATAATCAAAAACTTAAACTTAGTAATCAAAACCGAAGAATTGATTTATTGGGATTTATCGCCATATTAAACGGCTTGTCATACTGATTTATGGCAACACGATTCTTGTAATAAGATTATGGCAATAAGATGATTAAAACACGCTGTGCAGCATTGGGTACGTCCGCGATGTTGCAGTAAGGAAACCTAAATGACTAAAAAACCAAAAATGCCTAGCTTGATTGCTAGCAACAAAAAAGCGCGTCACGAATACTTTATTGAAGAAAGCTTTGAAGCGGGGCTTGAGCTACTCGGCTGGGAAGTCAAATCCATCCGTGCGGGTAAAATGCGTATCACCGAAAGCTATGTGATTTTTAGAGATGGTGAAGCCTTTTTGTTTGGCGCGCACATTCAGCCACTGTTATCGGCATCGACTCACATTGTCGCTGACCCCCTTCGCACCCGTAAGCTGCTACTACACCGCCGCGAGATTGATAAGCTCTTTGGCATGGTCAACCAAAAAGGCCATACCTGTGTAGCGCTCAAAGTGTACTGGAGTCATGGCCGCGTCAAATGCGAAATTGCCCTTGCTAAGGGTAAAAAACTGCACGATAAACGCGCCACCTTAAAAGAGCGTGATTATCAACGCGAAAAACAACGCGGACTGAAAAATCTTGTATGATTAACCAAGACCGCAATTTTGATGATATCAGCGCGCATTTTGAAAAAAAAATATACGGCGGTTTAAAAGGTGAAATTCGCCTTGCCGTGCTGCGCCATGATATCTTTGGCTGGGTAAAGTCATGGCAACAGACACACACCCGCCCCCTTCGCATATTGGATGTAGGTGCAGGCTTGGCGCAAATCAGTATCGAACTTGCCAAAGATGGGCATGACGTCACCATCAATGACATCTCCGCCAATATGCTTGAGATTGCCAAACAAAACGCAGGCGAGGCGACACAAAATATCACCTGGCATACCTGCCCTTATCAGAAATTGGATGATAAATTAACGGGCAAATATGATTTGATTCTTTGCCATGCCGTGCTTGAGTGGTTGGCAGAGCCAAAACTGATTATGGATTTTTTTGATCGGTGGCTTGTCGATGATGGGGCTGAAAAAGGGGTGCTATCGCTGTGTTTTTATAACCCTGCCAGCTTTGTGTATCGTAACTTGGTGATGGGCAATTTTAATCTACTAAATAACAAAGATTTTAAAGCCGATAATGGCAGTTTGACGCCCAATCACCCAGTGGCAAAAGATGAGGTGATTTCTTGGATTAATGATCATCATTACCAAATCTTGCATACCTCAGGATTACGGGTGTTTCATGATTACTCACCGCTCAAGCGTGGTGGACATACCAATCCACAAGCGGTGATTGATATGGAAGTCGCCTATAGCGGGCAAGACCCATATAAATGGCTTGGGCGTTATTTGCATTTTTTGGTCAGCAAAGCTAATTAGTAATAACCCGCTTGCTGCATTGAATCGACTGCCAGCGCTTGTCTTTCGCCATAAAACCTCACTGGTATCTGGCTGACTTCGATATCCCCCCAAGACTTGAGTAAGACCGAGGCTTCGGCATTGGGGTCAATCGGAAAGGTGTTACTTAAACTGGCATACAGCGATTGCTGATCTTTGGCAGCCAGCCATTCAATCAGCCCGAGCGCCAACTCGGTATGCTTGGCGGCATGCGGAATGGCAACGCCTGTGATGTTGGTACTGACGCCGCCGTAGCCCTTATTGATCCATTTGATTTTAATCGGGGTATCGGGATGCGCTTGTAGATAGCGTCCGTAGTGGTTGCTGTTGACTAGACCGATTTGGCATTTGCCGCTTTCTATGGCCTTTAGCACTTCACTGTCATCCAGCAGCACGGGCACGCTTAGATTGGCAAGCCAGCCTTGCATCACTTCTTGGGTGCGTTTATCGCCCAAATTATTGATGAGATTGACCACCAGTGATTGATTAGGGATGTATTTGCCTTGGCTTAGGCACAGTTTTTGTGACCATTTAACTTTGGCCAAGTCGGCATAGCTTGAGATATCATTGGTATGGAGTACACGACTATCATACACCGCAGTACGCGCGTAGCTAGATAATGCAATCCAATTGCCATCAGGATCACGATAACGCTCTGGGACATGCGCCACTGCTTTTTCGGCATTAAAGGGTTGTAATAGCCCCTCTTCGACTGCGGTACTAAAAATACCCGCATCTTCAGTCAAAATCACATCTGCAGGGCTATTGGCGCCCTCTGCTTTTAACCGTGCCAAAATTGACATTGGTTCATCTTGCACGATATGAATCGGCACATTGATTTGCCTAGCATAGCTAGTTAATAACGGCTCAAGCGCCGCTTTGTCAATCGAGGTGTAAATCGTGAGTTGGTTGGGCACTGCTGCAGTTGTACTCGCAATACTTGCATTTGGCGTCGCATTGGTATTACTGGCATTATTGCCATTAGCGCTCGAAGCGGTGGTCGAAGCCGATTGTGACGTTGGGGATGGCGGCGCCGATGACGGAGTACAGGCAGTTAGCGCACCCGATATACTGACCAGGGTAATTAACAAGGCGCTGATGGCTGATGATTGCGCATTGACATTTGTACGCACCTTATGCCCCATCATACAACCCATCACATCACTTGCTTTCAACACAGCTTAACCTTCTTCAACAGCTTTGCCTGACCATCGCTCAATGGATGATGGCTAAATACATCATCGCTAAATAGAGCGCCTAAAAAACTTTGGATGATTATAGCATTTTGCCCCAAGATAATTCTTAAAAAAACTTTGAATTGACGGGTTTTTAACCCTATTTTGTCTCAACAATTTTTTGTATGCAAAAAATGCCCTTGTTGCAAAAAATGATGGATTTGTATCGCTACTTCATCATTTATCAGGAGTCCCGTATGGGACGCATTGACGATGATATGGTCTTTAGCAGCTGCAAGCTGAGTTTCATGCACAAATACCGTGCCGTCATTGGGCTGCAAATGCGGCTCAAGCTTGGCAAGCTCACGGTTACGGGGTAATACCACTTTGCCAAGCCCCACCGAACGAACTCCCGCAATACTACCTAGCTGCACTGCATCTTTGAGTGCAGGCGCATTGCCATCTAGCCCCTGTAGATACGAGCGACCGACAAATTTGGGCAGGATTTTGACGATGTTATTGGCACTGATGCTGCCATTGTGCGGCGTCCCAAGTGTCACACATCGAGTAATCTGCCACTGTGGATATCGCTGCAAAAAGTCTCGAATAACCAGCCCACCAAGACTATGACCGACCAAATAAATAGGCACACCCGCTTTTTCATGTTTGGTCAGCCAGCGGTGCAAACGGCGGCTATGGTTGGCAAGATTATGCGCGATGCTAAAATACCCAAACCTATGACACTCGTAGCCGAGTTTGGTGAGTTTTTTGGCAAGCGGTCGCATCGCCCAGGCATGCATGTGTAAACCATGAATGAGGATGACAATCGGTTTGGATTGGCGTTTTATCATAAAGCCTTTTGTATCTATGATTTGTATCTATGATGCTAAAAATTTGGCGAAAATGCCTCCCACTTAGCTTATCATTTTCTCGGTTGCCCCGACGGGTTTGCAAAACATTGTTACCATTTCATACTATAATTGCGATTTGTGAATTGATGATAATGATTTTATACAGGCTTTTTTCTTTTGAAATTTTGGCTTAACTTGGCTTACACTTAAATTGGTTTACATAAGGCGCGCTATGACATTTCAGTCCCCAATCCAACAAGCTTTACAACACTACCCTATCACGTTGGCGTTGGTGGTAATTTGTGTTGGGGTGTTTGCCTTACAGCTATTTTTTGGCGTCAATCCGACCAACCCCACTAATCAATCGTTAATTGTTTGGGGTGCCAATTTCTTACCCTTTTCGCTGGGTGAAGCGCCGTGGCGATTGGTGACCAGTCTGTTTTTGCATATTGGTTTTATGCATTTGCTGTTTAATATGTTTGCTTTATATTATTTTGGACAAGTGGCTGAGCGGATGTTTGGCGCTGTCAATTTTTTAGCGTTGTTTTTGTTATCAGGGGTTGGCGGCAATTTGCTCAATAACTTTTTGGGCTTGCATAGCGTGATGGCAGGTGAGCCGCCGATTATTAGTGCCGGTGCGTCAGGTGGTATCATGGGCATTGGGATGGCGTTATTGGTGACAGCGCTAACCAAAACATCGTTTAATAATTTTGCGTTAAATTTTCGCTCGTTACTGATAGTGATGGTGATTAATTTGGGCTATGGTTTTTTGGTGGGCGGTATCGATAATGCCAGTCATGTGGGCGGTGCAATTATAGGTGGCTTGCTGGGTATGGTGTACATCATACAGTATCGCGTTATCCGCCAGCAGCAGCTATTCGCCCATAAAGCTAGTAGCGCGCATTGGCCACCCAATCATCTTGGCGATCGACCAATCTCTGGCAGCACTGCCCCATTCATACCGCCTTCTGTGTTAAAGGGTAAAATCATTACCGCAAGCTATGTAGTGTTGATAGTGGGATTTATGGCGATGTATGGCTGGCTACATATCAGTTTTATGCAATTACTCAATCATGCGTTGCCAAGTATTATCCATTAACAGTTAATAATTTTTTAACGGGATAAAAATTTTAGCGGTTGACCGTTTAAAACGCTTATTCCTGCGCCCTTTTGCCAATCTTGTTTGCCAATCTAGCAAGTGACAATGCTATAATAGCGCCACTATTTAGCCAGTGAAAAGGACTAGCCAATGACCGTCATCAAGAAAGACGACTTTATCAATTCTATCGCCAACGCCTTTCAATACATCAGTTATTATCACCCAAAAGACTTCGTTGATGCTGTATATGAAGCATGGCAAAAAGAAACCAACCAATCTGCCAAAAACGCCATGGGGCAAATCCTCACCAATAGCCGTATGTCAGCGATGGGTCATCGTCCGATTTGCCAAGATACTGGTAGTGCGGTAGTGTTCCTTGATATCGGTATGAACGTGCAATGGGACTTGCAAGGCTCAGCGATGAGCGTTGAAGACATGGTTAATGAAGGGGTGCGCCGTGCTTACAACAATCCAGACAACCCACTACGGGCATCCATCCTAGTAGACCCAATTGGCAAACGTCAAAACACCAAAGACAACACGCCAGCAGTGGTTCACATGAGCGTGGTACCGGGTGACAAAGTTGATGTGATTTGTGCCGCGAAAGGCGGCGGTTCAGAAAACAAAGCAAAATTTGCGATGCTAAACCCCTCAGATTCGATTGAAGAATGGGTGTTAAAAACCGTCCCACAAATGGGGGCAGGTTGGTGTCCACCTGGTATTTTAGGTATCGGTGTCGGCGGCACGCCAGAAAAAGCCATGATGCTTGCCAAACGCTCACTCATGGAACACATCGATATCCATGATTTACAAGCCAAAGCCCAAAGCGGTGCCGAGCTTGATAGCGTTGAGCGCTTACGTCTTAATATGTATGACAAAGTGAACGAGCTTGGCGTTGGTGCCCAAGGTCTTGGCGGCTTGACTACGGTACTGGATGTAAAAGTACTAGATTTTCCTACCCATGCCGCAAGTAAAGCCGTTGCCATGATTCCAAACTGTGCGGCGACTCGTCATATTCACTTTACCCTAGACGGTCAAGGGGAAGCTGCCTTGCCGGTACCTTCCCTATCAGATTGGCCAGAAGTGTCATTTGGCTCCGATGATGTGATTAAAGTCAATGTTAACGACTTAACCAAAGAAACCTTAGGTCAGTTTAACATCGGTGATACCTTACTACTTAGTGGTAAAATCTTAACGGGTCGTGATGCCGCGCACAAACGCATGGTCGATATGCTTGCCAAAGGCGAAGCGTTACCCGTTGATTTACAAAATCGCTTTATTTATTATGTCGGTCCTGTCGATGCAGTGGGCGATGAAGTGGTCGGTCCTGCGGGTCCCACCACCTCAACGCGTATGGATAAATTCACCGATACAATCTTGGGTCAAGGCTTGATTGGGATGATTGGTAAATCTGAGCGTAGCCCTGCGACTTGTGAAGTCATCGCCAAACATGGCGCAATTTATCTCATTGCAGTGGGTGGTGCCGCCTACTTGGTATCAAAAGCTATCAAAGGCGCTAAAGTGCTTGCCTTCCCAGAGCTAGGCATGGAAGCGATTTATGAGTTTGAGGTAGAAGATATGCCTGTGACCGTGGCTGTGGATAATCAAGGCAACAGCATCCACCGTTTTGATAAAGTCGCTGAACGCGCTCGGCAAGTGATTGCCGAGCCTGTACGTTTTGTGCCTTAGTCAATTTTTTCAAAATTTTTGATACAAGATTTTTAATATTAATAAAAGCCTTAAGCATTCCCTTAAGGCTTTTTTTAGGTCAAAAAAATACCCAGATAATGTATTATCTGGGCAGGAGGAAAAGTGGAGAAGTTTATAGTTATTGTTATAGCTAGTTGTTATTATTCATAATACTTTTAATTTTTTTGGCTGTTTTTCTTGATAATTAGCAGTTATACAAAGAAGCCTATCAACCCATCAAACCGCACGATAGGAATTTTGGGTGGCATTTGGCATGACAATCCATAACACGATATATATCAAAATGCCTGGCACTGCGACACTCGCGGTTGAGATAATCACAAACAACAAACGCACCAATGTTGCATTCCAGCCAAGATACTCTGCAATACCCCCCAGCACACCTGCAATCATACGATGATTCTGAGAGCGATGAAGTTTTACCAGTTTATTTGCCATTCAATTTTTTACCTGTTAAAAATAAAGAAAACCACTTACGACTTAGTTAAAACCTAACATCTTTAAAAATTAACGCTTTTAAAACGTGCTGCCGTTAGAAAATTTAGTGCCATCAGCTAAAATTATTGGTTAAAGATGCTGCGTTTTGGTGATGACTTATTATAAGCAAATGCAGAGTGTAGTTGGGTGACAAAACGTAGAATGATGTTTCTTTTGGTAACTTTTTCTACAGCATTATTATCATGAGCGATTATGAGGAGCGCTGTTATCGTGGCTATGCTGTTATCGCGGCTATATAATGTTTTTGGTAGCGTGTGTGCACCGATTCTTACAAATTGTGATACTAGCGTTACAAACGATTGTAACTTCATAGCAGCTAATCGATTATCATAGCGTTACTTTTTTATAGCCTTACTAGGATATCCTTAGTAGGGATATCTATCCAAGTAATCAAAAAATCAAGTCGATAAAAAATAGTTAAAAAAACCATGATGAAGTATTGAGGAAAGCATGATGCAAGATGTGGGTATCATTATTGGACATTTTGAGCCGCTGCATTTGGGGCATGTAAGAACGATTTTGCATGCGTCTGGGCAAGTCAAAGACTTATATATTTTTATTACTCCCCACCCTGCGCCAAATCCAAATTTTTCCATTGATTTGAAAGATAAGGCGCGCTGGATGACCATGGCATTTGCTGATTTGCCATTTGTGCATATAGAGATTTTACCTGATTTGGTAACCCCCTCGTATGAAGACAATTATCAAGATTTGAGCGTTAATGAGGTCAATGCGATATTAGCGGATTTGCAACAACGTTATCCCAAGTTGAGCGCATCCACCGATACGGCAGGGACAGTAGCCCCTGTCGTATTTATGGATGAAACCCATCCGTTTGTCGATTATGATTTACATTTACCTGTGGTGACGACGCCACGCCAACATGGTTTTGATAGCCGCAAGATTCACAATAACCCCGCGCTGTATTGGTCAGCGATTCATCCGCAAGCGCGAGGTGACTACACTAAAACTGTGGCATTGGTGGGTGGTGAAAGCTCAGGTAAAACCACACTACTGCATAAACTAGCCAACTATTATGGTGCAAGCTATGGCTTAGAAATGGGACGGCTGTTTGTGCAAACCGATTTGGGGGGTACTGAGCTTGGTATGCAATACGATGACTATCCGCTCATGGCAACTGACCATGAACAAGCGATACGCGCCGCCAAACGCTTTGCCCCTGCCCCAATCACCTTGGTGGATACAGATTTTGTGACCACGCAAGCATTCTGTGAAGAATATGAAGGGCGTACCCACCCGTTTTTGACCGCCTGTATCGATGAGTTTCGCTTAGATTATACCCTGATGCTTGCCAATAATACCCCTTGGGTCGCCGATGGGATGCGCTCTCTAGGCAGCGAGTCCCAGCGTGAGCGTTTTGAAAATCGTTTAAAACAAATCTTTGCCCGCCATCATATTGCGCCGCTATTTATTGATAGTCCAGACTATCATCAACGATTCTTGGATGCGATTGCGCTCATTGATGCACACGTTTTTCACCACTATCAAGATATCGAGGCATAAAATAATTTTCTAGACATGCTTGGTAAATATGCTAAAAATTTTTGGTTTTATTTTTTAAAGCTTAATTAAAAAAATGTTGTTATGGTTGTAATGACTGTTGGAGGCGAAATGCGAATTGCAATTTTGGATAAAATTACCGGTGAATGGGCACAAGAATGGACGGTGGTATGGTTCTTTTTTGGGGTAATTGCACTGGGTACCGGTTTTTGGTTGACCACAGAACATCGAGCGTTGGACTGGTTTTATTTGGGGGTGTCTTTTATCGGGCTATTGTGTGTGGTATCGCTGAGTTTTCGCCGCAATATCGCAGGTAATGGCTTTGGTATGTTGGCAACGGCAGGTGAAACCATTGTACAGGGAACTGCAGGTGCGGTGGGTTTGATGCTCGCACCGCTGTTTAACTTTTTTACCCATTTATATGGCATTTTTTATTGGTCAAAAAATACCGATGGCGATGGCAATATGATTCCCAAATCAGCCAATAAAATTGTTTGGTTGGTAACCATTGCCTTTATCGCGATTGGCTTGGCATTATTTCCAACTGTCAATAATTGGCTAGCGTCGATGGGTTATGGCGTGGTCGCCGACGATGGCAGTAAATTTTTGGGCGTAATTGATTTTTTTTGGATTAATGTGTTGGCATTTGTGCTATCCATCACAGCGCAAGCCACGATGATTTTACGCTATTCATTCAACTGGTGGTTATGGATTGCGGTGAATTTTGTTTGGCTGATTGTCAACTTGATGTCGCAAAATTATGTTTTTGCCATTCAAACCATGGTGTACCAAATTAATGCGTTTGTGGGGCTGTATGAATGGTATCGCAGTGAGCAAAAAGCCAAAGGCTTGGCGTAATAGCCATTAGTATCAAAAGCCATTGTTATTAAAAGCCACTGATATCAAAACCTATCAGGGTAAATTCGCTGGTTTGACAAACGACTAGGGTGTGATACGATTCAGTGGTAACTGATGGGATTCACACCCATTTTTTATCAGCAATTTTTTTCACTGTCTTTATTATCTTTAAGGAAGAAGATTATGGCAACCGTGACCCTGCTTCATTCAAAAAAATCCCTACAAAGCTGGCTGGCTGACTACGCCGTGAGCCACCAACATCCTATCAATAAAAAAATTCATTGGCTGTGCGTACCCACGATTTTTGCCAGTATCTTAGGCATGGGAATGTCATGGCAGGCGGCATTTACGTTGGTACTGATTGCTTTGGTAATGCTGTTTTATCTACGCTTGTCTACGCAATTATTTATTGCTATGGGCATGTTTGTACTGTTTTGCTTAGCAGCGATTGCTATCTTGCCATTTGGGTTTAAGTTTTATTTTGGCGTATTTGTGATAGCGTGGATTGGGCAATTTTTCGGTCACAAAATTGAAGGCAAAAAACCGTCATTTTTTGAAGACTTACAATTTTTGTTGATTGGTCCTGCCTGGGTCGCAAATTCATTGAGTGAAAAATTGGCAAAACCTAAAACATCATAAAAAACTTCATATTCACTAAGAAAACCCAACATATTACAGCGGCTATTTCCTAGATAATTGCAATGGCTTTGACTATCGCTAGGTTTTTTGGCGATGTATGGTCGACCTACTCACCTTGAGTGCCATATCACTTGTTAGCTTGTTGTTATTATGATTAAAAAAGTATCCAACCGCTGGCAACGTATTGACGTGCCGCAAAAATTCCCGACTATCCATGCGGCTTTGGCTTATTGTAAAAGCCAATTAAATAACTTGGGGGATAAAGGCTTTATCCAAATCAAAATTGCCGATGGCGAGTATTATTTAAGCCAAGTTGAAATTGATTTTTTTAGTGATCGGGTAGAGATTATTGGCAATTTGGACGATCCTGATAAGGTGCAGTTACATTTTGATGATGCCCATAACCGCTGTGGCTTTTTGATGCAGCGGGGCAATGGTATTTTTAAAATCGATGGCATGACTATCAATGGGACTAAGGCGTTTTTGGGCTATGGACAGTGGCAAGATGAAGGCTATGGTGCCGGTATCATGTGTAATTACAATAGTCAAGTGCTGATCGGGTCAAAGGTCCGTATCAATAAGTTTTATTATGGGGTTGCCGCCCGCTTTGGCTCAAGTATCCGCTGTGAGCCTGGGGTGATTGTACAGTTTGCAGGGGATGTCGGATTTTTCGCGTATGGGGGCTCGATAGATGCCCAGCAATGCGAGGCGTATCACTGTGCGCATTTGGATGAAGAGTTGGGTTTTGGATTTTGCGCGGAATCCAGCGGCTTTATCAATGCCGACAACAGCGTGTCTGCACACAACCATATCGCGGGGTTTTATGCACTTACCAATGGCTCGATGTGGTGCCATGATACCAGTGCCAGCGAAAACAAACATGGCTTTTTGGCGCTACACAGTGGCGTGCTAAGCTGCAATAGCATTAACCGACGTACCAATGCCTATCGCAATTATGGCTACGGCTATTTTGCTGACAATGGCGGACGTATTTTAGCCAATCGCAGTCTTGGCAATGAAAACGTGGTCGGTGGCTATTTTGCCCGTCATCATGCTAGTATCGATATCACCCATGCCAATGCCAACCACAATGAGGGTCATGGCTATACTGCAATCAATGCCACCTTGCTCGGTAACGGTGCTGAAGCGCGATTTAATCAAGGTAATGGCTTTGTCATAGGACAGTCAGGTTTTTTGGATGGCAGTTTTTTGATGGCGTATGGCAATGAAGGCTATGGCTATCACTTAGATCATTGCCAAGCCTTTATGCCCAATGCCCGTGGTTGGAAAAACGCACTGGGTCGTATGCACAAAGTCCATAGTCACGTCGCTATCAAATAAATTTTCCACGCCTTGCCGCGTTTTGCCTACTGTTTTTCTAGCTTTTTCGCCTTTTAATCTTTTAGCCTGTTAGCTCATCGTTAATAAAAGCCAATCTTTCATCAAATCACAACCTATTTCATTTAGATTCATCAGGCTCTTACCCGCTTTTTACTGCATTTCTCGTGCTATGGCTTACTCTCAAAAATTGTCAACATCGATTGATTAATTAGTTAAAAGCGGTTTATCTTATATTAAGCATTATGATTAAGCCCTATAATCGATTTTTTTCTCGCATTCTTACCTAAAATTACAATAAGTAATGAATAAGTAATATGATTTGGTATGTATTCGTTTTAAGGTATGGAAGTTAAAATAACAATCAAATAATTGATTTTATTAAGAATACAAAAATTTTTAGTTTAAGTCTATTTATCTTACTGTCCCCTTAGGAAAATAATAACAATGAAGCGGCTAATCTTTGACCTAGATGACACCCTATGCACCACCCAAAATGGCGACTATGCCAATGCCCAACCTATCACCGAAGTTGTCGAAAAACTTAGAGAATACCATCGACAAGGGTTTACCATTATCATCAATACCAGTCGCAATATGCGCACCTATCAAGGCAATATTGGCGCTATTAATAAAAACACGTTGCCAATTATCATCGATTGGCTGAGACGACATGATATCCCGTATGATGAATTATACGTGGGTAAACCTTGGTGCGGCTTTGAAGGGTTTTATGTGGATGATAAAGCTATTCGACCCGACGAATTGGTCAAGCTAAGCTATGCAGAGATTTGCCAGTTACTTGATTTAACACCTTAATAAAAAATAAAAACAATAACGACAGTTAAGGTAATTTAACGCTATGATACTCATTAACGCCTCTTCCTATGTCAATGCCGAATTTGAAGCAGAAATTGGGCGCATTCCGCCTTGTATGCTGCCCATTGGCAATAAAAAACTATTACAGCTGCAAGTCGATGTGGTACGCCAACAATTCCCCCATGAAAAAATTCTATTGTCACTACCCGAAGCTTATACTTTAACCATCAATGAAAAAGCAGTGATTGAGTCACTTCCCATTGATGTGGTGACAATCCCTGAAAATTTGGCATTGTCTGAGACGATTTTATATGTGCTTAATCTAGCCATTGATAAATCATACCAGCATATTCGTATCATCCAAGGGGATGTATTTTTACCACACTTAGTTGATTGCTCAGATTGTATTGGCGTGTCGGATAAAACGCGCCAATACGATTGGCAACAAACCAAAAAAATGAAAGAAAACCCCACCGATTGGATTGGCTATTTTGCCTTTTCCTCACGATTGGAGTTGATTAAAGCGCTGGCGATTAGTAAGAAAAATTTTGTGCGGGCGATTTATTTGTACCAACAGACGATGCCAATGAAATCGGTCAACATTGAGTCGTATTATGACTGCAGTAATTTTGTGCATTATATTCATGCCCGTGCCAATATGACCACCGAACGCGCCTTTAATTCACTGCAGATTCGTGAAGGCATTGTCACAAAAAGCAGTGATGACAACAACAAAATTGAAGCGGAAATTTATTGGTACACCCATATTCCTGCGCCACTCAGACGTTTTACCCCGCAGTTGATTGATTATCAGCAAGTGGACGGACAGTTTAGTTATAGCTTAGAGTTTTTGCCATTGTTACCGCTCAATGAGTTGTATGTGCATGGCTTAAATACCACTGAGTTTTGGCAACATATTTTTCAGCTATTAAAAGAATTTTTTAGTATGGCCAATCAGTCCGACGTGCATCGCCATATCGAAACAGGGTTTGCCAAATCGTATGCTGAAGATTTGTACCATAAAAAAACTTTAAAGCGGCTGTACGCGTATGCTGATGATGCCGATGTCGATTTGAACCAACCTGTGATATATGATGGAACGATGCTTGGCAGTACGCTAGAGATTGCGCAAGATTGTATCGACAAAGCCTTGGCACTGCCAAACACTGTGAGTGTCATGCATGGCGATTTATGTTTTAGCAACATCATGTATGACATGCGCGGTCGCCGGGTAAAAGTTTTTGACCCACGTGGCACGGATTCTAACGGCAATTTTAGTATTTTTGGTAACGCAAGCTATGATTTAGCCAAGCTCACCCATTCTGTGATTGGTATGTATGATTTTATCATCGCAGGGCGTTATGAAATTATCGATAGCCCTAGTGGTAGCGATATACGATTTGATATTGATAAGCGTTTGGAGCAAATCCAGCAAGACTTTTTTGCCGGCACCTGGGTCAATGGCATGACGACAGAATCTATCATGCCAGCGGTGGTGTTATTGTTCTTATCCATGCTACCATTGCATGCAGATAGACCCGATCGCCAGCGCGCCATGCTGCTCAATGCGTATCGTTTATACAAAATGTATGTGATGGAGGCAGTGACATGTTCGTAATTCCGATGGCAGGGCTAAGCAGTCGTTTTTTTAAGGCAGGCTTTGAGGTGCCTAAGTATCAATTGTCGATTGCTGATACCATTGTTTTTGATTTGGCAATCAAGTCGTTTGAGCGCTATTTTAGTACCGATTTATTTTTGCTTATCGTGCGTGATGTGTATGATACCCCACGATTTGTTGCTGAGCGATTAACGCGCTTGGGTGTGCGTAATTTTATGATTCATACCCTTGATGGCGAGACAGCGGGGCAAGCTGAAACAGTAGCGCTGGGACTCGGTAATCCTAGCATTGATGACAATGAGCCGATTTATATTTTTAACATCGATACCTTTCGCTATGGTTTTGAAAAACCTGACTGGGTAGAGTCTGTTGATGGCTATTTAGAAGTATTTGAAGGCGAAGGCGACCATTGGTCATTTATTGCCGTCGATGACGATGACAGGGTGATTAAAACCACCGAAAAACAGCGTATCTCCAATCTTTGCAGTGATGGTTTGTATTATTTTAAATCCAAGCAGCAGTATCTATCGTTGTTTCAACAAGCGATTGCGCAACAGTTGACGGTTAACAATGAATATTATATTGCCCCCATGTATAATTTATTAATCGCACAAGGCGGCAGGGTTGGCTATGTCAAAATCACGGAGGACGACATTGATTTTTGCGGTACGCCGGATGAATACCAAGCGCTTAAAGCCCACGGTTTAAAGATTGAGGTTTAAAAATTGGCGTTTAATTGTTTAACTGTTGGAAAAAAAGCTTACCATCTGTTGGGTAAGCTTTTTTATTTAGCGAATTTAGGGATAAAGACGCGAGAAAATCTGCTGTTGATCAACTGGGCTAGTTTGATAAAACTCTGCCGCGGCAATACTTTTCATTACCGCTCGTTCATCCGCATGCGCCAAGCGGGTTTCGTCCACTTGGTTAGGATACCAATATTGATAAAACAGCTGATACCAGTCATCATGGCTGATGCAGTTCATCGCCATAAAAGCATCGGTCAATGTCCACTCGTATTTGGGTAACCGCAGCCCGTAGTCTGTCATATCAAGCACAATCACTTCACTCGCCAAAAATGCCTTGTGCGCGTCTAGAATCTGCTCGTTGAGTTCATTGTAATAGCTTGGTGTGGCAGCGTAGCCAATTTGATTGGCATAATGACTGGCAATATGCTGCTCGACAGCCAACCGCGTGCGAAAAGTATTGTCCGCAAATTTGGCATCGACATCTTGTGCATGCGATTCAAAATAAGTGGCATTGTCTCTAGTCATCAGGGGTGCCGACCAAAACGCCTGCAGTCGCTCGGTCTTGCCAAACTGCGCCCAATCGCTGATATGAAACGCCATATGCTCAAACATGCTGGGGTCAATAGTAAAAAATGACGGCACTACTATTGGTGAGTAGTCGGTTCCTTTAGTTTTTGAGGATAAATGGGTCTGGGAATGTAACGTTACTTGCTGGGTATAATAGCGATAAAATTGTAGCAGGTTGTCATTGAGCAAGTAGCTATCGGTGCGCAGTTTGAGCGCATATTCGGTGCTGACTTGGCTTAAACCCGCTTGCGTGGAGATGATTTGTCGATTGACGTTGTTGGGAGCGTCATAGCCAAATTTGATATTGGGCAGACCACCAGGATCTGGGTTTAAAATCAGCTGATCGATACCCAATTTGTCGGCGCTATCAAACTCGGTGGGCAACGCAAGCGTATCCCAAGTCGATAATACAATGGTCGCATGGGGCAATGCTGCTCGGGTTTTGGCGACGTTAGCCATAAAATCACTGCCGTCATCACCGCCCTGCCCTAGCTGGTGAACGTTGATACCACCTTGAAAAATAACCGTCACTGACTGACTGGGGAGAGTATTTGCTTGCATAGGTTTCCATGATGCTGGTTATCAATTAAATTGTTATCATAAATTATTGTTATCTGCTAACCCGTCATCATACCGCAATTTTGTTCAATTATCGGTCAGTGATTTGTTATCTGACTTTGATATAACAAACTGTTAGACAGTGGCTTTTAGACCTTGGCTGTTAAACCTTGGCTGTTAGACCTTAGCTTTTAGACCTTGGCTGTTAAACCTTGGCTGTTAGACCTTAGCTTTTAGACATTGGCACGGAGCATCACACTGGTCGCCCACGCGCGATGCGTGGCTGGCTCAAGCATACTGTTGTCTTGCTTGAACACCGCCTTGGCATCAGCAGCAAGAATCGCGGTGGCTTGACTGCGCTCTATGTCATTGACATAAAAAGCGTGTTTGACTGCAGCAATTTGCTCAGGGTGAATGATGGTCTTTCCCACCAGTCCCAAGGCGACATCTTGCCGCAATTCTTCAGCAAACAAGGCAGGTTTATCCAAATACTCAAACACGGGCGCAGTCAAATAAAAACCCTGCGGCACAAAACACGCAATTAACTGATAGATAAGTATGCCGACTGGGGTTTGATAGATTGTCACATCGGACGGGCGACGCAAGCGCAGCGAGGCAAATAAATCATTGCCGCCAATACGCAGTGCCAAAATCGACTGGCTAAACCCTTCACTAAACGCTAGCGCCAGTTCTTGGTTGTGTATCGGGTTAAAGATGAGCCGAGTCTCAAGGGTCGGCATCAATAACTGTGTCGATGGCAATGCCTGACAAGCCAATCGCCAATCGGCAAGGCTTTGCATATCGATTTTTGGTAACACAAAGCCATCCACTAAGGCAATCGTCTGCCAACTGGCAAGCTCGCTGAGCATCAAGGCGTTGCGCGGTCGGATAAACACCATCGGGCGTGAGGCTCGCGGTGAAATTGGGCGCGATTCATCACCAAAACCATGCCTCTGGGCGTGCTGAGCCCATGTTGCAAGCAGCTGCTTTAAGTTTGCGAGCGCGGCAGGAATCTCACTTTCACTTACCGCATCTTCCAAACAAATCACGATACTATCAATCTCAGCCAATTTTTGCTGGCTAATAATTTGCCAAATGTCTTGGCGCGTGGCTGGCATATAAAGCGTCGCACCCAGCTGGTAGGGATTGATAGTCGGCGCAACAGACGCAGCCAAAAAATGATTTACAGGGTGTAATAGTGTCATAAAAGTACAATGTGCGTAAAAGAGCGATTAGGATAAATGGGCGGTTAACAAGGTCGATGAGCGCAAAGAAGCGGTTATCATTGGCTTCTGTTCTTAATAATGGTGACAGCTTGGTAAGGTGCAATGCTGGCATCTGCAATTAATTGAATATTTTTTTCCTCACAAAGATGACGCAGTAATGCCGTATCTTGTCCGTCTGCCATCTCATTGACCAACACACACTCAGGGTCGCGCCGTAATATCGCGCGGGTCGCCTCGGCAATGGTGGGTTTGATACGGTTGCGATTGCTGATGGCAAAGCGCGCCGCCAAGTCATCTATCACAGACTGGGTGGCAAAAGTCGGCAATAACTTGCCCGTTAGCGGCGTTGGTAAGGGCGTTTGCTGACGCAGCGCATCAATGGTTTGGATAAACTCGCCACTGCGATCCCAAGGCTGTAACTGGTCATAATACACTGCTTGGTGCAGTCCATCACTGGGCTCACGATACAGGGTACGCGATATCAGCCCAGAGACAGTGCTATTGAGCAAACTTGCCGGCATCAGCCAATCATCATCACTCGCCGATAGCCAAGCCACCCCGGCAGGATCTGCCAACGTCACCAGTGGAATCACCCCGCCACCTTGGTGAAATAGTTGCGCTTGTTGCCGCTTATCATTGATTTGGGCTAAACTTCGTTGCAACTCACCATAGATAGCCCCTTTACCCGTCCAACCATCGACAAACACAATCGGGCTATGGGGATGCTGCTGCAAAATATATTGCAAGGCAACAGGGTCAAGCCCGCGGTCACGGATGATACTCACCCCGTAATGCTGACTGGCTAACGCATAGCTGGCAGATGCATCACTAAGCGCTTTTTGCAGCAATACCCCAATCGGCAATCCTGCCCGCACGAGACTGACCAATATCAGCGGCTGCGAGTCACTCACGCAAGCATGAAATAGCTGATGTAAGCTAAAGGCAAGGCTTGTGACATCATTTGCCATGCGCTGTTTGCCTGCCGCCAATGCTTGATTGTACAAGGCTTCATGCGTGGCGCTGGGCGGTTTTTCAAGCGTCAGCATATCTGAATAATGGCGCTGACCTGATTGGATTAATGCTTCTTTTTGGGTTGGGCTGATATCACTGACGCTATCAGCACTGACGATATCGAGCAGCAAGGTAACATCAGCGGGTAAATAACTACCCGAAAAATTCGCCTGAATTGTCATGATTATAAACACCCTTGACTGATAGCATCATGCAGTTGCCCTCGATTGGGCGTGCCATACCAGTCCAATAATTGTAAAAACGGCAAATCCGCCAAACTATCACCAAAACCAAAACAAGGGCGGTTTTTATCCAAATGATAATCGAGCAAAAAACGCATCGCGTGATGTTTGTTGACGACGTGCGGCAAGATTGCCAAGTTATTGGCATTGACATGGATATAAAACTCATCGCCCAAATCAGCCGCCTCATTGAGCACACTCGGCAGCTGTGCCGCAAACTGTAGCAAAGCATCATGGTCTTTATGCCGATGTTTGATGGCGACATACACCATCAAATCCGCCGCGTTATTGTCTACTATAAAGTGTTCATAATGTGGGGTTATGCGTAGTGCTTCAAACCCTGCCAATCGCGCCATAAGCTGGGTCAGTTTGGGTTGTAGCGCCACCAATTGCCCTGCCATTAGCCGCTGCCAACGCGCACAAATCTGCCCCGATGGCGCTACAATCACCGCACCATGGGTCAAAACTTGCCAACTATCAAACGGCAGTTTGACGCGCATAATCTCAGTGGTATCTCTTGCGGTGACAGGGATGAGCTCTGTTGATTGGGATAACCAATTAAAAAAATGGCGCTGCTTTGGGGTCAAAAAGCTCAATGGCGCATTCTGCTTATCGACGGTCGCCGCCACCAACCCATCCATTGGCAATTGCCAAGCTGCAATTTTTCGCTGGGTTTGAAACAAGGTATCATCCAAATCCATCAAAGCATAAGGCTTGACTAGCGCGACTTTTGATTCAAAAAAACGGGCTTGGGGTTTAAAAAAATCGGTCATTCACACTCACTTTTATCAAACTTAACTTTTATCGATTTTGTGGCTGATTAGCTTTCGGACTTCAGGTGTCAGATTTTGGGTATCAGATTTCGGGTGTCAGATTTTGGGTCTCGGTGAAATTACCATGACATTATCAAAGCGCTGCCAAATCTCATCCACGCTATCTTGGGGGGTTTCCACGCACAACAGCACCCAATCCCACGCCTCAGGCGTCACGTTGTAAACAAAATTGGTCATGCCCAAGCCATAATGATCAAAGAACTTGATAACACTAGTCACGGCGCTATCAGCATGGATGGCGATGGGTGACCGCGTCAAGGCGGAAAATTTGACATCCGCTTGATACTGCGCCAAGCGTTCGGCAAGCAACAACGGCAACCAAACAAACTCATTACTGCCCAGTACCAAGATTTTTTGATGAGCAAATGACGCTAGGGTTAATTGTCTTTGGCTCAGCGTATGATGCAAACCTTGCAGCAAAAAATCCAACCCCAATGTACTATCGCGTGTCGGTTGCCTCCCCCAATTGCCGGTAGGTAGCAGTGGCTGACTGCCTGCCTCTGTGGTTGACACATTTGGCATGGTAACCGCGGGTGCATTTACCCTATCTGTCCACGTCCAATCGCCTGCCAGCAAATGATGGCGAAAAAAAGCGATGTCATTAAAAATATTATTATCCGTTTTGCCCAGTTTCTTACTAAGTTTTTTGCCCAGCGACCAATCAACTAACGTCGCCAAATGCACTTGCTCAAGCTTACTCATTCCTGCTTGACGCAGGGCGTTGACCACATTTTGGCAGGTATTACCTGTGGAGGCTTCGTCATCGACCATAATCAAGGTTTTGGCGTTTTCAACGTTTGCTTGTAGCGCGCTGTCATCACTTTGGTAAATCAAATGCACACTGGCATGACTATGATCTTCGCTAAACGTGGTAAGCAGCTCTGCTGCCTGTGCATGCCGCGTCGAGTTGAGCAAAATAGCCTGCGGATAACGCGCCTGTAGCACTTGATGCACCCCTGCCGACAGTCCGACTGCGGTCTCCGCCATGCCAATCACCACAATCGGCTCGGGCAAATCCTCGGGTATGAGAGTCGCCAACTGGGTGAAGGCTTGTCGCATTTTATCGGGGGATACCGGAATATGCCGTCCCAATACTTTGGATACAAACAAAAACGCGCGCTTGGGATTGATGCGCTCAGCAAACCCCAACAAATCATCAAGCTGATAATCTGCCGTGGTTTGATAACGTAAAGTAAGCTCGCCACGCGATAACGAAATGATTTTTTGCTCAGTCATGGCGTCTATTATCCTGTTATTTTTGCGTTAGCCGATTTTGACACTGGTCATCAGCGGGCGCACGATGCAAGGGGTGATGGTATCACGTACCGCTGCCAACTGCGGTTTGGCAATACAGCCTGACCAATAGGCAAAAGCTAATTGGGTTAAATTCATCATGCCGTCGTCAAAGGCATGATCGGTGTAACCAATACCGCCAGAGGCGCGGCTATTGATTTCCAGTACCTTGTGCATGCCATTTTCATCAGCCTTGGTTTGGATGCTCACAATACCATCGGCTTTTAGGGCTGTCACCAGACGCTTGACAAGTTCCATCACTCCCTCGTCATAGCCCACATGCTGCTCACTGCCTTCTTTATAGCGCGTCACTGCGGCTAACACTTCCCCTGTCTCACATACCACATCAATCGAATATTCTTTGCCTGCTAGATATGGCATCAACAGCATGGCAATGGGTTTGTCAGTTATGATCTGGCTATGGTTATAAGCGTGTAAAAATTGCGCCAGATGGATTTTTTTATCCTCAGTAAAGTATAAATGCTCAAAACTATCCCACGCATCGACCGCTGCGGTATCGAGTCGCCAAAATCCTTGCGCAAATATGCCTTTGACGGGTTTTACACATAACGGCTGCTCACCATGCAACGCTAGCAGTGCCATTAACTCATCTGTATTATCGAACTGCCAGCCACTTGCCACAGGGATGTCATGTTGCTGGCAAAAGGCTGTAAAAGCGGCTTTATCATCCATTAATTCAAGCGTGGCTGTGTCAGTTGCGCCTGTCAACAACCGAATACCGGCTGCTTTGAAGTCTTGACGTCTGACTTCATAATCTTGGCTATTGCGCCCTGTCAATATCACTTTGCTATTATGCTTTTTGGCCTGTTCAAGTACAAACCCAACCCGCTCACTTGGCTCGGATGGCTCTTGGTACGCTATATCGGCACAGTTTAAGATTTCTGGTCGTGGCTGTCGATGAGATGCCACGATGGTCATGGGTAAGTTATATTGGCATTTCATGGCTTGCATGGCAAGTAGCATCTCACGCTGGCTTGACTGCCCTTCTGCCAACCAAATTGAAAACGGGGTATTACTGGGGTTTAAAATCATTGAACTTCCATTGGCAACGCATCATGCCATTTAACTTATTATCAACTGGATGAAAAGCCGTATCATAGAATAAAACTGGGTTGGATGAATAGCATTTTTAGCATTTCGTCCACTAAAAAATCTTGGGCAACTAAACGAGTGAGTAACGCCATCATAATTTTTTTCCTTTACCCCTTAATCAATAAAAAAAACGAATGCCACCTCACAGTGACATTCGTTTTTTTTACCTAAACTGTATCTTTAACAAACAAGCGAATACCGTGTTTATTTATAACCCGCTTTTTTCATTAGCATAATCGCATGGCGTTGGTTTTTACCAGCCACGGATACATTGATAATGTCCTGCTTAAAGCTGCCCCATCTGGCGACTTTTGGATCTGGTGCGATGCGTGGGTTGGCTGGGTATTCACTGTTCAAGTCAGCAAATAAATTTTGTGCCTCTGCGCCACTGAGCCATTCCATAAATTTTTGTGCTTGTGCCGCGTTTTTGCTGTGTTTAACTACGCCAATACCCGATACATTGACATGGGTGCCCTGCCATTTTTGGTTGGCAAAATAGGGTTTGACCTTAATGTTTGGCTTGGTATCAAGCAGCCGACCATAGTAGTAAGTATTGGCGATACCGACATCACAGCGACCTGCGTCAATTGCTTCAAGCAGCGCTGTGTCATTGGCAAATGGCGCGGTGGCTAGATTACTGACCCAACCTTTTAAAATACGCTCCATTTGTGGTAAGCCGTTGTGCTGAATCATGGTGGCAACCAAAGATTGGTTATAGACATTGTCCGACGTTCTTAAACACAGCTTGCCTTTCCACTTGGGGGTAGATAAATCTGCGTAAGTTGATAGCTGGCTTGGATTGATTTTGGTTGGGTTGTAAAAAATGGTACGGGCGCGCACTGACATACCAAACCAACGATTTTGTGGGTCTTGGAATTGCGGCGGGATATTGGTTTCGAGTACTTTTGAATTGACAGGTCTTAAGATGTTTTCTTGCGCCGCTTGCCATAAGTTACCGCCATCGACTGTGATGAGTAAGTCAGCTGGGGTATTAGCACCTTCTGCTTTAATTTTTTCGATCAGTACGCCTGCTTTATCGTTGACCAGCTTGATTTTTACGCCTGTTTGCTGCTGGTATTTTGCCACAATCGGCTTCAACAAATTATCAGCACGCGCTGAATAAATCACCAGATCACTTGCTAGCGCAGGTGTTACCGCACCCATCAACATACCAAAAGCCATCAAGCGTTTCATAATTTACCCTTTTATTCGTCCTAAAAAATTATACCGAACACCCTACTAAAAAGCAGACCTTGACGATGCGACGATGCAAGTTTAAATCGCCGCCAAACGTAGTGGTTTCGTAGTATAATATAGAATATTTATTTAAACAATAATAATTATTATTTACATTAAGGTTAACGATTTGGGTGCACATGAATAAGGGTATTGGTTTGGCTCGGTTTTGGCTGGTGCTATGTTCGACTCTAGTATTGCTGCCGCTTTTGGTGGTACTTACTAGCTTTGGTGAGATTGACCAAGAGATTTGGCAGTTTTTGCTTGATTATCAGTTGGGGTTACTACTTAAAAACACCCTGATATTGCTAATCACGACGTCCGTCGGGATTTTGCTACTTGGCGTGACCACCGCATGGCTGACGGCGATGTACCAGTTTCCAGGACGTAAGCTATTTTTTTGGGCGATGATGCTGCCACTTACTGTACCTGCTTACGTATTGGCGTTTGTGCAATTGGGTATGTTTGACTATACGGGTGCGATTAGTACCTATTTGCGAGAGCAGCAGGGGTTTGCACAAGGACTGCCCGATATCCGCAATATTTGGGGATTATCGATTGTGCTGATACTCGCGTTTTATCCCTATGTGTATCTGCTCGCTCGCAACGCCTTTACCAGTATGGGGCAACAGGCGCTGGAGATGGGCGCATCGCTTGGCTTGACGCCGCGCGAATCGTTACTCAAAATTGCCCTACCGATGGCGCGTCCATGGCTCATGGGTGGCTTGCTGCTGGCGATGATGGAAGTCCTCGCAGATTTTGGTGCGGTATCTGTCTTTGGGGTAGAAACCTTCACTACTGCTATTTATCAAGCTTGGTTTGGCTTTTTTTCCATTGATACTGCTAAACAACTGGCTTCTTTACTGGTGCTATTTGTATTTGTCATGATTATGCTGGAGCAGCTGAGTCGCGGCCGCCGTCAATTTGCCACCAAAAAATCAACGGCAATCCAGCCAAAGCCGCTACCTAGTGGTTTGGGTTGGCTGACAACGGTCTATTGCGGTGTGATTTTGCTGGTCAGCTTTGTGCTACCTGTCATCCAGTTGATTGTTTGGGTGGTCGCACATTGGCAGCAGGGCGATGTGAGCGCGTTGCTCCAGCCGATGGGCAATTCATTAGTGATTGGGCTTGTTGGTGCGGTATTGGTCATGGTTGTGGCATTGCTACTTGTGATTGCCAAGCGCAGTGATAAGTCATTGTTTGCCACGATTTTGATGCGTATTACCACGCTCGGCTATGCCATCCCTGGTTCGGTATTGGCGATTGGTATTTTTATCCCAATTGCAGCGATGGACAATCTGTTATTACAATTTTTGCCCGTCAGTGATGGTACGACCGCTATCATCAAAGGCACGTTAATTGTGATGCTTTTAGCCTATATTATTCGCTTTTTGGCGCTGGCAGTGTCGAGCATTGAGGCAGGTTTTGAGCGTGTCCGCCCAAGTCTTGTGGAGTCGGCAGTCATCCTCAATGTGCGCGGTGTTGCGTTGATTCGCCGTTTGTATATCCCTTTGGTCAAAAGCTCGCTAGGCGTTGCCGTACTCATGGTGTTTGTCGATTTGATGAAAGAGATGCCCATCACGCTAATGACCCGACCTAGTGATTGGGACACACTTGCGGTGCGAATTTATGCCTTTACCATGGAAGGGCAGTTTCAGCAAGCCGCATTGCCTGCACTGGTCATTATACTAGCGGGACTGCTGCCCGTGATTTTGTTTTCCAAGGAAAGTAACGTAACATGAACTTCAATGATTTATCGCAGAACGCGGTATCGGATGCGCATTTGACTGTGAATGAGTTATCGCTCAGTTATCACCCGTCTAGCAAAACCGTCCTCGATCAGATTAGTTTTGAGTTGCCGCAAGGGCAAATTGCGTGTTTGGTCGGTCAATCTGGCTGTGGTAAAACCAGCCTGCTACGCTGCATTGCAGGTTTTGAAACCCCGACAGCAGGCTCAATTCAATTTGGTAAGCGGACGCTATTTGATAGCCGCACCCACATCAATATCCCTGCTTATCAGCGCCAGATTGGCATTGTGTTTCAGGATTATGCGCTGTTTCCGCATTTGACGGTGGCAGACAACATTGGTTTTGGGCTTCAACACTTGTCAAAAACTGACAGAAAGGGCAACATTGATGCTTTACTTACCTTGATAGGACTGGCACATTTAGCATGTCGCTACCCGCATCAATTATCTGGCGGGCAGCAGCAGCGGGTGGCATTGGCACGGGCGATTGCCCCCAATCCACAGCTGATTTTGTTTGATGAGCCATTCTCAAGTCTCGATGCCGATATGCGAGAAGCGTTGGCGATGAGCATTCAGCAGCTACTTAAAGCCAAAAAAATCAGCGCCATTGTGGTGACCCATGACCAGCAAGAAGCCTTTATGATAGCCGATAAAATCGGTATGTTGGCAGATGGTCGATTGCAGCAATGGGACACGCCAATTCAATTGTATCAAGCCCCCAGTACCGCCACGGTGGCAAAATTTGTCGGCAAAGGTAGCTTTCTACAGGCGCAGCAACATGGCAATGACTTGGTGACCGCAATCGGTACGTTGCCAATGAGCGATTATCCTTATTTTGCAGACAGTCACCAAGTGCTGATTCGACCAGAATGGCTATCGGTGGTACCCCAAACAAACAGCGCGGTTAATGGATTGATTATCGCCAAGCAGTTTAAAGGCAGTCATGTGGTTTATGAAGTGCAGCTTGCTAGTCAAGAGCGTGTGTTGGTCTACTCACCCACAGATGTTGCCATATTGGGCGAAACCGTAGGGCTGCTGATCACTCACCTGCCTGCAAGCCGTCAATAAAGGTGAACCGCCCCGGAATTGTCGGAGACCTAAAACTCTTGAACAATACCCTTATGAAAACCAAAAAACACCCAACAGAAGTTAAAAATAGAGCCGCCGAGTTGCTGATCGAATTGCAAAAGATTATCCTTCACTATGGACAGTCATACAAGCAATTACATTCTACCAATGGATATGTATCGCCTATTATGTATCCATAAAAACATGAATAAATTAGAATCCTCATGAAATCAATAATTTAGGCATTAAGAATGGTGCGCTCGGCGGGTGTCGAATGACTATCTCATATGAAATCGCATTGTCTCTCAATCCCTTTATTATCAACGTTTTACTATTTATTATTATCTCATACTGTGTTTTAATATCCATATAAATTCTGCATTTCAAGTACCCCAACAAGTACCCCAAATTTGAAAGCTTTATATATGGACTCAAGAAAACCTATTACCACCGATCGCAGTATTGCTACTCATAAACCTGATGACAAAGAATATTTTGTTTCTGTCAAAAATCATCCACGCCTATCATTACGAGTACGTCCGAATGATACGAAGTCGTGGGTGTATCGCTACTACTCACCCAAAACCAATAAACAAGGCAAAATCTCATTTGGCTCTTATCCTAGTATTTCACTTGCTCGTGCTTGTGATTTATGGCGTGAAAATGAAGAATTACTTAGCAAAGGCATTGATCCTAAGGATAATCGAGAAACGGTTAAGCAAGCGTTATTGCGAAACAATGATAACACATTCGGTCATTTTACTGACGAGTACTTTGAAACGCTCAAATCAACGCTTAAGCCTAACACCTTACAACGTAAACTAAACTGCCTAAAACTACTTAAAGACAGCTTTGGTGAAACACCTATCGATGAAATAACGCCGCCG
Organism: Moraxella sp. K02; assembly: GCF_041154755.1. Lineage (NCBI taxonomy): Bacteria > Pseudomonadati > Pseudomonadota > Gammaproteobacteria > Moraxellales > Moraxellaceae > Moraxella > Moraxella sp. K02. Next base: position 660,355 of record NZ_AP031590.1, on the reverse strand, counting down.
CATATGCTTTCAATGTTGATTGATGTGCAAAACCAGTTCGTTAAGGCAGACGGTAAACCTACAGAAAAAGCTGAACGCTGTGCCAGCATCGCTAGCGATATTTTTAAGTATGCTAGCGCTCGTGGTTTTTGTAGTACAGATCCAGCCAGTATGGTAAAAAGCCAATTGATTAAGCCCGTATACGGTCACCGTCCTGCAATTATTCAGCCCGATAAATTTGCTAAACTGTTGCAAGATATCGATTCTTTAAAAGATAAAGTTGACTCAAATACCATCAGCTCCCTTAGGCTATTACCGATGCTTTTTGTACGCAATGGCGATTTACGTCGTATGCGTTGGGCAGATTTAGACTTTAACGAAGCCAAATGGCGATTTCAGCCGCTTAAAGGCGAAGGCAAAGAACACATGGTGCGAGATATGGTTGTACCTCTACCTCACCAAGCGATTACCATTTTGAAAAATCAATTTAAGATTAATGGGCATCATGAGTATGTTTTTTATAGTCCTTCTGCCAAAAAGAATGGCATTATTTCGGACAACACTGCCAATAAGCATCTTAAAGAATTAGGCTATCAAAATATCCATTGCGTGCATGGATTTAGGGCATCAGCAAAAACGATGTTACAAGAACAATTGAAATATCCTGCTGTGATTGTTGAAATGGGACTTGGTCATATAACAAAAGACCAAAATGGCACCGCTTATGGGCGTTTTGAGTTTTTAGAAGACCGAGCTGAAATGATGCAAACTTGGGCAGATTATCTTGATGATTTACGCAACGATGAAGATGTGAGCCGTTTTAAAAATCGCACTTCATTGAACTCAAGCAAAGGGACGCCTGACGAACTTATAAAACAATTAATTAAACAATTAGGAAAAGATAAAATATTAGAATTATTAAAATAATATTTTTATTTAAACAATGAGAACTGCAATTATGCTAGCTGTAATATTGGTTATACTGTTATCACCCCTACTCTTCAAAATTTTCATTGCAGCTTTATAATAAAAACTTAATTATTCAAAGTCTCATTACTAATAAAAACTGTCTGTAAGAGATTGATTGGATTTACATTCAATTGTTTACAAAGTTCAAAAAACTCAATGATATCAATTTTTCTTTCCCTACCCTCAATCTTAGCAATATAAGATTGAGGTTTATCTAATTCATCTGCAAGTTGCACTTGCGTCAAATGCTGAGATTTACGAGCATCTATCAGACATTCAATTAATCTCTCATATCGTGGATTGTGAATAGTCTTCACTTTTAGCATACCAACTAAGAATTGATTTGCTATTTTTATTCCTTTTTAGGATAATCCCAAATTAGGATATTAGTGATTAAATTTTTAGATGTAAATTGTCATTTTTATTCCTCCAAAAACTATAAATTTTAAGGTTCATATATTTTTAGGAAGAGAAATTATGAAGAAGTTGGCTTTGAATCTATCAGTAGCAACGTTCCTTTTAACTTGTTTATTTTTAACAGGTTGTAGCTCATCAAATGGAGCAAGTGAAGATATATTAAATGTAAGTATGGAAGATAGACCTAATCCTTGGAGTTCAAGACCTATAACCTATGCAATTATTCAATCTAAAAGTTCAGATAATGTCACGGTCAATGGGGTTACAGTCAATCGCGGTAACTGTAATTTATTGCGCTTTCAACCTAGAGTGTTGGGATATGGTCAATCGATGGAAGTCCCAATTCAAAGCTGTAATACCAAAGACGTCCTTGAAGTTCAAATAGATACTGATAAAGGCACCTCACAATTTTCTTTTAACTAGTTTCTTGAAATTCTACTTAATAAATAGGTTAATTAACTTTGACTAATAACATTTATCAAAGCTAAGCTGCTGATTTCTAAGTAGCTTGGCTTGTATTTGAGAATGTTTTAGAAGTCAATGATAAAATTTTGAAGTTTGATTGAATGTACTTTTGATGATTTTTATAAACCCTTTAAATAGCCTTCATGCCCAAGAAAAAACCCAGTTAATTTCATCCTATCAAATGAAAATACATGGTCATCTGGAGCATTCCTGCATCGACCAACTAGATAATATTTATATATATCGTCACCGTAACTTAGTTGAATTTGTGACGCACATATGGGACAAATTGAGATTATTTCACTCACTCTAGCAATATTAAAGTCAGTAGGACGAAATAGCTCTAAATCTGCATTAAATTGATTCCCACTCAATAGAAACGCTGGTGCTTTTATAATGCGTCTTGAGACTAATGAGTGCATTCGTTGATACTTATTTTTATAATTAGAGTAAAGAAACGGAATTAGCACAACTAGATAAACAAACGTTAAAACAGTCATCCAAATATTTTTTGATAATAACGCAGAGACAAATAATCCAATTGTTGCTAGTAGTACAATCCAATTAAAGACATACCCTATCATTAAAGCTAACATAAACGTAATGCCTTTAGGACTTCGAACAATCAACTCCCCCTCTTGATTGAAAAAAAACCTTGCCCTTCGAGATAGATTCGATACATTCAACGCGCTACGTTCATAAACTATGTCCAAATTATTTTTAAAGTCAGATATTATATTGGGTGGCTGTAGTAATAATATAGAGTCTTTTAATAGTGTATCTAGATTTTGAGATTGGACATCATCAACGGATATTTTAGAAAATTTATCTTTTTGATTTTCCGTTTTACCGCTCAAATCATACGGCATAAACTCTAGCCAAAACTCTTTTGGCTGATTACCCTCTGTAGGGTTCTCACGAACGATAGGTCTGACACCAAGTTTGCCAAAAAAATCAAAACCTATTTGTTGCCCTTCAATTAATTTGTCCAACTCTTGTTGTAAATCTTCTGCTTTATATTTTTGTGGTGTTTTTTCCTGAACCAAACTTATATCTATATCTTTTGCATTGGCGTAAAGCAAATTTCTTAATTGACGAACTGGAAACTCTTGGTCATTCTCAACTTCACCCTCTAACAGCTCAATAAGCATTTTTCTTACAATAGATTTTTTGCCAGTATTATTAGCAAGTTTTAGCAAAAAGTCACAAATATCTAACTTATTGATATTCATTAATTTATTCCAAAATTACGGTGTATCGTGGGTGTTATTTCAGTGTGTGATGGGTTCTCAGTCAAAAATTATAACACTATTCTTCCCTTACCCCACCAACCTAAAGTAAGGAGAAACCAAAATGTTAATGACGATTGCAGTAAATAAAAACGACCAATTAGTAAGTATTAAACAAGTTGAGCGAGGACTCAAATGTGACTGTTTTTGCTTCGAATGTGGCGAGCCAGTAGTTGCTAAAAAAGGTGAAAAAAATGAACATCATTTCGCTCATGGTAGTAACAAAGAAAGCTGTAATATTAACCCAGAAAGCATTTTACATAAATTTGCCAAGCAAGTCATTGTGGAAGAAAAACGTATAACTTTACCTGCTTTACCAAATAGCCAAAATAAAAGTAGCAAAGTCTGGCAATTTACTAAAGTGATCCCTGAGCAGTCAGTTGGCAGCTTTCGCCCTGATTTGGTCGCATGTGATGAACATGATTTAATGTTTATTGAGATTGCAGTTACTTCGTTTATTGACTCGGATAAGTTTGAATTGATTAAGCATCACAGCATTCAAACAATTGAAATAGATTTACGAGAGCTATTAACACAAGATATCGAGCTACCTAGTGAAGAAGCACGGGCTTATATTTTGAACGAGGTTAATAATAAGCGATGGATTTATCCAGAGCCAATAGTTTTTGAACCTGTCGTCGGAGTCAAAAATCCCACCGTTACAACTATGCCACAGTCATTACCTGTACAGTTAATGGTAGAAAGCAAAGCGACTAAGAATAGTTTTACCAAGTACCGTTTTACTATCATGGGAATGTGGGTCGATGTGTGGGCATTTGCTGATGGTGGGCTATCTGTCAAATGTGTTCATTATCATCCTGAAATTGTGGCAATGCTGAAATCTTGGAAGAATGAAGGTGGCGGTAACTACTCACAAAAGTTTAAAAGTTGGCGCTATAGTCTTCCTTTTGCAAATGTCGTTTTACAGCGTTTACAACAACTTGATACCACACCAAAGGCGTAATGGAGCATTATGATGAGCGTGACCAACATTTTAATTATTGCAGTTATGGCAGTATTGGCTTTGTTTATCTATTGGCTAATGAAACGAAATTTTGAACAATCGATCACCATTCAATCGCTTGAACAAGAGATAGCCAAACTCAGTAATCAGCAACTTGAACGTGAAATGACATTCCAAAGACAGCTTGAAATCGAAATTAAGCAAGCTAAGAAACGGTCAAATGACGCGCAACGAAATGTGTTAAAGGGGCAAATTGGCGAACAATTTACCCCATTTATTACCGATTTCCCTTACAATCCCGCGGACTGTCGTTTTTTTGGAGAACCTATCGACTATCTGATTTTTCACAACTTACATGATTGTAGTGAAGGGAGTGTAGCTATTGAAGAGGTGAAAATAATCTTTGCCGAGGTGAAAACTGGCAAAGCTAAACTAAGTCCAAGACAAAAAATACTGCGTCAAGTCATCGCTAATGGTCAGGTTGAATTTAAAGAACTGCGAATTCAGGTAGATGAAGAGACTCAAAATCCACTAGTAGTTACGGTTAATTAAATTGGGAAAAATTGGAGTACATGATGGCTAGAAGAAATGGCATTCAATGGGATAAAATTATTGGTGCAGTGGTATTTTTTGGGGCATTAAAGTATTACATCGTTCCAAAATTTATGACCGATATGGAGCATACTTCAAAAGCAGCAATAGATAGAAATATGCAAAACTATCGGCAATCTATCGCCAAGCAAAAAGCGGATGAACAGGCTCGACAAAATGAAGCTTTTAAACCTTTTTATGTTGATAAGCCACACCAAGGCTATACGATTCATAAAGCAGAAATCCGTACTTGTGCTATGCCGCAGTGTACTGTGGTGGGTCATCTGCCAAAAGAAACCATGGTTAAATGGGATAAGATTGAAAATGGCTATATTAATTACGACTCAGTATACTTTATAAAATTTTCAGATGTAAAACAGTTATTTTAAAAAATTATTTCCAATATACTTGAAAAAATTATTATTCATCTCAATCCAATCTATACCCCTTTTAATTTTATGGAGTTTAATGAAATGGATCGTGATTATAAGATTGAGGAAATTGATGACGACAATATGTCACCAATGAAAAAACAAATGTGGCATGATGTTGAAGTTGAGATGGATAAAGTTGGGCTCTCCTGGGATAATTTCCCCGAAGGTGTTGACCCAGGTAGTTTCGTAGATGTAACCCATTACAAAGAGTAATTTTATTTTTTATTCATTATCTGTCGCCTCTATAGGAATTTCGAAGTTAAAAATAATGCTCGATAACTTTGCTGTTTGCTCAACTAAATTATCTGATATATGGATTGTTTTAGAGTATTTTGGCTAATTTTACTTAAATTAAAATATAAATTTATGACGAACCCTCCTTTTCTTAGATTATTTTAGTTAAATAAGTGAATATAATTTAAGCAGGGCAATTTTAAGCTGAGTATCTTTTCATTAGACTAATATTTGAAACAAAATATTAACCTATAATTACATTTTTTAACGAGAAATTTCATGATTAATTGTTAGACTAAAAATGGGTGGACTAATGATAGAAATCTAGTGAACATAGATTCGTATCAAATAAAAAGTTATTAAAGCTTGGACTGCAAGTATCTAACTTCTTATTTTTTATTACGAATAGCTTCTTTATTTCTGATCCCACCCTCCTCTTAAAAGCCGTATGAAAATTACGGCTTTTTTTATTGTTTGAGTTTTATAGAAACGATTTGAATAATAAGAACCTGTTCACGATTAAAAAATATGCTAGGATAAGCTACATAATCGATTAATAACCGAATCAATCACCATGAGAAAAGCCTATCCAAGCGACATTAGTCGAAAACAATTTGAGCACATACTACCGATTTTAGAAAGTGCTCGGAAGAAGACCAAGCCAAGAACGGTTGACCTTTACGACGTATTTTGTGGGTTATTGTATGTGCTAAGAACAGGTTGCCAATGGCGACAGCTACCCCATGACTTTCCCAAATGGCGCACCGTCCACTCGTACTTTCAGAAATGGAGTGAGCTTGACGAAGAAGGCAACAGCCTTCTTCATCAAGCCTTAAAAAAAATTGGTCAAAAAAGCGCGAAAGAAGGACAAACGTAAGGGCAAAACCAGTTTTACCACAGAAGTTGCCAAAAGAGATGAACTGCATACGTTTAAAGTCATACCAAAGCGATGGGTTGTAGAACGTTCGTTTGCTTGGCTTGAGAAAAATAGACGTCTATGGAAAAACTGTGAGCGTCATTTAAATTCGAGCCTTCAATTTACCAATCTCGCTTTCATCGCTTTGTTATTGAAAAGATTGTGAACAGGTTCTCAGTAGTGGTTTGACCTTTGGCGTAAAAGCTGATGATTTTGTCATCAAGACCTGAAATACGGGTTTGGTGCTTACTGACAAGTACAGGCTCAAAGCTACTGTCGCGGTCTCTTGGGGTGGAGGTCTCAAGCTCGCCTGTGTCGCTACGGACTCTCTTTTTAGTGTGCCCATTGCGCTTATTAGGCCTGTCTGCCTTTTCATGCTTGGGGTAGCCGAGATGCTCTTCCATTTCTGCTTCTAGGGCAGTGTCGATGAAGGACTGCATGAGCTGCTTTTGAAAGTCTTTGATGTCATCGAAGCTTTTCATGCTGCTGGCCATTTGCTCAGCCAGTTTCTTGATGTCAGATTGGTTAGTCATTGCTTATTCTCCTGTTAGTGGATTATAATAAGCAGTTACACAAAGTTTGGGAAACTCTCATGGAAATTGACTTTTGAGTTTGAAGCAATGTACAATGATAAGATTAACCCGTTAGGTCAGGTGGCCTAACTTAAATAAAAAGTCTCCGACAAACCCGGTACGGTTCACTATCTATTGTTATTCTTACCTGAAATTGATGTGAGCTTATAGAGACAAGGTAAATTTGCAAAAGTGCCGGCTATTCAGTGTTCATTGAATGTTTAATTTAATTTATTAAGCTTGACCTTGGAGTGGCTCTAAGCCTTATACTTGGTACAAATTTTTCGATTGTTATGATGATGCGTTCTACTACATGGATTACAGTCTTGGTTGGATTGTTCATGTTCCAAAGCTTTTGGAATGTGGCGGCGGCCTTTTGTGTCCATGAACAACAGCCTCAATCACAGCAGAGTTATCATTTTGGTCATCACCAAAATACCTTGTGTGCCAGCGATAGTCGTCAACACGATCATAATGGACAGTCAGAAAACATAAAAACATTCAGTAGCGATTTAGAAATCGGTGAAGATCATCAAGATCATCTACCATCGATGATGCATGTGATTGTACAAAATGAAAAAGTAGATGTGTTTCATCCAAGCTCTGAAGTTAAAGTGAATCCACAATTTCATTGGAAAAACAGCTATCAGGCTCCTGACCTGTTTCAACAAAGCCCACCTCCCGAATTTTCCCCGCTCATGGTGGGGTAGCCTAAAACATTCCCACCACTTTTATTATTTAAACCCCACTCTCAACACTTTTAGAGGGGGTTGAAACAAAAAAGGCATGAACTTAAACTTTAATCAATGACCAAAAAGATTAGAGGATAAGCCTTGCCCATCGACGAATTTATCATTAAAATCTATCTAATGGTAGATGACTACTACAAAAAGATTGTAACAAACCGGCTAAGGCAAGGCGGATATGCACCAAAGCTAACCGACAGTGAAATTATCACCATGGAGATAGTGGGTGAGTTTTTACAGATGGACACCGACTCACAAATCCATCAGTATTTTAAACAGCATTGGCAAACATGGTTTCCACAAATAGGCTCATATCCCAACTTTGCCAAGCAGTGCGTCAATTTACTACAGGTAAAAACTTTGATACAACAGCATATCGTTAAACAGCATGGGCAAGACAACATTCATTTTATTGATGGCTTTCCCATTCCTGTGTGTCAATATGCCCGATAACAGACCGCTTAGTGTACTTAATCGCCTTAAAAATGCTCGTCGCAATATTGAGACGGTGATTGGTCAGTTATCACAGCGGTTTAATATGCAAAAGGTGAGAGCGAGAGATTTATGGCATTTGTCTCACAGATTTATGCGTAAAATCTTGGCTCATAACGTTTGCTTTGTAATCAATAAACAGTTAGGTAATCCCCCACTTCAGTTTGAATTGCTTATTTCAAGTTGAGAGTGGGGTTATTTAAATAAGTGGGAAAAATCATGTCTTCACAATCAATTATACTCTTGCGTCATAGCTTGGTTGCTTGTATATGTGCAGCGGCTATGCAATATAGCTATGCTGAAAACGTTACCAGCTTTGAATCCGCTTTAGCAAAAGTACAAAGTTACCAGACTCAAGACAAGCCGTGGCAACAAGTTCAGCAAATATCTGAATTGAATATTCAGCAAAGTCGGTTATGGCAGAATCCAAGTATAAGTTTAGAACAGTTTGGCTTTGGCTCAGGTCAAGAACAGGAATTCAATGTTGGCGTTAGTCAACCTCTAGATCTATTTGGTCAGCGTAAGCTGAACCGGGTGATTGCCAATACCTCGAATCAACAAATCCAATTGCAACAGCAATTATGGAAGGCACAAAGCCAACTGATTGTTAAATTTGCATGGTCGCAATTTGCACTTGCTGAGGTTGAGCAGTCTGTTTATTCAGTACTGTTAAAAACAAGTAAAGCCAATCTGGACAGTGCCCAGAAACGCTATCAGGCAGGCAGTATTGCCCTGGTTGATTTTGAGCGTGCCCAAATTGAAGCGCTAGAAATCCAACGACTTTATGAGCAAGCGATGCTGAATAAACAAGCTGCCGGTCGTCAGCTGTCTAATTTGTGGGGGGGGGAAACATCTTCACATCTTCAATTGAATAAAACCGCTATCCCTTGGCCAGAGCAAAGTCTCCAAACTGTGCAACGGTATATTGCTGAAGGGTGGCTAGAAAAATTCTATGCCTTGAACATTCAGCAATCGGATCATCAAATTGAAAATTTAAGAATTCAGGCACGTCCCAATCCGACTTTAAATGTAGGCATGAGAAGTAGCAAAACCCCTAATAAAAGCAACGATACGACTTTAGCAATCGGCGTGGCTATTCCACTGAATATTTTCAATCGCCAGCAATATGCGATCCCGATGGTCCAGCAACAGCAAATATTGCTGAACCAACAGCAGCAGCTTGAGCTGAAGCAACAAATACTCGATATTGCCAACAGAATGCATCAGCTCAAAGGTTTACGTAGCCAGTTCGATGCCACAACAGCACAAGTTACTTTGGCGACCAAAGTTCAGAGCCGTACTTTACAAGGGTTTCAGGCAGGGAAACTGTCCATTACCGACGTTCAGCAAGCAACCACCCAACTGCAGAATCTTCGATTGGGTCAATTACAAATTCTACGTCAAGCTTGGCAAACTGCCCTAGCAGCTGAGGCACTCAGTATTGGCACAAGTTATGAAGAAATTAGCCGTTCGGATGCCTATACACAACTGAATAAAAAGGCAGTCGAAGCATCGCAAAATTTAATCAATAGGGGAGCACGATAAAATGAACGCCAAGCAAAACGGAAAAATATCCCAGTCTCTCATGATTGTAGTTTTGATTCTGATTACGGTCTTGGTCAGTCTGGCTATTTGGTTAAGTTCAAAAAAAACTGAATCTGAGGGGCGTGGTTATGATGAGGGAAATGCCGAACAGTCTGATAAAGATAGTTCTGAAGAAGGACATGCTGAAGAAGGCGAAATACAACTGACCAGCCAACAAATGGTTGAACAAGGTTTAAAAGTTGCTGTTGCATCCACAGGATTGGTTGAAAAGCTGACAACCCTGCCAGGTAAATTGGTGGTGAATACCGATCAACAAGCGCAGATATCGCCTAATTTTAGTGGTTATGTCGAGCAGGTCAATGTGGCTTTAGGACAGAGCGTGCAAAAAGGACAAACGCTGGCTGTACTAATCCTGCCTGAACTGATCGACCAACAGGCAAATCTGCGTATGGCACAGGCAAATCTGGATTTGGCCCGTAAAGATTACCAGCGCGAACAGCAACTCTGGTCACAGGGGATTTCTGCCAAACAGGATTACCAGCGTGCCGAAAATGCCTACCGTCAAGCGCAGATTACTGTCCAGTCCTCACAAGCACGTTTAAATGCATTAGGTGCAAGTGGCAATAACAATGGGCGTTTTCTGATTAAAGCACCGATCTCTGGGGTGATCAGTAAAAAAGATATTGTGGTCGGTGAAAATGTGCAACTGGCGGATCAGCTTTTTGTGATTGAAAATCTAAAAGACCTTTGGTTGGAATTTAATCTACCAAATACCTCAAATATTCAACTTCAAGTAGGGCAAATTTTAAACTTTAAAACCAATGGTTCTGATCAAAATTACCAAGCAAAAGTACAAACGCTGAATCCAGAGGCAGATTTACAAACTGGACGTTTACAAGTGCGTGCCAAAGTCACCACACAAGCGGATGTACTGCGTCCAAATGTTTTGGTAAATGTTTTTGTGACTGATGCACAAGCAAAAACAGCGTTAAGAGTCCAGAAAAAAGCCTTACAGCAGGTTGAAGGAAAACCTGTGGTATTTGTGATTGAGTCTGAAGAAAAGGGACTGGTTCATCTTAAAGCACAGCCAATAGAAGTGGGCGTGAGCAGTCAGGATGGGCAATGGCTAGAAGTCATTTCTGGATTAACTGAAGGGCAGAAATACATTGCGGATGGCAGTTTTCTATTAAAGTCTGAATTAGAAAAAGACGAGGCAGGCCATGGACATTAATTCTGATCTGCCAAAACCAGAAGGTTTATTCGAACGAATCATTCAGTTTTCCATACAAAATGCGATTTGGGTGTTGCTCTTTGCCTGTACCTGGATTGCAGTGGGTATTTATAGTTATCAGAAGTTGCCGATTGATGCTGTTCCTGACATTACCAATACCCAAGTACAGATCAATACCCAAGCCAAGGGTTTTACTGCGCTTGAAGTCGAACAGCGGATTACCTATCCCATTGAAAATGCCATGGCTGGCATTCCGGATCTGGAGCTTACCCGTTCCATATCCCGTTATGGACTCTCTCAAGTCACCATTGTCTTTAAAGATGGGACTGATATTTATTGGGCCCGTCAGCAGATTAACCAACGGATACAGGAGGCGCAATCTGAGTTGCCTGCACAAATCGCACCGACGATGTCCCCCGTTTCTACGGGTCTCGGTGAGATTTATCAATGGGTACTGAAGGCAGATCCGAATGCGAAAAAGCCGGATGGAACTGCATACACGCCGATGGATTTGCGTGAGATTCAGGACTGGATTGTGCGTCCTCAACTGCAACGTGTTAAGGGAGTTGCAGAGGTCAACACTATTGGTGGTTTTGAAAAAACCTATGTGGTCTCTCCCGATTTAAACCGGATGCAGCAACTGAATATCTCATTAGAACAACTGCAACAGGCTTTAGCGCAAAATAATGAGAACCGAGGTGCAGGTTATATTGAAGACAATGGTCAGCAACTGACGGTACGTGTACCGGGTGCATTCAATGGGCTTTCTGATATTGAGAACACCATGCTGGGTAGCCCAAATGGCAGCCCAATTCGGGTTGGTGATATTGCGCAAGTCTCTATTGGGCATGATTTAAGAACCGGTGGGGCAACCTATAACGGCAAAGAAACCGTTTTAGGGGTTGCCATGATGGCGATGGGTGGAAATAGCCGGACTGTTTCTAAAGCTGTGGATGCCAAGCTTCAAGATATTCAGAATAGTTTGCCTAAAGGGGTAGTGATTGAAACGGCGTACGACCGTACTACCTTGGTTGAGAAGGCGATTAAAACCGTTCAGAAAAACTTGGTAGAGGGAGCAATCCTGGTCATCATCATTCTGTTCCTGTTTTTAGGGAATATCCGTGCTGCCTTGATTACTGCCTGTGTCATTCCACTCTCTATGCTGTTTACCTTAACCGGGATGGCACAGAAAAATATCAGTGCCAATCTGATGAGTTTAGGTGCACTCGATTTCGGCATCATTGTCGATGGTGCTGTGGTGATTGTCGAAAACTGTATCCGGCGTTTAGCCCATACACAGCAACTGTTAAAACGACCTCTCACACAAAGTGAACGCTTTAAGGAAGTTTTTCTGGCTGCCCGCCAAGCACGTCGTCCTCTTATTTTTGGTCAGCTTATTATTTTGGTGGTGTATTTGCCGATTTTTGCTTTAAGTGGTGTGGAAGCAAAAATGTTCCATCCGATGGCATTGGCAGTGGTACTCGCCCTTGTTGCAGCCATTATTTTATCGATCACCTTTGTGCCTGCTGCTGTGGCATTGTGGGTCAAAGGCGATATTCAAGAAAAAGAAAGTCGTTGGATGTTATGGCTAAAAGCTAAATATCAGCAAACTCTTGATATTTCGTATCAATACAAAGCAGTTGTGCTGATTTTTGCACTGTGTGTATTAGTGATTACGGGATTTATCAGTACCAAACTCGGCAGTGAATTTGCACCACAGCTCAGTGAAGGAGACTTTGCGGTACAACAGTTACGTTCACCAAGTACAGGCTTAGAAGAGTCTTTACGTATTCAGAAGAATACTGAAAAACTTCTTTTAAAGAGTTTCCCTGAAATTAAGGCAGTATTTGCCAGAACGGGTACAGCCGAGGTTGCAACAGATGTCATGCCACCCAATATTTCAGATGGCTATATCATGTTAAAGCCTCGTTCAGAATGGCCAAATCCTAAAGAAAGTTTAGATGAATTACGTGGCCGTATGGTGACGTATTTAGCCACGATTCCAGGCAATAATAGTGAATTTTCACAACCGATTGAACTCCGATTTAATGAATTGATCTCAGGTGTGCGTAGTGATGTTGGTGTGAAAATCTTCGGTGATGATATGAATGTCCTCAATACTGAGGCGACTAAAATCTCCAAAATCATTCAGCAAACATCGGGTAGCAGTGCCGTGAAAGTTGAGCAGACCTCAGGTTTGCCATTACTGAATGTCGAGGTAAATAAAACTTTGGCTGCACAATATGGTTTGAGTGTGCGTTCAATTCAAGACCTTGTGGCAACCAGTATTGGTGGACAAAGCGTGGGAGAGATTTTAGAAGGCGATCGTCGTTTTGATTTTGTTATCCGTCTTGGAGAGCAAGACCGTAGTGTCGCATCTGTTTCCCAGTTACCTATTCAGCTTCCAAATGGTGGCAGTATTTTATTGTCGGATGTCGCGCAAGTCTCGACCATTGAAGGAATCAACCAAGTCAGTCGAGAAAATGGTAAACGCCGAGTTGTGGTTACAACGAATGTTGAAGGGCGTGATTTAGGGTCTTTTGTTTCTGATGTACAGACACAGCTCAAAGCATACACTTTGCCAAGTGGTTATTGGATAGAATATGGCGGTCAGTTTGAAAATTTGGCTTCAGCCAAAGCACGGATGCAAATCGTGATTCCACTGGCTTTAATCACTATCTTTATTTTACTGATGGCGGTCTTTCACAATGTCAAAGAAAGTCTATTGGTCTTTACCGGGGTACCCTTTGCCTTGACCGGTGGTGTGCTGTTCCTTTGGCTAAGGGATATTCCATTATCGATGTCAGCTGGAATTGGCTTTATTGCCTTATCTGGTGTTGCAGTCCTCAATGGACTGGTAATGCTGACCTTTATTAAGGAATTAAGGGACAAATATCCAGTGCATAAAGCCGTGTGGCAAGGGGCTATTTTGCGCTTAAGACCAGTGTTGATGACAGCTTGTGTGGCTTCACTGGGTTTTGTACCAATGGCGCTGGCAACCGGAACAGGGGCTGAGGTTCAACGGCCACTGGCAACCGTAGTGATTGGCGGGATTATCTCTTCAACATTACTAACTTTGGTGCTGTTACCCGTGCTTTATCGTTGGATAAATGAAAAAAAAGTTTCTTAATCCAATAGATTAGTCGATTTACAGCAGAGATATTGGCTGTTATCCAATATCTCTGCTCATCATAAATAGAATAAGGAAAATATTTTATGTCAGAACATCATGATCATAGCCATGCGGTTGTTACTGAAGAAAATAGTAAGAAGTTAATGGTTGCCTTAGGTTTAACGACTACTTTTTTAATAGTAGAAGTTGTCGCTGCTTTTATTACCCAAAGTTTGGCTTTGTTATCTGATGCAGCTCATATGTTTACTGATGTAGCCGCTTTAGCTATTGCTCTTGCCGCTATCAAAATTGGTAAAAAAGCCGCAGATGATAAAAGAACTTTTGGCTATCAGCGATTTGAAATTTTAGCGGCTCTGTTTAATGCGGTGATGCTTTTTGTGGTAGCAATATATATTGTATATGAAGCTTATCAACGTTTTACGAATCCTGCTGAAATTCAAAGTGTTGAAATGATGATTGTCGCGGTCATTGGTTTGGTCGTAAATTTGATTTCAATGAAAATCCTTTCTGCTAGTGCTGAAGGAAGTCTAAATATAAAAGGTGCATATTTAGAAGTTCTTAGTGATGCTCTAGGATCGATAGGCGTGATTATCGGAGGAATAGTTATTTATTTTACCCAGTGGATGTGGGTTGATACCGTAATCGCTGTGTTAATTGGCTTCTGGGTCTTACCTCGAACTTGGATTTTATTAAAACAAAGTATTAATATTCTGCTTGAAGGAGTTCCTGATGAGATTGATATTGAGTCGTTAAGAAATGATTTATTGAAGCTAGAGGGCGTTGAAGGGATTCATCAGTTGAAAGTCTGGGCTATATCCTCAAAAAATATTCATTTAACTGCTCATTTGGTTGCTCCGAATAGCAATACAGATCAACTCTATCAAAAGGCCTTAGAAGTTCTAAAACATAATCATAATATTACTGAAATTACGTTACAAATAGAAAATACGAAATGTAAGGCAGAGAGTTTCCCAAACTTTGTGTAACTGCTTATAATCCACTAACAGGAGAATAAGCAATGACTAACCAATCTGACATCAAGAAACTGGCTGAGCAAATGGCCAGCAGCATGAAAAGCTTCGATGACATCAAAGACTTTCAAAAGCAGCTCATGCAGTCCTTCATCGACACTGCCCTAGAAGCAGAAATGGAAGAGCATCTCGGCTACCCCAAGCATGAAAAGGCAGACAGGCCTAATAAGCGCAATGGGCACACTAAAAAGAGAGTCCGTAGCGACACAGGCGAGCTTGAGATCTCCACCCCAAGAGACCGCGACAGTAGCTTTGAGCCTGTACTTGTCAGTAAGCACCAAACCCGTATTTCAGGTCTTGATGACAAAATCATCAGCTTTTACGCCAAAGGTCAAACCACTACTGAGATTGTCGAAACCATCAAGGACATCTACGACGTCGACATCTCAAGCAGCTTGGTTTCCAGAGTCACTGACAACATCTTGGATGACATCACCGCTTGGCAGAACCGGCCACTGAGCAGCGTCTATCCTATCGTCTACTTAGAACCTGTTCACGATTAAAAAATATGTTAGGATAAGCCACATAATTGATTAATAACCGAATAATTCACCATGAGAAAAGCCTATCCAAGCGACATTAGCAAAGAACAATTTGAGCACATACTACCTATTTTAGAAAGTGCAAGGAAGAAGACCAAACCAAGAACGGTTGACCTTTATGACGTATTTTGTGGCTTGCTATATATACTAAGAACAGGTTGCCAATGGCGACAGCTACCCCATGACTTTCCCAAATGGCGCACCGTCCACTCGTACTTTCAGAAATGGAGTGAGCTTGACGAAGAAGGCAACAGCATTCTTGACCAAGCCTTAAAAAAAATTAGTCAAAAAAGCGCGAAAGAAGGACAACCGTAAGGGCAAAACCAGTTTTACCACAGAAGTTGCCAAAAGAGATGAACTGCATACGTTTAAAGTCATACCAAAGCGATGGGTTGTAGAACGTTCGTTTGCTTGGCTTGAGAAAAATAGACGTCTATGGAAAAACTGTGAGCGTCATTTAAATTCGAGCCTTCAATTTACCAATCTCGCTTTCATCGCTTTGTTATTGAAAAGATTGTGAACAGGTTCTAAGACTAAATCCAATTAAGTGCATAGCAGATTTATTCAGCTATTAAATTGAGTAAGCGACTTCGTAAATAGCAGCTACAGTAAACGGCTGACCGTCTTTACGGTGAATGCCCCATCGCTGTGATTTGCCATTGTCATAATAGCGTTCATAGATGGTTTGAACAGGGATTAAGGCAAATTGGCTTTTATACCATGCGTCACGGTAACTGGGCTTTTCCATGACGGTCTCGGAGCGTGCATTATAGGTGTACTTGGTAATATCGGTACTGTCTACCCATTTAAGAATTAAGCCAAAGCGAACTTGTCGTCATTGAGATTCTGAATCGTTTTGTGTGGCAAAAAGTAAAGGCATGTTATAGTTGGGATAAACGTCATCTTTAAAATCAAAACAAAGCTGTTGGCTAGTGAATAGCTTTGCCTGAGCTAAGGTGACGGGTTGAAAGTTGGCACACATGAATCATGTTAAACTATAGGATTTTGAAAATTAGAGATTTAGTCTTTTGGGTGAAATCTTAGTTCTAAAGCCATATGGCGTACACAAAACTCTTTTTCTGTAGATGGATGTTTATGATAAGTATAAAAAGCTAAGGAGTTTTTGGGACAACTCTCAAATCTTAGAATAGGAGAGTAAGGCATTTCCTTACTATCCTCTGGCAAAGTCTCTTTTTTGTTCGTAAAATAACTTTTCCATAATTCAAGTATTTCTGGTTGAGATTTGCCATCTTTAGCAATGTAAATAATTAAACCACCATCCGTTTGATTATCCAAGCCAGTTGAGTAACGATATAATAATTGTTTTAAGCCATGATAAATATGGGTATTGTTGTTATTAATCTTACCTTCTCCTAACCATAAATAATCAGTATAAGGTAAAGTAACTACAATATCTCCGTGACCATTTACAAAAGTTTCATGTTCAGCAAGCCAACCACGAGAAAATAACATTTCGCAAATAGTTGTATTTATCAAATTCTCACCGTTTTGTGAGTTTTCTAGCATCCCTGCATAATAATACTTTCTAAATCTAGTTAATCTTGATAGCACGAATTCTAAATCATCATAAAGTAGATTTAAGAAATCGTTATAGTCAACTGGGTCTGGTTCAACACTACGTTGTCTATTTTTCTTATTGGCTAAAGTCGAATTAACAAGTAGTTCAGTCACTTTTTATCGCCCGTATTAAATCATCAGAGGGCGAGAAAAAAGTAATTACTTGTTTACCAAACTCTTCTTCTGTTAAATCTTCTCCAGTTATAGGATTAAAAAAATCATCATTCTTCATCGCTTCAATAATTTCTTCTCTATCTGGTACGGGTTGAAAACCTTTACGAGGATGTAAAGCCTCAAATTGTTGTTTTAAAATATTATATTGATGTTTGGTCAATAAAAATACCGCATCATAAAAGACATCTTCATCAACTTTAGGGCTAATTCTATATAAATCTGTAAATGTTAAATGAGGCTTTTTATCCGCACCAACAGAAACATAATCTATAATTGCATAACAGACAGAAGCCATATTTGAAGAAATATGGCTATTCGTTTCAATCCTACGTTTTGCAGTTGATACGATATCCGAAAGCATGGCTTTAACCTATTAGTTTTTCAATGACAAAATTTAGGTCATTAATATTTCTTGTACCATATATTTGTGCATCAAATAATTGAGAACCACCCTCTGTATGTATTGCTTGGTAATTACTTTTCAAAGAAATATCTATATCTTTAGTATTTGAGTCTTTAGAATAAAATCTAGTAGTAATTCT
Organism: Moraxella sp. K02; assembly: GCF_041154755.1. Taxonomy (NCBI): domain Bacteria; kingdom Pseudomonadati; phylum Pseudomonadota; class Gammaproteobacteria; order Moraxellales; family Moraxellaceae; genus Moraxella; species Moraxella sp. K02. Next base: position 642,511 of record NZ_AP031590.1, on the reverse strand, counting down.
ATAAGGGGTTATATCATTATTCAATGGTTGACCATCTGATTGTTCATTTCTAACTCCTTTCACACCAGAATTATGGTACTGAGATGTTCTGATATCAACACTACCACTTTTGAGAATCTCATGGTGGGCTGTTCCAGCAGGGGTTAAAAAGTAAATTTCTATTACACCGTTTAATTTATCAAATGGAAGATTATAAAACTCCTCAATTTTCGGAAATAAATTAATTGTCCTATCAATTAAAGAAATTCCAAACTGTCTTTTAATGAAGTTCAGAAAGTTGATTTTAGAGATATTTAAGTCATTCGCACCTAAAACCATTGCCAAATCAACACCAACTATTGCACGGTCAGCTTTATGGTCTAACAAAATGAAATCATGACAAATAATTGGGATTTTCTTTATTCCAATTACTTCTTGATAGTCATCAGCTATATTATCATTCAAATCATTAGGACTAAGTTTTTGCCTTAGACTAATTTCTTTTGTAATGCAGAATTGATATAGAATCTTGTCACCTTCTAAATCTATTTTAGCAAATTTCGAATAATTTAGTTCAATACTTGAATCGTCATGTGTAAAAAAATCTTCTAATTGCGTTTCAAGTTCACTAATATTTAAATCAGTTACAAATAAAATAGCCTTATCGTCAAATTGGATATGACTCATTACAAGGTGATTTAATCTTTCTTCAAGTAGTGCAAGTTTTTCAACATCGAACTCAGTATGAAGCTTACCTTTAAGCTTATCAAAATTTCGAGCAGACAAGCTATTTTTAACAGAACGATGTACCGATTGGACATCAGTTAGAGGGATTTCTCGCTCGTTGGCAATATCAATTAAATTAGAAATACGTTCTCTCAAACTATCATCGTCAAATTCATTATTTTGTATCATATTTTTCTCCTTGTATTTTCCTATATAAATGTTTCATTATGAAGACTTAAAGTTACTATAAACGACGCAAAATGTCGTAATTAAATTATAAATTTAATTAAACCCCAACCCCTTCATCTGCTCCGCAATCTTCCCTTCCAACTCATGCGACTGTTTGAACAGAGTATTGAGCGTGTCGCTAAATTCGGTCATCTTGGCATTAAACTCATCCGCCGTAATATCGACATAATCGATCTTCACGTCAAAATACTGCCCGGCACTTAGACTGTAGTTTTTGGCTTTGATATCGTCATAGCTGACGACCACGCTAAAATCCTCAACCGCTTGCTTGGCGGTAAAGGTATCGCAAATTTGGGCTTCTTCATCATCACTCAAAACCGTTTTTTGGTTTTTACCCTCTTTGATTTTTTTGCCAAGATTAGACGCATCGATGAGCACCACGTCGCCTTTGTTAGCCTTGTCAATGAATAGTATCGAAACGTTTGTACCTGTCGTGGCAAAAATATTTGACGGCATAGAGACGACACCAGCGAGCATTTTATTATCGACTAAATGCTCGCGGATTTTTCTATCTATGCCACTTTGGGCGGTGATAAAGCCCGTGGGCAATACCACTGCCGCTTTACCCTTATCTTTTAGACTGGTGATGATATGCTGTAAAAATAGCTGATAAATCGCCATGCTTTCTTTTTTGGCTTTGGGAATGGTCGGTATCCCTGCAAAAAAACGCTCTTTGTTTTCTTTGGTGTCGAGATTGTTTCGGAAGTCGCTAAAGTCGAGTTTGAACGGTGGATTTGACACAATATAGTCAAATTGTTTTAGGTTGCCTGATTTCTCAAGATGAAACGGTGATTCAACGGTATTGCCTTGAATGACATTAGGAATTGAGTGGACTAGGTTATTTAAGATTAGGTTTAGGCGTAGAAGGTTCGATGATTTTTGCGAGATATCCTGCGTGTAAATCATACATTTGTCCTCACCAATGGCATGGGCGACGTTCATGAGTAGCGTGCCAGAGCCTGCGGATGGGTCATACACAGAGACGTTTTTGACGGTGCCACGTTCGCTTGTTGGTACTAGGATATTTGCCATGATACGAGCCACAGCGTGTGGCGTGTAATATTCGGCATATTTACCACCTGCGTTGCTGTTGTAGTCTTTGATAAGGTATTCAAAAATTTGGGCATAAAAATCAAATTTTTGGTCAAAGATACGCTCAAAGCTAAAGTCGCCTAGTTTGTTGATAATGGCTCGGCAGAAGTCGTCACGCTTGCCTTCATCGGTGATAAATTGGCTTAGTCGGTCAAATAGGACAACCTTTGCTCCGCTGTTGGTTTGAACAGAGTAGATGTCGGCATTTTTAACCGCGATGTCGATTAAGGTATCGTCAAACAGTTTGGCGAAGTCATCATCATTTTGTCGGGCATATAAGTAGCTGATGAAATGATGTGGCTCAAGCTTGGCGGTGTCCACGACCATCATGTTGAGCATTTCTCGCTCATCTTCGCTCATGTCAGCTAGGGCTTTTTCCCATTGTGGGTTATTGGCTAGGCGCTCGTCGAGTTGTTTGACGGTGTAGGCGTATTTGTCGTTTAGGTATTTGTATAAGAATACTTGGCTGATGATTTTAAATTCGTTGCCGTCATTGCCTAGTCCATAGTTGGCACAGATGGTTTTTAGGCTGTCAATCATGGCTAGGGTTTGGGCTTTGTAATCTGGGGTCATGGTCACTCTTACTGTTTGGTAATGTCTTTTAGCTGTGTCAAAAGTTCTGGTATTGAGCGTTTGGCAGTTTGATAGATGATATTAAAATCAAGCTCAAAATAACCGTGGGCGATGATGTTACGCATACCACGCATATATTTCCATGGGATTTGTGCGTTATTTTCGATGAACTCTGGGTCTTTTTGGTAGATGGTGTTGGCTATTTCACCCAAGGCAATCAAACTCATGGCAACGGCATTTTGGGTGCGTTTGTCGCTCATAAATTCATCGTGAGGTATCCCTTCGATAAACAGGGCGATATCTTGGCATAGCTCAATCATTTTATTTAGGTAGTCTGGGGTTCTTTCATACATGGCTGATTACCTAGTTACAATGGAATGGCATATTGCATGACTTCATCTTTGAATTTTGGCGGTAGGCTGTTGTCGGTGACGACATCGACTTTAAGATTGAGCAGTTCTTCAAGTTCAATTTGTAGCCCGCAAATGTCAAAGAGTGTGGTGGTTGGGCTAGCTTCGACAAGTAGGTCTAGGTCGCTGTTTTCGGTGTCCTGCCCTTTGGCAATTGAGCCAAATATGCGTAAGTTTTTTATGCCGAATTGTTGGGCTAGGTCTTTGATAGTTTGCTGGTGTTGTTGTATTTTTTGGGATGGTTTCATAGATAGTCCCTTTATGGGTTTTATTGTACGGTGACTTGTCCGTTCATCAGCATGGGTAATAGCCAGTCTCGCAAATTCAATAGATGCTCATTTTCCATTTCATTAACTGCTACTTTCTCAAAAATTGGAGCAGCAAAAACAGTAAATTTATCTTGAATCATATCATTTGGTTTTATAATCAATAACTCTTCTAAAAAATTTCTGGATAATTCAACTTGACCAGTAGAACCATTTGCAGCAGTTTCAATAAGTGATTGATTTCTTAGCATAGCTAAAGATAAAACCAACGGCTTGATAATTTTTGAATTGCACCTTACAGCTGTAACATGTGAATCATAAATTACATTTTCTTCTGGCAACCTTTTAATAAAAGCAACTCGCCCTAAAGTTCCAACCCCCGTTGAGTTTATTAATATATCGTATTTAGCTAGGTAGCGTTCAGTATCTAAAATTCTATTTTTTACATCTCTTCTTGCAAAATCAAAATTAATAGTTTGGTTTCTAATACATTTTTGGTTCAAAACTAGCAATCCTTGCTCGTTCTCGCTATATATTGGTGAAATTCCACGGCGTATAAATATGGAAAGGTTAGCTAGACTATCAACCTCCCACCCTTTCGGAATTTCACGTTTTAGGATTTCGTTATAGACCATTTCACCGCCCGATGATTTGTAGGGCTTGCCGTTGTCATCGGGGAAGTCAAATTGGACAAACCAGTAATCGTATAGCGTTTTTGCCATCTGCTCTAACGTGGCGTTTATTTGATTATTTAAAGCGATTTTTTCATCAAGGGTTGATAGAACCGATGATATTTGCTTTTGCTCAGATTCACTTAAATTTTTTAGACCAATATTTTGCAAAATTGGCATTGTAAGAAATTTTGTTTGAGAGCCTTGAGATTTTTCTTTAAGCCTTTTTAATTCCAATTTTAAGGAATAGTAAATAAAATCAATATCAAATCCTTTTTTTGCTGTCAGCACATAGGTTCTTTGATAAGCATTGAATTTACCCTTGAATCTATTAACGTGAAAATTGCCTTTAGCATTATTGCCTGCAACTAGAACTACATCATCATCAAAAGCAAAACTATCAATAGTATCTGGAAATTCTGCACAGGTATAAAAAGGATATTGTCCATTTTGAATCGCTTGATTTGCATCAAGTTTGCCTGTGGTAATTTTACAAGCTATGCCAATATTGTTATTCATTTATCACCAAAATTAGTAAAATCTTTTTTAAAACCTTCCAAATACTCTTTTAAAATCATTTGGTTAATAGACTTAATCGCTTGTACATCTAACGGCAATTTTTGCTCCATCTTAAACCGTTTAATCACCGACGGCATCATCTGATTTTCAAAAAAACTCACATTCTCCAAAATCTGCGACAAATTCAACACCTTTTCATCGGCATCCGCTTTCACCCCAGTTAACGCTTCATGAATTTTTGCCTGCTCTCTACTCATCTCAGGCTTAGCCATCAAGCGTTTATGAATCCGTGCAAACTTCGCATCGCCTTCATACTTATTGCGTATCAACTCATTCTTGCGATTTAGCTCTTTAACCTTGACATAAATACTATCAAGGAGCGCCATATTCTCTCGCATTTCTACTTGCGACACTTCGCCCAAATTCTTTTTCTTAAAAATCCGCTCAAGCTCTTCACGTAAGGCGATAAACTCTGGGTCGTCTTTATCAAAATTACTGAGTAACCCTTCTCTAGTTTTACGCAAACTATCCTTCAAATCATCGGCAAGTTTTAGCTCCGCTTCGCTCACCTTTTTAAACTGAAATACAATGTCTTCAAGGGCTTGATTCAATAAATTGGTCGTGTCGCCTTGTTGCAAAGACTCTTGCAGGTTTAGCATGACAAGGCGGTCATTGGTGTAGCGATACAACAAATTAAGCTTTTCAAAATCCAGACGCTTTAACACGTCATAATCACCCTGAAAACGTGCCACGTTATACAACTCACGCGCAAGGCTTAACGCTTTATTTAACTCAAGGATAATTGCCTTATCATTGATTTGGCTAATTTCATCGCTAAATTGTTCAGCATTCTCGGTCGAATACTCAAATAACGCATTTTTGATGATGGCAATGTCTTGGTTGATTTCTTCGGCAGTTTTAAATAACTGGGAGTAGCCTGCAATATCGTCGCCTAGCTCACCTTGTAACTCATCAAAATAGGCTTTATTGGTTTTATCAAACTCTTTGCTAATATCGGCAAAATCGACCACATAGCCAAAACGAAAATCTTTGTAAGGGCGGTTTACTCGCGTTAAAGCTTGCAATAGATTGTGGGCTTTAATCAAGCGACCAAGATACAGCTTTTTGAGCCTTGGGGCATCAAAGCCAGTGAGTAGCATATTGTACACAAATAGAATGTCTATTTTACCAGCTTTAAAGTCTTCGACCCAGTCTTTACGCTCTTCTTTTGTACCAATATCGTGCAGGATAAGGGCGGATGACGTGGCATGACGGGGAATAAATCGCCTAGGCTCAGTTTGGTATTTTTCCACAAATAGCTGATGCATCAGCTTGGCTTGGTCGGAGCTGTCACAAATCACCATTGCCCCAATCGTATCATCTTGCATTGTGCCACGACTGGTCTCAAAGTCATTGATGATATAGTCAAGCATGGGTTCGACAAATTTTTTGTCACTGTAAATTGCTTTTCGGTCAATACTACCCTTTTCCACTTTGAGTTTTTTTAGGATTTCGTTTAGCTGGATTTGATAATTTGACTCAATTGCTTCACGCATCAGGCGAAGTGTATAGCCGTCTGCAATCGAAGCGTTATAATAGTATTTATGAATATAATTGCCAAAGGTCTCAGTGGTTTTGTGCTGTTTATTTTTTTGTTCAGCGGTATCGTCTTTTTTGCTAAAACTGCCAATTAACGGTGTACCTGTCAAACCAATTTTGATTGCCTGTCGGTCGGATTCTTCAAGGTTGGCAAGGAATGAGCCTTTCGGGTCATAGCTACGGTGGACTTCATCCAAAAAATAAACCCGTTGGATATTCACATTATAGTCATTGGTCGAGATGACATGGGGGTCATCTTTAAACTTATGAATATTGACCACAGTAATTTCAGGCTTGCCTGAATGGTTATGCAGCGCTTGGGTGGATTTGATATCCTTGCTAAAGGCTTCACGAGAACTAATCAAATGCACAATCAAACCACGAGCTTTGAATTCACGGTCGGCTTGTTGCAACAAGTCGAGCCTATCAACAATAAAATAAAACTTGGGAATCACCCCACGTTTGGCAAAGTAATCGGTTAAAAATCGTACATTATAAAAGGTTAAAGCAGTTTTGCCGCTCCCTTGTGTATGCCACACTACGCCTTTTTTAACGCCATTCTCTAGTGAATGGTTAATGGCAAAAGTAGCAAACATCTGCGGGTATCGCATGATGTGTTTCTGGATAGCTTTGCGGTCTTCTTTGACATATACCAATGCATAACGGAGCATAAAGGCTAACCGCTCACGACTAAGTAGAGACGTACAAATACGATTAGTCGGGCGGTCTGGATGTTTGTTGGTTTGAAATTCTGGACTGGTATAAATTGACGGATTATTGGTATCTTTTAAAACAAACTTTTCTTGCGCTTCGCTAATGTCTTTGAGCAACGTGGCAGTATTTTGCGGCGCTTCTTCACGGAAATAATTGAATTTGACTTCACTGTATGACGTGGTGGCATAAAATGCCCCTGTGACTGGCTCTGGGTCGGCAATGTCATACTCCATGTTATTAGAAAAAATCATTAACTGGGTAATATTCACAAAGCTTCTAAAATTTGGATTGGCAAATCGCGTATTGATACGTTTACGCTCCGCTATGACACCTTCACGGTTGTTAGGTTTTTTTACTTCAATAAAGACCAGCGGCATACCGTTAATCAGCAAGGTAATATCTGGTCGAAACTCTTCATCACCCCCTGCGATTTGAGTGATACAAGGTAATTCTGTGACGACATGAAAGCTATTATTATTGAAGTTAGTAAAATCAATGAGCTTAGTGCCAGACTGGTTTTGCAGTCGCTCAAAAAATGCCTGCCCCAGATCGTTATTTTTTAGCTCAAGCTTAATATCGGTAAGCAAGCGATTAATATCATCGTCTTTTAGGCTTGGATTAATTCGTTTAAGCGATTGAACAAAAATGGGGACTAAAATGTTACATTCCCCATCAAAATCGTCCTTGTATTCCTTAATCGAAAGATATTCATAACCTAGTCGCATGAGATGTAGGATAGTGGGGATTTTTACACGAGTATCTTCGGTTTGACGGTTCATTGTTCTATTCTTATTCAATAAAATGGTTTTGCAAATTTATTTTGGGAATCGAACTACTATACAAAATTTGTGCAATTAAACCAAATAAAAAAATAAAGCCATTAAAACATGGCTTTATTTATGCCATCAGTCATGCAGACCGACTAGCAATTTTGTGATGAATCCATTCCGCTACTTCACTAGCCACCCACGCGACCCGCACTTGAGAAAGCTGTACCTTTTTTGGGAAAGTTGGGTCGTAGTGATCAGACTTTTCATCAATCATGCGATAAATCGTGGCTCGGCTTAGACCAGTGCATTTAATAACATCTTGGATTGAGATAAGCTGTGGCATCACGATTGTTGTTAGCTGAAGGTTGGTTGGATTGATTGTTTTCATGATTAACTCCTGCATTGATACAAAGGGAATTTCCTTTCATATCAATGCGCTGTCTCATATTTTTTTACGCCATCTCATCTTAGCTAACCTTCCTCACACTCCGCCGAAGCTCATCCTCAAGCGACTACCACTGTCCATCGGATGAATGACTATCACTCCCCACTGACCGAACAATCCCATCATTATCCACATCAGCATTGTAAAACTCCTCCACGATTGCCAATCCCTCATCTGAATCCACCTCAAACGCTGAATTGGCATAGCCAAGCTTAGCCACCTCCTCTAACGCCTGCTGATTGAAGCCAGACTGCAATTGCTGCGCATGAATCGCCTGAGCATTTTCCACCGCATCCTTTAAGCTCACATTATCCTGCAAGGTCAAATCCACGTAATAGATGGGCGTACGATAGCTTTGTGTCGTACTCTTCCCACGAATCGTCAGCTGTAACGGTAAGCAAGACAACAACCCACCCGATACCGCATTAAAGTAGCTTAAGCGAGCCATCAGCGTTCTGATTGAATTGTAGCCCGTGGTACGAAAGATAAATGAGCCTAACTCATCGACATCATCTAAGTTGGCATATAGTCTTCCGAACACTTTACAGTTACCATTTTGTCCGATTGGGCATAATTCTGGACTGGGGCAAGGCAATTGCTCAACGCCGTTTTGGGTACGTCGTTGGCACAGCTCACCATTACCCACACAGATAGGTCTGCCTGTTTGCCGATCAAACAGCGTATATTCGGCTCGAAGGTTTAACTCAGGCGTGTTAAACAGCATCCGTACCGGGATTTGACGTAGCTTGCCATTTGCTTTGGTTTGGCGTAGCTTGTCATCGAGTGGATGCTTAATCCAACCCTCCTTGCTTTGCACTTGGCTGGTAATGGTGAATTGGTCATCTTTCTCCGGTAAGCGTTTACCATTTTTCTCAACGACCTTACCAATGGTGATTCTGCCTAAGATAGGCGGTGTGATGGTTAACCCTTTAATCATGGGTGTTCTCCTTGGTTTAATTTAATAAATGGGTTTAAAAGGCTTGCTTAATTGGCTGACTGAATCAAATAAAAAGCCCATGCTTGACCAGCAAACATGGGCGATACAGTGATTAGGATAATGGGATGCTTGTTAGCTTGAATTACGCCTTGGTATTCACTAGAAAACGACGACTGCCTTGCCTTACCTGTGGATATTGATTAAGTAGTTCAGGTTGGTCTTTGAGCAGTGCCTTTGTATCTAAACTCACGCTATCTTTAGCTTTCTTCCAGCTAACTGAGCCATTGGCAAAGGTGGCAAGCTCTGCTGTTTTCATTACCTGCTGAATTTGCTGTTTGAGAAAATCAAAGCGGTGTTGATGGTGATCAATCAGCTTTTTCTGCTCGGTCAATTCATTAAACCAAGTGTTTAAGATGTCATTGTCCCGATAGTCAATCATTTCACCCTGACTAGTGGGATAAAGCTGGCTTAAGGCTTTTGCTGCTGACTCACTACCATCAGCAGGCGGTGGCACATCCTGTTGCACATACTCCCAGAACCGGCGTTCTTGCTGAATGAGTTGATTAATGATTAACTCATCGCGTTTGATTTCATACACCCGAGCTTCATGCCCACAGATGAGTACACAGACATGGGCTAAGCTTTTACCTGTCACCGCTAACTGGTGCTGTACTTGGCAAGTGACATACAGCGGCACACCATGCTTCCATAGCTTTGCGCCATGCTCCCCTGTGGTTTTAATCTCAAGAACCCCCACTTCTGATTTATTAACAGCATAATCAAGATTGGCAAGCATAAAGGAGTTATCGGGGTCAGGATGTTGCAGGACTGCGTTAACACGGCGAACTTTATTGCCTGTCTTAGCGGTGTAGTACTTGGCAATAAGGGGTTCTAACTCTTTACCCCAATACAGTGGTGAATAGGCATTTTCTATCAGCCCATCGGATAAGTCTGGGTTTTGTCGTCCTGTCTTGATGAGCCATAGCTCAAGCATAGACATGTAAGGATTAAGCCCACAAGCGGCAGCGGCATCACTGCCACCAATGCCTGTGTTGCGAACGGCTAACCAGTCTTGATGGGTTAAATCTTTGATTTCAGCGAGGCGTTTGGCAGATTTGGCTCTACTAGGTTTCACTTGGGTAATAACTTTGGCGACGTCTTTATCTTGGGCAGGTGGTATCGGTAGGGTTAAATCATTCATGGTTTTTCTCCTTTGGTTAAATGTTTGTAAAAAAAGGGCATAAAAAAACCACGCCTTATTGCTAAAGCGTGGTGGTTACAGTGTTTTAGATAGTAGATAAATTGCTTTAAGCGACTTGTTTTAATGACTGATGCTAAGCAATCAGTCGCATCGCTTCTTCAAGCCCCTTTTGCTTTAAGTTTGCCCCAGTGCCAAACCAAGCTGAGTCTAACCGATGGTCGGTAGACATAGCCCGGCGTTCATGGTCAACAAATTCAGTCACGGCACACAATAAGCCATAAGCGGTATCACGGGCGGAGTCTAAGTCTGCACCACGACCTTGCCCATTGAACATGGTCATGATTTGATTCATGGCTTTGGCATTGGGAACCGCCTTTTGGGTTTTCTTATTGGTTGGGAACATAATCAGCGTATCGTCAACATCATTGAACAAGCGGTTGAGATAGTTGGTGGCTTGTGCTTGAGTTATCCGCCGTTCAGTGAGCTGCTTCATTTGGTACATATGTTCATTCCACTGATTGATGGAAATCCCGAGTTGGTTTTTTACCTTATTAGCATCAAACACAGTTGAGTGTGGCACTTTGACCACCCCACTTGATTTGTCCGCTAGGCTAATTGCAAGGGTATTGTTACACACCACCCGAATACTGGTAAATTGGGCAGTAGTTGCCAACGTACCATCACAAGCGGTTGCCAGTAAGATATAGCCATTACTGACATCTTTGCCTTTTAATGCCGTGGATTGTCCTGTTTTCGCCAGTGCCCAGAACTTACGACCGCCTTTGAGTACGCCTGCGGTTTCAAGCTCAAAATCTGCTTGCTCAGTCAAATCCCGATAAAACTCCAAGATTTCACGTGGCTGGACTTCTTGATAGCGTTGTGAGACGACGGATAGCGGTTCAAGCGTATCTGAGCGATACAGTACCTTGTTATCGGCAAATGGCATAATGAGCTTGCCACCTGCGGCATGATTGGCATAGTAGCTGACATCGGATGATTCGATTGTCCAGTCCATGCCTGCTTGCTCTGCCCAAACTTCGATGGGTTGATTGGGGGTAAGCTCGTTACCTAAACCGTGCCAAGGGGTTTCACCAACATATGCCATTGTTTGTAGTTCGTGTGACATGAGATATTCTCCTTTTTTGTGTTAAGTTTAATAGATTGGATGGACAGGCTATGTCCCATTTAGCGTTGTTGCATCAAAGACATATTCACAGTCAATGCACTGCATTTGCTGTGAACCTGGAAAGATGGTGAATTTGGTTTGTACTAAACTTATCGCAATATTAGCGACCGTGCTGATGGCAATACCTGCATAGGGTGGCAGTCGATAAGCATTACAAATACTGGAACTTAACCCCTCTATAATCCTAGGATGCAATAGTGTCTGGTTTAGGGGTAAGCTAAAATTAATATTATCATTACCAAGCTTGTATACATTGGATGAATGACAGTTAGGACATAAGGTTTTTATGGGCATAGAAACTCCTTGTTAGGTCAAATTTGTGGCATAAAAAAAGGTCTGCTTTTTAGGGCAGACCTTTAATGTGCGTTTATGGTTGAAGGTGCTTAGATAGTCATATTAGGCTTTCTTCTAGTGAATAATATATATTTGAAATTTTTTAAAAATTTGATCACTTTCTTTTATTTTAATATGCCCTTGCCAAACGTTTTCATACCTGATGGCTTAACAACTAGATATTGGTCAAACTTAAGCGGGGCTGTTAAATACAAGGCAGTCGATACAGCATTTTGCATCTCATGGAGGTTATTTCGATGGATTCTGCCGATACCCAATCTACCTTGCTGTTGATAGCTATATTTGGTTTCAGGATTATTAGAATTATGATACTCGCCTAATCCATTCGTGATTTTCAGCCACTTTTCGCCTATCTCTTTGCCAATATGGAAGTCGGCTTGGCGTTTTGAACCATCATATACTAGCCATAGATGGCAGTGATATCCTTTTTCTACTCCTTGTTCAATTGCCCAGGCATGTCCCACTAAGTCTCTAAAGCAAGTTTTCCTATTCGAAATCAAATCACGTAAACTGACCATGTTCTCTTGAAAATCTTCGAGACTTATCAAACTTCTCACTTGTTTTTTATAAGACAGGGTAACAAAAACTACTAAAGATTTTGCGTATTTTTCAAGCACTTGATTAGCATACCCATACAACTCATTACGATTAGTATTTTTCTGCTTGATTTCCCTATTATATTCAGACCAAATTAGTGGCTCATACGATAATAAATAATATATAAATCGATTTGCTGACTCTGCATTCCAAATATACTCACTAAGCAATATTTCACCAATACAAGCATGACTCGCACCAACAAACGCATCAATGGTTCTGCTGTAGCAGTAATCATTATCATAAATTTCAAAAAATGATCTTTGAAACTGATTTAGAGTCGAAACAACACTTAGTATATCTATCGATCGTAGACTGCTATGTTGATTTAGAATGTTTTTTACAAAGCTATCGATTTGGTGAAAAATGCTAATAGATTCTAGATTTAAAACTGGCATTACCTTTACTCCATTTGATTGATTTCATATCAAATGGAGAATCAATATTTTTTCAGTCCAATAGTTTTGAACTAAAATCGATCAAATAATCTTATATTTATTATTATTAGATATATACCTTCGTCTTCCAAAAAATTTGAGCCCTAGAATGACAACAATTTTGAGTAATAACTAATTAGAAAAAAGGGATTTATTAAGGTATTAGGACAGATGAATTTAAAAATGGACTTGACTCAGAATTTGCATTTTAAATTGTTAATCAGAGCTTTTTTAGAAATCTGAAAACTACCTAAACAACTTTTTTATCAATTTAGCTACCAACCAACCTTTAAGATTATGTTAATAAAATTAGTACTTTTGAAAAAACTTTACCGAATTAGAGTGATATAGAATTTAAATTTACAGATAATCATATAACACCTGCTTAAAAATATATTTTAACTCAAATTTTAGTGCTCTCTTTACAATTTAACTATATTTTGGCTAAATAGCTGATTTATCGGTATTTGTATACGTTTTAGCTACGGTTTAGATATGATTAAGTTATTTTTAGGAGTTGATATTGATACGAAAAATGTATATATTTGACTCATGTTTTTGTTGAATTGGATAGAATAAAGTGAATAATGAATTGAGAACTTTACACGTGAATTCTGGATTTTTAGAAAGTTCTTTACAGAAGATTGAATCTCATAATGTAGGGATGGCAATTACTCAAGACAAGGACTTTTATAAATATTACTTAAATATCATAAGGACATTTTCTATCAATGATGCCAAGCAACTTATTTATATTTATAGGCTATATGAAGGACTGTTTCCTAACTTCGACTTTTTAACCGAAGAAGATGTTTTAATTGAATTGAATACCATCGTTCAAAACATGCCTACCCCTTCGAAGAATTTAGGTAAACTATTGTCATTTAGGTCTGATAGCCTATTGCCAACAGGTACTCATCAATGGATTTATAAGAATAGCATCGCAATGTTAGTTTACGCTCACATGCTACCCAGTGAGCTATTAACTAAAGTTTTTTATGGGCTAGATGAATTAAAAGACGCTTTTGAGAATATGATTAACTTTAGCATACCAGAGGAAGATATTATTTCAGGTCAAGTTGTTTTTAGAAAAATTGATTTTGGTAAACCTATCAATAAAGATAAAATCATCTATGAATTTAATAAGTTAAAGGGTCACTACTTACAAAATGAGATACCAAAAAATAAGCTGAAAAAAATTTATGAGGCAACAGATGACCAGTTAGATGCTATATTAGAGAGTTTAGATAAAAAAGGTCTAAGAATATTAAAGGAAAGATTTTTCGCTATTGATAGAGTTGATAAATTGAACTTGGTAATCGCTTCGCTTAATTCGATACCTAAAGATGGCATATTCGAAGAAAGGGAATTATCTGAAGATAAGTATGGTGAACTTCAAGTTAGTCCAAATCAAAATATTATGATTGCATCGCAGGATGGTGTTATCATTTTAGCTGATGATAGATATGGCTTTGATCGTAATAAATACAAATATATTGTAGTTGAGGGATATAACGTTCCAAATACAAGGACGTTTTATGGAGGACATACACCTATACTAGCAAGTTCATTGCCCGAAGGTAAATATCAACTTAGATATGTCGGTAAGAAAGAAAAAGTTAAAATAATTGAAAATCCTGAAGAAGTTTTAGAGCAAATAAAGAGGTTGCTCAAGTCAAGGAATATTAGATTGAAAAAGAAAATAGCTAGAAATAGTGAAGGATAAAATTTTTATAACGGTAAACAAAATATTAAGACTTAATTATCAAGTACCCCAGTAAGTACCCAATTAAGTTTTATATAAAGTTAAATATAATAAATACAATGATTTACATAATTAAAATGGTGCGCTCGGCGGGACTCGAACCCACGCCACAGGCTTCGGAGACCTGTACTCTATCCAGTTGAGCTACGAACGCTTTGATTGGGATTGAAAAAAAGCAGTGGGCTATTTTAGCAAACTTTTCGTACAATAAGCAAATCATCAAAATTACTGCTAAAAACTGCTCGGCAAAGTTGATAGCACATATTAAATAAGCATAGCTTTTTCAGATAATTTTCCCTTATAATAGTATGGAAAATAAATCTATGTAACATTTATCGCATCAACGGATACAATCGAGCAATCTAATGGCTCATATTGTTCGTTTTAAAAGTATTACGATAATTTAATTCACCTGTTTGAGAGAACGTGACGAATGAAAAAAGTAGTGATGTTATCAGCGGTTACTATGCTAAGTCTTGCGGGTATCGCTGTCAGCCAAGCTGAGGATAAAGCCAGTGCCCCCGCAGCGGCATCAGCTACCGCTAGCGCTTCAAGTACCGCGACAGCCTCAAGTACTACAACTGCTTCAGCCCCTGCATCCTCTGCCGCTCCCGCAAAAAAAGAAGCAGAAAAAGCACCTGAAGACCCACCTCAAGTTGCAAAATTGGTTGCATTATACCCAAATCTAATCGCACGTATTGCACCCCAAGGTAAAGTTTGTTTTGAAGGTAAAGAGTGTGATATCACTATTGCCGCTGCATTGGGCGCCGCTGACCCAAACAAACCACGTGAAGGCAAAGTAATTTATGAAGGTGTGTGCCATACTTGTCACACTGCAGGTCTGTTAGGTGCACCTAAACTGGGTGATAAGGGTGCATGGAGTGCTCGTATTGGTAAAGGGACTGCGACTTTACATCAACATGCTATTCAGGGTTTTAACGCTATGCCAGCAAAAGGTGGTAATGCGGATTTGCTAGATGTGGAAGTGACCAACGCGGTTGATTATATGGTGTCTCAATCCAAATAGTCATTTTTAGCCTAGATGAAGCCTATCAACTGATAGGCTTTTTTAATTGTATCATTGATATAATTTAATTTAACCAATATAAACTTAGTTCACGCAAATCTTTAAACTGTCCAATCCATCCCCATTAAGGCCTCACCTTTAACCAGAACCTGCATTGCTATGGCAAACTTTGACACTACCATCCCTGCTCTAAAAATCACCCAGCTTACCAAAACCTACCCAAATGGTTTTGCAGCACTCAAAGGCATTGATTTGACCGTACCCCAAGGTGGATTTTTTGCCCTACTCGGTCCCAATGGTGCGGGTAAATCCACCACCATTGGTATTATCAGCTCGCTATTTAAACCCAGCTCAGGCTCGGTAGAAATTTTTGGGGTAGATTTGCTTAAACAGCCTGCCAAAGCCAAGCAGTTCTTAGGCGTGGTGCCGCAAGAATTTAACTTTATGCAGTTTGAAAAAATCGAAGATATTTTGATTGCCCAAGCGGGTTATTTTGGCATACCTCCCAAGCAATCTCGCCCGCGCGCCGAAAAACTGCTTAAAGCATTGGGGCTTTGGGAAAAACGCGACAACAAAGCACGTATGCTCTCTGGCGGTATGAAGCGCCGTTTGATGATTGCGCGTGCTTTAATGCACCATCCCAAACTGTTGATTTTGGATGAGCCGACTGCGGGCGTGGATATTGAACTGCGCCGCTCGATGTGGGATTTTATGCAGCAAATCAACACCCAAGAAGGCACGACCATTATTTTAACCACCCATTATTTAGAAGAAGCTGAGCAGCTGTGTAAAAACATTGCTATCCTTGACCAGGGTGAAATTCGTATCAATACTGATATGAAAAGTTTGCTTACCAGCCTTGATGTGGAAAGCTTTGTGTTTGATTTGGCGCAACCTTATCCCGCCTCCATTGCTTTAACCAATGTGGTAAAAACCAAACAGCCAGATCCGTTGACCCTTGAAGTCACACTCAAAAAAGGCGACAGTTTAAATGACGTATTTGCCCAGTTGAATGCTCAAAATATTCAGGTAGCGAGTATGCGTAATAAAGCCAATCGCCTTGAAGAGTTGTTTTTGGGGATTGTTGAAAATAATTTGACTGAAAAATTGGAGAATTAAGATGGATTTTCAGCACCAGTTGGTTGCATTTAACACCTTGTTAGTCAAAGAAATCCGCCGAATTCTTCGCATTTGGCCGCAAACGCTGTTGCCCCCTGCCATCACCATGAGTTTGTATTTTATCATCTTTGGTAAAATGATTGGCGCGCGCGTTGGCGATATGGGCGGTGTCTCTTACATGCAGTTTATCGTGCCTGGCTTGATTATGATGTCAGTGATTACCAATAGCTACTCCAATGTGGTATCGAGTTTTTTTGCCACCAAGTTTCATGGTAATATTGAAGAGATGCTGGTCAGTCCGATTTCTAAACATACCATTTTACTGGGTTTTATCGCGGGCGGTTTGTTTCGGGGGTTGACCATTGGCGCGATTGTGACGGTGCTTGCGTTGTTTTTTACTCAGTTATCACTGGTGCATGCGTTTGTCACGATTTTTACTGTGGTGATGACCTCGGCATTGTTTTCGCTGGGCGGTATGATTAATGCGGTATTTGCGCGCTCGTTTGATGATATTTCCATCGTACCCAGTTTTGTGTTGACACCCTTGACGTATTTGGGCGGTGTGTTTTATTCACTGAATGATTTATCGGGATTTTGGCAAAACATATCGCTACTAAACCCCATTGTTTATATGGTCAATGCTTTTCGCTATGGTATTTTGGGTCATTCAGATGTCAATGTATGGTCATCTTTGTTGGCGATTGGGATTTTTACCGCGATATTTTATGGCATTGCGTATTATCTTTTAGCAGATGGCTCACGCGTTCGTTTATAACTTAGATAACTTAGATAACTTAGTTAAATTCAAAAAATATGAAACCACTTGAAACTCACGGTATTTTGGGTCAATCCACCCACTATCCAAAAACCTATGCTCCCGATATGCTCTACCCTATTCCCCGCGCATTAGGACGAGCAAACCTAGCGCTGCCTGCTGACGCCTTAAGCATCGGCATGGACTGGTGGCAGGTATTTGAAATGTCTTGGCTGAATTCGCACGGCATTTCACAGGTGGCAATGGCGCGCCTTGCTATCCCTGCCACATCAGACTATATTGTCGAATCAAAATCGCTCAAACTTTATTTTAATAGCCTAAATTTCACTGAATTTGACAATCAACAAGCTGTTAAAGCAACGGTGGAAAAAGATTTATCCGCTTGTCTAAAAACCGATGTGACGCTTGAGATTTTTGAGATAAACATCGTAAATAGCTTACCCATCAGCGCGCCGCAGGGTGACTGCATTGATAACGCGTTAGATAACAGCGATAAAAAAATCGCCATCGTCAGTGATGTAGATCCTTCAAGCTTGACCGTTGCCCATCATGGCGCCTCGGATAGCCAGTTACAAATTTTGCATTCGCATCTGCTGCGCTCAAACTGCCCTGTCACCAATCAGCCAGATTGGGGAACACTGGAAATTCAGATAGATAGCCAAGTGATTGACCGAGCAGGACTGCTTGAATATATTCTGAGCTTTCGTCAGCATAATGGCTTTCATGAACAATGCGTGGAGCAAATTTTTAGTGATTTAACCCAAGCTTTTTCGCCAAAAACGCTCATGGTACGCGCATGGTACACACGCCGTGGCGGGATTGATATCAATCCTTGTCGGGTGAGTGATATCAGTTTGTTGCCGCCACCGTCACGGCTCAACCGTCAGTAAGCTAGTCGCATTTTTATCAAAAAAAGCGTATGCTATGTTTTTCAAAATTTTCCTGCCTAAAACTAAGTTTACCTAATAGTTGGCGGCAAGCAATACCCAGAAGGATTACCGCATGCAAGCAGTCGGTCAACTCATGCTCGATATTGAAGGCACAGCGCTTAGCCTAGCAGATGAAGCACTGCTACGCCAACCGGAAGTTGGCGGCGTGATTTTGTTTGGGCGCAATGTAGAAAGCCCTGAGCAAGTACGCGAATTGACTGATAGTATGCGTGCCATCAAACCCAATATTTTAATTGCCGTTGACCAAGAAGGTGGTCGTGTCGCTCGCTTACGCGCGGGTTTTTCGCCGCTACCTGCGATGGGCAAACTCGGTGAAAGGTTTGAGCATGACCCTATCACTGCGCTTGATCTTGCTTATTGTGCGGGCTATTTGATGGCAAGCGAAGTCCTAGCGGTTGGGATTGATTTTAGTTTTGCGCCTGTACTTGATATCAATGGGGTGAGCCGCGTCATTGGTGATCGCGCGTTTCACGCCCATCCGATTGCAATCACCGCCTTATCTGCTGAATTTATGCGCGGCATGAAGCTTGCCGGAATGGCAACTACGGGCAAGCATTTTCCCGGTCACGGCTCAGTTGCCCCGGATTCTCATGTGGATGATGCCACCGATGAGCGCAGTTATGATGAGATTCGCCAATACGATATGCAGCCATTTATTCGCAATAAGCCGCTACTAGATGCGCTCATGCCCGCTCATGTGGTATTTAGCACAGTTGATAACAAACCTGCAGGGTTTTCATCGATTTGGCTACAACAGATTATTCGTGGTAAACTAGGGTTTAATGGGGTATTGTTCTCCGATGACCTATCGATGAAAGCGGCACATGTTGCAGGTGATGCAGGTGACCGTATTGCGGCTGCCTTAACGGCAGGTTGCGATATGGGATTATTATGTAATGACCGCCCTGCTGCCTTGGTTGCGCTTGAAAGTTTACAAAAACAGCCGACACTGCTCAATACCACCAGCCAACATCGGTTATCTACTATGAAAGGCAATATCAAAGGCTGGCGGGGCTCACTGGCCGACTCAGCCAAAGACTGGTCACACTGGCAAAGTAGTCAGCGTAAAGTGCTAGAAAATTTCTTTGCATGAATTTGCTTAAAACAAGGAAATTTGAAACAAGCCACTTTAAAAAAATCAAATTTGAAAAAAATAAATTCAAAAAAAAGCAACGCGGCAACGTTGCTTTTTTTATAACTACTTTCTTGTAGCTAATTTTTATAGCTACTTTTTGATTCATCAATTGACATAGCGTAATTGACCTATCATTTTTTGCAGATGCTCACCACTTAACTGACTCCAGATGTTATAAAAACAGCCATTGTTCAGCACGAGGTAAGCCAGCATTTTACCCTGTGGATTATTGCCTTCTCGCCCAAGCGTCACATAACTGCCATCGGCATAGTTTTTACGATATGCCCAGCCCTCATATAAGTCATGCTTAGACGTCGTACCTGCATTGGCTACGCCATAAGCACTGCGTAAAGGCTTGCCTTTATAGTTTTTCAAATCATACGCCACCGCAAAGCCACCTGAAAAATTGGCAGCGCGTGATTGTGCAGTTTTGATATTCACTGATGAATGATTAGCAATGGCTAAAATTGGACAATATTTATAATCAGATTGTCGCCATTGTTGTTGATAAATTGGGCTAACTTGGCTACTTTTGAGTGATGCATGCGATTGCCAAGGGGATTTTGGCAGTTTAGTAGCCGCTTGGGCAATATTAGCAAGTAAGCTAACAAGTAAGCTAGCACTTATAGCAAAGCTGCTCACAGCGAGTTGATGAAACCTAGCGTTACGTCGTCTCATATTCAGGGTCTCACGCCATTTCATTTTAGGTTGGTTATCAAGTAAAATCGCATTATTGGCAATTTACCTTTACGAGCTTATCTTTTAGTACAATATATGACCCTAGTATATAAAATAAATAATGGTTGATCCTAAAAAAGTGTAGCCCAACCGTTGTTTTTTATAACAAATTTGCAAACGTAATAAATAGATAAGGGAATAGATAAGGGAATAGACAAGGCATAAAAAAAGCCCTTAATTCATTGAATTAAGGGCTTTTTTGAATATGGGGCGAATGATGGGACTCGAACCCACGACAACCGAGATCACAACCCGGGGCTCTACCAACTGAGCTACATCCGCCATAAGGTAGGTTTTACAGACTAGCAAAATGCGCGCCTGACAGGATTCGAACCTGTGACCACCCACTTAGAAGGCGGGTGCTCTATCCAACTGAGCTACAGGCGCATAAAAAAAGCCTGCTCGGCTCTTGATTCATCTTTTCAACTTGGTTAAGTTTAAAGAATGAATGGTCGGAGTGAAAGGATTCGAACCTTCGACCCCCTGGTCCCAAACCAGGTGCACTACCAAGCTGTGCTACACTCCGATTGCCTAACTAGGCTTTAATTTTTACTTCAATACCTTAACAATGGTAAGCTTAAAGGCTATCATCGCTAAGTGGTGCGTATATTAAAGCAAGTTAGTTAGACTGTCAACGACTTTTTTCAATATTTTAAAAACAGACAATGGTTGTTGACGCCTATCTTTTGAGCGTGGCGCCAAATGCCAACATACGATCTAGGGGTTTTTTAGCTTGTTCGATTAGCTGCGCATCAACAAAAATCTCGTGTGGTACGGCGTCAGGCGTGCCTACTTTCTCCAGTGCATGGATGATTTGGTCTAAATCATTCATCGCCATCCATGGACAGTGCGCACATGAACGACAGGTTGCACCTTCCCCACGCGTCGGCGCTTCGATAAACACCTTATCTGGCGCCGCTTGCTGCATTTTATAAAAAATACCGCGATCGGTCGCGACGATGAACATCTTGTGCGGTAGGGTTTGCGCCGCTTTAATAAGCTGACTGGTGCTACCGACGGCATCTGCCATTTGGGTCATCTCAATCGGTGATTCTGGGTGCACTAGCACCGCCGCATCGGGGTACATCTCTTTCATAGTTTTTAGGCTGCGGCTACGGAACTCTTCATGCACGATACAAGCGCCATCCCACAGTAGCATATCTGCGCCCACTTTTTGCTGGATATAACGCCCCAAATGCTGGTCAGGTGCCCAAATGATTTTTTCACCTTGGCTGTCTAGATGGTCAATGAGCTCAACCGCGATACTCGATGTCACCACCCAATCTGCCCGCGCTTTAACAGCCGCTGAGGTGTTGGCATACACGACCACAGTACGGTCAGGATGTTGGTCACAAAACGCGCTAAAGTCTTCAATCGGACAACCCAAATCTAGTGAGCAAGTGGCTTCTAGCGTTGGCATTAATACCGTTTTTGCAGGACTTAGGATTTTGGCGGTCTCACCCATGAATTTGACGCCTGCAACAATCAACACATCAGCATCACTATCACGCCCAAACCTTGCCATCTCTAAACTATCCGACACGATACCGCCTGTGGCTTCGGCAATTGCTTGGATTTTTGGGTCGGTGTAATAGTGAGCAATTAACGCGGCATTATGCTGTTTTAACAAATCGGCAATGCGCTGTTTTTTTTCTGCAAATTCGGCATCGTCAATCTCAATATCTTGGGGTATACCGAGCTTATCGAGATGTTGTTTGACAATATCTTTGGCAGACACTGCTAGCAGTTGCTCATTATTCGCTAATAGAGGATTGGCAAGCTCGGTAGTTGCTTGCGGCGTACTTGATTGTTGCATGAAAAACTCCTTCTCATGAGATGACTTACCCATGTCTATCACAGGTAAGTAGCAATTCATTGATTCTCCTGCTGTTACTATAGCAAACTTTTTTGCGCAAGGTGAATCAATTGCGACTAGTAACTGATATAAGGGTAATTTGGCTAAATTAAATACTGAGACCCATTAAAATGTTATTAAGGCTCAATTGTTACGCTTTTGCTTTTACCAAACGTTTTAACAGCGCGCGCTCGCTATAGCCGATTAAGCCAATATAGACCAGTAATAAGGTATTGGATAACCAAAAATTCATTTGAAAAGCACTGACGATTATCACACTAAACAGCATCAGCGTGCCCAAAAAGAAAACGATTTTTTTGGTTTGGTAAGGTATCGGATAAAAATGCTGTCCAAGCGCGTACGATACTATCATCATGAGGAAATAAACAAAAAGCGTCACCCACGCCGACACCATAAAGCCGTACTGCTTTAAAAACAGCATATGGAGCAAAATAGTCAGTCCCGCCCCAAGCCACGAGATGGCTGAGCCAATCCCAGTACGGTCAGTTACTTTATACCAAGTTGATAGGTTGTAATAAATCCCAAAACATAGGTTTGCAATGACAATAATCGGTACGATATTAATCGCTGTCCAATAACTGGGATCGGTGATAAATAACCGTTTGAGCCATGAAATATTGGCAATAATTCCAAGCGCCACCACCGATGCAAATAAAGCAAAGTACTCCGTCATCATGGCATAAGTATGTTTGGCATTGGCATGGTGCATTTGTTTGAATAAAAACGGCTCAATCCCCATCCGATACGCAGTCACAAACAAAGTCATTAACACCGCCAATTTGTAGCAGCCACCGTATGCCCCCGCATCGCCTTTATCAATCATATAATATTGAATGATTTTATCGAAGTTTTCATTCACCATAAACGCCAACCCTGCCAGCATGACCGGATAAGAATAACGAATCATACGTTTGAACAAGGCTTTATCAAAATGTAAGCGTACTTTTTTGATAATCGGAAATAGCATCATAAAAGTGGCGAGACTGGCAACTAAATTGGCAAAGAATGGATACGCCACTTGCTCGGTCAAACCGAAACTTTTGGCAGCCTCTATGGGCACAAAGCGAAATAGCGCAATAACCACCACAGTTTGTATCAAAATCGACACTACCCGCACCACCGAATACTTCACAGGCTGGTTGTGATAACGTAGCCAAGCAAACGGAATGGTACAAATCGCATCAAAAAACGCAATCCAAGCAAACCAGCGCAAAAATTCAGGATGATTGCCATAATCCATCAGCATTGATAACGGATTGCTAAATAGCAACACCATGACCAAAAACCCGCCTGCCAACATGGCAATAAACCAAAACGCCGTGCTAAACACATTTTTTTCGGCGGCGCCTGTTTTATCTTCACCTGAAAAGCGAAAATAAGATGTTTCAAAACCAAAAGTGAGCACAATATTGATAAAAGCAATCCAAGCATATAGGCTGGTAAAGATAGCAAAGGCTTCTTTATCGATGTAATTGATATACAACGGATTGAGTAAAAAGGTAATGACACGGGGTAAAATCGCACCGATACCATAGATAATGGTTTCACCTAACAGTCGTTTGATATTCACAGGCTATCCAAAGTTAATGTCGCTTGATGGGTTTTAAGGTTGGCTAATAATAGGCTTTTGGCGTTGTAGCGCTAACAAGGCGTGTTGCACTTCTTGTACTTTTTTCTCGGTCAATAAATTGCTGATATTAATCCAAATCCAGTGAAAGCCATACCCGCCGTCCTGCATTTCAATTTTGGCATGTTCAATCGTCCAGTTTTGTACCAAAATGCTGCGCAAATGGCATATCATTGACCTAGTAGTATGATGAATTTATGCGACATAATAGCCCAAAGTGGACAAAAACGCACCGAAATTTACCTGTAAAAAAACCCAATCAATATTGGGTTTTTTGACGTAATTAACAGCAATTCTTAGCTAGAAAAGGTTTATGCTTAAACATCTAGGTAATCTAGGATACCTTTAGCGGCCTCACGACCTTCCCAAATCGCGGTTACCACCAAGTCTGAACCCCGCACCATATCGCCACCTGCGAAGATTTTTGGATTCTTAGTTTGGTACTTATAGGTTTGTAACTCAGGCGCAATCACCCGTCCGCTATTATCCATCTCAATGCCTTGGGTGGTAAACCAATCAGCCGGGCTGGTGCGGAAACCAAATGCCATAATCACCGCATCGGCTGGCAAGATTTCTTCTGAATTGGGAATAGGCTCTGGGCTACGACGACCGCGGTTGTCAGGTTCACCAAGTTTAGTGGTCACTACTTTAACGCCCGTTACTTTACCGTTTAAACCGATAATTTCAATCGGCTGACGGTTAAATAAAAACTGTACGCCTTCTTCACGCGCGTTACGCACTTCACGGCGTGAGCCTGGCATATTCTCCTCATCACGGCGATAGGCACAAGTCACAGAAGTTGCACCTTGGCGGATACTGGTACGGTTACAGTCCATCGCGGTATCACCACCGCCAAGAACGACCACTTTTTTACCTTGTAAGTCGATGTACTCTTGTGGGTTCGTTTCCCAACCTTGGCAGCGGTTGACGTTTGCGATTAAAAAATCAAGCGCATCATACACGCCAGATAACTCTTCGCCGGCATAACCGCCACGCATATAGGTATAGGTACCCATACCCATAAACACCGCGTCATACTCACTGAGTAACTCATCAATGGTGACCTCTTTACCAATCTCGGTATTTAAACGAAATTCAATGCCCATGCTTTCGAAGACTTCGCGGCGACGACGCATGACATTTTTTTCCATTTTAAATTCTGGAATACCAAAGGTCAGTAGTCCACCAATTTCAGGGCGTTTGTCAAATACCACAGGTTTGACGCCATTACGTACCAGTATATCAGCACAGCCAAGACCGGCAGGACCTGCGCCAATCACTGCAACTTTTTTATCCGTCCAAGTCACACCGCTCATATCTGGACGCCAGCCTAGCGCAAACGCAGTATCGGTGATGTATTTTTCCACATTACCAATGGTGACCGCCCCAAAGCCGTCATTGAGGGTACAAGCCCCTTCACACAGACGGTCTTGAGGACATACTCGCCCACAGACTTCTGGCAACGTGTTGGTTTGGTGGCACAAATCTGCTGCTTGGAAAATATGACCTTCGGTAGCCAGTTTTAGCCAGTTTGGAATGTAGTTATGGACGGGACATTTCCATTCACAATAAGGGTTACCACATTCAAGACAGCGGTGCGCTTGGTCAGTCACCTTGTCTTGCTCAAATGGATAGTAAATCTCAACAAACTCGTGAGTACGGGTATTAATGTCTTTTTTTGAAGGGTCGACACGTGCGACGTCTAAAAACTGAAAATCGTTGTGTAATCGTTTTGCCATGCCACAATGCTCCTAAGTGAGTGGTATCCAGCGATTCACTGTATACCGACCTGCTTGACAGCGAACTTTTAAAATTTAAGTTAAAGGTAGAGCGCTGGTCACGCGCTACCTTTAGCAATCCAATATCATCAAATTATGCTACACAATCGCTTATTGTGGGTCTGCCATGGTCGTTTTTAGTAGCGAAGTAATGTTCGCGGCTTTTGGTTTGACCAAATAGAACTTACGAACATAATGCTCAAAGTCGTCAAGGATGGTTTGACCCCATTGGCTACCTGTTTTTGCCACGTGAGTTTTGATAATCGACATCAAGTTGATACGGTGATTTTCTGTTTGCTCACTTGAGATACGATGCATATCGATAAGCTCATGGTTACAACGGTCAAAGAAATCGCCATCTAAATCAAGTACGTAAGCAAAACCGCCTGTCATACCGGCACCGAAGTTTAGACCGGTTTTACCCAAAACCGTCACCACACCCCCTGTCATGTATTCACAGCAGTGGTCGCCGGTACCTTCAACCACCGCGAAACAACCTGAATTTCGAACCGCAAAACGTTCACCTGCGGTACCTGCCGCATATAGATGACCGCTTGTGGCTCCATACAAACAGGTGTTACCGATGATAGCGGTTTGCTGGCTGGCAAACGTCGAGCCTTTTGGTGGGTAAATCACAATTTCACCCCCTGCCATGCCTTTACCTACGTAGTCGTTGGCATCCCCTTCAAGCTTAATGTTCAAGCCGCCTGCATTCCACACACCTAAACTTTGACCCGCGGTGCCGGTTAAGTGTAAGTTAATTGGCACGCTTGCCATACCATTGTTGCCATGCAGCGCAGCAATCTCCCCTGAGATACGCGCACCGATAGAACGGTCACAGTTGCCAATACGATAGCTAAAGTCACCGCCTTTGGCTGATTTGATGGTATCCATCATATCGATAACCATTTGTTCAGCGAGCAAGCCTTTGTCAAATGGCTCATTGCGCTCAACTTGGCAGGTTTGTGGTTTGCCATCGGCTTTGCTATGGGTAAATAATAGCGGGGCTAGGTTCAAGTGTTGTTGCTTGTTGGTGGTGCCTGACATGACTGATAGCAAGTCAGTGCGACCCACAAGCTCTTCCATTGAGCGTACGCCCAATGCCGCCAACCATTCACGGGTTTCTTGTGCCACAAATCTAAAGAAATTAATCAGCATGTCGGCTTCACCGATAAAATGCTCATCGCGCAGTTCTGATTTTTGCGTTGCCACGCCCGTTGGACAGTTGTTTAGGTGACAGATACGCAAGTACTTACAGCCCACCGCAATCATCGGCGTGGTACCAAAACCGAAGCTTTCTGCCCCCAATATTGCTGCTTTTACTACGTCTAAACCCGTTTTTAAACCACCATCTGTTTGCACCCGTACTTTATGACGTAGTCCGTTGACACGAAGCGATTGGTGTGCTTCAGATAAACCTAGTTCCCAAGGCGAGCCTGCATAGTGAATTGATGATAAAGGAGACGCTGCGGTACCACCATCATACCCTGAAATGGTAATCAAATCGGCATACGCTTTTGCCACACCCGTTGCAATAGTGCCTACACCTGGACGCGACACCAATTTGACTGATACAAGCGCGTTTGGATTCACTTGTTTTAAGTCAAAAATTAGCTGCGCCAAGTCTTCAATCGAATAAATATCATGATGCGGTGGTGGTGAAATCAAGGTCACACCTGGCACTGAGTAACGCAAACGCGCAATTAAGCTATTTACTTTACCACCGGGTAACTGACCGCCTTCACCGGGTTTTGCCCCCTGCGCGATTTTAATCTGCATCACTTCTGCAGAACGCAAGTAAGCCGGTGTGACCCCGAAACGACCTGAGGCGACTTGTTTGATTTTTGAGTTACGAATCGTGCCATAACGTGTGGGATCTTCACCGCCCTCACCCGAGTTTGAACGTCCGCCAATCGTGTTCATCGCGGTTGCAATCGCCTCGTGTGCCTCTGGCGACAAGGCGCCTAATGACATACCTGCTGAGTCAAAGCGTTTTAGGATTTGTTCAATAGGCTCAACGTCATCAACACTGATGGATTTACTGGTATCTAACTGCAGCAAATCACGTAACGTCGCGACAGGGCGGCTGTTGACAATAGACGCATATTCTTTGTAGTTGTCGTAGTCGCCCGTGCGTACCGCTTTATGTAGCGCTTGAATCACATCGGGGTTGAAGGCGTGGTATTCTTTGTTAAAGACGAATTTTAACAAGCCGCCTTGGTCAAGCGGTACACGTTTGGTAAAGGCATTTTTTGCCAAGATTTGTTGGTCAATCGCCAAATCGTCAAACGTGGCACCTGAGATACGGCTTTCAACCCCAGTAAAGCAAAGCTCAACCACTTCTTCTGATAAACCCACGGCTTCGAACAATTGCGCGCCGCGATAAGAAGAGACAGTCGAAATACCCATTTTTGATAGGATTTTTAACAAGCCTTTATCCAAGCTTTTACGGAAGTTGTTTTTGGCGTACAACGGGTCACCAAGCAAGTCGCCTTTATCGACCAAGTCTGCAATCACATTGTAAGCCAAGTATGGATAAACCGCGGTAGCACCAAACCCTAACAAGACCGCTAATTGGTGCGAATCACGTACCAAACCTGTTTCGATGATTAAGTTGGCATCTGCGCGTAAACCTACATTAATCAAGTGATGATGCACCGCACCCGTCACCATAATGGCATTGGCAGGTACTTTACCTTTTTCAATATTGCGGTCAGATAATACAATCAATACTTTACCTGCGCGTACCGCTTGTGCAGCTTGCTCACAGATGTGTTTGATGGCATCATCTAATGGCATTGATTCATCATAATTTAAATCAATGGTTTCAATTTCAAAACCTGGTTTTGTGACGCTGCGTAGTTGCATCATTTTGCTCGATGACAACACAGGCGATGACAACACGATACGGTTGGCGTGGTCTGGCGTAGGTTCAAAAATATTTTTTTCGCTACCCAAACAAGTTTCCAAGGACATCACAATCGCTTCGCGCAAAGGATCGATTGGTGGGTTGGTAACCTGAGCAAATTGTTGACGAAAGAAATCAGCCACGTGACGAACTTGTTTTGATAGTACCGCCATCGGGGTGTCATCGCCCATTGAGCCAACGGCTTCTTGACCGTTTTCGGCTGAAGGACGGATAATTTCTGTGCGTTCTTCATTGGTGATATGAAACATTTTTTGCAGCGCTAACAGATGCTCGCCTGTTTCACGTTGCTCATAAGCTTTTTCTTCTAGCTGCTCATCATCTCGTAGACGTACCGCATTTTCACGTAACCATAGGCGATATGGGTGGGCTTTTTTCAGCTGACGACCCACTGCTTTGGTGTCCATGATGTTACCAGTTTCAGTGTCAATCACTAGCATTTGACCCGGTCCGACACGACCTTTAGCAATCACGTCTTCAGGCTGATAATCCCAAGTACCGATTTCTGAAGCCACGGTGATATAGCCATTTTTGGTCGTCACCCAACGTGATGGACGTAAACCATTGCGGTCAAGCATACAAACCGCATAGCGACCATCTTGGATCACTAGGCCGGCTGGGCCATCCCACGCTTCCATGTGCTGTGAGTAAAACTCATAAAACGCGCGTAAATCCATGTCCATCGTGTCAACATTTTGCCAAGCGGGTGGCACGAGGATAGAAAGCGCACGGAATAAATCCATGCCCCCTGACACCAGTACTTCAAGCATATTGTCTAAGCTTGATGAGTCAGAGCCCACACGGTTGACGAGTGGCTGTAATTCTTGCAGCTCTGGAATCAAATCGGTGACAAATTTTGGCGTACGAGCGACTGCCCAGTCACGGTTACCATCAATCGTGTTTAATTCACCATTGTGGGCAAGATAGCGAAAAGGCTGTGCTAATGGCCATCTTGGCAGGGTATTGGTTGAGAAACGTTGGTGGAATACCACAATGTGTGACGCCAAACGTTCGTCTTGTAAATCCAAGAAAAACGCGGGTAAATCGGCAGGCATGACCAAGCCTTTATAGATAACCACTTGTGAGGTCAATGAAGTCACATAAAATAACGGGTCATCTTTCAGCGCGATTTCTGCTTTGCGGCGTGCAACGAATAATTTACGGTTAAACGTTGCCTCGTCCATATTGATTGGGCAATTAACTAAAATTTGTTTAAAGCCTGGGAGTGATTCACGGGCAATGTCACCCACGATACTTAAATCAACCGGCACATCTCGCCAGCCAGCGACTAGCAAACCTTGTGCTTCAATCGCTTGGCTTAGTGCATCTTGGCTTTGCTGTGCTAATGCTTTGTCAAGGTTAACAAATACCGTACCTACGGCAAAAATTTCGTTTAGGGTAAAGCCATTGTCTGATGCGATTTTTTTAAAAAATACTTTGGGCGTCGCAATCAATAGACCACAACCATCGCCTGTCTTACCATCGGCTGCCACGCCACCGCGGTGGGTCATACAGCTTAAACTATGAATCGCTGTTTGCACTAAGTCATGACTAGCTTCACCATGGGTATGCGCAATCAAACCAAACCCACAGTTGTCTTTGAACACATCGGGTTGGTAAAGATTATGCTGATCTGAATACTGATTTAAAGACATAAGCGTGTTCCCTTAACAAGCTGGTAGCAAAGAAATGGGCATACTATAAATATGTGCAATGTTTGCTATTGAATCATAAAAGATTGGAATAGATAACCGTCATGTTTGTTATCTATATGTACCATAAGAAATAAAAATGATACCCTTCGTTATATTAACGAAAAAGGGTGAAAAAATCCACTGTTATTTGAAAACCAAACTGAACCAACCTGTCTAACCTCACTAGTTGGCTTGGGACTTCTGCTTGATTAACTCGCCCATGCTATCCTTTGAGGCATCTTTCGGTTTTGGCTTTTCTTCAGCCGGCTTGCTGTGGGTTTGTTTGGGTTTAACTTCAGCATTATCGTTCTTGCTATTGATAACTTTTGGTTCTGAACGGGTGACATTTGAGTCGTTACTGTTACTTTCAGCAATCACTTTACCTTCTTGGATAGAAAGGGTCTCTTGCGGATTGGCTGACTTTTCAATGCTAGTTTTTGGTGCTACGCGTTTTGGTTCTGCTGCTCTAGGGGTCGCAGCTTGTGGTTGTCGTTCAACTTTGGCTTTTGGCGCAGGCAATAATTTTGGTGTGGCGTTTAGTTTGACTTCTCGCGCGGCTGTCTTACCGACATCACGAAGGGGCGGCGCGACTTCATACTCATCCATTTGTGGAGCATACATTTTAAATTCCTCAGGAAATGCTTTGACCTCTTTTGGTAAATTAAAATTCACTACTTTAGCCGCGCCAACTGCTTCTTGTACTGAGCCAAATACGCCATAGGTGACCACAAAGCGTTTTTGGTTATGCGCATCAACGATACGAAAATAATTAAATTTATCACGATCGTCACGGCTATTTAGGTAATCGGTGACCACTTCGTGCTCCACCACGTTCATGACTTGAACTGTCCATTTACCGTTATTGGCCTTGATAAAGCGACTGTCCTTAAATTCTTTAGGATAGTTGCGCATATCACGAATCACCGCATCAAATTTGATGGGTCTAACTTTGGTATTGAGCTCTTCAGGTGTTTTGGCCAATAGGAGCGCGGTGGGATCTTGATTTTGATTGGCATTACTCGCTGCTTTCACCGCACTTTTGGCAGGCTTTACTGCAGAGGCAATCCACACCATGACCGTCAAGCCGCCTGCAATCGCCGCTAAAATCAGCCAAGTGGTCACTTTAAATGCCCATGAACGATACAGCGTAGATAAAGAATGCACCATAAAACAACCTTCTGTCTGAGGTAAGGTTAACGCCCGATAGGACGCTTTAACCCATCTATAAAATTTATATCAATTAGGTTTGTCAGTCAAAGCCAGCACGTCTGTCAGTAACGCTGGATCATACGCTGACGTCAATACCGCTTGTCCCAATTGTTCTAGTAATACGAGACGAATTTTGCCAGATTTGACTTTTTTATCATGCCCCATCAAATCCAGTGCTGTGTCCACCTCAATGACTGGCGGATGGGTGGGTAAATCAGCACAGGCGATTAAAGCACTGGCTCTGTCAACATCGTCGGCGCTAAGCCACCCTTGTTTTTGTGACAACTGCATCGCTTGAATCATACCTACCGCGACTGCTTCACCGTGCAGCCAATTGCCATAACCTTCATGCGTTTCAATCACATGACCAAAGGTATGACCAAAATTAAGTAGCGCGCGTGTATTAGCTTCAAACTCATCTTGCGCCACAATATCTGCTTTATGCTGGCAAGAAATCAGTACCGCTTGGGCTAATAAATTCAAATCGAGCGCGCGTAACGACGTTATATGGGTTTCAAGCCAAGCCAAAAACGCCACGTCGCCGATTAACGCGTATTTAATGACTTCCGCTAACCCTGCTGATAATTCACGCGGTGGCAAGGTCTTTAAGGTGGTCATATCTGCCAAAACAAGACGCGGCTGCCAAAACGCGCCAATCATATTTTTGCCCAAGCGATGATTGATGCCTGTTTTGCCGCCCACGCTAGAATCCACTTGCGATAACAACGTTGTGGGGATTTGGATAAAATCCACACCGCGCATAAAACTTGCTGCCGCAAAACCTACCATATCACCAATGACGCCACCGCCAAGGGCAATCAGCGTACAGTCACGGTTAAAATGATTTTCCATCAACTGATCATAAATACGGTCAATGCTTTGCTGGGTTTTATATTGCTCACCATCAGGTAAAATACAAGTCTTAATGAGTTTATCTGCAGGCAGACGTGCGACGAGTTTATCAAGATATAGGGGTGCAACTGTCTCATTGGTTACAACCAATACTTGTTTGCCGCCAATATAGTCAGCAAACTCAAAGGTTTCGATGAGATTTTCCCCAATAAAAATGGGATAGTCGTGTGAACGTGTATGGACAATTAACTCACGGCGCATGGCAGTACTCATATCAATGTTATCTTTTTGGCATCTAGCAGGTTGTCATCAATTAGCTTGTCATATCTACAGTGCTACATTTAGACGGTTATATTGGCGTCTTGCAATTGCAGCAAAATATCATGAACCATTTTTTTTGGGGAGCTATGACCCGTAACAATGGTGATGTCGGCAAGCTGCTGATAAATTGGGTCACGTTTACAAAAAAGCTCGGTTAGCTTTTGCTTAGGATTGTCTATTTGTAATAACGGACGGTTACGGTCACGACAAGTGCGTTCATATTGAATGTCAACTTCTGCCCGCAGATAGATGATTATACCACGTTTTAAAAAATGGTGATTTTCAGCGATAGTAACTGCCCCACCGCCTGTGGCTAGTACGATATGATCGAGCTGGGTTAGTTTATCAAGCACACGTGTTTCGCGTTGACGAAACCCTACTTCACCCTCTTTCTCAAAAATCCAGCTAATACTGGCACCTGAGACGCGTTCTATCTCCTGATCACTGTCATAAAACGTAAATCCAAGTTGCTGCGCCAACAGTTTACCAATTGTGGTCTTACCCGCACCCATTGGACCAATCAAAATAATTAACGGCTTAGGTTGATTACACTCCATAAAAAAACCACAAATCACTCTATAATATATTGAAAACATTATACTGTGATTTGTGGCAATGCGCTATAAGACTATTTTGTTATACAAAACGTCTGTTGCGGTGTCAATTAATTGATACGACCCGTGTCATTCACCAATTTTGGGGTCACAAAAATCAATAATTCTTGCTTGTTATTGCTTTTTGAGGTGCGTTTAAAGAAGCGATCAACATAAGGTAAATCCCCTAAGAAAGGGATTTTAGTCACATCGTTACCTAAGGTATTTTTAAAAACGCCACCGAGCACAACCGTTTGACCATCATCGACGACTACATTGGTTTTAATCGAATCTTTAGAAACCGCTGTCGCACCATTGATGATGGTTGGTGAACCATTTTCAATACTCAAATCCAGACCAATACGACCTTCAGGGGTAATATTAGGGGTCACTTCAAGACTCAATGCCGCTTCGATAAAGCTCGTTGAGGTCGCCCCACTGGCAGAGGCTTCTTGATAAGGGATTTGTGTGCCTGACATGATTTTGGCGGTTTGTTTGTCGGCGGTTAGCACTTTTGGACTGGAGATGACTTCACCTTTGTTATCCGCTTGCATGGCTGACAATTCTAAATCTAATAGTAAATCTGAAATGCTCAACAAGCCAAAGGCAATCGAGCCTGCGGCGTTGGTTGCCCCCAAATTGACACTGAGGTTATTAGCGGCAGTGAGACCACTATAGACTGGATAGGTAGTACCATCGGCATTCGTAGCCGTGGTATAAGTCTTAAGGTTATCAATGGTACTTAAATTACCACCCACTAGCAGGTTGCGATTACTTGCCGCGCCTTGCGATAAAATTCCCCATTTCACCCCAAGTTCTTTACTAAAGGTGTCTGTCGCACTCACAATACGAGCTTCAATCATCACTTGTTTGACGGCGATATCGATTTTACTAATCAAATCACGGATGTTGCTGATGGTTTCAGCGGTGTCTTTAACAATTAAGGTGTTGGTTCTGCTATCGATTGTGACTGTACCTCTGTCTGTTAACAATGAGCTGCTGCCACTAGAACGATCGGATGTTGCTCTACCTGCTTCAATCAGTGTTCGTACATTTTCTGCTTTGGCATAGTTGAGTCGGATATATTCGGTACGCAGTGGATCTAACACTTTTTTCTCTTGTTGCGCTTTTAACTCATCGGCTTCTTGTTTGGCAAGTTCTGCCGCCGGTGCCACCCAAATCACATTACCATTAACCCGTTTATCCAAATTTTTACTTTTTAGGATAATATCTAAGGCTTGATCCCAAGGCACGTTAATCAGACGCAAGGTAATATTACCACTGACGCTGTCACTGGCAACAATATTGGTATTGGTATGTTGTGCCAACACTTCTAAAATCGTCCGCACGCTGACATCTTGAAACTCTAGTGATAAAGGTGCCCCGCTGTAGGTACGTTCTTCAATAGTCGGCTCGCGCAGACGTTTGGGGGGATCGATATTGATATTTAGCTGATTGCCTGTTTGAAAGGCTTTATAGTCATAATCGCCTGTCATGGCAACACGAATCACGCCATTGCGTCCTTGGTTGGTTGCGATAACATCACGCACCAAGCCATTACCTACGGTCATTTGTTTTTGGAGGCGACTGGGAATGGTGGCGCCTGTCAGACGAATGACTAACTCGTCACCCATGCGCTGCACATCCACAGGGATACTGTCATTTACCAAATTAACGCTAATATTACCGCCGCCGTTCGAGGTACCATTAAAATTAATCGCCGCTAGACCATCATAGTTATATTGTTGAACAACCGCGGCAGCAGGATTTAATAAAGGATTGACTTTGACTACCATGGTATTGGCGGGTGGCGCGACTTTTGGTGTTTGGGTCACGACGGCAACAGGTGGTGGCGTTTGCACGACCACAGGCGGCGGCGTGACAATCACAGGGGCAGGAACAGGTTCAGTCACGACGACAGCAGGCGCTACTACTGCGGGCTGACTCACAACGACGGGGGTAGTCACCACAGGTGAAACGATTGCTGGATTGGTAGCTACGGTGGTTACTGCAGGGGTGCTTCCCTTCGGCTGCATGGAGACAACGAGGCGATTATTGACCACACGCGTACTATAGGTTGCTTGATTTGACAGTTCAATAATCATACGTGTCATACTGTCATTGGTCAGCGTGGTGACATTGTTGACATAGCCTTTGTTATAAGTTTGCATCCGTGATGAAATTTGATTATTCACATTGGGAAAATCCAACACCAGTCGTGTAGGTGAGACAAGTTCATAAGCCGTCGGGGTCACAGCACTATTAGCAAAGTCGATATTGAGCTCTGTTAACATAGCGCTCGGCGTGGTAACCGAGATATTTCTAATGGTATCAGCTGCAAACACGCTGCTAGATACTAACATCGCACTCATCGCTACCGCTAGCTTAGACGTTGAAGTTCGAAATGGATAGGCATTAAAATTCATTGAGTTATCCCTTTGTTTTATTGACTAACTGCGGCAACAATTGAGTTTGGTTTTTCGACATAGCCGACACGACTGTCTGGTATGATTTCAATTAAGTTAATTTGGGTTGGCGTAATCTCTGCAATACGCCCATCATTTTTACCCATATAATTACCCACTTTGACACTGGCAATGCCGCCATCTGGGCGTTGAACAAGACCATATACCTCGCCAGATGATGACACCATCGTACCTTTATAGGTAAGCTCATTCAACTCAAATTGTTCAAGCGGCTCTTTGAGTCGGGTTACATCAGGTCTGACTCCTTGCATTTGCTGTACTTGATTGGCTTGCAGCATTAAACTGGGCGGCATAAATGGGCTACGCAGCTGTGAAGCGCTGTAATTAAACTCTTGTACCACTTCAGGTGTCGGTGGTGGCTTTACCGGTTGCGCCGGCTGTTGACGGATGTCCTGCATTTGTTGCTCTGCCAAACCGACACGGTCGGTACAGCCAGATAAGAGGGCTAATAGCGCTAAGCAAATAGTGAGCGATTTTTTATTTATTGCCATTATTTGCTTCCTTTATTGTCAGACCCAGCTGGATTTTTTTGATTATCTTTTTGTGCCTTTTTCAATTCTTCTTCAGTTAGCTCTTTTGAACGATAAGTTTTAACGTTCAAAACAAGATTGGTTTCTGGTAGCTTGTCTAGGCTAGGACTAGGGTTGGTGACTTCAAAGTCATGTAAGGTAATAATGCGAGGTAGTTTAGCAAGCCCACTAATGAATGACCCAAATTGGTGATAATCTCCTAAAGCGGCAATACGAATTGGCTGCTCAATAAAGAACTCTTGCGACACTTCTGGCTCAACTTTGATATCCTGAAATTTGACATTGCTGCCCACACCAACCATATTAATCCCATCCACTAGGTCAGAAATACGGGTGTCTTTGGGTAATTGATTGAGCAGTTCTTTAAAATCAGACTGCATTTTTAATACTTGCGCTTGATATTCTTTTAAATGACGTGCTTTGGATTCTTTTTGGCGATATTGATCGAGCAAGGTTTGCTGCTCCGCTTCGGCAGCGGCAATCTCCTCACGTTTGGTACTAATCGGTAAAAACCAAGTTAAAAAGGCGATAACAGCGACCATAAATAGCAAGACGGTAACCTTAACAGGCACAGGCCAGCTACCATAATTGTTTTGGTCTAGTGATTTAAAGCTCTCGGCGAAGGCTTTAACATCAAACGATTTTTTTGCGGTAATTTGAACAGGTTTTTTGACGAGTCTCGGTCTTTTTAGCGGATTGGTTAATTTCACCGTTATTTCTCCTTACTCGCACTTGCTGCAACGCCACTTGCAGCGGTGGCACTGGCGACGTCGGTTTGCTTAACCATGGTTGTTACCACAAAAGTCACGTAATTGGCTTCTGGTAATGTTGCGCTGGTACTGCTAGCGCTGATGTTACCGGCAGCGGGTGCGGGTGTGGGGGCTTGATAAGCCACTGCATTGGGCTGCTGTATACTGACCACCGCCGATTTTTCTAACCACTGGGTTCCATCAAGACTGCGTATAAATGTTGAAATCACATTCGGGTTGTCGGCTTGACCGGTAAAGGTGATGGTATCAGCTTCACGCTTCATGCTGGTTAAATACATTTGTGCGGGGATAATTCTGGCAATATCGTCCCAAATACGAACAGGCACAGGGCGACGACCTTGCAAGTCTTGAATCACTTTCATACGCGCGATGATATCATCACGCTGCTGCTCAAGGGTTTCGATTTCTTTTAACGCCTTGTCCAAATTAGCGTTTTCTTGTTTGATGCGTTCATTAGCAAGCTGCTGGTTTTCTAGGGTATTTTTATAGTAACTCCATGCTGCAAAGGCACCGAGTAGCGATAAAAACAATACCGCAACCACTAAAGTCATAAACTCACGGTTTCTACGTTCTCGAAGTTCTTGACGCCAAGGAAGTAAATTAATCTTTGCCATTAATCAAAACTCCGTAACGCCAAGCCACAAGCCGCTATTAAGCTTGGCGCGTCCATAATCAGTAATTCAGTGTTGATATGGTTATTAATCGTCATATTTGAAAATGCATTGGCAATACCTGTGCGGGTACCAAGTTTTTGTTCAACCATGCTTGCTAGACCCGCAATGCTGGCACTGCCCCCACCCAACAAAATATAATCTACTTGGCTATTTTGGCTGGATGAAAAATAAAACTGCAGCGAGCGGGTGATTTGCTGCACAATGGCATCTAAAAATGGCATTAATACATCCGTATAGTAATCATCTGGCAATGACAG
Organism: Moraxella sp. K02; assembly: GCF_041154755.1. Classification (NCBI taxonomy): domain Bacteria; kingdom Pseudomonadati; phylum Pseudomonadota; class Gammaproteobacteria; order Moraxellales; family Moraxellaceae; genus Moraxella; species Moraxella sp. K02. The sequence goes on along the minus strand of NZ_AP031590.1, from coordinate 604,684 downwards.
GGTGCGCTTATTAATCATCGCCTCCTCGAACGTCAAACCATAACGGCTTTGAATACTTTCAGTTAACTGGGCGCCACCAAAAAGCTGTTCACGGCTGTACACAAACTCCCCGTCTTTTGCAATATAAAGTGTGGTTTGGCTGTGCCCGATATCAATGAGGGCTACATGCTCAGGTTGACCTGGCAAGCTATCGACCATTAATTGAAAGGCGCGTTCAACTGCGTAAGCCTCTACATCCACAATTTTAGTTTCCATTCCCGCCAAAGCACCCGCATCGACACGCTGGTCGACGTTTTCAGTGCGAGAAGCAACTAACAATACCTTACACATATCAGGCGTGGCTGAAGGACCTATCACTTCAAAATCTAAATTAACTTCTGATAAAGGATAGGGAATATATTGGTCAGCATCCAGACGGATACGAGATTCTCTTTCAAGCTCTGTGAGATCCGCTTCCATCTCAATAATTTTGCTAATGACCGAAGACCCTGATACGGCTGTCGCGATATGTTTACTAGAAAAACCGCTACCACGGGATAATCTTGCGAGGGCGTCACTGACCGCGTCAATATCTACAATATTTTTATCCACAACTGCACCGCGGGGTAACGGTTCAATGCCGTAATTTCTTAAATGAAATAGACCTTGCTGCCGTGTTATTTCAACCATTTTTATCGCAGTGGTGGTGATATCTACCCCAACGACTAGCTTGTTGTTTTTTGTAAATAACCTCACAAGTTTGTTCCTTGTATACTAAGTTCGGTAACGTGATTTTTACTACGCTACAATACTTTAGAAACTTTAGAGATTCAACCTTTAGTTATGACTAATTTATTAGATGGCTTAAAAACAATATAAAAGCAAAATAGATTTTTCACAGAACTCAAATTTTTTTAGGTATAATGGGGCTTTATTTTGCTTTGAGCTAATGACTTTATGACCCAGTCGACTGCTGCTACCTTTACTTGGATGAAATTTTTACTCAATCTCTTGGTTGCAATTTTAGCGTTTCTTTTTATTTTGGTATTAGCTTTCCCCATCGGTTTTTATGGTATGGCGATGTATATATCACCTAGCCTGCCAAGCTTAGACGACCTTAAAAAAGCCAAGCTGTCAATGCCACTACAAATCTATACCGAGGACAACCAATTAATTGGTCAATACGGTAATGATATGTCTCTGCCAGTGAGTTATGAGCAAATTCCCAAAAATATGGTTAATGCTTTTTTAGCGGCCGAAGATTCGTCATTTTTTCAGCACAGTGGTATCAGTATTAAGGGCATTGGGCGCGCACTGACCGAAGCGGTGAGCGAGGATAGCCAGACAGGTGGGTCAACGATTACCCAGCAGGTTGCCAAAAATTATTTTTTATCCTCCGAACGTACCCTGAATCGTAAATTAACGGAGTTATTTTTAGCCCGTAAAATTGAAGAAAAGCTATCCAAACAAGACATCATGACCTTATATGTTAATAAAATCTATTTGGGTCAAGGTGCGTATGGGATTAAAGCTGCCGCTAAGCAATATTATAGTAAATCATTAAATAACCTAACCATTGCTGAAATGGCAATGATTGCCGGTCTGCCAAAAGCGCCATCCAAATACAATCCTGTTGCCAACCCTGAGCGCGCGTTAGAGCGGCGCAACTGGATTTTGGGTCAGATGCTTAAAAATGGCGCAATTAGCCAAGTGCAACACGACGAAGCGGTTGCCGCACCCATCGGACTGCGCCTATACCAAGCAAAGCTTGATAAAAACTTACCGTATTTGGCGGAAATGACCCGTGCCTCATTGGTAGAGCAATATGGCGAAGCTGTCATCAATTCGGGCTGGCGTGTGAAGCTTACCATTAATAGCGAAGCACAAGAAATTGCAGAAAACGCCATTAAACGCGGTCTATTTGCGTATGATCGCCGCCACGGTTGGCGCGGCGCCCCTGCTAATACAAAAGATAAAGAAAAACTTGGCAAGCTTGCCAATTTCCCGGTTATCCATTCTTTTTATCCGGTTGAAGTCACCAAAGTCTATCCTGGCAATGGCTTTGATGCGGTCATGAAAGACGGTACCCAGATTAAAGTGCCTTGGTCAAACATGCGCTGGGCGACATTGCACTATCGCAATCCGAACTCAGCATTTATCTCAAACAACATCGTTAACCTGCATGATATTGTGTATGTCACATCAAATGCTGACAACACCAGTTGGAGCTTGGTGCAAATTCCAGCCGTTGAAGGCAGCCTAGTATCGGTCAATCCAGAAACTGGCGCGTTACTTGCGGTCGTTGGTGGCTTTGATTTTAATAAAAGTAAATTTAACCGCGCCATTCAAGGCTATCGCCAACCAGGCTCAACCATCAAGCCATTAGTCTACACCACTGCCCTAGAAAAAGGCTTTAGCCCAGATACCATGATATCTGATGATCCATTGACCGTCGGTTCTTGGAAACCCAAGAACTCAGATGGGCGCAATTTGGGGATGATTCCACTGCGTAAAGGTTTATACCTATCGCGCAACCTAGTATCGATTCGAGTGCTACGTTCAGCGGGTATCTCTGATACACGTGAGCTACTCAATGAATTTGGGTTGGAAAAAGAACGCATGCCAAACACGTTATCATTGGCACTCGGTTCTGGTGAAGCGACCCCATTACAGATGGCTACGGGCTATGCGACCTTTGCCAATGGCGGTCACCGTATTCAACCTTATTTTATTCAGCAGATTTTTGACTACAACGGTAAGCTGCAATACCAAGCCAACCCAAAACAAGCCTGTGCAGTATGCTTTAACAATGATTTACAGCAAACCAATGAAGACAACTTAACAGCATTCCAAGAACAACAAACTGCTTTGTTAAGTGGTCAAAGTAAAAACATGCAAGCAGGCGATAAAGCGACTGAAAAATCTGATTTATTCAACGCAAACCCACTGGCTAAAACCAAAGAACCAGAAAATTTAGACAAACAAGATAAGAAAAAAATTAGCAAAGAAGAAGCGGCATTAGAAGCTAGCACTCAGCAAATGCTAGCACGCCAAGCGTCCCTTGAAGCGCAGTTATATGATGCAGGTCCCGACACTGATAAGCTAAAACCCATGCCTATTCAGTATATTGCAGCGCAGCAAGCGCCCCGTATTCTTTCTTCTAATGTGGCATTCCAAATGGCGAATATCTTACGTGATGTCATCCAGCGCGGTACCGCGATTAAGGCGCGGGCGTTAGGTCGCTCAGATGTAGGTGGCAAGACAGGTACTACCAATGATGCCAAAGATGCGTGGTTTGCTGGTATCCACCCTAGAATGGTGACGACAGTTTGGGTCGGTTTTGACCAACCGATCGGTATGGGTAAAAAAGAATTTGGTGGCGTGGCGGCGCTACCTATTTGGATGGATTTCACCTCTAAAATGCTCAAAGGTCAACCTGTGGAATGGGTATCAGTGAATAATCGCGCCAAATCCAAAAAACAAGAGCAGGAAACCATTGAGCTTACTGACAATGGTACTAGACGCGTCGATAGCAAGGGCAATGAAATCACCAGTGATGACAGTAAACCCCCGCAAGCGGTTACCCGAAAACGCCCTGAGGAACAAGCATCCGTGCCGATGCCCACGACGGGTAACAATATCAACTACGCTCAGTTAAATAGCAATAAACCACTGAATGAATGAGTCGTTAATAAAAAAGCTCGATTAATTATCGAGCTTTTTTATGGTCTTTGCTAAGCACCAAGGTTGATTAAACAATTAAAATTCAATCATCCCTTCTCGCAAACTATCGATAGTATCAACCAAATCGCCACGCCATTGGCGAATCATATCGACTGAAATATTGGTACTTGATGGGCTTGCCATAACATCAATCACTGGCAGTTTAGCATTTTTGTTGCTTTCATCACTCTCATTGCCGAGGTTTTGGGGCACAGGTTTATAGATAATTTGCTGCCATGCTTTTTCGATATCGCCCAAATAATCATTAGCTAATAGTTGCTTTAACCGCATGACTTCAGGTGATACTTGGGTTTTAGTTTCCAACGCATCACTAATTGATTGCAGACTGGGGTTTAGCATAGTTAAATTATAATAGCGTGCTACTTCCTGTAAAAATGCCAAATACCCGCTGTACAAATGCATAAGCGCGCTCTCTATATGCGCCTCTTGTAACTGACCCTTCTGGGTCTGCTCAGCTTGCTGACAATAAATTCGGCAAAAATACATTTTTTGATTGGTTCTATCTGCTTGATAACGTGCAACACGACCTGCCATATTGTTTCCTTAGACATTTGATACGGATATTTTGATGAAAAAAAAGGCCAGTTGCAAGCACCGGCCTTTTTATGACTGATTAACGATTATTTTGCATCTTGGCTATTAAACTCTTCAGCAAATTTGTCTTCAAATGACATTGACGCAGGCTCCATGTTTTCGGCAAACAAGGTGTCTAATGCTTCTAGCTGCTGATTTTCAGTAGCTTCTGTGGCGGTGGTTTTACCGCTCTCTAGACGCTGGGCATGGTAAGCTAGACCAGTACCTGATGGGACCAAGCGACCGACAACCACGTTTTCTTTTAGACCGCGTAAGTCATCAATCTTGCCAGTAACTGCTGCCGCCGTCAATACGCGCGTTGTTTCTTGGAATGACGCCGCAGAAATAAAGCTTTCAGTTGCCAATGAGGCTTTGGTGATACCGAGCAATAAACGGTCAAACTTGACTGGGAACTTGTTCTCTTCGTCGAGTTTTTTGTTCATGGCGACGATATCAGCGTATTCAGCTTGGTCACCTTTGAAGTAGCTTGAGTCACCTCCATCGGTAACTTCAACTTTACGTAGCATCTGACGAATAATCACTTCAATATGCTTGTCGTTGATTTTTACCCCTTGTAAGCGGTAAACGTCTTGTACTTCATTGACGATGTAATTGGCAAGCTCAGTTTCACCTTTTAAGCGTAAGATATCGTGCGGGTTTTGTGGACCATCGGCAATCACCTCACCACGCTCAACACGTTCACCCTCAAACACGTTGATTTGACGCCATTTTGGAATCAACTCTTCATGCACTTCGCCATCATCATTGGTGATGATAAAGCGGTTTTTACCTTTGGTGTCTTTACCAAAGCTTACTGTACCACTCATTTCCGCCATAATCGCATGATCTTTTGGACGACGCGCTTCAAACAAGTCAGCAACACGTGGTAGACCACCGGTAATATCTTTGGTACCTGATGATTCTTGTGGTACACGACCTAAAATCGAACCTGTTGTTACCTCATCGCCTTCACGCACACGAATGATGGTTTGCTGTGGTAAGAAATACACCACTTCTTTACCCTCTTTAGTATCAAGGATAATCGCAGGACGTAAATCTTTACCCGAGCTTGGGCGGTCTTTGGTCGCTAAGATTTCGTATGAGCTCATGCCTGTTGCTTCATCGATTTTCATGGTGGCGGTTAAGCCATCGGTGATTTCGCTAAAGCGTGCGGTACCTGATACCTCGGTAATGATTGGATGGGTATGCGGATCCCATTTACCAATGGTTTGACCTGGGGTAACTTCAGTTCCATCAGCCACTAGAATTGACGAACCATACGGTGCTTTATAGCGCTCACGCTCACGGCCCAATTCATCGGTAATACTAATTTCTGCAGAGCGAGAAACTACCACCAAATGACCGTCGGCATGGCTTACAGATTTCAAGTTTTGGAAGCGAACAGTACCGCCTTTATTAACCTGAATACTGTTTTCCACGGCTGCGGCGCTCGCGGCACCACCCACGTGGAAGGTACGCATGGTTAGCTGGGTACCCGGCTCACCGATTGATTGCGCTGCCATGACACCCACAGACTCACCAATATTGACGCGGTGACCACGTGCTAAGTCACGACCATAACATTGTGAACAGACACCATGTGGCACTTCACAAGTAATCACAGAACGTACCCAAACTTCGTCAATACCATGTTCATCAAGTACTTTTACCCAATGCTCATCCAGCAGGGTACCTGATGGGATGGCTAGTTCGCCTGTTTTATTTGACATCACATCTTTGGCGGTAACTCGACCTAGCACGCGGTCAGCCAATTGTTCAATGATTTCACCACCCTCAATGTGTGGCTTCATCAAGATACCTTTATCGGTACCACAATCAGGCTGGGTGATAACCAAATCTTGTGCAACGTCAACCAAACGACGGGTTAAGTAACCTGAGTTTGCTGTTTTGAGTGCCGTATCAGCTAGACCTTTACGGGCACCGTGCGTCGAGATAAAGTACTGTAAAACGCTTAAGCCTTCACGGAAGTTAGCTTTAATTGGGGTTTCAATAATCGAGCCGTCTGGTTTTGCCATCAGACCACGCATACCTGCCAACTGACGAATCTGTGCGGCACTACCACGCGCCCCTGAATCCGACATGATATAAATCGAGTTAAACGATTTTTCTTTTTCCGCTTCACCTTGGCTATTGACAACGGTATCTTGTGATAGGTTATCCATCATCGCTTTGGCGATTTGGTCATTGGTACGTGACCAAATATCAATGACTTTGTTATAACGTTCACCCGCGGTCACGAAGCCTTGTTCAAACTGGCTTTCAATCTCACGAACTTCCGCATCCGCCGCTTCGATGATTTTGTTTTTGGTAGGTGGAATGAGCATATCTTCCATACCAATAGATACACCTGACAACGTCGCTTGGGCAAAACCCAAATACATCAATTGGTCAGCAAACATGACGCTGTCTTTCACGCCCATTTTGCGGTAGCAAGAATTGATAAGGCGAGCGATGTTTTTCTTAGTCATCTCTTTGTTGACTTCATCAAAGCTCATACCTTTTGGGGTAATATTCCAAATTAAACAGCGACCCGCAACGGTATCAACCATTTTGGTAACGGTATTGGCATTGCCTTCTTCGTCATACGTGGTTTCTTCAATACGTACTTTAATTTTCGCATTGACGCTTAAATCACCAGTACCTAGCGCGCGATACACTTCTTTCACGTTTGAGAAAGTCATGTTTTCGCCTTTGGCATTGATGTGCGAGCGGCTGATGTAATACAACCCCAATACCACGTCTTGTGATGGCGTGATGATTGGCTCACCATTGGCAGGTGACAAGATGTTGTTGGTTGACATCATCAAGGCACGGGCTTCAAGCTGGGCCTCCAAAGTTAACGGTACGTGTACCGCCATTTGGTCACCATCAAAGTCGGCGTTGAACGCGCTACAAACTAGGGGATGTAGCTGAATTGCTTTACCTTCAATCAGTACAGGCTCAAATGCTTGTAAACCCAAACGATGGAGGGTCGGTGCACGGTTCAGTAGCACTGGGTGTTCACGAATCACGCTGGCAAGCATATCCCACACTGCCGGTTCTTCACGCTCAACCATTTTCTTAGCGGCTTTGATAGTAGTCGCGATGCCATTTTGCAAAAGTTTGGCATAAGTAAAGGGTTTGAACAGTTCAAGTGCCATTTTTTTAGGCAAGCCACATTGGTGTAGACGCAGGTATGGACCCACTGTAATGACCGAACGACCTGAATAGTCAACACGTTTACCAAGAAGGTTTTGACGGAAACGACCTTGTTTACCTTTAATCATATCGGCTAAAGATTTCAAAGGACGTTTGTTGCTACCTGTAATCGCACGACCGCGGCGACCATTGTCAAGCAGCGCATCCACTGACTCTTGTAACATACGTTTTTCGTTACGTACGATGATGTCAGGCGCATTGAGCTCTAACAAGCGTTTTAAACGGTTGTTACGGTTAATGACGCGGCGGTATAAGTCATTTAAGTCTGAAGTGGCAAAACGACCCCCTTCAAGCGGTACCAATGGACGCAAATCAGGTGGCAATACAGGTAACACCGTCATTACCATCCACTCAGGCTTATTGTTTGAATCACGGAATGACTCAAGCAATTTTAGGCGTTTTGACATTTTTTTAAGTTTGGTTTCTGAACCTGTATTCGGAATTTCTTCACGTAACTGGTCGATTTCCAAATCCACGTCAATATCACGCAGCAAGTCTTGAACCGCTTCAGCACCCATTTTTGCAGTGAACTCATCACCAAACTCTTCAAGAGCTTTGAAGTAATCTTCATCATCGAGCAACTGATATTTTTCAAGGCTAGTTAAACCTGCGTCAGTCACTACATAGCTTTCAAAATACAATACGCGCTCGATATCACGTAAAGTCATATCAAGTAATAGACCGATACGGCTTGGTAATGATTTTAAGAACCAAATATGCGCAACTGGGCTTGCTAGCTCAATGTGACCCATACGATCGCGGCGTACTTTGGCGGCGGTCACTTCAACGCCACATTTTTCACAGATCACGCCTTGGAATTTACGGCGTTTGTATTTACCACACAAGCATTCGTAGTCTTTAACAGGTCCAAAAATTTTGGCACAAAAAAGACCATCACGTTCTGGTTTGAAAGTACGATAGTTGATGGTTTCAGGCTTTTTAACTTCCCCATGCGACCAAGATTTGATGGTGTCAGGTGAGGCAAGAGAAATTTGAATGCTGTCGAACTCTTGGTTACCAGAGTCGGCAGGGCTTTTCATGATGTCTAATAAGTCTTTCAAACTGCTTCTCCATCGATTAAATTGAAGGTCGCTACAGATTGACTTTCAATTTAAGGTTAATTTTTATTCGTTTGTCATTAACAAGGTAAACTATTGAGTTTTAGTATAGCGACCTTATTAAAGCCGCCATACTTACAATCACGGCTTAGTTTTTACTTTTGCTATGATCTTTTAACTCAATATTGATACCTAATGACTTAATCTCTTTGGTCAATACGTTGAACGATTCTGGCATACCGGCTGACATGTTTTGTTCACCATCAACGATGTTTTTATACATACGGGTACGACCTTCGACGTCATCGGATTTCACCGTCAACATCTCTTGCAATGTATAAGCAGCACCGTAAGCTTCAAGTGCCCAAACCTCCATCTCACCGAAGCGCTGACCACCAAACTGGGCTTTACCACCCAATGGCTGCTGGGTAACCAGTGAGTAAGAACCCGTTGAACGTGCGTGCATTTTGTCGTCAACCAAGTGGTTGAGTTTGAGCATGTACATATAACCCACGGTTACAGGACGATCAAACTGTTGACCGGTACGACCATCAAACAATACTTGCTGACCCGAGGTTGGCATACCCGCTAATTCTAGCAAGCCTTTGATTTGCTGTTCTTTAGCGCCATCAAATACTGCCGTACCCATTGGTACGCCTGCACGTAGATTTTTTGACATCGTAATGATTTCCTCATCACTGATGCTGCCTAAATCCACTTGCTCGCCGCCAATTTGGTTATAGATTTTGTCTAAGAAATCACGTAACTCAGCAACTGCTGCTTGTTGTTTGATCATCTCGTCAATTTTGATGCCCAAACCCCGTGCTGCACCACCTAAGTGAGTTTCTAGAATCTGACCGACGTTCATCCGCGATGGTACGCCTAGTGGGTTTAACACCACATCCACTGGGTTACCGTTTTCATCATATGGCATGTCTTCAATCGGCATAATACGTGATACCACCCCTTTGTTACCATGACGACCCGCCATTTTGTCACCTGGCTGAATACGACGTTTTACTGCCAAGTACACTTTGACGATTTTTTGCACGCCATGCGTTAAGTCATCACCTGCCGTTAATTTGCGTTTTTTCTCAGTAAATTTTTCATCGATTTCTTTTTGTTTATCGGTTAAAAAGTCACCAATTTGTGATAAACGCTCTGCGGTATCTTCTTGGGTTGGCTGAATATCCAGCAATGTTTCAAGTGACATATCTTGCATTGACGCTTCACTCAACACTGTACCTGATTTTAAGCCCGCGCCACCACTCACAGTTTGACCGTCGAGCAATGAAATAATACGGCCGCGTGCGGCGTTTTCAAAGATACGCAATTCTTCTTTTAAGTCTTTACGATAGCTATCAAGCTGGGCTTTTTCGATAGCTTGCGCACGGCTGTCTTTTTCCACGCCATCACGGGTAAAGACTTGGACGTCAATCACCGTACCTTTGGTAGAAGAAGGCACTCGCAACGACGTATCTTTAACGTCCGCGGCTTTTTCACCAAAAATTGCACGAAGTAGTTTTTCTTCAGGGGTGAGCTGGGTTTCACCTTTTGGTGTCACTTTACCTACTAAGATGTCGCCACCTTGTACTTCTGCACCAATATAGACGATACCTGCTTCATCCAAATTAGCTAGAGCTGCTTCACCCACGTTTGGAATATCGCCAGTGATTTCTTCCGTACCCAATTTGGTATCACGCGCCACACAGGTCAATTCCTGGATGTGGATGGTAGTAAAACGATCTTCTTTAACCACACGCTCAGATAACAAAATTGAGTCTTCGAAGTTGTAACCGTTCCAAGGCATGAACGCCACACGCATGTTTTGACCCAATGCCAACTCACCCAAATCGGTTGATGGGCCGTCTGCCAAGATATCCCCACGCGCAATGAAATCACCTTGGTTGACGATAATGCGTTGGTTAATACAGGTATTTTGGTTTGAACGGGTGTATTTGATTAAGTTATAGATATCAATGCCCGCTTCGCCCGCTTGCATTTCATCTTCATTCACTTTTACAACGACACGGCTCGCATCCACGTCCATAATGACACCGCCACGTTTGGCAGTCACACACACACCTGAGTCACGGGCAACGTGACGCTCCATACCAGTACCAACCAGTGGTTTGTCAGAACGTAAAGTGGGTACCGCTTGGCGCTGCATGTTTGAACCCATCAAGGCACGGTTAGCATCGTCATGTTCCAAGAATGGAATTAAACTTGCTGCCACAGACACAACCTGACGCGGTGATACGTCCATATGGGTCACTTTCTCTGGTGCCATACGCACAAACTCACCATAGTTACGCACAGAGACATAATCCTCTGTCAATTGACCGCTTTGGTCAATCGGCGAATCCGCTTGTGCAATCACAGTGCCCACTTCTTCAATCGCTGATAAATACTCGATTTCATCCGTCACTTTACCGTCAACTACTTTACGATAAGGAGTTTCTAGGAAACCAAATTCATTGGTTTTAGCATAGACAGCTAGTGAGTTGATTAGACCGATGTTTGGACCTTCAGGGGTTTCAATCGGACACACACGACCATAATGGGTTTGGTGTACGTCACGGACTTCAAAGCCTGCACGTTCACGTGTTAAACCACCTGGACCTAATGCAGAAACACGACGCTTATGGGTGATTTCTGACAACGGGTTGTTTTGGTCCATAAACTGTGACAATTGTGATGAACCAAAGAACTCTTTAATGGCGGCTGCCACAGGTTTTGAGTTGATCAAATCTTGTGGCGATAAGTTATCTGTTTCAGCTGAGCTTAGACGCTCTTTAACAGCACGCTCAACACGGACTAAACCCACGCGAAATTGATTTTCTGTCATCTCACCGACTGAACGAACCCGGCGATTACCTAAATGGTCAATATCGTCCACTACCCCACGACCATCACGAATTTCAATCAACATTTTTAATACGTCAATAATATCTTCGTTGGTCAATACACTGCGTTCACGCTGCACATCAGGGTCATTGGTTGGCTCATAGACTCGGCCCAAACGACGGTTGAACTTCATGCGACCGACATTTGATAAATCATAGCGGTCTGCATTAAAAAACATCGATTCAAACAGTTTTTCAGCCGTATCAAGTGTTGGTGGCTCACCTGGACGCATCACTTTATAGATTTCAATCAACGCTTCTTCACGGCTCATCGCGGTATCCGCGCGCAGTGTATCGGCAATGTATGAACCATGATCGATATCGTTAGTGAATAAAATATCAAATTCTTTAATACCGTTATTGCTAATTTTGACCAAAGTCTCGTGATCGAGCAATTGGTTAGCGCGTGCAATAACTTCATCATCCACAACGATATCTTGTGCCAAAATACGTTCATACAAGTATTCATCAGGCACAGATAATTTAGTCATACCGGCTTGTTCGATTTTACGAATGGCGCGCGCGTTGATACGTTTGCCTTGTTCGACAATCACTTCACCATCAGGTGAAACGATTTCAAACTGCGCCATTTCACCGCGTAAACGGTCAGTGACAAGGTCGATTTCAAATTGCTCATCACCTTTATAGACGTGGGTTTTTTCATAAAACGCATCTAAAATTTGCTGTGTATTCATCCCAATGGCATGCAAAATCACCGTTGCCAATAATTTACGGCGGCGGTCAATACGAGCAAACACCAAATCTTTGGCATCAAATTCAAAGTCTAACCATGAACCACGGTAAGGAATAATACGAGCGTTATACAGCACTTTACCACTTGAATGTGATTTGCCTTTGTCATGGTCAAAAAATACCCCAGGTGAACGGTGTAGTTGCGATACGATGACACGCTCAGTACCATTAATCACAAAGGTACCATTTTCGGTCATCAATGGGATTTCACCCATATAGACGCTTTGTTCACGGATATCTTTAATTGCCGCTTTCGCATCTTTGTCTTTAACATCTTTGTCTTTGATGACCAAACGAATTTTTACACGTAATGGTGCTGCATAGGTTGAACCACGTAAAATACATTCGCGCACATCAAATTCTGGTGTACCTAGATAATATTCAACAAATTGTAGCTCGGCATTGCCGGTATGGCTTTCAATAGGGAAAATAGAATTAAAAGCGGCTTGTAAACCAATGTTTTCCCGACCTTTTGGCTTTTTATTTTCTTGCAAAAATTGCTCATACGAGTCAACTTGGATGGCCAATAAGTATGGCACGTCCATGACGGTGGGCAACTTTGCAAAACTTTTACGAATGCGTTTTTTTTCAGTATACGAGTATGCCATTAAAAGTCCTTAAACATTCAAAGCGTTAATGCCTACCCATCTATCAATACTTCAGTGCACTCATACCGCTATGCACTGATAAAGCCACAAATCACCACATTTCCTGTTAGGAAATTAAGTTTTTTGCGCATTTATTAACGATGGAATCTATTTTTAAAAGATTTGATGACCCAATCCCTACAGTCTTAAGTCACCAACTTAAATCCAATTTCCTAACGGAAATCTTAAAACCTTGCTCAATCAGCGGATAAGTTAATCATCACAGGATGGATAACTCAATCGGCAATATAATATAAAATCGATACAAACAAAAACTGTAGAGACGACAAAAAGCCAAACACCTTTGGGGTATTTAGCTCAAGTTTTTTACGCATTACCAGACTTTCTAACTTGCATGGAACAATTCTGTCCTTGGTGCGTGTGCCATCTTATGTTCAATCAGACACGAAAGGTCAAGAGAATGATTATAATAAAAAAAAGCTATTATTGCAAGTGCAATAATAGCTTTTTGAAGTTTAGAAAACTTAAGTGCGAGAATTATTTCAATTCTACTGATGCGCCTGCTTCTTCTAATTTTTTCTTCAATTCTTCAGCTTCAGCTTTCGCTACGCCTTCTTTAACTGTTTGTGGTGCGCCTTCAACTAGGTCTTTAGCTTCTTTTAAGCCCAAGCCAGTGATTTCGCGAACTGCTTTAATAACAGCTACTTTCTTGTCGCCAGCGCCAGTTAATACAACGTTGAAGTCGTCTTTTTCTTCTGCTGCAGGTGCGTCACCGGCTGCTGCAGGTGCTGCTGCTAGTGCAGCGGCTGATACGCCAAATTTTTCTTCCATTGCAGAGATAAGATCTACAATTTCCATTACTGATTTTTCAGCGATTGCATCAAGAATTTCTTGGTTAGTTAATGCCATGATGTGTATTCCTAAATAAGTGAATTTGGTTTAAAAAATGCTAAGCGTAGCTAAGTTTGCTTAAACAAATTAAGCTGCTTCGCCTTCGCCTTGCATTTTGTCGCGTAATGCTGCCAAAGTACGAACAAATTTGCCTGCAGCGGCTTCTTTCATCGTACCCATTAAGCGCGCAATCGCTTCGTCGTAAGTTGGTAAGCTTGCTAAACGATCGATATCTTTAGCAGCGATAAACTCGCCTTCAAAAGCTGCGCCTTTAATTTCAAACTTATCGTTTGTTTTAGCAAATTCTTTGAACAAACGTGCCGCAGCACCTGGATGTTCAGTTGAGAATGCGATAAGTGTTGGACCTACAAATACGTCATTTAACACAGTGTAGTTAGTGTCTTCTAACGCACGACGTAATAAAGTATTACGCACGATACGCATATCGACACCCGCTGCACGAGCTTCTTTACGCAGTTGGGTCATTTTACCTACTGTCACGCCACGAGCATCGGCAACAACAGCAGAAAGGGCACCTTTGGCAGATTCACTTACTTCAGCAACAATCGCTTGTTTGTCTTGAAGATTTAATGCCATGGGTTGTCTCCATATTATCAGTTACCTAGTTATGATTAACTTAGGGCACCAATAAACCTAGTTAATATAATAAGTTAAAGCACAACTTATTATCACTCCGATACGGTGGCAGTCAATGATAAAATTAACTTGCCATCCCGTCTGCGTAGGCTGTGAAAAACTTTCACAATTAAACTATTTACGATTAAACCAATAGAATTATGATTAAACCAATAGAACCTACGGTCTTAGACAGCACAACCCGTTTGTGCTGAACTAAATTTAAAATATGTTAAAAATTCACCATTAAGCGTGATAGCTTAGGCATTACGATAAGGAACTGCATCTATAGTAAACCCTAAATTAAACTGCACAGTATTTAACACAATCATGAAGCGAATCGAAGTCATTAATCGAGAGTTTTACCTTTTGCTTAACCACTGCCCACTTATGCTCCACAGGATTTAACTCAGGAGAATAAGGTGGTAAGTACAGTAACGTTAAGTTGTATTTTTCGGCAATCTGTTTTAAATCACCACCCCGATGAAAACGCGCGTTATCCATGATTAAAAAACGCTGTGGGTAGCTGTCGAGTTCATCTTTAGGCAAAGATTGACCAAGCGTGTGAAGCCAATTTTCTACCGTATCACGCTTACACCCACCTTCAAAGGTCACAGGCGCAATCAGTTTAAATTCAGCCATACTCATTGCACCGATAAGATTTAAGCGTTTGCCTTTATTGGCATCCATTTTAGCATAGCAAGGTGTGCCAACCGGTGACCAGCTACGATGATAGCTTTGTCTTTGGTAAAAGCCTGTTTCATCCATAAATAGGATGTTGGTTAGACCAAACCAAAAAGCCATGATAGCTAAACATACGCTGAAACCTTGCTGTTTTACGGGGTCTGATTCTTTGTAGGTGAAGGTCTTTTTTTAAATGTCCAGTTGATACGATGTAAGGTATCGACAAACGCATTGTAGGATATACTGACATCGGGATGGTCTTTTAAATATTGTTCTCGTAGCTGTTTAGCGGTATCAAATTGTTTAGCTTTGACATATCGTTCAAAGCTATCAAGGTCAGTGATGATGTGTTTTACACCCGTTGGTTGTGCTTTCTTAGGTTCGGTATTGCCTTGGTCGTGGTACAAGGCTATCCAACTGTTAAGCGTGTTGCGACAGATGCCGAATATTCTCGCTGTTTTGCTTTTGTTATTTGTTTCTTGCCAGTAGGCTATGGTGCGTTTGCGTAAGTCTTGGTCGTATAGGTTTGGCATGGTGCTATCTATGAAAGTTTAAGTTGTGTTCATTATAATACAGGATTTACTATAAATTGATGCCAGGACCCATCGTGCTTGATAAGGTGATTTTTTTGATATAAATACCTTTTGAGGTCGCAGGTTTTGCTTTTTTCAAATCAGCGATTAACGCAGACGCATTTTGCTCGATTTGTTCAGCGCTAAAGCCTACTTGACCAATCGTGGTATGAATAATACCCGCTTTATCAACACGGTAAGTTGCCTGACCCGCTTTAGTATTTTTAACCGCTTCAGCAACGTTAGGGGTCACTGTACCTACTTTAGGGTTTGGCATTAAGCCACGTGGACCTAAAATTGTACCTAATTGACCGACAACGCGCATTGCATCAGGCGACGCAATCACAACATCAAAGTCCATGTTGCCCGCTTTGATGCTTTCCGCTAGGTCTTCAAAACCTACGATATCAGCACCCGCTTCTTTTGCGGCATCCGCTGCTGCGCCTTGTGCAAACACGGCAACGCGTTTGGTTTTACCGGTACCTGCAGGTAGGTTAGTAGCACCACGAACCACTTGGTCAGATTTACGTGGGTCAACGCCTAGATTGATAGCAATATCGATTGACTCTTTGAATTTTGCAGGTGGTAATTTGTTTAGGATTTCCACCGCTTCAGTCAACGTGTATTGTTTGTTCGCATCATAGCTTTCAGCGATTGCTTTTTGACGTTTAGTTAATTTAGCCATTTACACGCCCTCCACGTCAATACCCATTGAGCGAGCAGTACCCGCCAATGTGCGAACCGCAGCTTCTAAGTCAGCAGCAGTTAAGTCAGCATTTTTAGTGTTAGCAATTTCTTCTAACTGTGCACGGTCGACTTTACCTACTTTAGTTTTGTTCGGTACGCCTGAACCTTTAGCAGCACCTGCAGCTTTGCGAATTAAGAACGCCGCTGGTGGTGACTTCATGATGAAGGTAAACGATTTGTCGTTGTAAACAGTGATTTCAACGGGAACAGGTAAACCTGGTTCCATGCTAGAAGTAGCTGCGTTGAACTCTTTACAGAATGCCATGATGTTCACACCTTTTTGACCCAATGCTGGACCGATAGGTGGTGATGGATTAGCTTTACCAGCTGGCACTTGTAGTTTGATGTAACCATCAATCTTTTTAGCCATGATAGACTCCTGTTATGGGTAATAGCGCTAGACTCCCACTCATCGAATGGTTCTCTGGCTCCCCGGGTGATATTGTCAATCTTGCAGACAACAGAAAAAATAAAGTGCCATATTATAAGCGAATTTTTACCGAGGTAAAGCAAAAATTGCTAAATTTGGCACTTAGTTACAATTTTAGGGTCAGAAACCCATAAAAAAGCAAAGCTATCAAAAATTAGTTAATTTTCTCTACTTGCTTAAACTCTAGCTCAACCGGTGTTGGACGGTTAAAGACATTGACAGTTAACTGTAAGCGTGATTTTTCGTAATCCACTTTTTCTACTAAGCCTCTAAAATCGGTAAACGGACCATCGATGACCAACACTTCTTCCCCTGGCTCAAATAAGGTTTTTGGACGCGGTTTATTTTCGTTGGTATTTAAACGATTTAAAATGGTATCGGCTTCTTTTGGGGTAATGGGTGCAGGGTTTTCTGGCGTACCGCCAATAAAGCCCATCACACGTGGACAGTCTTTCACTAAATGCCATGTGTTGTCGTTCATATCCATTTCAATCAATACGTAACCTGGGAAGAATTTACGCTCAGATTTGCGTTTTTTGCCATCCCGCATTTCGATAACTTCTTCGGTTGGGACAAGTACTTGACCAAACAATTCTTTGTATTCGCTGCGATTGATACGTTCAATCAATGAACGCTGCACTTGTTTTTCAAAGCCTGAAAATGCTTGTACGATATACCAACGCATGGATAATCTTCCTCTAATTCATTGCTAAACACATCGCCTACTATACCAAATATGAGCAATGCAGGTAAAATATTGATATTGCTAGATAGATAAAAACCCACAGATGTGGGTCAAATAAAAGGGGTTTGGCTAAATTTTTGCTATTGACCAATGACGTATTGAATCAACTGGCTAAATACGGTATCTAATAACCACACGATAAAGGCTAATATCCCAGCCACTACCGCAACTTGCCAAGTGTATTCAAGGGTTTCTTGTTTGCTCGGCCAAGTCACACGGCGTAATTCAACGCGGGAATCTTGCAACAGTGTTTTAAAAGCACTGCCTTGGTTGGTCAATGCCAGTGCCAATAATGCAGCAATGATTAGTCCAGCAATAACAGCCACGCGCATCCATAAACTGCTAGCGGGTTGCCAATATGCGGGTAAATATTGATTAACTAAAGTTGCGCTGATTAATGCGACAAAAGCAAAAATCCACAGGGCAAAATCTTTAGGGGAGTGTCGTTTGGCAATCTCAATAGCAGCAGGTTCGTGGACAACCACTTTTTCACCAGACATCCTTTTGCCATTGAGCTCTGCTAGTTTGTTCTCTAGCATTTGTTTCATAAGGCTGCCCTGTCTATCATTAAAACGTATTTTATTATTAGAATACAGCGTATACGCTAACCTAACTAAAATGTGGCAGGCGATGAGGGACTCGAACCCCCAACATTCGGTTTTGGAGACCGACGCTCTACCAATTGAACTAATCGCCTATGTTGAGTTTGAGTATTATAGCGAGTTTTTTTTTGAATGCAACACTTTCTACAGTTTTTTGCGATTTTAATCTTAGCCTAGCACCGCTAAGATTTTGCGGCGTAAATGCGCAGCATCTGGCATGGCTTCCCCATCGATTCGTAATATCGAAATGCCTGCGCTCAACAGCGCTTTGTCTTTTTTTTCATCTTGCTGCTGACGGCGGCGAGTGTTGTGCGTCCAGTCGTCTAATTCAATTGCCAATAGTACGGTTTGCTTGTCTTGATCGACCAGCACATAGTCAACACTCATACGGCAAATACGATTAAACCAAAAGCCTTGGTCAGTATCGTCATCGTCATTGGGCATGATAATACGCGATAGCTGTACTTGCCCAAAAATAATCAGCTCAGGCACGGCTTGCTGCAAGCGATTAAAAAATATCACTTCGGTCGGTGTCATAATCGGCATCGGCTCAAACGGCCATACCGCTAATTCATCTCCCCGAACCGGCTTAATAACCTCTTCACGGCTAGTACCACTACTACGAAAGGCAAATACTAACAGGATAAACAACACAAACGCTAACACTAAAAAAATTGTCACACTAACCACACACTCATATCAATAGGATAACTACCACAAGGCAGCATTATTCCTCTATTGGGTGATTTTCACAAGCGTATAAACAAATAATACGACACAAAATGTCGCATTGTTTGGATAATTTGGCTTTAATTTTAAAAGGTCAAATAGGTTTACCAGTAAAGCACCCAGCCGCTATTGACATCCACACGGCTATCGTTATTGAGCTTGTCTTTGAGCGCCAAGGCAGCGACTTTGCCTTTTTCTGGACCTACGACGATACGTACCCCTTTGCTGGTTTGGGTGGTTTTGACTTTATAGCCTGCCGCTTGTAATTTTTGGGTGATTTCACTGGCTTTTTTTTGGTCGGTTGCCAATGCAACTTGTACCCCGAACGTACCTTTAACATCCGTTTGTTTCACCGTCTGACGCGCCTGCCTTAAATCGTCTTGTGCCGCTTGGAATGCTTGTTTTTTCTGGGCTTGTTGCTGCGCTTCTAATTTTTTCTGGGCGATTTCTTGTTGTCGTTTTTGCTCTTTTAACTGCGCTTCTTGCTTTTTACGGGCGATTTCCTGCTCTTTTTGCGCGGCTTCTTGTTTTTTACGGGCGACTTCTTGCTGCTGCTGCAGTAGCGCCTGTTGCTTTTTTTGTTCAGCTTCTTGCTTTTTGCGAGCAATCTGATTTTGACGTTGTTGCTCTCGCGCTTGAGTTTGTTGGGTAATACGGTTGACTTGTGCCGCAGTCGGGATGGTGATAGTTTGCCCGACACGTAAATTGCTGGTGGTGTTGAGATTATTGACGCTTGCCAATACGTCGACTGGCACATTGTAGCGACGTGATAACCCTATCAACCCCTCGCCTGCCTTGACTTGATAGGCACCAGGATTGCTAGGGTTGCCTTTTGCCACGGGCTGCGGCTGTGCGACGACGGGTGCTGTCACCGTGGGCTTTGGCGTAGTTACGATTTGCGTGGTGTTTTGGGTTTTCGCAGCGCTTTGGGTCTGTGCAGTATTTTTTACGGTATTGGGTACTGCAGCTTTCGTTTGTGGTGGTGCGGCGACCTTATCAACGGGTCGGGGCTTTACCACAGGTTGGGTAATCGCGGTCACTGAGCTGGCAACCACCGAATTGGTATTGGCGGCATTTTTGTTGGCATACAGTTGATTTTCAGCACGGCTACGCGCTAAAGCTTCGGCTTCAATGCGCTGCTGCTCGGTCATGTATTGCTGGGCTTGCTGTTCTTGCGCAGCGACCCGTTGCTCCCGTTCTTTTTGTTTTTGCGCCAGTAAATTTTTTTCGGTTGCGATATCCGCGGTGAGTGGCTCGTTGCTGCTTGCTGATTGCTTATCTGTCATGGGTTTAGCAATAACTTGTTGGCTATTGGCTGCAGGTTTGGCAGGCGCGTTCAAGACTTGGTGCATAGTGGCATATAACAACACGCTACCGCCTAACAATACCGTTGTACCCAATAATGCTTGCTTAGAAAATTTCATGCCAATTACCCTAGTTTATGTGTCTTGATAAATGATTTTTTCAACCTATAAAAATCAACGAATTTTGACGAATCATAGCAAAATTCGCGTTAGCAGTTTTTACCATTGTTGAGATATTAACTGAAAATTTTGAAAAGTAAAATCATTTGACGCACAAATTCGTTATTCACTGAGTGATTGGCTGGTCAGTACACCGCTGATGGTATAAAAAGAACCACACACCAAAATCAGGTCATTATCTTGGCTTTTGTCAATCACCGATTGGGTCGCCAAATTCAAATCCTCAAAAATAGATACAGCTTTAAAATAGCGTGGTAACAGCTCAGTTAAGCGCTCTTGGCTACTGGCTCTAGGGTGAGATATAACGCCGCTGTGAACACTGTCAATCGGCATCACCGTCTGGGAGAATTGCTGTAGCTGCGCGAGCACCGGCTCGATGTCTTTATCAGCAAGCATGGATATCACCAAATGCAATTTGGCGGTTGGATGCTGGCATTGGTAAGCATGCACATACGGCGTCAACTGTTTGAGCAAAAACTGCATCCCATGGTCATTGTGGGCAACATCAAATACCCATTGGCGAGCTGACATGCGTCTGCTGTCAAAACGCCCTGCCAATTTTACCTTCGGTAACGCAGCTTGGATGTGGTCTTGCGTTATGGTCAATGGGCTGGCTAGGATGGCGGTGATAGCCGTTGCGGTATTGTGCAAAGACAAATTGGGGATAGGCAACGATAAAGTCACCGCGCTATTGCTATATTGCCATGTCGCTCCACCCTTAGTATGGCGGTAGCCATAATCTTTGCCATACTGTAGCAAATGGGCATGGTGCTGTGCCATCAAAGGCGGGATGGTCGATGGCATATCAGTTTCGCCATACACTAATGTCAGGTTATCACGCAAAATACCGGCTTTTTCTGCAGCGATTTTTTCACGGGTGTCGCCAAGCCATTCGACATGGTCGATACCCACATTGGTAATGACCGCAAGGTTTGGCTCGATGACATTGACGACATCGAGGCGGCCGCCTAAACCCACCTCCAATACCCAGACATCACAGTGGTTTTGGGCAAAAATCAAAAATGCGGCAAGCGTCGTCATTTCAAAAAATGACAGTGTCAACCCACAATCAATCCTCGCCTGCTCGATTTTGGCAAACGCATCAATCAGGGTTTGGTCATCGACCATTTCTCCATTGATTCTGACACGCTCGTTAAACACCAGTAGATGCGGCGATTGATACAAAGCGGTTTTATAGCCCGCTTGTTGACAAATCTCGGCAATAGTGGCGGTGGTCGAGCCTTTGCCATTGGTGCCTGCCAGAGTAAACACAAAGGCATCGGTTTGCTTTATACCCAATGCTTGAAATACGGGCATCACCCGCTCAAGCCCCATATCAATCGCGGACACATGGATGCCTTGCATATAGTTTAGCCACTCGGTTAACGAGCTTGAACCGCTAGGCGGCAATGGGGATGGTGAGAGTGCGGCGGGTAAGCTTGACTGTTGCATGAATAAAACCGTGATAATAATGAATTAGTGAGCCTGACGAAAATAGGTCATTTTTTTGAGTAAGCGATGAATCGTTTCTTTCATTTGTAAACGATGAACGACTTGATCGACCACACCATGCTCTACCAAAAACTCAGCGCGCTGAAAGGGCTCGCCCAGCACTTCGCGGACGGTTTGTTCAACCACCCGTTTACCCGCAAAACCAATCATGGCTTTGGGCTCCGCCAAATGGATATCGCCTAACATCGCAAGTGATGCCGTCACGCCACCATACACAGGATTGGTCAGTACCACAATATAAGGAATATTGGCGTGTTTGAGTTTCTCAATTGCTGCGGCAGTACGCGCCATCTGCATGAGTGATAACAAACCCTCTTGCATACGGGCGCCACCCGATGCGGCAAAACACACCAGCGGGATTTGTTCTTTGAGCGCCGTCTCGGCAGCGAGCACAAATCGATCGCCTACCACAGAGCCCATTGAGCCACCCATAAAAGCAAAATCAAACGCACAGGCAACTACGGGTAGCCGCTGGAGTTTGCCTTTCATGACGATGAGCGCTTCGGTTTCGCCCGTCTTGGCTTGCGCTTCGCTCATCCGTGTTGGGTAAGGTTTGCTATCGACAAAGTG
This sequence comes from Moraxella sp. K02, assembly GCF_041154755.1. NCBI lineage: Bacteria > Pseudomonadati > Pseudomonadota > Gammaproteobacteria > Moraxellales > Moraxellaceae > Moraxella > Moraxella sp. K02. The sequence goes on along the minus strand of NZ_AP031590.1, from coordinate 582,242 downwards.
TAATGGATTGCCTGCTTGGTACTGCTGCCCTAGCTCGTCATCGACTTGGTCAAAAAACCAGTTCAGACGCGTGCGCGCGGTCATGCTAAGATGTTCATCACACGATGGGCACACATAATTATTAAAAATCAGCGCTGTATTGGTGATGATTGAATTACAGTTGGGACATTGAGTCGATGGTTCGGTCTCAACCGCCGTCAGTATTTGCTTCGCACGCGGCTTGATGGTGGGTAATGGGCGTTTTAACCAAGTTTCTTCCAGTGTCTGTCCCATCGGTTGAGGCTTCATATCAGTGCTCATAATAAGTCCCTATTAACAGTGCAATTTAAGAGTGCCATTGACTAGTAGTTGTTTGAGTGTACAAGTACAAACTCATTTTATAATGCGTATGCTAACTGATTTTAGCAATAAATGAAATGATTAAACTCAAATACCTCAAACCACTCTATCACTCAAGACTATCAATCGCTTCTCTTAGCTCATCCATTTTATCTAAGATGGCTTTTTTGGCATGGGCGATTTTTTGTTCATCGTTGCCGACATCAGCAAAGTTTTTCACCAGCTCACTACCGACAATCACGCCATCCGCATATTGTCCGACTGCTTTTGCCGATGCACCATCACGAATACCAAAACCAACGCACACAGGCAAAGCAGTTTGTGCTTTAATCGCTTGGACGTGTTCGCCCACATCTTGGGCATCCAATGCTTTTGAGCCTGTTACACCTTTGACCGATACATAATAGATAAAACCACCGCCATGTTTTAGCACTTGCTCACGGCGTTCTGGCAAGGTGGTTGGCGCAAGTAAAAAGATTTCGTTCATACTCGATGCGGCAAGTTTTTGGGTAAAATCGCCCGCTTCTTGCGGCGGTAAATCAACCATCAAAACACCGTCAATCCCAGCATCTTGACAAAGGCTGATAAACTTGTCATAACCGATGATTTCAATCGGATTCAGATAGCCCATGACTAGCACTGGCGTGGTGGTGTTGGTTTTACGAAACGCTTTTACCATCTCAATCGCTTGGCGGGTACTGGTGCCACCTGCTAACGCGCGCTCGCCTGCGAGTGCGATAGTTTCACCATCTGCCATGGGGTCGGAAAATGGCAAGCCAACTTCGATGACGTCTGCGCCGTGGTCAACGAGTTCATGCAGTAAGCTGACGGTAACACTTGGGTTTGGGTCGCCTGCCATCACATAAGGAATTAAAGCTTTTTTGTTTTGCTCTCGTAACGTGTTAAATGTGGTTTCAATTCGGGTTTGCATTTTCATCTCTATAAATTTATAAATCTATATCTAGTAAATCATTTGCTAAATCTTTCACATTTTGACGTGAGAGCCAAATAAGAAAACTTTTATCTACAATATTCAACTTAATATTTGCTTGGTCATAATCTAAAATTATTGGTTTAATATTTTTTTTGATTTGCAAAGAATCAATCGATTGTAAGGCTTGGGTTAAATTTCCTGAATTTAATTCAGCACCCCTGGGATGCACTTCATGAAGAAATTTTTTAATTTTTGATTGTTTTATCCCACTACTAAGTTCAGATATATCAGTTGAAATTATGCAATAGATTAACCATTTATACATTTCTAACTCTGTATCTTGAAAACCATCTGCAAACTGGGTTATAAAAGAGTTAAATCTACCTGATTGAAGTTTAACCACTTCATTAACAATTTCTTGAGCATCATTTTCATTACCAATCGTAATTTTATGCTGTTGAGTTCTATGAATATTATATCTTAAGCAACACTGATAACACGATTCCTGAACTATATAAATGCTATCAAAACAATAATTTATAATATACTTTTTAAATTCTTCTGCAAATTGAATGTTTAGTAGATTCTCACCTTTATTAATCACTTCTCCCATTTCCTGATTAGACCATTTATCAGCATCAATGCTTAATAGTCTACCAGTCAAGTCGCCATTATAAACAGATAATCTATTTTCTTCTAACCATACACCAATGATAATAAATGTTAAATCTGAATTTTCGTAAAATGCTTTGAGTTCCACAGCAAAATCTTTTTGCGTAGGAATTTCCAAATAATGAAAATCCTCTAATATTATATATTTATCAAAATTTACTTCTTTAAGAGCTTGAATGATATCATTAGTATCTTCTGGGTCTAGTTCCAGTCCTCTATCAGTAAAAACTCTTGAGCCTGTTTTTTCATAGTCTGCACTTGCAGTTGCATTAGAACCAAAAATTCCAGCTGTAGCTGATGCTAATATTTTGCTTTTACCTGTTTCAGTCTTGGCAGTAGATAATTCAACTCTGAAATCCGCCTGCTTTAGTATTGAAGTATTTAATGCACTTATATCCATTCTATTATTACATTGCACAACAATGTAATCACTTTCATTAATACAGTGCTTTCTTAATGATGTCTTTCCTTGTTTCGAACTCCCATAAATAATTAAATGTTGTTTTCGTTCTAAGTTCGTTTTCAGCGTGAAGTCAGCACTATGCCTTTCAACATAATTTAAAGGTAATTCTCTGTTAATTCCATACACACTAGTTAACTCATAATTTTGGTTGTCCATCATTTTACCTTTAAATTTAAAATAATATTTATAAATTGCCAAACAGGTCGTTAATTTAGTTATTTAAAAGCTTAATCAAATCTCAATTCCATCCCGTTTCATGACCGTATGCAAATCCTTATCCCCACGACCCGACAGATTGACAATAATCGACTGGTCTTTGCTCATGGTTTTGGCAAGTTTCAACGCATACGCAATGGCGTGCGAGCTTTCTAGTGCAGGAATAATGCCTTCTTTTTGGGTACATTCACGAAATCCCACCATCGCTTCTTCATCGGTACAAGGTACATACTGCACACGGTCGATATCTTTTAAGAAACTATGCTCAGGACCCACGCCAGGGTAATCAAGCCCTGCTGAAATCGAATGAGTGCCCAAAATCTGCCCATCATCATCCGCCATCAAATACGTGCGGTTGCCGTGTAATACGCCCACTCGACCGACGGTAAGGGGTGCAGCATGGTTGCCTGTCTCGACCCCATCGCCGCCGGCTTCGATACCGTACATTTTGACGTCTTTATCATTTAAAAAGTCATAAAACAGTCCGATGGCATTACTACCACCACCGACACAAGCGACCAACGCATCGGGCAGTTTGCCTGTTTTTTGGTAGTGTTGTAGTTTGGCTTCTTTGCCGATAATGGCTTGAAAGTCACGCACCAGCATGGGATATGGGTGCGGACCTGCGACAGTGCCAATGACGTAATAAGTGCTATCGACATTGGTGACCCAGTCACGCATGGCTTCATTCATGGCGTCTTTGAGCGTGCGAGTACCCGATGTGACAGGTACCACTGTTGCGCCAAGCAAACGCATGCGATACACGTTCATGGCTTGGCGTTCGACATCATCTGCGCCCATATACACCACGCACTCTAATCCAAGACGCGCCGCGATGGTGGCAGTTGCTACGCCATGTTGCCCTGCGCCTGTTTCGGCAATGATGCGTTTTTTGCCGACCATTTTGGCAAGCAACGCTTGACCGATGGTGTTGTTGACTTTGTGAGCGCCTGTGTGGTTTAAGTCTTCACGTTTAAGATAAATCTGCGCCCCACCGATATCATCACTTAGGCGCTTGGCATGATAAAGTGGTGTTGGTCTGCCAACATAATTGACCAAGTCGTCTTGAAAAGCTTTCCAAAATTCGGGGTCAGCTTTGGCAGTGTTATAGATATGCTCAAGTTGTTCGAGTGCCGCCATCAGGGTTTCAGAGACAAAGCGTCCCCCATGAATGCCAAAATGTCCGCTGGCATCGGGATATTGATTGAAGTCTTTTACTTCAGTTGGGTTTTGAATGTTCATTATTTTCTCTCTAATTTTATAAATCTTTAACGACTTTTAAGCCTGCAAAGGTCTGTGCGGTAGGCATGACTTCGATACGGTTGATATTGACGTGTTTGGGCTGCTCAATCAGCCATGCCACCATATTGGCGATATCTTGTGGGGTGACATATTGCACGCTGTCATAAACTTGCGCGGCTTTGGCGTCATCGCCATGAAAACGAATATTGCTAAACTCTGTGCCACCACATAGTCCTGGCTCGATATTACTGACACGGATATTTTTACCGACCAAATCGGCACGCAAGTTTAGGCTAAACTGGGTCACAAAGGCTTTGGTCGCGCCATACACATTACCACCAAAATACGGATAACTGCCTGCAGTTGAGCTTAAATTAATAATGTAGCCGTCGTTATTGGCGACCATGAGAGGTAAAATTTCATGGGTTAAATGAATTAAGCCTAGAATATTGGTATTGACCATTTGTTGCCAATCGGCAAAGTCTGTTTTATCCGCGGGTTCAAGTCCCAGTGCCAATCCTGCGTTATTGACTAGCACATCTAGGTTATTGAGTACATCGCTTGACAAAGTTTGTAGCGCGGTTTTGGTGGCGGACAAGTCCGATATGTCAAAGTTTAGCGGGATAAATTTGTCGCCCAGTTGCCTCTGTAGTTCGTCCAGTTTTTCTTGACGTCTGCCAGTGCCGATGACGGTATGACCTTTTGAGATGAGTAATTCGGCTATCGCTTTGCCAAATCCTGCGGTTACGCCTGTGACCAAGATATTCATAATAATTCGTCCATCATAAAGTCTTACGTTCTATTATACTAGTACGTTAGTATATACCAATTTATTTGAAAAGCAATCTTTATCCTTACAGGATTTATTTGCGAGTTTGTTCAATAAATTTTTGCATTTTCTCTAAACTTTTCACGCCTTTTGCTGACTCAATGCCGCCACTCACATCCACGCCGTACACATTGGTTTTGGCAATCGCCTCACCCACGTTATCCGCCGTTAACCCCCCCGCCAGAATAATCGGTAAAGGTGAGTTTTTAGGGATTTTATCCCAATCAAAACAATCGCCTGTACCGCCAAATTTATCGGGATGATAGGCATCAAGCAGCACGCTACACGCGCCAAAGTCTTTAAGCGCTTGGATTTGGGCGACAATCGTCTCCGTGGTGTCATCATGGCTGATGCGTAATGCCTTTATCCAGCGTTTATTGATTCTATCCGCCATCAGCTTGCATTCTCGCGGCGATTCATCCCCGTGAAACTGTATGATATCAAACGGCACGTGATGCGATAGATAAACCAATTCTTGCTCGGGCATATTGACCACCAATGCCACCATCGTAGTAAACGCAGGCACCGCTTTGGCAAGCTCACAGGCTTGCTCGGCGGTCACTGCTCGCGGACTTGGCTCATAAAATACAAAACCCACCGCATCGACGCCAAGATTGACCGCATTTGTAATATCTTGAAGTTGGGTAAAGCCGCAAAATTTGACCGCTGTATTTTTCATTGAGTTGTGTTTGTCTTGAAAATGATAAAAGCTAGTATAACGAAAAAAGGCACCCAAACGGATGCCTTTTCTCAGTCTTTTATTAGGGTATAAAGAATGTCACATTCGCTTAAATTAAAGCCGCCTAGATTAAGCCTCTTTTTTTTCTGATTGTTCTGACTTTTCCGCCTTGTCTGCATGGTCAGCTTTCTTGGCGTCTGCAAGTTCTTCTATTTTTTCCTGAGCAGTCTCTTTAAGCGTGGCCGCTTTTTCTTGAACTGTTTCTTTTAAGGTTTCAGCTGTTTGCATGACACTGTCAATCACGGTGCTTTTGTCATCAGCACTATCTTTCGCATGGTCTTTGGATTGCGCTTTAGAGTGTTTTTTGCTATCTGCTGCTGATTTGGCGGTATTGATACCGAGCATGCTATAACAAGGACAATGACCCGTCGCCCCTGAAATTAAAGGCGCTAGGGCTAATAATTTCATTTTTTTTGATTTTGATGATTTTAGTAAAGCTAGACCTGCCACAACACGCGCGATACGTTCTTTGTTGCCCACATTGGTTTTCATTTATTATTCTTCCTTATTTTATGATAATTGATTTAAGGGAATTTTAAGGTAGCGAACGCCATTGTTTTCTGGTTTTGGCAATTCACCTGCATTGATGTTAACTTGTACCGATGGCAAAATCAAACGTGGCATTGCAAGTGTTTTGTCACGTTGGTTACGCATTCGTACAAATTCTGCTTTAGGCGTCCCTTGTTTGACATGAATATTGCGTAATTTTTGCTCACCTACATAAACCGTTGCGATATGCTCACGCCCACCCTTGGGTGGATAATCATGGCAAAGATACAGCAGGGTATCATCGGGCAAGGCTAATAAACGCTGAATCGAGTCATACAAATCCTCGGCACTACCATGGGGAAAGTCACAGCGTGCAGAGCCGACATCAGGGGCAAAAATAGTATCACCAACGAATACCGCCATTTTTTCTTTGTCCCCGCTTTTATCCGTCACTTTATATGCCATATCGGCAGGGGTATGACCGGGTACATGCATGGCTGTAATGCTCAAATCACCCAGTGTTAGCTCGCTGCCTTCCTCAGTCAAAATATCAAATTGACTGGCATCGGTGGCTAGGTCGTCAAAGTTAAAAATGGTTTTAAAGGTTTTTTGCACCTTATCGATATATTTACCCATCACTATTTTACCGCCTAATTGCGCTTTGATATAAGGCGCGGACGATAAATGATCAGCATGGGCGTGGGTTTCGATGATATAGTCCAAGGTCAACCCTTGTGATTTGACAAACCCAATGACGTTATTGGCATTGTCATAGCTAATTTTGCCGGCTGCGGGGTCAAAATCCAATACTGGGTCGATGATGGCACAGTGTTTGCTAGCTGTATCAACTAGAACGTGGGTAAAAGTTTCAGTGTCTTTGTCTAAAAAAGAATGAATGTTCATAAGTTTTCCTGTTATCTAAAAACGCTTTTGGCATATCTTTATGGCAATTTCAACTGAAAAAACACTTTATACTTTTGTATAATAGCGGTAGTGCAAGGTGTTGCTCAATTCATTATATTATTTTATAATATGTTTTTCAATATATTGTATTGGCGCAAACGTTTATTTATTTTAAAATTATGTGATAAGTTTGATGGTAGCAGCAGTTAGTATCAGGCATTGCGTATCAGCCATCAAAATACCTTGGGGGAAAAGTCATGTCTGAAATTGCCGAACCGCAGCCCGATGCGCCTGTATCGATGGATGCAACCATGCTCGATCAAATGCACGCTGCTGCAGGAAAAGCCAGCCAGTTGTTAAAGTCGTTATCTCATCCTGACCGCTTGATGCTGCTGTGTCAATTGACGCAAGGTGAGCATTGTGTGAGCCAGCTTGAAGAGAAAGTAGGACTGGGTCAACCAAGTCTGTCGCAGCAATTGGGGATTTTGCGTAAAGATGGTTTGGTCAACACCCGCCGCGAGGGCAAACAAATCTATTATTCAGTCGCCAGTGACGATGCATTGGCAATCCTCAATGTACTGTATGATCGCTTTTGTCAGACAAAATAATTAAATCTAAAACTGACCAATCTGCTAGTTTATTGGAAGGTAATTTATCGGACGCTAATTTATCACAATAACCACTTTATCGGGATAACCACCTTGCCATTACATTTAGCCTACTTGCGACGCTTACCCCACTGGGTAACGCACTATAACAAGGCAAATCTCAGTCAAGATTTGTTGGCGGGTGTTATTGTGGGTATTTTGGTGATTCCGCAAAGTTTGGGTTATGCCATGCTATCAGGGTTGCCCCCTGTGTATGGCTTATATTCAGCGATTGTGCCGGTACTGGTGTATGCGTGGATTGGCGCAAGCTCGGTCAATGCCGTCGGTCCTGTGGCGATTACGGCGATTATGACCGCACAAGCGCTGCAGCCCTATAGCGAATTACCGCCGATGCATTATGCCATTATGGCGTCGTTTTTGGCACTGATAACAGGGGCACTATTGTGGCTAGCAAGCGTGTTTCGGCTCGGCTGGATTACCCAGTTTATTAGCCGTGGCGTGACAGCAGGGTTTATTAGTGGCGCGGCAATTTTGATTTTGGTCGGGCAAATCAAATATGTGACAGGTATCGCGATCAGTGGCAATTCACTGCTAGAGAATGTTGAAACCTTTTTGTTTCATCGCCGTGAGTTGCACCTGCCCACCTTGATGGTCGGTATTGCGGCATTCACCGTACTGTTTATCAACCGCTATTATCTTAAAACTTGGCTCAAGCCTTTATTGGCGCCCAAAGTCATTGAGGTCATCACGCGTATGTTACCGCTTGCGTTGCTGGCAATCGGCATTATCGCCAGTCAAGTTGGCAACTTTGCCGCTATCGGTATTCGCACGGTGGCAGATGTGCCCAGTGGTTTGCCGCATTTTGTGCTGCCGTTTTATCAGATTTCGCCCGTTGAACTCATTAATTTATTACCTGCAGCCGGATTGATGGCGCTGATTGCATTTGTCTCTAGCAACTCGGTTGCCAGCTCATTTGCCCGACAACGCCATGAAGCTTACGATGCTAATCTAGAGCTCAAAGGGTTGGGTTTTGCCAATATCGCAGGGGCGTTTTTTCAATCGTTTACCATTGTCGGTGGCTTCTCACGCACCGCGGTAAATGTCGATGCGGGCGCGCAAAGTCCGCTTGCCAGTATGTTATCGGTACTGGTGATGGCATTGGTGCTGCTGTTTTTTAGCCAGACTTTAGAGCCACTCCCCTATGCTATATTGGGCGCTACGATCATGTCAGTGATTATCAGCCTGATTGATGTGCAAACGCTCAAGCAAGCGCTGCGCTATGACAAACTCGATGCGCTGGCATTTGGCGTGGCACTCACAGGTGTGTTATTGTTTGGGCTAAATATTGGCTTGGTGCTGGGGCTGTTTGCCTCTTTTGCAGGCTTGATTTGGCAAACCAGCCACCCGCATATCGCGATTGTGGGTCAAATTGGTGATACTGGGCATTTTCGTAATGTTGCACGCCATGCAGTGACCCAGTTTGATGATTTGTTGATCATTCGTATTGATGAAAGCCTGTTTTATGGTAATGCCCAGTCCGTACTACAGTTTATTGAGCAGGCGATTGCCAGTCATTCACAGACTAAAAATCTGGTACTGATGTTGTCGGCAGTCAATCATATTGATTTGACGGCACAAGATATGCTCATCAATCTAAACCAAAATTTGGCAGCTCGGGCTATCGCACTACATTTTTCGGAAGTCAAAGGGCCTGTGATGGATGTGATTGAAAAAACCGATGTGATTCAAAAATTAACAGGCAAGGTATTTTTAAGTACGCAACAAGCCGTTAAACAATTAACCCAATAAATATACTTGTCGCAGTCAGTAAAAACATGAATAATCAACGCTAACTTTATAAGGAAACACAACATGCCAAACAATACTGTTTTTTATGGTCAAATTGAGCCACAGCAAGTTGCTCAAATTCAAGCGCAGGGCTTTAAAACCATTATCAATAACCGCCCCGATGGCGAAGAGCCCAACCAACCGCTGCAAACGGATATCGCTACTGAAGCACAGCAAGCAGGGCTCGCCTATCATTATCTACCGGTCGTCGGTGGTCAATTAACCCGTGAGCAAGTTGAGCAGTTTGCCGAGATTTTTAATCAAGCAGAAAAACCGGTGTTTATGTTCTGCCGTTCGGGTAACCGCTCAAACGTGTTATTCCAGTCTGCCAAACAGCTTGATTTGCTAGACGACTAGTCCTTTTTAGTGAAAGCCATGACAGCAAAAATTACCCTGTGGATAGACGCTGACGCAATTCCCAATATTGCCAAGCAAATCATCATCAAAACTGCGGAGCGCACGCAGACGACCACGATTTTTGTCGCCAATCGTGCCATTGCTTTGCCACGGTTGCCAGTTTTGCAGATGACAGTGGTCGAAGGCGGTTTTGATAAGGCGGATGACTATATCGCAGCGCAGTGTGTGGCGGGCGATGTGGTCATCACAAGCGATATCCCACTTGCCAATGACTGCATTGAAAAAGGTGCCAAGGTAGTCACCTCTCGCGGTTTTGTGTATGACAAAGACAACATCAAGCAAAAGCTCAATATGCGCGATTTTATGGACACCATGCGAAATACGGGCGTGTTAGAACCTTCACAGCAAGGTGGACAAGCGCCTTATAGCGACAAAGACAAGCAAGCCTTTGCCAATATTTTAAATGCTTGGATTCGCTAGTTGATTATGCTAAACCCTATTCGTGCTATTAAGTTATTGTATCAACTGGAAAATCACCCCAAACCGCTGGGTGTCAGTCAGGCGATGATTGAGCAAAATGAGCAGGCCTTGGGCGTTCAATTACCTGCAGGTTTGTATCATTATTTATTGACTTTAGGCAATATCGCTAGTCTCAATAGTGGCTTTAATCACCTTGGCTTATTGCCGTTAGAACGCTTGGGCGACCATCTCGTCATTGGCAAAACCTGCGATAATGACGGCGTTTGGGGCATTCATGTAGATGACCTAAGTCCAAAAAAGCAGCATAACCCGATGGTGCAAATGAGCCGCAACTTTGATGCGATTGAACAAAGCGAAATTCATTGGTTTGATGAATTACCGTTAGCGGAGTTCTTACTGGCGCAAGCGATTATTAATGGCGTCAATGGTGGATTGAAACACCATGCCCAAATTTATGATTTTGATGGACAATCGATTCCAGCCGATTTGAATGAAAAATTACAGCATATCGCCAGTGAAATCATCGAACTGCGGCAGCCGCATGAGCGCTATTTTCAAGCTGAGGATTTTGGCGTGGTGATGTTATTGGGTATAGATGAGTCTATTCCCAATGCCTTTATGATTGCTTCGCAAGATGAACACAAATTCAATGACTATATCCAGCAATTAGCGATTGGATTTGAACATTGACCTAAAAATAGCCTTATGACGACTTAGCAAACCATTTTTGTCCAAACATAAAAAACGATACGCCCACCAGCATCAATACAATCCCCAAAAATTTACTCCAATGCAGGGTTTTAACAGGCATACCAAATAAACCCAAGCTATCCACCACCATACCCATGACCAGCTGACCTAAAATAAACAAAAACACCGTATTGGTAACACCGATTTTTGGCGCTAAAAAAATCGATGCAAAGACAAAAAACGCGCCCAGCGCACCGCCAAGCCATTTCCACCAGTCACTGATTTGCATGTCTGATAGACCCGATTGCACCGCTTGCCAATCGACAAATAGCAAAGACACCAAGCACAATAATAGCGCGCCAACCGTGAACGATACGAATGCGGCCATTAGCGGTTGACCACCAAACATTGCGCCCAATCGGGTATTAATCGCTGCTTGAATCGGGATGCCCAAGCCTGCCACCAGCCCAAAAAATAAATGCCAAACTTTCATGTCAATTCCTATTTTTTGAGTTCACTGCTGTTAGGCGTGAGGGGTGGGTAAAGCGATGACATCGCGGATATGGGTTTTGCCCGTTTTAATCATCAGCAGTCGATCGAGGCCAAGCGCAATGCCACTACAAGCTGGCAGGGCATCACAAGCTGCTAGCAGATTTTCGTCAATTGGCATTACAGGTAGCCCGCGATTTTTACGCGCCACATTGTCTTCATCAAAGCGCAGACGCAGCGCCTGTCCATCAGCCAACTCATCATACGCATTGGCGATTTCAAGACCATTGATATACAGCTCAAAGCGTCTAGCCACCCGATTGCCATCTTTGTCTGTGACTGTCTTGGCGAGCGCGGCAGTGGCGACAGGATAATCATAGATGAGTGTCGGTAGCGCTTTTCCCAAATTAGGCTCCACCAAATGACTAAACAATAAATCTAACCAGCCTTGGTGATCCTCCCCCAAATCAATGTTAAGACCATTATCTTTGGCGATGGCTTTGAGGGTATCGCAACTGGCATTGAAGGGATGAATTTTAACAAAATCCATAAAGGCATCGACATAGCGATAATGGTCAAAAATCACCGGATAGCCGAGTACCGCGGACACCAAGTCATTGGTTTCTTTTGCCAGTTCATCCAAGCTAAAATTGGGACGATACCATTCAAGCATGGTAAATTCAATGTTGTGACGGCTGCCAATTTCGTTGTCGCGAAACACGGGGCAAATCTGGTATATCGGCACTTGCCAAGCTGCCAATAGACGCTTCATGGCAAATTCGGGTGAGGTGTGCAGATAATAGGTTGTTGGATGGTCACCCACAGTGACATTGCTAGAGACGGATTGCAAAAATATATCGGTATTGCCCGCCTGTGACATCACTGGGGTTTGCACTTCTAGCACCTGCCGCTCGGCAAAGAACTGGCGAATGGTGGCATACATCGCAGCCCGGTCTTGGGCGGTTTGTAGGGTGCAAGTAGGTTGATAAGTGGTTGACATAGCAGTTTGGATAGTTGGATTTGCGACAATATTAGCAGACCCAAAAAAAATAGCTAGTATTTTCCCATACTGGCTATTTTTGCTTTATGTCATGGTGAACATTTTTATCAAATTTTAAACACGTATGATTGCCATTCACGGCGCAGCGGGTAATTTTTACGCAGGTTATCAAAGTCTTTGCCTTCAATATCACCGTTTGCATTTGCCACACTACGTAAACGCTTGTCATCGGCTTTGATGTCATACATCACAGGAATTTTATTGAGCAGTTGGTGGCGCTCGTGGTCTTTGAGAGGGTTATGCACTTCTTGAAACAGCGGCACTTCAGCTGGCATCAAGGTATGAAAATCAACGGTTGGGGCAACCTGTAAATAGTTGCATAAGGCATTGTAGACAAACTGTGTGCCCCTAAGTTTGCCTTCTAGGGTATAACCGGCGATATGCGGGGTAACGATACTACAGGCTTTGAGCAGTTGGGCATCGATATTGGGCTCGTGTTCAAACACATCGAGCACACACACATTCGGGCTTGCGACAATATCATCACGACCGAGCACTTCACCGCGTGAGGTATTGATGATGATGGCAGTATCGGATACGGTTTGCCAGCGCGCTTGGGTCATCAAATAGTCGTGATGGGTGGGATATGAGCTGTTGTGCGCATGCGTCAGTGGCACGTGAAAGCTAATCACATTGCTTTCTTGCAGCACAGTTTCAAGTTTGGCGTTGTTGACTACCGACGGTGGTTTGAGTGGGTCATAGCCCAGCACATTCCAGCCATAGGAAATCGCATATTGTGCTAGCGTATTACCGATATTACCCACCCCAATAATGCCAAGGTTGATGGGTTTGAAAAAATAGTCAGGGCGCAAATTGGCAATCGCTGCCACCACATATTGTGCAACCGAGTGTTTACTACAGCCAGAGGCATAGGCAAAAATGATACCGCGCTTGGCGAGGTACTCCACATCGACATGGTCGATGCCGATGGTGGTACTACCGACAAATTTGACGCTTTTATTGTTGTCTAATAACAGCTTGTTGACAGGCGTGACGGAACGTACTAGCAAAATATCAGGCTGATGCTCATCTATCACAGCCGCATCAATCTCGCGCCCTGCCATCGCAATCAATTCGATGGGTCGCCCTAAAGTGTGTTCATTAAAAAAATCGCTTAAATGAGCAATATTGCCATCAGCAATAATTTTCATATCGTATCCCTATCTTTCTTTTTGTTGTCATAACCCAACTTACAGACCGTTAGCATAACAAATTTTTATGACCTTTTGATGTGTATGCTGACTTTTTTCAAATAAAAATTGGGCAAATTTATCGCATCAATTTGACCAGTATCACCATGATAATCAACACAAGCACCCCACCGATAGCAATCACTAGGAGTTTTTTATCTTTGGCTGTATCTTTGGTGGATAATTGGGTTTGTAAGCGCAGCTTGTCATTCATAAGTTGCTGCGTCAACTCATTGGAAAGCGCGGATGGCGGCATTGCCTTTGATGTCAGTGAGGCCTGTGAGGTCTGTGACGTTTGGGCTGCCTGTGGTGTTGACTCTATCGATGGCTGTAAAGTTGGCTGTACATCAGCAATTTTTTGCCGAGTCTTTTGTTGAATAGCGGCTTTTTGAATAGTCGATTGTTGCTTAGCAGTAGCTGATATTGGATTTTCTAGCTTGTCTGACATCAATCCGATAGCTGAACTTTGTTCTCGGCTAGGTGTTCGATTGGGTTTAAATTTTGGCCATAGCCGCTTTTGGGTTGCGGCATCGGTGCTATCCTGTGCGTATTTTTGCTGCCAGTGGATATAGGGAAGTAAATCATAATCTTGCCCAAACTGCTCATAAGCTAAGCTTAGCCAATAGTGATAATAGGCTTTATCCCATAATTGGCTAGGCAATACCATAATCTCGCCCTGCTCGGCTTTATTTTGGTAAGCATTAGTATGAATGATAATGGGCACTATGCTGTTTGATAACATGCCATTGGGCAAATGACGCCGCCAAATCCAACTGGTAGTTATCCGATAGTTTGTCGCTGCGATACTGGCTGGATAAGCCAAATTAAACACCCTAGATGTGTCGTCTTGGCAATGTAATTGATAAAACGCCACGTCAGGCGTACCATTTGGCGGCTGATTGACTGTACAAATCGCATCCATTAATTGACTTGCCTTGGCTTGCAAATCTTCTACCCTTGCTTGCCCGCTTGGATCAAACAAAATGTCGGCACAACTTACCCGATGGTTGGCAAAAGGCGTGTCTCGTTCCTCTTCTGATATAGGCTCGGTTAACGCCGCATCAGATTTTATCACGACGCCCCACACCACTTTGCCATAGCGATATAAATCCTCAGTCGCCTCTACTTGCCGATACAGTTCATCTTTAATCAAGTTATCACTAACATATACTTGCAAATAGCGTTGTTCATGGTGGCTGGCTTGCAAAATATGTTTTGCCAAATCAAACCCGCGCCAATCAATGCTGGTATAGTCAAAAGCTGCCATATTCACATTGGGTTGATTATCAAGTATCGGCAATAGCGCAAAATCAAATCGCGTCACTAGCTGCGCGTTTTGTTGCTGGATACGCTGGTCTTTGGGCGGCAATACCCAGCTATCAAGTTGATTGACATAGGCATCTTGCCACAGCGTTTTGACCGCGGTATTTTGTGTTGAAGGTGTGCTTAGCAGTGCTTGGTAAAAGTGAGTGGTTAACGCGGTTATTTGCTCTGACGTAAGCGCTGTTTGTGCGCTTTTTTGATGACTGACTAACGGATAAATTTTTAGACTGTGCCAATCATTGGCGGACTGATACGGCAATACAAGCTGCAGCTCTAAGCGAGGGTTTTCATACACCCATATCTCAATTACAATCCCTTCGGTGCGCCCCATCGGCAAATTGGTATAGCTATCAAAACAGCCGACGATTATGGGGGCTAATTGTGGGTTTTGATGCAGCGTTTGGTAGAGGCTATCAATCAGCTTGTCTGTATCTGTCTCTATGTTTGTGTTTTTGTCTATGTCTGTGTCTAAATCCGTATCGCTAGGTGATAACAACTTAATATTGGATGGATTAAATGCGGTTAATTCATCCCCTGTATTGTGGCTGCTATGGGCTTGATACACACAAGGTAAAATCGGCTGACCTTGTGATAGCCTTGATAGCACAGACGCCACCAATGCACCCGCCGCCTGCATGGCTGACGTCCAAAGCGCTGGCAAGTCAGCGGTAGCGCTCACAGCGTCTTGATAAGGATAAACCGCTAGGCGCCCTGCATTTTGCCGTTGCAAAATATCCGCAAACTCAGCAGCGGTGGTCGGAAAATTGCTAGCAAGTCCAAATAACCGATTGGTCACTACCAGCATCGGCGTGCGATAGCAGTCCTCAAACAGCAGTACAAAACTATGCTCAAGGCATTCAGCAAACGCCTCGCCCAAGCTATCATACATCTGCGCAAAAGATACCCAGCGCACGGGCGCATTTGCCAAGCGACTGCTGGTCACGCCGATATAAAACCCCAGCAAATAGCAAAATGCTTGACGTGAGGCGTCTTGCAAAAAATCAAGATAATCTGCTTGCGTAAACCCAAACGCCTGCTGGATAGCCGACAACGCCTCATCAATTTGCACCAAACTATCACGGCTATGATTAAAATTCACCGCTGCCAGATAGGTAGAAAATGCGATAGCGGCGTCCTGTAGTTTACCTGTTTTCACTTTTGCCAAATAGCCCTGACACACCGCCTCAGGCGATTGCAATAAGTTGACTTGCGATTGCTGATAGAGGGTCTGCGTCATCTGGGCAATAAACTGTGGCAACACCTCCTTACCCTGCAGCAAATCTGGTAGTAGCTTAAGCGGTTGGCAATAGACTTTGTGTCCGATGCGCGCGGTGAGTGAGCTGTAAAAATTGGCAGGTAACTGTGAGTGGGTGGGGTGCTTATTTTGCCGTGCCAGTTGCGCTGACATCCTGTCATAGTCATACCAAGCAATCGCTTGCCCGGTGGTTTTGGCTAAATAGTCTGCAATATAAGCGGCGAGCGCTACCACAAGCGCTTGCCCGCTTTGGTTTGCCAATAATTGTGGCAACTGAATGTGGCGTTTTGCCATTGCCGCAAAAAACCGACTGAGTTGTTGTAGGCTGTTGGCTGAATAATCAAAGTCAATCTTTTGCAAGTTTTCCCAAAACAGTATCTTAAACGGCGGTGTCTGCTTAGTCTGCAAATAATATAATAAGGTGTTGACTTGTTGGGCTGTGGTCGGCTTCATCGGGGATTTTTGGCAACAATTTTTTATCATTTTGGGGTAAATTGTTGGCTTTGGCAAGTGCTAGACATCGGTGCTGCCGCAATAAAAAAACAAAGCCCATTTTGGGTCAATGGGCTTTTGTCATCTACTGACTTTTAAATACTGACTTTTAAACTTTTTTGACACTTATTTTAAAAATTCAGGGTCTTTATAAGCCGGGTTTGGATAATCATAAAAACCCTTCCCCACTTCAAACCCTGTGCGACCTTTATCAATCAGTTCGGTTTGCAGTTTTTGGATAAATCGCTCGGCAGTTTTTGAGCCTGTTTTGGCTTTTTGCTGGCTGATATTAATAATGGTATTGACCCCTACGATATCCATCATCGCAAACGGTCCCATCGGTGCACCTGTGCCAATCATCCAAGTTTTATCGACGGTGTGGGGATCGGCAATGTCATTGGCATACAAGTGCATACCGGCATTTAAAAAAGGCACCAATAGGGTATTTAAGATATAGCCAGGCTGTTCTTTATTGAGGGGTAACGCCACCATGCCAATGGCTTTGGCATAAGCAACAATGCTGTCAAATACTGCCGGGTCGGTATGCGCTGAGCCCATGACTTCTGCGGTGTTATTCATCCAGATACGGTTGGCAAAGTGTAACGCCAAGAATTTATCAGGGCGACCTGTGGCTTCGACCATTTGGCTAGGAATCAACGTTGAGCTGTTACTGGCAAAAATCGTGTGGCTTGGGGCTACACTTGCCAGCGCCTTATAAAATTCATTTTTGATATCAAGGACTTCTGGTAGGGCTTCGATGACCAAATCAGCCTCTGCCACAGCTTCGCCTAAGTCAGTCACATAGCGAATCGCATGGGTGATTACTTGGGCTTGTGCTGGGCTTTTGTCATAGAATTTGGCGTAGATGGGCATGAGTTTTGCGATGCGCTCTTTGACCTTTTCGGGCTCTTTATCAAAGATTGTGACGTTAAAGCCAAAAAAGGCATTTTGCATGGCGATTTGAGAACCCAGTACGCCGCCGCCGGCTACCGTCACCTGCTTGATGGATGAAGTATTTGCTGTTGTCATGATTTATTCCTTTAAATCGCTATGATAGTTTACAAGTTATTGTAGCGGATTTTGGGAGGTATGCCTATCTCGCCAATATAGACTGACAAGGCAACACCATGTTAGCCGCCAAAAAAAAGCCAAACTATGACGTTTGGCTTTTTTTGAAAAATAACTAAAAAACAGGTGAAAAATTATTGCAACATGAGGTATTCAAACGCACTGAGCGCCGCTTTACTACCTTCGCCCATCGCAATATTAATTTGCTTAAACGGTACAGTAGTCACATCACCACAGGCAAAAATTCCGGGTTTGTTGGTTTGGCATTTCTCATTGATTTCAATTTCACCAAATTTGGTCACCTGTACCAAATCTTTGACCACTTCCGAGTTTGGCACCAGTCCGATTTGCACAAAGATAGCAGATAATGGCAATTCTTTGTTTTCACCGGTGGTACGGTCTTGGTAAATTAGCGAACTGACTTTACCAGCGGTTGCTTTAATCTCTTGGCTCGCTACACCTGTCATGATATCGATATTATCGCGCTCTTTGGCTTTATTAATCAATACTTGGTCTGCTTTGAGCGTGTCAGCAAATTCTAACACCGTCACGTGTTTGACAATGCCTGCCAAGTCAATTGCCGCTTCAATCCCTGAGTTACCACCGCCCACAACTGCCACGTCTTTACCTTTAAAGAACGGACCATCACAGTGCGGACAGTATGCGACGCCGCTACCGATATTTTCATCTTCACCTTTGATGTTAAGTTTACGCCATTTTGCCCCCGTCGCTATGATAATCGCACGAGTACTAAAACTTTCACCGGTATTAAGCGTGATTTGGTAGGTTGGTTTATCCTCGCCTTGCTCATTCATTTGTGCAGAATTTTCGGTGATGGATGTCACGCTTACCATTTCTTTGACCGTGATATTATAAGCGGTGATATGTTTGACAAAATTGGCAGATAATTCATTACCATTGGTCAACGGGATTGAAATCAAGTTTTCGATATCTTGGGTATCTTTCACTTGTCCACCGATACGATCAGCCACCATGGTCACTTTTAAGCCTTTACGTGCCACATAAATGGCTGCCGCGACGCCCGCAGGTCCGCCACCGATGATGGTTACATCTTGCTGCTCAAGCTGTTCGGCGGCTGCTGCTGCACTCATCAAATCTGGATATTGCTGTTGCAGTTTCTCGATAAGTTTGGCAGTGTCAATTTTACCATTGGCAAAAGGTTTACCATTTAAATATACCGCAGGTACGCCTTGGATATTGCGCTCGTTAATCAAGTCTTGGAACACGCCACCATCAATCATTTCATTGCTGATGTTGTCATTGAGTAACGCAAATTGGTTTAGCGCTTGCACCACGTCAGGACAGTTGTGGCAAGACAATGAGACGAACGTTTCAAATTTTAGCGGCTGTTTAATCGCCTTAATGATATTTTGAATACCTGGATCAAGTTTGAGTTCACTACCACCTGATTGTAAAATCGCCAAAATCAATGAGGTAAACTCGTGACCACCTGGAATACCACTAAAAATGATACCTGTATCTTTGTCTTGGCTACGGATTTTAAAACTCATCGGTGATAGATTAGCATCGAATTGTTGACTCAAACGAATCTTGTCAGTAGTGCCTGCAATTTGGGTCAAAAAGTCCACCAGTTCAGCGCGCTGTTCATGCTCACCTTCACCCAACACAAACTCAATCGGGCGAGTCATACGTTCGCTATAACTTTTTACTGCATCTAATAAACCTTGATCTAACATGGTAGTTTCCTTCTAGTTATTGGGTAAGTCATTGTGTTAACCTTATTATTGTGATTTTTGTGGGCTTTGACAATGTGAGAAAGTTGATAGCTATGTTTTAAAAAACAAAACGTTTATTATCTTATACAACAAAATATTAATACATAAATTACTTCAGTCCATTAATGGTGTAACTTTTGCCCCCTCACCAATTGTTACCGATTAGCGTATAGTCAACCATGCGATTTTTCGTTACAATGCTAATAAGACAAATGCAATATATTAACTCAATCAAATTTGTCTTATGTGTTGACCCCTTTGCATTATTTTTCACATACAACCAAAGAAAGGAAAGAACTATGTTTCCAGAACATCGCGAACTTATTAGCAAACTAAAAACTTCTGATAAACACTTTGAAAAATTATTTGATAAACACAACGACTTAGATGCTCAAATCATTAACCTAGAAAAAGATCCTGTTGCAGCAGGCAGCCGTGATGACGAAATTGAAGCATTAAAAAAACAAAAACTGCAATTAAAAGATGAAATCTACAAAATCTTAGAAGACAATAAAAATAAATAAGTTCTAAGCTAAATTCGATTTTATTGACTAAAGCCCTGTTCGTTGTGACAGGGCTTTTGCTATTGATAGCAAGTGTAAGGCTTAAATCAACTAATCAACCCTACTTTAAGAAAAATTGGACTGTAAAAAAAATTGGTTTAAGCGTGGCTGACGGCATTATTTTTTTGTGAATACATTAACCAAGAAGCATAACAGCATCGTCACCATAATCACCGGCAAGGTATTGCCGATATCGAGTGGATGGGCAAGCCAATAACGGTACAAGCAAAAACCAATCGCCCAGACAATCAAATTTTTGACATTAAAACGCTGTTTGATACCGTTATTTTTTAAAATAAAAAAGTCCACAATTTGAATGGCTGCCATTGGCGCAAACACTGAGCCTAAAAAGTATAGAAATTCAGTGATATCATCCATGGGAAACAACATCGCTGCGATAGTACAGATGAGGGTAATGCCAATTGCCAAGCCTTTTTCTGGGAGTTTTTTCCACAGTGAGACACCCGACACGCCTGCCGAGTACGCATCCAAAAACGTGGTTGTCACTGTCGCGAGCACAATCAACAATAACCCAGTCACGCCCAATCCAAGCTGTAATAGCATTTGGGCAAAATCCGATGTTTGGGTATACAGTGCCATGCCCAGTCCAATCGCATACATCCACGCACTCATCACCCCATAGCTCACGGTACTCACGAGCGTCGCTTGCAAAGGTTTTTGCGCATTGCGCGTATAATCACTCACCAGTGGCAACCACGACAACGGCATAATGACCGCGAGCTCCACCGCTGCCCCAAAGCTCATCGCTGCTGCCACTTCTTTTGTCGCTGCCACATCCCCAGCGCCTAACTTAAATAATTTAAACGACAAAATAAGCGTTAAAATAAATAGTCCAGCTACCGCCAACGCATTGATTTTGCCAAAGAAGCGGTTGCCCATCCACAGCCACAGTACAATCAGCGCACCAATCACGCCACACCAGGCGGCTTGTCCGATAGCCCAAATCCCATTGACTGCCAATGCCCCATCATAAATCATGATGGCTGTCCAACCGACCAATTGCACAAGATTTAGCAAAGCAAAAAGCATCCCACCTTGAAAACCAAAACTACCCTTCACCGTTTCCATGGTGCTTTTGCGTTGGGTTGCCCCAATATAGCCGACTAGAAAAAATAGCACTCCGCCTATCATATGCCCAATGACGATGGCTAACAAGCCACGCTCCCACCCCAACGGCGCAAGGTAGGTGCCCGTCAAAATCTCAGCGATTGACACGGCTGCTCCTGCCCACAGCAAGGCGTAATGACTACTTGTCGTCTGACTGCCAGTTTGGTGGGTGGTTTGTGCGCTATCCATGGTTATTTTCTCAAGCTTCAAAGAAGCTGATTTTATCATTGTTAACAACAGTCGTTGAATAAAAAAACCCCAAATCTTTCAATTTGAGGTTTTTAATTTTATCTAACTGTCAGTCAATAAAACATTAGACCATCAAGATTAGATTTTACCTACTAAATCTAGGCTTGGTTTTAAGGTTTCTTTACCTTTTTCCCATGCCGCTGGGCATACTTCACCGTCGTTGTCACGCACGTATTGAGCCGCTTCGATTTTACGGATTAAGTCTTTGGCAGAACGACCGATACCTAGGTCATGAATTTCTGCGACTTTGATTTTACCGTCTGGGTCTACCAAGAAAGTACCACGAAGGGCAGCGTTGTCTTCTTCAATCATCACGTTAAAGCCGCGGGTGATTTTACCAGTACCGTCGCCAAGCATTGGGTATTTTACTTTAGCGATTGCAGGTGACGCATCTGCCCATGCTTTGTGTACAAAATGGGTGTCTGTCGATACCGCATACACTTCCGCGCCTAGACCTTTGATTTCTTCATAATGGTCTGCCATGTCTTCAAGTTCAGTTGGGCAAACAAAGGTAAAGTCATGTGGGTAGAAGAAAAACACGGCCCATTTGCCTTTAACGTCATCTGACGAGATTTCTTTGAATTCACCATTCACATATGCTTGGGTTTTGAATTCTGGAATGGTTTGGTTGATAATTGCAGCCATGGATTTTTCCTTATATAAGCTATTGTTGTGGTTAAAAATTTAGCAACATCACCACTTGGCAAAACCAAATCAGTGAGTGCTATATTGATAACACAAATTTGATGTCATTGGCAACCTAGCTTTTTAGGCTTCTAGCTTGTTAGGCTATAGTCGGTTGCTGTTTTTTACACACCAAACGTTGTTATCGATGGGTCTATCTTAGTACAATTTGAGATTGAGTCTATTTTAAAGTTTTTAATTTATTGATTAATTTTTTTAAATTAACCTTGAGGGTTTTGCCTTATAGTGTCAATCTTTAGGCTATCTTGTAATTATTTTGAAAGGCTCGATAATGAGTTTATTGTCAAGACCAAATTAATGATAGATTAAAAAAAGATTCCCCTCGTAAAAGCACACAAAAATGGTAAACTAAATTTGAAATGATTCGGTTAATTGAAGTTTTTAGCATGCATCTTTTGCGTGTCTTTTGCTAGGGTAGCCGTCAGTTTTTTTACCTTTTTATCTGTTTGTCTTTTTATTTATCTTTAACTAAAACGCGTTAGCGAAAATTTTACGCTATTTTAAAGGTTAAAATCCAAACCATGATTACATTACGACAATTAGAATTTGCATTGGCAGTTGCCAAATATAAGCATTTCAAACGCGCAGCAGAAGAGTGTAATATCTCACAATCTGCTTTAAGCTTAGGGATTGCAGAGCTGGAAAAACAGCTTGACACCCAAATTTTTGAGCGTAACAACAAACAAGTGCTAATCACCCCGATTGGGGAGGAAATTCTTGAGCGAGCCTCGCGGATATTTGCCGAAGTCAATGATTTGGTGACCCGCGCCCAGACGCACCAAACCCCACTCGCCTACCCGATGACGATTGGTATCATCCCAACCATTGCGCCGTTTTTGCTGCCCAAGGTATTGCCGCTACTGCGCCAACAATTCCCACAGTTTCAGCTCAATGTGGTAGAAGAACAAACTGAGCGATTGCTTGAAAAAGTCCGTTATGGCGCGATTGATACCGCCATTATTGCGCTGCCTTACAACACTGACGGCTTGTTATCATTTGAGTTTTGGTCAGAGACGTTTTTGGCGGTATTTGCTAAAGACAGTAAACATGCCAACTTACCTAGCATCAATGCCGATGAGTTAGCCAACAGTAACTTGATGCTGCTAGGCGAAGGACATTGTTTGACCGATCATGCGCTATCGGTATGTCACCTCGATAAAAGCCGTGTCAAACACGCCTTTAGTGAAGCAAGCCTGCATACGTTAATTCAAATGGCTATCAGCGGTATGGGTACCACGCTAGTCCCGCAAATGGCAGCTGGGCAAGTGCGCCAGCAGACTGACAATGTTTCGTTAGTGCCGCTTAATGAAGCCGGTCCGCATCGCCGCTTGGCGTTTGTCACCCGTCTCAACTATGCGCGGGTCGATGATGTGAATCTATTGGGTCGCTTGTTTGCCCAAGGGTTACACGATAGTGAATTGGCGTCTACCTCGCTAGCCACCGCAGACTCTGAGTCCATGACTTCAGCGAAGCCCGCCACAGAGGCATAATTTTTTATGCTGACTTTATTACATACATCAGATTGGCATTTGGGGCGTAGGCTTTATGGTAAGCCACGCTACGATGAATTTAAGCATTTTTTAGACTGGCAGTTACAGACGCTGCGTGAGCAAAAAGTCGATGTGCTACTGATTGCAGGGGATATTTTTGATACCACCGCGCCCAGCAACCAAGCGCAAAATTTATATTATGATTTTTTAAGTCAAGTTTGCCATACCGATTGTCGCCATGTGATTATCGTAGCGGGCAACCATGATTCAGCCAGTTTTTTGGAGGCGCCCAAACAGCTACTCAAAGCCTTTAACATCCATATCATCGGTAGTATGACAGATACGCCGACTGATGAAGTGATTACGTTATCAGATAAAGCAGGGCAACCTGAGCTCATTGTCATGGCAGTGCCCTACTTGCGTGACCGTGATGTGCGAACCGTCGGGCATGGCGAACGCCTTGATGATAAAGAACGAAAACTTGCCCAAGGCATCAAAGCCCATTATGCACAGATTGCCGATATTGCGATTGCGCAACAAGCGCAGCTGCAAGCCAAATATAAGCGTACTATTCCGATTGTGGCAACAGGACACTTATTTACTGTGGGCGGGCAAACGATGGAAGGCGATGGGGTGCGTGATTTGTATGTCGGCTCACTTGGTAGTATCGGTGCCGAGATTTTCCACCCACAGATTGACTATGTAGCGCTTGGGCATTTACATATCCCGCAAGTGGTTGGCGGACAACCACACATCCGTTACGCTGGCTCACCCATTGCCATGGGTTTTGGTGAAAGTCGCCAGCAAAAACAAGTGCATTTGCTGCGATTTGATGCCAACCCTGACTTACTGTCTCAGCCATTACAGACTTTAACCATTCAAAAAAAACCGCTTGTCTCTGCACCAACCCCTGTCAAAAAACGCAAAAGTGTGAGCCATGCGTCGATGGATTTATTTGCAGATGAAGAGTTGCCTGAATCATCCATGCTTGGCGCGATAAATGCAGAGGCTGATATTAACGCAGAGGTTGATGCACAAGTGAGCCATGAAGCAGGGTATGATACACCCAGTTATCATCTGAGTGGGCAACCTAGTGGACAAGTTATTGGGCAGCCTTACAATCTCGCCAAGCTTAGCGATACTACCCTCCTGCAATCACTGCCTGTTCCTGTGTTCCAACCCATACAAACGCTCAAAGGCGATTGGCAAACCATCAAAACTAGCTTACACAGCCTAAAAAAATCCCAACAATCGGTTTGGCTTGAAGTGGTGTATGACGGGCAAGAAGTCGTGGGTGATTTATCAGAAAAAATCGCAGAACTGGTTAAAGGCTCTAGGCTTGAAGTACTACGCATCAAAAATCAACAAAAACGCGATCAGGTGATGCAAAGCCAGCGCATGGATGAGTCACTTGAAGAGTTAAACCCAACACAAGTATTTGAACGCTGTCTAATTGCCCATCAAGTGCTAGAAGAACAAAAACCCATGTTATGGTCAAGATATACTGAAGTGCTTGAAAGCTTGCAAGAGGGTCAGCAATGAGAATCTTAAAGCTACGCTTTCAAAACCTTAATTCATTGCAAGGCGAATGGGAAATTGACTTTCGCCATACTGCGTATGCCGATGAAGGTATTTTTGCCATCACAGGCTCGACAGGGGCGGGTAAAAGCACCATTTTAGATGCCATTTGTCTTGCCTTATACGGTGCGACGCCACGCTTGGGCGAGATTACCCAAAGCAAAAATGATCTCATGTCACGCCATACCGGCGAATGTCTAAGCGAAGTAATTTTTGCCACCAAAAATGGCAGTTATCGCTGTACTTGGCTACAAAAGCGCGCCAGAAAAAACCCTGAAGGCAATTTGCAATCGCCGACGCACGAAATCGCCCCTTTTACCGATGATGCTGCAAATTTACCACCGCTTGAAACCCAAACCAGAAAAACTAGAAAACTGGTCGCTGAATTCACCGGCATGGATTTTGACCGTTTTACCCGTGCCATGCTACTGGCGCAAGGGAGTTTTGCCGCTTTTTTGCAAGCCAATAGCGATGAGCGCTCCAACCTGCTCGAAGAAATCACCGGCACCGAAATCTATGGCGATATTTCAAGAAAAGTACACGAGTTTAAAACCCAATCAGACGCTGAACTTAAGACCCTCACCGATCGCTTATCAGGCATGACAGTGTTATCTGATGAAGAAGTACAAAGCCTAACCTCACAAAAAAACGCCTTGGTGGACATCGTCAATGAAACCAAAACCGCCATGACTAAAATCGAGTCTGATAAGCTATGGCGACAAAATCTTGACGCATACACGCACCAAATCCACCAACTTGAGCATGAAGCACGCGACCTTGTCGAACAAGAAAGCCAATTTGCCCCACAAAAAACCCGACTACAGCGTGTACTAAAAGCGCTTGAAGTGTCGGGTGATGTTAATAGACTTGATTATCAGCGCGATTTGTTGAGCGCACAGCTCAGTGATCTTGCCAGTTATGAGCACCAGCTACCCACCGCCGAACGCGATTACCAACTTGCTCAAAGAAACCAAGATGAGCGTCAAGCACAAGCCCAGCAAACCGAAACCGACTGGCAACAAGCCCAACCGTTATTAAACCAAGTGCGCAAACTTGACACTACCCTTGGGCAAAAAAATCAGTACGATCAAGAGATTGCGCAGCAGTTGTCACAGCTTAGTGAGGAGTTAGCTCATAATGCCCAAAGCATTGATAGTCAGCAGCAGCAGCTTGTTAGCCAGCAAGTAGAGCGTGAACAGCTTACCCAAGCGCAGCAGCAAATCCCCCATGCAACAACCTTGCCTCAAACATTGGCCTCCCTTACCCAACTACAGGAATCTAGCCAAGCACTTAGTGAACAAGTGCAGGCATTCACCACCGAACAGCAGCAGTTACAAGGTGATTTTCAGCACAATGAGCAGCAAGCCAGCGCGCTGCAATCACAGCTCACGCAGTTGCAACCACAAATTTCTGAGCATCGACAAAACTTAGACAGCCAAACCAGTCAATTATATCATCTGACACAAGGGCAATCAGCGGCAGCATTGCGCCAGCAGGTTGAAACTTATTGGCAAACCGACCAGCAGCTTGCCGCCATGCAAAGCGATGTGCAGACTTGGCAAACCAACCTACAACACTATCAGCAATTTGTGCAGCAGTTAGCCGATGGTCAAACTCAATTGGCTCAGATTGCTAGCCAACGACTAACTAGCGAGCAGCAGCAACAAGCCGCCGAGCAAACCGTGGAATTGTTAAACCGCAACTTGATTTTATTGGCAAAAATTCAAGATTTGACCGAAGAGCGAGATAAATTACGCCACGGCGAACCTTGCCCGCTGTGTGGCTCAACCGCGCATCCTTTCGCCAACCATCAGCCCTACACGCCTGATGATACTGAGCAACAATTAGCGATTGCCAAACAACGGCTTGATGACATCAATCGCCAATTACAGCAGTTATTACTTGAAGAGCATGTACTCACTAATAGCCAGCAACAGCGCAATGAGCATTTGCAGGACTTACAGGCACACAATCAACGTTTATTAAAGCAATTACAGCTTGCCCGCCAACACCTTATACATGCTCAGCCTGTACAACAGGCAATTGAAGCATTACCGTCCGTTATAACCCCTAACGGTGATAATGATATAGACCACCAAGTCCTTCAAACATTGGCGACGACAATCAAGGCTGAACAAACCAACAATCAGCAGGCTTTGGCAGCGCTGCAAGATTCACTGACGCAAATCGAAGCCGTGCAATCCGAGCAACAGCAAACTCAGCAGCGCTTAGCAAAACTGAGCGAGCAATACCATGACGTTTTGCAGCAACAAACCTTGCTACAAAATCAGCAGCAACATCGCCAAGACAGAATCCGCGACATTGATGCCCAGCAATTGGTTATCGCCGATAAACAACATCAAGTAATACTGCGCTTTGACAAGTTGCTGATGCCGTTTGCAACGCGCGAACGCACTTTTAGTTTTGCTACCACACAGGATGTGAATACCCAATTAAATCAGCATATCGATACCCTTGCGCAACTTTTACAGCACTATCAGGGATTAGAAACTAAGCTTAGCCATATCAATGACACCATCACAGGGATTGAGCAAGCGCTCACCCGATTGAGCGCAGACCAGCAACATTTAACCCAAAATCAACGCCAAACCCGTCAGCGTCAGCAAGCGCTGGCGCAAGAGATTAGCGACCTACAGACGCAGCGATACGCCTTGTTTGGCGAACAAGCGGTAGACATCGTCTCTCATGCGTTAATCCAAGCAAAAAATCAGGCTTTGCAGGATTATCAAGCCAGCCAAACCGCCTTTCATGAGCAGCTAAGTCAGCTGCAGATTTTGCAACAACAAATCGCATCTTTGACCACTAACACCACCCAACTAAAAATTGCCCAGCAAACCCTACAAGCCGATATTCAGCAGCGTTTTGCGACATTGGGTTTTGTGGATGAAGCGGATTATCGCGCTGCGGTGTTGATCGATACCGAGCGAGAACGCTTACAACAGCTTGCCAGTCAACTCCATGACAGCCAGCAGCGCAATCATAACCTCCTGTCTGAAGCCAAACGCACACAGCAGCAGCTACTCAATCATCCCCAAACTGCGCTGTCACTTGAGCAATTGCTTGATGCGCTTGGGCAATTGCAACAGCAATTTAGCGAGCAGCAAAAACAATTGGGCGCCGTTGAACAGCAGCTAGCAGCCAATGACGCCCTCAAACAAAACCAGCAGCAACTATTAGATGCCATCAACCAACAGCGCAACCATACTGAAGAATGGAAGGTATTACATCAGTTGATTGGTTCAAGCGATGGCAAAAAATTCCGTAACTTTGCCCAAGGCTTGACCTTTAATATCATGGTTGCCCATGCCAATGAGCAGCTCAAAAAAATGAGCGACCGTTATTTGCTGATAGCTGACAGCGAGCAGCCCTTGATGCTCAATGTGATGGACAATTACCAAGGCGGGCAAATCCGCACCAGTAAAAATCTATCAGGCGGTGAGAGTTTTATTATCAGCTTGTCGCTTGCATTGGGACTGTCAAATATGGCCAGTCATCGCATGCAAGTAGATTCGCTGTTTTTGGATGAAGGCTTCGGTACGCTGGATGAAGAAGCACTCGATGTAGCGCTTGATACCCTAACCAACTTACAGCAATCGGGCAAGCTAATTGGCGTGATTTCCCATATTCAGGCGCTCAAAGATAGAATCAGCAGTCAAATCCAAGTAGTGCCGCAAACAGGGGGCATCAGTAAAATTATCGGTGCCGGTATTACCAAGATTAGTTGAAGCAGGCTAGCTTTGGTTAAGCCAAATTAAGTTAAGATAAGTTAATAAGTTAAGCGGCGCGGCAAACCCACCGTAACAATTGATTTATAAACCGATTCATCTTGCTGTCATGTCATTGGTTCATACTGTTTTATGTCAATGTATACCGCTCGCTTAATCAAAACCTAAGTGCGCAGTGTTATTTACGTCAACTCATAAGGGCAACACGATGTTAACCAAACTTTCGCAGCTTTTAGCGCAAGGGCGCTTTGTCTCGCCTGTCCCTGCCGTGGTGGTGCACCCTACTACCGATATCATTTTGCAATCTTGTATCCAAGCCCATCAGCACCACATCATCACCCCGATTTTGGTCGGTCCAAAACACAAAATCGAAAAAGCCGCTATTGACGCCAATTTAGATATTTCAGGCTTTATGTTGGTGGATGCTGAGCATAGCCATGACGCGGTTGAAATCGCCGCAAAAATGGTTCGTGAACAGCAAGCCGACTTTATCATCAAAGGCTCAGTGCATACCGATGAGTTAATGGGTGTCTTGGTCGATAAAACCCAAAACCTACGCACCGAGCGCCGTATGAGCCATGTGTGGTTAATGGAAAGTCCCACGTATCACAAACTTTTGACCTTGACCGATTGTGCACTCAACGTGGTGCCAGATTTGCTGACCAAAAAAGACATTTTGCAAAATGCGATTGATTTTGCGCACGCGCTAGACATTGAGCAGCCTAAAGTAGCCATCTTGGCAGCGGTTGAAGAAGTCAAACCGCAAATGCAATCGACCATTGATGCTGCGGCGTTATGCAAAATGGCAGACCGTGGTCAAATCACCGGCGCCTTGCTTGATGGACCACTAGCGTTTGACAATGCGATTAGCCAGCAGTCTGCGGATATCAAACATATCCACTCACCTGTCACGGGCGATGTCGATATTTTACTGGTACCTGACTTAGAAGCGGGCAATATGCTAGGTAAACAGTTAATTTATTTGGGTGAGGCCAAAGCCGCTGGCATTGTCATGGGTTCAAAAGTGCCGATTGTGTTGACCAGCCGCTCGGATGATGAACTCGACCGCCTGTATTCTATTGCCCTTGGCGCCTACGTTGCGCAAAAGCGTAAACAAGCTTGATGTTAATTCAGGTTACTTGAGATTAATTGAGATTAATTGAGATTACTAGCATGAACGATTCTGTCATGAGGCACACTGACTCGACTCACCCGATTGTGGTGACTTTTAACGTGGGTTCAGCGACTATCAAAATGGCGGCGTACGACACGGCTAAGGCAGTCGACTCATCCCCGCTTGCGTGGTCACCCTTGTTTGATGTCAATATCAACCTAAAAACCAAAAACAAAGTCTGGCACGCCATGCCACAATCTTTGTCTGACTGGGAACCCCAAGATAGCCTGACAGACACCGCGGTAAGCTTGTTTACTCGTGTCAAACAGACCTTTCCTGCGCGTGAGATTGTCTGTATCCACCGAGTGGTCCATGGGGGCAAACACTATCATGTTCCTGTGGTGATCAACGAGACAGTGATGGCACATTTGGTAGAGTTATCACCGATATGTCCGCTACATCAGCCCCCTGCATTATCTGTAGTAAACGCGCTGCAAGCCATTGATAAAAAACTGGTGCACATCGCTGCCTTTGATACCGCCTTTCACTACCATCGCCCAGAGATTTGGTCTAGCTATGCGCTGCCAAAATCGCTGCGCGATCAAGGCGTGCGCTGTTATGGCTTTCATGGTTTATCGTATCAGGCGATTATGCGCAAACTTGAAACTTATCTCCCAAAGATTGCCAAAAAACGCTTAATCATCGCGCATTTGGGTAGTGGCTGTAGTATCACCGCGGTCGACAATGGCGAGTCAAAAGACAGTACCTTCGGCTTTAGTGGATTAGATGGCGTGCCAATGGGTACCCGTCCGGGTCATTTGGATTCTGGGGTGATTTTATATATGGTCGAGCAAGGTTGGACGCTCGAGCAAATGAACCAATGCCTATATAAAGAGTCGGGCTTGCTTGGTTTATCTGAAATTAGCAATGACGTGCGTGATTTGCTCGCTAGCGATGACCCACGCGCCAAATTTGCACTGGCGTATTTTGCCACGCATGCCGCCAAAGAAATCGCAAGCTTGATGGTTAGTATGAAAGGCTGTGATGCGCTTATTTTTACCGCAGGGATAGGTGAGCAGTCGGCGATTATCCGTCAGAGGATTGTCGAACAACTCGATTTTTTAGGTTTTAGTTTGGATGCGGATAAAAATATCGATGGCCGTATTGACGTTCCGATTTTAAGAATCAACTCAGACGATGACAAACAAATTTATGTCATATTGACCGATGAGCAACTTGAATTAGCTTTATCACTTGAGCATGCAATCACGATAGAAACCGATAAGTAAAATTGACAAACCTGTCAACTATTTTTAGGATGAAGGGTAAGATATAACCGATTTTTATCGGTTACCTACTGTTACTGTCTAGTTGATTATACTATTACAAATATTAACATAAATAGTGATTGTTTTTTACTTTTAAGCTCCTTGCAAGGTTTAATTTAGCCATTTTTCATGATATTGTAATATCAAGAAAATAGACTATGCTTAAATCTTATCACATTCATTTTAGTCATATTTTTGATTAGAAAATGTATCGCAACTTGGTATTGTCCAATACCCTTCTTGTTTTTTCTGGTAGCCTAATGAGGTCAATTATGAACAACGATTTTATGGATAAAATGAAAGATGGTTCACGTCAAATGTACGCGCCATGGTCTCGCTTCAACCAAGCGATGTTAAGAAATGCGGAAAAAATGACTGACTTTTCTTTAGAAACAATGCGTCATTACTCAGAAATGGGTCTTGAGCAACTTCGCAATGTTTCTTCTGTTGATTCTCCAGAAGCGGCTTCAAGCTTTAACCAAAAACAAACTGAGCTGCTTAACCAATTGGGTCAAAAAATGTTGTCAGATGCACAGCGTTTGACTGAGCTTGGCAACGAAATCCGTAATGAAGTCATGTCAGCGATGAATGAAATCTATAGCCAAAATGCATCAAGTATGCAAGATGCCATGCAAAGCGCCGCTAGCAACGCATCAAAAACGGCAGAAGACTTTAACCGCAAAGTAAACGAAAACATGCACAAAGCGGCAAACCAAATGTCAGAAGCGGTTAAACAAACCACCCAAAACATGAACAAAGCTGCGACTAACGTGACTGCTGCAGCAACGCACACCAATAATGATGTAACACAAAATAGCGAAGCAGTAAAACCTGCAGCGAAAACAAACCCTGCGGCAAAATAATTGGTTTGATGCATCGTAGTCATTCTTAAGACTGTATCATTTATAAACCGCTATTTATGTTTTACCTGATAGATGAATAGCGGCTTATGAATCTATAAAAGTGGTGGATTAGACAGATGCCTAATCCACCATATTTTTAAGTAAGCATGCGCATTCACAGCGAATTCTTATCGAGCACATCATAATAACGGGACTTATCATGGCAGACAATAAAGACACCCAATATCAAGGAACGAACGCCCAGTTCTCAAGCGACAATGTCTTAAATAGCAATGCTTCAAATGGCAATACTTCCAACACCCAAGGCGCAGAGAATACCACTACCAATGCTTTTGGCTACACGCCATTTGCCAATTTTCCCTTTGGCAATAATGCATTTGGTTTTGGTAGCAATCCTTTTAACAACTTCGGAACCAATGCCTTTGATCTGCCGCAAAATCCGCTGGATTTTTTGAACAAAACCAATCCGTTTGCTCACATGGCCGCTAGTATTCCGCCTTACAATCCTGCGGTCGGTGAATTCTATAGCGAATTTTTTGGCAATATGACCAAACTAAGCCAACAGATTGCACAGCAATCAATGCGTGCCAACCAAGCGCCACAGTACACCAATACCTCCATCATGATGGACTTAATGGATGGCTGGCGTAAAATGGGTCAAATGGTGACCAATCACCCAGGCACGATGGTTGAAGACCAATTGCAGTTGTTCAAAGACCAAATGCACTTGTGGCAAAACACGCTACAACAATTTGCCGGTAAAAAAATCGACCCAGTGGCAAGTCCTGAAAAAGGCGACAAACGGTTTAGTGATGAAGAATGGGAAGACAATCCTATTTTTAACTTCCTAAAACAGTATTATTTATTAACCACCCAAGCGATGATGGATGCGATTGATGGCGTTGAAGGCATTGATGAAAAAACCCGTCAACGCTTGGCTTTTTTTACCCGCCAATGGATCAATGCAGTAGCCCCAACCAACTTCTTAATGACCAACCCAGAAGTACTCCGTTTGACCATCGAAAGTCGGGGTCAAAATTTGGTTCAAGGTATGAAGCAGTTGGCTGAGGACATGGGTAATAGCGCTGACACACTCAATATCCGTATGACTGACCAGAGTGCGTTCCGGGTGGGTGACAACATCGCCACCTCAAAAGGAAAAGTGGTATTTGAAAACCACATGATGCAGCTCATCCAGTATGACCCTTCAACCGAAAAAGTAAAACAACGTCCGTTGCTGATGGTGCCACCATGGATCAATAAATTCTACATCATGGACTTACGTGAGAACAACTCGTTTGTACATTGGGCTGTCAACGAAGGTCATACAGTTTATGTTATCTCTTGGGCGAACCCGACCCCTGAGTACAAAAATGTTGGCATGAGCACTTACATGAAAGACGGCGTGCTTGCAGCGATGGACCAAATTGAAGCCATCACGGGTGAAAAAACCATCAATATTACAGGTTATTGTATTGGGGGTATGTTGACCGCATTGACGTTAGGCTATCTTGCCGCGACCAAGCAAGAAAGCCGTATTGCCAGTGCGACACTTTGGGCGACTATTATTGACTTCTCAGATCCAGGTGATATCGGCGTCTTTATCGATGATAAAATCGTTGCGGCGATTGACAAGCAGAACGCCGACAAAGGCGTGTTTGATGGGCGAATGATGGGCGTGTCATTTAGCCTACTCCGTGAGAACAGCCTATACTGGAACTACTACGTACAAAACTACCTCAAAGGCGAGCGCCCTGTACCTTTTGACTTGTTATACTGGAATTCAGACTGTACCAACGTGACCGCTGCGCTGCATCATTTTCTACTGCGTGAGTTCTATATCAACAACTTGCTGCGTAAACCGGGTGGGGTCGAAATTGACGGCGTGAAAATTGACTTATCAAAAGTTAAAATTCCCGTGTTTATGGTCGCAACTTTGCAAGACCATATTGCAAAATGGAAAAGCTGTTACCCAGGCACGCAAGTATTTAGCGGTGAGAAAGTATTTGTGTTGGGAGAATCAGGTCATATTGCCGGTATAATGAACCCCCCAGGTAGTAAATATGGTTATTACACCAACGATAACTACACTGCGGACGCTGACCAATGGTACAAAGACGCCACCTATGTTAAAGACACGTGGTGGACAAGATGGCATGACTGGATCAAACCATTTGAGGGCAACGAAATCAATGCCCGTGTTGTCGGTCAAAATAGCCAAGGTAAAGAAATCCCAACCTATGGCGATGCCCCAGGTAGCTATGTCACGGTCAAAGCGACTGAAGCCTTAACGGGTCATAACTTTGCAGAAGCTTACCGTTCACAATTACCACCGGTATAATATATCGTTATCACATAAAATCCCGTGATTGCCTAGCCTCTCACGGGATTTTTACAAAATAGCCAAATCGCCCATCAGCTACATAGATTTGCTAGTCAAAAGTTGTGATATTGAGTAGAATTAACGCTATATTCTGCGCATAATAGCGATTGCAAACACTTTGAATAGAGCGCCTATGTCGATTGAACCAACACAAAACAACCTATCACTCAGTAAGCTAGACCGCAATATTGTCTTCTTTGATCGGGCGATTCGCTCGTTTATTCCAAACAGCAATCTTAGCACCCGTCCTTTGCCTGTCTCTAGCCCCGATGTGCCAAAATTATCCGTGGAAGAAGCGCGTCATGTCGCAGGTCTCATGCGTATCAATCACACCGGCGAAGTGTGCGCGCAAGGACTGTATCACGGTCAAGCATTTACCGCCAAACAAGCAACGGTCAAAAAAGCCATGCACCAATCTGCGCTAGAGGAAATTGACCACTTGGTGTGGTGTGAGACGCGGTTAAATGAATTGGGTAGCCATCCCAGTATTTTTAGTCCGCTTTGGTATGGGCTATCGTTTGGCATGGGTGCGGTAGCGGGATTGATTTCTGATGAGTTTAGTCTGGGGTTTGTCGCAGAGACAGAAACCCAAGTCAGCGAGCATTTACACAGCCATCTTGGTAAGCTGCCTGCCCAAGATAAACGCAGTGCTGAGATTTTAAGCCAAATGGATAAAGAAGAATTACACCACCGTGATAAAGCAGTCGAGTCAGGCGCCAGCCCATTGCCCCTACCCGTCAAAACCACGATGCGCTTTTTGGCTAACTGCATGAAAACGGTGGCGTATCATATTTAACCAAGCATGTTTAACTGGGCATGACTGACTGCCTCAATCGTTAGCTGGCGTGTTTATTGCTATAACCTTGCTTAAGCGCGCTGTTTTCGCGTAAAAATATAACAATAACTTTATTTTTTTTTGATAGTATTTTTACATTATTGCTTTACATTGTTGCTATGGGATAAGCTGATTGATTTGTGCAATTAATCCCACCCAATTTTTTAAGGAAATTTCAATGACTCACATGGTAAAAACCCTAGTCTATACCCCCCTAGCCTACACCTTAGCTATTTTGATGGCAACCAATGCCACTGTAGCGATGGCTGCAACGGCAACCGCAAAAACAACGACCAAGACCACCACCACCAAAACCACCGCGGCAAAACCCGCTACCCAGACAACAGTAACTAAAAAAACCACGGTGACCAAAGCCAAAACCACCAACAAATCAACCGAAAAATCGGCTGATACAGTCAGTCATAGCGTGAAGGATACTACCCCACAAACGACACCGCCGTCAGCCACCTCAAATACAGGTTCAATGATAGTACCTGTCTTGACCGCCCCCACGGTTGCCAACGTGATTTATCCATCTACCAACAGCGTACAATTGGTAGGCACGGATATTTCAGCGCAAAATCTTGCCAATATCCCACTGCCGACTTTAACGCTTAGTAATATCTCAACAATAAAAACCGTTGTGGTTCCAAGAACCACGGATAATAGTACACAGTTAGATGTCAGCGTGTTAGACGATTTTATTACTTATGCTACCCCAATGGCACGTCACTACCCCCCTGTTTTTTCGAGCCGTACTGAGCGCTACAATGCCACTGAGCGACTCAAATCCTTGACCGCATGGATTGAAAGCTATGCACAAAACCCAAATGCCTCCTATGAGGTGCTACTGCGTGCAGCAAAACTCAATGCCATGGGTCGTAATCTGGATTTAGGTTCTGATTATGCCGTGCGTGCAGGCAATTATATCGCCCGTGCTGTGAGGCTCAATGACACGGCAGAAGCCAACTTCTTATATGGCGCAATGCTCGCTGAGGGTGGCGGCTTTAAAGAAGGTGCCAAGTACTTAGAGAAAGCCGAAAAAATGGGCTATCTAGAAGCTACACAAAGTTTGGCACAAGCGGATTTATTGGATGACAAAAAAGACCGTGCCATTCAACGGTTAACGGAATTTAAGGCCAAAAATCCAGACAATCCGTATATCGATGAGCAATTACGCATCGTCAATAGCGGTAAATACTACATTTGGGATATCCCTGCAAAAGTCGTTCAATAATTTTTTGCGTTCATACCCTAGTCGTGGTTTAATATCACTGCTAAGTCACCATGCTAATTCACCATCATAGTTGAATTTTAGCATGGTGATTTTTTTCACCCTATCATTCAGTGATAGGCAGATTTTTTGCGCTACATTTTTTTGTGCTATCTATTATTGCTCTATCCTTTTTTGCTCTATTTTAGCCGAGTAAATCACCATGCCGCTAACAAACCAATCTACTAGATTTTGTCAAACGTCTCTCATCACGGCGACGACATTGGTTACTATCATCACCCTTACTGGCTGCGCCACTACCAAAATCGGTAGCCGCGATACTGCAAGAGCCATCATGGATCAGCGCGTCAGCGTGTTATCGGGCAGCCGCTTGAGTTCTGACACCAAAAGCCGTTTAGTGCAGGCAGGTTTAGATGAAGAAAAATGCTTGGCAAATATGCCTGCCTGTGTAGTGACGCTCAAGCAAGCGGATCTTAATACCGATAAAGGGATTTATGGCGCAATTAGTGAGCTGTTTTACGCCTCTGCCCAGCAGCGCCAGCAAGCCAAAACTTGTACCAATCCGCCAAAAGATTTGGCCACAGACTATGCCAAAGATTTGGTTGGCAAGACCGACATTGTAGCGCCCAAACCCGATGAAATCTCTTGTACCACCGCCTTTCAAGACGATATGCTACAATCGATTCGGTTTTCTTACATTTATTTGATGTACGATATCCTCAATCCAGCCGTCGTCAATCAACAACCGTCACAATTGTATTATCTGCCAAAACAACGCGATACCCAAATTCAGGACTTGTATTACGCTGCCATCGATGCGTTAGGTGATCGCTTGTATCATCAAAAAATGGCAGAAAACTATCAAATCACTCGCAACAACCTGCGTGTCAATATCAATGGACAGCCATTTACTGACAAATCGGCATCGATGAAACTGATTTCAAGCTACCAGATTGATTTATCAAAATTTAATACCATCAGTCGCCGCGATGGCTTTGGTATCAATTATGTGGCGCTACTCAATAGTCGCATCAATACGGCGGTGATTATTGACTTGTTGCAACACTATGCCAATGATACACCGTTAGAAGAGCGTATCCACCAAACAGGGCATTTGCCTATGACCGCGGTGTTGGTGCCCAAAGGCAATACCATCGATGAGTTGCAAAAAACCACCGATTTTTCGCTCAATATTTATGATCCTTATCAGTTTAAAAGTGTCTCTATACTCAACAAAGATTTTGCGCTATCGGCGAATTTTTCGGCAGCCTACGGCTTGTGGTCACAGGACAATCGACTAGGCAATATCAGTTATTTTAGTATGTTTTCCTCGCCGTATCAGCAAACCCAGCCGCATTTATTTATGCTTGAGCCCTACAATCCTAATAAACGCGTGATTATCATGATGCATGGGTTGGCATCGAGTCCTGAAACTTGGATTGGACTGACCAATGACATTTTTAATGACCCAAAACTTCGCGAAAACTTCCAAGTTTG
The DNA here is from genome assembly GCF_041154755.1 of Moraxella sp. K02. NCBI lineage: Bacteria > Pseudomonadati > Pseudomonadota > Gammaproteobacteria > Moraxellales > Moraxellaceae > Moraxella > Moraxella sp. K02. The sequence continues at coordinate 544,086 of NZ_AP031590.1, read as the reverse complement.
GCAGATTTTTTATCCAACCAATATCCCGATGCTAGAAAACCGCCACCAAATTTATGACTTGATTGAACGCACTTTTAAAACTGTCGATCCTAAGCAGCAGGACGTTGCCAGTCAACATGCGGTGCTGATTGGTCATAGTATGGGTGGGGTGATTGGGCGTTTGTTGGTATCAAATGATGACTTAACGCCCAAAGTCGAATCGCTGGTTGCCAATTACTCACAGATGAATAATTTTTCAGCAGGCTACGCGGCATTTGTCCGTCATGCGCAAAACAAAACGCTCAGTGACCGCTTCAAACTTCAAGCGCTGCCGCAGGTCGATCGCGCGATTTTTATCTCTTCGCCATTTCGCGGTACCGATTATGCCGATCGCTGGTTTACTCGCGGTCTACGCCGTATCATCTCGCTACCGGCAGGGTTTATCCGCACCGTGTATGGCAATTTAAATTCGCTATTTACTGAAGGGGTGGTTGCAAGCAATCCGCTGGCACAGCTATTTTTGGAAAATGGCGCGAGCCAGTTGAGCAGCCACTCTTACTTTAACCAATTGACGGCAGATGTCACAATCGCGCCCAATGTTGCCGTCAATAACATCATCGCCACTGATGATAGGGATTTGTCCAATGCGCTCGAACAGCTTACCGCTAAGGCAGCCAATAGCCCTACTGATGATGTATCGGCATCCATAACATCTTTAAAAAATGACAATACAACCGCGACCGTGAAACCCGCCACAGAGACCAAGCTGTATAACACCACGAGTCTGGCGCAAGCCAAACAAAGTCTGGATGAGAAAAAGCAACTCTTAGAATCGGTGAAATATGGCGCAACCGACCGTATCTCCGATGGTATTGTGCCATACAACAGCTCGCATTTAGAAGGCGTGGAATCTGAAAAAGTGCTTACCGGTCGTCACAATGTTCATACTAGCCCGCAGGCGATTTTGGAGTTGCGTCGCATCCTGCATCAACATCTCGCTCGCTATGGCGTCACCCAAGCGCCGCCTGACAGACAGCCTTGATAGCCACTATCAGCCTCAATAAAAAAGCGAATAGCCTTCACTATTCGCTTTTTATTACACTGTTTTTTATTCAACTGTTTATTGCTACTAATTATTGGTACTACTGACAGTCCAACCGCTAAACTTTAGCAAAATACTTAGTCAATACTTCAAGACAGCGCGTCACCTTCGCAGGTTGTTGTTCATGTCTAGGTGTTACCGCATACAGCATATAACTTGGTAATTGGTAACCTGGCAATACCTCTACTAGATCGCCATTTGCCAATTCTTTTTGGATATCGAGTGACATGATACGGGCAACGCCATGCCCTTCTTTGGCAAGGGTCGTGGCAAGCATAATATTGTTGGTTTGAATACGCGTTGGCATACGCACGCGTGATTTTTTACCTGTTTCCACATTGATCATATCAACTTGATTGGGATCTTTGATAAGGCTAATGCCAATCATATTGAGTTTGGCCAAATCTTTTGGCTCGGTCAATTTTTCATTTTGACGTAAAAAATGCGGTGAAGCCACCAGCAGCTGACGTATCTCGGTCAAAGGAAATGCCGATAAACTACTGTCATTAAGGTTTGGTGACATCCGAAGGGCGATATCGATACGCTCTTCAATCAAGTCAACATACTGATTGTCCGCTTCAAAATGGATGGTTAAATCATCATGCGCCGAAATCCAAGTCGACAGCGCCGGTAAAATATGATTCACACCCAATTCTGGCGTGGTCGCAATGCGTAAGTTCCCTGCTAACTCATCGCGTAATTGATTGACACGGATACGACCTTGTTCGGCTGCCGCAACCACATCTTTGGCACTCTCATAAAAACTAGTGCCTGCTTCTGTTAAGCTTAACTTACGAGTCGAGCGATGCAATAACACCACACCCATATCGTTTTCTAACGAGCGGATTTGTTGACTAACCGCACTTGTTGTTATGCCCAGTTCTTTTGCAGCACCACTAAATGAAGCATGACGTACAACACTTGCAAAAACCGCCATGCCTCTTAAATTATCAAGCATATTTCACCCAATTTTATCACTTAATCAAAGTCACTTTTAAAAGCTGATGTATTATACGTTATTAGCAAGATAAATTAAACGACATCGGGATTTATTAACTAAAATTATTAATATTTTTTCAACTATTTAATATTGTATTTTATTGATTTTCTTAACAAATATTGGTTTTCTTCAATTATTCGTCTGTTAAAAAAGTAAAAATTAGAATTTATATAAATTAAATTGACTTATTGAATTAACTTAACAGCGCTAATCGAGGCGTGTTGCTGCAACAGCGCTTGGGTAACTGCTTGTTGTTCAAGCTGATGGGTAGCTTGTTGTAACGCTAGTTTTTCGCGGGCTTCTTGGAGTGCTTCTGGTGTTAATTGCTCTAGCGCTTGAAAATTACTTGCCCCCTCCGCCAAACGAATATCAATACCCTCAAAAAGCTGTCGAAGTTTTTGGCAAAAATTATCAAAAGTTGCGGTATGGGTCAAAAAGCTTTGTTCAGTGAAAAATTGGCTAACCCCATGAATCTCGCCAGTCATCACCCCGCGTTTGGCAAGCACTAATTCATCATCATCGAGCCAGCCTTGTTCACGGGCATTAAATACCCAATAATCCCATTTGGCAGGCGTCCATTCGCCTTCAAGTGGTACATCAGTGGGTTTGAGCAATGCCAGTGGCGATATATCAGCTATATCACTAGCCTCTGCCCCGCTAGTGTATTGGGGATTGTCAACATTAACGTTGACATTGACATGTTCATTAACATTGACATCAGATAAGCGATTGGCATCGTCTTCTATGGGTGGCGTTTGCTGTGTGCTGGTATTGAACGCGGCTTTATCGATAGATATTAAATGGCTACCATCAAATGCCTGTTGTTCAGTGCCTTGTTCAATGCTTTCTTCAATGCCTTGTTCAACGCTATCAACGCTATCAACGTTTGACGCAGATTTGAGCAGATTGTCATTCGATAAGTTATTATCACTCTGCTCCGAACTTACTTGTACGCTATTTTGAGCCAGCACTGAAGATTTTGCAGCTTGTATGGATTCGCTAAACGTTGTGTCAGGACTTTGAGAATCGGGACTTTGAGAATCGGGACTTTGAGAATCAGGACTTTGAGAATCAGGATTATTAGCGATTGGCGGACGAAGCGGAATTTGATTACGATGCAGTGGCTTGAACGCCATCAAGCGCAGCAAACACATCTCTAACGCTTGCATCGGCGTATTGGCTAATGCCAAGTTTTCACGGCTTTTTACCACAATGTCATAATATAGTTGTAATAGCTCTGCGGGTAACTGCTGAGCCAGTTGTTGCAATTGCTCACTTTGCTGGCGATTGATTTGCAAATCAAAATTTGGCAAGACCTGCAAAATGGCCAATTGATGTAGCGTCTCAGCCAACCTGTCAAATACGGCTTTGGCATCCACCACCTGCTCACGCAGAAGCTGAATGGATTGCGTCAGCTGCTGGGTATTTTGCTGATAAATATTAGCAAGGATAGCGATGACATCGGCTTGGTCAATTAAGCCAAGCATCTGGCGAATCACTTCATCTGTGACATTGCCATTGCCAAATGCAATGGCTTGATCAGTGAGTGACAACGCATCGCGCACGGAGCCTTTGGCACTGCTCGATAGCTGCCATAAGGCATCAGGCTCGTAGCTGATTTGTTCTTTGTTCAGAATCGTACCAAGATATTCAGCTAGCGCCACTTGCGGCAAAGGTCTGAGTACAAATTGCAGACAACGCGAGATGATGGTAATGGGCAGTTTTTGTGGGTCAGTAGTCGCAAGCAGAAACTTCACATGCGCTGGCGGCTCTTCGAGGGTCTTGAGTAGCGCATTAAAACTATGCGTCGATAGCATATGCACTTCATCAATTAGATAGACTTTGTAGCGACCTTGCGTTGGTGCATACGGTACGTTGTCGAGTAATTCACGGGTATCTTCAACTTTGGTACGTGATGCCGCATCAATCTCAATCAAATCAATAAAGCGACCGCTATCGATGGATTGGCATACACCACATACGCCACAAGGCTCGCTTGTGACCCCTGTCTCACAGTTAAGGCATTTTGCCAAAATACGGGCAATGGTGGTCTTGCCGACGCCGCGCGTACCCGTAAACAGATACGCATGATGCAAGCGCTGATTGTGGATGGCATTGATTAATGCTTTGGACACATGTTCTTGTCCCAGCAGCTCATGGAAGTTTTTTGGACGATATTTGCGTGCTAGGACTTGATACATGGTTATGGATACATGACAACAAAAACGTTAAAAAAGAAATAACCTTAACCCGCTAGTAGTAAAACTAAACCGCTGGGCTATTGGCTTCAATTAGGGGCTGTAATTCACCGTCTTGGAACATTTGATAGATAATATCACTGCCGCCAATCAGCTCACCTGCTACCCATAATTGTGGGAAAGTTGGCCAGTTAGCAATCTGTGGCAAAGTTGCACGGATTTCTGGGTTTTCAAGAATATTAACAAACGCAAATGGGCGACCAATTTGGGTTAGCACATCCACCGCACGCGCAGAAAAACCGCATTGTGGGAACTGTGGCGTGCCTTTCATATAAAGCAATACGCTGTGTTGAGCGATTTGGTCACGGATGGTTTGTTCGATGTCAGTTTGGTTCATATCAGTCATATGAAATTCCTTTATCAGGCCCTTGTTAAAGTAGAGCGCTATCTTCACAGCTAAAATTTGACTCACTAATGATGAGTGCAGGGTTGCTATTATACGCTATAATGGTTATCGAAAGTAAGCATTCAAGATGCCCACCCAAAAAAAGTCAGCAGCAAAACCACCCAAAAATTCCATTAATCTGATGAAGTCACTTGTTCAAGCAACACCACGCAGCTCACCATAATCCCTTCTTGGCGACCGGTAAACCCAAGCTTTTCAGTCGTGGTGGCTTTCACGCTGATTTGGTCAACCGCGCAGCCCATGACACCAGCAATACGCGATTGAATCTCGGTACGATAAGGCAATAGTTTTGGACGCTCTGCCATGATAGTGATGTCGGCATTGATCAGCGCAAAGCCTTTTGACTGGATAAATTGGTACACTTGGTTCAGCAAAATGGTCGAATCTATATTGCGAAAACGCTCATCGGTATCCGGGAAAAACTGCCCAATATCGCCCAGTGCCAATGCACCAAGCAACGCATCACACAACGCATGTAACACCACATCGCCATCAGAATGCGCAAGCAAACTGTGGGTATGGGGAATTTGTACCCCGCCTAATGTTATAAATTGGTTTTCTGTGCCGTCATTAACAAAGGCATGGACGTCAATACCCTGACCGATTCTTATCATGGTTAATCCTATTTTTCTATCTTACTGTCGTGATTTTGGTAGGCTATTCTGTTTGGTTTAATGGTGTCTATTTTATCGGTCTCTATTTTAACGGTTAAAGCATGATTTACAAGTAGCTAGGCTGCCTTAAATAAAAGCTTTGGATAACGACTTTGAATAAAAACTTGGCATGACCAGTTATTATCGCTGCTTGAGTTAAAAGTTGGCTATCAAACAAGATTCACCCTATAACGTGTAAAAAAATTGATAAACCTTAGTAAATTGCTATGGTATTTTATTATATAACGTTATATAATATAAAAATAAACCCATCAAGTGGGGAACTTGATGGGAGTGGGTAATGCACTACTTGTTTTTATTTTTATTGTTTCTTTCTTCTTCTTTGTTTTACTGATGTTAGCCATAATGCCAAATTATGGCTTTTGTATTTTTATCGTTTTTTATTTTATTTTTTGTCTTATTGATATCGTAGTCAACAAAGTTTGTATTTATCTCGTGATGAATTTATTTTAGCGAATTTGCGTCTATGCTCTATGTGCTCTTTGTTATGAATTGTTAAATTAAGTTTCTTTAGTTTCCTTAATAAAACTATTAATATTAATTTTGCATCCTTGTTTTTGCATTGCTACTTCTTAATGATAAACCATCTGAGTGATAGTCAATAAAAAAACGGCTTAAAATTTAAGCCGTTTTTTGTTGTGTTAGGATTAACGCGTACGTGGGCAAACTTCATTGTCATTGAAAAAATAGCTGATTTCACGGGCTGCAGATGTGGTTGAGTCTGAACCGTGAACCGCGTTTTCATCAATGCTGTTAGCAAAGTCACGACGGATAGTGCCTTCAGCGGCGTCTTTTGGGTTGGTAGCGCCCATGATTTCACGGTGGTTAGCCACTGCGTTTTCCCCTTCAAGTACTGATACGACTACTGGACCTGAAGTCATGAAAGAGACTAAATCATTGTAAAATGGACGCTCTTTGTGCTCAGCGTAGAAACCGCCCGCCTTTTCGTTGTCTAAATGCAACATTTTTGCTGCCACAACTTTTAAGCCTGATTTTTCAAAACGGCTGTAAATTTCGCCAATGTGGTTGCCTGCAACTGCGTCAGGTTTGATAATTGATAACGTACGTTCAATGGCCATGTTAATTTCCTTTAAAATTGAAGGGGATTATGATTTTAAGTGTGAGAAACTGTAAAAACAGCCCGTACCCTGCCCAATGGCTCTGTCAAATCGCGATTTGAAGACACGGGGGGGGTGCTGCTCTTAGTTGCCTATTATAATGATATTGAGGGCAAAAACTAGTTTAATTCATCACTGTTAAGTCGAAATTGCTAGAATATCAAGTTGAACAAGTTTTTTGTAATAAATGGCGGATATATTCTGTGATACGCAACTATGATATAGTAGCCAATAGCTTAAATTTTCTCTCTAAGTTTTCTCTCAATGTTATGACGCTCTCAAACATCACAAAAACACAAGCAGTTGTTGTCAGCCTATGCTTGGCGCTATTATTGGTGGCAAGTATCGGTTTGGCACGTCAGTTTACTGTCAAAACCATCCCAGATTGTCAACGCAAAAACCAGCCGTTCGACTACAGTATCTGCGAGCTTGATGCTAAAAACGCGGCGAATTTTTCACTACAGTGGCAAAATCCCTCGTCCACGAGCCACCCGTTATTACTCACCTTTACTACCCTGCGCGATTATTTGGCAAGCCAGCAACCTGCCAAAACCTTGTTGTTTGCGATGAATGCAGGGATGTACGATGGCAATTTTGCGCCAATTGGATATACGGTCATCAATGGCAAGCAAATCCGAGCCTTAAATCTCAAGCAAGGCGGCGGTAACTTTCACCTAATGCCCAACGGGGTATTTTGGCAAGACCATCAAGGTTTTTATATCACTGAAAGTCAAAGCATGGCAAAAAAACTGGCAAGCGGTGCAAAACCGATTTTTGCCACCCAATCTGGACCCATGCTAGTCATCGATGGTAATATCCATCCGGCATTTGATGCCAATAGTACCTCGAGAAAGTACCGCAATGGTGTTGGCGTATGTGGTCGCAATCCTAGCCGCGTCAAATTTGTGCTGAGCGATACCCCTGTCAGCTTTTATGAGTTTGCGGATTTGTTCAAATCACAATTGGGCTGTGACAATGCGTTGTTTTTGGATGGCGGTAGCGCTTCAGCATTGTATAGTCAGACGCTCTCGCGCAATGACAATAAATATATGGGTGTAATGATTGCGGTGACACAAGACAAGTAATGCGTATCCTATGAGACAAGTTTATGCTGATTTAATCAGCGTTTTGCATAAAATTATCCATTTCCACATTGCAAAAATAATTTTTTAAGGTATTATAATCAGCCTAGTTTTGACAAATTTGCTTATCGATATTTGTGACACTACCCTTTCGGGCCTATAGCTCAGTTGGTTAGAGCAGAGGACTCATAATCCTTTGGTCCACAGTTCAAGTCTGTGTGGGCCCACCATATAAAACAACCACTTAGGTGCATTAATCCTCAGTGGTTTTTTATTTTTTGGATTGTAATAATCAAATAGCCATTAGCGTCAATCCCTATTTTAAAACCATACTTTTAAATCCATACTCATGTGATTGGGTTTTGACTGTTTGAATCAATCACCTAATCACTATCTAATTTTATATAAATACTTGTTTTATATTGAATTATTGATGTTAATAGTTAACACATTCAATGAAAACGTCTTTACATTCATTGTAGATAAGTTATAATAAAAACTATACGACTGGTCTATTTTTTATAATAGCGTACACAATAACTATGGAGTCTGCCCCTATCAAGAAGTCTGAAGCAAAACGCTTACACATTCTTAACACCAGTTCTGACCTGATTTTGCATAAAGGTTTTAGCGGTGTGGGATTACAAGAAATTTTACAAAGCTGCGAGATCCCTAAAGGTTCATTTTATCATTACTTCAAATCTAAAGAGTCTTTCGGCTGTGAATTGGTACAGTATTATGTAGATAATTACCAACGCCGTTTAGATGAACTATGGCGTAGCGACCAATCCGCTTATCAAAAACTAATCGGGTATTTTAACCTGTGGATTGAAGATCCTGATGCGCCATGTAGTTGGGCAGATAGCTGTTTAATTGTAAAACTTGCTGCAGAAGTCGCTGACCTATCTGAAGATATGCGCGCTATTATGTCCGATGGCGTTGATAAGGTAATCCAGCGGATTGCTGAAGTCATCGTTTTGGGCAAACAAGATGGGTCTATCCAAGCAGATACTGATGCCTTGACGGTAGCCCAAGTGACTTACCAAATGTGGATGGGTGCAGCGTTATTAAGTAAGCTGCAAAAAGATAAAACACCATTACATCAAGCGCTAAAAGCGACAGCGTTTTTATTAAAAAGTGGAAAGTCTTAAAAGTTAGCTTTGCTGGCTTAAGCTCACTAACTTAGTTGGTAGTGGTTTGAAAAGTATGCTGAAGTAGAAATAAAAAAGACAGCTTGAGAAAAAGATGATAATTTGAGGTTATGAAGACACAAATTACAATCAGATGCCCAAGCTGTCTTGGCTTAAGTATAAAGAAAAACGGCTGGAAAATCTATGGCAAGCAGAACTATCAATGCAAAGACTGTCATCGACAATTCATTCATGAAACGGAGCTAAGTTACCAAGGCTGTAAAAGCGATATTGATGACAAGATACGTTTAATGTTAGTACGAGGCTGTAGTGTTGCTGACATTGTTGTCATTGAGAAAGTTAGCAAGTACAAAGTATTAAGCGTTTTGGTCAATTCAAACCATGATATAAAACCCAAACAACGGTATTATCGAAAACTGCAAGTTGATGAGTTTTGGACATATGTGGGGCACAAGAAAAACAAGGTATGGCTTGTTTATGCCTATGACCCAGAAACAAGTGAGATTGTTGCCTTCGTATGGGGTAAACGTAATCTAAAGACGGCTAGAGAGCTAAGAGCCAAGCTTGAAAAAATGGGCGTTGACTTTGGCTATATCTGCTGTGATAACTGGGATAGTTTTTTAACCGCCTTTGATTTTGACTTTAAACAAGTAGGTAAACGCCATACGGTTGATATTGAAGGCAACAACAATCGCTTTAGGCAAAGGCTTAGGCGTGTATTCCGAAAGACGTGTTGTTTTTCTAAGAAATTAGAAAATCATTTTAAAGTATTCGATTTACTGTTTCACTATGTCAATTATGGCTGGGTATAGTGAGCATACTTTTTATACCACAGCCACTTAGTTTTACTACCTTAGCTTCACAACAATAGTAACTGCAAAAATTACAATAGCAGCCTAATCATTATGTATGACTGGGCTGCTATGACATCAACTTGATAGCAATGAATATCACTCATGTACTAACTTGTAGGTTAGTAAGTCTGATAGCAGTGCTTTTTTTAAATAGCGTCTTCAACACCTTCAATGATAAAGGCACGATAATTTGCCCCTTTTAGGCGATGTTGTAATGCTTCTTGATAGATGGGACTGTGATACCAGTCTCGCGCGGCTGCCATATCAGGAAAGCGTAAGATAACAGCGCCTTCAATCTCATTGCCTTCAAGCACTTCTAATTGACCATAAAAAGCCAAGGGTGTTAGCTCACGACCTTCACGAGCAAGCGGCGCTTTTTGTGCATATTGCGCCAGTTCCTCAGCGTCTGTAGTTTGCTCACGGGTAAATACCACATACGCAGACATGGGCTACTCCTTATTTAACAATTCAAGCAGTGCGCTGGCAGTTGCAGCAGAAGAGGCAGGATTTTGTCCAGTAATTAGTAAGCCATCTACTTGGACATACACTTGCCAGTCACCCGCTTTAGAATAATGACCACCTTTTTCTTTGAGCATATCTTCGACTAAAAACGGTACAACTTCGGTCAATCCCACTGCTTCTTCTTCAGTATTGGTAAAACCCGTCACAGATTTACCGCTGACCAAAGGCTTGCCATCACTGGTTTTTACATGACGAAGAACACCTGGGGCGTGACAAACTGTAGCAACGGGTTTTCCTGACTCAATCGCTTGTTCAATCAGAGCAATTGAAATCGGATCTTCTGCCAAATCCCACAATGGACCATGCCCGCCTGGGTAAAACACGGCATCATAATCAGCGATAGAAATTTCGCTAAGTTTATGGGTCTGTGCCAATGCTTGCATAGCTACGGGATCTGCTTCAAAGCGATGAGTGGTTTCAGTTTGCGCATCGGCTAAGTTACTTTTTGGGTCTATCGGTGGCTGCCCCCCTTGAGGTGATGCCAGGGTAACTTCAACACCCGCATCAATAAAGGTGTAATACGGTGCGGCAAGTTCTTCTAGCCAAAAACCTGTTTTCTTACCCGTATTGCCGAGTTTGTCATGTGAAGTCAGAACAAGTAAAATTTTCATATTATTTTCTCTGATAGTTTTTAGAATTTGGGTTATTGCTACATGAGCACCGCAGTAAGTCGTGTGCGCAATGTACAAGATGCCGAGCAAATCAATCCTTTATTTAATAGCATTGATTGGTAGCATTGACTAATAGCATTGAAAAAGATTGCGCGACTGATATTTAAGCAAATATTACCCGTCCAACAAACTTAAAAAATTTCTTAACACTGCAAATATTGGTCAACGCTAATCAACACTGGGATTTTGCTGTCATCATGCCGTCACTATACACAAAAATAGACCAGTCGTCTATTTATTTGTAGTGTAGATTTATTGATAGTGTAAATAATAAAATTTAATCAATCGGGAAAAGCAGTTTTTTTAAGTAAGATAGCTAGCTTAAAACTTGATTTAAAAATTGATTTAAAACTTGGTAACGATTAAAACAACAAAGCGATATGATTAATTACAGGGTAAGTAGTTAAATGGCGCAAAGTCTAAATTTGCACATGGCTTGCTATCAGCAAGTTAAGAAAATATTGTAATTGGATACATATAGTCAAATAATCGTCAATGATACAGTATGGGATGACCGATTAGCTAAGTGACTGATTTAAGTGAAGTGATATAATTATAATAAAGAGCTGCTTTTTAGTTAATATTTTAGGCAGCTCTTTAAGAGGCTTAAGCTCAAGAGAATTGGGCTTCAATCTAAGCTGGTAGTTTACTTGCCAACACATCTACTTTTTCAATAGAAGGCGGTTCTGAAAATAGTTCATCTGCTTGAGCCATCAAAGCGGCGGCAACCTTGCCCGATAAATGAGCCTCACGACCTGCTTCATCAGGGAATGCATCAAAAATACCAAAAGTTGAAGGTCCAAGGCGTAGACCAAACCATGCAACTGTGGCGGGTTCTTCATTGACGATAGGCAGACCAGCTTTTAGGAAATCTTCTACTTCTTGTTCTTTACCTGGTTTAGCTTCAAGACGGACATATAAAGCGGTTTTAACCATCACTAATACTCCAATATTGACTAGCCGACATTGACTAGAATCAAAATTGAGTCTAAACCACTGTTATATCCATGTCAAACGGCTTTAGCGCATAGCTTTGTTGTACAAAGGTTACATAAACATTTATGCTTTAAGTCGTGGGGAATGTCTGTATCAGCTTAAATTTGAGGTTGATATTACCCCCTTCCTTTATGCTTGCTTTAACCATAACAAAGAAACAAGCATAAGTGATCAGGTGTAAATGATGTTGCAGTCGCTACCCTTGATTGGGTACACTGATACTACGATGAATGACGGCATTTTACCAAGGGCTATTTTTGGCGAAAACACAGGCGCAAAATGTGAGCTTAGCTAGCATTCTTAACCTGGTGCCCTTAACGTTACGCCCTTGACCCTACACCTTTAGTATAGACTCAGAATATCGACTATTTTTCATTAATTCTATCAGATTAGACTGACTGACCCAAGCTAGCCTGTCTGCAATACACTAAAAACACTGCATTTAATTAAACTAACCCGCTATTAAATCCACTATTATAAAAGGACAAATCCATGAAAGCCGTATCGTATGTTATCAATAACCAGGATGATTTTAAAAACTCATTGGTAGATATTGAAAAAGCGAAGCCTGCGCTTAAAGAACGTGATGTACTGGTAAAAGTTCAGGCAATCTCTGTAAACCCCGTTGATACCAAAGTGAGAAAAAATTCGTCTGAAGCAAATAATCGTATTTTAGGTTGGGACGCCGTTGGGGAAATTATTGAAGTTGGCTCAAAAGTTACCTCGTTTAAAGTAGGAGATTGTGTTTGGTATGCGGGCGATTTAACCCGAGATGGTAGTAATGCTGAGTTTCAAGCAGTTGATGAACGAATTATCAGTCTTAAACCCATTACAGTATCTAATGCAGAAGCCGCAGCATTGCCATTAACTGCAATAACGGCATGGGAAATGCTGTTTGATCGGTTTCAAATTTCAGAAACCGACGTTGGCAGTATTTTGATTATTGGTGGTGCAGGCGGTGTAGGCTCAATTGCTATCCAACTCCTAAAAGCAAAAACCAATCTGACGGTTATAGCAACTGCTTCGCGTGAAGAAACGAAATCTTGGGTGGAATCACTTGGTGCCGACCATGTCATTGATCATAGCAAAGATTTAAACGAACAAATCGAGACACTAGGCATTGCAAAACCAAAATATGTCTTCTCTACCAATCATACAGACACCTATATCAAGCAAATAGTTTCTCTGATTGCACCACAAGGCAAGCTTGGATTGATCGATGATCCACAAACCTTTGATATTATGCCGTTTAAGACTAAATCTATTTCTATCCATTGGGAGCTCATGTTCACCCGTTCAATGTTTGAAACCGATGATATCGAAAAGCAAGGTGAACTGCTGCAACAGGTTGCCCAATTAGTTGACCAGCAAAAAATTAGAAGTACCCTTAACCAAAATCTAGGCAAAATTAACGCTGCAAACTTGGAAAAAGCACATAAGCTGCTTGAATCAGGCAAGTCAAAAGGCAAAATTGTACTAGAAGGTTTTTAAAACATATCTTATAAAACATATCTTATAAAACCCATCTTGTAGAACACAGTCCCTTAAGTAACTCACCAAACGGCTGGCAAAATGAACACCGCCAGCCGAAATACCACATTAGCTTGGCTATGCCAATATGCCAAACACGACAATCAATAAATCACTGCCACTAAGATGATGATAAGCCATGCCATCAGTATAGAGATGACAGAAATCAACGCGGCTTGGGTATATTGATGGTTCATACAGTTATTCCAACATACTAATACGCTTTATGAATCTAATAAACTTTGCGTATAATTTTCGATGCCCATCGAGGTCACTAGTTCTATTTGCGTTTCTAGCCAATCAATGTGCTCTTCACTCCCGTCTTTGAGCTTGACCAATAATTTGCGAGAGACAAAATCGCGCTGCTGCTCACATAAAGCAATCGCATTTTTGATGATGTCAGTTTTTTGATACTCTAGTTGTAAATCACAACGCAAAATTTCAGCGACATTTTCACCGATTAAAATTTTGCCAAGTTCTTGCAAGTTTGGTAGACCATCTAGCATTAAGATACGCTCAATGAGGTCATCTGCCCATTTCATCTCATGAATCGACTGATGATACAATTTTTCATTGAGTTCACTGAGTCCCCAGTTTTTGGCGATACGCGCGTGTAAGAAATATTGGTTAATAGCAATCAATGCCTGACCCAAAACTTGGTTTAGCGCTCTTAGAATTTCTTTATCGACTTGCATAATGTTTACCTTAGTTGCCTTATTGCTTGGTCGCCTTATTCAGAGATGTCACCGAGCTGAGATTGCAGATAATTGGGTAGCCCCATCATATCAATCAATCTTAACTGCTGCTCTAACCAATGCGCATGGTCTTCTTCGGTATCGACCAATTGTGCGACCAAAATCTCACGGGTTACATAGTCTTGCTCTTGCTCACAAAGCGCAATGCCGTCTTTGAGATGTTGACGAACTGCATATTCAAGCTGCAAATCGGCTTTTAGCATACTTGGCACATCATGACCGATGTTGATATCGGCAACTTTCATATTGGGTGTGCCTTCTAGCATCAACACCCGATTGATTAAGGCACGCGCATGATCGCTTTCTTCTTCCATTTCATGATGCATACGCGTATGGAGTTTTGGATAATGCCATTCATGATACATTTGCGCATGAATAAAGTACTGGTCACGAGCCCCCAATTCACCACTAATTAAGAAATTTAGATAATCGATAACAGCTTGGCTGCCTTTCATGGGTATATCCTTGAAAAATGAACAAAAATAACGTTTAGGTATTATCTGAAATACTAAATTAAAGTGACGTTAAAAACAATTCATCGCAGCAAATAATTTACAATATTTGTCAGTCGCTCATTCATTGAGATTAACGAATAAGCTTGGATGTGTGCGTTAACAGCGCATTAGGCAACTTAATAAACTAGGCAACGTTAATACACTAGGCAACTTCAATAAATAAGTGCGTATAGTTATTGATACTCTGCGCGTACTCTTCGAGATAACCTTCAATCATTGGCTGACAGCCACCACAACAAGTAGCCACATCAAGCTCAGCTTGTAACGCCTCTAAGCTGTCATGACCTTGTTCAATGGCTGTTTTGATTTGACTTTCTTTGACGGCATTACAGATACACACAAACATACGCACCTCTTTGATAAATTTTCTTATATAATAATGATAACTATTCTTATTATCAATAAAAATTTTCTCAATCAGGTTATTCACTGACAAACGCAATTTTGGTTAGCTTGTTTTCGCTCGCTGTTGCTAGGATTTGCGCGACGGTATCATATCGACTGTCTTTATCGACGCGTAGCTGAATGCTTGGGGTCTCGCTTAATTTGCCTTGTTCGGCAAAGCGCGTGTTTAATTGCGCCAAACTGATACTGGCATCATCCCAAAAAATCTTGCCATCTTTATCAATGCTTACTTGTATCACTTTGGGCGGGGCTTCATTGACTTGTGCTGAGGTTTTGGGCAAATTTAGCGGCACACTGGGATTGATTACCGTTGCCGTCACCAAAAAAATAATCATCAATACCAGCATGATATCAATCAGTGGAATCAGATTGATTTCATTCATGCCCGTCGAAGCATCATCACCGAGTTGAAATGCCATAAGTTATTCCCTGTTTATCTATTTATCTGTTTAGCGATGAGTCAAGGTTAGGCGTTTTTCAGCATTAAGTCAGCGGCGTTAGTTTGTTGCTTGGGCTGCGAGCTGGTTTGCAAATGGGGCTGGGTGGCTAAACTAGTTTGCGTAACTTGGCTGGAAGAATTCATCAACACGTTGGCAAGCAAGGTATGCGCCGTGTCATTCGCTTGGTGCATGGCTTTGCGATTGATTCGTACTACGACATTGTACATAATCACTGCAGGAATCGCTACTGCAAGCCCAAGCCCAGTCATAATCAAAGCCTCCCCAACCGGTCCTGCGACTTGACCAAGTCCTGCTTGACCTGATTTAGCAATGCTATCTAAGGCATGAAAAATCCCCCACACGGTACCAAATAGCCCAATAAAAGGGGCAATGGCAGCGGTCGTACCAAGGATATTTAAGCCCTGCTCACTGGCAAAACGGTAGCGATTGAGCTGTTGCAGTAGCTGCTGCTCAGTGACCAATTTTTGATTGTCTAGGGATAAAGTGGTGAGTTGAGATTGCTGTTGGTAAATTTGCTGGGTCAAATCTTGCGACACTGTTTTGGCAATTTTTTGGCTGTTTAAGATACGTAAAATGCCTGTAATCCAAGACAGCATCGATAAAACAATTAACACAAAAAATAACGTCTTGGTCACTACATCTGTATATTGCCAGTAATTTGCAAAATCCATAATCATTCCTATAACACGATAAATATAAAGACTAACTCTAAATGTTAGTATAAATGATAATCATTATCAACAAAAATATTAAAAATTAGGCTAAATTGAACAAGCGACTGTATTAAACCACTTTAATTAAGCGAGTTTAAAATATTAAGCAACTTTGATATCAAATGGCTTTAAAACCTCAAGTTACTTTTTTATCTTCGCTTTGTGTTAGCTTTATCTTGGGCAAAACTAACACAAAGCTATTAATAACTTACAGTATCGACTAGGATGAACACCTTGCGCGAAATGCCGTTTTCGGTTACACCGATGAATACCCTAGGCAATTGTCTTGATACCCCGCCAAACCTTGTGATAGTAGGACGGGTAAAAAATTGGATTTTAGACATAAGCAAAATTTTTCTGCAAGATTTTATGAAAATGCTAAACCGCAATGGGCAATCCATCATGCTGATGGTTATCACCCATTGAATTTAAAACTGATAACTTAGCGCTACTTTGACATTGCGCCCCATGGCTTTATCACCGGTATTGGATACGTGCTCATAGTAGTAAGCATCTGTAAGGTTATACACGCCAGCATCCACGGTTAATTGCGGTAACGCGCTTGGACGATAGCTACCAAATACATCATAGGTGGTAAAACTTGGCAAATCAGCCACAGCAGTAGCGCTGGTGCGACGCGTTAAACCTTTGACATGGCGGATGGCGCTTCCAAGGCTGAATTTGTCATTGATGTCATAATTAAAGCCAAGGTTTAACTGATCGCCTGAGTCTTTGTTGAGTTGGTATCCTTGCTCGGTTTCGCTTTTGGCATGGGCATAGCCTGCATTCAAGCGCATATTGTTTAGCCGATATTTTGCGCTCAGCTCGTAGCCTTTAACGGTAGTTTCGCCTGCATTGATGTAGCTGGCACATTGCCCGCCTGTCACTGTGTTGCCTGTGGCACAGTCAATGCCTGTTAAGCGGTCGATTTTATTGTCATACTGGGTATCAAAGACTTTGGCTGTCAGCGACATACTGTCTTGACTGTCAAACACCCCTTGAAAACGGCTACTGATACCCAGCTCTGCGTTTGCGCCTGTTTCTGCTTCGAGGTCTTTATTGACGAAGGTTTGCCCAGATTGGTAGACGGTTTCTGGCAAGGGTGGTCCATTAAACAATTGGGTATAACTGGCAAATAAGCTGTGATTTGGCGTTAGTTTAAATTCCCCTGCCAATGCGCCCGACACTTGATTATAGTCGTCACTGCTTAAGCGCTCTGACGGCTTATAATGGTCAAAGCGTACGCCAGGCGTCAGCGCAAATCGTCCCAATTCGATTCGGTCTTGTAAGTACACCCCTACGCTGGTAGCGTCTTCTGTGATATCACTACTCTCTAACGTCGCTGATTTTTTATAGCCTTCTACCCCATAGTTAAGCGTATGTGTCAAAGCATGGTCACCATGATGCTGCGTCAGTTGCTGTTTGATACTTGCCGTCATGCCATCGGTTTTGCCTGATGTGGCTACACGCGAGGGAGTCGTGCCGCGCAGTCCTTGCGATAGCGATTCATTGGTTAAATGATAAATTTTGCTGTTTAGCTCAAAATTGCTATGCGGTTTATACTCATAGCCGAGTGCATAGGTTTCATTATTGCTGTAGCCAGGGTGAATATTAGCGGATAAATTGGCTTGGTAGCCGATATTGGGGCGAAATGGATAGTTGCCGTCATTATCATAGCTTTGGTAACTGGCAGTAATTTTGTGACCTTCTGCCGGCATCACATTGACTTTGGCTAGTATACTTTTGATGGTAATATCATCACCTTGGATGTGGTTGCCTTTGCCATCTTCGCCGCCATCGCTGTCACGCTCACTATAAGACACAATCATGTCCAAGTGGTCATTGGGTTTGGCATAGGTCGTTAGGCTTCGCTGAAATTGCTGATCGTTACTGGCATAGCCAAGTTTAACCTTTGCCCCCATTTTTTGATCAGGTAGTAGCAAGTCTTGTGCATCCACCGTGGTAAACGCCACACCGCCACCGATGGCATTATTGCCCAAAGTCACCGAGTTATTACCCACTGACACCTCTGTTGTTTTATACAAATCTGGGTCAAGTCCACTAATTCCGGAGTGGTTAAAACCGCGCGTTTCCGGTTGGCGCACCCCATCCACGGTGATTTTTAAGGCACTGCCTGCATTGTCTGAGCCCAAACCGCGAATATAAATATGCTGATCCATCCCCGAAGTGCCACCGACATTCACCCCAGCAACCGTCGGTAAATATTGATTGAGTAAATCAGCTTGCTGTACCTTGACTGAGCTGTCGTGGCGGACGTTCTCAGTTTGTTTGGCTGGGGTATATTGACGGGCATTAAAAGTAATGGTCTGCAAAGTAGTGACGGGTTCTGGCTCACTCGCTGTTGCCAACGGTGAATAAAGGGAGGTTAATACACACACACTTAAATAGCGCAAAGCACCACGCGGCGGTAAACTAGTATTGGCAGTATTCATAAAATCACTCAGATATATAAAAAAAAGAAGCGTTACAAAGCAGCAAGAATAATAATATAAATGATAATCATTATCAATTAATATTTTTAATTCTTTTGCTTTTTTTTAACTCTCTAAAGCTCATTATCAATAAGTTACCCAGTAGAATCAGGCGACATTAAGCGAAATTATAAAGTGGCTTAAAGTTCGCCCAATGATCCTTTTAACCAGTTATAACAATTTCACCCCGCCAAAATTTTGCTAATCTCTCCTAGACAGGAGCCACAATTGGTGCCTGCTTTGCAATGTTTGCCAACTTCAACGACGGTTTTACAGTGATATTTTTTTATCGTCTCAACAATGGTATTTTCACCCACTGACATACAAGAGCAAACAATCCGCCCTGTATCAATAAAACCCGTGGCAGGTTTGCCCATTAGTAGCCATTTACGCGTATGGTTATCAAGACTTCTGCCAAATTGGCTATCTAGCCAGTTATGGGTGGGTAGTTTATGCTCGTGGGTGCTCAAAAATACTAGCGCATGGACTTGCCCATTTTGCAATATCGCAAGTCGTAAATCTTGGCTGGTGTTATCGGTATCAATATGTTGATAATGGATAATATCAAAGTTGTAGGCTTGCGCTGGTCGATTGAGCCATACCCTTAACTGCTGTTGCCAATATTGTTTATCAAACCAGGTTGTCATGACCGCAGACTGATTATCAATGGCAAAAAAATACTGGCTACTGTTTGACTGGCGATTACGCACCCAATAAGTCATATCTGGCGATTCGAGCCAATTTAGCAGGTTTTCATCACAGTGTTTATCAATCAATAACCATCCAAATGCTTGCATGGTCAGCTTTTGCAGCCTGACAGGTTGGTGCTTGAGCTGCGGTTGCTGCGAAAAGGGGTCATAATGATTGCTAATAAGCTTACCGACACGCGCATTGGCAGCAAAGTGCTGATTCCAGTGCATGGGTATAAACACATCGCCTTGGCGTTGTTTTTCAGTCACATCCGCCCGCACTAAGATAGTGCCGTTGGGACTGTTAATTTGCACAAAATCGTTATTTTGTAGACCCAAAGGTTTGGCGTCACTTGGATGAATCGCAACCAGTGGGTGCGGTAAATGCTGATTGAGCTGTGGGGCAATCCCTGTGCGGGTCATGGTATGCCATTGGTCACGCGAGCGACCTGTGTTAAGCACCAGTGGATATTGCTCATCAGGCAATGACTTGGGTACCGCAGGATTAACGGTGACAAAATGCAGTTTTTGGGTATCGGTATAAGTGGTGCCGATAGTGGTATATGGGTCTTGTTTTTGTAGTCCAAAATAATGCGGTTGACCCCACTGAAACGGTGCCAAATTATCATACTCGTTTTGGCTAATATTGGCTAAATGACTGATATTAAAACTTCGGCTATCTGTATTTTTTTCACCGCCATTCTTTTCGCCACTAAGCCGAGCGTGTTCGGCAAACACTTGGTAGTCGTGGGTGTAATCAAAACCCACAAAACCCATTTTCTGTGCCACTTGGCTCACTATCCACCAGTCAGGTTTGGCGTCAGCAAATGGAGTAACTAAGCGGCGCTGACGAGAGATACGGCGTTCGCTGTTAGTAACCGTGCCTGATTTTTCACTCCAGCCTTGCGCGGGCAAAGCCACATGAGCAAAGTCGAGCGTGTCGCTGTCTTTTGAGCAGTCAGACACGATGACCAGTGGGCATTGCTGTAACGCCATGGCAAATTTGTCTGCTTCTGGCAGACTGACCACAGGGTTGGTCGCCATAATCCAAATCGCTTTAATTTGCCCCTCCAAAATAGCATCGGCACATTGGGTTGCCTTGATACCATCTTTACCACTAATGCTAGTCGGTGCTTGCCAAAAGTTGGCTACCGTTTGACGATGGTCGCTGTTTTTGAGCTCAAAATGACTGGCAAGCAGATTGGCTAACGCCCCGACCTCTCGCCCACCCATGGCATTGGGCTGTCCCGTAATTGAGAATGCCCCTGCCCCTTCATAACCCAGTTTGCCTGTATAAAGGTGGCAATTGATAATGCTATTGACCTTATCAGTGCCATTACTGGCTTGATTGACACCCATGGAGTAAAAACTCACGGTTTTCGTGGTAGTGGCAAACAATTGGTAAAACTCGGTTAAATCACTTTCGTTGACACCGCAGATTTTGGCAACTTTTTTAATCGTCCAACTGTCACTGGCTGCAAGCGCATCAGCAAAATTGTCACAATGCCTGAGATAATCGTGATTGGCATAGCCGTTTTGGTGCAAGTAATTGAGTAGTCCGACAAATAAATGGGTATCTGTGCCCGAGCGAATCGGCAAATGCAAGTCAGCAATCGCGGTACTGTCAGTGGCTCGTGGGTCAATCACCACGATTTTTTTGTTGGGATTGGCTTGTTTGCTGGATTTTAACCGACCAAATAAAATCGGATGACACCACGCCATATTCGAACCGATAATGATAAATAGGTCGCTGTTTTCGATGTCTTCATAATTACAAGGCACAGTGTCCGAGCCAAATGCTCGCTTGTAGCCAGCCACCGCTGATGACATACACAGTCGAGAATTGGAGTCCAAATTATTGGTACCCAAAAAACCTTTAGTAAATTTGTTTGCCACGTAATAATCTTCGGTGAGCAGTTGTCCCGATACATATAGCATAACGCTGTCGGCGCCGTACTCATCAATGGTCTGTTGCAATGATTTGGCAACAAAATCGGTGGCGGTATCCCAATCGACTGCCTCGCCATGAATCATCGGATGTGCCAAACGGCGGTCACGATCGAGCGTATCGCCCAATGCTTTGCCTTTGGAGCATAATTTGCCAAAGTTGGCAGGATGGGTTGGATCACCGTCAATGCTGACGTGTTGGGTATTCTCATCAATCGTCGCCAACACGCCACAGCCAACACCGCAATAGGCACAGGTGGTTTTGACTTGGGTCAGGGGAGAATTTTGTGATGCTAAATGTTGTATAGTTGTTGTCACACGTTAACCTTTTACTATTTTTAATTTCTACCAGTCAGATCAGCCCGCCAGCAACTCTTCACAAAACGCTTTGCCAAACAGTAATTTATCTTTGATGGCTGAAATATCTTGTTGATTTTGAATCAGTTCAAAAAACCAACTGCCCTCTTGTACATCACCATATAGCACTGCAGATAAAATACGGTTGTCTTTTACGGTGATTTTTTGGTAGATGCTATGGCTAGGGTCTTGATAAATCAACTGCTCGCAGTCGTGACTCACATCGATATCACCTGCCGAAAATAGCGCCACGCCCGAGACCTTTAGCTTGGTTGCCGTTGGTTGTATGCTAAACACGGGCGAGGTGCTGTCTGGCTGCTCGTTTAAGGTATGTAGCAGAATATTGGCTTGCTCATACACAGGTGCGACTAGCCCAAATAGCTGGTTGTCAAACTGTACACACTCGCCAATCGCATACACGTTTGGGGTATGGGTTCGCATTTGGTTATCAACCAAAATCCCCCGCTCGCAAGTGATACCGACCTGTTGCGCAAGGGCAATATTGGGTCGCACGCCGACGGTCATGATAACGCAATCGCTGTCAATGGTTTTGGCAGGGATGGATGTATCGACATTATCCGTGTAAGTCAGTCCAGTAACCTGGTTATCCTCATCCACGCAAATCGCTTGAGAGTTGGCGTTGAGCACAAACTCAATACCTTTGTTTTCAAAGTAAGTTTGCAGTAAATCGGCAGCGGTTTTATCCAGTTGGCGATTGAGTAAATAGCCTGCCCCATGTACCACCGTGACTTTCGCTCCCTGTTGTACTAAGGCATTGGCAGCCTCAAGACCGAGTAACCCACCGCCGATAACCAGGCATTTTGGAGATTTTTTGCCATTATGATTGGTTTTTGCGATATCTAGCATAGCGTCCACATCGGCTTTGGTACGAAAACCCATGACGCCTTTTGCGGTATGGTTGGGCAATGGCAAAATAAATGGCGTTGAACCTGTGGCAAACACCAATTTGTCATAGCCGATAGTTTCGCCACTGTCGGTGATGACCTGATGAGCAGCAAGATTGATATCGCTAACAGTGCAGCCTGTCTTTACAGTGATGTTATGGTTGGCGTACTCCTCTTGAGAAAATAGATAAATCTCAGCGAAGCGTTTTTCCCCTGCCAATACAGGCGATAGCATAATACGGTTATAGCCTGCATATGGCTCGCTGTTGATAAGCGTGATAGCAAACTCATCTTGACTTTGTTCGCCTTGGCTATCAATCCCCAGTCCGCTGTGGTCACTCAGTCTGCTTTTGGCATACTGCATGGCGAAGCGTGTCCCTGCCATCCCTGCCCCTATGATAAGAATGTGTGTGTGTTGCATTATTTGGCTGACCTTGCTTATCCGACCCAATATTTCATACTTTAGAATCTAGCACTTTAAAATTTAGCCCTTTAGATAATTCAAAATTTATGCCAACCGTTTTAAACCTTTGTTTTTTACTGTTTTTTATGGTGTTTTAAATTTTGGCTATTATTTGCCGGACAGTGTGATGGATGTTGACCACTCTTTGAATTTAACCTCTTTAACTGTAGATAACTGCTTGACTGTTTTTAAAATATTTTTAGCCAATTTTTTCGCTATTCATTTGCATTATTTTTCACCTTATCGATTACTTACCAAAATAGTGCAGTACGGCGTCAAATTTTTATTATTTATGCTAATCGGTGAAAGTTTTATCACAGCAAAATAGCTAATTGATGGGTCATTCAAAAAATCATTGTAAAAACAAAAGTTTATGATAATGGCATAAATATTGCTTTTGCCTTGTTACCGTGAACCGTACAGGCTTACTTAAAGGAGAAGCAGATGCCCCAACGTTTACCGCTGTTTGCTATGAAATTACCCCGTATCAAGGTGTTACATTACACCTGGTTTGCTTTTTTCGTCACCTTTTTAATTTGGTTTGCTCATGTGGCATTGATGCCAACCATCAAACAACATTTTCATTTGAGCGATGGACAAGTCAAAGCGATCTTGATGCTCAATGTGGCTTTGACCATTCCTGCCCGTTTGCTAATCGGCGCGATGGTCGATAGATACGGCCCCAAGCGTTCATATAGTGCTGTGTTGTTGATTAGCGGTTTTTTGTGTTTTGTGTTTGCATTTGCCCAAAGTTTCCAAATGCTAGCGATTGGGCGGTTTTTGCTAGGTTTTGTCGGTGCAGGATTTGTGG
The DNA here is from genome assembly GCF_041154755.1 of Moraxella sp. K02. Taxonomy (NCBI): domain Bacteria; kingdom Pseudomonadati; phylum Pseudomonadota; class Gammaproteobacteria; order Moraxellales; family Moraxellaceae; genus Moraxella; species Moraxella sp. K02. The sequence continues at coordinate 520,230 of NZ_AP031590.1, read as the reverse complement.
TTGGGATTCGTTTGATTTCAGAATGGTTTCCTGTCAATGAAGTCGGCTCAGCAGAAGGGGTGTACGGCGGTTGGGGCAATTTTGGGGCGGCAGTAGCGTCAATGTCGATGCCGATTCTTGCCTTAGTGTATGGCGGAGCAGACGGTTGGCGGTATGCGATTGCGACCACAGGCGTGATTGCGATTGTTTACTCGTTCATTTTTTATCGTGGTGTCAGTGATACACCCAAAGGCGCGACCTATTTTAAACCAAAAAAATCAGGCGGTTTAGAAGTATCAAACAAAGCAGATTTTTACTTTTATGCGGTCATGATTTTACCGGTTTATGCGATTTTGTTTTTGTTGGCGTGGCGTTTGTCACCTAGCGGATTAAAATTATTAACCGCCAATCAAACCATGCTGGCATATGCGGTGGTGGCGGTGCTTGTAGTCTATCAATATATCAAAATCTGGTCAGTCAATAAGCATTTATTTGATACATCTCGCCCTGCGGTAAATCCAGAATATGGTTATCAGTTCAAACAAGTGGCGATCTTGGACATGGCGTATTTAGCATGTTTTGGCTCTGAATTGGCAGTGGTCTCGATGTTGCCGCAATTTTTTATTACCAACTATGGTGTATCGCATACTTTAGCAGGGTTGACTGCAGGCTGTTTTGCGGTGATGAATTTATTTGCTCGTCCTGGCGGTGGTTTTATGTCCGATGCGGTCGGTCGTCGTAAAGTATTGATGATTGCATTGGCCGGGCAAACGGTGGGTTATCTGCTAATGACGCAAATGACCAAGTTACCATTGGCGGGTGCAGTGGCAATCGTGCTGCTTACTTCTGTATTTGTGCAAGCAGCATGCGGTGCAGTGTATTCAGTGGTTCCGCTCATTCAACGCCGTATGACAGGGCAAATTGCTGGTATGGCGGGTGCCTATGGTAATGTAGGTGGGGTGTTGTTTTTGACTATTTTCTCAATGGTATCGCCAACAGGATTTTTTATTACCCTCGCGATTTTTGCAGGGATTGCCTTTATTGGCGCGACCTTCTTGAGCGAGCCACAAGGACATATGGTTGAGGTGCACGAAGATGGCACGATTGAGCGAATTGCGGTAGCGTAATCGCTCTCTAAATCCAACCAAAAAACAGTCAACCAGCGGACAAGGAAATCTAGTTAGTAAGGCAAAAAAGGGTGTATACCCTTTTTTCATTTTTGCACAATGCGTAGCAACCGTGCTAGTAAGGAAAAATCCATGTCAAAAGCCATTCAGCAAAATCCCCCCAGTTCTCAATCTTTACCACAATCCTTGCCGCAACTGCTGACCCGTGCTGCTAGTCATGCAGGGCGCAAAGCGGAAAACCAAGACACCTTGACAATGCAAACATTGGTGCCAACAGGGGATAGCAGCGTCGCTCATCTTGCATGGCAAGTCACTGCTTTAGCTGATGGGGTCAGCAGCTGCGGACAGCCAAAGCTCGCTAGTCAATGGGTGATTGATACGCTGATCGACCAATTAAGCATGCACCAAGCTGACATGGTGACAACCCCTGTTACTAGCCCTATTACTAGCCCTGTTACTAGTGATTCATTGAATAACAACAGTGCCGAAACGCTGGCCCAAATGCTCACCAAAAGCGTGCATATTATCAATGATTTTTTGTATTTTAGTGATCACCATGACAGCTTTGATTCAGCCTCACAGCGGTATTTGCCCAAATTACTCTCAACCTTATCTGGGCTGCTGTTTACCGAGCCTTTATTATCCGAGCACTCGGCAATGTTATTCCACACGGGCGATAGCCGTATCTATCGGCTACGACACAACAAACTGCGCGTACTCACCCAAGACCACAGACACAAACGAGGGCGAGACAAAGGCGCCTTAGCCGCCGCACTTGGCGCAGATGCCCAAGTAGAATTACAACTTGCCCAAATTGATGTGTTGCCCGAAGATGTGTTTTTGATAATGACCGATGGCGTGTATGAATTTATCGGTGACGATGAATTATTGCTACTCACCCAATCGGCATTGGGCAAATTGTTGGCGCTGGATAATTCCACCACCCTAGACTTAGAAAATTTGCCAGAAACCTTGTGTCAGGTGGCATTGGAAAATGGCAGTAATGACAATGTCAGTTGCGTGATGATAGCCGTCTTGCCAAAAGTTGCGAGAATTTTGGCGAATGCAGATTTTGACAAAGCTGACCTTGCCGAACATACAGACAGTCGTCATGCGGTTACCCGTTTACGTATTCCGCCTGTGCTGACTGCCGGCGACAAGCTTGATCATTTTATCATTGACAAAGTGGTGCAAAACACGCCACGCAGTAGCGTGTATTTGGCAACCGACAGCACCGCTGACACAGCCGATAATCAGCGTATTATCAAAGTGCCATCTGCCTATTATGAAGACGATAGCGGATTTTTACGGCTGTTTTTAAAAGAAGAAAAAATAGGGTTAAGCCTCAATCACCCAAGCTTACTAAAATTTTACCCCAAGCCGATAAATAGCCAGTATCTGTACCATGTCACCGAATTTTTGCAAGGCATGAGCTTGCGTGAATTTATCGACATCCAGCCGCCGTTATCGGTTGCCCAAACTTTTGCTATTGTCAATCAAATCGGTATGGCGCTGCGAGCGCTGCACCGTAATTATCTGCTCCATCAAGATATCAAGCCCGAAAATATCATGCTTCTGCCATCGGGTCATATCAAGCTCATTGATTTTGGTTCGGTTGGCTCGTTGCTGTTAAGAACAGGACATACACCGCCTGTGGGCGATTTACATTATATTGCCCCCGAATATTTTAGCGATGCACCAAAAGGGGTGTATTCCGATATTTTCTCGCTGGGAGTGGTGACTTATGAGATGCTGACAGGGCTACAGCCGTTTGATGTCGATACCTTGACCACTGCGATGACCGCACAAACCACCCAAAAACTGGCGTTCAAAAACGTGCGACAATTGCGCACGGATTTGCCATTTTGGGTCAATGACGTGCTGATTCGTGCGCTGCAAGCAGATAGCAACCGCCGCTATCAGAGTATTGGCGATTTTCTCACCGACCTTGACCCCAAAAGCCATGCCGACGATAAAGCCAAGCAGCCGCTGATTGACAAACATCCTGTGCTATTTTGGCAACTGGTCAGTGGCATATTAACGGCGCTGTTGCTCATCACTTGGTTACTGGTTGCGTTAAATCACTAATAATGTGAGTTATTTTTCTTAATAGACAATTAACCTATATATTTTAACCCATTGAAATTTATAGTTAATTTAAATATTGGCATAAATTTTGCTTACATAGCAGTATAGAAAAACTTAGGATAATACACGCCAAAAGCCAGTCATTATCCTAGTCAAGAAGCCAATGTTTCGTTAGAAGGGATAAATACATGAAAAATCTCATTGTCATCGGTAACGGTATGGTCGGTCATCACTTTATCGAAAAAGCGATTGAAAAAAACTTGCACCAAATTTATCAGATTCATGTATTTAGTGCAGAAAAACGCCCAGCATATGATCGGGTGTATTTGTCCAGTTACTTTGAACATAGAGATGCCAGTCAATTAAACTTGGTGGATTTGGCGCACTATAAGCAAGCTGGGATTACCTTGCATTTAGGCGAAGCGGTTAACCACATTGATGCGCAAAGTAAAATCGTCACAACAATCAAGGGTAATGCGCTTGAGTTTGACAAATTGGTACTCGCCACTGGTTCTTATCCTTTTGTCCCGCCTGTTAAAGGCAATCAACATGCGCACTGTCATGTCTATCGCACCATTGAAGACTTAGATGCGATTTTAGCAACTGCGGACAATCCACGTGTTCAACGTGGTGTAGTGGTTGGCGGTGGCTTATTGGGATTAGAAGCCGCCAAAGCCTTGGTAACACTGGGTTTAACCACTTATGTAGTCGAGTTCGCACCCCAACTTATGGGCGTACAGCTAGATGCCGCAGGCGGAGAGTTGCTAAAGAAAAAAATCGAAGACTTGGGCGTTACGGTACTAACCGGTAAAAATACTCAGCAAATCATCGATAACCATGACGATGACGCTAGTTTTTTAACCATGCAATTTGCTGACGGCACTTTGCTTGATACCGATTTGATTCTATTTAGTGCTGGGATTCGCCCTGAAGATACTATGGCACGAGATTCTGGGCTAAAACTTGGCGAACGTGGCGGTATCGTCATTGATGACACATGTCAAACAAGCGAGCCAGATATTTATGCGATTGGAGAATGTGCCTTGTGGGATAACAAAATCTACGGGCTGGTTGCTCCAGGCTACACCATGGCAAGCGTGTGCGCCTCGCAACTGTCAGGCGAGCATGACAGCCTATTTGACGGTGCGGACATGAGCACCAAACTCAAACTGATGGGGGTGGATGTCGGCAGTATTGGCGATGCGCATGGTAAAATCAAAGACAGCCAAAGCTATGTCTACCAAAACCCCAAAACAGGCGTGTACAAAAAGTTGGTTACTACCCCAGACAGCAAACGCTTGCTCGGTGCGGTACTTGTCGGTGATACGGAAGATTACAGCAACTTGCTCCAGTTATTTTTAAATGGTATTGATTTACCATTACACCCAGAAAGCTTGATTTTACCAAATGTCGAAAAGCCCGTTATGGGCGTTGAAAATCTGCCCGATACCGCTACCCTATGCTCATGTTATAACGTCAGCAAAGGTCAAATCTGCGCAGCCGTGGACAATGGGGCCATGACTTATGAAGACATCAAGAGCTGCACCAAGGCCAGTACAGGCTGTGGCGGTTGTGCCCAAATCGTCAAAGATACCTTAGTGTCAGAACTCAAAAAGCGCGGTATCGAAGTTAAAAACCATATCTGCGAGCATTTTGCTTACTCTCGCCAAGAGTTGTATCACTTGGTACGAGTCGGTAATATCCACACCTTTGAAGAGATGATTGAAAGACACGGACACGGTGATGGCTGTGAAATCTGTAAACCAACGATTGGCTCGATTTTGGCGTCTTGCTGGAATGACTATATCTTAGATAAACCCCTGGTTGCGCTACAAGATACCAATGATGCTTTCTTGGGGAATATCCAAAAAGATGGTACTTACTCAGTCGTGCCGCGTATTGCGGGCGGTGAAATTACTGCCGAAAAACTCATCGTACTGGGCGAAGTGGCTCGGGATTTTGGACTTTACACCAAAATCACTGGTGGGCAACGTGTGGATTTATTTGGTGCACGTAGTGACCAATTGCCCGATATTTGGGAACGCTTAATCAACGCAGGTTTTGAAACAGGGCATGCCTATGGCAAGTCTTTGCGTACGGTCAAATCTTGCGTCGGTAGCACATGGTGTCGCTATGGGGTTGATGATAGTGTGGGACTAGCAATTAAACTGGAAAACCGCTACAAAGGCTTACGCTCACCGCATAAAATCAAATTTGGGGTGTCAGGCTGTACCCGTGAATGCGCTGAAGCCCAAGGCAAAGATATCGGTATTATCGCCACCGAAAACGGCTGGAACCTTTATGTCTGTGGCAACGGCGGTATGCGGCCTCGTCACGCTGAACTATTTGCCAGTGACTTGGACACAGCCACGCTGGTTAAATATATAGACCGTTTCTTAATGTTCTACATAAAAACAGGCGACCGCTTACAACGCACGTCAGTCTGGCGTGAAAAAATGGAAGGTGGTCTTGAGTATATTCAAGACGTGGTCATCAATGATAGCTTGGGCATTGCTCATGAGCTTGAAACCCAAATGCAAGCGGACATTGACGCTTACCAGTGCGAATGGAAAACCACCCTCTCTGACCCCGAGCGCCTTAAACGCTTTAAGCACTTTATCAATAGTGACAAAGTCGATGACAACGTGGTGTTTGTTGAAGAGCGGAGCCAAATTCGCCCTGCGACTGCGGAAGAAAAGTTAGTGCTTGGCTATGATGCAACTAAATTCTCAGCCGACACTGCAACACCTGCCTAACTTTAGTAAAATTCACCAAAGTGGGATGCTCAATGGGCATCTCATCGGGTAAAAATATGGAATCAAACCATGAATGAAATCTGTAAACTAGACGATATCATCCCAGAAACAGGCGTGTGTGCGTTGGTAAACGGTGAGCAAGTGGCTATCTTTCGTACCCAAAATGATGACGTTTTTGCCATGCACAACTTTGACCCATTTAGCAAGGCTAACGTCATTTCTAGGGGGCTACTTGGTAGCTGTGAAATTGACGGGCAAAAGGTGCGTTATGTCGCGTCACCTATGTATAAACAACGGTTTGACTTGGCAACAGGTAAGTGTCTTGATGATGAGCGAGTTTCGTTAAGATCGTATCCAGTTAAGGTCAATCATGGCGTGGTGTTTATTTAACTAAATGCCGACAATATATAAAGGGGTATAGAAATCATGCCCCTTTATCTTTACCCCAATCAAACTACACCACTAATTGTTGATAATATTGCCGACTGGCATTTAACTCATTATATAGTGATACGACTTCGCCCATGATCATCACTGCAGGGGAAGGCAGTTTGGCAATATTTTGTAGCGTTTGAATGGTATCAAGTGTCCCGATTAATACCTGTTCATTCTCTCGGCTGACATTGGAAATAATGGCAAATGGAGTATCGGCTGATTTACCTGCTTGCAACAAGCCTTGTGTCAGCGATGGCAAGGTATTTAACCCCATATAAAAAATCACCGTTTGATTATCCGCTAACAACTCAGCATATTGCTCATTCGGCGTATCCGTCTTTAAAAACCCTGTCACAAACTTAACGGATTGGGCATAGTCGCGGTGGGTCAATGGGATATTAACGCTATTGGCAACCGCTAATGCTGTGGTAATGCCTGCAATTGACTCACATGCAATGCCGGCGCTCACTACGGTCTGCATTTCTTCGCCACCACGACCAAAGATAAACGGATCGCCTGATTTTAGCCGAATGACGATTTTACCTTGCTTAGCAAGCGTTACTAACAAGCCATTAATATCTTGTTGTGGCATACTGTGCTTTGCACATTTTTTTCCAACGTAAATTTTCTCTGCTGTTGGGTTAATCGCCAAAATCTCATCACTAACCAAATTGTCGTAACAAATAACATCTGCTTGCAAGATGGTTTTATAGGCTTTGATGGTCAAGAGTTCGGCATCGCCTGTACCTGCACCAACCAGATACACTTTGCCCTGATTTTTTACAGATTTTGCATGTTTGGGGGCTGTAAGAAGGTCAAAACGATTTTCTTTCACGCTGTCATTGGGAAAAAATTCAACACTCACAGGGCTACTGATTGAAGGCATAGCAGTTTTCCAACATAATCAAACAAGATAATTTAAAAATGCAATTACCATGCCTAAATTTTAACTCATACCCTTAATTGATGAAATTATTTTATATCCTGTTAATGTGAATAATTTCCCAAAATTTAACCTATTTATCCTATATCATTGAGTGAGTTCAACGCCAAATCAAATTCATTTTTGGTATTAAAATTTGCTAAAGTTATCCATTCATTCGGCAATGCAGCGGTTTGTATTTTTTTATCCGCCAAAAACTTCATCACTGCGCGCTGCCCCTTATCCAAATAATCGTATAATTTTATTAATAAATCCGTACGATACAAACCCAACAATGGATAATCCTTGTCAGCTTTTAAATAAATCACCGCTTCATTATCGGTTACCGCATAATGCAACTTATCAAAAACTTGATGGGCATGAACCAAACTATCACAGCTTATCACCAGTAAATAATGGTAAGGAGACATGACTTGATTCATGGCACTTGCCATGGCTGATAACGCCCCTGCTCCTTTGCCATCTTGTTGATTTGGCACATAATCATCAATGATTTTGACGGTTGCATCATGACATAAGCGCTTACCATTATCCGCCACCATGACAGGGACATTTAAGCGTTTGGCATGACGAATATGAAAATCAAGCAAAGTTTCGCCATTTGGCAAGCTTAATAACGCCTTGGGCGAACCCATCCGAGATGATTCACCCCCCGCCAAAATCACCACCCCTGCCAATTTAATGGTCATGTTTTGGATTTTCACGCATCAGATGCGGCACAAAGTTACACGGACGGGTACGGTTGTCGAGCTGTTCTTTGATGATGCCTTCCCAGCCTGTGCGACAGGCACCCGAAGAGCCAGGTAAACAAAAAATCACCGTATTATTCGCCATGCCTGCTAGGGCACGAGATTGCAAGGTCGACATGCCGATTTCATCACGAGATAGCGCGCGGAACATCTCACCAAAACCTTGTACTTCTTTATCAAACAGCGGGCTTAGGGCTTCAGGGATTTGGTCACGGATATAAAAACCTGTCCCACCAGTGGTAATGATAGCGTGAATCGCAGGGTCAGCAATCCATTGACTCACGATCGCACGGATTTGATAAATATCATCGGTGCGTATGGCTCGCTCTGCCAGGGTATGCCCTGATTCGACAAGGCTATCGGCTAGGTATTGACCAGAGGTATCTTCTTCTAAACTGCGGGTGTCTGATACAGTTAAGATTTCGATATTAAGCGCAATAAAAGGTTTTTCAGGCTTGCTCATTGGGGTTTCCTCATTATTTGATGGGCATACAATTTTATGGGCATATCAAATATTGCCATACATTAGGCATTTGTTATAGCATTTTTGTTTGTAACGCATGTCTAGGCTGTGAATTAAGCCCATTGGTTGACTGCCTAGACGGGCATCAGCTTTGCGACGCTTGCACCCGTCTATTTATGTTAATCAAGAAAAACAATATTAGTCATCCTTAACCACCACGGGCGGACCGAGCAATAAATGCTCATCAATAAACTCATTTGCTGAATTATGCTCAGCAGACTCTGCCGTGATATACCATTGTTGATTACGGTACAAGGTCAATCTATCACGTGTCAGCCCTCGCCATAGACAATACATCATCACAAACACCACGATGGCAAACGGAAAGCCTGCAATAATCGCGACCGCTTGCAACGCAGATAACCCCCCTGCCACCAATAATACCGCAGCAATTACGCCTTGGCTCAATGCCCAAAATAACCGCTGGATTTTTGGCGGATTGGTATCGCCGCCTGCCGTGAGCATATCAATCACAAGGCTTGCCGAATCTGACGAAGTGACAAACCACAACATAATCATCGCCACAATCACCAGCGTCAAAGGCTTGGTTAAAGGATAATATTCAATCAGTTTAAAAATCGCACTACCATAATCAGCTTTGACTGCTTCAATAAGCCCATAATTGCCCATCAATTCCATATGTACCGCGCTGCCGCCAAAGGTGGTAAACCAAAAGAACAACAACAGCATCGGGATAAATAACACCCCAAAAATAAACTCTCTGATAGTCCGACCCCGAGAAATACGCGCCACAAAAATTCCCACAAATGGCGACCAACTCACCCACCATGCCCAATAAAAAATCGTCCAATTTGCCTGCCAATCCGTATTGCTATACGCCTCACTCCAAAATCCTAGTGGAATAAGTTGACTGACATAATTGCCGATATTTTCAATAAAACTATCGATGATAAACTGGGTCGGACCAAAAAATAACATAAAGCCAAGCAGCAACACAGTCAGCACAATATTGATATCGCTTAAGCGTTTAATCCCTTTATCTAGCCCCATCATCACGGATAACGTCGCCATCGCGGTAATAATCGCAATCAGACAAAGCTGTACCGGGATATTATTGGGAATACCAAATACATTGCTAAAGCCTGCATTGATTTGCATCGCACCCAGCCCCAAGGAGGTCACCACCCCAAACATCGTGCCAAACACCGCAAGCGTATCGACCACATGCCCCCATTTGCCATAGATTTTTTGACCAATCAACGGGTATAGCACCGAGCGAATCGACAACGGCAAGCCACGGCGATAATGAAAATACGCCAATGACAACGCTACGACACAATACAACGCCCACGCATGAATCCCCCAATGCAAAAACGAAATACTCATCGCTTGTTTAGCCGCTTCTACGGTTTCGGCTTGCCCCATCGGAGGCGACATAAAATGATATAACGGCTCTGCCGTCCCCCAATACAACAGACCTATCCCAATCCCCGCACTAAACAGCATCCCAAACCATGATAGTAAGCTATACTCAGGATGCTCTGTCTGATGCCCAAGCCGAATATCGCCATAACGACTCAAGGCAATATATAGGCTAAACACCACAGTAACATTCATCAAAATAATAAAAAGCCAACGAAAACGGTGGGTAATAAAAGACTGCAGTTGGTTAAAAACCTCACCTGCCAACTCACCAAATAATGAACCAAAAAGAATAAATCCGACAATCAGCAATGCGGAGGTAATAAAAACAGGACGATTAACCCGAGGGAAAGGGCCAAATTTTTCGACTTTCACAGAACTCATAAAGATATCTTTTCATTAGATTAACTGGAAAGCAACCTTAACAAATTATTTACAATATTTCAAATTACAGCAAGATTTCACAAGGCTTATATATTACAAAAACAAAACTAAGTTTTTGATTATAAATGATATATATCTTAACATACTGTAACATTTTAATAGCGTATACAAAATAGGATTAATTAATTTTGTTTAATAACTCAATATCATTATGAAGGGGTTAATCCAACATTCGTTACCTATTTATCTACTCTAATTTGGTTAATTGACTTCCTCGTCTAGGTTGCTACCCCCTTAGATAATCAGGATGCTTTCAATGACAAGCTTAGGGGAAAACGCATTGGCAAGTTGGTAGTGGAGCGATGAGGATATTGCGGCATAGCTCATGCAATAAAATCCGAGACTTTGTTGTTCGATTGCATGAATTTTGGTTGCCTGACAGCTTGTAATGAAATCCGCCTTTTAATTTTTACTGTACTTTTTCTATTTTAATCATTGGCTTTAATAATTGGCGGGTGACCCTAACAGACCGTCAGCCAAAATTTTTGCTCACAAAATCGTCATGTTTTGGTCACAAGCTTTTGGTCACGTTAGTTTTACTTAAATATTAAAAATAGATATCTTTTTAACTTAACAATCCAAACCAATTTTCAAAATAATATGAACAAAAAAATGTATAAAATAATATATTTTTTAAAATCAATAACTTGGTATAAAATTTAAGCGAAAAAAAACCTCAAATCAGGGGAGATTTGAGGCATAAAACTTAAAAAATTTTGTTTTTTAACACTTATCTTTTTATCAAAGAAAAAGTGGCGCAGCGGACGGGACTCGAACCCGCGACCCCCGGCGTGACAGGCCGGTATTCTAACCAACTGAACTACCACTGCACGGTAGCTGATGACGATGACCCAAACTTGTCAAATTGGTGGGTCGTGACGGATTCGAACCGCCGACATTCTGCGTGTAAGGCAGACGCTCTACCAACTGAGCTAACGACCCATCGTCTGTGGTGGGTATTATAGAGAATTTATTTTTGCTGTCAACGATTTTTTTTGGCAAATATTAAAATTTTTTAAAAATTTTACTGAGTATGTCATGTGGTTGTCACATAAAAACCCTATCATACCTACATGGCCAGCAAGGTCATAGCTAACAATAAGAATAATAAGATAACAATAATAACAATGTCTCTATCGCTTGTCACCCAAAGGATTTAATTCCCCCAATTAAATCCTTTTTATTTTTCTCTCTCCCGCCTTTTCTCACTTCTGCTCCAGTAGTGCTTTGATATCCGTCTCAAGGTCTTGGGGGGCTTTGGTGGGTGCAAAACGATCTACCACTCTGCCGTGTGTGTCAACTAAAAACTTGGTAAAGTTCCATTTGATGGCGTCGCCCAACATACCCTTGCCTTGTGGCTGTGATTTTAAAAACTGATACACAGGATGGGTGTCTTTACCATTGACGTCAACTTTCGCCATCATCGGAAAGGTGACGCCATAATTGATTTGGCAAAACTCACTAATTTGCGCTTCATCGCCGGGATCTTGCTGACCAAATTGGTTGCAAGGAAACCCCAATACCACCAACCCTTGGTCTTTGTAAGCTTGGTATAGCTTTTCTAAGCCCTCAAACTGTGGGGTGAAGCCGCATTTGCTCGCGGTATTCACAATCAATACGACTTTACCTCTAAGGGTGTCAAAATCAAATAGCTGACCCCGAATATCGGTTGCGGACAATTGGTAAAAATCTTCCATAGTAAATCTCCTTGTTGTTAGTTAAAAAATTGTAAGTTTTTCTTGCATTATTATGTTGACAAGCGTAATTTATTTGTTGGCAGTTATCTGCAGTATTTATACTTTAATTTTGTCAGTATTTCTGACAAAATATTGATAAAATTCATTAATATTCAACCGGAATTCCCCCGCTATGCTCACTGACGCTAAACTATCGGCTGGACAACGCTTGACGCAGCTGCGTAAAAGCAAAGGTTTGACCACTGCCGAACTCGCCGATTTAATGACCCAAGCTGGTGCTAAAGTTAGCCGTGCCGCCATTTCTAATTGGGAGCGCGGTTCCAATGGCATCGTGTCCAATAAACTGCCTGTGCTTGCCAGCCTGTTAGGGTGTAGCGAAAGCTATTTGCTATCGGGTACTGGGGTGGAAAGTCAAAGCGTCAGCACCCAAGCATTCGCACCGCATATGCTCAATGACACTACTGTAGCACAAGCATCGAGCGATGCCAATCAAGCGAACCCGTGGCAGGGTCAAACGGCTCAACCGATGACGCCTGCTGCTACCAATTTTCAACCCAACCATTCTAAACCTAATCCCGAACCCAATCCCAAACCTAGTAGTGATGTATCTACCATGAAAACTTTGAACAAATCCAACAAACTGCAAAACGTGTGCTATGACATTCGCGGTCCTTTGCTACAAACTGCCAACCGCATGGAGACACAAGGTCATAAAATCATCAAACTTAATGTCGGCAACCCTGCCCCATTTGGGTTTGAAGCACCGCAAGAGATTTTATCAGATGTGGCAATGAATTTGCCCAATGCGATTGGCTATTCAGACTCTCAAGGGATTTTTGCCGCGCGTAAAGCGATTTTGCAGTATTACCAAGCCAAAGGATTGTTAGAAGCGGTAGACGTTGCCGATGTGTATTTGGGCAACGGCGTCTCTGAACTGATTGTGATGACTATGCAAGCGTTACTGGATGATGGCGATGAAGTGCTGATTCCAATGCCTGACTACCCGCTTTGGACAGCGGCAACGAATTTGGCAGGGGGTAAAGCAGTTCATTATCTGTGTAATGAAGCCGACAACTGGCAGCCAGATATTGCCGATATCGAAAGCAAAATCAATGAGCGCACCAAAGGCATTGTGGTCATCAACCCAAACAACCCAACAGGCGCGCTTTATTCTACCGAAAATTTAAAAAAAATCGTGGCACTGGCAGAAAAACACGGGCTTGTGCTGATGGCAGATGAGATTTATGACCGCGTGCTGTATGATGATGCCGTGCATGTACCGATGTGCACCCTTGCCAAAAACTGCTTGGTTATCTCTTACAACGGCTTGTCAAAGTCGCACCGTATCGCAGGTTTTCGCTCAGGCTGGATGATGTTATCGGGTAAAAAACACCATGCGGCTGATTTTATTGAAGGGTTAACCATGCTATCATCGATGCGGCTGTGTGCCAACGTCCCCTCACAATACGCGATTCAAACGGCGATGGGTGGCTATCAAAGTATGCAAGCCTTGACCGCACCAACCGGTCGCCTGTATCAGCAGCGCAACATCGCTATCGAGCGCCTAAATGCCATTAAAGGTATCTCATGCACCATGCCACAAGGGGCATTTTATTGTTTCCCAAAAATTGACCGTGACATTTATCCAATCGAAGATGATATGCAGTTTATGATGGAATTGTTACTGCAAGAAAAAGTATTGATGGTACAAGGTACGGGCTTTAACTGGCATGCGCCTGACCATTTTCGTGTGGTATTTTTGCCCAATGCATCAGATTTGCATGAAGCGATGGATCGACTTGAGCGCTTTTTTGCCACAAAACGCCAAGAATATGGCACCGATTAATGTTTCAGTGAAAGAAAAAAACCCCGACAATTCGGGGTTTTTTTATTAGTCATGATGCTCTTCAGGGATATTTTCGAGTGGAAGGTCTGGGTTTTTCAGTAAGTGTAATGAAGACCAAATTAACCCCCCCCAAATAAATGCCATCGCAAACACCATCAAAATCATTGCTGAACCATTCATGATTTGTTCCTTATATCGTCAATCGATTTGTTAGTTACTTATGTTTCATGCTGCTCAATAGCATTGCACCCACAGCAAATATTGCAACTACGCCCCAACCAAAAATGGCTTGGGTCATCATCGGATATTCACCATAACCTTCAGTAAGCAAAGACTTTAAGGTCAAAATCAACGCCGCAATCAACGCAACTGGCGTGATTACAGTCAATGTAAATACCCACCCTTTACCCACTTTAAAACTTGAGATGCGGTTGATATGGTTGGTTAAAACAGGAATTAATGAGCGATTAAGCCAGAAAACCCAAATAATTGACAAGATTGCACCCAATACAATACCGATGTTATTGGCGAAATTATCAATGATATCGACAAAAGTAATTGCATTTTGAGTTGAGAACATCAAAATAGAAATCACAGCAGACACACCTCCGACAATACTCACTGCCTTGTTTCGAGACCAACCAAACTTGTCACGAAACGCCGAAATCGGTACTTCTAGAATACTAACCATTGAGGTTAAGCCTGCCACGGTCAACGACGCATAGAATAAGAAACCAATAATATTTCCCAAATCACCCATACTTGAGATAATTTTAGGATAGGCAATAAACGCCAAGCCGATACCACCACTTACGACTTCAGCAACTGGTTTACCTGATGCTTGTGCCATAAAACCTAACGCCGAGAAAATACCAATACCTGCAAGCAATTCAAATGATGAATTAGCGAAGCCAACTACCAAGCCAGAACCTGTCAAATTCGCATTACGTTTAAGGTAAGAGGCATACGTCACCATGATACCAAAGCCAATCGACATTGAGAAAAAGACATGTCCAAATGCCGCCAACCAAACTTTCGGGTCTGCCATTGCCGACCAATTTGGGGTAAAGAACGCATTAAGACCCTCTGTTGCGCCTGGTAAGCGTAACGACTGCACTACGAGAATAGTGAACATGACAACCAAAAGGGGAATAAAAATACGATTAGATAATTCAATACCTTTTTTTACCCCAGCGAACATAATAAACAATGCAACTAACCATACTAACACCAATGACCATAAGAGATTTGGCACGAAAGTAAAGTTCAATGTGTCTGCATTTTGCAAGAAAGTTTTGAAGAAAAACGCTTCTGTATCAGCACCCCATTGTTGTCCAAATGAGAAGAATACATAGCTGCCCGCCCATCCCAAAACACTAGCGTAATAAATGCCAATGATGGCACACACTAGCACCTGCCACCAACCAATTGGTTCAGCAGACTTGACCATACGTTTATATGCCGTTGGTGGCGCGCCGCGATATTTTTGACCGACCACATAATCCAAAAATAGCAAAGGAAATCCAGCTGCTATTAATGCTATTAGATAAGGCACCATAAATGCCCCACCGCCATTCTCATAAGCCACATAAGGGAAGCGCCATATGTTGCCTAACCCTACAGCCGACCCAATAGCAGCCAGAATAAATCCTGAGCGAGCCGACCAATTTTCACGCTGTTGAGTCATTTTTACCTCGAACGTATAAAGAGAAAAATATTTGTAAAAAATTGCAACGAGAATCTTGCAGTGTGTAGATTTTTCATGAATCAATAGTTAATGTCAAACTTTCTTTTCACAAAACCTAACCAAAAGTTATACAAGTAAGTTATTATTTTTTTTAATTTACATAAAAAATAATAAAATCAAATATTTATAGTGTCTATTTTTAAAATTCATTAAACGCAAATTATTTTTATACTAAATATTACTTTTTGGAATCAATAATTTTTTTAGCTATTTTATGGCGAATTGCTGGCAAAACCAAGCGGTTAATGTCAACGGTTTAAACTCGCACAATTGTAGGGATTTTGATAGCAATTTTTTGCTATTGAAGGTAAAATCTCATTTTCAAAAATTGCACGCCCAAACGTGCTGACCGTTCGCAGAATGATGACAAGGGACTTATTGATGACGCAGCCTTATAACGTGTTATTCCTATGCAAGCACAATGCTAGCCGTAGCCTAATGGCAGAAGCCATTTTGAATAAAATTGGCGGTGACCGTTTTGTAGCCTATAGCGCAGGCGTTGAGCCATCCCCTAGCGCGCATCCATTCACGCTTGAGGTATTAAAACAAGAAGGTTATGACGTCACAGGCTTAGCGCCTAAATCCGTCAAGCAGTTTTTACAAGACAACGCGCCAAAGATTGATTTGGTGATTGGGCTGTGCAATTCTTTACAGCAACATGCGGACATTGATGGCAAATTTCCGCTGACCGCACATTGGCATATCAATGATACTGACAGTGTATCAGCGGATAGTGAGGTGGAAAAAGCTGCCTTTAGTCAAGTATTACGCCAACTCTCTCAGCGTATTCATTTATTGACAAACTTGCCCGAAGATAAAATCGAACATTTGGCACATCCATCAGCGGATGCCTAACATCCCGATGAACGATTGACCACAAAAAAAGCCCAACTGTATTGGGCTTTTCTTTTTTCTATTTTTTTTCTTTGCCTCTATATATAGATGTGCCTCTATCAATCTATCTATGAATCAACTTTTTGCTGCATTAGCGCTTCAATCGCGTCCGTTGTTTTTGGTACGTCACGGGTGAGAACCAGCGGCTCACCTTCAGTAATGACCACATCATCCTCAATCCGAATACCAATACCCCGATATTTCTTGGGTATCAATGCATTGTCATGCGCAAAATACAAGCCTGGCTCTACGGTAATTACCATGCCTTTTTCAAGCTTTCTGGGTTTACCGTCGTCGCCAGTATAGCGCCCTGCATCGTGCACATCTAAGCCAAGCCAATGCCCTGTACCGTGCATATAAAACGGCAAGTAGGCTTTATCAGCAATCAACTCATCGACGTCGCCTGTCAAAATGCCCAACTCTATCAGACCTTGGGTCAGTACTTTGAGCGCAGTTTCATGATGAATTTTGCCATGTTCGCCTGCTTTTAGGCTGTTGATGGCGGCGATATTGGCATTTAGCACAATATCATACACCTGTTTTTGCACGTCGCTGAACTTGCCACTCACAGGAAAAGTACGGCTGATATCGCCGGCATAATGTTGGTATTCGGCGCCCGCATCTATCATCACCAAGTCGCCATCGTGCAGCGGTTGGTCGTTTTCGACATAATGCAAAATATTGGCATTGTCCCCGCCCGCCACGATACTATTGTAAGAGGGTACGCAGCCGTATTGGGCAAAAGCATAGTTAACTTCAGCTTCCAGCCGGCTTTCATTGCCCTGATTTTTCTGCATCAAAGGTGCCACGCTTTGCATGGCGCGAATATGCCCGTAAGCACTGATTTGGGCGGCGACTTTCATGCGTGCAATTTCACACTCATCTTTTATCAGCCGCATTTCATTGATAAGGCTGTCAATATTGGTGACGGTATCGACTACACCTTCGCCGCGCTGCAGCTGCTTGGCTTGATTAAGCCAGCCAATCAGCTCATTATTAAAGCGGGCAAACACGTGTTTTTTACCAAAAATCAGGGTCGGCATCACCTCATCAATTTTGCCAATGGCAATCGCTTTATCCGCGCCAAAATCTGCGGTTGCCCCCTCAAGCCCTACCCGTTTACCATCCCAAATCTCACGTAGTTTGTCTTTCTCACGTAAAAATAACGTGTAGTTGACGGCATGGTCAGTTTTTTCCAAAACCATAACGGATTCTGGCTCGGCAAAGCCAGTCAGGTAGAAAAAACTGCTGTCGGCGCGGTATTTATACTCAGCATCGTTGTTGCGGATATGCGCGGGAGCCGTTTGCAAAATCGCAATGCTATTGTTTGGCAAGGCTTCAGCAAGTTTGGCACGGCGTTTGGCAAATTGGCTTTGGGGGAGCTTGGGTAACAACTGTATGGTTAATTGATTTGACATGATATTTCCAAAAATTTTTAATGGCTGTCACAGCATTGTTGAAGAATTTGCTGTAAGAAGCTTTCGCATTTTGCCAATTGGTTTAGACTGACAAACTCATTGGCTTTATGGGCATTGCCAATATCGCCAGGTCCGCAAATCACCGTCGGAATACCTGCATTGGTAAACTGCCCGCCTTCGGTGGCATACGCCACTTTGTGACGCTGTTGTTCATCCACCAAATTTTCAATGAGCTGTTGCAAGGCTTGGCTATCTTTATCGGTCATCGCAGGGACATTTTCGTTGCGAGTTAGCTCAATGCCTGTGTCGCTGTCAATGGCGTGCATCTTAGGCTCAAGGGTTTTGATAAAGGCGCGAATCGGCTCAATCACTTGGCTTTCATTCATGTGCGGCAAATTACGGTAATCAAAGGTGAATTCGCACAGGTTAGGCACGATATTGGTTGCTGTACCGCCGCTAATAGTGCCCACTGACAAGGTCGAAAATGGTACGTCAAACGCCATATCTTGGTCGTTACGTTGTTGCAATTGTTCGGCAAGTGTATCAATAAAATTGATAATTTTGCTAGCATAGCTGATGGCATTGACGCCTTGCGGGGTCAGCGATGAATGTACTGATTTGCCATGCACGCGGCAGCGATACACTTGGATGCCTTTATGCGCGGTGACCATTTTCATCATGGTCGGCTCACCGACGATACAGTAATCAGGCTTAATCCCTTGGGCTTTTAAATCTGCAAGCAGTAATGGCGCACCCAAACAACCCACTTCTTCATCATACGACAGTGCCAGATGAATCGGTTTGCCCAGCCTCTTATCGCGGCTTGCTTGCACCACAGTGGGCAACAGGGTTAAGGCGCAAGCAATAAAGCCTTTCATATCACAAGCCCCACGCCCGTATAGCTTATCTTCCATAATGGTCGCCACAAACGGATCGGTATCCCATGCCTGCCCATCAACGGGCACCACATCGGTATGCCCGGAAAACACAAATCCCCCTGTCAGGACGCTATCACCCTTACCCATCGCAGGTACAGTCACAAAGAGGTTGGCTTTGGTACTATCAGCATTAAAAGTCAAACGTGGCGACAATCCCAACTGCTCACAATAGCCCGCCACATACTCAATCAATTGCAAATTGGAGTAGCGGCTGACAGTATTAAAACCAATCAGCTTTGTTAACCAGTCTACGGCGTTAGATGGATAGCCCATAGTCGTTCCATTTTTCTCAAATTTTAAACCATTAAAACAGCCTATCAGGGTAAATCTAGTCGAAATAGGGTGTTAGCATCAATTCGGCTTTTTACCGGTCATGGCATCTATGACCATATGGGTAACAAAATCATCATTGGTATCTTTTTCTGCTTCCCAATCGAGTTCATCATCACGTAGCTGCTCAATAAAATCCAAATGCGCCTCATCAACCTCTTGGGCTTTGCCTACAGGGCGATTCATGGCAAATCCTGCGATAAGCGGCAACTTGGCGACTGATTTACGCACTCGCCCTTGTGACACACTCACAGGAATCATGCGCACAAACTCAAGTAGCTCCATATATTCAACTTCGCCTTCAGCATTGTCTGTCCCTTGCAGCGCCTCATCATACACATCAACCCGCAGCGCGCCGATTTTTGCCAAGTCATTAAATAGGGTATTTTCTTCCGGGCGTAGCGCACTATCAGTGATGCCAAAGCCTGTCAAAAAGCCATTTGCCCAGTTCTTAAGTGCCATCAAACGCTCATACAGTGGATGGTCATCATCGGGCAAAAGCGGCATAAACTGATAGCTATCGGCATCATCGGTTAACACCGCCACCATATCCTCGCCCTCTTCGGTCACTATCTCTAACGCTTTTGGCTCAAGCTCGGTAAAGCTCAGCTCAGTCAGTAGCAGTTGCCACTCTTGCTCGGTTGGCGCATCACACACACTGAGCACCCCTGAAATTAGCCCATGTAACTCACTAATTGTGACGTCATGCCAATCCTCAAATGCTTGTGTCCAATCCTGCCAACCCGAAATATAATCATCCATCGCTTTACCCTTTTTTCACAAAAAATTATATCAACATTGAGATAATACTAGCCTTAATGCGGTCAACTATGGCATTATTAAAGTGGTAAAATAATATAAGTATCACTCAAATTTTAAGCCTTCACGCTATAGTTATACTAAAAAAACCTTTTGCTATTCATGTCAACGAGCGCCCATCATATCGCTCTTGATGATTCACTTGATTATTCACTTGATTATTCACTCGATTACTGACTAGACATCATATCATGAGCACCCTAATTGACCAACTGACCCAGCTACAAACCGCATTGACTAAGCTTCGCGATAA
This sequence comes from Moraxella sp. K02, assembly GCF_041154755.1. Classification (NCBI taxonomy): domain Bacteria; kingdom Pseudomonadati; phylum Pseudomonadota; class Gammaproteobacteria; order Moraxellales; family Moraxellaceae; genus Moraxella; species Moraxella sp. K02. The sequence goes on along the minus strand of NZ_AP031590.1, from coordinate 499,861 downwards.
ATATCAATTCGCCAGTAGCGAGCTAACCCGTATTAAAGCACAGCCAACCATTACCGCAGACCAACTGCAAGCGGTACAAGCTGAGCTCGATGCCAGCAAAGAACTGCAGCAAAATTTGCAACAACAACTTGCCAGACAAGCCGAAGAGTATCAAGCACTTGAGCAGCGGTATCAGTCACTTGCCGAATCTCACAACATGCTAAGTACCGAATACGAACAAACCCAAAACCAATTACAGATTTTTACCGCACAAAATCAAAAATTGATTGAAAAAAATCGCGTTGCGGCAGAGCATACCAAGCTTGTGTTAGAGCGCTTGGCAAAAATTGACAGCGAAAACTAACCCGCCCCCATAGCCAGCCTTAGTGATGTTTAAAACATTTGAATACGTTAGGAAAACCTTATGGCATCTGCCCAAAGCATTAAAAAAGTTGATATCCTGATCAATGGTCGTAGCTATACCATCAACTGCCCAGAATCTGAAGAGCCTGCGTTGCAGCGTGCGGCAAGCTATATTAACCAGTTTATGCAAGAGGTACGCCGCCAAGCGCCTCAGCTACCACAAGAACAATTATTGGTACTGTGCGCGCTGACCTTGTTTGAAAAATCAGAAAACTTACAACGCTATCAAGAAAACGAAAGCCAAGCGCAAGACCTGGTGAGTAAAATGTTAGAAGACGTTGCCCGTTTTGCCTAACGTCTTTAGTGTAAAATAAGTGTAAAATATAATTCGACTAATTTTGCGCGCGCTGGTATTGTTTGCCAGCATGAAAATCCGCTTGGTGTTGTTGATTACAAAAGAACTTATCCCCTTCTACAATCCCTCGCCACTCTGCTAAGGTATGATGGCAAAAATCACACGCTCGCAGCTCGGTACTCTCGCCTGGCTGCGGTCGCAAGTAGCCTTGCGGTGGTCGCGGATACATCCATTTCATCCCAACCCAGCTAAGCCCCATAATCACCAAAACCACAAAAATTGCGCTAAACATCGCTTCACCTCATTGTCTAATGAAAGTCTAATGAACGAATCATCGTTGCCAATTAACAATTATGACTGCCTGTTAATTAGCATTCTAAGGTTTGATTATACTGCAAAAAATCGCGCATTGATGGGTTATTCATGCTATGTTTAAGCTAATTTTACCAGTTGCAGCGTTTTTCGGTGGTAGCGTCTAAAGATTGCAATTGTAAACACATCATAAAGCGATATAATGTAGAATAATTTTATCTTGTAATGCCATCGCTGTTGCCACCCATAATTATAATAGCGGCATGATGCTTGCATACCGTTTTAGACGGATATGACTAAAGGGACGACCCCATAACAAATTTTTACTGAAGGATTTTTCATGTCACACCTTGATTTAACCCCAGATGATAGCGTACCAACGCAGCTGCCGAGTGAGTCAATGACCGCCGAAGCTACTACGCCAAGCCAAACAGCAAACCCACAGCCAGTTTCTCACAAACCTGCTCAGCCAACTTCTCAATCAGTTTCTCAGTCAAATTCTCAGCCATCAAGCCAACCGACTAGCCAACAGATTAGCCAAGCAGATTCTATGGTAGGGCTAAAAATTGCGGTGGCACAGCAGCAATTTATTGTTGGTGATGTCATCAACAATGCCAAAAAAATGGTAGAACTGGCTAAAGACGCCCGTGACAAGGGGGCTAATATCATTGTCTTCCCTGAATTATCACTGCTGGGTTATCCGCCTGAAGATTTGTTATTACGTCCAAGTCTTGCCTCACGCGTGAAACTTGCTTTTGAATTGCTCTACACGGTCAAAGACATCGTCATGCTAGTGGGTTATCCGCACATTGACCCCAATGGCACGTTTAACTCAGTGGCTATCATTCACAATGGTCAGCAAAAAGGCTTTTATCACAAACAATGCCTGCCAAATTATGGCGTATTTGATGAACGCCGCTATTTTAATACCGGTCACAACCAAGTGTTATTTGACTATCAAGGGCTGACCATTGGACTACTTATCTGCGAAGACTTATGGCAAGACGCTCCCATTCGCGCACTGAAAGAAAAAGGTGCAGAAATCATCATCAGCCTCAATGCCTCACCCTTTGAGCAAAATAAGCAAGAACAACGTAAGGCTTTATTAAAAAGTCGTGCGACTGAATACAATATCCCGATTGTGTATGCCAATAGCGTGGGCGGTCAAGATGACTTGGTGTTTGATGGCGGCTCGATGGTCGTCAACGCTCAAGGTAAAATCGTGCAAGAAGCACCAAGATTTTTGCAGCATACCCTGTATGTGGTTGCTCGTCACGATGCCCAAAGCGGTCAAGTGATATTATCAGAACAGCGCAAATCACCGCTTGCATTGAGCCAAATCGCTGAAACTTATCAAGCGCTGGTTGTCGGCTTGCGTGATTATGTCAATCATTCTGGCTTTAAAGGCGTATTGGTTGGGTTGTCAGGCGGGATAGACTCGGCGCTCACGCTATGTATCGCCGTTGATGCGCTGGGTGCAGATAAAGTTTATGCGGTCATGATGCCCTATGAGTACACCTCGCAAATCAGCCTACAAGATGCGCAGGCGCAGGCGCACCGACTCAACGTGTCTTATACCGTGTGCCCGATTCATGCCGCTGTTGAAGGCATGCGTCATACGCTAGAGCCGATGTTTAGCAACACCACCGCCGACACCACGGAAGAAAATATCCAAGCCCGTGCGCGTGGCATGATTTTGATGGCATTGTCCAATAAATTTGGTCATCTAGTCATCACCACTGGCAACAAATCAGAGATGGCCGTGGGCTATGCGACATTGTATGGGGATATGGCAGGCGGATTTGATGTCTTAAAAGATGTGTATAAAACCCAAGTGTATGCCCTCGCCAACTATCGCAACCGACTAGAAGAAACGCCGGTGATTCCTGAGCGTGTGATTACGCGTCCGCCTTCTGCCGAGCTTCGCCCTGACCAAAAAGACCAAGACAGTCTGCCTGATTATGATACCCTCGATAAAATGCTGGAGCTGTATATCGATCGCGACTTTGGCTATGATGCGATTGTAGAAGCCGGTTATGATAAAGACGTGGTGAAAAAAGTACTCAGTATGGTAGACCGCAATGAGTACAAACGTCGTCAAGCGGCGATTGGCACCAAGATTACCCACCGCGCTTTTGGGCGTGAGCGTCGCTATCCACTCGTCAACCACTGGTCGCTAGAGTTTCCAAAACTCTAATTTCCAAAGCTCTAAGACGGGACAATATAAAAAGACTGCGATTTGGCAGTCTTTTTTTTCATCTGTCGCAAAGCAGGTATCACAAAGCATATATAGTAAAACTTGCACGACAGTTAGGTCATTGTCACATCCAAATGCAAGCTTTCTTTAATCTCTTCCATCACAATCAAACTGTGGGTTTCTACCGCGGCTGGCAATTGTTTTAAGATATTGCCCAGTAACTTACGGTAAGAACTCATCTCTTTTAGGCGCGCTTTGACCAAAAAATCAAACTCACCCGAAATCAAATGACATTCCAGTATCTCTGGAATTTCTGACAGTTTTTTGCTCACTTGCTCAAAGACATCGCCCGACTTGGTAGATAGCTTTATCTCCAAAAACACCAACAAGCTTTTATTGACCAAATTTGGGTTTAACCGCGCATGATAACCTGTGATAATACCTTCACGCTCCAAGCGCTTAACCCTGTCTGAGCAAGGCGTGGTTGATAGGTTAACTTTGGCAGCCAATTCGCTGATAGAAATTCGGGCTTGCTGTTGCAAGATTTCAAGGATTAAACGGTCGGTACGGTCTAAATTACGCATAGCAAAATGAAAATCCTATTTTTTGATGATTGACATGATAAAACCGACAATATCAGCAAAATTCTAGCATAAAAACAGCAAAATTTACTGCAAAACTTTGCTTATACTAGCAAAATTAACTGATAATTAAGCAGATGTTTGGGGGTGAGTATGCGCGTATTGGTACTGGGTAGTGGCGTGATTGGGGTGACAAGTGCCTATTATTTAGCCAAGCAAGGCATAGAAGTCACGGTGATTGACCGCCAAGCGGGTGCCGCACAAGAAACCAGTTTTGGCAATGCTGGGCAAATCTCCCCTGGCTACTCTACCCCTTGGGCAGCCCCTGGTATCCCATTGAAGGCGGTTAAATGGTTATTCCAACAACACGCCCCTTTAGCCATCAAATTAGATGGTAGTTTGTGGCAGTTACAATGCATGCTACAAATGCTCAAAAACTGCAATGCCAAGCGCTATGCCATCAACAAAGAGCGTATGGTACGAGTGGCTGAATACAGCCGCGACTGTCTGCAGCAGTTGCGTCAAGACACCGGCATTCACTACGAAAACCGCTCACAAGGCACCTTACAAGTTTTTCGTAAACCCGCCCAGCTAGAGGCTGTACAGCAAGATATTAAGGTGTTGCAAGATTCAGGCGTGCCTTTTAAGCTGATTGACAACAGCAAGGCGTTGGCTGATATTGAGCCCGCGTTGGCAAATGCCACTGATAAGCTGGTTGGTGGATTGCATTTGCCGCATGATGAAACAGGCGATTGCTTTTTGTTTTGCCAAGCATTAGAGCAACAAGCCAAAGCGCTGGGGGTGAAATTTTTATACAATCAAACCATCGAAAAACTGGTAGTCGACGCTGGGGCGATTAAAGGGGTGGTGGTAAATGATGAGTTATTAACCGCAGACCAGTATGTATTGGCGTTGGGCAGTTACTCGCGGGCGCTTTTGCAACCGCTACAGCTTAATCTGCCTGTATACCCTGTCAAAGGCTATTCGCTGACTGTACCGATTATCAATGCTGATTTAGCGCCCCAATCAACGGTGCTGGATGAAACCTATAAAATCGCCATTACTCGCTTTGACAACCGTATTCGCGTGGGCGGTATGGCAGAATTAAGTGGTTTTGATGTAACGCTAAATCCCCAGCGCCGTGCTACACTCGAAATGGTCACGCAGGACTTATTCGCAGGCGGTGATTTGCCAAACGCAAGTTTTTGGACAGGACTACGTCCGATGACCCCAGATAGCACCCCTATCATTGGCGCGACTCGGTATCGCAATTTATTTTTGAACACAGGACATGGCACATTGGGTTGGACAATGGCATGTGGATCTGGCAAATTAATCAGCGATTTGGTGCTCGGCAGAACGCCTGATATTCGCATTGACGGCTTATCATTACAGCGTTATGCCTAGTATCTATTTGCTATTAGAAATCTCTGTAAATTGTTTCTGTAAATAGTATTTGTAAAAAATATGCATAAATAACATCTATCCGTTCACGAGGAAAACACCATGACCGCACAAATTCAACAATTTGATAGCAATGACTATCTAAGTGAAATTACCATTTTTAACCACGTGGTGTATCTCGCAGGACAAGTGCCCAATACCGACACTGCCGATATTCACAAACAAACCCAAGAGGTACTAGACAATATCGACACCATGCTCGCCAAAGCCAATAGCGACAAATCACGTCTGCTAACCGCTCAGATTTTTATCAAGGATTTGGCGGATTTTGCGGTGGTGAATAGCATGTGGGGCGACTGGTTAGCCGATTGTCCAAAGCCTACCCGTGCGACAGTCAAAGCTGAATTGGTTAATCCATTGTGGAAATTAGAAATTGTCGTAGTCGCAGCGCAAAATACCATAGACTAAATGGACCCATAACCGCTCAAAACGTTAAATAAAAAAGGTACCTGAATCGCACCTTTTTTTATTTGTTTAACCTCTACATTAATAGCTCACGTTTACCACTTTTCGTCATGCCGCTCACCAAGCCCGCCTCTTCCATGGCATCAACGATACGTGCTGCGCGGTTATAGCCGATACTAAATTTGCGCTGGATGCTTGATGCAGAGACTTTACGGGTTTCGAGCAAAAACGCCACTACATCATCATACAGCGGGTCTTCTTCACCATTGCTAGACCCACTAGCATCGCCACCACTTGGCGCTGAGCTTAACTCAAAATTATCAAACATATTATCAATATAATTAGGTGCGCCACGCTCGCGCCATGCATCACACACACGGTTGACTTCCGCATCGCTAATAAAAGCACCATGTACACGGTTTGGCTCGATTTGACCAGGCCCTAAAAACAGCATATCACCATGCCCAAGCATATCCTCTGCCCCACCGGCATCCAAAATGGTACGCGAGTCGACTTTTGAGTTGACGCGAAGTGCGGCACGGACGGGAATATTGGCTTTAATCAAACCAGTAATCACATCCACTGAGGGGCGCTGGGTCGCCAAAATCAAATGAATACCTGCAGCACGCGATTTTTGCGCCAAACGGGTAATCAATTCCTCCGCTTGTTTGCCTACCTGCATAATCATGTCAGCAAACTCATCCGCCACAATCACAATTTGCGGTAACGGTTTTAACTTTGGCGCTCTATCTTGGCTGACGCTGTCATTGGGTCGCCACAGTGGATCTAGTAACGGTTCACCACTTTGTTCGGCTGCCATGATTTTTTTGTTGAATTCATCAAGCTTACGCACTTTGAATAATGACATCAGCTGATAACGACGTTCCATCTCCGCCACACTCCATGCTAAAGCACTGGCTGCTTCGGTCATATCGGTGACTACAGGGGTGAGCAAATGCGGAATATCGCCATAGTTGGCAAGCTCGAGCTGTTTGGGGTCAATCAAAATCAATCGCAGCTGCTCTGGTGTGTATTTGAGCAGCATTGACAATAACAGCGAATTCACCAACACGGATTTACCCGAACCTGTGGTACCTGCGACTAGCATGTGTGGCGCTTTCGCCAAATCCGCAATAATCGGTCTACCTGCAATATCTTTGCCCATTGCCATACTGATTAAGCCATCGGGGTCTTGATAAGCTTCTGTTTTCAGCAGTTCGATGAGGCGTACCATTTGGCGCTGCGGATTAGGCACTTCAATACCGATATAAGGTTTTCCTGGAATGACTTCCACCACACGCACCGATGCCATAGATAGCGACCGAGCCAAGTCTTTGGCAATACCTGTCACCTTGCTTGCTTTAAGTCCTGGTGCTAGAGAGACTTCAAAGCGCGTCACCACTGGACCCATTTGCGCATTGACCACTTCTGCTTTGATATTAAATTCTTGTAGCTTGATTTCTAACAGTGCTGATAGCTGCTGCAACTGTTCGCGGCTGTAGCTTGGCTTGCGGTCGGGGTCTGGCAAATCAAGCAGCGATAACTCAGGTAACGGGCTTAAATTGGCACGATAAGCTGCGGTTTGCATGGCACGCGATTTATGACTAAACAGGCTATCGTCATTGATATCGAGCGGCTGGTTGACCTGAGTCGCTGCGGGCTGTTCGATTTGGTCGAGTAACTCAGATTCCACCGAACGACTATGGGTCGGTATTGAAGACGTTATCTGGTCGGTATCAATCTCGTTGCCAGCCATTTGGGTGACGGCTTGCGCTGGACGTGCTATTTGGGTTGGCATCGGACTTGCGGCAGGGGTTGAAAATTCCGCTACAACCGGTGCGGTGGCACTGTCATCTGATGGATTAGCCCTAGCTTGTGGTGGGACTTGTCGCATACCTAATAGCGATGCGACTGAGGTGGGCGGTGTTTCAATGCCTTCTACTTCAATACTTTTTGCTTCAAAGCCCTCTGTCTTAATGCCCTCGAATGGTGACTCTAGCACAGGATTTTGTGATAATTGATATCCAGTATTTATGCTATCCGCTAAATCATCCGAATTTGACAACCCAATAGCCGTGTCCTGTGCAGCCATCTCTACATCCGTCATCGGCTCAGAAATGTGTTTATCCGCTAACTCCCCTGTGCCTACGGCAGACATCCTAGATGCTTCATCCATAGTTGGCATAGCTTGCGATACATCTACACTATCTACACTAGGCTGCTTTGTCTGAGTTGGCTCAGTGAGTTGCGAGTCTACCTGTATCGAATGGGGTCTGTTCAAGGTAGGCATTTTAAACGGTTTTTTAATGATTTCACTTTGCAGTTTTTCATCGAGTTTTTTGGTCAGCTTGGTATTTGCCACATAGGTTGAGCTGACGGGTTTAAATGGATTAGTGGCATCGTTTTCTTCGAGCCATTCATAATCTTTGATTTCACTAAAGCCCGTTTCATCCAAAAACGCATCGAGTGGACTACCGACAAACGCCTCATTGTCCGCTAGATGACTACTGTCATAAGCGGTTTGTTCAGTGTCATGGGAGGCTAATGGCAAAGGCAGTTGCGCGGTGTCGTTTGGTTTTGCTTGGCTTGCTTCCTGAGCAGTTGCCTTGAATTCAGTATTGGTTTCTTCATCATCTGCGGCTTCAGCCTGTAGGCGGCTGCGAATAGCTTGACCTGATAAAATCTCATGCCAATGTAAATCAAAGGTAAACGTCACGGTGATGGCAATAAACACCAATAAAAACAACAAAGTCCCCCAGTAGGTTAATAAACTACTAAGTCCATTGCCGACGATTTGCCCGATCATGCCTTGCGCCAACCAGCCAAACGATAACACGCCTGTCAGCCCTGCGGTGGCAATGATTAAAAAAATATAACCCAAAAAACGTAACAAGCCATTAGGCTCTACGTCATGGCGCCATACATTCCAAGCTTCATAACAGGCAATGACGATGAGCCACCAGCTTGCCGCACCCAAAAACGCATACAAAATATCAGCCAGCCACGCACCACCCGTGCCTGCCAAGTTACTGACTTCATTTGCCGCACTACTGATATGCGACCAACTGGGATCATTGGCAGAATAACTGATGAGGGACATGACTAACAACAATGCCACGATTAGCCAGATAATCGTAAGCACACTTTGACGAATATAATAAGACAACGCAATTTACCTTTGAATTTGAACCTGCTTTGGATAAGCCGTAAGCCAACGCTTTGCTCAGCCATGACTGACTGATAATGATTGTGAAAAAACAATGATTTTGGGGAAACGTTGATTAAAATCACCCTTTTAATCGACTATCATATCAAATCTCAGTGGTGCGTTGCTGAGCTTTTTTTGCGAAAAATTGCTTTGTTAAATCAGTCAATTCAAGCCCTATGATAAATGCAGTTTGAGCCAACAAAGCCGAATGTTAGGGTATTTTTTTGATAACAAGCTAACGCCATTTTTGAGCGTTGCTTGAGCTTTGATTGCGCGATGAATCTGTTATAAAAATAACATTTACTTGCTATTTTCGATGTTAGCCCCTATCTTACTTATGAATCAAAAATTAGCCTATTTTATTATTTAGTTTATTATTCAGCGATTGTTAGGAAAGACGTATGTCAGAAATTATCCATCACCAGCTTATTATTTTAGGTTCAGGTCCAGCGGGTTATTCTGCCGCCGTGTATGCGGCGCGCGCCAATTTAAAACCGGTCATTATCACCGGTATGCAGACTGGCGGGCAGTTGACTACCACCACTGAAGTTGATAACTGGCCGGGCGATCCACAAGGCTTGACGGGACCTGACTTGATGGTACGCATGCAAGCCCATGCCGAGCGTTTTGGTACCCAGTTGGTGTATGACCATATCAACCAAGTGAACCTAACTCAGCGACCCTTCACCTTAGTGGGCAATAGTGCCACTTACACGTGTGACGCGCTCATTGTAGCGACAGGGGCATCAGCGCAATACTTGGGTCTGGCCTCTGAACAAAAATTTATGGGGCTTGGCGTCTCTGCCTGTGCGACCTGTGATGGGTTCTTCTATCGCGGCAAACCTGTGGTGGTGATTGGCGGTGGCAACACAGCGGTTGAAGAAGCTTTGTATCTATCAAATATCGCAAGCCACGTCACCCTAGTGCATCGCCGTGATAAATTAAAATCAGAAAAAATTCTGCAAGACCAATTATTTGAAAAACAAAAAAATGGCAATGTGACCATCGAATGGAACAGCCAAGTCAAAGAAGTGGTGGGTGATGATGCAGGCGTGACAGGTGTGGTGATTGAAAACCTGCAAGACCAGTCTACCAAAACCATCAACGCGCCTGGTATGTTCGTGGCGATTGGGCACAAACCCAACACCGATATTTTCCAAGATCAGCTTGAGATGAATAATGGCTATATCGTGGTCAAAAGCGGTCTAGATGGCAATGCCACGGCGACAAGTGTCGAAGGCGTGTTTGCCTGTGGGGATGTGGCAGACCATATCTATCGCCAAGCGATTACCTCAGCAGCTACGGGTTGTATGGCGGCGTTGGATGCAGAAAAATATTTAGATATCGTTAATCTAGCGAATGCCAATACCACGGTATCAGCCAATACCTCTGCTGTTTAGCTAATGCCTTGAACGATGCCATTGCCAAATCACCATCCCTTACAACGCCCTTTCGGTTGCCGTTATCAATTTCCCGACCCGATGGTGGCAGACCCTGACGGTGAAGGGCTGATTGCGTTGGGGGGTGATTTGGCAGCTGACACCTTAGTGTGTGCTTATCGCCAAGGCATGTTCCCTTGGTTTAATGAAGGCGAGCCCATTGCTTGGTGGTCGCCTGATCCGCGCTGTATTATTTATCCTAGCGATTTTTGCGCCAGTAAAACCTTAAAACGGCGTATCAAAAATGCAGGTTGGACATTTTCCCTCAATCTTGCCTTTGCTGAGGTCATTGCCGCCTGTGCTGATACCCGCACCTATGCCCAAGCTTCTGCATCAGCCACTTGGATCAGTCCCGCTATGATTGAAGCGTATAAGGCGCTCCATACCGAGCAAGTCGCTTACAGTGTCGAGATTTGGGATGATGATGAGCTGATTGGTGGTCTCTATGGGCTAAAGCTAGGACAAGCTTTTTTTGGTGAAAGTATGTTTCACCGAGTGACAGATGCGTCTAAAGCGGCTTTTTTTGTGTTAATGCAGCTGTGTGCACATTCCCAATTTGCTTGGGTGGACTGTCAGTTGCCTAACCCACATTTGCTGCGTTTAGGGGCATCCATCGTACCCAGAGCGGAATTTTTAGCTGGGCTCGCGCAACAATTATCGCTACCGAGTATTGATTGGTCATCGATTTGCGGTCAAAAATTGCCACTTAATCAACTGTTAAATGAGGATTTTATGACTTATTATCTATCTCCATCTGCTCGAATTTAGGTAAGTTAAGGGTATTTAAAAGCACCAATGACGTTAAAACCACCCCATCCTCTTACCAGTCTGGCACTGACCAGCCAATTGACGCCGCTACATCAATGTAGTTATTTGCCCGATCGTGCAGCACGTTTAGAACTGATTGAATTAGCAAAGGATGAACGTTTAGATACGCCTATTTTTTCTCAGTTCTCTCGGCTCGGGTATCGGCGTAGTGGACAACATTTATATCGCCCTGTATGCTTCCATTGTCAACGCTGTATCTCTACACGTTTAGTAGTTAACGAGTTTGAACCCAATCGTACCCAGCGCAAACTATGGCAAAAATCGCACGAGATGGATGTGGTAATTACTGCTTGTGATGATGCTGATGAATCGCATTTTATGCTATATGCTCGCTATATCTGCACTCGCCATAGTGATGGCGATATGTACCCGCCAAATCTGCAAGGGTTTAAACAGTTTCTACAATATAGCTTTACCCAGTCATTTTTTATGGAGTTTTGGCTTCATGACGAATTAGTCATGGTAGCAGTTTGCGACCAATTAGATGACGGCATATCCGCGGTCTATACTTTCTATGATCCCGATGCAACCATAAATAGTTTGGGCACCCTTGCGATACTTACCCAAATTGATTATGTTAAACGTCTTGGATTACCTTATTTATATTTTGGTTTTTGGGTACCAGATTCGGATAAGATGGCGTATAAATCGCGTTTTTATCCCAGTGAGTTGTTAATCAATCAACAGTGGCATCGCTTCGATGAGGCTGTCACAGCGGCGCAAGTTGAGCCACTGCTTCAACAGGCGATAAAAGCGCATTATCTAAACATGTGGAATACTACTTAGCGTTTAATGTAGCATTGAATTTGCGCTGCATAATTAACGCATGGGTTTTGGTCATGTCATGATTGTCGTAGTAATTTTTGCGAACGGCAATCTGTTCAAATCCATGTTTTTGATAAAATGCAATGGCAGCATGATTATCTTCTCTTACCTCTAATAGCACCCGCTCAGCACCCGCTACTTGGCACATTTGCGCCATAGCCGTTAACAATTGGCTTGCAATACCTTGCTGTTGATAATCAAGACAAGTTCCGATTCTTAAAATTTCACTATCTTCAAATATGTGGCTGTAAAAACAATAGCCGACCAATCGCTGATTTAGCTCGTCTGTCGCATAAATTATATGGTTAAATGGCTGCGCGAGCAGTGAATTGATTTGCGCAGCTGACCAAGCATCGTGGACAAAAAGCTCAGATTCAATTTGTGCCAGCTGCGCCATTACTTGCTGCGAAGCATTATCTTGTGTACTCGTTTTATCTAACTTATATGTTGATATCATCGTCATAATTTATTTCCTTGACTTCCTCCCCTCTCTATCATTCGGGGATTCCTGCTCCCAGACGGTCAAGCCCCACCGCAAGAATGTTCTGACTGGCATTGATATCTCTATCATGCCATGTGCCACACGAAGCACAAGTCCATTCTCTTATTCGCAAACCTGCTCTACCGCTCAAGCTACTGGACATAACGCCACAGCGCGAGCAAGTTTGGGTCGTGTATTTCTCATTCACGATTTCGAAACGGCAACCTGCGTTCTCGCATTTATAGGTCAGTTGTCGTTTGAGTTCAAACCAACCTGCATCATAGACGCTTTTGGCTAGTTTGCCTTTTTTACTGTTAAATTGTGTGGTTTTAACATCGCCAACCACGATTAAGGCATTGTCTTTGACTAAGTGGTTGGTGAATTTGTGTATGAGGTCTTGGCGTGTGTTTTTGATTTTGGCATGGATAGCTTTTACACGTTGCTTGTTTTTGGCACGTTGAGCAATGCCCAATTTTTTAGCCCATGCCTGTGTTTGCTTGATTTGTAATTTATCGCCATTTGAGGTGGTAGCACTATCTTTTAAACCTAAATCTATGCCTATGCTACCTGTACCACATGATTGTTTGGGGCAGTCTTTGACGGTGATACAGGCATACCAACGGTTACGGCTGTCTTGTACCAACTCGCAAGTATTTATTTGATATAGCGAAAGGTTGTAGCTGTCCCATAGGTCAATGATTAGCTTTTGTCCTTTGGCTAGACTAAGCTGCAAGGTTGATTTTAAGCCCTTTTTGCCTGTGGTATGAGTAGCGATGTGTTTGATGGCAGATTGTTTAAACGGTAGCCAACCTAAGTTTTTACGCTTTGATTTTGGGTTGTTGGTTCGCCATGACAGTTTAGCCTTTTTGAATTGTTTTCGGCTTTTGGCGTGGGTTTCATTAATGGCTTGAATGGTTTGAGAATGTAAACCAAGTAATTCACCACTACCTTTGGTATATTCGTTTAGGTCATAAGCTGAAAAGAATTTGCCGGTTTTTTGTAGGTGTTTATAACTCAAGTCATTGACATAGTTCCATACGAAATTGACCGAACCGCTTAACTTATTAAGCTTTGCTATTTGCTTATCTCGTATGCGTAACTTGAGTGTTTTCATGGGTTTATTCTAGCATGTTTTATATTCTTTGTGCGTGAATATGGTTGCTTAAGCTGCCTTATATCCACCGCCTGAAGTCGGTGGTTTTACGGCAACGAAGCATAAAAAAAGAGCCACCGAAGTGACTCTTTTGTATGCTTATTAACGATTAGTCGTTAACTTTAGCAACAACACCCGCACCTACAGTACGGCCACCTTCACGGATTGCAAAGCGTAAGCCTTGGTCCATTGCGATTGGGTGGATAAGCTCTACGTTCATTTCAACGTTATCGCCAGGCATTACCATCTCTGTACCTTCTGGTAATTGGATTGCGCCAGTTACGTCAGTGGTACGGAAGTAGAATTGTGGACGATAACCATTTAAGAATGGGGTGTGACGACCACCTTCTTCTTTTGATAGTACGTATACTTCTGCGTCAAATTTGGTGTGTGGTTTGATTGAACCTGGTTTAGCCAATACTTGACCACGTTGTACGTCTTCACGTTTGGTACCACGAAGTAGTACACCACAGTTCTCGCCTGCACGACCTTCGTCTAGCAGTTTACGGAACATTTCAACACCAGTACAGGTGGTTTTTGAGGTTGGTTTGATACCAACGATTTCAATTTCTTCACCAACTTTGATGATGCCTGATTCTACACGGCCTGTTACGACTGTACCACGACCAGAGATTGAGAATACGTCTTCGATTGGCATCAAGAATGGTTTGTCAATTGCACGTTCTGGTTCTGGGATGTAGCTGTCTAGGGTGTCAAGTAGTTCTAGTACGGCTGGTTCACCGTATTTGCCTTCGCCGCCGTTTAGGGCTTCTAGGGCAGAACCTTTGATGATTGGGGTGTCATCGCCAGGGAAGTCGTAGCTTGATAGTAGTTCACGTACTTCCATTTCGACGAGTTCTAGTAGTTCTTCGTCATCAACCATGTCACATTTGTTCATGAATACCATGATGTATGGTACACCTACTTGGCGTGATAGTAGGATGTGTTCACGGGTTTGTGGCATTGGGCCGTCAGTGGCTGATACAACTAGGATAGCGCCGTCCATCTGTGCTGCACCGGTGATCATGTTTTTAACATAGTCAGCATGGCCAGGACAGTCTACGTGTGCGTAGTGACGTGCTTGGGTGTCATATTCAATGTGTGAGGTGTTGATGGTGATACCACGGGCTTTTTCTTCAGGGGCTGAGTCAATTGACGCGTAGTCTTTAGCTTCACCACCGTTGTGTTTTGCTGCTACAGTTGCAATCGCAGCTGTTAGGGTTGTTTTACCATGGTCAACGTGTCCAATGGTGCCTACGTTAACGTGTGGTTTAGTACGTTCAAACTTGGCCTTTGCCATAATTTAATCCTCTGATCATTGTTAAACTGTTAGCAATACCCTAGCTCAAAGCTATAAACCAACTGGTGTATCTGTCTTGCCAGTGCTGGTGTTGCCAATGTGAGTGTTGCTAGGTCACTAAAATAGCAAATTTAACATAAATTTCAAGTTTTTTCCATAGCCTTCATCTTTATGGTCAAACTTTTTTGTTATTGCTAAAACAAAAGGCAACACATCTGTGCTGCCTCAACTATTTTTTGGTTTCTATCAATGTATTTTCTATAAAACTGGAGCTCATACCGAGAGTTGAACTCGGGACCTCTCCCTTACCAAGGGAGTGCTCTACCTCTGAGCTATATGAGCAAAACTTTGGTTTAGAATAATGGAGCGGGTGGCGGGAATCGAACCCGCACCATCAGCTTGGAAGGCTGAGGTTCTACCACTAAACTACACCCGCAATGCGACCCGCCCAAGCATACTGGACTTACTGTTAACGTGATTAGGGAATATTCAGATAACAATAGCAGGCAAATGGTGGTGGGGGAAGGATTCGAACCTTCGAAGCTCTCGCAACGGATTTACAGTCCGTCCCCTTTGACCGCTCGGGAACCCCACCATAGTTGTTTTTCAAGGTACGCTTAACACGATGTGTTAAAGGATGGTGCCGGCTGCCGGAGTCGAACTGGCGACCTACTGATTACAAGTCAGTTGCTCTACCAACTGAGCTAAGCCGGCGTATCGCTTGAAAGTGGTGAGCATTTTAGCAAATATTTTTAATCTTGCAAGCGTTTTTTTAGTTTTTTTTCATTTTTTTTGCTAAAACGTAAATTTAATGATTCAAATCCGCATTTTAGGCGCTTTGCACCGCTTATTTGCTACCTAAACCCTAATACATTAACAACACTGATGCAATAATCAGCGCAATAATTACCACGATTATTATCGCGACTGTGGCATTTTTCTTTGCCGCGGGTTTGATTGCATCAGTGTCTACTGTACTCACAGGCGATGGTTGCGCTGGCTGAACGGCTGAGACCTGAACCGATGGGACAACGGGCTGTGATGATACTGCTACTGCCTCAGTGACGACAGGCGTCTGAGCTGGTGTACTAAGTAGCGGTGGTGTGGGATTATCAACGCTTGCTACATTCATTGTTGTCGGTGTAGCGGGTACGGATTGTTCGACGTGAGTGTTGCTCAGCTGCTCGCTAGGTAAAAAATCTTGCGTGGTAACGACATCTATCACAGGCGCGGCGTTGGATGCAGCGTTCGGTGATATGGGCTCAACCGATGCAGTCGATTCAGTTTGGGTATGAATGTCAGTGGTGGGTGTGAAATTCTCAATATCTTGTAAACTATTGAGAAAACTATCATCATCCAGTGCGTCGACTGGGGCATCTACCACCAAAAATACCAGGTCAGCAAAGGCAAGTTCATCAGTGGCTTGCAAAGCATGCGCGTCTGTACTGATGCGCTCACCATTGACAAAGGTGCCATTGCTTGAGCCTAGGTCTTGCACATACAGCTGCTCACCAATACGGTTAATTTTGGCGTGTTGGCGAGAGATTTGTGAAGTTGCTAATACAAAATCATTGCTATCACTGCGTCCGATGCTTAAGCTTTTATCAATATCAATGGTTAAATCCGCCAACGCTGGTGACAGTCCAATGAGTTGCCATGAAGTGCCTTGTGAGTTGTCAGTAAGGTTCATCGTATCCACTGTATTAGTTTGATGATTGTCCATGCAAGTCTCCTACTCCTAAGGGGTATTTAATAGTATCATTATGCTTGGCATTATGGGACATTTTTAGGGATTTGTCACGGTGATGGTCTGCACCGCAGGCGGGGTCGCAATCACAACAGGCGTTTGCGCCATTTTTGCGCCTTGCCCTGTCTGCCCTGTAGATTGGGTGACGGTAGATTGGGTAATGGGCGCTTGGGTGACGGTGTTGCTCGCTGGACGACTCACGGTTGTGGCGGCTGCATTGCTTTGGCGAGACACGTTTGATGAGACGGGCGTGACGATATCGACACCATTGGCATACACTCTTGGGGTGTTTGATAAGCTTTGCTCGGCTGGGGTAACCAAGTCGTCTGTTGGCAATTTAACGCCATTTTGCACCGTATTGGTATTGGGGAACATGGCGCTGATATTAAGTGGGATTTGTTTGAGCGTACCGTTTTTATCAATGACCAGTTGCATGGTACGAATACCGTCTAAGCTTTTTTCGGTCACGCTTGCCACCGCGCTACCATTACGCAAAATCGTCGGCTGTAAAAATACAATCAGATTGGTTTTGTCCGAGTTTTTGCTTTTTGAGCGAAATAAATTACCAAGAATCGGCGCATCACCCAATCCTGGGACTTTTTGCTGACCATAGGTACTGTTATCGCGCATTAAGCCCCCTAGCGCGACGGTTTGTTGGTTATCCGCTAAAATGGTAGTTTTGATTAAATTCTTGTTGGTGACGACACCGCTCACGTTATTGAGGGTACCGTCGACAATGGATGATACTTCCTGCGAAATCTCAAGTCGCACTGAACCATTATCACCAATATGCGGAATGACATTAAGATTGATACCGACATCTTGACGGCTCACGGTCTGAAACGGCGTGGTTGATGAGTTACTTGCGGTGGTATAAGAGCCGGTCACAAATGGCACGTTCTGCCCTACCAAAATATTGGCTTTTTCGTTATCCAACGTCAAAATAGAGGGCATGGATAACAGATTGGCATTGTTGGTTTTATTGATGGCTTGCAAAATCGCGCCATAAAACTCACGATTACCGCTACTATCGGTTTTACTAGTACCAATCCCCAACAGCGCGCCTGCCACAGAGGCTGCCGCCGTACCTGGGGTTTTTCTTAATATCTCAGATGCTAGCCCTACTGCGGATGTACCGATGTTATTAAAGTTAATCACCCCTACGCCGCTGTTGGCGTTGCCCATTGCCCATTGTACGCCAAGTTGCTGGGTATCATTGCCGGAGATTTCCATAATCGCTGCTTGAATCAATACTTGGTCACGGCGGGTATCTAGCTCATTAATAGCGTTTTCGATTTCTACCATTAACTCTGGGTTGGCATTGACGATGACGGAATTTTGGGTTTGGTCAGCGATAATGCTAAAAGGTCGACCTTGATAGCCGTTGTTTTGCGTAGTCGTTGTGTTGCTAGTGGAGGCGGTATTAAGCGGCGAGCCTGTCGGTGACGCTGCGGTATTGCTAGTCGCTGCGCTATTATTACTGGTATCGCTGGTAGATTGAAACATTGAGCTTGCTTGCAAGGTAGTTTGGTCACCTGAGCTATTGATGGATTGATAAGCAAGCAGTCCGCGTAGCATTTCTGCAATATGGGTGGCACTGGCATATTTTAAACGAAACACACGCAGCCCACTGAGACGTTGCGTCGGCACGGTATCTAGCTGCTCTACCATTCGCTGTACTTTGGCTGTCATCTCGGCACTACCTTTGACAAGCAGCCTATCAGAAATCGGGTCGGCAATGATATTGATCAGGCTGCCACCGGTTGATGCCACAGTAGGTTGTCCTGATTGACCCGCAGCAGCTGGCGCTGTACCACCGCCCGTACCTGTCAGTGAGCTTAATAAATCCATCATGCGCTTGGCATCGACATGACGCAGCGGAATAATGGTCAGCTTGTCATTCATATTGCTATCAAGATCGCTAATCAATTTTGCGTATTGATTGAGGCTGTCGGCGCGGTCAGATAGGATAATCGCATTGACATTTGGCACCACAGCGGCATTGGCATACGGCGGCATCATTGGACGGATGACGTTTAAGATATCATTGGCATTGGTGTTGGTGAGATAATAGATGCGGGTCGCCATTTGGCTACCTGCGGTATTACCCCGCAAGTCCACATCCACCCCTGCTTGTTTGGCAACGGTATCAGGGACCAGCTCTGTGGTCAGCCCGCGATCAATCGCTACAATGCCATTGACTTTCATCACGGCTAAAAACAAGTCATACACTTCTTGACGGGATAAGGGTTTGTTTGAAATCACCGTCACATTGCCATTAATGCGTGGGTCGAGCACAAAGTTCTTTTGCGTGATGGTGGCAATTTGGTCGATAAACGCCTTGATATCGGCGTCTTGCAAATGCACTTTATAGCCAGTGGCTGCATGCGCAGCTGACAGACCACTGCTAAGCAAACTGATACTCATAGCCAGTGTCGTGCTCAAAAATAGTGGCTTTAGCATGGTTGGGTATTTCATAATGTACCTTATCAATTTTTAACGCATATCACCGACTTGTGTCTCACGTAGCGATGACGTCTGTAACTTTTTACTATCTTTTATCAAAATGACTGGCGTACTGTCACGACTTGGTCGCCGCGCTGAACTTGGATTTGCGCTTGCCCTGCTTGTTGCACTTGCCGTAGTAGCTGGGCATCTTGCGTTGGATTTTGACCCACGTTTTGTCCATTGACGGAGAGGACCTTATCCCCTGTTTGTAGCCCCAGTCGATTTTTTAGTCCTGCGGACATCGCATCGGTCACCAAATAGCCTTGCCCTGTCGCTGCCACACCCATTTGGCTTAGATACCCTGAGGCATTTTGCTGTAGCCCTTGAATCGCCCCACCAATGGCCGACGATGCACCGTTTGGCGAGGTATTGGGACCATTTGACGTAGCCATAGTGGGCGCAGAATCCTCTCGATCATGGGGATCGCCTGTAGCCACTGGCGCGCCGCTAATCGCTTGTGGCGCAGCGCCGCCTAAGCTCGGTGTGGGGGTTTGTGCCATAGTTGAGCCACTACCCACGCCTGCAGCACCGTTGGCTTGAGCTTTGGCTCTGATAGCCTCGCTTTGGTCAAGAAAAAACGGTTGCCCAAATGGCACTTTACTGGTTTGACCACTGGCATCTGCCACCATTACAAAATCGGCTGCGACTTTAACCAATTTATAACCACTGCCATCAATCATGTCGTTGATACGATAGCTTAAGGTTTTACCATTAGCGGTCAAAATTGCATACGATTGACTTTCTGGGGTGGCAATGGTCACGCCCACCACTTTAATATCTGGGGGTGTCGCTGCCGGCGCTTGCGGGGCAGTTGGCTGAGCAAAAAAATCTAACGCATTGCTATTGGCAGATTGCGCGACCAAGTTCGTCTGCATGGGCACTGGGGTGAGTGCCGGGGCTTTGGGCGGTGCAACCACCAGCCAAATCGCTTGGCTTAATTGCCACACCAACCAAAAAATAGCTGCTAATAGCAACCAAGGATACAGTTTTTCTACCACCGCCATCGGCACAAATTTACCACTCGTTGTTTTACGGCTCAACGAGGGGCGCTGGGTGGCTTTTATCATATCTGCTATCATCGCTACGTCTCTAATTACCCATACTGGTCAAAGGTTGGCGAATGGACACCACCACACTGTCATCAGCCCCTTTGCCTTGGTACGCTGGCATATTTTTGAGCAGCCGCTGGGTCAATGACACATCTATCATATTATCTTGGTCAAGATAAAAATCCCCCAATCGCTCGGCTTGCGGTGTAGTAAGGGCTAAATGCAAGCTTTTACCTTGCGCTGTCTTGTTGCTATTATTAATACCATTGGCGTTGGCTATTGGCTGGACACTTGCTTTATCTGCGCTTAAGTTGCCTTGCATGGTGGGGAGTTTGATCAGGTAGGTTTTGCCGCCTGTGGGATACCCCAAATCACCGCCTGCCCAATTCATGCTGCCTTTGGCGGTTTGATAGCCTTGCTTATTTTTTTCAATCGACATTTCTTTGATGGTAATCGGTGCGTCGGGTAATTGCCAGCTGACCAACTGCGCTAATGTGTCAGGGCTAATTTTGCCGTTGAAATCATTGGCTTGCCAGCTGGTTTTATTGAATTTGACCACGCCTTGCAAGTCGGTTTTACCAGAGCGGATATCGACTGCCATACCCAGTTTGCCCATCAATAAATGCCACGGCTGCCAGCGCCAATCGACACTGCCCGCTAGCGGCGTATTGGGGCGCGCATTGATTTGCCAATTGGCTTGACCTTGCCAAAGGTTGCCCGATATTTGCTGCAAGTACGGGTTGTTTGGGGCAAATTTTTGTAGCAACCACGCTGCAGGTAGCTGAATCAACAAGCTTAAGCAAAGCAAAACCAGACCTACCAGCCACCATAGTTTTGTCGGACGTAATGAATTGACACTTGCCAAACTTGAATACCTTTTTACAATGATTTTTGACACCGATATTTTTGACATCAATAAAGTGACGCAATCCACAAGCAGATTAATCAACAATCAAATAATTCATGCAGAATAAAAATTGCCATTAGCGCAAAATTTTGAACCCACTCTGCGCCAACACTCGAATATTTTTCTAACTAAAATGAAACGCTTTATCATAACTGATTTTTATGGCGTTGTAATGTCAATCCATAAAAAATCAAAATTTTGTCAGACTTATTTTGGGCACACTGTTTATTGCGGCTACCTGCCATACTCACTACAATTTGCAACCGACTTTATCACCATGAGTTTGCTACAATCACCTCATCAAGCTGGTTAAAACTATAATGCAAAATACAAGGAAAATAGCATGCAATTTGATACATTGCCTCAACTGGGCGATAGCGTCTCCAAAATTTGCTTAGGCACCATGACCTGGGGGCAGCAAAACAGCGAGCAGGATGCCCATGAACAAATGGATTATGCCCTTGCGCACGGTGTCAACTTTTGGGATACCGCAGAGATGTATCCGTCACCCCCTGATAAAGACAAACAGGGTGATACGGAGCGCTTTATGGGTAGCTGGTTTGCCAAGACAGGTAAGCGAAATGAGGTGGTATTGGCGAGTAAAATCTCTCGCAATGACTTTTTGCGCGGTGGCAATACCAAGTTTGATAAAAAAACCATTCGTGCGGCATTAGATAGCAATCTACAGCGCTTGCAAACCGACCATATCGATATTTATCAGCTACACTGGCCAGAGCGTCAGACCAACTTTTTTGGTCAACGCGGTTATACAGAAAGTATGGCGCAGCAAGACACCAAAGAATTGACGCCATTTTTGGAAACCATCGAAGCACTCAATGATGAAATCACCAAAGGTCGCATCCGCGCTTATGGGTTATCCAATGATACCCCTTGGGGCGTCATGCGCTACTTAGCAGAAGCCGATAAACATGGGCTTGCTAGACCTATCACCATACAAAATCCATATAGTTTACTCAATCGCTTGTATGAAGTGGGACTGGCAGAAATCAGTCACCGCGAGCAAATTGGGTTACTTGCTTATTCACCGCTAGCCTTTGGGGTGTTATCAGGCAAATATTTGGGCGGTAACAAGCCTACCAACAGTCGCTTGAGCCTTTATAGCCATTTTACCCGTTATTTGAATGAGCAAGCGCAACAAGCCACCCAAGCCTATGCCGAGTTCGCCAAAAAACATAATCTAGATATGGCACAAATGGCACTGGCGTTTGTCAATAGCCGCTCGTTTGTGACTGCCAACATCATTGGGGCAACCACCACTCAGCAACTAGCCAGCAATATCGCGTCTGTAGACTTGGTATTGTCCCAAGCGGTATTGGCTGATATCGAAGCGGTGCAGACCTTATACCCGAACCCTGCGCCTTAAACCTTGTAACCCTTAAAACTTGTAACTTAAATCTGCATCTTAGACCCTGCACCTTACTAGCAGGCTACGATCAGAAAAAACGGCATAAAAAATCCTTGCGACAGTGTGACTGTGCAAGGATTTTTTTAAATCTAATAAAATTTAAAGTCTAGAACGGGATATCATCATCAACTGCGCCTGGTTTTGGCATTGCCATGGCTGGGTTTTGTTGGGGATTTTGGGCAGGCGGATTATTTGCTGTATTTGCCCCTTGTGGCGCTTGGTTGCCATTCATAAATGGGTTATTGCCAAATCCTGCATTTTGACCCGCTTGTGGCGCAGCTTGGTTATTAGTTTGGGCATTATTTTGGTTTGGATAGCCGCCAAAATGATTGGGCGCTTGGTTACCACCTTGGTTGTAGCCAACTTGATTATAACCACCTTGGGGCTGGTTTTGGTAGGTTGTGCTTGCAGTATTGTTATTAGCAATACCGCCTTGAGCGCCGCCAAGCATTTGCATTTGGTCAGCACGAATCTCTGTGGCATAACGCTCTACGCCATTTTGGTCGGTGTATTTACTGGTGCGAAGGCTACCTTCGATATAGACTTGGCTACCTTTACGCAGGTATTGCGCTGCAATTTCACCGAGTTTATTAAACAATGAAATACGGTGCCATTCGGTTTGCTCACGGCGCTCACCTGTTTGTTTGTCGTTCCACTGCTCACTTGTCGCCACGGCGATACGCGTCACGCTACCGCCATTGGCAAATTGTTTGACTTCAGGATCTGAACCAAGGTTGCCTACAATGATTACTTTATTTACGCCGCGCATAGAATTTCCTTGATAACTTTTTTGATGAATTTCTTAATAGTTTTCTAGTATTTTTAGCCAAATCTTTGCAGATTTAGCGCAAGTACAATGCCATTACTTTACTAGACTTTGCATCAAATTGCTAGCGTCTGACCGGTAAGATGTGACAAATGCTGTCGCGTGTCATCGGTCAATTTTTCTTTATCCAGTTTGAGATAAGCAATGTTTTCTTTTGGCATCATCACTATCTCATCCACGCCGTCAATCGCCAAAATTTGTTGTGAC
Organism: Moraxella sp. K02; assembly: GCF_041154755.1. Classification (NCBI taxonomy): domain Bacteria; kingdom Pseudomonadati; phylum Pseudomonadota; class Gammaproteobacteria; order Moraxellales; family Moraxellaceae; genus Moraxella; species Moraxella sp. K02. Next base: position 476,301 of record NZ_AP031590.1, on the reverse strand, counting down.
CAAGCATTCGTGTCAATACCTGTTGGCAGGGTAATCGTTAGGCTGGTTAAATACGGTGGGGCGGCAATCGGCAAGATAAACAATAACGCAATGACGGTCACAATGGCGAGCACCGTCCACGACAACCACATCGGTTTGGTCAGCAAAATACCGCCCATGGCACCGCCCACAAAAGCACCCAAAAACTGTGCAGATGAGTTAATACCCATCGCCGTCGCTTTGTTGGCAACGGGCGCGCGTTTGGAAATCCAAGACGGAATGGTCGCCTCAAGGCTGTTAAAGCCGATGTAATAAACTGCAAGCCCAACAATCAAACCCACGATGGTCTGACTCGCCACCGCCAAAAATACCAATCCCGCCACCAAGGTCGCTAAAGACGCCAAAAACACGGCGCGCATTTGCCGTTTTTTTTCTGCGATGATAATCAGTGGAACCGCAATGATAAAGCCCAATAACAGTAGCGGCAAATACACAAAACCTTGCTGCGCCACCGTCAAGCCGAGCACATCATGAAACTGGTGCGGCAATAAGGTAAACATCGCTGTCATTGACAAATGCAGCGCAAAAATCGCCAAATGCAACCGGTTAATATCGGCAATTTTTAATACTTCAGCAAACTGTGCTTTAACTGATTGATTATTGAGATTGTGCTTTAGTACCCAATTTGGGGTGGGCACAATCCACAGTAAGCCAATAGCGAAAATAGCGGACGCCACTGTCACCCAAAACAAGCCTGAAATATCGAGCACATGGGTCAAAATCGGACCGAGCCCAAATGCGACCATCACCGACATGGCAATGGTCAGCCCCATGGTTGCCATCGCTTTGGTGCGATGCTCTTCACGGGTCACATCCGCGAGTAGTGCCATTACTACCGCTGAAACCGCGCCACTGCCTGCAATCAAACGCCCCAATATCACCATATAAATATCTGTTGATAAGGCGCAAATCGCTCCCCCAAGCGCAAATACCAATAACCCTGCAATGATAATCGGTTTACGGGGATATTTGTCCGCCAAAAAACTCATGGGAATCTGAAAAATCGCCTGCCCTAAACCATAGATACCAATCGCCAATCCAATCAAAAACGGCGTGGCGTGTGCATATTGCGTGCCATACACTGCAAACACAGGCACAATCATAAATAGTCCGAGCATTCGCAAGGCAAAGATACCGCCCAACCCTACAATCGCTTTCTTTTCGGATGCATTCATGGAGGAGTTGTGACTTATATTTCTCGACGCTGATTTTACTGACGTTGATTTTACTGACATGGTGGCTCACAAAATTTTGCCAAAAACGGCTTATTATATGCCTAATTTTTATCACAGAGAATTTATTGGCAATAAAAATTATTTTAGCCTTATTTTTTTGGCTTTATCGTTTCAGCCCCATTATTTTAGCATTGCGTAAGCGGTTACCATGATGGCTAAAATCACCGCGATAGCAATCATCAGCCACATCACATTTTTTTGGTTGTCAAAAAATCCTTGCGGTGACTGTTTGATAGATGATGATTTTGGGTTAGCCACTAGCGCGCCCTCTAACGGGCTATGCTTCACTTGGGTGGCGATTTTTTGCTGTTTTTGCGCTTTTTTAGCTTCAAGTTGCTGTTGGCGTTGTTGCTTTTGTGCCAATTTTTGCTGTTGGGCTTGTTGTTGTAGTTGGCGCTGTTCTTCAAGCTTAGCCTGTTTTTGTCGCGCTTGTTCGGCAAGTTCTGCTTGTTTACGCGCTGCCTCTTCCATCGCTAACTGCTCAGTTTGCTGCTGCTCGCGAAGTTGTTTATCGCTATAGCGTGCGTGAAAATCGTCCATCACGGCGTTATCAATTTCGCTTAGGGTAAAAGGCATTTCATTAATTACTTCAAGCGCGTCATGCACATCGACGTCGTACACGCCCGAGGCTTTAGTGGTTTTGCCATCGGCAGTGAGTTTTCTGGGTACTTGGTAATCGGCAAGGCGCTGCTGCAAGTGGTTTTCCATTTGTCCGATGGAGTCGGAGTGACCTATCATCGCTAATGCCCAATCGTTGATTTCGGCATGATTTTCGCTATTTAATTGCTGGATGATATCGCTTGCGTTTTCAACGAGGCTGATTTTGGCAAGCAGCTGACTGGGTGAGACGGCGATATAGACCTCACCTGGGGTGGCTTGGCGTTTGAGTGATGCAATGGCTTGGGGGTTGCATTGTAGGCAGTTGGCTTGTTTGTTTTTGAGGGTATGACCTTTTGGGCAGGGCGGTACACCGTAAGCAACGAGCGCGCCATTTTCTTTCATTTTGGCTTTGTATTCTTTGCTCGATAGTCCGCTGGCGTCAAAGGTTTTGTCCGTTGGGATATGGTGGCTTTTTAAGAAGTCGGTTTGTTCGGGAGTTAGGGTTGCCATTTTAAATACCTCATTGGTAAATTTTATAAAGCTTTTAAATTACGAAGTTTCTGCAACCATAATTTAAAGTGTGGGCATTGTTCTTCAATTTTTTCTAAAGTTATATTTTGTGCAACAATTACCCCATGGCTAGTTTTCTTAAATTTTGGACACAATATATTTAATCTCTTAGATGGTGCAGTTTCATATCCATCATTGATGTATTCGGGATTCTCATAAGCATTTCTTATAATTTCAAGATTCTCTAGATAAAGAATCCAATTCGGTTCGACATTAACAAACTTTTCTACATCTGAAAACAATAAACCCTCATATTCATGAGGTTGAATGTAAGGTATAAATCGTTCTAGCCTAAATTCAATATTTTTAGACATTTCTTCTTTTAATGCAGATTCAACGCATTCAACTCGCTCATATAAATTATTAAATTTTTTAGACTCTTCGAATTGTGGGAAGCTATTATCTAATGCGTATAAATCAAAAAAAGTCGTGATATAAGTATCTTGTCGCTGTTTTAATACATTTCTCAAATGAAATTTTAATCTGTCAAAATTTATTGCTCCTCCTTTTCCAGAAGAAGAAGTACTCATCAACATCGGCATCAAAAATATATTTAATTGATAGAAACTAGGTGCGACTACTTTATTTATGAAATTTTCTTCTGTTTGTCCTTCTACTAGAACATTAACTGTGACTACCATTAGGGTCTACCCCCAAATACATTTTTTTTCCAAAGTTCACCTAATGTATACTCTTCTAACCATCCTTCTAAACTTTCATTATCAAGTCGCTCAAACGTAGACACCCCTTCATTCTGATTTACGACAATAATATCATTTGGGTCAAATTGATTTACTAATTCAACAGACTGAGTAGAAATAATCAACTGTCTATTTTCACTTGCTTGCGTAACTATATCAGCAAGAATCGTAATAGCTGATGGATGTAAGCCCAATTCTGGTTCATCTATAAGTACAGTATCTGAGAGTAGTGTTTCAGGCTGAAGTAATAAGGTTGCTAAACAAATAAATCTTAAACTCCCATCTGATAATAAATGTGCTTTCAATGGAGTATCAGAACTATTTTTATGAAGCCATTCTAACTGTATATTCCCATTAGATTCTCTTAAAAGAAAATCATCAAAAAAAGGTAAGACTAAACGTATATGTTGTACAATTCTCAGATAATATGTATTGTAATTTTCCTTGAGCATTAGTAAATATGCAGCAAGATTTGCTGCATCAGGTTTCAAAATCAAGTTATCGTTTACTGAATGTATCTGCTTAACTTTTGCTGTTTCACTGGTATCATGGAAATGATAGACACGCCAAGCTTTGATAGAATCTCTAACATAAGGTGAATACTTATCTTTAGCGTCTTTTAAATTTGACTCGGCATTTCCCATCCCAATTACTGCACTAGGTGAACTATCAAAAAAAACACCCCTAAACCAACTAACTTCTCGGTCAAAAACTAATCGATTATCATTAGTAGGAATTAAGTCAAATTTATATCCATTTCTATAAAAGTAGAATTCTGCATGTATATTTTCTGTAGATTGCCTTCCAAAATGCAAAAGAGCATCTGGTCCACCTTGTTTTTGGACATATACTTGTAATCGTTGCTCATAAATTTCATTTAAAAGTTTAAATATTCCAATAAAGTTACTTTTACCAGCTCCATTTGCACCAATTAAAACATTTAAATTATTTAATGGAAACTCTTCAAGTAATTTTATAGATTTATAACCTTTAATAGTTAGTTTATTAATTTGTGACATTTTTTCTTTAATTTTTAAAACAAGAATAAATTTTATTATATAACTAAATTACGCTATGCATAAATGCATTTAGACTAAATAGCTTTACTTTTAGAAAATCTACGTCATTCAATGTCGGTTATTATGAAAAATATTATTTTAAAATTTGTTGAAACCCCCACCCAATTCCCCCATTAAAACCCCATCTTTTTACCCAAATTTCCCACTCAAAAACACACAATAAGAAGCTCAATATGGCACAGCACGACGCAATCAAAATTCGTGGCGCACGCACCCACAATCTCAAAAACATCGACATCGACATCCCACGCGACAAACTCGTCGTCATCACAGGTTTATCAGGCTCGGGCAAGTCTAGCCTAGCCTTTGATACCCTATACGCCGAAGGACAACGCCGCTACGTCGAGAGTTTATCGGCTTATGCTCGCCAATTTTTATCACAAATGGAAAAGCCCGAAGTCGATAGCATCGAAGGGCTGTCACCTGCCATCGCCATCGAGCAAAAATCCACCAACCATAACCCCCGCTCTACAGTGGGTACGATTACCGAGATTTATGACTATTTGCGTCTGCTGTACGCCCGTGTCGGCACGCCCATGTGCCCTGAACACCACCTGCCGATGGTCGCGCAAACCGTCACCGAAATGGTCGATACCGTCATGGCATTGCCTGAAGATACCAAGTTGATGATTCTCGCGCGTGTCGTCGATGACCGCAAAGGCGAGCATATCCAGCTCATGGAACAGCTAAAAGGGCAAGGCTTTGTGCGGCTACGAGTCGATGGCGAAATTTATGACATTGACGATGTGCCACCGCTTGCCAAAACCTTTAAACACACCATTGATGTGGTGGTTGACCGCTTCAAAGTGCGCGATGACTTGGGTAATCGGGTTGCCGAAAGTTTGGAGACCGCCTTACGACTCGGTAGCGATATTGCTATCTTGCATGACATGGATGCCAAGTTTGAGGATAAAATTTTGTCCGCCAAACATAGCTGCCCTGTCTGCGATCGCTCGGTTGCTGAACTTGAACCAAAATTGTTTAGTTTTAACAACCCCTATGGCGCGTGTCCCGTGTGTGATGGCTTGGGCAAACGCCAATATTTCGCTGCCGAAAAAATCATCGGGCATCCTGAAAAATCGCTCAACCAAGGGGCGATTCAAGGCTGGGATAAACGCCACGCCTACTATTTTGGCTTGCTGACCACCGTTGCCGAGCATTATGGCATTGATATGGAAGCGCCTTGGCAACAACTGGATAAAAAGCACAAAGATGTCATCTTACATGGCTCTGGTAAAGACAAAATGACTTTTAACTTTGTCGATGAACGGGGGCGCAAATCCACTAAAACCGTGCCATTTGAAGGGGTGTTGCCGTATATGGAACGCCGTTACCGCACCACGCAAAGCAGCATCGTGCGAGACGAGCTTGCCAAATACCTTGCCGATGCCACCTGTGATGCCTGTCACGGCTCACGCCTAAACGAAATCGCTCGCCATGTCGAAGTCAGCGACCGTACCGTTGCCGAAATGGTCAAGCTATCGATTGGCGAAGCGATGGCGTATTACGAGCAATTAAAACTTGAGGGCGCAAAAGGCGAAATCGCCGCCAAAATCATCAAAGAAATCCGTGAGCGGTTGGAATTTTTGGTGAGTGTGGGCTTGGATTATCTCACCCTTGCCCGCTCTGCCGAAACCCTATCGGGCGGTGAAGCGCAGCGCATACGCCTTGCTAGCCAAATCGGGGCGGGCTTGATGGGCGTGATGTATGTACTCGATGAGCCATCAATCGGCTTGCACCAACGTGACAATGATAGACTTTTGCAAACGCTCACTCGCTTGCGTGATTTGGGCAATACCGTGATTGTCGTTGAGCATGACGAAGATGCGATTCGCCTTGCCGACCATATCATCGATGTGGGCGTGGGTGCTGGTGTGCATGGTGGCAGTATTATTGCAGAAGGGACGGCAGAAGACATTGCCAAAAATCCTGAGTCATTGACGGGGCAATATTTATCAGGCAAAAAGAAAATCGCCGTGCCAACCGTGCGTCACCGACCCAAAACTGCCAATGAGGATAAATATGAAAAAATGCAAGACTCCGCCATTCCCTTAACCAAAAACCAAGCTAAAAAAGCGGAAAGCGAGAAGAAAGAAAAAGCCAAAAAAGGTAAAGTCGAAGCCAAACCCTTGATGCTGACCTTAACAGGGGCAAAAGGTAACAACCTTAAAAACGTGACCTTAAACTTGCCGATTGGTGTGTTTACTGCCATCACAGGCGTGTCGGGTTCGGGTAAATCGACCTTAATCAACCGCACCTTATTGCCACTAGCGACCACGCAGCTCAATAACGCCACCACCCATGTTGCCGAAGCGTTTGATAGTATCACTGGGCTAGAACATTTAGATAAAGTTGTTGATATCGACCAAAGCCCAATTGGGCGTACCCCACGCTCCAATCCTGCGACTTACACGGGGGTATTTAGTCCGATTCGTGACCTATTCGCCCAAGTGCCTGAGTCCAAGGCTCGTGGCTATCAAGCAGGGCGATTTAGCTTCAACGTGAAAGGCGGTCGCTGTGAAACCTGCCAAGGCGATGGCTTGATCAAGGTTGAGATGCACTTTTTGCCTGATATGTATGTGCCTTGCGATGCGTGTCAAGGCAAACGCTACAACCGTGAAACCCTTGAAATCACCTATAAGGGCAAAAATATCAATGACGTGCTCAATATGACGGTAGAAGATGCGGCAGAATTTTTTGAGGCGATTCCGGCAATTTACCGCCGTTTGCAAGCCCTACAAGAAGTCGGCTTGGGTTATATTCGTTTGGGTCAGTCTGCGCCAACCTTATCGGGCGGTGAGGCGCAACGGGTGAAACTTGCCAAAGAGCTGTCCAAACGTGATACCGGTCAGACCTTGTATGTGCTCGATGAGCCGACGACAGGTTTGCATTTCCATGATATCGCCAAGCTCCTAGACATCTTGCATACGCTACGCGACCGAGGCAATACCGTGGTGGTGATTGAGCATAATCTCGATGTGATTAAGACAGCCGACTGGATTGTCGATTTGGGTCCTGAAGGCGGTTCTGGCGGTGGTGAGATTATCGCTGAGGGCACGCCAGAGGAGGTAGCGCAAAACGCCCGCTCGCACACAGGGCGGTTTTTGAAGCCGATGTTGCAAGCCTAAGTTTGTTACCAGTATAAGTCTGTTACAGGCATAAGGTTAGCGGTGAGGGTTAGTACGTTGTCGTCTAACCCTTTTTTTAACCAATCATCGCTCTATGACTTGTTGTTCATTGATAATACTTTACATTTCGCCCCAATATTCACACAATGAAGCGAGATAAGGATATTGCTACATTATCCAGGGACAAAAAAACGTCAAGGAACGATAAGGATGCTAGGATGATTTTATTTAAAGGAAAAACCAACGATCTTGAAACCCTATTTCCCCCTACCCTAAAACTAGATGGTCAAATCTGCGTGCGAAATGGTATTAGCGCTCGCAGTAAATTTATGATTGGTATCTATGATATTGCCCTATACTTGGGTGAAATGACTGAAGATGCCGAAACAGCCATTACTTCACGTTATGCCAAGCAATTGCGCATGGTGTCTCGCCGCAATATCAAAGGCTCGTTACTAGAAAATGCCTTTAAAGACGGCATCAGAGCGAATAGTAGCGCAGAAGAATATCAAAAAATTGCCTCAGTAATTGATGACGTGTTTGGTGAGTTGTTCAAAACCAACACCATCAAAGAGGGGGCGATGTTTACGATTGAATTTTCGCCAGAGCATGGCGTTCGCTTAAATTATGATGAGGTTGGCGATCTTCCTTATATCAAAGAAGAAGGCTTTGACCAAGCTATTCTTCGTGCTTGGCTAGGCGATAATCCCATATCACTTGAGATGAAAAAGGATTTGCTGGGTCAGCACTAAGGTTACACTGATTATTTTTAGACTTCCCATATTTTTAGACTTCCCATCAAGCATCGGAAGTTAATCTAGCCAATTGATAGTGCCAGTCAATTTATTGTTAGGTTTACTAGGGTTGTATTGATTGCAACCCTATTTTAAAGATGAATAGCGGCGTTATTGATATGTTTGGCATCATTCATTACCATAAATCAGTGTTCATCCCTTACCTGTCTAGCTTTCTTTTATCCGATAACAAGTAAGTTGGCTTTTTTCATTTTTATCCCAACTTTGTATCCCAATAGTGGCATTCTTGGTTTGAGCCTTTTATCCTGTCGTCCATTAGGGGTTACTACAATACTATGTTTCTTTTTGAATGGGTATGCTAGTCTAAAGCAAAAAAATTAGGCAGCTTATGAAACCACTTGCGCAAAAGCCCACTAAACCAATCATATCAGCCCGTAACACCCCACAAACCTTTATCCTCAATAAGCTTGCTAAACCTATCGTGCGCGATGATATTTTTTCGTTGCCGCCTGCTGTGTATGGCACTATTTATTTGACGCTGATTCCGCTATTTGGCTTTTTATATAGTACCTTGCCAAATATGCAGTTTAACCATGAAAACGTGGGCTTTCTGGAAGCCATGTATTTTAGTACCATCACGGTCACTACCACAGGGTTTGGTGATATTACCCCAACCAATACCTTTACGCGGGCGTTTGTGATGATTGAAGCGACCATTGGGGTGGTGTCCGCAGGTTTGTTTTTAAATGCGATTACTTATCAGCGTGAAGAAAACATGAGCAATCTGATGGACGCCTATGAAGCGAGAAAAGAAATCTCTTATGCCTTTGCGCGCCTGCACAGTCATGATAGTTTGATTACGCTTAATATGAATACTTATCTAAACCGGGTTAATCAACTTTTGGGCATAGAATCAGAGCAAACTCCGGTGGCGCAATCTGACCGTGAGGGTCGCGCTAATTTAAACCGCTCACCTGATTTGCCTGCGGCGCCTGATGCCAAAGTCCCTCAGCAGCTTATTGGTATTCATGAGCCTATCCCCGAAACGCTAGCATTTACTAATTTACAGCATTTATTTAATGCCTCGGCACGCTTGACCGATGACCCGCACAAGCCGTTGATTTGGTACTATTATCAAGCCTTGGATGAATTGGTCAATAGTATTGAAAATTTGGTGCGTGAAACCGAAACTTATCGCTGGGCAGATTTGGAATCGATTTGTATTCAATACTTAAGTGATATCAAATCCTATGACTCTAGCAGCTATATTTTGGCAGAGCCGAATTTTGAAAAGCAGCTTGCGGATATCCAAGCCCAGCGCCAGCAAGACATGTTACTTATCAGTGAATATCCAAGTGATAAAGTGGTTGAGCTGTCGAACGAAAATAGTTTAAACCCGTATATTATTTTGTTTATGGGTATTCAAACTACCATTGATTTTATCAAAAAATTCCAACTTCGCTATCAAGAAATTATGCAGACCATTTAATTTTATCCGCTCATAAAAAAACACCCCACATGCCGTGAGGTGTTTTTGTTACTCAATCAATCTATGATGAATTAGTGACCAAATTGGTTGGCAGTGTTTTTGGCGCCGCCCGCTTTAAGTGCCATTTCACCTGAGAAGATTTCTTTGTGATCATCACCGATGTCAGAACCTGCCATAGCTTGGTGCTTAACCGCCGCAACGCCTTCGCGAAGTTCTTTACGTTGTACTTCTTCAACGTAAGCTAACATACCTTTATCACCGAAGTAACCTTTTGCCAACTGGTGCGTACTTAATGCCGCCGTGTGGAAAGTAGGTAGGGTAATCAAATGGTGGAATACACAGGCTTCACGTGATGCATCAGCTTGGAAAGTACGCGCTAGTTCATCAGCAGCGGTATTCAACTCAGTGTTGTCGTAGTCAGCAGACATTAAGTTTGCTTTGTCATAAGCTGAGATGTCTTTGCCTTCTTTTTCCCATTTTGCAATAACTTGTTTACGGAAGTTAAGCGTCCAGTTGAATGATGGGCTGTTGTTGTAAACAAGCTTAGCGTCTGGCACTTGCGCAACGATACGGTCAGTCATTGATTTGATGTGAGCGACGTCTGGCGTTGGTGTTTCAATCCATAGTAGATCGGCACCGTTTTCAAGGGCAGTCACACAGTCAAGTACCACGCGGTCGATATTGGTGCCTTCGCGGAATGAGTACAAGCCGTTTGGCATACGAGTTGGGCGAACCAATTTGCCATCACGTTTTAATAGCACATCGTACTCGTTTGCATTTTCTAAAGTCACTTCTTCAACTTCTAAAAAGTCTAAATATTGTGAAGCAAGGTCGCCTGGCTCACGTGACACAGGAAGTTTTTGCGTTAATGACGCACCTTCAGAGTCAGTACGGGCAACGATGATACCGTTGTCAATGCCAAGCTCTAAGAACGCATAACGAATCGCGTTGAGTTTTGAGATGAAGTCTTCGTGTGGTACGGTAACTTTACCATCTTGGTGACCACATTGTTTAGCATCTGATACTTGGTTTTCAACTTGGATAGCACAAGCACCTGCTTGGATCATTTTTTTGGTGAGTAAGTAAGTCGCTTCTTCGTTACCAAAACCTGCGTCGATGTCAGCGATGATTGGCACAACGTGTGATTCAAAATTGTTGATTTTGTCTAAGATGGCTTTAGTGTCTTGACCTGCTTCTTGCGCCGCTTTTAATTCACGGAAGTAATCATTTAATACTTTTTCGTCCGCTTGACGTAAGAAAGTGTAGATTTCTTCGATTAATTTTGGCACAGCGGTTTTTTCGTGCATAGATTGGTCAGGTAGTGGACCAAATTCTGAGCGAAGCGCAGCAACCATCCAACCTGAAAGGTAGATATATTTACGTTCAGTAGTACCAAAGTATTTTTTAACCGCATACATGGTTTGTTGACCGATAAAGCCATGCCATGCACCAAGAGATTGGGTGTATTTTGATTTGTCAGCATCATAAGCTGCCATATCACGACGCATGATGTCGGCAGTGTATTGAGCGATTTCTAAACCTGTTTTAAAACGGTTTTGGATAACCAAACGCGCAGCATCATTTTCGCTGATGTTTTTCCAGTTACCATATTTGGCTTTTAGTTCGCGGATATGGTCAATCGCTGAAACGTAAGTTGACATAGCAGTCTCCTGTTGAGGACGGTGGGATAAAAAAACTTAGGATGATTGTTGTGTTGTGATAAAAGTAAAAGTCTTAATAAGCCAATATTTAGTGAGCGTTAAACACCGAAAATATAAATAATGTTTAAGAGACAAACTAAATATCCAAAATAATCTAACAATTTTTTTTAACAAAATACGTGATATTTCTTACAGTGATATTAAATAGTCTGTTAAAATTAAGAATTCTATTTTGGCACTAATAAAGCTTTAAGTTGGCTTAAATAATGGAATGAATGCACTATACCCTTTAATTCATAATTTAGCTATTTAATGATTCGTATCTTTAGTATTTATTTAAAATATAGTATAATATAATCAATAACTTAAGTTTTATTGCTAGGTTTTAGCCCTGTTAAAACTAGCTGTTTTAGCCTCTTTTTCTTAACTTTTAACTAGACAAACAGTAATTTATGGATTTACAACGTGTGGATTTGAACCTTTTGGTGCATCTTGATGTGTTACTTCGAGAAAAAAACGTCACCAGAGCCTCTGAGCAACTCGGCATTACCCAGCCAGCCATGAGTAATATCTTACGTCGTTTGCGTAAGTTGTTTAATGATCCCTTGTTGATTCGCTCATCTGAAGGCATGACGCCGACGGAGCGGGCGCTTGAATTACAGCCGCGCGTACGCGAATTGTTAGCGGATTTAACCCAGCTATTAGAGCCGCGTACTGAGTTTCGTCCTTATACCTCAAGTCGTGTGTTTCGGATTATGACGTCAGATTATGCCGAAGCAACGCTGGTGCCTAGGCTAGTTAAAGCGCTGCGCAGTGAAGCCCCAAACGTGATTTTGGACTTTTTGACGCCTTCGGACGTATCGTATCGAGATATGGAGCAAGGTCGGGTTGATTTGGCGATTAATCGTTTTAACGAGGTACCGCAAAGCTTTCACCAAGTGCTGATTTGGCGTGATACTTTTAGTTGTTTGTTGTCGGCTGATAGTCCGTATGTCAATCGCTTTAACCTAAAAAATTATCTTAAAGCTCAGCACGTTTGGGTCTCTAAAACAGGCATGGGGGTGGGTTTTGGCGTCAATCCCGAAAAATCTGGTGGACTTGGCTCGATTGATGCGGCGTTACAACGTCTCGGTCAAAAACGTCAAATCAGTGTCTTTACCCGTCATTATCAGATGCCTGCCATGCTCACCGCTAATAAAGACTTAATTGCTACGCTGCCGACTCGGGTGGCGCGCATGCAGGCAAATAATGATGATATCGTAATTAAAGAGCCGCCATTTTTTATTCCAGAGTTTGAATTGACAATGGCGTGGTCGCCGCTATTACAGCATCACCCTGCGCATCGTTGGTTACGTCAGTTGATTCAACATGTGTCGCGACAAATCATCGCCGAAGATCGCATCAAGTATCCGCTACAAACCGCGATTCAAGACGGTTCGCTGCATACCCAGCCTATTGATTTGGTTGAAATTGATCCTGATCGTCAATAATTGAGGGTCAGACAAGCGGCTTATCTAGGCCTGGTCTAGGACTGGCAAATTTTATCCACCCACAGCTCATACGGATATTTTCCTAAATGTCCGTAACGTCCTTTTTCAGTCACTCGCCCTTCAATGCAGACAGGTAAACTAATCGATACGCCCGTTTGACCTTGCGCTTTGGCATACTCGGCTAACAGGTTGTTTGGGTCAAATACGTGGTATTTGGTGGTACCGTCATTAAATTCAGATTGCTCTAAGCTTTGGGTAAAAGTGCCTTTTAGGGTCAGCGTTTTTTTGGGTACACTCTCAATGCTTTCTTTGATATCGCTTAACTTACCATTTTGCAGCGATTGGTACGCTATGCTAGCGCAACTTGCCAATAGACCAATTATCGCCACACCACCGCCCAACCATGCGGCTTTTTTACCCATTATCTTGTTAGTTAGCATGGTATTATCCTTATTATTGATAAAAAAAATGATAGCAATATTCGTTGCTATCATTTGTAGAGTTTATTTATCGTTACAATGCCCTTGGGTAACCAGTTTAGCGAATATAGGTATGGTCCTCAGGATTAGTCACCGGCTGTGTCAGCGCTTGGGTTGGTAAGACATTCTTGAGGTAAAAATACCCCAACATACCTGCCAATAATGACCCTAAAATAATGCCGAGCCGCTCATCAAACGGCTTGACTTCAAGCCCCGCAAAGGCAAGCCCACCTATAAACAAACTCATGGTAAAGCCAATACCACATAGAATCGCCACGCCAAATACTTGTCGCCAATCAACATTGCTAGGCAAGCTAGCTAACCCAAGCTTGACGCCAAGCCAACTAAATAGCATCACCCCAATCGGTTTGCCCAGCAGCAGTCCTAGTGCGATACCGAGCGGTACCGTATGAAGCAGCGAGGACAGCCCCGTACCACCGAGATAAATGCCCGCATTGGCAAACGCAAAAATCGGTAAAATAATAAAGCTGACTGTGTCTTGCAAATCATGTTCAATCGCTTCGAGGGGTGAATGCTCAGGGTGCTTGTTGTCTGTCATTGGGATAAACAGCGCAAGCAGCACACCGGCAAGCGTCGCATGTATCCCCGACTTGAGCATCGCTGCCCACAGCAAAACGCCAATCATTATATAAGCGGTGGTGCGCGTGACGTTAAAGCGATTCATGAGCCACAATATCACCAAACATACCCCGACCCAAGCCAGTGCCGCCATCGACAAACCCGATGAGTAAAATAACGCAATAATGATAATCGCACCGATATCATCAAAAATAGCAATCGATGCCAAGAATACTTTGAGCGCGGCGGGCACGCGATTGCCCAGTAAAGTCAGCACGCCTAAGGCAAACGCAATATCTGTCGCCGCCGGAATCGCCCAACCTTTCATCAAATCTGCATGCTGATAATTGAATGCGGCATAAAAAATCGCAGGTACCATCATGCCACCGACCGCAGCAATCGCAGGTAAGACGACTTTTTTGACCTCTGATAGCTCACCCACCAGCATTTCCCGCTTGAGCTCAAGTCCCACTAAAAAGAAAAACACCACCATCAAGCCATCGTTAATCCAATGTAATAAATGATAGTCAATACTAAATGAGCCGATTTTTATCGAAATAGGCAGATGCAAAAAATGCTCGTATATGTCACTCATCGGAGAGTTTGCTACCACCATCGCCAACACAGCGGCAAACGCCAATACGATACCCGCAGCCATATCGTGTGCCAAAAATTTTTTAAATTGGTTAAATACTATCATCCGTCTAAAACTCTTTTTAATACCATTTTTTATTTATGAAACATACCACATTTAAAGTAAGTAAAATAGCCTACAGTACCATCATACCATATATTTATTATATCATAAAATCTATTTTTATGATAAATAATTTCATAATTTTACTTTAATAGAAAATTTTATTCATTTATTGGCTATTTTAGATAAATTAATTTTTTAGCCGTATGATTTACTAGCGTCGATAGTTAAGATTCTAAACATGAATGATTAATAAAGTTGTTAACACCCCATCGCTATTTTGTATTATTATTTTATCAATACTTGCCTACCGATTTAGAATCAGCCTTTCAACAGTGTGGATATTTTGCCAACTTCTCTTACCGATCTTGATTTAACCCCGCTCAAACGTTTTTCTCATAACGTCATCGCCAATATCCGTGCCACGTGTCACATGCTAATAGGTTCAAAACGCGCGTTTTATTGGGTCAAGCCCACCGTATGGCAATTTTTGTTGTTTGGATTGACGGCACTGGCGAGTAATTTGCTGTTTTCGTGGTTGGTGGCGGAAGATGCCACCCATTTTAATCCACAAGGGCTGATTAGTTATTTGGTGTGGCCGATGGTGATGCTGGTGGCGGGATTGATTCTTGCCAAACGGCATTTTAATGCCATGCTAATTTTTGTGCCGGCGATTTTGTGGCTGTGTGCTGACACCTTTATGATGCTAGTGCAAAGTCTGATTCAGTTTATATCAGACTTGGGCTGGCTGCCTGAATGGACGTTTGATACGATTAGTATTGTGTTCGTATTGGCGTTTGTCTGGCAGTCGTTATCGCTGCTATGGATTTTTGGCAATCAATTACGCTGGTCATGGATTGAGCGTGTCCTGATTATGCTGGGTGCGTTTGCCGTACTCAGTGTGTGGCAAAAAAACGTGCAATCTGAGCCGATTTTTCAATCCGACCCCGTCGAACCTATAGTCACTGAAGCGGCATTTTATGCTCAGCCTGAGCTTCTGGCCGATATGCTAAATAACTTGCAGCCACAACGCCCGACTGTACATGATTGGTACTTTATGGGTGTCGCAGGCCATGGCGAGCAAGATGTGTTCCGTTCAGAAATTGCGCTGACCAAAGATTACTTTGACCATCAATTTGGCACAGCAGGACGCTCGGTGGCACTCATTAACAACGCCAATACCCTGTCTGCGCTGCCGATTGCCAGTAAAACCAGTATTGAACGCGCTTTGCAAAGTATCGCCAAAAAAATGGATGTCAATGAAGACGTGCTATTTTTGACCTTGACCTCGCATGGGGGTGACAAGGTGATTGAGATGTCCAACCCACCGCTAGCGCTCGATAATGTCGATGCCAAATGGCTACGCCAATCATTGGATAAATCTGGCATTAAATGGCGCATTATTGTAGTATCAGCCTGTTATTCTGGCTCATTTATCAATGAGTTAAAATCGCCAGACACCCTCGTGATTACTGCCTCAGCGGCGAACAAATCATCGTTTGGCTGCTCTAATGAAGCCGAATATACTTACTTTGGACAAGCATTTTTTGCTGAAAGCTTACCCAAGCTTCGCCGTTTTCGACCTGCGTTTGAAGCCGCCAGCAAACGCATTGCTGAACGGGAAAAAATGATGGGCTTTGAACCTTCTGAGCCGCAATTGGTGATGGGTGAGTCTATTCAAGCGAGATTGCCAGAGTTTGAAAACAGTCTCAAACCCTTACCTGCGGTTGTGATAGCGCCATCGACTGCCGCCAGTTCTACTAGCGATGCCAATAGCTTAAGTAGCCACCAACTGCTCAAGTAACATAGACCGTTTCGTCTGTTTTAGCTGCCAAGACGCCTTAGCCCCTATCTTACCGTCCATCACGGTAGCGATTTTATAATTTTTGTGCATAAAAAAAGTGGGTTAACCTAAGTTACCCACTTTTTTATCAAATAGCGCGTCAAATAGACTGTGGCAGTCAATTATTTGATTTTAGCTTCTTTGAATAAAACATGTTGACGTACCACTGGATCAAATTTTTTGATTTCCATTTTGTTTGGCATGGTACGTTTGTTTTTGGTCGTGGTATAAAAATAACCCGTACCTGCAGTTGAAACTAATTTGATTTTATCACGCATCGCAATTGCTCCCTAAGAATATGAAAAGGCAAAAATTAGATTTTTTCGCCACGAGCACGCATATCAGTTAAAACTTGGTCAATACCAACTTTATCAATGATACGCATACCTTTGGTAGTCAAGCGAAGCTTAACAAAGCGGTTTTCGCTCTCTACCCAAAAACGATGGGTGTGTAGATTTGGTAGAAAACGACGGCGGGTTTTGTTGTTTGCGTGAGAAACATTGTTACCTACCGCTGGGCGTTTTCCAGTCACTTGGCATACTCGAGACATGGCTTACTCCTAATCGGTGTGCATGAGGGCTGCTCATGCCTGTCACAACTGATACTCGCACATCTCGCATATCATTGAAGCTAAAAAAAGCTAGGGTTTCAACGATTCTAGTGTTGAGTATCTCAGTTTGAATCAATAATTAATCTTTTGGCGGCGCACTTAAAATTAGCTACTCACGGCTAGTCACTTGACTTGCGTCAATCAAAACCATTTTAAGCAAGCGTCAAAAAATCGCTAGTAAATTTAAAGCCGCTATTTATACCATAACTTATGCCAAAATGCAATGTGATTGGATAAAAATTTAATGGGTTAAAACGCCTTGTTTGACCATCAAGGGTGGCGGGTTCTGATGCCCAGCAGACTGGCGTAAAATTTGCTGGCTTAACCAGTCAATTTGCGCATCGACAAACGGCGTGTCGGTCTGTAATTGGTTAAAAATAACCACAGCGACTTTTAGCCCTGCTTGCCAAATTGCTTGTAGGGTTAGCATGGCATGATTAAGGCTGCCAAGCTTGATACCGACGACCATAATCACAGGGTGTTTGAGCGCCGCTGCCACATCAGCAAGCGTTTCTTGCTCGTTAATAGGGGTAAACCAGCCGCCTGCCCCTTCAACCAAAATCACATCGGCAGGATAGGCTGCGATGGCGTTATTGATGGTATCGACTAATTGGGTGTTGGTGAGTGTCACGCCATCAATTTGGGCGGCGATATGTGGTGAGCAAGGAGTCACTAGCTGGATAGGCGCAATGGCAGACAGCGGTGGTTTGACATTGGCAAATTGATTGATGCGCCTTGCATCATCGCTATATGTTTGCCCGTTGTCATCGGTTTCTAGACCTGCGGTGACTGGCTTGATGGCATAGACACTTTTGCCTTGCTGAGCCAGACTTTTGACCAATTGCGCGGTAGTGGTGGTTTTACCGATTTCGGTGTCGGTACCTGTGACAAAATATGCGCCGTTTAGTGCACATGAAGCGTCGTTAATATTGAATAGATTCATTATTTCTTACTTGCTTTATGGTTAATGGTTTGGGTGGTTTTTTGAGCTGATTGGGTAATTTTTTCAATTTTTTGCTCAAACGCTGGCATTAGTTCTTGCAAAGTTTGTTGCTGATTTTTCATAAGCAGGTCATAAACAACCCATAAGCACAGCCATTTTTAATAATTTCATTGTGATTCCTTTTTTAAAATACGTGCAAAAATCTGCTAAACTTTATCACAACTCTAATCAATGTCGCAAAATAACAGGAAAAAAGATGAACGATTTACCGATTATTGCCATTGTTGGATTTGGTTCATTAGGGGCGTTATTTGCCAGTCTATTAGCCCCAAATATGCCTTTTGAAAACTTGCGTATCGTCGCCGATAGTGAGCGTGTCAACCGCTACCAACAGCAAGGTTTATTGGTGAATGGCGAGCCATTAACACTCAACTATGTCACACCAAACGAAAGCCCTCCTTCAAACCTAAGTCCTGCCGATTTGGTGATGGTGTGTACCAAATTTTATCAGTTAAACGAGGTGTTACCGCTCATCAAAAGTCAACTTGGCGACAATACGCTGCTAGTTTCTGCCCTCAACGGCATCGCCAGCGAAAAAGTGTTGGCAAACGCCTTTGGTGACGAGCGCATTGTGTATTGTGTGGCGCAGCAAATGGACGCTATGAAAAATGAGCCGCATGAAAAAAATGGGAAAAATGGTAGCCAACTGATTTATCGCGATCATGGACAATTGGTCATTGGCGCGATGACAACTGATAGCGCTGAACGCGCACGCGTGCAACAAGTCGATGCCCTCTTTAATCAAGTCAATTTCCCGCACTCAGTAAGCGATGATATGCCGCGCCAGCTGTGGGGCAAATTGATGCTAAATACCGGCGTCAATCAAACTGTGGCATTGTATCAAGGCACCTTTGATACCGTGCAACAAGCGGGTGAAGCGCGCGAGATGTTCAAAGCCGCCATGCGTGAAGTGATGGCAGTGGCACACGCTGAAGGCGTACCCTTGACCGAAGAAGATTTCAAAAAATGGCTGGCGATTATGGATGCGCTGGATCCCAAAGGCATGCCATCAATGCGGCAGGATTTAAAAGCAGGGCGACGCTGTGAGCTTGATTTGTTTGCAGGGACAATTCGCGAATTGGGGGATAAGCATGGCATTGACACGCCGGTCAATGACATCCTATATGATGGCATTAGTGCATTAATGGCTAACAATCAGTCGGGATGGCAACCCTAGCGCGATTGAAAAAAGCGCTACATAGAAGCAATGAATAATCCCTACAAATAAAAAAAGGGCATCTAGCTTGCCCTTTTTTATGTCAACAACCGTTATTTTTTAACAAAACGCTCATTCATTTGCGCATAAAAACGTGCCACATGGTCACCCACCACACTGGCATCTTTTGGATTAAACTTCATCACCCGCCCAAAATCCAAGCCAACATACAACACGATATCAGCGAAAGTGAGTCGATCACCGAGCAAGTATTTATGACCCGATAATAGCTTGTCAAAGTACGGCAAGGCTTTTTTGACACGGTTGATGCTCTCTTCTGCCATACCAGGCACTTGGTTGCCCACCGACGCGCGAGATGGATGCCCATGCTGGAAAGCCAGCATCATGTTATACAGCACATGAAACTCCGCATTGCGTGACATTGCGGTGATTTTGGCGCGCTGTATAGGGTCTGAGCCCATCACTTGCTTACCATTGCCTGCGAGTCGAATATCAAGGTATTCACAAATGGCATGTGAATCGTTGAGCACAGTGCCATCATCAAGCACTAATACAGGCAATAACCCCAATGGATTGACCGCCAAAAACTCCGGCGAGTTTTGCTCGTTTTTGCCAATATCCACGTTGATGACTTGTAAATTATGAATATCATTGATATCAAGCTCTTTGACTTTTAACAATAAGTCGACCTTGCGCGGGTTTGGCGGGGCATTCATGGTATATAGTTTCATCACTTATTCCTTATGATGTGTGATTTTAGCTTTAATATACTTGAAACCACCATTTTACGAAATAGGGTTTTTAGGCACAAAGGAAATTTTTCTGATAAAAAATCCTCCTAACGGCAGGAGGATTTTTCGGTTTGAGGACAAAAGTATATTAAAGCTTATTCTTTATCCCGCGCTTTTTGCTCATCTTTTTGCCCTTCTTTATGCCAAAAGGCTTTGACTACTTCAAATTGCTCGGCAAGCGTCTGCATCAACGAGCTGTCTTTGGGCGCTTTTTTGGCGACGGGTGGCAAGATATGCTCATAATAGGTATTGGCGAGTACTCGGCGCAGTATGCCCTCCCCGATGAAGCCTTGGTCATCGTTGAGTGTACTGGCAGAGCGGAGTATGTTGCGAATATCGTATTGGGTTGGCACGATATCAGGCACTTGCTTATTGCTATCTGTGAGGGTGTACACCGCGACCCGCGCCGAGCGTACCGAAGTTTCAACGGTGAACACCACATCATTGTTGGTTTCAACAAATTGACCGATGAGACCTAAATTGGTGCAGCCTTCGGGTACAATTTGTGGACGGTCACCTTTGGCACGTGGCATAAACATCGAAGTGATATACGGCATATAGGCGGTGTTAGCGATAGTATTGGCTAAAATATCATCTTTTTGCTCAAGCAAATCTAGGTGGTATAGTAGCTCCGTCACAATTTCATGCCCCGTACATTCTGGCATGGTTTTTGGCACATAGTTGCCTTTTTTATCCATCAATAGCCCATACACCCATATCACCACCACGTCTTTGGGTTGGTCAGGGAATTGCGGTTGGCGGTTAATAGTAAAACTCATAAGCCAGTTGGAATCGGTGATGGTAACAATACCGCCTGTGACTGTTTTGCCTGATAGCGGCGGATTGACACAGTATTTTTCGCTGATTTTGCGTAAAAACGCCGAGTCTTTGCAAGTTAATGTTGCTGACATCCAGGCAGATTTGGGCACATGGCGGTTAAATTTTTCTGGACGACC
The DNA here is from genome assembly GCF_041154755.1 of Moraxella sp. K02. NCBI lineage: Bacteria > Pseudomonadati > Pseudomonadota > Gammaproteobacteria > Moraxellales > Moraxellaceae > Moraxella > Moraxella sp. K02. The sequence continues at coordinate 455,419 of NZ_AP031590.1, read as the reverse complement.
AAACACAGCAGATTGTTTGGCAAGGTCATTCCATAGTACCCAGCCTTTCGTTTTTCCCATTGTATCATCAGCGAAACGGATATCAGGCGCAGTGTCACTGGTGCCATAGCGCGTATCTTCCGTCATTGATCCTGTGGTAATAATCACAAAATCATTGTCTGTTACAGGGATATAGACTTGTTGACCATGTTGGGTGGTTGTCAGCCCTTTCACCACTTTTTTGTCGCCTTGCTGCTCAAAATCTACCGCGGTCACTAACGTGTCACTTTGTAGGTTGACGCCTTTATTGATTAAAAATTTTTGCGCAGGTACCACAAAGCTGTCATATTGGTTATATTTGGCAAATAACAGGGTCGACATATCTTTGATGCCATCTAAGGCTTCCAAAAACCGATGCATGTAAAGCTTGCACTCAAGTAAGCTGTGCCAATTTTCAAAAGCAAACATACTACGCCATAGCGTCCAAAAATTACTGTCCAAAAAACTTTGGCTAAAGTAATCTTCAATGGTGAGATTATCGAGTTCGTCTTGATTTTTTAGTAATAAGCGGACGATGGCAAGTTGGTCGGCTTTATTGAGATTAAACTTGTGAAAATCTTTGATTTCGCCTTTGTTATGAATCAACCGTGCTTTAGAATAGTTGGGGTCATTGTCATTGATCAGGCGGTATTCATCAAGCACTGAATAAGGCTCTGGTAACTCTAGCGCAGGTATATCTTGGAACATATCCCAAAAATTCTCGTAGGTGGTAATCATCTCACGACCACCGCGCATGATATAACCGTCTTTGGCATTACCAGCGCCATCGAGTGAGCCGCCTTGCACCGCTAATTCTTCTAAAAAGGTAATGTTCTCGCCTGGGATATGGGCATCTCGGATAAAATAATACGCCGCTGCCAACCCGCCAATACCGCCGCCGACGATATAGACTTTACTGTCTTTAAAACGTCCCGTATCAAAACCGATATTACGCTGATAGTTACCACGGGCATCGCTAAACGGCATCGAATTGCCAGGTTGGTTAGATTGATAATCCGCCCGCTGTGGTTGGTGATCGACCTCTTTAAAAGCCATATTTTTCAAAAATTCACTGTTGTTCTTAGCGTTAGTTGTCATAATGAAGTGCCCTATTTTGAATAAAACTAGTGTTGAATAACATTAGCGTTAGCTAACTCTTTAAACCGCGCTGCTACCTTTTGACATTGACCTTAACTGCTCATTCTTAATTGCCCATTAAGACTACTACACAATAACCAAAGACAACGACGCGGTTATAATAATTATGATTGATAGTCATTATTTATAATTGATAAACTCACTTAGATTTTTAACTAAGCAATTTTATTATAACCACATTATATAACCTCGCTAAAGCGACTTTGTGTCGACTAAGCTTTGATTAAATATACAGTTATTTGCGCTTTTGTAATCAAACGTAACCAGTCATCGCCCCTCTTTAGTTTTTTAAAGGGATAAAAATCGATTGAGTTCAGTTGCTAAACCCCGTAAAATGTATCATTATACTAGAACACTGAAATGCTTTATTTGTTATTTTTTACTCAAAAAAAACCTACTATGCCGCACACTTCGCCATCATCCCTACCCGCCTATGATTATTTGGTTGAGCTACTGAGCCAAACCGATGATAGTGACTTTATCCGCGAAATTTTGGCAGCGCTACTGACTGAAAAAGAACAAAAAGAAATCGCCAATCGCATTCAGATTTTTGCCTTGTTTCAGCAAGCGCTACCACAACGCGAAATCGCTGAGCGCTTGGGGGTGGGCATTGCGACGGTATCACGGGGCGCCAAAGCGTATGGTCAACATGATATCAATCAATTATTGCCAAATCTGAGTCATTTGAACCTATAAATTTGTGATAATGGCTTCGAGGGTGAATAAGCCCATCACAGTAGCATACTTTGGGGTGACATACTTTGGGGTGAGTAGAAGGGTGATGAAAATCCGTGAGAAAATAACTGGCATGCCATAAAAGAGTTGCAAGCAGGGGTTAATCTGATTACAATGTATCATCATACTAGAACACTGAAACATTGATTAAAATTTAAAATACTGTAAATTTAGCATACTATAAATTTAAAACACTATAAATTTAAGACACTATGATGACTACACACGCCAAACCGCCCAAAATCGCCCTTGCCAGCAAACCAAACCTGATTAAACTTGCACAAGACATTGATTTTTTTGAACTCTTTAAACGCATCGAAGCCAAATACGCTACCTGTTTTTTACTAGAATCGTTGGGCGAAGAAAGCTATATCTCACGTCATCATGCCATCGGCTTTGACCCTGCGATGACGGTGTTGGCAAAAGATCGCCATACCTTGACTATCACCAACAATCGCACGGGGGAAAGCACGGATTATATCTGTGACAATCCTTACCAACTACTGCGCGAAATCACCCCACAACATGTGATTTCACGTAGCCATACCGGTGGATTGGTCGGTTTTTTGGGATTTGATAGTGTCAATTTTTTTGAGCCGACCCTTAATATTCAAACCAGTGATGATTTCGAGCCGTTTAAATTCGGGGTCTACTTAGATGGGTTAAGCCTTGATAAGATGACCGGTGAAATTTTTTATTATTATTACGATACCGACCACCAAAGCAATCGTATTGACGAAATCAAGTCATTATTGACCGCTATTTCGCCTGACTATACGCAGCCCACTGCTGAGCATTTGGGCGATGGGATGAACCGCGAGCAACATGCGGCAGCGGTGATGAAAGTCAAAGAAGACATTAAAGCTGGGCTGATTTTTCAGTGTGAAGTGGGTTTCAAGTCGCATTATCGCATCCAAGGCGATAGCATGCCAATTTATAGTAAACTGCGCGAAGTCAACCCGTCACCGCATATGTACTATGTCAAATTTGGCGCCCAAAAAATTATTGGCGCATCGCCTGAGTTGTTGTTCCGATTGCGCAATGGTGAGATGGAAACCTTCCCACTGGCAGGCACCACCAAGCGCGGCAAGGATGAGACCGAAGATCGCCAATTAGCGCGCGCCTTGCTCAATGACCCCAAAGAAATCGCCGAACATAATATGTTGGTGGACTTACATCGTAATGATATCGGGCGGGTGGCACGCTTTGGGACGGTTAAAGTGCGTAACTTAATGGATATCAAGCGCTTTTCACATGTCCAGCATATCTCCAGTGAAATCGTCGGTATTCTTGACCCTAATCATGATATGTTCACCGCGCTTGCCAGTAATTTTCCCGCAGGCACGCTATCGGGCGCACCCAAAATTGAAGCGATGAAAATTATAAATACGCTAGAGCCCGATGGTCGCGGTGCTTACGGTGGCGCACTCGGTCAGTTTTGTTTTAATGGGGATTGTATTTTTGCTATTCCGATTCGCTCGCTGTTTATCAATGGCGAAAAAGCGTATGCGCAAACTTGCGGTGGCAATGTATATGATTCCAATCCTGAAGACGAATATGAAGAAATCGTACGAAAATTGTCTGCGATGAAAGTTGTACTGTCCAATTTTGCGCCAGTGTCGTAAGCTAGTTTTTAATCATAACGATAGCTTAAGACAGACAAGGGTTATGATGAATTGGTATGATAGCAAGGTACATCAGCAGTATTTTAAACGTTTAGAATAACCGCCAAACCTATTTTTAGAGTTGACTATGCAAGTGTTAATTATTGATAACTACGATTCTTTTACCTTTAACCTATACCAATATATTGGTGAGATTTTAGCCGCAGACAATCAGCCTTTTAACGTGGTTGTCAAACGCAATAATGAGATTAGCTTAGCGGATATCCAAGCCATGAATCCTGACCGCATTATCATCTCACCCGGTCCAGGTTCCCCCGATGACCCTGCGTATTTTGGCGTGTGTGGTGAGGTCATTACTGAGCTTGGCAAAACCATACCGCTGCTAGGCGTGTGTCTTGGCATGCAGGGCATTGCGCATTTTTTTGGTGGTCAAGTGGTGCGAGCCAATGTGCCCATGCATGGCAAGACGTCACCGATTCGCCACGATGGTCAAGGCATGTATCAAGGTTTACCACAGCAGCTTGACATCATGCGTTATCATTCACTGATGGTCGACGCCGCCTCACTCCCCGATTGTTTGCTAGTGACCAGTGTGGTATCTAGTGAGCAACATAGTGATAAAAACCTCAAAGATGCCAGTCTAGCAGGCGATGAAATTATGGGCATTCGCCACCGTGACTATCCGATTCAAGGGGTGCAATATCACCCAGAATCCTTCGCCACCGAAGGCGCGAAAACCTTGCTAAAAAACTTTTTGTGGCAAAACTGAAGTAAATCCATCTCGGTGAATCCATCTCGGTGAATCGATGGCAGCGTAGCTATTACGCCCAATATTACACCAATATGAAAATCGGGTTTATGCCATAAGGCGCTACCCTACCAAATTTGTTAGTAGATTTATTTACAACAGCAGCAAAATCACCGACATGATCGCTCCCACCGCCACAAATGCCAAGCCACGCTTAAAAATTTTGGAGCTTGGGGTGAATAAAAACAAACTCGACAGCACAAAAAATAATAAACTCAAGCCAAACAATACATTCAGCCCACCCATACTACCTTTAGAGGGCGCTTTATGAAAATTCACCATTTTATCTAATACCACAGGCAGTTTTTTGCTAGTATAAGTCACCTCACCGGTTTTGGTATTGTACTGCCCATCTTTAAAAAGCTGTATATCACCCTGCTGCCCCCTAAAATCGATGTTTTTCATCTTTAGGGTTTTGGCTAGATTTTTCTCATCAAGATTGGTTGCCACGACTTGGTTGACAGTTTTTGAAGATTTTAAAAAATCAGTATCGCGAAATACCAGCAACATGCCACTTAGCGAATAGACCAGCATAATGCCAACCATAAAGAATCCAACATAGCGGTGCCCAAGCCTCATGTAGAGACGAAAATCTTTCATTGTCATTGTTTGACTGCCTCTTAAAAAATTGAGCCGTCATTATCCAATAATAGATTGAGAATGTAAATAATAATGATTATCATTTAATTAAATAACATCGCGCCTATCTATACAGAGCAATCTATACAGACCAAATTTTGCGCCATTGGTTACTGCTGCAAACGCGCCAAATATAGACTTCACCGAGAAAGCCTATGAATCAAAAACCGTCAATCAAATTTGGTGAGGCTGTTTTAAAACATAGGCATAGGCAACCTTTTTACCTTGATCGTCATACTCCCAGTACACGCCCTGCACCTCTGGCTCAAAGCCTGGCAAGCGATTAACCCCTTCTTGCAGTGCCAAGAAGTAATCAAGCACTGCACCATCCCACACTTCGCCAGGTACGATACAGTACACCCCTGGTGGATACGGTAGCGCGCCTTCCATGGCGATTCTGCCTTTGATGTCGTGCAGCGATACCAGCTCGACCTCATTACGGATAAAGGCGTTATGCGCATCAAACGCGCTTATAGCAACCTTGGGACGATGTTCGCGCTCGAACATTTGTTTTTGTCGTTTGTTCAGCTGATGCTTGGCATAGAAGTTATGCATCAGTTGGCACAGCTCATTGATGCTCAGTTTGCGGTACTGCGGGTATGCCTTAGCCAGTGTCGGCAACACTTGGGTAACGGGGCTGTTTTCGCGGATGTGTTTTTCAAAACGGACGATACGGGCGACCAAGTGCTGGAATTTTGCCAAGGTTTCGGCAGGCGTCAACAAAAATAAAATCGAGTTTAAATCGGCTTTTTCTGGAATGACCGAGCTTTCACGCAGATAATGCGCCAAAATCGCGGCAGGAATCCCTGTTGCTTCATACTCACCGGTTTGCATATCAATACCTGGTGTGGTCAGTAGCAATTTGCACGGGTCGATAAAGTATTGGTCATCGGCATAATGCTGAAAATCATGCCAGCGCGCGCCTGCCTCAAAGCGGAAGAAACGAATATCATGGGCAATGGTTTCGGTATCGTAGTCTTGCCAAGCTTGCCCATCTACTGTAGGCGGAACAAATGGCAAAATCATGGTACAAGTGTCTAGCAGCATTTTACGTGCTTCGATACCGCCGATGACACACTCATGCCACATGCGATGACCGGCTTTTCCTTCATGCATTTTGGCATTGACATCAAGTGAGGCAAACAACGGGTAAAACGGCGAGGTCGACACGTGCATCATAAACGAGTTGTTAAAGCGTTTATGATTGACATAACGGGCTTGCCCGCTGATATGGTTATCTTTTTTATGGATTTGTGAGGCTTGAGAAAAGCCCGCTTGTTGCTTGTGTACCGATTGGGTCACCAAAATTCCCGGATCATTTTCACCTAGCTCAAGTAGCAGGGGCGAGCAATCACGCATCATCGGGATAAACTGCTCATAACCCACCCAAGCACTGTCAAACAAAATATAGTCACACAGATGCCCGATGCGATCGACCACTTGGCGGGCGTTATAAATAGTGCCATCATACGTGCCCAGCTGAATTACCGCCAAGCGAAATGGGCGGGCATCAGCCGCTTTGTCGGGCGCAACTTCACGAATACGCGCGCGTATTTCGGCTTCTTCAAAACAATGGGCGGGAATGCCGCCAATCAAACCATAAGCATTGCGGTCGGTCTCTAAATACACAGGCGTACCACCTGCCATGGTTAAGGCGCCTTGGTACACAGATTTGTGATTGTTACGGTCAAACAGCACCAAATCACCATGCGCTACTAACGCACCAATGGCAATTTTATTGGAAGAGGAAGTACCGTTGAGCACAAAGTAGGTTTTATCGGCATTAAAAACTTTCGCTGCATGCGCTTGTGCTTCATACGCTGGCCCTTCATGAATTAGCAAATCGCCAAGACGGACATCGGCATTACAAGAGTCGGCACGAAACAGCGTTTCCCCAAAGTATAAATAAAAGCGTCTGCCCGAAGGATGCTTACGAAAAAACTGTCCGCCTTGGTGCCCAGGACAGTCAAACGCCGCATTGCCATAGTCGGTGTAGTCCATCAAGGCTTGGAAAAAAGGCGGATCGAGCGTGGCGATATAATCCGCCGCTGCCGCATTGACCAATTGTCCGTTATAAAACTTTTGATCATCTGCCAACTCTAGCACACCATACACATTGGGTAGCCATTCATCAGGCACTACATCACCATATTCAATCGCCACAAATATCGGAATGGCAAACCCCAAATCTTCAATATCTTGATACACGCGCGGCAAGTCCGTCATCGTGACCACAATCGCTGCAATATTGGTATAGTCGGTCGATTCAATATCGATGGTACGATAATTAAGATTTAGGGCGTATTCGATGCCATCACTGATGACTACTTTCATAATTATTTTCCTTGCTGCAACCGTGTCAGTTGCCGAAGCGTTTTTTAGACAATTATATTAACGTAAAAATATGAAAAAGTGCAGAAAAGTGCTTTTGCAGACGCTTAGCACAGTGTTTGAAAATAGTTCGGTAACATGGCTACCACACATCATTACGTGAATGACGTAAAATAGCTGTTAAGACCTGTTACACTAATGCTAACAATAATAAAAAGGACTCTTTCATGGGCGTAGATAACAGTATTTGGACTACTATTATTATGTATATGATTGCTGCCGTAATCTTAGGCATATTAACATATTTATGGCTAACGTTCCGACTCAAGAAAAAACAGCGCGATGATGCGATTCGCAATCAAACAATGGCAGCTAATCAAAGTATTGATAGCCAGCGCATCGATAATCAGCGTTAACTTAGATTGTCTCACAAGGATCAAGTATGCAAGTGGATAGTAAAATCTGGATGACTATTTTGGGTTTTATCAGTTTATCGATTGTGATTAGCATCGTAACCCATTGTTGGATTCGCTATCATTTAAAAAATAAAGCCGCTAATCTGCCGCCGCAATCTCATACAACGCATGCTCATACGACATCTGAGTCGCATCGAAATGATCACTCATAAGCATGGCGCTAAATTTTTAGACCACACTTTTTAGAAAACACTGTAATTAAGCGCATTAGTTGGCTAATGCGCTTGTCCTGCCGCTCTATCAACTATCTTGAGCCACCCTATTGTGGACTAATTTTTAAAAATATAAAAAAATACATAAAAAACAGTTGACGGCAAAAATAAAAATATATATTATACGCTCCACTTCGACATTAACGGTGAAAGCGGTCGAGGTCGCGCTATAAACTAAGCGTGCTAGTGTCCCCATCGTCTAGAGGCCTAGGACATCGCCCTTTCACGGCGGTAACCGGGGTTCGAATCCCCGTGGGGACGCCACTCATATTTATTAAGCCAGTTTAGCCATAAACTGGCTTTTTCTTTGTCTGTTTCTTCTTTGCATAATAAGATTACTTCAATTGGGTTTAGTCCTACATATTCCGCCAATTCTCCTAGCATTGCATCACTTGGTTTTAATCCTTTTCCTTTATAGTTTTTGAATGTGCTAACTCTTTGTTGAGTTATTCCTAGTTTTTCTGCTAGTTTCTCTTGGCTACCAGCTTTTGAAATTGCCTTATCAAATAACTGCTTAATCATTATTTGCTCCTATTGATTTACACCATAATATGGTGTATATTGAAATAATACCGCAAGGTATTTTTTAACTCCTTCTTTACACCATAATATGGTGTACACCATAAAGGGGTTTAACTTTAAATCATATCACTTCTTTCTAAATAAAAGAAAGTAAATGATTGATAAAAAAATTAATCCAATCGCTATCACATGGTAACCATTAGCGAATTGGTCACTAAATTCATTAACTGTCATGGCTTAGAACTCTTTGCGGTTATTGAATAGGCTAATAACTGTTAGCGCAGTTATTAGCCACCTTTAAATTATCACTACTCCGAGGTGTTAACAATGCAAGATTACATTAATAAAAAACCTAAACCTAAAATTTATAAGTGTTGGGATTGTTCTGCTATTTTAGAAAATCCTAATATCCCTTACTGTTTAAAATGTTCTGAGAAACATGAAAGTAATATTTTAAACAATACTTTGGCGTCTGACTTATCGGAGCAAGCTAACAATGCTCCTAGTGACTTTGTAGCTTGTGAGTCAGGCGTCAATCCTCCCCCCGTCGCTGTGTTGTCCCCAGCCGCCAGCGACACCCCTTATAAAAATATGCAGTCTCAAAGATTGGGGGCTGCTCTATGACTTACACATCACTTTTGCATGATAACGTTCTCTTGTCTCAAAGAGTCATAACTTATATTGCTATGACGTTTTGGCAACTGGTTTTTATTGCGTGTTTTGCGCTGCTTTTCTACCTGTTTTATACGGTTACGTTACCTGATAACCGACGCTTTTAATGTTTTATAGGCGTTAACGGGTGGTAGGGTTAGTGACGACAGCGTTAACGTCTTGATTTTCAGTCCGCTACTGGGGGATCTAGACAAAGCGGACAACCGTAGGAGTGACCAAAACAGACTTGGTTTGCCGTGTGTACCGTTGCGCTATATTGGGTGTAAACCCTTGGCGTTGTAGGTCAGTGCGAAGCGTGGGGGATATAACGGCTTTAACCGCCCTCAGCCAAGTTTTTGGGAGTCGTGGCGGTGTCTAGGCGGTGCATTGTGCCGTAACCACGACAGCAAGGGGCGACAATCCGCGCCCTTGACCGATTGCGACGGTGCGACGCTAGACGCATAAAACGCCTCGGACTCACTCAAAACCAACGGTTTTTTTAAAAAACCTAGGTTTTGGGGGAGTATTTTACCGAACTGCTCAAATGCTCAACTTCCGCATTTAGCCAGTTCGGAGCGAATTACAACACACTAAGCGGACTTATCCACGGTTGCCCCGTCCTGCTTCTTCGGTTGGCGGTGGGGCTCACCCCAATGCCCCCTTGAGCCAACCGAAGAAGCAGGACGGGGCATACGGTGGGTAAGTCCAAGGGTTCAAACTTAAAAAGAAACATCAGGGCAAGGGTTCAAACACACACCTAAACCCAAAAAGATACAAGGCAAGCCGATAAGCGGCGCGGCTTGGAGCACCGCCCAACTGGACGGAGCGCACGACTAAGCGACGCAGGCGCAGCCAAAAAAACAAACGGGCAAAGCCCCCCACTAATAACATGGGGGTAAAGTACATAAGGTGAGAAATGCACGATTTTACGCAAAACGGTAAGCAATATCAGGAGCTTATTAAAAAGCACCTTGCTAAGACTTTGCCTCAAAAAGATGTGGATATTCCATTTTTTAGCTTACCTAATACAAATAGACAGGTTTTGTTAAACCCAGCTTTAGAACCTAATTTTATTAACCCGCATATTGCTACTGATGCCGATTATTCTGCCTATCCTTTGATAGAAACTGATGCGGTTATTACTGCTGGTGGTTTAAGAACTTTACTTGCTGAACGTTTAGCAACTAATGAAATAGTAAGAATAGATTACTTAACTGTCACCATGCACGACACTACTTTTGATAACTACAACACGAAATTAAATGACCCTATTCAGCGTCAATCTGAAATTATTAAAAATGTCAGTTCTGTTCTATCCGACATAATCGGTTTTGGTGTTGATTATGAACGTCCAAGTGGTATGAATTTCTATGATCGCACTTTTATGCTTGAGCATAAAGCTGGCATTGTTTGTATTGGCGGTCAAAAAGATACTGTCTTAATTACTATTTATGGTACTGGTTGCACCTTTGGCAAAATTGGTTGGGAGGGTCATTTACATGCTTGGTTGGATATGTTTGCCCGTAATCCACGTATTACCCGTGTTGACCTAGCTTATGATGATTTTGATGGAAAACTCGATATAGATTTTTTTGATAAGCAAGACAGCATTGGCGGTTTTGCTAGTCAAGGTCGTAAACCTGATATTCAAAAATATGGAAATTGGAAACGTCCTAACGGTAAAGGTAGATCTATTTATATTGGTTCGTCTCAATCCTCTAAATTAACTAGGATTTATGAAAAGGGTAAGCAATTAGGCGATAAAGATAGTCTTTGGTTGCGTGTAGAAGTTCAATATAGATACAATCAATTTCATATTACTCCTGATGTCTTGATTTCACCTACTAAGCGTTTTTTAGCTAGTTACCCATGTTTTCATGTATTTGATAGTGCTAAAACCCCTGAAAAATTTGATGTAGTTGAGCGTCAGCAGTTAATTACTTTTGAACATGCTCTTTCAATTACTAAAAAACAATTTGGACGTTATATACATTTTTTTCGTACTGTCTATGGTGATGATAAGTTCACTTTAGACATGTTAACTGACATCAGCAACAAAGATGTACCTGAGCGTATTGATGTGCTCACAATTCCCAAAATGCAACATGCTAACTAACTAGGAGTATAGCAACTTATGGCAAAACTAGATTTAACACAAACTATTACGGTCAATGATGTTACTTATGATCCATCTGACTTTTATCAACGTAAATTGTTAGTTCAGGGTGTTCAACCCACTAACTATGAAAGTCATGTTTTCATTGATGTATTAGTCAGTCATAAAAATACTAAAACAACTCAAAACGGTGAAAAAGCTGGTGGTATTGCACAAGCAATTTATCGTTATCAAGAAATTGACGATATTCATAAATTTAATGAGCATCAATACCCGTTTTATTTAGATGTTGTTATGACGGATATTGTTGATAAAAAAGGTGAAACTGTTCAACTTATCCTACACGCTGATTTTGATACTATCCAAGAAATGCAGCTTGTACCACGCAACCAAAAACCAACTAACGCGGCTTCAGCCATTCCAGCTAAGCCATAAGGTCTAACCAATGAAAAAATCATTTGTTTTGCCTGATTTAGATAGTAATAACGACAATGAAATTTACTGGCGTTTGGTACGCTGGACAGCTTTTGTTTTTGCTATCTTTTTGCCTACTTACTTGCTAACGGCTGTTGCTAAGACTGCTCCAGCATTACCAAGTAATTTAGATCAGGCAATGACTTATGATTTTTTCATTAAGTTTTTTCAATCTGATATTTTTCTGTTTGTTTTGTTTGGCGTCATGATCGCTTATACGATTTTTGTATATCGTTTATTGATTGAACTTTTTTTATTTATTGTTTTTATCACTGATTTATTCAAATTATTGAAAAATCGTCCAGCACATTTGAAAGGTCGTAAAAAATGATTACTCTAATTACTGGCGGTCAATCAATCCAGCGCAAAGCATTAATGAGTAGCCTAACGGCTGCTTTGCCTAATTACTGTACCTCACAATATACTTATTTTGGTGAGGATTTGTATAAAAAAATTATCGAATGGTGTTTTGAAGATAATAACGACGTGTATTTTTTACTTGATGATAAAGACAAATATTTTTTTGATTTGTCTGCACATACTAGATCTGATTTTAAATTCATAGACAAGCATTTTCACATTGTTGAAACCTTTGATAATTTGTTTGTCTATGAGTTTGACCAGCTAACAAAAGATTTAAGCAACGCCCAAACGATCCGTAACGCTAAAAAATATGTGTTTAACCCTAACTATGCTCATGTTGCCTTACAACCCTATGTTAACAATAAACTATTCAAAAGTTTTAAGGCACTTTGCTTCTTTGCCTATGTTGGTGCGATTGCTTATTCTATTTTTGCCATCATTTTTTATAAAGATGTTTCTAGAATTCATCAAGCTATAGATTGGGCATTAGTTCAGGCGTTTATTTCTGCTACGTTTTTATTAGCCTTTACCACATTTCAACGGGTGGCTTATGAGTAATGTGGTCTTGGTTACTGGCGTCATGGGTTCGGGCAAAACTTTAAAAGTTGTTGCTGACTTGGTCAATGACATTGAAAAAAATGAGACTCGCCCAGTTGAGGAAAAACGCACTTATTACGCAGACATTACGGGTCTAAAAATTGAGGGTGTCTTGCCCAGTCCTGACGATTGGAGAACCACACCTGACCATAGCTATATCATTTATGACGAGGCACAATTAAACCCTAGATTTGCCCGTAAACGTGGCTTGTCTCATATATCCGTGCAGGAATTAACCCTTGCTCGTAAACGTGGGCACACCATTATTTTTATCACTCAAGCACCCAACCGATTACACCAAGACATTTTAGACGTGATCCAAGAACATTATCATTTGGCTAGACCTTACGGGGCAAAACTTGCTACTTGCTATATGTGGCGAAATAAAGCTGAAAAAAACCCAATGGGACGTGAAGCCCAACGCACTGTAGAAACAAAGTTTTTATTTACTTATCCAAAAAAATGTTATGACTATTACGACTCTGCACAAGTCAAAAACGACGGTTTAAAAATTAAGATACCGCCTAAAACTGCCGCGTTTGTCCTGTTGCCCTTGGCTCTTTTTGCTTATGCTGGTTATGGCTGGTTTGATCCAAAAGTACAAAAACTCGCTAACCCTGCTTCGGCTAAAAAATCCGCCTCGGCTACTGCGTCAACGTCTGCGCCCACGGTTTTAGCTTCTGCGCCCCAAACTGCTTCGGCTGTCTCTGCTATGTCCTCGCCTTCAGCTTCGACACCGCAACCGCCAATAGACGCATACGCACAAAAATTACAGTCAATGCCCGTTAATGTTATTAACTTTGGTGGCAAGTGTACGGCATACAATAAAGACGGTTTACCGCTTGAATTAACTTATAAAGATTGTCTCGCATACGCACATGGCAAAAAACCAATCATGCGGATATTGCAAAATAATCAAGTAGCTGCGTCTGTGCAACCAATACCACAAACGCAAATACCCGCGACAAATAATGTCGCTCAAACTATAGCAAGTGCTGGGGGTGTGTAATGGCTAGTGAAGTCGCTGCAACCATACCGCCAAATATACTTGAAACAAAAATCGGTCTCGTTTGTATTGATGTTGATACAACTAACGGGGCTTGTAAAACTTGGGCAGTAATGAAACAACCTGAGCCATTACTTCCTAAGTTGTCCAAGGCTGAAATGGGGCAAATAACCATGTCAACATTGGGCGTTATTATCCTAGCTTGGGTATTCACTGTACTAAAAAAAGCGATCAACTAAAGGAGACTAAAATGTCTAAATTCGCTCAAATGAAAAAACGCCTAGCAACCACTAAACAAGCTATCAATAACAAAACTTTGGCTAAAGTGGTTATTCCTGCAACTTTAACCCTTGGCGCAATGTCTGCTCATGCTGATTTGACTGGTACAAGTGGCGTTGACGTAAATGATATCGCTGGTGAAGTTGCAGACGCTAAAACCCCAGTCGCTAAAATTGCTTCTGCTTCTCTTGGTGTTTATGTTGCCTTGCGTGTTTGGAAACTTGTACGTCGTGCTATCTAATCACTTCGTATAACTTGGCTGTAGTTGACTGACTCCGACAGTCAATTTTTAATTAATCTACTAATATGATTTAAGAGGCTAGATTATGTTATTAGATTATTTACCTTATGTTTTAATCATTGTTTGTTCTTATCTCGTTTTGTTCAAATAGGATTGCTAATCATGCGCCAACTATTTAAAAAAATAATGGTTTGTTTTTTAGCGATCCAATTAGCTTTTTTTTCGCCTGTTTCTGCTAACGCTGCTAGTCCTGCTGGTTGGACTTTTTCGGGCTTTGATGCCGTTGCTGGTGTTGTTTCTGCTGTCAAAAATGGTGCTAGAGCAACTGCTACCGTTGCAAAAAGTCCCGTTACTTCAAAGATTGCCAAGGGTATTTTAGGCGGTGTTATTGCTGGTGCTGCTATACCCTTGGCTATTAATCAAATTACTGGTATTGCGTTTGATGCTATTGATTGGGTTCTTGATCCTGCAAATAACGCTATCAAATATAGGGACAAAAACGCTGTCACGGGTGAGTATTCTTTTACTGACCCAATTTGCACTGTTGGTTATGCTAAGGGTTATCGCGCCTCTGAAACTGGTGTTGCGGCTTGGACTTATTATGGTATTCATAATGCTACGGGTTATGCTACTTTTACAAATTCTGATGGTGGGCATCCTGTTTCTCAACAATGTTTACCTGCTGTCCCTGTCGCCTCGAATGACTGGAAATCTATTCCTATCCCTACGGTTTCAGATAAAATCTACGACAATGCAAAAACGGGTCATGCTGATAGTGTCGCTGCTGTAACAACTGCCGTTGCTGACCTCACAAAAGAAGGTGAGTATGACAAGCCCCTTGATTTAGCTAAGCCAGAAGAAAAAACCTGTGAAGCGGGTTATGTAAAAAACTCTGCTGGTGAATGTGTAAAAAAAGATGAACCCAAAACTTGCCCTGCTGGTTCTTTTAAAGTTGGTGACATTTGTATTGAACCGCCAGTACCAAAAGATGACGGTTCATGTGGTGAATGTTGTGAGCAGTTATTACAAGCTATTTCTGCCCTTGCTAAATTACAAACTGAACTTAATCAAAAATTACTTGATAGTGATGATAAAACTAGAGAAGAAATTAAAAAAATTCAAGATAAAATTGACTTGTTAGCTACTGATTTAAAAGATGTTAACAGTAATATTATTAAGTTGGTTGATGAGGCTAAGAAGTTAAATACTACGGTTGAGCAGTTAGATAAAAACCAAGAATTACGTTTTAAAAATCTTACTGATACTATTAAGCAAGCGAATAAAGAATTGCTTGATAGTGACAAAATTACTCAAGAAAAACTTGATAAAATAGACCAACTTTTAACTCAATCATTAGATGAATTTAAAAAAACGAATGAAAAGCTGGATAAAGTGAATGAAAATTTAGAGAAAATGCATAAATGTAATGAGACCGAATTTAATAAAAAAATGTGTGATATGTCCGATTGGTTTCAACAGAAATTTGATAAACCTGATGAAAATGGCAAAGTTGATATAAAAGATTTTGAGTTGCCCAGTATCGATACAAACAAAGTTAAGTTTGATAATCAGTGTCCTGCACCAACGCCACTTGATATAAGTATATCCTCGCTTATGGTGAATTTTCATGATGAATTAAATTATCAGCCGCTTTGTGATTTTATGACTAAATTACGCCCCTTTGTCGTTGGCTTTGGCTATGTCTCAGGTGCGTTTATTGTGGCAGGGGTAGGGCGTAAAAATGGGTAATATGTTCTATCAAATTGGCTTGGCACTCATGCAAGTAGGCATAAAGCGGCTGTTGCTTGGTGCTGGTCTTGGTCTTGTCTCATATACGGCATTATCTAAAATATTTGATAATATGATATCTAACGCCATTGCGAATATGCAAGGCGGATCAGATATTGCATTGTCTTTTCTAGGTCTATCGGGTATGGATACCGCTTTATCTATTGTTATTAGTGCTGCCTTGGTGCGTGTGACTATTGCGTCAAGTCAATTACATTTAACAAGGTCTTAGTCTGTTGCTGGGTAATTTCGCCTTGTAACGAGATTTAAAAATGAACTTTTTAGCAATACTTGACTATTATAGTCGTAATGGTCTTTATCAATCTAATCATGATTACCTTGATAAGTTTAATCATTTGATGTTTTTTGCTGGTAAGGATTCTATCAAGATAGATGATATTCATGATTATTGTAGTTTACGTACCTTGTCGGGTGTCAAAAATGCTACGGTTAATCGTGAATTGAATATTGCTAGGAGCGCAATTAACTATTACAACAAACACAATGACATAAACATAAAAAATCCGTTTAACGGGTTTAATCTTTTTGAGTCGGATTTTATACCCAAGTACTTAAATGCTGGTGAGTGTTCGTTGCTCTTGGAGACTTGCAAGCAATACTCTAACCCGCTTTTTCGTTCTTATATATCATTATTATTAAATACGGGTTCGCGCTCGGGTGAGCTATTAACTCTCCAATGGGACAATGTTTTTCTTGATGATCGTTATTTGATTGTTCGCAATTCTTTATCTAAGAATAAAAAGACTGTTTATAAACCTTTGAATAATCAGGCTATTATTGCTTTTTCTGAGCTTTCCCCGCTCGATACTGGCTTTGTTTTTTTGAATACCAGGACAAATGATCGTTATAAAAGTTTTCGTAAAGCTTGGCTTTGGGCTAAAGAACGTTCAGGCATTGATTGCCGTATTCATGATTTAAGGCACACTTTCGCTAGTTTGCTGGTGTCAAGCGGTGTACCCCTTTATCATGTCTCGCAGTTACTCGGTCATTCTGACACGCGAATAACGCAGCGTTACGCACATTTAAGCCCAGATAACTTATTATATGTGGTAGAATCTTTGCCACAATTTGGCTAATGTGGAACATCGCCCTTTCACGGCGGTAACCGGGGTTCGAATCCCCGTGGGGACGCCAATTTTTTTAGTGGTAACGCTAAAAAATACAGTTAAAAAGCCATGCTAATTAAGTATGGCTTTTTTGTTTTTGTAGCTTTATAAATTCTCTTTCCTGTTTTTTGCTCGTGCGCTTTTTTTGTTATGGGCTTCTTTTCTTATGCACTTTTAGCGGTAACCTCAATTTGTTGCCAAGCCATTTTTGCTAAGGTTTTGCCAGATACACCTGCGCAAACTGCAAATCCTCTGGAAAAGTCAGTTTGATATTGCTATGACTGCCTTCCACCAATAACGGCTGTTTGCCAAAATGCTCAAATAAACTGGCTTCATCGGTAAACGCAATCGTTTGCTCAATCGCTTGGGTTAGATAATAATACAGTGTTGCCAATGGGAAAATCTGCGGGGTTTGTGCTAGCCACAACTGGCTGCGATCAAGCGTTTTTTGTGCCAACACTTGGTCTTGTGCATGGATGATTTGTTTGACCGTATCGCGCACCGGTACTGCTAATAAGCCACCCGCTGACTCCTGCCCTTGCTTTTGCTGTGACTGTTGCAAAAATTGCTGCGTGGTCTGTGTGATCAATTTTTCTATATCGCTTGGATTGACACAAGGACGCGCAGCATCATGAATCAGCACCCAATGATTATCATACGTATGATGACTAGCTTTTTCACTGAAGGCTTTGTCACGGAGGGGATTTTGATATTGTTGCCAAATCGTTTGCACGGCGTTAAACACCGAATTCATTCGCTCCTTGCCACCTATCACCCACTCGATTGGCATGCTAAAGTCCAGTGTTTTGGCAATCGTATCTTCTTCAGAAATTACCAAATAGCAAGTATTTAGCTGGTGGACTTTGCTTAGCGCCGCTATGCTGTGTTGTAGCACCGTCTGACCGCCAATATGGGTGTACTGTTTTGGCATCTGGCTCCCAAAGCGTTTGCCAACGCCTGCAGCGACGACCACAGTGTCAATCGTAAAGTTGTTAGATAAATTGGCAGGTATCGCGTTAAGTTCTGACATGGCGTCTTTTCAACAATAAAGTAAACAGTTGACAGTAAAAATTGAGACAAATATAACTTTGGCAGTTTGTATACATTTTATGGGTGAGGCGTGGCGGTGTTGTGGGCGGTCGGTGTGACCACATCGGTACTGTAGACACTGCTAGCGGTCGACATTTGCACAAATGTTTCGCCTTGCTTGATTAAACCTAAATCAGAGCGAGCGTGTTCTTCCACCGCTTCAAGTCCGCTTTTTAAGTCTTTGACATCGGCAAGCAATACCTCATTGGCTTTTTGCTGATCACTATTGACGGATTGCTGTTCGCTGATTTGTTTATTTAACGCTGCCAAATCGCCACGACCATTGGTGCCAAACCAATACTGGTATTGTAGACATACCAACACAATCACCGCAAAAATAATCATAAACAGTTGACGCAAATAAATCATGACAGCACTCAATAATAAAAACTTTTGGCATAAAAAAACCTTACCCCACGCATTGTAGCAAATTCAATGTCATGGGTTAAGGTTTTTATCACTTCAATGCTTTATCAAGCTTTAATATTTAAGCTTTTGAAGTTAGGCTTTTGGCGCTAAGCTTTTAAAGTTAGGCTTTTAAAGTTAGGCTTTTGGGTTGCGTAAACCGATAAACTCGTCAGCACCGTGGTAGCTTGCGGTGACCATCTGCTCGATACGAAGTAGTTGGTTGTATTTGGCAACACGGTCAGAACGGCACAGTGAGCCTGTTTTGATTTGACCTGCAGCTGTCCCCACGGCTAAGTCAGCGATGGTGCTGTCTTCAGTCTCACCTGAGCGGTGTGAGATGACGGTGGCATAGCCATTTTTCTTCGCTAGATAAATGGCATCTAAGGTTTCTGATAACGTGCCGATTTGGTTAAATTTAATCAAAATCGCATTGGCAATGTGTTTGTCGATACCTTCTTGTAGGATTTTTGGGTTGGTCACAAACAAATCGTCACCCACGAGCTGTACTTTGTCGCCCAATTTTTGCGTTAAGTACGCCCAGCCATCCCAATCGCTTTCATCTAGACCATCTTCAATCGAGATAATTGGGTATTGGCTCACAAGACTGGCTAAATAATCCGCAAAACCTTCTGAACTAAAGGCTTTATTGCCTTCGCCTTCAAGTACGTATTGACCATTTTTGTAAAACTCTGATGAGGCACAATCAAGCGCTAAGTAAATGTCTTTACCTGCGGTATACCCTGCTTGCTCAATCGCTTGCATGATGACAGTAATCGCTTCTTCGTTTGAGCGTAAGTTCGGTGCAAAGCCACCTTCATCACCGACTGCGGTGTTTAGACCTTGTTTTTTTAGCACAGATTTTAGGCTGTGGAACACTTCTGTACCTGCACGCAACGCTTCACCGAAGCTGGTAAAATTAACAGGCTCAATCATAAACTCTTGGATATCAACGGTGTTGTCCGCGTGGGCACCGCCATTTAGGATGTTCATCATCGGCACAGGCATTGATAGTGATGTTTGCCCACGTAGGTTGGCAATGTACTGGTGAAGTGGCAGTTTTTGTGATTGTGCGGCGGCACGGGCTGCTGCTAAAGATACTGCTAAGGTCGCATTGGCGCCCAATTTTTCTTTGTTTTCTGTGCCATCAAGCGCTAATAATTTGTTGTCAATGTCTTGTTGTTTGGATACGTCCATATCAACCAGTGATGAACGAATTTCACTGTTGACGTTGGCAACGGCTTTTTTGACCCCTTTACCCAGATAGCGTGATGCATCACCATCACGCAGCTCAAGCGCTTCACGTGAACCTGTCGATGCCCCCGATGGTGCTGCTGCACGACCGATAGTACCATCCGCTAAAATCACATCGGCTTCAATGGTTGGGTTGCCGCGTGAGTCTAAAATTTCGCGCGCAATGATATCTTTGATTTGGTTATTGGTGGTGGTTTCTTCAGCGTACATGGCGTTTTCCTTGGCTGTCACAATCAACAATGGGAGTGTTAAAATACAAATGAGGTGGGTTTATCATAGCATATTTTAACAAATTTTAGCAGCTTATCACTATCGCCTATAGGTCATGCATAGTCATACGCAGCCAAGTAAAACCAGCCCCAACGGGTTGTCAAAACAACCATAAGCCGTTAGGAAATGACTTTCATGCGGGTGAGTCGCAAGGCATTAAGTAATACAGAAATCGAGCTCAGCGCCATCGCCGCTGCCGCAATCATCGGATTGAGTAGCCCAAATGCTGCTAACGGTATACCAAGACAGTTATAGATAAACGCAAAAAATAGGTTTTGCTTAATATTACGCAGGGTTGCGCGGGCAATTGTGACCGCATAATCGACATGTTTGAGCGACTCGCCCATCAGCCTAGCCGTGGCGCTATGCTTGGCAATATCGGTTGCGCCTTCTACTGCAAAACTTACGGTCGCTGTTGCCATCGCGGGGGCATCATTCACCCCATCGCCCACCATTGCTACTTTTTTACCTTGTTGTTGTAGGCTATCAATTTTTTGCGCTTTATCACGGGGTGACAGCTCACCAAAGGCTTGGTTTGCTTTGACTTGTTGGGCGATAAAGTCAACTACCGACTGCTTGTCACCACTCATCACTATCACCTCTAGATGATGGGCTTGCAGCGACGCAATCACCTTAACACTGTCTGGTTTGATCTCATCGGCTAGCGCAAAGGCTGCCACAGGGGTGTCATTGATACTTACCGCCACTTGACTGGCAATCTGCCAAACAGGATTGGCTTGGATAATCGATGCAGGTAACTGAAGATTGGCAAAACTTGGCGTGCCGATTTTCACCCGCCCAATCGTGGCTACCTGTGCCTGTATCCCCTGCCCGAGCACTGTCTCTACATGGCTTATGGTAAATGCTGCTGGACTTTGAGGCGTATCAGTTTGCTTAGTGTAGGATTTGGCATAGTTCACTAGCGTGGTCGCAAGCGGGTGGTTCGCATGACGTTCGACACTGGCAACGAGCTGCAGCAGAGCTGCTTTATCTAAGTTAAACAGCTTTAGATTGTCATCTATCAGGTACGATGCAGATAATTGGGGTTTACCTTGGGTGATGGTGCCTGTCTTATCGAATACTACCGTATCAATTGCACCTGCCGCTTCTAAGGCTTGCGCATCTTTAAACCAAACCCCTGAGCGTGCTGCCACACCCATGCCCGCCATGATGGCTGCCGGCGTCGCCAGTCCCAATGCACAGGGGCAAGCAATCACGAGCACCGCCACCGCGCGCATGAGTGCCGTGTCAAACGCGCCTAAGAACCAATAATTGGCAAAAAAAGTCAACAAAGCGATGGCAACCACCACCGGCACAAAAATCCCCGCGACTTTATCGGCGATACGGGCGATATGGGCTTTACTGCCTTGGGCGTCGTTGAGCGCTTGTATCATATCGCCAAGCCGTGTTTGACTGCCTTTGGCGGTGACTTGGTATTCAAAGCTGCCGTTTTCTACCATGGCACCTGCCAGCACCGTACTGCCAATATGTTTAGACAGGGGCACTGATTCACCCGTCAAATGGCTTTCATCACACCAGCCTTCGCCAGCGGTGACGATGCCATCCGTGGCAATGCGAGACCCTGCTTTAGCACGTAAAATTTGACCGGCCGTGACTTGCTCAAGGGGCAGGGTTTGCCACTGCTCATCTTGGCTTTGTGGATTGGGGTTTTTAACTTCCACTTGCTCAGGGGTGAGCGCTAATAGCAAATTGATGCTATTTAGGCTGTGTTTTTTGGTACGGGCTTCTAGGTATTTCCCCATTTTGACAAAGGCAATTACCATCACGCTAGCTTCAAAATACACATGGGGCATGCTATGCGCCATCCCATCATGCCCCATTTGGGCTATGGTTTGCAGATAGCTCAACCAACTATAGGTCGAATACGCCCAAATTGTCAGTGTGCCAAGCACCACCAACACGTCCATATTGGCAAGACCGCCTTTGATACTCGCCCAGGCACTTTTGTAAAACGCTGTCGCCAAGCCAAACTGTACGATAGTTGCCAACACAAATTGTAGCCATAGCGGCGGCATCAGCGCGTGACTGCCCATCATCATGCCCGCCATGCCAATCAAAAAAGGCAGCAAGCAAATCCAAACCGCAATCAAGTTGTAGGGCACTTTCTGCTCATGGGCTTCATGCGCAAATAGCGCGTTCTGCGGCTGTACTTTTGCCTCATAGCCTGTCTTTTTCACCCATTCTACAATCTGCTCGGCGTTGGTTTGTGAGGCATCAAACTGCACCTGCGCTACTTCATTGGCATAGTTGACATTGGCTTGCACTATCGCAGGCTTTTTATTGAGCACTTTTTCGATGCGGCTGGCACAGGCTTGACAAGTCATGCCATCGATATCAAGAATGATTTGCTCGGTATGGGCGTTGTCTGACGCGTGTATCGATTGGGTAGTCATGATAGTGTCTGTCTTATGGTGTCTTTGCGTGGCGTCGTTATACTACGTCAAAGCCAGCGTCTTCAATCGCTTCTTTAAGCGTGCTTTGTTGTACTTGGCTGTCATCAAAGCTGATGGTTGCGTTGTTATGGTCAAGGCTGACATCGACAGATTGCACCCCTGCCACTTGATTGAGGGCATTGGTTACGCTTTTGACGCAGCCGCCACAAGTCATGCCTTGGATATTTAAGGTGATGGTTTGGGTTGTCATACTACGCTCCTTTTTTACGTTCTTTAAAAAAAAAGATTGATTTATCACACTGTGGTATTACTATAAACCTTAACATTAGGTCAAGGTCAAGCAAAAAATGAATATTAATGAAGTCGCTAAATTGACTGAGTTATCACCTAGACAAATTCGTGATTACGAAAAACTCGGTTTATTACAAACTATCCAGCGCACCGACAGCGGTTATCGTGTCTTTAGCGATACCCAATTACAGCGTCTAAAATTTATCAAACATGCCCGTGATGTGGGATTTTCATTAGCACAAATTGAAGCGTTATTGGCTCTACAAGACAACAAAGAGCGTAGCAACGCCCAAGTCAAAGCATTAACGCGCAATCACATCGATGAACTAAGTGATAAAATACAGCGGTTACAATCAATGAAAGCCACCCTGCAAGCCTGGCATGACAGTTGTTTGGGAGATGGCTCGCCTAACTGTAGTATTCTAAAGGGCTTGCAAGATGGCGTACAATATGGCGTACAATATGGCGTACAAAATGACTCAGTGATCAAGCACGCTTGCCGCACCGAGTGTAGCCACTGAACAAGCGATTTAGGAAAGTCTACCGTCTTTTGCCAAATCACCCATTAAAGTGCGATTATTGGCAGGGTTGGCAGGTGCCTCAATAGGGAAAGGCTCGGTGATATAGTCGACATTGGTCAGTGCAGCTTTGAAGGCAAAAACTGATGTCTGGGTATCATCAAAGCTGACAATCACGCGATGATTTTCAGGTTCAAGATGCACCGCCTGCACCCCGCCGATGGTGGTTAACGCTTTCATGACTGCCTCATAGCCTGCTGGGTCATGAATGCCTTTTAAATCATACGCGACTGTTTGAATTGCCATAGTCATTCCTGTATTTATGCGGTGGGTTATCAAATATTGTTTTAGTCCTATAACCTAGCACTATACCATAGCCAAAAAAAAGCCTCGTTATCTATTGATAACATTTTAATAACAAGGCGTTGCAAATTTGTGTTAAAAACTTGCGTAAAAATTAATGGGTATCTAACACCTCAAACCCTTTGACTAAGGTATCAAGCTGTTTTAACTGGGCTAAAAACGGCTCAAGCTGACTCAGCCGCAGCGCACAAGGACCATCGCATTTGGCAACATCAGGATTTGGATGCGCTTCCAAAAATAACCCTGCCAATCCTGTTGCCATGCCAGCGCGTGCTAACGTGGTAATCTGTTCTCGGCGACCGCCTGCACTATCTGCACGCGCACCCGGCTGCTGAAGGCTATGGGTCACATCAAAAAACACGGGAACCTGCATTTTTTTCATAGTGTCAAAGCCAAGCATATCGACAACGAGATTGTTATAACCAAACGCACTGCCACGCTCGCACAAAATGATTTTATCATTACCGGCTTCAAGGCATTTATTGATGATATGCTTCATCTCATGGGGTGCCAAAAACTGTGCTTTTTTGACATTAATAATCGCACCGGTTTTTGCCATCGCTGCTACCAAGTCAGTTTGGCGGCTCAAAAACGCGGGCAACTGGATAATATCCGCCACGGCTGCCACAGGCTCAGCTTGGTACGGTTCGTGTACGTCAGTGATAATGGGCACATTGAAGGTTTTTTTGATATCGTGTAGCCATTCGATACCTTTTTCCAAACCTGGACCGCGAAATGAGTACAAGCTTGAGCGATTGGCTTTATCAAAACTTGCCTTAAACACATAGCCAATATTTAAGCGCTTACAGATGTCAATATAGCTTTCAGCAATTTCAAATGCCAAATCTTTACTTTCTAGTACATTCATGCCGCCAAACAGCACAAACGGTTGATCATTGCCGATGGTGATATCATTGAGCTGAATATGGGATTGTGGTGTCGGTAAGTTAGTGGTCATAGGGCTCTCAGTATGTTGTCAAAGTTTTTATTGATTGTCACTATAGCATAATTGGCTAGATACGAAGCTGGCTAAAAAAAACCACCTGTAGCAGATGGTTTTGTTGTGCATCATAAATACTATTTTTTGGTTTGTTTCGCCGCTGCAACAAAGCTATTGAACAATGGATGACCACCGCGTGGCTGGCTGGTAAATTCTGGATGGAATTGTACCGCCACATACCAAGGATGATTGGCAATCTCTACCGACTCGACCAAATGCTGTTTGGCTGAATAACCAGAAATTTTCATACCAGCATTTTCCAGCTGTTCGATATAGCGACCATTCATTTCATAGCGGTGACGATGGCGCTCAGTAATCACAGGGCTGCCATAGATTTGGCGCAGTTTGCTGTCTTCCACAAGCTCGGCTTTTTGGGCACCCAAACGCATGGTACCGCCCAAATCTGAGGCGTCACTACGTACTTGTAGTTCACCTTTTTCATCAAACCATTCTGTAATCAAACCAATCAATGGCGCTTTGGTTTTTTTATCAAACTCTGTTGAGTTGGCATCTAAACCCAATACATTGCGCGCAAACTCAATGACGGCTAATTGCATGCCCAAACAAATCCCTAAATAAGGCACATTGTTTTCGCGGGCATAGCGAATCGCTTTCATTTTACCCAGGGTGCCGCGCTCACCGAATCCACCAGGAACAAGCACCGCATCGGCAGCTTTAATATACTCAAACAGGCTGTCATCATTTTCAAGTTTTTCGGCATCCACATAGTCAATCTTGACTTTGACATTGTTTGCCACACCCGCATGTAGCAAGGCTTCATTGATTGACTTATAAGCATCAGGCAGTTCGACGTATTTACCCACCATCGCCACAGTTACGGTTTCTTGGGTATTTAACAACGCTTGGGTAAACTGGTGCCAATCACTCAAGTCCGCCTCTGGGGTATCTAAACCAAAGCGTTCACAAATCAAATCATCTAAATGCTGGGCATGCAGGATACTTGGAATTTGATAAATGGATTTGGCATCTGGGCAAAGGATAACGGCACGTTGCTCAACATTGGTAAACGATGCAATTTTTAGGCGATTATCATCGCTAATCGCGTGTTCACTACGACAAATTAATACATCAGGCTGCAAGCCAATGCTGCGTAATTCTTTGACTGAGTGCTGGGTTGGTTTGGTTTTGCTCTCGCCTGCACTCGCGATATAAGGCACGAGGGTTAAATGCATTAGCATCGCATTGTTGCGGCCAAGTTCAACTTGCATTTGACGCACCGCTTCCATGAATGGCAAGCTTTCAATATCACCGACAGTACCACCGATTTCAATCATGGCAATATCGTAGCCTTCGCCGCTGGCACGAATACGCGCTTTGATTTCATCGGTAATATGTGGAATGACCTGTACCGTACCGCCCAAATAATCACCGCGACGTTCTCTCTCAATCACCGTTGAATAAATACGCCCACTGGTAAAGTTGTTGCGTTGTGTCATTTTTGAGTGGCGCAAAAAACGCTCGTAATAACCCAAATCAAGGTCAGTCTCTGCGCCATCTTCGGTAACAAATACTTCACCATGCTGAAACGGGCTCATTGTACCTGGATCAATATTGATATAAGGGTCCATTTTGGTCATGGTGACTTTCAGACCACGTGCCTCAAGAATCGCGGCTACCGATGCAGCGGTGATACCTTTGCCAAGTGAAGAAACGACACCGCCAGTTACAAAGATGAATTTTGTCATGTTATCTATTTCGCTCGTTGGTAAAAAAGAATTTTACTCGAAAATGCCTAGGTTTAGCAAAAAATTATTTTTATCAATAAATCACTCACTCATAAAAAAAATCCACTCATCGCTGAGTGGATTTTTTGATAGCAAATTCTAGAGAAGATTAGAATTTGTATTCGATACCTGCACCCAGACCAAAACCACTTGCATCTAGATCATAACCATCTTCGCTAGCTTCAATTTTGCTGTAACCGGTATATAGGTGACCAGTTGTTGCAGCATTAAAACCATATTTACCACCAACTACAAAACGTGAACCATCTAAGCCATCAACACCACTCATGTTTTTTACCATATCGCCTTGTGCGTAAGCTTCCCATTTTGTAGCAGGAATCGCGTATGAGCCGCTTAGAGTAAATAAGTTCTCATTTTTATCTTTATCTAAATCTGTAACTTGATATAGTGCGCCTAATGTAGTAGCAGCATTTACATCAAATGCTCCACTTACGCGCGCAGTGCTGAAGTCGCTAGATTTGATATAAGTAGCACCTGCACGGAAAGGTTGGTTAGTTGGCTCATATTTTAAGCCTGCACCGAATGCTTCTGATTCAGTCCATAAATCAGTTGAATTTTTTTCTTCCATAACATACATGCCCATGAACTGAAGACCATTGTATGATGGAGAGAAGTAAGTAAGGGCATTGTTAGCGCGATTACCGTCCCAAAATGCCAAGAATTTTACTGTCTCGCCTTCGTCAACACCTAAAATATCTGCTGTTTCTTTATCAGCAGCTTCGACGCTGAAACCTGTGCTATAGGTGTCATATAGACTTACAGTTTGACCTGCGTAATTGATATTATCATCGATTGCAGACAAACGACCAGCAACTAAAGTACCATATTGTTTGTTTGATAGACCAATATAAGTATCGCGTGAACGGAAGTTTCGACCTTTGTCCGCATCAACATCAATACCATATTCTAATTGATACACTAGGTCAGTATTGGCTGTTAATGCTTCCGCACCTTTAAAACCGATACGTGAACCTGTAAGATTACTTGAACCTGCAGAATTTAGTTGAGTGGTACTATAATCTTCATCGATTAATTTATTACCATCTTTCTTTACTGTTAAGTTACCATCAACATAGTCAGTAGTTAACAGAATTTTACCGTAAACTGTTGGAGCAGCATGGGCAGCAGAAACTGAAAGTGCAGCGACGGCTGTGGCTAAAAGTAATTTTTTCATAGGTCATCTCTATCAGTAAAAACAAATTTTAGATAACTGGTGACTTGTCAGCACCACTACCTCTCCGAATAACCAAAGCAAGAAAACTATTACTTTGGTTACTATTAATAGCGTCAACTATTAATTGTATAAATCTAGCAATAAAGTTTGAATATATTTACAATTTATTCTTACTAATTACTAAAATCATACTTCTAACTACTAGGATAACAATTTTGAAATATTTTGCAATATTTTGCAATAGTTTTTACACTTTTTATATCACTTGTGATTTATTTTTAATCAAATTGATAATTGTTGATTCTGTTCAACATAATAGCGAACGTCATTTTTCCAATAAAAAAGCTAACTAAAGAATTAGTTAGCTTTTACAGCAATCTAAAAGTTAGATATATTAGAATTTGTATTCAATACCCGTACCTACGATAGTGTCATCTTTATAGTTGTCACGGCTGATTTGACCCGCGTAAATGTGACCCGTGGTCGCTTTATTGAATGCGTATTCGCCGCCTACCGCAACTTCTGAGATATCATTATTACCAAAATCAGTGTTGATATATTGCGCTTTGGCAGTCCATGGTGTATTAGCAATAGCATATTTACCCGAGATTAACCAAGTTTTAGCATCATCATTCTCGTTGAATAAATCAGCATTTTGGTATAACGCACCCAAGGTCAGACCCTGCACCATGTTCATTTTGCCCATGTCTACGGTGCCCGCTAAACGCCATGCTGTATCTTCAACACCCATGTTATTGTCATAACCTGCGGCTAAATAAACACCATTTTGATCATAAACCAATGAAGCAGAATAACCGTTCGCACCTTCATCTTTTTCGGTAGTAGGACTGTCAGTATCTTTATCAACTTCAGACAAGCTAACAGCCGCTGTAAAAGTCACTGGCATACCAACAATGGTCGGTGATTTATAAGCCACCATATTGTTAGCACGGTATTCACCTAGGTTGGTATACCCACGTGGACCGGGATTATAAATACTCAAAGTATCAACATTAGCATTGAATACGTCGGCATTGCCTTTAGCCAATTTAAATGGGGTGTCATGACGACCCGCAATTAAAGTACCTAAAGTGTTGTGGGCTAAGCCGATATAAGTATCACGTGAAGTAAACTGGGTACGGTCATCATCTGGGCTTACACCGTATTCTAATTGATAAACCAAGTTAACAGTGTCAGTTAACTCCTCGCTACCTTTAAACCCAATACGTGATGCGTTTGAGTTTAGTTTGACTGTACTTTCGTCATTAGGTGCTGAAGTTGCAGTAGCATTGGCACGGTAGTTATCATCGTAATTCGTATCAGTGTAGTCAGCTGTCAAAAATACTTTACCATAAACAGTTGGAGCAGCATGGGCAGCAGAAACTGAAAGTGCAGCGACGGCTGTGGCTAAAAGTAATTTTTTCATAGGTCCCTCTATCAGTAAAAACAAATTTTAGATAACTGGTGACTTGTCAGCACCACTATCTCTCCGAATAACCAAAGCAAGAAAACTATTACTTTGATTACTATTAATAGCGTCAACTATTAATTGTATAAATCTAGCAACAATCCTAGCAATAAATTACATTACCATCATTTTTGTTACTAAATTCATACTTCTCCCTTATAGAATATCAATTCTGAAATATTTTGCAATAGTTTTTTTAATTTTTACGTGATTGTAAGTTTATTTTTAATCTTAGTGACATAATATTCTTTCTAGTATTAAATCATATTTTTTTTAATTAATTTTTTAGCGTTAATGAAAATAAAAAAGCTAACTAAATAATTAGTTAGCTTTTACGATAAACTAAGAGCTAGATATATTAGAACTTGTATTCAATACCCGTACCTACGATAGTGTCATCTTTGTTATTGTCACGGCTGATTTGCCCTGCATAGATGTGACCGGTTGTGGCTTTATTGAATGCATATTCTCCACCAACTGCGATTTCATTTACATCAGCATCTTTTACGCCTTTTTCGTCAGTGGTATTAACATATTGTGCTTTAACTGCCCAAGGTGTTGCACCAACTTTATATTTACCACTAATAAGCCAAGATTTTTCATCTTCACTGGCTTTGTTAACGCGGTTGTTGTTAACGATGCTATAATTATCGTAGTATTGGCTTTGTTGGTATAGAGCACCTAAAGTTAAGCCCGAAACCATATTCATTTTGCCCATGTCTAAACCAGCAACCAAACGCCAAGTATTATCAATAACGCCAGTATTTACATTATTAGCACCCATGTCTTTATCGTAAGCGCCTGCTAAATAAATACCATTTTGGTCATAGGCTAATGAGGCAGAATAACCATTGTCTTTTACTTTTCTATCGCGGTAGACTGCAGGTTTTCCAGGAGTTTTAATTGTACCGTCAGCATTTTTAACAGCCTCAGTCGCAGCGGTTACTAAAACGTCACCATCTGCATCAGTTTCTGATAATGCGGTAGCTGCCATAAAACTCACTGGCATACCAATAATAACAGGTGATTGATAGGCTAACGTATTGTTAGAACGATTTTCACCTGAAACACCCGCATTTTTCATATCAAGTAAGGTAGAATTAAACACGTCAACTTTGTTTTGTGCAAGTTTCAATGGGGTATCATGACGTCCCGCTAGTACAGTACCTAAAGTGTTGTGGGCTAAGCCTACATAAGTATTACGTGATCTAAACTGTTGGCTATCGTCATCAGGGTTGATTTGATATTCTAATTGGTAAATAAGTTTAGTGGTGTCAGTTAAATCGTCGTCACCTTTAAAACCGATACGTGATGAATTAGAGGTAAGTTTAAATGTATCTTCATCTGTCTTGTTAGCTGCATCGTAGTCTGTACTAACATAATCTAAGGTTAAAAATGCTTTACCATATACAGTTGGCGCAGCATGGGCAGCAGTGATTGAAGCTAAAGCGATGGCTGAAGCGATTGCGATTTTTTTCATAAGGATTTCTCCACAGTATCCTAGGTGAAACTACACAGATGCGTAGCAATTCTTTTGTATAGATAGATTTTGCCAACAATTTGTTACAAAACAATGAAACAGTTAACAGAATCTAAATTTAATTGTGAAATTAGAGTAATTCACTCTGAAACATTTTGCAATATTTTTATGCCATAAAAAAACCACCAGTTACAAATCTGATGGTTTTTTGAATGATTGATATGTTTGAATGGCTAAAATCTAGTTAGCTTTGAGATTAAGACGGGCTTGATGTAACAATGGCTCAGTATATCCGCTCGGTTGTACTGTACCTTTAAAGATAAGATCGCGAGCCGCATTGTATGCCCAAGTATTGTAGTCATTTGCCATTGGGATATAGGCTAGATCGTCTTTGCTTTGCTCATCAACCATTTTTGCCATACGTTTGAGTACGTCATCCACTTGTTGTGGCGTCACAACCCCATGCGCTAGCCAGTTGGCAACGTGCTGGCTAGAAATACGTAAGGTAGCACGGTCTTCCATCAAGGCAACGTCGTCAATGTCGAGCACTTTTGAGCAGCCCACACCTTGGTCGACCCAGCGCGCTACATATCCTAAGATACCTTGAATGTTGTTTTCAAGCTCGGCAGTTTTTTG
Source organism: Moraxella sp. K02 (assembly GCF_041154755.1). Classification (NCBI taxonomy): domain Bacteria; kingdom Pseudomonadati; phylum Pseudomonadota; class Gammaproteobacteria; order Moraxellales; family Moraxellaceae; genus Moraxella; species Moraxella sp. K02. The sequence continues at coordinate 424,125 of NZ_AP031590.1, read as the reverse complement.
CTCATCTGTCCAGTTGGTATCCGTAGCAAGTGGCACGGTCAAAATGTCATCTAGCTTGGCAGGCTCGCGGTCTTTGATATTATCTAACACGTCCATGACGTTGGTTTCATGGTAGTGCATGGCGTGAAGCGTAGCACCTGTGGGTGATGGTACCCAAGCACAAGTCGCGCCTGATTTTGGATGATTGGACTTGGTGGCAACCATTTCTTTCATGTTGTCAGGTTTTGCCCACATGCCTTTACCGATTTGCGCTTTACCAGGTAAGCCCAATTTGACGCCCATGTCTACGTTCCAACGCTCATAAGCATTGAGCCAATCGGTATTTTTCATGTCGTTTTTACGGACAAAGGGACCCGCTTTCATACTGGTATGCATCTCATCACCGGTACGATCCATAAAGCCTGTGTTAATAAAGATAACGCGGTCTTTGGCAACGCGGATACATTCTTTTAAGTTAACGGTCGTGCGGCGCTCTTCATCCATGATACCGACTTTTAAGGTATTCTCGGGTAGGTCTAACGCTTTTTCAACCGCGGCAAACAAGTCAACTGTAAATTGTACTTCTTCAGGGCCATGCATTTTTGGTTTTACGATATACATTGAACCTGTACGTGAATTGCTTAAGCTGTTTTTACCCAAGATATCTGGCAGGCTACACAGTGGTGTGATTAGCGCATCCATAATACCTTCATAAATTTCTTCTTGTTGGCCGTCAAAATCGACTAAAATCGCGGGGTTGGTCATCAAATGCCCCACGTTACGAATCAGCATCACTGAACGGCCGTGCAAGGTGATTTTACCACCATCTGGCGCGGTGTATTCACGGTCAGGGTTCATGGTACGGGTGGTTTGTTTGCCATTTTTTTCAAAGGTGTCTTTCAGGTCGCCTTTCATCAAGCCAAACCAGTTGCGATATACTTCTACTTTCTCTTCAGCGTCAACGGCAGCGACTGAGTCTTCACAGTCTTGAATGGTGGTAACCGCAGCTTCCATCAAGACATCTTTGATGCCTGCAGGGTCATCTTTACCCACATGGCTTGATGGGTCGATTTGGATTTCGACATGTAGGCCGTTATTTTTTAATAAAATGCCTGTTGGATTTGCCGCATCGCCTAGGAAACCCACGAATTTTTCTGGCTGGGCTAATGAGGTGGTTTTATCGCCTTGGAGTATCACTAATTTACCGTCTTCAACCTTAAAACCAGTAACGTCAGCATATTTACCTTCAGCTAAGGCAAAGTTGGCATCCAAGAAGTTTTTGGCGTATTTTACAACTTCGCCGCCACGAACAGGGTTGTAGCCTTTGCCTTTTTCTGCGCCATTGGTCTCATCGATGACATCAGTACCGTATAGCGCATCATACAAGCTGCCCCAACGCGCATTTGCTGCGTTTAGCGCATAACGGGCATTGCGTACGGGTACCACTAACTGTGGGCCTGCGATATGGGCGATTTCGTCATCCACGTTTTGGGTTTCCACCAAAAAGTCATCGCCTTCTGGGACGATATAATTGATGTCTTTTAAAAATTGGGTATAAGCGGCTTTGTCGATTTGACCGTTGCTAGCGGGGTTTTTGGCATGCCAGTCATCGATTTGGGTTTGAATTTCGTCACGTTTTGCCAACAATGCTTTATTACGGGGTTGGAATGTTTGGACAATTTTTTCAAATTCTTGCCAATATTTTTCGTTATCGATGCCCACGACTGGCGTAACTTCATTGGCAATGAAGTTATAAAGCTCTTTATCAATCGCTAGACTACCCTTTTGAACGCGTTCTGACATGGCATTTTTCCTTATGTTTTGACCTAAAATAGCAAAAAATTCACATTTGATTATACGAACATCATTTATAAAAATAAAGAAATAAAAACTATTTATTTTTTAAATAATCGTTATATATAAATTTTTGTGCTAAGGGTTTTATCGCTGATTTTTGGTAAAATATTACTTCATTAACGTGCCAATAAGTGAGTAATCCCTTGTCAAATTCCGCTCTTATCAATAACCCACTACAAACGGACAGCAGTTTTGATGAATTAGCCGTCATCGACTTGGATAACGGTAACTCTGTCTATCAGCCAAAACCCATTGATATCACCCCTGTTTTGGCGTTTTTGGGTTGTACGACGTCGGATAAATGGCTCAAAGCCGCGATGGCAGATTTGCCGACCATCATCCAAGATCATGCTAATTGTGAAAAAAAAGCCGCAGGTACTGCGATGAATTTGATTTTTCGCTATATGTCGCATACCGAGCTGCAATTAAAGCTTGCTCAGCTGATTCGAGAAGAAATGCTCCATTATGAGCAAGTGATGGGATTGATGGCGGAGCGTGGACAAGCGTGGCAACATATTGCTGCAGGTCGCTACGCCGCAGGTATGCTTAAACATAAACGCACTTATGAGCCGCAGGCGATGATAGACACTTTAATTATTGGTGCTTTCATCGAAGCCCGATCGTGTGAACGTTTTTGGGCACTGTCACAAGTGATTGAGGATGAGCGTTTGGCAAAATATTATCGCTATTTGCTAAAATCAGAAAGTCGTCATTTTGAAGATTATTTGGCATTGGCGCAAAGTATCAGTGACGAGCCGATTGATGCGCGGGTGGCGTTTTTTCGTCAAATAGAAACGCAGCTCATCAATGAACCCGATGATGAATTGCGCTTTCATAGTGGGGTACCCAGTTGGATTGCGTGAGGTTGGATTGCGTGAGGTTTTTGTAGACTGTAACGATAAAAAAAGCTAACCATCAAATGGGGGTGGATGGTTAGCTATTACAATTTAATCCTTAAACTGACTCACTTCCACTTACTCTCACTCACTACCAACGCTTGGAATAGAGCCATCAGGATTAATAGTGCGTTTTTGGGCATTTTCTGGGGTAGTATAAAGATTGCGCTCATTAATGGTGTCGCTTTTTAGCTGTTCGTTACCAACCGCGTCCCTGCCAATGGTATGTTCATTGACATTATCATCAAATGCTTGTCCCGGTTGGTCACGACGATCGACGAACTCAGCAGACTTGTCGCCTAAATTAACGTGTTTGGTTTGTGCTTCTGGTGAATTCATGGTCATTCCTTTTTCGGTATCAACCCAATAAAACGCTTAAACTTAACTTAGTGATATCGAAAATTAGTGGTCTCGGTCGATATCTACACTACCATCTGATAACGTATGAAGTGAATTTTCTGCATTAAGATTAGCTTGCGCAGTCTGCTGTAATTTCTGCGCTTCTTCATCAGAAATACGTGCCACATTTTCGTCCGATAATTCGCCATTCTCCACGTCTTCTGCAGATTGGATTTTTACCGCCGCTTGTGGGGTATTATCAAAAATATCGGGCGTTTCCATTGACGGCGACATGCCTGTGGTTAATCCATCACCCGATTGGTGAGTGACACTGTCCTCTACTATAACGGCTTGCGGGGTTACAGCAACACCTGTTTTTGGATCTACAATTTCTACATTATTTTGATTCTGCATTTTTTATTCCTTTAATTAATTGTTATCGCTTAATAAGTTATTATTTTTATAGGTCGAGCTGTATAAATTAGTCAATCAAAACTGAATGATTAAAAGCTTAGTATTCAAAAGTTTAACAATTAAAATTCTAGTGGTTATCGGTACGCAATGACTCGTCAATAAAAGGGGTGTTTTCACTTTTGTCTAAGTTTTGTGGCTCCCCTTTCACGCTATTTTGTTTATCCAAGTTTTCTGATAATTGACTGGGATTCACATTTTCTGTGGCTTTTTGAATCTCGGTCTGATTGCTTGGCTGATTCTGTTCTTGGTTTTGTGCTTGATTCTGTGACATGGTAATTTTTCCTATGATTTTTATTAGTATCAATTCAAGTCAAAGATTTTAATCAAAGACTTCTAAATAGAGTGCGATTAAATTTTTATGTAAAAAAGTAGCCAATTCAATCGCTTTCATACTTTTGCTTTTATATGTTCGATAGTAGCAAATAAAGCCAGTTTATGATAAGTGTTCGCGTAACAAGCTGTTATCACTATGTGATAAGTGTTTAGCTGTGTGAAATTTTGGCAGATTTGTTACTATTCGGTAAATTTCGGACATTGGGTTTACGTCAGCGCATTCATCAACAAAAAAAACACTTATCTCCTGTAGATAGCAGTACAATTAACTCAAAACCTATGACTAGTAAAATTAGCTTTTTCTGGTGATTTTGGTCAATAAATAATCTTGCGCCGAGAATGCTGCTTCATCTTCACGAGGGGTAATCGCTCGCCATGTACCTTTGGCATCAAGCTCCCATGCATTGACATTGTCTTTTAGGTAATTGTGCAAATCTTCCATAATGCGTTTGAAGACGACGGGGTCTTCAATGGGGAAAGCCACTTCAACACGGCTAAATAAATTGCGATCCATCCAGTCTGCACTGGCGCAATATAAACGGTGAGTACGTTTGCCATTAGCATTGGGATTTTGATGCCCATTGGCAAAATAATACACGCGGGTATGCTCCAAAAAACGCCCAACGATAGAGCGCACGGTGATGTTGTCGGATATGCCGGGTAATTGCGGACGAATACAGCACATCGAACGAATAATCAGATTGATTTTAACGCCTGCTTGCGATGCTTCATATAGCTTGTCAATCAGTAATTTTTCGGTCATTGCGTTGACCTTGATGATGATGTGCGCCTCTTTGCCTGCTTTGGCATGGGCAATTTCGTTGTCAATAAAGCCCATGAGTCTGTCATGCAAGGTGAAGGGTGCATGCAGTAGTTTTTGCACTTTGGCTGGCTTGCCCATGCCTGTGAGTTCGTTAAATATTTTATGCACATCTTCGGTGATTGCCTCATTGGCGGTAAATAGACCGTAGTCGGTATAAGCTTTGGCATTGCCCGCATGGTAGTTGCCTGTGCCCAAATGCACATAGCGGCGGATTTTATCTTCCTCACGGCGCACAATCATCATCAGCTTGGCGTGGGTCTTGTAGCCTACGATGCCATACACCACCACTGCCCCAGCCTGCTGCAGAAAGTTTGCTACTTCAATGTTGGATTTTTCATCAAAGCGCGCACGCAGCTCAATCACGGCGGTGACTTCTTTGCCTTTACGCGCAGCTTCAGCCAGCGCTTGAACAATTTCAGAGTTTGTCCCTGAGCGATAAAGGGTCTGTTTGATGGCTAATACATGGGGGTCATTGGCGGCTTGGCGCAAAATGTTGACCACAGGTGAAAACGAATGAAACGGGTGATGCACCAATACATCTTGCTTACGAATGGCATGAAATACGTTTTCATTTTTATCCAAGCTATCACGGCGAAACGCTTTGGGAATGGCATGATTAAACGACTGATAACGCAAATTTGGGATTTTAAAATCAAACAACAAACGCGTCAAATTGACAGGACCATTGACACGGTATAGTTGCTCTTGGCTTAAACCAAACTCTTCAAGCAGATAATCTACCATCGGCTGTGGGCAATAGGTCGTCACTTCTAAGCGCACTTTGGCACCAAATCGGCGGTTCTCTAACTCACCTTCCAACGCTTTCGCCAAGTCTTCGACATCATCGGATAAATCTAAATCGGCGTTACGCGTCAAACGAAATTGGTGGCAGCCAGTGACCGTCATGCCAGGGAATAAGTCTTCGATATGCCCGTGAATCACTGCGGTGAGCATGATGTGATGTTCTTTCCCGCCTGTCAGTTCATTGGGTAAGCGAATAACCCGCGGTAAGCTTCGGGGTGCAGGGACAATCGCCATGTTAATATCTCGACCAAAGCCATCTTTGCCCTCTAAGCCCACCATAAAATTCAAGCTTTTATTGACCAATCTAGGAAAAGGATGCGCAGGGTCAATACTAATTGGCGTCAGCACGGGCGCGACTTGTTCGGCAAAGTATTTTTTTACCCATGCGGCTTGCTCTGGGGTCAATTCATCACGTTTTAGGTAGCGAATGTCTTGCTCCGCCAGTGCAGGCAGAATTTCATCGTTTAAAATACGGTATTGCTCATCCACCGCATGATGGGCGATTTCAGAGATATATGACAAAACCTTACTGGGACGCATACCATCGATACTGCTCACCACATCGCCCATTTGTACTTTTTGCATCAAGCCTGCGACACGGATTTCAAAGAATTCATCTAAATTGGATGAAAAAATGATCAAGAAAAACAGTCGTTCAAGCAGTGGGTGGCGGGGATTAGTGGCTTGGGCAAGTACCCGCTGATGAAACTGTAACAGTGACAATTCACGATTAAAGTACAGCTCACTATCGTCTTGTTGGGATTCAAACACGTTTGGGTAGCAAATGCTGTTAAATCCTAGTATCGGATTGATTTGTGATACATGCTCTTCGCTGGGTTTATCTTGTTTGGCAGTGTTTGGCATAGCACAGTCCTTTTATGGTCAAGCATTTTTAACAGTGTAAAGTTAACAATGTAATGATAAGCGTGTAATGATACATGAGTTTCTTGACTATTCCGTGTCGGGCAAATCTGCCGCACCCATGCGCCGTAAAATAATTTGGGTTTTGTTAAGCAGGCGGCGGTCGTTACGGTTGTCTTCAAAATATTTGGGATTAGGTAGCATGGCAATCAAAGATGCGGCTTGTCGCTTGGTCAAATGCGCTGCCGACTTATGGTAGTAGTGCTGAGCGGCTGCTTCAATGCCATAGACGCCTTTGCCAAACTCTGCGACATTGAGGTAAGCAAGCAAAATCCGCTCTTTGGTCCACAGGTTTTCAATCATCAAGGTAATTAACGCTTCTTCGCCTTTGCGAAAATACGAGCGGTTGGGGTATAAAAATAAATTCTTGGCAAGCTGTTGGCTAATGGTTGAGCCGCCTGCGCTGATAGCTCCCGCTTTTTCATTTTTCTTAATCGCATTCTCAATGCCCTGCACATCAAAGCCAGCGTGATTGACAAAGTTGGCATCTTCGCTGGCAATCGCCGCCCGTTTTACATTCACCGAAATTTGATTATCATCCACCCACGTCTGACTGACAGGGGCAAAATTGCCCAAGCGATACAGTATCATGAACATACTGTTATTGATAGGCTGGGTTTTCCAGACAACCAATAAGGCTGCAACTATTACATGAAACGCAACAAAGCAGGCAATGACAATGAGCAAAATACGCTTGAACCAGCCGCCAAACCCGATACCGCGGTTGGTGGGTGGTAAAGCTGTGTTGACAGGTTTGGGCTTTAACGACATTTTGGTGGCAGGTTTCTTGGTAACGGATTTGGTCACGGTGTATTCCTAGCGGCGGGGGCAAAAGCAGCGATGGCTTAAGCTAAAAATATAACGTATTATGGCATTTTTGGCTATATGCTAAGGCAGAATATGTCCGACTTCGACACGCAAAACATCACAAACATCCACGAGCAAATTATGGCTGACCCAACTACTTGGCGGTTATATGGCACACTGGGTTGTCATCTGTGTGAAATCGCTGAAAGCTTATTGCTGCAAGCACAAGCCGTTGCCGATATACGCTGGCAGTCGGTTGATATTGCCGAGTTACCAGAACAAGAAATGCTGGAATTTGCTGATAAAATACCTGTGCTAGTCACCGCTACCAAGACGTTATATTATCCTTTTTCCATCATGGATATTATGGCGTTGACGTAAAAGTCTGAAAAGCCAATATAGATTATTGGCATACTATTAAAAATTTAATTCATCATGTCTTGGCAAATTTTTTTATCATCAACGCCACGCCACTAGCTGCGAGATTTTCTTAGACAGTGGCGTGCGCTCAGGTCAAGAGGCGCTCAAAGCCATTAATTTCCCGCGATTCAAAACACGGTTTCTTTCCCACCTGCTTCATCGTCAAAGAAATGGTAAGGTAATGAGTAGTAGTTTAATGATTATTAGTTTAACGCTTAGGGGATACCTGCGTTCTGTACGTTCTTTTGGCTCAGGATAAAAAATAATTCGCTACCCTGTCTGGGCTTAATCGAATTATAGCAAGGCGCCAGTGTATCAATGGTGAAAAACTGCTGAAATAATGTTTCATATTCTTGCTTGTCGCCACCAAACGGTGGACTGCTTTCAAAATGCTTATCGAGCAACAAGCCCACCAATTTACCCGTAGGTTTGAGGAGCTTTTGCATTTGCTTGGCATAATCGCTGCGTCTACTAGGGTCAATCGCGCAAAAAAACGTCTGCTCAATAATATAATCAAACTGATACTGCGCAGGGTCTAAGCCAAAAAAATCCGCTTGTAGCAGGTGCGTTTTGGGAAAACTGTGATAGCGCTTGGCAAAATTATCCAAAGGCAGCCTAGCAAAATCCACCACATAAACATGGCTAAAACCTTGTTCATGAAGATAGCCTGCTTCGTAGGCGTTGCCCGCCCCCGGAATTAAAATCTGTACCGATTTACTCACGCCGCTATCGAGTAAATGCTCGATATAGGCTTGCAGCGGTGGCGAAACTTTACCGATGTCCCACCCAGTATAGCCATCATCATAGCGTTTTTGCCAAAATTCGGCGTCGTTGACCGAGTGTTCAGTTAGTGTGTTGTTATCTTCCATGATTGCTGCTCCTGATAGTTTTTTAGGCTTTTCGAATGGTTAAAATTTGCTCGCTTCGACCAAATGCGCCGTGTGCGTCATGTAGCACGCTACTGGTCAGACCCACGCCATCGCCCCCAAATTGTTGCACGGTCTCAAGTCCCAACCAACGCCCAACGGGCATACGGTGCAGATGGATTTGCAAATCTAAATTGGGGAAAAACCATTCAATGGTATTGGGTTGGTGAATACGCGGTACCACGCCATTGGCGGTATCGACCATGCCCATCAAATGCACAAAGTCGGATGTGGGCTTTGCTTGACCGTTTTCTTCGACCATGTCGATATCGGTATTGATCCACACGATGCCATCGCCTTGGCGGTTGTCGGGGTCGGCTTTGAGATAAATACTGTCAATATAGCCACCGCCCCAATGCTTCATGCCGTCCCAGTTCGGGTAGCTTTCTGGATGACCGATTCGCTCATCTTCCAGCCCAGCAATCTCTGATGTGTCGGTGGTTTGCATACGCCACGCGCGGGCAACGATACAGGTTTTGCCATTGGCTGCCATGGTGGTTTCGATCAGTTCGATAGTGCGACCCGGGCGGATGATGTGGGTAGTCACGCTAACATCGCCAAAATGAATCAGCCCAAAAATATCTAGACTGATGCGCCCGATACGCATATCACTGCGCCGTTTGAATTGTTCAAGCTCGTAAGCCAACAGTCCTGTTGCTGCCGCCATGTGTTGTTCGTTGTCATTCCATGCGCCTTGGCAATGGATATTACAGCGGTAGTTTGATGTGGTGATATCATCGGTTATCGTGCGGTCAAGCAGTGTGTAATAGGTATTGCCCATAAAGTTCCCTTTTATGCCTAAAAATTGCTTATGCATAGAAATTGGTTGTGCCTAAAAATTGGTAAAACGCCTAAAATTGCTAAAAAATTGTAGCACATTGGCTATCGGCTATTGGTGGAATTTTTGCAAAGTTGCCGCTATGACAAGCCGCCAAACTTCGCACTTGCTTAGCATACACCCGATTTGCATCCGTCAAAATCTAGCCGCCTTCTGCTAATCGATGAATTTGAAATGCTTAACGATTAGCCGTAAAAAGCCAGTATAATACGCGGATAATATAAAATTTTTCCCTATATTTTGACACTGTCTTATATTTTTATACTAGCCTGTATTTTGACAGCCTATTTTAACAACATAAAGATAAGTAATCCTATGACTGCAACTGCCCTACTTGATACCGATCACATCAACACCGAAAAGCCGCCGTTTATCTTGGTGGACGGCTCGTATTATATGTTCCGCAATTTTCACGCCTTGCCTGTCACCATGCAAACCACCCAAGGCTTGCACACCAACTCCATCCGCGGCACGCTCAACGCCCTCAAAAAACTGATGGAAAAATACCGCCCAACCCACATGGCAGTGGCGTTTGATACCAAAGCGCCCACCTTTCGCCACAAGCTTTCCCCCATTTATAAAGGCGACCGCCCAGAAATGCCCGCCGAACTTGCCGAGCAAATCCCTTACATCCACAAAATGATACAAGCGATGGGCATACCGCTTCTCGCCATTGAAGGCGTAGAAGCTGACGACATCATCGGCACACTCGCCCATCGTGCTTGCTTAGAAGGTCATCATGTCATCATCTCCACAGGCGACAAAGATATGTGCCAACTGGTCAATCCCTGCATCATCGTGGAAAACAGCTTTGATGACAAACGCTATGACATCGCAGGGGTCAAAGAAAAATTTGGCATCGAGCCGCGTCAAATCATCGACTATCTCACCCTCATGGGAGACGCGTCTGATGGTATCAAAGGTGTCGCAGGCATCGGTGCAAAAACCGCGCAAAAACTGCTTGAGCAATACGACAGCATTGACAATATCCTTGCCAATGTTGACCAATTAAAAGGCAAGCAACAACAAACCTTTTTGCAAAGCACCGACAGCATTGCGCTGGATAAACGCTTGGCGACCATTATCACCGACCTTGATATTGTGCCTGACTGGGAGACGTTGCGGCTACCGACAGACCCAAGTTTTAACATAGCAGAAAAACGCGCAATTTTTACCGAACTGGAATTTAAAAGCGAAATAGCGTCGCTCAATCATCCGTTTCACCCGTCCAATAACGGCAATTTTAAAGCCGCTGAGTCTGCTCAAAATGCTGTGGTGGAAGCGATTAAAACTAGCCAAGATAGCAAAAATCCGGTCAACAAGCAGTGGCACACAGTCACCAGCCAAGCCGATTTTGATAAATTAATCCAGCGCCTTGGCGCAGCAAAGCATTTTGTCATTGATACTGAAACCACCGATGTGAATTGGCAACATGCCGAGCTTGTCGGCTTGTCGTTTGCGCTGCAATCGCATGAAGCCTATTATGTGCCTGTTGCCCACGTTGATGAGATGGGCAATCGGATTGAACAACTTGCCCGTGAGGATGTTTTAGCCCAGTTAAAACCGATTTTGCAAAATCCACAAATCGGCAAAATCGGTCAGCATTTAAAATATGACGCGCATATTTTGGCAAATTATGATATCGACTTAATCAATGAGCCGAGCAATTGGGCAATGGATACCATGCTTGCCAGTTATGTGATTAATGCTGTTGCCACCCGTCACGGTATGGACGACTTGGCGCGCCACTATCTACATACCCAAACCATCACTTTTGAAGATGTGGCAGGCAAAGGCGCCAAGCAAATCACCTTTGACAAAGTCCCTTTAACCGTGGCAAGTGACTACGCCTGTGAAGACGCCGATATCACCTATCAGCTATTTGAACTGTTTAGCGAAAAACTCAACGCCGAACCGAACAACGCCAAGCTACTGCATGAACTGGAAATCCCCGTTGCCCAAATCCTGTGCCAAATGGAGCATGACGGGATTTTGCTCAATAAAGCGTTTTTGGGGGAACTATCCGCGCGCTTTGATGAAAAAATCCAAGCACTTGAAACAGTCGCCTTTGCGCAAGCGGGCGAAACCTTTAACCTTGCCAGTCCAAAGCAGTTGGGTGAAGTGCTGTTTGACCGCTTAGGCATTACAGGCGGTAAAAAAACCAAAACCGGGCAATACTCCACCAGTGAAGCGGTGCTTGCCACCATCGACCATCCGCTAATTGAAACCGTGCTTGAGCATCGCAGTCTGTCCAAGCTTAAAAGCACCTATACAGACGCGTTAGCAAACGTGGCAGACAGCAACGACCGTGTGCATACCAGTTACCATCAAGCCTTGACCACCACAGGGCGACTGTCATCGACTGAGCCGAATTTGCAAAACATTCCGATTCGCACCGATACAGGGCGGTTGATTCGCCAAGCGTTTATTGCCCCCAAAGGTAGAAAGGTATTGTCAGCCGACTACTCGCAAATCGAGCTTCGGCTGATGGCGCACTTTGCCAATGACCCTGTGCTCATCCGCGCGTTTCAAGAAGGGCATGACATTCACCGCGCCACCGCCGCTGAGATTTTGGGCAAGGCGTTTGATGATGTGACGAGCGAAGAACGCCGCCAAGCCAAAGCGGTGAACTTTGGGCTACTCTATGGCATGAGTGAATTTGGGCTTGCCAAGCAGTTGGGCTTCACTCGCCAGCAAGCGCAAGACTATATCAAGCTGTACTTTGCCCGCTACCCTACGGTACGTGCCTATATGCAAGCCACCCGTACGGCTGCGCAAAACCAAGGCTATATCACCACGATTTTGGGGCGTAAGCTATTCACCCCCGATATGCAGCACCCCAACCGCAGTGTGCGCCAAGCGGCAGAACGCGCGGCGATTAATGCGCCACTACAAGGCAGTGCTGCCGATATCATCAAACTTGCCATGATTGCGGTGAATGAGGTATTGCCCCAAGACCATGCTAAAATGCTACTACAGGTGCATGATGAATTGGTGTTTGAAGCCGATGAGGATAAAGCCGAGGCGATTGCCGAGTTGATAAAAAACGCCATGCAAGAGGTGCTATCTAAGACAGCCAAAGACAAAGGCTGGGATGTGGATTTTGCCGTGCCGCTTGTGGTAGAAGTGGGCATCGGTGATAACTGGGATGAGGCGCATTAAAACTAAAACTTTTAACATTTTGGATTAGAATTACAAACATGATAAACATTAAAATACTAAAGTTCCCTTTTCGAAATTCCATTGACTCATATTACCAATGTCCAACTTGCAATAATGGTCAGTTAAAAATAAAAGGAGATACATTCTGTAGTAATGAGACTCGTAAATCTATAACTTCTCATAGTCATCCAGATTTTGATGCTGATTATGTAAGCTATGTTTACAGCTGTCTCTTTGAATGTACTAATAGTGCTTGTAAAGAGATTGTTGCTAGCTCAGGCTACGGCTTTGTAGATTGGGATATAGAAGTTAATGATGAAGGATATCAGGAACAAATATATTCTGATTACTTTAGACCATTACACTTTCATCCAGCTTTAAAAATAATAGATATTCCAAAAAATGTTCCAGATGAAGTTAAATCTATAATTGAAAACTCTTTTACTGTTTTCTTTATTTCTCCAAGTAGCTGTGTTAATCACATAAGGACATCACTCGAAGCTGTACTTACAGATCTAAAAATACCTAAATTCACAATCGGTAAAAATAAAAAACGCCAATTATTAAGTTTGCATTCTAGGATTAGTAAACTACCTACTAAATATGATTATTTAAAAGAAATACTATTTGCTTTAAAGTGGCTAGGTAATAGCGGAAGTCATACCGACTCTAATAAGGTCTCTATGAGTGATGCCATAGATGCCTATGAATTTCTGGATTACTTACTTTCAGAAGTTTATGAAGAAAAATCAGAAAAAATTAAAAAGAAAGCTAAAAAAATAAACAAAACAAAAGGAATAAAATAAAAATATGACTAATGAATCAAACTTTCTCTTTGATGCAATTGTAACGGCTTCGCCTTCTAGTGAAATTGGTCTAGGGTTAGCATATTGAGCAAGTCCACCTGCACGAGAAAGTTTTTTATCTCTTAAGGCTAATTCTGAAAATGCCGAAAGTTCATTAATTGATTAAGCAAAAGCAGATTGTTCTGACTGTTGAAGTCGTTTTTCTAACTCATCTGCTGGTGTCGATTTAATCTCTTGAACAACGGCATTTAAGATTTCTTGATTAATCGTCATTGTATTCAATGCGTGATGCTAATTAGCAATGTTATTAATTCACGATTCCATGTTTATTTTATGGCTTGTTTGATCAAACTCATAATATATTCTAAATCTCTTGTATCTTGGACAAATATTTCGTAATCGCCATTTCCCCAATGACCAATATTTGATACATCCTTCGCAAGATTTTTAGAATCATCTAGCTCACCTGCTTTAAGATTAATCCACATTTTTAGTGATTTTTTCTGAATATGGATATCTACAAAGTTATACTTTTTCTTAAAAGCAATGTAAAGTTTTCGATAATCGACAATGATGTCATCAGATAAATTTAAAATTGCCGTTTTAAAAGCTTCATAAAGCTCCTGAATATCATCTGATTTATCAGCTAAGTGGTAATCTTCATCATAGGTTACAATTTCTTTAGTAACTTTAGCTATATTACTATCAGATTCAACTGCTTTTATTTGCTTGATACTTGGTGCAGAATTTGATTTTTTGATTGGATTCAACACAACTACATCATTTTCAAACCGTTTTATTTCCCAAAGTTCAATGGCTAAATCTTTAAAGTTTGATGATTGTTTCTGGAATTGAGTAAAAGAAGGCGATACAAACATGACTCTACTTTGTGACCAATCCACCTCATTTCTTTTTAATATGCTATTTTGAGTTTCGTTATATTCCACAATAAAATCGGATTTATACTCAAGCATTAGATTTAAATAAGAAACACCTTGATCAATCACACTGAAATTCTTATCTCTTTTATATTCAATAATCACAAATGCTTTAGTTTCATTGTCAAAAGCTAACGTATCAATGCGATTACTTTTAATCGTAAATTCCGATTTGATAAACTTTAGATTGGTAAGATTAGTTAAATTCTGCTCAAAAAGTGTCTGAATTTCCTTTTCTAAAGCGAAAGGTTTTTCGTTTAAATCGGTAAGCTTGCCAGAATTATCTTGATAAAGAAACATATATAGTTTTCCCGAAAATTAAAAAAGCTACCATTAGCCATGATAGCTTTTTTAAAATTACATTAAATCGCCTTTAATTGCTCAATTTGCTTATTCATTTCCGTCAGTTGGCTATCCATCTCAGCCAGTTTCGCTTTCTCGCTTTCCACCACATTGGCAGGCGCTTTACTTACAAATGATTCATTCGACAGCTTACTACGCAGGCTTTCCGCTTGTTTAGTAAGTTTTTCTTGCGCTTTGGCAATGCGATTAAGCTCTGCCGTTGGGTCAATCAAGCCTTTCATCGGCACGAGCACTTTTAACTGACCGACCATACTCGATGACGACAACGGTAACTCTTTATCAGAGCCGTCACCCGCATTCACAATAGTCAGCGTATCGACTTTGGCAAGCGATTTAAACTGATTTTCAATACGGCTTAGGCGCGCAGTTTCTTCATCGCTGATGTTATCAAGTAGCACAGGCAGACGCACCGCATTGCCAAGCTTCATCTCACCGCGGATGTTACGAATCGCCCCAATCAGTGCTTGTAGCCACGTCATGTCATGCTCGGTCTGTAGGCTGATTAGATTGTCATCCGCTGTTGGGAAGGCAGCAGTCATGATACTGTCGGTTGCTTTTTTATCGATGATAGGGGCAATGGTCTGCCAAATGCTCTCAGTGATATACGGCATAATCGGGTGGCTAAAGCGCATGGCGACTTCAAGGCAGTTGAGCAGCACATAGCGGATTTGGGCTTTACGCTCGGCACTCACCGATTCATCGTTTAGGCTTGATTTGGCAAGCTCGACATACCAGTCGCAGTATTCATTCCAGATAAACTCATAGATATCTTGGCTCACCAAGTCAAAACGGTACTGGCTCATGTGTTCATGGATGGCTTTCACCGTGGAGTTTAGACGGCTCATAATCCACTGCTCTGGCAATTCCCAAAGTGCAGTATTGGCGGTTTTATCGATGTTTAGCGCATTGCCTTCCTTATCGACACAGTTCATCAGCACAAAACGGGTGGCGTTCCAAATTTTATTACAAAAATTGCGATTGCCTTCAATGCGCTTGAGGTCAAAATTGATATCGCGTCCCGTACTTGCCAAGGAGGTAAAGGTAAAGCGCAGCGCGTCCGTGCCAAACGCAGGGATACCGTCGGCAAATTCTTTGCGCGTGGCTTTTTCGATTTTTTGCGCGTCTTTGGGGTTCATAAGACCTGTGGTGCGTTTGGCGACTAGGGTTTCTAAATCAATGCCGTCAATCAGGTCAATCGGGTCAAGTACGTTGCCTTTGGATTTGGACATTTTTTGCCCTTGTCCATCACGCACCAAGCCATGCACATACACCGTCTTAAACGGCACTTGCGGGTTGCCGTCTTTGTCTTTGATGAAGTACATGGTCATCATCATCATACGGGCAACCCAGAAGAAAATGATGTCAAAACCTGTGACCAACACGCTGGTTGGGTGGAAGGTTTTGAGTGCTTGGCTATAGTCGTCAAAGTTTAGCTCACCTGTCCAATCAAGGGTACTAAACGTCCACAATGCCGAGCTAAACCAAGTGTCTAGTACGTCACTATCTTGGCGCAGCGCTAGGCTATCAGCAAGGTGGTATTTTTGGCGGACTTCCGCTTCATCTCGCCCGACATAAATATTGCCCTCATCATCGTACCACGCAGGGATACGGTGTCCCCACCAAAGCTGACGGCTAATACACCAGTCTTGGATATCGCGCATCCACGCCATATACATATTTTTGTACTGGGCAGGGACAAACTCGGTGCGCCCGTCTTCCACCGCCTCGATGGCAGGTTTTGCCAGTTTTTCGATGGATACATACCATTGGTCAGTGAGCCACGGCTCAACGATGGTGTTACTGCGGTCGCCTTTGGGCACTTTTAAATCATGCGGTTTGATTTCTTCAAGCCAGCCTTCAGCCTCGCTTTGCTCAACCATTTTTTTACGCGCGGCAAACCGCTCAAGTCCTGCATACTCGCTAGGTGTGGTCTCAAGCTGTGGCTCTTTGGTTTGCAAATCAGTAAAAATCTGCATTTCTGGCAAGATATTTGCTGAATTATCAAAGATATTAATCATCAACAAATTGTGGCGTTTGCCTGTTTCGTAGTCATTAAAGTCATGGGCAGGGGTGATTTTTACACAGCCTGTGCCAAATTCCATGTCCACCGCTTTGTCATCGCCCACAATCGGTACAATGCGACCGGTAATCGGTAGCGTCACGGTTTGTCCGATAAGATGCTGGTAGCGTGCGTCTTCGGGGTTCACGGCAACGGCGGTATCACCGAGCAAGGTTTCGGGGCGGGTGGTGGCAACGACAAGGTAATTTTTACCGTCTTGGGTTTTGGCATTTTTGTCGGTCAAATAATAGCGAAAATGCCACAGTGAGCCTTTCTCGTCATGGTTTTCTACTTCAAGGTCGGATAACGCAGTTTGCAGCTTGGTATCCCAGTTGACTAGACGTTTACCGCGATAAATCAGCCCATCTTGGTACAGACGCACGAACACTTCTTTGACGGCATTGGACAAGCCATCATCCATGGTAAAACGCTCACGGCTCCAGTCCACCGAGCTACCTAGACGGCGGATTTGGCGGGTGATGTTGCCACCGCTCTCGGCTTTCCACTCCCAAATCTTTTCAAGGAATTTTTCACGACCTAAATCATGGCGTTTGATGCCTTGGGCGTTCAATTGACGCTCAACGACCATTTGCGTGGCAATCCCTGCGTGGTCGGTGCCTGGTTGCCAGAGGGTATTTTCGCCCAGCATTCGGTGATAGCGGGTTAGCGTGTCCATGATGGCATTGTTAAACCCATGTCCCATGTGCAGTGAGCCTGTGACATTGGGCGGTGGCAGCGCAATAGAAAACGATTGTTGTTTGTCATAGCTTGGCTGAAAGTAGCCTTTGTCTTCCCACACTTGGTACATGCCGTTTTCGACGTCGCTTGGGTTGTAAGCGTTTTCTAAAGACGTTAAGGCTTGGGCGATTTGATGTTGCGTGCTCATAGATGGTCAACTTTTACAATAAAAAAGAAAGGAATGTCAAAAAGGTAATTAACGGATTTTACCGTAACTAGGCAGTTTTATAAATGTTTGGTGATAAAAAAAGGCTTAACCCAACTGATTAAGCCTTGCTTCAAAATGGTAAAAATTAAAATAACGTTAATGTCTTGATTTCGCTCTTAATATTCTGCCTTGCTTGCTGCTCATACTGTGTAGAAAATCGTTGGGTAAAATACAGCCGCTTTCTATCCAAAAACCTTTTTAAGGCTTTTTTACGAGAAAAATTGTACAAGACCTTGGCAACGTGTTGATATTCAAGGCGAATTTGTTGGCAATAGGCTTGATAAACCAAGTCAGTCTGCCCCAAAATACGCAAATCCATATCCAAAAAATACGCCATATCGCTGTCGTTGGTGTCGGCAAGTTCGTGTTTTTCGGTGGCGATAATCAATTCAACAACCCGATTTTGCAAGTCTATTGGCAAAAAACCGCCCAATTCGGCGATAAAATACGCCGCGCTTTGGCGTTCGTTGCTCATGGCTGGTTTGTCTTGGGTTTGATAGATGACATCATGGTAAAAAATCGCCAATAGCACGCTTTCAGGTTGCTTTAGCTGATCTTTTATCCCGTCAAACTGTTCTAATAACGCCTCAATATGGTGAAGCGTGTGATAATGGCGATGAGGCTGCTGGTAGTGAGTGACTATGTTTTGCCAGCAGTCAGCAATAGTTTGATGATCAATTTCATAGACTTGTAACAGCTTGGCAAATGCGGTTTTCATCGCTTATTATCACATCACCCCAGGTATCGGATTATCCAAAATTGTTTGGGTTTGTTTGGCGCGAAAATCACTGATTTTTTGCGCGAGGGTGCTATCACCAATCGCCAAAATTTGCGCTGCCAGCAGCCCTGCATTTGCCGCACCCGCCGCCCCGATGGCAAGCGTACCCACCGCCACCCCTTTGGGCATTTGCACGATGGATAACAAACTATCCCAACCACTTAGGATGGAGGACTTGACAGGTACACCAAGTACAGGCAAATCCGTCTGAGACGCACACATTCCGGGCAGATGCGCCGCGCCGCCTGCCCCTGCGATAATCACAGACAGTCCGCGAGCTTTGGCAGTTTTGGCATAGTCAAACAATCTATCAGGGGTGCGATGTGCCGATACTACTTCACACTCAAATGGCACCCCAAAATCCGCTAGTACTTGCGCGGCGTTTTGCATGGTTTCCCAGTCAGATTGACTACCCATGATGATACCGACTTTGGCTTGACCTTGTGGCGATGGGATGGGTGGTGGTAGCTGGCGTGTCTGGGCGTTTGACTGACTTGCTGACATGGAAAATTCCTTTTGCCAAAAAATTGACGGACTAAAAATAAAAAAACGTGCATGAAATGCACGGTTAAAACTTAATATAGCATGATTTTTTACCCTTGAAAATCAAAATCTATGAGGTAACTATGTCACCACATTGGCGGGTACTCGCGGCTTTTGTTCAGGGGCAAATTGTTGCTGACTAAGCATGGCCAGCTGTGTCTCAATCGTATCGCACATCATCCCTAGGGGCAATTCGTTTTCCCCCGTACCAAACGGCTCGCTGATTTCATCGACGATTTCATTGAGCGCCATAAAGGTGTAGCCAACAAAACTGACTACAAATGGCGTTACCCAGCCAATGGTGTTGCCCAGTCCAAACGGCAACATAAAGCAATACAGATACACAGTGCGATGCAGCAGCACAAAATAGGCATACGGAATCGGTGTATTATTAATGCGTTCACAGCCCGCTTGGACATGGGCAATCTCCCCCAAGGTGGTATCCAAGCTTTGCCATTGCCAAACATCGATTTTTTGCTCGGCTTGCCAGTTGGCGAGCATCTGCCCCATGATTTGGGTCAAGCGTAAGGCGATAAAGTTTTGCCCAACCACGGCTTGCTGTTCTTCAACCGTTAATAGCCGCTGCAGATTTGCTGTATTATCCTCACCCCGCAGCTGTTGGCGTAGACTGTGCACAAAAGCGATTTGATGACGGATAAAGGCTTGTTTTTGCGCCATACTGACATTGGGGAGTGTCAGCACTTGACGGGCGATATTGCGGCTTAGCCAAACCAGCGTGCCCCACAGCTTGCGACCTTCCCAAAATCGATCATACGCTGCGTTATTACAAAACCCGTGGAAAATCGCAAGAGAGATACCGAGTATCGCAAACACCGAAGGATTGAGCGGTACAGGCTCGGTGGCGATATGGCTTTGATAAAAATAAATAAGAAAGGAGAAAATAAACAACAAAACTTGTGGCACAATCAGCCGTTTAAAGTACGAGCCTTGCAGCACAAATAGCATCTTTAGCGGCTCAATCGGACGTCGAATCATACCTAACTCATCTTAATCGTTTGCTCACTGGCTATCATTTTTAGCCGTAAGCTTTAAACAAATATTTTAATTTATGTTACACCCAGTTGACTGTTTAGCTTTGGGTTAATGCTGATATTGCACAAAATTCGCTGAGGTCAAAGCCGGATGATCGGTGTCAAATTGATAAGCCGTCAAAAACCCATCTTTGGCAGCAGAATAATCCACACAGACGACTTGATGACTAAGCAGTTCAGGCGTGCCATTGAGCCAATAATGCCCGACAAAAATAGGTTTGTCATGGTCAAGCCCAAACACAATCTCAGCGGTCAGCGTGTCTTTAGGGATATGAATCAAATCCTCTTGACTGGCGCGCGCGATCTGGTGAATCGGCTGAAACGACAAACTCGGTTGCCACCACTGTACCCGTACATTTTTACGTTGATGACCTTCTTTATCGACTAGAAGAATGCCTTCAGGTAGCGGTGCTTCCACACCTTTAAGCACTCTTTCCAGTGCCTCAAAAGGTGGCGTACCTTCCTCACTGGTTTTTTGTAGCGCAACGGGCGTCAAGCGATTGTCTATCGTTAACAGCGGTTTTAAAATCGCCATCGCGTCACTGTCCCAACAAGCATGCACAAAACACGCATCATCCAACGCTAGCCACAGTGGTAATTCATAAAACCGCTTGAGCCAAAACTGGTGCAACTCACTGCCAAACCCTACTTCATCAAGGAACGCTTGATGCTGCGAGGTATGTTTATCATCATGTTGTCGTAGATATTGGCTTGCATCGCGGGCATCGGGTGTGGCGTAAGCTAACGCATTATACTCGTGATTACCCATCACCGCGAGCGCTTGCCCGTGGTCAATCATCGCAAATACGATAGATAAGGTTTGCAGCTGTTGACTGCCCCGATCAATCAAGTCGCCGATAAAAATCGCTTGGTGATTGGGAGGCGCTTGAAAACACTGACCATTATCTTGATAGCCCAACTGCGTCAGTAGCCCAATGAGTTTATCTGCCCGACCATGCACATCACCAATCACATCATAAATCATGTTTTTTACCTTTTACTGCTTTTTACGACTTTACCGTTAATTAGCCAACCTGTGACTGGGCAACCTGCCACGCAATTTTTAGCCCCTATTTTTAGCCATTCAATGTTAGCCGCCAAAGCCTAAAAATCTTGGGTGCATTAATTGGTTAAAAAAATGCGCCACAATACCGGGCTCAATGGCAATGGTGGCTAACATACCAAAAATACCACCCACCAAATGTGCCGAATGATTGATACTGCCACGACCTTGCCCATCTGCCCACACACTATACGCCACATACGCCACTGCGAACACAATCGCAGGTACAGGAATCACAAACAGCAATAATGTCGACCAAGGATTCATCAAAATATAGCTAAAAATTACTGCTGAAACAGCGCCCGATGCGCCTAAGCTGCTATAGCGAGGATTGTTCTTTTGTTTAAGATAGGTTGGCATAATCGCCACCACCAAAGCGGCAAGATAAAACAGCACAAACCCTAGACTGCCGAGTTTGGACATGAACAATCCCTGCACCGCTTGTCCAAACGAGTACAGGGTAAACATATTAAAAAATAAGTGCATGCCATCGGCATGGATAAAACCATGGGTGACAAACCGATCGACTTGTCCACGCTGCACCGCAGGCGGATAAAAAATTAACCTTTGCATCAGTTGGGGCGATTGCCAAGCTAATAAACTGACAACCACCGTAATGATAATGATAAATAAAGTATGGTTAGAAAAAAGTGACATAGCACCTCAAAATAGCAATAAATAATGATAAGTAGGATTATGATAAAGATAGCGGATTATCTCAATAAGCCAAATGTGAATTTATTAATATAGGTGATACCTAGAGCTGCCTTGTAGTATTACTTTCACCTTGTAGCATGAAACTAATGACAAACCCTTCAAATTTGAGCAACACATTTTTACCCAAGTTTACCCAAAATGGGGACGATTTGAATTTTTAACACAATATTTACGCAATAGTTACCTTAACATAACTGAAGGCGAGCCGATTTTGCTTTAATTTATTAGTTATGTTTGAGTAATACTGCAAAAGACTTAACAAAATCTGTTGAGTCACCGCAGTTTTTCTCAGTATTGTTAAGCGTAAATTAAATAGCAATACAATAATAAACCCAACAACCATAAATAATAATTTTTGAAAACATATAATAGAATTATTGGCTAGTGTGCTGGATATAACAATAATACATTGGTTTTATGGTGGTTGATAACCCTTCATTTTGTTGAGGCTTGAATTATGAATATCATTGAACATTTAACCCGTACAGTAACACCCGTTCTTTTAAACAATGCAACTGACGAAAATCGCTCATCTTTATTAGAAAAATTATACGCTATCTTGGTTGCCCGTCTTGCTGACGGTACTGTTTCTAACAGCTTTGCTAATGCAACCATCGCTGATGATGACCACAGCTTTTTTGACCGTATACTACCAGATACCACCCACCGCACAGAGCTAGTGCAACAGCTTTCACGTCATTACAGTGTACCAGAGCAAGAAACTAGTTCGTTGGTAAGCCGTGCCGCGCCGCTGGTAATGCGTGAATTACGCTCACTAGCAGGTACGACACCACTCAATACTTTCTTATCAAACAATATTGCGTCTGTGGCTTCTGTGATTCCTGCTTGGGCATATGCATTTATCCCAGCGGGTATTTTAACCATGTTGAATTTGTCGCCTGTGCATGCAGCCACCACGCCTACTGTACAAACGACCACTCGTACAGAGGAGCATCTAGTTGCTACGCCTAAACGCGATGAAGGCGGCTTGATGAAAATGTTACTGCCAATCATTGGTTTGTTGATTTTAGGCGCATTGGCTTGGGCATTGTTAAAATCATGTAACAAAACTGAGCCAGTCGCGACGCCAGTTGTGGCTTCTACCACTGCTTCAACAACGACAACCACTACTATAACTGAAGTCTCTGCGGCAAGTGCCACAAACAGCATGGCAATGCCTGTAGCTTCAACTGACATGGCGGTAGCAAGCATGCCAATGGCATCTGGCACCACGATGACGACCACTGAGACAGTAGCGACGATCATCTCTAGTACTGAACCTTCAGTGGTATTTGAAAATGGTCGCTTAAGCTTCTACTTTGCTACAGGTAAAGCACAAGTTGCTGGTAATGCCACAGAAAAAGCCAATGATATCCTTGAAGCCGCTAAACAAGGCAAAAAAATCGGTATCAGTGGTTATACCGACAGCACAGGTAATGCTGCTGCCAATGAGAAGTTAGCAAAAGAGCGCGCCCAAGCGGTTAGATCATTCTTGGTAGCTAATGGTGTGCCTCAATCACAACTTGAATTGATCAAACCACAAGACACGACAGGTGCTGCGGGTAAAGACCAAGAAGGTCGCCGTGTCGATGCATACATTATTGATGACAACGCAATTCCTGCCACTGCTACTACAACTGTTACGACGGTTGCAAGCCTAGCGAAATAAATCACCTTTCACGGTTGATTCATCGTTAAAAATCCTCGATAGCTTATCGAGGATTTTTTTGCTGTTAAAAATTTTTAGATGCCACTGGCTTTTTGGGTAAAAAATTTCATCAAGGGTTTGATTTTGCTAATCACGCTGACGCCTTCACTGCGCAGCTGCTGAATCGGACGCAACTGTATACCAAAAATCCAATTAATCCCTGAAAAACTGTGCATCATCATCGCGTTATTAGCATAGCGTTGACGCTCATACCGCTGTAAGGTGGCAAAACTTGCCCATAGTTTGTTGCCTGAACGCTGGTAATCTTTTTGTAAAATATCGCTCAAGGCAATGATATCGAGCATACCCAAGTTTAAGCCTTGTCCCGCCAAAGGATGCACCCCATGCGCGGCATCGCCAACCAACGCTAAGTTGGCTTTGACATAATTTTTGGCATGTTGGGCACCCAGTGGGAAGCTGGCGATTGACTCAATCTCAGTGATATCCCCTAAGGCATAGCCACTGGCAAAGGCGAGTTCTTTAGCAAGCTCTTTTGGCGTCAGCGTGAGTAAATCAAGTGCAGCATTGGTCGGCAATGTCCATACCACTGATTGCCAATGTTGCGGGTTCGCCTGATCGTCAGCCGTCACATCTGCCAACGGTAAAAGTGCCAAAGGCCCTGTCGGCAAAAACACTTGTCTGGCTGTCGCCTTGTGTGGCTGCTCGGTTTTGATGGCGCAGCAGATTGCCGTTTGCTGATAGTCCAAAGTATCTAACGCAATCCCTGCCGCTTGGCGTACCATAGAGCCGCGCCCGTCAGCCCCGATTAATAGCTTACCTTGATGCGTGGTGCCATTATCTAAGCTAACTTGATATCCCAAATCTTCACCTTGCCAAGCGATATCAGTGACCTTATGCCCTGCAATATGGTGCAAATAGGATTGACCCTGATGGACAAGCCGCTCATCGTCAAAACCGTCATACAGCGCTTTTTCGATGATAAAGGGCTCAACCATACTACCCAATAATTGCGGTGTTTGAGCATCACCAAAATTTAGCTCACCCACGCCATTGGTTTGCCATACCTGCATTTGGGTATAGTCGGCTTTGCGTTTGCTTTGTTCGATACGCTGCCATGCACCGACCTCTTTGAGTAGGTTGATACTGGCAACGCTTAGGGCATAGACACGAGCATCACGCTGATTAAGTTTGTCGCGCCAATCGGCTGCTAAAAGTTTTGGGCGAGCATCGATTAAGGTGACAGGATGGCGCGCTTGGGCAAGCTTTAACGCCAATGTCGTGCCAACAACACCACCGCCGATGATTAATGTAGTGTTTTTCATGATTTCAGCCCCATCGCAAAGGTAGCCACAGCTGGCTTCACAAATGGCACTTTATCAAAGGCAATCAAGCCCACATTACGCGCGATTTTGAGCAAGGGATTTTGGTGCATAAAGCCATACACCACGGTATCGCAGAAAATTTCTACCCGTTTTTGGTCGGCTTTACGGCGTTTGGCATAAGTTTGTAGCATGCGACTATCACCAATATCTTCGCCGCGCATCACTTGCTGTGCCAGCATTTTGGCGAGCGTATCAGCATCGCGCATACATAGGTTAAAGCCTTGTCCTGCCACAGGGTGCAGGGTGTGGGCGGCATTGCCCATGATAACGCAGCGACCTTTGACTTGACTATCTGCCAATATTTTCACCAGTGGATACGCGCCGCGTTTACCCGCTTTGACAAACCTGCCTGCTAAGTTGCCAAAGGCTTGTTGAATGGTATCAAGAAAGTATTGGTCGTCGTCCAAATAGCGCTGTTCTTCGCCTTTTGGGCACACCCACACTACAGAGCGGCGGCAGCCTTGCTGGGCTTGTCGTCCATCCCCTTGACCGATATCAAACGCATCAACCAAAGGCAACACGGCAACTGCGCCCATTTTATTAAAGCGTTCAATCGCTTGATGATGGTGCGGTTTGTCCGTCATGACCACGCCCACGACACCTACTTGGCGATAATCGTGTGAAGTTACGCCAATGCCCAGTAGTTGACGGCTTGGCGAGTTTTGACCATCACAAGCCACCAATAAATCAGCCGTTAAGGTTTGGCTAGCTTGGTGAGCTTGGTCAAAGCGAATGGTGACATCGGTTGCCGTCTGTTGTATATCGGTCAAGGTGGCACCGTCTAGCAAAGTTATCAGCGGATTGTTTTGCACGGCGAGCAGTAATTTTTTGCCAAGCCACGCGTTTTCCATCACTTGTCCAAAACTTTCCACCCCTTCAGCTTCTTTATTGAGCGTCGCTTTACCAAAACTACCTTCTTCACTGATAGCGACTTCATCGATGCGGCAGGCATGGCTTTGCAAGTCATCCCATAGCGCTTTGCCATTCAAGGTGATACCACGATAAATTTGTACTGTACGGCGTGACAGCGCAATGTTACGGCTGTCAAATTGCTCGCGGTCTAAGTCATCATCAGGGCTGATGGTCGGATAGTTGGCTTTTTCTAGTAACGTACTTGAGATGCCTTTGTCAGCAAGCAGTAAAGCGAAGGATAAACCCACATTGCCGCCGCCGATAATCACCACAGTTTGGGGGGTAAGAATATTCATGCTTGTTCTCTTTTTTAAAGGGCCGTTAAAGCGCACCTTATCAGAATTTTTTACCAGTTTAGCACAAATCCTTACGCGCTTTGTGTCGGCAATTGGGTAAAATCCATAAAGCAAATGTTGAAGGAATAAGCAAAATGTCAGTACTGCAGTGGTTGTTGCTGTTTTTGCTTAGCAGTATATTTTATGGCTGGGTGCTGCTGGGAAATGGCGCAAAATGGCTAGAAGGTTGGCAATCGTGGTGGCTAATTGGCTGGTTTTCGCTAGATTGGACCGCCGAGCAAATCCGCTTGTATGTACTGATCATTTGGATTGTTGAAACGATTTGGTTTGTGGTCGGTTTGTTTCAACCAAGTTTACGTAGTTTTTAGACTGATTTCGACAAAAATTTTGGCTACCTTTTTTTGTGATGTTCTGTTAAAATAGGCAAAATCAAACCTTAGCGAGTTGGCATGATAAAGTTAATGGCACAGACTGGTAACGCATTAAAACCAGTTAGCTATTTTCTTTAAAATCAATGTCTTCTCGCTTTTTTGTGGGCGATACTTTTTACGGTATGTGCATTGACTGGGCATTGTATACCGTCGCACACATAGGTAGAACACAGGATACGAGCGGAGGCACTAGGTGAACACGAATTACGCAAAAGCAATTTTGGCATTAGCAGATGGTACGGTTTTTTATGGTCGAAGCATCGGCGCTAGCGGACACACCGTTGGTGAAGTCGTGTTTAATACAGCGATGACAGGTTACCAAGAAATCTTGACCGACCCAAGTTACGCCCAGCAAATCGTCACGTTAACCTACCCGCATATCGGTAACACTGGCACCAACGATGAAGACACAGAGTCAGGTCGCATTCATAAAGTGTGGGCAAACGGATTGATTATCCGTGATTTGACCATGGCGACCAGTAACTTTCGCTCAAGCCAATCACTGAGCGAGTATCTGATTAACCATAACACCGTTGCCATCGCTGATATCGACACCCGTAAACTCACTCGCCTACTGCGTGAAAAAGGCGCACAAAACGGTTGTATCATGACCGCCGATAGCGACGGTCAGCTCGATGAAGCCAAAGCAATCGAACTTGCCAAAAGTTTTGCTGGTATCAAAGGCATGGATTTGGCGAAAGTCTGCTGTGACCAAGCAGGTTTTACCTGGACGCAAGGCTCATGGCAATTGGTGAGTCCAGAAGTGAGCCCAACTTGTGGTCGCTTTAAAGAATTGGGCACTGACATTGAGCAAAAATTTAACATCGTGGCGTATGACTTCGGCGTCAAAACCAACATCTTGCGTATGCTCGTTGACCGCGGCTGTCATGTCACCGTTGTGCCTGCCCAAACGCCTATCAATGAAGTGCTCAAACACAACCCAGATGGTATTTTCTTGTCCAATGGTCCTGGCGACCCTGAACCTTGTACTTATGCCATTGATGCCATCAAACACATCATCACCCAAACCGATATTCCGCTGTTTGGGATTTGTCTAGGTCATCAGCTATTGGCACTCGCTAGCGGCGCGCAAACCCTAAAAATGAAATTTGGTCACCATGGTGCCAACCACCCTGTACAAGATATCGAGCAAGGTACGGTGATGATTACCTCACAAAATCACGGTTTTGCGGTAGATGAAAGTACGCTTCCTAGCAATATTAAAGTGACGCATCGCTCGTTGTTTGATGGCTCAAATCAAGGCATTGAGCTGACCGATAAGCCTGCGTTTAGCTTTCAAGGACATCCAGAGGCAAGCCCAGGACCTCATGACTGTGCGCCACTATTTGATAAATTCGCAGCTATGATGGCAAAGGCGAAAGCGTAAATGCAACAATACCCTTTTCACTTGGTTAATGTCTTTGCTGAAAGCCATTTTGGTGGTAATCCGCTTGCCGTATTTCCCCATGCCGATGGGCTAAATGATGAGCAAATGCAGTCGATTGCTCAGCAGTTTAACTTGAGTGAAACGGTGTTTATCTTTGCGCCAACTGATTTACACGCTACAAAAGCTGTCGCCAATTTACGTATTTTTACCCCAAATTATGAAATGCCACTGGCAGGACATCCCACGCTTGGCTCGGGATTTATTTTAAAAAGTCTCAATGACTTGCCCAGTCAATTTGTGGTTAATACACAAGCCAAGGCAGTAGAAATTTTTACCAGTAATAGCCGTATACAAATCAAAATTCAGGGTTATCAGGCTAAGCAAATTAATGCTGATAAGGCTAGTTTGGCAGCATTAAGTGGCATAAATACGGACGATTTTGTAGGTCATGCTTATTTTATCAATAGCGGCACACAACAAATCTTGGTTGAACTAACCAATCGCCAAGCGCTAGCCAATGTGCAAATTGATATGCCAAAACTTCGTGAGTTAAACATTGATAATCCCTTTAAAACCACCAAAGAGCCGTCTATTTATTATTGGTTTGATGATGGTGACATTATCCATTCACGGATGTTTTTTGAGCAAAATAATAGCTTGGTAGAAGACAGCGGCACAGGTTCGGCATGTGCCAATTTGGGGGCGTATTTTATTAGCCAAAATCACTATCCGATAAGCAAAGCCATTCACCAAGGCGATGACATGGGCAGACCCAACCGCTTGACGCTCAACGTCGATAACGAGCAAAACATTTTTGTGGGTGGCAATGTCATCGAAGTGGGCAAAGGTGAATTTTATTTATAATAAAAAGTGCGTTAATCGCGCTTTTTTTAAAATTAGGGTTTTAAAACATCAGTTAGTACTCAGTTTTTTATTTTAAATTTTAAGTAATGCAGTTAAAAAGGGTGTAAAGCAATGCCAAAACGTACCGACATCAAATCCATTCTTATCATTGGCGCAGGTCCTATCGTCATCGGACAAGCCTGTGAATTTGACTACTCAGGCGCGCAAGCCTGTAAAGCCTTACGTGAAGAAGGCTACCGCGTCATTCTGGTTAACTCAAATCCAGCCACCATCATGACTGACCCTGTCATGGCAGATGCCACCTACATCGAGCCCATCACCTGGCAAACGGTAGAGCGCATCATTGATAAAGAACGCCCCGATGCCATCTTGCCAACCATGGGCGGACAAACCGCGCTCAACTGTGCGTTAGACTTAGACAAGCATGGCGTACTGGAAAAATATGGCTGTGAGCTGATTGGCGCGACCAAAGACGCCATCGAAAAAGCCGAAGACCGCAACCTGTTTGACCAAGCAATGAAAAAAATCGGCTTAGAGTGCCCACGCGCCGAAGTGGCTGAAACCATGGAACAAGCCTTCGCCATTCAAGCCAAAGTCGGCTTTCCCTGCATCATTCGCCCGTCGTTTACCATGGGCGGTTCGGGTGGCGGTATTGCCTACAACCGTGACGAATTTGTCGAGATTTGTGAGCGCGGTTTTGACTTATCGCCCACTCACCAACTATTGATTGATGAAAGCTTAATCGGTTGGAAAGAGTACGAGATGGAAGTTGTCCGTGACAAAAAAGACAACTGCATCATCGTCTGTTCGATTGAAAACTTTGACCCTATGGGTGTGCATACAGGCGACTCTATCACTGTGGCACCTGCTCAGACGCTGACGGATAAAGAATACCAAATCATGCGTAATGCGTCATTGGCGGTGCTGCGTGAGATTGGTGTGGAGACCGGGGGTTCAAACGTACAATTTGGTATTGACCCAAAAACAGGTCGTATGGTCGTCATCGAGATGAACCCACGTGTCAGCCGTTCATCTGCCTTGGCATCTAAAGCCACGGGTTTCCCAATTGCCAAAATCGCGGCAAAACTTGCGGTTGGTTATACCCTCGATGAACTTAGCAATGACATTACAGGCGGCTTGACCCCAGCCAGCTTTGAGCCTGCTATTGATTATGTGGTGACCAAAGTACCGCGCTTTAACTTTGAAAAATTCCCCCAAGCTGACAGCACCTTATCTACCCAAATGAAATCGGTGGGTGAAGTGATGGCGATTGGTCGTAACTTCCAAGAGTCGATGCAAAAAGCGTTACGCGGTCTTGAGATTGGGGTGAATGGCTTTGATGAGTATCTTGATTTCAATCAAGACGACGATACCATTCGCAGTACCTTAAAAGTTAAATTAAAAACCCCTACACCCGACCGTATTTTCTACATTGCTGATGCCTTCCGTTTTGGTATGAGCGTGGATGAGGTGTTTGAGTTTACTCGCATTGACCCTTGGTTTTTAGTGCAAATTGAAGACATCGTCAAAACGGAAAAATTGGTGAAAGAGACGGGCTTTGGCGGTTTGAACAGCGATAACCTGCGTCAATTCAAACGTAAAGGGTTATCAGATTTACGCTTGGCAACGCTGCTTGGTATTTCACAAAAACAACTGCGTAAGAAACGTTGGGATTTGGGCGTGTATCCTGTGTACAAACGCGTGGATACCTGTGCCGCAGAGTTTTCGACTTCAACCGCTTACATGTATTCAAGCTATGATGACGAATGTGAAGCCAATCCAACCAACAACAAAAAAATCATGGTCATCGGCGGCGGTCCTAACCGCATTGGTCAAGGTATTGAATTTGACTATTGCTGTGTGCATGCCGCCTTGGCAATGCGTGAAGATGGTTATGAGACCATCATGGTCAACTGTAATCCTGAAACGGTTTCAACTGACTATGACACCTCTGACCGTCTGTACTTTGAGCCTATTACGTTAGAAGATGTGCTTGAAATCGTGCGCATCGAGAAGCCCGAAGGCGTGATTGTACAGTACGGTGGACAAACGCCATTAAAATTAGCGCGCGCACTGGAAGCCGCTGGCGTGCATATCATCGGTACCAGCCCAGATGCGATTGACCGTGCAGAAGACCGTGAACGTTTCCAACACATGATTCAGCAATTGGGCTTTACTCAGCCACCCAATGCCTTGGCGACCAGTACCGAAGACGGTATCGTCAAAGCGACGCAAGTGGGCTATCCCCTAGTTGTCCGTCCTTCTTACGTGTTGGGCGGTCGCGCGATGGAAATCGTTTATAACGAAAACGAACTGCGTCGTTATTTGCGTGAAGCCGTACAAGCGTCCAATGAAGCCCCTGTATTACTTGACCGCTTCTTGGATGATGCGATTGAAGTGGATGTGGATTGTATCTCTGACGGCACCAATGTGGTGATTGGCGGTATCATGCAGCATATCGAACAAGCGGGCGTGCATTCCGGCGATTCAGCGTGTTCAATCCCCCCGTATTCACTCAGCCAAGAAATTTGCGATGTGATGCGCGAACAAACCGTGGCGATGGCAAAAGAGCTGGGTGTGGTGGGCTTGATGAACGTCCAATACGCGGTCAAAGATGGTGTGGTTTATATTCTTGAAGTCAATCCGCGTGCCTCACGTACGGTGCCTTTCGTATCAAAATGCATCGGCACTTCACTTGCACAAGTCGCTGCGCGTTGTATGGCGGGCACAACGTTGGTGGAACAAAACTTTATCACTGAAGTGATTCCAACCTTTTTTGCGGTTAAAGAAGCGGTCTTCCCTTTTGCCAAATTCCCAGGCGTTGACCCCATCTTAAGCCCTGAGATGAAATCAACGGGTGAAGTCATGGGTGTAGGTCAGACCTTTGGTGAAGCTTACTACAAAGCCATCATCGGCAGTAATGATAGATTGCCCGGTTTGCCAGTGGAAAATGAAGTTAAAAAAGTGTTCTTATCGGTGCGTGAAAGCGACAAAGCCAATCTGGTACCAGTGGCAAAACAATTTGCCGAGTATGGCTTTAAACTCGTGGCAACCTCAGGTACACAAAAAATCTTGATCGAAGCAGGTATCCCCTGTGAGCGCATCAACAAAGTTACCGAGGGTCGCCCACATATCGTCGATGCCATCAAAAACGGTGAGATTGCGATTGTGGTCAATACCACTGAAGGCAAACAAGCGCATGAAGACTCGTTCTCGATTCGCCGCTCAGCCTTACAGCATAAAGTATTTAATGTGACTACCTTAAATGCCGCGGCAGCAGTTACCCAAGCGTATAAAGTGCAACTACCATTTGATGTGTATAAGCTCCAATCGCTACATACACAGACACAGGAATAACCATCCCTAGTCTAAAATACTGATAGCCAGCGCTGTCAGTATTTTTTTTATGGGTTAAGATAATTCTAAGGTTTGGGGTGTAGACTGGGTTTGCCCTAAGTATAGCCACGTTTATCAATGTTTTGACCACTAACCACAATCAGGGTGTGAATGCCATGAGACAACCTTCTAAGACCTTTAACGTCATACTGCTCGCTGCTGTATTAGCGCCGACGACAACGGTATATGCCAAAAGCGATAGCGAAAAAGCGGGCGATATATTGCATATTGCCATCCCGGTAGCAGGCTTAGGCATGGCACTTGCCAAACACGACCAAGAAGGCGTGTATCAACTAGGTAAAACCATGGCAACCAATTTGGCGGCTACCTATGCGCTCAAATACGCCACCAATGACACCGCGTGGGGCGAACGTCCCAATGGTGAAGATTACTCGTTTCCGTCTGGGCATGCTAGTGATTCTTGCGCGGGCGCGACTTTCATCGGTCAACGCTATGGCTGGCGCTATGGCTCGATGGCAATGATTCCTGCCGCCTATGTGGGCTGGTCACGGGTGGATGCCGACAAGCACCATACCCGTGATGTGGTTGCTGGCTGCGCGCTGGGTGTCATCAGTGGTTTGGTGATGACGCAACCGTTTGACAATGCCACTATTTTACCTTGGTATGAAAATAAAGCCGTGGGTGTTACCATCAGCTCAGCTTGGTAATGTCAGGGTTCATACAGTCAATTGAGTGAATGTTTTGCATCACAAGCCGTTATCAAGTAAAATACCGTTATTGTGGTGATTGACGCAGCACAGCAAATTTTTTACTAGAACCTTGTTAGGCAGTAACCCTGTCTAGCATGGTTTTTTTCATCTATACAAAATAGATAGCGGTCAATCACGAGAGTTGATGACCATTTTTTGTGACTTGTTACTTTGGCAATCTTGCCGTTTGAATCCCTATTTGTGACAAAAGGAATCCCCTATGCAACGTTATCCAATGACGCCTCAAGGTCACGCGGCTTTAGAAGAAGAGCTCAAACAGCTCAAAACCGTTGACCGTCCACGTATTACCGCGGCGATTGCCGAAGCGCGCGAACATGGCGACTTAAAAGAAAATGCCGAGTACCATGCTGCCCGTGAGCAGCAAGGATTTTGTGAAGCTCGTATTCGCGATATCGAAGCCAAACTGGGCGGGGCTGAAGTCATTGATCCGCTCAAACTACCGCAAGAAGGTCGCGTGGTGTTTGGCGTCACGGTAGTGATTGAAAATCTCGATACGGAAGAGCAAAAACGCTATAAAATTGTGGGTGATGACGAAGCGGATTTTAAAGCCAATAAAATCTCCATCAACTCGCCCATCGCGCGCGGTCTGATTGGCAAATCAGAAGGTGATGAAGCCAAAATCCAAACCCCAAGCGGTGAAGTCGAGTACGAAATCGTCGAAGTGTTGTACCAATGACCGCTATTTAGCCCATACAGCCAATCAAATGATTGGCTTTTTTATTGTGACAAATTATGGCTAATTGTCAAAAAATGGCGAAAAACACGTTGACAAAAATGTTACAATAATTCGATAGGTTGATTTTACAGATTATTTTTTGATGACTTGATAGGAAAGGTTATGAGCCACGATACCACAAACAATGCCACCAATAACGCCACCATTTTACAATCTGTCCCCGTCGGGCAAAAAGTCGGTATCGCGTTTTCAGGCGGACTTGATACCTCGGCTGCGCTACTTTGGATGAAGCAAAAAGGCGCGCTGCCATACGCTTATACCGCAAACTTAGGTCAACCTGACGAAGACGATTACAACGCCATTCCGAAAAAAGCCGACCAATACGGTGCGGTCAAAGCGCGTTTGATTGATTGCCGTTTGCAATTGGCGCTTGAAGGTATTGCCGCAATTCAATGTGGTGCGTTTCATGTCAGCACTGGTGGTATGCCCTACTTTAACACCACGCCACTGGGTCGTGCGGTCACAGGCACCATGCTAGTGACTGCCATGAAAGAAGATGATGTCAACATTTGGGGCGATGGCTCAACTTATAAAGGCAATGACATTGAGCGTTTTTACCGTTATGGGTTACTCACCAACCCTGCCCTTAAAATCTATAAACCGTGGCTTGACCAAACCTTCATTGATGAATTGGGGGGTCGTAGCGAGATGTCACAGTTCTTAATCGACAATGGCTTTGACTACAAAATGTCCAAAGAAAAAGCCTACTCAACCGACTCAAATATGCTCGGTGCGACGCATGAAGCCAAAGATTTGGAGTTTTTGGATGCCAGCATGCACATCGTTGAGCCGATTATGGGTGTGGCATTTTGGGATGAAAATGTCAAAATCGA
Source organism: Moraxella sp. K02 (assembly GCF_041154755.1). Taxonomy (NCBI): domain Bacteria; kingdom Pseudomonadati; phylum Pseudomonadota; class Gammaproteobacteria; order Moraxellales; family Moraxellaceae; genus Moraxella; species Moraxella sp. K02. The sequence goes on along the minus strand of NZ_AP031590.1, from coordinate 389,644 downwards.
CAAAGAAACGGTGACCGTACGCTTTGAACAAGGCATGCCCGTGGCAATCAACGACGAAATCTTTGATAGCCCAGTGGATTTGATTTTAAAAGCCAACGAAATCGGCGGTCGTCATGGTCTTGGGATGAGTGACCAAATTGAGAACCGTATCATCGAAGCCAAATCACGGGGTATCTATGAAGCCCCTGCCATGGCGCTGTTACACATTGCCTATGAGCGTTTGGTCACTGGGATTCATAACGAAGACACCATCGAGCAGTACCGTATCAATGGCTTACGCCTAGGTCGCTTGTTGTACCAAGGTCGCTGGTTTGACTCACAAGCCTTGATGCTTCGTGAAACCGCCCAGCGCTGGGTCGCTAAAGCTATCACGGGTGAAGTCACCATCGAGCTACGCCGCGGTAATGACTATACCATCTTAAATACTAAATCTGACAATTTGACCTACCAACCAGAACGTCTATCAATGGAAAAAGTGGAAGATGCGGCGTTCACGCCAATGGATCGTATCGGTCAGCTTACCATGCGCAATCTAGATATTTCAGATACCCGGGCTAAATTGGCGTTATATAGCCAATCAGGTTTGTTATCCAATGCCCACGGCTCAGACGTACCACAACTAGAGCAAAAATAATGCGGTAAATAAAAAGGGCGTATTGAATACGCCCTTGGTTTGTTACGACCCATCATTTAGTCATTGGTATGAAATAACAAAAACAACTCAACGATGTTTTTTTCTATGGCTTGTGCCATCTGACTCATGGTTTCTGGGTCTTTGAGTAGCTCTTGCATATCCGGTTGGTCTTCATCAATGCCACTAAACAAAATCATCGGTAACGTCAGCATTGCCACATCTTCTTCGCTGTCGTCATCATCAAGCCAATCATCTTCTTCGTCATCGCTGGCATACATGGCATCAACAAAACCCACCGACCATTCGCTGATTTCTGAGTTTTCAATATCGAGATAATCAGTTTCGTCGACATCAAAAGGTAGCTCAATTTCACGCTCATCTTGCAGCATGGCTTGCAGCTCATCACGCCACTGTACAATGGCTGATAACACCTCTGGCTTGACTTGTTTTTCATGCCCTTCAAAAAGATAGGTTTGCCAATTGTCTAAAGGTTTGCCGACAATAGAGGCGGTTAAAAAGCCGTGTGTAGCGATGCTCGATAGCCCAAATTCATTATCATCACTGTCTAAAAAATCGATTAAATCATCAAAATCCATGGTGGTTATCCTAGTATGCTATCAAAAAAGCGGATTGAAAAAAGAAAGGTTAATACCTAGTGTATTAACCTTTTGCTTGACTTACAACTCATCATCGTCAAAATCGTCGTCATCGTCTAAGTCATCAAGATCGTCATCAAAACTGTCTTTAAGTGAGCGCTCTAGACGCTTTTCTTCCAATAAATTATCAATCAAACGACGTTTTTCAAGACTACTTGCCCGACTTCGACCCGATGCGTCGTCATCCACGAGTCGCGCGTCATCGTCATCATCAAAACTGTCATCTTCAAAGCTATCATCAATATCTGGATCAGCCATTTATTGCTCCTTTCGCTGGTCGATTCGATAAATTTGCAATTTCATAAAGCCTTATAATGGGTTTTGTCAGTCAAGTCAAGTGGCGAAAGAAAAAATAGCCATGATTCGTTTATTTTTCTGTGGCGGTCAAAATTTCATCGCGTTTGGCAATGAGTTCGGTCATCAAGGTTTCTGATAAACCGTTGTACCAAACCATCTCACGCTCTGTGATAGTGGTCGGATGTTGCAGGTTTTTAAACTGCACTTTGCCATCTAACGTTTTAAGTAAATCCAGTGGATACAGGAGCAATAAACCATCTTCTTTGGCGTGGTTTGCCATCAGTTTTTGTACGTCATCGAATTGATGACTGATACTGGTACCGATGGTTAATGGCAAAGCAAAACGCGATAGCTCACGGTGTTTTTCGTATACCACTTGGTTGAGGATAATCAACAATTTTGACAATAACACCGCTGCCAGTGGCAATTGCTCGGCTTTACCTGCTAGATGAACGACCGCGCCGTTGGCATTAAAATGCGAGTTGTCTTTGATATACACGTCTTTGATATAGCGATTTAACACATTGTTTGACGAGTTAAATAAACTGTTTGATGCGCGCATCAATAGCTGATTACACAATTGAAAATACGGTTTTGCAACTTCAGGTGCCACCCGTTTTAGCAGATGATACTGGTCGTAAAAATGAATTTGTAATTCGATTTCGGGTTGTTTTTGGCTGTCTACTGTCGCTTCTTGAGCCAGATTGTCAGTCATGTTGGTCGCTGTGGGCTGGGTTTGGGGAATGTCTTTAGCAGATTTTGATTTTTCTCGATTTAAAAAATCATTGATGGTTTTGCCAGTGGCGGCAGGTTGCGCGGCCGCGCTGCTATCTTCTGCTTGATTGTATAAGGCGTCATGGTCATCCAACTGCAATTCACCATCGGCTGTCAATACCCTGTTGCTGGGTGCTAAGCCGCCACGGGCAAGCGCGATATGCTGCTGCACTTTTTCACCCAATTGCGCAAGCTGTTCCTGCGTTGGGCGCGCCATATAGCCATAAATCAACCATAAAAACCCATGCAAAATTGCTGACCCTAATACAAACAACCACTGACTACTGACAATCTCACCTTTGGATACCGCTTTCATGGTGATGGTGGCGTGACCGAGGACTTGGTTGTTTTGGATAATGGGTTTGTCAATCACCTGCCCCACTTCGTTTTGCGCTTGTCCCGTTTGCACCAGCGGCTGATTGTTTTGGTCACTGATGACAAGCTTGGCAACTTCCTGATCAACTTGGTAGCGGTTTGCCAAGACGCTCAGGCTAATTCTATCTTGGCTCGTGATGCCCACCATGGCTTCTTTGGCTAACTGTTCAACAATTTTTTCACCCTTTTGGGTACGCTGCTCGTATTGGGATTTTTCACTACTAAAAGTAAGCATCAAAAAATGTAAACAAAAACTAATAAGTAGCACAATAGCGAATTTGCCTTGACGGGGGGCTAGATGATTCATGGGTAGATTAAACTTTCTTTAGGAGCGATTAAATGCTACATTATCATGTTTATTTTTTTGGCATACAAGGGGTAAACTACCATGACGACGAATTTTTTGTATCAACTTAATCAGCATTTTCCCCATAGTTACGCGATTACCCTAAGCGCTGCCAAGTTTGAATTGGGGCTATTGAGCCAAATTAGCCAAACCCTTGCAAGCCTTCATCCTGCCATTCGCCTCTTACATCAAGACACCTTAGTCAATGAGCTTGATTGGCAAGCCAATGACACACTCGCCCAAGCTGAGCAAACCAGCCCTGTGACGACGATTCGCTGGATTGTGACGCTGGAGTCAGATAGCGATATCAGCGACTTACCGCAACGGGTCAAACAAATCGCCGCCAACAATCTCTATCACGTAGATATCAATGTCATGCCTCTTGCGACATTGGTGCGCCCGCATAAACTGGCGTTGTTTGATATGGATTCAACGTTGATTGAGCAAGAAGTGATTGTGGAATTGGCAAAAAAAGCCGGGATTGGTGAACAAGTCGATACGATTACCGAATCTGCCATGCGCGGCGAAATTGATTTTACTGAAAGCTTTACTCGCCGTGTGGCTTTGCTTAAAGGGTTATCAAGTGAGGTGCTTGAAGACATTATTGCCAATCACATTACCTTTAGCCCAGGGGCAAAACGCTTGATTAGCGCACTGAAAAATCATGGTTACTATGTGGTATTGGTCTCAGGCGGCTTTAACTATTTTGCCGAATACGTAAAAAACAGCTTAGGGATGGATGAGAGTTATGCCAATGACCTAGATATCGTCGATAATCTAGTGACAGGTGAAATCACCTCAGCGATTGTAGATGGCAAGCGTAAAGCCGAAATTTTGCAAGCCGTGGCACAGCGTTTAGGCATTAAGCTGTCAGAGACTGTTGCTGTCGGTGATGGCGCTAATGACTTGCCAATGCTAGGGCTAGCCGATATCGGTATTGCCTATCGCGCCAAACCGATTGTGCGCGACCAAGCAGATTATGCGGTAACCGTCGCAGGACTCGATGGGGTGATGACTGTTTTGGGATTGGGCGATTGATAGACTCAGTCATACAACACCCATGACTAGGCGTCATAAAATTAACTCAAATAAGTGAGTCTTTTCGATCACTTGTTTTGATAACCTTACCGGTGGATAATTTTTATCGCTAAAAACCTAAATTTAAGCCTAAAAACACAAAACTGGAGCAAGCCCCAGTTTTAGATGTTTATCTATTTTACATTTCATCCAAGTTTAATTGGACTTAATTAGATTCGCTGTAGCGATTAGCTAGCTTGATGAATGCGTCCGATTTATCGACCTGACTCATCAACCAAAGACACGCCAATACGTTGGGCAACTTCTTCATAACCTTCGACCACATCACCTAGGCTTTGACGGAAACGGTCTTTATCCAGTTTTTTCTTGGTTTGTTTGTCCCAGACACGGCAACCATCTGGCGAGAACTCATCGCCCAGTACGATACGGTCTTTGAATACCCCAAATTCTAGTTTGAAATCCACCAGCATCAAACCACCGTCATCAAACATTTTTGATAACACGTCATTGACTTTGAAGGTTAAGGCTTTCATTTCATCCAGTTGTGCTTGCGTTGCCCAGCCGAGTGATACCGCTAATGAATCATTTACCATTGGGTCGCCCAGACCGTCATCTTTATAGAATAATTCAAAGGTAGGTGGCGTCAACGCTTGACCTTCTTGTAAGCCTAAGCGACGTACTAGGCTGCCTGCCGCATAGTTACGTACCACACACTCGACGGGAATCATTGTTAGGCGTTTGACCAGCACTTCTTCATCCGATAATTGCTGTTCAAAATGGGTTTCGATGCCTGCTTCGCTGAGCTTTTGCATGATAAAGGCATTAAAGCGGTTATTGACTTTGCCTTTACGCGCTAACTGTTCGATACGCTCGCCGTTGAAAGCAGAGGTATCATCACGAAATTCTAAAATCAGATAATCTGGATTGTCAGTTTCGAAGACTGATTTTGCTTTGCCTTTATAAAGTAAATCGAGTTTTTGCATGGTAATTCCCAAATGGCTGTTTAAGATTGGCTAAGATTGGCTCAGTGTAGCTAATTTATGACAGTTGCATTGATTGGCTGATACGCGGTTAGCAACACAAGCTGCCAACTATCATAGATCATAGATGCTATCAGCCACTCTTTATTTTACGGTGCTAATCGGACGCGGTAGCTCAAAACGCTTACTACCTTCTTTTGTGATTTTTAACGTATTTTCACCCGATTGCGGCACCGCATAGACTGGCGTAAAAGGTAGCGTTTGTGCATCTGCCGGTAATTGGATGGGTTCAAGTTTTTTGGTTTTGGTATAGTCCAAAGAATTGTCGCCAACTTTACGTTTAAAAGTAGTACAGCCTGTCATAGCAATGCTAGCAGAGGCAATAATCGCTAGGGCTAGCTGGACGTTGAATCGATTGCGGTTGGTGCTGCGTGTTTTTTTCATAGTAAACCTGCTTTGGCAAGTGCTTCATCCATCACTTGTTGGTGTTCTGGGGTAAGCCAAGTTAATGGTAAACGGATACCTTGCTCAATATGCCCCATTTTGTATAAGGCATATTTTGCAGGAATGGGACTTGACTCGATAAATAAATCTTGGTGTAAATGGGCTATTTTTTGGTTTAATGCTTCGGCTTGTTCAAACTCACCTTTGAGTGCCAAGCCAAAAATTTGGCTCATGATTTTTGGCGCGACATTGGCGGTCACTGAAATATTGCCTTTTGCCCCATGACGCATCAGCGTTAACGCGCTTTCATCATCTCCTGACAATACAATCATGCGACCTTTTACTGCTTCAATCAGTTTGGCACCACGCGCCACGTCACCTGTCGCATCTTTAATCGCGATGATATTTTCGATGTCCGCTAGGCGCTCGACAGTGGCTTGCTGCATATCCACGATGGTGCGCCCGGGTACGTTGTATAGCACTTGGGGAATGTCCACGGCTTCAGCAATGGCTTTATAGTGTAAGTATAGCCCTTCTTGGGTCGGTTTGTTGTAGTAGGGCACAACCAACAGCACGGCATCCGCCCCCGCTTGTTTGGCGTGCTGGGTCAGCTCAATGGCTTCAACTGTATTGTTAGCGCCTGTACCCGCGATGACGGGAATACGACCACCCACTTGCTTCATGGTAAATTCAATAACGTCCACATGCTCTTGCATGGATAAGGTTGCGGATTCACCCGTCGTACCAACCGATACCAGTACGTCCGTACCTTGCTCGATTTGCCAATCAATGAGATTTGCCAATGATTGCCAATCGACGTCACCATTGCTATGCATAGGTGTAATCAATGCGACCATAGAGCCTTGTAGTTTATCTAAAATGGGGGTCATAACAATACCTTGGACAAAACCTTAAGTAGAATATGTAACAGCTGCGATAATTTTTTGAAAATTTTTGTCTAGTGTAGCATACATTTGGGGCGAAGTTTAAGCGCTTTGATAGCAAACGCAAGTTTCTCCACCGCCATAGCCAATAAGGTTATAGACCCCACTCAACCAGATAATAAGGCAACAACTGGTTTATAGTCGCTGGCTTACGGTGGCGAATTATATGGGTTAAGTATCAGCCGTTTGAACTTGGATGGTTAGCACATCAATGGTAGGGGGACAATTAAAACGAAACGGCAACCCTGTCACGCCAATCCCAGTATTCACCCATACTTGGTAGCGTTTGCTGGGTTTGTTAGCCTCATTGAATGCTTTGGGATGATAGTCGGATTGTTTGGCTGTATCTGGTCTGCGTAACCCCGCCGCCAGTTTATTGCCTGTCAATGCTCTCACCATCAGCGGTGTCAGTATAGGTATATTGACCTGCCCACCATGGGTTTGTCCCGCAATCACCAAAGTATCGTTGTTGGCGTCACTTAAGGTTCGCGGATTGGCTTCTAACTGCTTGACATCATGGGTGGCAATCACTAATGGCTGCCCCGCTCGGCGCTGCTGTTCAATCACGCGCGGTAAATCCATTGTACTGCCATTATGAATACCTATGATGTTAATCCCGGCAATATGCAAGCCTTGCTCAGGCAATAATTGAATGCCAAAAGTTGGCAAGATGTTCATTAACTGTATATTGCTAGCAGGTTCGCTATTTTGCGCATCATCGATAACCTGCTGGGTATCGGCATCGCTAAGGACAGTATAGCAAGGCTTGTTCAGCGTTTTAAATGGGCTTAGTTGGGCATCCAAAGTTGTCGCTTGATATAACCAATCACCCAAAATAAGCACCGCATCAACATCCAAGCGATTAAGGCATTTTACCAAACGCGCTAACTGATGGGGGTTAGAAAATATACCCACATGGATATCACTCAGCACCGCAATTTTTGCAGCTTGTCGTTTGATAGGTTGTCGTTTGATAGGTTGTGACGATGGCGCAGCCAGTGAAATATCGGTCGCGGGCTGATAGGTCGCAGCTTGATAAGTCGCAGGTACAGTCAAATTAATTGAAAAGCGTGAAACGCGCAGCCGATTGGGCTCAACCCAGCTCATATAGATATACAATAGCGATAACGCGATAAGCAGCCAGTAGATGATTTGGTTGTCATACAGCATTTGCACGTTTGCCCACACCAATAACCAAACAAACCAATAGCGCGCGTAGAAACTGACCAGTTGCAGCAGGATTTGCAGATTATCTGTTCGGGCTTTGAGCTGCACGGTTTTTAGGCACGACCATAGGATTACCAAAACGGCAATGAGTGCTCCAAGATGACCTAGCCAACTGCCAATCATGCTACCACCCATATAAAGCGTTACCTAAATCTACTGAATAATCAATAATTTGCATGACAAGTACGTATAAAAAAAAGCGCCCATTATAAATGGCAATCATGGATATGACAATTTAAACTGTCATCATATCGCAAAAAATGGATGAACAGCTAGGCGAATTTTTTGTATTTAACTCATCCAAAAATGCCTGACTTTGCATTTTAGATTCTTTGTCTGTCAGTGACGGCAAAACAAAGACGAGCGCGTTTGCATACGTCGTACCCTGTTTAGCCTTAACCATGGGCTATTTGGATGGGATTGCTACTTAAACAACAAACCGTACAAAAAATCCGCCATCATTTATAAAAGCTGATATGATAGTTTTATTTTCACATAGCTTTTTAAACTTAGCCTTTTAACCATAGCTTTTAAAGATAGCCTTTTAAACAAAGCCTTTTAAATGTAGCACGGTGACCCAATTTGCTCAGCGCTTGCTTAGATTTTTTGGCTCTTTAACTCATTAATTTGAAGGACGTCAGCGTTATGACAGCAAGCGTTAATGTGTCAAACTCCCCTATCAAAGAAACTCTCCAGCCCCAAGCACAGGCTAACCATCGCCACGCGTTTGATGTGGTGATTGTCGGCAGTGGCGGTGCAGGTTTATCGTTAGCTTTATCCTTGCCAAGCCATCTATCGATTGCGGTTTTGGCAAAAGACAAGCTCACTGAAGCCAGCACTTTTTATGCCCAAGGCGGCGTGGCGGCGGTACTATCGGATGATGATTCGGTTGATGAGCATGTCGATGATACCTTGATTGCAGGGGCAGGTCTTTGTCATGAAGATGCGGTACGTTTTACGGTAGAGCATAGCCGAGAAGCGGTGGAGTTTTTGCTCAAACAAGGTGTCAAATTTACCTTGGATGAAAACGAAACCTTGCACCTGACGCGTGAAGGCGGTCATACCAAACGTCGTATCATCCATGCGGCAGATGCCACTGGGGTGGCCATTTCTACCACGTTAGCCAAACGTGTCAAACAATGCCCGAATGTCAAACTGTTTGAGTATGTTGCTGCCATTGATGTCATCACCACCCATAAACTTAGCAAACACAACTACAGTCCAATTACCGAGCCTAATCGTGCCGTGGGACTGTACGCGCTTGATTTGAACACCAATCAAGTGCTGACCTTTACCGCGCCCTTTATCGCCTTAGCCTGCGGCGGGGCATCAAAAGCGTATTTATATACATCTAACCCCGATATTGCCACGGGCGATGGTATCGCGATGGCATGGCGGGCAGGTTGCCGCGTTGCGAATTTGGAATTTAATCAGTTTCATCCTACTTGTCTCTATCATCCAGAAGCGCGTTCGTTTTTAATTACCGAAGCCATGCGCGGTGAAGGTGCCTACCTGCGCCTGCCAGCAACCAAAGAACACCCAGAAGGTGAGCGTTTTATGCTTCGCTTCGATGAACGGGGTGAGCTGGCACCGCGTGATATAGTGGCTCGCGCCATCGACTTTGAGATGAAGCGTTTGGGAATACGTCATGTTTGGTTAGATATTACGCATCAAGAACCAGCTTTTATTAAAGGTCATTTCCCTATGCTATATGAGCGGCTACTAGAGCTGGGCATTGACATGACCCAAGATAAAATCCCCGTGGTACCCGCCGCTCACTACACGTGTGGCGGGGTGATGGTCAATGAAAACGCCCAAACCGACGTGTTCAATCTATATGCCATGGGCGAAACGTCCTTTACGGGTCTGCATGGTGCCAATCGCATGGCGAGTAACTCGCTGTTAGAGTGTTTTGTGTACGGGATGAGTGCAGCGCGGCATATTGCCGCTGCATTTGCAGAAAATCGCGTTCCCCCCATTCCTACTATCCCTGATTGGGACAGCCAAGATGTAACCGACCCCGACGAAGAAGTCATCGTGCTGCAAAACTGGGATGAGCTGCGCCAAAGTATGTGGCACTACGTTGGTATTGTGCGCTCGGATAAACGCCTGCATCGCGCACTCAACCGCATTTTGTTGTTAAAACAAGAAGTAAATGATTACTACGCCAACTTCGTGGTCAGTAAAAATCTGATTGAATTGCGTAATTTGCTGCTAGTCTCTGAGCTGATTGTGCGCTCCGCGCTACGTCGCCACGAATCGCGCGGACTACATTACAATAAGGACTTTCCGCAAACTTTGCCAGTCGCGGCAGACGTGATTTTAACCCCATCTATGCCATAGTATGGGTTAAATAAAAAAGGGGATGTTTATCATCCCCTTTTTTTATAATAGTCCTAAAAGCTTTATGGTACTAAGTAATGACACTTAATAACGACATTAAATACCCAGCTGCGTTAGCACTTTTGCCAATACCTCATCAGGTGTACCATGTGCATCAATGCGTTTGACGCGCTGCGGTTGCTGCGCTGCTTGATAAGCAAATCCTTGATGTACCCGCTCAAAAAACGCTATCTGATTCTGTTCAAAACGGTCTAGTTTGCCACGATTTTTGGCACGGCTCATCCCTTCTGTGACGGGTAAATCTAGCCATATGGTCATATCTGGCATTTTTGCCACAAACTGCCTAATCAGTAATTCAATTTTGCTAAGTTCTGCCCTGTTGCCCTGTTTGCGCCCAAACCCTTGATAGGCAATGGTGGAATCGGTAAAGCGGTCGCACAGCACCCATTTACCCTGAGCAAGCGCTGGCAAAATCACTTGCGCCACATGATCGGCACGCGCCGCAAACATCAATAGCAGTTCACTGTCCTCTGTCATGGTCGTTGCAGGGTCAAGTAACATGGCGCGTAACTGCTCAGCAAACGGACTGCCGCCCGGTTCACGGGTCTGGATAAAGTCAATGCCTTGCGCGGTCAAATGCGCTGCCACATTGGCAATCAAGGTGGACTTACCCACCCCTTCGGTACCTTCAAATGAGATAAATTTTTGGCTAATGGGGGCTTTCGCAGCTGTTTGCATGGGTATCGTTTTTTACTGAGCTGATTGGCTGTTTTGGCTGGCGCGTTTTTCACGCATCACCCGCAAATAGTCTTGCACCGCTTGGTTATGGTCTTCTAAATTACTGGTAAATTTATGACCGCCATTGCCCGTTGCCACAAAATACAGCGAATCGGTTTGATTTGGGTGAAGTGCCGCTTTAATGGATGCAATACTTGGTAAGGCAATCGGGGTCGGTGGTAAGCCGTCAATTTGGTAGGTGTTGTAAGCGGTTTTTTCTTCAAGGTCAGATTTACGAATATTGCCATCGTAACGATCGCCCATGCCATAAATCACGGTGGGGTCGGTTTGTAGGCGCATATTTCTCTTCAGACGATTGACGAACACGCCTGCCACTTCACCCCGCTCACTTTCGACACTGGTTTCTTTTTCAATAATTGATGCCATAATCAGCGCTTCATACGGCGTCTTGTACGGCAAATTGGCTTGACGATTGTTCCAATTTTCCATCAACGCTGTGTGTTGACGGGTAAATAAATCCGTTAGTACTTTTTTGTCACTACTGCCTTCATTAAAATAATAGGTATCCGGTGAGAACCAACCTTCAAGGTTGCCATTCGGGTAATAATCAGCAGGGATATTAAGCCCAAGTTTATCGACGTCAACTTTGCTACCCTGGATAACTTCGTTTTTAATCCCTTTATTGTCCGTCAAATGCTGATATAAATCTTTGGCTGTTTTACCTTCAATGATTTGCACTTTAATAAAAGCAACTTTCTCACCTTGTTGTAGCATCGCTAAATAATTGGCAAAACTTGGATTTTCAGGCAGTTGATACACGCCTGAATGAAGCGGTTTATCCACCGTCATTTTGATATATAATTTGGCAAGTGGCGCGACGAACAGCTTTTTCTTTTTATCCCAGTCGTCTACCAGTGCATAGTAGGTTTGACCTTTATTGATGGTCACCATCTGCTTTGGTTGGGTGATAGTGCCATATAGGGTGTTATACCAGGCAAATAACAACCAGCCCAGCACCAATACAATAAAACCGAGCAGCCCCAGTAGACGGTATTTATTTTTTTTGTTTCTACCGGTGATGTGGTCATTGAATTCTCGCGTTGAACGATTAATCAGACAAGCATCATTGCCATTGACGTTTTTACTATGCGGGTCTTCGTCATCCTTGTCAGTGATATCCTTGTCATCGATACCGTTATCTTTGCTATGATTGTCCTGCAATTGAGAATCTGGAATATCCTCGGCGTGAGAGGCGTCACTGTGCTGAGTAGGATGATGCTCAGAACCGTCTGAGGGACTAGACAGGTTGTTATCAGATTGGTCGTTCATAGAGAAGGCTTATATTGACTCAATAAGCGAGAATTTAACAATTAATGACAAAAATAGCAATTTTTTTTAGTTACCAGCAACACGATTTAAGTTAATTTCTGCGTATAGATTGGGGTCAAATCAAGCGTTGTTGACTGCCCATTAGGTAGCATCAATGCCTGAATGGGCAAAATCCCCCGTACGGCATTGCAAAAGAACAAGCTTGTGATATTGGCTAAATCCTCGCTGGCTAAATACCGCTCTTTATGCGCCCTATTGGACTTAACAAACTTAGCCAATAACACCTGCCGCATCACCCCTTTTACCCCTGAGCGGTTGATGGGCGGTGTGTACCACACGTTTTCATGATTAAGCTGATAAAACACATTGCAAAAGGTACCTTCTACCCAATGCCCCATTACATCTTGTACCAACCCATCAATCATTTGCGCATTTTGAGTCTGGTGCTGCCACAGCTCGTGACTTGCCATCACTTTATCTTGGGCGTTTAGTAGCTTAAGCCCTACCAAGGGTTTGGGTATACAAGCAATTTGCTGCGTAAGACAGATGGCGGTAGCGGCAGGTTGGATGATGACTTGATTGGCTTGCTGTGCTAATGGCTTATCCGTGGGCATAAGCTTAATAAAAGCGTCAAATTCAGAGTTGCAAAATCCATAGCCTTTGATAGGTTGGTTTTTTCGGCAGACTATTAGCTTGAGCATACCATGATTGAGGGTTTTAGCAAAATTGGCTAATTGGCTATTAAAGTATGCGCGGATAGTGTGATTAGGGGATTCTAAATTGGCGGCGTCTAAATTGAAGGAGTCTAAATTGGCTGCGTCTAAATTGGCTGCATCTAAGTCCGCGTTGGTTAAATTGAGTTGTAACGCCTGGGCACTCTCGTCGATTCTATCTAAGTGGTAACTCAGCCAATTGATTTGTCCTGCAACCACCGCCATGGTGGTAAAGAACCCATCACCATACGCTATGACCCGTGAGTCAATATCGATAGCGGTGATTGGCGTTTGCTTGGCATACTGAACATCAGATAATGAATACCACATGGTTATTTGGCTACTTGATTAAATTGATAGTTGACTGTATGACGGTGAAAGCCGCATCAATTAGCCGCTTTTTTTAGCGGTTTTAGCGGTGACAGTGGGTTTTCTGACCACCAAATCACAATGATAATTGTCACAGCGTGCTAATTCTACCAAAATTCCGTGGTAGCTCGCATTTTTAATCGGCTGTCCTTGTACCATATGGGCAACAATGTCTGAGCCATCTTGTCCAAACCAATGTTGGGTCAGATGAAACGCTGTTTTGGCATGCCTGATGCTGATGTTTTTAACGCTGGCATTGTCATAGGCACTGGCATAATACCACTGTAACTCGATATACATAGGTGAATCAAGCAAATCAAAATACGGCTCACCGGTTTTGGCAAAACTATATTTAGTTGCCACATTGCTTCGGTAGTCCAAACTTTGCTTATCAATGGTGATGGGTTGACCTAACAATAACGTCATGGCTTCGGTATCGTGGATACTGACTTTGTTTGCCAGCATTTGTTGCTGCCATTCATTGACGGGATAAACCACAGGCGTTGGCTGCGAGGTAGGGCTGATAGACGGATTGGCGGCTGTGGTCGATGCGATAGTGCTAGCGGTCACACTGGCATTGCGTTGTGAGGCGATTTGTTTGACCTTATCACAGCCAGTTAAGGTGAATGCTAAGATAACGCAACCCCAGCCAAGATTGTTTGACCAACTGGGTTTATTTTGGTTAGCGCCTTTTTGGGTAGTGCCTTTTTGGGCAGCGCATTTTTTGGTAGTCCCTTTTTGGGTAGTGCCTATCGGATGTTCTAAGCGGTTTTGACGCGATAAAAAAAGCGGTTTGCGGGCAATTAGCTTCATTGTGTATTGTATAACGGGTTGGTGTGAATAGCGCATTGTAACAAGGCATTGATAGCAGTTAACAGTACGCTTTTGTTGTTATTTTTAGCCAAATCGATGAAATGCTACGCTTTACACCCACCCAATCGAAACCTAGCCAATCAAAACCCAGCATTGATATAGCAGCCACAGTTATTGTAAAGTGAGGGGAATTGGTAATTTTACTTATCTTATTATAGGTTTTCCCATGTCATCAATTCCTGATTCAAACGTCCGTTATCATTGCATGGTAATCGGCAATCCGATTGCCCATAGCAAATCGCCTAATTTGCACCAAGCGTTTGCCCAACAAACGGGTATCACTTTGTCTTACCAACGCCAATATTGTCCCAACGATGTCGACAGCTTTACCGCCGTCATCGAAGCATTTTTTGCAGGTGGTGGCACAGGGGCAAATGTAACCGTACCTTTTAAAGAGATGGCATTTGCGCTTTGTCAGCAGCGAGGTCAGCTATCTGAATACGCGCGCTTGGCGGGTGCAGTCAATACCCTTGCCATCAAAGCGGGCAAACTGTATGGCGACAATACCGATGGTCGCGGTTTGGTGGCGGATTTATTGTCGCAAGGCGTCAGGTTAAAAGACGCAAACGTTGCTATTTTGGGGGCAGGTGGGGCGACTCGTGGCGCGATTTTGCCGTTACTAGATGCGCAAGTAAAATCGCTGCATATTGCCAATCGCACAGTAGAAAAAGCAGAGAATTTAACCCGATTATTTGATACCGATAAGCTCACCTTTTCAAGTTTGACGGATTTGCCCAACGATATTGAGGTGATTATCAATGCAACGTCGATAGGTCTAAGCGGTGACACCTTGCCGTTTGCCCAGGATATGACTGTCGATTTTGCCTATGACATGATGTATGGTAAACCCTCGGCGTTTTTGGACTTTTTTAAGGCGAAAAATACCAAAACCTCGGATGGCTTGGGAATGCTGGTCAATCAAGGGGCATTAAGTTTTGCGCTTTGGACGGGTAAACAAGTGGATTTGACGGATTTTCACCTTTAGCTGTTTTATAAAAAAGCAGTCAGCACTCGCCTACGCTTTAGATAAACGCTTTAGATAAAATAGACAAAACCAAAATTTGACCAAGAGAGCGCAAGAACACCCAATAAAAAAAGCCAGTGACAAAACTGGCTTTTTTAGTCATGCTAATTTAGCGATTCGCCTTGCCTAATTGCGCCAAAATATCACTGATTTCTTTATTGGCTTGGCTTTCGGTTTGGGTGTCGCCATTTGGCGTCAAGTTATCAAATAACTGTGGCAAAAGCTCCGCCATACTTTGACGGACTTCGCTTTGCTCGACACCAGTTTGTGCCGCAACTTGCGCCAACTCATCATTATCAAATAGCTGATTGATATCATTGGCATCCAATGGTTGGTTTGATTGGTCCGCACTCATCCAAGAGTTGGCTTGATGCCCAAATCCCATATTTTGGATTTTATTAAAAGCACCTGATAGACCGCCATTACGCTGAATAAACATTAACGCAATTGGCAACAAAGCTGCCATTAACATACCCTTACCACCAAAGCTACTTTGGCTTTGTGGAAATTGGTTCATACCCACGTTATTGCCCATGCCACCGCTTAGGCCACCGCCCAAGCCACCCCCTAACACACTACCCAACACTTGTCCTAGCACGCCACCTTGTGACATACCTTGATTTTGGTTCATTGCCATACCGATGATATCATCCAACCCAAAACCATTTGACTGCATTTGTGGTTGCTGTGCCCCGCCGCCTAAAACATTACCAAAAATATTCCCTAGGCCGCCCATATCCGCTTGGCTTTGACCGCCCATTCTGCTTTGGCCCATTTTGCTTTGAATGGCACTTTGCGCCACTTGTGTTACTAGACTTGTTAATAAACCCATGGTCGTTCCCTTTTATCTTTTTTAATAATTGTCGTATATCACCAATGATAACGCGCTGACGCACGCCCATTGCCAACTGCACTTAAGCTCAAGCTAAAATGCGCACTCGCCTCAACACTTGGTTGATTTAATTGTAGCAATATTGACTATAACTTATACACCATTTTTGTTATCGCCCTACTGTGTTCGCTAGCACCTTAAATTGCCGCCATGTATCGCGATCCACTTGGTCTTGCCAAATGGTTACACTGATTTTAGCTGGCGCTGATTCTATCAAGCCAAATGTTAAAATCACCAAGCACCCCATATCAGAGATGCCCAGCAAATTTGCCTGCCACACCGCTTGCTTACGATGTCTAGGTACTTTGATAACCCCACGTACCCACTGGATTTGCCAAGTTAAAAAATCAAAGTTGTCACAGGGTAAGGTTTGATTGTTAGTTTGCGGTTTGGCGTGTAACGATGAAATAGCCAATAAGTGACAACTAGAGACTTGCCCTAACCAAAGACTGGCTATAGCGACCATACCTAGCAAAAGTTTGTAGGTAAGCGCCAAAGGTACGAGTGCCAAAATGCCAACAACCACCCATAAAAAAGCCCCCCAAAGCAGTTTTTTATCCACACTGGGTTTGAGCGTGGCATCAATGTCAATAAATGCGGTGTTATGACGCGATAAGTAGCGCTCGTTCATCTAAATCAATTAAGAAGAAGCTTTTAATGATTTGAGCTTGGCTATCAAATCAGCAAATTCTGGCTTGGTCGGCTGATTGTGTAAAAACCAATCCAGCAAATCAGGATCTTCTTCTTTCACCAATTCTGCAAAAATTTGCTGCTCTCGTGAGTCGGCTTTTAGATAGTGCGCTCTCACATACGGGTCAAAATAATAATCGAGTTCTTTTAGACCGCGTCTGGCACGATAGATGACTTTGCGCTGCTCTAATGTAGGTTCTGGCTGATTGTCACTCATGATAAATCCTTGTCGTTGCGCGTTAAATTCATGTATTTTTTTACCTGTTATTAAGCTTTTGCCTGTTGCGTCGCTTGCCACATCGCAAGCCCTGCTTTAGTCGCTGCTACATTATGGGTGCGCAAGATACACGCCCCTTGCTGCACAGCAAATAGCCCTGCAACCATACTAGCAACATCTCTATCGGTAGGGTCATGGGGTAGATTGGCTGACTTGAGGACTTCACCAACAAAGCGTTTACGGGATAATGCCACCATGACAGGTAAGTTAAACGTATGCAACCGATAAAATTCATTCAGCCATGCCAGATTTTGCTGGGCGTTTTTGGCAAAGCCAAACCCTGGGTCAATGATAAGATTGTCACGTCTGACCCCACCCTCCATAACCTCATCAATGCGCTGCTGTAACTCGCTAATAACATCGGTATATAAATCTTGATAATTATCTAGCTGATTCATGGTCGTTGGCTCACCGCGCATGTGCATGAGCATGACAGGGATATCGAGTTTGGCAGCGGTAGCAATGGCATCGGGGCGCGTCAAGGCTCGTACATCATTCCAAATTTTGGCGCCGACTTGACTGGCGAGTGTCATCACGGTCGGGCTACTGGTATCGACCGACACCCACACTTGCTCACCAAAGTTACGATTAATCGCTTCAACCACTTTGATGACGCGGTCAACTTCTTCTTGCTCACTCACAGGGCTGGCATTTGGGCGAGTAGATTCACCACCCACATCGATAATCGTCGCCCCGTCTTTGATCATCTGCTCGGTATGACGCAAGCCTTGGTCAATATGATTATATCGACCACCATCAGAAAATGAATCTGGGGTGACATTTAAAATACCCATGATATGGGGATTAGATAAATCGAGCGTTTGATTATGATAATGAATGGCAAAGTTGGGAATGGGCTGTAACTGCATGATGTCCACAATGATTGCTAAAATTTTTTACTATTTTAAGTGAAAAACAAAAAAACCGCTATCAAGTTGGTAGCGGTTTTTGGGTAGCTCATATTATGGATAATTTACATTGCAGGTAACGGCGGTGGCGTTAAGCCCGACCCACTTGACGGTGGATTGCTTGGTTTATCAAAATTTACTCTAACAGGCTCTTGATAAACTTTAGGCTCGCGTGGTGGGATACCCGCCATAATGTCTTGCAATTGGTCACGATCGATAGTTTCCCATTTCATTAACGCATCGACCATGGCATGCATTTTATCCGCATTACCTTCAATTAATGCACGTGCGATATCATACTGCGCTTCTAGGATACGACGAACTTCATCGTCCACTTTCTGCTGGGTCGCTTCTGAGATAGTACGAGATGATGCCCCAAAATAACCTTGGTTTTCATCTTCTTCATATACCATCACACCCATGGCATCTGACATACCGTATTTGGTAACCATCGCACGTGCCATTTTAGTAGCACGTTCAAAGTCATTTGACGCGCCAGTCGATTGCTGATTGATAAAGACTTCTTCAGCGATACGACCACCAAATAAAATTGCAATATCATTTAGCATTTTTGACTTATAAACGCTGGTCTGATCATGCTCTGGCAATTGCCAAGTGACACCCAACGCCCAGCCACGCGGCATAATAGTGACCTTGTGGACAGGATCGGTACCCGGTAGCATTTCAGCCACTAAGGCATGCCCTGCTTCATGATAAGCCGTTGCACGACGCTCTTCTTCACGCAGTACCATCGATTTACGTTCTGGACCCATATAAAGCTTATCTTTGGCTTCTTCAAAGTCATTCATATCGACTGACGCTTTGTTGTTACGTGCAGCAAATAGCGCCGCCTCGTTCACCAAATTCGCTAATTGCGCACCACTGAAACCTGGCGTACCACGCGCCAATGAACGAATGTCCACGCCAATTGTTGACGGCAATTTTTTCATATGTACACGAAGAATTTGCTCACGGCCTTTGATATCAGGCAAACCAACTTGCACTTGACGATCGAAACGACCTGGGCGTAACAATGCTTTATCGAGTACATCGACGCGGTTGGTTGCAGCAATCACGATTACCCCATCATTGCCTTCAAAACCATCCATCTCAACCAATAACTGGTTTAAAGTTTGTTCACGTTCGTCATGACCACCGCCCATGCCTGCGCCGCGATGACGACCGACAGCATCAATCTCATCAATAAAGATAATACAAGGGGCATTTTTCTTGGCTTGTTCAAACATATCACGAACACGGCTTGCACCGACACCCACAAACATCTCAACAAAGTCAGAACCTGAAATTGAGAAGAATGGTACTTTGGCTTCACCTGCAATCGCTTTAGCAAGCAAGGTTTTACCAGTACCGGGCGGGCCTACCATCAACACACCACGTGGAATAGTCGCGCCAAGTTTGGTAAATTTCTCTGGGTCACGTAAGAAGTCAACAATTTCTGTCACTTCTTGCTTGGCTTCATCACACCCTGCCACATCTGCAAATGTCACTTTGATTTGGTCTTCGGATAGCATTTTGGCTTTAGATTTACCAAAACTCATCGGACCCATGCCGCGACCACCACCTGCACCACCACCGCTCATATTACGCATGATGAACAAGAACAAACCAATAATCAATAGCACTGGGAAGCTTGCAATCAGTAATTGCATCATTACGCCTTGACGTTCAGGGGTGGCGCCTTGAACTTCAACATTATGCTTGATAAGCTTTGGCATTAGCTCAGTGTCAGTGACGGCAGGACGCACTGTCTCAAAAGTTGAGCCATTTTTCTTTTCGCCAGAAATTTGCTCACCGTCAATTTTGACACTTTTGACCTGGTCAGTTGCCACCGCAGTGACAAATTGGGAGTAATTGAGCTTATCAGGTTCATTGCGGGTATCAAAATTGCTAAAGACTAGCACTAATACCCCTATCACAACTAACCACAATAAGGTATTTTTTACCATGTCGCTCACGTTGTTTTTCATCCTTCGCGTTAGGGGGTTGATTAAAAAGTGGGGTTAAATCAAAATGTTTACCAAAGATAGGTAGATGTTTCACCAAAAATAGACGTTACATTAATCTTTCAATATAGCATGATATATGGATTTACCTTAACATTATCAAGCGAATTCTCTGTTATTTTCTAGTAAAAACATATTACCAATTTTTATCCAGCCAACTTCACCGATAGACTGAAGCAAATTACCTTATTTGGTGGCAATCCAATACATTTCTTTTGAGCGTGCGCGTGACGCTGCAGGCTTAATACTACGCACTTTACTAAAACGCTGCTGCATATTTTTTCGTAAGGCGTCAGAGCCTTCGCCCTGGAATACCTTAATCACTAAGGTGCCACCTTCAGGGAGCACTTGCTCAGCAAAGTCCATGGCAAGCTCACACAAATAAATCATGCGTGGCTGATCGACTGCAGAAAACCCCGAGGTATTGGGCGCCATGTCAGATAGCACCACTTCCACTTTTTTATCAGCGACTTCTGCCATAATGTTGTCAAAGACTTCTTGCTCACGAAAATCACCTTGGATAAAGGTCACATTCTCTAACGTATCCATCGGCAAGATGTCTGAGGCGATGAGTTTGCCGGTATCACCGACTAGTTTGCCAGCAACTTGCGACCAGCTGCCTGGGGCAGAACCCAAGTCGACCACCGTCATGCCTTTTTTAATCAGCTGCAGTTTTTCGTTGATTTCTAGTAATTTGTAAGCCGCTCTTGCCCGATAGCCATCGCGCTGGGCAAGTTTGACATAGTGGTCGTCAATGTGCTCTTTCATCCACGCACGGCTACTTTTGGACAATTTTTTGTTGGTAATACGCGTTGCCATAATTCTCTACAAACTACCCTTTATAGTTTAAAAATTCTTCACTTGGGATTTGGCTAAAAAACCCAAAGCCATCCTAGAATGACCATCGGTAAATTTTGACAATCTCAAGGGTTAAGGCTGTTATTTTAGCATATTTCACCCAGTTAGCTTGTGTTAACTCATGGATTGGCTATTGATTTTTCTTAATCCAGTGATTTTTGTAGATTGATAAGTCATGAGAGCGTTTTGCCTATGTGTTTTTGCCTATGTATTGCCCATAATTTATTAGGCAAAATGATTAATATGGTATAATGCTAGCTAATTTTTTTATAGGTCAATTGACAGTTATGGCAAATTCAAGCTTATCAAATGCTGATATCAAACATTTAAAAGGCATCGGTCACCAGCTGAACCCGGTGGTAATGATTGGGGGTCAAGGCGTTACCCCAACCGTTATTGAAGAAATTGGGCGCGCACTGAACGATCATGAGCTGATTAAAGTAAAAATCCCAGCCGGTAGCAAAGCAGATCGTGACGCTGTGGCAAATGCGATTGCTGAAGCCACTGATGCGATTTTGGTCACCAGTATCGGTCGTATGGTGTTATTAGTACGTCACAATCCAGAAGCCAATCCTAAGTTATCAAACTTGGCACGTTTTGGCTAAGGCTACAATGGACGCTTTACAGGGTATGACATTCGCACTGACGAGCACGGTTGAACCACTCACCGTATCGGCAACACTGGACTACCAGCTCTCAGTACATGTGGTCGCTGATAGTAAATTTTTAACTATCTTATTTGATGCTGCCCATCCCAAGATTGATGATAGTCAAACCGCTCTACAAGCTGGTCTATGGGCAAATTTTCCGACATTTAGCCGATTGGCACTTGAACATGTGATGCGCCAAGATTATTTATGGCAAGCAGATTGTTTTGAGTGTTTTATTGCCAAAGATAACCAAGTGGATAGCTCGTATCTTGAGGTCAATTTGGCGACCAGTGGTGAATTTAATCTTTATTATTTTGACAGCTATCGGACACCCAATGCATTACCACCTCGGCGCTTGCCTATCACAGCGCTGACTTATGGCGAAGATATCAATTTTTTTAGCCAAGCCGTTACACAAGATAGCGAGCTTCCGCTTGTTTTTTGGTGTTCTGCAAGTCCAATGCTCCTTACCCATGTAAGATCGGTAGAGCAGCAACATGCGTTTAGCGTTGGTACTTTTCGTGTCGGTATGACATTTGCTAAATCAGCATTGGACAAGTTAGTGGGTGCAAATGGTAATTATGCGCTAAATCCAACGCGTGTGATTCAGCAAACGTCTGACAGTGGCTTAGCAAAAAACTTAGCTCCAACCGTCGATGAAATGAGTTATTGGGCTATACAGCATGCACATCCAACGGACTTTCATAACAAGGCACACTGGATAAACACCTAAATTATGATGGTTTTAAACCGTTTTAAACCATAGCACAGCGAAAAATAAAAAACTGGCTTATAAGCCAGTTTTTTTACATACCGATATCGAGATATTGTTACGATTAACGCGCTGGCGCCATTGCTAAGTAAGTTTGCGGATTGACGGCTTGACCATTTTGGCGTACTTCATAATGTAAGTGGGCGCCTGTTGAACGACCCGTGTTGCCTACCGCAGCGATTTGCTGGTTTGCATACACCGTATCGCCAACGTTAACATAGTTTGCAGAGGTATGTGCGTAACGCGTGACAGTACCGTTGCCATGATCTACTTCAACATAACGACCATACCCTGTACCCCAACCTGAGAAAGTCACCACACCATTACCTGTGGCATAAATAGGGGTGCCGATGGGAGCAGCAAAGTCCATGCCTTTATGAAACTGTGATTTACCAGTGACAGGGTGGATACGATAGCCGAAACCTGAACTCATGCGCGCAGATGAAACAATCGGACGTACGGTCAACATGCCATTACCTGCATAGCTGCCCATGGCAGGCATGTTGATAATGGTGGTTGGCTGAGTCGATAGCTTTTGTGCTAAACTTGCGAGGCGGTCTTCTTTTTGCTGGGTTTGCTGGCTTAGATTTTTGATAGCGGCATTGACGGCGTCTGAAGGCAGATAATAATCTTCACCATCGTCTTCACGAACAATAACTTGACTGGTTTTACCGGCATTGGTAATCGATAGAATTTGAGCTTGTGCAACACTCATTGTGGTTAAAGCAACAACTGGCAATGCGATTAGAGCTAACTTCATCTTTTATCCTTTGTTAAACCTTATGCTATTAAACCCTGTGCCAATGTCATTTGAACGCATTGGCAAGATTTAATTCACTATAATTTGGTCTTAAAATCACCTACACTAAGACCTAACACTAAGACTAAATCAAAATTTTTGTCGCTTAACTACCCACCACACTGCGCATTGACTATGAAAAAACCAACCAACCATCTTGCTTCTCGCACTGAGCGTCTTGCCAACTATCAATTACCGTTTCAAAAAAAACTGCAGCAATTACAGCAGTTGACGGACGATGTTCGCAGCGCTTGGCAAAACGTGTTGCCTCAAGAAGTCTTAGCAAGCTTACAAGTGATTGCTTGTGAATCGTTTATACTTGTGGTTAGTACAAATAGTCATACCCTTGCCAATCACCTCAATTACAACCAGCAGCACCTACTGTCAACCCTGCAAGCGTTCGATAACAATTTTCATCAATTTAATCAGTTACGTTTTCGCGTGGTGATTGTCAAAGCTAGTTATGACTCGCAAATGCCAAATTTACAGTGTAATCACAATGTTAGCAATGTAAAGAAGTGTGAGCTAAGCGAATCTACGAAGCGAAATATAACACAGCTATGTGACCTTGTCACGGACAACGAGCCACTTAGAGCGGCGTTACAAAAACTGATAAAAGACTAAAATAACCAAGTTACAATGTAACTTTATGTAAATTATGTTGCTGATATCGCAAGATTTATCAATAGATTAATGGCTTATGCAAGTGAAAGTAAAAATATAGGGAGAAATTTACAATCAGCCTCGTAGATAAAGATATCTTTTTTTTTATTTTTACTGCGCTTATAGTAACCAATGGCTAAAAAAAAGATATCCAAAAATGAAATATTAAAGTTGGTTGGTTACGTTTATTTAGTGTAATAAAATGATAACTTCTTGATAAAAAAATGTTACTAATCAAGCCATCTGTAAAATTTTTTCATTAGTAAAAATACACAATAAAATTAATACAGTTAAATAAATCTAGTTAACATTGTTATACTTTGTTACAACTTTATAGTTATTTTCATCACTAAATAAGGCTCGTAACAATTTATTATTGAGCGCATGCCCTGACTTATACGCATAAAACTCGCCCAAAATCTGGTGCCCGGCAAGGTATAAGTCACCAATCGCATCTAGTACTTTATGGCGCACAAATTCATCGTCAAAACGTAACCCTTCAGGATTAAGCACGCCGCTATCATCTAAAACAATGGCATTCTGCATACTCCCCCCTAGCCCTAAGTTATTGCTTTTTAGGTACTCAATATCTTTTAAAAAGCCGAATGTGCGCGCTTTGGCAATATGCTCGATAAAATTGCCTTCATTAAAATCCAATTTAAACTTTTGATGTGAGGCATTAAACGCAGGGTGATTAAAGTCAATTTGGAAATCTAACACAAATCCATCGTAGGGACGAAATCCTGCGACTTTATCCTCCACGCGAACCTCAATCGGTTGCAACACCTGAATATAGCGTTTGGCAGAGGTTTGCTCGGCAATACCCGCTTGTTGCAATACTTGCACAAATTCGATGGCACTACCATCCATAATTGGGATTTCAGGCGCTGACACTTCGATTTGTAAATTATCAATTTGAAGCGCAGCGATTGCACTCATCAAATGCTCGACTGTCCCAATGCGCTGACCTAGCGCATTGGTGAGATTTGAGGACATCATGGTATCGGTTACCGCATGATAGATAGCGGGTATGGGCTGTGCATTTGCCACATCACTACGTAAAAACTGAATCCCATAGTCAATGGGTGCAGGAGAAAAGCGCAGGTGTACAGGGTTACCGCTATGTAAGCCGATGCCTTCAAGATTGATGGGTTGTTGAATAGTACGCTGCTGCATAATGCCCCCTAGTAGATTGCAATCATCCTTAGCCAAAGCTAGGTTGATATAATTTGTTACATTTGGTTATTCTACCATTGTCCCTTGCTACATCATAGTGATGCTTGATTGATTTTATCGACCCTTATGATTGACTACAGTGATAAAAAAACCCCACAACGATTAAGCTGTGAGGCTGTTAAAAGTCATACGGTATCTTAGCGATTTTGCTGGCGACGTAGATAGTCTTGAATACTGTTGCCTGTGCGCTGTGGCTGCGATGATTGCGGTGCTGGCGCAGGCTCGATAGTTTGCTGTACAGGTGGCTGAGGTGTAGGGATGGATTGTGGTATATCACGGCGTGCCGCATACGCAGGTTCATGCGTGCCTGCTTCCACTTTGTGGGTGCTAGAGGCATCTGAGACAAAATCTCTAGCTGGGTGCTTTGGGGTATTATCTAGGGTAAGACCCGTTGCCACCACTGTCACTTGGATTTCATCGCCCATGTCTTCATCAAATACCACGCCGTAGAAGATGTTGGCTTCGTCAATATCCACCAAGCTATGCACTTTTTGGGTGATGCGCTCTTGCTCTTCAAAATTGAAATCTGAACTTGCCACTACGTTGACCAATAGACCTTTGGCATTTTTGAGCAATAAGTTGTCAAGTAATGGGCTTTTGATGGCTTTTTCAGCAGCGATCTCAGCGCGGTCTTCCCCACTGCCTTTACCGATACCCATCATCGCATGACCCCTTGAGGTCATTGCCGTGCGAATATCGTTAAAGTCGATGTTAATAAAACCATCTTTTGAAATCATATTAGAGATACCTTGCACCGCTTGAAGTAAGACTTCATCGGCTTTTTTGAAGGCATCTTTCATAGAGATTTTGCCATACACCGTCATCAATTTATCGTTAGGGATAGTGATAATGGAGTCGACAAAGTTAGAAAGCTGCTCAATACCTTCTTTAGCCACTTTATTACGTCTGCCACCTTCAAAGGTAAACGGCATGGTCACTACGGCAACGGTCAAGACGCCCAGCTCTTTGGCAAGTCTGGCAATGACTGGCGCAGCGCCTGTACCTGTACCACCGCCCATACCCGCGGTAATAAATACCATGTCAGAATTTTCTAACAATTGGCGAATTTGTTCTTCATCGCTCTCAGCTGCTTCACGCCCTACTTCTGGGTTGGCACCTGCGCCCAAGCCGCGGTTGTTATTTTTGATACCGAGCTGGATTTTATTGGGCGCTGACAGGCGGTCAAGCGCTTGTCTATCGGTATTGGCACAGACAAAGGTAATCCCTTTTACACCATTTTGTACCATGGTTTCAACGGCATTTCCACCGCCACCACCGACACCGATAACGGTTAAACGGGCTGAATCGGCAAATGTATCAGTGTGATCTTGTACAATACTAAACTTCGCTTCCATAATTGAAAATCTCCGTATGCTGTCAAGTAGGCTTGAGTAGCATAAATAGCAAACATATTAAATTAAATATCAATTAAATCATTACACAATTAGTGGATTTTAGAGTTAATCATAACATGAGCACTCTTAAAATACTAAACATCTCTTTTTTAGAAAAATTTACCAAAAAATTTATTCACAGTTTTGAGTTTTTCTCGCATAGGCTTAACTTGCAAAGAGTCAGGTGAGCTTTTCTCGCTATGATGAAACGCCTCACTTTGACTATATAACAGTGTGCCAAACGCGGTCTGGTATTTACGCTCACCAATCATTGCCGCAATGGTACGAAGCTTGTCATCATCGCCATATTGGGTATAGGCAGAAATCGCTGAGTGTTGATTGACCTTGTTTACTTTATTGGCAAAGATTTTTTTGGCTAGTGGCAATAATCCGCGCATTTCAGCTCCACCGCCCGTGATCACATAGCCTTGCTGTAAAAACTCACTTAGCCCTTCTTTATCCAGCTCTTTTTTAATATGACCTAAAATACTGATATAGCGGGCTTCCGTGACTTCAAGGAGTTCAAGCATATTAATGGTTTTTTCATCATCATGCTGTGAACGCTTAATGGTAAAAAATTGGCTTGAGTCAATCCCATGACGATCAACATTGGCGTGGGATTTTTTCATATTCTCTGCTTCAGCAATGGTGACATCTAGCAGCATAGAGATATCCAGTGTTGCGTGATGACCGCCCTCGGCAAAACAATGGGTATAAATCAGCTTATCTTCACGGTAAACGCAGATACTGGTCGTCGATGCCCCAATATCAATCAGACATACGCCATGGTATTTTTCTTCAGGTAATAAACCATATTCGGCGGTAGATACGGCATCAAATAGCATTTGGTCAATACTAACATCACATTCTTGCAGCAGTTGCTGCAAATTTTGGCGACCTTTGACGGGCATCATCATCAGATGATAGAGCACCATCAAGTCACTCGCTTGCATCCCAATCGCATCATCAATCATCTCAGCATTGCCATCTAAAGCAATACCTTGCTGGGCATAATGCATTAAATACAAATCATCTTGGAGATGTTTATTTTTGGCTTGGGTCAGCGCGGCGACCACGTCTTTGGCTTGTACGATATCGTGTTTAATTTTGACTTCGCCCACACTATTGACGCTTTGCAAATCTGGGGTAGAAAAGCTCAGCCAAACACTGTTTACGCGGCAATTTGCCATGTCTTCGGCATTTTGAATAGATTGCTTGATAGCAGATTTTAGACGTTCGCGGTGGCGAATGGTACCTTGGGCGAAATCATGGTTTTTGACAGTAGATAAACCGATAATACGAATATCTTGGGCACTGTGGATTTGACCAATCACAGTATGAATAGCAGTAGCACTTAGGTGGACGACGACGATCAGATCTGGCTTTTTCATAGAACACTACAAAATTATGTTTCACCTAATGGCTGGGGTTGGCGGTGGTTTTTAAGGCTTTGGTTTTCGAATCGGTTGTTGAGTTGGCATCGGTCACGGATTTAGTATCATCTGATTTGGCATTGACGGCAGTTGTATCACCAGCTTGCTGTATCACAGGTCGTTTGGTAATTGCCATGCCGTTTTTATAGCGTAAATCCACCGTTTGCAGCGTTTTGAGCTGTGGTTTAAGCTGATTTTGTAACATGATGCTCAGTCGATACAGTTTTTCTGACGTATTGTCATTATCAACCAGTACCCGAAGTCCGTTATCAAAGCGAAATAACCATGCCATTCTGGGCGTTACGATGACTTCTTCAATTTTCATACCCAGTGGCATAAACCAATCACTAACTTGCTTGATTTGCTGCATCATGACAACGGCATTTTGGCTATCGCCTTGTAGCTGCATCAAGCTAGGGTTATTTAAGTCATTGCTATCGGCGGGCTTAAATACCGTACCATTGGCGTCGACTAAACGTTCACTACCAAACTTGGCAACGGCTTGGCGCGGTACTACATTGACCACAATACCTTGTTGCCAATCACGGCGCACATCGGCTTGCCCTACCCAATCTACCGTCTCAAGTTTTGCTAGATAGCTTTGCAAATCAGCTTTGAGTAGATTTGTGTCTGCTTTTTCGCCCAATAATTGCTGAAGCTGCAGGGTTTGCTGGGTATTTAACCCCTTATCCTGCAAACTAATTGCTGCATTGGGTAATTTATTGAAAACATTAATCGCCAAAGCCGCTAATATCAGCAACAATAACACAACGCCAAGCATTAACAACTTTGGCAGCAGCTGATGAAAGCGATTGGGGAGCGTAGTATCTAGAGAAGCAGTTGCCACAAATGAATTTGCCATATTGACCAATCATAACTCGGTCTAAAATTATTAATTACTAAAATATCAACAACAAAAATCAAAATAACTAAAAATATTACAAGGATTTATGCTTAGAAGCATATCATAACAAATTCAATGAAATGAATGGTAAATAGATAATACGCTTCTAGACAATTCAAGTACTTTTTTTGTAAACAAATATAAACGAAAATAACTTATTCGTTCAACGTTTGTTCTAAGATACGCACGCATAGCGTCGCAAAATCTATACCACGTGCTTTTGCTGCCATCGGCACCAGACTATGACTGGTCATACCGGGCACCGTATTGAGTTCAAGCAGATATAGCGTGCCTTTGTCATCTCGTAAAAAATCCACGCGTGACCAACCTTTGCCGCCAATGGCAGCAAACGCTTTTTTTGCGATTTGTTGCATGGTTTGTTCTTGCGCCTCGCTCAAATCGGATGGGCATTGGTAGACGGTATCATCACGATTGTATTTGGCTTCATAGTCATAAAACTCAGTTGTTGGAATGATGCGAATACTGGGCAACACCTCATCACCGAGGATTGAGCAAGCATACTCACCGCCTGTGATGGCTTTTTCTGCCAAAATAGCGCCATGGTATTGTTTAAGCTGTGGGTAGGTCTTGGCAAGCTCGCCCGCTTCTTTAATTTTAAAGACACCGACACTACTGCCTTCAGCGGCGGGTTTGACAAACAGTGGTAAACCTAGCTGCTGTTCGATAGCGGTAAAATTGGTATCGTCATCAAGCACGACATAAGGTACGTTTGGTAAATCTAACGCTTGCCAAACTAAGCGGTTGCGAAACTTATCCATGGCAATTGCAGAGGCTAATACGCCACAACCGGTATACGGAATATTAAAACCATCTAGCACCCCTTGTAGGCTACCATCTTCGCCAAAAGTGCCATGCAGCACATTAAATACGCGGTCATAGTCGCGCAGTTTTGATATATCTGTTTCTTTGGGGTCAAAGTGATGGGCGTCCACGCCTTTAGTGAGTAGCGCATCAAGCACAGCTTTACCGCTAGTCAGGGATACTTCACGCTCAGCACTCCAGCCGCCACAGACGACCGCCACTTTACCAAATTGTTTGACATCGATAAGCTCTGACATATTGATTCCTAATCTTTTGTTAACCGAATTCATTGCTATAATTATTTCACCCAAATTTGTTAAACTATCGCTTGGCTATGACTTAGCTAGGGTTTGGGTATGGCTTAGTAATTTTAGCTCATTCATAAAATAATCGCCTGCTGGCAGCATGGGCAAGCTACAACAGCCTTTCAATACCTTAAGTTTCATAACCGCTTACCGCCTGGTTTTTTAACCAATCGGTTTTTCAATCAATCGGTTGTTCAATCAAGCCGTTATTTGTCCGCTAGAAATAAGTTGTTTTTTGCCAAATCTAGACAGAGTTGACCCACGTTACCCGCCCCTTGGGTAATCAGCAAATCATTGGCTTTTAACATACTACCTAGCACCTGACGGATTTGATCCATGTCATTGATGTTCAGCATAATCGGCTCAACTTGTCCGCGGGTGCGGATGGTACGGGCAAGACTGCGACTATCCGCGCCTTCAATCATGGCTTCACCTGCACTATACACATCGAGTAGCATCAACACATCGACTTGTGACAATACGTCCACAAAATCATCGAAGCAATCACGGGTACGGGTAAAACGGTGAGGCTGGAAAATCATCACCAAGCGGCGATCGGGATAGCTTTGGCGAGCCGCTTTGATAGTCATTGCCACTTCAGTTGGGTGGTGACCATAGTCGTCAATCAGTAGCACATCGCCTGCGCCATCTTTCACAGGGTAGTTACCATTGTTTTCAAAACGTCTGCCCACGCCAGCAAATTTTTTGACCGCTTGGCAAATGGCTTCATCACTGACACCTTCATCGGTGGAGATGGTGATAGCCGCTAAGGCGTTATAGACATTATGAATACCAGGAATGTTCAAAGTAATCGGCAGTGGCTCACGGTCTTTACGCAGTACGGTAAAATGGGTTTTGGTGCCATCTGCCACCACATCAATGGCTTGCACATCGTTATGTTTTTCTAACCCATAAGTCAACACAGGGCGCGCGATTTTATCAATCAGTCCGTACAACTCTTTGTCATCACCGCACAATACGGCTAACCCATAAAACGGCATATTTTGTAAAAACTGCACATACGCGGCTTTTAGTTTGTCAAAACTGCCGCCATAGGTTTCCATATGGTCTTGGTCGATATTGGTGACAATCGCTGCCATCGGACGCAGCGATAAAAATGACGCATCTGACTCATCCGCTTCTGCCACCAAATAACGGCTTTGACCTAATGAGGCGTTTTTACCTGAGGCATTAAGTTTACCGCCAATCACATAAGTAGGATCCAAACCCGCTTCGGTTAAAATCATGGTAAGCAGACTCGTGGTGGTAGTTTTGCCATGCGCACCCGCTACTGCAATACCATGACGGTAACGCATCAGCTCGCCTAACATATCGGCGCGGCGTACCACAGGAATACGTCCTGACAAGGCGGCTTGGATTTCTGGATTGGTATGATCAATGGCTGATGACACCACGACCACATCGGCTTCACTGATGTTTTTGGAATCATGCCCGATAAACACTTGAATGCCCATTTGGGTCAAACGGTCGGTCACTGGGCTTTGTTTGATGTCTGAACCGCTAACCATATAGCCATGATTATGGACGACTTCGGCAATACCGCACATCCCTGCCCCACCAATACCGACAAAATGCACGTGGCGAATACGGCGCATCTCTGGGATTTCGACCACGCGCTTGGTAATTTTTTTGGTGACACTGTTGGTTTTTTCAGGTTTTTCAGTGGATTGGGCAGTGGCAGTTTTGGCTGATTTTGACATAGACAGGCTCAATGATAAATGACTTATAAGTTGTAGAAAATAATTAAGGTTTTAACTGGGATAAAATGGCATCGGCAGCCAGCTGTGTGGCATTGGGTTTGGCAAATTCACGCGCTTTTTCTGCCATCGCTAAAATTTGATGACGGTCGAGCTTGGCTAAAATGGCACTTAAACTCTCTGCCGTTAATTCTTTTTGCGGCATTAAAAACGCGGCGCCATGTTCTGCTAGGGTTTTGGCATTTGCCGTTTGGTGATCATCGACCGCATGGGGCAGTGGCACAAACACCGCAGGCAATCCAACCGTGGCAACTTCTGTGACCGTGAGCGCCCCAGCACGGCAGACAATCACATCTGCCCAGCTGTATGCTGCTGCCATATCTTTAACAAATGGCAAAATCTCATACTGGGTTGATTGGAGCTGTGCTTCGCTATATACCGCTTGGGTAGCTTCTTGGTTGTTTTTACCACATTGATGCCGCACTTGCCACGGCTTGGCATCTGGCATACTTTCTAATTTTTTTAGCGTAGGCGCGATATGATTATTTAGTGCCTGAGCACCCAGAGAACCGCCAATCACCAATAGCTTTAAAGGACTGCTATCATTGACATCAATACGGGCTTTTGGTGGCGGTACTTGTACGATAGCCTCACGTACGGGGTTGCCAACTGTCATCACTTTACTAGAAGGTAGTTCGGTGAAGGTATTTGGGAAGGCTTCTAACACTTGATTAGCAAGCTTAGATAGGTAGTTATTACTCATGCCTGCGATGGCATTTTGTTCATGAATTAAAATTGGTATTTTACAAAATTTGGCGGCCAATCCACCGGGTGCGGTCACATAACCCCCAAACCCTACCACGATGTCGATTTTATTGGTTTTGATGATTTTGATAGCCGCTAATGTTGCTTTAAGTAAGGTTGACGGGGCTTTAAATAAGCGTTTGATACCGTTACCGCGTAATCCCTGCATATTGATGGCATGGTAGGTAAAGTCGTAATGTTGTAGCAACTCATTTTCCATACCGACTAGGGTGCCAAGCCAATGCACTTGGGCACCTGATTGTTGTAACGCTTGAGCCACCGCAATCGCGGGAAACACATGCCCACCCGTGCCTGCTGCCATCATCAGCACGCGCGGTTTTTGCATCGTTGGCTCACTCATCTTATTATCCTTGACCAATCCAATCCAATCTAATCTAATCTAGGTGAGGTGGGGATTAGAAAACCCCGTATGACTGACCGTTTATCGGAAAAAACAATCACCATAAAAATGGCAAAATCATAGCATTATTTCACTCAATAATAAAGTAAATCACTTTAATTGCTAAGTAGCATCAAGATTTTGCAGCCATGGTATCGCTTTATATTCAAACCGGATGATTAGTTGTCACCGTTCTGTCATGAATCAGTCAAGCCACTGTCACATATCCCCTCTAACATACTCAGCATAATTGTTTCTGCATTATTTCAATAAAATTTATTTCGTAGCCAACTGCTAACAGCAAGGAATTCACTCATGACTGAAATTAATCAATTAGACCAAACCATTAGCCGCCGTAATGTCATTCGTTTTTTGGCAGGGGTGCCTGCGTTGCCACTTGCCACAGGCTCTGTTGCCACCTTATTAACAGGTTGTGATAGTGATAGTGATACTAATAGCACAGCAGGTATACTCAATAATACACAAAAAACCATTAAAGCGACTGAATTTGTCGGTATGGCTGCACCAAATTTATCAAATCCTGCCAATATGGCAACGGTGTATGTCGATTCAAAGCTAAAAGCAACCTTTGATGACAATACCACGACTGACTATAAGCTACAGTATCAACCTTTTTTTATAACAGGCGATAAATTAAAAGACTTAAAGGGTAATGACATCATTGCAGGCGGCTATTTTGATATCTATAACAAGCCTATCATGGATAGTTCAGTGCTAGCCTCTACGCGCCAGTTTTTCTCTGATTGCCCCGATGGTTCTTCATTATTGACAGTTAAAGGCGCGCGCGTGGCAGGTGTAACAGGTAATACCGTATTTGCGGTGGTGCAGTTTGAATATACAAGTAAAGACCAAGCAGGCAGCAATACTTACGGTACACTACCTTCACCCATTGCGGTAGTCACGCTTGACCAAAACCCACAAACAGGCGAACTCAAAGTCGTCAAATACCACAATGTGGATATGTCAAAAGTGTATGGGTTATGGATTACTTGTGGTGCATCACTTTCACCATGGAATACGCATTTGTCATCAGAAGAGTATGAACCAGACGCTTTCATGGCTAAAAGCAGCGCCCAATTTAAAGCATTTAGTAAAAACTTATACGGTGATGAAACCAAAGCAAACCCATACCACTATGGTCATTTACCAGAAATCGTAGTCAATGCGGATGGGTCTGGTATCGCCAAAAAACATTTCAATCTAGGTCGTATCTCTCACGAACTGATTCAAGTGATGCCTGACCAACGTACTGCGTTGATGGGTGATGACTTCACTAACAGTGGTTTATTCATGTTTGTTGCCGATAAAGCAGCTGACCTATCTGCAGGTAACCTCTATGTTGCCAAAATCACCCAAACGTCAGCCAAAGGTGGCCCTGCGGCTGCCAGCGATTTTAGCATCAAATGGATGCATCTGGGACATGCGACCAGCGCTGAAATCGAAGCCCTAGCCAATACAGTAGTACCAACCGATATCATGGATGTCAAATACACTGACCCCAATGATACCTCTTACAAAAAAATCGGCTATGACGGGGCAAATAACTGGGTAAAACTTGCGCCAAATAGCAAATTACCGGCAGACAAACTCACCCAAGCGGCGGCATTTTTAGAAACCCACCGCTACGCAGCGCTGCAAGGTGCATCAATGGCGTTTAGCAAAATGGAAGGCACGACGGTCAATATCAAAGATAAAATTGCCTACTCTGCCATGTCGCGCATTGAAAAATCCATGACCACGGACGAGTACGATGTCAAAGTGGCTCAGTTAAAATCAGGCGCAGTCTACGCCCATGAGCTTAAAGGCGGTCAGGTTGATAACAATGGTAAAGCGATTAACTCTGAGTGGGTCTCTACCCGTATGTATGTACCTGAAGGCTTAGCAGGGGAAGACATTGCCAAAGATGCGCTCGGTAATACGTCTAACATTGATAAAATCTCTTGCCCGGACAACCTAAAATTCTCTGAAAAAATGCGTACTTTATTTATCGGTGAAGACTCTGGCTACCATGTTAACAACTATCTTTGGGCATACAATGTTGATACCAAAAAATTAGCGCGTATCCTGTCAACACCAGCAGGGGCTGAGTCAACGGGTCTACACGCGGTCGATGAAGTCAATGGCTATACTTATATCATGTCAAACTTCCAACACCCAGGTGATATGACCTTTGTCCCCGCCGTTGAGACAGCAGTTCGCCCGCTCATTAACCAAAACTTCAAAGATGGCTACAGTGCTGAGGTGGGTTATTTGGCGTTTAAAGCTTAATACCCTGCCAAGCGATGATATAACAAACCAAGTCAATGACTGGGTTTGTTATTTTGCTTTGACAATGATAGCTAGTGAATTTGCGTTTCAATAAACGCAATAAAATCCTCTGCGATATGCGTGCCGCATTGGTCGTCAATCTCACGCACACAGGTGGGGCTAGTCACGTTAATCTCTGTCACTTTACCACCAATCACATCAAGTCCGACAAAGTACAAGCCTTTTTGTAGTAGCACAGGCGCCACTTGCTCAGCAACTTGGCGCTCTTGCGCTGACAGTGGCATGGCGACCCCACGACCACCTGCGGCTAGATTACCGCGCGTTTCGCCTTGGCTTGGGATACGCGCCAAGCAATAATCCACGGGCTTGCCACCGACAATTAAAATGCGTTTATCCCCGTCCTTGATTTCAGGCAAGTATTTTTGCGCCATCACAGGCAAGCTTTCAAGCTGGGTTAGCATCTCAAGGGTTGAGCCAATATTAGGGCTATCGGCGGTCAGACGAAAAATACCCATCCCCCCCATACCATCAAGCGGTTTGACGATGACATCTTGATGGGTTTTGATAAAATCACGGATATGGGTTTGTTTGTTGGTCACAATCGTCGGTGTCATCAGCTCAGGAAATTGCGTCGCAAACAGTTTTTCGTTACAGTCACGTACGCTTTCTGGGTTGTTGACCACCAATACACCTGCTCGCTGAGCGTATTCTAGCAAGTACAGGCTATACAAAAACTGCATGTCAAACGGGGGGTCTTTACGCATCAAGATGACGTCAAACGCCGTAGCAGGCTGCGTGGTTTTTTCACCCAGTTCATAAAAATGTGCAGGGTCTTTAAACGTTTTGAGCGATTGGCTATCAATTTGCAATGCGCCATTATCGAGCCACAAATCGTGAATTTGGCAATAATGCGCCGTGTGACCACGATCTGCAATCGCCCACAGCATAGCAAGCGTGGTGTCTTTTTTATAATTAATAGTGTGGATATCGTCCATGACGATCAGAAAATTCAGTGGTTTCATTATGATCCTTGTTCAATTGTTATCAATTATTCGTTTTGCTATTAAAACATCGATTCGACCGCGTTGCCATTGTTATCGTAGCGCATACCGCTGGTCGGTTGTTCATTGGTGAACCAAAAATGGTATTCAGGATTTCCGGCTTGGTTGTAAACAATCGCTTCTTGTACCCCACCCTGACGGAATAACACTTTTTGTTTGATACGGCTATCGGACAATCGATACGTCACCCAACCATGATATAAACCGTTAACCAAATCGGTGCGAAGCTGGGTCACAAAGTTTGGGTAGTAGACCACCAAAAATTCATCGAAGTAACCATTTTTGACAAAGGTGGTAAATTGCTCGCCTTCTGGCATCACGCCATTATAAGGACCATCGGCAATGCCTTGTGGCGCAGCTTGCGGTGATTTTGGCGGCAAGATAAGGCTATTTAAAGCGTCATAAAACGGCTGTTGGTCAGTTGCTACATTGACAATCGCAGGCGGTTTGCTACCCTCTGCCATCAGTTCATTGATACTACTGCAACCTGCAAGCGCAAATAATATTGCCGATAAGGTAAGTGCAGTGCCGACACGCAAAAGGTGTGTCGTTGTTAGTGTGGTGGGCAAGGCTTTTGTCAACATAGCCGTCCTCTTCAACGGTTAATTTAAAAACAATCTATCGTTAGCGGGGTTGGGTGATGGATTTTATATAACATGATGTAAAAAACTATCTGTGAAATCATCATCACCCAGGATGATGGCAATCGCTTATTGAACGCCGTATTGCTCGCGGTAAGCTTGCATTTTGGCAAGTTCCTCCTGCGTGCCATTTTTGGCGACATACTCAGTAATGTCATCCATCGTGACCAAGGCAAGTACCGGTACATTGAGGCTTTGCGCCAATTCTTGAATGGCAGATTGTTCGCTTTGACCTTTTTCTTTACGATCTAGCGCAACGATAATCCCCGCGACTTTGGCGTCTGATTTTTCTAGGAGTGCCACGACTTCGCGCATTGCCGTACCTGCGGTCATCACATCATCAATCACCCAAACCGATTTGCCTTTGAGATCGGCTCCAACCAGCATACCACCTTCCCCGTGGTCTTTGGCTTCTTTGCGGTTGTAGCCCCAATCGGCATTGATTTGGTGATTGTTCCACAGTGCTTGCGCGGTCGCCGCCACAAACGGAATACCCTTATATGCCGCCCCAAAAATCACCAAATCGCTACTATCGGTAGATTGTAGCTGCTTGGCAAGGGCATCCGCATACCCATTTGCCAACACCGACAACAGCTCACCGGTTGATAACAAACCTGCATTAAAAAAATACGGGCTTATACGACCTGATTTTAAGGTAAATTCGCCAAATTTTAGTACGTTATTTTTGAGTGCCACTTCAATAAAATGCTGAGGAATAAACTGCGGCGAGTGAAAAACTTGGGTTTGAGATGATTGGGTTTGAGATAATTGCGACATACGCGACTCCAAAAAAGAACA
Organism: Moraxella sp. K02; assembly: GCF_041154755.1. Taxonomy (NCBI): domain Bacteria; kingdom Pseudomonadati; phylum Pseudomonadota; class Gammaproteobacteria; order Moraxellales; family Moraxellaceae; genus Moraxella; species Moraxella sp. K02. The sequence continues at coordinate 352,202 of NZ_AP031590.1, read as the reverse complement.
AGTTAAAAAATACTATTAGCCGCCTGTTATGGGGTTTTGCGAGCTAATGGTAATCGTACGTTTGCTGATGGCTGTTTGCTTACCCACTTGCCAATCCATGGCAATGGCAGCAAGCTCAACATGCGTCGGTTCGATATATAAATCGTCATGCCGGGTCAAAAAATGCAATTGCGTGCGATGCGCCTCGATGTATTGATTGATAGCGTCGGCCAAGTCTTGCAAGGTGATTTGTGGGTTGAGTGATTTGCGTGATTTGCATTGGCATAGCAAAAACACACAAAGCATAATATGGTACATTTGTCCCATCAGATACAGTTTGGTTTCGATATTGAGTAGCGCTTGGTTATAGGTGGCGTCAGACTGTGTGCTGGGGGCATCGCTAGCTTGATGTTCATAGGAATTTTGCACTGTCTGCGGTGACAAAGATGTTGTAAGCATATTCATACTCGCTAAATGTGGGTATTGACCCATCACCGCTTTCATCAGTGAAACACTACTGTCATTGACGAGCTGTGGCAACAACGACAGCGGTAAATGCAATGACGGGTGTTTGCTTTGGCTGCTATTGGCCTGCTGTTGTTGCTGCTTGATAAAGTGCCGCATCTCAATGGTTTGGTCAGATAGTAACTGCTCTAGCATGTCAGATTGATGATTTTGCGGATTTTTTTTAGGGGTTTTTGTTGTGTTATCCTTCGTTGGGTGGGGCTTGGCAACGTCTTTTATACTAGCGGCGAGATTGTTTTTGGTATCCGCTACTGGCAATGAAAGCGGTTTTTGCATATAGACGTCAATGGTATGACGCGCGGGTATGACGCGCTTATCAATCGGGCGACAAGGATCGGGTAAAGCCAATCTTTCTGCCTCTGTCATCACATTGGGATGGCGTAGCTGGTCTCTGTCTTTAACCACTTGGTTTTTTGCGGCGTGGCGCTCGGTGTTGGAATAAGTCATGGCATACACGGCTATAAAATCACTGATAGGTAAATGATGAAAAATTTTTGTTGAAACCCACCACCCATAACTATTCGCCTAAACTCGACAAAATATGCTGATAGCCTGACTGCCAATCTGGGTAGTTAAACCAACTAGCTGGCAAGTTAGTGATAATGCGTTTGCCCGTTGTTGGCTCCATACAGGGCAGCGATAAGTTCAAGCCCTGTGCAGTCGCCAAATAGTTTAGCACAGTATAAAGCGGGACTGGCGCGTTATCTGTCGCCAAGTAAACTGGCAAGGTTTGACCCGCATTGATGACAGTGACAATGATACTCACTAAGTCTGTGTCCATAATACGATTAGTCCATGTGTTACTCGGATAATCGCTAGCTGTATTTTCTGACTGCGCTGCTAACTGTTTTGCCATGGTCAGTAAACGCAGCCGTGACTGCCCATAAATCCCACTTGGGCGAATGATAACGCTCTTATCTTCAAAGTGCTGCTGCAATAACTGCTCAGTCTGTAAAATCACTTGAGAAGTGGCGCTCGCTGGCGCTGACACAGGGGTATTGATATCAATGATTTCGCCCGCGTTTTGTCCGTAAACGCCTGTCGAAGAAATAAATACCACACGCTTGAGGTTTGGCAGATGGTCACCCAATCGCACCACATTCTCGGCAATCGCATAATAACTGTCATGGTAACCTTGTAGCGACAGGCTATCTGGACTGACAATAATGCAGATTTGGTTAATTTGGCTTGTCCATTGACTTAGCTGGGCAATGGCTAACGTGCGCGCATCACTTGCCACAAAGTATAGGTTATCAAAATCTTGTGCAAGGTCTTTGGGTCTTGTACGGCTGACACCAATCACGCAATGTCCCTGCGCCGCTAATTGCTTAGCAACAGGTAAACCAATTTTACCCAGTCCAATCATTAAAATCGTTTGCATCATGCTATGACCTATCGCAAATGGCATAAAAAAAACTGACTATTTTTAATCGATGTATGTTTAACCGATTTATTGCTGAAAACGCATCGATAAATCAATGGCTTTGATGTGCTTCGTCAATGCACCCATTGAGATAAAGTCCACTCCTGTTTCTGCCACTTGGCGTAGATGGGTAAGGCTAATATCACCTGAAGCTTCAAGCTGGCAAGGCTTGCCCAGACTAGCAACCAACTCGACCGCTTTTTGGGTATCTTCAATGGTAAAATTATCGAGCATGACGATATCGGCATTGGCAGCGATGGCTTGCTGCAACTCATCAAAATTTTCTACTTCAACTTCCACTGGCTTATTGGCAATCTGACGCGCCTGACTGACTGCTTGGGCGATACCGCCACACGCCATGATATGGTTTTCTTTTATCAAAAAGGCATCGTATAGCCCGATACGGTGATTATTGCCGCCGCCACAAAGCATGGCGTATTTTTGCGCATGGCGTAGCATTGGGAGGGTTTTACGCGTATCTAACAATTTGGTCGGCAGTTCTGCGATAACCGCCACATGGTTGGCAACCACAGTGGCAGTGGATGATAAAGTCTGTAAGAAGTTCAGCGCGGTACGTTCACCCGTCAGTAGCGCACGGGTGTTACCGATGAGCGTCACCAAAATTTGATTGGCTGCCACGGCGTCACCGTCTTTGACTGCCCAATCAAGCTGCATGTTGGGGTCAAGCTGGCGAAATACTTCATCCACCCATGCTTTGCCCGCGACCACCATCGGTTCACGACAAATAATGGTTGCCGTATCGCGCTGTGTGTCGGGTATTAACTGCGCATTAATATCCCCAGTGGCGATGTCTTCTTGCAGCGCAAGTGCGACTTGTTTGGCGATTTCAATACGTAGTAGTGAGGTGATGTGGGGCGTGGTGGCCGAGGTGTCACTAATGGTTTGGCTAGCAGCAGACATGCAAATAATCCCTTATTGTCGATGGGGCATTTTCGATGAAGTATGTTCGATTGTATTATCGCCTATTCTTTGGGGACTTGGGTAGTAGTTTGTTGATATAAACGCAGGGCAATCAACGCCAAAGCCGCTACAATCGCGGCGAGTACACCCCACAGTGCCCATGTTTTGTAGCGTTCAAACGACGCGTTGGGATTGTTCAATGCCTCGATATTTTGCATTTGTCCTTCAACGGTATTGCCAAGGCTGGTAAGTTGTTGGTTAGATAGCGTGATATTGGGTTGTTGTAATACGCGTGGCTCGTTAATCACCAGTCGGTAAGGTGCTGTGCCTTGTGCTAAAAAGTACATCTCATACATGGGCGTTAACAGATTGACCGGCAAATCATCTTGCTGCATTTGACCGCCCAATTGCAGCGACTTGGTCAGTGTCGGTTGCCAACTGACCGTGGTATGGTTTTTATCAATTTGTGAATTGGCTAAATTTTTATCATTACTTACATTGGCAGTCTTGTTGATTTTAGCCAATTGATTGGCTTCTTGTTCAGGTACGTTGATGCTCACTTGCCACAGCTGATTTTCGGGCACAAAAAAACTTACCCCTGTGGTCAACATGGGCTGAGCAAGGCTAAGCCGCCATTGGCTGGTATCATCTTTGGTTTTTGAAAAACTGGCGCGGGTCAAGAAGAAACTTGCCTCACTCACCATGCGATTTAAGCTTGCTGCCTCAAGATTGATAGGCTGATTTGCCACTACTTGCCAATACCGATAATTGGCTTGCTGCGGCTCGATGGCAATAGCATTGCCTGTCGCTATCGGCTGATTAGTACCGTCAGCTTGCGGCGCTACCATTTGGCTATGTTGGGTAGGTTGAGTAGCCTGGCTAGGTTGACCAAGTTGGCTAGTGTCAAAGGGGCTGACTACCGTTTGGCTGACCATCTGCCAGCTTTGCAAGTCATCACTGCCATAAATTTGCAGTTGCAGTGGGCGCTTGCTGGGCTGTGCTGAATTCACGGGTAAAAATTTTAGCCAAAGATTGACCGCTTGCTCGGTCGATAAAGTAGGTTGGTTTTTGGCAAAGTTAGGATTGGTTAACCACCAAGTTCTGACAGGGCTATTGGTAACAGCAGCGACTGGGTTTGAGGGTAAATTGCTAAGGTCAATGTTAATCGATTGTTGATTGTCTGGGTTATCAAGCTGTACAGTTAACGCATGGCGTAATTTTTCCACCGCATTGGGGTTATCCGTCTCTACGCTCACTACTTGCAATACTTGATTGACAGATGATTGTTTGCTGACAGGGCGAATCGCCATCGGCATAATATGACCTTTGGCATCAATCAAGCGGTAATTTTGTTTATCACTAATATTTACCCCATTTTGCTGCATAATTAAAGCTAACAAACTGGGTGTTAACGACGAAAATTTTACTAGCTGGGCGCTGTTGGGGTTGTCATCTAGGTCTTCGACCGGTAAATCAATATCGATTGCAAAGCTATTTTGCAATGCCTCAAGGCCATAACTGATACTGTCAATGTCATGCTCTTGCTCTGAATTGTCAACGATGGCGGGTGTTACCGTGGTCGTGGTAGTTTGTGTTTGCGAAGTAATACTGGCGGATGCCGTTTGCGTGGGGTTTTGGGCATCTGCTTGTGTGTAAATGATAGCTACTAACAATAGCGGCGAAACTAAAGTTGCCGATAAAATACAGGCGCGGTGTTTGGCTAATCTCACGTGACAGTGCTGATTGTTTTTCATTTTTACTTCATTGTTAATTCATAGTTACTATAGAATTCATAGCTCCTATATAATTGATATGACTTTACAAGCTAACCCATTGCGATGGACATTGACAAAAACCCCGAAGCACCAGATTAATCACCCAAAAAAACAGCGTAGCGTCTGTTTGGGTATCAACTAAAGCCATCAGTTATAGTTAATCTAAAAAAACCATAGCATCACATGGTTAGCATCAGTAGGCAGTATCAACCTTAATTTGTTATGTTAGAAAAATGATAAATAGCATTCTAACTCATTGATAGTAATTAGATTTAAAATTTGGTTGATAGGAAGATTTGCCCTATAAGGATATTAACAATACCCACTCAAAACTTCTATACCATGCTACAAACCACTAACAAGAGAACCCATATTTTGGATAAATTCTAGCCAGCTGTTACAATTTAAAAACAATTGGGCAGCAAGTCTTTGTGGATTTAGCTAAGCCTACCTGCCGTAAATAAGACAAATAACCCACGTTATTCACGATTTTTAGCAGGGGTCTACTTATCTTTTTTGGCTGCATTGGGTTTGCCTGAATTGAGTTTACCTGATTTGGGTTTAGCTACTTTGGGGGGTAAAGGTGCAAGATAACCAATCACGAGCATCAACAGGCCTGCCCCAATAAAAGACACCACACGCAGTACCGCACTGGTATTCGACATATCAATCAATACCAACTTGGCAACCACAATGGTCAATAATGCGATACCAGCAAACCATACCAAGCGAATGGCTTTTTTGTTTGCCAAGAACATTAATACCATTGCTATGACGGTCCATAAGATAGTCAGCCCCGTCTGTACCATACTGACCGACCAAGCACCATGTTCCCACGTCGGTGTCCCCCAAACGCTGGCAAACCCACGCACCAACATACTACTAACCGTCACGAATGCCCCTAGACCGCAAGCCACCAAAACGATAGTACGATAGTTGGTATCAACTTTGAGTGCCACATAAGATTGGTACAGTAAAATGCTGATTAAGGTCAAATCCAGCGGATTGAGCAGCGGCAGATAAACACCCAACAGCTGACCGCTTAACGAAAAATTCGCAGACAAACTCCAAATAAAGGTCATCGGTACCAAAATATAAGCGCTATTTTTAAGTAGCCTATCAACCGCTAACCAACCAAGCAAACGAGCCCTCAGCGCCTGAAGTTTTGGCAGCAACAACAAACTCATCAGCCCCAGCACAGCCAGCACGGTCGGTAAAATAGTGATAATGGCTCGAAGCTCTTGGGCATGCTGCCAATAATTAAATGGCACTTGTTGCAGCATCCAAGTTAGCATGGCAATCAGTACCAAAAACCAAACGAGCGCGTCAACGCTTGTATCCAGTCGGTCGCGGTGCCAGCGACTAAGCAGCCACCCCCCTAGCAATTTTGCGATGGCTAAACAGCCGAGCATGGCGAGCAAATAACGCCCCAACCCGCTAAATGCTTTGATATGATAATCGTTTAAGTCTAAAACCGTCTCGACCTTAACATGGGTGAGACAGACTAGCACCCAGCTCATCATCGCAAACGGTAAAATCAAGCGGCTCACCTTACGCATACTGCGCCAAACAAAACGCTGATGCATCAGTTGCCCCACAATTAAAAATACCGCCATACCCACGGCAAGTTTGATAGTGGTGGTTTTGCCACCGTTGTTCCAAAAGGGGTCAGTGGATAAAATCGCCGACAGATACAGCACAAACCCGACAACCACAAGTGCGGTGGCAACAAAGCTGTGACTGGCATTATCAGCAATTTTTTGAACCCTTTTATGCGTCGTTTTGACTGCCGCAGGTTGAGTTTGAGGCTGAGATTTAGCTTGGGGTGTGGCTGCCGTTTGGTGCGTGGCTGCCGCGATATTGACCCTACCGTGACGCAAAATAAAAGCAGACAGCAGCACACACGCCGTCAATACGGTCAATGGCAAGGTAGATGAAGCCGCCACTATAGACGCTTGGTGCGGAATAGATAATTGATCAAGTAGCCCATACCAACGCCGCATAAGGGTATCGAAGCCCACCAATAACAGGATACTAAAGGCTTGCAATGCCAACCCAAAATATACCGTCCAGCGTCTTTGGGTACGCGCACCGAGCCACACCAATGCAGCACCCTGCACTGCCCAACCGATACTAATCCATTTGGCTGATAGCGCCAGTGGTATCACCAAAGCCAAAAACCCACAGCCGAGCGCAAGGCTGGCTTCAATAAGTAGCTCAAAGCTGTTATTAAAGTGGTTGTTGGCTTGTGAGTCGCCTACGATGCTACGACGATGATGTTTGAGTAGCCACAATCCTAGACTCAAATAAATAGCCGATAACGCACTGCTAGCAAAGGCCAGATGATAAGGCAAATCATTGAGCAAGCTTGCCATCAGCCCAAACCCTAGTAACGCGGTGCCAAACAATAATCCTGAATCTATCGATAGAATCGGGCGTTTGGCTGCCCCCGTGTTCATTTGTAGCAGCGTTTGGTTATAACTTACGACCTGCTGTGAGTATCTAACTGCAATAAACAGGTACAGCGCCATGTGCCCAACCAATAATCCCAGCAGTTGCCAGCGTAATGACAGCCAGCCTGCACCTGCACTGTTGCCACTAAATGCACGAAATCCCCACACATACGCAAGCCCAAAAGTCACCGCTAAGCTGAGCGCATTGAGCAGCTTCCAAGTGCGATAATGGGCAATCACCGCAACCGATATATTGAGTAATAAATAATAACTAAATAGCATCACCACACTACCATCAGGTCGGCTGACCAGTATCGGCGCAAAAAACGCCCCACCGAACGCCAAGACCGCAAGCGGCAGCGCATTTTGCCACACCGAAAACATCACTGTTAACCCTGCCAGTAACGCAAGCACGCCGAAGGTTAAGGTTGATGGTAGTAGTCCATACAATTTAAAACTCGCAAACACAGTCAAATAAATCACCGCAAAGCCGACACCTTGCAAAGTCAACCCATAACTGCGTTTTTTGGCAGTGGTGCGATAGCCGACTGCCGTTATCACCAAGCCGCCCAACGCTACCAGCGCCATGCGCACGGGCATCGATACCTCAATATATTGGCTAGCAAGTTTGAGTAATAGCACTACGCCCACTAGCAACACCAGTGCACCGACACGCACCACCAAGTTTTCCCCAAAAAACCATTGGGTGGCACTTGCCCAAAGCGATGTCACAATAGTGGTAGCACTTTCATCATCTTTTAATGAAGGAGATGATGACTGTGACAAAGTGGGTTGATGCGGTGGGGCTGCGTCATTCACTGACGGCTGCGTTGCCGTTGGCGGATTTGAACTAACCGAAGCGTCAAGCGTGTTCGCCATTGGCAAAGAGTCTAAGGCTGGAAGGGGCGCTGAGACAGGGTTTTGACCGATGGGCTGAGTGATAGGGTCAGTAATAGGTTCAGTGACAGGCTGATTTTGGCGAATATCGCTTGCCGATTGCTGGGTAGATGATGGTTTTGCCTCGCTGCTTAGGATATACACGGTTGCCATGACGTCAGCGAGTTGTTTTTGCAGGTTGTCGAGCTTGGATTCAAGCCTGGTGATTGCTTTTTGTTGGGCAAAAATTTTATAAAGCGCCCCCACGACTGCCATTATCAACGCCGCTATAATCGTATCCATCAGATGCTCTACCCTTGTTATCAGCTTAGCGATAGCATACCATTTTTTTGCAAAATTGCTTTTTTTTAACTGTGTTTTTCGGTTAAGGTGATGATAAGCCCAATTTTATGCTAAATTAGCCACAGCATTGAGTAGCGTTTTATCAACTATTTTAAACACCATTTGGATGATTGGGCGGGGTATGGTTATGTCGGGATTTAGCATTGAGCAGGGTTTGTTAAGCCCATGCGAGTTTGTGGCCTCACCCAATTTTGGTGAGCGCCCCGACCCTAATGATATTCATCTGATTGTGATTCATAACATCAGCTTGCCGCCGAGTGAATTTGGTCTAAAAGATGACCAAGGCGAGCATTTTGTTCGTGCATTTTTTCAAAATCAGTTAGACCCCAAAGCCCATCCGTATTTTGCAACCATCTATCAGCAGCAGGTCTCCGCGCATTTGTTTATTGAGCGTGATGGTAGGGTCACGCAGTTTGTGAGTTTTGATGAGCGGGCTTGGCATGCTGGCAAATCTAGTTATTTGGGCGTGCCAAACTGCAATGACTATTCGATTGGGATTGAGCTGGAAGGTGATGATTATAGCGAGTTTGATGACAGGCAATACCAAGCGTTAAGTGGCGTGATTGCCGCGATTTATCAAGCTTATCCCAAAACCATCAATCATCTAGCCGGTCACAGCGATATCGCGCGCGGTCGCAAATCCGACCCGGGGCTGTATTTTGATTGGGTGAAACTAAGGAACATGATTAATAAATTTTAAGAATTGTTTAATGTCTCACAAACTTGTCAAATCCACCGCGATTGTTAGCTTTTTTACCATGTTGTCACGCATCTTGGGAATGATACGCGACATGGTATTGATGAGCGTGTTTGGTACGGGCGGCATGATGGATGCGTTTTTGGTAGCCTTCAAATTGCCCAATTTTTTGCGGCGGCTGTTTGCTGAAGGCGCCTTTGCCCAAGCTTTTGTCCCTGTACTATCCGATTATCAGCACCAAGCCCAACATAACGACATGACCGATAGCAAAAAAGCCTTGCTCGGCATTCAAATTCTTATCAGTCGGGTGGCAGGTACGTTATTGTTGATTTTATCAGGTCTAACCGCCATGATAGTCATCTTTGCGCCTGCCGTGATTGCTGTGTTTGCGGTCGGTTATCTGCATGAGCCCAGCAAATTTTTAACGGCAGTTGAGCTGCTTCGTATCACCTTTCCTTATTTGTTATTTATCGCCATGACTGCGTTTGCTAGTAGTATATTGCAAAGCGTGGGACGGTTTGCCTTGCCTGCCTTTGCACCGGTGATTTTAAATGTGTGTATGATTGTGGGCGCGATTTGGGTAGCGCCGCTGCTTGCCAAGCCAATTTTGGCGGTCGGTTATGCAGTTGCGGTGGCAGGTTTGCTGCAGCTATTGATTCAATTACCGCAACTGCATAGCCATCAGCTGCTCGTGATGCCAAAGGTTAGCTTTCGTCACCCCGGCGTGCGACGGATTTTAAAACTCATGCTCCCTGCGCTGTTTGGGGTATCGGTCACCCAAATCAATATGCTGGTCAACACGGTACTGGCTTCAACCATGGTTGATGGTTCGGTCTCTTGGCTATATACCGCCGAGCGGATGAGTGAGCTGCCGCTAGGGCTGATTGGGGTGGCGATTGGCACGGTGATTTTGCCCAGTCTATCCAAAAGTATCGCAAGCGACGACCATCAACAATTTGGACACACCCTAGATTGGGCGACGCGATTGACGGTGTTGGTCGGCTTACCTGCATCCATCGCGCTTGGCATGATTAGTAATGTGCTGATGATATCCCTGTTTGAACATGGCGAATTTGTACGGCAAGATGCCATGATGAGTGGGCTTGCGCTACAGTGCTTATCGGGTGGGATTTTGGCATTTATGCTGATTAAAATATTTGCCCCGGCTTTTTTTGCCCGTCATGACAGTCGCACCCCTGTCAAAGTCGGTGTGATTAGCGTGATTGCCAATGTCGTGCTAAGCCTAGTACTGGCTGGGTTATTTAAAAAGTGGCAAATCGCACCCCATGCAGGGCTAGGGCTTGCCAATACACTGGCGTCTTTTATCAATGCGGCGCTGTTATATTTTTATTTACATACCCAAGGTATTTATCGGTTTGGTGCGGCTTGGCGACGATTAGCGGTTATCTTTGCCATCGCAAATGGGGCAATGGGGTTGGCACTTGCCGCTGGTATTCATTTTTTCCCCGTTACCGCGCATCAAGGTATTCGTATTGTTGCGCTATTGGCGCTGTGTGTGGTGGGCGCTATGGTGTATGGCGCAGCGCTATTAATCGCTGGCTTTAGGCTATCAGAACTAAGACCGCATCATAGCGTTCAATAAACAATAGACAACGGAAAACAGACAAAAAAACGGCTAAATAAAATTTATCTAGCCGCTTTTTTAATTGAGTTTTGTCACTGAGTTTTTTTGACCGCGCTTTTTTTAGCGCAGCAAAACATCAGTGCATTAACCTATCAATGCATTACAATGTTTTAGCGCTTTATCGAATTTTGACAATCTTTGTTGTCACAAATTCCATACAGTACCAGCGAGTGCCCTGCTAGGGTAAAGCCAAAGTCTTTGGCGACTTTTTCTTGTAGCGCTTCGATTTCTTCATTGTGAAATTCAATGATTTTGCCGCATTGGTCGCATACCAAGTGGTCATGGTGCTCATCTTTGGCGATTTCAAACACTGACAAGTTGTTTTCAAAATTGTGACGCTCGACAATCCCCGCTTGCTCAAACTGGGTTAACACGCGGTAAACGGTCGCAAGTCCCACGTCTTCACCGTGCTCCATCAAGGCTTTATACACATCTTCCGCGCTCATGTGATGGGATTCGGCTTTTTCTAGCAATTCTAAAATTTTCAAACGCGGTAACGTGACTTTCAAACCGGCACGACGCAAATCTTGGTTGGTAAAAGACGACATACAAATCCTCGCACCTATTAGGTGTCGCTTATAAACTGAACATTATAACTATAATAACAAATTCGATAAAATCCCACAGTAAAAAAACGTGACATCACTGGCAAAAGCGCGCGTTGACAGATAACAGGCAAAGGCAAACTAGAGACAAAGTACGCCAAATACCAGAACGCCAAATACCAAACCACCGCGGCGTTTTACACCCAAACATTAACTGTATGTAAAATAATTTAAATTTTGGGGTCAATAGGTAGGCAAAAAAACCCAAATCACGTATGATAAGTCGTAAATTTTATCGTTCACCATCTCAAAGCGGTTTGACAAATGACATCTATCACAACACTATCAAAAAAACTGGCAGTCCTGCCTTTGGTTGCCGTAATTAGCAGCGTCAGCGTATTACCAGGTTGCTCATGGTTTAGCGTGTACAAAATCGATATCCCACAAGGCAAGCCGATTCATGAAGACAAATTAAACCAAGTGCAAGTGGGTATGAATGCCAATCAAGTGCTGTATATACTCGGTAGCCCAACCTTTAGAGACACCCTAAATCCGGTACGTTGGGATTACCTGTATGATTTTACCCCAGGTACTAACGCCAAACGCGCCAACAAGCCAGCGATTCACAACGCCCAACAATACGCCAAAATTTATTTTGACCAAAATGGTATTGTCACCAGCATCGAGCGCTCAGCGGTGACTCAGTAAGTTTTTTTGATTAAAAAAGCCAATCTCAGCATCACGGCAATGATTGGCTTTTTTTTTGCGCTACACAATAATATTAGGTGACACCCTTATCGGTTGAACTTTTTAGATAGTAATTTGCGTTTGTTTTGCGGGTCGATGGTCAAAGGGCGATAGATTTCGATTCTATCACCTGTGTTGATAGCACTTTGCCAGTCTAGTTTATGGGAAAACACACCGACACTATAGCTAAAAATCTGCGGATACTGCTGTTGCCAGCCTGTGGCATTGACTGCATCAATCACCCGGCTATCATCGGCGAGTTGCAGGGTTAACCGCAACTGTGTTTGGCTATCGGGCGCAAAGGCTATATCAACAGTAATCATTTTGCCAATCCTAGCACCCACCCCACCATCGCCAAAACCACCGCCAATGGCACAATAATGCGCACCGCAATGCGCCAAAGGTTATATAAGCCTTCCGAGCTAAAATTCAATGATTTGCGCAAATGGCTAATTTTCATTTGCCACCCTGCAAATATGGCTAGCCATACCGCCGTAACTAAACTTATTACAATAATCAGCTGATTGAGCCAAGCGGTTGGTACCATGGCTAGCGCAAGACTAAGCACTGCCAACACCACCAATGCCAAAAAGTTAAATTGCTGTTGTTGCCAGCGTAGTGACACTTGATGGGTCAAGATATGTAGCAAATACGCCGCCCCTGCCAGCATCGCTAATGCATTCAGCCCTGCCGCCATCGCGCTATTTGGCGATAAAGTCATGGCAATTAGCGCACCCGCTAGTAACTGAAAACTCCACACCGGTAATACATAGCGACTTGCGGATTCGCGTGCTTGATCTGTCGCCGTAGTGCTCATCGTGAGCATTTGGTGGGTGCGCGCATGCCAGTATAGTCCCGTACCTGCGCCCACACAGACTAGCGCCAACACTACCGCCCCTGCCCACTCTGTCAAGGACGTCGCTGTCATCTGCCACGCGACAAACCCACCCTGCATGACATTGACCACCAAAGCGACAACGGCAAAGCCGACCGCCAACCAACCTGCCAAATGCTTGATAAAACTCAGACCAATCACTATCAGCGTCATGATGGCTAACAAGGCAGGCAGCGCAATATTGCTCACCTGCGGATGGATAATCTCGCCACTACTTGCCAGTAAATGCCCCACAACCGCCAGCAACAACACAATAGTCAGCCAACCAAACCCACGCCAAACCGTTGAAACGTCAGCTTCACGGGTCAGTACGGGCAAACCGACCAGCGGCGACGTACCACTACGATGCGCCAAACCAATCTCTGCAAACACCAATGGCAATCCGACCAAGGTCATCGCAACTAGCCACAACAACCAAAAATCAATCTGCCCAATGTAGTCACGGCTAAACCAAGTAAAAACCAGCAGCGGCAGCAAGCTTGCTATCAAAATCGGCTGTAAACGATTAAATGGCATGGTGTTGGATTCCTTTGTAGCGGTGGATTGTTGTCATAAAATTATTTGAGTCAATTCGCTAAAGTGATTTTAAAAAAGTGACTTAAAAAAATGACTGTAAAAAAAGCGACTTTGAAAAAACTGATTTTAAAAAAAGTGATTTAAAATTAAACGCTGCAAAAACTAAATCGCCGCTATTTTAGCAAACCCACACCGTATGCAAAACCCACCAACGCAAAATCCACACAAACTTGTCAAAAATAGCTGTCAAAATAAAAAACCCTGCGTATCACAGGGCTTTCTTTATTTATGGCTTCACATTAAAAAGCGCGGTTACACGTGCGGTAAAATCGCAGGCATCAAATCATGAAAGGTACGACCTGACGCGGTTTCACCAATGGCATGCATTTTCCACTCACCGTTATGGCGATAAATTTTTGCCAAAATCAGCGCGGTATGACTGCCTTGGGCTGACAAATCATAACGGGCAACTTCACTGTTATTGCTGGCATTCACCAAACGACAAAACGCATTATTGACCGTGGCAAAAGTTTGACCAGTAAAGCTATTGACAGTAAAAACCAAGGCTTGCACATGGTCAGGGATACGAGATAAATTGACATTAATCACTTCGTCATCGCCATCGCCAGCACCGGTGCGGTTATCGCCTGTGTGTTGTATGCTACTGTCTTTTGACTGCAATTGTCCAAACCAAATCGCATCCACCATTTGTTTGTTGGCGTCAAGCATGATACACGACGCATCCAAGTCAATGCTGCCGCCGCCACTGCCGCCACCGCCGAACAAGCCACCCAAAAATCCACCTGATTTTTGCGGCGCAGCACCGACATCCCAACCCAGACCCATTTTGATTTGGCTGAGTGCGCCACCTGCTTCTTTTTCTAACGAGATTTTTTGACCTTTCGATAAATTCACTGACATGTTGGTTTCCTTATTTGTTACTCTATTATTTACTATATCTTTTACTATTCTATCTAGTCTAGCTATGTTTTAAGAGTTTAACAACGGTTTAGCAGAAACTGACTATAACAAACCGCCCAAAATACCTTCATTGCCACCGCGTCCGCCTGAGTTTGACCCCAATAAGCTTTGAATCCAGCCTTGATAAGTATCACGGTTACGCGAGCAAATCACTACTTTGCCTTGACCTGAGAACTTTAGTACCATGCCTTCGCCACTCGTGACTGAATTAATGATATTGCCCAAAAAGCCTTTTTTCTGGCTGGTCGCCATTGACAGGCTATATTGCAGTCGGCTATCCCAGCATACCACGTGACCATTATCAATAATCACATCTTTATCAGGCGTGACATCAATCTCAAACAAAGAACCAAACCCAGATACCACGAGCTGACCTTGACCTTGCGTTTGCATGACCATAAAGCCACCCGTATCCCCAAATATAGCGCCGCCTAAATTGCGCTGGATATTGGCACGCAAATCAACGCTATGGGTCGCTGCCACAAAGGCACCGTCACTGAGCGTATACTGATTGGCGCCGACGTCTAAGATTTGCATATCACCATCAAGGGTAGGCGCGAGTAAGCAGTCACCCTCACCATTTACCGCTTCAATTTGCTGCTGAAAAATCGACTCGTCATTGGCAAATCGGCGCATCAAAGCTTGCATGACGCCGCCACGCATTTGACCTTTAAGCTCAAGATTTGACTCCATCATGACCATGGCATTGGATTCGCAATAAATCGAATCGCCTTTTTTGAGATTACAATGCAAAAATGGCTCAATCGTCCCAATCGTACTAAACGTCGCTACCATAAATTAATGTATCCTTATAGACTAGGTATCAAAAATGATAATAAAAGTAGCTGCACTGAAAAAAGCGCTTAGGCTCAAAAAAGCGCTCAGGCTGAAAAAATGGTTATGTTGAAAAAAAGGGGCAAGCCGATGCCACCCCATTGTTAAAAAAATTTTAAAAAGTTTTAGCCAAAAAACTAAACAGCAACGCCATATGACGCAGCCAATGGCCCTAAGCCGCCAGCAAAACCTTGTCCAACCGCGCGGAATTTCCACTCGCCATTGTTCTTATAAAGCTCACCAAAAATCATTGCTGTCTCGGTGCTGCTGTCTTCTGACAAATCATAACGAGCCACTTCAGCGTCGCCTTGGGTATTCACCACACGAATATAAGCGTTTGCTACTTGGCCAAAGTTTTGGTTACGCGCTTGACCATCATAAATCACCGCACAAAATACCACTTTGCTCACATCGGCTGGGACTTTAGTTAAATCTACTTTGATGACTTCATCATCGCCATCGCCTTCACCGGTGCGGTTATCACCCGTATGCTCTACTGAGCCATCGGATGATTTTAGGTTGTTAAAGAAAATAAAATCTGTATCTGCCCGTACTTTACCCGATTCATTGACCAAAAACGCGACCGCGTCTAAGTCAAAGGCTTGCCCGTCAGTGGCACGTGGGTTCCAGCCAAGACCGACGGCTATGTTGGTTAAATTCGGTGCTTCTTTTGATAAATTAACATTACCACCTTTGGTTAAGCTAATTGCCATTGTTTTATCCTTTGTAATAAATTTTTGCAGTCAAATAAGAAAATCGATGTCCGTTGTTATGCGCTGCGCCTTTCACGCTCGGACTACAAGAACCAGACCAAAAGCGCGCCCAGACTAAAAGTCTCAGACACCGTAAAAAATCGCCTAAAAAAACAAAACGTGAGCCGAAACTCACGTTTTAACTATACCTTTGGTGATAGAATTTGTCCACTATTCGGCTACATTAAGCTGTTATATTTATGTGTCAAAAGCTTAAGGGATATTAAGCACAAGCCAGCATCTTAAATACCGTTACTGTTAGCCATGAGCCCCAGTCTTTTTAGTATCTTTTAGTGTTTCGCCAAGGCTTCTTCGCGTTTACGGTAACTGATAGAGTTAATCACTGCCCATACGATAAAGGCAATCCCAATCAAACCCGTCACGATTTCTGGCACTTCAATATGCACGGTTGCCAATAGCATGATGACCGCCAACGCGCCAATCGCATAATGCGCGCCATGTTCTAGATAAACAAACTCATCGAGCGTGCCTTTTTCTACCAAGAAAATGGTCATGGAACGCACAAACATCGCACCAATAGCAAGGCCAAGCATGATAATAATTACGTCATTGGTAATGGCAAACGCACCAATCACCCCATCAAAACTAAACGACGCATCGAGTACTTCAAGGTATAAAAAGCCTGCGATACCGCCTTTGGCAATCGCGCCCGCTACTTCTTTGCCCTCAATTACATCAGTGGTTGATTCATCATCATCGTCCGCCCCTTCTAAAAGGCTTGATAACACATTGGTGGCTAGATAAATCAAAATACCAAATACCCCTGCGGTTAACACCACTGATTTTTTGGCGTCTTCCACCCAATATAAGGCGGTCATTAGTAGTACCAATGCCACAAACACGCTCATGGCATCGACCTTGCCAAAACGCGCAAGCTTACGCTCTAGCCATTCAAACCACATCACTTCTTTTTCATCAAAGATGAAGTTTAAAAAGACGAGCAACAAGAACATCCCACCAAATGCGGCAATCTCTGCATGATGCTCCATCAGTTTGGCAGAGTATTCCTTGGGGTTGTTAAGCGCCATATTGATGACGTCCATCATACCCATATCGGCAGTCACTGCGACGATGACAATCGGGAATACCAGACGCATACCAAATACCGCGATGAGGATACCCACAGTCAAGAAAATCATTTTCCAAAACTTATCCCACGTTTTGAGTACCGAGGCGTTAACCACGGCATTGTCAAACGACAGCGAGATTTCCATCACTGCCAGAATAAAGGTGATAAATAACGCCGAGAGCATGGCACTGACACCACCATGTGAAAAACCCCACCACGCTGCAATTGCCAATGCAATCGTGGTAAAGACAATATCGAAATAAAAATGTCTCATAACAATCCTACAAATTGAAAAAATTAACGGCTAATAGAGTCATCTAACGCATAAGATGATTGGATGTGACTATCTTACACAACTATTTGCTCAATCATACTACAAATGTGTTACCAAGCAATTGATTGCACGCTTAAACCACGCATTATGGCAAATATTCGCCAACTTGATGCATTTATGGGTACAATAGCCACTTTTAATTTTTTAAACCAAGCGCTAACTGCAAAATATTGCGATTAGCCTGTGTTTAAACCCTGTCTGGAAGCGTCGCGGTATGTTAGAAAACTTTATCACCCTTGTTCTGATTCTTACCCCATTGGTGGTCGGGTTTTTACTGCCATTACCGCAACGATTCATGCCGCTGGTAGACAAGCTACTGACCAACTTGGTGTTTGTGATTTTAACCTTTATTGGTCTTTCGTTGTCGCATATTCCTGACTTAGGCGCGCAGATTGGGTTTATTGGTACCAATGTGGCGGTATTGGCGATTTGTACCCTAGGGGCAGGTTTTATCAGTTTGCTGATATTTGACAGGCTGCATCCTTGGCAACGTGCCCTGCCCCATGAGCATAGCCAAGCAGGTTTTAGCATCACAGGAAGTCTCGTTCAGTTGTGCTGTGTGGTGTTAGGTTTTGTACTGGGCAAATTGCTGCCAATATTTTTGCCAATAACGGATTTGCCGATTGATGGCATTATCAAGGGCTTGTTGATTTTACTGATTTTATTGGTGGGTTTTCAGTTGTCGCATTCGGGGATGACGTTACGGCAGGTATTGGTCAATAAACGCGGCGTACAAGCCTGTGTGATTTTTTGTCTCAGTGTGGCTGTCGGTGGTTTACTGTACGCATTGATAATGCCTGATGTAACATTCACCCAAGGGTTAGCGCTATCCTCTGGCTATGGCTGGTATTCGTTGTCGGGAATTATCATGACCGATGCGTATGGCGCAGTTTGGGGAAGTGTGGCATTGCTCAATGATTTATTGCGTGAGTTTATGGCGCTACTGTTTATCCCTATGCTGATTGGCAAATACCCCACCACAGCGGTGGGTTTGGGCGGGGTGACCACCATGGATTTTACCTTGCCTATCATCCAAAGCTCAGGGGGAAATGAAGTGGTACCGCTTGCCATGAGCTTTGGGTTTTTGGTCAATATCATCTCACCAGTATTGATGGTGGTATTTTCAAGTTTTGGCTAATAGCACAACCCTTATTAAATTAATACGCGCAAAACTCAACTTGCTGGTCGCCATACGTACTCCTTACGGTCACATAATGCAGACCTTTCATGATAGATAAGTTTAGTAAAAAAATTTGTTTGTTTTTTCACTCACCATAAAAAACCCCGCTCATGTCATCACACGATCGGGGTCTTTGTATTCGCTAATACGATTATTTTCGCTAGTAGGATTATTGGGCTAATGCAGGATAATCGGTATAGCCTTCTTGATCGCCACCATAAAAAGTGGCTGAGTTCGCTTTATTAAGCGGCGCATTTTGCTGAAAACGCTCAACCAAATCTGGATTTGCGATATAACTGCGACCAAATGCGACGGCATCAATTAAGCCATCACGAATTAGCGCGTCTGCTTTTTCTGCTGTATAGCCACCAGCACCGATAAGCACGCCGTGATAAGCATCACGAATTTGGCGACGGAATTCTACCGTAAAGGGTTTTCCACCTGCCCAGTCTGGCTCAGAAATATGTAAATAGGCTAGGTTAAAGCTATCAATCAGTTTGATGATTGCTAACGCATCGTCTTCGCTACCGGCATCCACACCATTGAATTGACCCAGTGGCGAGATACGGATACCCACTTTGTCACTGCCAATCGCGCTAGTGACTGCGGTTAAAATTTCTTTCAAAAAGCGCATACGGCTCTCTAAGCTACCACCGTATTCATCGCTGCGTTGGTTGACGCTCTCATACAAGAATTGATGAATCAAATACCCATGTGCACCGTGGATTTCAATAACATCCATGCCCGCTTCAATCGCATTACGTGCAGCACTGGCAAAATCATCGACGGTTTGTTTGATTTCTGCGGTGGTCATCTCACGCGCTGGCGTGGCAGTCACACGGTATACTTTGCCTTCGTCATCTTTTAATGAGGTGCGTACCGCATCACCCAAATCCACGGTTGATGCTGATACAGGCGGCTGACCTTGTGGGCGCAAGCTATAATGCGATACTACCCCTGTGTGCCATAGCTGCATCGCGATATGACCGCCTGCTTGGTGTACGCTATCAGCAATCATTTTCCAGCCTGCAATTTGTGCGGCACTAAAAACACCGGGCGCACCTGCGTAACCTTTGGCATCGGCTGAGATATCAGTGGCTTCTGTGATAATCAAACCACTGCTAGCGCGCTGGGTATAATAGGTTGCCATGAGTGGCGTTGGCAAGCCACCAATCCCTTTCGTTCCATCTGGCAAATCAGCACTACGCAGACGGGTCAATGGCGCCATAAAGACGCGGTTGGGCAAGCGCATCGCGCCCACGTTAATCGGTGATAGAAGAGCGGAGTAAGACATACATTCCTCGTGATTGTTAATTCATCTTTCGTTGAGTTATTGGACGCTGCTAGTTTCAAGTCATAACAAACTTGATAAAAAAATTGCTGCAGCATCCTTGTTTATAAGGATTTTAGACTTATATACGTTGCTAGCAAACGTCGTCACAGCGTAATTTTCACAGGTTAATCTGCTGTTAGAAGCTTGCGCAAAGACTAGGTTTTAGCAAGCATCTGTTTTTAAAAAGCATTTGTTTTTAAAAAGCTTTTGCGAGTTTTAGACAAATTATTGCAATTGCTTTCACTATTTTATTCTATGATAGCGCTGTGTTTGAGCTAACGTTTACTTAATAAGTGCCATGGTACATTTTTACAAGTGGCAATGTTTTAACAATAACAATTTCTTAAGGATCGCCATGAATAATTTCCAATATTACAACCCTGTGCGTATCGTATTTGGCGAAGGTCAAATCAAAGAACTCGCCAATCTTGTCCCTGATAATGCCCGTGTACTTATCACCTATGGCGGTAGCTCTGCCAAAAAAACCGGCACACTCGATGAGGTCAAAACCGCGCTACAAGGCAAACAGCGTGAAATCTTTGAATTTGGCGGTATTGAGCCAAATCCAGAATTTAATACCTTGATGAAAGCCGTCGATATGGTACATGCCAACAACATTGACTTTTTGCTCGCTGTCGGTGGTGGCTCAGTACTTGATGGCACCAAATTTGTTGCATTGACTGCCACCTTAGATGACGACAAAGACCATGAAAAAGCGTGGGAAGCATTAAAAGGATATACCCGTGATATTCAAAATGCGCTACCGCTCGGTACTGTATTAACTATCCCTGCAACAGGCTCAGAGATGAATTCAGGCGGCGTTATCAACCATAGCGAGCGTCATGCCAAATTGCCCTTTGGTAACCCGCTGGTATTCCCGCAGTTTTCCATTCTTGACCCTGCCAAAACTTTGACGCTACCTGAGCGTCAAGTGATGAATGGCGTTGCCGATGCGTTTGTGCATGTGATGGAGCAGTATCTGACTTACCCAGTCAACGCCAAAGTCCAAGATAGTTTCTCTGAAAGCCTGCTCAAAATCTTGATTGAAGAAGGCCGTGCCGTCAAAGCCAACCCTAATGACATGGAAACGCGTAAAAACATCATGTGGACAGCGACAATGGCACTCAATGGTCTCATTGGCACGGGCGTACCACAAGACTGGACCACCCATATGATTGGGCATGAATTAACCTCCCTACACGGGATTGACCACGCCCGCACCTTGACCATTGTGTTGCCTGGGGTGATGCGTGAGCTCAAAGATAGCAAAAAAGACAAGCTGCTACAGTATGCCAAAAACGTTTGGCATATCACTGAAGGCAACTCTAATCTAAGCGATGAGGATAAAATCGAGCAAGCGATTGTCAACACCGAAAACTTCTTCCGCGAGCTTGGCTTACCGGTGAGATTGTCAGATGCCGACCTTGACGCGTCTGCAATCGCGCCAATTTTGAGCCAATTAGAAGAACATAATATGGTCAAACTCGGTGAACATCGTAGCAATGATTTGGCAGTGTCTGAGCGGATTTTGCGCGCAGCTATTTAATCATCTAATCCTATAAAAAAAGACTTAGCCAATCGCTAGGTCTTTTTTTATGCCAACAGTTAAAAACCATTGGGATGAGCTAATTCATCATGCCCATCTTTATCAATTACTTTTGGCAGTGGCAAAGCCATACCGACACTGCTAGGCGTCTCTTGAATCACCACAGGCGGCGGCTGGTGACGGGTAATGACTTCATTGCCCTGCTCATCCTCGCTGAGCACATACTGGTAGCCTTTGCGATTAAAGCGTTTAACTAGCCTTTGATACCACCCTGCAAAACCTGTCGTGCGTTCGTTGGGGTTATGATAAAACGCATTCATTACTGCAGGTAGCCCCAGACCACATACCACGCCCGACATCAATACCACGATTAAAATTTCCCATAGGCGTTTTTTTAGCTCTTAATTCTATAAAACACTGTCACCAAAGCCATTTTTAGCCGTGACAAAGCAAAAATACTTCAACAAAAATAAAACCCTACCACAAACTGTGGTAGGGTTTTACCGTAAGCAATTGTTTGCGCAAATGCAAGCAAATATTGTGATTAATATCTCTTAAACTTTGTTGGCGACATGATGCAGCCAGCGCTGAATCATCACATCAAGCGCTTCAGGCTTATAGGGCTTGGTACAGTAATCTTGCATACCCGCATTAAGATATACTTCTTTATCCCCATGCATGGCATGTGCCGTCACTGCAATGATGGGCGGCAACTGACTGAACGACTGTTTGAGTATTTTGGTGGCTTCCACCCCATCCATGATGGGCATTTGATGATCCATCAAAATAATGTGATATTTGCTGGGGTCAGCTTTATAAAAGTTGACGGCCTCTAACCCATCTTTGGCTCGGGTGACTTCATAGCCATATTTTTTTAGGCTTTTGACCGCGACCATGGCATTTAGCTCATTGTCTTCTGCTAGCAGAACATGGGCAGGCAGACGTTCTAGCGGTTGTATTGTGGTTTCGTCATGACTTTGGTGCCACTGCTGATAGCTGATTTCATCAGTTGCTATCATTGGTAGAGATAGGGTAAAGGTCGAGCCTTTATTTTTTTCACTGGTTACCTTAATCGTGCCGCCCATCCCTTCTGCCAACGCTTTGCACACAGATAGCCCTAGCCCTGTACCGCCATATAAACGATGGGTAAACTTGTCAGCTTGATTATACGCATCAAAAATCACTGCCAATGATTCAGGCTTGATGCCAACGCCCGTATCAATCACATTGAATTTAATTTGATGCTTATCACAGCCTTTCATTGCTTGAATGGTCACTTTACCCTGCTTTGGGGTAAATTTGATGGCGTTATTGACTAGATTGATTAAAATCTGTCGCAGGCGCACCGGATCGGTGTTGACATATTTGGGCAAGTTGTCAGGGTAATCGAAGGTTAGTTCCACGCCGTTGTCTTTTGCAGGGGCTAAAAAGCATTGATACACGTCTTGGCATAGCTGTGCTAAATCAACGGGGATACTCTCAAAACGTATCTTACCTGATTCTACTTTGGATAAATCCAAAATATCGTTGACGATGGTAAGCAGATGCTCATTGGACGCTTTAATCGATTTGATATAGTGTTGCTGCTGCGTATCAAGCGGTGTCTGCTCAAGCAATTCAAGCATACCCATGATACCATTCATCGGCGTGCGAATTTCATGACTCATATTGGCCAAAAATGCGGTCTTTACCTCATCGGCGCGCTCAGCTTGGTAACGCTGCTGCCGTAATTTTAAGGTATCACTCACCATCGCCGCCAAATCTGCTAGCACGCGTTGTTGATTGGCATCAAAATCTTGATGCGGCTGGTCGTCAATCACACACAGCGCGCCCAAAGCAAATTCCCTACCTTGACTGTCGTGCACTACGATAGGTGCGCCAGCATAAAACCGAATATAAGGGTAACCGGTAACCAAAGGATTGTTTTTAAATCGCGTATCTTGGTGAGTATCAAGGGTGACAAAGGTGTCATTTTGTGTAATGGTGTAATTGCAAAAAGCAACATCACGGCTGGTTGAATGTTCTTTCAAACCAATTCTTGACTTAAAAAACTGGATATCAGCATCCAAAAAAGTAATAGCGACAATCTTAGTACCAAAAAACGCCTTAGCCAAAGCACTAATACGCTCAAATTCGCCTTCTTTATTTGTATGGATGATATGGTACTGATCCAATACCGCTAGACGCTGTTTTTCATTGCTTGCTATAGGATATGATATCATCTCGTTAACACCGTCCTGCTACGTGATAAAAATTAAACGCTGAGGTTATTTTAACGCTTCAGCAACCAACATCATCCCCACAACTGAGGTCACGGCAACGGCCGATCCATAGCCGCCACAATGCAAACCACCTGCTTGACAGGACTTATCAACAATCGGCGGCTGTGATGAAAAAACACAACGAATACCGAATTTTTCTTTCATCGCACGATTGATACCATAATCTTGACGAAGTCGCTGTCTGACTTTAGCCAGTAACGGATCTTGGTAAGTATCCTTAAGATCTGCCACCTGAATTTGGGTCGGATCCGTCTTGCCACCTGCGCCGCCTGCCATAATTAATTTTAATTTATTGAATCGGCAATGCAAGGCAAGCGCAAGCTTGGCATTCATATCATCAACACAGTCTAATACCACAAGCTCTTTACCTGACTGTTTAAGCTGTGATTGCAAAGCACGGTTAGGCATTAACAATTGTACGTTATCTTTGCTCAAAAAATCGTCAATCAAATGTAATTTGATGTGGGGATTTATTTCTTTGATACGTTCTGCCATGGCTTCAATTTTGCTTTTACCAAAATTGCTATCGGTAGCGGGTAATTGTCGATTGACATTGGAGGCTACTAGCACATCCATGTCAATTAATGTCATCTCGCCCACACCTGTACGAGCCAGCCCCTCAGCTGCCCACGAGCCCACCCCACCCACGCCCACCACATACGCATGCAAATTCTCAAACTTACTAAATTGCGCGGCACCGTACAGTTTTTGGGTGCCGGCAAAACGGCGTTGGTATTGCGCGTCAGTTAATGTCATATCAGGCGTCATCTCAGCTGTCATTGTCATGGTTTATCTTAATCTTGGTCAGGGTTTATGTTAAATTTGTTTGGGATGGGATACTCCCAGCTCACTTGCAGCGCAGCGCAGCTATTTTGCCACAGTTGCTTGGCGAGCCGTGATTGATCTTTTTTTAATAAGTCTGATAACGCTGTCAGCACGTAAGGCAGATTGGCAGGTACATTGCGCCTACCGTGCGTCTCATGACAGGGCAGCGGCGTAAAGTCTGGGCAGTCCGTCTCAATCACAATAGCATCAAGCCCAACGGTTTGGACAAGCTCTGTAAGGGTGTGGCGCAGTTTTTTGGCATTCGGATTGGTCACTTGCCCGGTGATGCCGATTTTAAAGCCCAGATTGACCAACGCTTTGGCTTCTTGGATGCCGCCACTAAAGCTATGCGCAATCCCGCCCTGAGTGAATTTTTGTGCTTTTAACATCTTAATCACATCGCCATGCGCGCGGCGAATATGTAGCAGCGCAGGTAGTTGGTAGTGTTTTGCCAATTCAAGTTGCTGAGCAAAAAAATCTTGCTGGCGAGTATAGTTCTCTGTAGTTTTCATTTCCGCAGTAAAGGTATCAAGCCCAATTTCCCCAATCGCAATGGGTGAATATTGCTGAATAAACTGCTCTAGCCGCTGCAAATCGCTATCTTTATGCTCAGTAATATAAAAAGGATGCAACCCAAAGGCTAAATGCGCCAAAGGTGTGGCTTTGCCTTGTTGCCCATAGCCTTGCATTTGCTGTTGGCACGCCACCATTTGTGCAAAATACTTTGCTAAAAAACCGATTAAAACCAGATGATGAACGCCGTTATCCCATGCCAGTTGGGATTGGATTTCGCGGTCATGATCGAAGTTATCCACATCAAAATGGGTATGCGTATCAATTAATGGCAAATCAAACGAGCAAGCCGTATCATTCATCATAGTCATATCATTTCAAATACTGTGGTTTGACAATGCCGTTTAGCTTACTGTATGGCACGGTCAATTGCGGGGCACCCAGCGAATAAAAACCAATCTCATACGGCTGATACAAAAACGTCATGCCCTGACCATTAAAACTATAATTGTCGGTCAAACTAAATGGCCAAGTGTTAAAATGCGCGTTAGGATTAATCTCATGGGTTTTGAGATATTGAATGAATTGGGCTTTGACCAAGGCTTCAAGTTTTGTTTTTTGCTGTGGTAACAGCACATCGGCAAGCGATAATTGTTTTTTTTGGCGCATATCAAATACATAATAGTTGGTCGTACTGATACCATGGGCGCCGCCCGTGAATTGATAAAATTCCGTCGCAAATAACTCTAAATCATTTTTATGACCCAAATAAATCGGCTTTGCCATTATCTGCACGGGCGCTATACCACTATCAAAATCTTTACCGCGTGCTGCCACCATGGTTTTATTTTCTGCAATTAATCGGTTAATCCCCATATTAAGAAGCTGCATGTATTGGCTATCACTGGGCATCGCACTACGGGTAAAATCTTGCCATTTTTTCGCTTGTGTTTTATCTTGGTTATCATCAACCATTGCGATGGCTGTGGTGACGTCTTTATTGATAATGGCATCGAGCCAAGCCTGTCCTGTCTGTACAAAATAATAGTCAATCTCTGGGCAAATTTTTCCACAGTTATCAAAGAGTTTTTCATTGACTTTAGGATAATGCTTTGCCATATACAAATCTTGGGCATGAGCTTGTGCTGCCATGAGCATCATCAAGGCTGTCAGGCAAATTCCACTGCGACTTTTATGTTTCATGAACGTCATTCATTTATCCTTTATGTGTTATCTGCCCATAACATAAAAATTTTAGCCATTGTTTAAGTTATGGTTATCGTGCTCAGTATTTTTATTGATAGGCTGCTCAAGTGTGTTTTTAGCGGATAGACTTTTAGGCGACTTGGTAACTTTATCAGCCTGTGGACTACTGCGTCTAGGTAGCAACAATAAAGCTGTGGCAGCAACCCCTAGTTTAATCACCCTCGATATGCTCATATCTTGCCTTATTTTCTAAACTTAAGTTTTTAAACCTTAGTTTTTAACAGTATTGCCATAAAAAAACCCATCAGTCGATACCGGTTTAATGGTGGACTAATGGGCTGTTTTCAAATGCCGTTATGGTAAATAGCTGTTATATAATAACGTAATTTGATAAGTATTCGATAACTATTAGAATTTTTTACCTAATACTTTAGCAGCTAGCTCTTTACCCATAGTAAATGCGGTAGTTTTAGTAGTTTTAGTGGCAGTTGAATCTGCAGCGCGATTGTCATTATCTGCAGGTACAGGGTTATTTGCTTGGTTTCTAGTCTTATTTTCAATGGTTGGTTGGGTTTTATTACGACCTTTTAACATATAGTAAGCGGCACCAAGTACGCCAAGTTTAATTAAGTTTGATTTGTTTACACCATTTGGAAATTGCATAGTATCCTCACTTTTGTTGTAGTTGTTAAAATTTTAAATTAATAGTTATCGCTAATGGGTTTATTGTAGCCAAAATTTAAGCGGTTTACTAAAGTAATTAGGTTACCAATATTTATTGTTTGCCATCATTAGGTTATCGTTTGGTAAATTGGGTAAAATCCTTTTAAGGTTGAAAAAAAGCTGACAGGGTTTGTCAGCTTTTCTGCAGTTATCACGATGAATGTATCAATGCTCACGGGTAGCGCTAAAGGTAATTTCTGGATAACGTTCTTCCATCAATTTAAGATTAACCCGGCTTGGGGCAAGATAGGTCAAATACCCACCGCCATCGACAGATAACTGGTCGTGGGCTTTTTTCTTAAACTTCTCAAAAGCCACTTTGTCATCACAATGCACCCAGCGCACCGTCGCAATCGACACAGGCTCAAAGGTACATTGCACTTTATATTCTTCAAGCAGGCGATGCGCGACCACTTCAAACTGTAGCACGCCTACCGCACCCAAAATCAAATCATTGTTGATTTGCGGCATAAATACTTGGGTGGCGCCTTCTTCTGATAGCTGCTGTAGACCTTTTTGCAGTTGTTTGGATTTTAGCGGGTCTTTGAGTACCACACGGCGAAACAATTCTGGCGCAAAGTGGGGAATGCCTGTGAAGTTTAAAGTTTCACCTTCGGTAAAGCTATCGCCAATTTGGATGGTGCCGTGATTATGTAAGCCGATGATATCGCCCGAATACGCTTCTTCCAGCGCTTCGCGGTCACCTGCCAAAAAGGTCAAGGCATCTGAAATGCGTACTTCTTTACCCAAGCGCACATGTTTCATTTTCATGCCTTTTTCGTACTTGCCTGAACACACCCGCATAAAGGCAATACGGTCACGGTGTTTTGGGTCCATGTTGGCTTGGATTTTAAAGACAAAGCCGGAGAATTTTTCTTCATCGGCTTTGACAGTGCGTTCAACGGCGTCATGGTCTTTAGGCGCTGGGGCATATTGGGTCAGTACATCAAGCACCATGTTAATGCCAAAGTTACCCAACGCCGTACCAAATAGCACAGGCGTTTGTTTACCGGTCAAAAACTCATCGACATCCCAATCTTCATGTGCCATTTTTGCAAGCTCTAGGCTTTCTTCAAATTCACGGAAGGCAATTTCACCAATTCTCTCGCGGACGTCTGGATAGTCATAGCCGTCACGGCTCTCAATCTCGACAATCTCAGTGCCATGACCTTTTTGATAAAAGTAGGTTTTATCCTCGCTGATGTTGTATACCCCAACAAAATGCTGACCTGTACCAATCGGCCACGTCATCGGCACACATTGAATTTTTAGGACGTTTTCAATTTCATCAAGCAGTGATAACGGGTCACGGATTTCGCGGTCAAGCTTGTTGACAAATGAGATAATCGGCGTGTCACGCATCCGACATACTTCCATCAGCTTGATAGTTCGTTCTTCGACCCCTTTTGCCCCATCAATCACCATCAGTGCGCTGTCCACCGCGGTTAAGGTACGATAGGTATCTTCTGAAAAGTCGGCGTGACCTGGGGTGTCTAGCAGATTGACCATGTTTTCAGCATAGGGAAACTGCATCACCGAGGTGGTAATTGAAATACCACGCTCTTGCTCCATGCTCATCCAGTCAGATGTCGCGTGTTTGTCGGTTTTGCGTGATTTGACTTCACCTGCGCGCTGAATTGCTTGCCCCCACAGCAGTAATTTTTCGGTCATGGTGGTTTTACCGGCATCGGGGTGCGAGATGATAGCAAAAGTGCGGCGTTTGGCGATTTCAGAATGTAGTGACATAGTGTTTGACTTAAAAGTAGCGAGGCTTGGTAACCGATAAAAGAAAGAATAAAAAAGATGGCGTATTGTAGCCGATTTTACGTTTGATTGCGATTTTCACCGGTTATTATTGCGCATCACGCGCGCGATTTTGACAAAATTTTGTCATAAATCTAATACTTTAATCACTAAAATTGTGTTAGTTTTATCTCATCTTTTTTTACCGACCTATGATATCCGCTATGACCCTTGAATCAGCTTCAACAAAACCCTTACGACCTAGCTCACCTCAACTTATCGAGCCTGTAATGACGGATTCTGTTGTACCGACGATGCCAACCTCTCGGTCAAATTTACCTGATTTAAAAACCTTCTTTTTTGCCATCAGTAGTGTGATTATTGTTTGGCTGCCTGTACTGGTTTTAAAGCTTGGCATGGTGATGTTCTCGGGGCTGATTGTCTATGCGCTGACACGCGGCATCGCCAATTGGATACGGCGTCATGTGGTGGCACCCAAGCCGCAATTTTCAGAACGTATCAAGCTAGACCAACGCGCCGAAGGGATTGCTATCTTCTTGTTGGTATTACTCACCAGTATCGGTATTTATTTGTTTGGTGATTGGGTGGCAGAAAAAGCCAGCGTCGAGCGATTTAACAGCCTGCTTGCTCAGGTTATGCTGGTGATTGACCAACTGCATCGTTTATTGCCCGATTCTGTGTCACAGCATTTGCCTGAATCGGTCAGTTCCATCAAACGTATTTTTGCCCAAACCATCAAAGACTATGCGCCACAGTTGCAGGTTGCAGGTATTCACACGCTCAAAGGGTTTGGCTATGCTATCATTGGTGCGGTGATTGGTGGCATTATTGCCATACAAGTCCCTGCCCATGCGCATTTACATACTAAACCCCTAACGCGTCACTTTCGTCAAAAATTTGATGAGCTGATGGCAGGTTTTACCGATGTATTTTTTGCCCAAGTCAAAATCTCATCAATTAACACGATTCTCACCGCTATTTATTTATTGGGTATTTTACCTTTGGTAGGTCATCCCCTGCCCATGGCATGGACTGTGGTGCTTATTACTTTTATAGCAGGTTTGCTGCCTGTGATTGGGAATTTAATCTCAAATACCATTATTGTGTCACTCAGTCTGACCCATGGAC
Organism: Moraxella sp. K02; assembly: GCF_041154755.1. Lineage (NCBI taxonomy): Bacteria > Pseudomonadati > Pseudomonadota > Gammaproteobacteria > Moraxellales > Moraxellaceae > Moraxella > Moraxella sp. K02. The sequence continues at coordinate 322,351 of NZ_AP031590.1, read as the reverse complement.
TCATCGTTAGTATTTCATCATTACTGTGGCTAGTGACCATTCACAAACTTGAGTATTTTTTAAATGCGCAGATTATTGGTAGCAAAATCCGATCGACCGCCTGGGAGCTTTTGCTATTTATGTTGGTATTAGAAGCCACCTTTGGACTGGCAGGCTTGTTAGCTGCGCCGATTATTTACGCCCAAATCAAACGCATTTTGGCAGATAGGGGCTGGGTTATATAAACGCCCCTACTGGCTACAGGATTCATTAATAAATAATTTGCCCAATAAATTGAATTTTTAAATCTTATCGCCATTAATAACAGAACACGGCTTTATTGTTACAGTGTTGTATGGTTGAATGATTAAAAATGTGTTTTAAAGTCTATAACTGCCAAACTTTTAATGATTGATGTTACAATTTACATTAACATTTTTTGGTTTATTTTGAGGTTTAACCAAAATTTGAAAGATTTCCACGGTAATTATAGTGAAAAATCCTAGCAATTTTTAATTTATTGTGCCAAAAAAGCGATTTGCCAATCCATTCATTGATTTATAAGGAATTTTAGCGATGTCTACTATCAATAATAACAACGTTGTACATTTTCATTACACCTTAAAAGACGACGAAGGTAACGTTATTGACCAATCACCAGAAGGTCAACCTTTAGCGTACTTACATGGCTACCAAAACATTATTCCAGGTCTTGAGTCACAATTAGCCGGCAAATCAGTGGGTGATAAATTTACTGCAAGCATCGAACCTGCAGATGCTTACGGCGAATTTGATGATGCGGCAGTTCAAGAAGTTCCACGCGAAAACTTCCAAGGTGTCGAAGATATCCAACCAGGTATGCAGTTCCAATCGCAAACTGAAGACGGTCATGTGATGTTGGTAACCGTTAAAGATGTACAAGATGACAAAGTGATTGTTGATGCTAACCATCCTTTAGCGGGCAAAAAACTTCATTTCGATGTAGAAGTAGCAAACATTCGTGACGCATCAGATGAAGAGTTACAACACGGTCACGTACACGGTGCAGGCGGTCATCACCACTAAGTCGTCATTAAAGCTTAGAAAGATTAAATGGAAGGCTATATTTATAGCCTTCTTTTTTTGGGCAAAATTTTAGGTTGTTTAGGCTGTAAAGTTATTGTCTGCCGTGTAAGAAAAGCTTGATATTATTTACAAAATCATTGATTTAGTTACGTTTTTTGATGCTTTACTACAGTTTTTACCACACACTGTGCGCTAAATTTTGGCATACTAGCTCTATACCCAACAAACAATCTAAGAAATAATAAAGACCCATGATTGGGTATATATTTTTAGTTATTTATATAGCATTAAATTAATTACAAAAAAGGATACTACTCATGAACGAGAATACAATTAAAGGTCAATGGGAACAAGTTAAAGGCGCTGTAAAAGAAACTTGGGGTGACTTAACTGATGATGAAATTACCCAGTTGGAAGGTAATCGCCAAAAACTATCAGGTAAAATCCAAGAGCGTTATGGTCGCGCCGAAGATGTGGTAGAAAAAGAAATCGATGACTGGTCAACCCGTCACAACTATCGTTTCTAGAATAGATTAACCCCTCCTCCAAAGTAAAAAAGCCATATCCTCTGATATGGCTTTTTTACCTGCTATCCTAGCATCACTGAACTCATCCTTAAGGTCCTTACTAACTGGTAGTGAATTTCTTGACTCATCCTAAGTCTCACTCCACGTGTTTATCAAGCATCATTCCTTAATACTACGATAAACCATTCCCTTATTGGCAATTCTGTCCTTATCTCAATCCTTGAGAACCATCCCTGTGCCGTTGAATGTATTATTACAAAATTTACCATTCGGTAACAGTGGTACAAACGTCAATGCATGTAAGCTTTTGCTTACACGCATTTTGCCATTAGGGGCGTTGGTTGTTGGCTGTCTGTGCATCAAGCATGACATTAGCCGCTTCAATCACAAATGCTTCACTCTCAGGAAGCTTTGGACGTTCGGCTTGTTTTAGACGGCTACGGACTTCTAATTCTGCATCTTGTGCAGCTTGGTACGCTGTCCACGTGCTATAGGGGCTTTCCCCATTGGCTTGGCGTCTTGCATTTTCTGCCGCTAACGTTTTCGCCTCAATGTTTTTGCGGAAAGCACGGCGGTCATTGATGTCTAATTTGACAGGCTTCTTATCATCTTCCTCATTACGGATTCTGTTGAGTTGGCTTAGATAAGCAAACTGGGCATTGGCTGCTTGACGCTGCTGTGACAAGGCATTGAGCGATTGCAGGGTCTCACGGGAATAGTTGCCAGCAGGTTGGTACGGCGCGGCACGAATGGTATCCCACGCCAGTGGGTTTTTCATGCTGCGTTCACCAAACTCCATGCCTTCATGGATATTGACTAAGCGCACATCGGGTACCACGCCTTTATTTTGGGTACTGCCCCCAGTGATACGGTAGAACTTGCGCTGGGTTAAGGTTGCTGACCCTAAGGCAAGGTTATCTAGCTGAATTTGCGCTGAGCCTTTACCTGTGGTCGTGCTACCGACAATCAGACCGCGACCATAATCTTGAATCGCTGCGGCAAAAATCTCGCTGGCTGATGCCGAGCCTTGGTTAATGAGTACGGTCATGGGGCCTGTATACAGCTGCTTACCTTTGTCTTCGTCTTCATACACTTGGATATTGCCGCGGTTATCACGAATCTGTACCAGCGGACCTGACTTGACGAACAAGCCAATCATTTTGGCGACTTCATCGAGTGAACCACCTGGGTCATCACGCAGGTCTACCACTAAGCCATCGATATTTTGCTGGTTTAAGGCTTTTAACGCGTTTTCCGTATCAATGCTGACGCTACGATAGTCTTCTCCCGCACGGCGGGCTTTATAGTTCAGATAAAAGCTTGGGATTTCTAGCACACCGATTTTTTTGGCTTGTCCGTTTTTATCTTTGACACTAATCACCCGATGATTGACGCCCGATTCTTCTTGCTGAATCACATCACGAATCAGGGTGACATTACGCGCGCTACTGTCTGGGGTATTAGGCGCTTTGACGCGCACGGTAACGGATGAACCTTTTTTACCGCGAATGAGGTTCACCACTTCCCGTGTCGAATAACCGATGGTATCGACCATGCCTTTGTCTTCAGTCGATACACCGATGATTAAGTCATTGGGTTTGATTTGACCCGAACGAGCGGCAGGCCCGCCATCAACTAGGCTGATGATACGGGTGTAGTCAGGATTCTTGCGATCGGGCTGAATCGAGACACCGATACCGACCAATTCAAGCGTCGATTGGATTTGCATCTCATTGGCTTGCACGGGGGCGAAATAATTACTGTGCGGGTCATAGGCTGCCATCGCTGCATTTAACAGGGTTTCAACGATTTGGTCGCTATCGATACGCTGTAGCTGCGCATATTGGCGCTTCAAACGCTGGTCTAGCACTTGACTTGGGGAGCGCGTTTCGTTTTTGACTAAATCACTGGCGTTGTATTTATCGGCATTTTCTTGCAAAAACTTGTCTTTGTTTTTGTCTTCATCTTGATTGATGGTCATGCCAATCAGCTGGTAGGTCAGCTGTTTGCGCCAAAAATCGCGTTGCTCGGCAACGGTTTTAAAACGTGGCAATTTTTCACGGTTCATAATGACCGTTTCATTGCTCTGTAAACTCACAGGGGATTTTAACAAGCTATCGGCAAAGCTGTAATACGCTTTTGAGCGCTCAATAAAACGCTGATAGATTTCAAAACCCGCTTTTAAATCACCGCGCTTGAGATAATCGGCAAAACTATTGCCATATTTTTGGGTAAATTCATCAATATCGGACTGCAAAAACACGCTATGATTGGGGTCAAGCGCATCAAAATAGTCGCCTAAAATTTGCCTGCCCGTTGCCGCGTCCATTTTTTTATCTAGATAATGGCTACGATCCAACAACGCTGCGACTTGCCGAGTCACCTGCCGCTGCTCGTTATTGATCTGTCCGACGCTCGTCGATGCTGCAATGGCGGTTTGGTAACTTTGTCCCAGTATCGCCCCACCCATCAACAGGGCAAATACACTGGCGGTAAGTTGTTTGTATTGCATGACTTTCCTTACTCTATTTAATGAAGCGATAAACAGAAAAAACTGACAGCCCATCTTAGCACTGTCAGTTTTTCCACACCATACAAAACGTGTAAATGTTCGACTCAAATCATCTAGCAAACCTCACCGTTTGTAGCGTTAAGTTGTTGTATTAGCCAATCAATTGATTGTCTTTAAACAGTTGGTTTAATTGCGCGGCAGTGAGCAATTGTTTTTCACCGTCTTGGCGATTGACATATTCGTATTTCACCTCGCCTGTTTCACTGATATTTTTCTCTGAGATAACGATACGATGGGGAATGCCAACGAGCTCTAAATCGGCGAATTTTACCCCCGCGCGCTCGTCTCGGTCATCAAGTAGCACATCCACACCTTGGGCTTTTAGCTCAGTGTAAAGCACTTCGGCAAGTTGCATTGCTTTGTCCCCTTTCGCTGGGTCTAGAGCATCTTTCATTTTGCCTTTAATCATCGGCACAATCGCCACAGTGAATGGCGCAAGGCTCTCACCTGTGCTACTGGTTTTCCAAATGATACCATTGTCATCGTGGTTTTGTTCAATGGCGGCGGCGACGATACGGGTCACGCCGATACCATAACAGCCCATCATAGTAATGACAGGTTTGCCTTGCTCGCCCATCACCGCACAGTTTAACGCTTTGGCGTACTTGTCACCCAATTGGAAGATATGACCAACTTCGATACCGCGGCGGATTTGTAAAGTACCTTGTCCATCTGGGCTTGGGTCGCCTGCTACCACGTTGCGGATATCGGCGATTTCGGTGATGGACGCATCACGCTCCCAGTTGACGCCTGTGGTATGAAAATCTGGCTTGTTAGCGCCGCTAACAAAATCTGATAGCAGCGCAGCAGCACGGTCTACAATCACTGGCATGTTCAAATCAAATACCCCGATATACCCTTTGTGCAGACCCGCTGCTTGCATCGCCTCTTCGCTCGCCATGGTGAGTGGGGCTTTGACTTGCGCCAATTTTTCCGCTTTGATTTCATTTAGGGTATGATCGCCCCGTAACACTAACGCGACTAAGGTGGCTTTACCTTCTTCGGTAGCTTCACCTTCGACGATTAAAGTTTTCACCGTCTGTGACAATGGCAAGCCTAAATGCTCAGCCACTTGCTCACAGGTTGGCATATTGGGCGTGCTGACATCGGCTTTGTCCTGCGTTGGGGCAGCACGTTCACCGACCGCCACCGCTTCAGCAAGCTCAATATTGGCAGCATAATCTGAGCTATCTGAAAATACAATATCGTCTTCACCACTGCCCGCTAGTACTTGAAACTCATGCGACGCAAATCCACCAATCGAGCCGGTATCGGCTTGCACCGCACGAAAATCCAACCCAAGACGGGTAAAGATATTATGATAAGCGCGGTACATATCATCATAGGTGCGTTGTAGTGAGGGCTGGTCAATATGAAACGAATAAGCATCTTTCATGATAAATTCACGTGAACGCATCACCCCAAAGCGTGGGCGAATTTCGTCACGAAATTTGGTTTGTACTTGGTAGTAGCTCACAGGGAGCTGTTTATAGCTTTTTAGCAAGTTACGCGCGATGTCGGTAATCACTTCTTCATGCGTTGGACCTAACACAAAGTCGCGTTGGTGACGGTCTTTAAACCGCAGCAGTTCAGGACCATAGGCTTCCCAGCGACCTGATTCTTGCCAAAGCTCGGCTGATTGCACCACAGGCATTAGCAGCTCTTGGCAGTTGATGGCATCCATCTCTTCACGGATGATTTTTTTAACTTTTTGTAAGGTTTTTAGACCCATCGGTAGCCACGTGTAGAGACCCGACGCAGATTTACGAATCATCCCTGCACGGAGCATTAATTGGCTGGAGATGATATCGGCATCACTTGGGGTTTCTTTTAACGTTGCAAAGGTAAATTGACTGGCTCGCATGGCACACCTTGTTTGTAGGGCTTGAAATAAGAAAAAAACGAGAATGGATAGACTATTTGGTAAACCGATTATCTTATTTTATGCCACTGGGTGGCGCAATAGTTTTTTTAATTTTTGCCAAGTCGATGCCGTATTTTTGGACTTAGCTTTTTGAATTTTAGCATTTTTGGTTTTAGCATTTTTATAAATTAAGACAATTTGGTCATACCCATTGGCTATTTAAACTAACTACATTGAAATTATGGCAAGTCATAACCATACAAAATAGCATCCACTATTAAATAAACCATTAGGAATGGCTACATGACCCAACTCCCCACTTCGTCTTCCACGCCATCACCTGAGGCAAAACTGACTACGAACTTGCCAGAACCGCCCGCATCGGGCAACAAAAAGCCGGTTTCTTTTTGGGTGAGTTTATTTTTACTGGCGGTGATTGCGGTGGCGGGTTGGCTATTTTTGCAGTGGCAACAAGCAAATACGCCTAAAAAAGTTGAGGTATTAACCCGTGAAGGGGTGGTCACTAAGATTCAAAGTCTTAATCGACTACAAACCGTGGCCTATAATGTCGATACCGTTATCACCAGCCAAAAACAAGGCAATTGGTACACCCTGTGGCAAGATCAACAAAAGGGGTTGTTTGTCGCTCATGGACGGGTGACCGCAGGCATTGACTTAAATCAACTAAAACCCACTGATGTACAAGTGACCCCAGATGGTAGCCATGTCAGTATCACCTTGCCCGCTGCGCAGATTTTGGATAGTTATTTAGATAACATTGAAGTGTATGATATTCAAACAGGGGTATTTGGCATGATGCAAGCCGACCCGCAAATATTTAACCAAGCCCAAGTGGCTGGCAAAAACCAAGTGCTGACATCCGCTTGCCGCTCGGGCATTCTACAAACTGCCAATGATAATGCCCAAAAGCAAGTACAATCGCTATTTGCACTGGCAAATGTACAAGTGAATGTGAAAGTCACCGCGCCTGCTAACAATTGCCGTTAAAACGATTGTTTGCCTATCAATAAGACTATTCCAAGGGTAAAAGCGTTTTTTTGTTTTATGTTATTTTTGTGCGCTGTCAAAATTGGTATGAAAGGCATAAATAATAGATATGTAACCTACCTTAATACTAAGAACGTTGCTAAAATCTCAACTTTATAACCCGCTAGATAGGCCGCTAATTTTAGACGACATTTATTTGCTACTCTCATCAAAAATTGCAATAATAATAGCTACTTAACGTATCCATTTCACTAAGGGTTACGTTAATTGATTGCAAGGATGCTTGATGGCGTTTTAGTTGTGTAAAAGATCAATTCGCTAGCTGTTGGAGAGTTTACTGAATGAATGTCACGTCTGCCTCAGATCGTCTAAAAAAAGTGATGCGGATTGCTTTGGTTGGCATCAAGCCTGGCGACCAAGTGATGCTAAAAGGGTATCTACGCATCTTGCTTAGACTAGAGGCAGACCTTGAATGGGTATCAGCGAACAATCAGCAAATTGATTTATTTATGGTCAACCATGATTTTCGTCATGCTGAAAGCGTTCAAAAGTTAATTAGTAGCAAACCTGATACAGCCACTATTTATACCGCTCGTAGTGAAACGGAAAATGGCTATTTATCGCAAGATTTATTGGTGTTGCCGCTCAAAGATTTGGAGCCGCTGAGTGAGTGGTTATTTTCACAATTGCCGTTTTTTTCTGGTGTGTCTGTCAGCAATAAGGCCTCCACTACCGCTAAACTCACCGCTGATGTCGCTCACGCTTATCAATCAGAGACAGACACTATAGCCAACCAGCGCGTAGCTTCAAATCCGCCTGCTCAAGTTGCCAATCCATCATCTGGTGTTGCACAGTCTGCGCAAGCTTCAGCTGCTACAAATAGTCATACCCACAATGCGCCTAATCAACTTGCCGCATCTAGCCAGTCGATGGGGTCATCAACCACCGCTAACGGCACTGTCAATGATGAGTATTTAATCGGATTTGCCAAGATTTTTAGTCAGATTGCCCAGCGCCATAATGAAGTGCTGAGTATCAAAAGTCCTGCTGGCACCTTATTTGCCTATATCAATCCAAAACAGCAGCGGGTGTGGGAGGTGTCTGAGTACATCTCGTCCAATCAGCCTTGGATTATCTCGCTTGCTGATGATGCGGCTGCCAATCAGCTAGATGTCAAGACTGCGACAAATTTGGTGCAATGGCTATGGGACTTGGCTAGCACACATGGTCAAAAATTCGAAGGTTTGCTAGATTCGCACATCAACTACCATATAGACAGGTGGGTAAAACCCACCCATGATGCCGACCAACACGACCATCTTAAAATCCAATGTGTACTAGAAGCTCGTTCGTTAACGATTGATGACTTGGTAGCACGCAGTCAATGTTCGCTACCCCAAGTCAAAAAAACACTCATTGGCTTATTTGTCGCAGGTGCGTTGCCTGCTTCGGTCTATCAGCAAACTATCGCTCAGCTCAATAGTAAAACGATTAGTCAGCCAGTGACTCAATCCATGTCATCAGCAGAAATATCACTGCCAAAAATATCACCCGCTCAAATGACACTCGCTGAAAGCACCCAGACTGAGCCGCAGCCAATTACGCCCAGTGCGCAACCTGCTTTTGTTGAACAACCTGCTGCATCTGCTACGGTACAATCCACGGCGCCTGTGAACCAACCTGAGTCAGCCCAAACACAACATCAGCCACCCGCGCCTACCAAACCTGAATCAAAACTCGATGAAATCCTTAGCCGCCGTGCTATGGCAGAATCGTCAGCCAATACCTTGCCCAGTATTTCAACTACCCACAATAGTACTTGGAATAATAGTACCATAGAGCCTGAACCTATCTCAGCGAGTGCTACATCGTCACAAGGTTCAACCCCGCCTACACAAGAAACTGGCAACAGTAGCATGATGGGGTTTTTAGGACGTCTACGTCGACGCTTGGGATTGTAAATCTTTCATTGAGATGATTGATATTTTGATTGTATTATCAGGGATTTATTAATTTTTTTAGTTAACAGCGTGGTTTCGTGTATGATACTAACGCAATTTTTTTCCTAATATTGTATTTACATTAATGCAATAAGTGTAAGGCTTTCTACATGCAACGTCTGAAAATCGTTTTTAGCGGACCTATGGGTGCGGGGAAAACCCAAGCCATCGCAAGCTTATCGGATATCCCTGTGGTGTCGACTGAGGTAAAAAATACCGACCTTCATGTCAACACCAAGGCATTGACTACGGTGGGTATGGATTACGGTGAATTGGTGCTAGAAGGTGGCATCAATATCGGTCTATATGGCACACCTGGTCAGGAACGCTTTAACTTTATTTGGCCGATTTTATCGCAAGGGGCGATGGGGGTTATTATTTTGATTGACCATGCCGCCCAAGACCCTGTGGCAGATTTGGCAAATTATTTAGAGACGTTTAGTAAAATTTATACGGGTCGCATCGTCGTGGGTATCAGCCAAGTTGATAAAATGCCTGAGCGCGACTTTGGCATTTATCATGACTGGTTGACTGCCAATAACAAGAATCTGCCTATTTTCCCAGTGGATATGCGAAAAAGAGAAGATGTGCTGTTACTGGTCGATACCATTATTGCATCACTTGAATTGACAGCGCAGTAAGCGCATGATTGAATTACGGTATATGGCTTACGTTAACGAGCGATTCGGTGAACGCAGCCATTTGACTTAGATCTTTAGCGCAGTGACTGAAAAACTCGACAGCAATTTTAAACCCGTTACGCTAGTAAATATTTGGATACCAATATGAATGACCAATTGTTTCAAATGGAAAGCCGCATTAAGCCCAGTGAGCAATTTATTGCCCTATCTAATGAAGTATTGCACGAACTCATTCATACCACGAGTGGCATTGAAGGGGTGTTGTTGTCATCAACCGATGGCTTTGAAGTCAATTCAATTTTTCAAAAAACCTATGATGGCGGCAAATTATCCGCGGTCGGCAGCTCAATCTTGGCATTGGTACAGGCATTGACCGCCGAAGCGCAGCTTACTGGCTGTCGCTCAGTCATTCTAGATGCCGAAAACGGTAAAATTATGATTAGCGCGGTGCCTAGTCAGTTCCAGCCGATGATTGTGATTGTGGTGACCAAACAACAAGTCTTGCTCGGGCAAATCATGCACGGTATGAATAAAGCGATTAACCGTTTGATAGAGCTCGATAAAGAATTTCATTAATATACAGTTAATCTATATCATAACTACTGTAAAGCCCTCAACAGCATTGAGGGCTTTTTTCATGTCCCTCATGTCAACCATATCAAACAATCCATTCTTAACATTTTCTACAGTTCATCCGAATTTTTATACAACTTAAGTTTAATAACTTAAAAATATGCCCGTCAAAAATTGCTATAGATTGCCTCATTACCTTCTATCGGTATAATTCATCATTTTGTCATATAACCTCACTAAACTACCGCCACGGACGATGGTGCAATCGATTTTCTCAACAGGATGACGCAATTTGGGAAATTTAGATTAACCATCGTTTTTATTTTGCGTTAACGGCGGCTTTAAGAGGTTATAAGCTTTTTTACTTGCGGCTAAGCGATGCAATAGGTCATTTAATTAGCCAATCAATTTGCCAACAGATAAGTGACAATGATGAATTTTTCCAACCTTACCACACGCTTGTTATGCGTATTATTGCTGGTTTTTTTGGTTTTTTTGGCGATGGTGTATTGGATCATTGACCAGCAAGCCAAGCCTGAAGTCGCCAAACTGACCTCTCAGACTATCATTGAAACTGGCAATGAGGCGGTGAATGGTATTTTGTCGCGTGTGAGTCAAATTGATGGCATGGCAGTAACAGCGAGCCGTATGACTGGCAGTTTGCCCAAGAATGCCGATATTATCAACACCAGTGTTGGCAATTTAATGGCAAATATGGATAAAGGCATTGTCGGCGGCGGTGTGTGGTACGACCCTTTGATGTACAAACCTAACGTCGATGAAGCCGCGTTTGTTTGGCAACGGGATATGCAAGGTGTCATGCAGTCTGCCAGCCAATATCAAACCATCAATCCTGGCTATCAAGCACCAGCCAAACTTACCACAAATCGGGTAGCCGACCAGAAAACCCAACCACAACTTGCCATGCCCTATTACCGTGACTGGTGGTATGTGCCTGCCGTGTATGCCAATCATGACCACTGTGTGTGGAGCCGTGCTTATATTCACCCGAGCACCAAACAGCCCGTCATGACCTGTGCCAAGGCGATTTTTAATGCGCAAAACAATGGCTTTGAAGGTGTGGTGAGTTTTGATGTGCTGCTCGGGCGTATGCAGTCGATGGTCAAAGAATGGCAGCGCAAAACAGGCGGTTATGTGTTTTTGGTCGATATGAACAACAATTTTTTGACCTTCCCCAATGAAGCCCAAGTCAAACAAGTGACTGCTACTAATCCGCAAGGCGAGATGATTGATGTCAATAGTTTTGCCAAGAAAAACCCTGATTTTGCCCCCATTGCCAAAAGCTTAAACAACATCAATGACAACATCATCAAGCAAGCGCAAAAAATAGACGGTGGTAAATTTGATTTTACCGCCAATACGTTAGTGAGTAGTACCAACCTACAAAAAATCTCTCCCTCAGAAGCACGCATCATTTCAGCCATGCTAATGACCCAAAGCGGGCAAAATGAAAATCTCAACGCTACCCATTTTGTCGAACAAGTCAGCTTAGACAACGATTTATTGCTCAAAACCCCTTCCACAGCGTTTATTTTTGCCATGCCGATGACCAATTGGAAAATGGTCATCGTCAAACCCAATCAAGAACTGATGTTATTTGCCAATCAGCTAGGTAAACAGTTGCAATGGTATATGCTATTGGGTTTCTTACCGGTACTGCTATTAAGTGGTTATATTTTCCACCGTATTTTGGCGGTACCGCTGCACCAAGTCGCTCGTAACGTCCGTGAAATCGGTCAGTTGATTGCACAAAAAAAATATCTGTCACTGCGTGAGCACAAATTGCCACCGGCAAACATTCAAGAAATTGGCGTGATTACTGACTCGATGAACCAGCTGGTTGAGCGGGTGGTCGAGAACGAAGGCGCATTAGCACAAGTCAATGAACGCCTAGAGCAGCAAGTGGCAGAGCGTACCGAAAACTTGCACCAAGCATTAAAAGATTTAAAAGCCTCTCAAGTGCAGTTGGTACAATCGGAGAAAATGGCAACCATCGGTCAAATGGTCGCGGGTGTTGCCCATGAAGTGAACACGCCATTGGGCTACGTGGGTAGTAATTTAGAGTTGATTGATGAAAATATCGTACGTTATGACGAATTGATTGACCATACCCAGCAGCTCAAACAGCTGATGCAAGCGTCGCCGGCTGATACAGCAACCATCAATCAAACGATTGAACAAACCATTGCTTGCAGTGATGAATTGGTCGCCGATGCGGTGAGTGATGATTTGCATGGATTGGTGGATGATGCCAAATTTGGGGTTAGCCAAATCTCAGAATTGGTCGTCAATTTACGTGATTTTTCTCGTATTGACCAAGCCAAAATCAAAGCCGTCGATATCAACGACTGTATCAAAAACTCCCTAGTCATTGCCCGTAACAATATCAAGCATTTAGAGGTGATAACTGAGTTAAATGCTATCGAACCGGTTAGTTGTAACCCATCCCAGATTAACCAAGTGCTGCTAAACCTATTTAATAACGCAGCACAAGCGATGGGGCAAACTCAGCACCCTAGATTACACATTACTAGCACAGAAGACGGCGCCAATGTGTATATCAGCGTGGCGGACAACGGTACTGGGATGAGCGCTGAGACCCAAGCCAAGATTTTTGAACCATTCTTTACCACCAAAGCGGCAGGCGAAGGTACGGGACTGGGTCTTGCCATTTCGACCCAAATCATGGAACAGCATAACAGCGATATTCATGTGCAATCACAACTTGGCGAAGGCACGACATTTACCATTAGATTGCCCAAAACAGCGATTAGCAGCCAACAATCACCCAAGCTTTTAATCGCAGAAGAAAGCTAATGCTAATGTTAGATAACCGATAACCGATGGCTGACAGGCAATCTGATCAGCCATATACGAGCCACGCTTGATTGTGGTCAACCTTAATTGTAGTCAACCTTGATTTTAGTCAACATACCTAAGTGACATGACCATGATAACGACCGTAACCAAACCTAAGATTGCCTTTATCGATGATGAAGACCGCATCCTACGCAGCCTAAAAATGCATTTTCGCGCCACCCATGAGGTGTTTACCACCACCGAGCCCGATGAGCTACTAAGCTATGTACAAAATAACGAGGTTCAAGTGGTGATTAGCGACCAACGCATGCCAAAAAAACTGGGTGTCGAAGTACTAAAAGATGTCAAAGACGTATCACCCCATACTATCCGTATCTTGTTGACCGGCTATGCAGACTTAACTGCGGTAATTGATTCCATCAACGAAGGGGAGATTTTTCGCTATATCACCAAACCTTGGCAGACGGATGAACTTAAAAGTATCGTCAATCAAGCCACCCAAATCGCGCTGCAAACCAAAGATGTATTCAAAGAAAATCTGCAGATCGCTCAGCCAACCATCGCCAAACGCAAAGTGTTGGTGATCGATGACAGTGAGATGGTATATTTACAGATGCAGCAAAAATTCACCCAGTTTGAAACGCACTGGGCAAATTCATTAGAAAAAGCGATTGAGTTACTTGAAAATGACCGTTTTGGCGTGGCAATCACCGATGTGTCCTTAGGTGGCGAGAACATTTCACCCGTAATCTATGCATTAAAACAAAGCTTTCCAGATTTAGCGGTATTGGTACTTACCTCACTCAACGATAGCCACACCTTAATTGACTTGATCAATAAAGGGCAAGTGTATCGCTACCTACCGCGCCCCAGTAATTTGTTGTTACTCGAAATCAGTATTCAGCGCGCTTATGATTATCACCAGACCTTAGTCAATCAACCAAAATTACAAGCACGACATGTCGTTGATGCCGTCACTGAAGTTGAAACGCGCAGTTTTGGTAATAAAGTTAAAAAATTCTTATCACGCTTTGGTATTGGTAAACCGCGCTTTGCCTAGCTTAAAATCTAGTGCGTAAGATAACAGGTTCAAAGCGTCGCATTTGAGCCATCTCAATCAATAAATGTTAGCCATAAAAAAACCGCCCAATTTCACGACTTAGGCGGTTTTTTGCGCAGTTTTTAATAGCCAATGATTAAGCGGTTTGCTCGTACACTGGGTGTTTGGCGCAGATTGCTTGGACTTTTTCACGCACTTCGCCGATAACGTTTTCGTCACCGCGGCTATCGAGCACATCACAAATCCAGCCAGCCAATTCTCTTACTTCCGCTTCACCAAACCCACGAGTAGTGACTGCGGGCGTACCAATACGCACCCCTGACGTCACAAACGGTGATTTAGGGTCATTTGGCACCGCGTTTTTGTTGACGGTGATGTGGGCATCGCCCAACCATTTATCCGCTTCTTTGCCGGTGATTTCTTGTTTGATTAAGCTAATCAGCATTAAGTGGTTTTCCGTGCCGCCCGAGACGATGTCATAACCGCGCGACATAATGACGTCTGCCATGGCTTTGGCGTTTTTAACCACTTGTTGCTGGTAGGCTTTGAAATCTTCGCCTAACGCTTCTTTAAAACACACCGCTTTACCCGCAATCGCGTGCATCAATGGACCACCTTGGTTGCCAGGGAACACGGCAGAGTTGAGTTTTTTCTCAATCTCTGGGTTGGCTTTTGCCAAGATTAAGCCTGAACGTGGACCACGTAGGGTTTTGTGGGTAGTGGTAGTAGTAACGTCAGCGATTTGCACAGGGCTTGGATAAACACCTGCGGCAACCAGTCCGGCTACGTGTGCCATATCGACCATCAAGTATGCGCCAACGCTGTCTGCGATGTCACGGAATTTTTGCCAATCAACCACTTGGCTATAAGCAGAAAAACCCGCGATAATCATTTTGGGTTGGTGCTCTTTGGCTAGGCGTTCGACTTCATCATAGTCGATGATGCCTGTTTCTTTATTTAAGCCATATTGTACGGCTTTATAGTTGATACCAGAGAAGTTTACATGCGCACCATGCGTCAAATGACCGCCATCAGCAAGGCTCATGCCCAGTACCGTGTCACCCGCTTTTAATAAGGCTAAAAATACCGCGCTGTTGGCTTGGCTACCGGCGTGTGGCTGTACGTTAGCGTAGTCTGCGCCAAACAATTCTTTGGCACGGTCAATCGCTAATTGCTCAACCACGTCAACATATTCACAGCCACCGTAATAACGTTTGCCTGGATAGCCTTCAGCGTATTTATTGGTCAATTGGCTACCTTGCGCTTCCATCACCGCTGGTGAACAGTAGTTTTCTGAAGCAATCAGTTCAATATGGTCTTCTTGACGTTTGGCTTCATTGTCCATCGCTTGGGCAAGTTCAGCGTCAAACTGGTGAATAGTCACATTTTTAAACATGGCAATTTCCTTTTAAGTGAGTCAAAAAACGGGCGGACAAAACCGAAAAATATGGCTTAGTTTAGCATGGTTTGGTTTTTTTTAGTGAATAATCCAGCCATTTGGCTGAATTTGTCCTATTACTTGTCGTCGGCTACTGACCTGACTGATATTGGTTTGAAAAACTCATTAATACAACGCGCCATCCAAAAAATTTTCATAAAAAAAGACAGTTACCCTAACTGTCTTTTTTTGGCTAACTATTTAAATACTAGCGCACAGCAACTAATGGTTTTTGTACCCAGCCTTCGCCTTTATCGCTACTGACATGAATCATGCCATTTTCTTCTTCACCCATAAGGCTATTTTCAAACGCAGGCAAAAAGGTCTCACTAATCAAAAAATGCCTGCCTTGCCACTGGTAAAGGGTGGTGCGCCGCCAGCCTTGCGCTGTCATATCAATCCAGCGATTGGTCATCACTGCGCCATGCCGACGAAACAGTATATAGCCAATCGGTGTTGTGCCCAAATTTGCCAGTTTTCGCGCATTACCAATGAGGCTGGCAAACGGAAATACCGACCGCGCCACCACCCACGCCTCTTGATTAGGCTTGCCAAATAATAAGGCTTCGCGCACCCAAGCCGATTGGCTCACCCCAAGCGGTAACTGCAGTTGGCGCTTTTCGCTCAGGGACAAGGTTTGCCGCCCTTCAAACGTCGGCTGTACGATGAGTTTATGCTGAGATAAGGCTTCAAATTTGGCGGTGAGCGACCCTGTTGACGTCAGCCAAGGGATAAGTTTCGGCGGTATCTGCTGTTTGTGTGCTGCGCTCAAATGCGCGAAAGCTAAGTTTAGGTTTAGGTTTAGACCAACATTTATCATTATTTTTTCAAAAACTCATTATCGGGTATGGTGCCTTGCGCGGCAACATCGCCAAAAAATTGGCTTTTATAGGTGTCATTAAAAGGTAACGCGGTCATCGCATCGGCTTGGTACGCCAATATAGCTTGCTGTTCGTCTTGGCAAAACTGGGCAATCGCAGGGGCAAACACCTTGTCGTAGACACGGTGTAGCGAATGAGTCAAAACTGGATAAAAGCCGCGAATCAACTTGTGCTCCCCTTGGGTACCAGGGTCAAAGTAGCGCAAGCCTTGCTTGATAGCAAACTCAATGCCTTGGTAATAACACAGCTCAAAATGTAAACAATCATATTCTTCTAGGCAGCCCCAATAGCGACCATATAACGTGCTGATAGCGGCATCGTCATCGAAAAAAAACAAACTACAAGCCACGATATCACCGTGCGCGTTATGCGCTTGAGCAAGCATCAGCTTATCTGCCATAGTCTGCCCAAGCTGCTTAAAAAATGCTAAATTCAAATACGGCTGCCGCCCTCTGACCAGATAGGTCATGGCATAGCATTGATAAAAAACAGCCCAATCCGCCTCAGTGATATGGTCACCGAGTTTAACCTGACAGCTTAGATTTTGTTTGAGCACCTTTTGGCGTTCCACCTTAATTGATTTGCGTTTTTTGGCAGTTAATGTTGCCAAAAACTCATCAAAATTGGCGCATTTTTTATCCTGTAGATTGCGATTTTGCCATAAAAACTGACAGCTTAGCCGTTCACAAAGATTGGGCACATTTTGCAACGCTTGGACGTCTTTTGGGGAGAAAAACAGTCCGTGCCAAGTGGATGCTTGATAGCGACTCGCCAATTCATCAATCGCTTGTAGTAAGGTCTGATACAGTGGCGCGGTTAATGACTTACCTTGTGCCACCCAAATCCGCTCGCCGGTGACGGGGGTAAAGGGCACGCTTGTCACCAATCTTGGATAATAATTTCTACCATAGCGCTCAAAGGCTTCTGCCCAGCTAAAATCAAACACATATTCGCCTTGGTGATGCTTTTTGATAAACACAGGCATCACGGCAATCAGTTGCGCGCCATCATCGACAATCTGCACATACTGCACCCACCAATCGCTGCGCCCGCCAATCAGCTTTGCATCTATCAGCGCTTGCCAAAAATCAAAGGACATAAAGGGTGTATCAGGCGTTTGCCACTGTGTCTGTGAGCGCCAGTCAAACTCAGTGGTAAATTGATAGTGATAGGACATATGTTAGTATTATTGTAGTTTTATGAACGGATTATTATACCTTGTTTTTAGCCAAAAATACGGGCTTATCCTTTTGCACAATTTGGCACAATTTTGCAAAATATGTATGGGGTTGGGCGGTATGGTTTATAACGGTGACTTTATTGCAATAGCCAAGATTAGAGTTTACACTGAACAACTTAGCAGCCAACTGCTTGATGCGCTTTAAGCTTTTTTTCACTCACTTGTCATCCTCTACCATGCCAACACTGATTTTATTTAACAAACCTTATGGCGTACTTAGCCAATTTCGCAGCGATGATAATAACAACTTTGCGACGCTCAGCGATTATTTTAGCGACAAAAGCTTACGCGTTGCAGGGCGATTAGATGCCACTTCCGAAGGATTGCTACTGCTAACCGCTGATGGACAAGTCAATAAAGCCTTGACCCATCCACCCAAAGCCAATGCAGGCAAACAACAAGGTAAAACCTACTGGATACAGGTGGAAGGCGAGGCAAGCGATACCCAGCTACAGCAACTACAAACAGGGGTAGCACTCAAAGACGGCATCACCTTACCTGCCGAAGTTGTACGGCTGAGTGAAGCACAAATTGCCGAGCATATTTGGCAAGCGCCTGACAAGATTGCCAAACGCAAAGTCACCACGTGGCTCGCCATCACCATTTTTGAAGGTAAAAATCGTCAAGTACGTCGCATGGCGGCCCATGTGGGACTGCCCTGTTTGCGGCTGATTCGCATGGCATCAAGTGGCTTTAGTTTGGGAAATTTAGAGGTTGGCGCATCCACACAAATACCGCTATCAGCTGCCGATTTAAAGCGACTGGGTGTCCAACCTTTATCCGCGGCAACGACAAAGCCACAATCGCGCAAAAAACCTCGCGTGTTAACGCCTAAATCGCCACAATCAAAGCACCCAACAAGCCGACGCAAACAGCGATGAGTAGACAGCCATTAGCCTCTTTAATCAATATGTCAGCAGGTCTAATCGGTTAAAGTTAAATAAGTCAGCTAAATGAGTCAGTTCAATTCAAGTGAATACATCGTCAAAATCGCTTGCTGTATGAGTTATACTATCTTCGCTTGTGGTCCTCGCATTAACATAAAGTAATAGGACTGTCATATCCCACTACGCTAATATCTCGCTACTTTATAACTAGGAAATTGTATGATCGCACAATATTTGATGGTCGATAACGCCCTGCTGGAGCAACTGCAAAATGCCACGGATACAGCGCGAACCGCGTTACTTGAAAGCATGAGTGAGCAGCCCCAAGCGCAATTGGTAGATTTGGGCAAACTGTGGGACATTATCCATTTTGTGTTAACCAAACACAGTGCCACCCAACCAGTACCTGATGAGCCTGTTAGTGAGTTTGTGGTGGGGGTGGAAACTTTTAGTGATAGTGAAGAGGCCGATTTCATTGCTTTTACCCCGTGGGCACATATTGTCGAAATCGTCGATGCACTAGAACAAATTAACTTTAAAAAACGCTTAGAAAAAGTCTCGATGAAGTCACTACGTGAGCAAGCTATTTTTCCACCCAATATTTGGCAAGACAAAAAGGAAAATTTGGATAAAGAATTGCTAGCTTCATATGATGAGTTATTAGCGTTTTATAATGACGCCTTAGACAATGGCAATAATATTGTGGTGAGTATTTTATAACGCCGATATACTCCTTTTTTCATTTTTTGAACCAAAAAAAGCACCTTATAAAAGGTGCTTTTTTTATCAATGCGCGGATGAAAATATCAGCTAGCTTGACTTGATTAGTTAACCGATTGTGGTGCAAGGATAGTCATCTCTACACGGCGGTTTGGTTCATAGCTTGAGCCAAATTGTGTTGTTTCACCGCGACCAATAGCGCTGATACGGTTACCAGAGATGCCACGATTGACTAAGTAATTAGCAACTGCTGATGCGCGGCGCTGTGATAATTGTTGGTTTCTATTTGCATCCCCTTCCACTGAGGCATAACCATTTACTTGAATGTTAGTTTGGTTATAGTCACGTAGTGTAGTACCCACTTTATCCAACGTCGTGTAGAAGTTAGGCAAAATAGTAGAATCACCAACACGGAAAGTTACCGCTTCAGGGATAGACAAGTTAATGTTATTAGTCACTGGGTCACGTGTTACCGTCACGCCAGAACCTGCAGTTTGCGCACGAAGTTTAGCTTCTTGTTGCTGCATATAGTAACCCACACCTGCACCTAGCACACCACCGATTGCCGCATCACGACCGGTTCTTTCACCGCCTGTTGCTTTTGAAACACCCGCGCCTGCCGCTGCTCCTAATAGACCACCAATAAGCGCTTTATTGTTCGTAATGCCTGTTGATGTCGTACCAGTTGGCGTTGTCGCACAACCTGTTAAGATAACACCTGATGCTAAAGTAGCTGCTAATAATTTAGTACGCATGAGTAATCTCCTTTGAATTCCTCTAGTTATAATGGCTTAGTTATAATTTCCACGCACCAACTTGTTGTTTTTATCTCATTTGCCAGATAAACCTGACAACACTCAGTTGCTTTGTGATTGAGCTCATTATGCAATAAACTTTTTCTTTGTATGTAATGATTTGTCTTAAGGATGTTGTAGGATGGCATAATTTGTTACAAAATATTTTCAAGTATTCATTATCTATATTATTTATTTTTATATATTAATTGCTTTGTGATTTTGTTGAAAACTAGGCTGTATAGTCAACCTATTATCCACAGCTTATTCAGTAACTTGTTAATTTTTAAAAAAATTTTTGACAATTGACTTTACTGGGATGTCTAGCGTAGTACCGATAAACTCGCAAGATTTGTGCTTGCCAGTGTGGAAAAATTTATTAGTGAACATTTTTGACGTTTGCTAAACTAACACTTATTTTTACAATTAATGAAGCCAAGTTAATGAAGCCAAGTATTTTTTCTTATGTCTCATTCAAATAAGCTTTTTTGAATAAGTTTTGTGGGAGTCAAATATGACAAATAACAATAAACCCTCATTGCTCAAAAACACGTTAAATAAACTACGTAAAACATCATTACCTTTGGCGCAAAACGCCAGCTTGGCAATGGCGGCAGGCACCATTACCGGCAATTCAGTGCTGTTTAGTCTACCGCTTTGGGCGATGGGCGCAGTAAAAACATTAACGGGTCATACATTGGCAGATAAATCCGTGTTAAAAATAGCCAATCACTGGATTAACACCAACAATCGTTTGATTGAAAATATCCTGCCCGATATTGATTTTCGCGTCAACCTGCCTGATGACTTGTCGGTCGATGGCAAATATATTTTGCTGAGCAATCACCAATCCTGGGTCGACACCACTGTCATCCAATATATCAGTGAAAACCGACTACCATTAACGCGATTTTTTGCCAAATACGAGCTACTGTATATCCCAATTGTGGGGCAAGCGTTTTATTTTTTAGACTTTCCGATGATGAAACGCTACTCGAAAACAGCGATTGCTAAAAATCCAGCGCTAGAAGACCGCGATATCATCGAAGCCAAACGTGCTTGTCAAAACTTAATCGACAAGCCTTTTACCTTACTTAACTTTATCGAAGGCACGCGGTTTACCCAAAAAAAACGTGACTTGCAACAATCACCGTATCAACATTTGCTAAAACCCAAAGCGGGCGGCATTGCACTTGCATTGGGTGCGTTGGTTGGCGATTTAGATGCTGTGCTTGATATGACGATTGTATATCCTGACGGTATTCCTACCTATCAGGATTTATGGGAAGGTAATATCAAACGCATCGGGGTGGATATTCAAAAAATTGTATTGCCAGATGATTTGCTACAGCGCCTCATGGATGGCAAATACCAGCAGGATGAACAAACCAAAATAGATATGTACCGTTGGCTGGATGACTTGTGGCAGAAAAAGGACCAACGTATCCAAGCCATGCTCGATGATTTTACCCGTCATCCCCAGCAACACATTGTTAGCCACACATGACTAGTGACCTATCACTAATTACACTACCAGTTAAACTCTCAGGTAAGCCATGCAAGGTATGACTTACCTGCCTTGTCCTCACTCACATTTTTTGCGGTATTGACCCCATTTTGAGCACTTTTTTATGCCAACTGCTAATTTAGACCCAAAATCCAGCCCAACGCCAAGCTCGAATATTAGCCAACCTCTCGCTGCTCACCCTGCCAAACCCAGTCGTTGGCAGTTAGCCTACGATACCATCATGATGGTTGCCATTGTGTTGGACTTACTGCTCATGGGGTTTGACGCTTTGATGCTAAGTAGCTTTATGGCAAAAATAGCAAATTGGCTGGGGTTTTTTGATAGTATCGTCAGTTATCAGCAAGGATGGCACGAGCCGCTCAAAATCGCAGGGGGTCTGTTTACCATCTTTTTGGTAGCAGAGCTTGTGGTTCGTTGGTTGATTGCCATCGCCCAAAAACGCTATTACCGCTGGTTTTTCTTTCCATTCGTGCATTGGTATGAAGTGTTGGGCTGTGCACCGCAGCTGCGCGCATTACGACTGCTGCGCGTCGGCGTGATTGGCTATCGTCTGCACAAACTTGGCTACAAAGTTTTGCCCGCCAGTTGGCTTGCCACGATCAAATTTTATTATCAAATGATTATGGAAGAGATTTCTGATCGGGTGATTTTAACCGCGATTGACAATATCCGCACCGAAATAAGCAACGCCGATGGGCATTTGGTCAAAAACATCATCGACAAGCATCGAGATGACATACAAAAGGTCATTGTCGAAGTGCTGCAGCAAGAAGCCACACCGTTATTACAATCCACGCCCGCCCATCCTGCTATCTTTGCCAAACCTTTGGCAGAACAGGTGGGCATCGCCATTCAGCAAGCGCTAACCGATACGCCCGAGCTGCACCGCATATTACGGTTGATACCGATTGCAGGTAGTCTGATAGAAAACCAAATGCACAGCATCGGGCAACACATTGGGGAAAATCTGACATTAAGCTTGACCACCAACCTTACCAAACCGCAAACGCTCACGCTGATGTATGAAGAAATCGCCAAAAGCTTAGTGCAAATTGACGTCACTAGCCCTGCGCTAGAAAAATTAGTTAGCGATATTATTGATGATAGTTTGACGTCACTTGCCAACCAAGTTCGCATTCAACAATGGAAGCACCAAATACGCTGATTGAATCCACCAATTTGGCTGGCAGCTAACGGCTGTGCAACGCTTTTTTTATCGCCCTATTACGGCTTTGGTTGCCAAACAATAAATAGCGCGGTGAATGGTTGTTGTTTTAAATAATACTTGCTAATATGCGGTATGAATCGATTTTGATGTATAAAAAGTTATTATAAAAAGGTTTTTCATGACACAGCCCGCTGCCCTTGACTTGACCCAAGATAGTTCATTACAAAAATTACAAAGCGTACCTAACCTATCAGAGCAGGGTTTACCGCAAAGTCAGCAGCCAGCCAACCCATTACCCACTGACCCTGTAGCCACTAGCGTGAAACTCACTGGTAGACTACTGAACTTTACCCGCCTAAATATTGAAGGCAATGATATCAAAGTAATTTTGACAAAGATTGCACAAAAGCTAGGTCGTCAACGCCAGTCCAACTTACCGGTGATTATCAGCTGTCAACAGCCATTAAATTTAGCCCAGCTTTGGGGCGGCTTATGGGTGCTAGGGTTACAGCCGATTGGGTTGGTCACAGGCGCTAATGACACCCAAGCCAATGAGCTTCGCATTGCCATTTTTCCAGCAGATGGGCAACGTATTGATGGCAAAGCACCAAAAAATGTGGCGACGGGTAGTGAGCGAAAATCAGACAGCACAGCAAATACTTCATCCTCTCAATACGTTGCGCAGTCCCCTATTCAATCACCCGCATCCGACAGTCAAGCGACTCAGCGACAAAATCAAACCGCCAGTGATATGGTAACCAATAATACCGCAAGCAATGATACCGCAGCTGCACCTGACAAATTTGTCGCCTCATCGCATCACCAATCACAGCTTGAAGGCGATTTGGTGCATACTCAAATGCTGCGCTCAGGTCAAAGTATCAACCATGTTGGTGGTGACGTGATTTTGACCAAAGGCATCAATGCCGGCGCGGAAGCGATTACCGATTATAGCCTGCACGTGTATGGCAAAGCCGAAGGGCGATTAGTCGCAGGGGCGACGGGCGATACCAATGCCAAAATATTCTGTTTGCGTTTTAACCCGTCACTGGTATCAGTTGCGGGTACTTATTGCCTAAAAGAAAATATTCCCACGGAGTATTTGGATAAAGCGGTACAAGTTAGCTACTTGGATGGACAAGGCTTGGTGTTTGAGTTGATGGAATAATAATCACCTAAACAACCACTTATACCACAATCCATGCAAAAATCGTCAATCTCTCGATTAACTTCGAAAAGTTTTTTATGCTAAACTAGTCCAATTAACCAAATTTAGGCTAACTAAAATTTAAGTCTTAATTTTTAACGATTTACGTTAATTTATATCCATATTTTTCAAACCAGTTTAGCGTGAATGTGTGTATGGCTTGAATGATTCAATACCGCCTCACTGACACCGTGCTATGAATAGGAGTATGCCAAAGTGGCAAAAATCGTTGTTGTAACTTCAGGAAAAGGCGGGGTAGGTAAAACCACCACCAGTGCCTCTTTCGCTACGGGTCTCGCCGTTCGCGGCTTTAAAACTGTGGTGATTGACTTTGACGTGGGTCTTAGAAACCTTGACCTCATTATGGGCTGCGAAAACCGTATCGTGTATGACTTTGTTGATGTTATCTCAGGGAACGCGCGCCTGTCACAAGCGTTGGTAAAAGACAAACAACTCAATAATTTGTTTATCTTACCTGCCAGCCAAACGCGCGACAAAGACGCCTTGACAGACGAAGGAGTCGCGGAAGTCATTAATGAGCTAGCCAAACAATTCGACTACATCGTGTGTGACTCGCCTGCTGGTATCGAGCGCGGCGCCCAGCTTGCTATGTACCATGCCGATGAAGCCATCATCGTGACCAACCCAGAAATCTCATCGGTGCGTGACTCAGACCGTATCATCGGTATTTTGCAAAGCCGTACCAAAAAAGTTGAAGAAGGTACAGGCGTGGTACGTGAGCACTTGGTCATCAACCGCTACAACGCTGAGCGTGCGGAGCGCGGTGAGATGATGGATATTAATAGCATTTCTAATGACATCCTAAAAGTGCCACTACTTGGCGTGATTCCTGAAAGCAATAGCGTACTTGAGGCATCAAACCAAGGTGTACCTGTGGTGCTAGATCAAAATTCAAAAGCTGGTCAAACTTATGATGACATGGTCGCTCGTTTCTTGGGGGAAGAACGTCCCTATCGCCATATCGAGGTGAAGAAGAAAAGCTTCCTACAACGCTGGTTTGGAGGTTAGGCTATGGGATTTTGGAGTAATTTATTTGGTGGTGAGCAAAAGTCAAACAGTGCCAATACTGCCGCAGAGCGCCTAAAAGTCATCGTTGCTAGCGAAAACCGCTTGCACAATCGGTTAACCCCAGAGCGTATTGAAAAAATGAAACGTGAGATCTTGGCAGTGGTCAATACCTACGTGTCAGGTGTCAACATTGATGACGTCAATATTCAACATCACAATGAAGCAAACATGGAAGTGCTGGAGATGAATATCAGCTTGCCTGATAGTACACGCCAATAATCTAGCTTGCTTTTAAAAAATTGTTACTAAAAAGCCCATGATGACATGGGCTTTTTTATACTTTAGGCTAACTTAGCGCATACGGCGAATCAAATGGTCTTTTTGGATAAATTGGTGATATAGCGCGCCGATGATATGCAAGGCTGTGAACACCAGCAACAACGTCCACAACAGATTTTTATGAATTTTTTCCAACGTGCCTGACAAATCACTGTTTTCACTGACAAAGGCTGGGATATCAAACAGCCCAAACATACTCACCCCTTCCCCATCAAACATAACAGAAAACCAGCCCGCCAAAGGCATGGCAAGTAAAATCAAGTACAGTGCCAAATGGGTTAAATGCGATAGTTTATTTTGCCATTTTGGCATCGGCACATCAGCGGGGGCTTTGGTGACAAAACGGTTGATAATACGACCTACTGTCCAAAATAACACACTGAGTCCAAACGCTTTATGCAAATCAAAATAGGTAAAGTCAGTTGCATCCTCATTCAGCTCAATCATTGCCCAAGTCGCAATCAACAATACCACACTAATCCAATGGAAAATACGGGACGATAGCGACCATTTGTTGATACCGTGTGGGGCAATCGGCTGTGGCGCTTCATTTGCAGGAAATAATGCCATAATGGATTTTACCTTATCATGATTTGTTTTGGGTTATTCTAGCAATGTTTGGGCAAAATAAAAGTAACAGACTGTTGGCAAATAGCATAAAGGCGGACTGCATCTAACCATCTAAATCCACCAAGAAATGCGAGAGTTTGTCCAAATCTGGTACTACACACAATTCACCTGCCAACATGACTGGCTGAAAAATATAGGCGTGCTGTAGGCTATAGTCTGCCAAATTCGGTGTGCGTGAGCGCTCGATGAGCTCATCATTTGGCGCGTTTAAGGCGGTTAATAAGTCAGGGTAGTGAGTCGCTAATTCAGCTTGGTAAGTGGCGTCATCAGCGTCTTTGAGATCAGCGATACGCACAGAATGGAAAGTCACTTCGCCGTGAATTTGTAAGGCAAGACGATGGATATCAGTGACGCTTTCTAACACCACTAAGTGGGTGGGCTGCTCATCTTTTGGCAACAAGTGATACACTGACACTTCTTGGCCGCGCCAAAGATAATTCCAAATGCGCTCATCATAGTTATCAATGCTCAAAATCAAGGCTTGCGGCACAATCCAGTCAGGCGAACTGCTAGAAGGAATTCGCGCAATGGTTAATTGACCTTTGGTGATACTTAGGACGCCTACATCTTCATCTTGCTTAAAGTAACGGTTTAACTCGTTTGCCATGGCTTGCTCATTTTAGTGATTAATAAGAAATTTAGCGGTTATCTTGACCAGCCTATAGCATTAGCCACACAAGGCAATTAGCTGCTCAGCTAACAGCTTAGGGGTGCCAACAAAAGTGACTTGATTGCTTTCAATCATGCTTTGTGGCTGGCTTGCGCAGGTGCTACTGTCAGGGGTTTGCGCCCAAATAATACTGCCATTTTTTTTGACCGTCGCTGCCGCATCACTACCATCATTGCCCATACCAGAGAACACGATAGTGATTAAATTGTTGCCAAACGCTTCGCTGCAATTACGCATGACCTCACTGATTGGGGGTTTGTAACTGCCTTGCCAAGGTTTACGCTGCAAAATTACCCGTCCATTGGAGTCACACACCACACTGTGCTCAATCGGTAAAATCAAACAACGCCCTGACAATAATTTTTGGGTATTGGTCACT
The DNA here is from genome assembly GCF_041154755.1 of Moraxella sp. K02. Taxonomy (NCBI): domain Bacteria; kingdom Pseudomonadati; phylum Pseudomonadota; class Gammaproteobacteria; order Moraxellales; family Moraxellaceae; genus Moraxella; species Moraxella sp. K02. The sequence goes on along the minus strand of NZ_AP031590.1, from coordinate 295,311 downwards.
ATGTCACAGCGCCACTCGTTGTGACGATTTAAAATTCTTGGCAAGGTGTTGAGCATATTTTGGTTAAAGTGCTGCGCTAGTAGCAGTGATACTGGCAAATCTTCGGGCAAATTATCTAAAAATTCCTTGATGGCGAGCGGTCCGCCCATCGATGCCGCGAGCAATACCACATATTTCCACGGTTTGATTTCACCCTTGGCAGCCTCATAGTGCGCTAGCAAATCGCTACGTTCTAGCATGATGGCGATTTTTCGCTTAAGTTGGCGTTGCCATTTGGCATATAACAGACTTTCATTGATATAAGGCGCCGTGACAAAGCCCAGTAATACAACCTTAGTCAAATTGACATTCAGTTGTTTTTCAACATTTTGAATGACGGCGTAATCGTCTTGGGTATCGACTAGCCACACATCCACTTTTTGCTGAAAATGTTTTTCGGTCAGCTGTGACGCTGCCAAGCACTCCACGATTTCAAATCCCCATGAACGAATGGTATCGCTAAAGGCAAGCCGTTGCTGATTTTCCTCAGCAACGATAAAAAATCGCAGCGGCGGTGAGTGCTTTGACAGCATGAATGATTGTATCCTTTACATGGTCGGCTTAGTCAGTTTTTGCTTGTTGGGTAAAGCGTGCTAACGTGTCTAACAGCATTTGTTCTTGGAATGGTTTACCCATGTATTCATTTACCCCGATACCAAACGCGCGTTCACGGTGTTTTTCACCGGTGCGCGATGTAATCATGACAATAGGGATATGCTGGAGTCGTGGGTTATGGCGAATATGGTTGGCGACTTCAAAGCCGTCCATTCGTGGCATTTCAATATCCAATACAATGACCTCCGGTAGCATTTCTTGCAGTTTTTCTAGCGCATCAATACCATCTGTTGCCACTTGGGCCTCATAGCCGTGACGTTCTAGTAAGCGCGAGGTGACTTTGCGCACTGTTACTGAGTCATCTACAATCAGCACCACGGGTTTGTGCGCTTGTTTGACCGACTTATTGGCTTTTTGCTGCTCGACTTTGGCGATATTGCTGACATTACGCATCAATGCCACCAAGTCAAGAATGAGCATGACCGAACCATCCCCCATGATGGTAGCAGCCGAAATTCCATCGATATGTGAGAGCTGACGACCGAGTGGTTTGACGACCACTTCAATACGAGAGCCTGCAATCATATCCACTTGCAGCGCCATGCGCTGACCTAAGTCAGTACGAATAATAATCACGGGTACGCTGCTTGACTGGTGCGCTAGTGCATCCACCGGGTCGCTACCGTATAAAATCTGATTGAGATAGCGCAGACGATAGGCTTGTTCATCGATATTGATACTATCGGCATTGGTGGTATAAAAATTAGCAATCGCATCGATATTGACCCGCATCACACGTTCAATTTGCACCAATGGTACAGCAAAGTATTTATCCCCTGCCCTAACCATCAAGGCATCAGACACAGCAACTGTCAATGGTAGACGCATGGTAAAGCGTGAGCCTCTGCCACTTTCAGAATCGACGGTGACTACACCACCTAGCTGCTTGACCTCACTTTGAACCACATCCATACCGACACCACGGCCTGATATTTGTGATACGGATTTGGCGGTGGACAGACCTGCGTTAAAGATATATTGCATGATATCAAGTGTTTTTAGACTGGTATCTTTGGCAGAAATCAAGCCTTGCTCAATCGCTTTTTGGCGTACCGCATTCACATTAATACCGCGCCCATCATCGGTTAAATTGATAACGATTTCACCACCTTCACGCAGCACTTCAAGTGTGATTAAGCCTGTTCTTGATTTGCCACTTTCAATACGTTCTTGCGATTTTTCGATACCATGGTCAACGGCGTTACGTAGCATATGCTCAAGCGGTGAGGTAATACGCTCAAGGATATTACGGTCAATTTCACCTTCATCATTTAGGATCCGTAGTTCAACAGACTTGCCAAGCTCAGTGGCTGTTTGGCGGACGATCCGTTGCAGACGTGGCGTGATACGCGAGAATGGCACAGTACGTGAGTCCATCAACCCTTCTTGTAAATCAGTCTGGGTGCGTGATAATTGCAGTAGCAAGTTTTCGGTTTCACGGGTTTTATCGAGCATGGTGGTTTTGATGTCTAACAAGTCCGATGCCGATTCCGAGAGCGATTTTGACAGTTGGTTAAGCGCTGAATATTGGTCCATCTCTAGCGGGTCAAAGTCACTTTCTAATTCATGTTCATCACCAATTTGTGACAAAATTTGAATCTCAAGCTCAGTTTCCATACGGCGTAGCTGATCTGCTAGACGCTGTACGGTTGCGCCCATCTCTTCGATATTGTTTGATAGACTCGATATACCCATCTCGATTCGTGAGCGGTTAATCGCGGACTCACCTGATAGGTTAATCATGCGCTCCATGGTACTTGCAGAAATCCTAAGCATCTCAGCATTAAGGCTCGATTGATCTTGCTCAGATTCAAAGTTACTGGTCATCAGCGGCATGACGCTTAGGTCGCGCTGTTTGACTTCTAACGTGTCTTGCCCGAGGCTACTGCGATAGATATCAATTTGTTCAATTTGGCTAGCTAAGTTAACATTGGGGATTTCTTTTAAGCTATCAGGTTTTCGCGAGAATTGTTGCAGTGCTGCAACCAATGCTACCGGCGTTTGTGGGTTAAATTTATTTTCTAATACATAAATCGCACTTGCTAACCAGTCATGACACACCGCCAATAGGTTGCCAATCATCCGAGTCGCAGGTTTGCGGCGGCTGCCTAGCTCTTCGTAGATGGTTTCCATTTCGTGCGCTAATGTAGCAATTCCTTCTGCACCGACCATTCTTGCGCCACCTTTGATGGTGTGCAATTCACGTTGCAAGGCTTGTAATGCTGCAAGATCACTGTTATTACTACGGAACTCTTGTAAATGCTGGCTGCTGCTATCAATCAGCTCTTTGGCTTCTTCAAGATACACTTTTAAGATATCTTCGTCAGGCTCTTGACCTTTCCAAGTCTCTAAACGACGCTCTTCAAAGTTGTTAATAATTTCTTCGATGTAAAGTGGATCATTTTTCGCAAGCGCGCTATCACCCTCATTGGCAGGTTGTTTTTGCTCCATCGACTCTTCAGGATTGGCTTCAACAATCAGTGGCACCGCAAATACCAAGTCTCGACTTTGTACTGTGCCGGCGATGACCTCATCGATTTGGTGAGCAAAATCTGTGGCTTCAAAAGAGCGACTAAATTGTCGAACTTGCTTGAGCTGTGAGGCAATGGTTTCATGCAGCTTTTGCAGCAAGGAAGCAGTATCGGTATCACTAGGTAAAATACCATTGTCAATGGCGTCATACACTTGCTCACCACGTAGCGCCATCTCGACGATACTCGATACCCCGATTAGCTCTGCACCCCCTTTTAAGATATGCATATAATTAGCTAGTTCTTTGACCACCTCTAAATTGCTAAGGTTATTGAGCCATTGGTTGTAGTAATTTTGCATATCGGGCTGAATGGTTTGCACTTCATCCAAGAAAATCTGCAACAGTTCATCGTCTGTAGCAACTGTCTGGTACTCGATAGCATCCATCTCAGCTTGGTACTGACTTTTTGCCAATAATTTTCTTAAAGTTTCAATCGCCGCTTCATTGATATTGACGCGCAGTCCTGCTGCAATGGCGTCAAACATATTGATGAGCTGATTGTGTAAGCCCATTAGGCCATCATAAATGTCTTCGTTTTTGGCAAACTGCGGATAATCAGCAAGTTTTTTATAGGCAAACTGTAAGGTACTTGGAATGATAAAATAGCTCAAACCTTCAGTCGCTTGCGCAAGCCTTGACGCTTGTTGTTCAAGCTGCTCGGCATAGGCAATAACTTGTTCGTTCTCACCAGCAAACCTAGCCTGTGCTTGCTGATCGGCATCGAGTAAGTCATCAATCTCAAGCGCTATCAGGTCTTTGACCGTCAGTTTTGTGCTTTCATAAGATTCGGCATTAGCATCTGTTAGCCGCTCAATCAAGTCAGCAACAATGTCAGTGTTATCTTCTACCACCGTCACATCATGATGGATTCTATGCTCATCAATGTAGGTTTGTAGCAGATCTTTGGCCTCTTGCAAGGTCAATAACTGGCTGGCCGTGAGCGGCATTTCATTATGTAATAAGTCGCCCAGTGCTTCTTCTACCGCGGCGCTCAAGTGATAAACATTGTTGAGTTCAATCAGCGCTGCGCCACCACGCAAGGTATGAAATGCCCGTAATATGGCATCAGGCACATGCGTTGCAGGCTCCCCCAAATGGTGGGTGATAAAGTTATCAATATCGGCCAATAACTCGTCCGCTTCTTCAATAAATACGTCATCAGCGACATCCATTTCACTGATGTCACTAATGCCACTGACATCCTGTAGCGCTTGAGTTTGGGCAGTGGCGTGACCAGACGAAAACGCCGCATCTGTGTGTGACGCACTTGAGTGTGACGCAGTTGGCGAAGCTGCTACTTGTCCCCCAAAGGCGGATAAGGCTTGATGGTAGCTAAAGCTGTCGCCATGTTTTTTGGCATAGCTATTAGCGACAGCTTGCCATAATTGAATCACTGCGGGATAGTCTGTACGATTTTGGGCAAAAATCGTGATGAGCCCAGCAAATGCCTCAATAACATCACTAACTAGACGTAAAACCCCCTCGTCTACTGTTATGGTATGATCGAGCACGCGATTGAGCATGTTTTCAATCGACCAAGTAAGCTCCCCTAGCTGATTGGCGCCAACCATACGACCTGAGCCTTTTAAGGTATGAAAACCTCGGCGAATTTCTTTTAAGGTATCAAAATCATTGGGCTTGGCTTGCCAAGCTTGGTTAAGTGGTGCAATTGTCTCGATAACTTCATTGGCTTCTTCGATATAGATTTCTTGAATATCGGGATCGCTGACCGCATTTGTGACCGTCGTTAGCTGCTCATATTCGCGAGCCACCACCTCAGGTAAGGCATGAATATCCCCTGTAGTTGATGGCGCAACGTCGCTCGCAGCTTCATTGCCTTGAGCCACCTTCTCACTGTCTTCAGCCACACTAGCACTGACTGATACAAGGTTATCTAAGCCATTGGTTTCTGGCAGACCTGTGTTAATCGGCTGCTGCTGTAATAGATTAGTCGCTTGCAATACCGTAACCGCAGGGTCAATACTTGGCGCCCGCTGCTGCTGAAAATCTTCAACCAGTGTCGGCAGTTTGCGATGGGTATCTTTGATAAAACCCACTAACGCATCACTAACTGCTAAAGTGCCATCTAGCACACGGTTGAGCATGTTTTCTACTGCCCAACACATCTCACCAATTTGATGAGCGCCCACCATACGACCTGAGCCCTTTAAGGTATGAAAACCTCGGCGGATATCTTTGAGCGCGACTAATTCATGGGTATCCACTTCCCATACGGGAATCTTCTCACCCAACTCAGCGAGGACTTCTTGCGCCTCTTCAATGAAAATATCTCGGATATCTTCATCCATACTATAGTCATCATCTTTGAGGGCTTGCCTTGCAGCCGCCAGCGCTTGCGATTCTTGCACGACAGGCGTTTGCGTGATAGCCGTTTGCGTGTTAGGCGCTTCTGCAGCAGTAGCTAGTACTTGTGCTGGTGATTCAATATCACTGGCAATACGTTCGCCTTCATCATCGTAAATCACCGTATCTCTGCCAAAGTGCTTGGTTGGCGCTACCACTTCAGCGGCGGTTAATGGCGTTTCGATTAAGCGATTAAGCAATAAATTGGCGCGGTTAAGCTGTGTTTGGGTTTGATCTAAAAATTCTTCATTGACAGACTGGTTGGATAAATAATCCAAAAATAGCTCCAAGCGGGCAATCAAGTCGGCGATAGCATCACTGGCTTCCCAGCTTAAGACGTGTACCGAATTTTTATGAATACGGCTAAATAGTAAGCGAATTTGTTCGACCAATTCTTTGAAACGTGTTAAACCTAATGCCCCAAAAACTTGGATGGTGGCAATTAATTCGTCATTGACTGTTAACTTATTTAAATCACGGGTTTGGATATATTGATTAAACGACCGCTTGATATTTTCAACATGCACGCGCGTTTGCCGCACCGCTTCATTTTGCGGATTGCTGGCATAGGCAAAATGCTGTAAGCCAATTTGGCTATCAAGGGTTTCAACCGTTGATAACAACTGGCTGTAAAAATCTTGCAGCTGGCGTTCTACCTGCCAAGTCAGAGATGACGCCATAAAAGTATCTTGCGTCATCAAGCGCACGTCATCGATAATTTGCGCCATTTGGTTTTCATAAAACACCCAACCGCGATTTGCCAAACTATTTTTGACCGATTCAAGCAGCGGCAAAATGGTGAGCGGTTCATGCACTTGATAAATAATTTTTTCAAGTTTTTCTAATACTTGACTAAATAGATTATCAAGCGTGTCACTACTATTGATATCCAAGCTTGATAGCAGAGCTTTAGCGTCATGCGATTTGTGGGTTAACGCATTGAGCGCTAATAACACATCAACTGCCAGACGGGACACGGTAATATCAGGGGTGAGAGTCAAATCATGCGTCAGCACCAATGACAGACTGTTTAATAGCGCAGCATAAGCGGTTGGCACAGGCTGCTCATTGAGGGTCAGATTATTGCACCACACTGCGACCAACTGCCAAAATTGACGCCAAGCAGGATTGATGGCAGCCTGGGACAAATAGCCAGCAACCTTGGTCAGCGCATCTAAATGTTTACTGTCGTTGGTCGCGTTTTGTAGTAGTTGCAAACTGGTATAACGCCAGACTTTGAGTAACTCATCGGCTTGGGCACTGTCCCATGAATGTTTGATGTCTGGCGTGGGTAATTGGCTTAAAAATAATAAAGTATTGTCTGCGGCAGCTTGGATGGGCTCATAAGATGACGCTATGCCAAGCAGTTGCTCAAAATAAGCGATTCGGTCATTGACCCAGTCGGTATGAATCTGCTGTTTAGCTTGTACTTGTTCAATGTCAAATTGCAGCAACTTCACCGCATGGCTGATTTGACTAAAATACTGCGGAGATAAAGTTTCTTGGTGAATGGCGATAGTGGTTTTGTCAAGCGTTTTCGCCAGTTTTGATAAGGCTGGCTGGTTGGCAAGCGCGAGTGCACCAGTGATTTGGTGCAAATGTTGACCGATTAACTGCCACGCTGGCTGCGCGTCATGTCGTTGTAGCAACTGGTTAAGCTCACCAAATACGTCTTTCAAAACAGGCATCAACCAGTCTAAGGCGATCAAATTACGTTGTTTACTCATACCATATTCCTAGGACAACGACTGTCAAAAACGATGACGATTTTTCTCGATTTTAAGTTAGCTGTAACGCAGTCGTTTATTAATTTCTTATATCACTTAAAATAACTTACCAGTTGTCTGGCGTCAACTCAGGTTGATACCTTTTATAACCTTCAATATTGACTTCACTGATTAGCGCTCAATATTTGCCACTGCTTTGAGCCAATCTGGGGCAACCGTTTTGCAATAGCCATTGATTGTCGGCATGGCAATTTGCTGTAAATCTGAATCACTAAACTCCAGGCTTTCACCTGCGCCTAACAACAAAACACCATCATCCGCCAAATAACGGGCTAAATAACGCACGATGTCACGCTGCTCAAATTGCCGAAAATAAATTAACACATTGTTGCAGACAATCAGTTGGCATTGACCTGCCTCTAAAGGAATCGATTGCTGAGCATCGACTAAATTTTTGCTAAAAAACTGCAATTGCGATTTTATTGTAGGGATTAGCGCAAATTTATCCCTACCAACGTCTTTAAGGTAGTGATGATACACAGCAGGAATAAACGATTTTTGCGCGTTGTCATACTCGCCAAGGGTCGCATCAATCAATGATTGCTGGTGAAAATCTGAACCAAATACTTGATAAACTTGCATCCCATCCAAGGCATTTTCTAGACATAACGCAATGGTGACAGCTTCCTGCCCTGTCGAACATCCCACACTCCACGCCGTAAAACTACGTTGTTGGTTTTGCGGCTGCAAATGCCATGCATTGGCAACCGCTTCGGCAAACGCAAAAGTGGGTAAATGCCGAAAAAACTGGGTTCTAGGAATCAATATATCATCGATTAGCTGATGATAGATAGTAGCATCCTGCACAATTGTCTGTAATAACGCCGTACTGTCAAGCGCATTGCGCCGCATATGCCGCTCAATGATACCTTTTACCCAGTTGTTCTGAGACTTTGGTAGGATAAAACCCACTTGGTGTTCAACATAATTGAGCCATAGTGACAATGCTTGCTCAGATAGATAGTATTGTTGCATAAACGTTATTTAGTCTTACCTCTACCCTAGTTGTTATCGGTGAATAACTTATTATCGGTACGTGACTTGGCATTAAAAAATCTCAATTAATGATTAAAACAACCGCGTCCAACTCCTCATCTAACACCCATACCCTTGTTCACTACTTATAATTCTATCTAACAGTCATAAAAAGAAAGGTGGTTAAAACCACCCTTTACTTTTAGCTAAATGTTGATTACTAAGCCTAATTGGCTATTAAACATTAGCCATTAAGCGCTTGCCAAAGCATCATCTGGCAATTTAAAGCCCGATACTGATTCTTGAAGCGCCGCCGCCATTTCATTAAGCTGACCGATTGAACGAGCGGCTGCCATGGTACCTGAGGTGGTTTGCGAGGTAATATCTTGAATGACATTCATCGTATTTGAAATATGACCCGCTGAGGCTGCCTGCTGACGCGCCGCATTCGAGATACTCTGAATCAATGATGCCAAGTTGTTAGATACAGTTTGTACTTCTTCAAGCGCCTCACCTGCGTCTTTTGCAAGTTTTGCACCGCGTACAACTTCTGCCGTGGTTGATTCCATCGACATTACTGCTTCGTTCGTATCTGCCTGAATGGTTTTAACCAGTGTTTCAATCTGTTTAGTCGCTGTGGCTGAACGCTCTGCTAGGCGCTGAACCTCGTCAGCAACAACCGCAAAACCACGCCCTGCTTCACCCGCCATCGATGCCTGAATCGCCGCATTCAACGCAAGGATGTTGGTTTGGTCAGCAATGTCATTAATCAGTCCAACGATATCGCCAATCTCTTGCGATGATTCACCGAGGCGCTTAATACGTTTTGAGGTTTCTTGAATCTGGTCACGAATGGTATTCATGCCATCGATAGTACGTTGTACCACTTCTGCACCGTTATAGGCAATCGCAACCGAACGGTCCGCAACCGCAGCAGATTCGGCGGCATTTGACGATACTTGGTCAATCGACACCGCCATTTCATTAATCGCTGCAGAAGCTCCTGCAATCTCTTGCGCTTGGCTTTCAGAGGCTTCAGCCAGTTCAACTGCCGTGGCCTGTGTTTGGTCAGATGCGCGCGCGACCCGCTCTGCAGTGACGTTAATCGCAGAAACCAGTTGACGCAATTGGTCAATCGCAAAGTTAACCGAGTCTGCAATCGCCCCTGTAAAGTCTTCTGAGACTGTCGCGTTCACGGTCAAGTCACCTTCCGCTAAATCGCCTAACTCATCAAGCAAACGCAAAATCGCCATTTGGTTACGTTCGTTTTCTTCTTGGATTTTGCGAGCACGCTCAGATTCAACTTCCATCTCATGACGTTGACGCAGCGTTTCACGCTCACCTTCTGCCTTCTCTCGATAGGTTTTAGCATTAATCTGGCGAGTCAAAAAGTAAATCGCCCCAATGACGCCTAATACAATCAAAATAGAGGGCAACCAAATCGTCAAAAAACTATTGGCAATACTATTATCTTGACGTACCAAAATTAGCAATTGGTAAAGTCGATAAATAAACGCCAAGGCAGCCACGCCACCACAGATACTTGCCCAAAAAATCCAGTTGGTTGAGCGCCCCCTATCCATACGATAGTTACTGTTGCCAGGCCCGACCGCGACAGGGGAATTGGTATTGGTACTTAGGGTCGAAGTTTTAGTATCCATGATACGGTAATCCCTCAATTATTTTAATGAGTTAGAAAATTATGTTATAACGCTGCTTCTAAATAACGCGTGTCTTGCGCCAATAAGCTTGGCATAAACACATACCAAATCTGCTCGTTTTGTTTAAACCCACCATGCGTATACTGAGCGAGCGGTGAATCGTTCGGCATTTCAATAGGCTGATATTGCCCTTGACTAAAGGTTTGGATACCCAATATCTCATCGACTTGTAAGCCACTAAAGAGCTTGGGTTGATCAATCACCAAAATCTTTTGATTAGCCGATTGGTAGTTTGAGCTTGATGGATGTAAACCTAAGAAGTTCGACAAATTAGTAATCGGTAATAACCGTCCCCGCACATTGGCAATCCCGAGTAACCAAGGTTTTGACAAAGGCACTGAGGTATAGGCAGGCAAAGATAGCACCTCAGCCACATCGCCGAGCGGGGCTACCAAGTGGTAACCACCGAGCGAAAACGCAACCCCTAACCACTGGGTTTTTTGGTCAAAGTGAGCACCTTTTTGTCGTTTGATACCGCGGTCAGCGAGTCGTAAAAGCTCAATAAAGCCGTTTGAAGACACGAAACCTACTCCATCACGGAACGGATTACAGTGATTAAGGCTTCTTCTGTAATCGGCTTACTTAGATAATCTCGTGCGCCTTGGCGCTTGCCCCATACGCGGTCAGTTTCTTGATTTTTAGTACTGATGATGACGACAGGGATATGACTGGTTTTTGGGTCACGGGTAAGTTTGCGGGTTGCTTGAAAGCCGTTCATCTCTGGCATGACCACATCCATCAAAATCACGTCTGGGAAAAACTCATTGGCTTTTTGAATCCCATCATCGCCTGTATGCGCTTCAATGACTTCGTACTGATGACGGGTCAAAATATCCCGGAATTTTGCCATTTCTGATGGTGAATCATCAACTACTAAGATTTTGGCCATAGACTTACCTTTTTACCTGCTGATTGATTATATTAATCGCTTTATATTTTGCTGTTTTGTGTCTGTACTCATGACAGCACAACTGTTAAACACGCATCCCAAATCTATATCTATGCCCGTCTAGGTTGCAATCTGCGCTTTTATGTTAGTCATTTCTAGTTTCATCGTAGCTAGTGCTAGTTCTAGTGATTGTAAACTTTAAGTATTGACAACAGTGCTACTGGCATGTTGTTAATCTTCAGCACAACGCATTAAGACGCAGGACGATGACGTTCAATGGCGTCAAATAGCTCTTCTTTACTAAACGGTTTGGTCAAGTACTCATCTGAGCCGACGATACGACCGCGCGCTTTATCAAACAAGCCATCTTTTGATGACAGCATAATCACGGGCTTGGCAGCAAAATCTGCGTTGTTTTTGATCAGTGAACAAGTTTGATAACCATCGAGGCGTGGCATCATGATATCGACAAAAATCAAATCTGGGTTGGTATCCGCAATTTTTGCCAACGCATCAAAGCCATCAACAGCCGTAGTCACTTCACAGCCTGCTTTGGCAAGTAACGTCTCTGCAGTACGACGAATGGTTTTTGAATCATCAATAATCATGACTTTTAGGCCTTCAAAATTTGCATCCATAATATTTTCCTAAGGGTTGTTTCGCTATGATTTTGCTACCCACTATCCTATAGCGATTGCTCAAAACTTTAAGTCATAGGCGTTGGGGCAGTTATCAAATGATGCCATCAACGCTCAAAAGTCACTGGTACAATTTTTGACAATCAAACGAAGCTATTGTAAATAATTTTTATAAGATATAACAAATATTTCAGACGGATAGTTAAAAACCAACTGTATGGTAATTATTGTTAAAATACTATCATACTTTTTTGCTGCAAAGTATGCTTAAATCAATGCACTTACCGTTCATTTTTAACATCCTGATGACCATTCGGGTTTGATCTGGTGACTGCTTTGTTAAGTTGCCCATAGAGCCATGATAATATACAGGTATTACCTGATGATAGAAACATGTTGAAATAAGCTTAGAAAAACGCATTGTACTGGTTATTTCTATATGATTTTATATTTTTTAAGTTGATTGTTTGCGCTGAGGACGTCTCGTTCATGATAACACCAAAGTTTATCACCAAAGTTGTACCATTAAGCCTAGCGGTGGCTAGCGCTGTTATGAGTTTGAGTGGCTGCCAAAAACAGCAAAACGATAGCAAAAGCCCGTTGTCGACCCAAAACACTCAAGTCACCACCGCATCAGCCACCACGCCAATCGCCAATAACGAGATTCAGCTATTAGCCGCTGATGTCATCACCGCCAAAGCAGACCGATTTGAACCGAGTGTCACCGTGACAGGGACGCTGCAGCCTTCAGACCACACAGTAGTGCAATCAACCGTGAATGCGCAAGTGCAGCAAGTGCTCGCTGATGTGGGTAAAACGGTAGCAAAAGGTGAGCCACTGGTGCGACTTGATATCAGTGATAGTAAAAACCAACTCGCTCAAGCGCAAGCCGACGTTGCCGCTGCCCAAGCACAAGCCATCGTCGCCAATAAACTTGCTGAGCGCAACAAAATTTTGCTCGAGCAAGGCTTTGTCTCACAAATAGAGTATGAGCGCAGTGTGGCAGACAGCATTGCCCAGCGTGAAGCCATCAAAGCCAAACAAGCCCAATTAAGTAGTGCCCAAAAAATGTTTGGTGATACCACGATTTATGCGCCTACCACTGGGATTGTCAGCAGTCGCAGCGTCAATGTCGGACAGGTAGTCACGCAAAACCAAGCCTTGATGGAAATCATTGACCCCAATAAACTTGAGTTTGCCGCCAATGTCCCTAGCGAAGCACAAACACAGCTACAACTCGGTCAACAAGTGCCTTTTACCATTAGTAATCAAACCACTCAGTACATCGGACAAATTAGCCGTATTTCGCCCCAAGTCGATGCCGCCACTCGCCAGCTGACGATTTATATCGCGGTTAAACCTTCTCAGCGTAATCGTGGACTTCGACCGGGCATGTATGCCACAGGCAAGCTTAATTATGGGGTTGCACAAGTTGGGGTATTGGTGCCGATGTCAGCGGTAATGCTGGAATCTAAAGCCCTCGAATCTAGAGCCCTCGAATCTGGAGCAAAAGGCGCAGCCAATAAATCCAGCGACCAATCCGCCACAAGCCCAACCTTAGAAGCTGGCACGATTTTGGTGGTCAGTAAAGACAATGTGATTACCAAACAGCCTATCAAGGTACTCAAACACCTTGACGATACCAGTCAGTATTTAATTGCTGGCATCGAGGCTAACACCACGGTGATTGTGGCAAATCTCAATGCCAATGATGTGGGTAAAAAAGTCGTGCTCAAATAACTTACTGATAGTGTTTCATTCAATCATTTTATATTGTTAAAAATTTTAGTATTAGGAATTTGCTATGTGGCTTACCCGCGTCAGTATCAACAATCCTGTGTTTGCCGCCATGGTCATGCTCGCGCTGATGGTCATTGGACTACTAGCAACATTTCGCATGAAAGTTGAGGAATTTCCTAATATTGAATTTCCTTTTGTGGTGGTCAATACCGTTTATAGTGGTGCTTCACCAGAAGTCATCGAGACCGACATTACCAAAAAAATTGAAGACCAAGTCAATACCATCGCCGGTGTCAAAGAAGTGACCTCCGTCACCCAACAAGGCTTGTCACAAGTCATCGTGCAGTTTGATTTAAATATTCCGTCCGATGTTGCCGCACAAAACGTGCGTGATAAATTGGCACTGGTGACCCCCACCTTTCGGGACGAAGTCACCACGCCTATCGTTGCGCAGTACAATCCTGCCGATGCGCCTGTGGTGTCTGTCACGTTTCGCTCTGACAAAATGTCGCTTCGGGAATTATCCACTTATTTAGACAACACGGTCAAAAAACAGCTACAAACAGTCACAGGGGTGGGTCGGGTCGATATCTTGGGGGGTCGGCAGCGTCAAATCCGTGTGCTGCTCAATCCCACCCAAATGAATGCCTATAAAGTCTCAGTCAATCAAATTAGCAATGCGCTACGCTCAGAGAACGTCGAATTACCTGTCGGTACTATCAATAATCAAAACCAAGAAATGGTGATTCAGGTTAACGGGTTGGTCAAAACACCCAATGAGTTTAACCAAATCATTGTCGCCCAAAATCGTTCAAGCACGGGTGCTATCGTGCCTGTGTACCTATCGCAAGTTGCCCAAGTCGTTGATGGGCAAGCCGAGGCTGAGTCAGCGTCACTACAAAATGGGCAACCTGCGGTGGCAATGGATATTATCAAAATGTCGGATGCCAATGTGATTGATGTGGTTGATAAAACCCAACAGCGTCTGGCAGAAATCCAATCGACCCTACCCCCAGGTGTCACCATGACGGTGGTGGCTGATAGCTCAAAAAGTATTCGTGGCTCGTTAAATAATGTGGTGCGCACCTTGATTGAAGGGGCAATATTGGCGGTGTTTATTGTATGGCTGTTTTTGGGCTCATGGCGTTCGACCATCATTACCGGATTGACGCTGCCCATCTCGCTGCTCGGTACGTTAGCGGCAATTTGGACGTTTGGTTTTTCCATCAACATGATGACCCTGCTGGCGCTAGCATTATGTATCGGACTGCTGATTGATGATGCGATTGTGGTGCGGGAAAATATTGTGCGCCATGTGGGTATGGGCAAACATCACCGCCAAGCGGCGCTTGATGGTACCCAAGAGATCGGGCTTGCCGTGCTAGCGACGACGCTGGTGATTGTGGCGGTATTTTTACCCGTGGCTTTCATGGGCGGGATTATCGGACGCTTTTTTTATCAGTTTGGTGTGACTGTTTCCACCGCTGTGTTGCTGTCGTTATTTGTTAGTTTCACGCTTGACCCGATGCTGTCTTCGATTTGGCCAGACCCAGATGCCGCGCACCAACATGACCGACTCAATGAACGGGTTTCATTTCGCAAGCGACCGATTGCTTGGCTATTAGCGGGTTTTCAGCGCCTGTTAGATCGGTTGACCAATCTATACAGCCATATTCTTGCGTGGAGTCTACGCCATCGTTTGATAACTGTGCTCATCGCAATTGGCTCACTGGTTGCCGCATTTTTTGCCGTGGGTTTGGTGGGCAAAGAGTTTGTCCCGCAAGCGGATATGAATGAAATCAAAGTCAAATTTGAAACGCCTGTCAATGCCAATCTTGACTACACCCAGCAAAAAGCAGCACAAGTCAACGCGGTATTACAAAGTTTTCCTGAGGTTACCCATACTTATGCCACGGTTAATGCGATTTCCTATAGCGGTAACAATCGGGTACAAGTGAATGTGTCGTTAGTGCCTAAAGATGAGCGCACGCGCGGACTAGATGCCTTAAACCGTGCCATGCGTGAGCAATTGCAGCAGGTAGGCGGTATTAAAGTTACCTCAGTGGCAGCCGCTGACATGGCAGTCAGCGGTGGTCTTAAGCCGATTATGATATCGATCAAAGGCAATGATTTAACTGAGCTGCAACGTTTATCCAATGAGTTTATGCAAAAACTCTCAAACGTCAATGGCTTGGTAGATTTGGAAAGCACGCTTAAACAACCCAAGTCAATGGTCAATGTCACCATTAACCGCGAAGCAGCAAATGATGCCGGTCTTTCGATTGGACAAATCGGACAAGCATTACGACCGCTGTTGGCCGGTGATAATGTGAGCACCTTTAAAGATGACAACGGCAACAATATCGATGTCAACGTGCGCTTAAATGACGACAACCGCCAGACTATCTCACAACTACAGTCCATGTACTTGTCATCAAGCCGTATGGATCAAAATGGGCAGCCAGTCCTAGTGCCGCTATCGCAAGTGGCGAATTTTAGTGAAACCTTGGGTGCACCGCAAATCAACCGCCGTTCGCTGTTTCGTGAGGTGGTAGTCCAAGCCAACACGGACGGCAGACCCGCAGGTGATATCGGCGCGGATATCACTAAAATCCAAAACGAAATGAAACTGCCACCCGGTTACAGCTTTGCGGTACAAGGCTCTAACAAGGACATGGCAGAATCCATCGGCTACGCGACAACTGCGCTTGGACTGGCAATCGTGTTTATTTATATGTTGTTAGGGTCACAGTTTAATAGCTTTTTATACCCTGTGGCAATTATGGCGTCGCTGCCGTTATCGCTGATTGGGGTGTTCTTTGCGTTATTTTTATTCGGCTCTAGTCTTAATATGTTCTCTATCATTGGCATTATCATGCTAATGGGGTTGGTGTGTAAAAATGCGATTTTGCTCATTGATTTTATTAAAGAGTCTTTATTAAACGGTTCGAGCCGTACAGAAGCCATTATGCTGGCAGGGCAAACGCGCCTGCGCCCCATTTTGATGACTACCGCTGCCATGGTGATGGGGATGATACCGCTGGCACTGGGTATTGGTGAAGGGTCGGAGCAGCAAGCACCGATGGCACACGCCATTATTGGCGGGGTGATTACTTCAACTTTATTGACCTTGATTGTGGTGCCGGTGATTTATACTTATTTAGATGATGGCAAACAGCGGTTTTTCCGGTTATTTGCTAAAAATAAAGCAGAAACCCCTGCGATAGAGCGCGACGACTCACTTTAAGCAATAATTCATTACAATTTTATACAGTGTAAAGAAACTTAAGAATGAGTAGCCCAGTACAATTTTAAATTGGGCTATGCATTGATTGGGGCATTAATTGGGCTTTGTGATTGATAGCTGTATGATTGACAGCTAAGAAGTTTTATAAATCTGTGTAAGATACTATCATATTGGCAGTCTCTTGCTTTATGATAATAGTCTCTTGCTTTATGATAATAATCTCTTGCTTACGATAATAGGCTCTTGATTGATGATAGAAGCCTAGCTTTGATAAGCAAAAGCAATAATAACAACTGATTTATTTTAGAGAATTTTTGGAGTTGGTGATGGAAGAAAATAATAGTGGTACTAAAACCGTCCTATTGATTGAGGATGATCCAGATTTAGCCGAGTTGATTAGCGAATATTTGGGCATGAACTACTATGAGGTTCAGCATGCCCCAACCGCTACAGAAGGGCTAGAGACGCTATTTAACCCTGCCAAATCCATTGATTTGGTGATTTTAGATTTGATGTTGCCGGATATGGATGGCATGCAAGTGTGTCAACGTATTCGTCAGCACAAAGATAGCCGTCTGGCGCAAACGGCGATTATCATGCTCACCGCCAAAGGTGACACCACTGACCGTGTATTGGGTCTTGAGATGGGCGCGGATGATTATGTATCAAAACCATTTGAACCGCGTGAACTATTGGCGCGTATCCGTGCGGTCATGCGTCGTCACGACCTGCCGCTTCACCAGCAAAAAGAAGATAACTTAGTATTTGGTCGCTTAAAGGTTTATCCAGACAGCCATGAAGTGACGATTGATGATGAGCCGGTGCGTTTGACCACCCACCAGTTTCAATTATTGCATTACTTTGCTACCCACTCAGGTAAAGTACTGAGCCGTGAACAGCTTTGGCATGCGATGCCCAACGATGACAGCAGTGATAACATCGACCGTGCCATTGATGTGCATATTTCACGTCTGCGTGCGCTGATTGAAGACAATCCTCGCCAGCCAAAACGCATTATCACGGTGCGCGGTGTCGGCTATCAGTTTGCCACTGACCAAGTGTAAGAGTGTGAGATAGCTTGACAAATTTAGGATTGCTTGACAAATTTAACACGCAAAAGGACATTATCTTTGGTTATTATGCTAGCAAAGCTATTATAATAGCCTGTGATGACCCACGATTTTTGGATTCTGTGTGCGATTGAGCGGCATAAAATTTAACAGTGTATTTAGTAAGTTGTTTGCCAGCGTTATGCTGGCATTGGTCATTTTTGCTGGGGCAATGGTAGTTTTAAGCCACTTGGTACACGATACTTCTGCCAACACCCGCCACCAAGTCATTGCCAGCCAAGTCACCCAGCAGCTAGACCCGTTATTAGTTGAGCTGCGTACCGCTCAAGACCAACAAAAAAATCTCGAAACCCGCTATCTACTTGCCCTCGTACGCCGTAGTTTTAATATCTATAGCGATTCACTGAACGCCAAATTTGGTCTATACGATGGCAAAAGTGGCGAAGCGATTATGATCATGCGTGGGCTGCCTGCCACTTTACCGCCAAACCCGCCATTTTTTTCCTCTTTGTTTCCTAGAGATGATCCAAAGCATCCGACCGAAATTCAAGTCAATAGCCAATCAGGTTATGTGCTGTTATACCAATCAAAACTTAGTAATCGCCGTGCGATTTCGCCCGCGATTAATTTATTGACAGGTACCTTGCTACTGCTGCTCATTATGTCGGGCATGTTATGGATGATTGCGCGTACCATGACATGGCGTATCAACCAGCTAAGTCGGCAAATCACCCAATTGGGTGATGGCGATTTCTCTGCCCGTGTCACGCCTGTGGGCAACGATGAAATTACCATTTTGGCACGCGGTTTTAACCAAACCGCCGAGCGCATCGAAACCTTGATGAATGCCAATAAATTACTGTTAGCGCATGCCTCACATGAGATTCGCACACCGATTACCCGTATTCGTCTACAAGTTGAAATGATGACCATGCTGGCAAGTCAATTTGACAAAACGATACAAGATAAAGTACAAAAACGTGCCGATGCCATCAACCGTGATTTGACGGGTCTTAATGATTTGGTAGAAAGTATTTTGCTCGTCAGTCGTATGGATGCCGGTCATGCGATAGAAAAAGTAGAAGACGTCGATTTATATGAGTTAATTAAAAACGAGATTCAGCACTACCCACAAGCTACCTTTGCGGGTGGTCATATTATCATCCAAGGGCAAGCCAAACTTCTTACCCACCTCGTGCGTAATTTGCTCGACAATGCCCATCTTCATGGCGTCCCACCTGTGAGCGTACAGCTGTATGCCATTGATGATGCGGGTAATCAACTGGCAATTGATGCCCTACCACCCATCCAAGAGAATACAAAAGATACCCATGCAGAAAAACATAACGATGTTCAAAAAGATAAAGTGGCTTTGCCCGTCTCTATAAAAGATACCACCAGTGACCCCACAAACGGCGATGACATCACCGTTGATGCTGAAATGTCATTGACAAATAGTCTCGCCGCAACGGTCACAGCAGATAGCGAAGCAACTTCGAGCAAACTGGCTAACAAACAAAAAAATAAATCGTCTATTTTTTCCCGTAAAAAATCTGACGTTGTACACCTGCCAGAATTTCATCAGGTGTGTATTGCGGTTATCGACCAAGGTACAGGCATTCCTGAAGACAAACGCACCGATATTTTCAGTCCATTTGTACGGCTCCAACAAGAGAAAAAAGGTTCAGGGCTCGGGCTATCTTTGGTCGCGCAGATTGTCAAAGCCCATGGCGGTAGTATTATCACCGACACAGTGCATGGTCATACCCGCTTTTTGGTCACATTACCTATCACCCAATCGTAACCGCTTTTATATCTGCCTATAGTTTTGTCACAATTTTTTCGGTTTTCTACTTTATTATTCAATTAAACCCACCATTCGGCATTTATTTATTCGTTAAAGCGACTAAACGCTGACAGCGAGCTGTGCTAAAATTGCCTTCTTTTAGCCACTGCAAAATTTTTTATTATCATGATTACCATTGATAACGTTACCAAACGCTTCCAAACCCAAGATGGCAACTGGTTTACCGCGGTAGAACCGACATCGCTCACAATCCAACAAGGCGAGATTTTTGGCTTGATGGGTTATTCTGGCGCAGGCAAATCCACATTGCTACGCTTGATTAATTTACTTGAACGCCCAGATAGCGGCACGGTCACCATTGATGGCAAGGAGCTGACCTCGCTATCCACCCACGATTTGCGCCATGCCCGTCAAAATATCGGAATGATTTTTCAGCAGTTTAATCTGATGGCAAATCGCACGGTGGCACAAAACATTGCCTTTGCCCTAGAAATTGCCGGGTGGGAAAAAGCAGCCATCATGCCGCGGGTGATGGAATGCCTTGAAATTGTCGACTTGGTTAATCGCGCCAACCACTATCCCGCCCAGCTCTCTGGCGGTCAAAAACAGCGGGCAGGTATCGCACGCGCGTTAGCACCCAAGCCTCATGTAATGCTCGCCGATGAGCCTACCTCTGCGCTCGACCCTGCGACCACCAAATCGGTGTTAGCCTGTCTCAAAGATATTAATGACAAGTTTAACGTCACTATCGTGATTGTAACCCATGAAATGTCGGTGATTCGCAAGCTGTGTAACCGCGTCGCCCTGCTTGATAAAGGCAGATTGCTTGAGGTCGCTGACGTACATTCGGGGCAAATTCATGCCACCACACCGATTGGGCAACTACTGATTAGTGATGATTAACGGCGCACAAACATCGTTGATGACTGGATAATTTTTAAGTTTTAAATTGAATCGTTGGGTAATTTCATGGCAAATACATTAACTTGGCAAAGCGCGGTTGATAATCTTTTGGGGATGAAGGCAGAAATTTGGCAAGCGTTTTGGGAAACGCTGATTATGGTGGGTATCTCAACGGCTGCGTCAGTCATCTTTGGTACATTGCTTGGCGTCGCGCTATTTTTGACCAGTAAAAATCAGCTCGCCGACAACAAATCGCTGTATGCAGTACTTAGCAACTTTACCAATATCATGCGTGCTTTTCCGTTTGTGATTTTGATGATTGTGATTATTCCTGTCACTCGCCTCATTGTCGGTACCACCATTGGTCCAATCGCGGCATCGCTTGCTTTGAGTGTCGCCGGTATCTTCTACTTTGCTAGGCTCGTTGAGCAAAATCTGCGTGATGTGCCAAAAGGTATCATCGAAGCGGCGTTATCAATGGGTGCAAGTACAGGGACGATTATTCGTAACGTGTTATTGGTAGAGTCACGCTCAAGTTTGATTTTGAGTATTACCACCTTGATGATTAGTTTACTCTCTTACAGTGCGGCAGCGGGTATGATTGGGGGTGGCGGCCTCGGTGATTTGGCGATTCGTTATGGTTATAACCGCTATCAAAATGACGTGATGATTTTTATGGTGATTCTATTGGTGGTGATGGTGATTATCATCCAATCGGTTGGTAATATTTTGGCGCACCGTCTGGATAAACGTTAATTTTAGCTGATGGCTGTTTAAAAAATTGTTATTGATGGTTTTTCTAGGAATTATGAAAAAATTTCATATCCATAGGTTAACTCTCAATAACATTTTTTTTATAGGTATGTTAAGGTAAGCTGACTATTTTGTCCGATTATTTTTTCATTTTTGGAGGAAGGTATGAAATTAACGCATTTATCAAGCCATATCGCTCAGCTGCTAGCAACCGTAGGGGTTGCAGGGATTGCCCTAGTCGGTTGTAGCAAACCTGAAAGCAAAACCGAAACCACAGCACAAGCCAGCACAACCACAACCACAACTACGACCACCGCAAGCTCAACGACTACCACAGCAGCGGCAAGCACAGGTATTGACCCGAACAAATCTGAAATTGTGATTGGTACTACTGTGGGCGACTTTGGTGACATGGTCAAAAACTCTGTCAAACCGCAGTTAGAAAAACAAGGCTATAAAGTCAGACTGGTTGAATTTTCTGACTATGTGCGCCCAAATAAAGCCTTAGCCGATGGCGATATTGATATCAACGTGTTCCAACATAAACCTTATCTCGATACCTTCAAAAAAGACAACAACCTAGATATCGTTGAAGCCTTCCAAGTGCCTACCGCACCGCTTGGCATCTATCCAGGTAAATTAAATGACCTAAAACAAGTCAAAGACGGTACCACCGTGGCTGCACCCAACGATCCGAGCAACTTTGCACGCGCGCTGGTGATGCTCAACGAACTAGGCTGGGTAAAACTTAAAGCCAATATCAACCCACTGACCGCATCAAAAAATGATATCGCAGAAAACCCAAAAAATATCAAACTAGTAGAGCTAGAAGCCGCACAATTACCACGTGCGCGTTCTGACGTTGACTTTGCAGTCATCAATGGTAACTATGCGACCAGCTCAGGTATCAAATTGACTGAAGCGCTGTTCCAAGAACCCAGCTATGCGTATGTCAACTGGTCAGCGATTCGCACCAAAGACAAAGACACACAATGGGTAAAAGACGTGACCAATGCGTATAATTCAGAAGAATTTAAACAATACGCCCACAAAACTTTCCCAGGTTATAAATACCCAGCTATCTGGGGTGAAAACCCTGCTCCTACGACACCAGCAGCTGCCAGTGCAACCGCCTCTGCTGCCAAATAGTGGCATAATTGGCATAAAAAAAAGAAGCATTAAGCTTCTTTTTTTATCGTCAAATTTTATGGTCAGAATGTTTTATGGTCAAAATGCGGTAATTGATTTTAAAACACTTAAATTAACTGAAAATAATCTAAAAATAATAAAGCGCGTTATTCTGTGAATAGTTTATCTTCAATACTGCGACGCATTTTTTGCCCCGCTTTAAAGGTAACAACGCGGCGCGCTGTGACATGAACCATCTCGCCAGTCTTTGGATTGCGACCTGGGCGTTGGCTTTTATCCTTAATCTCAAAGTTACCAAACCCCGATAGCTTGACTTGGTGACCTTTGGTCAAGGTCTCCGACAACTCTGAAAAAAAATTCTCTACAAATGCGCGGCTGTCTTGGCGCGTCATGCCCAAATTTTCCATCAAATGATTGATCATTTCTAATTTGGTTAAGGTTTTTCCTTCAACTTGCATATTCATTATCATACCCACCCTACTAAATGTTCCTATTCTAGCGATTCTAGCAAATACAGTCGATAGTTATTTTTACTTTAAAATCAAAGAAAAACATTGTATCGACTGGCATAATTTGCTAGTACAAGATTACATACGTAGCGTTGCGTGATACTGCTCATGTAGCGCAGCGATGACAGCTTCGATTTGTGCATTGATACGCTCGTCAGAAAGCGTGGCATCGAGGTCTTGCCAGACCAGTGCAAAAGCAAGCGATTGTTGGTTTTCAGGCAAATTACTGCCGGCATATACATCAAACAACCACACATCTTTTAATAGCTCGCCCCCGACTTGTTTGATAGTGTCTCGCATTGATTGCACCGCAATCGATTTGTCTACCACCACAGCGATATCACGGCGTACTTGAGGGAATTTACTTGGCGTCATGATGGTCAATGCCTGTTGGTGCATGTCAATCACCGCCTGTAAATTCAGCTGCGCCACCCAAGTGGTTGGCAAATCCAAGGCTTTGGCAATCTGTGGGTGCAACTGACCCAACCAGCCAATCACCTTGCCTTGGTAGTGTACATCGGCACTTTGACCGGGGTGTAAAAACGGCTGCTCACTACGTTGATAACTGATAGCAGACTGGGCAAACCGTGGAAAAACCGACTCGACGTCATTTTTTAGGTCATAAAAATCCATCACACGGCTGTCATGATGCTGCTCTGGATGAGTGCTGCCCACTGCCACCATCGCCAAAGTGTCAACTTGGTTTAAGCTTGCGATATCACTACCATCAAAACGCAGACCCGTCTCAAACAGACGCACGCGGTTTTGTTGACGGTTTAAGTTATATTGCACACAAGGCAACAAACTAGACAGCAGGGTACGACGCATGACCGCTAAGTCACTTGAGATTGGATTGGCAAGCGCGAGTGGTGCAGCAAAATGCGCCCCATCAAACAAAGCTTCGACTTTGGCATCACTAAAACTAAAACTCACTGCTTCAAAATAACCTTGATTGACCAAGCTCATTTTTAGGTTATGCAGATCATTTTGGCGTTTATTGTCAAACAAGTTACTGGTAAACGCTGGCAGTTTATTGGCAATATTGTTATAGCCATAAATACGAGCGATTTCTTCAATCAAATCTTCGGGCAAGGCGATATCAAAACGATGGCTCGGCGGCGTGGCAACCAGATTTTCGCCTTGTAACTCGGTGCTGATTTGTAAACTCTCTAAAATCTCTATGGCTTTGTCGGTGGCGATATCCGCCCCTAACAATTTATTGATACTGACAATCGGTAGCGTCACTGGCGTACGTTTTGGCAGTTCAGCGGTATTTTCAACTAGCGTGATTTGACCGACCCTAACCTCACTTGAGCCATTGCCAAATGTCGCCAATAGATTGACCGCGCGGTCGAGTGCCAATTTTGGCAATTCAAAATCGACACCCCGCTCAAAACGCTGTGACGCATCGGTATGCAAGCCAAAACGGCGCGCTTTACCTGCAATCGCCAACTGTTTGAAAAATGCACTTTCAATCACCACTCGGGTCGTGCTATCGGTCACTGCGGTGCGAAGTCCACCCATGATTCCCGCTAACGCAATAACCCCTTGTTCATCGGCAATCACCAGCTCGTCACCTTGTAAGGTAATGGTTTGCTCATTTAACAGCTCAAGGGTTTCGCCTTGTTGGGCATGACGCACGATAATTGCGCCCACCAACTTGTCGGCATCAAACGCATGCAGCGGCTGACCGAGCTCAAGTAGTACGTAATTGGTGACATCCACCAGTAGATTACGTGGCTTGACACCTGAGGCATTCAGGGCTTGTTTTATCCAATCAGGTGATGGCGTGGTGCCTGTCAGCCCACTGACCAGTTGCGCGTAATAGCGTGGGCAGTCTGTTGTCTCTACGCTAACCGCTTGGCTGTCGTTGTCGGTCACGGCTGCGGTGATGTGGTCAAAGGGTAATTGAAATGTTAAATCATTGAGCACTGCAAGCTCACGGGCGATACCGCGCACACTAAAACAATCCCCCCGGTTTGGGGTAATTGAAATATCTAGCACATGATTGTCTAAGCCAAGATACGCTCGGATATCCATGCCAATCGGGGCGTCTTGTGGCAAAATTAACAAGCCATCAACACCATCATCACAGTCAATCTCACTACCACCACACAGCATACCATGCGACTCTACGCCGCGCAGTTTGCCTTTTTTAATGTTAAAGGGTTCATCCCCTTGCGCAGGTGGTAGTTTGGCGCCCACCAGTGCCACAGGTACACGCACGCCAGCGGCCACATTGGGCGCACCGCAAACGATTTGTAGCGGTGCTTCGCTATGCTCACCGACATTCACTTTGGCAACGCGCAGTTTATCGGCATCGGGATGTTGGGTGACGTCAATCACTTCACCGACTACCACTCCACTAAAGTCTTTGGCGACTTTATCCAAGCTATCAAGCTCTAAGCCTGCCATCGTCAGTTGTTCGCCAATTTGCTCAGCGCTTAAGTTTGGGTTTGCCCATTGGCGTAACCAGTTTTCGCTAATTTTCATTGTTTTCCCCTAAGCAAACTGCTTTAAAAATCTGACATCATTTTGATAGAACAAGCGCAAATCATTCACGCCATAATACAACATGGCAAAGCGCTCAATCCCCATCCCAAATGCAAAACCTTGGTATTTGGTCGGGTCAATACCGCTATCGGACAACACTTTTGGATGTACCATACCGCAGCCCATCACTTCTAGCCATTTGCCCCCACCTGCATAAGTATCGGCAAGGATATCCACTTCTGCAGACGGCTCAGTAAATGGAAAATACGATGGGCGAAAACGCACCGTGAGTTTGCGACCAAAAAACGCCTGCAAAAACTCATGAATCAAGCCTTTTAACTCAGCAAAATTGGTCGATTCGCTGACATACAAACCTTCAAGCTGATGAAACATCGGTGAATGCGTTTGGTCGCTGTCGTTGCGATACACACGCCCTGGACAGATGATACGAATCGGCAGGTTGCCTTTTTCCATCGTGCGAATTTGCACCGAACTGGTATGGGTACGTAGCACATAATTGGCATTAAAATGCTGTTTTTCAAAATAAAAGGTATCGTGCATGGCGCGCGCTGGGTGATGGCTTGGAATATTTAACGCCTCGAAGTTGTAGTAGTCGCTCTCAACTTCAGGACCTGTTGCGATTTCAAAGCCTGCTTGACGGAAAAACCCTTGCATACGCTCAGCGGTCATGGTGACAGGGTGCAAATTACCCGCTTGTTGTCCACGTGCTGGCAGGGTGATGTCAATGGATTCGCTGGCAAGCTTGGCAGCCAAGGCTTTGGCTTCTAAATCGCTTTGCGCTTGTTGTAGGCTGTCATTGATTTGGGTACGTACTTGATGCAGCATACCGCCGATGGTCTTTTTGCCGTCGGCGTCGAGTCCGCCCAGTTGTTTTGACCAGGTGGTCAAATGGCTTTTTTTGCCTGTTAAGGTCACGCGGATGTTTTGTAGGTCTTGGGGGTTTTGTGCGGTGCTGATTAAGGCTTTGGCATCTTGAACAAATTGGGTGAATTGGTCTTGGGTGATATCGGTTAAATTTTCAGAATATTGGGCAAGTTTATCGGTTAAAGTGTCAGTCATAAGTTTCACATTACTGGTTTTATTTTGTAGGGGTTATTGTAATGGTTGGTTGCTAAATTGCCAATAAATTCATTGTGCATTTGCTTGTTTTTCTTCACGTTCAAGGTCATCAACCTGTTCAAGTGCTTGGTCTAGTAATAAAACTGAGCCATCTTCATGGGCTTTTTTGTACCAATAGCGCGCTTTTTCATAATCGTTTTTATATTTACCATTACTATAATTCGATAACCATAAATAAGTCCCCGCTAAGGCACTTTCCGCTATTGCTTTATGATACGAATCATTAGAAGCGACTAATTTGTTGTAGTAGGCAATCGCTTTATCGACATCTTGGGGAAACCCATAACCGCCAAATTGGTAAAGAATCCCTAACAGATTAGTTGCTTGTAGCACCCCGTTTTTATCTGCTTTCTTAAGCCAATAAAGCAGTTGTTGCTGATGCTGTGATGTTCGCTCTAGTTCATATTTTGCTAAATATAGTTTGATAAGTTTAAGTTGTGCGTCTTTATCATTATTTTCGGCAGGTTTTTGATAGTCAGATTCATAGGGTGTTTCTTTTGCGATTAAGGCAATGCTTTCTTCTTTATTGGCATCAGTATCAATAGTGGGGCAACCATCAACACAAGCAGAAGGTACATAGTTTTCAGTCGTATTATCATCTAAGCTTTTTGACTCTTCGGCTTGGTTTGGTATATCAGCATTTTCACCATCAACTATCCTGGTAGCTGTTTCATAAGCTGCTTGCTCAATAGTTTTAGAGGTTTTGGCATAGCCTTGAATAAACATAGAAGAAAATAAAAGACTTAAACCCATTTTTATCAGCAAGTTATTTTTCATAAATTTTCCAAACTTATTTTGAATGTTAATTTGACCTAAATATTAGCTTTAATCAATTAAGTTATGTAAAAAATTCTCACAAAAAAAACCACTTCGTTGCCAAAGTGGTTTTTTCGAAAAATCGCTTTAAAACAAATTAAGCAGCCAGTGCTTGTTTTGCTTTTTCTGCCAACGCCGTAAAACTTTGCGCGTCATGCATAGCGATGTCTGCTAATACACGGCGGTCGATTTCGATGCTGGCTTTTTTCAGACCGTTAATCATACGGCTGTAGCTTAAGCCATTTAAGCGCGCACCCGCGTTGATACGTGCAATCCATAAACGACGGAATGAACGTTTTTTGTTACGACGGTCACGATACGCATATTGACCTGCTTTGGTCACTGCTTGTACAGCAACACGGAAAACACGAGAACGCGCACCGTAATAACCTTTTGCACGAGCCAATACTTTTTTATGACGGCGATTTGCCTGTACACCACGTTTTACACGAGCCATAATTTACTCCTAAAGTTTTGTAATATCAGTTAATTGAATACCTATAAATTATAGATATGGACACATACGGTAAACACGTTTCTCATCAGACACGTGTACCAATTTGCATCCACGCAATTGACGGATACGCTTAGGAGATTTTTTGGTCAAAATGTGGCGTTTGAATGCTTGTTTGCGTTTGATACCGTTACCAGTTTTTTTAAAACGCTTGGCAGCACCACGGCGAGTTTTTAATTTCATGATAGCCTCTTGTTCGTTTTTGACAAAGATTAAACATCTTTATCAAGTGAAGTTAACCTGTTTGTCAAAAAATCCTCATCACACTGGATTTTTTGCCTTGAGGTGGGAGGCGATATTTTATCAAAAACTATTCGTGAATGCACGTTATTGTTAAAACTAATTTTTTCTTTGACATCCATTTTATTTATGCTACTTTAACATTTTTTTACTATAGTAGATTTTTATCCAGTCAGTGTTTATAAAATTTTAAAAAAATCTATGATATCAATCATTTAACATAAATGACTTGGCAAATCTATCATGAGATTACCTTAATTAAGTTAACAACTTAATTTACAAAAACTGGGGCTCAGTTGGCTAAAAGTGATAGATACACCTTATTTTGGATACAGTTTACATTAGTTCGTTTAACCTTAAGGTATTTATCGTTCGCAGGCTTTTGTAAAGTTTAACGTGTAATGCTATTTCATCAACATCATGAGGTTACAATTCTTGTCAACGTTAAGCACAAATATTGAAGTTGCCCATTTCGTGTTTGAGACCGTCATGCGCGTGCGCAATACCGAAATTGGATTAGGACAACATTTAACGGTTGAAAATTTGGTAGCATTGCTTACCGAAGCCCGTTTTCGTTTTTTATATTCAAAAGGCATTAAGGAAGTTAATGCTGAGTACCAAGGCTTGGTCATTACTCATATCGAGACCCAAATCCTTGATCGGGCACGGGCGCGTGAAGAACTGTTGTTTGAGGTTGGCGTACAGCATTTAACCGATTTGGGTGGTGATTTTGTGTTTAAAGTCTCGCGGATGTTTGATGGGTCATTGGTGGCGTATGCCAAAATGGGCTTTGTGGCGTATGACTATCGTCAAAGCCAAGAAATCCCGTTGTCAGCTGCCATCAAAGAAACCTTAGATGTGAAACCCTTTGAGATTTAGGGCTTGATGAATTATGATAAATGTCCGCATCGTTTGATGGGTGCGTTTTTTTGGCTAAGGCTTGCATAGTATGATACAGCGCGTGAATATGGATTGGCTAGATACACTAAAATTTGATGACAATGGGCTCATGCCTGCAGTCGCTCAAGATTTTCATACAGGGCGCATTTTGATGATGGCATGGATGAATCGCGAGTCATTACGTCTGACTGCCGAAAAAATGCAAGCAGTGTATTGGTCACGCTCTCGCGGTAAATTATGGCACAAAGGCGAAAGCTCTGGGCATTTTCAGCAAGTCCATGAAATCCGCCTAGACTGCGATGCTGATGTGATTGTGTTGTCAGTCACCCAAGTGGGTGGGATTGCTTGCCACACGGGTCGGCAGTCTTGTTTTTATCGTCTGCTTGCCGATGACCACGGACAGCTACAATGGCAAATCACTGATGCGGTCATCAAAGACCCTGATGCGATTTATGGTGACAACGCTAAACCGACTCATGAACACTCGCCGCTTGCAAGCAATTCGCCACAATCCCCTACGACGTCAGCGGATATTTTAACCGCGTTAGATGAAGTATTGATTGGGCGTAAAGATGCCAATCCTGATAGCTCATATGTGGCAAGCTTGTACCATAAAGGTATCAACAAAATCTTAGAAAAAGTCGGTGAAGAAACCACCGAAGCCATTATCGCTGCCAAAGATATCAACATTGCCAACGATACCCCCTATGAAGCCGTCGCCGATGATACCGCGGTGAAAGATTTGGTGTATGAAATTGCTGATGTTTGGTTTCACACAATGGTCACATTGGCATGGTTTAATATACCGTCTTGGGCTGTCACCAATGAATTGGCAAGACGTTTTGGCTTATCGGGTATCGATGAGAAAGCCGCACGTCAAATCCCTTAAGTAAACGCCGCTAAGTAAAAGCTACTAGCTACTAAGTGAAACACACTAAGTCAAAGCCACTAAACAGTCGATAACTCCTGAGTATTGCTGGCTAAAAGTGCGAAAAATTCGCCGTGTTTCACACCGTTTTTTGCACAATTATGTCAACGCAATGGTTATGTGTTACACTGCAAATTCATATTGTCCTCATCCCTATTGTCAAGGTTAATCAAAGGATATTCTCATGGGTAGTTTCTCAATCACACATTGGTTAATTTTACTGGTTGTTGTAGTAGTCATTTTTGGCACCTCAAAACTAAAAAATGCCGGTAAAGATTTGGGTGGTGCCGTTAAAGGCTTTAAAGATGCGGTCAAAGATGAAAACGAACAGCATCTGAACAAAAACCGTGTCCTTGAACACGAAAAAGCTGAACTCAATACCACGCAGACCCAACAAGATAAACATAACGTTTAAACCCTAGTCGTTACTTTTTCTTTGGTTTTTAATCCCTAGCTACCACGGTTGTTATGTTTGATATAGGTTTCTCCGAACTACTGTTATTTGGGGCGATTGCACTGATTGTGCTGGGCCCTGAAAAACTCCCCCAAGCGGCGCGTACTGCAGGTCAGTGGTATGCCAAATTCCGCCGTACGGTTGCAACGTTGCAATCAGAAATTGAAGCTGAGCTTGACCTTGCCGAAACGCGCAAGCAAATGCAGCTTGAGCTGGAAAAAATCCGTCAAGCTGAAGTTGATATGAAGCGTGAGATGGAAGCCCTTCGCAGCAGTGTAAGCGAACTACAGCAACATGGCAAGGTGCCTTCGATGCAAGCTCACAATACCCAGTCGGCTGATACAACCCCTAGTCTTGGTCATGATACTAACGCAGTTAGCCTACCCACTGAAACACCTACTCATGAAACACCCAATCATTTAGTTGAGCCAACAAATGATAGCACCGCGCTTTTACTAGACAAGCCATCTGACGAGTCTTATCTGACAGAAACCAAAGCAGACGATTATTTGCTGAGTCTAGAGGCTGATGTTGAAGCCGATGAAGTGGCTAAAGACTTACATGAAGCCCTATTTGCTGCCACTGAGCCAATGTATTATCGTTGGTTTTTGCTCAGTGATTATGACCGGGTCAGACGACTTCCCAATCCGCCGTTTCTACCCAATTATCAAGCCGATCCTCTACTGCACCAATTGCCAAGTTTGGGTGGAGTTGCCCAGTGATTAAACTTATCAAAACCAAAAAAACGCCTGAACAATTAGCCATTGAACAAGCGAAAGATGATAAACCATCGCCAGACAACACTTTGGTAGATATGCCCATCACTGAACATTTGATTGAACTGCGCCGTCATTTGATTCACGGTTTTGCGGCGGTTTTGGTGATTTTTTTGGCATTGGCGGGCTTTTCGCGAGAAATTTACGATATTTTTTCCGCCCCGTTAACGGCGTTGCTGCCAGTCAATTCTTCTATGATTGCAACGGATATCACCTCGTCATTTTTGGCACCGATTAAATTGACGCTGTATCTGGCTGTTATCTTGGCGATGCCATATATTTTGTACCAGATTTGGTCGTTTATCGCACCAGGGCTATATAAACATGAAAAACGTATCGCCCTACCCGTGCTATTGTCATCGGTGATTTTGTTTTATCTGGGGATTGCGTTTGCCTATTATGTCGTGCTCAAAAGCGTGCTGGCTTTTTTTATCAAATTCTCCCCCGACAATGTGCTACCCATGACCGATATCGAAAGCTATCTAAATTTTGTACTCAAGCTGTTTTTGGTGTTTGGGGCAACCTTTGAGATTCCTGTGTTGACGCTGCTACTGGTCTTGGCTGGAGTGGTGACGGTGGATAGCTTGGCGCAAAAACGCCGTTACATCATCGTGGGTTGTTTTGCTATTGCTGCGATTGTCACCCCACCTGATGGCTTATCGATGGTGATGCTAGCTATCCCGATGTGGCTGTTGTTTGAGTTGGGACTGGTGATGGCGCGTTTGCTCATCAAAGAAAAACAGCTGATTCGCCAAGACCAACAAGCCGCACAAGATGCCTCATCTTAATCAGCAAACGTGTATAAGTTCAGCAAAAACTACCAAATTTTGCTAAAATAGCCTACTTTTCTTTTAGCAAATCGCGTATGTCAAATCCCATTAACGCCCAATATCCCACTATCGAGCAGCAGCAAGCTGTCGATATGGCATTGACGCGCCAGTCGTTTAAGGTGGTAGCGTATGCCGGCGCAGGTAAGACCACCACG
This sequence comes from Moraxella sp. K02, assembly GCF_041154755.1. Classification (NCBI taxonomy): domain Bacteria; kingdom Pseudomonadati; phylum Pseudomonadota; class Gammaproteobacteria; order Moraxellales; family Moraxellaceae; genus Moraxella; species Moraxella sp. K02. Next base: position 263,326 of record NZ_AP031590.1, on the reverse strand, counting down.
CTTAATTTAATCGGTAATCAGCTACGTGGTCGCGGGATTTATTTGGCATTTAACAAAGCAATTGCTGCAGAAGCGCAGCGCAAATTCCCCCACCATGTCGACTGTCGCACTTTTCACTCATTGGCATTTCGTCATACTGCTCGCGATATCACCGCAAAGCTGCAACTACCGCGTTTTTCTCCCAGTCGCCTCGCCTCAGATTTGGGGTTGACCCCTGTGCAAGTCAAACGCCAAATTGAAGGCAAAAGCCAGTTTGTGACCTTAACACCAGAGCGACAAGCGCGATTTGTCTCCGATGCGGTGAGCACGTTTTGTAGTACCCATGCCAGTTACCCCGCGCCGCGTCATTTGCAGTTCCCTGACTGGTTGGCTGCCAGTGAAGCTGAGCAGCTGCGCGATACCTTATACCCGTATGTGGAGCGCCGCTGGCAACAGTCGATTGATCCACGCCACCCGGCGGGGATTGGGCATGATATTTACCTCAAACTCTGGGCGCTATCCAAACCGGTGATTCCTGCGGATTTTATCTTATTTGATGAAGCGCAAGATGCAGACCCCTTGATGATGGGGATTTTGTCCAATCAGCCCAACCAAGTCATCTATGTGGGTGACGCGCATCAGCAAATTTATGAATGGCGCGGCGCTGTCAATGCCATGAAGCGCCTGCCGCTCCCACAAACCTTGCTCACCCAATCGTTTCGATTTGGCGACCAAATTGCTGAGGTGGCGAATGGGTTCTTAAAAGCGCTACAAGAAGATGTGCCACTGCGCGGCAATCCTGCGATGGCGTCTACCTTAGGCAAAAGTATGGTGCATGGTCAAAAAGATGCCATTCTTTGCCGTACCAATGCCAGTGCGATGGTCAATCTGTTATCTGGGCTTAAAATGGGACATAAAGTTGCGCTACAAGCTGATACAGAGCGTTTGCTCAAATTTAGTCAATCTGCCGAACGCCTAAAAAAAGGACAAGCGGCGTATGGTGTGCCTGAGCTTGCCTACTTTAATAATTGGCGCGACGTGCAGGATTATAGCGAGACGAGCGAAGGCAGCGATTTAAAAACCCTGGTCAAATTGGTCGATGAACATGGCACCGAAACGCTAAACCAAGCAATTAACAGCTTGACCACACTGGACAAAGCCGACTATATCATCTCTACAGCGCATAAAGCCAAAGGGTTGGAATGGTCACGGGTGCAAATTGACAATGATTTTTATTATGATGTGACTTCTCAGGCGGTAAAAATCTCCCCCGAAGAGTTGCGACTGCTGTATGTCGCCTGTACGCGCGCCAAAATTAATTTGGATATTTTTAATATTCAAGATTTGGTGAGTGGGCTAAAGGATAAAAAAGTGATTTATGGTTAAAAACTTTTTTTAAGGATTAAAAATGCAATTAAATGAAATTGACATACCAAAAAAAGATGGCACTTTTGAAAAACTTACTTTTAATAAAGGTGAATCGATAATAATTGTGGGAGCCAATGGCTCTGGTAAAACTCGTTTGGCAGTATTTATTGAGGAAAGTTTAGGTGAGAAATGCCATCGAATATCAGCACACCGAGCCTTGAATTTGAATCCTTCAGTCGCGAAAATTCCAGAACAGCAGGCTATTTCACATCTAAAGTTAGGACATGATTATGGAAATATAGATCAATCTAATTTCAATTATCTCAGGAACATAAGTAGGTGGAATAAAAAACAAAGTGTAAGTCTGCTAAACGATTTTGACAGTCTTCTACAATATTTATTTGCTCAACAAAGTAATGTTTTTTCTAAAAATCATCAAATTACTAAAAATAATGCAGCAAGCAGTTTCGACACTAAAGTGTTGGAGAAAACTAAATTTGATATCTTGCAAGAAACTTGGGAGAAATTACTAACTGATAAAAAATTAGATATTACAGGTGATGATATTCAAGTCATATCTATAAGTACAGGGCAAAAGTATTCAGCCTCAGAGATGAGTGATGGTGAAAGAGCAATTTTTTATATGCTAGGTCAAGTTCTATATGTGGAAGATGAATCAGTCATCATTTTTGATGAACCTGAGTTACATATCCATAAGTCAATCATGTCAAATCTTTGGGATGAATTAGAAGCTTTAAAACCTAATTGTTCATTTCTTACAATCACTCATGATATAGAGTTTGCTAGTTCAAGAGTTGCAGATAAATATGTTATAAAAAGCTATGAAGCAACACCGAAATGGGAAATAAATCCAGTTCCTGATAGTTACTTTGATGAAGAAACAATTACCAAAATACTAGGTAGTAGAAAGCCTATATTATTTGTTGAAGGAACGCTTACTAGCCTTGATTCAAATCTTTATAGAGCGTGCTATCCTGAATGGACTATCATTTCAAGGGGTTCGTGTAAGGACGTTATACATTCAGTAATTTCCTCAAATAAATTAAACGAAAATACACCAACTTTAAATATAAAATGTGCAGGTATTGTTGACCGTGACAATCGAAACCAAGCTGATATTGATTATCTAAAAGGATTAAAAATTGAAATATTACAAGTAGCAGAAATAGAAAATATTTTCTGTTTACAGGAAGTTGCTAAAGTTATCCTTGAAATGGAACAGTATAATGATAACGATATAAATGAAAAAATGGATCAATATATCAATGGAATGATTGAATACATCCAAAGTCAAGAAACTATATTGAAAGCTGTCGCCGTTCGTAATACACATCGCACTATTGATAACCTTTTAAAACAAATAGATTTAGCAAATTCTACGACTCCTGAAAAACTTCAAGAAGAATTAGATTTAACAATTCAGGAGATACAAAATTTTAAGATTGAAGATTACATAACCTCTGTTCGAACTAAAATTAATGAGGGAATAGTTAATAAAGACCTAGATAGCCTTTTAGAAACTTATGAAAATAAAGGCGGTTTATTAAATAAATGTGCCTCATTGTTAAAAAATACGAAAAAAGATAGTTTTGAAAATTATCTAAAGCGTGCTATGCAAAATAAAAACTCTAAATTATTAACAGTCATAAAATCTAAATTACCAATTTTGGAATTGTAAGATCGTGGGTATTATAGATTTTAATCAACCACAAACTGTCCTTGCGCCGATGGAAGGACTGACCGACCCACTGATGCGGGATATTTTGACCAGTATCGGGCATTATGACTGGACGGTGAGTGAGTTTATTCGCGTCACCCAGCACGTCCTGCCAGCGCATGTGTTTTATAAATTTGTACCCGAACTTTTGCATGAGAATGGTTTAAAAGGCAAAACCATTCACGGCACGCCCGTACATGTACAGTTACTGGGCAGTGAGCCTGATTTGATGGCAGGTAATGCCGTCAAAGCGGTTGAGCTTGGTGCGTTAGCCATTGATATTAACTTTGGCTGCCCTGCTAAAACTGTCAATAGTCACCGCGGTGGCTCGGTGTTGCTCACCGAACCTGAAACCTTGTATCACATCATCCATGCAGTACGCCAAGCCGTGCCATCGGATACGCCTGTATCAGCAAAAATCCGGCTCGGCTATGAAGATACCACACTCACCCAAGAAATCGGCGATGCGGTGCAATCAGCCAATGCCAGTTGGCTGACCATCCATGCCCGTACCAAAACCCAAGGCTATAAACCCCCTGCCTATTGGGAGTTAATCGCGCCCCTAACGCAGCGGTTAAGCTTACCGATTATCGCCAATGGCGAAATTTGGCAGACTGAGCAAGCCATGCGTTGCCGCAAACAAGCCAACACCCCACATATCATGCTCGGACGTGGTGCGGTCACTCGTCCTGATTTGGTCAATCAAATCAAAGCGATGGATAAAGGTGACAGGGCAGAAAATATGGCTTGGCAAGCGCTACTTAAGCTACAAATTGCGTTTTTGCAAGGACATGCCCGTAGTGACAATATGCTGGTGGGACGTTACAAACAGTGGCTTGGCATGTTGACCCAAGGCTACGAAGAAGCCAGCGAGCTTTGGCAAAATGCCAAAAAAATTAAAAATCTTGATGAGATGTTAAAATTATTAGCTAAATATCTTTGATTAGATATATATCTGTCTTAATTGATACTTGTTTTAAACCTCGAGTTTTAAGAAATAAAAATTCCCTATTTCCTGCCATTTAAACTCATAATCACTATCCAAAACAATTTCAGCACCATAAGGTTTTTGTGTATTATAAATTAGAGATGTGCCCTTTTTATATATACTTCCTTGCCTAAAATCAAAATCAGAAGTATCGAGTGAATATTGTTCTGCATTGAAGTAATGAGGATGATTTGTACCTAAAACAAAAAAACATAAATCTATATCATTATTTTTATAGATTTCTAAATTTCTTATATCTTGAAAAACATCATAGCGATTATTTGGCTCTCTATGATTTTCACGCTTAAAAAATTTTAATTCAATCGCTGTTTTAACGCTTAAATTAGGATTTTTATATTCCATATAAATATCTATTCTTGCTTTTTTCGATTTACTTTTATTAGTTATTGCATTTAGTAATTTGCCACTCTCAAATTCCATATGAAACTTATCATCTGTACTAAACTCGTATAAGTTCCCGACCGTTTTTAAAATGCTACCAAATTCCAGCTGAAATGAAGCTTCATTCCACGCATTGATAGTACCATTGCCAATTTTTTGGATAAGAATTTTATAAGAAATATCAATAATTTCCCTTACCCTTCCTATGAGTATTTTTTTGCGTGATTGAGTACTATCTTCTAAATACATATTTCTATTACCAAATTTGAATATGAATTAATTTATCAACTTCAAAAATTTTTCAACTAGATTAAAAAAAATTGACGATACTACAAGTAGCACCGTCAATCTTAAAATAAATTCAAAAGTTGTTCTAGATTATAAAAACTAACTCAACCGAATCGCAAGATAAAACAGCATCATTGGACATGCTAGGCTCAGTGCCCAAATGATTGAGCGAAAAGTCGCCCAATTGGCAATATATGCCAACCCATAAATAATCCGTAATATCACATACAACCACGCCAACTGGGTCACCACTGACAGCGGTACAAAAAATAGCAACGCCACAATCACCGCTGCCAAGAATACTGGCAAGGTTTCATAGCTGTTTTGCTGGGCGGCATGGGCACGCGCTGCTGCGCCCGTTTGTTTACCCAAAAACTCTCGCGGATTGGCATTGTCTTTGCTTTTAAATCCGCCAAAGAGCTTTGCCAATATCGCAAAACCCAAGGGCAATAAACTGGCAACCATCATTGCCAGCACCACACTGCTATTGGTGGCAGGAACAGCACTCAAATAGGAAAACATACCGTTATTCCCTACCCTTTAACCGTTTCATTAGTCATTTCACTAGGTTTTTCATCAATGATTTCATAGTCATGGGTGATTTTGACACCGCCATTTTCTAGCATACGACTGGCTGAGCAGTATTTTTCTGCCGATAACTCGATGGCTTTTTTAACCTGCGCTTCTTTGATGGCGCTACCTTTGACCACAAAATGCAAATGAATATCAGTAAATACCGCAGGAATCGTATCGGCACGCTTAGCCGATAGCTGACACTCAACATCGCTCACCGCCTGACGGGCTTTTTGCAGGATACTGACCACATCATAACTGGCACAGCCGCCAAGCCCCATCAAAACCATTTCCATGGGTTTGGCACCCAATTTTTCCGTTGAATCCATGATAATTTTATTGCCGTTTTCAGTCACGGCTTCAAAATTAATGTCTTCGTTTTTTAACCAATTTACTGTTGCTTTCATACTATCCCCAGATGCTTATAATTTTTAAAAAAATATTTTGTATAAAATCAAGCGATATTATGCGCTTTTTATGTCCGTGAAACAATTTATAGCAAATAAACATTACACTTTTGACATAAAAACTGGTTTAATAGTGGGTAATAAAGGCAGTGATTACATTGTCCATGTTTTTTAGCAATAATAATAAAATAAGCGTCTGTTGGTAGAGATGGGTTTATGCCCGATGATTTGATTGACCAAAACTTTAATAATGGTCTGCAAGGATATGTGTAAACCTTGCGACCCAAAAAACTTGATAATGTGATTACCTGCCAATTTTAACCATTAAATTGAAGGTAATCGTCATGATTGATGCAGACGGCTTTCGAGCCAACGTAGGTATCATCTTGGCAAATACACACGGGCAAGTACTGTGGGCAAAACGCGTGGGTCACGATGCTTGGCAATTTCCACAAGGCGGCATTGATTTTGGTGAAACACCGCTTGATGCAATGTATCGGGAATTGTGGGAAGAAGTCGGACTGTATCCTCAGCATGTCAAAGTGTTGTCACAAACCCAAAATTGGCTTCGCTATCGATTGCCAAAACGTTTTGTACGACAAGGACAATATCCTTTGTGTATTGGACAAAAACAAAAATGGTTTTTGCTCCAGCTAGATGAGAACAATGTAGAACATATCCGTTTTGATACGGCAAAACCTGAATTTGACCGCTGGGAATGGGTCAGTTATTGGTATCCACTTAACCAAGTGGTGGCATTTAAACGTAACGTATATCGCCGCGCCTTGTTTGAGTTATCACCGCAGTTGCCACTCAAGAAAGAATTGTTACTACCCAAAAATGTAAAAATTCATTCCTATTAAACCTAAACAAATAAATCCAAAAAAAGCTCACTTCGGTGGGCTTTTTTATGGTGTATTGTTAGGGATTGTCTCGTACTGTCCCATTCTAGACAATAAAAAACCCTTCGCAATTGCAAAGGGTTTTTGATAATAAGCAATTAAACTTATTTTTTGTTACGACCTGCAAATGCGCCGAAACGTTTGTTGAAGCTTGCCACACGACCTTCATTTTGGGTTTTACGTTGTTCGCCGGTATAGAATGGGTGTGAGGCACTTGAAATATCGAGTGCGACGTATGGGTATTCTTTACCTTCGTATTCGCGAGTTACTTTTGATTTGATAGTCGAACGAGTTAAAAAGTAAACGTCAGCGTTGGTGTCGTGGAATAAAACTTCTTGATAAGCTGGATGGATATCTGCGCGCATGGTTAGGTCTCTAGTCATTATCCTGCCCTTTGGTCTGCAGTTAGTATGCTTGGCGTGAATGTTTATTTTGTTAAAAATTCACCCAAACACCCAACCGATTAAAGCCAACACAGGATGGATTGATAAAATTGGAAGCCGAATTGTACAGTTTTTCTATTGTTTTTGCAAGTTATTTCCATTCAAGCCAATGGTCTAATTTTATCGTATCGCCTGCTGTCAGCGTCCATTTTTGCGGTTGTTTAACATGCGCGTCACTCACGGGTGGCACTTCAAGCACCAGCAGCTCATCACGGCGAAAGACATGACACACGGCAGGGTCTTCACTAATTGTTTGGGTTTTAGCAGTGGATTTTAGCCATTTTTCGCTCGCCTTTAATCCATCAATTGCTACGATGACGTCATTAGCAGAAATCCCTGCAGCGGCCGCTTGGCTATTTCGCACAACACGTTGCACTTTTAACCCAGTAGGCTCGCTCATATATTTCATGCCCCAAGTAATATCATCGTCTTTTTGCTCAATACTCACACCCTGTTCTGATAACAGTTCAAATAGCGGTAATTCTGTCGTGCCGTCGATATAATTGGCTCTAAAATCTTGCCAAACCTCTTTGGGTAAGCATTCATTCATGACGTCATCTAGATTGGCGTCCGTCATACCAAAACGGCGATTATCTTGGGCTTTAGCTTTGTCATAAAAAACTTTTATCACATCAAAAATACGTTTGCCATGGTTTATCAAAGTCAAGTCTAAACATAACGCCACCAGCGCGCCTTTGTTGTAGTAGCTAATCCCTGCATTAGCGGTGTTCTCATCGCTACGATATAGCTTTATCCACGCATCAAAGCTTGATTCTGCCACGCTTTGCAAGGCGCGTCCGTGGGTTTGATAGTAGCGATTGATTTGTTCAGCAAGCAGCTTCAGATAGCTATGTTGCGAAATAACCCCGCTTTTTTGTAGCATGAAATCATCCACATAACTGGTAAAGCCTTCAAACACCCATAGCAAGGTGGTATACGTCTCTTGGTTAAAATTGGCGGTTAAAAAAACTTCGGGACGCACGGTTTTAACCCACCATGCATGAAAATATTCATGGCTACACAAGCCCAAAAAGCGTTGATAACTTTCGCTTGGCTCAGCTTGTTCAAAAAATGTGGGTAGGTCATCTCGTGGGGTAATCAAGCTGGTACTGGCAAGGTGCTCAAGCCCGCCATAGTCGCTTGAAGTCGCCATGGTCATAAACAAATAATCATCAAACGGCGTATCACCCAGCCAATCGACATAGCTTTGACAAATTTTGCTAAGGTCAGTTTCTAGCCGTTCAAGGTCGCTGTGCTGTACGCCAGAAATCACAAATCGGTGGGGAATGGTGTTTTCGCCACTTGCTACATCGAACCAAAATTCGTCTTGCTCAGCGATTTCAAACGGGCTGTCGGTGAGTTGCTCGTAGTTGTCGGCAGTTAGCTGATAGATGGTTTGTCTGGCTTGTTGGTGCATTTTTTCGGGTAAGGCAGTGGCTAGGCTGACTTCCACACCGTTTACCTCATAAAAGTCTTGCGGACAAATGAGTTCGGCTTTAATCGCTTGGTTTTCTTGCCCTTGTACCGCTAATGCTAGGGAGGTGAAGTTGCCGTACAGGCGAGTTTCATCGACATACGCCCCACGCACCGATAAGTCATAAGCATAGACTTCATAAGTGACGCTAATGCGGTCGCCTTGCTTGGCGTGGATTTGCCAGTGGTTTTTATCGAGTTTTTTAAGCCGTTGATTGTTCTTGGCGTTGGGGTCATGGATGGTGGCGGTGACTGCCGTAATGTGTTTGCTAAATTCTCGAATCATATAACTACCCGCAATCCAAGCAGGTAGCCAAACGATTGGGTTGTCGTTGTCCGCAGTAAACGTAAGCGTGACATCGACAAGGTGTTCGCGGAATTTTTTAAAATCGAATTGGTAATGAATTTGGGACATTTTTTAGCTGCTTTTTAGTGATTATATTTAAATATTGAAACAGGGCTACATTTTAGCAGATTGATTTTAGGAATTTGCAACTTTTACGGCTACCACAATCCTATCTCATAGCGAGATGGCTTTTTTTGTGGTTTTGACAATTAAAGCTCGAATCGTTACGGCTCAAATAGTTACAGCTCGCCAAATTTTAATTGCTGATGCCACAGTTGATAATCTGGCATGACTCGTGCCACCTGCGCCCAAAATCGTGCCGAATGATTGGGCTCAATCAGATGACAAAGCTCATGCACCAACACATAATCCGCGCAGTCTGGCGGGAATTGCGCCAGCCAAACGGACAAGCGAATGGTTTTGGCTTGGGTGCTACAACTGCCCCATCGGGTCTTCATGGTGTAGGGCGTGATTCTGTTGGCGGATTTGCCCACTTTGTCTTGCCAAAACGCTTGGCGGTTTTGGATAAATTGACCAAGCCAAGCTTTGTAAAGACACGTTAAGGTGCGTGGAATATCCGTTTTTGAAAAATCCGAGTTGTCAAAGTGGCGTTCAAATAAGGCTTGCACTGTCATTTTTTGCCCTTCAAAATAAATGTTGCTTTCAAGGGTCAAATTTGCCAAATCTTTGACATCATTGATATAGGCAGGTTTTTTGGCTTTAAGTTCTTTGAGTTTTCGTTGTTTTTGCTGGCAGTCGATTGCCCATGCAAGGCGATGCTCGAGCGATTGCCTCAGCAGGTGTTGTGGCATACGCATGGGATAAGACACGCTGAGCAAGCTGGTAAACGGTGCTTCATCAATCGATTTGATACGAAAGTTGATATGTTTGACCCGTTTGCTTTCAATCGCAAGTTTGATACCTTGCTCAGCGTAGGCAGTGAATACAGTTTGCATAAGTTTTAGCAATTATTGACGCAAATAATGCTCAAAAATCGCGCCAAAGTCATAATTACGAATGGTCTTTAAACGCTCGCCATAGGCATTTTCTACTTGTGCGACAGTTTGGTTGATGACATCCGGCAAATTAAGCACCACGTTTTCTGACAGTTCGCGTAAGCTAAACATATTGGTGACGGTATTAAAGGATTTTTCTAGCACCGTTTCTTCATGGGCAATGCGTTTGCACTGCTCGCTAATCGCAGTCAGTGCCTTATAGATGTCGCGGATTTGCTCGATTTGATTCTTGTCGATATCAATCGAAAACGCCATACCGCCCAAGCTAAATTTTAGCTCAGCATCCATATCCATCGTGCCTGCCGTTTCAATCATGATATTGGCGGGCTGAAAATTGCGGTAAGGATAACGTTTTAGCAGGCGTTTTTTACTGGTCGCCGACTGACCGTCAAGGTGGATAAAGGCGACATTGGTAAAGCAATATTCGTCCATTTTTGACTTAATCACAAAATAAATCCGCTCGTTATCTTCATGAAAAATATAGTCATCAATATCGGTTTGGTTAAACTGACTCGGTGGGATGATTTTACCGATGTCACTCAAACCCAATGCATCTGAGGCAAGATTTTTAAACATAGTCACTTCCTGTTTTATCCATAAAAATTGTTAAAAACACTGTGTGTGCGAAAAATTGTTTTCGATAACATAACACAAATATCACATTGGCAACATAGATGTCATGCTGATTACTGGCTATGATAACGACATAACACTGATAATAAACAATAAATCAAAATAAAGGAACAAAAATGAAAGCCAAACCAACATCTAGCAATTTGAACGATATTGATTCGGATAGTTTTACTGTGCAATTGGACGATGAATCCTTGTCATCAAGCCATATTGAAGCAGGTGAAAGTGGTGTGACCCCGATTCATCGCCAAAATATTGATGAGCAGCGGATTGATGAATTACTGGTTGAAGATAGCTTTAGCGAAGAGCATTATCCGACTATTGGTGATATCGCTGACCCTGATGCCGCAGATGAAAGTTATAAAAACTGATTTTTTCCTGTACTAAAATTTTTTGTATTTAAACGTCAAAAACAAACGCCAAAAAGGTTGGTAAGTTACCAACCTTTTTTATTGACTTGCAGTTAATAAGACTTGCTATTAATGCGCTTAATAATCCGCTTTTAGCCCAAGCTTTAACAATAAATGTTAATACCAACCTTGCAGATTTTGTTGCCACGCTTGCACGTGTGGCAATGCCAGTGATTCAAACAAGTCAATATGCGCAGCATCCATATTGAGTGCAGGGATATAATGATAATCCCCACCGCCATTGGACTGGAATGTCTGTCGATTTTCGACTGCCAACTCTTCTAGCGTCTCTAAGCAATCTGCCGAAAATGCTGGACTTAGCACCTGTACTGACTTGATGCCTTGCTTGCCCCACTCAGTTAAGGTGACATCCGTATAAGGTTTGACCCATTCTTGTTTACCAAAGCGTGATTGAAAACTACATTCCCACTCATGACGCTCAAGCCCCAGCACTTGTGCCAAATGCGCTGCCGTACAGCGACAGCGTCTGGCATACGGATCGCCTTTTTGCTCATACGGCTCGGGAATCCCGTGAAAACTCAATAGCAGTTTTTCAGCTTTGCCATGCTCAGCTTGGAAGCGTTTGACGCTCTCGGCCAAGGCTTGGATGTATTGCGGATGAGCAAAATAATCTTTGACAAAGCTAATGCTGGGCAAATTACGCTGCTTAAGCCCCCATTTGGCGACGACGTCAAACACCGCGCCAGTGGTTGAACCGGAAAACTGCGGATAAGCTGGCAACATTACAATTTGTTCTACTTTTTTGGCAGTTAATGCCGATAGCACATCTGTTAACGCAGGTTTGCCATAAGTCATGGCAGCATGGACGCTGACTTTGCAAGGCAGTTGCTGTTGGTCAAAACGCTGCTGCAACAAGTCCACTTGGGCAAGCGTGATTTTACGCAGTGGGGAATCACCGTCCCACACGCTAGCATAGGCGTGGGCAACCCGTTTGGGGCGACTGCGTAGCACAAACAAGTTTAAGATGATTTGCCAGATAAACTGCGGGATTTCAATCACGCGCGGATCGGACAAAAATTGTTTGAGATAGCGGCGCACCGCTGCTTCAGTTGGTGCATCGGGTGTTCCCAAATTCACAAGGACAACGGCAATTTCAGGTGGGTTGCTTGGCTTCATAATTTGTCTTTAATCCAAAAAATCATAAAAAAAGTGGGGTTAAGATTAGCATATTTACTAAGGTGCGCGTACTGGATAATCACCTGAAATTGCTCAATTGTTACATTTTTTAAGCTATATTTGAATCCATGACAACCTAGCCCACCCATCACCAATAGCGCATCCACTAGGCGGGAATTTTGTTCAGAGGGTATGGGGCTTTTAGCAGGACTTTTACTTTTAAAGATTGCGTTTTGTGAGGGGCTGCTAGCTGACTCACCGTCTGATTGGTGGTTATGCTGTTTGGGCTGGTGGCTTTGGTGGCTGTTTGGATGGCTGACCATTGTATCGCTTGTGGCTTTACTACCATTGGCAGCCAAAACCGCTGTTGCCTGATAAAACATCGGCTGATGAAACGCTAAATACGTCAATGCCAAAAATCCCGTGAGCGCCAATCCCGTGAGCGATAGGAGTGTATGGTGGGGTGATGATGCTAAATTTAGCATTTGAATTCTAAGTTGTGATAACCCATATAAACCCTTACAATAGCTATACTTTTAATGCGTTATCAATCAAAAATTAGTGAGAAAGCGGGTGAGTACACAGCAACACAAACCACATACCAAGATTTTACCTGAAGCTGAATTGACTGTCCCCAAAAATTTTGACGACGATCATCCAATTAGTTTTGCCAAATCTGATGGCAAATCTGTGGGTATTGTCACACCGCAAAAAATTCATTTTGATACCCCATTGACGCTAGAATGCAATCGTACGCTGCCGTTCTTTGATTTAATGGTGGAAACTTATGGCGAGCTCAACGCCGATAAATCTAATGCGATATTGATTTGTCATGCGCTATCGGGCAGTCATCATGCAGCTGGCTATCATAGTAGCGATGATAAAAAGGCAGGCTGGTGGGATACTTTTATCGGTCCTGGCAAAGCGATTGATACCACGCGTTTTTTTGTGGTATGTCTTAACAACATTGGCAGCTGCTACGGCTCGACGGGTCCAACCAGTACCAACCCAGAAACCGACAAGCCTTATGGTCCTGATTTTCCCTTAGTCACCATCAAAGACTGGGTAAAAACCCAAGTCATGCTCTCTGACTATCTGGGCATTGATATCTGGCATGCTATTGTTGGTGGCTCAATGGGTGGCATGCAAGCCATGCAGTGGTCAATTGACTATCCGAGTCGGCTAAAAAAATGTGTGGTCATTGCCAGTACGCCGAAGCTGTCTGCACAAAATATTGCCTTTAACGAGGTGGCACGCCAATCGATTTTATCCGATCCTGATTTTTGTGAAGGACGCTATATCGAGCAAGGCAAAATCCCCAAACGCGGCTTGATTTTGGCGCGCATGGTCGGTCATATCACTTATCTCACTGATGAAGCGATGCGGGTAAAATTTGGACGCGATTTGAAAGCCGGCAAGCTGATGTTCAACTACGATGTAGAATTTCAAGTGGAAAGTTATTTACGCTATCAAGGTGAGCAGTTTAGTGAACGTTTTGATGCCAATACCTATTTGCTGATGACCAAAGCCTTGGATTATTTTGACCCGGCGCGTGGCGCGATTGAGGATGACAGTATCAATGATAGCTTGACAGATACCGATGCGCTACGGTTGGCATTGGCGAACACCCAATGTAAGTTTTTAATCATATCCTTTACCACCGATTGGCGGTTTAGCCCAGAGCGCTCACAAGAAATTGTGGATGCGCTAATTGCCAATGGTAAACCCGTAAGCTATATCAATATTGATGCCGCCTATGGACATGATTCGTTTTTGTTTGATATTCCAACCTATCGTCACTCGGTATTTAATTTTTTAACCGCCTAACTTAGATTTAATTTTGGATTTAACTTTAGATTTAACGAGAATTGAATGAAAATCGACCATCAACTTGCTGAACGCTGGATCAAACACAATGCCAAAGTCTTGGATTTAGGCTGTGGTAACGGTGATTTACTCGCGCATTTGCAAAACAAATTGGGCGTGTTTGGCTATGGTATCGAAATCGACCAAACTAAAATCAATGACTGTGTTACCAAAGGCGTCAACGTCATTGAGCAAGACTTAAATGATGGGTTGGCGCGGTTTGCCGACGCAAGCTTTGACACAGTAGTGATGGCGCGCGCCCTACAAGCGGTCAAAGAGCCCGACCAACTCCTCCTCGACATGGTACGTGTTGGCAAAGAAGTGATTGTCACTTTCCCTAATTTTGCGCATTGGCAAAACCGTATTCACTTGGGTATCAAAGGCATGATGCCAATGTCTGAAGCCCTGCCGTTTGCTTGGTACAACACGCCCAATATTCACTTGTGTACCTTTAAAGACTTTGAAAAGCTGTGTGATGACAATGACATCCGCATCATCAATCGTTTTGCGGTACAAGAAAGTGAAAAGCCCTACCCTTGGCTACTTGCACAAATTATCCGCAAAAACCCTAACTTACTTGCCGATGTGGCCATTTATCGGGTTACCAAAAACTAATTATCGTGTTACCGAAAACTAAGGTTTTTTATCGCTGATTTTATGCCTATGAATATTTGGTAAGCGGATAAATTACCATCTAGTCTAACAATATTTCACAAAAGTAAAGCCCTACACGACACCAAGTGTCGCAAGTCTTTGTTTCCCCTGTGAAATATTGTAACAACTGTTTACATTTTCTCTTAAATATTTGAAACGCAAAGCAAACAGTGTTAACCTAAAACAATCAAAAGATTGCGTTATCCTATTAAAACATAACGAATGGCTAAATCATTGTAAAATTTAAGATTTTCTGTTAATTCGTTTACCTATTTATTAAGTTTATTTTATCTAAACCTAGGCAAGCTTGCGATGGCTGCAGCTTGATACTCGGAGTTGGTTATGAAATTATTAAAAGTCACCGTATTAACTGCATTTTTAGGCTTATCGGGCGTTGCAAGCGCTGAATTGGTTGCCAATATTCCACTCAATGGCTCACGCTATGACAGCATGGAACCGATGGCATTACTTAGCCAAGCTAAAACTGGCAATCAACAAGCCCAATTCTTCCTAGCCAAACGCTACCAAAAAGGTCTCGGCATTCAGCAAAACTTCCAACAAGCCATTCAGTGGTACACCACCGCCGCCAAACAAGACATCGCACCCGCACAATTAAATCTTGCCATGATGTATATCCGTGGTGAAGGTGTGCAGCCTAATGCTGGTCAAGCGCGTTATTGGTTAGAAAAAGCGGCAAAACTTGGTGATAACCGTGCCAGCTATACCCTAGCCATGCTAGATGAAAAAGAAAAGAAATTAGTCGATGCCTACAAATGGTATGACCTAGCGGCTCGTGACGGTATGCTATCAGACCAAGTACGTACCCGCGCGCAAAGCAAAATCGGTCAATTGGCATTAAACTTGTCATCACAAGATATTGCCACTGCACGTAGCCGTGCGGATTCTTGGTTCCAAAGCAAGTAAATTTAATACAACGAATGTTTGGTTAAGTGTTAACCTAACCATTAAAATCCCTGAGACCCTAGTATTTACTAGGGTTTTTTGTTTTTATGGGTTAAATTAATCAAGATTGCTCGGCGCACATTGATTGTATGAAATCGCGCATTCATGGATTTTTTTGAACAGTTTTATGCGTCAGATACTAGCGCGTTAGCCAAGTAGTTGCCACCCCAGTTTTTGCTACCTTTTTTTGGATATGCCCTATGCCAAACCCTGCCCTACCGTCAAAAAATCAGCTTTGGCTGTTAGTTGCCGCCGCTGCGGTTATTTTATTGATTACGTCTGGGATTCGGCTATCACTTGGGTTATTTATCAAACCGATTGATGCTAGCGCGCATATTGGCATTGTGCAAATCAGTTTTGCCTTAGCGGTGACACAGCTGATGTGGGGCGTGTCACAGCCTGTGACAGGGGCACTGGCGGATAAATTTGGCGCATGGCGGGTGCTATTTTTCGGTACTTTGCTACTGGCGATTGGCTGTTTTAGTGTGCCGTATTTTGTCAGCGCCGGTGGTTTGGTGGTCACGCTTGGGATTTTGGTCGCATTTGGGACAGGTGCGGGTAGTTTTTCAGTGCTGATGGGACAAGTGGCGAATCAAACCCCACCCCATATGCGCGGCACTGCGTCGGGTATTATTAATGCAGGCAGCTCGTTTGGGCAATTTTTATTTGCGCCGATTTTACAAGGGTTAATTGCCCTGCCACTGGTAGGTTGGACAGGGGCAATGTATTTTATGGCAGGGACAAGTTTGCTGTGTTTGCCGTTGGCCTATTATCTCACGCAGGGTAACAATGTAGGTAAACATGCGCCTGCCGCTTCGTCGGCGGTTGCCAATAACCAAGCCCACGAAACGCTATCACAATGCATTCGACGCGCGCTTAGCGATCGTAACTACTGGCTGCTGCATATCGGCTTTTTTACCTGTGGTTTTCATATTGCGTTTTTGGTCACTCATTTACCGATGGAAGTAACGTTGGCGGGTCTCGGTAGCAATGTTGCCTCTTGGTCGCTGGCGTTGATTGGCTTATCAAATGTGGTCGGCAGTTTGTTTGTCGGTTGGTGTGTCGGACAATTTCGCAGCAAATATATTTTGTTTTGGATGTATTTGAGCCGTACTATCTTGATTGCGATTTTCTTGATGGCACCCAAGACGGCAACGACTTTTTTTATATTTGCGGTTAGCTTAGGTCTAACTTGGCTTGCTACCGTACCCCCGACTGCGGCAACCGTTGGCAAGTTGTATGGGGTCAAATATTTAGCAACCTTGTTTGGTTTGGTGTTATTTAGTCACCAAGTTGGTGGGTTTTTGGGCGCCTACTTGGGGGGAATTGTGGTTGATAAATTTGGTAATTATCAGTATATGTGGTATGCCGATATGGCACTGGCTGCCTTGGCTGCTGTGCTCAATCTACCGATTCAAGAGCCGAAAATGATGAAAGCCAATGCTTAATGTTATGAGTGATGCCATACGCTAAAATCAGTTGCGATATGGCTGTCAGCATCTAAGATGATTTCTTCGTCTTGATAACGTTGTTTGACACTCAACAATGCCTCATCTTCGCTATTTGCGGTCACTTCTACCAATTGACTTAACGTCTCTTTGACTTCAATATAAAAAGTTTGCATAGTACTTCCTAAAAGTAGATTAACAGTTTTTTAAATAAATTATGCACCTATTCTTGGATAAAAAACTTGCGGCAAACTATCAAAGTCCGTCACAAGTGGTAAGAGTGTTAACCAAACCACTGCCAAGCAAAAAGGTTGGCTGTTGGCAATTATGCAATGTGTTGACAAGCTGCCTAATCCCAATTTTACCCTCAAAGATATTTATGCCTACGCGCCAATACTTGCCAAACAATTTCCAAGCAATCAACATATTCATGCTAAAATTCGCCAACAATTACAAATTTTAAGAGACAAACATCTCATTGAATTTCTGGGTAACGGCAACTATCGCAAAATACCCTATTAAAATTTGAGAAAAAGCAATGACACTATTGATACAGACAACTGATTTTAAAAAGATTGCCCAATGTCAATTTGAAAACTTTTATGCCAGTTATATCGACTTTGACCAACAAGAATGGCAGTTTATACAACGGCCGAATGAAGAAAGCGAACGAAAAAAGCAACGTAGAAATTTCTTATTTGTTTCAATTTGATAGAATCGAGCATAGTGACTATGTTGAGATTTTTCATAATGGCATGGATGAAGCGTTTATCCAAAACAATATTCTAAATGTCATTCAAAGCCATCTGCCTAATGTTCATTACTATTTTGACTAAAATTTATGCCGACCTTTACCCAACAATCCCCTGCCAAAATCAATCTATTTTTACATATTACCGGTAAACGCCCCGACGGCTATCATAATCTACAAACCGTATTTCGGCTGATAGATTTGTACGATACGCTCACTTTTAGTCATACGGATAAAACCATTGACGACAACTTGCCCGTCACCCTGTCCAATGCCGAGAACGTCACCGACAACCCTACCGACAATCTGATTGTTAAAGCGGCCATTGCCTTATTAGCCTTTGCCAAAAATCATCAAATTTTGAATGACTCGCAAATCGCCCAATTACCGATTGTTGATATTCACCTCGATAAACACATTCCGATGGGGGCAGGCTTGGGCGGGGGTTCGTCTAATTGTGCGACAGCCCTGATGACGCTCAATACCCTATGGCAACTGGGATTGAGCAATGAGCAGCTACGCCTCATTGGCGCAAAACTGGGCGCGGATGTACCGATATTTATTTTTGGCAAAGATGCCATTGCTGAAGGCATTGGCGAGATTTTAACGCCGATTGACTTGCCTGCGCAGCAATTTTTATTGTTAAAACCCGATGCCCATATCAGCACGGCTGAACTTTTCGCCCATCCGCTGCTAAAACGGGATTGCGCAAGCCTTTCTCATGGCTATTTGCAAAGCCATTGCCATGCCTTTACCAATGAGTTAACTGATGGCTTTACCAATGTTTTTGAACCTGTAGTATGTGAATTATCTGCAGACGTCAATGCCGCGATGAATGTTTTAATGACGCTTGCCACCAACACCCACACAACACCGCGCATGACGGGCTCAGGGAGCTGTGTGTTTTTGCCAGTACCTAGCGATTTTGATAAAAATAGCATCAAAGACTGGCTACAATCCTCACCTTTTCAGGCGTATTGGGTACATACGCTGTAACAAAATTTTGGAAAATCAACAATTGCAAAAATTTTGGTATTTATGGCCAAAAAAAGCTTGCAATTTTATGTTTTTTGGTTAAAATATCGCTTCCAATATAGGGGTATCGCCAAGTTGGTAAGGCACCAGGTTTTGATCCTGGCATCCGTTGGTTCGAGTCCAGCTACCCCTGCCATATTCAAAGATGTACAAATTTTCTTGTGCATCACGTAGTAAAAATTTTGTCATAAAATCTGCACTGTTCAAGACATTTTACATTGACAAAATCGCCTAAAATCGGTATAGTTCGCACCGTCACAGGGGTATCGCCAAGTTGGTAAGGCACCAGGTTTTGATCCTGGCATTCGTTGGTTCGAGTCCAGCTACCCCTGCCATTTTCTTTACTAACCCATTTTTAGTAGCTGACGTAATGACGTTTTTCTCATCCTAATTGTAAAAGTTAGTTGATGAGTTTTTTTGTTTGATGAAACCGTCGTTGGTCTAGAAAAATAGGACTCGCATATGCCTTATTTGGCGATTTTTACCGGAAATGCCCATCCAGAATTGGCAAAAAATGTCACCAATCACTTACATATTCCGCTAGGACGTGCCGATGTGACGCGTTTTTCGGATGGTGAAGTCGCGGTTGAAATCCAAGAGAATGTACGTGGTAAAGACGTCTTTATTCTACAATCAACTTGCTCACCGACCAATGACAATTTGATGGAAATCATGGTAATGGCAGATGCCTTGCGCCGTGCCAGTGCAGGTCGTATTACGGCAGTGATGCCCTATTTTGGTTATGCGCGTCAAGACCGTCGTCCTCGCTCAGCGCGTGTGCCTATCTCAGCAAAAGTGGTCGCTGATATGCTCAATATTGTGAGCATTGACCGTGTTGTTACCGTGGATTTGCACTCAGACCAGATTCAAGGTTTCTTTGATATCCCTGTAGACAATATTTACGGCACGCCGGTTTTATTTAAAGATTTACGTGAGCAAAAATACGATAACTTGATGGTAGTATCCCCTGATGTGGGCGGTGTGGTTCGTGCCCGGGCGATGGCAAAACAGCTAGGCGATGCCGATATGGCAATTATCGATAAACGCCGCGCCAAAGCCAACGAATCAGAAGTAATGCATATCATCGGTGATGTTAAAGACCGTGATTGCGTGATTATCGATGATATGGTGGATACCGCAGGTACCCTGTGCAAAGCCGCTGCCGCATTAAAAGAACGTGGCGCGCGCCGGGTGGTGGGTTATATCACCCACCCAGTATTGTCAGGTAAAGCCATCCAAACAATTGCCGCGTCAGTGCTTGATGAACTTGTCGTAACCGATACTATCCCACTGTCAGATGCCGCAAAAAACACGGGCAAAATTCGCCAAGTGACCATTGCCCCTATGCTGGCTGAAGCGCTACGTCGTATCAACAATGAAGAATCATTGAGTGCGATGTTTGACATTATGTAGGTGATTTTAGGCAATGCTAGCCAGCAGCGGGCGTATCGGTTACGTCCATGTTGCTATTGTTAACTTGCTATTTGCAAAATAATTGTTAAAGTTTTGCCATTTTTTAAAAAAGTGGCGCATAACGCATAAATTGGTCGCAAATTTATGCTTTTTTTCACTCGCTAGTTACTTGCCAATCTTTTTAACTAAAGCTTTGTAAGTAAAGCTTTGTAAGTAAAGGCAAAAAAGCCAAGTCATACTGACCAGGCACCCATGACTAGCCTAACCCAAGGAAACTCCCATGAGTAACCAAACTTTTGAATTAAACGCTGTCGTACGTGGCGACGAGTTACAAGGTAAAGGTGCGAGCCGCCGCCTTCGTAAACAAAACCTAGTACCAGCAATCGTGTACGGTGCGGACAAAGAGCCAGCCTCTATTGCCATCCGTTACAATGAGTTGATTAAATCACTGGAAACAGAAAGTTTCTTCTCTCACATTTTGACCATCAACGTAGAAGGTCAAGGTACGGAAGAAGTGGTGATTAAAGCACTACAACGTCATCCAGCCAAAAATACCCCAATGCACGCTGACTTCCAACGTATCGTCCGTGGTCAAGCGATGCACATCACTGTTCCTGTACACTATGTAGGCGCTGAAGATGCACCAGGTCATAAAGCAGGCGGTATCTTTGTATCGAATGCCACTGAACTTGAAATCACTGCCATTCCTTCAAAAATCCCAGAATACTTGACAGTCGATGTATCTGGCATGAACGTCGGTGATTCGATTCACTTGTTAGATATCCAGTTACCTGAAGGCGTTGCCATTCGTGAGCTTGAAGTGACTGAACCGTTTAACCGTACCGTGGCTACTATGCAAGCGCCAACGGTGGAAGTTGAAGAGCCAATCGAGCCAGAAGCAAATGAAGAAGCTGCCGGTACTCGTGATCCTGAAGGTGACGAAGAAGCACGTAAGCTTCAAGCACAAGATGATACCCATGATGCCCCAAAATCCGATGATGAATAATCATTTGTCATTTGCCGCTTAAGTTGGAATAATCAGCGTGTCAAAACTGAAACTGATTGTCGGACTTGGCAACCCAGGTCAGCAGTATGCCCAAACACGGCATAATGCTGGCTTTTGGTTTGTGGAGCGTATGAGCGAGACATTTAACATCACCATGACGTTGGATAAAAAATTTCATGGTATGGTTGGGCGTGGCGTAGTGTATGGCATGGATATACGCTTATTGTTACCGCATACTTTTATGAATAAATCAGGGGAAGCAGTGGTGCCGATGGTAAATTTTTATGGCATCCACAATGACGAACTGCTGATTGTTCATGATGAGCTTGACCTTGATGTGGGTCGTATGCGCTTAAAAACAGGCGGTGGTCATGGCGGTCATAATGGACTGCGTGATATCGTGCCGCATATCGGCGCGGATTTTCACCGTTTACGTTTGGGGATTGGCCATCCAGGACATAAGTCCAAAGTATCGGGTTATGTGCTTGGTAAACCGACCGCTGATGAGCAAATCGCATTTGATAGTATGCTAGATGCTGCCATGCGTACCCTGCCCGATTTGGTGACAGGTGACTTAGCCAAAGCGCAGCAAGCCATCAACAGTTTTAAACTACCCCATGCCTAACGTTAAACAAAGGATAAGATTGATAAATCTTAGGGTCTATCCTTGAAGTTTTATTTTCCTTCCATATATTGATTGCAAGATGGATGAATTTCTCACCTGATATTTCAATCATGTTTAACTTTTATCGAGTTGGTTAATAGCCTCTCATGACTAGCCTGCTCACTTTTACCACAATGACGCCCATCGCGTTAACCTGACAAGGTAAGGAACGATCATGTTATTAACCCTATTAAAAGCCAAACTTCACCGCGCGCGTGTGACCCATTGTGAGCTTCACTACGAAGGTTCATGTGGCATTGATAGCGAGTTACTCGACTTGGCGGGCATCCGTGAGAACGAATCAATCGACATTTATAATGTCAACAACGGTAAACGTTTCCGCACCTATGCGATTCGTGCAGAAGCAGGCTCAAAAATGATTTCACTCAACGGAGCAGCTGCTCACATGGCGGATTTGGGCGATGTGGTGATTATCGCTGCCTACGCGCAAATGGATGAGAAAGAAGCCGACAATCATCATCCACGCTTGGTTTACCTTGATGAAGGTAATATCGTTAAAGACACTGCCAACGTGATTCCTGTACAAGTTTCTTAACACAGCTTTATCGTTACCACAAATGCGCAATTAAATTAGGCGAGTCATTGAATACTCGCCTTTTTGTTGTCTATATTTTTTATTTAAACAATGCATTTCGCTGATGCGTAGGTAAATGGGCGGGTCAACCGTAAATTGCACGTTTATAGTTTGCTTGCGATAGGTCAGATAGTACTAATGTGGCAGATAACGAAAGCCTTACTCGGCAATTAACAAAGTTTTACTTTTAGTATCTGTTAATAAAAAAAGCCGAAATTTATTCGGCTTTTTTTAAACGATTAAAGGACTTAAGAAAGCAAAGATAGGCGATTATTTTTCTACGCCAGCTTCTTGACCTTTATATTTGGCGTTTGCGTAATCCCAGTTAACCAGTTTGTCTAGGAAAGTGTCAACGTAGTCTGGACGACGATTACGATAGTCGATGTAATAAGCATGTTCCCACACGTCACATGTCAATACTGCAACTTGGTTATGGGCTAATGGGGTATCTGCGTTTGCAGTCTTAATGATTGATAATTGACCACCCACGCTGTCAGCCACTAACCATGCCCAACCTGAACCAAATTGGCTTACGGCGGCGTTTTTGAATTCTTCACGGAATTTTGCATACGAACCAAACGCTTCTTCGATTTTGGCTTTTAGATCGCCTGTTGGCTCACCGCCACCATTGGCAGTCAAGCAGTTCCAGTAGAAAGTATGGTTCCAAACTTGTGCCGCTTGGTTAAAGATTGTCGCTTTGCTGCTATCACCTGCGGTGGCTTTGATGATTTCATCAAGCTCTTTACCTTCAAGACCTGAACCTGGTAGTAGCTCATTTAGTTTGTTGACATACGCTGCATGGTGTTTGTCATGGTGGAATTCTAGGGTTTCTGCGCTGATATGTGGCTCAAGCGCGTTTTTGGCGTATGGTAAATCTGGTAATGTAATTTGTGACATGTTGTTTTTCCTTTTTCCTTCGCTATTGTTGTGATGACTTTATGATAAAAGTAACCACATGCCATTTGTATGATAAAAGCTTTGTATTAAAAGCGCATATATCAAAACCATATCCAAAATGGCAAGTTGGCTGGGTTGATGTTATTTAGTTTATGTTATTTATCTATGCTTCATCAAGCTTTATCAAGGGTTAAAACCACTCACTAATTTTGCTATCGTTAGCTTTGTTTATTAACCTTGCTATCATTAGCCTTGATAATATCCTCATAACACATGGGTTATTTTGCCATAAAAATTGGCAGAATTTAACCGTTTCTATAGTGGGGATTTATTATCTTGTGAGGTAAAAATCAATGAGTGCCTGCTAATAAGCTGATTTTTAACCCGTTACTTGCTATTTGATGATAGCAAATTACTCAAAAAAAACTGTAGTGGTTTGGTATAAGGCTTTTGCAATGTGAGTATTTGCAGCGCGAGCCACTGTTAACTATGCTATGATAAGGTCAAGTTTCTTATGCAAAATACACACAGTGGGTCTGTATGTCAGTTTCTATCCCCAATCAACTATTTCCTACCCGTCAGTTAGTCCTCGCCAGTAATAACCAAGGCAAACTCGCGGAATTTAAGCAATTATTTGAACAAGCCAATCTTCAGATAACGGTCATCCCGCAAGGGCAATTGGGCATCGAGGACGCGGTCGAAGATGGACTTAGTTTTATTGAAAACGCGCTCATTAAAGCCCGTCATGCCAGCTGCATTAGCGGCTTACCTGCGATTGCGGATGATTCGGGTTTATGTGTACCCATACTAGGCGGTCAACCTGGGATTTATTCTGCGCGTTTTGCCCAAGATGAAGCCAGCTTTAGCGAGCATAAAGACTTAGCCAATAACCAAAAATTATTGCGGCTGCTTGAACCGCACAGACACACAAATGAGCCGATTATCGGGCAGTTTGTTTGCGTGCTTGCCTTGGTGCGCCATGCCAATGACCCGCTACCTATCATTGCACAAGGGATTTGGCAAGGTGAAATCTTGCCTGCCCCGCAAGGCGAGCTTGGTTTTGGTTATGACCCGCTATTTTGGATACCAAGTGTACAAAAAAGCGCTGCCGAGATGCAAAAGATCGATAAAAACCGCATCAGTCATCGCGGGCAAGCGATGCAGCAACTGCTAATGCAATTAATGAAGTAAAGGTTTGCAACTCTCGCCTATCACTTGCAGATAGACAAGGTGTGACTGCTAAGGTAGTCGATACAGAGATTTTACAGCAACAATTTTTTTACTTTACTAGATGATTAATTTATACTATACCACTTTCGGTTAATTTTTGCCTTTTAGCAGGCATTAACCCACAGATTTTGGATTGCGTATTTTATAGGCTTTTTTCAATCCCCTTAAAAGCCTGATAACTTATCGCTATTTACCCTTATGAGTGGCACCCACGCTGCTCTTTTTTGATATTTTATGGAAGGTTTTGTTATGTCAAATTCAAATGTGTCAGATTCAACAGTTACTAACTTAGAAGTAACTACCAACAAAAAATCAAACCTTGAAACCCAAATCACGGTTAAAGTACCTGTGTCAACCATTCAAGGTCGCGTGGAAAAACGCATCAACCAAGTGGCAAAAACCGCTAAAATCGACGGTTTTCGTAAAGGTAAAGTGCCTGTATCGCACATTCGCGCCCAATATGGCGCAGGTATCCAACAAGAAGTCATCAACGATGTGATTCGCGATACCGTATTTGATGCGATTCGTCAAGAAAACATCCGCGCTGTGGGTATGCCAAACATTGATGACGTGAAACTTGAAAACGACTTTTTGGTGTATCAAGCAACGGTTGAAGTATTCCCAGAAGTAGAAGTGCAAGGGTTATCAGACATCGAAGTTGAGCGTCAAGTTGCCAACGTGAGTGACGCAGACGTTGACACTATGATTGAAAACCTACAAAAACAACGCCAAACTTACGTTGCCAAAGATGATGCCGCAGCCGAAGGCGACCAAGTCAAGTTTGATTTTGAAGGTTCAATCGATGGTGAAAAATTTGAAGGCGGTAGCGCGCAAGACTTTAGCCTAGTATTAGGCAGTGGCCGTATGATTCCAGGCTTTGAAGATGGTATCAAAGGCATGAAAGCAGGCGAAGAAAAAACCATCGACGTGACGTTCCCAGAAGATTACCAAGCCGAAAACCTACAAGGTAAACAAGCACAGTTCAAAATCAACGTCAAATCAGTTGAGCAATCACAATTACCAGAATTAAACGATGAGTTCCTTGAAGCATTTGGGGTAACAGAAGGCGGCTTAGACAAACTTAAAGCAGACGTGCGTAAAAACATGGAGCGCGAAGTAAAAAGCGCTGCCCGTAACCAAGTGAAAGAAGCGGCATTTAACGCCCTACTTGAGAAAAATGAAATCGACGTACCTGCATCGATGCTTGAGCAAGAAATCGATCGCCAACGTAGCATGATGTTAAACCGTTTTGCCCAGCAGTTTGGTGCAGATCCTAAAACTTTTAACAAAGATATGCTACCAAACGAATTATTTGAAGAGCAAGCCCTGCGTGCTGCCCGTCTTGGCATCATCGTTTCGAGCCTCATTGAGTCAAATAAACTTGAAGTTGACCAAGAACGTGTGACCACATACATCAACGAAATGGCAGAAAACTACGAAGATCCAAACGAAGTTATCGATTATTACACCAACAATGCGCAAGAACGTGCCAACATCGAAGCGGTGGTGTTAGAAGACCAAGTGGTCGATCATATCTTGTCTCAAGGTAAAGTGACTGATACTGAAGTATCTTACCAAGACTTACTGGCTAGCCAACAGCAACAAGCGATGATGTAATAATTGGCTTAATCCATTCTTAGGCATTTAAGCTTAAGCATTTAAGAATGTATTTTTAGTCAGCTTAGTAACTTGTTTTTATGCCAATTGCCCTTATAAACGATAAGGGCTTTTGCATATTTAAAAAGGACAATAACATGTTAGAAAAATTCTTGGACTCGCCTTTCGCGACGAGTCAAATCCAAAATACCGTAACCCGTGACGTGTTGTCACCACAAAGTGCTTTAGTACCTATGGTGGTCGAGCAATCGGCTCGCGGTGAGCGCTCATTTGACATCTATTCTCGCTTATTGCGTGAGCGTGTGGTGTTCTTAGCCGGTCAAGTTGAAGACCACATGGCGAATTTAATTGTCGCCCAGTTGTTATTCCTAGAAGCGGAAAATCCAGAAAAAGACATTCACTTATACATCAATTCACCCGGTGGCTCTGTGAGTGCCGGTCTTGCGGTGTTTGACACCATGAACTTTATCCAGCCACAAGTGTCAACGATTTGTATGGGCGGTGCTTATAGCATGGGTTCATTCTTACTGGCAGCGGGTGAAAAAGGTAAACGCTATTCCTTAGCCAATGCGCGTGTGATGATTCACCAACCATCAGGTGGGGCACAAGGTCAAGCGACCGATATTGAAATCAATGCGCGTGAAATCCTAAAAATCCGTGAACGCTTGAATAAAATCTTGGCAGAACGTACCGGTCAGCCACTTGAGAAAATCGCCCGTGACGTCGAGCGTGACTATTGGCTAGATGCCCAAGAAGCCAAAGAATACGGTCTGATTGATGAAGTATTAGAAAAACGTCCAAGCATTGCTTAATAGGTCACACAATCACGAAGTAATTAAGACAAGCATAATTTTAGGAGCGTTTTTTTATGTCAAAAAATGACATTGAGCCACACTGCTCGTTTTGTGGTAAAGCCAAACACGAAGTAAAAAAGCTAATTGCAGGTCAAGACGCCAATATCTGTAATGAGTGTATTGAACTGTGCGATGATTTAATCGCTGAATCCAAGTCATCGGGCAGCGACGGTAGTGATACCAATGAGCGCGAAAACTGGGCAGCGCGCAAATTGCCAACGCCCAAAGAAATCCGCAGCCACTTAGATGAGTATGTCATCGGTCAAGATAAAGCCAAAAAAACTTTGGCAGTCGCCGTTTACAATCACTATAAACGCTTAAAGGTCAGTGAAAAACTGCGTGAAGATAAAGCATTGACCACACTTGGCGCTGAAGATGCGATGGTTGAGCTATCAAAAAGTAATATTTTGCTGATTGGTCCAACGGGCTCTGGCAAAACCTTACTGGCACAGACCCTTGCTCGCCTACTTGATGTCCCATTTGCGCTTGCCGATGCCACAACCTTGACCGAAGCAGGTTATGTCGGTGAAGACGTGGAAAACATCGTACAAAAACTGTTACAAGCGGCAGATTTTGATGTCGAGAGAGCGCAAAAAGGCATTATCTATATCGATGAAATTGATAAAATCAGCCGTAAAAGCGAAAACCCTTCAATTACCCGTGATGTGTCGGGCGAAGGCGTACAGCAAGCGCTGTTGAAACTGATTGAGGGTACGGTTGCCAATATTCCACCGCAAGGCGGTCGTAAGCACCCAAACCAAGAGATGATTCAGGTCGATACCAGTAATATCTTGGTGATTTGTGGCGGTGCGTTTGCCGGTCTCGACAATGTCATTCAACAGCGTACCGAAAAAACCGGTATCGGTTTTAACGCTGAGGTAAAAGCCAAAGATAGCGGCAAAAAAACCGGTGAATTGTTCAAGCAAGTCGAGCCAGAAGATTTGATTAAATTTGGTCTAATTCCAGAGTTAATTGGTCGTCTGCCTGTGGTGGCGACACTCGAAGAACTGGATGAAGAAGCATTGGTACAAATCTTAACCGAGCCAAAAAATGCGCTGGTCAAACAATACGAATACTTGTTTGAGATGGAAAATGCGAAGTTATCGTTTACCGATGATGCGCTAGTGGCGATTGCCAAACAAGCGCTAAAGCGTCGTACCGGCGCGCGTGGGTTACGCTCCATTATTGAAAACACCCTGCTCGATACCATGTATGAACTGCCTTCAATGACACCCGGCAAAACCGTCACAGTCAATGAGGCAGTGATTGATAATAACCAATCGCCAGAGATTGTTTAACTGTTAGTGATTTTAAAAATAGTGAGTTAAAAAACGTGCCTATGTCGCACGTTTTTTATTTGGCTTAGTTTTTTATTTGGATTAGTCAGTACGAAAATCATTGTGGTTGTATGGCGTGCAAATCTCGAAGGAGTTATCCTCTAATTGTAAACACGCCAACCTGTCTGTCATTTGATTAGGCAATAATTCAGTATGATTGCCCCAAAATTCTTCCGAACTCATCACACGGTAATCTTTTAGCCAGCGGTTTTGACGAATTGCAGGTTGATTGTTAATGGTGGCAATGCTAATTTGCTCATCACCCCTGTCTAGCTCTGAAGTAAAAGGCATCAAAATTTTATCGGTTTTGGATAGGTATTTACGCTGAGTGTCTTTGGCAAATGTTTTGATAGTTTTGCCATTGGCTAGATTAAAATTTCGCTTCGCCCACCAAACTTTGCCCGTGGCAGCGGTGGCTGTCATATTGCAAGCGAGTTTTTGCTGTAATTTATCGTGGCTAAACAGATAGCATTGGGTTGATTTTGGGTCTAGCTTGTAAACTTCTGCATGGGTAATACCCATAAGGCCTAAAACCAATCCTAAAGCAATCGCTAATTTTTTAATTATATGACTCCCTGCAGAATTTAATCTTCAATCAACCAACCCTGTTGTACCGCAATGGCAATTTGCTCGGTTATCCAGTCGTGAATCTCGGGAAAATCCTCGCTGATAAATGCTTGGGCAGCTTTGACTTGGGAGCGTTTGACCTGATGGTCTGTCCACGCACCGCCATCTGTCACCATATTGAGCATAAAGGGCAATAGCCTATCTACTGCTTTAAGTAGTTTGCTTTCAGCACTATGACCTGTTTCTTGCTCATCCCACAGCGTCAACAATTCTGAAACGGGGTTGCCAGTCATCATCGTCAGTTTTTCTACACCAATGCGCTCATCCACATGCGCCTGCGAGCGTTTATCAGCGTATAAGAATGTGTCGCCCGCCTCAATTTCGCCCAAGTCATGAACCAGTGCCAGTTTAAGCAGTTTTTCATGATTGACATCCAGTTTGAAATGCTGCGCGACTGCCCAACATGCCATCGCCAAATGCCATGAATGCTCGGCAGAATTTTCAAGACGTCGTGGCGTGTCTTTAGAGAGTTGGGTAGTATAGTTGCGGCGGTTGACTGATTTTAAGGCATCCAATGCCAACAGATAATCAATAAGTGGTTGCATCAGATACCTCTTAATCATGCATGGTCTGAGTCGTGTTCACTTGACTAGCGCTGAAATCGTTTTAAACGCGGGGTCTTCTGAGCTACGACACAGCTCAAATAAAATCGCTTCGGTGGTGGTGACGACCGCACCGGCACGGCGCATACGACGAATCGCAATTTTACGGTCATACAGGTCTCGCGAGCCTACCGCATCGGTGATAATGATGGGCTGCATACCGTTATCGAGTAAGTCTAACGCCGTCTGCATGACACAGACATGGGTTTCTGTGCCAAATAAAATCACATTGTTGCGATTTTGCTGGGCGATATGATGCCAAGAGTTTGGCGTATCACAGGCGCTAAAGGTTGTTTTTTCAAACACTGGCGTATTTTTTTCAGATAGTAACTGCGTCAACTCTGGTAAGGTAGACCCCAGTCCTTTGGGGTATTGCTCATTAACCATAATGGGAATATTGAGCGCTTGTAGACCTTGAATCAAAATCGCTGTTTTTTTGAGTAATTTTCGATGTTCGGCAATATGGGGCGCAAGTTTTTCTTGTATATCAATCAGCATGGCTTGGCAGTCATTGCGCTCGATACGATAGGGTTTTGGGATAAATTTTGTTGTCATCTTCAGCTCCTTTGATGATGGTTCAACTTGGGTGATTACAATCATTCGTATGTCACGAATGCGATACTATACTCTATTAAAAAACGCCATTAAAAATTCATGGCATCATCTGCGGTGTCAACCACGGTTAACTGATAGTCCAAATGCCCTAAATAGCCATAATGTCCTTTTTCACTGAGTTCTGCAACAATGGTGACATCATCACAATGCACCTGATCCATAAGCTTGGTTTGATGACTGGCTTGGTTGTCAGTAGGTGTTTTATTGGACTGATACAGCGATTGGATACGCAGTAATGGGTCATTGAGTGCATAGGTAGCGCCATCGGTGACAAAGGTCAAATACTCACCGACCTTGTGCACCTTACCTTTAAAATGCTGATTGGTGACGACCCCACTAAAGGCAGGTGTATATAAACGGCGCGCTTTATATTGCTGCTTGGCATATTGCCATGCGCCATAACTGCCTAGGACAGCAGTTACGCCCGTTGCCGCTGTGGCTGTCATACCGACGCCAATGAGTTTCGCGACAACGTGACGCTTTTTAGCTGTATTTTTTTGTTTGCGAGGCTGTGCTGAGCGCTTCGATTGTTGTGCCTCATGGTCAGTCGCTTTGTTATTTTTTTTAAACATGAATGTCACTTTAAAAGTTGTTGTTTGATAAAAAATGCCAGTAATCACTTCAAAAAAAAATTGATTAACTTATAGTAAAATGTTTTAGCGACATTTACCGCAACTTTTTGTTAGTATTATTTTTGCCAAATTTGCTTATATTTTGCAAGCAGCTGTTCGGGCGATTCAGTGCGTTCATCGTCTTTGATGATGCAGTCAATCGGACAGACTTTATCGCAGGTTGGCTCATCATAGAACCCGATGCATTCGGTGCACAAGTCAGGATTGATGACGTAAGTTTTCTGTACTTTATTGTCGTAGCTAATGGCTTCATTTGGGCATTCAGGCTCACAAATGTCGCAATTGATACAGTCGGAAGTGATTTTTAGTGCCATGTCTTGTAGTCTGTTTTTACCTTTAGCAATTAACACCTTTAGCGATTAATGAGGGACACCGCACTTAGGCGCCATACCTCATGTACCATCCACTGTCATCTTGCGTCCATAATTCCCGCCTGATACCGCGATAGCAAAATCACCTTAGGTGAAAATCGGCTCACTGACGCTTTTCATGATTAACGCAAATTGCAATACATCATCCTGCATCTCTTTAAACGGATTGGCGATTTGACACACCCAGCCAGAGCCTAAAGCGCCATCAATCGGCTCACCTTGTTTATCCCACATTTCTTTGAGGGGGTAGCTCAAATTACCCTGTGGTGTCATGATTTCGATGGTATCACCCACCATCAATTTGTTCTTAATTATTAAGGTTAAGCGTGTTGGGGTAATGTCGCTAATCTCGGCAACAAACTGCTGATGATCGGTTTTTGATGACCCATATTCATAGTTTTGGTAATCACTATGCACGTGGCGACGTAAAAAGCCTTCGGTATAGCCGCGATTGGCGAGCCCATCGAGTGCGGTGATTAAGCCTGTATCAAATGGCTTACCAGCGGCGGCATCATCAATCGCTTGACGGTACACTTGCGCGGTGCGCGCCACATAATAATGCGACTTGGTACGGCCTTCGATTTTGAGTGAGTGTACGCCCATATGGGTTAGCTCAGGCACTAGCTCAACGGCACGTAAGTCTTTAGAATTCATAATATAAGTGCCATGTTCATCTTCAAACATCGCCATCAATTCGCCTGGGCGACCTTGTTCTTCAATCAGTACCACTTCATCCGATGGCTGCTGTACATAGTCATCGCCCATCACCACATCACCATTTAGATTGATAGTTTGAATGGCATCTTCTTGCGTGGCTTGAGTAGGCACAAAAACTTCTGGGCTATTGATAGGCTGCGTTGGCACGATATCGCCCGTTTCGTTTTCTTCTGCTTTATAGGTGTTGTATGACCAGCGACAGGCATTGGTACAAGTGCCTTGGTTGGCATCGCGTTTATTGATATAGCCAGAGAGCAAACAACGACCCGAATACGCCATACAAAGTGCCCCATGCACAAACACCTCAATTTCCATATCGGGCACTTCAGCGATGATTTGTTCGATTTCTTTGAGTGACAACTCGCGACTCAAAATCACACGGCTGACGCCCATTTGTTTCCAAAACTTTACCGTTGCCCAGTTCACCGCGTTCGCCTGCACCGATAGGTGAATTACCTGCTCTGGGAAGGCTTCACGCACCATCATAATCATCCCAGCATCTGACATAATCAGCGCATCGGGTTTCATCTCAATCACAGGGCGGATGTCTTCGATAAAGGTTTTAAGCTTGGCATTATGCGCTTGGATATTGACCACGACATAAAATTGCTTGCCCAGTGAATGGGCGTAGGCAATCCCTTTGGCAAGATTTTCCTCATCAAAATCATTATTGCGCACCCGCAAGCTATAGCGTGCTTGTCCCGCATAGACGGCATCTGCGCCATAGGCAAACGCATATTGCATATTACGAAAAGTGCCAGCAGGGCATAAAAGTTCAGGCTTACGGGTCATAACTATCCTTACAGCGTGTCATACAATGTGAAATTGTTGATATTATAACAAATTTGCTAATCACGCGGAAAAAAAACTTGAGTAATTTACTCGGAAATCATGCTAAAGCGGTTATAAAATATTCAATGATAAACCCGCACAGACTGCCATGGTAAGCTCAGCGACTTGCTCATCAAATGCGCTTGACCATTCACCTTTTAATACTAAAGGCGGTTGTATCCAGCGCCAACGCAACCCCGTGACGATACTCTCTACCGCGCGTTTGCTACCTGTACCGTCAAGCCCAGCACGGATATAGCACGCCACAGGCAGCCCTTGTTTTTGCTCAAGCACCGGGTAATAAATTCGCTCAAAAAAATCCTTGGTCAGCCCCGCCATATAACCGAAATTTTCGGTTGTGCCAATGATAATAGCATCCGCTTTTAACACATCTTCCACTTGGGTTTGTAAGGGTATTTTAACAATCACAGTGACGTTATCAATATCCGCTAGCTGTGTGGCGGATTTTGCAACTTCTGCTAATCGCTGGGTGTTATCTGATGGGGTATGTAATACCAATAGTAAATTTTTCATTTCACGCATATTGTATATCCTAAAATGTCATGATTACCCAATTTTGGCGAATAAAAAACCGCAAGGTGATGCGGTTTTCAGTCAGCGGCTTCAGTCAGCGTTTTAATGAGCAGGTGAGTCACGCCAAATTTAAGGACGGTGGATTTTATCGCTCACTTCCCCCATCATACCGCGCACGGTATTTAAGATATCAGCAGGCAATACCACGGTTTTGGCATTCGGTGATTTTGACATATCAGTCATGGCTTTGATGTACTGCTCACCTAGTAGATATAGCAGCGGAATCTCGCGCTCGCCCACCGCTTCACTAATCAAGCGAATTGATTGTTCACTGCCTCTCGCCAGTACCACTTGCGCTTCGGCATCACGCCGTGAAGCCTCAAGACGTCCATCGGCTTCTGCAATCGCCGCTTGGCGCTGACCATCCGCTTTGGTCACTGTAGCACGGCGTTGACGCTCCGCAGCCGCCTGTTCTTCCATCGCCATTTGCATGGTGGATGATGGGCTAATATCTTGAATTTCCACGGTTTTTAGGGTAATTCCCCAATCGGTGATATCATCAGAAATTGACATTTTTAGCGCGGCTTTGATTTGGTCACGCGATGATAACGCACTGTCAAAATCCATATCACCAATGATAGAACGCAGTGAGGTTTGTACCAAATTACGAATGCCCTGCTCGTAATTCTCAATACCATATACGGCGCGCTCTGGATGCACGATATTGATATACGCCACCGCATTGGCGATAATCACGACGTTATCACGGGTGATGACCTCTTGTGATGGAATATCTAAAACTATGTCTTTGGTGGTTACTTTATATGCCACGTTATCGACATAAGGAATGATAAAATTCAACCCAGGCTCTAAGGTCTGATGGTACTTACCCAAACGCTGTACAATCCACTTAAACCCTTGTGGTACGATTTTTACCCCTTTATAAAGGGTAAATAGCACAAAGGCGACCAAAAAAATACCAATACCGCTCAACGCTTCCATGACAATTCCTTTATTGATGCTTACTAATGCCTATTTATGCTTGGTGGATTCTACAAGCAACTCATTACCGATGACATCCACCACAATGGCTCTATCGCCAACTGCTAGCGGTGCGCTTTGGTAGCTACGACACACCCATTCATCCGCCCCAAAAATTGGCACACTAAAACGAATCTTGCCCAATTTATCTGCTTGCGGACTTTGAACAATCATGCCTGTTTCCCCGATGATAACCCCCGAACCCAATCCTGCTGTGGTACGATTTTGCATATACGGCTTGATAAATTTAAAGCCAATGATAGTAAAAATCACCGACAGTATCAGCCATACCATCAGCCAAAAAAACCAGCTAAACGGTAATAGCCATGACAAAGCGGCCACCACAATCGCCGCCACACCAATCGATAAACTCACAAAACTGGTCAAGAATAGTTCAAGAATAATCAGCACTAACCCCAAAATCAGCCAGTGCCAAGGCTCAATTAGCATATCCCCACCTTGATTTTTAGTATACCAAACCCATTATGCAAGATTATGAATTTAAAAACAAATGACCGTTATTTAACCCGCCATCTTTGGCACATTATGCACTATCATCGGCTATCAACTGCTTGACCGTACAGACCGCTAATTGTGGTTAATGATTGCACAAAGATGCGTTTTTTCCTATAGTGGTCAATGACCCTTTCATCTCTAGAGTCCCAAAAAATACGATGAGCCTTGATGCCCTCAAACTGAGTAACCAATTATGTTTTCCCATTTATTCACTGTCAAAAAGTATCACTAACCACTATCGCCCCCTGCTAAAAGCCTTGGATTTGACCTATCCACAATACCTTGTTATGCTGGTGCTATGGGAAAAAAGTCCACAAATTGTTGGCTCATTGGGCGATTTTCTAGACCTTGATACCGGCACCTTAACCCCTTTATTAAAGCGTCTTGAAGCCAAAGGCTTTGTGCATCGTGAGCGTGCCACGCAAGACGAACGGGTAGTACAGATCTCGCTCACTGCTAAAGGGGATGCCTTAAAAGTTCAAGCCGCTACCATTCCCAGTGCTATGTTGGCTGCCATGCAGTTAGATGACGAAGGAATAGAACTGCTACAGCAAGTGGCGAAAAAACTCTGCCCGACTCATACAGAGGTGTGTACCCAGAATATATCACCCAAAAACCACTAAACAAATTTTTAGCATTAAGCGCTATCTGCCTACGTCTTATCTATTATCATGCGTCTTGTTAGGGTATCGTTAGATTTAGCATTTTTAGTCATTTGTTATTAGTTTGTATGCAGCGTGTGAGAATTTTATTACCTTGTCTAGGCACTGAAAATTATATTGTGTAAAATATAATTTTTTAAAACCTAAATACTGTGGCGAATGTTGTAACGCCTATCGCCGATTTTTTTTATTCATTCACGCAAGTTAACAATTCAAAAAAAGGTACTCTTATGAAAATTTTTTATAAAACCCCAACTGCGATCTCAACCGGTGGCCGCTCAGGTCACGTTGCACTAGAAGATGGTTCACTGGGCTTTGATTTACAATCCCCTGAGCAAAATAGCATAGGCGTCAACCCAGAAAAATTATTTGCCATGGGCTATGCCGCTTGTTTTGACAATGCGTTGACTCATGTGGCACAGCGTATGAAGCTAGAAGGCGTCAGCTCAAAAACCTCAGCAGTAGTTGGGCTTGGCATGAATACCCAAGGCGGTTATGCGCTTGACATCGATTTGTACATTGAACTTAGCGGCGTCAGCGAAGAGCAAGCCCAAGCGTTGGTTGAAACGACGGACAAAGTCTGCCCGTATTCTAATGCCGTGCGTGGCAATGTTGACGTACGCCTTCATACCAAGGTCGTGGCATGATTACCCTATATACCCTAAACCAGTCTCGCTCGCAGCGGATCGCTTGGCTGCTTGAAGAATTGGGCGTGGCTTATAAAGCAGTGATTTTTGAGCGCGACAGCCAAACCAAGCTAGCCCCTGAAGACCTAAAGCAAATCCATCCGCTTGGTAAAGCCCCCATCATTATGGACGACGACACTGGCGAGTTGACAACCATCGCTGAAAGTGGCGCAATTGTTGAATACCTGATTGATAGGTATGGGCAAGGCAAACTAAAACCTGCCATCAATACCGCAGATTATACTGATTACCTACAATGGATACACTATGCTGAAGGCTCTTTAGCTTTTGCCTTAATTGCCAACATGTACGCAGGGGATAAGTTTTCTGCATTTTGTCAAAGCCAAGTGGGTTTACAGCTAGGTTATGTCGAGCAGCATTTGGCTGAGCAAGCCAAAAGTGGCAACGCTTGGTTTGTTGGTAATACATTGACAGGGGCAGATATCTTGATGAGCTTTCCGCTACAAGCTGCGCTCGCCCATCTGCCAAAAGACCAGTTCCCGCACATTCACCGTTTTGTTGAGCAAGTTGAAAATCACTCAAGCTATCTAAAAGCCAATGATAAAATTGGTAAAATCGAGCTTGAAAAACTTGGGCAATAATCTTTATCACTATATTACTTTGTCACTACTATATTAGGAATATTTCATGTCACTGATTGAAAATTTACAATGGCGCCATGCCGTCAAAGCCTTTGATCCAAACCAAAGCGTGAGTCAAGAAAATATCGATAAAATTATCGAAGCTGCCCGACTTGCGCCCACCTCATCGGGATTGCAGCCCTTTAAAGTTATCGTGGTAAAAAACCAAGCCATCAAGGCGCAGCTAGTGGCGGGTGCGCTCAATCCTGACTGCATGAAAGAATGTTCTCACGTGCTTGTTTTTGCAGGTTGACAGGATTATAGCGCTGAAAAAATTGATACCGTGTATGACATGACCACAGATGAGCGTGGCTTACCTAGAGGGCGTTTTGATAGCTATACTTCCATGCTCAAAGCAAGCGTGGCCAAAAAAAGCGCAGACGAAAATTTTGAACATATCGCTCGCCAAGCTTACATTGGCTTGGGACTTGCGTTGGCTCAAGCAGCAGAGCTTAAAGTAGACAGTTGCCCTGCCGAAGGCTTCGATCCTAAGCTGATTGACGAGGTATTAGGTTTAGAGAAATTGGGGCTAAAAAGTATCGTAATCATGTACGTGGGTGTTTCAGATCCAGCACGTGATTGGATTGCGCCTATGGCAAAAGTACGCGTAGCCACTGAAGATTTTGTTATTGAATACAATTAATTCTTCAGCTAGCAAAAAAACCTCTAAGAATAACCCTCTAAATAGCTTATTTAGAGGGTTTTTTATATCTACACTGGGCAATTGATGTTAGTTAAAGCAATTTGTACGGGGATAAGCTTTATGAAGAACGGATTTCTTTAATAATCATCTTTATTGACAGCGAACCGGTAGGTTGACAATACCCACTACCGGTACACCATTTTTGGTAAAGGGGTTAAATTTGCCGCTTTTAGCCTGCATAGACAGTTGTCTATCGACTCTGGCATTGCCAGTTGATTTGGCTAAAGTGACACTGGTTGGATTGCCTTGTTTGTCCACCGTATAGCGAATAATAGCCGTCAATGCGCCATTTTCCAGGTCTTCACTATGACAGCTAAAACTAGGTTGCCGTCGCCAACTTGCTTGCCCTGCCGAAAAGCTTACAGGTGAATTATTTTGAGCTTGTTGCGCTTCTTTATCCTTGTCGGCTTGTTCTTGTCTTGCCTTTTCGGCTTTCGCCCTAGCTTCATCTGCTTGTCTGGCTTTGGCATCAGCTAGCGCTTTTTGACGATCCACTTCTGCTTGTTTGCGCTCACGTTCTTGTCGTTCAATTAATTGGTTTTCCAACGCTTTTTGCCGTGCAAGGACTTGTTGTCGTTCCCATTCTTGTTGCCGCTCTAAGTCTTGCTGTTTGGCAAGTGCTTGTTGGCGCTCAAATTGTTGTTTTTGCGCGTGTTCGGCTCGCTCATTGGCGAGGGCTAGTTGCCTTGCCATGACAATGTTTTGGTCAACCTGTGGCGGCTTGACGATAGTTTTTTCTACTGGTTTCGACGGTTCGGGTAATGGTTTAATCGGTTGTTCTACAGGTTTTTTAGCCATCGGTTGAGGAATCGGTTTTTCGACTGTTTTCTCGATAGGCTTGCTGATGGGTTTTTCTATCGGCTTTTCTTTTGTTTTTTCTGCTAGTTTTTCTATGGGCTTAGGTAGTTGTTTTATCGGTTTTGGCTCAGCTGTTACCGCCATCTCTTTAGGCTTGTCTGCCGCAGAGGGTGGCGTGATAAAGCTAATTTCTAACGGTGGCGTGACGTTGGGCGGTTTGATATTTGGCATTGCCATATTTGCCAAGCTAATAGCTACGATACCATGTAAGCTCAATACGCCAATCAGCGCCAACGTGCCCGACTTTTTATCGACTATGCTGCTAATATCGTTTGAGAAATGGGCTTGACTAAAGTTAGCTTGACGTTGGATAGACATAGTTATAGCGCTGTATGTTTAGGGAAACTTTTGAAATCGCTGTATTATAGTGTGAATGAGAATCGTTATCAATATCTTAAATGATATTAATTCTTATTTATAAAAATTAATGATAATTATTATCATCAATGCTATGATTTGCTATTTTAAAACTTTGACCCGGTTCAACTCATGCTAACCACCCAATCGCTTACCGTCATGCGCCAACAAAAAACCCTTTTACACAACATCAATGTCACCATTGAGAAGGGAAAAATCTATGCCTTAATTGGGCATAACGGTTCGGGCAAATCGACATTGATTAAAGCTTTGGCAGGGGAAACCACCCCCACTAGCGGACAGATTTTATTACAGGATTTGCCTGACAAATCAATCTTTGATTTACCGCCAAAAACCCTCGCCCAACAAGTCGCCTATTTACCGCAAAAATTGCCTGATGCCAGTCAATTTACCGTTGCCGAACTGGTAATGTTAGGGCGATACCCTTATCAAAAATGGCTACAAAAGCCTACGCCACAAGACCATACTAGGGTGCGCGAAGCAATGGCGCTGACCCAAGTCACCCCGTTTGCCCAGCAATCGGTGGCGACGCTATCAGGGGGTGAGCGCGCTAGGGCGTGGCTTGCCATGTGTATCGCTCAAGATACGCCTTATTTGCTACTTGATGAACCACTTGCCCCGCTCGATATCGTCTATCAAGTTGAAATACTGCGTCTCATTCGTGATTTGGCACGGCACAAAAACAAGGCGATTGTGATTATTATTCATGATATTAATCTTGCGGCACAGTTTTGTGATGAGTTTATTGCGTTAAAAAATGGCAAGCTTTGTCATGTTGGTGATATCGCCAGTACCATGCAACCGCAAGTGCTTGACCAGATTTTTGGTATCAATTTGCATTTATTAAGTCACCCAGTCACCGGTAATAAAGTGGCGGTGGTGTGATGAGAGCTTCTTGCCTGTTGATTGTTTTGTTTTTTTTGACGGCTTGCCAGCCTCAGGGGGCTTTAAAGCTTGAAGCACCGCCCACAGATGCTCACAGCGTCAAAGTCATCACCCCTGATTGGGCGGTGGCTTCGACACTCACCGCCCTAGGCTATCCACCGATTGCCACAGGCGATACCAAAAGCTACCGTGAATGGGTGGGTACGCCCTCGCTGCCAAGTGATATTATCGATATTGGGGAGCGATTTACCCCAAACTTTGAACGGCTTGCCCAACTCACCTCACCTTCTAACAATATTGTGATTATTGATAATGATTTTTATGCCCATCTAAGGCCTGCTTACGGCAACACACCCCATAAGTCGGTGAGTTTTATGTCAAAAAACGCGATAGCGACTTGGCAGGACTATGCTGAACCGACACTTCAGCTAGGTGAAATTATTCATCAGCCGCAGCGCGCCCAGCAATTTTTAACCCAGTCAAAAAAACAGCTTGGCGAGCTTGGTGCGACATTTCGCCAAAAGTATCCCCACATCAAAAAAATTGCGGTGGTGCAGTTTGCCGATAGCAATAATTTGCGGATTTATACCAACAATAGCTTGTTTCGACCGACCTTTGAGGTGATGGGGTTAAATTTGATTACCCTTGAAGATCAGATGGGTAAAGGCAATCTTTGGGGATTTAATTCGCTGGCATTGAGTGATTTGGCAAAACTTGATGATGATACCTGTTTGGTAGTGGTTGAGCCGTTTAGCCCTATGCTACGTCAAGAATTAGCCAAGAATTTGCTGTGGCAGCGGCTAGGCTATGGCGCAAGGGCTAACAATAGCCGCTGTATGGCAGTATTACCGCCGATTTGGCTATATGGCGGCGTCTCTTCTATGGTGGTATTTGGCGAGCGATTAAATCAGGCTCATTGGTTAGGGGACAAGGCGCATGGGTAATAAAACTAGGCTTCAACAGAACCAGCGAGATAACCAGCGAGTTACCAAGCCCTTTAATGCCCCTGCCATTTGGCTTTTTATTGGCTTATTGTCGCTGGTTTTAATGACCACGGCTTTAGTCCTTAAAAATACTTGGCATGATGCATTGGGATTATTATTTGCTCGTTCACAGTCGCTAACCTTAGCGCAAATGGTGGCGCAGTTACAAATTTTGCCGACTATGTTAGTGGCGATATTTGCCGGGGGATTACTGGGCGTAGTCAGTGTCTTGCTACAGCAATTGGTCAAAAACACCCTTGCTTCAGATAGTACGCTTGCGGTAGGGACAGGGGCACAATTGGCTTTATTAATTGTGACGCTGTTTTTTCCCAGTTTTGGCTTATATGGTAGCTTTTGGGTGGCATTTGGTGGGGCATTGCTAAGTATGGGCTTGGTGTTTGCGATTGCTGCCAACAGCCGTATGAATCCTGTGGTGCTCATTTTGGGTGGTTTGGTGGTCAATATTTTGTTTTCTGCTATTTCCTCACTGTTGATGATTTTTTTCTCAGAAAGGGTTATGGGGATCATGGCATGGGAAAGCGGTAACTTAACCCAAACCAGTTGGCAAAATAGCCAGTTTTTTGTGCTGATAAGCTTAATCTTGCCCGTTATCTTGTTGTTTTTGGTCAAACCTTTAACCATCATGAGCCTTGATGAACGCCAAGCCAAAGCCTTGGGAGTGCCTGTGGCTGCTGTTCGTATGCTGGTAGTAACCCTTGTTGCGGTCGTCACGGCAAGCGTGGTAAGCCGCGTGGGCGTTTTAAGTTTTGTGGGCTTGGCTGCGGCAAGTGTCGTTAATGTAGTAGCGATTCGCCCGATTGGGCAACGCTTAATGGCAGGATTTGCCTTTGGGGCGATGTTGTTATGGCTCACTAATAACATTGTGACGCTGCTGTCACCCTGGTTCAAACCATTACTTAATATTACGCTGCCTGTGGGATCGGTCACAGGGATATTAGGTGCCGGGTTGATTATTTGGTTGGTCATTCGACAAAGTAAACAGCCCATGATTGCCGAACAAAGCCCTAGCCTGTTGGCCAGCAAACGCCGATATTTTGGTGGCGGTTTTTGGGCGGTTGCGGTTGGGTTGTTGCTGCTTGTGACGGTGGGTGTATTATATATTTCCCCTGATGCAATGGGCAGTTTTGGGTGGCATACCGAGGCAAGTTTTATCGAGAGTTTTCGTCTGCCGCGTACCTTATCGGCAATGGCAACAGGTCTGATGCTGGCTACCGCAGGGGTGCTATTACAAAACTTGACTCGAAATCCGATGGCAAGTCCTGAAGTCATGGGCATCAGTTCAGGTGCGGCATTGGGGGTGGTATTGGTATTCGTGCTTAGTCCAGTGATATTAGGCACACTGGGACTGGCAACCGATTCTTTTTGGGCATTGGGATTGCCGTTATTGGGTGGACTGTTAGGTGCGGCTTTGGTGTTACTGTTGATTTTATGGCTTGCTCGTCGGCTATCCTCAAGCTATTTATTGCTCGTCGGTGTGGCGATTTCTGCATTGATGGGTGGTATGTTAACTTTAATCAAACTGTCAGGCGACCCTCGCTTACAAGCGATGCTTAATTGGCTATCAGGTACAACATACCATGCTTATCCTGTGACGGCGTGGGCATTACTGATTATTGGTATTGTGTTATTTTTGCTCAGTTTTTTGCTATTAAAGCCGCTTAGGGTGATTAGCTTAGATGAAACGATGGCTCGCAGTTTGGGCGTATCAGTAAAACGTAGCGAAATACTGATTTTTAGCCTTGTAGCAGTGTTAAGCACTGTCTCGACACTGGCGGTTGGACCGCTAAGTTTTATTGGATTGATGACGCCGCATTTAGCCAAGACACTCGGGGCAGTGCAGTTACCTCATCAATTAGCCTTATCAGCGCTACTGGGCGCAGGATTGATGTTGATTGCTGATTGGGTGGGACGTTATGCGATTTTTCCCTATGAAATACCTGCGGGCACAATCGCTTCCATCGTAGGCGGTTTATATTTTTTATGGTTGATGAAAGGTATGAAAAATTAAAACATAACTTCTTTGGTTGCGCTATCATTACTTATTGTAAATACAAATAATAATTGTTATCATTCGCAAAAATGTTTTCTGTATTGTCTTTTGAGTGATCGAATATGCGTTTATCCCTATTATCTTTAGCAGTGCGTTCGGCTTTGGCAGCGAGTACGATTGGCTTGTTATCAACCGCGGCGATGGCAGAAGAAGCAAATACCACGGATGCTGCCACAGAAACCTTACTCGATGAAATCGTGGTGACTGCAAGTGCGGATGCGTCAAAAACTGGTTTGTCGCCAGCCTATCAAGGTGGGCAAGTCGCTACAGGTAGCCGTATCGGTATTTTGGGTAATCAATCGACCATGGAAACGCCTTTTTCGACCACGGCCTATACCAATGACTTTATTTTAAATAAACAAGCAGATTCTGTTGGCGATATCCTAAAAAAAGATTCAACCGTGCGTGTGGCTCGTGG
The DNA here is from genome assembly GCF_041154755.1 of Moraxella sp. K02. NCBI lineage: Bacteria > Pseudomonadati > Pseudomonadota > Gammaproteobacteria > Moraxellales > Moraxellaceae > Moraxella > Moraxella sp. K02. The sequence continues at coordinate 220,122 of NZ_AP031590.1, read as the reverse complement.
CTTTGGTAACTTTCAAGAAGCTTACCTTATTCGCGGATTTGTCACCAACTCTGACGATACCATGATGAACGGCTTATACGGCATTATGCCCCGTCAATATATCGCAAGCGAGCTATTTGAGCGGGTCGAAGTACAACGTGGCGCGAGTACCTTCCTAAATGGGATGGCGCCTGGGGGTAGTAATAAAGGAGGCACAGTCAATTTGCTGCCAAAGCGTGCCACTCAAACGCCGATTCGTAAAGTCACTATCAGCAGCGAAAATGCCGAAAATGGTAAAATTGCCCTAGACGTGGGACAACGGTTTGGCGCAAATCAAGCGTACGGTGTGCGTGCCAATGTCGCGTATCAAGACGGCGGTACAGCCGTCGATGATGAAAAAGCCAAATTGGGTTTGGTCGGTTTGGGCTTAGATTATCGCCAAGATAACATGCGGTTATCGGCAGATTTGGGCTATCAAAATAACGAGCTGCAAAAAACACGCACCAATGTCACCTTGTCAGGTTTAAACCGTGTACCCAATGCCGCTGATGCCAAAAGCAACTGGTCGCAACCGTGGAGTTATTCAAATGAAAAAGATGTATTTGGTACATTACGGGCTGAATATGACCTTAGCCCAAATTTGACTGCGTATGGCGCGTATGGCTTTCGTCATGGCGAAGAAGAAAACTCGCTTGCTAATTTGACGGTCACTAATCTAAATGGCGATGGCACCACCTACCGCTTTGACAATGCCCGTGAGGACGACATCAACACAGGCGAAATCGGTATCCGTGGGAAACTGACCTCAGGCAAAATCAACCATAACTGGGTAGTGTCTGGCAATATCTATAAAGCACAGACAAAAGCGCCTTATCAATTTGATTGGCAAAATACGCTGACGACCAATTTATATCACCCAACCTCGTACGCCAAACCCAGCTGGTCAGCAGCGGCGTTGGCAGGTGGCGATATCAACCATCCTACCAAGACAGGCGAAACCACCCTCACCAGTGTGGCATTGGCAGATACCCTAGCCTTCATGGATGATAAACTTCAAGTGACCTTGGGGGCAAGACACCAAATCATTGAAGACGAAAGTTTTAACCCCACCACCCAAGCCAGTAATGGCAAATATAAAGAAAGTAAAACCACGCCTGCGTTTGCCCTATTATATCGCCCAACCGATGAATGGTCAGTCTTTGCTAACTACATGCAAAGCCTCAGCAAAGGCGAAACTGCCCCACTTACTACCACCATCGATGGCGTAGCAACTGAGCTGACCAATGCAGGTCAAGCCATGTCACCGTACGTCACCAAACAAAGCGAAATCGGCGTGAAATACGACCGTGGCGTTATCGGTGCAGGTCTCACCGCTTTTCAAACCAACAAGCCGCGTTATACTACGGTTGATACCACCTTTGAAGCGCATGGCAAAAACCAACATAAGGGCGTTGAGCTCAATGTATATGGACAACCCACCGCCAATATGCGAGTGCTAGGCGGCGTGACCTTCCTAGATACCCAACAAAAAGATACTGGTAGCGATGCCACTGAAGGGAAGCAAGTTATCGGTGCGGCAAAACACCTGTTAAATCTAGGGCTAGAATATGACTTACCACAACTAGACGGCTTAACCTTAACAGGCGATGTCATCCATACTGGCAAGCGTTACGCCAATGATGCCAACACCCTAACAGTCGATGGCTACACCACTGTGGATTTGGGCGCAAGATATAAAACCCAACTTGCCGGTAAAGCAGTCACGCTCAAAGGGGTGATTGCTAACGTCACCGATAAAGACTACTGGTCATCGGTGGGCGGTTATGAAAATACGGCAGGTGACAACGGTGCAGGCTATCTTACCTTAGGTGAGCCACGCACATTGAAGCTGTCAGCGACCTTTGATTTTTAATTTGACACATTGTTAACGTTTGCCATCGGATAAAGCTTGCTTTGTCCGATTTTTATTTGAGACTGGCTAAAAAATAAAAGCTAAACAGGAAATACATGTTCCCTACTACCATGCCCCTTATGACCCTCATCTGGCAACAGCACCGTATTGCCTTTATCAAAGTCATCTTGCTCAATCTGCTTAATGCCTTGGTGAATGTCGCTATTATCGCCTTTATTAACCGTTTTTTAATCGCAGCAGTCGGCACTGATAATAACCTCTTAGGCAGTTGGCAGATATTAGCGGTATTTTTGGTAGCGATTATGGGTTTATTAGCGACAACGTTTACGTCACAGCTTGCCTTGACCCAGTTAGGGCATCGCTTTGTGTTTGAATTACGCTCGCAACTGATAAGACGTATCTTAGACACTTCAATCGCCCAAATCGAAAAAATCGGTAGTGCCAAGCTGTTAGCTAGCTTAACTACCGATGTGCAGTCGATTACCGTGGCGTTTGTACGCTTGCCTGAGCTGGTGCAAGGGGTAATTATCTGCACAGCGACTGCGGTTTATTTGGGGTTTTTATCCATACCAATGCTACTTGTGGTCATGGGGTGTATTACGCTGACTATTTTTATCAGCAGTAAACTCGTTAGTCATGTGTATGCCCATTTAGCCACATTACGAGAAATCAATGATGCACTGTATCAAGATTATCAAGCGGTGATTGATGGACGAAAAGAACTTGCCTTAAATCGTGAACGTGCCAAACGTCTATTTACCAATGATTATCAACGCCACGCAAGCGACTACTTCAACCATATTGTCAAAGCCGATACTTTTCATCTGTCAGCCGTAAGCTGGTCAAATATTATGATGTTTGCTGTAATTGGGGTGATTTATGCCCTAGCAAATATTTATCATTGGGTAGATACTGCCACCGCCACTACGTTTGCCCTCACCGTATTATTTATCCAGTCGCCTCTACTAATGGCGATTGGGGCATTTCCCACCGTGCAAACGGCTAAAGTTGCCTTGGAAAAAATACAATCATTACAGCTTGCTGACTATAGCCCAAATTTTGATACCCAAATTTTAACCCCAAATTGGCAAGTCATTACTTTTAAAAATATAAATTATCACTATGACAATAGCGCAAATTTTGGCTTAAAGCATATCAACTTTACGTTAAAACGGGGCGAAGTGGTGTTCTTAATTGGCGCCAATGGTAGCGGAAAATCTACACTTGCCAAGCTCATCACAGGGTTATATCAGCCCAAATATGCTGAAAACACGGGTATTTTTATCGATAATCAGCCTGTCGCCTTAGAAAATTACCCCCATTATCGCCAGTTATTTTCAGCGATTTATAGCGATTTTTATCTGTTTAACACTGTGATGGGAAGCGCACGAAATGAACCAAATTCTGAGTTAATCGATAATTGGCTAGATATTTTAGCCATCAAAGAAAAAGTCAGCGTCACCGATAACCAACTTAGCGCCACCGAACTTTCGCAAGGGCAGCGCAAACGCCTTGCCATGCTGCTTGCTGTCGCCGAAGAAAAGTCTATTTTACTGCTTGATGAATGGGCTGCTGACCAAGACCCTGCCTATCGCCGTGTGTTTTATCACACTATTATTCCCATGTTGCAAAAAATGGGCAAAACGCTGTTTATTATCAGTCATGATGACAGCTATTTTGAAAAGGCGGATAGATTGTTGATGATGAAAAATGGCGAACTCAGCGAGCTGACCGGTTTGCAACGCGAAAAAGCCAGTCTAGATGCCATTACAGTGATTGGTGAGCATTAAGAATCTATACGACCTGCCCTAAAACCTCGTAAAAGCTGATTAAATATAATTGCAAATGATAATAATTATTGTTATTATTTTCATTAATTTTACCATACTGTAAATTTCTGTAATTATTTATTAGGTCGGGGTCACTTATGCGTTTATCTTTTTTATCCGTAGCAATACGGGCGTGTTTGGCGGTGGGTATCAGCCATGTTTTTGCCAGTCAAGTGCTAGCAGACGTTGCAACCAATAGCGAAGAAACACCTGAAACCACATTAGATACCTTGGTCATTCGTAGTGATGCTTACCGCACCACCGCTACCAAGACCGCCCTCGACCCCGAAAAAACCCCCATGAGTTATTCTCGTATCGAGCAAGAGACATTGCAGCAACGCCAAGCAGACAGTGTCGCGAGTGCGCTGCGTTATGAGCCAGGTGTCAGTAGCGAAAGTCGTGGGACGGTTGGTATTTTTGATGAATACACCCTGCGTGGTTTTAAGAATTATTCCAACTTTTATGATGGGATGCGTCTGCCGTATGATGGAACTTGGAATTTAATGCCCCAAGTCGATGCTTATGCCACCGAAGCCGTGGAAGTACTCAAGGGACCTGCTTCATCACTGTATGGCTATAATGAGCCGGGCGGCATGGTCAATCAAATCGCCAAAACCCCAAAAAACATCCCCGAAAACGAAATCAGACTACGCGCAGGCACCAATAATCTTAAAGAAATCGCCATTGACAGCACAGGTCCTATTAACGATACCACCAATTATAGGATGGTGGCATTAGCCCGTGAAAAAGACGGACAAATGCAAACGACCGAAGAAAAACGGGTGCTAATTAATCCCTCTATCGAATACAAGCCGAGCAACAATATCTCGGTGCTTGCCAATTTGTATTATCAAGATGACCCTCATCAAGTTCCTTCTACCCCACTGCCAAGCGTTGGCACAGTGTATAAAGCCAGTTATGGTAAGTTAGACGCGGATGCCTACGCCGGCGATAAATGGAATGATTTTAGTAAAAAAGTCTTTATGCCAAGCGAGACCATCAACTGGAAAATCAATGATTTGTTAACCTTTAAACATACCTTGCGTTATACCGATGCCGATGCCCAACAAAAAAACACCTACCATCAAGGCTTTAGCGAAGGCTCAGACAGCAAGCTGATACGCACCGCCTACACGACCGATGAAAAAATGACCAACTGGGCAACCGATAACCAATTGGCTTATAGTCTGATTACCGATAATACCTCGCACAATTTATTATTGGGTGTGGACTATCAAAAAACCGATAGCACCGCCAAGTACGCAGACGCCATGTACAATGGCGTACCCATCATCGATTTAAGCGATCCTGATTATGATTTATTTAGCAAAACTGCCCTTAGTTTGACTGGCTATCAACAAACCGATGATATTGAGCAAAGTCAATTCGGCGTTTATCTACAAGATGAAATGCAATGGAACAAGCTCACTGTGGTCGCAGGGTTGCGCCATGATGACTATAAAAGCACCACCAAAACCACTGCCACAGGTAGCGATGCAAAAACCACCGTCAACGAAGCGAACCAAACATCCGGTCGATTGTCAGCCCTGTATCAACTTGACAATGGGTTTGCCCCCTATGTCAGCTATGCTCAGTCATTTCAACCCTTATTGGGCGTCAACTATATTACAGGTGAAGCCTTTAAGCCCACCACCGCCAACCAAGTTGAAGTCGGTATAAAATACAACTCGCCAGATAAAGCCACCAAAGCCACACTATCTGCCTACGATATCACGCGCAAAAATGATAAGGTCACTGCCACCGACTGGACCAAACAAACCCAAACAGGTGAAACCACATCAAAAGGTTTTGAAATTTCTGCCGATCATCGTTTCAATGATTGGCTCAATGTGGGTGTCGGCTATGGTTATGTCGATGCCGAAATCACCAAGGATGAGTTTAACCCGCAACTGGTCGGCAATACCCCGCAACAAATTGCCAAGCACAACGCCACACTGTGGGCAAGTATGAAACCCAACGCCAAAACCGCGGTACAAGTGGGTGTGCGACACATCGCTGGGATGCAGATTGATAGAGAAAACTCAGATACTTTGCCAAGCGTCACCTTGGTGGATCTGGCTGGCAGTTATCAAATCAACCCCACGTTCGATGTGGGCTTGACTGTCAGTAACTTGTTTGACAAAACCTACGTGGGTAGTTGTTATGACCGCAATAATTGCTGGATGGGCGCAGAGCGACAAGCCAGTGTTAGCTTAACCGCGAAGTTTTAATCAGGTTCATAAATCTAAACAAAGGACTTGTTACCCCAAGTCCTTTCCTTATCGCCCTTTAACAAAAATTACATTCTATGCACCCAGAAAATCTGACTTTATTTGATGACCCAGAAATTGCCGACATCATCGATCACATCAACGAAGACCACAGCGATGATATGAAGCACATGGCATTAGGCTTGCTAAACTTAACCAAGGTTCAGCAAAAAACCTTACAAAATGCGACCTTACGCCAAATTTATCAACAAGGCTTACTGTTGGATTTGCAATTTGCGCAAAGCGAGCCGCACTTAGACAATCAGCTTTTGGCATTTAGTGAGCCGACCCAAACCCTTGAAAAATTCAACGACCAATATGTCGCCTTATTGCAGCGCAGTGACCGCAAACAAGGTAAAAAAACCATTGACATCAAGCAGCGTCAATTTTGTCTGCAAAGCGTTGAAGCGGTTAGTCACCATATGTATCGTTTGACAGTGCAAACCGATAGCGATTTATCCGATTTACCGGCAGGTTATGCGTTTTTGTTTGATGTCAAACTTCCTGACACCGACCTAAAAAAACACCCCCGCCCCTACCGTTATTATACGCTTCGCAAGGCATGGCAAACCGTGAATGAAAACGGTGAAACGCAAAATCTTGCTTGGATAGATATCTATTGTCATGGAGAAAAAAACGGCGAAATCAGTCTTGGCGAAACTTGGGTAAAATCGTTAAAAACAGGCGATATCTTTACCAGTGAGCGAGAATTCCCCGAAAAAATCGATCATCTCGATGTTAATCAGCCACAGGGACAAAGTCTATTAATCGCTGATGAAACCTCACTGCCGACCGTAGCCAGACTGTTAGAGCAGTCGCCAATGAGCGAGCAGACAACACCGCCGATTATACTGACCTTTTTGCAAAGCCCGCTAGATTTGGCGTATTTAGAAGACGTTTTAGCCCAGTATCCTGCAACGGTGTTGCCAATTGTGGCGAATAATAACCAACTGCCTCATACGCAGATTTTTACGATACTACAAGATTTTTTACAACAACATCCTCACAAAATTGACCACATCTGGGGTGGTCTTGAAGCGACAACAACGAAAAAACTGCGTTCGCTATTGGATGAGTTATTACAGTTAAGCCGCGATAATAGTGTACTTAAGGTGTACTGGCGAGCAAGCTAAGGGTTGTTCTAGAATTGGGCAAACAATCAGATGCGTCTTTGGGTGTTTGGTCGTAACAATTGGTTGTTTGCAGGGTCGCTTGAGATTAGGCAGTGGGCAGCGAATTTTATGAACCCTTAGCTATTCATCATTTTGTCACGCAACCTTTCTATGATATTTCACAAATTTATCAACGCTCTTATTTGAGCCTAATTTAGTGAGCGATCATGAACTATAAGACCCATCATTATAAAAACCATCATTATAAAAATACGCAAATCAAGCGCATTTGCCTCACCACATCCATGATTGTAGCAAGCATGTCACTTGTTGCTTGTAATAACAATGATAATGATAGTAATGACCCTAAACTACAGCAAATCGCTACCAATACGAACCTTAACTTTACTATTCTTGAAACGTCAGATTTGCATAATAATGTCATGAGTTATGATTATTACAAGTTGACAGAAGACAAAAGTTTTGGGCTTGAGCGAACGGCAACGCTTATCGATAACGCTCGTAGTGAATCTGCCAATAATATCTTGCTAGATAACGGTGATACCATTCAAGGTAGTGCTTTAGGTGACTATCAAGCAACGGTGAACCCTGTCAAATGCAACGAAACACTAGGCATTTATAAGGTTATGAATGACCTAAAATATGATGCCGGTACGATTGGTAACCATGAATTTAACTATGGGTTGAACTATCTTAATCAAATTACAGGCAGTCAGTTTAATGTTGATGGCATAACCGCAAGTGCCAGTGCTTGTAAAGGCCCTGACTTTCCCTTGGTTTTATCCAATGTCATTAGCGCTCGCAATAATCAGCCGCTGTTTAAGCCTTATAAAATCATTACCAAAACCTTTACGGCAACCACACCAGACGGTAAGACGGTTACCGTACCGCTAAAAATTGGTATCATTGGCTTTACCACACCCGGTATTATGCAATGGGACAAAAAATGGCTAGACGGCAAAGTCACCACCGCCGGTGCGAAAGAAATGGCAGAAAAATACGTGCCACAAATGAAAAATGAAGGTGCAGATGTCATTGTCGCCTTGTCGCATGGTGGTATTGATACCTCACCATACAGCCCAACGATGGAAAACGCCAGTTGGCATCTATCGCAAGTGGCAGGTATTGATGCGATTTTGATGGGACACACACACCAAGTGTTTCCTGATGCTAGTAGCAAAGACACCCGCCTAGACCAAGCAGGTATTGATAAAGTTAATGGCTTTTTAAACAACGTACCTGCTGTCATGCCAAGTTTTTGGGGCAAAGGGTTAGGCGTCATCAAATTGAATTTAACCTTTGATGGCAAAAAATGGGTCGTCAATAAAAACAATACCAAAGTGGAAGTGCGTACTATCCAAAATGCTGATAAAACTTTTGTAGCAGCCAACCCGCGAGTGGCTCAATTAATTCAGGCAGAACATAATGCCACTATTAATTATGTCAAAACCCCAATCGGTACATCCGATTTCTCAATGACTTCTTACTTTGCTGATGTGGGTGATGTGTCAGCAATTCAAGTGGTCAACCAAGCCCAAGCCAATTATATTAGCGATTATATTAATGCCAATTTGCCACAATATAAAGATGTCCCTGTCTTATCAGTGAGTGCCCCATTTAAAAGCGGATTTGCAGGGGGTTCAGATTATACGGATGTTGCTCAAGGCAATATTGCTATTAACAATGCGGCTGATTTGTACCTGTATCCAAATACCGTGTTTGCAGTAAAAATACAAGGCAGTGACATCAAAAAATGGCTAGAGAATTCTGCCAAACGCTTTAATCAAATAAACCCAAGCCTTACTACGCCACAAGCGTTAATCAGCACTTTTCCTGGGTATAACTTTGATATGTTTACCTCACCCGATGTGCAATATGAGATTGATGTAACTAAACCTGTCGGTAGCCGTATCCAAAACTTAACCTACAGAGGCAAGCCGATTGAAGACAACGCACCATTTATCATCGCAACCAATAATTATCGTGCATCAGGTCTAAAGCAATACTACAGCATCAACGGTACCAATGTAGTCGAATCACCGGATGCCAATCGTGATGTACTGATTAACTACATCAAAGCGGCTAAGAATTTATCATTAACCAATAATGGTAGCAGTCGTAGCTGGCGGTTTGTCAAAGTAAAAACAGCAGGTCCTGTAACTTTCAAATCGAGTGCAAACAAAATTGACTTTGCCCAAAAAGCAGGATTAACCAATATTAGCGTCGTAAATAATGACGACGGTTCAAATAAAGGCTTGGCGGATTATGCGATAGATTTATCAAACTAATCGCCAAAAAACTTGTATTTTATTTATCGTTAAAAAAAGTGTGGTAGTTTCCACACTTTTTCTTTTTCTATTTTATTAAGCTTTAATTTAAAAGGTACAGCAAAAGGTACAGCGGACAAGCTTTGACATGCCATCTTTCTTACATTTATACCGGATTTTATGACACTTGTGTTTTGTTGTTTGGTTTGCATAAAGGTTGTGTCTCAGCGTTTTAGGTTTCCGACAATACCCTATATAAAAAGTCTTGAAAAAATACAATGCAAACCCCCCCCTTACTAGTGTAAGGGGGGGGGTTTTGGAATAGGGAGCTGACGATGACCTACTCTCACATGGGCGAACCACACTACCATTGGCGCATTGGAGTTTCACTTCTGAGTTCGGGAAGGGATCAGGTGGGACCTCCAAGCTATTATCGTCAGCAAAGGGGGATAGAGGAATGAGTTAATTTAAAAGTAAAGTATCAGCTATATCAAGCGAGGTGATAATCGTTATTACCTACAAAGCCATTTAGGCGTTGTATAGTCAAGCCAAACGAGCAATTAGTATTGGTTAGCTACACACATCGCTGTGCTTCCACACCCAACCTATCAACGTCGTAGTCTACAACGGCTCTTTAGGGAAATCTAATCTTAAGGTGGGCTTCCCGCTTAGATGCTTTCAGCGGTTATCCCATCCGAACATAGCTACTCGGCAATGCGACTGGCGTCACAACCGAAACACCAGAGGTTCGTCCACTCTGGTCCTCTCGTACTAGGAGCAGATCCTCTCAAATTTCCAACGCCCACGGTAGATAGGGACCGAACTGTCTCACGACGTTCTAAACCCAGCTCGCGTACCTCTTTAAATGGCGAACAGCCATACCCTTGGGACCTGCTTCAGCCCCAGGATGAGATGAGCCGACATCGAGGTGCCAAACACCGCCGTCGATATGAACTCTTGGGCGGTATCAGCCTGTTATCCCCAGAGTACCTTTTATCCGTTGAGCGATGGCCCTTCCATACAGAACCACCGGATCACTAAGACCTACTTTCGTATCTGCTCGACTTGTGGGTCTCGCAGTTAAGCGCGCTTTTGCCTTTATACTCTTCGAACGATTTCCGACCGTTCTGAGCGCACCTTCGTACTCCTCCGTTACTCTTTAGGAGGAGACCGCCCCAGTCAAACTACCCACCATACATTGTCCTCAGCTCTGTTAAGCTTGAGTTAGAACCCCAACATTACCAGGGTGGTATTTCAAGGATGGCTCCACAGACACTGGCGTGCCTGCTTCAAAGCCTCCCACCTATCCTACACAGGTAAGGTCAAAGTTCAATGTAAAGCTGTAGTAAAGGTTCACGGGGTCTTTCCGTCTAGCCGCGGGTACACAGCATCTTCACTGCGATTTCGATTTCACTGAGTCTCTGCTGGAGACAGCGCCGCCATCATTATGCCATTCGTGCAGGTCGGAACTTACCCGACAAGGAATTTCGCTACCTTAGGACCGTTATAGTTACGGCCGCCGTTTACTGGGGCTTCGATCAAGAGCTTCGCTTACGCTAACCCCATCAATTAACCTTCCAGCACCGGGCAGGCATCACACCCTATACGTCCACTTTCGTGTTTGCAGAGTGCTGTGTTTTTAATAAACAGTTGCAGCGGCCTGGTATCTGCGACTGCCAATAGCTTTGTAGAGCATGTCTACTCACCATCGGCAGCGTACCTTCTCCCGAAGTTACGGTACCATTTTGCCTAGTTCCTTCAGCAGAGTTCTCTCAAGCGCCTTGGTATTCTCTACCTGACCACCTGTGTCGGTTTAGGGTACGATTTCTTTATGACTATCGCTTAGAAGCTTTTCCTGGAAGCAGGGTATTTGCCACTTCGCTGTACAAGTACAGCTTGCTATCAGATCTCATTAATAACCTAGCGGATTTGCCTACTAAGTCTAACTACATCCTTCCACTTGGACAACCATCGCCAAGCTGGCATAACCTTCTCCGTCCCTCCATCGCATCATAAACAAGTATCGGAATATTAACCGATTTCCCATCGACTACGCCTTTCGGCCTCGCCTTAGGGGTCGACTCACCCAGCCCCGATTAACGTTGGACTGGAACCCTTGGTCTTCCGGCGTGCGAGCTTTTCACTCGCATTGTCGTTACTCACGTCAGCATTCGCTCTTGTGATACCTCCAGCATGCTTTACAACACACCTTCACAGGCTTACACAATGCTCCCCTACCACTTAATTGAAACAATTAAATCCGCAGCTTCGGCTCCTAGTTTGAGCCCCGTTACATCTTCCGCGCAGGCCGACTCGACTAGTGAGCTATTACGCTTTCTTTAAAGGATGGCTGCTTCTAAGCCAACCTCCTAGCTGTCTGTGCCTTCCCACATCGTTTCCCACTTAACTAGGAATTTGGGGCCTTAGCTGGCGGTCTGGGTTGTTTCCCTCTTGACGACGGACGTTAGCACCCGCCGTCTGTCTCCCGGATATCACTCATCGGTATTCGGAGTTTGCATCGGTTTGGTAAGTCGAGATGACCCCCTAGCCGAAACAGTGCTCTACCCCCAATGGTGTTCGTCCGAGGCGCTACCTAAATAGCTTTCGGGGAGAACCAGCTATCACCGAGTTTGATTAGCCTTTCACCCCTATCCACAAGTCATCCCCTGGCTTTTCAACGACAGTGGGTTCGGTCCTCCGGTAACTGTTACGTCACTTTCAACCTGCTCATGGATAGATCACTCGGTTTCGGGTCTATACCCTGCAACTAGACGCCCTATTAAGACTCGGTTTCCCTACGGCTCCCCTATTCGGTTAACCTTGCTACAGAATATAAGTCGCTGACCCATTATACAAAAGGTACGCCGTCACATCATAAATGATGCTCCGACTGCTTGTATGCACACGGTTTCAGGTTCTATTTCACTCCCCTCACAGGGGTTCTTTTCGCCTTTCCCTCACGGTACTGGTTCACTATCGGTCAGTCAGGAGTATTTAGCCTTGGAGGATGGTCCCCCCATCTTCAGACAGAATTTCTCGTGTTCCGCCCTACTTAATATGCTCATTAAAGTGTTTCGAATACGGGACTATCACCCTTTACAGTAGGCCTTTCCAAACCTTTCTTCTACACTAAAACTCGTCGGCTCCTCCCCGTTCGCTCGCCGCTACTAGGGGAATCTCTATTGATGTCTTTTCCTCGGGTTACTGAGATGTTTCACTTCTCCCGGTTTGCCTCGTAAATAAATTTACGATACCTGTCTTATGACAAGTGGGTTTCCCCATTCAGATATCGCCGGATCACAGGATATTGCCGCCTCCCCGACGCTTTTCGCAGGCTGTCACGTCTTTCATCGCCTCTGACTGCCAAGGCATCCACCATGTGCACTTCATTACTTGACTATACAACCCTAAAGGGTCGTATAGGTAATGGTAACGATCTTCACCTATGTTTACGCTTGATTCAGTTCTCTTTACTTTTAAGTAATCAGTTGTTCCAATCATTTCTTTGGGTCTGATTGGCTGATTACTAAGGTTAATTATCTTCGTTGGAACTTGATAATTAACCCAGACTCATTTCTCTATGTTGTTATTGAATTATCAGACCCTCGTCAGGTCGTGATTTCTGATAAAACAGATTGAAGTAATCTCTTAATACACTTACTAAATTACTCTGTCTGCTTTATTACGTTAAGCTAATTATGGTGGAGCCAAGGAGAGTCGAACTCCTGACCTCCTGCGTGCAAGGCAGGCGCTCTACCAACTGAGCTATGGCCCCTGAGCAAGGATCAGCAAAGCATCGCTTTGCCCGAGTGCAAGAGAATTTACCAAGTAAATTCTAAAGCATTTAACCTCTGGTTAAATGGTGGGTCTAATAAGACTTGAACTTATGACCCCTGCCTTATCAAGGCAGTGCTCTAACCAACTGAGCTATAGACCCCGAGAACCGTTAAAAAATTGCATCGCAATTTTAGGTTCGAGCTAAAATCCTTTGCTAAGGATTTTAGTCTTAGCCTTGCTATTTGCGCTGCTGTAGATTAACGATTATTAGCTTATTTATACACAAGAACAACTTGCTGTGAATTCTCACTTAGTGCTTTAGTTAAGGAGGTGATCCAGCCGCAGGTTCCCCTACGGCTACCTTGTTACGACTTCACCCCAGTCATCGACCACACCGTGGTAAGCGCCCTCTTTCGTTAGGCTACCTACTTCTGGTGCAATAGACTCCCATGGTGTGACGGGCGGTGTGTACAAGGCCCGGGAACGTATTCACCGCGGCATTCTGATCCGCGATTACTAGCGATTCCGACTTCATGGAGTCGAGTTGCAGACTCCAATCCGGACTACGATAGGCTTTTTGAGATTAGCATCACATCGCTGTGTAGCAACCCTCTGTACCTACCATTGTAGCACGTGTGTAGCCCTGGTCGTAAGGGCCATGATGACTTGACGTCGTCCCCGCCTTCCTCCAGTTTGTCACTGGCAGTATCCTTAAAGTTCCCGGCTTAACCCGCTGGCAAATAAGGAAAAGGGTTGCGCTCGTTGCGGGACTTAACCCAACATCTCACGACACGAGCTGACGACAGCCATGCAGCACCTGTATGTGAGTTCCCGAAGGCACTCTCTCATCTCTGAGAGATTCTCACTATGTCAAGACCAGGTAAGGTTCTTCGCGTTGCATCGAATTAAACCACATGCTCCACCGCTTGTGCGGGCCCCCGTCAATTCATTTGAGTTTTAACCTTGCGGCCGTACTCCCCAGGCGGTCTACTTATCGCGTTAACTGCGCCACTAAAGTCTCAAGGACCCCAACGGCTAGTAGACATCGTTTACGGCGTGGACTACCAGGGTATCTAATCCTGTTTGCTACCCACGCTTTCGAATCTCAGTGTCAATATTATGCCAGGAAGCTGCCTTCGCCATCGGTATTCCTCCAGATCTCTACGCATTTCACCGCTACACCTGGAATTCTACTTCCCTCTCACATATTCTAGCACCACCAGTATCACATGCAGTTCCCAGGTTAAGCCCGGGGATTTCACATGTGACTTAATGAGCCACCTACACTCGCTTTACGCCCAGTAATTCCGATTAACGCTCGCACCCTCTGTATTACCGCGGCTGCTGGCACAGAGTTAGCCGGTGCTTATTCTGCAGGTAACGTCTAATCTAATGGGTATTAACCATTAGCCTCTCCTCCCTGCTTAAAGTGCTTTACAACCAAAAGGCCTTCTTCACACACGCGGCATGGCTGGATCAGGGTTGCCCCCATTGTCCAATATTCCCCACTGCTGCCTCCCGTAGGAGTCCGGACCGTGTCTCAGTTCCGGTGTGACTGATCATCCTCTCAGACCAGTTACAGATCGTCGCCTTGGTGGGCCTTTACCCCACCAACTAGCTAATCTGATTTAGGCTCATCTAATAGCAAGAGCTTGCGCCCCCTTTCACCCGTAGGTCGTATGCGGTATTAATTCGAGTTTCCCCGAGCTATCCCCCACTACTAGGCAGATTCCTAAATGTTACTCACCCGTCCGCCACTAATCATCTCTAGCAAGCTAGAGTTTCATCGTTCGACTTGCATGTGTTAAGCCTGCCGCCAGCGTTCAATCTGAGCCATGATCAAACTCTTCAGTTTAATCTTTCTATCTGTTGTCACCGCTACGCGGTGTCAATAGATTTAATTTGTTGACTCAATTATTTATACTGTCTTTGCTCAAATAAACTTACGAGTATCTTCTACTCAGACAACAAAATAATTAAATCTTAATATTTCGCGCCAAAGTGAAAATCCACACAAGTTGTTCTTGTGTTTGTTGTTATTTAGTTCACAACATCATCGGCTGATGTCGTTAAGAAGGTCGCTATTTTAACAGCTTATTTTGTGTTGTCAATAACTTTTTTCTTTAATTTTTTATGACCGCTCAACTTATATCTATATTAATTTAAGTTGTTGTTTTTACTACAGTTTGTGGCTGTAGTCGCTGCCAGTGAGTGCGTATTATACGCTTTTCTTTTTACCTGTCAACACCGCTGTCAAAAGTTTTTTTATTTATTTTCAAATTAATTTTTTATAGTTAAAGATAAGAATGCTTACACTCATCAATATACTGGTCGCTAGAGTGATTAAGGCAATTTTGGCTAGCTCTGGCGCTAGTGCGTTTGCGGGGATATTTTCATCACTATAATGGCGAACCATTTTAAGATGCTTGGCAATCGGTGATACTAGAACAAATAGGCTTAATAGATAAAAATTTTGTCGCAAGGTCACAAAGGTAATGAGTAAAAAGTAAGCACCCAACAACATAAACCGATACAGGTGGCTGATGCTTTCTTTGCCTAAGGTGGTGGCAAGGGTATTTTTACCAGCACTTGTATCTGTGTCAAAATCACGCATATTGTTAATTATCAATACGCACGTGCATAGCAGGCCAATCACCACCGCAGCAATAATATCCATCACACGGATAAATTGTGTTTGTAGGTACACGCCCCCTAATACATTAACTAAGCCGAAGAATAAAAATACCGCTATTTCCCCTTTCGCACTGTACCCATAGGGATTTTTACCCATGGTATAGGTCACTGCGGCGATAATCGCGATGATGCCCAATGCTAAGAAGGTGAAAAAATCGGTCAGACTGTTAAAGCTTAGCCAAAGTAAGCCAATACCGCAGCCAAAAATAAACAGTGCCCAACTTATGATTAATTTTTTAAGGGTCTTGGGATTGATTGTACCTTGCGCTGTCTGTCTGTCGAGTCGATGCGCATCCGTACCCCGTATGCCATCGCCGTAGTCGTTGGCTAAATTAGATAAAATCTGCAAGCCTAAGGCAACCCAAAGGCTTAGCAAAAAGATTTGCCAATTTTTGCTATTAAAGCTGCCAATACGGGAGTATGCCAACGCATTGGCTACTATGATGCCAGCCACCGCTAATGGATAAGTGCGTGGGCGAGTCGCTTGCCAAAATGCTTGTAAAAAATTGACCATCACTCACTCGAAACCTTGTATCACCAATCGCAACATCTAAATGGATTTATCCATTTAGATGCACGTTTACCAATGATGCGGGGTTTATTTTGATTTTTTTAGACCTGCTTGCGCCAACAATGCACCTAAGCTACCGATTTTTTGCGGTTTGTCGGCTGCTTGGTTTTGCGGTTTAGCGGCTTTGTCACTACGTTGAGGTTTGCCCGAATGTTTGGCTGATTTACCGCCACGCTCGCTATGGTCTGCATGTTTTTTCGCTGTACCATCCACTGATTGGTTGGTATTTTTTGCTTTATTAGCGGGTGCTTTTTCAGTAGCTTTGGCTACCATTGGGGTGTCTGACTTCATGCTAAAGCCCACGCGTTTACGCTCTGCATCCACTGAAATCACGCGAACGGTGACGATGTCACCTGGTTTGACATGATTTAACGGATCGGCGATAAACTCGTTACCCATCTCTGAGATATGCACCAAGCCATCTTGATGTACGCCAACATCAACAAAACAACCAAAACTTGTCACATTGGTGACCACGCCTTCAAGCGTCATGCCTTCGGTTAAATCGTTGAGGCTATTAACATCGTCACGAAACTTTGCTGTTTTAAAGCTCGGTCTTGGATCGTGTGCAGGTTTGGCTAATTCTTGTTTGATGGCAGCGGCTTTCAGCGTTGCTTGCTCGGCATCGTTAACCTCATCGTTTGCGGCAGCGATAAGTGAAGCGGTCAGATTGTTAAGCGCTGACTCGTCGCCTAGCACATCGTCGAGATTGTTGTCAGTTGAAGCCAGCCATTGTTTGACCATTTCGTAGTTTTCTGGGTGTAAGCCTGTTGCATCTAATGGCTCATCACCGCCACGAATGCGTAAAAAACCTGCCGCTTGTTCAAAAGTTTTGGCACCCAATCTTGGCACGTTTTTGAGCTGTTCACGGTTGGCAAAGGCGCCATGTTCGTTGCGGTAGTTGACAATTTGCTGCGCCACATTGACATTGAGACCTGCGATATAAGACAAAATCGCAGGACTTGCGGTGTTGACATCTACGCCTACTGCATTCACGCAGTCTTGCGTGACTTTGGTTAAACTATCCGCCAGCTGCGTTTGGTTGACGTCATGCTGATATTGACCCACGCCAATGGCTTTGGGATCGACTTTAACCAGCTCAGACAAGGGATCTTGCAAACGACGGGCAATCGATACCGCCCCACGAATGGATACATCAAGCTCTTGTAATTCTTGCGATGCCAGTTCGCTGGCTGAGTACACAGAAGCACCAGACTCATTGACCACCACAGGCACGGCTTTGATATCGCCGTTTCCTTGAGCGCTGTGTTCTGCCAAAATTTCTTTGATTAAAGCATCTGTCTCACGGCTAGCCGTACCATTACCAATGGCGATTAAATGCACCTGGTGATTTTTGAGTAAATCGGCAATGATTTGTTTGGCTTCATCGACTTTATTGTCTGGGGCAAATGGATACACTGTTGCAATTGCAAAACTACCATCGCTGTTTTTGGCAACATGACCTAGGCTATCAACTACCGCCATTTTGACGCCATGACGGATACCGGGATCGATGCCTAGAATCGTTTTTTGACCCGCTGGCGCTGCCATCAATAGATGCTGTAAATTGTTTGCAAACACGTCAATTGCTGCGGATTCAGCCGTTAAGCGTTTTTCTGTGAGCAAACGATGCTCAATATGCGGGCGCCATTTATCCAACCACAGTTTTTTGCCCAGTGACAATAAAAACTGTTGACGCTCACTAGGCTCAGCAGCGGTTAAGTTAAACGCGTGATTAATTTGTTCAATGAATGGTGCATCATCGCCTTCAATGGCAATCGTCAGTACGTTGTCTTGGCGACCGCGTAGCATCGCTAATAATCGATGATTGGGTAGACGCGCCAAGCTTTCAGCGTGGTCAAAATAGTCTTTGTATTTTTCGCCGACTTCCCGCTTTTCTTCGCCCACTAAACGGCTATGAATTTGGGCGATTTTACCAAAGCCGACGCGCAGTTTATCGAGTAGGTCAAGCTGCTGTGTCCACTCATCGATAATAATGGCGCCGATGCCTGATAGCTGTTTTTCTTTATCTTCAAAAATTGACGCTTCGGCTTCGCCGTTGTCATCCTGTACAGGCGCTGGCGCTTGATAATCTGATAATGCCGAGGCTGGACTTACCGAGTCATTTAAAACCGCCAAGGCAATTGGCTCAAGTCCTGCTTCACGCGCTTGGGTTGCCAATGAGCGGCGGCGCGGACGATACGGCAAATAAATGTCTTCTAGCTCAAGTTTGGATGCCGCTTGATTGATGCGTTCATTCAATTCATCGGTCAACTTATTTTGTGAGGTCAACAACTCAATGATTTTTTGGCGGCGAATGGCCATATCTCGTTCATAGCTGAGCGATTTTTCCAGACTACGCAACTGTACGTCATCGAGCCCGCCGGTTTGGTCTTTACGATAGCGTGCAATAAACGGAATCGTCGCCCCCTCATCGTAGAGTTTGACAAATGCCATCATTTGGTTAAGTTTGATACCAAGATTTGCAGCTAATTTTTGATAAATGGCTTGCTGGATTTGCTCAGAGAGTACATCTACCGCTGGATTAGCCGCAATGGCAGTAACGTTTGTAGTCATATTTTTGCCTAACACTTATAAGGATGAACTCAAAACTTAAGAGTTCACGCATTATAACAAAACAATACAAAAAGATAATAGGTAAACGCTATTTTAACAAAAATCTTTAGCGATTTTTTATTTTGCCAATACTATTGCTGTCGTTAGACTAAAATTTTGCTAAGTAATGACTATAAATAAGTGCCTACCCTATAAGCTAACGTCGCATTTTTAGCAAAATCACTACAGCAATCGACACATTTTTTTGATTTAATAACCGCATAACCACGCAAATTTGGCTGAATTATAAGATTGATAATGCTTGCAAGTTGTAACCAATCGTTTCAAAATACCCTTATCAGTCCCTAATAAAAAATTGCATACCCATATATTTTATAGCATTGCCTGTCCTAACTATTAATTATTAAGGTTCAGTTCAACACATTAATGGAACATATTTAGCCTTTATAAAAAACAATTGGGTATTTATAAAAACTATGTAGCGAAAACAACATTCGAGTGAAAATAACGTTAGTGATAGGATTATGGGTGATAGGAATATCGACGATAAAAATGAGGAAAATAATCAATGAGTGACGACATCAACCCCACTGTAGAATCTACCCCCAATCAATCAGCCGCCGGCGATATGAATCAGCGCATTTTAGTGGTTGACGATGATGCACGCCTTCGTACCTTGTTGCAACGTTTCTTGGAAGACGATGGTTATATTGTACGTACGGCGCATGACGGCAACCAAATGGATAAATTGATGCAGCGCGAGTTATTTTCGCTGATTGTACTTGATTTGATGCTACCTAACGAAGACGGTATCAGTATTTGCCATCGCTTACGCGCAGAAAACTCTGATATTCCGATTATTATGTTGACCGCTAAAGGTTCCGATGCCGATCGTATCGCAGGACTTGAAGCAGGTGCGGATGATTATCTGCCAAAACCGTTTAACCCCAAAGAATTATTGGCACGTATTAAAGCCGTATTGCGCCGGCAAACGCGTGAATTACCAGGTGCACCCAGTCAGCAAATGGAAGTGGTCGAATTTGGCTCATGGACATTAGATTTATCAACGCGCACCCTAAAACGTGATGGCAATATCGTAACCTTAACCACGGGTGAATTTAGTGTATTAAAAGCCTTGGTACAACATCCCCGTGAGCCATTAACCCGTGATAAACTGATGAATCTGGCACGCGGCCGTGAATGGGGCGCAATGGAGCGCTCAATTGATGTGCAAGTATCGCGTTTACGCCGTCTCATCGAAGATAACCCTTCGCAAGCGCGCTATATACAAACCGTATGGGGTGTGGGCTACGTGTTTGTACCCGATGGCGCAGATAGCTAGACAAGGGCTATTTAAAAGAGCGGATTAAAAAAGCTAAGTTAACAGAGTTAAAAACTTTTATGATAAAACCTTTGATTGTAAATACAGCCTGTCACCTGGTGATGGGCTTTTTAGGTTCTGGAAAAACCAGTTTTATCAATGCCTGCATCGCGCATTTTCAACACCAAGAAAAGTGGGCGATTTTGGTCAATGAAGCAGGTCAAATCGGTATTGATGAAAAGCTATTGACGGGTAATGCTGACCATGATTTAGCGATTCGCCAAGTATCTGGTGGCTGTATCTGCTGTACGTCGCAAATGCCGCTACAGATTGCGCTCGCTCGCCTGACTTCTGAGTATAGACCTGACCGATTATGGATTGAGCCGACAGGGCTTGCACACCCGCGAGAACTGATTGAGCAGCTATCTGCTCCGCATTGGCAAACTGCGCTGTCGCTAAAATCCGCCCTCAGTATCGTCAATGCGCGTCATTGGCAAGATAGCCGTTATCGTGACAATGAAGGCTACCAAGCGCATGTGCGATTTTGTGATGTGGTGGTGATTAATCGTTTTCATGGATTGGATGACACCCAAAAAACCCAGCTAACCGCATGGGTAAAAGGCTTAAACCCTAAAGCAAAATTGATTTGGCAAGCAGAACAAACGCTGAGCGAAGACAATCTGCGGCAATTGCAACAAGCGCTCAAGCAATCAAGCCAAGTGCTTGCCGAGCGTAGCTATTACCAACAAATTAGCTTAACAAGCTTTGCTCAGTCCCACGCTCCAACCACTACCCAATCACCAACAGCTGCCAATGATGATTTGCCATTTCGCTATCATGATGTACAAAATGGCTATCAAATCATTGGCTGGCGGGTGTCAGCCGACTGGACAATTGATATGACTGTACTGATGGAATGGTTGTTGGCACTGCCCGACTGGCAACGTATCAAATCGGTGGTTCATATCAAACATACGCATGATGAGCAATGGCAAACCATGAATTTTACCCCGGATTCGCTCGATTTGTTGGCCTGTGAACCACAAACCGATAACCGCATTGAGGTGATTTTTTTGGATAACACTATCGAATTGGATTTTGATAGGCTCGATACTGAGCTGATGATGATGTTTGGGCATATCCATTAAGCTTACGGTTGATGGATAGCCGATTTTCTTGTCTATTTTTTTGATTTTGTGGCTGTTTTTTTCATTGATTATGTGGCGTTCACATCGGGCGTGATACAGATGATAGTGTCATTTTCAAGGTTTTTTTCTTGCATATCAAACCCTGTATGAGTGATGGTAAGCAAACTATTCACGCGTGTCCCATAGCTACTTCCCAGCAATTTATCGAGGCGATTGGCAGGAATAAAAATGGAAGATAACGCCAACTCTGTCTCCATACCTAATCCTGTATCAGGTAGCTGGGTGATAGGCGCTTGTTCACGGTCTTGCAGTATCTCAAATGCCACGTTTTTCCAATTGGCTGTTTGCCAGTCCTCATGCCGAGCAAGCAGCGGCAATAACTCTTGTCTTACTCGCCTGCGCAGTTTTTCCGTTTTAAACCATGCCGTATTTGGTTGACCATTGGATAACACGTATAAGCCTTTTGCCAATACCTCGATGCCATACCCTTTATTATTAAGTAGCACCGCTTGCTGCCGATCGCCGATGACTAGATTAAACCCATCATAGCAGGGCAAATCAATTTGTCTTGCGAAAGCTAGCGGCGACCACTCACCGCTCAAATAATCAAGGATGAGCTGACCGCGGGAGGTGGCAAAGACAGGCTTATCTTTGATAATCTCTCGGTAGTTTAAAATCACCCCCCAGCGCCCATGCACAGGATCGATACCCAACCAAGTGCCCCCTGCTTGCGCATCTTGCCCCGCGATGATTTTTTTTCCATTCGGCAATTGCCATTCACGCAGTGCGCGTGTAGGACGCTGCAAAAATTCATCCCGATTGGATAATAGCACCAAGGGCTTATCCTCAAACAGCTGCCAAGCCAACGCCACAATGCACATACTTTATTCCTTCCAACTTGTTACCATGCCATTGCCCATTGTACCTTGCATCAGCTCGATTACTCATTCCCTAGCTTAGCACCCAAAATTTTTTTGGCAATCACCAAATCGTCATATTGTTCATTTATGATAAAAAACCTAAAAACTTCCGTTTTAAACGATTGTTGCCCTTGTGAATGAGCTTATGACGCCAATTAGCATTGTGATTATTACCTTAAACGAAGCCGAACGTATCGGTAATATTTTGCGTGACTTAGCCCAGCAAAGCTACCAAAATTTTGAAGTCATCGTGGTGGATTCCAACAGCGAAGATGACACCTGTCAAATTGCAGCCAGTTTTCGCCATCAGTTGCCCGCGATAAGCGTACATAAAATGCCAAAGCGTGGCGTCAGCTTGGGTCGTAATACAGGGGCAAGACTAGCCAAAAATGAACGGATACTGTTTTTAGATGCCGATGTGCGGTTGGATACAAACTTCTTGCAAAAAGCCAGTCAATTATTGGATAAAAAATCCTTGAAAGTAGCCGGTGTATACATGAATGCTGACCACCTAAAACCTTGGTTTACAGTGGGTTATCTGCTGTTTAACATGGGTATTTTTGTTAGCCAATTTTTATCGCCAACGGCGGTCGGTGCGTGTATTTTTTCCAGTAAATCCGTGCATGAGCAATTGGGTGGGTTTGATGAGTCTATCACCCTGTGTGAAGATTGTGACTATGTCAATCGCGCCAAAAAAATCACCCGTTATCAGATGCTACCACTCACCTTTCGCTTTGACCCACGCCGCTTGCAGCAAGATGGCTATTTTAATACAGGCTGGAAATACCTGCATGCCAATTTATATCGTTTTTTTATTGGCGAAATCCGCGATAACAAAATCCGTTACCAGTTCGGGCATTATCATACCCAAAAAAAATAGCGTCGGTGTCAACGCTATTTTTTGCAGGGTTTTTAGGAGCTTGCCCTATGCTTTATCGCCCTTTAAACTCAGCAGGACGCTTTTGCATAAAGGCGGTAATCCCTTCTTTAAAGTCTTCACTGGTCGCCATTTGCATTTGGTAAATTACCTCTTGGTCTAGCGCGATATCTAGTCCTGCAAATGCCACTTGATTAATCGATTGCTTCATTGCCGCCAGCGCTAAGGTTGGCAAGCTTGTGAGGCGGTCGGTCAGTTTTTTCACTGCCGCATCAAGCGCATCTTGACTCACCAGCGCATTCACCAGTCCCAAATCTTCTGCCTTTTGCGCGCTGATTTGCTCACCCAACATCACAAGCTCAGTGGTTTTGGCGGCACCAATCAACTGAGATAACAGATAAATACCACCACCATCAGGCACTAGCCCGATATTGACAAAGGCTTGTAAAAATTTAGCATTGTCACTGGCGACGCGAAAATCGCACGCTAACGCGATATTCATGCCAGCGCCTGCACACGCGCCATTGATACGCGCGATAATCGGCTTGCTAATTTTGCGGATACGGCGCGTGATGTCAGCAATCCCAATGGTAAGGCTGTGCGACATTTTCAGTAAATTTTCGCGGTTATCTGCGCCGGATAGCATCTCGCGAATATCACCACCGCTAGAAAATCCCTTGCCCGCGCCTGTGATGACAATCACTTTGGCGGCTGTGTCGTATTGGGCGTAATCAAGGGCTTGATAAAGCTCAGATTTCATCACGCTATTGAGCGCATTGAGTGATGCTGGATCATTGAGGGTAATCGTCGCCACACTATCTGCAACATCATACGTGACTTTTTGAAAGGTAGGTTGTTGTGTTTGGGTTGCCGTCATGGGTCATCCTTATACCAAAAAATAAATACCAAAAAACTAAATGCCAAAAAATAGTTACAATGAACCACTTCATCTTACCTAAATTATTTTTTTTTGGGAAATAAAACGCGACTTGTAAGGTCAACAATCCAAACCCAACCACAAAATTTTTACAATTTTCAAAATTTCTGTATTGACAGAAATATATAAAAAGCTCAAAATAATTAAAAATTGATTGATTTATATCCATTTACTTACACACAGGGCTAAAAAGTGCAACTCACATCTACCATGGAAAAATTTGTCTTACACTGGGGCGAAATGGGCAATAAGTGGGGCGTAAACCGTACCGTTGCCCAGATTCATGCCTTGTTATTTTTGGCAGGCAAGCCGATGAATGCCGAAGAAATCCAAGAAACCTTAGGCGTGGCGCGTTCAAATGTGAGCAATAGTATCAAGGAATTACAGAGCCTAAATCTGGTACAAACAGTACATACGCTCGGTGATAGACGAGATTACTTCACCACGGGCACGGATGTGTGGGAATTGGCTAAGGTGATTGTCGAAGAACGCTATCGCCGAGAGCTTGCGCCGACGGTTGGATTCTTGGCGGATTTAATCAATGAGCCAGAATTTGCCAAAGAAAGCAAAGACGTACAGCAACGTATCAAAGACACTCACCACTTTGTCGATACGCTGACGAGTTGGGCGAACGAGATGCTAAAACTTTCTTCCACTACGCTCAATCGTATCTTAAAGCTTGGGGCGACGATTCAGAAGTTTTTGAAATGATGGATTGGGACAATGACTGCAAAATATCCGACTGGCAAAGTTTTAACCTATTATGCTCTATTTGGTGGTTTAAGTAGTGTAATCGTTGGCAAGCTGGTTTTACCAAAAAGCTAAAAATTTTACCCATAAATTTCAGTTTTGACAGAAAAAAGGAAATAAATGATGAAAATACTTATCACAGGCGGTTCAGGATTTTTAGGCACAGCGTTAACGCAATCGTTAAAAACCCATGGCGTAAAAGGTGACACTGCGTCAGTCACTTGGGTATCTCGTTCTGTAGAAAAAGAGAAAACCAAAAATATCGCAGATGACGTTATTAGCTATGACGATTTTGCCAGCACCAATGAGACGTATGATGTCATCATCAATCTGGCGGGTGCGGGTATTGCCGACAGCCGTTGGACGGAGGCACGTAAGCAAGAATTGTTTGATAGCCGACTAAAACCCACACAAGCGGTAATTGACTATATTGAGCGAATCGGCAACAAACCAAAACTATTGATTAGCGGGTCAGCCATCGGTTGGTACGGTATCCAAAAGGAAAACGACCCAACCGCGCTTGATGAAACCAGCCCCATGACAAAAACCGACTTCGCTCACGAAATTTGTCAGGCATGGGAGCAGCTAGCTTTGACTGCCCAAGATACTGCAACAAATGCCGTAACAGACGCTGTGCCAGTTGCGATTGTGCGCACAGGGGTGGTGATTGCGCCCGAGGGGGGTATGGTTGGACGACTGATTACCCCATTTAAAATGGGCACAGGTGGTAAGCTTGGCAATGGTCAGCAAATCATGAGCTGGATTAGCCGTAGTGATTGGTTGCGTGCGGTAATTTTTATCATTGAACAAAACCTGACTCACACCCTGCCCACTCAGCAAATTTATAATTTGACCAATCCAACACCTATTAGCAATGCTGCATTTACCGATGCGATGGGCACTTGGTTGTACCGCCCTACCCTGATGACCCTGCCCGCCTTTGTGGTCAAGACCATGTTTGGTGAAATGTCGACGTTACTGTTGGATGGGCAGCGCGTTGTGCCCACAGCGTTAATGGATCATGGTTTTGAATTTAACGACTTGACCGTATTAGATGCCCTAAAAAGCTAATCTTCGGAGACTGTTAATATGATTACCATGTACTATGATGATACCTGCCCTGTCTGCCGTACCGAAGCCTTGCATATGGTAGAGAAAAAACCTGACGCCATTCGCATCATGGCGATTGATGACGCACGGGATGAACTTGCCAATTTTGGTATTAGCGAAGATGAAGCGATGACTTACCTGTGTGTGCAAGATAAACAGGGTAACATGCAAAAAGGCATGGATGCTGTACGACTGCTATATAAAACCGCACAACTGCCATTTGCAACCGTGTTTGAATGGCCTGTAGTGAAACAAGCCAGTGATATGATTTACCCTATTTTTGCGCGACATCGCAACCGTGTACCCAACTGGATGACCCAACTTGCCTATGGTAAAGTCGCAGCAGACTGCAAAGACGGTATGTGTAAAACTCGAGGCAAATAAATGCCGTTTGGTTTAAATGGCAGTATGTACGCTCAATGACTCATCTATCCTTTATGATTTATCTATCATGGATAGCTTGATAATTTTTAGTGGTCATTGGGCGTTACAGTTATGATTAGGTGCAATCATGATTAGGTACAATGATCATTAGTCACGATTATGAGTATCAAGTTATGTCTAATAATAATTTTGGGTGCTTTTTTTGATAGGGTCGTCACTAATTTTCAACTAACATTCTACAATTTTTTTACAGTTTGAGAAAAAATAGCTAGATTTTTTAACAATTTTCATTTAATATTAGCAACTAATCAGGAAGATGAGATTGTTTGTATCATTTAAGACAATCTATCACGTTTAGCATAGCGGACTTGCTTCATCATATTGTTGTCTACTGTTATTGTCACCCAATCGCTATCTTCCTTGTCGGTTTTGACACTGATTGTTGAATCAATCATCAATGAGTTGTCTTTTCATTCATTTACAAGGAGCGTTACCATGGATGATGCACAAATTCAGCGAATTATTAATCATTCTGAATTCCAAAGCATGGCAAAGAAAAAAACAAGCCTAGGGCTTATTTTTTCTATTATTACCTTAATTGTGTGGTTTGGTTATCTGTTACTCGTCGGTTTTGATCCTGAAATGTTTGCTGCACCACTGTCAGCAGGCTCGACTGTCCCTGTTGGCTTTTACATTGTTGTTGCCATTATGATTTTTGTACCACTCATCACTTGGATATATGTCAGCAAAGCAAACGGTGAATTTGACACGATGACTCGTAAAGTCATCGATGATATCAACAGTGGTAAAGTATAACCCCACAGGGATTGTGTTGGGTTTTCAATTGTAAAATTGTGGTGCTGATAATAATTTTGACATCAGTTCTAACATCAGTTTTGACACCATGGAGGGTGGCATGTTACAACAACAGTATAACAGCGTGACTGTTAAAGGCTTGGGCAAGCGTATCGGCAAGGTTTCAACTGCCGCAAGCTTGATGCTCATAGGTCTAATGGCACAGATGCCAGCATGGGCAGCGGGCGCCCTTGAAGGCGAAGTGCAAAAACAACCGCTGA
Source organism: Moraxella sp. K02 (assembly GCF_041154755.1). Classification (NCBI taxonomy): domain Bacteria; kingdom Pseudomonadati; phylum Pseudomonadota; class Gammaproteobacteria; order Moraxellales; family Moraxellaceae; genus Moraxella; species Moraxella sp. K02. Next base: position 192,590 of record NZ_AP031590.1, on the reverse strand, counting down.
ATATTTCAGCAATTATCATGTTCTTGATTTTTGTTTTGGCAACACTCGGTATTACTTACTGGGCGTCGAAACAAAACAAAACCACTAGCGACTTTTATACCGCGGGCGGCGGTATCTCAGGTACCAAAAACGGGATTGCCATTGCCGGGGACTATATGTCAGCGGTAACCTTTTTGGGGTTATCGAGTATGGTTTTTACCGTCGGTTATGATGGCATGATTTATACGCTAGCCTTCTTGATTGGTTGGCCGATTATTTTATTCTTAATCGCTGAGCGGCTACGTAACTTGGGTAAATTTACCTTCGCAGATGTGGCATCTTATCGTTTTTCCCAAACCCCAGTACGTATTTTTGCTGCATCTGGTACCTTGGTCGTCGTTGCACTATATTTGGTTGCGCAGATGGTGGGCGCGGGTAAACTAATTGAGTTATTATTTGGTTTGGACTATATCTATGCTGTACTAGTCGTGGGTATTTTGATGATGATTTACGTACTATTTGGCGGTATGCTAGCCACCACTTGGGTACAGATCATCAAAGCTATTTTGCTGATGTCGGGTGCGACTTTCATGGCATTTATGGTCATGAATCATGTAGGCTTTAGCTTTGACAATTTATTTAAGTCAGCCGTCGCTGTCCATAGCAAACATGAAGCAATCTTGTCACCTGGTAAATTGGTAAACAATCCTATTGAGTCTGTCTCATTAGGTTTGGGTCTATTGTTTGGTACAGCAGGTTTACCACACGTACTAATGCGTTTCTTCACCGTGCCAGATGCCAAACAAGCCCGTAAATCTGTATTAGTGGCCGCTAGCTGTATTGCTTACGTGTATTTCATGATCGTTCTCATTGGTTTGGGTGCTATCGTTATCCTAGCTGAACATCCAGATTATTTCACGACAATCGTTAAAGATGGCGTAAGCTCACAGGCACTCATCGGTGGTGCCAACATGGCAGCGATTCACTTGTCTCATGCCGTGGGTGGTAACTTATTCTTAGGCTTTATCTCGGCGGTAGCTTTTGCGACTATCCTAGCGGTGGTGGCAGGTTTGACTTTATCAGGCGCTTCAGCGGTCAGCCACGACTTGTATGCGAGTGTTATCAGAAAAGGTCAAGCGAGACCTGAAGAAGAGATGCGTGCATCAAAAATTACCGTGGTTGCGTTAAGTTTATTGTCAATCGTGACCGGTATTATCTTTGAAAACCAAAACCTTGCGTTCATTGCAAGTTTGGTATTTGCGGTTGCGGCATCGGCTAACTTCCCGATTCTTTTGTTAGCGATGTTCTGGCGTGGTTTAACCACTCGTGGTGCGGTAATCGGTGGGTTTGGAGGCTTAGCAGTCGCAGTGTTACTGATTATCTTAGGACCTGCAGTTTGGGTCGATATCATGAAACACGAATCACCCGCTTTCCCATACAAAAACGTGGCACTATTTAGTATGCCTGTGACCTTCATTCTAGCGTGGATCGCCTCTATCACTGACAACTCACCACGCGCTGAGTTAGATAGAAAAGGCTTCGATGCACAGTATGTACGTTCATTAACCGGTATCGGTGCGTCAGGTGCATCTGACCACTAATCCAATATTTAGTAAAAAATACCGCTTACCATAAGCGGTATTTTTTTATATGGGATTTTTTATAAAACCTACTAATTTTATCCCTGATGAATCTCTACAAGGTTTTGGATTGCCGTGGCATCAGCTTGTTTGACATACAATTTTGATTTTGAGCTATAAGGCACTAGCCCTGAGGGTACTACGCCTTTAGCAGATTCGTAATTATGAATGGAGTCATCGAAGAAAATATGCGGGGCAAAGGTTTGCAGTACATGGCGTTTATCCAAGCCACCTAAAAAGAACGCCAGATCCACATTGACGCCCCAATCACGTAATGTCTTAATCGCGCGCAAATCAGCAGGCGCATTGCGCGCGGTCACCAGTGCAATTTGAATCGGTGGATGCTTGATTTTAGCAGGTAGGCGTTTTTGTAGTTTAGAGAGTTTAATTAAAAAATCCGCATACGGGCCTTTATTCATCGGCACATCACTCATTTTGGCTTCATAATCATGAAACGCTTTGAGTCCTTGCTGGCGAGACAGTAGCTCCCCTGCTTCATCAAATAACACGGCATCGCCATCAAATGCAATGCGTAACTGATTGGTGTCTAGCTCTTTCATATCAATGGGCGGCGCATCCAAAATCGCGCAGGCACACACGCCTGCATCGGTAACTTGCTGGGCATCGTCATGATTGGTGGTCAAAAACAAATCCACCTTAAAATCTGCCACATAATCCGCCACCCCTTCGCCTGAGGTAAATGCCGAGCGACTAATCGGTAGTCCATGACTACGCAGCGCATTTAATACTTGAATACCAGTATCTGGGCTGTTTTTTGACATAATCACCACTTCAACCATGGGCGCAGCTATGCCCTCGCCCTTGTCATCGGTTGCACAATGGTTGTTGAGATTGAGTAAGGCTTTGATAAGCGGATAACCCGTCCCAGTTTGCAATGGGTCATTTTCGCGTTCAATCATATAGCTGCGAAATTTATCAATCGCCGTTTCTGGATCTTCGGTTAACGCTTGTTGAAAAAACCGCTCAGACTCTGATAAGTCAAACAATGCCGTGGCAGAGACCGCCACAATTAATGTATTGGAAAAATCAACTGACATAAAAATGCCCTTAATCAATCGTATTGTTATGAAGCATAGCACTCACTATCCTGTAGTTATATAAGTTTTGCCACGGGTAATCTAGATTATTCCTGTAACTTGTTCGGCTAAAGATATACAGTCAAATTGTAGATACCAACTATTGGCTATCGTCTATTGCAGTATTTTTTTCACACGCATATCATGAGCTGCCTAATTTTCTGCCATAACTGCAAGCAATTCTATCAGCAAGTTGGTTTCATCACCGCAATTTGCTATAATATCTTGTTTACGCTTTTTGCAAAGCGACGAATTCATGGGATTGTAATGCCTATCTAGACACGGTAAGTCTGGATGGGCAGAGTTTTTCCCTTTTTTTATTCCCATCTCTCACGGTTACATGACCGATAGTAACGGTCATCACTGCCAAAGGACAACAGGAGCAATTATGGTAGCCATTACCTTACCAAACGGCGATATTAAACAGTTTGATGGACAAACTTCAGTCATGGAAGTGGCGCAAAGCATCGGTGCAGGGCTTGCCAAAGCCACCGTTGCAGGACGTGTCAACGGCAAATTAGTTGATGCGTGTGACCCGATTATCGAAGACGCGACCGTTCAAATCATCACGCCAAAAGACGAGGAAGGTGTGGAAATCATTCGCCACTCGACCGCTCACTTACTGGGTCATGCTGTCAAACAGCTGTATCCTGAGGTGAAGATGGTTATCGGTCCTGTGATTGAAGAGGGTTTTTATTATGATATCTATAGCGAGCGCCCGTTTACGCCAGAAGACATGGAAAAAATCGAAGCGCGCATGACGCAATTGATTAACCAAGATTACGATGTCATCAAAAAAATGACACCGCGTGACGAGGTTATCAAAGTATTCCAAGACCGTGGCGAGACTTATAAATTACGTCTTATCGAAGATATGCCGAATGAAACCCAAATGGGTTTATACTATCACCAAGAATACGTCGATATGTGCCGTGGACCACACGTGCCCAATACCCGTTTCCTAAAAGCCTTTAAACTCACCAAAATGAGTGGTGCCTACTGGCGCGGTGATGCCAAAAATGAGCAACTACAACGTATTTACGGTACTGCTTGGGCAGATAAAAAAGACCTAAAAGCTTATATTCAGCGCATCGAAGAAGCGGAAAAACGCGACCATCGTAAAATTGGTAAAGCGCTTGATTTATTTCATATGCAAGAAGAAGCGCCTGGTATGGTGTTTTGGCATCCCAATGGCTGGACGATGTGGCAAGTGCTTGAGCAATATATGCGCAAAGTACAAAAAGATAACGGCTATCTTGAAATCAAAACCCCGCAAATCGTCGATAGAAGCCTATGGGAAAAATCAGGTCACTGGGAAAACTATGGCGATATGATGTTCACCACCCACAGTGAAAAACGTGACTATGCCATCAAGCCCATGAACTGCCCGTGTCACGTGCAAGTGTTCAATCAAGGGTTAAAATCCTACCGTGACTTGCCATTGCGTCTTGCTGAGTTTGGCTCATGCCACCGTAATGAGCCGTCAGGTTCGCTGCATGGCATCATGCGGGTGCGTGGCTTTACCCAAGATGACGCCCATATTTTTTGTAGTAATGAGCAGATCAAACAAGAAGCCCAAGACTTTATCAAGCTTACCCTTGATGTGTATAAAGACTTTGGTTTTGATGACGTGCAAATGAAACTCTCGACTCGCCCAGAAAAACGGGTCGGTGCTGACGAACTGTGGGACTTGGCAGAAAAAGACTTAGCGGACGCATTGGATAATGCAGGGCTTGACTGGCAGTATCTGCCAGGTGAAGGCGCATTTTATGGACCCAAAATCGAGTTTAGCCTTAAAGACTGTCTCGGCCGGGTATGGCAATGCGGTACACTGCAGCTTGACTTTAACCTGCCAGAACGATTAGGTGCGGAGTTTGTCAATGAGCAAGGCGAACGTGAGCGCCCTGTAATGCTCCACCGTGCGATTTTGGGGTCATTTGAACGCTTTATCGGTATGCTCATCGAGCATTACGCGGGCTGGATGCCAGTCTGGCTTGCACCGCAGCAAGTCGTTGTCATGAATATTACCGACAACCAAGCGCCAGCCTGTCAAAAAGTCGCCGAACAATTGAATCAAGCCGGACTTCGTGTCATCACCGATTTGCGTAATGAGAAAATTGGCTTTAAAATTAGAGAACGCACCCTTGAACGTATTCCTTATATGATTGTCATGGGTGATAAAGAAGTAGAAAGCAACCAAGTTAACGTCCGTACTCGTGAAGGTGACAACCTTGGCGTGATGAGTATCGACGCCTTTATCGACTTGGTTAACCAAGCGACCGCCCAAAAAGGGCGCGTCAAATCAAAAACAGCGTAGGAGTAAGTATTATTAAGAGTTCAAACCGATTAGACATCAACGAGGAAATTCGTGCCAAAGAGGTACGCTTAGTCAAAGAAGACGGCGAACAAGTTGGTGTTGTGGATATAAAAACGGCTTTGCAGGCCGCCCGTGATGCTGAGTTGGATTTGGTCGAGATAGTACCAGACGCTCAGCCTCCTGTTGCCAAAGTGATGGACTACAGAAAATATCTGTACGACCAAAAACAAAAAGCCAAAGAAGCCAAAAAGAACCAAAAACAAACGCAGCTTAAAGAAATCAAATTGCGTCCTGGCACGGAAGAAGCCGACTATCAAGTCAAACTTCGTAAAATCCGTGAGTTTTTGGAAGACCAAGACAAAGTCAAAGTCACCATTCGCTTCCGTGGTCGTGAGATGGCTCACCAACAAATTGGCTTGCAGCAGCTTGAAAAAGTCATTGCCGATACGACCGATGTTGCCAATGTTGAACAACAACCAAAAGTTGAAGGTCGCCAAATGGGTATGCTACTTGGACCTACCAAGAAAAAATAATCAGCAAACCCTAACTATAAAAAAACCACATTAACCTATGTGGTTTTTTTATTGGCGTGTTGACACATTGATAAAAGTTTAAGCTGTTAAATCACTGTATTTTTAAATCATTGTACTTTTAAGTCATTATATTCGGGGTGCTTTTGCAGGTAGCTTGCCACGTAAGAGCAGGCTGGTACTACTTTTTTACCTTGTTCACGGGCATAGTCTAGCGCGTGCTTGGTCAACGCCCCTGCAATACCGCGCCCGCCAATCGCGTCTGGCACAATGGTATGGTCATATACGATGACATCACCATTATCCACATAGCTAATGTAAGCACTAGTGCCGTCAACGGTGGTTTCAAAGCGTTGTGATTGCTCGTTATGGTGAATCGGTAATTGTAAATCCGACATGGTTGTCTCCTTGTGTATTTTTTTGTCTACTATGCTATTTGTGACTTGGTTATTTGTCGCTTGGTTATTTGCCGTTTGATAGTAGCACAACCACTGTCCATGACTTGTAAAAGTTTTTGCCTATTCGGTATGGGCTTTGCAAATGATTTTTCACTAGGCTTTTACCTTGCCCCACCCTGTTAACAATGCGATAATAAGCGGTTAAATCTTACCATTTTTCAAATTTTTTGGCGTGTATGATACGCCTGACATTCACTTGCTATTAGCTAACTTAAACAGGAAAAACATGGCTCAATATATTTATACCATGAACAAGGTATCAAAAATTGTTCCACCCAAACGGGAAATCCTAAAAGACATCAGCCTGTCTTTTTTCCCCGGTGCAAAAATCGGTGTGCTGGGTCTCAACGGCGCCGGTAAATCAACCTTGCTTAAAATCATGGCAGGGGTGGACACCGAGTATAACGGTGAAGCGCGTGCGCAAGCAGGTATCAAGATTGGCTACCTTGCGCAAGAACCGCAGCTAGACCCTGCCAAAGATGTGCGCGGCAATGTTGAAGATGGTGTGCGTGAAGCCCTAGATGCCCTTGCACGCCTTGATGAAATCTACGCCGAATACGCCGAGCCCGATGCCGACTTTGATAAACTTGCCGCTGAACAAGGCAAAATGGAAGACATCATCCAAGCGTGGGATGCCCATAACCTCAACAACCAACTAGAAAAAGCCGCCGATGCGCTACGTCTACCGGCGTGGGATGCCGACGTGAGCAAATTGTCGGGTGGTGAAAAACGCCGTGTTGCCCTATGCCGTCTATTGCTATCAAAACCTGATATGCTGCTACTGGACGAACCGACCAACCATTTGGATGCCGAATCAGTCGCTTGGCTTGAGCATTTCTTAAAAGATTATTCGGGCACCATCGTGGCGATTACCCATGACCGCTATTTCCTTGATAACGTTGCCGAGTGGATTTTGGAGCTGGACCGTGGCTATGGCTATCCTTACCAAGGTAACTACACCGAATGGCTTGAGCAAAAAAATAAACGCCTAGAGCAAGAGCAAAAACAAGAAGAAGCCTTTGCCAAAGCGCTGAAACAAGAGCTTGAATGGGTGCGTAAAAACCAAAAAGGTCAACAAGCCAAATCAAAATCTCGCTTGCAACGTTTTGAGGAATTAAACTCCAAAGAGTTCCAACAACGTAACGAAACCGCCGAAATTTACATTCCACCAGGACCACGTCTTGGTAACAAAGTCATTGAAGTCAACAATATCAGTAAATCATTTGGTGACCGTTTGCTATACGAAAACCTATCCTTCACTGTGCCACCGATGGCGATTGTGGGGATTATCGGACCCAACGGTGCAGGTAAAACCACGCTATTTAATATGATTACCGGTAAAGACAAGCCAGACACGGGCACGGTTGAAGTCGGTGAATCGGTAAAAGTGGCGTATGTCGGACAGGTACGTGATGAGCTAGACGACAAAAAAACTGTGTGGGAAGAAGTCTCCGACGGTCTTGATATGATTACCGTGGGCGAATACACCACGCCTAGCCGTGCCTATATCGGACGCTTTAACTTTAAAGGTCAAGACCAACAAAAACTGGTCGGTAGCCTGTCGGGTGGTGAGCGTAACCGTCTGCAACTTGCCAAAACCTTAAAACAAGGGGCAAACGTGCTGTTACTCGATGAGCCATCAAACGACCTTGATGTTGAGACGTTGCGCGCGCTTGAAGATGCGGTGGAAGTGTTCCCTGGTACGGTAATGGTGGTGTCGCATGACCGCTGGTTCTTAGACCGTATTGCCACCCATATTTTGGCGTTTGAGGAGGAGGGTCCGATTTGGTTTGATGGCAACTACTCAGAGTTTGAGGCGTATCGCAAAAAACAGTTGGGCGCAGATGCCGAGCCAAAACGCATGAAGTATAAAAAGATTGCGAAATAACTGGCATTATTTAAAAAATGATTATTTTTGACAACATCAGTAATTATCAAATTTGTGTAGATTTAGATAACACATTGATTTTTACTGATGATGCTAATAATCAAGCGTATCTATACGCTATTAATGAATTTTTGCCAAATATTCAATTCGATTATGATGGTCGTATAACAGAATCCATTATTTTAAATAATCTCAACCAATTTCCTAAATATATTTTAAGTTCAATTATTGAGTTAAAACAAAAATGTTTTTCTAATTTTATCAATTTAACCTATATAAATTATCATCTTTTAGAAAAGCTAAATGTCATGAAAACTAGTAGTGTTCTATATCTAACTAGCTGTGGAAAAAAATCTAGAGTTGAACGAGTATTAATACATCATGGATTACATGACCTTTTTAGTGATATCATTTGTAACGAGAAAAAATTTGAAATAATTGTGAATAAGACGCAAGACATTAATAAAATTTTAGTATTTGATGATGATAAGATTCAACTAGACATGGCTCATGTCGCAGGAATTAAAAAAGAAAATTTATTTTTAGTGCGTAAGGAAAATATTTATGGCTTTGAAAAGATTTACGATTGAACCCAATGAATTTCTTAGTCAGCGTATTAATGCTTATTATCGTTGTGATTATATAGGTTTTGGACGTGATGGCAACCCAGATTATATTAATCATCTGAAAAACACTTTCAACTCTTCTAACCCAAACAACTTAAGGCTTATTGATGATGCAACTGATAAATTAACGCTAGGTTTAGAAAGTGAAATTATTCAGATTTTACAGGAAATTAATTCAACTGTACCAATTGTGATTTGTGTTATTCCTAGAGCTAAAAGATTAGAATATTACCATTATAATCAATTGCTTTTTTCTTTAAATATTAATGAGGTTATTAATGAATTAATTCAAAAAGGAACCCATGTTATCAATGGCTCTAACTATATAAGAAGACATACAGATACAAAAACCACCCATCTCGCACATTCTCCAAAATCTGCCCAATATGCAGGTGATGGCGATTTGCCTTATGTAGGTATTACAAAAAATACTTGTTATTTTGATAACAACCTTGTTGGCAAACATGTTTTATTAATTGATGATATTTACACTAAAACTGTGAATGTGGATGAAGATTGTATACAGGCTTTACTAGACTTCGGTGTAACTGGTGTTACTTTTTTCTCTATTGCTAAAACTGTATTAAGAAACCAAAGTTATTTATAATTGTTTAAATGCGAGATTATAGAATGAAATATACAGAAAATGCTTTAAATATTCTAACAGCTAAGACTTTCAAAGGGATAGGTAATGCTTGGATTAATAAGAATTTTATTAATAAAAATTTGTCCTATTATGAGGATATAGTTGAAGTTTTGAAAAAGAATGCGAAAGAAGAAGTCACTGAAAATATTTTTTTAGAAAAACGCAGAGAACTTGAGGAAAAATTAGATATGATGTCATCTTATTGTGATGGCGTGGTAGCAGTTGGTGATAATAATTTTCCTGTATATACAGCTACAATTAAAGATAGTGAAAAACCAAATGTCTTATTTTATAAAGGTGATTTATCATTACTGAGTAACCAATATCGTAGAATGGCAGTTATAGGCGTTCTGACGCCATCTGAACAAATTGAAAAAGATGAAAGGCAGGTTGTTGATTTATTAAGTAAGCAAAATATTGTTATTGTAAGTGGATTGGCTTTAGGTTGTGATACTATCGCCCATCAGCAAGCTTTAAGAACCAAAACTGATGTTTTTGGTGATACCCATGCGGCAACAATTGCAATTTTACCTAGTACATTAAACAATATTATCCCAGCTCAAAATCGAAAATTAGCAGAATATGTTAATTTACTTATAACTGAATATTATGAAGAACCGCAGTCAAAGTTTGATATGACTAGTCGTTTTATTGAACGTGATAGATTGCAGGCTTTATTTAGTGAAACCGTTATTTTATCGGCAAGTTATACGCCAAATAGTATTGACCCACTTGCTCAAAAAATTGATAGTGGTTCTCGACACGCAATGCAAAAAGCTAGGGAGTATGGACTTGGGAGAGCTGTGATTCACAGTCAATATAATCAAAACGACCCAAAATATGATTTAAACAGACAAATTATAAATGAAAATTATCCTGTTTCAATTATAGATCTCAATAATCTCAACATTTCTATTAATACATTATTAAATCAAAAAGGCGAATCAAGTAAACTAGAAGACTCTACTCAAACTGAATTGTTTTAAATTTCAATGTAGTAAAAAACCAACCCTTTCGAGTTGGTTTTTTATGATTTAAACGATTAGCTTGTTAGAACAACACCCGCACCCGAATGGTTTCTGGGATGTTTTTTAAGGCATCAACCGCTTGCGCAGAATCACCGCTACCCACATCCATCACCAGATATCCCACATCTTCTTCAGTCATCAGGCTTTGGGCAAAGATATTGATATTGGCATCGGCAAAGGATTTGTTAATCTGTGACAACACGCCAGGCACGTTTTTGTGGATATGGAGCAAACGATGCGTGCCTTCTTTTTGTGGCATACTAACATTTGGGAAATTCACAGACGTTGCGGTATCACCCATATCAGAGTAGCGCACGAATTTTTCTGCCACTTCAAGACCGATATTGGCTTGGGCTTCTTGGGTGGAGCCACCGATATGCGGTGTCAAAATCACATTGTCAAACGCGCGCAGTGGTGATTCAAATTCTTCATCTGCTGATTTTGGCTCTTTGGGGAACACATCAATCGCCGCGCCCAAGATATGACCGCTTTGTAAGGCTGCTGCTAGCGCATCAATATCCACACATTTGCCACGCGCCGCATTAATAAGATGCGCGCCTGGCTTCATGGCAGCCAATTCTGTGGCGGTAATCATGTTACGCGTACTTGGCAAATCTGGCACATGCAAGGTGACCACATCGGCTTTACCAAGCAGTTCTTCTAGGCTTCCCACTTGGGTGGCGTTGCCCAGTGGCAATTTGGTAACCACATCATGATAGATGACTTTCATCCCAAGGCTTTCAGCAAGTACCGATAGCTGAGTACCAATAGAGCCATAACCTACGATACCCAATGTTTTGCCGCGCACTTCATAGCTGTCTTTGGCAGATTTGTTCCAGCCGCCACGGTGTACCACCGCGTTTTTTTCAGGGATACCGCGCATCAGCATGATGATTTCGGCAAGGACAAGCTCCGCGACAGAGCGGGTGTTAGAATAAGGGGCGTTAAAGACAGGGATACCCAGCTCACGGGCAGCTTCCAAGTCCACTTGGTTGGTGCCAATACAAAAACAGCCAATGGCGATGAGCTTTTCGGCTTTTTCTAAAATATCGCGGGTCAAATGGGTGCGAGACCGAATACCGACAAAATGGGCGTCTTTGATTTTTTCGATAAGCTCTTCGGGGTCTAAGGCGGTTTTGATATTCTCAACATTGTGATAGCCCGCCTCTGACAGCACTTTAAAGGCATTGTCATGCAAGCCTTCAAGCATCAAAAAGCGGATTTTGTCTTTCTCAAGTGATAGATTTTGTGCCATAACAAACCCCTAGTCAGTATTTTTAGTCAATTATCCTATCACACTTGCTGGGTTTTTTGTGGTGAAATTCCAGCAAGATGGCATGATTTTTTTGTCTTATGGGTAAAAAATTCTTCATCAATCCCTAGCGTTTTTGTCAAAATTTATGCCATTACTTATGCTATGATAGAGCCTCAAAAACCTTTTCAATCTGTATAAAAATATGGGTAAAAGCCACGCCATGACTGCTAATCAGACCGCCATCAATACGCTCATTGAACAACTACGCCAGCAAGGATTTGAAGAACACCAAATCAAAACCGATGCGGATAGTTTGGGCTATTGGGGCAAAGATTGGACCAAGCATTTTGAGCCCAATGCCAGCGCCATTGTCTTCCCAAAATCCACCCAGCAAGTGCAAGCCATTGTCAAGCTATGTAATGCGCTTAACATCGTCATTACCCCAAGTGGTGGACGGACGGGGCTATCCGCAGGGGCAGTTGCCGCCAATGGCGAGGTAGTGATTAGCCTTGATAAAATGCACCAAGTATTGGGTTTCTATCCTGCCGACCGCATGGTAGAAGTGGAAGCCGGTATCGTCACCAAAGCGCTGCAAGACTTTGCCGAACAGCAAGGGTTATACTATCCCGTGGACTTTGCCTCAGCCGGCTCAAGCCAGCTTGGCGGCAATATTGGCACCAATGCCGGCGGTATCAAAGTCATCAAATACGGCATGACCCGCAACTGGATATTAGGTCTTACGGTCGTCACCGGTAAAGGCGATATTTTGCACCTCAATAAGGGCATGATAAAAAATGCCACCGGTTATGACTTGCGTCATTTGTTTATTGGAGCAGAAGGTACTTTAGGCATTGTCACTGAAGTGCAAGTCAAGCTAGAGCGTCAGCCCAAAAACCTAACTGTCATGGTGCTTGGCGTGCCAGAGTTTGCCAATATCATGCAAATCTTGTCAGCCTTTCAAAGCAAAATGGATTTGACCGCGTTTGAATTTTTTGATGATGTCGCCGTTGATAAATTACTTGCCACAGGGCATGTACAAAAACCGTTTGAGACCGATGCGCCGTTTTATGCGCTACTCGAATTTGAAGCGCCCTACGAGCCTATTATGGACATGGCGATGCAGATTTTTGAAGACTGTATGAGTGAAGGTTGGGTGCTTGATGGGGTGATGAGCCAATCGATTCACCAAGCCCAAGAGCTATGGAAACTGCGCGAGTATATCTCTGAGACCATTTCGGTATTTACCCCGTACAAAAATGACATCTCTGTGCTCATCAGCCGCGTGCCAGAGTTTATCGCGGATATCGATGCCATTGTTAGCCAAAACTATCCGGATTTTCAAGTGTGCTGGTTTGGGCATATCGGCGATGGTAATTTACACTTAAATATTTTAAAACCAGAAAACCTTAGCAAAGACGAATTTTTTGAAAAATGCCAAGTGGTCAACAAGTACGTGTTTGAAACGGTGCAAAAATACAACGGCTCTATCTCAGCCGAGCATGGCGTGGGTATGACCAAAAAGCCGTATCTTAATTACACCCGTCCTGATGAAGAAATTGATTATTTGCGCGCTATCAAGCAAGTCTTTGACCCCAATGGGATTATGAATCGTGGTAAAATTTTCGACTAGATAACACTGTTACAAAAAAGGGATACAAAAAAAAGAATACAAAAAAAGACCTTTAACTGAGGTCTTTTCTTTGTCGCTAACAAGGTTAGATTTTATTCACATTCAGCGTGTCTGGCATCTGAACAATCGGTTTGAGTAGTTCAATGGCATCGGCGACAGTATTACAAACGATTAATCGCTGTAAATCTTCTGGTTTCATAAAACCTTGCTCAGCGGTAAAGTGTAAATGTTCAACCAATTTGTCATAAAAACCATTGATATTGAGAATAATCATCGGTTTTTCATGTTGATATAGCTGTCGCCAAGTGGCAATTTCCATGATTTCCTCAAGGGTGCCAAGCCCACCTGGCAAGGTGATAAAGGCACTGGCGTACTCTGCCATGATGGCTTTACGGGTATGCATGGTATCGGTCAAATGCAAACGCGTCAGCCCACCATGCGCCACTTCTCGATCCATCATAAACTCAGGAATCACGCCCACGGCAATGCCGTTTTCTTCAATCACACCATCGGCAACCGCGCCCATACAGCCAATCACCGCACCGCCATACACCAGACCTAACCCCGCTTCAACCAATGCCCTACCCAGTTCATGCGCCGATTGGACATAGACAGGGTCATTGCCTTTGCGAGAGCCGCAATACACAGCCACCAAGGGAACATCAATATCATGAAGTTTGACAATTTGTGCAATATCGCTTATTTCTTTACTAGTAATAATATCTACGGGTGTCATGCTTTTTCCTTTTAATGTGTTGTCATTATAGCTCAATCATCCTACAAATTCGTGAACGCATCATAGGCGCAGCGTATCTCATTTTGGCTACATTTGGCGCATAGGCATTATAATTGGTGCAGTTAGCGAAAAATAAAGCAATGGCTGTTAAAAAGCCATCAATGAAAGGCTGAATAAGAAAGGCTTGATAACAAAATAAGCTATCAAAAGCTATCAAGGAGACCACCTAGGTATGATGACCTAAGTCTGATGATAGGTATGATGGTCATCGGCAGTCTCTGGCACAGATGGGCGTAATTCAGTGAGTGCTGCAGCATAACCATGTTTGCCAGATTGCTTCAGCCAAGCGCTTGCTTTGTCAGCATCGGCAGCGATGCCATTGCCACTGGCATAGATGTTGGCAAGAAAATATTGGGCTTGGTGTTCGTATTCAGACGTTGGGGTCATACCGCATTCCGCGAAATTTGATGGGGTCAAAAGGTTTATATTGCGTCTGTCTATAGCGGCTGATATAACACGCCGACCAACAAAACCGTGATATCCTTCGCTGCTGGGGCAATCTGTACAGTATCAAGTGCTATTGATTGAGCATCATACGTGGTTGCCAAGCTGTCGATTTGGCTTTGTAACTGCTGCCCAATGCTGTCTAACTCCTGCTGCAGCTGCTGACGAATCGCATCAAGCTCTGCGACGGTTTGTTTGTTGGCATTGATATCGCCCACCGAGTTCATGGCACGTTTGACGTTATTGATATTGGTCTGTGACAACGCTTTGCGCCCCATAAATGCGCCTAAGACCGCAGAACCAATACTGACCCCTGCATCCAGCCAGCCTTTGCTCGACTCAGCGGCTTGTTGTTGGTATTTTTCATTGGCGGCTTGCAGTTTTTTGGCTAGCGCGTCTTGTTTTTTAGCAAAGCTATCACGCAGCTGGGCAATGGCGATATCACGCTGTTCATGCAGCGGTACGATGAGTCGATTGCGAAAGGCGTCTTCGCTCTCTGCCACTTCGCTATACAGCTTTAAACTATCGACATACCACAGATTTAACACTTGCTGCTGACGGATGGCTTCTTTCACTTCTTTTTCCCAAGTTCTCCATGATGCCTTGTCGAGCGCTTGGCTAGGCAGTTGTTTGAGCAAAGCGGGTTGGTGCGGAGCCGATTGTAACTGCTCAAAGGTCAAATCACTTAAAATCGCTTGATGCCAATCTACCACCAACGGCGGCTCACCAAATGCTGTGGTTAATAATAGCTGCTGCTGACTTTGAGCGCCTGATTTTTTGTCATTAAAAAATACCCGCGCATAGGCAAAGGCAGTAGGCTCATAGAAGATTTGCCCATCGCCCGCCATGTCTTTGGGTGCATAATACAAGCCCACATCTTTGGGTAAGGCAGGCGGCTGACTTATGGTGCTTGCTAATGGATTGATGGCAGGCGTGGTGGCTTGAGCTTGCGCTGGTTCGGTAGGGGCGGCTTGGCTATTGGCTTTGAGCTGTGCTATGGCTTGTTTGCTAAGCGGTCCTGATAAGTAGTTGAGCGTGAAGCGGGTGCTAAAAATCACAGGGCTGGCGTCATGCACATTGTGCAGTAAAAATTGGCGTTTACCGAGTTTATCAAACCACGCATTGAGCGCCGCTTTGTCCAGTCCACTGCTGCCACTGGCAGAGAGCAAGCCATCCATCACCCGTTCACGGTCTTGGGCAGTCTGCAACCGACCGATAAACCAAGTACCCGCGTTGGATAAGGCTTTGTAGTCCAAGTCCACTGGGTTTTGGGTCGATAACACAATCCCCAAGCCAAATGCACGCGCTTGTTTTAACAGGGTCAACAGCAATACTTTGGTCGGTGGATTGCCAATCGGCGGTAAATAGCCAAACACTTCATCCATGTACAAAATTGCCCGCAAGGTTGAAGTGCCTTGCTGACGGCGCATCCAGCCCAATAAATTGGTGAGTAACAAGGTGACAAAAAATAAACGCTCATCATCGGATAGATGGGCAATATTGAGCACACTGGTTTGTGCTTTGCCGTTTTTATCATAAAACAGTGCGCCAGCATCCAGCGGCATGCCTTTAAGCCAGCTGGCAAAACTCGGCGATGCCAAAAGCGTGTTGAGCTTCATCGCCAGTGCGCTACGGTCTTTATCCGCAAACACTTGTGACAGCGGCAGGATGCCGATTTTATCGAACGGTGGCGTTTGGATTTGGGTAATCAAATCCACCAAGGTTAAAGTTTGGTTGTTGTCCCAGGCGTTTTTAAGTAGCTGTGCCAAAAACACATGCTCGGGTGCAAGGTTATCCCCATCAACTTTTAATAGCACCAACAGTGCCGACACTGTCGCATCGATATACTCAGCATAACCTTCGCCATCATTTTTGACACTATCGGGCGGCGGCACGAGATTGCCAAGTAGGGCAATCGGTAAGCCATTCTCGCTACCTGGGGTATAGACACTGACACGATTGGCGGCTTTGAGTGCTTGTACACGCTCCGGGGTTTGAAAACTGTTGCCAAGCCCTTGCTGCCAGTTGTCTGCGGTTTGCTTGGCAAACTCTGCCACGCTCATACCCGCTTGATTTGCCATGCCGCTATCAATCCACGGCTCAAAGTCACTGGCTGCCAAATTTGGGAACGTCAATGCCAAATTGCCCAAGTCACCCTTGGGGTCAATCGCAATCACCGGAATATTATCCAGCGCAGCTTCTTCCAGTAAGCTAATCCCCAAACCCGTCTTACCCGAACCTGTCATCCCGATAATCACCGCATGGGTTGTTAAGTCAGCTGCATCATATAGGGTTGCTTGACCTTGTGTTCGCTCTGGGTACACGTCTTGACCGAGATAAAACTGACCGATACTATCAGCAATATTATTGGTGAGTGTTGGCATGGGATTCCCTCAAAATTTTTATAAGTAATGATTTATCACTAACATGACGACTGGTCTAATTGCCTAATTGCCTAACAACCTGAGTGGCGGTATGTCGGTTTCATTATAGGTAAAATTTTATCATTTCGCCTAGCAAAATTTGTCGATTCTTTTGTCAAGCCTTCAATCAATTTTTTAGCACCGCTAAAAATAATCCTTAATGATTTTTGATACCCAAGTTTTTGAAATTTACCCGCTTACTGTTGGGTATTAAAAGCTGAACAATAAAAAAAAGCGATGGGTGACATCGCTTTTGGTGGGATTGCATCATCGCAATATGCTAATTAACTTTAAAACTACTTTATAAAAATCATCTTGTCAGCGATTTCGTTGCCACTTGGGTCATTGTCTAATTGGTAATATTGACGAAGCAATTGCCCCACATCGCCCAATAGCGCAGCCAAGCTATCGATGTGTCGATTGGCTTTAATACCTTCGATAGCCTTGTCACACATCGCTTGCCACATGGTTGGCATCACATGACTATTGATGCCTCTGTCAGCGACAATCTCCAAACGCCGCTCACAGATATTAAGATACACCAACACCCCAGTATTATCCTGCGTATCCCAGACGCGATAATCTCCAAAAACTTCGATTGCTCTGTCTCGGCTGTTTTGTAGCCGTGCTGAAGAAATGGGCAAATGATTCTCAATCACTAGCACGACTTCGCCGCGATGCCCTTGCTCAGCTTCGGTAATTGCTTGATTTAGCTGTTGTTGGGCAGTAGGCGTTAACCAGCGATTGTGCAGGCTAGGTATAAACGCAACTTGACGCCACCATCTAGCCCAACTTGGCACAGTGGAAGTCACTGTCGCCATCGGTGAGGTGTAAGCCATGGTTTCTTCGTTGGCACCATTCGTTGCAGTTATTGGGTCATTTGTGCTCATGAAAATTCCATAAAAAATAATAAAGTATATAGTTGATAATAAGGGGTAAATTTAAAATAATTTTTTAACTGATGTTTCAATAACTAGCTGATTACTGACTACCAGTCGCCACCAGCACCGCCACCCCCAAAGCCGCCACCACCGCCACTAAATCCACCGCCGCCAAAACCGCCACCACCAAATCCACCGCCGCCAAAGCCGCCACCCGGTAGGAAGACAACCCCACCGCCGCCTCTGCCACCGCGACCACCACCTCGAAAGAGTAAGAATAAAAAGACAATAAATGCCACAAATATACTGCCCAGTAAGCCTGCGCCAAAGATTGTACCCAGCGTTACAATGCCACCTGCCGTAGCAATAGAACCAAAAAAACGCCCTAATATACTGGTCAAAATCATACCAGCGACAAAGCCAAAAAAGCCTAGGAAGATAAGCGGTATGCCGCCCTCTTGATTTGACTGGGCATTACTATTGGTATTGACTCGATTGGCATCAGCTTGCTTTAAAATAGCAGGATCAGTCGTCAAGCGTTCTTCAATGCGATTAATCCCCGCTGTGATACCACCGGCATAATCGCCTTGTTTAAATCTTGGGGTTATGTCATCGCTAATAATGCGTTTAGCGACGGCATCAGGAATGGTACCTTCAAGACCATAGCCTGTTAAAATGTACATTTTACGGTCATTGACAGCAATAACCATCAACAGACCTTGATCGGTGTCTTTTTTGCCCAGTTTCCAGCGATCAGCAACTTTCATTGAATAGTCAAAAATATCCTCGCCATTGGTGGTTGGTACAATGACTACGGCTGCTTGCGCCAAGCCGCGGTCATTAAGACTACGCAGTTTGGTTTCAATCGCCTGTTTATCACTGGCCGATAGAATTTTTGCTTCATCTATGACAGGGTTATTTAGGATTAATTTGTCAGCGGCGACAGGGGCTTGGGTTGATTGCTTGGGTGTCGTAGTCGTCTGGGCATTGGCGGTAGCTGTTGCCTGATTGCTATTTGTCTGATTGCCAGTTCCTTGGGAATTACCTGGTATCGGCAGCGCATCATTGCCTAACGTCTCTTTAATTGCATCATTATTGAATACAGCATCATTGAGCGCTTCATTGGTTTGTGCGGTTTTGGCGATCGCAACCATGTCCTCAACACTATGATCTTGTAGTGTGGGCTTAGCGGTAACGGTTGCGGAATTGGCTGTCGCTGTGGCAGTTTCTGCAACGGAAGCCATAGGCATCGCAAGCCCAATGCCCATGGTCAGTGCAATGAAGGTGCTTAATAGCAACCGCTTGGCTAAAAAACCAGATGACAATTTTTGCGGCTGTTTATGGGAGCGCGGTAAATTGGGCTGTGTCTGTACAATATTCAATGACACCTGTGTTTCCTCAAAGTATGCAATCTTTTTATTATGATGATGTAATCAATTCAAAAATTAATTTAAACAATCAATCTCGCAATTTATGCAAATCTTATCCAATGAGCCTGCCACCGACTGATGGCAGACTATTTAAAAAAATCTTCTTAACTATTAACCTTAACCATACAGTGAACACTGGTGAATTATGGTTTCGCTGTCGCGGTAGCCGAATTATTTACAGGCTGACCACCGGCATTGTCAGTGTTACCACTGTTTTGCACTGGCTGGCCGCCTGCATTTGCGGTGTTGGTATTGCTATTGCCAAAATCAACGGTTGGTGCAGTGGAGATTTGCGCCTCATTAGCCACAGTAAAGTTTGGGCGGGTATGCATACCAAACACTTTTGCGGTAATATTGGTTGGGAATTGACGTACGGTAGTGTTATAAGTTTGAACGTCTTGGATATAACGACCACGTGCCACGGCAATGCGGTTTTCGGTACCTTCAAGCTGTGCTTGCAATTCTTGGAATTGTTTGTCCGCTTTTAGGTCAGGATAGCGCTCCGACACTGCCATCAAGCGCGATAACGCACTGCCCAATTGATCTTGCGCCTGTTGATAGCGTTGGAAAGCCGCTGGGTCATTGAGCACATCAGCACTTACATTGATAGTCGTCGCTTGTGAACGCGCTTGTGTGACTTGGGTTAAGGTCGCTTGTTCGTGCTGGGCATAACGCTCAACAACTTTGACTAAGTTTGGAATCAAGTCAGCACGGCGCTGATACTGGTTGACTACTTCTGACCATGAGGCGTTGATTTGCTCATCTTGCGCTTGCATAGCGTTATAACCACAACCGGTTAAATTGGCAGAACCCACCACTAACGCTGCGGCTAATACGGTGTTTTTTGCTGTGGTATTGAATGATTTCATAAGTTTTCCTCAAAAATAAATTAAATAAAGTGATGTCTAGGTTTTTGAGAAATTATGAAGCTATGTGTGACTACTGTAAATTTACGTTTTGTATAGTGCTGTATGGTTTTGTATCAAACCGCAGCCCTATGAAACCGCGCTCACAAATCCTACTCGGTTTGGTTGAAAGATGCCCTATCAGTGTTCCATAAAAAAAGACCAGCCAATCAGTGTTCCATAAAAAAAGACCAGCCAACGCTGATCTTTTTGATTACTTTGATTGTTTGCTAAATAATTATTGCTGTACCGCTTCAACTTGGATATTAAGTTTGACGTCTTTAGCAAAACCCATTTTGACATAAGTATCCATGCCCCATTTGGTGCGGTCAATGGTAGTCTCAAAATCACCACCACATACTTGTGCATTTTTTAGCATTGGGCTGTTGTAGCAATTAAATTTGGTGGCTTTTAGGCTGACTGGGTTGGTTTTGCCCAATAGCGTTAAATTACCGTCAACTTTCGTTACTTTGCCATTTTTGAAATGGAATTTAGTTGATTTAAAATTAGCCGTTGGGTATTTTTCAGCGTTAAAGAATTCAGCTGATTTTAAATGATTGGTAAAATTTTCGTTACCGGTGTCAAGACTATTGATAGGAATATCAACATTGATGCTGCCCATACGCTTGGCAGGGTTGTATTCCATGTCACCGGTTAAGCCGTAAAATCCGCCGGTATTGGTGGTCGTACCAAAATGATCAATGGCAAAACGTACATTGGCGTGGTTTGGGTCTAGTTTGTAGCTGGTGCTAGTGCTTGGCTTAACTTTTTCTACTTTGGCGGTTTTAGGCGCTTTTGTGACCGCTGCAGATTGAGCTGCGGCTTCACCAATTTTTTGCGTTTCACCGTTTTGCGAGATAATTAATTCTGCGTTGGCAAATTGTGTGGCTAACAACGCTGCGATAGCGGTAGTGACTAAAAGTTTGCTATTCATGGGATTTTCCTCGATATATTATAAAAACTGTATGGGCTTACAAAACATTGTTAATGAAACTTAACTTATTCCATGTAGGATTAAGTTATTATAACATATAGTTTTTCCTTGTTATCGTGTATTGTTTGTAAATTGTTGCTAGTTTTTGACCGAGCCAAGGTTTTTATCGTGACAGCCTTTATTACCCAGCCTTTATTAATTAAGTCGGGTTAGGTCATTAAAAAAGGATAGCTTTTGCCATCCTTTTATAAAAAAATCCACTATGTTAACTTTTATCTTAACTTTTATCTTAACTTTTATCTTAAGAATGCCCGAGCATTTCTAAACATCCGCATCCACGCCCCGTCATTGTCCCAAGCTTTAGGCTTCCAGCTGTGGTTATATGCCATCAAATTGCGCTCTGGGTGTGGCATCATCAAGGTCACACGCCCATCGGTGCTACAAATCCCTGTCACCCCTTGCGGTGAGCCATTTGGATTGAGCGGATAATGCTCGGTTGCTGTGCCAAGACTGTCCACATAACGCATCACAATTTGCCCATGTGCGCTCATCCCTGCGATATCGGTATCGCTCAAGCTCGCAAAGCCTTCGCCATGTGCCACAGCAATCGGTAGAATGCTCTCTTGCATACCTTTTAACAGCACCGACTTGGTACGTTCAATTTTCACATTCACCGTGCGCGCTTCAAACCGTGCCGATTTATTGGCGACAAAACGGGGAAAATTTTCTGCGCCTGGTATCAAGTCTTTAAGCTGGCTCATCATCTGACAGCCGTTACACACGCCAAGCGAGAAGGTTTCTGGTCGGGTAAAGAATCGCACAAATTGCATGCGTAGTTCGTCATGGAACAGTACCGATTTTGCCCAGCCAGCACCAGCGCCAAGCACATCGCCATAACTAAAGCCGCCGCAAGCCACCAGCCCATCAAAGTCACGCAAGTTGACACGCCCTTTGAGCAAGTCACTCATATGCACATCGACGGCTTCTAGTCCTGCGCGTTTAAAGCCTGCCGCCATTTCTAGCTGACCATTCACGCCTTGCTCACGCAAAATGGCGACTTTAGGCTGCACCGTGCGGCTATTGATGTAGGGGGCTTCAATCGCTTGATTTAAGTCATAATTGGCTTGGGCAATTAAGCCTTGATGTGAGTTATCACCAATCAAATCAAAGGCCTGTTGTACGCATTCGGGGTTGTCACGGTTTTTGGTGATATGGTAGCCCACTTTGCTCCATTCTTGCTCAAGCTCGCTACGCTCAAAACGTAAATTTTGCGTGGCCGTTTGGATGAGTAAACTGTCTTCATCGGTGCTTTGACCAACTAGGCTTAACAACTCGCTGACGCCTGTGGTTTCGGCAAGCGCTAGCAATTGAGCCACTTGATGGGTTTTAACTTGAATCACCGCACCGAGTTCCTCAGCAAACAACTGACCGAGTAAATTATCATCAGTTAACACCAATTTTACGCCTTGACGACTGGTGAATTGCATTTCAGCGATGGTGGCAAGCAAACCGCCATCACCAATGTCATGATATGCCGTGATTAAGCCTTGGTTGTTGGCTTCTTGGATAAAGTTAAAAAAGTTAATTAAATCTTGCGGATTATCCAAGTCTGGGCACGTATCACCCAGTTGGCTTAGGGTTTGGGCAAGGATTGAGCCACCCAAGCGGAACTGACCTTTTGATAAGTCTAAGCGATAAAAAGCGGTTTCGCCAAGCGCCGAGCTGGTTAGCAATTCTGGGGTTAGGGTTTTGGTAACATCTTGCACAGGGGCAAAGGCAGTGATAACGAGCGACATCGGTGACACCACGGACTTGTTTGCCTGCTCATCTGACCAATTCGCCCGCATCGACAAGCTATCTTTGCCCACAGGAATGGCAATGCCAAGTGCCGGACAAAGCGCTTCGCCCACGGCATACACCGCATCAAACAACGCTTGGTCTTCTTTGTCCTCACCACAGGCTGCCATCCAGTTCGCCGACAAGGTAATGTCTGATAACTTGGCGATATTCGCCCCTGCGATATTGGTAATGGCTTCAGCGACCGCAAGGCGCGCAGATGCCGCAGGATTAATCAAAGCAACTGGGGTACGCTCACCCATACTCATGGCCTCGCCTGTCATCGGTTTGCCATCGACAGGGATGAGAGCAGAAGCGGTAACAGCACAGTCCGCCACTGGCACTTGGTAACGTCCAACATATTGGTCACGTACTACCATACCCGTGATGGAACGATCACCAATGCTGATTAAGAAAGATTTACTGGCAACTGTGGGGTGACGCAGCACGTCTTTGACCGCTTCAGCCAAATCGACTTTATCAAGGTTTAACGCTGTCAAATCTGGCGTGCTACGGCTAAAGCTACGCTGCATTTTTGGCGTGCCACCGAGTAGCACTTGTAGGGGCATATCGACCGGTTGTTGGTCGCCTTTGGTGTTGAGTAGTGGGTCATTGACCACCAACTCACGCACGTCAGTCGCTTCACCCAAAATCGCATACGGGCAACGCTCACGCTCACAGATACTATCAAATAGCTCACGGCTCTGTGGACGGATTGCCAATACGTAACGCTCTTGGGCTTCATTTGACCAAATCGCCATTGGCGACATACCATGCTCAAGCGACGGCACTTTACGCAAGTTTAACACCGCCCCAAGTTCGTGGTCATTCACAAGCTCGGGCATGGCATTTGATAAGCCACCTGCCCCCACGTCATGAATCGACACAATCGGATTGTTATCTTCATCTGGTTGGTTTCCCGCCATTGCCCAACAGCGGTCAATGACTTCTTGACAGCGGCGTTCCATCTCGGCATTGTCACGTTGCACGGACGCAAAATCCAAGCCTTCATCAAGCTCACCACTATCCACCGAACTTGCCGCGCCGCCGCCCAAGCCGATTTGCATGGCAGGACCCCCTAGCACAATCAGCAAATCGCCTTGCTGAATCGGATTTTTTTCCACCAAATTGCGTTTGATATTACCGTAACCACCGGCAATCATAATAGGTTTGTGATAGCCCCGCATTTGGCTGCCATCTTGGTCTATTGAGGTATCCAATTGAAATGAGCGAAAATAACCGACCAGATTTGGACGACCAAATTCATTGGAAAACGCCGCACTACCAAGCGGTGCTTGGGTCATGATTTCTAATGCAGACGCCATACGCGCGGGCTTGCCGTAGTCAGCCGTGGAGACTTTTCCGCTGTGCTCCCATTTTTCTGGCATATCAGGCAGCTGCAAATGCGACACATGGAATCCTGCCAAGCCTGCTTTGGGTTTACCGCCACGACCTGTCGCGCCCTCGTCACGGATTTCCCCGCCCGAGCCTGTCGCCGCGCCTGCATACGGTGCAATCGCCGTTGGGTGATTGTGGGTTTCTACTTTCATCAAGATATCAATCGGCTCTTGGTGAAAATCGTATGCTAAATGATTGTTGTCGCTGTTTAATAGCGGATAAAAACGCTGCCCTTCATGCCCTTTTACCACCGCGGCATTGTCTTTATAGGCGGATAAAATGTCGTTGGGATTTTGCTCGAAGGTATTTTTAATCATGCCAAACAAGGATTTTGGCTGTACTTCGCCATCAATCGTCCATTGAGCATTAAAAATCTTGTGGCGGCAATGCTCCGAGTTGGCTTGGGCAAACATCATGAGCTCAACATCGGTCGGATTGCGTTTGAGTTCATTGACGTAGGCATCCATCAAGTAGTCAATATCTTGGCTCGATAACGCAAAACCAAACTCACGGTTCGCCGACTCTAACGCCTCACGCCCTTTGCCCATCACATCGACATGGTTGAGCGGTGCTGGCTCGTGGTCATCGAATAAGTGCTGAGCCTTTGCCAAGTCATAAAATAGGCTTTGGGTCATGCGGTCGTACAACATCATCTCGATATCATGCGGTAGCTTTTCAGGCAAATTTTCGCCGATGAGCGTGTACACCACCAAGCGCTCAACACGTTCAATCGCTATCTCACAATTATTAAAAATATCCGTCGCTTTACTTGCCCAAGGGCTAATCGTACCAAAACGTGGGCTGACGATAATTTGCAGCGCCTCTTGGTTTTCATTTTGATTCTCACCTTGGCTTGCTTGATTGAGCGCGATTTCGTCACCATGATTGAGCAAATCTATCGCTTTCTTATAATCGTGTTCTGCCAAATCTTTAGAAAAAATATAAACTTGCTGGCTTTTTAAGTGAGTGATTTTGAGATTGGTTTTTTGGCTAAGGGAATTTAGCAGTTTGGTGGTTTGAAAATCGGTTAAAAATGGGTGTCCAGCGATGATAGTCATAGAAAGTTCCGCTTGCTTTGGGAAAAGTTGGGAAAATAACAGAAAAATTTGCGGCTATTATAGCATTAAACCCACGGGCGTATCACTTGTCTTGATGGCGATAGACTGTGATTTTACCCTGTGTTTTTTATAAAGTACCTTTCAATTGCGTTACCTTGCGATAACATCGTTAACGGTTTTATACCATTTATTTGCAGCTTTTCGACAGACTTAAATAACAAAAGCCGATATTATCGGCCAAGTTAATGACTTTAACCCAGTTTTAGCGTAACTTTTTAACCAGTTAGCAATAAATTTTTTAGTAGTAAATTCGAGACGTATAATAACCATATAATAACAAGGACATTCTCATGGCAGATCTCACCAAAGAGCAACATATTGAAAATATTAATAAAGTGATTAAAGGCGTCAAATATGCAATGATGACCACCATTACTGCAGACGAAAAACATTTACATGCGTGCCCAATGACCACCAATAAAAATGAATTAGAAAATGGTAAAATTTGGTTCATCGGCGATCGTAAATCAGAAACTATCGAAGACTTGGAAAAAAACCCACAAGTCAACTTATCCTATACCTCAAGCGACCAAAAAGACTTTGTATCTATCAACGGTACGGCTAAGCTAGTTAATGACAAAGCCAAACTAGATGAGCTTTGGAGCCCAATTTATGCGGCGTTCTATGAAAAAGGCAAAGAAGATCCTAACGTGCAAGTGATTTGCATTGAATGTAACGGTGCGCAGTATTGGCTAAGCGGTAATACGGTGGTGGACATGTTTAAGATGGTATCCGCGGCTGTCCAAGAAGGTAAAACTGCAGAAAATATGGGTGAAAACCACTCCGTGACGTTTTAATTATTGGCTTTAAAAAAATACAACCCCAGTTTTTAACTGGGGTTTTTTATGGTAAATTCTGAACTAACAATTTTTTAGAATAATCCATTTTTTTAACGTCATTAGCTTTTTTTAAAGTTATCAATTAGGGCTGTTTTAGATAGGGCCATGCCGCTTTTAGATAAATAAACATTGACCATAACGTCAACACCACTGAAATGACCAATAGTAAATATCCCGTCATTTCAAGTGATTCCCAATTGAGTAGTAATACCGTAATCGCCACCATTTGAAAAGTGGTTTTCATCTTGCCCACATATGACACTGCAACGCTGGTACGATTGCCCAGCTCTGCCATCCACTCACGCAAGGCTGAGACGGCAATCTCCCGTGAGATGATAACAATCGCTGAAATCGCCATGACAATATCAGGATGCCACTGCACCAAAATAATTAACGCAGCAGCAACCATCAATTTATCCGCCACAGGGTCAAGAAACCGCCCAAATGCCGATGTCATATTGAGCTTGCGAGCAAAGTAGCCATCTAACCAATCGGTAATTGCCGCCAAAATAAATACGGCTGTCAATAAAAAATGGCGTAGTAGGCTATCGCTAAACTGATACATGCCGATGTTGGCAATTGCATTGTCACTAATGGCGCTCTGCCCAATCCCCATCGCAGGCGGCCAATAAGCAATCGCCACAAACAGTGGAATCATCACGATGCGCGCAATGGTCAAGTTGTTAGGCAAGTTAAAAATACTGCCCGAGGCAACAGAGGGGTTGGCTGTCTCGTCGGTCACTGGCTTATCGGTCATGGGATTTTTCGTTCATTCTTGTTGTAAGGCGCGGCGTAACGCTAATTTTAGTTGAAATAATTATAACGGTTCTCAAATTAATGTCATTATTTTTTGCCCATAATGCTCGTTTTTGTCATACTTATCAACAAATAAGCGGCTTTACCGTATTGATTTTATGGTATTTTTTACCAAATATGTCATTGTATAAAAAACACTTCAAAAGTAACAAGGTGTAATTAGCTAGTCAAAAATTTAGACTTTTATTGCTATGATAACGTCCGACAACGAAATAATAATAACAATAATAAGAATTATTTCGCTATTAGCAAATTTTGCTGTTGTTAGGTGATTGAAATTTAACTATTTTTTACCCAATTCATTCATCATAGCGTATCAACTTGCGAATTTTTTTATCAATATAGTACTTGGACAATTTTGATAAACCGCGTTTATTGTCAAAAATTTTCGGACTTTTAACACTTACTTGTGCTTTTCCTCAGCCCATTGCTCACCTCCTGCAATGGGTTTTTTTTATTCTCTTAAACCATTGATATATATATACTTATTAAAATTAATATGAAATTTGACCACACTTTTGACCACACTTTCGCAATTCCGCTTGCCCTTTTCTGACTTAAACTATTTTTGTAACTGCGAAAAAATACCCCTGTCCATACTTGGGCAAGGGTAAAAAAATCTTAGGGTAATTATTTCGCAATCAATAACATCTAATTTGGTGCAAACCTATATTTCATTTAAAGAATTATTTTGTTATATTTGACCTTGGATATTAAGTAAGGACTAGGAATGTTAAGTAATTCAATTTACTTTTCACTAGTAGGTACTACTTAATATCCTTTTTTTTACTTCGCAAAACCATACTCCACGTGCTCAATATATGCGATATATAGGGGCTATAATTATTGGTGCTATGGTTATCTATCCAATGGCGTAACGTGGCGATATGGGGTAATAAAAAAGGGGTGTCGTAAAATCACCATACCCCCATCATGCCTGCCAATGGCTAGTTACTCTTTAACCTTGCCATAATTAACCCTATCATTATGCCAGTCATTTAAATGCTGTCTTAATGCCTCAAGCTGGTTAAAGCCCATCTCTAAATAAATCAGTTGCCCAAAATCTCTATCTTTAAAAAATAGGTTTATTTGTACCCCGTCATAACTGCCATCTTTGGGGAAATGTGGGCAATCAGTTAACCCCATGTTTAATGAATAGCCTATTTCGCCCCGTGTATTTGGGGCGGGGTATGCTGTCTTAAGGCTTAAATGCTGTTTATCCTGTGATAAATAGGCTTCAAACTTACCCCACTCATTTTTATATACTGGTTTAAACTTACTCATGTTGAAACATTCCTTTTCGTGGTGAAATAAATATATATTTCTAGAAAACTAGCTAAAGTAGCTAAAGTTGCCGTTAAGCCTTGCTATTACTGGGTTCTAGGTTAGCGGTATGTCTAGCTAAGGATAGCTAAAGTAGCTAAAGTTGCGCTAAAGTTCCCTTATATTTGGCTTGTTTAGCTGAAGTTTAGCTACTTTAGCGGGCTTTAGCTAAGGTTCTAGCTAAACCACAAACCTTGATATATCTAGCGTTCAGCCAAGTTTAGCTAAATTAGCTAATTTTCTAAGGTTTATATTTTTATTTGAATAAAATTGGATTGATAAAAACTAGCTTTTTACGTTCTTGTTGCTCAATCCTTAAATAACCCATACTTTCTAAATCACATAATAAAACGTCTAGCTTTTTACCCCTTAGGGCGGTTGGTGCATTTTGACTAATGAATGACTTGTTGAGCATAGGTGGGTTTTTGCCTGTTGCCTTGCTGATTATCCACTCTATTAATTTTTCAGTGTCGTTTTTATCTTGGGTTTGGATTTCTGCATATCTCAAACGCTCATTAATAGAGTATTCCACCAATAAAAAAGCCCGTTCTAAATACTCTACATTTAACGCCTTTTGATTATCAAAGTAAGCAAAAAGGGTGGCTATGCGGGTGGCATTTTCAGCCATACGCCCCGCAAATGCTCGTAAATACTCTAATTGCTTGCCTTGCTTTTGGCGGTGTTCTACCGATTGCTGATAGTCTGCCAATAGTTTTTTTGCACCAATGCCAAAAGGTAGGTTAAAACGCTCGTCTAGGCGTTCAGTTGGCAAGGGGTCAAGCAAACAGTTGCACCGTTGCCAAAAAGTAATTAATCGTTGATCTGTGTATGGGTTGGCGTTTAATCGCTGTTCACTGTTCCAGTCACGTTCACCAATTAATGACGGTTCACAAGATATTAAAAACCTTGCTAAAAAGCCTTGTCCATTCATTAAGCTATCGTTTAACGCTGGCTCAATAATCGCCCGTTGCCCTGCTAAATCAATCGTTAATCTAACATCATAGGCGGTAGTTTTTGGCGTTCCGTATTGGCTCTTAATACTGCGCTCTCGGTTGGCTCTGCCATCACTCCATAGAGTAGTAAGGCTAGATAGGGCATTGCTCACCGTGTCTGATTTCATGGTATGCCCACCAAAAAATTGCCCTGCTTCATCACTGGATAAAGATAGGTTTTTACAATCGCCTATGATGAATTTATCTAATAAGGCTTCAATGGTGATATCTCTTACAGTGGTGTTTGGGTTTTGTGGCTGGGGTTCGCTTGCGATAAATTCGGCTCGCTCTTTACCTTTTAGGCTATCTTTTTGGGTTTGCCATTCGTCTATCGCTTCAATAAAAGCCTTATATTGCATTTTTTCATGTTGGTGTATCGCATAGTAAGCTAATCGGCTGGCTTGGGTTTTGCCTGCGGTGCTTTCGGCTTCAGTAAGCAAAAATAGGCTTGCTGGCTTATGCTCATAGCCCATAGGGGCATTAACATAGCCTTGCCCTAAAGTGGATAACGCACCTAGAACCGCTTGACCTGCGATTGATAAGGGTACTTGGGCATAATAGGCGATTGCCTGCACCGCTTCACCCAAAACGCCATTAAATGCGCCCAATGGGTAAGGGTTCTTGAATATTACTTTCTGTCTTAGCGGTTCGGGCTCGCCCCATTCAATGCCGTTTAATTCCTTGACCTTAGTTTGCAAGGCTGGCTCTTTGTTTGGGTCGTTGATGATTTCATCTAATGAATAACTGATAACTAAATCGGTTATCGTGTCCACTGTTGCCACCAATCGCACGTTATACCCCTTGAATGTGGTTTCCAGTTGCTTGCCTGTGGGGTAATCGGTGAATAGGGTTACTTGGCTGTGGCTGGCGTGGGCTTTAACCATGCGCTCAAACTGCCAATCCTTCAATGGTGCAATCAGTGAGTATTCGCCATTGATTGTTAAATAGGGGTATAGCTCGATAGCAGTATCAATATTTGCGACTGCCACCACTTGCCCGCCATTGCCCAATATAAAACAATCATTTTCTAAGCCGTGTAACGGGAATGGCTCTGTATTGTCCAATGGGAATATGGCAAGGTTAGACGGCTGGTAATGCTCATCAAATAATATAACGCCTATGCTATTGGCGGTAGGCTGTTCGGTGTGGTCCACGGTGATATTACTATCAATAAAAAGCAATTTATCTTTACCGATACAGTGGGCAAGGTTCACCAATGCGGGGTTATGCTGGTAGGTTTCATAACTTGCCGTTGGCTGTCCTTTGATAAATTCATGAAAGGCTTTATTTGTATTTTTTGATATGGCTGAATTATTCATTTTGATAGCCTCCCATTACTCATAGCTTGGCGTTTATTGGCTTTTTGGCGGTGAGTGCTGGTGTAATACCACTTAGAGAAATAAAGGGCTTTACGCCCCTTATTTTTGCCAATTTTGCGGGCTTGTTTATTCATGGCTCGCACCTCCAAAATTAAGTTGGGGTTGCTGTTGTTCTATTAGTTGGTTTAAGTCTTTGAGCATTTGAGGTTTGGTTTGTTTGCCATGCAAAGCAAGGTTTCGCCCACAAAAAGTTAATAGCTGGGTGATGCTTTTTAGCTCATGGCATAGCTGGTTAATTTGAGCGGTGTGATTGGTCGTTCTAGTTTGCCCTGTTAAAACCTTATCAAATACCTTATAGACTACTGCGTGAAAATCAGCGTCTAGCCATGCGGTATATGCAAACATTAAAGGCTTGCAAGCATACACGCCTTGCATATCGCCACCGTTTATTACTCTTAGCACTTGTTCAGAACCCATTAATGGGTTGTGGGGGTCAGAACCCATTTTTTGATACTGGCGGTTAAAGGCTTGTATTAATTCCTGCGTTTTATCCAGCCGGATAAATCGGCTTGGGGTGTCTTTTTTATGCCCTCCCGCCATGCGGTGCAAGTCATTAAGACAATAAAGCCCATCTAATTGCTTGATTGCTTGAGGGTCGAATGTGATTAACTGGTTCATGCCTTGCCCTCCATCATCACGTTATAATCATTCATGGGCTGCCATGAAATAGGCTTGATAATGAAGTTATCAGTTGATACGGCTTGTAGGTGCATTAAGATATGGTTAGCAACTTCATAGCGATAACCAAACGATACGCCTAATGGCTCTAACGGTTCACCATTGTTAAAAATTTCATAGCTAGGCTTATGAAATACGCCATCTTTAAAGTAACCGTCTTTGCGTTCCCAATAGCTAGGAATATATAACGGCTTTTCGTCTTGGGCTGGCGTGTGAGCTGTGGTATCGGTCGCACTGTGGGCAAGTGCATTTTTGCGTTGGCTGCTTTGGATTTCGTCATTGTGACGTGGTGAAGTAGTTAAACTAGGCATGAAAAATGCCCTCCTGTGGTTTTTTGATTAGAGAAATTAACCTTACTGCTATGCAATAGGGTGACGGGTTCATCTCTAATAGCCCCACAAGGCTATCCCAGCTTATTCGCCATACGGCTGTTGTATTAGGCTGTGTAAACCCGTCATAGCTGATTGCCAATGCTGGCATGATATGACGGTTCGCCCCTGTTGATTTGGGGCGGTGGGTTGTGTCTTTATCTTGGTTCGCTTGAGAGGCTTTCCAAAATTTAGGCACAAAAAAAGCCAATGAGTAACGGCTTGGCTTGCCGTTGTGGGTTTTATTAGAGAGGTCTCTATTGTCCATCATGCCTGCCACCAATGGCAAGCTATTCTTAAGTGAATTAAATTCACCAATATTTAATAGTCTTAAAATTTTACTCATGCTATTATTTCCATAAGGTCATGTGGTGTGACTTGGGGCGTTATCTGTAAAAGGATAATGCCCTTTTTCATGTTCAAGCCATTTTTAAAAATAGTATTTTTTGCTTTCATTTTTGATGATTGCTCTCTAAAGTTTTTTGGTGCATTTTGCACAAATTCTGTTGCATGAGTTGATGTTTGTTGCACGCTCCACCCCTTGACTGGCAAGGGATACAAGCTTTTTGATAATTCCCCCGAATTGCCTGTTTTGTTGCATAAAATAGTGGTTTATTTCCTATTTTGTTGCTTGCTTCCACTGGCTGACATTGGGTAATCACTACCAAAACTATCAACAATAAAATAGCGATATTGATTTTTTGGATAATCTCGCCCAACTTTCCCCTAATCTTGCCAATATCCTGCCCACGGATAGCACGTTGTAGCTTGTTTGGGTGTTGAGTGGTATGTTTATATCGACTCATGTTAAAACCCTTAAAATTGCCTGTTGTGGTGGCTCTATAAATACTGCCCTTTTAATACTGAATACTTGATTAGGGTTCACGGCTTGTAAAAACTCTACAACGGTTTCGGCTGTCCAGTAATCCATGAATATATCGGTATTCGCTGGTTGTATCGGCTCATTATTCATTACTACAAAATAATCATCATTCGGGTTTATGGGCTCGATATCAGGATATAGGCTCATATCTCGCCCGCCTTTTGGTTATCCTGTGATGGCTCATTCAATGCCTTGACCTGTTCTTGTATGTCCCATATTTGAGCAGTCAAGATATCGAACTCATTTTCTATCTGTTCAGGGTTAAGATGATTATTCATTGCATGATTCGCCATAAATTCGGCTTGGTGCAGTAAATCTTCTAAACTGTCGGATAATTGATTCAACTGGTATTTCATGTCATGCCCCTGTTATCGCTTGGATATAACTAGGCTCTAGCCAATATTCTTTTATTCGCTTGCCATTTGGTAGTTTGATAAATTGGCTTTGAATGGGTATGCCATCATCTCGCCTTAAATCGCCATAGCGTTGTGAGGCACTCATGCAACCGAATAAGTCTAATACTTCTAAAGGTGTCCTACGGTTGCCCGCCATTAAATCAGCAAGTAATAAGCGTTTGTGCGTTTTAGTATCGTTTGGGCTTGGGGTGTTGTTTGTCATGGTTTGCCCCTTATGCTGTCTTATTGTCTAAATAGTCGATTAACTCGCTATTTCTAAAATAATGGGCATTACCAATGGTGATAGGTTTTACAAACTTGTCCGCCTTAATCCAACGTGTGAGCGTCAAAACGTGGATTTCCAGTAGCTTTGCTACGGTGCTACGGCTGGTTATGCCTTTGGGGTTGTTGGCAAGGTCGGTAAAGGTGGGTAGTGGCTCGCCTGTCACCTTTTCGGCTGGCGTGTTTTCCACTTGTTGCGGGGTTTTGGTTTTTACTGGCATTGCATTAACTCCTTTAGTGTTTATTCGGGGTTTGATATCGAATGTTGCTAAAGGAAGTGTAATGTTTAGGAATTTTTATTGGGATATAA
The DNA here is from genome assembly GCF_041154755.1 of Moraxella sp. K02. Classification (NCBI taxonomy): domain Bacteria; kingdom Pseudomonadati; phylum Pseudomonadota; class Gammaproteobacteria; order Moraxellales; family Moraxellaceae; genus Moraxella; species Moraxella sp. K02. The sequence goes on along the minus strand of NZ_AP031590.1, from coordinate 159,066 downwards.
CTGCTTTTTAAATACTAGGGTTTACGGCGTAATACCTACTTTTTATTCTCTCTAACCGCCTCTCTTAGAAGTTCAAGAATTCTTTCATAAGTAATTTTATAATTATTATGATGACTAGCTATCCATTCCGCTACAGAAGTCGCAGCAAGTTTCTTATTTAACTCTAGACACCTTTTTTCATATAAACTTAGGTAAAAAGCTTTTTGTTCTTCTACTCTGTTTCCCCAACGTTGCTGCGCAATTTTAGTTTTCATACGAGATTCATTAGCATTATATTGATTTTCATAATCAACTCTAGCTGACCATCTAGCGTATTTGATATTAGCGAGTTGAGTACAAAAAATTGATGTAGAGGCTCGTTTCCAGCGAAAATAAACTAACAGTGCCATTTCTCTTAAAAAAATAATGTTTTTCAATTCTTCAACAATGTCCATTGCTACTTTTAAGTCTCTATCATCTTCAATATCAAATTGACTAAGTAAGTTATTTAAAACACGTTTAGGTATTTTAAATTTTTTATATAGACTTATGACATCATCAGATGAAATAGCCTCCTTGCTCTCTAATAGCTCTCTGATTTTTCGATATATAAAGGTATCTAAATCATAAACAACTGCAATATTCTCAAACTCAATTTCATCGCTAAAAATAGGCTTAAAACAATTTTTAAATATTGCTTCGTTGGTTGGATTACCTAAAATATACTCTAACGTCTTATCTTCATCATTAAACATCACTCGCACCATACGCACCGAACAAAGAAAGGTGCAAGGCGTTGGCGGGCTTGGTGCGGTTGCCTGCCGTTCGGGTAGCTATCCCTAGCCTTGCAAAACTGGTCTTAAACTCTAATCAAGCGATAACCCCGCATAAATAACGCCTGTTGTAAGTCATTCAGTGGTAAAAAAGGATTGTCCAAAATATCGCCTAACTGGTCTATTTCCTCCCGGGTCATTACCAAAATATGCCCGCTTGGGGTGGGCTTGGTGTCCAATGCTGGCAAGGTATCATTCATAGCTGGGGTATTATTCATGGTTCACCTACTCATTAACCGCCTGTTGGTTGGCTTTGGCTTTATCCAGGTAAATAATATTGTCCACCTTGCCCGCTTTGAGATCATCTAAGTAGTTTGCCCATGCGGCCATCATGTCATGACGTTTATTAAGCCATTTAACGCGGTTGTATGCCCTGCCGTTAGCGTCCCTCACGTTGTGGCCTAACTGCATTTCAATAAGGCGATAATCATAATTTAATCGTTCCTCTAACATGGTCCTGGCAGTTGCCCTAAACCCATGCGGGCTATGTACCCCAAAATAACCCCTATTGCAAAAATCCTTGCCTATGCCTGCCTTATTCATTGATTGACTATTGAGCAATTTATTAACTTGTTGCCCATCTGCAAAAGGTTTTGATTTTCGTCTGCCATTATAAAAAACGTATTCCATACCGCCTGTTATTGGCTTCATACGCTCAATAATGGCCATTGTTTGCGGTACTAGAGGTATTACTAAGCTATCAACCATATCATGCCGATTAACGCCCTTTTGTGGCTCAAATTCCCACTGTTTAGCGGTCAGGTCTAGATCAGCCCATTTCATAGTGCAAATATCACCAATGCGGGCAAAAGTAAGGGCCAGTAATTGCAATATCTCTTTATTGAAATTATCACTAGCGGGCAAGCTGTCTATTTCTTTTAGGAGTAGGCTAAATTCTTGGGGGTCAATAATAGCGGGGTGATGTTTTTGGCGTGTTGGCTTTAAGGCTCTAGCCTCTTTAACTGCCGTTACGGGGTTATGCTCTATCAAGCCATTGATAACCGCATGGGCAAAAATACGGCTTGCAATTCCCTTTACTCGGTTGCCCTTTTGAATATGCGTTTTTTGCACTTGTTTAAGTAGTCTTAATACCTGGGGGGTGCTTATTGTGTTTATCGGCGTGTCTGCAAACTCTTTTAACAACGGGTCTAAAAGAAAATTCCAATTTTTAAGGGTTTGCTCTGCTAGAACATGGGTAGGGTTATTGGTCTGTTCATCTAGCCAATCCATTGCAACGGCCTTAAATGTGGTGTCCATTGCATAGGCTTGCTTCTTAACTTCCTGTTGCCGGTTAGTCTTAGGATCAATCCCCTGCTCTAACAAGGCTAAATTATCACGGTGAGCTTGGCGGGCTTGTTCTAGTGTAAATCCGTTGGCATAGTTGCCTAATGTCATTTCGATTTTATTTTTTGTTAGCGGGTGTGTGTAACGGTGTTGAAATTCCACATAATCGCCCCTTATGCGTATTCTTAAGCCTTTATAACCATCAATAGAATAATAGGCTTTATCTTTGCCCACACTATCCTTGATCGCTTTTTTGATTTGGTTATCGCTTTTAATGCTTGCCACAATTAACCCCTAATCTTGACCACACTTTTGACCACACTTTTTTGCGTCTTATAATGTTGTCGATTGTTTACCAATAATTGCCATATTACCCTTGCAAGCCTTGATAGTAAAGGATTTTATGTTTTCGATTGTTGGGGTTTGTTTTCGTATGTTTTCGTTATATGTTCCCCTGCAATGGGTTTTTTTTATGGCGCAAGCGGTGAATTGAATGAATGTTGCAATTCATCGCATTTTTTAGGTTGGTACTTTTTTAGGTTGGTGATAGATGCAGCGGTTGGTATCTACCTAACCGTCAAAAATTTGCCAGCATTTTCAGCCCTGCAATGACTAATACGAGAGATAATAATTTATTGAGCATTGGGTCGGCAAGGCGTTTGCTACCATACGTTGCGCCAATGAAACCCCCTACACACACCGCTATAAGCCAGATTGGTAGTTGATTTGGCAGTTTTGCCCCTGTCGATAGCACACCAAACAAGCCTGAAATTGAATTCACCAAAATAAACCCCGACGCTACACCCGCGACAATTTTAGGGCTTGCCCAACGGTTAAACAATAAAATTGGACTTAAAAAAACACCACCGCCCACTCCCGTCAATCCCGAAAGCAACCCTAAAATAGCCCCCATGATTGCCAAAATCCATTTTGACACCTGTTTTAATGGTTGCTCGCTAGTGAGTTTTTTGGCAAAGATAAATGAATAAATAGCCGAAAAAATCAGTACCGTCCCAACAATCGGCTTATATAAATGACTGGGTAAATGGGTCATTCCCCCGATAAACGCCATCGGTACCGCGGTAATAGCAAGGGGAATAAAAATTTGCCAAGAAAAGTTTTTTGCAGAATAAAATCGCCAAAACGCAATGATTGACACCAAAATATTAAGACATAATGCGGTGGGTTTCATCATACTTGGCGCAACGCCGACTAACCCCATCATCGCAAGATAACCCGATGCACCGCCATGCCCGACTGATGAATAAAGCAAGGCAGAAATAAAAAACAGCACGCTTAATACGGTAGTTGTCATTGCTTGTTAACCATTATTAGAAAGCCACAGACTCTCAGTACTGTCGGCATAAAATTCTTGTTTCCACACAGGAATATCCGCTTTAATCGCATCTAGTAGCCAACGACACGCATCAAACGCAGGATAACGGTGGGCAGCCACCACCCCAATCCACACTGCCATCTCACCAATCGCAAGGTCGCCAATACGGTGTATGGCAATGGCGTTTTCGATATCAAACTGGGCTTTGGCTTGTTCAATCAGTTCTTTGCCTTGATTGAGTGCCAGTTGCTCGTAGCCGTAATAAGTGAGTTTGGTAACAGGGCGAGCGTTATTGTGATTACGTACCCAGCCTTCAAATGTCGCTAACGCCCCGCAAGTATCGCTCATTAAAGCGTGTTTAAGCCGTCTGTCGTCAATGGCTCGGTCAGTCAATGCAAAGCCGCTAGTAATCACGGTGTGGTAGGCTTGGTCTTCACTGATGCTAATGGTGGATGAGCCTTTATGCAATGCATTCATGGTTTTCTCTATATTGTTTAAAGGGCGTATGCGATATTCAACCACCCGCCACAGGCGGAATAAAGGCGACGATATCGCCATCTTGTAGCGGCGTTTGCCAGTTGGTAATATGGTGATTGATTGCCACAGCAAGTTTGGTTTGGGCGAGTTTAAAACCGTAGTGTGCGCTTAACGTTTGGTAAAGCTCGGTCAAGTTATCACCGTCAAAGCGGATTGTTTCTTCGTCTTTCCCTGCTTGTTCAGCAAGGCTTGCAAAGTATAAGATGGCTAAATTTTTCTCAGACGCGCTAGGTGTTGGCATAGTCGGATTTGCCCCCTGTTTTGGTGAGTAGCCTGATATCACTGATGGTGATGTCGTGAGATAATGCTTTGGTCATGTCGTAAATCGTTAGGCAAGCCACCGACACAGCGGTTAAGGCTTCCATTTCCACGCCTGTTTTGTGGGTGACTTTGACGGTGGCAGTGACGTGGATTGAGCAGTTGTTATCATCATACTCAAAGCCGATTTTTACCCCATCGAGTGGCAACTGGTGGCAAAGCGGAATCAGCTCGTGGGTGCGTTTGCTTGCCATGACCCCTGCAATGTGCGCGGTCTGAGTAATTGAGCCTTTTTTGGTGATGCCATCGGCGGATTTTATTATTTGGTAACTGTCGCTAGGGAAAATAACTTGCCCTACGGCGGTGGCAGTACGTTGGGTTATCGCTTTGCCCGACACATCGACCATGGCGATATAGCCGTGTGCGTCTAAATGCGTCAGGTCTAAGGGCGTTAATTGTGTTGTCATGTTTTGGATTTTCACCCCTCAAATGTGGCACAAAATTACATAAACTTATACGCTTATTAAGCTGCGTTTGAATGAGCAAATTTGTCCTAAATTTGCCTATTTTATATTTTAAAAAAATCTGCCATCGATTAGCCGCCAATCATCGACAAATTCGCCATGATACCACTGTCGTTTTGCTTGAGTAAATGATGCTCGGGCTTAATCGGCATTAAGCTTTGCAAGGCATGAACCAATCCATCGACATCGCCATTTGCCAAAAACGCACGCACATCATAACTGCCATTATCAAACAAACACAAATGTACTTTGCCTTGGCTACTCACTCGCAGGCGATTGCAACTGTCGCAGAACTGCGGGGCGTAAGGCTCAATCAGCCCAATACCGCCGACATAATCGGCATGGCGATATTCAATCGCAGGGCCTGCATCGCTTGCTCGACGTTGGGATTGCCAACCATTTTGTAACAAAAAATCTTTGATACGCTGACCACTGCTATGTTGGGCAAAAAACAAAGCTTTATTATCCGAAGTTTGCATAAACTCAATAAAACGGTAAGTGACAGGGCGATTTTTGACAAAACTTAACACGGACTGCAAGTTATCAAAGGCGGTGTCTGCCATCAAAATACCGTTGAGTTTTAGCTTAATATCGGTGGTTGCTAGCAATGTATCGATGTCTTGTAACAGCGTTGGCAATAGATCAAAGCCGGTGATTTGTTTAAAAATGGTGGGGTCAAAGCTGTCGATACTGATGTTAAGCTGATTTAGCCCTGCCGTTTGCCAATCGGATAAATGCTTGGCAAGCCGATAGCCGTTGGAGCTAACCGCCACTGTTTGGATGCCTTGGGTCTGTTTGGCAAGTTCGATGATGCGCGGTAAATCTTGTCGAATCGATGGCTCACCCCCCGTCAGCCGCACTTTGGTGGTACCTAGTTTGGCAAAGCCTTGTATTAAAACATCGATTTCGGATACAGAAAGCTCGTTGTCAGGGCGCTTACCCGCGTTGGCAGTATAGCCATTGGGCAGACAGTAATGACAGCGAAAGTTGCAAAAATCGGTAATCGACAGGCGTAAATAGCTTAACTGGCGATGAAAATTGTCCACCAAATTTAATGAAGAATGTTGCGGAGTCATCGTTAGCTAAAGTTCCAACTAAACGGCTGCACTGTCACTATTTCGCCTGCTTTTACCCCTGCATTGTCTTTGGGTAATACAAGCAAGCAATTGGCTTGGCTAAGCTGTTTTACACGGTGGGAGTCTTGGGCAGATAAAGGGGTTACGCTAAAACTGCCGTCTTCATGTTGGCAAAAAACCGCTCGCTGATAATCTTGGCGTCCTGCTCGCTTGTTGATGTCGTGGGTGGTTTTAGCAAACAGTTGCAGCGGTTTTGGGATATCTGATTGTACCACGCCCGATAGTTGCCACAGCGCAGGTTTGACAAAATTAAGGCAGCATACCACGGTAGATAGCGGATTGCCGGGTAACCCAAAATACATGACCGTTTTTTTGTCTTGTTCAAATTCCCCAAATATAAAGGGTTTACCTGGTTTCATCGCCACTTTGTAATGGTGAATTTTGCCGAGTTCCTGAATGACTTGGGTTAAAAAATCATAATCGCCCACCGATACACCCGCCGTAGAAATAATCACATCACATTCGGCTATCGCTTGCTGAACAGTGCGACGAGTGGTCTCAAGGTTGTCAGGGACAATGCCATAGTCTTGAATGGCAATCGGCAACTGCTTTAATAACGCTTTTAGCGTGGGCGTGTTGGAATTATAAATTTGGACAAGCGTTGCCAGCGGCTGCCCCACGTCGACCAGCTCATCGCCGGTGGCAATAATGCCAACCGTGAGTGGCTGAAATACCTGCACGTTATCCACGCCTAAATTGGCAAGTAAGCTGATATCACTGGGGTTTAGGCGTTTACCAATCGTTAGAACGGTTTCGCCTGCTTGCACTTCCTCGCCTTGGCGGCGAATATTTGCGCCCACTTTAGCGGTTTGGGTCAAGCGAATGTGATAGGCTTGGCTGTTATGCAAACTAGGCTTAATGTCGCTAAGGTTGGTGTCTTCCTGCATCACCACCGTGTCGCAGTCATTTGGCACCACCGCGCCGGTAAAAATTCGCACGCCTTGATTAGGTCGTAAACGACCGCTAAAAGGTTTACCTGCCCCCGATTCACCGATGATTTCAAGTTGGCTATCTTGGTTAAGATAGCTACCCATAGCAATCGCAAAACCATCCATGGATGATAGATTTTGGCGGGGAATATCAAAGGATGCGGCAATATCTTGGGCTAAGATGTGGTTTTGCGCCTCTAACAAACCTACTGTTATGGTCTTCACCTCGCCTAGATGCGACGTTAAATAGTTCTCTAGGCGCTCATTAATCGCTTGTTTTAGTTCATTGACAGAAATCATCAGGTTGTCTCAATTAAAATGTCGGGTCGGCGCTAAAAGGTGATAGGCTGTTTTTAGCTGCTCAAATTGTTCTAAGGTATCAATATCTTGGCTTAAATGCGGCAGCGGTATCGGATAAAGCTGATAAACTTTACCATCGGTGGGCGAAACGATAGCGGTTTGGTGTTGCCATAACGCCCGAAAACCTTTATCGCCTTGCAACTGATGACCAAATGCTCGCAAAAAACCCCAAGGTAAATTGACGGGAATCCCGCAAATTGGTTGATTCGTATCGCCATACTCACTCACAATCAGCTGATGGTCTTCAACATTTTGGCTTAATAGCTTCAAATCATCGAGGGTTATCGCCACTTGGTCAACAGTCAAGAACAAAATCCGCATCGCAGCACTTAATTGCTGTTGTTGTAATATTGTCATTGCATACTGAATCGATTGCGCCATCCCTGTTTGCGGCGTTGGATTATCAACGACTGTGACGGCAAATGGTGCAACTTCGTTGTGTAACGCTTTAGATATTGGGTTATCAAGTTTTGGCAAAACCACCAACACTTGATGAGGCTGCAATTGGCGAGCCAGTTGAATTTTTTCAGCCAGCAAGGTTTGATGATTTTTTACAATCAGCTGTTTGGCAAAACCAAGACGCTGGCTCAATCCTGCCGCCAAAATTACCACGGTTAAATTGCTAGGCGTGACGGTCATGATATACCTGTTGAATTTGGGCAGTGATAGATAAAGCCACCGCTTCGGGCGTATCGCCACCGAGCGCTAAACCCACAGGATAGAACAAATTAGCAGGTTTCACCCATTGATAACCATCGTCAATCTCACCAAGCAACTGTTCAGTGCGATATGTGGGCCCTAATTGCCCAATAAAAAAAGGCGAATTTTGGGCTTTAAAGGCTTGACTGAGCCATACTCTGTCTTGACTCAGACTATGGGTCATTATCACCACAGCGGTCGGCTGCGGTGACTCAAAAAAAGTCTGCACAGACTCGGCTTTTTCAAGGGCAATCTGCACAAAATTGGCGTGACCCTGCCCGCGACAATGGGCAATCACATCCAAACGACTATCAATCACCGTCACTTGCCAGCCTTGCAAATTTGCCATGGTCATCAAGGGTAAACAATCTTGCCCCGCCCCAAAAATTAATAACTGTAGCGGTGGTTGTAGCGTTTCTACAAAGAGGCTCAGTTGTTGCGCTTGTTTTTGATAAACATGCAGCATAAAACGACTTTTACGGCTGGCAGCGATTTGATTAACCAATTGCCAATCTTGCTGACCCAATTGCGACAACTGTGTCAAGGGCAGATGCTGTCCAACCACAAACTCATCTGAGTTTGAGGTGATAACTGTAGCCAGTGTTTGTGGCTGTTTTGTCTGTTTTAATTGCTGGAAACAGGCAAATAATGCAGATTGTTCATTCAAAACCAGACGTTCAAATAATACTTGAATGACGCCTTGACAGCCGAGTCCAAAGCCTTCTTGCTCATCACTGTCATCGGCTACCTCATCTTGTGATAACTGGCTATCGGTTGCAGTATGATAGGTTTTGAGCGTTGCCCCATCTCGCGTTAGCCAAAAGGCTCGCTGAACCAAGTGCTTTTCAAGACAACCGCCACTCACCATGCCTATGGATTGACCATCGGCTAAAATCAACATTCTAGCGCCAGGTTGCCGATAGGCTGACCCTTCGACACTCACCACTGTGGCTAGTACCGCTTCACTGTTGGGCGGTAACTGCTCAAGGGTATCAAAGATATCAAACAAGTGGTTCATAGCAAATGACAGTGTACTCGATTACAGTAATGGCAACTGGTACAGCAGTTTATCCAAGGTAATGGGATAGTCTCGTACTCTAACGCCTGTGGCATTAAAAATTGCATTGGCAATGGCTGCCCCTGCCCCTGATAATGCCAATTCACCTATGCCCTTGCTATGGAGCGGATTGGCATAGGGGTCAGTTTCGGGTAACATTATTACCTCTAAGTCAGGCACATCGGCATTCACACACACTTGATATTCGGCTAAATCGTGATTACATAGGCGACCGTCACGTTTGTCATGGTGAATTTGCTCCATCAAGGCAGCCCCTATACCAAACACCATACCACCAAAGCACTGCGAGCGCGCTGTTTTTTCATTTAAAATACGCCCTGCGGCAAATGTGCCTTGCATACGGCGAACCCGAATTTCACCCGTTACCCGGTGTACCGCGACTTCAGCGAACTGTGCGCCATAGCCTGCATGACGGTATTCTTTTTTGGTTTTACCAGGTTCGATTTCACCATTAGCTACCAAGCCATGAGGGGTATATTGCTGCAAAAAACTGCTCAGCGATAACTGGGTATCGACTTGTTCCCAATCGAGTACATTATCTTGGTGGTCCACAGAGACCCCAGAATTAAACCCTGTTTTTTCTGCTAGTCTATCCAACGTATCGGTTAACGTATGGTTAATTTTTTCGCCAATTTTTTCAGCTAGGCTAGGGTCATGCTCAAATTGTCTATATAGATTGCCTTGTTTAAAGCCAATGCTATCGGCATGCAGTCCCACACTCTGGGCAATCTTTTCTCGTAGCGCTTCACATGCCATATAAATAGAACTACCAGCACTTGATGCTCCCCAGCTACCGCCTGACCCTGCAGCAGGCGGCAAATCAGTATCGCCAAGTTTGACCTCGACATGGTCAATCGGTAAGCCTAGCATATCGGCAACCACTTGCGCAAAAATAGTATAGCTACCTGTACCGATATCAGTCATGTCAGTTTCGATACGAGCCATGACCCCAAGCGGTTTATCAGAGGGCAACAAGCTCACACGGGCTTGCGAGGGTTTTAATTCGTTGCTACGCGCGGCACACGCCATCCCATAGCCAATCAGCCAATCTCCCTCGAGGCGACTCGCGGGTGTTTGTGGGCGTTTATCCCACCCAAAGGCTTTTGCCCCTTGCTCCATACACGCCAGCAATTTTCGGGTGCTGTAGGGAATTTTTTTGCTTGGGTCTTCGCTCGGTTCATTGCGTTTTCGCAGTTCGATTGGGCACAGCTTTAGTGCATGCGCCAGTTCGTCCATGGCACATTCGAGTGCCAACTGACCCACTGCTTCGCCAGGGGCACGCATAGAACCTGTTAAGGTAAAATTCATGCGCGCCATTTCGTATTTGATTTGGCGATTGTCACCGCCATACAAAAAGTGAGTAGAGACCGCCACTGGCTCAAAAAACGTTTCTGAAGGTAAATTGGTGACAATGCTATTGTGAATAATGGTATGGATTTTACCATCTTTATCCGCCCCCAATGCCACCCGTTGTTCGGTGTTGGTGCGTCTGACGGTAGTTTCCATGACTTGCGGTCTGGTCATGTTCACCAGTACCGGGCGTTTTAAGTCTTTAGCTGCAATGGCTGCCATCACGGACTCTGGCGAAATACCCAGTTTTGAGCCAAACCCGCCACCAACATAGGGCGATAGCAAACGGACATCGTCTTCGGGTATATCTAAGGCTTTGGCAAGTTGTATTTTGGAAGAGGCAAGCATTTGGTTAGAGGTATGAAGCGTTAGCTTACTCTCAAACCAACGCGCCAACGAACTGTGCGGTTCCATCGGCATGTTACTTTGGCTTGGCGTGGTATAAGTCACATCGACCTTGACTTCTGCTTGCTTAAGCGTTTTTTCAGGTTTGCCAATGTCGTCACTTTTATCGGTTATCCAATCGATAAATTGGGTATGCTTTTTTTGCTTGTTAAAGTCAAAATGCCCGTGTTTTTCATCATTTTCATAGTCAATCTGTAACGCCTTCGCGCCTTCTTGAGCTGCCTCTAGGGTTTCTGCGACTACCAAAGCAATCGGCTGTCCATGATAAAAAACCTCGCTTGCGCCTTGCACAGGTGCCATTTTAACACCTCCTTGTTGCGGGTTGCGTAAGAACAGCGGGTCATGAAACACCCCAATCACACCTGCAACTTGTAAGGCGGTATCTTCATGTACTTTTTTTACTTTGCCTTTACCGATGGTTGCACCGACCATGACACCATGACACAAGTCGTCAAATTGGTGCTCAGCAGTATACGTGGCTTTGCCTGCGACTTTTAGGTGTCCTTCAATACGGCTCAGTGGTTTGCCAACGAGCTTGCTATCGGTCGTATCTAGCCGTGACTCGACAGGCTTGTCCATGGTCATTTTTTTTTCAAGGGGCGATTCGCCAAAAATTTGTGTTAGGCTCATGCACTCACTCCACTACTTAAAGGACTTGATTGATTGGGTTGTTGTAACGCCCGCTGCACAACATGGTGTAAAAGACGCTGTACTAGCACGGTCTTGTATTCGGTTTGTTCATCGGTTTTTGCTTCTTTGAATAGGGTCGCCACCGCAAGCTCAATACTCACGGCATCGCCTGTACTACCAATCAATATTTTTTCAATCTCGGTATTTCGCCACGGCTGACTGCCAATACCGCCAAATGCAAGTCGCACATTGGTGAGTGTATCATTATCATGCTCAATCACGGCAGCGACGGACACCAAAGCAAAGGCATACGACGCACGGTCACGCACTTTGTCATAGCTATGCACGCCTTTTAAGGGTGGCGGTAGAATGATATGGGTAATCAAATCACCTAAATTTAAACAAGTTTCAATATGGGGGGTTTGCTCAGGTAAGCGATAAAATTCAGCGATAGGTACTTGGCGGGTTTGTCCGTCGGCTTGCTGGATAACAATGACGGCATCAAGTAATCGCATTGCCACCGCCATATCCGATGGATGGGTGGCAATACACTGCTCGCTCGTACCTAAAATTGCCAAATTCTGATGAAGACCTGCTTTTGCCCCGCAGCCAGAATTGGGCTCACGCTTATTACACGGACTATCGGGCTGATAAAAATAATAACAACGGGTACGCTGTAGTAGATTGCCACCGGTACTGGCTTTGTTACGCAGTTGCGGCGATGCACCCGACAACAAGGCACGAGCAAGCACCGCGTAATCTTGACGAATAGCAGGGTGAGCCGCTAATTCACTATTACTGACCATAGCGCCAATTTTTAACCCACCTTCTGGCGTGGCTTCAATTGTATTAAGCGGCAAACGTGAAATATCAATCAGTTGTGTTGGCTGTTCGATTTCGAGTTTCATCAAATCAAGTAAATTGGTACCCCCAGCGATAAAAAACGGACGCTGCGCCTCAGCCAAATCCCCCTCAGCTAAAGTGGCTATTTTGATGGCATCATCCACCGAGTTGGCGCGCTGATAATCAAACGTTTTCATAGCGACACTCCTGTAGCCTGAGTAGCTGCTGTCTGAGCTGTCTGAATAGTTACCTTATCTGTCTCTGCCGAAAAACCTGTTTCTTGTAATACCTGTTTAATCGCTCGCACGATGTTGGGATATGCCGAGCAGCGACAGATATTGCCACTCATACGCTCAGAGATTTCTTTGTCTAATTGTTGTTTAAATTGCGCTGTATCGTTTGATAAAGGCTGCATCAAATCATCCGACACATGACTTGCCCAGTTTTGGCGGAGTTCTTCAATCATCGCTTTGGTCGAGCAAATTTGCCCAGGGGTACAATAACCACATTGAAAGGCGTCATGTTCCAAAAACGCTTGTTGAATCGGGTCAAGCGCTTCAGGTGAGCCAATGCCTTCAATGGTTTCGATGCTATCGCCTTCGTGCATGACCGCTAGGGTCAGACAGCTGTTGACCCGCTGACCGTTAATCAGCATGGTACACGCGCCACACTGACCGTGGTCACAGCCTTTTTTGCTGCCAGTCAAGCCAAGATGATTGCGACAGACATCTAGCACCGTGGTGCGTACATCTAGATTCGTCAACGTGTGTTGTTGCTGATTGATAGTGAGTGTTAGAGCTTGTGGCATAAAGTCGCTTCTCGTCTAGTTGTTATGGATTTATTGGTAAGTGTGTTATCTAGGATTGACGTATGTTATCAGACTTGTTTCTAAAAATTCGCTACGCCTTGCCTACGCAAGGACGATGGTAACATTAGAAGGGTTTGTTGTTTTCGCGTATGCAGCCATCCCGTTTTTTTGGCAATTTTTTTTGGCAGTTTATTTTGCTAGGTAATTGATTTTTTATTATATTTTTTTTAATCAGCTTTTGTATGTTTATTCGTGTAAAGGTCTCAATAAGCAATTTAGCTTTTATAAAATTTTGATGGTGTCAGCTTGGATGTTGTTAGCCTTGTTGACACTTGCCTATTTTGTACCAAGTAATTCATTAATATGGTATTAACTAGGTAATTTTTTTATCATTATCGTGACTGAAATTGTGACTGCAGAGTTTCATAACCTGCATAGACTATCAACGATTGTCAAACTTTCCACACTGCTTCGTAGTGTTGTGCCGCTCATCACTCACCTTTCTCACCGCTTGCCATGATTTTTTGCCTTTGCCATCGCAAAACACACCCTATGTTATCAATTTGAAAGATTGACCCGATTTTTTGCAAAAAAGACTGTATTTTTCACAAAAAAAGGGTATCATGCCCCCATAAATTTTGAGCGTTATATTGTTAGGTCTTGGGTGCAGTGTCATGGCATTTTGGGGTTTTGCGGTATAACGTTTTTGTTTTGGTGTCAGTCATCCTGACTGATATGTTATTCACAAGTTCGAGAAAGATAGCCACAAGCAAATTTTCTTAAACCCTTATCTGAGATGGTAATCCGATATGAGCGTTCACACCCCTGTACACCCTATTTCTCATGCCACTAACGAATATTACTTAACTCGTCAAAGCACGATGGAATCTAATGTTCGTAGTTATCCCCGCAAACTACCGCTAGCTATAGCTAAAGCCCAAGGTATTTGGGTCACCGATGTTGAAGGCAATGATTACCTTGATTGCCTAGCCGGTGCTGGTACATTAGCCTTGGGTCACAATCACCCAGCCGTCAAACAAGCCTTATACGATGTGTTAGAAAGTGGCCTGCCACTGCACACCCTAGATATCACCACACCTGTCAAAGATGCATTTACCGAATCCTTGCTGTCTTTTTTTCCAAAAGATTTTGTATTGCAATTTTGCGGTCCGACCGGTGCTGACGGTACAGAAGCGGCGATTAAATTAGCAAAAACTTATACAGGGCGTGACAACGTTATCGCATTTAGCGGTGGTTATCATGGTATGACCCATGGCGCGCTTGCCATGACCGGCAATTTGTCTGCCAAAGAGAAAGTTGGCAATTTGATGCCAGGGGTACAGTTTATGCCCTATCCGCATGAATACCGCTGCCCACTTGGGCTTGGTGGTGAAGCGGGCGTGGATGCGCTGACTTACTATTTTGAAAACTTTATTGAAGATGTTGAAAGCGGCGTGGTCAAACCTGCTGCGGTCATCCTAGAAGCAATTCAAGGTGAAGGCGGTGTTGTGCCTGCGCCCAAAAAATGGCTACAGAAAATCCGTGAAGTGACCGCTAAGCATGATATTGTATTGATTTTGGATGAAGTGCAAGCTGGGTTTGCGCGCTCAGGCAAAATGTTTGCCTTCGAACATGCCGACATCGTGCCTGACGTGGTGGTGATGAGTAAAGCGGTTGGGGGTGGTTTGCCATTGTGCGTACTTGCCATCAACAAAAAATTCGACGCATGGGCACCAGCCGGTCACACCGGTACTTTCCGTGGCAATCAGCTTGCAATGGCGGCATCGATTCAGGTATTGGATGAAATCCGCAGCAAAAACTTGGCAGAAAATGCACGTATTCGTGGTGAATTCTTGCGCGATGAACTCAAAAAAATCGCTAAAGAATTCCCTTGTATCGGTAACGTGCGCGGTCGCGGCTTGATGACGGGTATTGAGATTGTCGATGAGCGTAAACCTGCTGACCGTATCGGCTCGTATCCTGCTGATATTGACATGGCAAACGCGATTCAAAGAGCGTGTTTTGACAACAAGTTACTGCTGGAAAAAGGCGGTCGTGGCGGTACAGTCATTCGCTTGCTTTGCCCGATTAACATCACTCAAGAAGAATGTGATGCGGTGCTTGAACGCTTTAAAAAGGCAGTCAAAGAAGCCGTGCAAAAAGTACGTGGGTAGTTGATTGCATTGAAATAAAACGGTAAAGTTACCTTGTGGCTTTACCGTTTTTTGTGTAATTTTTAATGAAAGTTTCGATTGGGAAAGGATAATATTTAAAAAAATGACTAATGGTAAACGTCGTTCTCTCAATCAAATTAAAGAAGATAATTCAGCCCGGATTTTCCGACAGAAATTACCAGAAACTTGGGTTATTCATAACTATAGTCCTGATTATGGTATTGATTGTATTGTAGAGCTTTTCGAATACATAGATGATAGTAAATTTATGGCAGAAACTCTTGGTGAAAGTTTCTATGTACAACTAAAAGCTTCTGACTCTTTAAAATATACTAATAGGACTGCTTTTGCTAGAGGCAATGTAGCTAAAGCGGAATTAATTGAGAATAAGCAAGAATATACGAAAATTGATATTTTAAGCTTTAATCTTGATGTTTCTGATTTAATCACTGTTCAGCGTTTAGGTACTGCTATTCCTGTCCTATTAGTCGTAGTAGATGTCATTACAGAAAGAATTTTCTTTGTATGTCTAAATGATTATATTGATAAAGTTTTAATCCCTGAAGATCCAATTTTTTATCAAAAAAAATCAAAACAAATTTACATTCCATTGTCTAATGAAATTACAACTGAAAATGAGAGCTTAGTTCCTTTAAGGACTTATAGTAAAAGAGCCAAAATGTATGGTGCTTTTTCTAAATTTTTTTATCAATATTCTGAAATTGGCAGAATGATTGGTCAAGGATTTGTGAAAGAAAATTTAAGTAATGAAGACAAAATTAAGTTTATTAAGTATTTTGCTGAAAGTTGTTTGAATAATGATATTTGGAGAAGTCATGAGTTTTGGCAACCAATTTCAGCTTCTGAAAATGAGATTATCGATGTTTTAACAAGTATAAGTAATGGTACGGTTGTAAGCTACGAAATCCATTTTATAGAATATTGTTACAATCATGTCTGGCGTAGATTGGTTAATCTGGCGAATATGTATGAAGAAATTGTTCGAGAATGGTTTTTACCAACGCTATTAGGACAACTACTCTCAAACCCTAATAATGTAAATATTGTGAAGAAATAGTATATTTTTAGCTTTCATCAAATTTGAATTCTAAATTTATTAACTTAATTGGAGTTAAAATGTCAAATCTATCTAAGCACCGCCAAGCGTTATTTTGCAATGACAGCCAGTCCATTGCTGATTACCAAAAAAACATGAATACTGCTGTACAAGCCGTCACCGATTGGCTCAAAAATGACAAAATGTACACCGGCGGTAGTATCAAGCAGCTGCGCGCTGAGATTGCTTTTCAGCCATCAAAAGAAGGACTTGGCTTGGAAGCCGCATTAAAACGTTCAGTCGAATTATTCCTTAATAAAAGCCTAAAGGTGCATCACCCCCATTCGCTCGCTCACTTGCACTGCCCAACGATGGTGACCAGTCAAATCGCCGAAGTGCTGATTAATGCCACCAACCAATCGATGGACTCTTGGGATCAAAGCCCAGCTGGGTCACTGATGGAAGTGCAACTGATTGATTGGCTACGTCAAAAAGTCGGTTTTGGTAGCGGACAAGCGGGCGTATTTACCTCAGGTGGTACCCAATCCAACTTGATGGGCGTGTTACTCGCCCGTGATTGGTGTATTGCCAACAACTATAAAAATGACGATGGGTCAGAATGGTCCGTACAGCGTGACGGTATCCCAGCCGATGCCATGCAAAAAGTGAAAGTCATCTGCTCAGAAAACGCGCATTTTAGCGTGCAAAAAAACATGGCAATGATGGGCATGGGTTTTCAATCGGTGGTCACTGTGCCAGTCAATGACCAAGCGCAGATGGATGTTGCCGCACTTGAACACACCATGGCGCAATTGAAAGCTGAAGGCAAAATCATCGCCTGTGTGGTCGCTACCGCAGGCACTACCGACGCGGGCGCGATTGACCCAATCCCTGCGATTCGTAAGCTCACCCATGAGTACGGTGCATGGCTTCATATTGATGCCGCTTGGGGCGGTGCGCTGATTTTATCGAATAACTATCGCGATAAACTTGCAGGCATTGAGCAAGCCGACTCTATCACCCTCGACTTCCATAAACATTACTTCCAAAGCATCTCTTGCGGGGCATTTTTGCTCAAAGATGAAGCCAACTATCGCTTCATGCATTATGAAGCTGAGTATTTGAACTCTGCGTATGACGAAGAACATGGCGTACCCAACCTAGTCTCTAAGTCGCTACAAACCACGCGCCGTTTTGATGCGCTAAAATTATGGCTCACGGTGGAAGCCTTGGGCGAAGAATTATACGGCTCGATGATTGACCATGGCGTTGATTTGACCCGAGAAGTCGCTGATTACATCAAAGCGACTGATGGACTTGAATTGTTGGTAGAGCCACAGTTTGCCTCCGTGCTATTTCGCGTGGTACCCAAAGACTACCCGGCTGAGTTGATTGATAGCTTGAACCAAAATGTCGCCGATGAGCTATTCGCCAAAGGTGAAGCCAATATCGGCGTGACGCGCGTCAGTTACCAAAAGCAAGGGGATGCTCACCAAGATGTGCAATCGCTTAAAATGACCACGTTAAGCCCCATCGCGACGCTTGACAATGTCAAAGCCTTATTGGCGCAAGTGTTGGCGCAAGCCGATGACATCAAAGACGGTATTATCACAGGGGATTATCAGCCTGCGATTGATTGATAAGCACAAAAAAACCGATTCCTTAGCGAATCGGTTTTTTATTGTAGCACTAACACTGACTGTAATTGACCGTCACATCCAGCGTCGGAATCAGATTTGACTGGGCGGCAACATCCTCATCTAGGACATTGATAGCAAGCCCGCCCATTGCGGTCTCTTTATATTTTGACATCATATCTCTGCCTGTCTCTTTCATGGTTTTGATGGCTTTATCAAGCGATACCACATGTTGTCCATTGCCTTTAAGCGCAAGCCTTGAGGCATTAATCGCTTTTACTGCCGCCATGGCATTGCGTTCGATACAAGGCACTTGCACCAACCCCGCAATCGGGTCACACGTCATGCCAAGGTGATGTTCGATGCCAATTTCGGCAGCATTGGCACATTGGGCAGGACTACCGCCAAGCACATAGGTTAACCCTGCCGCCGCCATCGCACACGCCGATCCGACTTCCCCTTGACAGCCCACTTCTGCGCCTGAGATGCTGGCATTTTCTTTGATAATGATGCCAATCGCCGCAGCAGTTAGCAGAAAATCATGCAAACCTTGCAGCGTATAACTTGGACAAAAATCTCGATAATAATGCATAACCGCAGGTATCACGCCTGCCGCACCATTGGTGGGTGCGGTCACCACACGTCCGCCACTGGCGTTTTCTTCATTAACTGCCAACGCGTACAGATTCACCCAATCCATCACGGCAAGGGCATCATTAAACGCTTTTCGGCTATCGGCAGCGGATAACTGCTGATAAATCGCCTTGGCGCGGCGCTGTACTTGTAAGCCCCCTGGCAAAATACCATCGTGGCAACAACCATCATTGACACAGTCTTGCATGACTCGCCAAATGTCATTAAGTCCACCCAGCAGCTCATCTTCACTCAAGTTAGCCAGTTCATTGGCTCGAACGACCTGGGCGATTGACAGTTGATGGTGTTGGCAAATTTGTAATAATTCTTTGGCGTTGTTAAAAGGATAAGGTACTGGTTTTTTGACACTTTCAATCACCGGTTCTTTTGCTTGGGCTTCTTGCTCAGTCTGCACAAACCCGCCGCCGATTGAATAATAAGTATTTTGGTAAACAATGTCATTGCCTGTAAAAGCAGTGATAGTCAAAGCATTGGGATGATGGGGCAGCGATACCCTACCATTTAGGATTAAATCTTTGTCAGCAACAAAGTTAATCTCATGCTGCTGATTGAGACACAGCGTGTTTTGCGTTTGGATATCGGCAATTTTTTGTGAAATAGCGGTGACATCAGTCGTCTGTGGTTGCTCCCCCATCAAACCTAGCATCACCGCTATATCACTACCATGCCCTTTACCCGTCGCACCGAGCGAACCAAACAGCTCGGCTTGCACCCTATCTACCTGCGTGAATAGCTGCTGCTGTGATAATGCGCTAACGAACAGATTCGCCGCTTTCATCGGTCCGACGGTATGCGAACTTGAAGGTCCAATCCCAATTTTAAATAAATCAAAAATACTGATCACTGATAAATCCTATATGCCAATCAGTTGAAAAATTCAATTATGTTGTGTTCATTGTGTTAGATAACCACGAATTGCCCATGTGTGTCAATGTGCTATCGAAAAGTTTATCAAATGATAGATGATAGATACTTGCTACACGCATCGCAAATTTGGCAAGTAACCAGATTTATAGCCACGTGTGTAACCGCATGAGGAAGAAAATAACCGTTGGCAAGGATTAATCTGCTAACGATTCACTTTCTTTACTCGCTAATAAAAGCAGCAGCAATAAACAAACCAAGAAGATCATCATGAGCGCCATGAGATACACGTTAACATACGCCAGTGGCACGCCCATTTGGTTCAGCATCACAGATGCATTCATCCCAGAGGTGCTAGGTAACACCCAGCGTATATACTGCAGTGGCTCAGGCAGCATTTGATACGGCCATGAAATCCCTGAGACAAACAGCATCGGCATTGAACTTGCGACCAAGATTTGCATCGCCCGTTCTCGCGCCCCAAACCACACCCCAAGTAGACAGCCCAGTGCCGTTACCGCGGGGAAAAACAGGGCAAGCAGTACCAGTGAACCCGTTAGATTTTGGTTACGGATATAATCATTGTTGGAAAATACCCAGCCATAATAAAAGCAGCCGAGCACAAAACCAAAACACGCTAAGCCCAATATTCGCGCAAGCCACGTTTTCATCGAAGCGCGGTGCATGTCTTGCTCTGCCCAAGTACCCACTAGCATTGCTGTGCCCATCAAAAACATCTGCTGCAGAATCAATATCGCAACCGCAGGGACAATGTAGCTGCCATAGCCTTCGGTACGGTTGTATAACGGATTAATCGTCAGCGCAACAGGGGAAATATTGTTTTTGGCAACCGTGATATCTTGCCCGATGGCGACATTTTTTTGTACCTTCGCCCCTGCAGACACGGTGCCGATGACTTCTAAAAACCCCGATTGTACTTGTTTATTGAGCAAAAAATAGTTACCGTTGGCAAGGATACTCACCTTGGCAGGTTGTCCTGTAGTCACTTTTTGATACAGCCCTGAGGGTATCACCATGTAGCCTGCAATTTTGCCTTGCCACATCAGCTGCTTGGCACTGTTTTCATCGTTTACAATGGTGCTTTGGATGCGCGGATTGGCTTGGGCGTAGCTGATTATGGTTTGCGATAAACTTGAATGGTCATAATCCACTACTGCCACAGGAACATGACGCACCACTTCTTTTGAATACGGCCACGGATAAAAAAAGCCATAAATAATCGGGGCAATCAGTAGCATACTGAGCACCCCTTTGTCTTGAAACACGCTGCGCCATACATGCAAAACTTGCAGCAAAAAACCGCGCTCCCAAATGTTTGCAGTTTTGTTTACGTCGACTTTGCAGGGCGTTGTCTGGGTAGGCATCAGCGTTGCCCCCATTTTTCAGGCTTCAGCAAGGCCTTTTTGGTCAACAAGGCGGCTAACAACAAGGTAATCATAACGGCAATAAAAAATCCCATAAAGCTGCTATAGGCAAACGATGGCGGTGCACCCATTTGTAATTGGGCGGTCTGCAAGTTGAGATAATGGGTTAATGGCAGGGCATTTGCCCAACGCTGTGCGGCAGGACTCATCGCCAAAAATGGAAACGTCACCCCTGAAAAAGCAAATGACGGCGCGGAGATAAATCCGGTAAATGACAAGCCTTGACGATACGAAAACGTGCCGACCGTGACAATCACCCCAAGCCAGAACGACACCATCATAAACATTAAAAATATCAGATAAGTAATCGCCACGGATGCCAAACGAATGGGGAAAATTTGCATCACCAACGTCAATGCCACCGCTGCCCAAAGCGTATAGGCAAACATCGCCCAAATTAGTTTGCCATTGAGCCCTGCGATAATCAGCGATAGTTTGGGTTTTTGTTGCCCTAGTGTGGCAGGATGGTTAGGGTTAAAGGGGCGGTTAAAGGGGCGGTTAAAGGGGCGGTTAAAGGCATGGTTACTGGCAAATTTGGGGGATTTTAGCGACTGGTACCATTCACCTAGCGTCTTGTCGACAAGCTCTCGCCCGACAGTTGACGCGCCAATCACCATTGATAAAATATGTAGCAAGGCTGGTACCACAGTGACCGCCAAAAATTGCTGATAATTATTGGCGGTATTAAACAGTGCCACACTTTGCGATTGTATCGGTGCATAACTGGTTTTGGTCAGAGTGACATCTTCGCCAATGGCGACTCGCCGCTGCATCTCTGCCCCTGCCGAAAAGGTACTAACTGCTGTCTGTACCGCTTTTTGTATCATGCCTGAATGCGTGCCATACTGGGCATTGACATTGAGTAGCAAGCGCGAGGTTTTGCCAGCCAGTAGATTGGTTGAAAAATTCTCTGGGATTTCAACCACCGCCATGACACCGGTAGTCTCGATGGCTTGCTGAGCGGCAGCGGCACTATGAAGACTTTTGGCCACTGCAACTTCAGGCGTCGCATCAATATAACGGATAATCGTCGCAGATTGCGCGGAGTGGTCATTGTCTATGACCGCAATCGGAATCCCGACTGCCATGCCTTTGCTAAAAATCCACCAAACCAAAAATATCAGCACAATGGGCATCCAAAACATCAAGGAAAAATCCCAACGATTTTGCACCAAAAAATCCCATTCTCGGCGCGCACTGTACCAAAACGCCGCAAAGAATTGCACAAAGCCTGAGCGGTTATCAAACTGCGCATACGCATGACGCTCATGGTCATTGTCACTAGCCCTAGCACTGTCACTAGCACTGACACTGGCATTTGGCACAGCGGACGATGTCGGTGACGCTTTAGAGCGCTTATTTGATGTCAGTTTTGATGTCATGGTTGACTTCATTGTGTTTGGGTTGGCTGCTGGCTTGCCGGTATATCAACCAATACGGTCATGCCCTGTCTTAGGCGTGTATCTGACTGGCTCGGGCGCGCACGAATCTCAAAGGTACGCATATCAAAGCCGTCTTTGCTGTTGGTCGGGCGCCACGTGGCAAAATCTGATAGCACGGAACTTGCGTACACTTTAAACACTTGGCGGTAAGGCTGATTGTTGACCGATAACGCAGGAACAGTACCGCTAAATTCACTACCGACTGCAAAATGATTTAGATTGTTTTCGGTAACGTTAAGCACGACCCATTGGTCTTTGGGGTCAACAATGGTCATCAGTGGTACGCCCTGTCCAACCACTTGACCTGGTTTGACAATCACGTTGTCCACGATACCCGCAATCGGGCATTTAAGATTGGCTTCTTCTTTGGCCACCATCGCTTCTTTAAGCTTGCCTTCTACTTGGCTGACTTGCGCTTGGGCGGCGGTTTTATCTTCACTGCGCGCGCCCGTTTTGGCTAACTCATATTGGGCTTTGGCGATTTTGGCTTTATCGACACTGGCGACATAGTTGGTATAGGCTTCGTCACGTTTTTGCCGCGACATCAAGCCTTCTGCCGCTAGTCGGTTGATACGCTCGTAGGTGACTTTGGCAAGGTCAGCAGCGGATTGGGCAGCATCGTACTGGTATTTTGCCATTTCAATTTCTTGCGGTCTTGCGCCATTGTTGGCTTTGTCCAGTTGGCTTTGGGCTAACTCTTTGCCTGCTTGTGCTTCTTCGACCTTGGCATTGATTTCTGGGCTATCCATATCAATTAGGCGTGTGCCGACGCTAATTTCATCGCCTTCTTTGACATAAATATTGGCAATACGACCGGCAACTTTGGCAGCGACAGGCGTTTGCTCTACTTCCATATGCCCTTGGATGGTCACAGGCGCGCTGCGCGTTTCGCGCTTGTCTTTGATTAGCCCCCATGCGACCAGTCCAATCAGCCCAAGGATAATCAAGGCTATAATGATGGTGCGAATTTTACTGGGTTTTTTGTTAGGCGGCACGTAGCGGCTATCCGTCGTAGCGGCTGACAGGCTGTCCTCTATGTGCGGCTCATCGGCAGCTTGGGCGTTCATCGCTGCATTAGCATTATCCGCAGCGCTGTCCAAAGTGTTGTCTTTAGCGTTGTCCATCGCATTGTCTGGTGTTGGGTTTTGTGGATCAGCCATACGGTAAGCCTACTGGTGAAATAAAGACACGGGTTAAAATAATTGATTAGTTCTTACGATGTTCAAAATAAATCGCGGGTAGCTTGACGTCCGCTGCCTGCATATAACGGTTAAACTCTAGCGGCGTACCGCAGCTTTGCATCAAGTCGGCCATTGCCTGCACATAATCATTTGCCGCTTTGGCTTGCTCGGTTTTGGCTTTTTCCAAATTGGCTTCGGCTTGCATCACTTCTACGGCCGTGTTGACGCCTTCTTTAAAGCCAAGCTGACGAAAGCGCAGCATCTCACTGGCGAGCTCAATATTGGTATTTAAGGCAATGAAATTATCGCGTGCATTGTTGACTGTTTGCCAATTTTTTTCTACCAACAACATAATATTATCATTGACATCCACTTGGCTAAATTCGGCTTGGTGCAGCTTGGCAAGGCTAGATTGGGTGCTAATGCGGCGATCTACCCCGCCCCAAAGTTTCCAGTTGGCAGACACCCCGGCAATCCAATTTGGGTCAGCGTCGATTTCAGAGCGACCAAAGACGGTAACATTGGGTTTGTAGGCGGATTCACTAAATTCATGCAGCGCTTTGGCTTGGTTGTACTTGGCGGCAACCTTATCAAAACCTGGGTGATGCATTTTAGCCTGCTGCTGAAAATAACTCAGTGGCGGCAACGGCTTGGTGGATACAAATAAAGGCGATGTTGGTTTGATAAAATACGGCGCCCGCAGTAACCGCTGTAGCGCGGTCATGGCAAGCTCAGCATCATTCAACGCTTTGCTATTTTCGTATTCGGCATCGGCTAAGGCTTTTTTGGCTTCCAAACGCTCGACTTTTGAAATCAGCCCCACATCCAGTGCGCGCTGTGCGGCATGGTCGGTGGCACGAATCGCATTGAGCGCATCGGCGCGTAGATAAGCTGCCATGATGGCAAGCTGGGTTTGAAAATAGCGTTTGGTAAGCGTGGTGTATTGTTCATCCAGTGATAAATCAGCATCGGCACGGCTTTCATCAGTCATACCATTGAGCAAACTGGTCACTGCTTCGGTTTTGTGTCCGTTATAAGCAGACCATAGCACGGTGACATTTGCGCCTGTTCTATTTTTATCGACATTGACAGGGATGCTATTGGGAATCGGATCGGTGATTAAGCCACCGATATCTACTGGCGTGGTAGGCAGCGGCAAGGTGATGGGTAAATTGCCAATATTGTTATTGACTGCGTTGTCAATGGCATTGGCTAGATTGTTTTTAATGCCCGTGGTATCTATATTGTCATCCACATGTACATGCGTGGCACTGGCACCCAGATACACAATTGGTTTGTTTAAGCCTTTGGTTGACTCAGCTCGCAGCTCATTACTCACGATTGCCGCATTGTCAGCCGCGACTTTGGGTGATACTTTGACTAGGTACTGCTGCGCTTGTGCCAGTGTCAAATTACTGGGTACATCCAGGCCATAACTTGGCGGATAAGGCACCCCATTATTGATAGTAGGATCGTAGCTGAGCCCAGCTGCTTTGCCACCTTTGACTTCATTGGAGCGGGTCACGTTTTTTTTTGACGGCGTGTCTGCTGATGGTGCGTCCGTGGCAGGGCTAGCATTTAGCACAGGCTCAGGGTTGGGCGGGGTATTGATTACCGGCGTAAACTCTGCGATGTCGCCACTGGTACTGGGCTGCAATCTGCTAGTGGGCTTTGTGGTTGGCGCTGCCGCTGTGGTTTTAGCCGATATTTTAACAGGCGGCTTGTTAGCATTTTTAGTGGGGGTACTGGTCGTTTTGGTGGTTTTTGTTGTTGTCGTGGTTTTTGTTGTAGTTTTTGTCGGGGTCGTTTTGGTAGTGCTAGGTTTGGTGACCGTGGTCGCAGCAGTCGCTGCCAAAGATAAGGACAAATTCAACGAAACCATTGCCATCGTAAACGCAGACAGGGTAAGCACGCGTGATAGTGGCTGTAGATGATGGCTTACTGGGTAAGTCGATGGTTTGATGGATTGATGTAATTTCATACGACTCGCTAATAACTTGCCTATGGCTTTGCCGCAACATAACAACCCCGCAAGCCGTCAATTACCCTAGTAATTGATGCGGTCGCCGTTATGATGCCCGTATTACCAAAAAACTGTCTAATAAAAAACTGTCTTATTAAATACTAATGAAATACCAAAGTGAGCACTAACTGTCAGTTTGAATATTAACTAAAGTATGAGATTGTAAAAAGAAAAAAATGACCCGTCAATCTACACTTGTCATATTAACAATATTGTAGTTTTTTTAAAAATATGGCTCATTAAGACTCACATCATTACTGTTTATTTTTATTTAACAAAGTAAAAATATTTCTCAATCCAAGTAGTCACACAAATCAAACAACTTAGCTTACTGCTGTCGTTTAGGCATGCTAAAATTCTTAAAAAATCCGCATTGTTTTTGATGCAGTTACTTTTACCAAGCTACTTTTACTAAGCTACTTTCACTAAATTACTTTTACTAAATAAGTACCGCACTTAGCTACAATCCCAATTTAAAAAATAGTGAAATCGCTGAAGACCTTCGACTAAGTAATCCAATTAAACTTATACCTTAATGATGAATCAACTCGCTCAAATCCCCCTTGCCCAACGTGTCCGCCCAAAGTCGCTTGACGAGGTGATCGGACAAACCCATTTGCTTGGTGTCAACGCACCGATTCGCCGTATTGTTGAGCAAGGTTACTTGCCATCGATTATTTTGCATGGGGAAGCAGGCATTGGCAAAACCACCCTAGCCATGCTATTAGCCGATGCAGTGGGTCGTCCTTTTCGCCCGCTCTCGGCTATCAATGCAGGGGTCAAAGAGCTGCGTGAAGTACTGGCAAAAGATGATGGCTTGTTTGGCGAGCCGCCGGTGGTATTTGTCGATGAGATTCATCGGTTTAACAAAGCCCAGCAAGATGCACTCCTCGGCGCGGTTGAGTCTGGGGATATTACTTTAATTGGTGCGACCACCGAAAATCCCTCGTTTAGTGTCAACAATGCGCTATTGTCCCGTTGCCAAGTATATCGGCTCAACCCCTTGAGTGAAGATGAAATCAGCCAAGTACTACAACGTGCCATTGACGATGATGCAGTTTTTAAACAATTTAAGATTGACATACAATCAAGCCAAGCGATTTTTGCGCTATCGCAAGGCGATGCGCGTAAGGCGTTAAATTTACTTGAACTCGCCATTCAATCAAGCCCCAATTTTAAGCAAGGCAGCCAGTCAGCGATTGTGGTGACTGATGACAATGTCATCGCGGTCGCAGGTGTAAGCCTGGTCCGCTACGACAAATCAGGTGATGGCCATTATGACCTAGTGTCAGCGATGATTAAATCAGTCCGCGGTAGCGACCCTGATGCGGCACTGTATTGGATGGCGCGGATGCTGACAGCGGGCGAAGACCCTGCCTTTATTGCGCGGCGGTTGGTGATTTTGGCAAGTGAGGATATCGGACTTGCCAATCCCAATGCGTTACTACTGGCTGATACCGCCCTGCGAAGTGTGCAGAGCATCGGTATGCCTGAAGCGCGGATTATTTTGGGGCAAGTGGTGGTGTATTTGGCGACCTCGCCGAAGTCCAATTCTAGTTATCAGGCCATTAATAAAGCGATGCGACTGGCTGAAAATGACCAATCCCCTGTACCGCTACATTTGCGTAATGGCGTCACCAAGCTGATGCGCGCCGATGGTTATGGCGCCAATTATATCTATCCGCATGACTACCCCAACCATTACCACCCACAGCAGTATCTACCCGATAATTTGCTGGGCACGCGGTTGTTTGACTTTGCTGATAATGCCAAAGAACAACAAACCTATGCCTTTATACAGTGGTTAAAAAGCAGTGGCTAAAGGGCAATCATTGAAGAGCGGTGATTAAAGAGCGATGATTAAAGAGCGGCGGCTAAAAAACCCGTCAAAGTAGACAACGGATGATTTAGCGCAGCCAAATGAACCCTATTTTGTAATAACCAGTACACCATCAGCAATAAAAATACCAACAAAAACCCAAGCTGAATCCACAAAAAATAGCGATGTTTAACGCCCAAGCGGCGCAGCTTGGTATGGCTATAACTACCCTTATCAAAGTTGGTATGTTGATGCCTTTGCCATTTGCCCGAACGATAATAGTTTTCTACATCCGCAAGCAACCTTGGTACACTGGCGCTATCAAATTGCGCAGTTTCAAAATAGTCTAGCAGGGGGCTGATATCATCGACATCATCCATATCGTCGACGTTATCTAAATTGATGCAGTGCATTTTCCAGTGCCCAAACAGCGCATTGGGCGCCTGTCCCTGCTCGATGACGCGAATATTTCTGTGTCTTTTATCGGCTTTGATTTTGTCAAACAGCTGGGTGATAGTGCGCTCACTACCTTCCATATATTGTAGAAAGTTGCCTTGCTTGAGAAATATTACGCTATTGACATTTGCCTGGGTGTTGCGCGCGACTGACTGACGATAGATATCAGGCAACGTCATCGTATGCAAGCTTGCTTGTAAGGTGATTTTACTGGTGTAGATAAGATAAAAGACTGACATCACAGGATCCTTAGATAAATAAATCGGTTAGACGTCTATGACTTTTAAAAACGTTTTCTTTGAACGTATTAAGAATGTAATTTTTATTAATCATTAAGTAATAATATACCAGTTTTTTTAATTTTTGGTCAAAAATTATACAAAATCACCCCTTTTTGTTAAATTTTTCAACTAATTTACTCTAACCTTATGTCTGCGTGCACTACCAGCGCGTATGGCTATCAATATTTCGCTGCTTAGACTCACTAAGTTAATGCTATAATAGCGCGCAAATATGAAATGGGCGCCCATACTAGCTTTCCTAAGTTTGATAAGGTGATTGTTAAGGTTGGTTTGGACAATATTTTGAACAATACTAGCTGATAGCGCTTATTTTCTGTCCCTATTTGTTAATCAGTTTTTTAATCAATGTTATTTTAATAAATCGCTAAAAAAGGCACTTTTATGGCATTTAATACAACAGCAGAAATTATCGATGACATCCGTGCAGGCAAAATGGTCGTTTTGATGGATGATGAAGACCGTGAGAATGAAGGCGACTTGGTGATGGCAGCCACCCATGTACGCCCAGAAGATATTAATTTTATGATTACCCATGCGCGTGGCTTGGTGTGTTTGACCATCACTGCTGACCGCAGTGAACAGCTCAATTTACCGCTTATGTCGGATAAAAATGGCGCTAAATTTAGCACCAACTTCACAGTATCGATTGAAGCGGCAGAAGGGGTCACCACAGGTATCTCAGCAGCAGATCGCGCTAGAACCATCCAAACAGCAGTGTCTTCGACTGCCAAGCCCGAAGACATCGTACAACCGGGACATGTATTCCCAATCGTGGCACAAAATGGCGGTGTACTACACCGTGCCGGTCATACCGAAGCCGGCTGTGACCTAACACGCTTGGCAGGACTTGAACCTGCCGCAGTGATTTGTGAAATTATCAAAGAAGATGGCGAAATGGCGCGCCGTGATGACCTAGAGATTTTTGCCAAAGAACATGGCTTAAAAATCGGCACCATCGCCGATTTGATTAATTACCGTATTGCCAATGAGCAAACGGTAGAAGCCATTGCCAATTATCCCATGCAAACTGAGTTTGGTGAGTTTACTGCTTATCGTTTTAAAGAAAAAAATTCAGAGGATACCCATTTGGCACTGGTCAAGGGCAACCCTCAAGAAGGCGTGAGCACTGTGCGGGTGCATAGCTTCCAGCCATTGCGCGATTTATTCACCGTGCAGCTACCCAACAGCGGTAAGAGTAACTGGGATATCCATGCCTCACTCAAAGAAATTAGCGAAGCAGAGCGTGGCGTGTTTGTCTGGATTGGGCATCAGCAAGCGATTGATATAGGCGAAGCGCTCGATAACTTTGTCGCTGACAAACCCAACTCACCGCTTAAACACCAACCCTACCGCAGCATTGGGGTTGGCTCACAGATTTTACGTTATCTGGGCGTGCGTGATATGCGTTTGCTGTCATCACCGCTCAAATTCAACGCGTTATCAGGGTTTGACCTAAACTTGGTCGAAACCGTTGCTAACCCAGACCACAAAGAGTGATTTACGAGATAGCAATTTATCAGACAAAAAAGCCACCAGCATTGCAGCTTGTGGCTTTTTTATTAACAATTTTAGTAACAATTAAATTTTAGTAATAGTCAAACACTATAACTTTCAAACCGTATGACTTTCTAACTCGGCAAGTTGTTGGCGTTGACCATCAGAAATCGGTTGCTTGTTTTTACCGGATTGGTCAAAAAATACAATGACTGAGGAGGCGGTAGCGACGACTTTTTGCTGGGCCGTGCTAAAGTAAACATAGTCATGGGTCAGACTGGTATTGCCTATTTTTTTGGCACGAATGCCAATCCAAAGCACATCGGGGAAAGTGACCGAATTCAAATACTGGCAAGATGACGAAGCAATCACGGTATGGGTTTGTAAGTTAAACATATCAACTTGTTCAAGGTAGTGGATACGCGCGCGCTGGGCATAGTTGTAATACACCACGTTATTGACGTGATTGAACGCATCCATATCGCCCCATTCCACTTTTTGCTCATAGATAACAGCAAAGCCTTTTAATGGGTGATTGTGTTGTTGGGCGATATCCTTGCGGGCGGCATCACTCATTGGGGGATTGGACATATTTCTCTCTCTCATACGGCTACTATTTAATATAAGGTAAAATTATTGAATCACTAGCGCAGTCGCATTAGCCCTTGCTGCTGGGTTGTGGCGACCAATTTGCCATTTTGCCAAAATTGACCGTGGTTTAAGCTTTTTGACTGTGACGTGGTATCACACCACATGTTATAGAGTAACCAATCATTCATATCAAATGGGCGGTGAAAATGCATACTATGGTCGATACTTGCCGCTTGCAACCCTTTAGTCATAAAGCTAATCCCATGTGGCATCAGCCCCGTACCAATCAAATAAAAATCAGAAGAAAATGCGAGCAGTGCTTGTTGTACTTGAATTGACTGTTTACCCAGCTGCGGAATACGCAGCCAGTTGGCTTGGCTAGGTTCCATGATTTTTGGATGGATTGGGTCACGCGGCTGTACTGGCTTGATTTCGATGTGACGCTGGCGCATAAAGCGCGCTTTTAGTGTATCGGGGATTTTGCCTACCACTTGGTCTTTGAGCTGTTGCTCGGTCAGCAACACATCTGGCGCAGGATACGTTGGCATCGCTTGTTGATACTCAAGCCCTTCTTCAAAGGGTGAAAAAGACGCCATCATGGTAAAAATTATGCTCGGTTGGTTATCGTCATCATATTGGCGTGCTGTTACTTGACGTGAAGCAAGGCTACGACCATCACGTAATTTCTCGACTTGGTAATATACAGGCTTATTGATATCGCCACCGCGCAAAAAATAGCCATGAAATGAGTGGCAAGGTTTTGAATGCTCCACAGTATGGCTGGCTGCCATCAACGCTTGCCCCAGTACTTGCCCACCAAAAATACGCGCGCCGACATAATCGTGGCTTTGCCCAATAAATACATTGTCTTGATACGGCACGAGGGTTAAGGTTTCCAATAACTGCGTGACTAATTGTTGCCAAATCGCTTGCTGCTCAAACTGCTGCTGCGTTACGGCTGTTACGGGCACCTGTGGTTGGTGAGTGATATCAATCGTATGGGTATGGTTTATATCTTGCTGGCTTGCCATAGACGCTCTTATGATTAACGTTATTCTTGGGTAGATAAAATGGATTAAAGTCACTCATTATACAAGAATTTTTGCGTGATAAGGTTTAGAAATTCATCAATCTATGGCATGATAAGACATATTTTAAACCTTGTATTTATCTTTAAAAAACTTACGAAAAAACTCACGCAATCACTAGGCATACTATGACTCACGTAGGGAAAAATTCAGGCACTACCGAAGCGAAAAACAAAGGTAACTATCCTGCTGCGACCCCGCTGTTAAAAAATCTATACCGACAAGTCTCTGGCAAATTATTGGGGCTCGCCGTCAAATCCAAACTGATCGGCGACATCCCCAATATTAGCCAAGCTAGCACCCATGTTAGCGCTGATAAGCTACCGCCAGCTAGCGATAGCTTAGCAAGCGCCAATACCAATACGTCAAGCCAGCGACTCACCTTTTATGTGCTCAAAGAGTATTCTCGTAGCAACAGTATTTTAATTGACCTAGAAACCAAACAATATGACTTACCCCCTGCCCTAGCCAATGTCATCGATCGGGCGCATGGTATTGATGAAAATACCGCAATGATTTTTTTGCATCACCATAAAACAGAAAAACTGTCTGATAACAGTGCCGTATTTTCACCTCGCCTATTACGTTTGATTGAAGCCGTCGAGCAATACCCAACGCTACACATTGATTTTATCCCTGTCACCATCTTGTGGGGGCGCGCGCCAGAAAAAGAAGATTCGCTGTTTAACCTCCTCACGGCTGATGAATGGCAAGTACCTAGCCTCAGTAAACAGCTATTTAATATCGGGGTTAAAGGGCGAGATACCTATGTGCAGTTTCACTCACCCAAAGATTTGCGTGCCATCATCGAAGATGAGATTAGCAAAAACCCTGTGCTGCAAGCCGATAGCGTGGCATCCACTGATACTGCTAGTAACGACCGCTATCATTTACACACCGTCGCTGCACGGGTACAACAGCGCTTAGAAGGTTATTTGGATAAAAAACAAGAAGCCATCTTAGGTCCTGACTTATCAGACCGTCGTAATGTGGTCGATAAAATTCTGTATACGCCTGCCATTCAGCACGCCATCAATATCGATAGCAAAGAAAACTCGCGTGAACTCGCCAAAAGCCGAAAATTGGCGCGTGGGTATTTGAACGAGATTGCCAGTGATTACTCGTCTGCAACCGTGCGCTTTTTTGACCGCTTTTTGACCTGGCTTTGGACACAGTTGTATGACGGGGTTGAAGTAGCGCACTTTGAGCGGGTACGCGAACTGGCATCCGACCATGAAATCATCTACGTGCCTTGCCACCGCAGTCACATGGACTATCTGTTGCTGTCATACGTGATTTATAAACGTGGGTTACGGGTGCCCTACGTTGCCGCAGGGGAGAACCTAAATATCCCCGTGCTAGGTCAAATACTACGCAATGGCGGCGCTTTCTTTATGCGTCGCAGTTTTAAAGGCAATCCGCTGTACTCTGCGGTGTTTCGTGAATACGTGCATAGTATGTTGATGCGCAACACGCCGATTGAGTACTTCATCGAAGGCGGTCGCTCGCGCTCAGGTCGCTTGTTACCGCCCAAAAAAGGGATGCTAGCGATGACGGTACAAAGCCATCTGCGCCAAGCAGGCAAACCGATTGTCTTTATCCCGACTTACATCGGTTATGAACGTATTATGGAAGGCGGCACTTATGTCGGCGAGCTTAAAGGTAAGCCCAAAGAATCCGAGTCGTTATTGGGTCTGTTAAAAGCCAGCCGAAAAATCGAGCGTATCTTCGGTCATGTGCACGTCAGTTTTGGTCAGCCGCTGTATCTAGCTAATTTTATGAAAAAATTTGACGTTGCCCCAAATACCCTACCCAAAGACCGTACCGATAGTGATATGCCTGCCAATGTCACTCACATGATTGACAATTTGGGCATCAAAATCATGCAGCGTATCAACCGCTCTGCGGTGCTTAACCCAGTCACTTTGCTAGCTTTGGTATTGCTCGATACGCCCCATGGCGCACTCGATGAGCAAAGCTGTCGTGAACAGTTGGCGCTGTATCAACGTATCGCAGAAAAAATTCCGTATGATGATGATGTATCAATCACCCAGCAAAGCCCAGAAGCCATTATCAATTATGGTGTCAAGCTTAAACTCATCGAGCGCACCCCACATGTGCTCGGTGATTTGATTCGTATTGCGGACGGTCAAGCACCGCTACTGAGCTATTTTCGCAACAATATTTTGCATATTTATATCATCGCGTCACTGTGTGCCTCATTGATACAGCGTAATGGCACCATGAGCCTAAACACCATTGAGCGAGTGGTAGGTATCATGTATCCCTTCTTGCAAGCAGAGTTGTTTTTGAAATACCCACTACGCACCCTAAATGACACTTTGCGTGAACATATCGATACTTTGGTCGAAGAAAACATCATCGTGGACAAAGGAGTGAATGCTGATGGTCATCGCATCCTGACCACGCCAGAGCCGAATACCCGTAGCTATCAGCAGTTAACAGTGCTTGCCAACTCAGTTGAGCAAAGTCTAGAGCGCTACTTTATGGTACTTGCGCTGCTGAGTCAGCAAGGCTCAGGCAAACTCACCAAAGATCAAGTGATTGATTTGGGTCATCTGCTCGGTCAGCGCCTATCCGTGCTATACGAAGATGACATGCCAGATTTTTTTGACCGTGCCTTGTTCACTAGCTTTATGGATGCGCTAGAGCGTTTGGGCTATATCACGGTATCGGCCAGCGGGGTGATTGAGTTTGATGCGCGCATTCATACCATGGCAAAAAGCGCGCGATTTATCCTTAATATGGACGTGATGCATATCTTACAGCAAATTTCACAACTGACTGATGAGGAAATCAAACGCACCTTGACTGAACTGCAAAACAAAAAGCAACGCAAATTTAGTCGTAAAAAAGCTTAATGCCACCGAACAATAAAAAACCGTGTTGCGATAACACGGTTTTTTTTGCGTGCAAATCAGCCTAGCGACGCTGCTCGACAATCAATGAATCAATGCGGCTATTTTGTAGTTGGCGCTGGGCTTGTGCTGCCATTTCTGGGCTACTCATGGCGCGCGAGATGACTTGATAGACAGTTTGGTCATTGTTTAAGCGTTTTTTGACGATTTGGGCATCCACCCCCGCCATTAGCACTTCAGCACGGCGTTTATCGGCATCATCGGCATTGTCAAAACTATTGATTTGCAAGATATATGTCCGCGTAGGCTCTTCATTGCCAATCACAATGGCATCGGCACTGCTTTTGTCATCGGCAGCGGTGCTGGTGTCTATCGTGCTATTGTTGGCTGAAGTGCGTGGTTTGGTACCGTTATCATCAGACAACAACGGATTATCAACCACGCTGACATTCGCTGATTTGGGCGCACTGGTGCTGTCAGCTTGGGTCAACACCACATCAGGCTGCACCGAGACTGGCTGACTGGCAGCCGCCTCGTCGGGGACGGCACTGACCTGTTGTTCTTTGAGCAAGTCATAGAACTCGTAGTTATTGGTTTTGGGTTTGTCTTGCACCTTTGGCTGCACCATCGGCGCTTCGTCGCTGCTCGTGGTTTTGCCTTGGTTAAATGGATTCCACAAATAAACAAACAGACCAATCCCCACGGTCAATATCATGCCCACCAACATGGCAGCAAAAAACGACATCGTGCTTGGCGCTTTACGCGGGGTCGCTCCTTTGGGTCTTGCCATCATCATCTCCTACGACATGGGATACGGTAATATTACAGCGTTTTTAGCGTATCTTAATCATATCACATACTGGTTGGTGCCGTTAATCCCAACAAAATTAAGCCGTTTTGAATCACTTGGCGTACCGATTTTGATAAACGCAGACGCGCTTGCATCAAGTCAAGCTCGTCTTGGGTTGGGGTTTCGCCATCTTTGGGCAAGATACGGTTGTCGTTGTACCAACCGTGGAACAAGCTTGCCAAATCTTTGAGGTAATTGGTCAATAAATGCGGCTCATAATTGACTGCAGCACGGCGTAGCACTTCAGGGTAAGAAGCCAGTAAGCTCAATAAATCCGTTTCAACCGGTTGGGTCAGCAGATGTTGGTGGGCTTTGCCCGCTTTGTCATCAACTTTGATACCGCGCTCTTCAGTACGCTCAAGCACCCGGCAAATACGCGCATGCGCATATTGAATATAATACACTGCATTATCTTTGGTATGCGATTTGGCAAGTTCTAAGTCAAAGTCAATGTGCTGTTCTGGTTTACGCGCGACATAATAAAAGCGCGCGGCATCATTGCCTACTTCTTGACGCAGTTCACGTAAGGTCACAAACTGACCTGAGCGTGATGACATCTGAATTTGCTCTGTACCACGCCATAGGGTGACAAACTGCACCAAAATCACATCCATACGCTGCGCATCGTAGCCCATCGCCGTCAATGCCGCTTTCACGCGTTTGATGTAGCCGTGGTGGTCTGAGCCCCAAACATCAATAATTTTGTCATAGCCGCGGTCAAGCTTGTCCTTATGGTAGGCGATATCCGAGGCAAAATAAGTAAATTGACCATTGGCACGGCGGACGACACGGTCTTTTTCATCGCCAAATTCGGTGGATTTGAACCATAAATTACCGTCTTTTTGGTATAGA
Source organism: Moraxella sp. K02 (assembly GCF_041154755.1). Taxonomy (NCBI): domain Bacteria; kingdom Pseudomonadati; phylum Pseudomonadota; class Gammaproteobacteria; order Moraxellales; family Moraxellaceae; genus Moraxella; species Moraxella sp. K02. The sequence goes on along the minus strand of NZ_AP031590.1, from coordinate 123,269 downwards.
AAACCCCGCTGCTCTAATAATTCCAAAGCAGGCACAATGGCATCTTGGATGGATTTTTCGCTAAACCATTGGTCAAAATGGACATTAAAATCCGCCAAATCATCTTGAATATCTGCCAAGATGGTACTTAGTGCGGCTTCATGAAAAATCTGATAATTATCGCCCAAATTGGCTTTGGCATTGGCAATCAGCCCGTCAATATGGGCTTCTTTATCACCTGAGACACATACTTTTTCGCCGTTGGCATCGATTTGGTACTCAGCATCGGCAGGTACATTGAGTAGCATATGTTCCCAAGCGGTTTTTAGGCTATCGCCATGCTGTTTTTTGATGGGTTTGGCAATATCTTTGACATAATCGCCTTGGTACGCATTGGTGGGAAATACAATTGGCTCACCGCACAGCTCAAGGTAGCGCAAATAGGTACTGGTTGCCAAAATATCCATCTGACGACCCGCATCATTGACATAATACTCACGCCCGACTTGGTAGCCGACGGCTTCTAGTAAATTGGCCACACTCATGCCAAACGCAGCGCCGCGACCGTGACCCACGTGCAGGCTTGAGGTTGGGTTGGCAGAGACAAACTCAACTTGGATTTTTTGACCGGCAAATTCTTCGGATGTACCGAAGTCGCCTTTTTGCTGCATGATGGTGTCTAAGATAGCAAAACGCGCGTTATCATCTAAGAAAAAGTTAATAAACCCCGGTCCTGCAATCTCAACTTTGCTAATCATGTCCGAGGCAGGCAACATCGCCACGATGGTTTGCGCCAGTTCACGCGGGTTTTTCTTGGCAGTCTTGGCCGCTATCATGGCAAGGTTACTGGCAAAATCGCCGTGCGCTTGGTCTTTGGTGCGGCTGATGGTACTGTTATCAACCCAATCGATTGGCAAAATTTGCTGTTGTTTTAGTGATTCCACCACTAATGCTAAGGCTTGCGAAATGACGGGTTGTTGTTCTGACATGGAAATTCTCTTTGTTGGCTCACAGGTTTTGTTGCAGGGTTGATAGCTAAAAAAGCACGATAAATCAATGAATCACCATCGATTTGACGCTATCACTCGCTCATAATCAATGGGCATGGATTTTGGCGTTCAATATACCAATTTTTGATGGTTTTTTCATTATAATCCTGTCAAAAGATACATGCTATTACAAGGAAACGCGGTTTTTTGGCGTATAATACGGGCTAAAATTTTGTAATATCTGATGACAATCATAGGATAATAACATGTTTGTTTTAGTCTCTAGTGAGTTAATCACCAAACTTGGTATGTATGTGCTGCTGCCTATCTTTATCGCGTTTTTATTTTTTATCATGTACGATATTTCAAAGAAAAACAATGCCGGCAAACAAGGCACATTTTGGATTTTTTTGGCACTGGGCGGTGGTTTTTTTGGCTTTCTTATCAAAATGGTCTTGGAGTGGTACTTTAGTAGGACACTTTAAACTCCCCTACGCTAAACTTTACTAGCCTAAAACGCCATTACCCCAAACTGCATTACCCTTGTTACTTGTTCATCTACCGTTACGGTCGTTTGGCTATCATCACCGCACGGGTCGGGCGTTGATAGCCCTCGATGGTTTTGCTGCTATCATTGGGGTCAAGAAAATCGCTTAAAGATTGATAATCCATCCAGTCGGTTTTGCGTTGTTCATCCGTCGATGTCACATCCACATCGACACAGCGCACCGCCACAAAGCCTACTTTGTACAGCCATAGCGACAGTGCCGCAACCGATGGGATAAAATACACGTTATTCATCTGTGCATAGCGCTCACTTGGTACTAGCACGGATGTTGCATCCCCTTCAATCACCAAGGTTTCTAGTACCAATTCTCCGCCTTTTGCTAACTGATGGTATAATTGCTCAAGATGCTCAAACGGTGACGCGCGGTGATACAGCACGCCCATACTAAACACGGTATGAAACAGCCCTGCTTGCCCGCTAGTCAAGCTAGGATTGGGCAAAGCTTCAAGTGGTACGGGCACATAGTGCACTCTGTTGCGTCCAAAATCGTTACGGTCAGCCTGCCCCACAAAATGGCGAATCGCCATAAACTGGTGATAAAACAGACACGATGGGTCAATCACAATCACCGTGCTTGCCCCTGCGCCCGCCATACGCCAGCCGTGATAACCAGAACCGCCACCCACGTCTAGCACGCGTTTGCCGTGAAGTGGGCTGATATGCGGCAACACCCTATCCCATTTCCAATCACTGCGCCATTCGGTATCAATATGGATTTGCAGGTCATCTCGACCCAATAAAAAACCGCCTTTGCGCCACGGCATCAGACGTTTGAGTAGTGCATGAGTTTGCTTGTATTCACTCTCTTGCCAATCCAATGCTGCGGTGATACAGGGTTGATTCAACGCTACTTGCGCGTTGTCAACCACGGGCAATCTTTCAATGAGCGATTGATAAAATGGCGCATGGGCGTAGCGTGATTTGTCTTTGATGGTAGCCAGCCAGTTGGGCAACCGGGCAAGCCATTCATTGGCAACTGGGTATTTTTCCGCCAATTGCAGCAAGGTAAGATAGACATCGGTTTCGGCAGTTTTGATGGTAGCATTCATGATTGACTCTTTTAGGATTGACAGGTTTTCAGTGTTTAAGGGCAATCATCACTTAAACGCAATAATTGACGCGAAGTTTAAAAACTGAAACCACGTCAAATGGCGGTCAAACCCCACCGTTGCTAAACGCTGATGATGAAAATCGAGGGTATCGGTGATAAGCACATTCTCCAGCGCATTGCGTTTACCGCTGATTTCCATCTCACTATAGCCATTGGCGCGTTTAAAATCATAATACCGCTCAACGCGCCAGGCATCGTCCGCTTCATCGAGCAAATGGGTTTTTTCGGTCAAAATCAAAATACCGCCTTCAACCAACGCATCATAACAGCGTTTGAGTAACACCTCGCGCTTGTCAGGGGATAAAAACTGCAAGGTTAAATTAAGCACAATCATATCGCACCGCTCAAACGCCACCTCACACACATCGGCGCAAATCAGTTCGATATCATGCTCAGGATAATGCTGCATCAGTACACTTTGCGCGTTGCCAATCATCGGCTCTGAGATATCAATGGCTTTGATTTGCAGATCTTGCGGCGCAAACTCGCCTGCGAGCGCAAAACTCACCGCCCCGAGTGAACAGCCCAAATCATAGACGCGGCTGACTTTATTGCCGTCGCTATTGGTTTGGCGAAACTGACAATGGCGTTTGGCAAAAATCGGCAACATGGCGAGCATCTGCCCATACCCAGGCACACTACGGCGAATCATATCGGGAAAACAAGCCACCACTTGCTCATCAAAGCTAAACCGCGCATGGGTATCTAGCGGCGTGGTAAATAACGTATCGAGGGGTGGTTTGGCTTGGGGCTGACTCATGCGGCTGACTCACTATGGCTGATTGAGCGTTACTAAGACTTAATATCGCTGACAGTTTTATCATCGCTTCAACAATAAAACGCTTAAGAAACGCTTAAACTGTCAGGTTTTTAGATAGCGGAAACTTGGTTTACATTGCCTAACTTGAATGACCAGTAAACTTTGCTATTCTAACATTTTCACCCGTTTTACTTTTAATAATTTATTTTAACCCTTATATCAAACCAATGAAATAACCATAAAAAGGTACTATTATGCAAACGATTATTTTAGGTGGTGGCTGTTTTTGGTGTACCGAATCCGTATTTAGCCATGTCAAAGGTGTGACCGATGTCACCTCAGGCTATATGGGCGGTGATGAAGTAACCGCCAATTACAAAGCCGTCTGTGGCGGCGATACCGGTCATATCGAAGTGATTAAAGTCGATTTTGATGAGACCATTATTCCGCTTGAGACGGTATTAGATATTTTCTTTGCCACCCATGATCCAACGACACAAGACCGTCAAGGTAATGATGTCGGCAGACAATATGCCTCTGTGGTGTTTTATACCGATGAAGCGCAGCAAAAACCGACCATTGACCGTGTGATTGGTGAGCTTCGTGATGAGCAGGGCATCAAGGTGGTGACCGAAGTCCATCCTGCTGCGCAGTTTTTCGTTGCCGAGGACTATCACCAAGATTATTACGCCAACAACCCCACCCAAAGCTATTGCAACTTTGTGATTCCGCCCAAGCTTGCCAAGCTTAAACAATATTTTAGCGGTTTTATGATTGAACAATAACGCGTATTGTGATTGTATTAATACTTTGTTGATACTGTATTAGTGCTTCCAAAAGTTGGGCTTTATACTGTTGATGCCCAATTTTTTTGAGTTCAACAATTAAAATTACCACAATAATGCAAAAATTAACGCTTTATCACCCAATGTGAAAAAATGTAATTAACTGCATTTACTGCTTTCACTAAGCAAGCTTTTTTTATACCCTTGACCTAGTCAAAATTCATCCCGTTTGCTGATGTCTTTATTTGTCACTATTCAAGGTTTGTTATGCGTTTACTTCCGATTTTTATGGCGCTGGCAGGCGTGGCGATGATTAGCCAAGCCAATGCCGCACCGACACCGCCTAATCTTAGCAATGCCCAGTTTCAACAGTGTTTATCCAATCTCAAAAATAGCAGCACCTTTAGCGGTGTAGCCAGCACTTTAGAACAATATCGCCCAACTGAGCCTGACCCTAGCGTGATTGTCTCGCTCAACTATCAACCTGAGTTTCAAAAAGAAGTGTGGGACTATCTCTCAGGTCTGGTCGATGAAGAACGTGTGCAAGACGGTATCAATGCCAAAAACCAACTGCAAAGCACGCTAAACCGCATCGAGCAGCGCTATGGCGTGAAAGGAACGGATGTACTTGGCGTCTGGGGAGTAGAGTCGAACTTTGGTAAGCAGCTGGGTAAAAAAGACTTAATCCAGTCGTTAGCGACCTTGTCTTGCTTTGACCGTCGTCAGTCGTACTTTCGCACGGAATACGCCAACGCGCTGCGTATCTTGCGAAATGGTGACATCCGCCGTGATGATATGACTGGCTCATGGGCAGGGGCGTTTGGGCAAACCCAGTTTATGCCAAGTACCTTTTTACGCTTGGCGCAAGATTTTGATGGTGATGGACGCAAAGATTTGGTCAATAGCCAAGCTGATGCGCTCGCGTCAACGGCCAATTTCTTAGATAAAGCAGGTTATCGCACCGGCGAGCCTTGGGGTTTTGAAGTCAAGTTGCCTGCAGGGTTTTGGGCAGATAGCAACCGCAAGGCCAAAAAACCGATGAGCTACTGGCGCAGTCAAGGTCTGACCCTTGCCAATGGTCAGCCGCTACCCTCTAGCCTTGATAGTGCAGGTTTGCTATTACCTGCTGGCATTAAAGGTCCTGCGTTTTTAGTGGGTAAAAACTTCGATGCGTTTTATAGTTACAATGCGTCAGAGAACTACGCGCTAGCGATTGCGCATTTGTCCGATATGATTAGCCAAAACCGTACTAGCAACGTCGGCTTTGTCACACCTTGGCCAACGGATGATGCCGGTATTAGCCGCCGTCAAGCCCGTGAAATCCAGCAAGCACTGCTTAATCGTGGGTATGATATTGGTCAAGTCGATGGCATGATTGGCGATAAAACGCGCTATGCGATTCAAGATTTTCAGCGTCAGCAAGGTGTTAACCCTGATGGTCGTGCGGGTATGAAACTCTACCGTATGCTAATGACTCAGCCAACAGGCAATGCTCAGTACCCAAACCAATACCCAACCCAAACACCGGTTCGATACCAGTCTGTACCGAATTCAACGGTTACTGCCACGCCGACTAAAGTGGTACGCGATGCCAATGGTCGCACGAGTTACTATCGTATCGACAATGGACAAGGTGGGGTGACAACGCCTTAGTGTTTCCTGTTAATCATACCTTTCTAATCGCCCAATAAAAAACCCTTAATGTCACCATTAAGGGTTTTTGTTAATATCGATATGGTCTTGTCAGTATTGACACATTGGACAACTTTATACAAAAGGTGGCGGGGTGGGCTCTTCACCATCATCCATTTGGATCGGTTTGACTTCGCCTTTTGAATTGCTGCCCCAATTATCTTCTTCGTCTTCATCCCATTTTTTGAAGTTATCGCGTGGGTTGATGCCACGGCGTTTCATATCTTCGACTTGCTCTTCAAGGGTGCGAAACTGCTGCGCTTCGTGCATGGTGTCTTCAAGTTGGTTGATTTTGTTTTCAAGCTCGTCTGCTTGTTGGGTCACATGATTGCTCATATTTTCTCCTTTTTTTATCATCAATGTTATCGTTATGAGATTATCATAACACAAACAAATGTGACGCTAGTTAGCAGGTCTGTATAATATTATCATGACATGAGTAAATCATGGCTTGGTGAAAGCTGGTATAAAATTTGGGTAAAATACTGAGATAAAACACTCAAAAAGCCGTGTTAAAAACGACAGATTAAGCTTGTACAATGATGTTAATCTGCCACAGCTCGCGGATACTTCGCTCTTCTTTGACCGAGACCAACCATTGTTTTTTCACCAGTTGGCTTTTGATCCATTGATAATCGATATTACTGATTTGACAGCGAGAGACGGCATGGATTTTGGGTGAGATTTTGAGCGCCTCTGCCATCGCCGCATCTTTGAGGGCATCATTAATTTGGGTCAACATCATATTACTGGTAAACGGCTGCGGTAATGCTTGTAGCATTTGCACAATATTGCCCCAGCTAAATGTATAAGCTGCGCTGATTTCTCGCAAGTTGCCGCCTTCAAACGCGTGGGCAGTATAGTTGACCAATAACGCTTCATTGAGCGCTTTTGGCGTGACTTGGGTCGGTCTGGCTTCAAGTTCAGTCCGCTTTTGATCGCGCTCTAGACTGCTGGCAGTTAAGGCGGGTTGCACACTATTACGGATATGAAATCTATCTGAGACAAACACCGACTTTAAATCACTACTAGCGCCTGTCGGTAGCGTCCTTAATGGAAGGCTTTCTTTGACCCAACCTGACCGCGGAAACTTGTCTTTGATTTCCTCAAGCATTCGCACACAGTCTGGCACGCCATCATGGGTCTGATCGAAGTAAATTGCCCGCGAACCTTGCTCTTTAATCACCAAATTAAACAGGTCCAACCGTTGACGTAATAGCTCATGTTGGCTTGGTTGGGTATTGACCAACGCAATCATCGGCACCCGTTTTGAAGACGCGTAGATATAAGATAAGTGCAGATAACTGACACCTGATAGGCTTAAATGACCGTAATCATTGCCCAAAATAAAAATCATATAATCACATTGGTCGATTTGTTGGCGGCTGTATTCAACAAAATTGGTATGGGTCGCAAGCAAATCCCAAGTCAAAAAATAATCTGTCGATAGCGCATACTCTAGCGCGTTCTCTAAGTTGACATTTTCATTTCTCACCAAAGAGATATGAATATGATAACGCTTCTTTTGAGACATGCTATCTTCTCCATAACGCTCTAATGAACGCAATTAATTAAAAAAGTAAAGGGTTAAAGGCTGAATCGTTAAAAGTTGTAAGGGTAAAAGCCATGCTGACTAACCAACAAGCTCAATTCACTGCACGATGTTGAGTCACACACAAGGTAAAAAAATCAATCCCCAACTCTGGCAAAAACCGCTGCAACAAACGCGTTGCCGCCTGCTCAGTAGTGGGTAAGTTGGCGGTGGCATAAAACTGTAACCTTGGTCGCTCTTTATGAGAGGCAAGCTGATTGGCTTGCTCAAGCAAATCATATACGCGTTTGGCAATGGCATCGCCCGAATCAATCAATGCCACTTGCCCCATAGCTTGGTGGGTCATCAGCTCGTCGATACGCTGTGCCAAATAGGCTTTAAAAAAAGGAAAATGGGTACAGCCCAGTACCAATTGGTCTACCTTTTTAGCCTGTAACTCACTTAGCAAGTGATCTAAATCAGTCACGGCTGGGTGATGGCTTGGCATACCCAATTCTACCCAAGGCACTAGGCTGTTAAAGCTATATTTGTGGACAGTCACTTGCTGCGGTTTGGCGACTTGCTCAATGACTTCATTGAGTAAATACCCGTGCAAGGTGGCTGGTGTTGCCAACACCGCGACTTGCTTGGTCGTCGACTGCATCACCGCAGGTTTTAATGCAGGGACTAAACCGACAATCGGTACTTGAGGATACTGCCGCCTTGCCGCCTGTAATCCATGCGCTGAGGCACTATTGCAAGCTATCACAATGAGCTTACAGCCTTGCGAGTGTAGCCATGCCACTGCCTGCAAGGTAAGTTCACAAATCTCTGCTTCACTGCGTGAGCCATAGGGTACGTGCAGGGTATCGGCAAGATAGATATAACGTTCAAATGGCAAGCGTCGCTGCAAATGGGTCAATACCGACAATCCGCCCAACCCAGAATCAAATACGCCTATCGGCGCGCTTGCTAACTCTACCATAGCCTACTCAGTCCAACTCGCAGGGTGTTGCTATTTTAAACCGCAAAATAATCGCCTACCCATAAAATAGACCACTATCTTATACCAATTTTTAGACGCTCACTACAAAAAAAATGCGGGGGCGGATTTGACAGCCCATTCGTCACTTCGCTGGTTCACAAGCTATCAAAATTTGGCTACAGCGGCTATTTAGGCGGTCATCGTCAAGGTAAAAGTGCTATCACCACTGTGCAAAATCAATGACGCACCCTCTTCACCCTCTACCAACTCACCCAATTCAATCAAATGATAGAACACATTGCGATGAATGAGTCCGTATAGCACTGAATCACCATTTTGCCGCACCAACAGATAAGGCTGGCTGGCTTGTTTTTGCTGTAAACCAGCATCATGCTGGCTAGCATGGGTAAATGGCAGACCCAAACGAATCGGATGCTGCTCATCAGCAATCACCACATCGCCTTGCGTGGTGGTGAACTGCAACACCGATTTGCTAGTGTCGCCAAATTGCTGGGTAATGACGTCCACTTGATTCACTAGCAGTGGCGCGTCTTCTACTTGGATTTGCCATTTTTCCACAGGGGTTTTTAAAAAATACCGAACCTGGTGGTTGTCATCAATCTCTGACCACAACACTTTGGCAAACAGATCAATGAGTAGTGGACGGGTGATTTGACTGCCTTCATGCCACCACTCGCCATTGGCTTTGACCACCACATCCATCGTACCGCTGAGTTTGGGTTGCCATTTTTCAAGCGGTGGAATTTGGCGTGTCGGATGATTTGCGGCTGCTAGCGCTTGCGAAGTGACCGATTGCTCGATTTGTTGGCTTAGCTCGCCTATATCAAAGCTGGGTTTAGACGCTACATTATTAGTATCATTATTAGTCATTGTCTGGCTCGTATTATGGTAGTTTTTATTTAAATTAGGCGTTAGATTATTGTATGGGTTTCTGAATGCCATGATGCACTGTGTTGACATCACTTTGTGGTACATAGTAGTCAATTCAACGCTGGGTTTCAAATAGTCGCTGTTAGTACCTGTGTCGATTTATTGTATATAAAGGTGACAGATAGCATAAGACAAGCCAGATTAGATACGATAAATTAAGCCCGACAGTCATTTTCTCCTGCAAAAATATTAGGTGGTTAAACGGTTAATCTATTATACTAAGTAGTATTTTTTCTGAATTCATATAACGATTCATTATATGTTAAAATCAAGAAAACCATTGATAACATTGCCAGCCTGCGCCAGCAATTATTTGATGAACTGATAATCAAAGGCTAACCTTCTAGATCACTAGCCTTGCAAAAATCATCGTGATGCAACTTATGTTGATAAATTGTCAGATATAAGCTGAAGAACCGCATTGTATAACCCAATGCGCGCAAGATTAAGCAAGTTGTCATCACTGAATTTTATTTTTCTAAGGAGTTTGTATGCAAGACATCGAACGCGAGCAAATGGAGTTTGACGTAGTTATCGTGGGTGGCGGACCTTCAGGTCTATCTACGGCAATTCGTCTACGTCAACTTGCCATTGCTGCTGGCAATCCTGATTTTAGCGTGTGTATCGTTGAAAAAGGGTCAGAATTTGGTGCCCATATCTTATCAGGTGCGGTTATGGAGCCTAACGCACTGACTGAACTGATTCCTGATTGGAAAGAAAAAGGTGCGCCCGTTCGCGTGCAAACCAAAGGTGACCGCGTCTACATGCTCAAAAATGAGACCAAATACCGCGAATTGCCAGAAAAAATCGTCCCAAGTTTGATGCACAACCACGGCAATTACATTATCTCATTGGGTAACCTTGTACGTTGGTTAGCCACCCAAGCCGAAGAGCTTGAAGTGATGATGTTCCCAGGTTTTTCTGCTTCTGAAATTCTCTACAACGAAGATGGTTCTGTTCGTGGCGTATTGACGGGTGACATGGGCGTCAATGCCGAAGGTCAACCAAAATCAGGCTATGAGCCAGGCTATGAGCTACTGGCAAAATATACCATTTTTGCTGAAGGTTGCCGTGGTCACTTAGGTAAACGCTTAATCAGCCGTTTTAACCTATCAGAAGGCAAAGACCCACAGCACTACGGGATTGGCTTAAAAGAGCTTTGGGAAATTGACCCTGCCAAACACCAAGAAGGCATGGTGCTGCACGGTTCAGGTTGGCCACTTAGCGAGACGCATAGTAACGGTGGTTGGTGGTTATACTTCGATGAAAACAACCAAGTGTCATTTGGTATGGTGATTGACTTGTCTTATCACAACCCTTACCTATCGCCATTTGATGAGTTACAACGCTTAAAAACCCATCCGCTCATTCGCAATATTTTAGAAGGCGGTAAACGCTTATCTTACGGTGCGCGTGCCTTGACCAAAGGCGGTTTAAACTCATTACCAAAACTGTATTTTGCCGGTGGTGTGTTAGTGGGTGACGATGCAGGTTTCCTAAACCCAGCAAAAATCAAAGGTACTCATACCGCCATCAAATCAGGTATGTTAGCCGCAGAAGCCGTGTATGAAGCGATTGCTGCCGGTCGTCAACATGACGAAGTGCCAACCTATGAGCAAAAATTCAAAGCATCATGGCTCTACAACGACATGTACCAAGCGCGTAACTTCGCAAATGCGATGCACCGCATGGGTATCTGGATGGGCGGTGCATTCAACTTCCTAGAGCAAAATATATTTAAGGGTAAAATGCCTCTGACTATTCGTGACAGAATGCCAGACTACGATGTGCTTGAGCGCGCAGACCACGCTTATATCCCTGAGTATCCAAAGGCTGATGGTAAGCTGACCTTTGATAAATTATCTTCCGTGTTTATCTCCAATACCAACCACGCTGAAGATCAACCTTGTCACCTAAAACTAACCGATCCAGAGGTGCCAATTAAGCGTAACCTCAAAATCTTTGCTGAGCCTGCACAGCGTTACTGTCCAGCAGGGGTATATGAAGTGGTGCAAAGTGACAGCGGCGCAAAATTTGTAATCAACTCACAAAACTGTGTGCACTGTAAAACTTGTGATATCAAAGACCCCTCACAAAACATCACGTGGGTCACGCCAGAAGGCGGTGGTGGTCCAAACTACCCAAATATGTAATGATTTATCAAAAAAAGCCGCTAAGTTAGCGGCTTTTTTATTGGGTTTTGTTAAAGTTATTTAAACCAAATAAGGCTCACCCACTTTGACACGCATGGTTTTACCAATACTGCTTGAATAGGTGGGTTTGGTGATATCACTAACAAACACCCACTCGCTGGTGCATTGCTCAGGGGTGACTGTCACAATCATATAACCGCGCTGAGAGGTGTCACACCATTTTAACGTACCACCTTTGACCAGCATGGGTAACCCCAGTGCTAACTGTTTTGGGTCAACTGTTGCTAAGTATTCTTCAAAACCTGGCGACGTCACTGATTGTACCGCAAATTCCACCCCAACGGGTTCACCTTTGACATTGACTAGATTATTCGCCCAAGCGTTATGGGTATCGCCTGCCAATACCACTAAGTTTTTTTGCATCGCGTTGGCAATACCATAAATCATCTCGCGTGCCACCGCATAACCATCCCACGCATCTAGGTTATAAGGAATGAATGGCGCTTGCTGCAACTGTTGTACCATACTTTGCTCTTGCGGTGTCAAAGTCGTGGGCGCGGTCTGCGCTTTTTGCATTAGGGTCAGATAAGTGACGGCATCTACGCCCAAAGCAGGATTCATAAAGTTGAGCAGTACGGGGGCAGGAATAAACATCTGCCCCATCACCACTTGCTGACCCAGAATTTGCCAAGTGGACTTTGACGCTTGCAATTGACCTGCTAGCCAGTTTTGTTGTGGCAAACCAATCAATTGGCGGCTGGTATCTTGCATTGCTGCGGTGAATTTCGTGCCATCCAAGGTGAGCTGACCATTGGCGTCTTTAATTAAAAATTTATTGTAATCTAGCTGTTTGTCCCGGGCAATGACACGGGTGTCTAGCATATGCAGACTGAGTAAATTACCAAAATCAAAACTGCGATAAATTTGCGTCATCACACTATTACGCGTGGGCATCCATTCATGATAGGCTTTCATGGCGTCCATTTTGCGCTGATTCCAATCGCCTTCATTGGATTGGTGGTTTTCAGCACCCGCTTTATAAGTATCATTACTAATCTCGTGGTCGTCCCATACCGCAATCATTGGCATGGCGGCATGTACCGCTTGCAAATCTTTATCGGTACGATATTGGGCATAGCGCAAGCGATAGCCAGTAATGGTGAGCAACTCTTCCACTGGGATGACTTCACGATTGAGCTGTGCGGCCTGGCCTGAAGCATAAGCAGGCACCGTTTTACCTTGGTCATCGATGGTATGACGACCATATTCATAGATATAATCGCCTAAGTGGAGCAGCACATCGACATCGCTACGCTTGGCAATATCGGCATACGCATGAAAATAGCCTGCAGGATAGTTTGAACAGCTCACTACCGCAAGTTTCACTTGATTGACATTCGTGACAGGTAGGGTTTTGGTTTTACCAATCGGACTGGTGACACCACCACATATAAATCGATAAAAGTAAGGGGTATTCGGCTGTAAACCCGTGGCATCCACTTTGACCGTATAATCTTGCCCACCGTTTGTTTTGCTCGTGCCTTTATGGATGATGGTGTTAAACGCATTATCACTGGCAATTTGCCAATCGACATCAAGGCTGCTGCCACTGTTCGTCGGTGTCACACGAGTCCATAAAATCACTTTGTCAGCAAGCGGGTCACCACTGGCTACGCCATGTAAAAAGCTAACCTGCGCTGTGTTATCATTATCATCATTGTCATTATTACAGCCCGCTAGCATCATCGATGCACCTGCGGCAGTCGCAAGCGAGGTAGATTGTAAAAAACGGCGACGGTTGATACTTGGGGTTGATGGCTGGGTGTCTTTAAGCAAATTGTGGATAGGAGAATTTTGCTCAGCAGGCGGTTTGGTCATGGGATTTCCTCAAGGTTAGGCAAAGCCAAAATGTGATAAAAATGAGTGACGTAACTAGGAAACATTAGCTGACTAAGGTGACAACCGTATGACGATTGAATGAACAATTAACGGCAAATTTTAGCCAATAAAAAAGCTGACCGAAGTCAGCTTTTATGCAGCAAAACATATAGGGAACAAAACATACAGGCAATAAAACTAGGCATAAAACCTAGTCGCTTATTAAGAGTCGCTTATCAAGACTAGCAGCTAGATACCCACGGCCGCTTTAAATGCCGCTTCATCAAAGTCGTCACCATGGGTCACAACGATGGTACCATTAGGGTTAACGTTGACAAATTTGACCCCTTTGATGTCTTCGGTTTTCTTGATGATTTCATCAGCAGCGGCTTGGTCTGCGATAGGTACATCATATTTGGTTTGTGGCATAACAGGTATCCTTTATATTGATAACAAAATATTGATAATTTTATATTAATAACAGTGGTATTGCGCAATGGATAAAAATTAATTAAAACCAATCGTTAGGTCAGTGTTAATTAATCAATAAGTGCATAGGGTATAACATAACAAAAATTTGGGGGTGTGAATAGTCGCTTTATCTGTAAAAATAGCGCTCTATCAGAATTTAAGCGCCTACTATGGGCTATCATGCGTTAATGTATTTAATGGCATCGGGTGTCCAGTGGCTGATATATTGCTGCACTTGTGATTTGCGATTTTCATCAGCAATTAGGTACTTAGCAATCGCTTGCGCCACGATTAGCAAGCTTTCATCTCTCGCTAGGTCACTGACATAGTAGCTATCAAATCCCGTCTGCCGTTTACCCAAAAGCTCCCCTGCACCGCGCAGTTCCAAATCTTTTTGCGCAATCACAAAGCCATCATTGCTATCTCGCAGCACATTGAGCCGCTCGATACCCGTTTCTGACAATGGTGTTTGATAAAGCAATACGCAAAAGCTTTTTTGGGTGCCACGTCCCACGCGTCCGCGTAGCTGGTGCAATTGCGATAACCCTAATCGCTCAGCATTTTCAATCACCATCAGCGAGGCATTAGGCACATCGACCCCAACTTCAATCACGGTGGTAGCCACCAGCAAAGCGGTTTTACCGGCTTTAAAATCCGCCATGACTGCTTGTTTGTCATTGGGTTTCATTTTGCCATGCACCAAGCCAATGTTGAGATTGAGCCTGTCATTCAAATCGGCATAGGTCGCTTCAGCGGCTTGCGCATCAAGCACGGTAGACTCTTCGACCAGTGGGCACACCCAGTAAGCTTGTTTGCCTTGCTCACAGTTGGCAGCGATACGTTCAATCACTTCATCACGTCGGTCACGGCTTATGGTGACGGTGGTGATGGGGGTACGGTTGGGCGGCAGTTCATCAATGATGGACGTATCCATATCACCAAATGCACTCATCGCAAGGGTACGCGGTATGGGTGTGGCTGTCATAATCAGCTGATGCGGTGTGGTATGCGCCAAGCCTTTATCTACTAGCGCCATTCGCTGCTCAACCCCAAAACGGTGCTGCTCATCGATAATCACCAAGCCCAACTTGGCAAAATTGACATGTTCTTGAAATAGCGCATGTGTACCGACCACGATTTGCACCTCGTTGTCTTGTACTTGTTGCAAGGCTTTTTCACGCGCTTTGGCTGTTTGCTTACCTACTAGCCAACCCACACCGATGCCAAGCGGTTCAAACCAGCTTTTAAAGTTATTAAGATGTTGTTCCGCCAAAATCTCTGTCGGTGCCATCACCGCCACTTGCCAGCCGCTATCAAGCGCATAACACGCCGCCAAAGCTGCCACCAAGGTTTTGCCTGCACCAACATCGCCTTGCACGAGTCGCAGCATGGGTACTGACGTTGACAAATCTTTGACGATTTCCGCCACGACCCGATTTTGGGCATGGGTCGGGGTAAAAGGTAAATTGGCTAACAGCCGATTGGCAAGCGCGCTTGTGGCATCGCAGCGCGGTGCTTTGTGCTTATAAAGTTGTTGTTTGCGGTACAGTAGACTCAGCTGGTGCGCGAGCATTTCTTCGATAATGAGCCGCTGACAGGTCGGATGGCTGCGATTTTTTAACGCCTCTAATACCAAAATTTGCTTGTTCAAATCGGTATAAATCGGTGGCTGATGAATAAAGCTAATGGCTTCTAGCAAGCTAAATGCCCCAAATGGGTTGTGGCTACCTGCCAGTAACGGAAACTGCTTGCTGAGCGCACTTTGTACGATTTGCCACTCAGTATCATTAATAGTAGCCATCACAGGATTGGCTTGTTTAACCGTCTGCAGTGCAAGTCGAATCAAGCTACGCAGTTTATTTTGATGCAAGTTTTTGACCGTTGGATAAACAGGTATCAGCCCTGTATTGGCCAGGGGTTGATGTCCAGTAATAATTTCATATTCAGGGTGGCTGATTTGGGTGCCATACTTACTGATACTGATTTCGCCAAACACACGTAAGGTATTGCCCACCACCATGGTATCGGTCAGTCCACGATAGACTTTGAAAAAGCGTAATGTTGTTTGCGCTGTCCTATCTTGCAATGTCACGCTCAGGCCCATCTTTTTGTTGTCGACGCGGACAACGGTGCCTTGTAGCAATGCCGATTGTCCATCGACGACATCACACATGTTGACCAGTCGGCTGCGATCTTCATAATCACGCGGCAAATGTAGCAACAAATCAAACACGCGCTCAATACCAAGTTGGTCAAGCTGCTCAGCGATTTTACTACCCACGCCGGCAAGTGCGGTGACAGGGAGATTAAAGATGTCAGGTTTTAGCGTCATATTATAAAGTTAGCTTATCTGCCTATAATAAAAATAGCATGAAAAAACACCAAATTAAGTTAGAATACATAGCGACACAATTTACGCTTTATAACCGATGAACTCAACAAATTTATCATTTAATAATATTGCTGTTTTGATTGATTAGGCTTGCTATGAAACCGCTTTCTTTTTTTGCCTTGATAACTACTAGCATTTGTTTTACGGTCACCGCCTGCACCAAAACGCCAGTGATACCCACCCAACCTATTAAATCACCTGCTAAACCATCAGTAAAACCCAAAATTGCCCTTGTATTAGGCGGGGGCGGTGCCAAAGGTTTTGCTCATGTCGGCGTCATCAAGGTACTGGAAAAAAATGGCATCACCCCCGACTTAATCGTCGGTACCAGTAGCGGCAGTCTAGTCGGTAGTTTATACGCCAGTGGCAAGTCCGCTAGCGAACTTGAAGACATCGCGACCCATGTTAGCAATAATGAGTTGCTCGATTATAGCTGGAGCAAACAAGGCTTTATCGAAGGTCTCAAACTACAAAACTGGGTAAATACCCAAGTCGATAATCGACCGATTGAAAAACTCCCTATACGTTTTGCCAGTGTCGCCACCGATTTAACCACCAAGCAAAAAGCCGTCTTTGATAAAGGCAATACCGGTCTTGCGGTGCGGGCATCCAGCAGTGTGTATGGCGTTTTTGTGCCGCCACGTATCAACAATAAACGCTATGGCGATGGCGGTCTGACAAGCCTTGTGCCTGTGCAAACTGCCAAACAAATGGGCGCAGATATTATCATCGCGGTAGATGTTTCAAGCCCGCCAAAAAATAGCCATCCACAAGATTTTTGGGCGCTACTGGATAAGACATTTGCCGTCATCCCCAATCAAGCAAACGCTGCTGAAATCAAATTGGCGGACGTGGTGATACGCCCAGCCGTTGGTGATATTGGCACGACCAATACCGTAGCCAGAGAGGCGACGATAAAAGCAGGGGAAATCGCAACCTTAGCAAAGCTCAGCGATATCGAGCAAAAAATCGGCAAGTTTCAAAAATTGTAAATAAAAAAACCACTCATTCAATTGAGCGGTTTTATGCGTTGAGCCCTTCTAGGCATTGCTTCTAGGTATTGAGCGCTTATTATTTTACTTTTAAACGATATTTTACCATCGCCACTTCATTAAGACCCAAACCTGGCACATCCCACTGTATGGCTTTATAGTAAGCCATCGGTAGATTTTGTAGCACGCCATTCATGTTGGTCTTTAGCGGCATATATTGAAAATTGGCACCGTCCATACTACCAAACGCGCGGGTTGGCTCCACATCGCTTGTGCTCACCAATTCCATATTGGCTGGAATGTTCATGGTCACTTTCATGTTGCGGATACGGTCAGGGCTGTTATTGGTTAGGTAGCCGCGATACTCTACGATATTGCCAGATGCAAGGCGCGTTTGTGCATTGACGGGGCTTAACACTTCTTGACCTTGTGGATCCTGACCAACAACCGAGGCTAAAATGCGGGTTTGAACTTGACCAGCAACGGGCGCTGAGATAGGTGCTGCTTGATTATTAGCAACAGGGTCTAATGCCACCGTTGGTAGCACAGCCATTGCGGTGGCTGATGCCCCAAGTGAGGCGGTCATTAGCGCGAATACTGAAAGCTTTTGCATGAATATTCTCCATTAAATCATGATTTTCAAATGTTCAAAATTATTGTGTCAGCCGGTGCTAGCATATTCTCTTTTTTCGGTAGGTTGGCATACACCGCTGATTAGGTGGTCAAATAGGTTAAGGCTCGACTATAGATTAGCATAACAAACTTTACAATTTAACTCACTAGCAAGTTGAAAGTTGCGGGATGAATTTACTAAATACAAACAGCGCAGCCAAAATCAGTAAGATTAGCTATTGTATTTTGTAAGGTTTATTGATAGCCTTATCGTTAGTCTCTGAGCGATGCGTCGCAATAAGCTGTGTGAAGAATGTTTCATAGTGCATTGCCCATTAGCTGTTAAGTCCATATTTGCTGTTAAGCTTACATGTATGTTTAATTAAAAGAGACAAAAACTTTATCGTACGCTATTTGTACGTCTACTTTTTTTATCATGTCTACTTTTATCATGCCAACTTCAACCGATACTTCAGCAAGTTTTACCCATGGCAATGCACCGCTTGCCGATGGCGAAACGATGACTGATAATAACCCTATACTTGCCTATCACGCTATGATTGATTTACCCAATAATACCCAACAAAATGCCGCTGCCACAACCCCTGCTTATGTTACCCCGCCTTATGTATTATGGTTTCGTAACTTTGCGCCCTATATCAACACCCATCGTGGCAAGACCTTTGTCATTATGTTCAATGGCGAAGCGGTCAATCACGACAATTTTAGCCATTTGATTCATGATTTTGCGCTGCTGCATAGTCTTGGCATTAAGCTCGTACTCGTCCACGGTGCGCGTCCGCAAATTGATGCCAATCTTGCCGAGAACCATATCGAAACACCGATGGCAGATGATGTGCGCATCACCACAAAAGAAGCCATGCCGTACATCCTAAAAGCCGTTGGCTCAATTCGTCTGCAAATTGAAGCGCAGCTATCGATGGGACTTGCCAATTCGCCGATGTATGGCTCTCGTATTGATGCCATCTCAGGCAACTTCGTCACCGCCCGCCCTTACGGTATCCGTAATGGCATCGATTATCAATTTACTGGGGAAGTGCGCGCGATTGATGCTGAAGCCATACACAACAATTTAATCCATGATCATGTGGTGATTTTGGGTAGTATGGGCTATTCTGCGACAGGCGAAGTATTTAACCTGCTGGCTGAAGATGTGGCGCTACAAGCGGCGATTAGCCTAAAAGCGGATAAATTAATTTTCTTGGGTGAGCAAACAGGTATCTATAGTCAATCCTAAATTATAGTAAGCACCGTTTGCCCTGAGCTTGTCTAAGGGTAATGGTCGTTATGGTTCGACAGGCCTACCACGAACGACCCTGTTCGATATAATTCAGTTTTCACTATATAAAGATGGCACTCACCTGCTTAAAGAAATGATTCCGCATGAAGTGACACGCTTCTTACGGGATGTTCCTGAAAACTCAGAAATCGCGCGTTTCTTACGGGCAGCCAGCGATGCCTGTCAATACGGCATCCACCGTACCCATATTATCTCCTATGCCAAAGATGGCGCATTGCTTGAAGAGTTATTTACCCGTGATGGCTCAGGGACGCTAATCTCCCATGACCCGTATGAAGAAATTCGCCGTGCCGATATCGACGATGTGGTAGGTTTGATTGAGCTACTAGAGCCACTCGAAGAACAAGGTATTTTGGTCCGTCGTTCACGTGAGCGTTTAGAGAGCGATATCGAAAACTTTAGCGTGATTGAGCGTGATGGCATGGTGCTAGGCTGCGCAGCTTTATACCCACTCAACGACCAAGCCGCGGAAGTGGCTTGTGTGGCTGTCCATCCCGATTATCGCAATGGTAGCCGTGGCGCAGATTTGATAGCATTCTTAGAGCAACAAGCGCGTAGCCGCGGCATTCATGAACTCTATGTCTTGACTACTCGCACCGCGCATTGGTTTGTCGAGCACGGGTTTATGGAAGTCCCTGCTGAATCGCTACCGGCTGACCGCTATGCCTTTTATGACAATACCCGCAACTCTAAAGTATTAAAAAAGGTACTTTAAAGGTACGCTTTTCAAGCCCTCATATAAAAAACGCTCAATAGGAATATGAGCGTTTTTTTATAGCCAAATGGGACAAAACTTTAAGATGGGAGAAAACTTAAAGTTTGACGGGTTGGGTCACAGGTGGATTGACTTGTAGCAGCTCAATATCAAAAATCAACACGCTGTTGGGCTCGATATCGGCATTACCTGCTTCGCCATACCCCAAATTAGCGGGGACAAACAGACGGTATTTACCCCCTTCTTTCATCAACTGTAGCCCTTCTGTCCAACCTTTAATCACTTGATTGAGTGGGAAAGTCACAGGCTCGCCACGTTTATAAGAGCTGTCAAAAATCGTACCGTCAATCAAGCGACCTTCGTAGTGGACTTTGACTTTGTCCGTTGCTTTAGGCGATTTGCCTCTCCCTTGTGTTAGCACTTGGTATTGTAGACCCGACGCGGTAGTCTTCACGCCTGATTTTTTGCCGTTTTCTAGCAAGAACTGTTTGCCTTTTGCTGCATTGCTAGCTGCTAACGCTTGTACTTCTTTGGCATAGGCAATTTCTTTGTTTTTTTGATAGTCTAGCAATACTTTTTGCATTTGTTTTTTGTCAAGATTGGGCGACTGCGCTGAGTATGCATCTCGAAATCCCTGAAAAAACGCATCAAGATTTAAATCATCAATACTGTCTTTGTTGCTCTCACCCATCAGATAGCCAAAACTATAGCCGACTTGTGCCAATGCTGGGCTAGTTGCCGTCACTGTGGATTTTGGTACATAAACAGAGGACGCAACTTTGTTTGTGCCAGTGCTGGCGGGTGCGGCATTTGCACTGATTGACGTAACCGCTAACAGCATGCCAGTAGCGATGCCAGTCACTAAACTTACTTTTTTATATCCTAAAATCATTGGGATGTTCCTTTGCCATCGTGCCGATGAGTAGGGCGAGCGAATTCGATAGTTGCGCTTGCCCAGCTGATTGAGATCACCTATCTGACGCCAACCCAACCTATTGGGCAGGTTGAGAAGCTGACTGCATGGATTCAATTTGTTGTTGTAGTTGCGCTTGGATATCTGCTGCGGCAGGCTGTGCAGCATCAGCCGGTGGATTGACTTTTACCAAATCAACATCAAAGATGAGCACGCTGTTAGGCTCAATACCACCTTGGGGGGCGCCTTGCTCACCGTAAGCGAGTTTTGATGGAATGTAGAAGCGATATTTGCCGCCTTCTTTCATTAACTGTAAGCCTTCAGTCCAACCTGGGATAACTTGGTTAAGCGGGAATACCGCAGGTTGACCGCCATGCTGTGCGGTGCTATCAAACACGTTACCGTCTAACAATTTACCTTCATATTGTACCGCTACGATATCTGTGGCTTTTGGCTGCGCGCCGGTACCTTCTTTGAGCACTTCATACTGCAAGCCAGACGCGGTAGTTTTGACCCCCGCTTTTTTAGCGTTTTGCGCTAGGAAAGCCTCGCCTTTGGCTTGGTTGTCATGCAGGCGTTTTTGGATTTGGGTTTGCTCATAGGTTTGTACCGCTTTAATCATTTCTTCGCGAGTCATGGTCGATGTTTTGCCATTAAAACCGTCATTGATACCTTGATTGATATCAGCAGGATTGAGGTCTTTGGCGTCTTTTTTGACGTTTTGACCCATCATATAACCTAGGCTATAACCTACTTTTGCCACTTCACTACTTTGGGCATTGATAGCGGTTGAATTACTAGCCAGCTGACGGCTACCGATGGCGGCTACTTGTGGGTCGTTGCCAAAACTTTTGATAAAAACGGGTGATAATGCCAAAGCACCTAACACAACTGCTGCCAGTACGGGAACTGTATTATTGCTCATAAAATTTCCTATCTGATATGTCCAATTAAGGTCTAATAACGACTAAAAAATCGTCTCAAAATTGTAGCTATCATAGCAGAAATAGTTTGTAAAACCTATGACATCGTGAGGTAACCGTATGGTCAAACAAAAAATTGGGCAATAGTAAAACTGGCTTTACATTAATATACTTTTCTTAACAATTCATGCGCTAAAAAGCTAGTTGCACAACCTTTTTATACTGTCATCTTGTTGAGCTTCAATGCTACAGTAACATTTGCAAACACTTGAAAGGTATTTGTACCACTTTATTTAATTAAACATACACACAACAATGATAATTATAAGCATGACATTGGCTTAGCTAGACGGATGATAGACAAACAATAGTATGGAGTAGCATATAGTTAGCAATTTTCGAGTATTTAAAAACTTTTATCAACCACATCAATAATATAACCACATTGTAGGAGGCACAATGGACAATTTTTTCATTAATTTTAACCAAACTCTTGGTTCATCCATGATGACCATGATTGGCGCACTGATTATTTTTATTCTTGGCTGGATTATCGCCAGTATTGTCGGTTCGGTGGTGCATAAATTATTAGAAAAACTGAGCATCAATCAAAAAATGAATGCGTCAACAGGTAAAACCTATGACTTGGCACATTTATTATCACGTATTGCTTTTTGGTTTGTCTTTATCATTGGTATTGCCGCAGCATTAAGTTTCTTAAAATTAGACGCTATCTCAGTGCCGTTTGCCAATATGGTCAATAGCGTGTTGTTATTCATCCCAAATCTTGTGGGTGCAGGCTTACTTGCGCTACTAGGTTGGGTACTGGCGACTGTGGTGCGCTCTGCGCTGTCAAACGTGCTTAACCGCACGTCAGTTGATGAAAAACTATCAAGCGAAGCAGGCGTACCGCACATGAGCGAGAGCATTGCTAACTTGGCTTATTGGTTTATTTTGCTCATGTTCTTGCCAATGGTATTGCAGCAATTAGGCGTAACGGGTCTGTTAGCCCCGATTAATGGCATGATTAGCAAAGCGTTATCTTACATCCCTAACTTAATCGGCGCGGGTGTGATTATTTTTGTCGGTTTTGTTATTGCCAAAATTTTACGTGGTATTGTCACTAATATTGTTACAAGCTTAAACGTGCAAAACTTAGCAGGCAAAGCGGGTATCGGCAACCAAACCCAAATCGCCAATATCGCAGGTACGCTGGTATATCTCATCATAATCATCACCGCGATTATCATGGGTCTTAATGTACTGGATATCCAAGCGATTTCTGGTCCTGCAACCAATATGCTGAACGAAATCATGCTAGCGATTCCAAATATCATCATGGCTGTATTGATTTTAGGTATAGCGTATTTTGTGTCAAAAATGATTGCCGATATCGTCAAAAACCTACTTGATAACTCAGGCGTAAATGTATTACCAAGCAAGTTAGGCTTGCAAAATGTGTTAGGTAATGCCAAAGTCTCTGACGTGGCAGGCTTTTTGATTGTGTTCTTTGTGATGTTATTTGCCACCATCGAAGCGGCTCGCAGCCTTGGCTTTACTTATATTGGAAATTTAATCAACGTCTTTATCGAGTTTGGCGCGCAAGTCATCCTAGGTGCAATTATCCTTGCTGTGGGTTTTTGGCTTGCCAATTTACTGGCGAGTGCGGTACAACGCTCACAAAATGGTACGGCATTTTTAGCCAACCTTGTTCGTGTTCTTATTATGGGTCTGGTGCTTGCGATGGGCTTACGTGCGATGGGCATCGCTGACTCTATCGTGAACATGGCATTTGGCTTGACTTTAGGCGCAGTCGCGGTTGCGTTTGCCCTAGCCTTTGGTCTTGGTGGCCGTGAAGCTGCCGCGCGTTTTTTAAAAAATATCCAAGATAAAGCCGAAGGTCAAAGCTCAGGCTTGACAAATATGATGAATACGCCTGTGAAAGAGCCCACCAAATTGACAGGGTTTGAAACAGATGTCGCGACTCAGTACGCACCTACACAAACAGGTAGCATTGAGCGTCCAATTGACTCAGGCATTGCATCGGGGATTGACAACAATCAAGCAACCACTGTCGATACCACCACGTCATTGCATACCGCACTTAACAATTTGGCTGAAAGCATCGATACCGATGAAACGACCCAAACACAGCAAGCGATTATTCAACCTACCAGCACTTTTAGTAGCGATGATTTAAAACCTAAATCATAGTTGTTTAGTGTACAGCCACGCTGAAAAAAATGCCCTGATAAGTAATCAGGGCATTTTATTAACGGTGTAAATCTTGTAGTGGCTGTGACATTTTTTCAAAATGCTTACCCAAAACGCCGCGATAGTTTTCTAAAATTTTCGGTAAATCGGCATCATAGTCGCCCGTTGGGTAAAACAAAGGCATAAAGCGGATTTGCTTGGTTTTATAGTCCATTGCAATCGGTAAAATCGGTACGCCTGCGCCTACGGCAATATGATAAAACCCTGTTTTCCATTTTTCGGTATAACTGCGTGTCCCTTCAGGTGCCAACCCTAACCAAAGCTGATCTTGTTGGTTAAACTGCTCAATGGCGGCCTGCAAAGTTGAACCTTTTTTGTGACGGTCAATCGAAATCATACCGCCCCATTTTAAGAAAGACCCGATGAGGGGGAGACGAAACAGCTCTTTTTTACCCATCAATTTAAAATCAATGCCAACTGATAAAATGCCCATCACCGCGTTCCAGCCGTCTTCGTTTGACGTGTGCGGGACGGCGAGCATCACCAGCTGTTTGACATTGGGCACCTCGCCCACAAGTTGCCAACCGCGCATTTTTAAGTATTTTGCGGCGAGCTTGGCGATGTTTGGGTCATCGCGGCGGGGCACATTTGAGCCAAATTGGCTGGGATCTAATGGCGTTTGGTTGATATCCATGAATATACTCTTTGAGATACTAGGTTAAATTAAGATACTATAGTGAAAACTGAATTATATCGAACAGGGTCGTTCGTGGTAGGCCTGTCGAACCATAACGACCATTACCCTTAGACAAGCTCAGGGCAAACGGTGCTTACTATAATTTAGGATTGACTATAGATAACCTCAATTCGACATAAGAAAGGATAAAAAAAAGAAGTCCAACATGCTAAAGTAAGTTCACCACAAACACCTTTAACCAGGACTTCTTACATGGACAATCTTGTAGAACTTTACTGCCACATCGACGACTTTTGCAAAGCCTACACAGCCGAGCAACAGCAGAAAATGCTAAAACTAAAGAGCAACAGCAGTAAAAAGCCACGCAACAAACCATGCAAAATAAGTTTAGCAGAAATCATCACCATCTTGGTACTATTTCATCAAATACGCTATCGAGAATTTAAAGCCTTTTACTATGGCTATGTCTGTCAATGGCTAAAAAATGCCTTTCCAAGACTACCAAGTTACAACAGAATGGTAGAGCTGATGGAAAAAGCCGTATATCCCATGTGTGACTACCTACAATTCTTAATGCAAGGCAACTGCACAGGGATTAGCTACATCCACTCAACCAGCCTAGCGGTTTGTGATAACCACCGTATCAAACGCAACAAAGTCTTTGCCGATACAGCAGGACGAGGAAAAAGCAGTATGGGCTGGTTCTTTGGCTTTAAATTACACGCCATCATCAACCACCGAGGTGAACTCGTGAATCTTACCGTAACAGCGGGCAATGTTGATGACAGAAAGCCTGTCAAACAACTGTGTGAAAACCAAGTCTTTGGTAAACTGTTTGGCGATAAAGGCTACATTGATAAAAAGCTGACCGCTTGGCTAGACGAAAACTTGGATGTTGAACTGGTTACCAACGTCAAAAAGAATATGAAAGCTAAAGACATTGCTTGGTTAGATAAACGATTGCTTAAACGCCGTTTCTTGATTGAGACGGTGTTTGATGAGTTAAAGAATATTTGCCATATCGAGCATTCAAGGCATCGTAGCCATGTTGGGTTTATGAGTAATTTGGTGGCAGGGCTGATTGCTTATTGCCATGAGCCCAAGAAGCCGACACTTAAAAATGTGCTGATTGAACCTTTCGTCGCTAAGATTGCTTGTTAATTCAAAGCCTTAGAGTATGGCTTATGTCGAACTGGGGTATAGATAGCCTATAGTCAGCTGAATGTAAAAATGTTATGGATTTAAACGCGCTACTGGTATAAATTTTCTTTGCGTGCTGCTTACACAGAGGCTGCACAAAATTCATCCCAGTAGCACTGTATCATTTTTAAAGTGGGTTAACTAGACAGCTAAAAGGATAAAAAATGACCAAACCTAATCCAAGAGTATTAGAAGTAAAAGGCGTATTCGTTGAGCCTGCATCGGCGGCTTCAATCGGCGGTGCAATCCGTGATATTAAAGCAGGTAAAATCGCTGAAGGTTCGGTGATCGTTTGCACAGTGACGGGTAATGGTCTAAAAGATCCTGACACTGCGATCAAACAATGTGCCGATGCCGTGATGCTCACCATCAATGCCACATTGGATGATGTCAGAACATCAATCCTATCAAATATGGAAAAATAATTTTTCATGCTTTGCTCAGAAGAAAATACTTAAAAAGCCAACCAACTGCGGTTGGTTTTTTTTATTGCATCGTGCAGAATATAAACTGTATAAGAATAATTCCTATTTACAAACAATTTGATACAGTTTGATTTGTTTTGGTGCAAAATCAATAAATCGCCCAATATTTGTGCAATACAATAATGCTTCAAAGTTGGTTTTGTAAGTTATTGCAGTTTTATTGCAAAGAAATAAGATAAAACAGTAACTTAATAAAGTTGGCACGCTCTTTGCTATTTCAATAACAAGTTCAGAGTCAAATCATTTCGATTTGAACATTTGTAATAAACAGCTTGGGGGAATACCAACATGAACTTTAAACTTTCTACATTAGTGGCTGCATCTTTACTCACTTGTGCAAGTGGCTTGACTATGGCAGCTGAAAGCGATGTATCATTCTCTGGTACTGCAGCAATGACTTCAGATTACCGCTATCGTGGTATGACACAAACTGAAAGCGACCCTGCCGTTCAAGTTGGTTATGGATTAACCCATAGCTCTGGCTTATACGCAGGTGTCTGGGGCTCGAATGTCGGCTTTGGTAGCTCATTAGAGCTCGATCCATATGTAGGTTATAGCACTGAACTTGGCTCTTTGGCGTCTAAACCAGTTTTAGATGTCGGTTTATGGTACTACGGCTATCCAAGTGCTTCTGATTTGAATTGGCTTGAGCTGTATGCACGTCTAGGTTTTGCAGACACCATCACTGTTGGTGACAGTTTGCTTGCAAGCGTGAATTTCACTAATGATTTTTTTGGCTTAGATACTGATGCATGGTATTTAAACCTGACTTATAGCATGCCATTGAGCGCATCTTTCGGTGGTGTAGCAAGCTTAGGTTATACCACTGCTGACGATTATGATTTCAGTGATAACGCTAGTGGCGATGATAACTACATCGACTGGAAAGTTGGTGTGACTTACAGCTTTGCTTCTGTTAAAGACCTGTCAGCTGAGCTTGCTGCTGTCGGCACAAATATTGACGCCGACACCAACCCGTACAAACGTGGTGTAGAGACTGGTGCTGTATTTACAATTACTAAAGCATTCTAAGTTGTAAATAGCATAGGCTAGAAAATTAGCCTTGCGATAAAAAAATCCTGTCTTACTTCAAGGCAGGATTTTTTTATGGAGAATTGGTTCTAATACCAAACCCAATAGTTAAAGTCTTGCTTGTGTAGGACGCATGCGATGCACCGCTGGCTATATCTCACCAAAAATGGTGCGTAAAACGCACCTTATTATATTTTTTGGGTTTGGTATAAATACGTCTTGGCATGTTAAATGCTTAATATTTATATCGAATAAAGATTGTTTGAATAGATTAAAAAGAAGGGGCTGTCCTAGATGAGTAAAATTATTTAGGATAGCACTATGAGAAAGAGTAAACTAAGTTGGTATAAACAAAGCAGACTCATCGAGTTATTTGTTGCCGGTTCTACCGCGAGAACAGCAGCAAGCTTAGTTGGTGTTAATAAAACCACAGCCAGTTATTACTTTCATAGGCTAAGACTGCTTATTTACGAGAATAGGGGCTGTATACATTAGATTAAGATACTATATTAAATTAAAATACTAAGCTAAAATTTTCAGTTTACATTAGCTCACTGAAATTAGCAAATTTGTCGATTGGAGGAATTTATAACAAACTTTTGGGCTGTAGGATGATAATACTTGCGCCCAACAGTATCACCAAACCGCCCATGCTGTCCCAGTGCGTTAAAGAAACGCCATCGACAAATTTTAGCCATACCAAAGCCGTCGCGATATATATGCCACCATATGCGGCATACACTCGCCCTGTCGCTGTGGGGTGAAGGGTCAATAGCCAGACGAACAGGGCAAGCGTGATGGTCATAGGTACAATGAGCCAAAGTGGTTTGTGCTGTTTGAGCATCAGATAGCCGAGATAGCAACTGACAATCTCGGCAATGGCGGTGATAAAGAATAACAGCAGGGTAATCAACAATTTAGTCATATTCGCGGATTTGCTCCATGTTAGATGTTAGATGTTAGGCAGAAGGGGAAATTTGATAAATCGCATCACGAGCGTCATTTTCTTTTGAAAAGTCTAAAGCCTAATAGGATTTATCTACTTGATAATGTTCAAACGTAGCTGATAGCGGTGCTCTTTCAAAAGTATGCGTTAGCATTGGGGGCTTAACGTCAATCATTTTTGCGTAGCCATTAAACCCCAATTTCCGCCAAATCGCCTTTTTGCTCAAGCCATAATTTACGGTCACTTGAGCGTTTTTTGGCAAGCAGCATATCCATCACGCTATCGGTTGCAGTTGGGTCATCAAGGTCTAGCTGCACCAAACGTCGCGTATCAGGATTCATCGTGGTTTCACGTAGCTGTTCAGCACTCATCTCACCCAACCCTTTAAAACGGGTAATTTGCGGCTTTTTGTTTTTTGCCACTTTTTTCAAGATTTGCTCAAGTTCGTCATTATCAAGGGCGTACTCCACCTCTTTGCCAATATCAATGCGGTATAGCGGTGGCATTGCAACGTACAGATGCCCTGCATCAACCATCGCTTTAAAATGTTTGACAAACAGCGCACACAGCAACGTGGCAATATGCAGTCCATCCGAATCGGCATCTGCCAAAATACAGATTTTATCATAACGCAGTTCGCTCAAGTCGTCCGAATCAGGATCAACGCCAATGGCGATGGCAATGTTGTGGATTTCTTCACTGGCAAGCACCGTATCGGGCGATACTTCCCACGTGTTCAAAATCTTGCCTCGCAAGGGCATAATCGCTTGAAAATGTCTATCACGTGCTTGTTTGGCACTACCGCCTGCTGAATCCCCCTCCACCAAAAACAGCTCTGCGCCATCTCGCAAATCACCGCGACAATCCGCCAATTTTCCTGGCAATGCTGGTCCTTGGGTGATTTTTTTACGCTCAACTTTTTTGGCAGATTTTAGCCGTTTGCCTGCTTTATTAATCGCTAATTCAGCGATTTGTTTGGCAATCTCCGAGTTTTGATTGAGCCACAAGCTAAAGCCATCTTTGGCAAAGGCTTGCACCACGCCCGCCGCTTCTCGGCTCGATAGGCGCTCTTTGGTCTGTCCGCTGAACTGCGGTTCGGAGAATTTTAGCGATAAAATATAATTGACCCCATCCCACACATCTTCAGGAGCGAGTTTGACGTTGCGCGGCAGTAGATTGTGCAGTTCACAAAATTCTTTCAACGCGTCCGTAATACCTGTGCGTAGGCCATTGACGTGGGTGCCACCTTGTGCCGTAGGAATCAAGTTAACATAGCTTTCTTGCACAGGCGTACCACCCTCGCTAAGCCAACAAATGGCAAAACTTAACCCTGCTCGCTCGCCTTTTTTGGCGTCGTAATTAAACACAAATGGCTGTTCTGGCAAGGTGATTTCTTCGACCAGTTGCTCGGTCAAGTATTGCGATAGCCCATCGGTAAATTGCCAAACGTCTTTATCGCCGTCAATTTCATTGATAAAAGTGATGGTCAGCCCTGCCGATAATACGGCTTTGGCTTTAAGATGGTGTTTGAGTTGTTTGATATTAAATTTTGGCGTGTCAAAGTATGTTTCATTGACCCAAAACCGCACGAGTGTGCCACGTTTTTTCTTGTTAGAAGACGGGGCAACCGCCAGCGGAGCAACGGCATTGCCATCGACAAATTGCATGGTAAATTCTTCACCATTTCGCCACACAGTGACATCGACTTTGTGCGACAAGGCATTGACGACTGAAATTCCCACGCCATGCAGACCGCCTGAGACTTGGTAGTTGTCGGTAGAAAATTTACCGCCTGCGTGTAGGCGTGTCAAAATCAGCTCAATGCCCGATTGGTTGAATTCTGGGTGAATGTCAGTGGGCATGCCGCGCCCGTCATCTTCGACCGACAGCGAGCCGTCGGTGTGTAGAATGACAGTAATATTTTTGGCGTGACCTGCTAAGGCTTCGTCCACCGAGTTGTCGATGACTTCTTGGGCAAGGTGGTTGGGGCGTGTGGTGTCAGTGTACATACCAGGGCGACGGCGTACTGGGTCAAGACCTTCTAACACTTCAAGTGATGTGGATGTGTAACTACTCATAACAACCTTAATTTTTTAAAATTTTAAATGATTCATAATAAATAGTAGATATAGCTAGTGGTATGAGATAAACCCATTTTCTAGGCTAAAGCCTGACCTTTCGAGCAAATTTTTACTTAATCAGCGGCAAGCCGAACAAGAACAGTATGATTTGCGGTAATTTGGTTTCAAAATCACTCATACGATGGTCGCCACCCTCTTCCACGATGATATGGCTTTGGGCATTGCTTTTTTCCAAAGTGCTTTGACTAAAATAATTGACCGCATCTTGGAAATTAAGCAGCTCATCGCCTTTTTTCAAAATTACCAATAAATTCTGCGGATTGAGCGATTGTTCGGGGCGATTCGCTACCAGCCACTCAATATCTTTTTTGCTAATATGCCAGCCATCGGGGGTCACGTGACCGATATAATCATCGGGCAAACTGTCAAAATCTTCCCCAAAAAAACGCTTGAGACTTGTGCCACTGTGCACACTTGGATTGAGCAATACCGTTTTTTTACCTGTCAAATTTGCCAAAATATTGCCATAAAATCCACCGAGCGAACTACCGACCAAACCTGTATTCGGGTCTTTGGCAATAATTTCTTGGATTAAAGCAATCGACTCATTGGGTGAACGATTCAAATCGGGCGCAACAACCTTGATTTGTGGGAAATTTTTGGCACAAAAATCTTTGAGTTTTTGCGCTTTTTCGGCGTTTGAATTGCTATCAAGTCCGTGAATATACACAATTTGCATGGCTTTATCTCAAATTTTTAATTATAGTAAATTATCATATCGACTGTTGTTGGTTTGGCTAACATTTAATCTTAGCATTGCTTGGCTAAAATAGCCATGATGCGAGGTTTCAACACGTTAAAATTTGTCGTGTTAATTAGCTAGCCGTGTTTAGTGGTACGTTTTTGTCTGTGTTATTTGATTTTCAGCCCAGTTAACCCTATCTCTGCATAGGTGGATTACTCGTCCATTTGTATGGCGTAGTCAGGAGTTATCACCGCGATGGAGCAGCAAGAGTTATTTGATATTGCCAGTCCTTGTATTCAAGTCTGCGAGCTTGATAAACAGGGGTATTGTAAAGGCTGTTTGCGCAATCGCACCGAGCGTGACCTTTGGCTACTGATGAATGACTCACAAAAGCGGCAAGTACTTAAGTTATTAACCATCCGACGACTCAAACGACTGCGTGCCCAGCGTTTGGCGCACCAAACACACACCCAAACTGCGCAAGATAATGAGATAAATTTGACATTGTTTGAAGATAATGAAAATAATGTTGGCGACTAATTGATTAATTGATTAATTGATTAATTGATTAATTGATCGTAATGTCTACTAAAAAAAATTAGGTTGAATGCATGAATAGTTCTTGGTTTAAGCAGGTTTGGCGACTTGCATTAACAGCGATTACGGTATTGATTTTTTTCATGGCAATTCGTGCGCTTTACCGTTTGACCAAAACTGTGCACTATCAAGACGTTCTAGACGCTATCGCGCATATTCCTACTTTCCATCTTATTATCGCCGCCATCGTGGTGGCTTTTGGTTATTTAGTACTCACTATTTATGATTTTATTGCGCTCCGCCAACTCGGCAAAAAACTTGATTACCGCCATGTCGCCCTCACCTCTTTTACCGCTTATGCCATTAGTCACACCATTGGACTCAATCTTGTGACCGCGAGTGGTATCCGTTATCGTAACTATCGCCGTTTTAATCTGACTCATAATGAAATTGCCAATATCGTCTGGATGGTGTCGATGGCATTTACCTTTGGTATTACCACGTTGATTGGGGCGTCTTTGACTAGCCATCCTGAGATTACCATTCAACTATTGTCTGAACTGGATAAATCCCTTGGCATCTTTGAGCATACTTTTTATGTACGGGTGCTTGGCATCACCATGTTAAGTATGATTGCGGCGATTATTGTATATGCTGGCAAGCAAGGCAAACATGTGGTGATTCGGGGTTGGCGTTTTGATTTACCGCCCGCCAAAATTGTGCTGCAACAGATTGCGATTGCCATTTTAGATTTAAGTACCGTGGCGTTGGTACTATACTTACTATTGCCGCCTTCTGAGCATATCAGCTATTGGGCGACCTTTTCTGCGTTTATTCAATCAATGGCAATCGGTATTTTAAGTCATGTCCCTGGTGGTTTGGGGGTGTTTGAAGTGGTTATGATTACGGCTTTGCCAAAAGTCGATCGGACACAGATGCTGGCGGTGTTATTGATTTTTAGATTACTGTATTACATCATGCCATTTTTGGTTGCCTTACTGGCATTGCTGGCATATGAGGCAAAGCTATATTTGAGTGAAAATTCTGACAAAAAAAAATAACCTTTTACATTTTTAACACTTTGCATCAAACAAACGTGTTTTCATATCGTAAAAGGTTATTTTAAGCGTGTTTGGTACGATCATACCAATTTAAAAAGACCTGTCAAATCGGCCTATCGTATTAACATTTAGTATCTAAACTTCAGTGTTTAAACTTTTCGGCTAATAAAGGCGATAATAAATAAAATCACCGCTACTGCCAAGAACACATATGCCAAGTTTGCCGATAAACCTGCCACACCACCAAAACCTAAGAAACTCGCAATTAGTGCGATTACCGCAAAAATAATAGCCCAACGAAACATGATAATTCTCCTTTTTTTATTGTTTTCAATGTCCTGCTTCTATACTTTGAAAATTTTAGACAATTTGCATTTTAGTTGTTAAAGCATGTTAACCTATGCTTTATCACATGACTGCATATTAAAATGATTCTATCTTGTTGTAACGAGCAATTTTGTAAGGTTTGTGGCATTCTCATAGCCGTTATATAAAAAAGTGCAAAAAAAAGCCCTACAAGGTTGATGACGTTGACGCTTCTAGTAAGCTTTAGTAAGTTTTGCAACGCTTTGTTAATACGTTAGCATACCCAGTCTTTTAGTCATATCATAAAATTTACACTAAAATGAAATTTGACGGCGTTTCATTGACAATTTCACCGATTGTTAACGCTACCGAATAACTTCCTTAATGCCAACAGGGTTTATTTACGCATTCTCAACATTTTGCCCGCAATCCTTACATTCTTGTGTCTAATGATTGTTCTATAATGACACCCAGGCGTTTAGTACTCCCCTAAAGTATTTTCTTGATAATTGATGACACGGTCATATTTGGGGATGATACTAACTATCTAATATAACTATAGAAAACAAGCTAACCATCAACCTAGCAATCAACAATGAGGAAAAAATTATGAAAAAATTAGCCACAACGCTTACTGCATTAGTCATAGCAACAGGTCTTACGGTCAGCGCCCAAGCAGCGACTAAAGTAACAACTACGACCAAATCGACTACCACACATAAAAACGTAGCAACGGCAAAAGCAAAATCGCAAAAAGCTACTCAAAAATCCACAAAAGCATCAAAAAATACTCACAGCACCAAAGCTTCAGCTAAGGCTAAAAAAGGCAGCAAAGCAACGCCAAGAACCAGTGAAATAAACATTGATATCCCAGCTGACCTAAAAATCGACGAAAGCAATAACAAATCTGTTGCGCTAACCGCACCTATGAATACTCAACCAAATCCTGCAGTTGTGGTACCTGTAGCAAAAGTTACCCAAACAGGCCCTGCAGTTCAATCAGTCACCGTGCAACCGGTTGATGATAATACAGCAATTACCTCAACAACAACGACCGTGCCCGTTGACGTACAAACCGTGCCTGTGGTAGTAAACCCATAATCGCCAATTGTTAAGTGATTTTTATAAAAAAAGATGCCTGCGTGGCATCTTTTTTTTGTGGATAATTAGCTAATTAGTCTATTGATTATTTGGACAATAAAAAAGACACGCTTGATACCCTTTTTTAGTGTTCCTTTTTTATCGTTATATGGCTCAAAATCTTTAGCAACCTTTAGCGATGATAAGCATATTTGGGATCTGCTGCCGCGGTGAATAACACGTCCGTTGATGAGTTGAGTGCTGTCTCAACCGAGTCTTGTACTACCCCAATAATAAAGCCAATTGCAACTACCTGCATGGCAATGGTGTCAGGAATATTAAAGAAACTACAGGCCAATGGTATCAATAGCAATGAACCCCCTGCTACACCTGATGCCCCCGCCGCAGCTAAGGTAGATACCACCGCTAACAACAGCGCAGACCCGAAGTCCACATGAATACCTAACGTATGTGCCGCTGCCAATGTCATGACATTGATGGTAATCGCCGCCCCTGCCATATTAATGGTGGCACCTAGTGGAATAGTGATTGAATAGGTATCTTCATGCAAACCTAACTTATGCGCAAGGTTTAGATTCACAGGAATATTGGCGGCTGAACTGCGAGTAAAGAAGGCGGTGATGCCACTTTCTTTAAGACAGGTAAACACCAGTGGATAAGGATTTTTGCGGGTTTTGACAAACACAATCAATGGATTTACTACCAACGCAATAAACGCCATAGAGCCGACCAATACTGCTAACAAACGGGCATAACTTAATAACACCGACAGACCCGTTTCAGCGATGGTTTGTGTCACCAAGCCAAAAACACCCAATGGCGCAAACCAAATCACCCATTTGACCACGCTTGAGACCGCCTCCGATAAATCGTTAATCATTTGCTTGGTATGGTCTGAGGCATGGCGCAAGGCAAGACCCAAAATCGCCGCCCAAGATAGCACGCCCATGTAGTTGGCATTAACGATCGATTTGAAAGGATTTTCCACCATGTTGGTCAATAGTGCTTTTATCACTTCTGCTAAGGATGACGGTGGCGTCTGACTGACTTCACCCGCTTTTAAAATCAATTCGGTTGGGAATAAAAAGCTTGCTACTACCGCCGTCAAAGCTGCCAAGAACGTACCTGCCATATACAGCGCCATGGTTGAGCGAACATTGACCTGAGTGCCTGATTTATGCTGACTGATAGCGGCAATGATTAAGATAAATACCAACAACGGTGCAATCGCTTTTAACGCACCGACAAACAACGCACCCAAAATTGAGATGGTTTGCGCCACACTCATGGATAAACCGCCGATGATAGTCGGATTGGCTAATGAACCGACTAAAATACCGAGTATCAGCCCTATCACAATTAAAGGCACCAACCCCACGCGCTGATACGCTTGGATAAGCTTTAACATAATAACCTCTTAATATTTCACCGCAAAAATGGCTGATATATTAACATTTTTTAACAATTTGCATAAATTATTTTTAAAATCGTCAACTTGTCAACTTAAAGTTATCAAAGTGCTGGGTAGAGAGGTTATCGGATTTGAAAAACTTGGATGGTAGGTGGGCTGCTAGTTGCCAGGGCTTGTAATTGTGCTTGATAAACGCGGTATTTGTGACGACCACTTTCAACGTGTTCGGGGGCGGCGTCGATAACTTCTAGCAGGCGGCTAGCTTGGGTATCTACAATTGCTTCGTTGGTGAGATTGATGACGACGCCATCAAATTGGGTGACGAGCTCAATATTATCGGTAAGTACCACACTGGCAGGGATTTTTTGGTGATAAAAGGCATCAAGTTGCTGGATAATTTGGTGGGGAATAAACGCCACATCACTCAATGACCATAATCGGTCATCAAGTGAGGGGAGTAGCTCGGATGCTGCCACTACGATAATGCTATCCTCGCTTTTGGTCAGCACAGTTGAAATCAGCTGGCAGACGAACGCCAGCTGTTTTTTTTGCGGGGACAAAATATAAAAACTAATTTGTGATGCCATCATGGGGTGGTCAGCGTCCTATCACTTAGACTGCATCTTGGACAGCTTGGCGATAAAGATAATGCATCAATAACGGTACTGGACGACCCGTTGCGGTTGGCTCTTTGCCCGACTGCCATGCCGTCCCCGCGATATCCAAATGCGCCCAAGGGATATCTTCAACAAACTTCGATAAAAAACACGCCGCTGTGACTGACCCTGCCGGCATACCGCCAATGTTTTGCATATCTGCCATGTTCGATTTAAGCTGCTCTTGGTAGTCATCATCCAGTGGCATGTGCCAAACACGGTCATACGCTGATTCGCTAGCTTGTTCAAGCTCAAAAATCACATCTTCATTGTTACTGTATAGACCTGAGCGCACATAACCCAGCGCCACGATACATGCCCCAGTCAAGGTTGCCATGTCGATAATCACTTTTGGCTGATAGCGCTGTACATATACCAAGGTATCGCAAAGTACTAAACGACCTTCCGCATCAGTAT
Source organism: Moraxella sp. K02 (assembly GCF_041154755.1). NCBI lineage: Bacteria > Pseudomonadati > Pseudomonadota > Gammaproteobacteria > Moraxellales > Moraxellaceae > Moraxella > Moraxella sp. K02. Next base: position 86,659 of record NZ_AP031590.1, on the reverse strand, counting down.
TGAGGATTTCGACGGTTTTACCATTCATGGCGGTGACGATATCGCCAGGGCGAGTCGCTGTTCCTGATGGCATATTCTCCGCACAAGCGAGTGCGCCAACGACTTGTAGCGGTAGACGCACTTCACATAGCGCTTTAATCATCCCCATGACTGCAGCCGCACCGCCCATGTCATATTTCATCTCCCCCATACCCAGACCTGGTTTGATTGAGATACCACCACTGTCAAAGGTGATGCCTTTGCCCACCAGTACAATGGGTTGCTCTAGGCTTGATTTTTTGCCTTTGGTTTTGCTATTTTTGTCTTTTTTGGCGGCTTTGCCATTGTACTCAAGTAATACTAGTTTAGCTTCATGCGCTGAGCCGCGAGCGACTGCCAAAAAGCAGTTCATCCCTAATTGCTGCATGTCTTTTTCACCCAATACCTTGACCGTCAATAGCTCTGGGTATTGATTTGCCAAGCTTTGCGCTTGCTCTGCAAGATACGCAGGGAAACATACATTCGGTGGCTGATTTGCCAAATCTTTGGTGAGTGATTGACCTTGGGCAGTCGCCTGCTGCAGCTGTAGCAGGGGGTCAAACGCGGCTTGGTTGTCTGCGCTGACCAATAAGGTCAAGTCTTTTAGCGTCGGTTTATCCGCTTTTTGCGATTTATAAATATCAAAGGTATAGCTTTGATTCAACAGGGCTAATGCCAACTGACCAAAACTCACTTCATCCATACTATCGCCTAAACTAATCACGGCAGATTTGGTAAGACGGCTCAAACTTGCATAAATCGCTTTGGCAATTTTTTGCAGGCTACCGCCGTTTAATTTGTCTTGACTGCCCACGCCAACCAATAACAGACCCGTATTATTGTCTGTGCCATAACTGATGGCGGTGTCGGCAAGTTTACCCTTAAAACGACTTGCTTCAATTAGGCTACTAACAGCGGTTTGTAGCTCGCTCGTTAGTTGCCCCATAGTTTGGCTATTGTCATCTACCAATACCACGTGATAGCTATTCTTGACCGGTTTTTTAAGCGCGGTCGCCAGTGTTAATGTCAAACTCATTTAAGCTCCTTAATTATTGTCATCAAGAAATAACTATTATCATAGCATACCTATTATCGTATTTGGGTTATAGCATTGGGTTATCACTGGGCGATGGGATAGCAGACGTCATTGCGTAGGGTAAAATGCGGCTGTGAAAAGTCTTTGTAAAAAGTGGCTTTGATAAAGCGGCTGTAAAAAGTGCTGCTGAAAAGCCATTGTGAAATGTTACCTTACAGTATTCATATTCATAATCTCTCGGCAACGCGCTAAAATAGCCGATTAACAGATGCGCCGAATGGTATGATGTCGTACAATATTGGCATTTACTTCCCTAGCTGTTTGAATTGATTAATTTTTGAGTAATATTAGGTGGTTACTTGTGATATTACGACGCTATATGACGCAACAAGTCGCCGCCAATACTGCGATTGTGCTGTTATTTCTGATGGCACTGATGCTCGGCGGTCGCTTAATCCGCTATTTTGGTATCGCTGCAGAAGGCAGGCTGGATGTGGGTTTGCTATTTGCTATTATTGGCTATAACATTCCAACCTTTCTTGAGCTGATTTTACCGCTGTCATTTTTTATCGCCCTGATGCTCGTGCTCGGTCGTATGTACGTGGATCAGGAGATGAGCGTTCTGTTTGCCAGTGGTATCAGTCGTGGCCGTTTGACGCGTTTGATGATTCCGCTGATTACTGGGCTATTTGTATTTCAAATGGGGATTAGTCTTTGGGCAAAACCATGGGGACTGTCTAACAGTGAGCAGATTTGGCAAACCCAGTCGCTCGGTAGTTTGCTTGATTTAGTGCGTCCAAAAACCTTTATCAGCAGTGGCAACTATCACCTGTATGTCGATGAGTTTGATAAAGAAAAACGTGAACTCAAAAATCTATACGTGGTGCAGCAGCAAACCGATAAAAGCGGCAAAATCGCCAAAAACGATGTTATCATCACCGCCACGCGCGCCTATCAAGTACCCAGTAAAGACACGGATAGCTCAATGCAGCTGGATTTGTTTCAGGGTCGTCGCTATGAGCTTAGCACCAACAACGCCAAATACAACCAAGCCAGTTTTGAAAAATATCGCATTACCCTAGAAAAACCTGCCAGCGAAACAATTACCGAAACCAATGTTGAAACCCAAACCACTGCCAAACTGCTCGCCAATACCCAAAAACCCGAAGTCAAAGCCGAGCTCGGCTATCGCTTTACCATGCCGTGGCTGATTATCATTGCGGCGATGCTTGCTACCCCGCTTGCACAGGTACGCCCCCGTCAAGGACGCTGGCTTCGTCTGTTACCTTCCGTGCTCATATTCGCGAGCTGTGCGATTAGTATCATTTCGCTACGCACTGCCATTGGTAAAGAGCGCATTAGTGAGTACGCGTATATTTGGCTAATCGTTGGTTTTATCGCGTTTGCATTGTTGTTAAATTGGCAAAGCCGCGTGGTACATCGTGTCCGCTATCGTCGCCAAAGTCGTCAGTTGTCCCCAGGCGGTCAGCCATGATTTTATCTTATTACGTTAAAAAACAAGCGCTTTTTGCCATGACAGGGGCTATCATTGGTCTTTGGCTACTTAAAGTCGTCTTTGATTATCTGGCAGAGTTGCAGGATCTCAATGATCATTACAATTATTTAGATGCCTTGCGTTTTATTGCCTATAGTGCACCCAGTGATTTACTCGATTATATGCCGTTTGGGACGCTGTTAGGCGCTGTGGTAGGTCTAGGCTTGCTTGCCAACACCAGTGAGCTTACGGTGATTCAAGCCGCAGGTATCAGCCGCTTTAAAATAGTCAGTTGGGTGATGCAACCAGCGATTATTTTTGTCATTATTGGGCTATTACTTGGGCAGTATGTAGTGCCAACTAGCAATCAGTTAGCGCACCAAGTCAAGCATGACAAACCTTTGCTATCAAGTGCCATCAACGGTTATTGGGACAAACAAGCCAACCGCATCATCAATATTGACTATGCCAATACCAAAGGCGAGCTCAAAAACATTAAAGTTTGGCAGCTAGACGACACTGCTCATATCCAGCAAGTGCTGCAAGCCGATACTGGCAGCTTTGTCAGTCAAAACACCGCCGATAAAACATCGGGCTGGCAGCTGCAACAAATCAAACAATTAACCATCGCCGCCGATGGACACAGTCAGTTGACCACCATCCCGACTATGACGCTGCAGTTACCCATTGAGCCGTCAGCGATTTATCTGTTAACACGCAGCCCTGATAACATGTCAGTGACCGAATTATGGCAGCACCAACAGCTCTTAGCCAAAGACAAACGCCGCTCGCTTGAGCATGAAGTTGCCTTTTGGAAAAAACTATTGTCGCCTTTCGCCATGCTATCGCTAGTGTTAGTTGCTTGTTCATTTGTATTTGGCTCCTTGCGTAACCAAAGCTTGGGCTATCGTATTGTGATTGCTCTGCTCTTTGGCTTGGTATTTAGTTATCTGCAAGATTTAGTCGGGTTTGTCAGTTTAAGCACGGGATTTTCACCGTTTTTTATGGTGCTGTTACCGATTATTGCCAGTGCCGCGCTTGGCGTGTATTTAATTAGAAATAAAAACTGATATGTCTGCCGATTTATTGACTGACCCGCGTGTCGAAGCCCATCCATTTGGTAACTTCTTTTTTGCTGATACCAAAGTCTTGATGATGGGTACCATGCCGCCCATGCCTGACAAATGGTGCATGCCATTTCATTACCCCAATTTTTATAATGATATGTGGCGTATCATGGGCAAGGTGTTTTTTGATGATATCGATTATTTTCGAGTCGGTGAAGAAAAACGCTTTGATGCCGAAAAAATTAAAGCATTTTTACAGGCTTATAACATCGGTGAATGTCCCTCAGTCACTCACGTCATCCGCGAAAAAGGCAATGCAGCTGACGAACATCTGACCGTGGTTGCGACGGTTGATTTGGGTAAAGTGTTGGCACAGCTTGAGCAGGTCAAGTGGATTTATACCACCGGTGGCAAAGCCACAGAAGTGCTGATAGCGCTGGTGAACCAAAGTATCAGTGACCCCACTTCACCCTATTTTGACCCCAGCCAAACACCCTATAAACTGCCAAAAACCAATCAGTTTCTTGAAGTTAACGCTTTTGGGCGAGCATTTGGTATTTATCGGTTGCCATCGACCTCGCGCGCTTACCCGCAAAGCTTGGAGAAAAAAGTAGCCGCTTATCGCGCGTTTTTTGTCTTGGCAGGGATATTGCCCGCAAGTGACAGCTAGCAGCTAGCATAATTGACAGCTAGCATAATCAGCAGTTAGCAAATGATAAGCAAGCTGCCATGACACAATTGATATAGTCACTGTGCTTGCCCTACTTTATACTCTTGCCTAAGACTGATAATCAATGCTGACAGTCAATGCACACAGTCAATGCTTACAATCATCATTTCAAAACACACCGTATAAAAATCAAGGCATGGGAGCCGATGCATGTCCAACACCGCACCATCAATCTTGCTTGTCATCGCAGTTATCAGCATGATTGGTTGTGAGCAATCTGATTCTCAGCAGCCAACACCCCCGACGGGTGCCAGCGCGAGCGCGCCCCAAGAATTTGATGATAAACCATTGCCCCAAGTATTAGACACCCAGGCAATCAATAACAACATGCTTACCGTCAGTCAACTGGCGCAAGGCTACTTGATGCCTGACTCAAGTACCATCAATGACTATCAAGAAGCGTATTTTACTGTCATCAAGCAGCCAAGCATCGATGCGGCTGCAGCCAGTGACCCAAACGCCCTCAATCAATTTGACTATATACCCATCTCGCCTGATATGATTTTTGTCAAAACTATGCTGAGTCATTTTGATGAAATCATCGCGCTTGCCAATATTGAGCAGCGATACGGCAAAAACCCTGAACTGCTAGACTTAGCCCGAGACATTATTAGCTCACGCCAAAATGAATCACAAATATTACAGAATTGGCTTGCCATGCAACTGATTCAAAATACCGCTGACCCTAATCAGTCGATGGCAGATAGTGTGGCAGCCCAGCAAGAAATCGATAGCATTATCGATGATATGCAGCAAGAAATGGTCGACACGGTAATGACTAAAAACGCCGACCAAGCGTTTGCCCAAACCGTGCTGATTCATCATAAAGGCGCGATCGCGTTCTCCCAAGTGATTGCCAAATATGGTAACGATGACAAAGTGCGTAGCCTTACCAATACCCTAATCGATACCCAACAAGCCGAAATACAACTTCTACAAAATTGGCTCCGTAACCACGGTTTTGCCCAATAATCGTTTGCTGTAGTAAATAAAAAGGGCGGATTATCGCACGATAACCCGCCCTTTTTTAGGATTAAACTCACCTAATTGATGTTGACTAACTTGATGTTTGTTAACTATCATCCACATCATGAACCATTCGCGTGAGCGTGATTTGCCGCTGTAACTGCCGAAGCGGTCTTAGCTCGTCAAGCAGCGATAGTATCAAGCCAATTGCTTGCGGACTGGCATCAAAATCACGGCGTAGGCGTGAGGCAAGGCGCACTGTGGTCAATTGTGCGCTATTAAAATAGGGCTGGCTGTCGATGGCAGGCGTTTCAGCATAAATAATATCTTCATCCATCAGCGCTAATACCCAGCTTTTATCCCAACTACTCGCCGTAATCAAATCATCTAAGGTTAACCGTAATGATAAATCCGTATTGGTGGTTTGAGCCATGTTGCACTCCTGTTGTGTATCTCTAGTTATGTTTGGTGCTGGTTTGTCATTTTTTTTATTGTACTGCCTATTTTTTTTGCCTAGTTATCAATAAAGCTTAATTATCAATAGATTAGCGCATTGGCACAAACGAGGCAAATGCCGATTTGAACGCTTCAAACGCTTGGATATCTGCGTCTGTATCGATTTTTGGCAACACGATATTTAAACTTAAATACAAATCACCGGCTTCTTTGGCTGGGATACCTTTACCTTTAAGGCGCAGATTGGTACCCGTGCGGCTATTTTTTGGGACATTGACATTGACCTTACCAGCAGGCGTGTTGACCGTGATTTGACCGCCCATGGCTGCTTCCCAAGGCGCAACGTCTACCGTTTGGAACACGTCTTTGCCTTCTACACGGATATTGTCTGGGTGATTAAATTTAATTTTTAGGTACAAATCGCCATTGTCACCGCCATACGGGCTTGGATTGCCTTGTTTTGCCAAGCGAATTTGTTGCCCTTCGGCAATACCTTTGGGGATTTTGACTTCAATGGTTTTGGTTTGATAATCCAGCCCTGTCGCGGTTTGCACGGGTAAATTTAGGCTGATTTTACGGGTATCGCCTTCATAAGTGGCTTTCAAATCAATTGATAACTCGGCGTGCTGATCGTCGCCTTTGGTCGAACGTTGCGACTGTCTGCCACCAAATCCGTCTGAAAACCCGCCTGCCCCGCCCCCGAATGTCGAGAAAATATCATCAAATCTAAAGCCACCCGCGCCTTGCGACTGACGACCGCCAGCCCCACCGCCAAACTGGCGAAGGATTTCATCCAAATCCGCTTGGCTCATATTGGCATTAAAGCCCTGACCGCCGCCCATGCCGCCAAAGCCTTGACCCATATAAGGGTTATCTAGCATCAGGTCGTATTGAGCGCGTTTCTCAGCGTCCTTGAGCGTTTCATAGGCGTTATTGATTTCACCCATTTTGGCGTCAGCATCGGGTGAGTCGTTGATATCAGGGTGATATTGTCGTACCAGTTTGCGATAGGCTTTTTTAATATCTGCTTCACTGGCTTTTTTATCGACGCCTAAAATGTCATAATAGTTTTTTTCTGCCATTATTATTGTCCTTACAATTTTGCGAATAATGTTATTCGCGCAGCAATGTGATGATATTAATATAATGGCTATTTTGGCATTTTTCAAAACTTCTTTGGTAATTGACGATGATGAGCGCCAAGTGATATCAGCGTTTAATCGCAGTTTTGGGCTTTTTTGACAACAGGATAAGAGATGACAAAGGTTGCATTGTTAGATTATGGCATGGGTAATTTACATTCGGCGGGTAAAGCCTTAACGGCAGTGGGCGCTGATGTGTCGATCACGCGTGACTCTGCGGTGATTGCGGCAGCGGACAAAATCGTCTTCCCTGGCGTAGGGGCAATGCGCGACTGTATGGCAGAGATGCAGGCAGCAGGTATCGCTGATGCTGTCAAAACGGCTGTATTTAATAAGCCTGTAATGGCGATTTGTGTCGGGATGCAGGCGTTGTTTGAGCGCTCAGAAGAAAATGACGGGGTAGACTGTCTAGGGGTACTGGGTGGTGACGTCAAACGCTTTGATGATCATTGGCTAGATGACAAAAATGAACGCATTAAAGTGCCGCATATGGGCTGGAATACTATCACCCATATGGATTTGGCGCATCCGCTATGGCAAGGGATTGAAGATAATACCTATTTCTATTTTGTGCATAGTTTTTATTGTGTGCCGTCTGATCCATCGATTGTGGCGGCAACCTGTGATTATGGCGTCGAGTTTTGTGCCAGCGTGATTAAAGATAATCTGTTTGCGACCCAGTTCCACCCCGAGAAAAGCCATACCGCAGGATTGCAGCTATTGAAGAATTTTGTTGAGTGGAGAATCTAGTAGCTTTTTTTCAAGATTTCTCGCAACATGACAATGGTCATTTTGGTTGTCTTATCCAAAACAGGTTTATCAAATAATGGTGAATAGCTACAGGCTTCAGTTGGGTCGCCTGATAGCTGCGGATGTAATTTATTTTTGCAAGCTTGGGATGTCAGTAGTGCTGTCTGTTTTAACACCTCTAACAACATTCCTTCAAGGCACAATGGCTCAGATTGTAGTAGGATAAAATTTTTCTCTTTAGCGGTTTTGGTGTCTTTTGCATCAATCGCTACATCTGAATCCATCAAAATATAGATATAATCAAACGCTCGGTGTTGGGTCTGTTTGACTGTATATTTGATGACATCATGCGGTGAGCCACCTCCTGCAAAGTCTAACGTAACTTTTTTACCTGACAACCGATTATCATAAATCGACTTCATGTGTTGCAAGAATGCTTCCTCATGCTCGCCTTCACCCACGATAATTAAAGTGGTTTGTTGTTGATTGCGGATTTTTTTCTTCGCCATGCCTATCCCTTACAAATTCGGTACGGCAGAAAAAGCCCCTGCCATGTATTTGGCATAAAGGTTATCGTCATTGCGTATACCTTCCACTTCATCTAATCGCCATGCTTCTGATTTTTGGTCGATTTTTTCTACCAAATAAATTTGATGCTTGTTGAGAATATTAAATACTTCAGGCGTATGGCAAGTAAAGATAAGTTGGGCATTGTGGGGATTGGTGTATTGGGAACGGAATAAATTAAAAATCTCTGGCAGTAAATGCGGATGTAAGTCGTTGTCGAGTTCATCAATAATAGCAATACCGCCATTTTGTAAGACAGGTAAGATTAAACTTAATAAGTTAAAAGCTGACTGTGTACCATTAGACTCTTGGAAAAAATTCAGTTCAAAAGTTTTCCCGTCTATAGTTCTATGTATACCGAAAGGCAATAATATTTCTTGTGTTTCCGAGGAGTCTTTTGCCAAAGCAGTGATTTCCTTGATAACTATTTCCTGTATCCCTGTATCAAATTTGCATAACAAATCCTCTGCTGTTTTCTTAAGCTTTTCATTCTCGTTAAACAATTTAGTAGCTTTAACAATAGAATTTGCATTTTGACTTAGTCTACCGCCAGCGACAACATTTGATTCATTATTCATTAAGGAATTAATAATTTGCTTAGCAATTTCATTTTCAAAAATTTCTGCGTAACTAATTAATGAAACATTTTTTTGAGCATCATTTGCTAAAGAGGGTCTAATGAAACCATTATGCCTGTAATCTAGAACACCGTTAACGTATGAACGTTTGAAAATGTAACTAAATTGACTACTAGATTTTTTGTAAAGATTTTCTTTTACAATTTGTTCCCTATTAATAACTAGTTCATACCTGTATTCTTCAAAATTATTTTCTAAGTTTTTTAGCAAAAAACCCATATGAAATGTGGCATCTTCAGGCTCACTTAATATATGGGTTTGTATAACTATTTGTTTATCACTATCAAATGTTTTAGCAGAAGTACATATATACCAAGTCAAAAAAGACAATGGTTTAAGAAATTGAGTTTTCCCCGACCCATTGGCTCCAACTACCGCCATAATTTTATTTAGGCGAATGTTATCTTGGGTTGTTTTGACGGTAAAATCATAGGCAGAAACTGTCGCCTGTTTGCTAAGTTCAAACGACACTTCTGTCTCATCAAGATAAGAATAAAAATTATTAAATCGAATATATTTAATCATAAAATTCCAAATATCACATAAATTTGTGATTTATTGATTAATATAGCACAATTTTTTCTGTAGCAATTTAAGAATTGTAAACCGCTCTCACCACTTCCCCAATGGTGGCAATGCCTTTTTTCAAGGTTTCATCATCTTGCGCGATGCTTAAGCGGATGCACTCATGGGCATGCCTAAAATTCTCGGTATCCACGCCAACAAAGAAATGCTCGCTAGGAATAATCAATGTGCCTTTGGCTTTTAATCGCTCATACAGCTCAACCGTGGTTATCGGCAAATCTTTAAACCATACCCACAAGAAAATCGCACCTTCAGGCTTGTGGATTTTCATCGCATTGTTATAGGGGCTTGGCAAGTCGCCCAGTTCTTGTTTTAGCAGCTGCACCGCTAATTTGGCTTGTCCTTGATAAAACGGACGAATATGATTGTCTGACAAATCTTTTAGCCGGTCATCTTGTAGCAGTGGCGTAGCAATCGCCGCACCAAAACGGGTCGGCGCTAGATTGACAATCGCATTTAGGCTGCTAATCGCTTTGACCACTTGCGGATTGGCGACCACAATCCCTGTACGCACCCCAGGTAAACCGATTTTTGATAGGCTAAAGCACAAAATAATCTGCTCATTCCAATTGAGCGTGGCTTTGCTATAGATGATATTGGGGAACGGCATCCCATACGCATTGTCAATAATCAGTGGAATATCAAAAAGCTTGGCAATCGCTTCAAGGCGTGCCATTTCGTCATCGGTCAGCACGTTGCCTGTTGGGTTGGTGGGGCGGGAACAACAAATTGCCCCAATTTCGCCGTTGTGCAATTCAGACAAATTCTCTAGCGTGTCAAAATCGACTCGGTATTTAAAAAAACCGTCTTCACCTTGATGTTGCACAAATTCGATGCTGGGTGGCACTGCGATAAAATGCTGCCCGTCCACATGGGCATCGGCATAACCCACGTATTCTGGGGCAAGGGGTAATAGAATTTTTTTATCTATGCTGCCTTGTTTAGTATCCTCAAACTGCCCACCAAACAAGTTAAATAAATAAAAAAATGCATTTTGTGAGCCATTGGTCAGGGCGATATTGTCTGTGGTAAGTCCCCAATCATAATAGCGATTAAAAAAATCTACCAATGCTGCAATAAACTTGGCATCGCCCTGCGGCGTTGAGTAGTTCCCGATATTTTCGATGGCCATTGCGCCCATATCACCTTCAGCTAGGGTTTTAAACACCGACCAATAGGTTTGGTTAACTGTATCAATCCGTGCTGGATTGCCACCGCCGAGCATATTAATCGGTTGCTCGCTGTTAAGCGCGTTGCCCAAATCATCCATTAACTGCAAAATACCGCTGTTTTTGGTAAACTTTTCACCAAACTTTGAAAACTGCATGATTGCCCCTTTAATTTTGCCAAGCTATCTGCGTATTATAGCAGGATGCAAGTGCCGTTGCCCGTTTTGACTCACCTGCACAGCCACCATCAGGATACCTCAGCATGAAACCGCATTTACCCAAACTCAAAGGCTATAGCCACACTTGGCAAACCACCTTGATGGTGATGTTGATGGTACTGGTGAGCGTGGCATTATCGCTGTGGTTTTTTTGGCGCAGTCTGTATTTACCAGAGCTACAAAACCATGCGACTTATCTTGCCAATCAGCTGTTGATGATTGATAAAGCGGATAAAGATTTTAAAAACAATCCCGAGCTTAAAAATTGGATTATTGATGCCTCGCATATTAACGTGATTACTGACCCACAACAGATACCTTCTTTTCAAGAAAAAACCTTGGTGGATTACTTTACCCAGCGAATGGCAACACAGATGGAAACCGTGATGCAGCGCCCTGTATCGGTCAATTTTAAATTCAAACCCGTACCGATTTTGTATATTCAAGACAGCGCGCATCCGGATGTTTGGCTGCAAGAGCCTGTCAAGTTTTATGCCAAATATAGCCCAACGTCGATTTACTTTTTCTTATTGGGGATTCCGCTTGCCACGTTGCTGACAATTTTGTTTTTGGTAAGACAATTAAATCGCCCGCTCAAACGCCTACAAAAAGTGGCGATTGATTACATCACCCTTGGGCACGCCAACAATTTGGTGACCAATGAAGGCTCAACGGAGATTCGTCAGGTGAATTTGGCATTTAATCGACTGTTTCATAACTTGACCCAAACCCAAAAAGAACGCAATATTATGCTCGCTGGTATTTCCCATGATTTGCGCACGCCACTGACGCGGATGCGACTCACAGCCGAGATGCTACCCGATGAGTTTTTGCGGGAAGGGCTAGTGTATGACATTGAGGACATGGACGCGATTTTGGAGCAGTTTATTTCATTTATGAAAGATGGCTCAGATGAAGCAGTGCGATTGACCAACCTGCGCCCCATCATTAACGAGATTGTGGTGCAGTTTGCCCCCACCCCATTTATTATCGATATCCAAGACGATCTGCCCAGTGTGCCATTGCGACCCTTATCCATCAAGCGTCTCATCGTTAATTTGGTCAATAATGCTTGTCGCTATGGTCAGCCGCCCATTCATATTGAGATTAGCATTGATGATGATCTACAGCCTACTGAGCAAGTGGTCACCGATGAAACACTAACGCCAGAGATAACCTCTAGACAAAAATACTTAACCATCAAAGTTAGCGATGAAGGGCAAGGCGTTGCCGAAGATCAGCTCGAGCGGATTATGCAGCCATTTGAGCGGGGCGAAACGGCACGTACCACGCAAGGAAGTGGACTTGGGCTTGCGATTGTAAGCCGCATTACTCACCTGCACAATGGTAGCGTCATCGCTCGTAATCAGCCCAATGGTGGTGGCTTAGTAGTAGTGGTGAATATTCCGATTATAGAATGAATGATTATAGAGTAAAGATGACAGAAAACTAATTGGTTGCTTAATAGGTTAGGCTAACCATGATTCTTGGGTAGCTTTGGTTTTAGTAGCTTTGGTTTTGATAGCTTTGGTTCGGGTAGCCATTTTTACTTTTTAGTACCAATCATGGGGGGTAGCTCACTTGACACATTGGTGGCTGTGACAGGATGAACCAATGCTGCACGCGCCTGTGAGACTGACTCGCTTTCAGTAGGTTTGCGCAAAAAACTATAATAACCAAAAACAGCTATGTTGAGTACCATCAAGGCTAAAAATAGGTAACGCATACCATCCTCGCTTGTGATTATTTCGCTTATCGGTTAATTGATATGCGCAAATTTTGCTAAACCATTGCATAACTCACTAAAATTTAGCCGAGTCTGAGCAAATTTGCAAGCATCACTGGTAACGAGCTTATGACCCTTGCGCTTGCGTGTATTTTTTCTAGCTACTTTTTTGGGTAATTTCATCCGCTTCAATACTTGAAGCTAGCTGGCTTTTTGGCCATTTCATGATAAATCGCGCCCCACCCAAGGTCGGGCTTTCATCCACTGACATCCGGCCGTTAAACCAAAACGCAATTCGAGACACGATTGATAAGCCAAGACCATAACCACCCGAGGCACGGGTACGACTATCATCCAAACGCGCAAATGGGATAAAGACTTTTTCACGGTCTTTTTCTGGAATACCCTGTCCATCATCTTCCACACTGATAAAGGCCTCATTTTTTTCTAAGCCTGCTGAGATGATAATAGTGCTTTCGGCATAACGGGTGGCATTACCTGCCAAGTTTTGCAACACGCGGTGTAAATAGCGTCTATCGGCTTGTGCAAACGCACCTTTTTGCATGTTGCCTACTTTAACGGTGACAGGTTTACCAAGCGCATTGGTCTCGCGGACAATCTGCGACACGAGTTCTTGCAAATCGACATCTTCCCAGTCCATTTTGGGTGAGCCTTCTTCAAGCTTGGCATAGGTCAAAATTTCATCAATTAAGCCATTGAGCGATTCGATATCCTGGTCGATATAATCACGCTGACTCATCCGATCGTCATAATCATCCGTATCAGCCAGCATATCCACCGCAAAACGGATACGTGCTACTGGGGTGCGCAGCTCATGGGATACGGCACGGGTCAACTCGCGCTGGGATTCAATCAAACGGCGGATGTGCTCAGTCATACTATTAAAGGTTGCGGCTAAATGGGCAATTTCATCTTCGCCCACGACTTTTACTTTGGTATTGAGCTTACCTTCGCGCACTTTGGTGATACCGCTTTGAATAAGCTGCAATTTACGCTCTAATGGGAAAATCAGCGCATACACCCCTAGACTAATCAAGAACATACTAATGAGCGTGATACTAATAATCAGATTAAGCGGAAACCAGTTAAATAGCGGAATGGGTCCCAAATCCACCACGGTATCTTGGATTTCAGTCGGTGCTAATACCCGAATCGATGAATTCTCTACACTGGTATTGTCACGGAACATAATCACGATGTCTTTGCGATACAGGCGCGCTTTTTGGTCGGTATCAAGTTGAAGTTTATTAATGGATTGCAAGGTGAGCTTAAAAGGGAAAAATTTTTGAATTTGTTGCAAGCGTTGCTGTTTTTCTGCCAAAGTACGATAGTAAGACAAATCATCGAGCAGCAATACGCCTATCCCTTTGATTTGTTGCTCACTGAGTTTATTAAAACTCACATGCAACACGTTATTCTCGCCCGAGACTTTATGATAAATCTCAGCCGTATTGGTATCGCTATTAAAACGTACTACGGCTTGTTGTTTATTGAGTCGATTGATTTCGCTGGTTCTAAAATCTGCTTTTGAAGTCGGTTCAATATTAAACTTGGTATCAAATAAAGTACTGACATCAGAGAGCCAAAAATTACGCTCTTGGGCAGTGACTTGGCGCGACAAGCCTGAATCAATGAGATAAAATGCCGCTGATGCCATATCCTCGCGATAAGTCTGTACCCGCTCTGCATTGATAGTGGTGATAAGCAGTTGCGCAAAAAATGCAACCAACAAACAGATAAATAACAGACCTGCATAAATTCGCAGAAAAATAGACTGGTTTAAGGACGATAATAGCGACATAAAAATCTAGGGTTAAGGTCAATAGATAATAGCGGTATTATTACCTAGCAAAATTAATATTACAATGTAAAATTCATGAAAAACGGTGAGGCAACTGTCTAGTAACGTAGTAAATTGTTGTCCAAAACCTTTCAATTGCTAAGTAGCAAAATACACAGCGACAAAAAAAGCCAGCTTGATGCTGACTTTTTTATCGATACGGTGTTTATCAATACTATGTTAGTTTTCTTTGACAAACAGATAACCTTTACTGCGAACGGTCTTGATACGTTTTGGGTTTTCTGGATCATCACCAATTTTTGGACGGATACGAGAAATACGTACGTCAATCGAGCGGTCTTGACCATCATACTCAATACCACGCAGACGTTCAAAAATATCTTCACGCGATAAGATACGACCTGCATTGGATGCCAACAACCACAACAAATCATACTCCGCACTGGTAAAGTCAACAAGCTCATCGTTCAAAGTAACCGAACGACCGCCGTTATCAATGACCAAATCGCCAAACTCAAGGCGCTGCGGCACTTCATCAGTTGGCGCGGTATCAGAGCGGCGCAATAGCGCACGGATACGCGCTAATAACACACGCGGTTGAACGGGTTTTGCCACATAGTCATCCGCACCCATTTCTAGACCTAATACTTGGTCCATATCTTCGGTACGCGCGGTTAGCATTAAGATAGGGTTATGAAAATGAGGACGTACTTCACGACATACCGTCAAACCATCACTACCTGGCAGCATCACATCAAGTACCACCATATCAGGCTGCTCAGCCACGATACGACGAATCGCACGGTTACCGTCAGTTTCAATTGCCACATCTAAACCATTTTTACGCAAATAATCTTGGGTCAAGGTGGCAAGACGCTCATCATCCTCTACAATCAATACGCGGGGTATCAACTCTTCTTCTGACATAATTTCCTCCAAAAAATTTTATACATACTCTTAATACTTATATCAGAATATATCTTTATTTATCTATCAGCAATAAGTAATGAAAGTTTACGCATTGCCTGTACTACTACAATATAATTGGATTAATTTAGCGAAAAAATAGCCAATTTAATATTGTTAAAACGTAACTAAACATAAAAAAGTATAAATACCACATATAATAAGATGGAAAAGCATAAGATATAAGGTTATCTGTTAAATGACTGATTCAATAATTGATAAAATTTTTTTGCTAACTTTTGTTTAAAAAATAATTAACCCCAGTTCGACATAAGCCATACTCTAAGGCTTTGAATTAACAAGCAATCTTAGCGACGAAAGGTTCAATCAGCACATTTTTAAGTGTCGGCTTCTTGGGCTCATGGCAATAAGCAATCAGCCCTGCCACCAAATTACTCATAAACCCAACATGGCTACGATGCCTTGAATGCTCGATATGGCAAATATTCTTTAACTCATCAAACACCGTCTCAATCAAGAAACGGCGTTTAAGCAATCGCTTATCTAACCAAGCAATGTCTTTAGCTTTCATATTCTTTTTGACGTTGGTAATCAGTTCAACATCCAAGTTTTCGTCTAGCCAAGCGGTCAGCTTTTTATCAATGTAGCCTTTATCGCCAAACAGTTTACCAAAGACTTGGTTTTCACACAGTTGTTTGACAGGCTTTCTGTCATCAACATTGCCCGCTGTTACGGTAAGATTCACGAGTTCACCTCGGTGGTTGATGATGGCGTGTAATTTAAAGCCAAAGAACCAGCCCATACTGCTTTTTCCTCGTCCTGCTGTATCGGCAAAGACTTTGTTGCGTTTGATACGGTGGTTATCACAAACCGCTAGGCTGGTTGAGTGGATGTAGCTAATCCCTGTGCAGTTGCCTTGCATTAAGAATTGTAGGTAGTCACACATGGGATATACGGCTTTTTCCATCAGCTCTACCATTCTGTTGTAACTTGGTAGTCTTGGAAAGGCATTTTTTAGCCATTGACAGACATAGCCATAGTAAAAGGCTTTAAATTCTCGATAGCGTATTTGATGAAATAGTACCAAGATGGTGATGATTTCTGCTAAACTTATTTTGCATGGTTTGTTGCGTGGCTTTTTACTGCTGTTGCTCTTTAGTTTTAGCATTTTCTGCTGTTGCTCGGCTGTGTAGGCTTTGCAAAAGTCGTCGATGTGGCAGTAAAGTTCTACAAGATTGTCCATGTAAGAAGTCCTGGTTAAAGGTGTTTGTGGTGAACTTACTTTAGCATGTTGGACTTCTTTTTTTATCCTTTCTTATGTCGAATTGAGGTTAATTAGCAAATTTGTAATTACCCCTTTTTTAAGCACTTATATCTTTAAGCACCCATAAAAAAACAGTGGTCATAGCCACTGTCTTTAAACACATCCGCATCAAAATTAGGCACGGTTTTTGAATTTCTGTAAGGTTTGCAATTGTGCCAAAGATTCTGCCAATGCTGCCAATGCTGCAGAGGTGTCGATATCGGCTTTTTGATTTTGCAAGGTTTGTTCTGCATGACGACGTGCTTCCAAAATCTTAGCTTCATCTAAGTCATTCGCACGTACTGCCGTATCTGCCAATACCGTCACTAAATGCGGTTGTACTTCTAAAACGCCACCTGATACATACACCATTTCATCATTGCCATTGCTGGTTTTGATCTGCATAGTGCCTGGTTTTAATAGCGTAATAAAAGGAATATGTCCTGGCAAAATACCGACTTCACCTTCTACACCAGTAGCAATTAACATGCTAATCTCACCAGAGTAGATAGTTTCTTTCGCACTGACGACATTACATTGTAAAGTTGCCACAGTTCTCTCCTATGGTATTGCAAAATTAGGTTGATAAAACCCTGTTAATATAGTTTAAACTAACAGGGTTTGATTGAGAAATTAGCCGCGTAGTTTTTCTGCGGCAGCAACTACTTCTTCAATACCACCTTTCATGTAGAATGCTTGTTCTGGCAAGTCATCATACTCACCATTCAAGATTGCTTTAAAGCTTTGAATGGTTTCACGGATTGGTACGTATTTACCTGGTGAGCCGGTGAATACCTCTGCAACGTGGAAAGGTTGTGACAAGAAACGTTGGATTTTACGTGCACGGTATACTACTAATTTATCATCTTCTGATAATTCGTCCATACCCAAAATCGCAATAATGTCTTTCAATTCTTTAAAGCGTTGTAATACTTCTTGAACGCCACGAGCAACAGCATAGTGCTCTTCACCAATGACCAGTGGGTCTAACTGACGTGACGTTGAGTCTAGTGGGTCAACCGCTGGATAAATACCTTGTGAGGCAATATCACGGCTCAATACTACTGTTGCGTCTAAGTGAGCAAAGGTTGTCGCGGGTGAGGGGTCAGTCAAGTCATCGGCAGGAACGTATACCGCTTGTACCGAAGTAATAGAACCTGATTGGGTTGAAGTAATACGTTCTTGTAGTACACCCATCTCTTCTGCAAGCGTTGGCTGATAACCTACCGCAGATGGCATACGACCTAATAATGCTGATACTTCAGTACCCGCTAGTGTGTAACGATAAATATTGTCAACAAACAATAATACGTCACGACCTTTACCGTTTTCATCTTTTTCGTCACGGAAGTATTCCGCCATAGTCAAACCTGTCAGGGCAACACGTAAACGGTTTCCTGGTGGCTCATTCATCTGACCATATACCATCGCAACTTTATCAAGTACGTTTGAGTCTTTCATCTCGTGGTAGAAGTCATTACCTTCACGAGTACGCTCACCTACACCGGCAAATACAGATAAACCTGAGTGTGCTTTTGCGATGTTATTGATAAGTTCCATCATGTTAACGGTTTTACCAACACCCGCACCACCGAACAGACCGACTTTACCACCTTTAGCAAATGGGCATAGTAAATCAATTACTTTAATACCGGTTTCTAAAAGTTCAGTAGAGTTTGATTGTTCATCATAGCTTGGCGCTTCACGGTGAATCGCCCAAGTGTTGCTATGCTCTACCGGACCTGCTTCGTCGATTGGGCGCCCTAAAACGTCCATGATACGACCTAGTGTACCTTTACCCACAGGTACAGAGATTGGTGCGCCAGTATTGCTAACTGGTAGACCACGTTTTAGACCTTCAGTAGAACCCATGGCAATAGTACGTACGATACCATCACCTAATTGTTGTTGTACTTCTAATGTAGTTTCTGTGCCTTCAACTTTTAAGGCATCGTAAATTCTTGGTACGCTTTGACGGTCAAATTCAACGTCAATAACCGCGCCAATAATCTGTACAATACGACCGCTACTCATTACGCTCTCCTTGAATGTAGGTCAATTATGAAACAGCAGCAGCACCGCCAACGATTTCCGAAATTTCTCGGGTAATCGCCGCTTGACGCAGCTTGTTGTAAACCAATTGTAATTCGTTAATTAAGTTACCTGCGTTATCCGTTGCTGCTTTCATAGCAACCATACGTGCAGACTGTTCAGAAGCAATATTTTCTACCACACCTTGATAGACGATTGATTCAACATAACGTCCCATCAAACCATCAAGCAGCTCTTTGGTAGTTGGCTCATAGATATAATCCCAGCTATGTTCACGATTTGCCATCGTTTCATCAACCAAAGACTCAGCCGCAATCGGTACTAAGCGTTGCACACTAGGATTTTGGGTCATGGCATTAACAAATTCGTTATATACCATGTAAATCTCATCAATTTCACCACGATTATACGCATCAAGCATTACTTGAACTGGCACACTAAGTTGCTCAAAGCTTGGGTTGTCACCATAGTGAGTTTCCGCAGCAATCACCGTACCACCGAATGTTTTAAAGAAGCTCACGCCTTTTTGACCAATCACCGCAAAACGCGTTTCAACAGATTGGCTTTTTTGTTGTTTGACATGCTGCATCAATTTTTTGAATAAGTTGATATTCAAACCACCTGCAAGACCACGGTCAGAACTGACTACAATATAGCCAACACGATTAACCGCACGAGGTACTAGGTAAGGATGTTTGTAGTCTGGTGAAGCTTTAACTAGATGAGAAACCACTCGACGCATGCTATCAGCATAAGGACGACCTAGTTGCATACGTTCTTGGGCACGTCGCATCTTACTCGCTGCAACCATTTGCATGGCGCGAGTAATTTTCTGGGTACTTTTAATACTAGCAACTTTTGCTCGAATTTCTTTTAAACTTGCCATAAATAATCCATACAGCCATGTTTAGTTTCAGTCCACGCCCATTGATATAACATGGACGAAATTTGGAAAAATGAACAAAGTAATCATAACCCCTTTGTTCATTTGTTCTATGACAATGCAGTTCTAAAATTTCACTGAATCTTAGAATGAATGATTTTGCTTATAGTTTTCAATCGCTAATTTGAACTGGTTTGCGATATCATCATTATAGTTAGCAGTGTTATCAATGTCTGCCATAAAATCACCATGTTGGTCACGTAGGTAACGTAACAAACCTGCTTCAAACGCACCCACTTTGTTGACAGGAACATCAGCTAGATAGCCTTCGTTAGAGGCATAAATTACCGCAGCTTGTTCAGCGATGCTCATTGGTGCGTATTGATTTTGTTTCATCAATTCAGTCACACGTTGACCATGGTCAAGCTGTTTACGGGTCGCGTCATCTAAGTCAGAAGCAAACTGTGCAAACGCTGCCAATTCACGATACTGTGCCAATGCGGTACGGATACCACCTGACAATTTTTTGATGATTTTAGTTTGCGCTGCACCACCCACACGAGAAACTGAAATACCCGCATTCACCGCTGGACGGATACCTGAGTTAAACAAGCTTGACTCTAGGAAGATCTGACCGTCCGTGATTGAAATCACGTTGGTTGGTACGAATGCTGATACGTCACCTGCTTGGGTTTCAATAATTGGCAAGGCAGTTAGTGAACCTGTTTTACCTGTTACAGCACCGTTGGTGAATTTTTCTACATACTCAGCGCTTACACGTGAAGCGCGCTCTAATAGACGTGAGTGAAGGTAGAATACGTCACCTGGGTAAGCTTCACGTCCTGGTGGACGACGTAAAAGCAATGAAATTTGACGATAGGCTACGGCTTGTTTTGATAAATCATCATAAATGATAAGCGCATCTTCACCGCGGTCACGGAAGTATTCACCCATAGTACAACCAGAGTATGGCGCGATGTACTGCAGTGCTGCTGGTTCAGAAGCAGATGCAACCACAACCGTTGTATAAGCTAATGCGCCCGTTTCTTCTAGTTTACGTACCACGTTTGCGATTGTTGAACGTTTTTGACCAACGGCTACGTATACACATTTAATGCCCGAGTGTTTTTGCGCGATGATCGCATCGATTGCCATGGCTGTTTTACCAGTTTGGCGGTCACCAATGATAAGCTCACGTTGACCACGTCCGATTGGAATCATGGTATCAACAGCTTTATAACCTGTCATTACTGGCTCATCAACTGATTGACGGTCGATAACGCCTGGGGCGATTTTTTCAACTTTATCCGTTAATTTGGCGTTAATTGGGCCTTTACCATCGATAGGATTACCCAGTGCATCTACCACACGACCTAAAAGCTCGGGTCCAACTGGTACTTCTAAAATACGACTAGTACAGTAAGCTTTTTGTCCTTCTTGGAGATTCAAGTATTCACCTAGAACAACCGCGCCGACTGAGTCTTGTTCAAGGTTTAGCGCCATACCATATACGCCACCTTCAAACTCAATCATTTCGCCGTACATGGCATCTTCAAGACCATGAATCTGTACGATACCGTCAGATACCATGACAATAGTGCCTTCGTTCTTTGCTGTGGCACCCGCAGTCAGGTCTTGAATTCGCTGCTTAATCAGATTACTGATTTCCGCTGGATTCAATTGTTGCATTGCACTGTTCCTTAATTTTTACTGACTAGAATCAATTTTGTTGAAATTTATGCCGTCAGCTGTGTTTTTAACTGTTTTAATTTGCCACGTACAGAGTCATCGATTACTTTGTCACCGACCTTAATCGTCACACCTGCAATTAGGGCAGGGTCTACATTGACATGTAGTACGACCTTCGCGCCTAGGGAGGTAGCAAGTCGGTGTTCAATGAGTTGCTCTTGCACTTGCGTTAATGGATATGCCGACGTGACATATGCATGAACTTCTTTTGCATCAGCGGCTTTTAATAAACCAAAACGCTCATTGATACTGGGTAATAATGCCAAACGATCTTGCTCTGCAAGTTGCGTCAAAAAATTAACAAAAGCATTGGAATCTGCTTGTGCCCCACCCTCAATAGCGGTGCTTAAAGTTTTAAACACGGTATTGCTATCTTCAGGTGAACTTTGGTTATAAAGGTCTTTTAAAGTAGCGACTTTAGCTTGTGCAGCAACTGCTGGATTATTGATATAATCGGCAAATGCTTTATCACTAACGATGGCATTCATCACGTTTAAGTAATCTTGCCACTCATTGACTGACGTGTGCTCTTTAGCATAATCAAATGCTGCTTTTGCATAGGGTCTTGCTAAGGTTGATAAATCAGCCATCATATCCTCACTGTACGGTTGCTACTTATAACTTGGCTGCCAATTGGTTTAACATATTGGCATGAGTTTCTGGATTGACCTTTTCTTGTAAGATTTTTTCGGCACCGAGTACGGCAAGTTCTGCAACCTGCGCGCGTAAACCTTCACGGGCTTTATTAATTTCTTGATCAATTGCTTCACGCGCTTGTTGACGAATACGTTCGCCTTCCACTTGTGCTTGCACTCTGGCATCTTCAATCATTTGATTGGCGCTTTTGTTCGCTTGGTCAATGAGTGAAGCGGCTTTTGCTTTTGCTGCGATAAGCTCTTGCTCTGCAGCTTGTGATGCAGTTGCTAAGTCTGCTTTGGCTTTTTCGGCAGCATTTAGGCCATCTGCGATTTTACGTTGGCGATCCGAAATAGCAGCAACCAAAGGCGGCCACACAAACTTCATGCAAAACATCACGAAGATGGCGAATGCAATCGATTGTCCAATTAGGGTTGCATTGATATTCACTTAGAATCCCTCGTTAATTAAGTTTCTTCAATCCTTGTCCACATAAGATGATGTGGACATTGTACTGATAGTGTACCTATTAACCTGCTAAAGGATTTGCGAATAACAATAACATTGCAATACCAACACCGATCATCGGTACGGCGTCAAGAAGACCTGCCACGATGAACATACGAGTTTGCAATTGTGAACCTAGTTCTGGTTGACGAGCGACGCCCTCTAAGAATTTGCCACCTAAGATTGCAAAGCCAATACCTGTGCCTAGTGCACCTAAACCGATTAGCAAAGCAACGGCAAGAACGGTCATACCTTCTAGAGTCATTGATGTATCCTCATTACTGTTTTGAAATTAATGTTCAGTTTGTGATGCAAGGCTAAGATAGACAATGGTTAGCATCATGAAAACGAACGCTTGCAAAGTGATTACTAAAATGTGGAAGATTGCCCACGGTACTGATAACACCCATTGAATCCAAAATGGCATAAGGGCGATTAACACAAAAATTAATTCACCTGCATACATGTTACCAAAAAGTCGTAAGCCAAGTGAGATAGGTTTTGCGATTAGAGTTACAAACTCTAGGATAAAGTTCACTGGAATCAATAAGATTTTAGCAATTGGGTTTTTTGCGCTAAATGGATGAAGGGTTAATTCACCAATAAAACCGCCAAAACCTTTTTCTTTAATACTATAAAAAATTATCAGTGCAAATACTGAGAACGACATACCAAGCGTCACATTTGGGTCGGTACTTGGTACGACTTTCATGTAAACATGGTGTGGGTTATGTCCTAGCAGACCACCAATTTTTTGTGCAATGACAGGCAAATAATCAACTGGCAGAAGATCCATGAAGTTCATCAAAAAAATCCACACAAAAATTGTCAGTGCTAATGGCGCAATAACTTTTGATGTGCCATGATAAGTATCACGAACGTTACTATCAACAAACTCCACAATCATTTCAATAAAAGCTTGCATTTTGCCGGGTACACCCGAGGTCGCTCTTTTTGCCACCATATAAAAAATGGCACAAAAAAGAACCCCTAAACCAATCGACCACAGCATTGAGTCTAAATGAATCGCATTGAAACCCATTTCAGAAGCTTGCTGTTTGGTTTCGGCAACTATCCAACCTTCTGTTGGGTGATTACCGAAAGTCCAGTTTGTCAAGTGGTGATTGATATACTCATTTGAAGTAATTTCTGCGTTTGCTTCTGCCATAATCTTAACTTCTTTTTTATATTGAGCCGATAATAGAGGGAGTTAGCGTCAGATATTTTGTCTAATCACAAAAATTTGTAACTTAACACTATAATCGTATCTAACTGAGCTGATGATACTCAATGAGAAGTGCAAACATGACGTCAAAGGCACATCGAGGCGTTTAAGCAATCTGCTTAACTAAGGTGATGAACCGTGAATAAACGGATTGTTTATCAACGTAATAATATAGGCTATCGACCTACTGTGTTTTGCTTGACTCAAATAAGTGGGTCATCAGTAAAACATATATGCAATTGCTTGAAAACTAATTCTTTTTAGCCAATTAGCGCTGAGCAATCGCACCTTTAAAAAATTTTCACTATATTAATTCAACTGTTACCTTTTTGTAAAGGATTAAATGGATTTATTTGTGATTTAGTTTAGGTTATTTCTGTTATTACCAAATAATTGTAAATAGCCTTTTTTTACCAAGGATTTCGGTAAGTGATAATGAGGTAACTCATTTGCAAAATTAAGTACCCCGCGAATACCGCAATGGCGTTTAGCGGTTTTAACAGCAAAAAAATCAGTGCAAACCCAACAATGGTCAACACCCACTTTGCCATATGCGCTTGGTAAAAACGATGAACAATTTGACGACGCTGCTGATAGCCCGATTTGCTCAGGGAAATTTTAGCAAAGATGATTTGACTCACCCACCCTAGCACACTACCGGCTAGCAGATTTTTACTCACCGCATACTGGCTATTGCCTTGCCAAACATCCCATACAATCCCGATGGCAACCAGCCCAAGTATCAGCCATGACTGCTTGTTGATGGATTGTTGGATAGACTGTGGGTCAAATGGCTTGGCAGGTTTTGACATAGCAAAATAAGGGCTAGGTGATTATGGGCAGGAATGATGAAAGTAGTATAGCAGAATCTTGATTAAAAATTTTGCTAAAGGTTGTTTTATCTACGCTGACGTTAATCGTCAGTCATTATGAATAGTGTGTTATTAGACTTGTTATATTGTCGGGTAGTTTTATAGCCGAACCACTAATTTCTCAGACAAATTATGCGGTTTTCATGCTAAAGTAATTTGATAGTTATTGATGATTTTATGTGATATGACCCAACGTTCTATTCAATCAGCTAGAAATTCTATTCAATCAGCCCATAGTTACGACGCAAATTGTCGCCATCTATCTATGTCCATGTGTATGCCACACATGACGGCCGAGCAGGTTGAAGCACAGATTACTCAGATAAAACAGGATTGCCAAGCGCAAGGTTTACGTTTTACTGCGCTGCGAGAGCAAGTGTATCGTTTGATTTTACTTGCCGCGCAGCCCATTGGGGCATATGAATTATTGGATTTGCTGCAAGCAGCGAGCGAAAAAGTCGTCGCACCGCCAACTGTATATCGTAGTCTGGAGTTTTTGCTCAGGCATGGCTTGGTTCATCAATTAAATTCCAGCAAGGCTTTTTTTGCTTGTTCTCAGCCCACCGATCGCCATGTTGCCGCTTTTTTGGTTTGTCGATGCTGTGGCGAGGTGCAAGAGTTTAGCCACCCATCTATCCAGACCATGCTAAATGAGGTTGAGCAATCAACCAATTTTGCCACTCAGTCAAGCATTATTGAGCTTTCAGGTGTTTGTCAGCGCTGCCAATAATCACCTTTTTTTATCGAATGCTTAGAATGAGACTCTGCAAACAATTATTTTGCTATTGTGTTTGTCAATTATGAGCATTTGTGATATAAAACATGCCTTATTTGATTGACTTAAGTCAATTAACCGTTGTTTGATAAAGTTGTACTGCCACGATTACCGTCATTATTCTAAGGATAACTGAGTGACGTTACTGCCAAGTTCGATATCACAACACCATGCTGATTATTTTTCAATTATTGAATTAAGTGATCTGCATCTTTTTAATGACCCTAATAAGTTAATGAATGGCGTTAATACCGCAGACACATTTGAGTCGGTATTATCCTTGGTTCGACAACAGCGCGATGATGTTGATTTGTTGGTACTGACGGGGGATTTATGCCATGAACCTACCTCGCAAAATTATGACCGTTTATTTGCAACCTTAGACGACGTCGACATTCCGTTTATAGCCATCCCAGGCAATCATGATGTGACCCTAGAGCTTGATCACCATCTACCTTTTGCCCAGCGCCGCCATTTGCCCGTCAAAGCAGATACTCGCCTGCAAAACTGCTATAGTATTGCCACCGATTATTGGGACATATTGTTATTAGACTCCTCTTGTGAGGGACACAGTTATGGCAAAATTGACGAGCAGTCATTGCGGTGGCTGGCGCAACAGTTGGCGAACGCCAATCGCCCTTGTGCAATTTTTTGTCATCATCCAATGGTGTTAATCGATTCAACATGGCTTGATGAATACACTTTAATCAATGCGGACCGTTTTTGGGAAGTGATAATGCCGTATTTAGATCGCATTAAAGCTATATTTGTCGGTCATATTCACCAAGAAATGCATAAGATTAATTATGGAATATCTGTGTTTGGCTGCCCATCGACCAGCCTACAGTTTAAACCCTTATGTAAAGACTATACCATTGACGAAATTGCGCCTGGTTTACGTTGGATAAATTTATATAACAATGGGTTACTTGCAACTGGTATCAAAAGAACAGATACTATCTGACTAATTTTTCATGGTTGTTGAACTTATGTTCATAAACTTAATGTCGTGAAAGTTTGGTTAGCTTGTTTATTAAGGTTTTAGCGTTTATTTTAGTTTGATTTCATATACTGACGAATTGCAGTGTTTAAAGCGTTAATAACGCGATGTCATTGGCTTAAGTGCTGAACTCGTAATGAAATTGTAAACTTAAAATTGTATCACTATTGGTTTTTAAAGGAATTAGCTATGGCATCTGCCCAAAATGAACGTGAATTAAGCTTTACCCCATATCAGCCAGCGGCTGAAGAAGAATATATGAATGACGCACAACTTGCGCATTTTAGAAAAATTTTATTAGATTGGAAAGAGCAGTTAATTAGCGAAGCTGAATCAACTAAATCTTATATTCAAGATGAATCAACGGCGATGCCTGATATTAATGACCGCGCCACCCAAGAAGAAGAGTTTGCGTTGGCTCTGCGCACGCGTGACCGTGAGCGTAAACTGATTCGCAAGATTGATAAATCGATTGCTGAAATTGACAGTGGCGATTACGGTTTTTGTGAGACTTGTGGTGTAGAGATTGGTCTGCGTCGTTTAGAAGCCCGTCCAACCGCGACCCAATGTATCGATTGCAAAACCTTATCAGAGATTAAAGAAAAACAAGCATGGGGTCATGCTTAATTTATCAACATCTCCTGTTATTGGTCGCTTTGCTCCCTCTCCGACGGGAGCTTTGCATTTGGGGTCACTGGTGACTGCGATTGCCAGTTACTGTATCGCTAAACAAGCGCAAGGCAAGTGGCTAGTACGCTTTGAAGATACTGATACGGAGCGCTGTCATCCAAAATTTAGCGATTTGATTTTAGCAGATTTAGATCGATTGGGTTTGCACTGGGATGGTAACATTCGCTACCAGTCGCAACACCTAAACACATATCATGCGTTATTGGATGAGCAGCTAAAAGCAGTAAGTTATGGCTGTGATTGCAGTCGTAAATCACTGCAAACTTATCAACTCGCCCACCCCAATACCCAATACCCTTATCCTAGAATCTGTGTCCATAAGCGGCTATCGCGCGATCATGCCATTCGCTTAGTGATGCCAGATAACCCAATGCTTTTTTTCGATCAGCTGCAAGGGGTGATTTTGGGCAATCCGCAACGAGACCAGGGTGATATTGTGGTCAGAAGGCGGCGCATTGGGCGGTCTTTTTCAAATACGCCAACCGCCAACAAAGGCATGATTAATTATATGCTTGCGGTGGTAATTGATGACGCGCAACAAAGTGTCAATCAAATCGTGCGGGGTCTGGATATATTGCCATTGACGATACCGCAAATGGTCATTTCGGATTATTTAAATTTCCCCCCTAACCAACACTACTATCACTTACCCATTTTGGTGAATGCACAAGGGCAAAAACTGTCTAAACAAACGCTCGCAGAGCCGATTCAATCCTACCCTGCACGCCAACTTATTAAGACCGCACTGCAATTATTACAACAGCCACCGATTGATCTGGATAAACCAACCACGATGCTCGAGCAGGCGGTTTACCAATGGGATCATACGCCGCTGCAAGGCAAACAGCGTATAAAAGTCGATAGCTTACAAAATCTTTTGGCAAGCCGTTAATAATAACGACATTGATTGGCAGGAATCGTTGGGCTTTCTTTGATAATTCGCATCAATAATCCGACGATAATCAGATTAACCACCATAGAAGAACCTCCATAGCTAAAAAATGGCATGGTCAACCCTTTGGTAGGTAGCATCCCCATAGTCATGCCGGCATTAACAAAAATTTGCCCAAAGAATAAAATTCCAACCCCAAACGCAAAATAGCTTAAGCGTGTTTGGTGCCGTGCTAGCGCTTGGTAGCTAATGCGCATAACCGTGGTGACCAAAATAATTTGTAACACCAGTAAAAACGACACACCCACTAAGCCTAACTCTTCACCGGTAATCGCTAGTAAAAAGTCGGTATGCGCCTCCGGTAAATGGGAGAGTTTTTGGATACTTTCCCCATAACCGACACCAAACCATTCACCGCGGGCAAAGGCTACAATACTGCGACCTAGCTGATAGTCACTATTTTTTAAGTCATCAAACGGATCTAAAAACGAGGTTACCCGTTTTAGTCGGTAACTTGCCCCCATAATCGCCATGGTGCCTGCCAAAAACATGGCACCCATGATGATGAAAAACTGGCGCATGGGTAACCCGCCGACAAAAATCATCGCCGCAATACAGGTCGCAATAATCACCACCGAGCCGAAGTCAGGCTGCAACATGATAAATAAGATCAGCCCCATGGCTATCAGTGTTAGCCGCAAAAAGCCTTTCCAATGGTTACGAATCTCTTCTGATCGGCGCACCAAATAATCTGAAGTGTACAAAATCATCAACAATTTTGCCAATTCAGAGGGCTGAAAATTGATACCACCTAATTCAATCCAGCGTTTACTGCCGTTAATCACTGACCCACCGATTAGGGTATAAATAATCAGCAAAAGACAAGCCAGCAGCGCGTACATAATAAAATCTAAGCGAAACGTCTTGCGAAGCGGGATAAAATATACCAGTAAACCAAGAACTGCACCGATTCCCATGTACGCCAGTTGGTGATAAAAAAAGTAAAAATCACCCAGTTTTTTGGTTTGTGCAAAAGGTATTGACGCGGACGCCACCATCAACAGACTAAATACCATAATGGTTGCTACCGTGGTCAATAGCACCGAATTAATGGGCGGAATCCACTGGCGGCTTTTCTTAGTAGAACCGCTTTTAGCTGAGAGGGATGAAGAAAGTGACGAAGAAGTCGAATGGGGCGCGGGCATAACACAACCTAAATATTAAAAATACACTAGCGAATGATTATTGGGATTTGACTAAGCGTTGAAAAACTTGTCCACGTTCCACATAGCCACTAAACTGATCAAAACTTGCACAAGCGGGTGATAGCAATAATACGCCTAAAGCGGGGAATGTTGGCTGGTCTTGCCAAGCTTGATTGACCGCTTGTTCTAGGGTTTGGCATTTGGTTAACACAATCCCTGCAGGATTGTGAGTATCCAACCCCGCTGATGCCAAATCAGCCGCGATTTTATCGGCATCTTCTCCAATAAAGTACACCACTTTCGCATAATCCATCAGGGGTTTTGCCAGTTCAGCAAAGTTTTGACCTTTACCTTGCCCGCCCAAAATCACAGCGAGTTTTTTGCCTTTGGGCGCATATACTTTACCTAGCCCCAAAATTGCCGCGATGGTCGAGCCAATGTTGGTGCCTTTGGAGTCGTCAAAACAATCGAGCTGATGGGTGGTTGTGATAAATTCACAGCGATGGGGCAGCCCGACAAAGTTTTTTAATGTTGTTAGCATACTCTCTAACGGCAGACCTGCCAACTCGCCAATTGCTAGGGCTGACAGCGCATTCATCAAATTATGCTCACCTTTGATCGGTACTTCTTTTTCATTGAGTAACCGCTCGCGACCCCGGGCTAGCCAGATTTCACCATCGCTATCTTTTATCAATCCGTACTGATTCATATCCGGTGCATTACTACCAAAGCTAATGGTGGGCATATCATCGGCTACTAACGGGCGACTAAGCAAGTCCTCGCGGTTGACCACAATGGATTGCACGCCTTGGAATATTCGGTGTTTGGCTTGGTGATAGCCAAGCATATTGCCATGGCGATCTAGATGGTCAGGCGACATATTAAGCACGGTGGCTACTTTGGCAGCCAAATTGGTGGTGGTCTGTAGTTGAAAACTGGATAACTCAAGCACCGCCATCTGTATGGACTCAAGTAACAAATCAAGCGCGGGTGTTCCCAAGTTACCACCGACACCGACTTTAAACCCCGCATTTTTAACCATCTCGCCAACCAGTGTAGTGACGGTGCTTTTGGCATTAGAGCCGGTAATTGCAATAATCGGAATATGTCGCTGTTTAGCTACTTCATGGAACAATTGAATATCACTGACAATCGCGATTTTTTTCGCACGTGCGCCATCAAACACCGGCAAATAAGGGTCGATACCAGGACTGATGATAATGCGATCTGCCACTGCCAACAGCTCGCCATCTATTGCGCCAAACTTGGTCACTATATGGGTTGGCAAGTGCTCGGCAAGTTTGGGCAGACCTGCATCGGTGACAGCTACAGGGTAGCCAAGCGCGTGTAAATAGTTGACTGCCGACAAGCCTGATTTACCCAGTCCAACCACCACTTGTAATCCATTGCCACGTTGAATCATGCTCGATGCTGATTGCATGCTTTGATTGGTTGAAGCAGGTGAAACGGCTGATTGAGTGGCAGAGAGTTGGCTCACGAGAATTCCTTGTAATACTTAAACTTGTAATACTTAAATCTTAAATAAAGGTACCGCTAGATAATGCAGTAACAATACTTGCCGCATAAGCTAAAAAACGTTTTCTATCATACCATTTTATGACAAAAAGTTTTGCGATTAAATGTGAGTTTTCATGTTTTGTAGTGGCAGCAATAAAAGGCGGTTTAAATGCCATGATTTTTGTGATTCGGATATACTTTTTATTTATATTACCCAACAAATTTAACGATTTTAGCCAGTAAAATGCACCTTTTTAGTGCAATTATTTTGTTTTTATCGCAAATTATTAAAATAATTCTCAAAATCATCTACAAAATCGTTAATCACACCCAAATAACCTTTTTGGTGCAATAACTGATTTAAATTAGAGGAATTTTTATTTTTTCGTTATAATAAAATTTCGCTTTCTGTGTGATGGTCGCATTGAAGCCACAAAAAAGTTTTTGCTTTATTTTCAATAAGTTGTATTTTTTACCCCCTTAAAAATAGGACGTTTCTGAAAGTTGGCACAGCTTTTGAATTATCGAAACTACCATTTTCAACACGCTATACGAATGCTGTTTAGGGTAACCGCTATTAAGCCACTACAGCAGATAGTAACTAACCCAGCCATAAGCGGCACTTAAAAGGAAATTATTATGAAATTAATTACGGCTATCTTAAAACCGTTCAAACTAGATGATGTACGTGAGTCACTCTCTGAGATTGGTGTTCAAGGTATCACTGTTACCGAAGTAAAAGGTTTTGGCCGTCAAAAAGGTCATACTGAATTGTATCGCGGCGCTGAGTATGTGGTTGATTTCCTGCCCAAAGTTAAGTTAGAAATTGCGGTGACTGACGAAATGGTTGATGCAGCGATTGAAGCTATTACTCGCGTGGCTAGCACGGGCAAAATCGGTGATGGCAAAATCTTTGTATCACCATTAGAACAAGTGATTCGTATCCGTACGGGTGAAACGGGCGCTAATGCTATCTAACACTATCATGACTGTCGTTGCCGCAACGCTTGTTAACTTTTAAAGTCGACCATCCTTTAAACATTAACGCAGACCTATCAAGCAGCTTAACGACTATCTCAAATAATTTTAAGGGGGTTACGATGAATGCCGTCATTACAAGAGCAGCTTTTGCCAAATTTTTACAGCCACTAGTATCTACTAAATCAATTTTATCGTTATTGTTGTTATCTCCATTGGTGGCTCATGCTACTGACACGCCTACGCTAAATGCGGGCGACACCGCTTGGGTATTAATTTCTACTGCATTAGTGCTACTAATGACTATTCCAGGGTTGGCACTGTTTTACTCAGGTATGGTGCGCAAAAAGAATATTTTGGGGACGATGGCACACAGTTATGGTGCCACGGCGGTAGTATCTATTGTTTGGATTGTGTTGGGTTATTCACTGGCGTTTGGTAGCAGTGATTTTAATCAATTTGTTGGCGGTTTTGATAATGTATTGTTATCTAATATCGGGCTGGGTGATTTAACGGGTACCGTACCGACCCTGTTATTTGTCACTTTTCAAATGACCTTTGCCATTATCACTGTGGCAATCTTAGCAGGCTCGATTGCTGAACGTATCAAATTTAGTAGCTTTATGGTGTTTACTGCCCTTTGGGTATTATTAGTGTATGCACCGATTTGTCACTGGGTTTGGGGCGGCGGCTGGTTGATGGCAGATGGTGCGCTAGACTTTGCAGGCGGTACGGTCGTGCACATTAATGCAGGTGTGGCAGGTATTGTGTTGGCGGCTGTTTTAGGTAAACGTAATGGCTATAACCGTGACCCAATGGCACCTTCAAACTTGGCTTTAACCTTAATTGGTACGGGTTTGATTTGGGTAGGTTGGTTTGGCTTCAATGGCGGTAGTGCTTTGGCGGCAAATGCATTAGCAGGTAATGCCCTACTCGTCACGCAAGTAGCGGCAGCGGCAGGGGCATTGACTTGGTTTGCCATCGAAAAATTAGTGCGTGGTAAAGCCTCTGTACTGGGCGGTGCATCAGGTGCAGTAGCAGGTCTAGTCGGTATTACCCCAGCAGCAGGTTTTGTGACGGTAGCAGGCGCATTAGCGATTGGTATCATAACCTCATTGGTTTGCTTTTATGCAGTCAACTATCTCAAACGTCTATTAAAAATCGATGATAGCTTGGATGCGTTTGGATTGCATGGCGTTGGTGGCATCGTCGGTGCCATATTAACAGGTGTCTTTGTGAGTCCTGCTATCACTGGCAAACCCTTAGCTTTATCGACTATAGGTCAAGTGTGGGTGCAATTAGAAGGCGTGTTTGCGGTTATCATCTACTGCGCGATTGTGACTTTCATTATTGCTAAAGTGATTCAATTAACCATGGGCTTACGTGTCACTGATGAAGATGAATACACCGGTCTTGATTTAGCCGTACATGGCGAACGTATCGAATAGACAAAGAATAATAAACATAGGCTGATTCAATCAGCCTATTTTTTTATCTGACCATACTAAAAGACTCTAAAAAACTTGCGATTGCACAAATAAAAAAGCTAGATAGTGATATCTAGCTTTTTTGATATTTCAAATCAGTAGTGATTATTTAATTTTTTTCCAAGTTTGGCTGCCTTTGACTGGAACAGATAAAGTCAAGGTTGAACCACTTACTGAAATATTTGCGCCTAACCCAAGACCCCAACGTGGGTCTTTTGCTTTACCCGTATATTTGCCATTACCCGCTGCTTTAACGCCTGTTAACACAGTTTTACCAACAAAAGATTTTGCTTTTTCAGTATTACCTGCAACGATTTTACCGGTGAAAGTAGCACCTGTTTGTGAGATTTGAACTTGGGCTTTTGGTTGATTGTCTTCATAAGTTTGCCAAGTACCCACGATTGGATCGGCAGCCATAGCAGCAACACTTAAAGTAGAAAGCGCAACACCAACGCTGATTGATTTAAGAGAAATTTTCATAACAGTTCCTTCTGTAGCGCACTGCAAAAAAGTAAGGGAAGTGAGATGCAGTGCCATTGACAATCATTATAGCCAAAATGGTTTTGAGGTAAAGATATTTTTTAATGCGCAAAAGTTACTAATAGTTTTCTACATCGTTACAGGACAAAATTTCTCATTTTTTTTATATTAAGTAATTGATTTTTAAATGATTATTTTTCTAGAAAACCCCAAAAGCGCAAACTGACTCATCAGTCATTTGTGTATAATTATCAGTTTTAGGATTTAAATAGGCTGATTATCCATTCAAAAATAGTCAAGACTAAATTAACTAAGACTAATAAAATTTGTTGGTTATCGGGTTCTGATTTTGGGGTGTTTTTGTTTTTTGTAGCGCTCGAATAGTCATCGATAGGCAGCGACATTGCCGTTTTTTGTACCTTCCCTGACAACCCTGGCATGGCATCCACGCCTATTCTTAACGCCAATTCATCCAGACTAATGACTTCCACTCGCTGACTATCATCATTAGGTGCAAAATAGACGCCTGCTTGTTGTAGACTTGGAATATAAATCGCTTTGTACAGATGACTGGGTACTAATATATTGTTATTAATTTTCTTAACCCGATTACTGATAAAAGCCACCCCTGTCACCACATAGATACGGTTGTGTTTAATCGCTAGATAACGAGTACGGGACTCAATGTCTCGCCAAGTGCTACGATTATTGACAGGATTTTGCGGTACAATGTTGGCAAGGCTAAAACTATCATATTGTGATTCAAGCGTACTCATATCTGCGTTGGGCGCTAGATGCCCACGATCATAAGGTACGTTACGATAATCAGCTAAATAGCCTTTAACCCGATTAGGCAGCTGACTTTCCTCGTGAAAATTATCAACCCTCGGTAATTCACTCGCTTTTTCAATACGCGCTCGCGTCAAATACTCCGCTGACCATAAAGCGGTTTTACTCAGTGATGAATACCCCACAGCAAAGCCATTTAGACATAGAT
This sequence comes from Moraxella sp. K02, assembly GCF_041154755.1. Taxonomy (NCBI): domain Bacteria; kingdom Pseudomonadati; phylum Pseudomonadota; class Gammaproteobacteria; order Moraxellales; family Moraxellaceae; genus Moraxella; species Moraxella sp. K02. The sequence goes on along the minus strand of NZ_AP031590.1, from coordinate 52,098 downwards.
AATAAATCTCAAGTGGTTGATTCGAGAGTGGCTGCGGACTTTGTTGGTTAGCATAGGTATTACCGCATTGATTGAGGTGCTGTTTGCGATAATCTAAAGAGCTGCTTGAATGTGCCCATAAGGGCAATACGGATAAACCCATTACTACCACGCTCTGTGACAGTGATTTGTGGGAAAAACGCTGATAACCACTCATACGCTATAATTTACCAACTCTAGCCATCGATGAAAATTGATTAATTATACATGACATTTGGCATTATTTTGGGTAAAATAGGCGTCCGTTTTGCGATTCCCTATATTTTGGAATTGCAACTCGATTGGAAACGTGGCTGAGTGGTCGAAAGCGCACGCCTGGAAAGTGTGTATACGTTAATAGCGTATCGAGGGTTCGAATCCCTCCGTTTCCGCCAATTCTCTTTTTGGCATCCTTCCAAATTATTCTTAAATACATCTAAAACCCAGTGCCATCAACGCTTATAGACAGTTAAACCTCATACTCCTTTTCCAAAATATTCTATAGTTTTCCTACCCCATCCTAACATTGTGTTGGTTTATTCGTTGGTTTATACTCTAAAAAACCCAATTTTAAACCAACAGCAAAATTCAATAAACCAACATTGCTAAGAAAGTAGTATATATAGTGGTAGTTGAAAGGATGTGCATATGCTTACCGATACTAAAATTCGCAACTTAAAACCGTCAGATAAATGTACTACCAAACGCCCTGATAAATATAGCGACACTGATGGTTTGCAGTTATTGGTAAGAGTGACTGGTTCAAAGGTATGGGTAAAAAGCTATCGATTTAATAATAAACAGCAAACGGTTACCTTAGGAAAATATCCTGAAATAAGCCTTGCCCAAGCCCGTCAGATTAGTGGGACTATTAAAAGCAATTTAGTAAAGGGAATTGATCCGAAACTTCAAAAACGTATTCAACAGAAGGAGCAAGCTCAATCTCAAGCTTTTAATGATTATGCCTTACTTTGGCTAGCTGAGAGAAAGCTTATTCTTAAGCCTCGTACCTATCAACAAGATTATAATCGTCTCCACAAAGATATACTGCCAGCCTTCAAGAGTTTAGCCATTAATGACATTACCTTTGAAGACTGTAAAGCAATGGCTGATGCCATGGAATCTCGTAAGCATGATGACGGTACTCCTCCTAGAGAAGTGACTCGCCGTACTATTGATATTGTGGCTAAGATTTTTAAAAGGGCTAAAATTGAACGTATCGTTATTGACAATCCAACAGATGGTCTAAAGGAACTCTATCCTAAAGCCAAAACTCAGCATATGAAGCATGTAGATTTAGAAGAACTGCCTGCCTTACTACAAGCGATTGACCAATATCATGGTCATGAGCAAACTAGATTGGCTATGAAATTCTTAGCTTACTCCTTCTGCCGTACCATTGAATTGCGTATGCTGAAATGGGAACATTTAGACTTTACTAATAATCTTTGGCGTGTAGATGTGGATAACCTTAAAGTCGCTCGCAAGCATGTGGTTCCCCTATCTCGTCAGTTGGTTGAAGTTTTAGAAGCGTTAAAGCCGATTACTGGTCGCTATGAATACGTGTTCTATAATACTGGCACTAATCAACCATACAGTGAAGAGTTTATTAATAATGCGTTAGATATTCTAGGATATGCAGGCAAGCAAACTGGTCATGGGTTTAGGCACATTGCTTCTACTAATTTAAATGAGTTAGGTTTTTTGGGTGATGCTATTGAAAAGCAATTAGCCCATGACAAGAAAAATAGTGTTCGTGCAGTTTATAACCACGCCCAACACCTAGAAGAACGCCGTAAAATCATGCAGGTATGGGCAGATTTCCTTGATTTATTACGTGATACTGGGAAGGTACCAAATCTACAACAGGCTCGTCAACAAATTGAAGCATCCATCAAATTACACACGTCTGTTTCAATTGATGATGTTGACACACATTTGTTAATTGAAGAATTAGAAAGACGTGGTATAAATCTCTAAGCCTAGCCTATATTAACTTTCGGCGTTTATTTTCTTAAACTCTTGCTCAATTAACTTGTTTATAACTCTACGATTAGTTAATTTATAATGAGACGCAATTTTAATAAGTTTTTTCCAATTTTTAACATCTATGACTTCAGTACGATTATTCTTAGACTCGCTCTCAAGTACTCTAGCATGGCGTCTTTCATATGCTTTTGTTATTTGATTAAGGAGTATTTGTCTAGGTTTAATTACTTCAGTTTGTTTGTTTTCGATATCTAAACTTGTAAATAGTAACGGTTGAGTTTTAGTGGAATTAGGTTTATATATTTCATATTGATTTGTAAAGAATGGATTAACCATATCCAAACTTGCCTGAATTAAGGCTAATTTCTCATCTTTATTCGAAGGCCGATAAAAATTAATCAATTGTAAGTAGTTTTTTTCTTTCAAATAATCCATCAACCAATCTAAATCCTCATTATCCAAATTATTTAAAAATGAAATTTGTTTACGTTCAGTTTCAACATCAAAGTAAAACTTGCGAAGTCTATTCATGGCGTTAATTTTAGTGTGTTTATTATAGCTAGCATTGAAATCTTGATAATAAAAATTAACTTTCCACCTATCTTTTAAATCATCTCCCCATGAGCGCACATAAGATTCACTAAAAGTAAAAGCTCTATAAGTTAGACTATAAACTACGTATTCTTTAAGCTCCTTAATATTATAAAAGCAATATTGAGAATCTATAGGAAAATTCGCAGCAATAAAAATTATTAGCCGAGCATTGTCTTCAAACCATTCGAAATATGTTTCTCCCAATAGGCAATTTGATTTAAACAATTGAACGTTATAAAAAACCGATATGGGATCTTCTGAATTTGTTAAATAAATTTTTATCAAGTCCTTTATCTCATGATCCTCATAATTGGAAAAGTTGGCTCTATTCGGATAGTTGTAAATTAGAACGAAAAGAAAATTTTTTGCATCATGAATACTCATTTTATTAATTTTACTAAATAATTCCTTAATTTCATTTTTTGCCAGATTGCCTAAAAACCTTTTAGACTCGATTTCACTATGTATAGAATAATTAATTATTTTATTTAATAATTCTTTGTAATTTTCATCAATACTGTTATCTTTTGTCAATTCTATAATCTGTTCAACGTTCATAAAAATCCTAAAATAGTTGTAGAATTATGATAGTAATAAACGAAAATAATGGTAGTAAATCAGTCTTAAATACCAATAAATTATCTAGGAAATTTGTAGAAAATTCGTAGAGAAAATGCTATTCAATGAGGAATTATGACCAATAACTCCATAGTAATAAAAAACGTCTATATCATTATTTTTGAAGCATACACACTTCTCTGACTTTCTTCAATATAAAAAATTAACTCCATTTTTTTATTGGACTGACTCTACTAACAGATTAAGATGAAAATTTTAAAACAAACTGGAGTCCTGTCAGTAAAATTAATTAAGCTGCTAATTGGTTATTTATTTAATATATTCTAAATATTAGTACCATTCACTAAAAATATTTTTCGTTTAATACTCCAAATTCTCAAACACTATAGCACATACAGATTTTAGAAATTACAAATTCAAATTAGGTTATGAATCAGATAATTAAATTGGAGTTTCAATAGTGGCTACACCTAATTTAAAAAATATTAATATTTTTTATAAAGTAGATTTTTTACTACATGAGATATTTGAAGAAAAAAAATCAGTTATAGAAATTCAATATAATCTAAATGACTTATATGGGAAATTTTGGGAAATTTATGATGAGAGTTACGATTATGCTTTGACAATTAACGCTTTCATTGGAGCAACTCAAGCAGTAATGGGAGATAAAATTGCACAAGAAGTTTTTTGGGAAGAAGCCCAAGTGTTAGAGTTTCTTCGTTATTTAGATACCTATAAGGAATCCTGCCAAAAGGAGAGGTTGTTATACACAGCACAGGAGGCAAGAAATAGAAAGAACATTGAAGACTATATTTCTAACTTAACGGCTCATTACTCCAAATTATTGTTTGTGAGAATAGATTTACATTATTTAAAAAACAGTCAAGATTGCGTGACAGTATCAGAATTTTATGAGCATATCAGTAATTTTAGAGATCTTATTTCCAACAAAAATACATGCTTTGAAAATTTGCAAGGATATATTTGGGCGATTGAACATGGTATGGATAGAAGTTTTCATTGTCATTTACTCTTAATTTATGATGGCTCCAAGCATCAAAATGACTATGGATTAGCAAAAATGGTTGGTGAAAAGTGGGTAAAAATTACCCACTATAAAGGCGGCTATTATAATGTTAACACACCTTCTAGAAAAAACCTTTTTAAGAAAACTGGTAAATTGGGAATTGGAATGATATTTCGCAACGATAATCATTCTGTACAAAATGCTATAAATGCTGCAAAGTACTTGACTGAAATTAAAGCTGATTATCAACACGCTGTTATTAAAATAGCAAAAATGCGAACGTTTGGTAAAGGACAATTCAAGGTTGGTTGGCGAAGAGGTATAAAATGATTAAAAAAATTTCAAATATATATTATTCACTAGAAGAAAGCCTAATATGACTATCTAAGCACCTTCAACCATAAACGCACATTAAAGGTCTGCCCTAAAAAGCAGACCTTTTTTTATGCCACAAATTTGACCTAACAAGGAGTTTCTATGCCCATAAAAACCTTATGTCCTAACTGTCATTCATCCAATGTATACAAGCTTGGTAATGATAATATTAATTTTAGCTTACCCCTAAACCAGACACTATTGCATCCTAGGATTATAGAGGGGTTAAGTTCCAGTATTTGTAATGCTTATCGACTGCCACCCTATGCAGGTATTGCCATCAGCACGGTCGCTAATATTGCGATAAGTTTAGTACAAACCAAATTCACCATCTTTCCAGGTTCACAGCAAATGCAGTGCATTGACTGTGAATATGTCTTTGATGCAACAACGCTAAATGGGACATAGCCTGTCCATCCAATCTATTAAACTTAACACAAAAAAGGAGAATATCTCATGTCACACGAACTACAAACAATGGCATATGTTGGTGAAACCCCTTGGCACGGTTTAGGTAACGAGCTTACCCCCAATCAACCCATCGAAGTTTGGGCAGAGCAAGCAGGCATGGACTGGACAATCGAATCATCCGATGTTAGCTACTATGCCAATCATGCCGCAGGTGGCAAGCTCATTATGCCATTTGCTGATAACAAGGTACTGTACCGCTCAGATACCCTAGAGCCGTTATCCGTGGTGAGTCAGCGCTATCAAGAAGTCCAGCCACGTGAAATCTTGGAGTTTTATCGGGATTTGACTGAGCAAGCTGACTTTGAGCTTGAAACCGCAGGCGTACTCAAAGGCGGTCGTAAGTTCTGGGCACTGGCGAAAACAGGACAATCCACGGCATTAAAAGGCAAAGATGTCAGTAATGGCTATATCTTACTGGCAACCGCTTGTGATGGTACGTTGGCAACTACTGCCCAATTTACCAGTATTCGGGTGGTGTGTAATAACACACTGGCTATCTCATTAGCGGACAAAAGCGGGGGCGTGGTCAAAGTGCCACATTCAACTGTGTTTGATGCTGATAAGGTGAAAAACCAGCTCGGTATTTCCATTAACCAATGGAATGAGCATATGTACCAAATGAAGCAGCTCACTGAACGGCGGATAACTCAAGCACAAGCCACCAACTATCTCAACCGCTTGTTCAATGATGTTGACGATACGCTGATTATGTTCCCAACCAATAAGAAAACCCAAAAGGCGGTTCCCAATGCCAAAGCCATGAATCAAATCATGACCATGTTCAATGGGCAAGGTCGTGGTGCAGACTTAGACTCCGCCCGTGATACCGCTTATGGCTTATTGTGTGCCGTGACTGAATTTGTTGACCATGAACGCCGGGCTATGTCTACCGACCATCGGTTAGACTCAGCTTGGTTTGGCACTGGGGCAAACTTAAAGCAAAAGGGGCTTGAGGAAGCGATGCGACTGATTGCCTAGCACCAGTCATTAGAACAAGTCGCTTAAAGCAATTTATCTATTATCTAAAACACTGTAACAACCACGCTTTAGCAATAAGGCGTGGTTTTTTTATGCCCTTTTTTTACAAACATTTAACCAAAGGAGATAACCGCATGAATGATTTAACCCTACCTATTCAATCCCCCAGTTCTAATGACAGTCAATCTGTTAAGGAACTAGCCTTAGAGTCTGTAGTGGTAAACCACCCCAGTAGTCAGGTACGCCCAGCAGGACATGAACCCAAATCTGCTAAACGGTTAATTAGTACTAAAGATTTAACCCACCAAGACTGGTTAGCCGTTCGCAACACAGGCATTGGTGGCAGTGATGCCGCTGCCGCTTGTGGTTTAAATCCCTACATGTCTATGCTTGAGCTATGGCTCATCAAGACAGGACGACAAAACCCAGACTTATCCGATGGGCTGATAGAAAATGCCTATTCACCACTGTATTGGGGTAAAGAGTTAGAACCCCTTATTGCCAAGTACTACACCGCTAAGACAGGCAATAAAGTTCGCCGTGTTAACGCAGTCCTGCAACATCCTGACCCCGATAACTCCTTTATGCTTGCCAATCTTGATTATGCTGTTAATAAATCAGAAGTGGGGGTTCTTGAGATTAAAACCACAGGGGAGCATGGCGCAAAGCTATGGAAGCATGGTGTGCCGCTGTATGTCACTTGCCAAGTACAGCACCAGTTAGCGGTGACAGGTAAAAGCTTAGCCCATGTCTGTGTACTCATCTGTGGGCATGAAGCTCGGGTGTATGAAATCAAACGCGATGAGTTAATCATTAATCAACTCATTCAGCAAGAACGCCGGTTCTGGGAGTATGTGCAACAGGATGTGCCACCGCCTGCTGATGGTAGTGAGTCAGCAGCAAAAGCCTTAAGCCAGCTTTATCCCACTAGTCAGGGTGAAATGATTGACTATCGGGACAATGACATCTTAAACACTTGGTTTAATGAATTGACCGAGCAGAAAAAGCTGATTGATCACCATCAACACCGCTTTGATTTTCTCAAACAGCAAATTCAGCAGGTAATGAAAACAGCAGAGCTTGCCACCTTTGCCAATGGCTCAGTTAGCTGGAAGAAAGCTAAAGATAGCGTGAGTTTAGATACAAAGGCACTGCTCAAAGACCAACCTGAACTACTTAATCAATATCCACAGGTAAGGCAAGGCAGTCGTCGTTTTCTAGTGAATACCAAGGCGTAATTCAAGCTAACAAGCATCCCATTATCCTAATCACTGTATCGCCCATGTTTGCTGGTCAAGCATGGGCTTTTTATTTGATTCAGTCAGCCAATTAAGCAAGCCTTTTAAACCCATTTATTAAATTAAACCAAGGAGAACACCCATGATTAAAGGGTTAACCATCACACCGCCTATCTTAGGCAGAATCACCATTGGTAAGGTCGTTGAGAAAAATGGTAAACGCTTACCGGAGAAAGATGACCAATTCACCATTACCAGCCAAGTGCAAAGCAAGGAGGGTTGGATTAAGCATCCACTCGATGACAAGCTACGCCAAACCAAAGCAAATGGCAAGCTACGTCAAATCCCGGTACGGATGCTGTTTAACACGCCTGAGTTAAACCTTCGAGCCGAATATACGCTGTTTGATCGGCAAACAGGCAGACCTATCTGTGTGGGTAATGGTGAGCTGTGCCAACGACGTACCCAAAACGGCGTTGAGCAATTGCCTTGCCCCAGTCCAGAATTATGCCCAATCGGACAAAATGGTAACTGTAAAGTGTTCGGAAGACTATATGCCAACTTAGATGATGTCGATGAGTTAGGCTCATTTATCTTTCGTACCACGGGCTACAATTCAATCAGAACGCTGATGGCTCGCTTAAGCTACTTTAATGCGGTATCGGGTGGGTTGTTGTCTTGCTTACCGTTACAGCTGACGATTCGTGGGAAGAGTACGACACAAAGCTATCGTACGCCCATCTATTACGTGGATTTGACCTTGCAGGATAATGTGAGCTTAAAGGATGCGGTGGAAAATGCTCAGGCGATTCATGCGCAGCAATTGCAGTCTGGCTTCAATCAGCAGGCGTTAGAGGAGGTGGCTAAGCTTGGCTATGCCAATTCAGCGTTTGAGGTGGATTCAGATGAGGGATTGGCAATCGTGGAGGAGTTTTACAATGCTGATGTGGATAATGATGGGATTGTTCGGTCAGTGGGGAGTGATAGTCATTCATCCGATGGACAGTGGCGGTCGCTTGAGGATGAGCTTCGGCAGAGTGTGAGAAAGGTTAGCTAGTATTTTACAGTTTTTCAAGAAGTCTGCTTAGGTGGACTTTTTGACTATTTTGGACGTCGTAAAAAAATATTGGAAACACCTTTGGTATGTGAAGAAGTCCCTTCACTTATTTCATAAGGAAATCACAATGAACACATTAAATAAAAGCAATCAAGTTGAAACAATGCAAGCCATTGAGCCGCAAGTCCCAATCTCTATTTTGCCAAGAATGTTACCAATTAAAGAGGTTTGCTATTACACAGGTTTAGGACAATCAACTATTTACAATTTACTTGATAAAAAATCAGATTATTACGACCCTTCGTTTCCAGAACGTGTTACTTTAACTAAAGGACGTGTGGCTTGGATTGAATCTGAAATTGCTGAATGGATAAATAGCAAGATTGCAAAACGATCCGTTTAATTTTTAGCATAGTAAAGTCATGAGAACATGGCTTTATTTTTTTGTCTAATTTTCAGCTACAATAACTAAAGATTTATTTGGAAACCAACAATGCTAACAATAGAACAGATTTTACCAATAATAGCTCAAGGTGAAACCCTAACAGTTGAGTTTAAAAGTGATAAAAATAGGCTACATGATAAAGATTTAATTGAAGCTATCGTTGGGCTGGCTAATACAAACGGAGGGTATTTGTTTGTTGGTGTTGAAGATGATGGTGAAATTACAGGTTTACATAAATCGCACGATAATGCTCAAGGCTTGATGAGTTTTGTAGCAAGTCGCACCAGTCCTTCCATTAATGTCAATGCCACAATTTATACGCTTGAAGGATTTAAAATAGCCGTTATTAAAGTTTTGCGTTCTATGAGTCTTGTCGCAACTTCCGAAGGATTAATTCAACGCCGTCGGCTAAAAGCCGATGGTAGCCCTGAATCTGTGCCATTTTTACCCCATGAGTTTATTCAACGCCAATCTAGTCTAAAGCTAATAGACCCATCAGCAATGCCAGTTTTGGAAATAGAAGCAAGTCAACTAGACCCAATTCAAAGATTGCGTCTGCGAAAGGCTATCAATACCTATGGTGGTGATAGAGCTTTAGCTAATCTTGATGATGAACAACTTGACCATGCATTAAGCCTTATTGTAGAACAGGATGGCAAATATCATCCAACGTTAGCTGGATTATTAATATTAGGGACTGAAGAATTGTTGAAAAGACACTTACCAAGTCATGAAGTGGCATTTCAAGTTTTGTCAGGTACAGATGTTAAGGTGAACGAGTTTTATAAAAAACCCTTTTTGGAAACTTTTGAAGAAATCGAATTACAGTTTCGGGCAAGGGTTGAAGAAGAAGAAATTCAAATTGGCTTATTTCGCACACCTATTCCTAATTATAGTCGAAATGCTTTTCGTGAAGCTTTTGTCAATGCCTTAGTCCACCGGGATTATTATCGCTTGGGCATGGTACAGATCAAACTTGATGACTTTGGTCTTACTATTAATAGCGCAGGTGGATTTATTGAAGGTGTAAGTTTAGATAACTTATTAGTCACTCCCCCACGCTCACGCAATTCGTTATTGGCTGATATCATGAAGCGAATTGGTCTGGCAGAGCGTACTGGTCGAGGCATTGACCGAATCTATGAGGGAATGCTTCGTTATGGTCGCCCTGCTCCCGACTATAGTCAGTCCAATAGCACAACTGTGTCTTTATATTTGAGTAATGCCAAAGCAGATTTTGAATTTTTAAAGATGATTATTGAGCAAGAAGAAAAACAAGGTTTTGAGATGCCAATTGATACCTTGATCATTCTTAGTCGTTTGAAAGATGAGAGACGATTGACCACAGCTGATTTTGCTGAATCAGTCCAAAAATCCGAAACTTATATTCGCTCAGTTTTAGAAAAATTAACTGAAGCTGGACTAATTGAAGCTCATGGCGTAGCAAAAGGACGAAGCTATACCTTAAGTCAACAAATTTATCAACAACAAGGTGAAAAAACAAATTATATTCGTCAAATGGGCTTTAATCAAATTCAGCAAGAGCAGATGGTTAGACAATTTATTGAAAAAAATAATCTTATAAGACGTGCCGACGTTATGGATCTTTGTTATTTATCTAAAGACCAAGCTTATAAACTCCTTAAAAAAATGGTTGATAGCAATATTTTGGAATCTCAAGGTAATGGACGTACCAGATTTTATACGCTTGTTTGACTAAGCAAACGCGTTTAGGCGCGTTTAGGCGCGTTTAGGCGCGTTTTCCGCTTGAGTTAATTTCGTAATTTATATTAATATATTAAGCTGATAGCTCAACTTAAGGATAAATTACGGTGGACATTAAGAAAGTTATACAAGACTTAGAAAGTGGACCTATTTCTACGAAAGCTACTGCTGAAGCGTTTCTCGACTCTTACAATTCTCAAGAACAAAAGCAAATTATTGCCGCTATGTATATTGGTAGAGATTATTTTCATGAAAATCAATTTAAAGAAGGTCATCTGCCGAGTAGCTCAGAAGTCGACCATATTCCTCAAACAGATTATGCTGAAATTCTACAAAGTAAAGGAAAAGAGAACGTCGCCAAATACCTTGGCATCTTTGATAAATGTGCCGAAAATTCTAAATTTGACATGAAAAACTTTTAATGGAAAGTAATTATTCATACTAAAAAAGCCTCTCAAATCTAATGAGAGGTTTTTTTTGGCTTTTTAACTGGTCACTAAATTGTTGAACTTACAGTACAAGTTATGTATGTTATACCAAACCCAAAAAATATAATAAGGTGCGTTTTACGCACCATTTTTGGCGAGATATAGCCAGCGGTGCATCGTATGCGTCCTACCCAAGCAAGACTTTAACTATTGGGTTTGGTATTATCCTGATTTTCTACCCTTCTACGATGTTTAGTCAATTGAACTTTGCTATAATATCCGATTTTGCAAGATTGCATGTTTTTCTGATTTATGATAAGGCAAGTTATGACTACCAAGCTAGAAACCTACGCTATTTCACACGAAAATTCATCGAATGAATTAATTCGGGAAACGCCATATAGCGCACAAGAAACGGTTAATAGCCAACAACTTGCTATTCTCAAAAAGAACTTTCCGAGTTGTTTTGACAAAAACGGCGCATTTTTACCCAATAAACTTGCTGAGTTAGTCGGTACAGAAACAGAAGTTAGCCAAGAGTTTTATGAGTTAAACTGGCTTGGGCGGTCATATGCCAAGTATTTGCGTAATGCTCCGCCTGAAATGCTGATGACAGAAGACACCGAGCATAATGCCGAGCCGATTAATCAAGATAGCCAAAACTTGCTGATTCAAGGTGATAATCTTGAGGTGTTAAAGCATCTTAAAAGTGCTTACGCCGAACAGGTAAAGATGATTTACATTGACCCACCATACAACACAGGGTCAGATGGGTTTGTGTATCAAGATGACCGTAAGTTTACGCCACAGCAGTTGAGTGAGCTTGCCAATGTGCCGATTGAGGAAGCGGAGCGAATTTTGGCGTTTACGGCGAAGGGGTCAAATTCGCATAGTGCGTGGCTGACGTTTATGTATCCTAGGCTTTATGTGGCGAGAGAGTTGCTGAAAGATGATGGGGTTATTTTCATTTCAATTGATGATAATGAGGTTAATCAACTAAAAAGCCTCTGTGATGAAATTTTTGGTGAAATAAACTTTATTGCTCAAATTGTTGTAAATTCTAACTCGTCTAAAAATAACTCTAAAAATATATCTATTACACATGAATATATCCTTTGTTACGTTAAGGCTATCGAGTTTCAAACTGAAGAGTGGAAAGTTGAAAAACAACAAATTAAATCCTTTGAAACGAAAGCAAAACAACTACTGAAAATGAATTTGTCAGAAAACGAGATTCATGAAGAGTTATTGCAATTAGTAAAATATCCAAGGTTTTATGATTTTGACCATTTCACTTTCGCTGATAAAAATGGGGTTTATGAAACAGATAATCCAGGCGGTGTAGAGAATGGAAACTTTGATACTGAAATAATTCATCCAATTACTGGCAAAGTTTGTGCTATGCCTGTTGGTGGATGGAGATATAAAGATGAATCTTTAAAAGATATGGTCAAAAATAATCAATTATTTTTCGGTAAGGATGAGACGACTATTCCCAGAGTTAAACGTTATTTACATGACTATAAAGAACAAGTGCCTAAGTCGAATATATATTTTGACTCTCAATCTACAACAAAGTGGTTAAAGTCGGAAAACATTCCTTTCTCATTTCCAAAATCCATTGAGTTAATAAAATATATTTTAACTATGCAGAATGATAAAAACTCAATAATTTTGGATTTTTTTGCAGGTAGTGGAACTACTGCTCATGCAGTAATGCTACTAAATAGTGAAGATAACGGAAATAGAAAATTTATTAGTGTTCAGATACCTGAAGACTTACACGAATCCTTAAAAAAAGCCTCATCACAGTCAAAGCCTACAATCCAAGAGGCAATTAATGTTTTGAAAAAATTAGGTAAGCCTCAGACAGTTTTTGAAATCACGAAACTTAGAATCGTACGAGCCAGTCAAAAAATCCGTGAAGAAAATCCACAAGCCACAGGCGATTTTGGATTTAAAATATACAAAACCACACCCCAGCTTATCAACCACAACCTAGCCTTTGACCTTGACCAACTTGAATTACCAGAGTTACTAGAAATACAGCCGGATGACTATCTCGCCCTACTTACCACATGGCGACTGTACGACGGAGCAAAACTCACCGAAAAAGTCACCGACATAGACCTAGACGGCTACACTGCCCATCTATGCCAACAAAACCTGTATCTGATGTATCCAGACTTTCAGCCAAAGCATTTAATACAGCTTATCAAGCTACTCGATAATGACCCAAGCTTTACCCCAAACCGTGTCATCATGCTCGGTGAAACCATTGATAGCTCACGCCAAAACGAGATATACCAAGCACTTAAAGACTATGCCAATAAAAAATCACTCGATTTATCAGTTATCGTAAGAAATATATAAGGCGTGATATCTATGGCAAATCCAACAAAACCCACCCAAAACGGTTTTAGCTACGAAAAAGGCTTGCCCCACCAAGAAAATGCGGTCAAATCAATACTTGCCGTATTTGACGGTGCAGAGCCAAAAAATGACAACGTCGCCAAAAACCCAGAACTTACTTTTCTCAATGCGACCAAGTATGCCCAAAATATCGCTGATATCCAAAAAACTCATGGTATAGAAAGTCGATTCAGCGATAACAGCAACGTCATCGATATCTCAATGGAAACAGGGACAGGCAAAACCTATACCTACACCAAGACTATGTATGACCTACATCGTATTTTTGGCATTTTTAAATTTATCGTCATTGTCCCTACGCTATCTATCAAAGCAGGGACAAAAACCTTTTTGCAAAGTACTGCGTTAAAACAGCACTTTTTGCAAGACTTTACAGGTGATTATAGCAATGCCGAAATCAAGCTATACGAAGTCAATAGCCAAAAATCGACCAAAAACAAAAAGGATGCTCATTTAAATGTCATCAGCAACTTTACTACCGCTGATGATAACAAAATCATCCATGTGTTACTGATTAACGCAGGGATGATTAACTCCGATGCGATGAAAGCGTCCAGCTCACAAGCCTATTCTTTAAGCTTCGAGAACTACGATACCGCATTCGGCGGATTATCAGCCACTCGTCCGTTTGTCATTATTGATGAGCCACACAAATTCAAAACCGCCAATGTCACATGGGGTAATATTGAACAACTAAACGCCCAATATATTCTAAGATTTGGGGCAACGTTTAATGATAATTTTCATAATCTTATCTATAAACTGACTGCCCTAAATGCCTTTAATGACAATCTAGTCAAAGGTGTACAGGCATTTATTGAAGAAGTTGATAGCGATACTAAAGCCACGATTGAACTCATTGATATTGTTGATGGTAAAGAAGCAGTTTTTCAGCTACTTAGTAAAAACGACAAACCGACTTTTAAACTTCAAAAAGGTGGAGATTTATCCGTTATTCATGAGGCAATCGATGAACTTATCATTGATAAAATGAATAAGTCCACCGTGGTTTTGAGCAATGGGCAAGAGCTAAAACGTGGTAGCAAAATTAACCCCTTTAGCTATAGCGAAACCTTGCAAGATAAGATGATTCAACGTGCTATCAAAGAGCATTTCAAACTTGAGCGTGAATTATTGACCGAGTACGATTATAAAATCAAACCCCTGACCTTGTTCTTTATTGACGATATTACAGGCTACCGTGATGGCAATAAAATCACAGGTAGCTTGCGTGATAAGTTTGAAAGCTGGATACTTGCCGAAGCCAAAGAGCGTCTAATAACCGAAACCAACCCATTTTATAAAACCTACCTTGAACAAACGATTCAAGATGTAAGTCTTGTGCATGGCGGTTATTTTTCCAAGGATAACAGCGACAGCGATGAGAAAATCGAGCAAGAAATTTATGAAATCCTGCACGACAAACAAAGCCTATTATCACTGACCAATCCACGCCGATTTATTTTTTCAAAATGGACATTGCGTGAGGGTTGGGATAATCCAAACGTCTTCCAAATCTGTAAACTTCGTTCAAGTGGTAGTACCACATCCAAACTCCAAGAAGTGGGACGTGGACTGCGTCTGCCTGTCAATGAATACATGGCAAGGGTCAAGGATAAACAGTTTTATCTCAATTACTTTGTCGATAGTAGCGAAAATGATTTTGTTAAAGAATTAAAAAATGACATTAATAAAGACTATGAAGAAACGCCGCCAACCGAACTCACAACAGAATTGATTGAAAAAATTCGTAAAGCTTATCCAGATAGCTCAAAACGAAGTATAACCAATCTATTAGCCGATAAGAATATCATTGATGACAACGATGTATTTGTATCCAATTCTTCTTACCTTGAATTAAAAAATCTGTTTCCCGATGCCTTTGGCGGATTACAACCCAATAAAATCCGTTCAAGCACAGATGAAAAACATCAACGTATACCCATGCGTGAAGGTAAATATGAAGAGCTTAAAACGTTATGGGAAATGATTAATCAAAAAGCAATTTTACAATATGATATCCAGTCCGAAGATGAGTTTTTGGCATTATTTCTAGCTTATCTTGCTGAAAATAAGCAAAAGTTTCAGCAAACAGGTATTCGTACTTCGGTCAATCGCCTGAGCCTAAATGAGGATGGCTTGGTTACCGTCAATCAAATACATGGCTATGACGACGATTTTACCCCATTTAACACGCTAACCTATCGTGAGTTTCTGGATAAACTATCACAAAAAACCTATATCAAAATTTCTACGTTGCATCGAGCTTTTTGGGAAATGAAAGCAGAGCTTAATATTGAAAAGTTCCTAAACATGAATACGGTGAATAAAATAAAAAAAGGCTTTAACCAATTCCTTTTAAATCAATCGTTTAGTAAGTTCCAGCTTGGCTATCATGTCATTGATAATAAAATTCACCCCACTAAGTTTACCGATGAAAAGGGAATGCCAAAGCCTGTATTTGTAAGCGATTTAGGTGTGCATGAAGACAATGCTCACAATACAGCAAAAAATTACCTGTTTGATAAAATCTTTTATGATTCGTCGATTGAGCAAAAAAATATCGTTGATGAAATTGAGTATGTTATCGTCTTTACCAAGATACCTAAAAACTCAATCAAAATCCCTGTCGCAGGTGGTGGAACATATTCCCCAGATTTTGCTTATATAGTTAAAACCAAAAAAGGCGATATTTTAAACTTTGTCATCGAAGCAAAAGCTGTGACTGCTGAAGACGATTTACGCAAAACCGAAAATCAAAAAATCAAACATGCTCAAAAATTATTTAATCAAATAAACAAAGATGTTAAGGTGATATTCCAAACTCAATTTGATACCGATAAGGTACAAGCGTTGATTGAGCAAGCACTGTATTGACTTTTTCTGTCTATATCGAATAAATTCGGTAACAATTTGCGGTGTTGGTGTTATTATATATTTAATTTAAGAGTGGATTCAAAGATGGAAAACTCTCAACTAATTCTTATTGCCGATGATGCAAAACTCATTGAAATAGTGCATAAATCAAAAAATAATTTAAATTTTTCGAACATTATTAGTAATGCTCCTAATGTATTACTATCAGTTTTAATGCCAAATGTTACAAATGTTTTAAATATCGTAGATAGTGTTAGTTTTGCATATTTACTAAATAAAAAAATTAATAAACCAAATGAACAATCGAAAATCGATTTAAGAGATAGCTTAATTAAATACATTGCGAAAGAACTTGACCTTTCCTCGCCTTTAAAAGTGATTAGTCCTGAAGAAACAAATACCTTAAACCTAACGTTTGGTGAAATTGCAAGAAATGGGAGTTTTTATATAAAACATCCAATTATTACTAATGTATATATACCTTTTAGCACTTATAGTGAGACTCTATTAAAAGAAAAAGAAGCAGCGTTCAGGAGTTTAGCAAGTTCATTAGGTGCTAAAACTATCAATTTAGTTGATGCAAAATTTTATGATGCTAAGGGTACAATAATAGCTAAAGCAGATATAGCAGAGAAAATTTCTGCTAATCTAGGCATAAGAGCCAATTTTGAAAAAGATGGAAAGCTTCAAAGAGCTGTTTTCTGTGAATATGGAAAACCAAGGCATGAACCGAAAATTCCTGATGACATAAAGAAATGGGTCGAAATTGACCCAGATTTAAGACTAATGGCAAGGGATAGATTAGAAGGACATTTGATCAGGAATACGGTAAAGCTAAGTTTTGATGAAAAATCAGTTTCTAACGCTAATCTAGCTGCAAAAATAGCAGATAGAGGATTAGATATCGGTGGAGGTTATCAAAAGTCAAATAGTTCGATATGGTTTTTTGAAGTTGAATATTACCCTATAGAGAGCTAAAACAATTGTTTTAGAACTGATATTTTAATTTATTACTCTGAATCATAAATGATAAAGTAATTTTATATTTTAATCTAATTTACCCTAGTCTCCTGTGCTAAATGGACAATAAGGGAATATTGAGCCATTTCACAAGTAGGATTTAACCCTAGCTATATCTTTGATTTTTAGATTTCATAAACGACTCGATTTTGTCCGTCTTTATCAGTCTTTATACGCAACTCTTCAAAACTAAATTGATTATTTTCAATCACCTGGCGTAGTATTTTTTGTCTTGGATTGAGCTTCGCTTCACCTGTCTTGATCTCAGCAAAGATCACTTTGACATCTTCTATTGGTACACTACTCTCACTACAAGCATGTAGATTATGAAAAATCACGTAATCTATTGGCTCACCCATAAATCGGCAATCTGCAGAGCTATAAGGAAAATCAGCAATAAATGGCATAAATTGCTCACCTATTTGCCCTTTTAATACATTGCGTTGCATATTGTTTGAACGTTTTTAGCGTCCTTAGTTTCAATATCTAACTGACGTTGAAATTTCATTTCTCGCTTATGCTATTTGGAATTTAACTCAGCAATAATAATATACTGAAGTTATGATTTAGCATAAGGATATAACATGAGAAAATCTACCAAAAAGATAAGACTATTAAATTACATTATTAGGTATAATGAAAAAAGCTAATAAAGAAATAAACATAAGTTTTTTATAGATAATGTATATCTGTACTTAATTTGAATTACAAAATTTATACAGTTTATGAGTTGGTAATCCTTTTGCCTTAAGCACTATTCTTATGTTGGTTTATTTGTTGGGTTGATTTTAAATTTAGATAAATTAAATCTTTAAAAATCAAATAGATACCTGTTGAGTTCGAATCCCTCCGTTTCCGCCAAATAAATAAAAAGCTAGCTTAATAATAAGCTAGCTTTTTTGTTGCTGGGTTAATGAATTACGCTAAATCACGCACATGAGGTTCACGATCCCATTCACGCGATTTGGCCTTCTCAATAAAGGTATCTATTTCCTTTAAAGCCACTACACTGGCATCTTTCTCAATGTGCTGAGGAATTAGGATAAATTCATCCGTCGCACCGCAATAAGCAATCGCCTTTAGATGGGCGTGCGCATCTTTAAACCACGCAATCGCTTCACTCACTTTGGCTAGTTTTTTCGCTTGCTCTGGCATAATGATACTAACGACTGCATCAAATAAGACAGAAGGCGAACCCGCCAATTGACCGTCAGCTGCAATGGATTCACCATTGTTTAACGTAATGCTAATTTTTGGTGCTACTATAAAGGGTGTTGCCTTTGCTGCGGTAATCGCCGCTTTATATTTTTCAAGCATTTCTGCATTTGAATCATCTGCGACTAAAATAGCCACTTTACGACCTTCAAGCGTTGGCTTGGCTTTGCCAATCAACTGCAAAGCCGGCGATAATGGTAAGTCTTGCACTGGAACCGTCGGCTCAATCGGTTTTGGCACTGATTTCATCCCTAACCCATCGGCAACGCGTTTACCCAATGTTGCATCAACCGTTAACAGCTGCGCAACCATGCGTTCACGGATATAGGGCGTCTCAACTTTTGAAAGCTCAAATACAATCGCTGAAGCGATATGCGCCTGCTCAATAGGGGTTTGACTACGATAGAACATACGTGGTTGACTATAAAAGTCTGCAAAGCTTTCTGCACGGATACGACCTTTAACTGTATCATTGCCTTGGCTTAAATCCTCAACAAATGATTTAAAGCCTACTGCGGGATTTTCACGCGGTTTTTCTGGTTCTAAACTTTGTGGTTCATAAGCAACGCGACCTTTCGGAATTTGCATCTGCATATGACCATCACGCTGCATATTATGGAATGGACATTTTGGTGCATTAATTGGCAATTGAGCAAAATTTGGTGAACCTAAACGCGACAGCTGGGTATCAAGATAACTAAATAAACGACCTTGTAGCAATGGGTCATTACTAAAGTCGATACCTGGGACGATGTTCGCTGGGCAGAAAGCCACTTGCTCTGTCTCAGCAAAGAAGTTATCGGGATAACGGTTTAAGACCATCTTACCAACCACTTTAACTGGTACCAACTCCTCTGGAATAAGCTTGGTAGCATCTAAATGATCAAAAGGGAACTTATCCGCTTGCTCTTGGGTAAAGATCTGCACACCAAAATCCCAAACAACTTCATCACCATTTTCAGACAAGGTTTCAAATAAATCACGACGATGATAGTCTGGATCCGCACCGGCAACTTTCACTGCTTCATCCCAAACATGTGATTGCAGTTCAAGACGTGGACGCCAGTGATAACGGAAGAACACGCTTTCACCTTGGGCATTAATAAAGCGATAACTATGGATACCAAAGCCTTCAATCATACGCAAACTGCGAGGAATAGCACGATCACTCATTGCCCACAAGTAATTGTGCAATGTTTCTGGACTCAATGAAATAAAATCATAAAAAGTATCATGCGCTGAAGCAGCTTGTGGGAAACCACGATCGGGTTCCATCTTGACCGCATGCACCAAATCTGGAAACTTAATAGCATCTTGAATAAAGAATACTGGGGTATTGTTACCCACCAAATCCCAATTTCCTTCCTTAGTATAAAGTTTAACTGCAAAACCGCGAATATCACGCGGCGTATCAATCGATCCTGCGCCACCCGCTACTGTCGAAAAACGGGTAAATAAAGGTGTTTTCTGACCTACTTCAGTAAGCACTTTAGCAGTAGTATATTGTTCTAATGACTCAGTCAACTCGAAATAACCATGCGCTGCACTACCTCGCGCATGCACAATACGCTCTGGAATACGTTCATGGTCAAAATGGGTAATTTTTTCGCGTAAAATGAAATCTTCTAGTAATGCAGGACCACGGCGACCCGCTTTTAGCGAATTTTGATTATCAGCAATTACGATACCTTGCTGGGTGGTCAAATTGGTAGAATTTTTGTCAGCTTGTTGATGGGTTTCACCCGCATTACCTTGGTGAGTATTCATCTCGGGTTCGGATTTAACAGGTTTTTGCGTCATTTTTTATCCTAAATTCTTAAATATAGTTATAATTTTCTAGAAAATATCAACTTTGAATCTAAGATTCGCATAGACTCAATATTGATTAAATTAGTATACATAATTGGTAAAATTATAGTGTGAAGATGCGTAACGCACTGACAGAAATAGGAGATTATAGAGGCAAACTAAAAAAAATAAGACCATAGCCACCAAACAAAACCCCCCTTACTTATGTAAGGGGGTTTTGGAATAGGGAGCTGACGATGACCTACTCTCACATGGGCGAACCACACTACCATTGGCGCATTGGAGTTTCACTTCTGAGTTCGGGAAGGGATCAGGTGGGACCTCCAAGCTATTATCGTCAGCAAAGGGGGATAGAGGAATGAGTTAATTTAAAAGTAAAGTATCAGCTATATCAAGCGAGGTGATAATCGTTATTACCTACAAAGCCATTTAGGCGTTGTATAGTCAAGCCAAACGAGCAATTAGTATTGGTTAGCTACACACATCGCTGTGCTTCCACACCCAACCTATCAACGTCGTAGTCTACAACGGCTCTTTAGGGAAATCTAATCTTAAGGTGGGCTTCCCGCTTAGATGCTTTCAGCGGTTATCCCATCCGAACATAGCTACTCGGCAATGCGACTGGCGTCACAACCGAAACACCAGAGGTTCGTCCACTCTGGTCCTCTCGTACTAGGAGCAGATCCTCTCAAATTTCCAACGCCCACGGTAGATAGGGACCGAACTGTCTCACGACGTTCTAAACCCAGCTCGCGTACCTCTTTAAATGGCGAACAGCCATACCCTTGGGACCTGCTTCAGCCCCAGGATGAGATGAGCCGACATCGAGGTGCCAAACACCGCCGTCGATATGAACTCTTGGGCGGTATCAGCCTGTTATCCCCAGAGTACCTTTTATCCGTTGAGCGATGGCCCTTCCATACAGAACCACCGGATCACTAAGACCTACTTTCGTATCTGCTCGACTTGTGGGTCTCGCAGTTAAGCGCGCTTTTGCCTTTATACTCTTCGAACGATTTCCGACCGTTCTGAGCGCACCTTCGTACTCCTCCGTTACTCTTTAGGAGGAGACCGCCCCAGTCAAACTACCCACCATACATTGTCCTCAGCTCTGTTAAGCTTGAGTTAGAACCCCAACATTACCAGGGTGGTATTTCAAGGATGGCTCCACAGACACTGGCGTGCCTGCTTCAAAGCCTCCCACCTATCCTACACAGGTAAGGTCAAAGTTCAATGTAAAGCTGTAGTAAAGGTTCACGGGGTCTTTCCGTCTAGCCGCGGGTACACAGCATCTTCACTGCGATTTCGATTTCACTGAGTCTCTGCTGGAGACAGCGCCGCCATCATTATGCCATTCGTGCAGGTCGGAACTTACCCGACAAGGAATTTCGCTACCTTAGGACCGTTATAGTTACGGCCGCCGTTTACTGGGGCTTCGATCAAGAGCTTCGCTTACGCTAACCCCATCAATTAACCTTCCAGCACCGGGCAGGCATCACACCCTATACGTCCACTTTCGTGTTTGCAGAGTGCTGTGTTTTTAATAAACAGTTGCAGCGGCCTGGTATCTGCGACTGCCAATAGCTTTGTAGAGCATGTCTACTCACCATCGGCAGCGTACCTTCTCCCGAAGTTACGGTACCATTTTGCCTAGTTCCTTCAGCAGAGTTCTCTCAAGCGCCTTGGTATTCTCTACCTGACCACCTGTGTCGGTTTAGGGTACGATTTCTTTATGACTATCGCTTAGAAGCTTTTCCTGGAAGCAGGGTATTTGCCACTTCGCTGTACAAGTACAGCTTGCTATCAGATCTCATTAATAACCTAGCGGATTTGCCTACTAAGTCTAACTACATCCTTCCACTTGGACAACCATCGCCAAGCTGGCATAACCTTCTCCGTCCCTCCATCGCATCATAAACAAGTATCGGAATATTAACCGATTTCCCATCGACTACGCCTTTCGGCCTCGCCTTAGGGGTCGACTCACCCAGCCCCGATTAACGTTGGACTGGAACCCTTGGTCTTCCGGCGTGCGAGCTTTTCACTCGCATTGTCGTTACTCACGTCAGCATTCGCTCTTGTGATACCTCCAGCATGCTTTACAACACACCTTCACAGGCTTACACAATGCTCCCCTACCACTTAATTGAAACAATTAAATCCGCAGCTTCGGCTCCTAGTTTGAGCCCCGTTACATCTTCCGCGCAGGCCGACTCGACTAGTGAGCTATTACGCTTTCTTTAAAGGATGGCTGCTTCTAAGCCAACCTCCTAGCTGTCTGTGCCTTCCCACATCGTTTCCCACTTAACTAGGAATTTGGGGCCTTAGCTGGCGGTCTGGGTTGTTTCCCTCTTGACGACGGACGTTAGCACCCGCCGTCTGTCTCCCGGATATCACTCATCGGTATTCGGAGTTTGCATCGGTTTGGTAAGTCGAGATGACCCCCTAGCCGAAACAGTGCTCTACCCCCAATGGTGTTCGTCCGAGGCGCTACCTAAATAGCTTTCGGGGAGAACCAGCTATCACCGAGTTTGATTAGCCTTTCACCCCTATCCACAAGTCATCCCCTGGCTTTTCAACGACAGTGGGTTCGGTCCTCCGGTAACTGTTACGTCACTTTCAACCTGCTCATGGATAGATCACTCGGTTTCGGGTCTATACCCTGCAACTAGACGCCCTATTAAGACTCGGTTTCCCTACGGCTCCCCTATTCGGTTAACCTTGCTACAGAATATAAGTCGCTGACCCATTATACAAAAGGTACGCCGTCACATCATAAATGATGCTCCGACTGCTTGTATGCACACGGTTTCAGGTTCTATTTCACTCCCCTCACAGGGGTTCTTTTCGCCTTTCCCTCACGGTACTGGTTCACTATCGGTCAGTCAGGAGTATTTAGCCTTGGAGGATGGTCCCCCCATCTTCAGACAGAATTTCTCGTGTTCCGCCCTACTTAATATGCTCATTAAAGTGTTTCGAATACGGGACTATCACCCTTTACAGTAGGCCTTTCCAAACCTTTCTTCTACACTAAAACTCGTCGGCTCCTCCCCGTTCGCTCGCCGCTACTAGGGGAATCTCTATTGATGTCTTTTCCTCGGGTTACTGAGATGTTTCACTTCTCCCGGTTTGCCTCGTAAATAAATTTACGATACCTGTCTTATGACAAGTGGGTTTCCCCATTCAGATATCGCCGGATCACAGGATATTGCCGCCTCCCCGACGCTTTTCGCAGGCTGTCACGTCTTTCATCGCCTCTGACTGCCAAGGCATCCACCATGTGCACTTCATTACTTGACTATACAACCCTAAAGGGTCGTATAGGTAATGGTAACGATCTTCACCTATGTTTACGCTTGATTCAGTTCTCTTTACTTTTAAGTAATCAGTTGTTCCAATCATTTCTTTGGGTCTGATTGGCTGATTACTAAGGTTAATTATCTTCGTTGGAACTTGATAATTAACCCAGACTCATTTCTCTATGTTGTTATTGAATTATCAGACCCTCGTCAGGTCGTGATTTCTGATAAAACAGATTGAAGTAATCTCTTAATACACTTACTAAATTACTCTGTCTGCTTTATTACGTTAAGCTAATTATGGTGGAGCCAAGGAGAGTCGAACTCCTGACCTCCTGCGTGCAAGGCAGGCGCTCTACCAACTGAGCTATGGCCCCTGAGCAAGGATCAGCAAAGCATCGCTTTGCCCGAGTGCAAGAGAATTTACCAAGTAAATTCTAAAGCATTTAACCTCTGGTTAAATGGTGGGTCTAATAAGACTTGAACTTATGACCCCTGCCTTATCAAGGCAGTGCTCTAACCAACTGAGCTATAGACCCCGAGAACCGTTAAAAAATTGCATCGCAATTTTAGGTTCGAGCTAAAATCCTTTGCTAAGGATTTTAGTCTTAGCCTTGCTATTTGCGCTGCTGTAGATTAACGATTATTAGCTTATTTATACACAAGAACAACTTGCTGTGAATTCTCACTTAGTGCTTTAGTTAAGGAGGTGATCCAGCCGCAGGTTCCCCTACGGCTACCTTGTTACGACTTCACCCCAGTCATCGACCACACCGTGGTAAGCGCCCTCTTTCGTTAGGCTACCTACTTCTGGTGCAATAGACTCCCATGGTGTGACGGGCGGTGTGTACAAGGCCCGGGAACGTATTCACCGCAGCATTCTGATCTGCGATTACTAGCGATTCCGACTTCATGGAGTCGAGTTGCAGACTCCAATCCGGACTACGATAGGCTTTTTGAGATTAGCATCACATCGCTGTGTAGCAACCCTCTGTACCTACCATTGTAGCACGTGTGTAGCCCTGGTCGTAAGGGCCATGATGACTTGACGTCGTCCCCGCCTTCCTCCAGTTTGTCACTGGCAGTATCCTTAAAGTTCCCGGCTTAACCCGCTGGCAAATAAGGAAAAGGGTTGCGCTCGTTGCGGGACTTAACCCAACATCTCACGACACGAGCTGACGACAGCCATGCAGCACCTGTATGTGAGTTCCCGAAGGCACTCTCTCATCTCTGAGAGATTCTCACTATGTCAAGACCAGGTAAGGTTCTTCGCGTTGCATCGAATTAAACCACATGCTCCACCGCTTGTGCGGGCCCCCGTCAATTCATTTGAGTTTTAACCTTGCGGCCGTACTCCCCAGGCGGTCTACTTATCGCGTTAACTGCGCCACTAAAGTCTCAAGGACCCCAACGGCTAGTAGACATCGTTTACGGCGTGGACTACCAGGGTATCTAATCCTGTTTGCTACCCACGCTTTCGAATCTCAGTGTCAATATTATGCCAGGAAGCTGCCTTCGCCATCGGTATTCCTCCAGATCTCTACGCATTTCACCGCTACACCTGGAATTCTACTTCCCTCTCACATATTCTAGCACCACCAGTATCACATGCAGTTCCCAGGTTAAGCCCGGGGATTTCACATGTGACTTAATGAGCCACCTACACTCGCTTTACGCCCAGTAATTCCGATTAACGCTCGCACCCTCTGTATTACCGCGGCTGCTGGCACAGAGTTAGCCGGTGCTTATTCTGCAGGTAACGTCTAATCTAATGGGTATTAACCATTAGCCTCTCCTCCCTGCTTAAAGTGCTTTACAACCAAAAGGCCTTCTTCACACACGCGGCATGGCTGGATCAGGGTTGCCCCCATTGTCCAATATTCCCCACTGCTGCCTCCCGTAGGAGTCCGGACCGTGTCTCAGTTCCGGTGTGACTGATCATCCTCTCAGACCAGTTACAGATCGTCGCCTTGGTGGGCCTTTACCCCACCAACTAGCTAATCTGATTTAGGCTCATCTAATAGCAAGAGCTTGCGCCCCCTTTCACCCGTAGGTCGTATGCGGTATTAATTCGAGTTTCCCCGAGCTATCCCCCACTACTAGGCAGATTCCTAAATGTTACTCACCCGTCCGCCACTAATCATCTCTAGCAAGCTAGAGTTTCATCGTTCGACTTGCATGTGTTAAGCCTGCCGCCAGCGTTCAATCTGAGCCATGATCAAACTCTTCAGTTTAATCTTTCTATCTATTGTCACCGCTACGCGGTGTCAATAGATTTAATTTGTTGACTCAATTATTTATACTGTCTTTGCTCAAATAAACTTACGAGTATCTTCACTCTGACAATACAAATTAATTAAAGTCTTAATTTTATCGCCCTAAGTGAAAATCCACACAAGTTGTTCTTGTGTTTGTTGTTATTTAATGTACCAAAGATATCGTCTATCATTTGGTGAGCTTGATATTGTAATACGTTTTGTTTTACTCTGTCAAGCTTTATTTTAATTCTTTCTAAGCTTCGTAACTTGTTTTACTTGTTTGTAAACTGTTCGTCGCTCAGTGGTGGCGTATTATACGTGAATTGGAATGGGTGTCAACACCTTTTTTTTCAAATAAAATAAAAATACCGCCTTGCGGCGGTATTTTATTGATGCTCTAATCAGTGAACTGATTATTTGTTGTCATCTTTTACTTCGGTGAATTCTGCATCGACAACCCCATCATCTTGCTTGGTTTGTTGTGGCTGTGCATCACCCGCTTCTGCCGTAGCGCCTGCGTCAGCATAGATTTTTTGACTAACCGGTAAGAAGGCATTGTCTAGGGCTTCAAGTTTTGATTTGATGTCATCTAGATTATCTTCTTTGACAGCCAACTCTAGCGCTTTAATAACGTCTTCTACTGCAGTTTTATCGCTATCGGTTACTTTATCAGCGGCATCTTTCATGGCTTTTTGTACGCCATGAATACGACCATCTGCTTCGTTACGTACTTGCGCAAGTTCAGCAAATTTGGCATCTTCAGCGGCATTAGCTTCAGCATCACGAACCATTTGCTCAATTTCAGCATCTGATAGACCTGAGTCGGCTTTAATTTGGATACTTTGTGCTTTACCAGTCCCTTTGTCTTTTGCTGAGATATTCATAATACCGTCAGCGTTGATGTCAAAGGTAACTTCAATTTGCGGTACGCCACGCGGTGCGGGTGGAATATCGGTCAAATCGAAACGTCCAAGTAATTTGTTTTGTGCAGCAATTTTACGCTCACCTTGGTAGACCTGAATAGTTACCGCAGGTTGGTTGTCATCCGCTGTCGAGAACACTTGTGATTTCTTGGTTGGAATCATGGTGTTTTTCTCGATGATTGGTGTCAACACACCGCCCATGGTTTCGATACCTAGCGTTAACGGTGTCACATCAAGCAGTAGTACGTCAGTTTTGTCACCAGACAGTACCGCACCTTGAATCGCTGCACCCATCGCTACCGCTTCATCAGGGTTCACATCTTTACGAGGCTCTTTACCAAAGAATTCTTGAACACGTTGTTGCACCAATGGCATACGGCTTTGACCACCCACCAAGATAACGTCATCAATATCAGACGCTTTTAAGCCCGCGTCGCTCAGTGCGATTTTACAAGGCTCAATGGTACGGTTGACAAGCGCTTCAGTTAAGCTTTCTAACTTGGCACGGGTTACGTTTACCACTAAGTGTTTTGGACCTGTGGCATCGGCAGTGATATACGGTAAGTTAATATCCGTGCTTTGTGAGCTTGAAAGTTCGATTTTCGCTTTCTCTGCCGCTTCTTTTAGGCGCTGCATTGCCAGTGGGTCACCTTTTAGGTTCACACTGTTTTCTTTTTTGAATTCTTCAACTAAGAAATCAATTACTGCTAAGTCAAAGTCTTCACCGCCTAAAAAGGTGTCACCATTAGTTGAAAGCACTTCAAATTGCTGCTCGCCATCAACGTCTGCGATTTCGATGATTGAAATATCGAAAGTACCACCACCTAAGTCATAAACCGCAATCTTACGGTCTGCACCGCCTTTTTTGTCCATCCCGTAAGCTAAAGCCGCCGCTGTAGGTTCGTTGATGATACGTTTGACATCAAGGCCTGCGATTTTACCAGCGTCTTTAGTGGCTTGACGTTGGCTGTCATTAAAGTAAGCAGGTACAGTTACTACCGCTTCAGTCACGCTTTCACCCAAATAATCTTCTGCAGTTTTTTTCATTTTTTTCAAAACTTCAGCAGAAATTTGAGGTGGTGCTAATTTTTTACCGTTGATGTCAACCCAAGCGTCGCCATTGTCAGCTTTGACAATTTTATATGGCACCATGCCGATATCTTTTTGCACAACTTTGTCTTCAAACTTGCGACCAATTAAACGCTTGATAGCAAATAAGGTATTTTGTGGGTTGGTTACCGCTTGGCGTTTAGCTGATTGACCCACTAAGATTTCGCCGTCATCTTTATAAGCAACGATTGATGGGGTGGTACGTGCACCTTCAGCATTGTCGATGACTTTAACTTTGTCACCTTCCATCACTGCAACACATGAGTTGGTTGTACCTAAGTCAATACCAATAATTTTAGCCATAATTAAATTCTCCAATTTTTATTTTGATGGTAAGTGGTGATGAGCACCACGTTGTCTTGTATTTTTATATCGGTTTACCGAGGGTTTTTTTCAAGCAGTTAGCAAAAGTTTTTTGCTACGCTTGTTACCCATCGGCCAATCCGTGGTTTACTGCTTGCCTACTAGCTACCTACGCGAACCATGGCGGGGCGCAATAAACGCTCATTTAGCGTATAACCTTTTTGTAGTACTTGACCGACTTGGTTGGCACTTGCCTCTGGGTCGATACCCACAGCTTCATGCAGGTCAGCATTGAATGTTTCGCCTTGTGGATCGACCACTTTTACGCCGTATCTTTCTAGCACCGTAAGCAGCGACTTGTGGGTAAGTTTGACGCCTTCAAGCACAGGATCATTGTCAGATTGGCTACTTTCAATTGCACGTTCAAGGTTATCCACGGTTTCTAATAGGTCTTTGGCAAACTTTTCTAAGGCGAATTTTTTGGTTTTTTCGGTTTCTTGCTCCATGCGGTTGCGCGCATTGTAGGCCTCAGCATTGGCACGGGCATGGGCTTCTTTGGCTTCTTTGACTTGACCTTCAAGCTCGGCAATACGCTGCTCGTAGGTGCTTAAGTTGATGTCGCTAGGAATGGTTTTTTGCTCGTTACTTGGCTCAAACTGTTCCATGGCATCTTTTAACTCCGTTGAGACAGCGTCAGTTTGGTTATGCGGTTGCGTATTTTGGTTATTATCAGCTGAATTCATCAATCATCACTCCTATTATCAAATTAACCATCACCAAGGTAACAGTTACACGTTAAAACGGTTAAAGTTATCGGCTTTGATAATGGTGAATCCCTTTGATTTCAAGAGTGAATAGCATTATTTGCGGGTCAAAATGGCGTTTTTCCTATGAAATCCACACTAAATTTGCGTATTTATGACATGAGAAGATAAAAATTGCTAAAAACAAGGCGTTAAGCGCGTACTTGTTGTTGGGTTAGTGCGTCAAAAATTTGGCTAGGTCGAACAAATCCAAGGGTGTCGCCGAGTAAATAACCGATGGCATCACCAAAGTATTGATAAGCCGCCGCGAAATCAGTAGCAGGTGTTAAACCCGATAGGTTACAACTCGTGGATACCAAAAATCCAAATGGGTTATTATTGTCTACATGGGCAATGTGATTGCAAAGTTTGGCAATCATCGGATGGCTAATCACCCGTATGGCTAAGCTATCTCGCCCACCTGTGACCCACTCGGGGATTTTGCCTTGCAATGATGCAGGAATCGGTAACAACCAAGTGGTGGCTTGTGCATCGCTAGACTGCCAACTTGCCGCAATGGTGTTGACTACCTGCTGTGGTAACGGCTGTAAAAATGGCTGAATATGCGCGATATCGCCTGTGATAACAATCATGCCTTTTTCGATTGGACGTTGTTTAATCGCTAAAATCTGTTTCACTGCGGTTTCGTTAAACGGGTCACAGCCGATTCCCCACACCGCTTCGGTTGGATAAGCGAGCAGATTGCCGGCTTGTAAAAATTGCTGAACTGCATCGAGCTGGGTGTCATTAAATTGCATTATATACCTCGATTATTTTGTAGTTTT
This sequence comes from Moraxella sp. K02, assembly GCF_041154755.1. Classification (NCBI taxonomy): domain Bacteria; kingdom Pseudomonadati; phylum Pseudomonadota; class Gammaproteobacteria; order Moraxellales; family Moraxellaceae; genus Moraxella; species Moraxella sp. K02. The sequence continues at coordinate 22,336 of NZ_AP031590.1, read as the reverse complement.
TTTTGCTCATCGCTTATCAAAATTAAGGACGGCAGCGCATATATAGACCGCCGCGCTGCATTACCAGTCCCATGAGTTCAAGCTCAATCAGCCAGCCCATGAGTGTCGCAATATCGGTGCGGGTCTTATCGACCAAGCTGTCTAAATCTTGCCCGACCCAATCGAGTTGATTAAGTAGTGTCTGCAAATGCGGCGGCACATCCATCGCCAATGGCGCTTGGTGCGGCTGAGTGTTTGGTGCTGATTCGGACGGTAATTGAGGGCTATTGCTCACTGCCTGGGCAACTATCGGCGCTGTTTCAACCTCGGTGGCTTTGACAATCGGTGATTTAAAAATTGATAAATCTTCCAAAATTTGTGAGGGATGATCGACCAAGGTCGCACCCTCACGAATCAATTGGTGGCAACCTTTGGCATTGAGGTTTTCAATATGACTAGGAATAGCAAAAACTTGTTTGCCTTGCTCGTTGGCTTCTCTGGCAGTGATGAGTGAGCCGCTTTTGGCAGCGGCTTCTACAACCAAAGTTGCCAAACTTAGCCCAGCGACGAGACGATTGCGCCTTGGAAAATGGTAACGATTGCTCGGCATATCAGGTAATAATTCACTAATGACGCAGCCACCTGACGCAATAATATGGGCTTTAAGGTTGGCGTGATTTTTTGGGTAACAATGTTTAATACCATTGCCCAGTACCGCAATAGTACCACCTTGTGTGCCCGTCATCTGTAGACTTAACGCACCTAAATGCGCTTGTTTGTCAATGCCTTCTGCCATGCCACTGGTGATCCATAAGCCTTCGTGCGCCAAATATTGCGCCATATCAAAGGCAATTTTTTCGGCATGTGGGCTAGGTTTACGACTTCCAACGATGGCCAATTGAGGTTGGCTTAAGGCAGATAAGTTGCCTTGATACAATAGCAAAGGGGGTGGGTCATAGATGTTTTTTAACTGCGTCGGATATAAAGGGTCATTATCAAACACAACCCCATACTGCCCTTGTGATAGTTCTAATAGCGTATCATGCAAAAATTGGCTGGTTCGACTGGCGCGGATAAACTCAGCAAAGCGTTTATGGTGATTATCATGCAAGCCCAGCGCTTGCCAGTCTGCTAGCTTGGCTTGAATGGCTTGTTCAGCGCTACCAAAACGCGCTACAAGCTTGTTATAAACAGGTACCGATAAGTTCACTAAATGCCATAACAATAAGGCGGCCTGCTGCGCCGGGTTTAGGTTAGGCTGATAGTCCTGCATCACGTATATTCCTTAGGCATGTATAGGGCTTATGAATGTTTGCTATTATAAATTTTTCTCACAATAAAAACTTTAAAGACAGCAAAGCCAGTCAAGGTGACTGGCTTTTGAACAATCGCTTACCCATCAAGCATAACCAAGGGCAAGCAAAGGTAAGCGAAAGCGTTAATTGCCGACCGCAGGCAATAAAAAATCTTGCTCATGAATCGGTGATTCTGCATCAAGTACATAAGCGTAGCTAATATCGTTAAATGCTTTAAATACCATCACATGACCGATTTGCTCACTTGGCAAGCGTACTGCCCCACCTTTCACGGGTGAATAGTCGTCCAAGACTAAAGCGCCTTTCTGATAAACCGTCAACACATCGCCTGGCTCAGCGCCTTGGCTAGTACCCAAATTAATGGCAATCACCCCATCTCGACCTGTACTACTAATTGAGTTTAAAATGCGAATCACGCGACCGCCACGGGTAACGCTGGCAGGTTTTGGATAAAAAGCGGGGGGCAAATACTGACCGACTTCGACAAATACACGGTCGCCTTCGCGCACTTCTTGACCATACGATTTTTTAAGCTCGATACTAGAAACACCGTTTGATGCTACGCTAGTGACGATACCTGCGGCAACTTGGGTGACTTCAAGACCGATGACTTTACGGTTGGTTGGGTCAACATACGGTTCGCCCTCACGATACACGCCATAGCGTTGTCCCACAATGAGTGGCACGCCTTTGGCATAGATTTTGTTACCCACACCTGTGATAATGTTTTTATCTTTTGAAGCAAGTACATAGGGGGTAGTTTTAAAGTCATCAGGCGATACGATGATATTGCGCTCAAGCCATGTTTCAATGGCAGTCAAAGGAATCGCAGTAATACTACCGGCGGCACTTACCACTGTGGTTGTGGTGACTGGCGCGCTCATGGCTTTTTCAATGCCTGCACAGCCTTCACCCGTATCTACACCGACCAATTTTTGCCCTTTAATCACACATAAGATAATCACATCTTTTGGATAAATCAGATGCGGATTACGAATCTGCTTATTAGTCGCCCAAATTTCTTTCCAGCGCCACGGACTTTCTAAAAATTTACCGGAGATATCCCAAAGCGTATCACCTTTTTTTACTACATAACGGTTAGGAGCATCGGCTTTGATACGAGGCGGCGGGTTGTTGGCAGCGGCCACCGAAGTCACTGTCATACCTAGGGTTGCCAATAAAGCGAAGGATAATTTTTTCATTGTCGTGGTGTTATAGTTCGTCATAGCCCAATGCTCAAGGTTAACTGCTTAACGCTTTAAAATAGCATACTCTTTACCATCACTTATAAAAATCATAGCCAAATGTTGTGTTATGTGTCGCAAAATCACCCATAATTTGCACTATGTAAATTTTGGTTAGCATAGCATAAAATAATTGGGGCTTCATAAATTTTCTCTTTAAATCGTTTTTTTAAATGATTTGGTTTTGGTAGATTTTAATCACTCAATCATTATCATTGATTATTTGCTATTGTGAAGCGATTGGTTTGCACCTATATATAAGTTATAGTAGCCAAACTTTAGCGTTTGCGTTACCCTATGCCAATTTTTTTAGATAATTTTTGCTTTATTAACAGTTGACCGATTATGACTTTACGTACCATTTTAAATTACCCAGATCCGAGGCTTCGTACCCTTGCCAAGCCTGTCACTCACTTTGATGATGACCTAAAAACCTTGATTGATGATATGTTTGAAACCATGTATGCCGCCAAAGGTATTGGTCTGGCGGCGACACAAGTGGATGAGCACATTCAATTGGTGGTGATGGACTTATCTGAAGATGGCAGCCAGCCTCGGGTGTTTATCAACCCTGTTATTACCCCATTAGCCGATGAATTATATAGCTACGAAGAAGGGTGTTTGTCTGTGCCAGAGTATTATGACAAAGTCGATAGACCCAAACATGTCAGAATTGAGGCTGTCGACGCGCAGGGCAACCCGTTTGTTGAGGAAGCACAAGGCCTACTTGCCGTATGTATCCAACATGAAATTGACCACTTAAATGGTAAAGTTTTTGTGGATTATTTATCCAAGCTCAAACAAGACCGGGCGCGTGATAAAGTGCGTAAAGTTATCAAACAACGTGAAAAAGATGCTGAACATAAAAGATTGTGATTTTTAACTGTAAGGGAAAACCATGACCACTCGCCCATCGCGTATCGCCACTGTCACACGAAATACCGCCGAAACCCAAATCACCGTGTCTATCAACCTTGACGGTACCGGTCAAGGTAGTATTGACACGGGCGTGCCATTTCTTGACCATATGCTTGACCAAATCAAACGGCATGGCTTAATTGACATGGATATCACCTGTAACGGTGATACCCACATTGACGACCATCATAGTGTCGAAGATGTTGGCATTACACTAGGTCAAGCCTTTAAACAAGCAATTGGCGATAAAAAAGGCATCGTGCGTTATGGACATTTTTATGCCCCGCTTGATGAAAGCCTTAGCCGTGCGGTAGTAGATATTTCAGGTCGCCCTGGACTGCACATGGATATCCCATTTACCCGTGCGATGATTGGTGGGTTTGATGTGGATTTGTTCAGTGAATTTTTCTATGGCTTTGTCAATCATGCCATGATAACTATTCATTTGGATAACTTGAAAGGCAAAAACAGCCATCACCAAATTGAAAGTACGTTTAAGGCATTTGCTCGTGCGCTACGCATGGCGGTGGAATATGATGAACGCGCACTCGATAGATTGCCTTCTACGAAAGAAAGTCTTTAATAGCAACCTGTAAAAATAAAAGCCCTGTTTGAAACAAGGGCTTTTTTTATGCTAGTTGTTTTGTACTAATTTTTGCGTGCTAATTTTTGCGTTTTAGTCTTTAAAATTATTAAATTGCAGTGGCACGCCAAATTGTTTTTCTTTTAAAAACGCCATCGCTTGCTGTAGCGTGTCTTTTTTCTTATCATTGACCCGTACTTTATCGCCTTGAATCGCTGCCGATACTTTCAAATCCGACTCTTTTAATGCCTTACTGATTTTTTTGGCAGTATCGCCATCAAGTCCATCTTTGAGATTGACCACCTTTTTCATTTGTTTGCCCGAGCCTTGATTATCCTGTGGGTCGAGCGACTGCAAATCCACCCCACGTTTTATCATGTTTTTCTCAAGCATGGCATACACGTTTTCCATCTGCAACTCATTGTCTGCGGTGATGGTGATTTTTTTGTCTTTTTCATTCAGTTCGACTTTAATATCGCTGCCTTTGAAGTCAAACCGGGTGGCGATTTCTTTCTCGGTATTTTGTACGGCATGTTTAACTTCAAATAACTGTAACTCTGAAACCACGTCAAATGATGGCATAAGGTTTTCCTTATCAAATTCGTTAAATAAAATCTAAAAAATCTGCCCTATCATAACTGATTTTGTCAATTTTTAACAATTGACTAGCTGTTTTTACCGAAGTTAATCATATAAAATAAATCATAAACTATATAATGATTTAAAATACTGATTAAAATACTGATTAAAATAATTAACTTTTTAATCACGCTGATTACAGTTTTTTACCTTATTTGTTTGTATAATGAGTAAATAGATAGGTAATTTACTAAAAAATGTAGTATAACAATTTACCATAATAAGGAGTAGGACATGGCGTTTAGCGATATGATTGGCAAACAAGTGCCAAGCGTGACTTTTCATACCCAACAGCAAGGCAAATGGGTAGATATTAGTACGGATGAATTATTTAAAGGCAAAAAAGTAGTATTATTCGCCTTACCTGGGGCATTTACACCAACGTGTTCATCACTGCATTTACCCCGCTATAATGAATTGGCAACTGAATTTGCTAAACTAGGCGTTGATGACATCGTGTGTGTCTCGGTCAACGATACGTTTGTTATGAATGCTTGGGCAAAAGACCAAGACTGTAGCAATGTAACCGTGATTCCAGATGGTAACGGTGAGTTTACTGAAGCGATGGGGCGCCTAATTGATGACTCAGCAATTGGGTTTGGCAAACGTTCATGGCGTTATTCAATGCTGGTCGATGATGGTAAAATCGTCAAAATCTTTGACGAACCCCAAGACAGCGGCAGTGATGACCCATACGAAGTATCAGATGCCGATACCATGATTAAATATATTGACCCAAACTGGCAAGACAAACCCTCTGTCTCTATTTTTACCAAGCCTGGTTGCCCACATTGTACCAAAGCCAAAGAAACGTTAACCCAAAAAGGCTTTGAGTTTGAAGAAATTGTACTTGGTAAAGATGCCAGTATTACCTCAGTGCGAGCAATTACTGGTCGTGAAACCACCCCGCAAGTATTTATCGGTGGCAAGCACATCGGTGGTAATGATGACTTGCAACAATACTTTGCTGATGCAAAATAATGTTTGATTAAATAAAAAAAGACAGTCTAGGCTGTCTTTTTTATTGTCTAATTAAAATTATTTTCGATGTCTTCGAGTGCCATCATCAAATTCATCACCTGCTCTTCGACTGCTTCAATCTCACTTTTTAATGCCGTCTGCTCATCGAGCAACGTTAACAAATCCGCTTTTAGGCTATCCTCGTACAGACTGGTATCGCCTAACTGTTCTTCAATTTTCGCCAGTTTTTCGCCCAATTTTTCTAGCTGTTCCTCATCGTTTTCGATTTTTTTACGGATGGGCGCGGTGAGTTTACGCTGTTCAGCGGATTTTTTGCGTTGTTCTTCTTTAGATAATGCATTGGGTGCGCTAGACGTTTCACGTGAAACATCTTTTCTATGGTCAGCTAATTTTTTGTCTTCGAGCTTTTTATTGTCGTTCGCTTGTTTGGCTTGCTGTTTGCGGGTTTGTGATAACCACTGACTATAATAAGCGATGTCATTGTCAAAGACATTACATTGCCCATCATGCACCAAATATAGCTCATCGCAAACATTGGCTATCATTTCTCGGTCATGTGACACCAGAATGACCGCCCCTTCAAATTCTTGCAAAGCCATGCTCAATGCTTGCCGCATCTCCAAATCTAGGTGGTTGGTCGGCTCGTCTAATACCAACACATTGGGGCGCTGCCATACGATGAGCGCAAGGGTGAGTCTAGCCCGCTCACCGCCAGAGAATAACTTGCTTTGGGTATCAATACGCTCACCGCGAAAGTCAAAACTACCTAAAAACGCCCGTAAATCAGCGTCTGAGGTTTTGCCTGCGAGACGCTGCAGCATCAACATGGGGGATGCTTCGCCATCGAGGCTATCCATTTGGTGTTGGTTAAAATATCCTAGTACTAAACTATCTGCGGCTTTACGCGTCCCAGCCAAGATAGGCAACTCACCCACCAAGCCTTTAATGACCGTTGATTTGCCTGCGCCATTCATCCCTAGCAGCCCGATGCGGCTGTCAGGGGTAATTTGTAGGCGAATTTTCTCGATGAGCGCGACACCATTGTAACCTACACTGGCATTATTTAGCACCAATAATGGCGATGTTAATTGCACAGGGGATTTGAACCGAAACTGAAACGGATTGTCCGCCATGATAGGCGCTAGCTCGGTCATCCGTTCTAGCTGTTTGACACGGGCTTGCGCTTGTTTGGCTTTGGAGGCTTTGGCTTTAAAACGGCGGATAAAATCTTCGAGGTGCGCACGGGTTTCTTGCTGTTTTTCAAACTGTTGCTGCTGCTGGGCTAGGCGTTCACTACGGGTACGCACAAAGGTGCTGTAATTGCCTGTATAAAGGGTCATTTGTTGGTTCTCAATGTGCAAGATATTACTCACCACATTATCCAAAAACGCTTGGTCATGCGAAATCATGAGTAGCGTGCCGTCATAGGCTTTGAGCCATTCTTCAAGCCACAAGATGGCATCTAAATCCAAGTGATTGGTCGGTTCATCAAGCAACAATAAATCCGCACGGCTCATTAAGGTTTTGGCAAGGTTTAGGCGCATACGCCAGCCGCCTGAAAAACTACTCACAGGTTGGCTTTCTTGAGCAACATTAAACCCAAGTCCTGTCATGATTTGGGACGCTTTTGCAGGGATACTATAGCCATGGATATCATCAAAGCGGGCGTGCACGTGGGCAAGCTCATCTTCTGACAAGGTATCTGGATGGTTAATCTTATCTTGCAGCTCAAAGTATTCTTTGTCGCCACTCAATACAAAATCTATCGCCGACTGGTCAGTGCTTTCAATCTCTTGCGCCATATGACCGATTTGCCAACTGTTGGGAACCGATAGACCGCCTGTATCGAGTGCCAATTCGCCTTCGCCTTTTTGGGTCAATAGCGTCGCAAAAAAACTGGATTTACCTGTGCCATTGTTGCCTGTTAACCCGATTTTCCAACCTGGATGGATTTGCAAATTAACATCTTTAAATAATACGCGCCCATCACGGCGAATACTGGCATCTTTTAGTTCTATCATAATCGGCTCAAAACTCAAAAAATTTGACTAAAATTAAATGGGAAAATTCTTGATAGTATAAAGCAAGCACCCCATAATAAGAAAAAAGTTTTTATAAGGAATACCCCGATGATTGATACCGTAACTGATAGTATGGTTGATGGCATGACCTTGACCGATAATGCTGCCAAAAAAGTGCGTAACCTACGTGATTCAGAAGGCAATAACGACTTGATGCTGCGGGTATATGTGACGGGTGGTGGCTGTTCGGGTTTTTCATATGGTTTTAATTTTGAAGAAAACTTGGGCGATGATGATGCTACCTTTAGCAACGCTGATGTAGCATTGGTCGTTGATAGTTTGAGCTACCAATATCTACATGGCTCAACCATTGATTATGTGGAAGGATTAGAAGGCTCGCGTTTTACCGTCAACAATCCAAACGCCACCACGACTTGTGGTTGTGGTTCGTCATTTTCTATCTAGCTTTACTGGCTAATTTTACCGGGTTTCTTTACCCAGTTTATTTGAATGATTAAAAGGCTTTAGCTTAAATTCTGTCTTAAATATAGTCAGTAACTGTTAAGTTTAGCCTTTTAATTTTCGTTTATCCTGTATTTGTTACCTTTGAATAAAATCATCTACATTTTTTCAGCGTTTATCAGATTTGATTTGTGTCATTAGCCTTTATCCGTAATAATGTTTTTATCAACAGCGTGATGACACTTAACCGTGTTATCATCAACTACCCTAATATAGGTTGATATTAATTTATTCTTGTTAATTACTTAATGTTAAATGTGTTAATGATTTAAGTTTGTTAGCTAAGCAATGATTAATAAGCAATCTTTATTATTAGTTTAATAACACCAAGGAGCTTATCATGGCTAAATTATCTTTAGACTCACTCAATAACATCGACGGTTTCATTGCAGCTGCATTGGTTGACAGCGAATCAGGTCTAGCACTTGCTTCAACCGGTAATGGTATCGACCTTGAAGTTGCAGCAGCGGGTAACACTGAAGTGGTACGTGCAAAACGTAAAACTTCTAAAGCATTAGGTCTTAACGACAATATCGAAGATATCTTAATTACATTAAGTAAACAATATCACTTAATCCGTCCGCTAGTACGTAACGAAAACCTATTTTTGTACCTAGTACTTGATCGCCAAAAATCAAACCTAGCCATGGCGCGTCATGAATTAAAAGGGTTTGAGACTGAATTAGATTTCTCTTAATGCCTTATTGCTGATTAAAAGTTTCAGGTAAAAATTACCACTTAATTAAATAATGGGATAGTTTTTATCATACCCACGGTATTATTACTGTGGGTTTTTTACGTTTGGGGATTATTGGAATTGGTAATTTCGTCATCACGATATTTTGATAGTGTTTGTGTAAATTTGGTGGCATAATTTCACACAATTAAAAATAATTCTAGGATAACTATGACCCAAGCGCCTCAAACTTGTACTTCTTTGCAGCTACCTTCTTGGCTGACCGCTGAAAACATTCATGGCATGCTACGGGGTATCGAAAAAGAAGGCTTACGTATGAGCCCTGAGGGATATATCGCCACTACCCCACACCCGACAAAGCTTGGCTCAAAACTCACTCACCCTTTTATCACTACTGACTACGCTGAAAGCTTGTTAGAGCTGATTACTGAGCCAAAACCCACGGTAAAAGAAGCGCTTGATATGCTGCGTGATTTGCATATTGTGGTACAAAATGCTTTGACCGATGACGAGCTGTTTTGGTCGATGTCGATGCCTTGTATGATTTCGGGTGATGAAGATATTTTGCTGGCAGACTATGGCACCTCAAACTCAGGTAGATTAAAAACCCTATATCGTCACGGCTTGGGTATTCGCTATGGTCGCCGTATGCAGACCATTGCTGGATTGCATTATAATTTATCATTTGGTGATAATTTATTCACCGCTTGGCAACAGCAGTTAGGTGATACCCAGTCATTAACTGAATTTAAAAATGAAAAATATTTGGGTCTGATTCGTAACTTCAAGCGTCTCAGTGGTATGGTGCTGTACTTGGTTGGTGCAAGTCCTGCCGTATGCGCGTGTTTTTTAAAGGGTCGCGAGCATCCGCTACAGCCAATGAACGCATCAACTTACTATTTACCCAACGCTACCTCTCTGCGTATGGGCAAACTGGGTTACCAAAATAGTGTACAAGATGATTTAGATATCCGTTACAACAGTCTCGATGAATATGTCGCAGGTTTGCGTAATGCCATCCACACGCCGCATCCTAATTTTAGCGCGTTGGGACTCGATGACGACAATGGCTATCCCATTCAAATCAATGACCATATTTTACAGATTGAAAACGAGTACTACAGTCCAATTCGACCCAAACAAATTACCCAACCTGGCGAAAACCCCAGTGATGCCTTAGCCAAGCGCGGTATCGCTTATGTGGAACTCCGAGCGATTGACTTAGATCCGTATAGCGAAATCGGTATCAGCTTAAATACCGCCTGTTTTATGGAAATTTTGGCATTGTACTGTCTATTGCTCGATAGTCCTGACTTATTGCCCGATGAAGATGCCCTACTTGCGCAAAACCAAGAAAAAATCGTCAATCAAGGGCGCGAGCCAAACTTAATGATTGATACAGGAGCTGGGCAAGTCGCATTTAAAGACTGGCTACTACAGCATCTGCTAAGTATGCGTAAGCTATCAGAACTCATGGATGTTACTTATGGTAGCAATGATTACCGCAACGCGTGGCAAGCGATGATGGCAAAAGCACAAAATCCAGACAATACCCTATCAGCACAAGTATTAGCCGATACCGAACGCTTTGATAGTAGCTGGCAGTTTGGTAAGTCACTGGCGCAAATGCATGCCAATCGCTTAAGACATCAAGGATTGCTCCCTGAGCAAATGACTTACTTTGAGCAGCTTGCCAAAACCTCTGTGCATGAGCAAGCCGATATCGAGCAGAATGACACACAAGATTTTTATGCCTATGTGGGTCAATTTCGCTAGTTAGTAGGTGCTAGTAATCAGGTATCGTTGGGCTGATTATTCTATAGCGTTAAATTTCTAAAATTCTAAGCGCTATGATTTGGCTTATTCTTTTTCACTAAATTGTTTGATGGTTTTTTTATGCGTGATACTTCATTGACCCACAGCTTGTTAAGTTATCGGGGACTGGCAGGACTATTAACGTTAGCCAGCATTATTGGCATGAGTTTCGCCTATTTTTATTTGCAAGGGGTGGTAAAATTAGACCCGTGTCCGCTGTGTATCTTTCAGCGAGTGGGTTTGATTGTGATGGGGATTTTTGCGTTTATCGCCTTTTTGCTCAATCCAAAACAAGCTTGGGCAAAGATTTTGTTGATGTTTGGCGCACTGCTCGGCATTTTGTGGTCAATTGCGGTGGCGATTCGCCATGTATGGATTCAACACCTGCCACCTGACCAAGTACCCTCATGTGGTCCTGGGTTAGACTATTGGATGGATACGCTGCCGATTGCCCAAGTGTTGAAAGAAGTATTTAAAGGTTCTGGCGAGTGTGCGGTGATTGACTGGACGTTTTTAGGCTTTAGTATCCCAGAATTATCATTGGGGTTTTTTAGCATTTTATTGGTAATGATTATTTTAGCGATCCGTAAAAGCAATACTTGATAACGTTACCGGTCGTGGTTTAAGTGGTTTAAACCCACAAAAAAGGCGATAATTAATCGCCTTTTTTTATGAGCTTTTTTAGTCGCTTTATTCCCATTCAATGGTCGCTGGTGGCTTACTTGAGATATCGTAGGTCACACGTGATACTTCTTTGATTTCATTCATGATGCGATTGGACACGGTTTCAATCAAATCATACGGCAAATGGGCAAAACGCGCTGTCATAAAGTCGATGGTTTCAACCGCCCGTAACGCAATCACCCACGCATAGCGGCGACCGTCACCGACCACGCCCACTGATTTTACCGGTTGGAACACCGCAAACGCTTGTGCGGTTTTATCATACCACCCAGATTTTTCCAACTCTTGCATAAAGATGGCATCGGCTTGACGCAAAATATCAGCATACTCTTTTTTCACTTCACCCAAGATACGCACGCCTAGCCCTGGACCTGGGAAAGGATGACGATAAATCATTTTTTCAGGTAGCCCTAATGTCACGCCGAGCTTACGCACTTCATCTTTAAACAAATCACGTAAGGGTTCAATGAGTTTAAACTGCAAATCGTCTGGCAAGCCACCGACATTGTGGTGCGACTTGATTACATGCGCTTTGCCTTGGTGACTTTTTGCAGATTCAATGACATCGGGGTAAATGGTACCTTGTGCCAAGAATTGAATGCCTTTGCCCTCACCCGACAGTTCACGCGCGGTATCTGCAAACACATCGATGAATGTTTTGCCAATGATTTTACGTTTGGCTTCTGGATCGCTAACGCCGGCTAATGCGGTCAAAAAACGTTCTTCAGCATCCACGCGAATGACTTTAACGCCCATGTTTTCAGCAAAAATTTGCATCACTTGGTCGCCTTCATGGAGCCGTAACAAACCATTATCAACAAACACACAGGTTAGCTGCTTGCCAATCGCTTTGTGAAGCAGTGCGGCTACCACCGAGCTATCTACGCCGCCCGAAAGTCCCAACAACACTTGCTCATCGCCAATTTGTTCTTTTAATTGCGCGACACGCATTTCAATGATATTGTCCGGTGTCCATGCATTGGCACAGCCACAGATTTGGTGCACGAATCGGCTAATCAATGCTTCACCTTGTAGCGTATGGGTCACTTCTGGATGAAACTGCACTCCGTAATAATGCTTGCTCTCATTTGCCATCGCCGCAATTGGACAGCTTGGGGTTATCGCAGTCACTTCAAAGCCTGTAGGTAACTCAACAACTTTATCGCCATGACTCATCCAAACGTGTAATTTGTTAGGCTCATCTTCAATATCTTTAAAGAAGCTATCTTGAGCGGTTTTTTCAATGATAGCAGCGCCAAACTCTTGGTGACTACTGGCTTCTATTTTGCCACCAAACCGATCTGCCATCGCCTGCATACCATAGCAAATGCCTAGTACAGGCACATTGATATCAAATACGGCGTCATTAATTTTTGGGCTATTTTCTGCATACACGCTCTCTGGACCACCCGATAAAATAACCCCTTTTGCACCAAAGTCGTGAATTCGCTGTGCGTCGATATCGTATGGGTACATTTCACAGAATACTCCTGCTTCGCGCACGCGGCGCGCAATCAGTTGACTGTACTGTGAACCATAATCCAATACCAAGATACGGTCTTGTTTGATTGAGTTGTTGGATGTTGACATACGAGCCTCTTTAAATTTGGATAAATAGCTTAATTGAACCGATGCTAACAGGTTTCAAAAATTTATGGGTATTGTACCAATTAACGGCTTTATTTGCTGATTTTTATAGAATGAATAATGGCTGCATAAATGTTTTAAGTAAAAATTTTCCCTAAAAAATTTCTATAACAAAGGGTCTTTACTTAGGTTTTTTTATATCATTTTCACCAATTGATTATCTTTGTTACACAAACCTCATCCAAGAGGCTTTAGGTTTACCAAACTCTACGAAAAGATTGCTGATACTGATACAGAGTAGACGCAAAAATTTATTATCATGAAACGGTAATAACCGAAAACGGTTTTACGAAAAAATTGATTTTAACTTATTGATTTTAAGTTGACGTCACGTTTAATCGTTTTTCGACAATAAAAATAATAGCCGTATTAAAAATTTTCTCTAAAGACTAATATGGTTTGGATAAAAAAACTTCAAATGAGGATACAATCATGGTAGATAATATTAATAATTCAGACTTAAACCGCGACCCTATCACTGGTGAGCCAGGTTCACACCCAATCGGTACTGCAGTAGGCGGTATGGGTGGTGCCGCAGCGGGTGCGGCTATCGGTGCTATTGGTGGTCCATTGGGTATGTTAATTGGTGGCGCAATCGGTGCGATCGCGGGTGGTGCTGCAGGTCACGCTGCAGGTGAAGCTATTGACCCAACGATTGAAGATACTTATTGGAACGATACTTATTCACAAACAACGTACTATAGAGATGGTTATGATTATACCACTGACTATCAACCAGCTTATGCCGTCGGTTATGCCAATCGTGCAAAATACCCAGCGGGCACAACGTTTGACAGTGTGGAATCTGATCTTGAACGTAGCTGGCATGAAGTAAAGGGTAGTTCACGTCTTGCATGGCAAGATGCCAAAGAAGCGATTCGTGACGGTTGGGATAGAACAGATGCTCGTATTGCTGGTCAAGAATATTCACCACGTCTTCGTACAGTGGATGGCTATGCAGAAGGTGAAGAAACAGTGGATGGCTATGCAGAAGGTGAAGAAAAAGGTCATCCTGTTGCTACTGGTACAGGCGCATTAGGTGGTGCCGCAGCGGGTGCAGCCGTTGGTTCGGTAGCGGGTCCTGTTGGTACATTGATTGGTGGTGCGATTGGTGCCGTGGCAGGTAGCGCGGCAGGTCATGAAGTCGGTGAAGCAGTCAACCCTACTACTGCTGAAGATGCCTATGAAAAACCTCACCCAGTTGCCAGTGGGTCTGGCGCACTAGGTGGCGCAGCAGCCGGTGCGGCCGTTGGTTCAGTAGCGGGTCCTGTTGGTACCTTAGTGGGTGGCGCGATTGGCGCTGTAGCTGGTGGTGCAGCCGGTCATGAAGTCGGTGAAGCAGTTAACCCAACTCAGGCAGGTGAACAACGTAAAGAAGCTAATCCTGTTGCCAGTGGTACAGGTATGGCAGCTGGTGCCGCTACAGGCGCAGCGATTGGTGCAGTAGGTGGTCCAGTAGGTTCATTGGTTGGCGGTGCCATTGGTGCTGTAGCAGGTGCAGCCACAGGTAACGCCGTAGCAAATACGCTTGAAGGTAATACAGAAGAAGATACCTACTGGCGCAATAACTACAATACAACGACTTACTATAGCCAAGGCTATGATTACGATACTGACTATCGCTCAGCGTATGATTATGGTTACCGTGCACGTCATCATTTTAATACTGCTAATGACTTTGAAAGTGTTGAAAATGACTTACGCACTGATTGGGAACAATTCAAAGGTAGCTCACGTTTGACTTGGGACCAAGCTCGCCTAGCAGCACGTGATGCCTGGTATCGTATTGAGCGTTAATCTTTCGATTAATTTAGCTTAAAATAAAAAAAGACTTTCATTTACTTGAAAGTCTTTTTTATTTGAACTGTTGAAATCCAAGACAAAAAAACTGGTCTATTAAATTACCATTTTAATGCCAATACCGATTAACACTAACCCACCAAAAATTTCAGCTTTACTCTCTAACCATGTACCTGATTGCTTGCCCATAAAGACGCCAATAAAGCTAAAAATTCCTGTTACCACGGCAATTACTGCACAGGATACATAAGGATTGACTGGAATTAAATTTAAGGTAAATCCAGCTGCCATTGCATCAATACTAGTTGCAATCGCTAAAGTAGTCATGGTTTTATGCGTGATGACAACATTGGCATCATTGGCGATATCTAAAGCAATATTGTGCGGGGTGGAATCTTGTGATGTGGCATCTTCATCATCGCCAGATAAGGCTTCATACAGCATTTTTCCACCAAGCCCGACTAAAATAATACATGCGATCCAAGGTGCCCAATTTGCGATAAATCCTAAGATTGAACGTCCACCGAGATAACCAATCAAAGGCATCAACCCTTGAAAGACGCCAAAATATACGCCTGCCATGACCGCAATTTTGGTCGTATCTTGGCGGTGTTTGGCACCCAATCCAATCGCTACAGCAAAGGCATCCATTGATAAGGCTATCGCTAGCAGTAATAAAGAAATCATGTGATATCTCTTTTAAAAATTCAAGCTGAAATAAAACCACCTTATTACAACATAAGGTGGTTTGCATTGTATTAAAGTATTAAAACATGACCCTAAAATTGGATTAAATATCTAAGTTGGTCACCGTTAACGCATTCTCCTCAATAAAGGCACGACGCGGTTCTACATCATCCCCCATCAGACAAGAGAACAAATGGTCAGCGGCAATCGCATCTTCAATGGTGACCTTTAGCATATGGCGATTTTCTGGGTCCATCGTGGTTTCCCATAATTGATCAGCGTTCATCTCCCCCAATCCTTTATAACGCTGAATCGCTAAACCACGGCGCGCATCACTCATAATAAATTGCCATAGATAACCCATATCTTTGATCGGCAGTTTTTTATCACCTTTAGCAATATAGGCGGTATCTGACAACATGTCTTTCCACTGACTGGTCAAGCGATGCAAACGACTATACTCACCTGAACCAATAAATGCGGTATCTAACAAGTATGCGTGTGGCAATTGATGGATAAAAATCGTCACGCGCGGTAGATAATAGGTTTTTTGATGATCGCCTTCTTGTTTGCTAAAGGACTCTAATTCAATTTGTGGGTGTAATCCGTCTGCCGTCACTGCTAGATTCTGCGCTAACGCTTCTACCCAATTTCGCATTTGCGTTTCATCTTCAATCATTGGCATGCTAAGTTTGTTGGTAATTGCCAACGCATCCAATACGGCGCTTGGATATTTGATTTGCAAACGGTTTTTGATGGTCTGAGTTTGGTTATAATCATTGAGCAAGGTTTCTAGTGCTTGCCCTGTGACCGCAGGCGTACCTTCACTCAAATGCAACTGGGTATCATCAATGGTTGACGACAATAAATAGGCCTTTAACGCTTCATCATCTTTGACGTACAATTCTTGGCGACCTTTTTTCACTTTATACAGCGGTGGCTGTGCAATATAAATATGACCACGTTCTAATAGCTCTGGGGTTTGACGGAAAAAGAACGTCAGAAGCAAGGTGCGAATATGTGAACCATCCACGTCCGCATCGGTCATGATGATAATTTTGTGATAGCGTAATTTATCAGGATTGTACTCATCAGGTCCGATGCCTGTACCCAATGCGGTAATCAAGGTACCCACTTCCTGCGACGATAGCATCTTATCAAAACGCGCACGTTCTACGTTTAGAATTTTACCTTTCAGCGGCAAAATCGCCTGCATCTTACGGTTACGACCTTGTTTGGCAGAACCGCCTGCCGAGTCCCCTTCCACAATGTACAGCTCTGACATCGCAGGGTCTTTTTCTTGGCAATCAGCAAGTTTGCCTGGCAGACCTGCGATATCAAGTGTCGTTTTACGGCGAGTCATTTCACGAGCTTTACGCGCCGCTTCTCTTGCACGGGCGGCATCGATGATTTTACCAGCAATCCCTTTGGCAGCATTGGGATTTTCAAGCAAGTAAGCGCTAAACTTATCGTGCATGGCTGATTCAACCGCTGGTTTGACTTCACTCGATACCAGTTTATCTTTTGTTTGGCTTGAGAATTTTGGGTCAGGTACTTTGACAGAAATAATCGCCGTCAGACCTTCCCGCGCATCGTCACCTGTTACCGCAACTTTTTCTTTTTTCATCAAGTTTTCGCTATCCATATAGCTATTTAGGCAGCGTGTTAATGCCGAACGAAAACCAGAAAGATGGGTACCACCATCTTTTTGCGGGATATTGTTGGTAAAGCATAATACTTTTTCGTTGTAGCTATCTGTCCATTGCAATGCCACTTCGACGCTGATACCATCATTTTCTTGACTGGTAAAATGAAACACCTCATTTAACCCAGTTTTGCCCGCATTGATGTAATGAACGAATTCAGATAGACCGCCGACGTGCTCAAACTCATGGCGTTTGTCATCGCGCTCATCCGTCAATACGATGCGTACACCCGAGTTTAAAAACGACAATTCGCGTAAGCGCTTGGCGAGAATTTCAAAATCAAAAATCGTGCCTGTAAAAATATCATCGCTTGGATAAAAACGCACTTGTGTACCTGTTTGCTGGGTGGCTTCAAGTTGCTCGACAGGGGCTACGGGCTCACCATCGGCATACGTTTGGCTATAGTGGTAGCCATCACGCCAAATATCAAGCACCAGTTTTTTCGATAACGCATTAACCACTGACACACCAACACCGTGCAAACCACCTGAGACTTTATAACTGTTGTCGTCAAATTTACCGCCCGCATGCAGTACTGTCATGATAACCTGCGCGGCTGACACTCCTTCTTCTGGGTGAATATCGACAGGAATACCGCGTCCATTGTCTTTGACGCTGACCGATTCATCTTCATGGATGATGATGTCAATTTGATCACAGTGACCCGCCAAAGCTTCATCAATGGCGTTATCTACCACTTCAAACACCATATGATGCAAACCCGTGCCATCGTCGGTATCGCCAATGTACATACCAGGGCGTACACGCACGGCTTCTAAGCCACGAAGTACGCGGATACTGTCAGAACCATAAGCTTTATTTTGTTGATGACTTAATTGGGTAGTAGATTGTTGTGTCTGATCGGCTACATTCGCAGATGTATCAGTCATGATGACTCCATAAGTTTTGCATGGCAAAAACGTCAGAACATACTCGATTTTATGGTCAAAATCGTTGATTTTTTTCTTAGTTTTTTGGCGAAAAATAAAGGGTTTATTGTAGCAAATTTCAGGGGAAAAGTCACTGAATATCCCTGCTTGTGAGAGGCAAAATAGTGATTTAGCTGAGCTAAAAAAGAGGGAGTTTAAGTTACATCAGTTTGAAAAAATACTTAATCATCTAGACTTAGTCACTTAAAAATATTATTGGTTTTTATAGGTCATTTTTAATAGGTTGTGTTTTAAGCGGTAATTGTCTAAAGCTTCCCTGTTCCACGTGAAACAGTTTTATATTATCCTGCCAAATCTTTTGAATACTATCGACGATATCTTGGGTAAGACTGGTGATAAACAGCTGTGAATTAACTTGTTTTAAGCCAGTTAATAACAACATAAGCGCGTCATTATCCAATTCCGCTGTGATATCGTCCACCAATACCAAGGGTACTTTATCGACCTGATTGAGTAACGGCAACTGCGATAAGCGAAGCGCCATGACCAATAATTTTTTTTCACCCCGTGACAGCATATCGGTGGCAAGCAATGTCTGCTTGTGTTTATGCCCTGCTGCATCGGTATGCACTAAATCTAGCACAACATTGATATCAGCCCGATGGCATCCCATACGCGTATAGCCAAGCTCAATGTCAGACGCTAAACGATTGGCTAAGGTAATTGCTAAGCCAGCTTCAGTATCAAACCCCGGTGTATAACGCAATCGTAATTTTTCGGCATACTGGGGTAAAAATTTTTGCACTTGCGCCAAAAAATGGGGCTGCCATTGTTCAATGATGTAGGCCCTTGCTTGGTGAATTTTTTCTGCATGTTGGCTTAGCTGGTGATCCCAAGCTGACAGTTCTTGCTGTTGCAGGCTAGTTAATGAGACGTTGCCAGCATTTTGCTTTAATAAGCTATTGCGCTGTTTTAGTAGACGCTGATAAGACAACCAATTGGGGTGGAATGATTGTTCCACGTGAAACCCTAACCAATCTAGCATTTCACGCCTTGCTTGACTACCGTCTTCTAGCTGTGCAAGGCTCACAGGCTCGAGCAATAGGGTGGGTAGTAGCTGCGCAAGTGGGCTTTGGGTAACAAGCGACTGACCATTGAGCCGTAATTGCGTGGTAGCATCTTGGGATTTGGCAATAGCGACCGTTTGCTCATGATTGAGCCTAGCAAAAACCGTCGTATCGCTAAAACCATGCTCAATATAATGCCTGGGTTGATGATGGCGAAAACTTTTGCCGCGCGATAATAAATATATGCTTTCTAATAGCGACGTTTTTCCGCTGCCATTTTGCCCCAAGAACACATTACAACTGCTGGGTTGTAATTCAATCATGTGAAGATTGCGAAAATGATGAATAGCTAATTCAATAATTTGCATGATTTATCTACTTGACTACTCATCACTGGATTGAAAAAAATATGCCCGCTGACTAAATACGCATTGGCATAACCACAAATTCGTGTTTGCTGTCATTGACTTGTTGTACCAATACCGAAGCATTGGCTTGGCTCATGTTAAAGTCAATTTCGCCTTGCAGTACATTCAGCACATCTAGTAAATAAGCCACGTTAAATGATATCTCTAATGGCTCACCTTGATATTTAACCTCAAGCTGCTCACTGGCTTCATCTTGCTCAGCATTACTAGCACGTACCATCAAATTGTTATCGCCTGAAAAATCAAAAATCACACCACGCGATTTCTCGTTACTCAAAATAGCCACGCGGCGAAGCACATTCGCCAGCTGCTCTTGGCTGATACGGGCAATTTTGTTGGTCAATGACGGCATGACGCGGCGATAATCGGGGAATTTACCATCAATCAAACGCGCGGTAAAAGCCACCATGATGGCATTTTTTAGCTGACCTGTGCTATCAACTTCTCCAAACGGGAGTAAGACTTGTAAAAATTCACGACCGACATTGAGGGTGATTTTATTATCTTGATTCGGTAGCAGGCGTTTAAGCTCTGCTAACAAACGTTGTAATTCAAGTACGGCTTTTCTTGGTAAAATTGCAGACAGTGCCACGTTATCATCACACGCTATCACTGTACGAGCCAATGCCAAGCGGTGACCATCGGTTGATACTGTCGCTAATTGCCGCTCTTTAACCTCAAACAGCATACCGGTGAGATAGTAACGCACGTCTTGCACTGCCATCGCAAAATGCGTTTTATCGAGCAAATCGACTAGGTCTTCACGGCCCAATTGAATAGGCGTGACTTGCTCGGGCTCACCCAATAGGGGAAAGTCTTGGGCAGGCAAGGTGCTGAGTTTAAAACGACTACTACCGCAGACAATTAAACACTGATTGTCGTTAGCGACAGTGATAGAGACCGGTAAACCGTCGGGCAATAATTTTACGATATCTTTGAATTTGTTGGCAGGAACGGTGATTTCACCTGGTTGTTTGCACGCCGATGCTGGCAAATTAAGGGTGGCTTGTAATTCAAGCTCCAAATCTGACGCTACCATCACCAATTGAGAGGGGGTTAACGCCAATTTCATATTTCCCAAAATCACCATGTTATGGCGTTTGTCAGCGGCTTTTGAAATTAAATTAATCGCTTGTAGTAACAAATCGCGAGAGATTACTAATTGCATGGCACCGCCTCAAATCAAAATGAATGGTTTAACAAATGGAAAAATTACAATCTATTATACGGGGTAATTAACTAAAAATCTTTTTAATCGAGTTAACAAAATACTAGGTCTGTAACATTAATTTTAATGAGCGATAATCCTTATCAAACATCAGATCGCTGACACAAAGTTCTTGAACTTTCTCACAGGCGTGCATCACCGTGGTATGGTCGCGACCGCCAAATGATTGACCAATTTCTGTAAAGCTGTTGTTGGTTAGTTCACGGGCTAAACTCATAGCCACTTGCCGCGGACGAGCGATATGACGTAAACGCTTTTTACCCATTAAGTCTTTGACTGAGATATCATAAAACTCAGCAACAACTTTACGAATATTATCCATACTGACCGCTTGTACACGCATGGCAATCAAATCTTTTAACGCCATTTGTACCAGCTCTAGATGGATAGGCTGATTGAGCAAACGAGAAATGGCTAAAACTTTGTTGAGTGCGCCTTCCAATTCTCGCACATTGGCGATGATATGCTGAGCGATAAAAATGGCGCACTCTTTTGGCAAATTCACCTCTTGCGCTTTGGATTTTTTTTGCAAAATTTGAATACGGGTTTCTAACTCTGGCGGCTCCAACGCTACTGCCACCCCCCAAGCCAGACGTGACTTCAAACGTTCGTCAAAATCAGTCAATGCGCTCGGGTGTTTATCAGATGCCAAAATCACCTGTTTATTTTTGCTCATAAAATCATTGAGCAATAGCAAAAACTGCTCGCTACTTTTTTGCTTGCCCGCAATTACATGAATATCATCAATAATCAATAAATCGGCTTTTTTTATTTTATCTTTGAACTCATCGATTTTTTGTTTTCTTAATGAATTCACCAGCTGGTTAACAAACTTATCGGACGTGAAGTAATAAAAACTTTTGCCTTGCTTTAAAATCTCATGGGCAATTGCTTGCATCAAATGGGTTTTTCCCAAACCTGTCGCGCCATAAATAAACAGCGGATTATTTTTAGATTGACCCAAATTGTTGGCAGTCTCTCGGCAAATACTATAAGCGATTTGATTGGATTTTGCGGTTACAAATTGGTCAAACGTGAAGTGCGGATCGATGTACTGAAAAGAGCGTTGCTGCTCATTTTTTACCAGCGTCACGTTTTGCTCACCAAGCTCTTGTGTGCTAATAGCGTCAGTGATTGCGTTACCCTTATCAATTTGAATCTGCACATGAATCGGTAGGGTTGGCTCAAGCTGATGTAAAATCGTTTGAATTTGACTTAAATGATTTTTTTCAACATAGCTGGCAAAGTACTGATTAGGTACATTGACGACCATCGTGTTGTCATGCATTGAGGCGGATAATGGGCGAATCCACATGGTAAAAATATTATCAGGTACTTGATATTTTAATTCGTCAACGCACTTAAGCCATAACGCATCAGCCATAACTTCATTTTCCTAATTCAAGTATCTTCAAAATCGGTGTAATGTATCATAAAACCGCGATTTTACAAATAAAATTATTGTGGATAATAATGTGGATATA